>NZ_CP017114.1:0-2400000 GCF_001720485.1 Cobetia marina
ATTCAGCACCACCTGCAGAATCTGACGTTCGGTAACCACCCCGAACACGGGTGGTCCATGGCGCACAGTGCCCAGGAAGCCTCCGACATGGGCTTCTGGGCCATCCATCTGGACACCATGGGCTGGTCCATCGGGCTGGGTCTGATCTTCCTGTGCCTGTTCCGCAAGGTCGCCAAGTCCGCGACCACCGGCGTGCCGAGTGGTCTGCAGAACTTCGTCGAGCTGATGGTCGAGTTCGTCGATCAGTCCGTCAAGGAGACCTTCCACGGTCGTTCCCGCTTGATCGCGCCGCTGTCGCTGACGATCTTCTGCTGGATCTTCCTGATGAACCTGATGGACCTGGTCCCCGTCGACTGGCTGCCGGGCGTTGCTGCCAAGGTTGGCGAGATGTTCGGCGCCGATCCGGCTCACGTGTTCTTCAAGGTGGTACCGTCCACCGACATCAACGCCACACTGGGCATGTCACTGTCCGTGTTCGCGCTGATCATCTTCTACTCCATTCGCGTCAAGGGCCTCAAGGGCTTCGTGGCCGAACTGACGCTGCACCCGTTCAATACCCCGAACAAGCTGGCACAGATCGCGCTGATCCCGGTCAACTTCCTGCTTGAATTCGTGACGCTGATCGCCAAGCCGATCTCTCTGGCGCTGCGTCTGTTCGGTAACATGTATGCAGGCGAGTTGATCTTCATTCTGATCTCGCTGGTCGGTATCTGGCAGCTGCCGCTCCACTTCCCGTGGGCAGTCTTCCATATCCTGGTCATCACCTTGCAGGCATTCATCTTCATGATGCTGACCATCGTCTATCTGAGCATGGCCAGCGAAGATCACTGATGTACCCGCCCCGTGCCATTCGTGGCGCGGGGCAAGATTTCCGAGCTCTGCTCACACCCTCAACCCTTGACTTAAACTTGACTAAAACTGGAGTTCCACAATGGAAGCACAAGTTCTTGGCATGACCGCTATCGCCGTCTCCCTGCTGATCGGTCTGGGCGCCCTGGGCACCGCCATCGGTTTCGGTATCCTCGGTGGCAAGTTCCTGGAAGGCGCCGCGCGTCAGCCGGAAATGATCCCGCAGCTGCAGGTCAAGATGTTCATCGTCGCTGGTCTGCTGGATGCCGTGACCATGATCGGTGTCGGTATCGCGCTGTTCTTCACCTTCGCCAACCCGTTTGTCGGTTAAACATCGGCTGGCCACAGGCCAACCGTGTTTATGACCCAACAATCGTGAAGCGAGAGGTGCTGGCGTGAATCTGAACTTAACCCTGATTGGTCAGGCCATCGCCTTTGCGGTCTTCGTTTTCTTCTGCATGAAGTATGTCTGGCCGCCGGTCACACAGGCTCTGGCAGAACGTCAGAAGAAGATTGCAGATGGTCTGGATGCTGCCAGCCGTGCTACCCGTGACCTCGAACTGGCGCAGGAAAAAGCCAGCGAGACACTGCGGGAAAGCAAGGAAGAAGCAGCAAGCATCATTGAGCAGGCGCACAAGCGTTCCAACCAGATGATCGAGGAAGCTCGTGAAGCTGCCCGTGCCGAAGGCGAGCGTATGGTCGCTCAGGCGCGCGCAGAGATCACCCAGGAGATCAACCAGGCCAAGGACGAGCTCCGTGGTCAGGTCGCATCTCTGGCAGTGATCGGTGCAGAGCGCATCCTGGAATCCTCCATCGACGAAGCCAAGCACCGCGAGCTGATTGACAAACTCGCTGCTGAGCTCTGAGGAGACTGATTCCATGGCTGAAACGTCTACCTCCACCGCGGCTCGCCCGTACGCCAAGGCGGCGTTCGAGTTTGCACGCGGCCAGCAGGCGCTAGAGGCCTGGTCCGGAATGTTGTCGACAGCGGCGAACGTCGCTGTCGACGCGACCGTCAAGGCGGTGCTCGACAACCCGAAGCTCTCTACCGAGCACAAGGTCGACACCTTCATTGACGTGTGCGGCGACGCGTTGGACGACAACGCACGCAACTTCATCCGGACTCTCGGTGAGCAGGACCGCCTCGCGGCCCTGCCCTCCGTGGCCGAATTGTTCGAGGCCCAGAAGGCCGAGCAGGAACAGCGTGTCGAGGTGACCCTGGTGTCCGCCTTTGCACTGGAAAGCGAGCAGGAAGAGAAGCTCGCCACCGCCCTGCGCAAGCGTCTGAACCGCGACATCTCCATTACCACTCAGGTGGATAGTACGCTGCTCGGCGGCGTCATCATCCGTGCCGGAGATACCGTCATTGACGGCTCCGTGCGCGGCAAGCTGGCCCGGCTTTCCGAAGCACTGAACTCCTGAGTCCGAGGGACATGGCATGCAGCAACTGAATCCTTCCGAGATCAGCGACATCATCAAGCAGCGTATCGAAAAGCTTGACGTCGCATCCGAAGCCCGTAATCAGGGCACCATCGTCAGCGTCTCCGACGGCATCGTGCAGATCCACGGCCTCGCAGACGTCATGTTCGGTGAGATGATTGAATTCCCGGGTGGCGTCTTCGGTATGGCGCTCAACCTTGAGCGTGATAGCGTCGGCGCTGTCGTCCTGGGCGACTACCTGCAACTCGAAGAAGGCATGACCGCGCAGTGCACCGGTCGCATTCTCGAAGTGCCGGTGGGTCCGGAAATGGTCGGCCGTGTGGTCGATGCTCTGGGTAACCCGATTGACGGCAAAGGCCCGATCGACGCCAAGCTGACTGACGCGGTCGAGAAGGTCGCTCCGGGCGTCATCGCCCGTGAGCCGGTCGACCAGCCGGTGCAGACTGGTCTGAAGTCCATCGATGCCATGGTGCCGATCGGCCGTGGTCAGCGTGAGCTGATCATCGGTGACCGCCAGATCGGTAAGTCCGCCATCGCGATTGATGCCATCATCAATCAGAAGGGCAAGGGCATTACCTGCGTCTACGTCGCCGTCGGCCAGAAGCAGTCCACCATCGCCAACGTCGTGCGCAAGCTCGAAGAGCACGGCGCGATGGAACACACCATCATCGTCGCGGCTGGTGCCTCCGACCCGGCTGCCATGCTGTTCCTGGCACCGTACGCCGGTTGCACCATGGGCGAGTACTTCCGCGACCGCGGCGAAGACGCGATGATCGTCTATGACGATCTGACCAAGCAGGCATGGGCGTATCGTCAGATCTCCCTGCTGCTCAAGCGTCCGCCGGGCCGTGAAGCCTACCCGGGTGATGTCTTCTATCTCCACTCCCGTCTGCTTGAGCGTTCTGCACGCGTCAACGCCGATTATGTCGAGCAGTTCACCAAGGGTGAAGTGAAAGGCAAGACCGGCTCCCTGACCGCGCTGCCGATCATCGAGACCCAGGGTGGCGACGTCTCCGCGTTCGTTCCGACCAACGTGATCTCCATCACCGACGGTCAGATCTTCCTCGAGACCAGCCTGTTCAACTCCGGTATCCGTCCGTCCATCAACGCGGGGCTGTCTGTTTCCCGTGTCGGTGGTGCTGCCCAGACCAAGATCATCAAGAAGTTGGGTGGTGGTGTGCGTCTGGCACTGGCTCAGTACCGTGAACTGGCAGCCTTCTCGCAGTTCGCCTCCGATCTGGACGAAGCGACCCGCAAGCAGCTCGAGCACGGTCAGCGTGTCACCGAGCTCATGAAGCAGAAGCAGTACTCTCCGATGTCCGTGGCCGACATGGCGATCTCGCTGTTCGCGGCCAACGAAGGCTACCTGGACGACGTCGAAGTCGCCAAGGTGCTGGGCTTCGAGAAAGCGCTGCTTGACTACATGCGCTCCGAGCACGCGGATCTTCTGGACAAGATCAATCAGTCCGGCGGCTACGATGACGAGATCAAGAATGGTCTCAAGGCTGGCGTCGAGAAGTTCAAGGCGACCCAGAGCTGGTAAGTGACATGGCCCGGCCAGTCCGGGCCTTGTCGTTTCCCTTCGGGTGGCATGAATAAGGCAGATCGCTATGGCAGCTGCAAAAGAGATTCGCTCCCAGATCGGGAGCATCAAAAATACGCAAAAGATCACCAGTGCCATGGAAATGGTGGCTGCGTCGAAGATGCGTAAAGCGCAGGATCGCATGGCGGCCAGCCAGCCTTATGCCCATCAGATCCGCAAGGTTGTAGGACACATCGCCCGGGCCAACCCGGAATATCGCCATCCGTATCTGATGGAACGCGATGTGAAGCGTGTCGGTTATATCGTGGTCTCCAGTGATCGCGGCCTGTGTGGTGGCCTGAACGCCAATCTGTTCAAGGCTGTCACCAAGCATGCGAAGAGCTGGCGCGACCAGGGTGTCGAGGTGGACTTCTGTGCCCTCGGCTCCAAGGCCGGTACCTTCTTCCGCAACTACGGTGGCAACCTGCTTGCCGCCAAGTCCGGTCTCGGGGATTCCCCGGGTACCCAGGATCTGATCGGTAGCGTCAAGGCCATGCTGGACGCATTCGACGAGGGCAGCCTCGACCGTCTGTACGTGGTGTTCAACGAGTTCGTCAACACCATGACGCAGAAGCCGGTCGTGCGTCAGCTGCTTCCTCTCGAAGCTGATCAGAACGACGAAGAAACCGGTCCCACTACATGGGACTACCTGTATGAGCCGGATGCCGTCTCGTTGCTCGACAAGCTGCTCAAGCGCTATGTCGAGGCCCAGGTCTATCAGGCCGTGGTCGAGAACATCGCCTGCGAACAGGCAGCGCGAATGATCGCAATGAAGAGTGCGACCGATAACGCCGGCGACCTGATCGACGACCTCCAGCTGGTCTACAACAAGGCCCGCCAGGCAGCGATCACTCAGGAAATCTCCGAGATCGTATCCGGTGCCGCCGCCGTCTGATGACAGCGTGGCAACAGGCAAGCAGGTTTCAATCGCAGGTTTAAGAGGAACCAGGAATGAGCGGACGTATCGTACAAATCATCGGCGCGGTGATTGACGTCGAGTTTCCGCGGGACGCAGTGCCCAAGGTCTACGACGCCCTGAACGTCGCCGATAGCGAGACCGTACTCGAAGTCCAGCAGCAGCTGGGCGACGGCGTGGTCCGTACTATCGCAATGGGTTCGACCGAAGGCCTCAAGCGCAGTCTCGCAGTTGAGAGCACTGGTGCTCCGATCTCCGTGCCGGTCGGCACGGCGACTCTGGGTCGCATCATGAACGTGCTGGGTCAGCCGATCGATGAAGCGGGTGACGTGGGTGCGGATGAGCACATGCCGATCCACCGTGCAGCCCCGAGCTTCGCGGAACAGGCAGCATCAAACGAGCTGCTGGAAACCGGCATCAAGGTCATCGACCTGGTCTGCCCGTTCGCCAAGGGCGGCAAGGTCGGTCTGTTCGGCGGCGCCGGTGTCGGCAAGACCGTCAACATGATGGAGCTGATCCGTAACATCGCCACCGAGCACAGCGGTTACTCCGTGTTCGCGGGCGTGGGTGAGCGTACTCGTGAAGGTAACGATTTCTTCCACGAAATGAAGGAATCCAACGTTCTCGACAAGGTTGCCCTGGTCTACGGTCAGATGAACGAGCCGCCCGGCAACCGTCTGCGCGTAGCACTGACCGGCCTGACCATCGCCGAGAAGTTCCGTGACGAAGGTCGTGACGTTCTGCTGTTCGTCGACAACATCTATCGTTACACCCTGGCAGGGACCGAAGTGTCCGCACTGCTGGGTCGTATGCCGTCCGCGGTGGGTTATCAGCCGACACTGGCGGAAGAGATGGGCGTCCTGCAGGAGCGCATCACTTCTACCAAGACCGGCTCGATCACTTCCGTGCAGGCCGTCTACGTCCCCGCGGATGACTTGACCGACCCGTCTCCGGCGACCACCTTCTCGCACCTTGACGCGACTGTCGTACTGTCTCGTCAGATTGCCGAGCTGGGTATCTATCCGGCCGTTGACCCGCTCGACTCCACCTCTCGTCAGCTCGACCCGCTGGTCGTCGGCGAGGAGCACTACAACACTGCCCGTAACGTTCAGGGTGTGTTGCAGCGCTACAAGGAGCTGAAGGACATCATCGCCATCCTCGGGATGGACGAGCTGTCTGACGAAGACAAGCAGACCGTGGCACGTGCGCGCAAGATCCAGCGCTTCCTGTCACAGCCGTTCTTCGTGGCGGAAATCTTCACCGGCGCGCCGGGCAAGTACGTGTCCCTCAAGGACACCATCCGCGGCTTCCAGGGTATCCTGGACGGCGAATATGACGCACTGCCGGAGCAGGCGTTCTACATGGTCGGCACCATCGACGAAGCTGTCGAGAAAGCCAAGGGCATGTAATTTCCCTGTTCAGGCATGAGGAAACAGGTATGGCTATGAGCGTCCATTGCGACATCGTCAGCGCTGAGAAAGGCATCTTTTCCGGCCTGGTCGAGCGTCTCGTGGCTGCCGGCAGCGAAGGTGACCTCGGCATCATGCCGGGTCACGCACCGCTGCTGACCGAGCTGCAACCCGGCCCGATTCGCGTTCAGCGTCAGGGTGGGGCTGAGGAAATCTACTACGTCAGTGGTGGATTCCTCGAAGTGCAGCCGAACCTCGTTTCAGTCCTCGCCGACACCGCAGTACGTGCCGACGATCTGGATGAGGCGGCAGCCCAGGAAGCCAAGGAAGTGGCCTTGAAGGCCATGAACGATCAGGCTTCCGAACTGGAATACTCACGCGCCACGGCCGAACTGGCCGAGGCGATGGCCAAGCTGCGCACCGTGCAGCAGATGCGTCGTCACACGCGCTGAGATGCACTGGGCCATGACGGCCAGTGACAGGAAAGAGGCGACCTTCGGGTCGCCTTTTTTTATGCCCGAGAGGACTGATGCCTCTAGCCATCGAAGGTCGTTCCTGTGACGCCGGGGACTGACCGGGCTCATCAGGAAGGGTGCCGAGCCCATCGGAGAGATGGCTCAGGTGTCTTGCGGGCGACTGATGCTTTCGCGGGTCTGTTCTCGGCGACAGGGCCGTGGGTAAACCTCGTCACTGGCAGCTCAGGGTTCAGCTGCTATGATGGCGCCATTATTTTCAGGGGCTTCAGGTATGAAGACCCGCTTTCTACAGGAGTTCACCGATGAGCAGTGCAGAGCGTACCGACGTCGTCATTCTTGCCGCAGGCCAGGGCACCCGCATGCGTTCCAAATTGCCGAAGGTGCTGCACCCGTTGGCAGGCAAGGCGATGGTGCGTCATGTGGCTGACACCGCTGCAGGCCTGGACGGTGCGCATCTGAATGTCGTCATCGGTCATGGTGGTGAGCGTGTGCAGCAGCAGCTGGCCGACACCGGCGCGAGCTTTGCCGTTCAAGCAGAGCAGAAGGGCACCGGTCACGCCGTGGCCCAGTCACTGGAAGCCATCGGCGATGGCAAGGTGCTGATCCTGTATGGCGATGTGCCGCTGATTCGTCGCGAGACTCTCGAGGCGCTGCTGGCCGAAGTCAGTGAGCAGACTCTGGGCCTGCTGACGGTGATTCTGGAAGACCCGACAGGCTATGGCCGTATCGTGCGCGATAGCGAAGGTCGCGTCAGCGCCATCGTCGAGCACAAGGATGCCACGCCGGAGCAGCTGGCCATCCAGGAAGGCAACACCGGTATCCTCGCGACCACCGGTGCCCAGCTCAAGCGCTGGCTGCCGGCGCTGTCCGCCGACAACGCCCAGGGCGAGTACTACCTGACCGACATCATCGCCATGGCGGCCAGCGAAGGTGTCAACATCGCCACCGCCCAGCCGGCGGCGGTCGAGGAAGTGCAGGGCGTCAACAATCGTCTGCAGCTGGCCGATCTCGAGCGCGCCTTCCAGCGTCGTGAAGCCAACCGCCTGATGACCGAAGGTGCCAGCCTGGCGGACCCGGCGCGCATCGACGTGCGCGGCAAGCTGACCATCGGTACCGATATCAGCATCGACGTCGGTTGTGTCTTCGAGGGCGAAGTGAGTCTCGGAGATGACGTGGTCATCGGCGCCCACTGCGTGATCCGCAATGCCACCATCGGTGCCGGCGCCAACATCGCGCCGCATAGCGTCATCGATGGTGCGGTACTGGAAGGTGACAACAATGTCGGGCCCTTCGCACGTCTGCGTCCTGGAACCGAACTGGCGCGCGGCGCGCGCATCGGCAACTTCGTCGAGACCAAGAATGCCCAGGTGGGCGTGAACGCCAAGATCAATCACCTGAGCTATGTCGGTGATGCCACCCTCGGTGAGGCAGTCAACGTCGGTGCCGGCACCATCACCTGCAACTATGACGGTGCCAACAAGTTCCGAACCGAAATTGGCGACAATGCCTTCATCGGCTCCAACTCCGCGCTGGTGGCGCCGCTCAAGATCGGTGCGGGTGCCACCGTGGGCGCTGGATCGACCCTGAGCCGCGATGTCGCCGAAGGTGCGTTGAGCGTGGCGCGTGGCAAGCGTATCGACAAGCCGGAATGGCCGCGTCCGACCAAGAAGTGAACGGCAGCTTCAGTCGCGATGCTTGCTGGTGAGTGAAGGTGGGCATCAGAAACGGGGAGGCACCGACAGGTGTCTCCCCGTTTTGTCATCGCGGTCAGCTCTGTGGAACGGCGTGCAGGAATGAATCGTCTCATCCTGTCTCGTCTTTCACTTGATGTTTCGTTATTCCTCGCTTATCTTTCGTTTCGAAACTTTATAGGGGGCCCTGATGTCCAAGCGTCTGACACCACAACGGCGTCACCAGATCCTCGAACAACTGGGACGTGACGGTGAAGTCAGTGTCGAGGCACTGGCGCGGGAACTCGCCACTTCCGAGGTCACCATCCGCAAGGATCTGGCCTTTCTCGAGAAGAGCGGCCTGCTGCTCAGGCGCTACGGCGGCGCCGTGGCCATGCCGCGTGAACTGCTCGTGCATGACGAACCGGTCAGTGCCGCCAAGCAGGCCATCGCCCGCCTGGCAGCCAGCCGTATCGGCGCCCATCAGCGCATCATCATCGACAGCGGTACCACCACGGTGGTGCTGATCCCCGAGCTCAAGGGGCGTGATGACCTGATCGTGATGACCAACTCGCTGAGCGTGGCCAATGCCATTCGCGAGCTGGAAAACGAGCCGGTATTGCTGATGACCGGTGGTACCTGGGATCCGCACTCCGATTCCTTCCAGGGACAGGTGGCGGAGCAGGTGCTGCGCAGTTACGACTTCGACCAGGTCTTCCTCGGCGCGGATGGTCTGGACCTCGAACGTGGCACTACCACCTTCAATGAGCTGATCGGCCTGTCACGCGTGATGGCCGAGGTGTCGCGAGAAGTCGTGGTGATGGCGGAATCCCACAAGCTGGGCCGTCGCATTCCCAACCTGGAGCTGGCCTGGTCCAGCATCAGTACCCTGATAACCGATGACGCGTTGCCTGATGCTGCGCGTGACCAGATTCGCGCTCATGGAGTCGAGGTGTTGATTGCCCCGCTCGTGGCGCCAGCAACAGCATAAGGAGATTGCTCATGTGTGGCATCGTAGGCGCCGTCGCCAGTCGTAACGTCCAGAACATCCTGCTCGAGGGTCTGCACCGCCTCGAATACCGTGGCTATGACAGTGCCGGCATGGCCGTGCTGTCCGAAGAGGGCCGCTTGAATCGCGTGCGTGCGCTGGGCAAGGTTGCGGCGTTGCAGGAGCGTCTCGAAGAATCACCGCTCAAGGGACGCGTGGGTATCGCTCACACTCGCTGGGCCACGCATGGGGCGCCGAGTGAAGCCAATGCTCACCCGCACCAGTCCGGTGACAGCCTGGCCGTAGTCCACAACGGCATCATCGAGAATTACGAGACGCTCAAGCGCGAGCTGCAAGGTCAGGGGTATGTCTTCACCTCCGAGACCGACACCGAGGTGGTCGCCCACCTGCTGGCGCGTGAATACACCCTGAGCCAGGACCTGCTGACCGCCGTCCAGAAGGCCGTCGCCCTGCTGGATGGCGCCTTCGCGCTGGGCGTGGTGCATCGTGCCCAGCCGGACGTGCTGATCGGCGCGCGTCAGGGCAGCCCGCTGGTGATCGGTGTCGGGATCGACGAGCACTTCCTGGCCTCCGATCAGCTGGCGCTGCTGCAGGTCACCGATCGCTTCATCTATCTCAAGGAAGGCGATCTGGTGCGCATGACCGCCGAGCAGATCGAGATCTTCGAGCAGGGCGAGCGTCTGATCACCGAGGCCAACGAGCGCCCGGTCCAGACCTTCGAGCACGCGCAGGATGCCGCCTCCAAGGGCGACTATCGCCACTTCATGCTCAAGGAAATCCACGAGCAGTCCCGTGTGCTGGCTGCCACGCTGGAAGGTCGCCTGAACGGTGATCACGTGCTGGTGCGCAGCTTCGGCAGCGAGGCGGAAAACCTCTTCCGTCAGGTCAAGCAGGTGCAGATCGTCGCCTGTGGTACCAGCTACCACGCCGGCATGGTGGCGCGTTACTGGATCGAGCGTCTGGCCGGCATTCCGGCGGCGGTCGAGGTCGCCTCAGAGTTCCGCTACCGTCCGGTGGTGGTGGCCGATGGCACCCTGTTCGTCACCCTGTCCCAGTCCGGCGAGACCGCCGACACGCTGTCCGCACTGCGCTATGCCCAGTCGCTGGGCGGCTTCCTCGGCAGTCTGGCGATCTGCAACGTCCCGGGCAGCTCGCTGGTGCGTGAATCGGACCTCAGCCTGATGACCATGGCCGGACCGGAAATCGGCGTCGCCTCCACCAAGGCCTTCACCACCCAGCTGGTCGGTCTGATGCTGCTGACGCTGTCGCTGCGTCGCGTGCGGGGTGGCGATGAGGCCGGGGAAGCCGAGGTGGTGCGTGAGCTGCGTCAGCTGCCGTCACTGGTCACCAAGGCGCTGGCCATGGACAGCGAGATCGAGCGTCTCTCAGAGGCCTTCGCCGACAAGCACAACGCGCTGTTCCTCGGGCGTGGCACCCAGTTCCCCATCGCGCTGGAAGGCGCGCTCAAGCTCAAGGAAATCTCCTATATCCACGCCGAGGCCTATCCGGCGGGCGAGCTGAAGCACGGCCCGTTGGCGCTGGTGGATGCCGACATGCCGGTGGTCGCGGTGGCACCCAACGACGAGCTGCTCGAGAAGCTCAAGTCGAACCTGCAGGAAGTGCGTGCACGTGGCGGGGAGCTGTTCGTCTTCGCTGACGAGAATATCAGTCTCGAAGAGAGCGAAGGCGTGCGCGTGCTGCGCATGCCACATGTCAGCGAAGTGCTGGCACCGATTCTCTACACTCTGCCGCTGCAGCTGCTGTCCTACCATGTCGCCGTGCTCAAGGGCACCGATGTCGATCAGCCGCGTAACCTGGCCAAGAGCGTCACGGTCGAGTGATCCGCGATGCAAGACGGCTGCGTCATGTCTGGCGCAGCAGCAGATGAGCTCAGTCTCATCGGGCCAACGGCAGCCTCAGGGCTGCCGTTTTTGGTATCCTGTGCGCCTGCCTTCTTATCCTCTTACGTCCGCTGCGCGTTCATCGCCCGGCGCACGCACGTGACCTGCCATGACTGATCGCGACGCATCGCTTACCCGCCTCAACAAGTTCATCAGCGAAACGGGCTTCTGCTCGCGGCGCGAGGCGGACCGCCATATCGCCGAAGGGCGAGTGACCATCAATGGTGTCGTCCCCGAGATGGGCACCAAGGTCGCGCCGGGCGATGAGGTGCTGGTCAACGGCAAGCCGTTGAAGGCCAAGCAGGAAGCGGTCTATCTGGCCTTCAACAAGCCTGTGGGCATCACCTGTACCACCGAGCGCCACGTGGAAGGCAACATCATTGACTACATCGGCCATCCCAAGCGGATCTTCCCGATCGGTCGCCTCGACAAGCCCTCCGATGGCCTGATCTTTCTGACCAGTGACGGCGACATCGTCAACAAGATCCTGCGGGCCGGCAACGCCCACGAGAAGGAATATGTGGTGCGGGTCGACAAGCCGATCAACCCGGACTTTCTCAAGCGCATGGCAGCCGGCGTGCCGATTCTGGATACCATCACCCAGCCGTGCCGCATCGAGCAGATTTCCACCTATGTGTTCCGCATCATCCTGACGCAGGGGCTCAATCGCCAGATTCGCCGCATGTGCGAGGCGCTGGGCTATGAGGTCTTCAAGCTCAAGCGGGTGCGCATCATGAATGTCAGCCTGGACGGGCTGGGCATCGGCGAATGGCGCTATCTCACCCAGAAGGAGATGGACGACATCCATTGGATGATCGAAGGCTCCAGTGGTACCGAGGAGGCCTCACGACTGGCGGCGGCGCCGACGCCTTCCCAACACGCGACTGCCGCGCGCCATCAGCGTGCCGCGCAGGATACGGATAGCAGCGGCCGGCGTAGCGGTGCTCGGCGCGAGGACAGCAGCAAGCGCGCCATGGGCCAGCGCAGCTCGGATCAGCGCGGCTCAGGTCAGCCCAAGACAGGCCAACGCTCGGGGGCTCGCCAGGAAGGGGCGGGGCGGCGGGAGCGTACCGATGAGTCCAGATCCGCTCGTGGCAATCAGGAACGCAGCAGCGCCGGCAAGGGCGGCTCCCAGCCGGGCAGCAAGAACGCCAATGGCGCGGGCAAGCTCGCGAGCGGCCTCAAGCCACGCACGCGTGGCAAGGCCGGAGAGCGTCGCGATGAGCGCGATGCGGCGAGCAGGGGGGCTGGCGAAAAGTCCTCTGGTAGCAATTCTTCTGGTAGCAATTCTTCTGGTAACAAGTCCTCTGGCAACACGACCTTTGGCAAGAAGAATCCTGGCGGCAGAAGTGCCGGGGGAAAGAGCCCGTCGTACAAGGGCGGCGGCGGCTCCAATGGCGGGCGTGGTCGCCGCTAGTGAGCTGCCTGCACCTGCTTGCCATCGTCTTGAGCGGTGGTACTGGCATCTGAGCCTTGAGGCGTGCGGCGGTGGTAGCGCCCCAGTACGAAGGACAGCGTGGCGAACGCCAGTGCCGAGCAGATGACCTGCGGCCAGGGATAGACCAGTGCGGCGAGCGCGATCAGCAGCAGGTCGAAGGCGAAAGTCGTGCGGCCTGCATGGATGGCGAAGCGTCGCTCCAGATCCAGCGCGAGAATGTTGAGTCCGCCGAGGGAGGCGTTCTCGCGAAACAGCAGGGTGACCCCCAGCCCGATGAGCAGGCCTGCGGCAATCGCCACCACCGGCAGATTGACGTCGCCCAGCGGCAGACTGACCGCCAGTAGATCCGTCAGGATCGAGAGCAGACTGACGCATCCCAGGGTGCGCAGCGTGAAGTTGAGCCCCAGCTGCTTCCAGGCCAGCCCGTAGAAGGGCAGGTTGATCAGGAAGAACAGACTGCCGAAGCTCAAGCCCGTCAGGTCCGAGCCAAGCAATGACATCCCGGCAGTACCACTGACCAGCAAGCCGCCGGCCTGCAGCAGGCGCACGCCGAGTGCCACCAGCAGACAGCCCTCGAAGAGCGTGATCAGGCTACGCAGCGTGATGGCATTGGCCGCACGGGAGCGGCTGTCGTTGGCACGCAGGATGAGTCGTTGGAAAGCAGTCATGACAGGCTCCGGGGTATGGGCAGTCAACAATGATGGCTTCCGACCTGCTTGTGGCGGGCAGAAAGCGATGTCGCGGCGAGGGGTGGTTCGCCTGTGACGGTTCATGCAGGAAGTGGACCATAGCACGCCGTGATGACAGTTTTTATTGTGCTTACGTCGCTCTAGCAGACGATATTATTCGGTGTATTGGGCCTTTGACCCTCACATTCCTCTAGCTATGGCGCCTTCATGCACCATTTTCATGCATCCTCCGCACCGACGGAGACGAATGTTCCGCACGCTGCGGGCCATGACAGAGCTTGCGAGGCGGGGCATCTTCATCTAGGGCTCGCGATGTGGGCCAACGATGACTGGCGCGGCAGCCTGCTGCCGGGCAGTGGCCCGCGCGAGCATCTGGCGGATTACGCGCAGGTCTTCGACTGTGTCGAAGGCAATACCAGCTTCTATGCTCTGCCGCCGGAGAGCGCCGTGGCCAGCTGGGCCCGCCAGGCGCCCGAGCACTTCCGCTTCTGCTTCAAGTTGCCGGGACGACTGACCCATGAGTTGAGGCTTCAGGGAATCGAGGAGGAGCTGGCGGAATTCTTGGCGCGGCTTGCGCCACTTAAGTCGCGCATGGGGCCGATCATGATCCAGCTGCCACGCGACCTGGGGGAGGAGGTACTCCCGCGTCTTGCGCAATTCTTCGCGCATGTCGAGGGTGCTGGCCTTGGTTGGGCCGTGGAGCCCCGTGCCCCGAGTTTCTTTGCCAAGGGCTCGGTGGAACGACAGTTGAATCGCTTGTTGATAAGTCACGGAGTCGATCGCGTGATGCTGGATGTCCGTCCACTCTTCAGTGGCCCTGATACCGCGCATCCAGGGCTTGCCGTGGCACGCTCGGAAAAGCCGCATCGCCCATTGCATGTGTTCTCCAGCGCACGCCAACCGCTGGTCCGCTTCATCGGGCATCATGACGACGCGACCAATCTGGCCTTCTTCCAGCCCTGGGTGGAACGCCTTTCCCTGTGGATAAGTCAGGGGAAAAGCCCTTTCCTGTTTGTGCATACTCCTGACAACAAGGCGGCTCCGGCCTTGGCGCGTCGTCTGGCCAATCAGGTGCTGGAGCGGCTTGATCGGCCATTGATCGGTGCCTTCCCCGGGGAAGGACAAGGACGTCTCTTCTAGCGCCATCCGCTGCCTGTCGCGCTTCAGTGTCTTGCGGGACGGGGGAAGTGACCTGCCGGCCTCAGTCGCTGTTTTCTATCGTGAGGCGATGGTCTGAGGGTGGCTTGCTGGTAGATATCGGGTCAATCGAGTAACTTTACCTACCTATTGTCGTTACCACGGCGATATTTACCGGGGCGGGCAGCGTGTCCATTCCGGCGTGTCTATCGACACCAGTCTGTCTGTCATACGGGCCTATCCGGCCATGATGACGGCCAGATGCACCACAGCAGTGATCCTGCGACGCCATCCTGTCGGCCACGGTTCATCCTTCCGTCTCGCCAGCATGATGCAACAAGCACAACAAGATGCCACAGGCCGCTACCCGTGGCTGGCATCATCGCGACGAATCAGGGACTCACATGTCATCCAAACCGCATTCCCACGCTCAGTGGTCTTCTCGCCTGGCCTTCACCCTGGCCGCCGTCGGTTCCTCCGTCGGACTGGGCAACATCTGGAAATTCCCGTACATGACCGGTGAGAGCGGCGGCGGTGCCTTCGTTCTTGTCTATCTGGTCTGCATTCTGTTGATCGGTCTGCCGATCCTGATGTCCGAGTGGCTGCTGGGCCGCCTGGGACAGAAGAACCCGATCTCGACCATGAGTCACATCAGTGCGCGCCTCAAGCGTAGCCCCGCCTGGGTGTTGATCGGGGTGGCCGGTGTGCTCGGCGCCTATCTGATCCTGTCCTTCTACAGTGTCATCGGTGGCTGGGCACTGGCCTTCATCGCCGACGCCGCCAGTGGCAGCTTCGAAAGCCTGACCTCTGACACGGCAGGCAGTCTGTTCGGTGGTCTGCTGGGCGACCCGACCACCCTGCTGGCCTGGCACAGTGCCTTCATGCTGATGGTGATCCTGGTCGTGGCCGGGGGCGTCGCGGGTGGTCTGGAGCGTGCCGCCAAGATCCTGATGCCGCTGCTGGCGGTCATGCTGGTCATGCTGGTCGGGTATGCGGCGACCACTGATGGCTTCGCGGAAGCGGCTGCCTGGCTGCTGACACCGGACTTCTCCAAGCTCGACAAGGATGGCGTGCTGGCGGCGATGGGGCATGCCTTCTTCACCCTGTCACTGGGCATGGGCATCATGATGGCCTACGGCTCCTATCTCTCCGATGACGTCAATATCGGGCGTACCGCGCTGATCGTGGTGGTGCTGGATACCGTCATCGCTCTGCTGGCGGGGCTGGCCATCTTCCCGGTGGTGTTCTCCAATGGTCTCGACGCCGCTGCGGGCCCGGGCCTGATCTTCCAGACCTTGCCGCTGGCCTTCGGCCACATGCCGGGCGGAGAAGTGTTCGGCGTGGTGTTCTTCGTGCTGCTGGTCTTCGCGGCCTGGACCTCAGGCATCTCGCTGCTGGAACCCATCGTCGAATGGCTGGAAGAGAAGACGCCGATGTCACGCGTGGCCTCTGCCTGGGTGGCGGGGATCGCGACCTGGCTGCTGGGGATCGCCACCATCCTGTCCTTCAATCTGTGGAGTGATGTGGCGCCGCTGGGCATGTTCGCCAAGTTCGAGGGCATGACCATCTTCGACCTGCTCGATTACGCGACCAGCAAGCTGATGCTGCCGCTGACCGGCCTGGCGACCATCGTCTTCGTCGGCTGGTTCATGGGGCGTGATGAAGTGCGCAGTCAGCTCAACATGAGCGACTCGGCCTTCAAGCTGTGGAGCTTCGTGGCGCGCTTCATCGCCCCGATCGGCGTGGTGGTGGTCTTCGCCTCCAGCCTGTAATCCCGGCCCCACTCTTCAGGCTGACCTGATGTTCTGTCAGCACGGATCTGACGGCATTGAAGAACGACAAGAGGCTCGCCTATCCGGCGAGCCTCTTGCGTTTCTGGCCGAGATGGCCCGTGCACGACACCCTGGCGGCGACTCGATGCTCAGTGTGGGAGGTGGCGGACGTCACGTTCATATCGGTGTGTACTTGCACCCTGTTGGTGCATCGTCCTGGGCGATGACATGACAATGAGGCAGAGAGTGTCGGTGCAGATGGAGGATGATCGAGAGTGACACCGTGGCGAGCGCGCGGCAGAAGGCAGAGTCATTGCAGAGGGAAATGAAGGCTGAGGGCCCGAAGGCAGAAGAAAATGTCGCGCGGGGGGCTGACCATGCTCATCAGAGATGGCGGCAACAAGGACAGAAGCCCGCGTCCCTGAGCTGGCAGGGAGATGGGGGACTGCTCGGCGGGGAGACGTATCGCTCCCCGCCCGAGAATCAGTGGGTATCGATATCGCTTTCCGTTTCCAGCACTTCGATGTCGCTTAAATCCTCGCTCAGGCGCTTGATTTCGTTGTGCATTTCGATTCCGCGTCTGGCGCGGAGGTGGCGGACTGCGCTTTGTTTCTTGCGGGCCTGATGTTCGTCGGCACCGAGGGTCATGAAAATATCGAGAAGCTCGTTCTTGAGCGTATCTACCTGCTCTGAATTACGCATGATTCGACCTCCATGGCATCCAAAGGATGTGGGCTTTCACTGGCGCCACACCGTTTTACTATAGCTCACTTGACAAAATTGTGACCATAGACCGCCTGTGATGGCGACACCCCCCGGGGGATGTCGTAAGCTCAGGCATGCCCATGAAGTCTGCAAGGAGTGTGCCGTGAGTCATGCCATCTTCGACGACCTGAGGAGCCGGATGGAGAATTTCCGCCGCTCTGAACAGAAGGTTGCCCGTTACGTCCTCCGCCATCCGGAGGAGGTGATTCACATGCGGATCGTCGATCTGGCCAGTGAATCCTCGGTCAGTGAACCGACGGTAGTGCGCTTCTGTCGTGCGATGGGCTTTGCCGGCTTCCAGGACTTCAAGCTCCAGCTGGCGCAACGCCTGGCCACGGGCACCCAGTTCGCCCAGTTCTCGATGAATGACTCCGACAGCGTGGCGGAGTTCTCTCACTCGCTGTTCGATTCCACCATCGGCACGCTGCTGTCAGTGCGTGACCGTCTGGATGCCGAAGCCGTCGCACGCGCCATCCACTCGCTGGCCTCCGCCAGCCGGGTCGAGTTCTACGGCTATGGCGCCTCGGGTGCCGTGGCCCACGATGCCCAGCACAAGTTCTTTCGTCTGCAGATCTCCACTGCCGCCTACACCGACCCGCACATGCAGAACATGTCAGCGGTGACGCTGGGGCCGCGCGACGTGGTGGTCGCCATCTCCCAGACCGGACGCACCAAGGCGCTGATCGCCAGCGTGCGTCTGGCACGGGATGCCGGCGCGACCGTCATCGGCCTGTGTCCCAGCGGCTCGCCGCTGGCGGATGAGGTCACGCTGCCGCTGCATATCGATGTGCACGAAGATACCGAGATCTATACGCCGATGAGCTCACGCATCGCGCACCTGGTGATCGTCGATACGCTGGCGGTCGGTGTCGCCAAGGCGCGTGGGCCCAAGCTCAAGGAGCAACTGGAAGCGGTCAAGAAGAGCCTCGCCACCCTGCGCATCGACGACCACGATTTCGATACCCACTGAGTTCTCGTCACTCAGCACTCGCCAGCAGGATATTGCCCGACAGGGATCAACCATCAGGGGTGCACAAGGCAAGGAAGAGCAAGGCAGGCCGCTGTGATAAGGTGGATGCCTGAACAGGGGCAGTGAATCTCATGCTGCTCCGCTCCTCGATTCCTCTGCCCTGTGGTGAGCCCTGCATGTCCGAATCGCCCCTCCTCGATCACCTCAACACGCATCAGCGTGAGGCCGTGTCCGCGCCGCCGGGCAACATGCTGGTACTGGCGGGGGCCGGTTCCGGCAAGACCCGCGTGCTGGTTCACCGCATCGCCTGGCTGATGGACCAATATCAGTTCTCGCCCTACGCCATCCTGTCGGTGACCTTCACCAACAAGGCCTCGCGGGAGATGCGCACGCGTCTCGAGGCGCTCAATGGCAGCAGCCTGCGCCACATGTGGGTCGGCACCTTCCACTCCATCAGTCACCGTCTACTGCGCACCCACTGGCAGGAGGCGCGCCTGCCTGAGCACTTCCAGATCATCGACAGTGATGACCAGCTGCGCATGGTCAAGCGGCTGCTCAAGGAGCACAACGTCGATGATGAGCGCTGGCCGCCCAAGCAGGTCCAGTACTTCATCGCCGGCTGCAAGGAGGAAGGTCTGCGCGCCCATCAGGTCCAGACCCATGGCGATGCCTACATGGGCAAGATGGTCGAGATGTACGAGCTCTATCAGCTCGCCTGTGAACGCGGCGGCCTGGTCGATTTCGGTGAGCTGCTGCTGCGCTCGCTGGAGCTGCTGCGCGATACGCCGCATCTGCTGGCGCATTACCGCGAGCGCTTCGCCCACCTGCTGGTCGACGAGTTCCAGGATACCAATACCCTGCAGTACGCCTGGCTGAAGCTGCTGGCCGGCGATCGCGAGTGCATGACCGTGGTCGGCGATGATGACCAGTCCATCTACGGCTGGCGTGGCGCGCGGGTCGAGAACATCCAGCGCTTCACCGAGGAGTTCGCCAATACCCGGGTGGTGCGTCTGGAGCAGAACTACCGCTCCTCCAGCGCCATCCTGGAGGCTGCCAACGCCTTGATCAGCCACAACGGCGGGCGCATGGGCAAGGAGCTGTGGACCGACAGCGGCCGTGGCGAGCGGATTCGGGTCTATGCCGGCTTCAACGACATCGACGAATCGCGCTACATCGCCGATACCATCCGCGAACTGGTCAATGAGCATGGTTACAGTCGCGACGAGATCGCGATCCTGTATCGCTCCAACGCCCAGTCACGCGTGCTGGAGGAGACGCTGATCCGCCAGGGCATGCCGTATCGCATCTATGGCGGCCAGCGTTTCTATGAGCGTCTCGAGATCAAGAACGCGCTCGCCTACCTGCGTCTGATGAACAACCGCGAGGACGATGCCGCCCTGGAGCGCGTGATCAACGTGCCGGCGCGTGGCATCGGCATGCGCACCGTCGAGCAGCTGCGCGAGCGTGCGCGCTACGGCAACCTGACCATGTGGCAGGCGATGAGCGATGCGGTTTCCGATGGCGCCCTCAAGGGGCGCGCCGCCACCGCCGTGCGTGCCTTCGCCGACATCATCGATGGCCTCGACAACGACACCGCCGGCATGGCGCTGCATGAGCTGGTCGAGCACGTCATCCACGTCTCCGGCCTGCGCGAGCATCACGCCGCCGAGAAGGGCGAGAAGGGCCAGGCGCGCCTCGAGAACCTTGCCGAGCTGGTCAACGCCTGTCGCGCCTTCAGTCAGGGCGAGCGCATGGACCCGGAAGCCCCCAGCGAAGGGGCCGAGGCGCTGGAGCCCTTCCTCGCCGAAGCCGCGCTGGATGCCGGTGATCATGAAGCCGCCGAAGGCGAGGAATGCGTACAGATGATGACGCTGCACTCCGCCAAGGGGCTCGAATTCCCGGTGGTGTTCGTCGCCGGGGTCGAGGAAGGGCTGTTCCCGCACAAGATGTCACTGGAGGAGCCGGGGCGCCTCGAGGAAGAGCGTCGCCTGTGCTACGTCGGTGTCACCCGTGCCATGCAGCGCCTCTACCTGACCTACGCCGAGCTGCGGCGCATGCACGGCAAGGAGACCTTCCAGCGACCGTCGCGCTTCCTGCGTGAGCTGCCGGAAGAGCTGCTGGAGGAAGTGCGCCTGCGTGGCCAGGTCTCGCGTCCGGTCTCGACCCAGCGTGCTACGCCGAATCGTCGCCCCTCCGGGCCGCGTCAGGAGAGTGTCGAGGCCAATGGCGACATGCCGGCGCTGTCGCTCGGCAGCCTGGTGCGTCATCCGTTGTTCGGCGAGGGCGTGGTCATCAACGCCGAAGGCCAGGGCGAGCGAGCGCGTGTGCAGATCAGCTTCGAGGGCGAAGGCGACAAGTGGCTGGTGCTGGGCTTCGCCAAGCTGGAAGTGCTGAGCTGACCCTCTAGACAGCAGGCGCTGACGCGAGGCGCTGGCGGCCAAGTACCGGCAAGAGACGTCGCGCGGAGAAGGGCGCGGCACTACGGCCTTGGTGCAGTTGTGGGCCATCCATGGGTCGCGGCATAGTGGCAGATAATCTGCTGTCTTGATGCCGCGTCATGCATTGCCCACAACTCGAACAAGGAACGCCCCATGCAACGCCGCCGTTTTCTCTCTGCTCTGGGGGCCGGTGCTGCCGGTCTCGCCGCTGCACCTTTCGTCTCCACGGCCAATGCCGCCGAGGAGGAAACCATCCACTGGAAGATGGTGACCTCCTGGCCGAAGAACTTCCCGGCACTGGGCACCGGTGCCAATGAGTTCGCCAGTCTGATCGGGAAGCTTTCCGGTGGTCGTCTTCAGGTCAAGGTCTATGGGGCCGGTGAGATGGTGCCGGCTTTGGAAGTCTTCGACGCCGTGTCTTCCGGGACAGCCCAGATGGGCCACTCGGCGTCCTATTACTGGAAGGGCAAGGTACCTGCCGCCCAGTTCTTCACCGCCGTGCCCTTCGGCATGAATACCACCGAGACCAACGCCTGGCTGTATCACGGCGATGGCATGAAGCTGTGGGACGAGATCTACGCGCGTCACAACCTCAAGCCGCTGGCGGTGGGCAATACCGGCACCCAGATGGCCGGCTGGTTCAACAAGGAAGTGAACAGTCTCTCGGACATGAAAGGCCTGAAGATCCGCCTGCCGGGGCTCGCGGGTGAAGTGATGAACCGCATCGGTGCCAGTGCGGTGAATCTGCCGGGCAGCGAGATCTTCACTGCGATGGAGACCGGTGTGATCGACGCCACCGACTGGGTCGGTCCCTACAATGATCTGGCCTTCGGTCTGCATCAGGTGGCCAAGTATTACTACTCCCCGGCCTGGAACGAGCCCTCCGCCATTCTCGAAGGCACCGTCAATCTCGAGGCCTGGCAGGCGTTGCCGGAAGACCTCCAGCAGGTGGTGATCCAGGCAGCCAGGATTGCCAATCATGCGATGGTGGATGAATTCGCGCTGCGCAATGCCACCGCCCTGACCTCGCTGGTCGAGGAACATGGCGTTGAGCTGCGCGAATTTCCGCAGGATGTCTACGCGGCGCTGTTCAAGGCGTCCAACGAGGTGCTGGACGAGTTCATCGCCAAGGATGAGGACGCCAGGCGTGTCTACGAGTCCTACCGCGCCTTCCAGCAGCAGGTCGCCCCCTGGACGCGCATCGGTGAACAGGGCTTCCTTGATGCGCGTGCCCGGGTGCTGGGCGAGAGCTGAGGTGACCGCCCGCCGCTGTGTGTGGGGACATCGCGACTCGCTCGTCAGGCAGTGTCAGGCGGGCTCCGGTGGGAAATGAAGAAGCCGCCCCTCGGGGCGGCTTCTTCATGAATGGCGGTGTCCATCACGTCAGACACTTTCCTCGTCGTTGCTCTGTTCCGGCACCGCGCGGATTCGGCCATTGTCGTCCAGGGCCACCATCACGTAGTTGGCCTCGGTCACCTTGGTCAGCGCACGATGGTTGCGCTCCTGAGGCGGCCGAATCCAGACCTCGACCGTGAGCCGTACCGAGCTGCGTCCGACTTCCGTGACGTGCGTGAAGATATTGACCACCGAGCCGACGCGCACCGGTGAGAGAAAGTCGAGGCCCTCCACGGCGACGGTGGCAGTCCGTCCGTTGGCCACACGGCCGGCGGCCAGTTCGCAGGCCTCATCCATGCGATGCATCAACCAGCCACCGCTGATATCGCCATAAAGATTGGTATCGTGACGCTGAGCGATCAGCTTGAGCGTCAGCGTGCCGTTCGGCACCGGGGCATCATCCAGGGCTTGCATGTCGTCACTCGCTGTCTTGTTGTTATGTCTTCAGGGTGCACTGGCGTCGGCGGTTTGCCCAGTGGCGTCGATGGTTTGCCTAGTGGCGATGGAAGGAGAGCCCGAGCGGGCAGTGGCTCACGAAAGGCATCTCATGTCCGGTATCCTACTCTGCCAGTGGAAGGGATGTCCTCTCTCGCCAGGCGTTGCAGCGGGAATTTTCTTGCATTGCAGCATGTTGGTCTCGTGCCTCAACGTTGCAATGAAGGATACTCGGCGCAGCAATGCCGCTGGTGAGACAGCCTCACGCAGGGAAGTGGTATTGAAGGAGTGGCAGGGGTTGAAGGAACAACGCGATAGTCATCACCGCCAATGAGCGCATCATTCATCTTTCAGGCCTGAAATCGTCATGTTCTTCATCGCATCCTTGCGTCGTCCCCGTTGGCTCTCGAGTCGCCTTGCGTTGCTGGCCTGCCTGCTGATGCCGGTCATGCCCGCGTTTGCCGAGGTACCTGAATATCGCCCCGTGCCGGGGGTCGTCGGCAACCTGACGGCCGTGGGCTCCGATACCCTCTCGGTGCTGGTGACGCGGTGGGCGGCTCAGCTGCGTCGCTACCATCCAGGGGTGCGGGTCCAGTTGCAGGCAGCGGGGTCCTCGACGGCGCCGCCTGCCTTGATTGCCGGCACCACACGGGTGGGGCTGATGTCGCGGCCGATGAGCGATCAGGAGCGCCAGGACTTCATCCGGGCATTCGGGTATCCGCCATTGGAAGTCCCCGTGGCGCTGGATGCCATGGGCATCCTCGTACATCGCCGCAATCCGCTGGAGACGATCAGCATCGCGCAGCTCGATGCCATCTTCTCGGCCAGTCATGAGTGTGGCAGTCAGCGGGCCGATCGGTGGGGGCAACTGGGGCTGTCGGGAGACTGGGCTGAGCGTCAGATCAGCCGCTTCGGGCGCAGTGCCACCTCCGGGACCTACGGTGCCTTCCGGCGTGTCGCCCTGTGTGGCGGCGACTTCCGACTGGACGTGAGTGAGCAACCGGGGTCGGCGTCGATCATCGGCGCCGTGGGCTCCTCGCCGGGCGGGATCGGCTACGCCAGCTTCAGCACCTCATCTCCCATGGTCAAACAGCTGTCGGTGAGTCGTGACGCCGGCAGCATGGCGATATTTCCGAGTCGGGCCAGTATCCGCGACGGGCGTTACCCGCTGACACGCGCCCTGTACATCTACGTCAATCGTGTGCCAGACGAGCCGCTGCCGTCATTGGAGCAGGCGTTCCTGTCGTTGATCATGTCGCGTCAGGGACAACAGGCCATCCTGCGGGAAGGCTATGTACCGTTGCCGGACGATCAGCTGAACCAGTGGCGTGAACGTCTGGGGCTGGATGAGGGCGAGGGTCTCTGAGTACGCTTGTCATCTCGCTGTCATCTCATGGACATAATCTTGAGGCAGACCCCATCTTTCGCTCGCGGGAGTGATCCCTCCCCGCGCGCTTCTTCTTTTGTGGTGAATATTCATGCCGGCTGCTGCTGAAGCCTCACGAATGCAATCTCGCCGTCTGCGTCGCGATCGCCTGGCAAGCCTGTGGCTGACGGTTGCCGGTCTTGGCGTGATGGCGCTGGTGGTGGTGATGCTCGGCTATCTGATCAGCGTGTCATGGCCGCTGCTCAAACCGCCCGGCACGACGCCGAGCAGCTCGCAGGTACTGGAATCTCGAGCATTGGACACTCGCGCCGCGGACATGGACGAGTGGCGGATCGAGTGGCTGGCCGGCAACCGGTTGCAGCTGATCCAGCACACCGATGACGGTCTGCGTCGATCGAGTTCCCTCCAGGTACCCGAGGGACTGGATCATCGGCAGGCTCACCTCACGCAGAGCCGACAGCAGCTATGGCTGCGCATGCCCGACCGACAAGGTGATCGTCTGTGGCTGGCAAGACTGGCCTCGACCACGCCGCAAGGCAGCTGGCAGCAGCAATGGCTGCCCGGCCCGGCCAGCCTTTCGGCCCTGGAGGGGCAGTTGCTGGTCACGGCAGGGCCGCATGCCTTCACTCAATGGCAGTTGAACGATGCGTCCGCCGGCCAGGTACCTCTGGCCCGCAAGCTGGGCCGGCAGGAGCATGCTGCCCAGCCGATCACCGCCCTGAGTGTCCTGCGCGGCGGCAAGAGCCTGATCCTGGGGGATGCCGGCGGTGGACTGAGTCATTACCTGCTGCCCGCGCATGCCAGCCCGCTGATCAAGGCGGGAGACTTCGACAGTGGCCTGTCGGCCCCGGTGAGAACCATCGCCGCGGCACATCATGGGTTGGGCTTCGCGGCACTCGACGCGGATGGCCGACTCGGGCTGTATCTCGCCACGGCCGAGCGTCGTCGGCAGCTGGTGGACTGGCTGTCACCCGCACAGGTGGCGGCAGGAGTCGAGTTGAGCTTCCAGCAGGCGGATCATCGTCTGCTGGCACGGCCAACGTCCGTGGCAGGTGGTCTGGGGGCTCTTGAACAGGCCTATGCGGGTCTCGAGATCCGTGATCCGCATCAGGTCGTGGGGCTTGGCGCGATCTTCGGCAAGGTCTGGTATGAGGGGCGTGACGCACCGGCCTGGATCTGGCAGCTGGAGAGCACCGGTGCCCATGAACCCCGCCTGTCGCTGGTACCCATCATGTGGGGGACGCTCAAGGTCGCGCTGGTCGGCCTGCTGTTTGCCGTGCCGTTGGGACTGGGCTGTGCCATCCATGTGGCCTGTTTCATGGCCCCGCGCCAGCGGGCGCGCATCAAGCCGATGCTGGAGATGATGGAGGCCTTGCCCACGGTGGTGATCGGCTTCATCGCGGCGCTGGTGGTCGCGCCCTTCGTCGAGCGTGAATTGATGGCCGTGCTGCTGGGGCTGGTACTGATTCCGCTGGGCACCATGGTGGCCGGTTTCGTGTGGACCCTGTCGCCGCGCGCACTGCGCAGCCTGATGCCGGAAAACATGGCCGCCTTCGGGCTGTTGCCGCTGCTGATGCTGCTGCTGTGGCTGGATGTGACGCTGGCTCATCAACTGGAAGCCTGGTGGTTCGAGGGCGACATCCGTCAATGGCTGTTTGCCCATCACGGCATCGATTACGCCCAGCGCAATACCCTGGTGACCGGCATGGCGCTGGGGCTGGCGGTGATGCCGACACTCTTCACGCTCAGTGAGGATGCGCTGTCCTCAGTCCCTCGCGGACTGGCGGCGGGGTCCGCGGCACTGGGGGCGACACCCTGGCAGAGTCTGCGCCGCGTGATCCTGCCGGCCGCCGCCGTCGGGCTGTTCTCCGCGGTGATGATCGGCATGGGGCGCGCCGTGGGCGAGACGATGATCGTGTTGATGGTCGCCGGCAACACGCCGCTGGTGGATGCCAGCCTGTTCGAGGGAGTGCGCTCACTGGCGGCGACCCTGGCGATCGAGTTGCCGGAAGCCGAGGTCGGCAGCAGCCATTACCGCCTGCTGTTCCTTGCCGCGCTGGCCTTGTTCCTCTTCACCTTCGTGGTCAATACGCTGGCGGAAGTGCTGCGGCTGCGCTTCATGCCGCCGCAACGTGGAGGCTGGGGATGAGTCGTCCTGATGCGGTACCGCCGTCCTCGTTGCTCAGACCTCGTGAGCCTGTGACGGCGCGTCTGGCGCGTTACTGGCGTGATGGTGGCCCCTGGGGCTGGCTGAATGCCATGGCGGTCAGTGTCTCGCTGGTACTGGTGCTGGGGCTGATCAGCCTGCTGGTGGTGGGCTCGCTCAGTCACTTCTGGCCCTCACGGCTGGTCGAGGTCGAACTCACCACCCAGCCGGGGCAGAGCGTCACGGCGCTCAAGACTACCCGTGGCGAGCCGGCGGCGGACAACCGTCACCTGCTGGGCGAATTGATGCATGAGGAGCTGCGTCCCTCGGCAGCGGACACCGGTGATCAGCAACGTGAGCGACAGTCGCAGCGCTGGTGGCTGCTGCAGACCTCCTCTCAGGATGGGGCCTCGGCGAGCTGGCAGTGGCTGCCGGATACCCTGATGGAGAATATCCGCTTTCCTCGCCAGGCACTGATGCTGGAAATGCGCGACGGGCGAGTGCTGTATGGCATGGCCAGAGCGCTGAGTGATCCGCTCACCGGTGAGCTGGATCATTCTCCGCAGCTCTCCTCCGACAGTGCGGTCCCGGGGGCACCGACTCCTTCACTGCACCAGAATGCCGAGGCACTGCATGCGCGGTTGGCGGCGCTTGAGGGCCAGCGTCGTCAGCTGGCGGCACTGCGCGCTGACAGCGAGGCCTTGAGCGCGCGCCTGCTGGCCTTGCAGCAGCAACTGTCCGCTCGACAAGGGCCTGTCACGACGCAGGACGAGGCGGATGCCTCCTTGATCGCGGAGCTCGAGACGACACGCGAGGCACTGATCACCCGTGAGGGGCAATTGCTGGCCCTCCGGGGAGCCCTGGACGCCGGCCAGCTGCTGCTCGGGGGCAATGGCGGTCATGAGGGGCGCATCGCGCTGAATGACATCCGTCATGTCTGGCAGCCGAATGCCATGGGCTTTGGCGGACGACTGTTGCTGACGCTGGAGCGCTTTCGCGACTTCGTCTCCGGCTCGCCCAATGAAGGCAGTGGCGGCATCTGGCCCGCCATCTTCGGTACCGTGCTGATGGTGGTGCTGATGGCGATTCTGGTGATGCCCTTCGGCGTGATGGCGGCCCTCTATCTACACGAGGTCGCGCATCAGGGGCGTCTCACGCGGCTGACCCGCATCGCGCTGCGCAATCTCGCCGGCGTGCCTTCCATCGTCTATGGGGTCTTCGGGCTGGGGTTCTTCGTCTACGGGCTGGGGGCCGGCCTGGATGAACTGTTCTTTTCCGAGCGTCTGCCGACCCCCACCTTCGGCACCGGTGGATTGCTGTGGGCATCGCTGACGCTGGCGCTGCTGACGCTGCCGGTGGTGATCGTGGCCACGGAGGAGGGGCTGGCGCGGGTGCCGCATCGCCTGCGCGAAGGCGCGCTGGCACTGGGTGCCACGCGCTTTGAGACCCTCAGGCGCGTGGTGATACCCGCGGCATCTCCGGCCTTGATGACCGGGCTGATTCTGGCGGTGGCGCGTGCGGCAGGCGAGGTCGCGCCCTTGATGCTGGTCGGCGTGGTCAAGCTGGCGCCGGACCTGCCGCTGGATGACAGCTTCCCGTGGCTGCATCTGGATCGCAAGTTCATGCACCTCGGCCATCAGGTCTATGATCTGGCCTTCCAGAGCAGCGATGCCTTCAGCAGTCGCCCGCTGGTCTACGCGACCGCGCTGGTGCTGGTGGTCGTGATCCTGTGCCTCAATCTGAGTGCCATTCGCCTGCGTCACATGCTGGCACAACGTTACAAGGGAGCCACCGAATGAAGCGTGACTCTGCACGTGAGAGCGTCCAGTCGAGCTCGCAGCATCCCGAGGTCGTCAATCCGCAGGACACGTGCCTGGAAACCCGCCACCTGTGCCTCGATTATCAGGCGCAGGTGGGCAAGGAGCGTCACCGACGGCGTGCGCTTGACGATATCAGCCTGCGCATCGCGCGCAAGCGCGTGACGGCTTTCATCGGTCCCTCGGGATGTGGCAAGTCGAGCCTGCTGCGCACCTTCAATCGCATGACTGATCTCGATGAGCAGTCACGCCTGAGCGGCAAGGTCTGGCTGGAAGGCGAGGACATCCATGCCCGGGGCGTGGATGTCCCCATGCTGCGCCGGCGCGTCGGCATGGTGTTCCAGACGCCCAACCCCTTTCCGATGTCGGTCTACGAGAACGTGGCCTTCGGGCTGAGGCTGGTCGGCGAGAATGACAAGCGCCATCTGGATGACAAGGTCGAATCCTGTCTGCGGGCCGCGGCGCTGTGGGAGGAAGTGAAGGACCGGCTGTTCGACAGCGCGCTGGGGCTTTCCGGTGGCCAGCAGCAGCGCCTGGTGATCGCGCGCACGCTGGCGGTGGAGCCGGAAGTCCTGCTGCTGGATGAGCCAGCCTCGGCGCTGGACCCGATCTCGACGCTCAAGATCGAGGAGCTGATCCGCTCGCTGCGCTCACGCCTGACGTTGGTCATCGTCACCCACAACATGCAGCAGGCAGCACGTGTCTCGGATGCCACGGCCTTTCTGCATGAAGGGCAGCTGGTGGAATATGCCCCGACCGATCAGCTGTTCACCAATCCGCGTCGTCGCCAGACCGAGGACTACATCACCGGTCGTTTCGGGTGAGATCACCAAAGCGGCACTGCAGGTGGCTGACACGTGTCTCGCGCGGGACGTTGGCGGATGGGCCATCGCGTCGTCGATATGTCAGCGCGGCGCAAGATTCGATTGGCGTCCCGGCGCTCGAGTGAAATATAACTGCAATCAAGAGGCGTCATGCTAGGAGGGAGCCGCCTGCGCCAGACCCTGCTGCAGCGCTTCTACATCAATGCCACATGTCAGAGACCGCCTGCCTCGGCGGATGACTTCCCGGGAGAGGGTAATGGATATCACCAGCGATTCGCACGGCAAGCACATATCCCAGCAGTTCAATCACGAGCTGGATGCGCTGAAGACACACCTGCTGGCCATGGGCGGTCTGGTGGAGAAGCAGCTGCAGGATGCCGTCACGGCCCTGCTGGAGGGTGACAGCGAGACGGCGACACGCGTGCGTGACAATGACAAGGCCGTCAACGACATGCAGCTGAAGATCGATGACGAGTGCACCCGCGTGCTGGCGCGCCGTCAGCCGGCGGCCTCCGATCTGCGTCTGGTGCTGGCCGTGATTCGCGCCACCTCGGACCTGGAGCGTATCGGCGATGAATCCAGCAAGATCGCGCGCAATGCCATCTCGCTGGTCGAGAACGGCCAGAGCCCGCGTGGCATGGTCGAGGTTCGTCACCTCAGTCAGCATGTGCGCAGCATGGTGCGTGACTCGCTGACCGCCTTCGCCCGCTTCGATACGGATCTGGCGCTCAAGGTACTGCGTGAGGATGCCTCGGTGGATCTGGAATACCAGAGCGCGATGCGTTCGCTGATGACCTTCATGATGGAAGACGCGCGCCAGATCACCCCGGTGCTCAACGTGATGTGGATTCTGCGTGCGCTGGAGCGTATCGGGGATCACGCCGACAACCTCGCCGAGTACGTCATCTTCCTGGTCAAGGGCGTGGACGTGCGTCACACCGACACCCATGACCTCCAGCCGCAGGATCTCGACAAGCCCTGACGTGCAGGCCCCTTCCCCGGGGCCTGACGCCTGTCTGCCGATGACGCCCCGCCTCTGTCCCGCCGACGGAGTGCGGGGCGTCTGCCATTCGATGCGCCGACAGCTGCGTGGGGCGGGTGGTAGTGCTAGGGTGTGGCTCCGGCCGCCTGAGGGCAGCCGCCTTTCACGAAATGACGAGGACGTCGCATGATTGATGCCGTATCGGCGCTGGTCCGCGGGACCCGCATGGTCTATACCCCCGGGCTACGCCGTTTCGTGTTCGTACCACTGGCGATCAACCTGGTGCTCTACAGTGCCACGCTGTGGCTGTTGTTCAGCCAGTTCGAGGGCTGGATCGATTACTGGATGCTCAAGGTGCCCAGCTGGCTGGAATGGCTGAGCTGGTTGATCTGGCCGGTGCTGGTGCTGAGTCTGTTGCTGGCGGTGTTCTTCACCTTCAGCCTGGTGACCAATCTGATCGCGGCGCCGTTCTACGGCATTCTGGCCGAGAAGGTCGAGCATCGACTGGATGGCACCCTGATCGAGGATGAGCGTGGCCTGGTGAAGATCGGGATCGACTCGCTGGGGCGCGAGATGGCCAAACTGGGTTACTTCATTCCCCGCATGATCGCGCTGTTCATTCTCGGCTTCATTCCGGGCCTGAATCTGCTCTCACCGCTGCTGTGGGGGCTGTTCTCGGCCTGGAGCATGGCGATCCAGTATCTGGACTATCCGATGGACAACCATCAGGTCAGCTTCGGCGACATGAAGCAGCGTCTCAAGGCGCGCTGGTGGCCGTCACTGACCTTCGGTGGTGCCGTGTTCGTGCTGACGCTGGTGCCCTTGGCCAACCTGCTGTTCATTCCCGGGGCCGTGGCGGGTGCCGTCCTGATGTGGCAGAGCCACTACCGACAGCTGCCTGCCCCGCGCCGCTGAGCCAGGCTTTATCGCGAGCGTTGACGAACGCAGATACCACGACGCCCCGCCGTGACCTCATGCAGAGGGCGCGGCGGGGCGTTCGTGTCAGTGGGGCTGCAACCGTCAGGCAGTCGTCGCGCAGCGGCGTTCCGCCGGGAAATGACAACGGAAGCGTGCGCCCTCGCCGGGCAGGCTGTCGATCTCCAGGCGGCCCTGATGGCGGATCAGCACATGCTTGACGATGGCCAGTCCCAGCCCGGTGCCACCAGTGGCGGTGCTGCGTCCCTTGTCGATGCGATAGAAGCGCTCCGTCAGGCGCGGTAGATGCACGGGATCAATGCCGTCACCGTCATCCTCCACCTCGACCATCACGCCCTCGCTGGTGCTCTGGCAGCGCAGCGTGATGTGGCAGTCTTCCGGCGTGTAACGCACCGCATTGAAGACCAGATTCGAGATCGCGCTTCTCAGCTCCTGCTCCTCACCCATCAGGGCCAGTCCGGGCTCGACCGCCACCGTGATGACATGCCGCTCCTTCGAGAGGCCTTCGGCATCTTCCCGGATACGCGTCAGCAGCTGTGCCATGTCGATGCGACGTCCTTCGCCCGACAGCTCGTCGGTCTCCAGGCGCGACAGGGTCAGCAGATCCTCGACGAGGTGCTGCATGCGGTCGGTCTGACTCTGCATCTGTCCCAGGCCACGCTGCCAGCGCGGGGGCAGGTCATCGGCATAGTCGGAATAGGTCTCGAGATAGCCGGCCAGTACCGTCAGCGGCGTGCGCAGCTCATGGGAGACATTGGCCACGAAGTCGCGGCGCATTTCCTCGAGACGGTAGAGACGGGTGACATCGCGCACCATCACCAGGCGCTCGTTGTCACCGAACAGGGTGATGGAGATCTGCAGGGTCAGGTTGTCGGAGAGCGGCGATTGCAGGGTCAGCGGCTCACGATAGGCCAGCCGATTGAAGTAATCGATGAACACGGGGTCACGCAGATAGTTGGTGACGTGCTGGCCGCGGTCGTGACTGGCCTTGAGGCCGATCAACTGCTCGGCAGCGCTGTTCCACCACTCCATGTCGCCGTGATTGTCGAGCATCACCAGGCCATCGCGCATCGCTTCCGAGGATTCCTGGATGCGATTGAGGATACTGCGCAGTCGCTCCTGCGCCTGACGCTGACCCTTCTGGTAGCGATACAGACGATCGAGCAGATCCCCCCAGACGCCATCGCCGGGCGGCGGCTCTTCATGGGGGTTGGTGATCAGCCAGGTGTAGAGGCTCTTGAGGTGCTTGAGATGGACGAACAGGTACAGCGCCAGCCCCAGCGCCAGGCCCCAGCCCAGCAGGCCGAGCAGTCCGCCGACCAGCCCGAAGCCGCCCGCCAGATAGCCCAGCCGCCATAGCTCGTTCGTCCAGTAGCGCATCCGCGTCTCAGGCCTGGGCGCTGAAGCGATAACCGGTACCGCGGACGGTCTGGATCAAGTGCTGATGCCCCTCGCCCAGCGCCTTGCGCAGACGACGAATGTGCACGTCCACGGTGCGCTCCTCGACATAGACATTGCCGCCCCAGACCTGATCCAGCAGCTGGCTGCGGGTGTAGGCGCGCTCCTGATGGGTCATGAAGAACTGCAGCAGGCGGTATTCGGTGGGGCCGACCTCCAGGGAGTTGCCGTGTGCGGTCACGCGGTGGCTGGCGGGGTCGAGCATCAGACCCTCGACTTCCACCGACTCCTCGACGCCCTTGGGCGTGGTGCGGCGCAGCACGGCCTTGAGGCGTGCCACCAGCTCGCGTGGCGAGAAGGGCTTGGTGATGTAATCGTCCGCCCCGGCCTCGAGCCCCTGGATCTTGTTGTCTTCCTCGCCCTTGGCGGTGAGCAGGATGATCGGCAGCTCCGCCGTGGTCTCGTCACGCTTGAGGCGGCGCGCCAGTTCCAGCCCGCTGGTGCCGGGCATCATCCAGTCCAGCAACAGCAGATCGGGCTTTTCATCGACGACGATGGCGTGGGCGTCCTGGGCATTGTCGGCCTCCAGCACGCGGTAATCCGCCATTTCCAGGGCGACGGCGATCATCTCGCGTATCGAGGATTCGTCGTCGACAATCAGTACGGTCTTGGAGCTCATCGCTAGATCCCATGCAGCAGTCGGCGCACGCGCCAGAATGACAAGTCGATGACGATTACAACCTGCTTATATGACAGTGAGATGACAATCGCCAGCTTGGCAGCTTGCCGCCCGGCTTGCCAGCGAGTCCCTCAACTCTCGCGAGGCGTGAATGCCACGCCTCGCCGCATGAGGAAGATCGCTGGCAGACCGGATGAGGACTCGGGCCCATTGGCCGGAAAGAGGGGTCAGGCAGCTGGCCAGGTCGCCAGCGCGATGCCCGCGAAGATCAGCAGGCCGGACCAGTGGTTGTTGAGAAATGCCTGGAAGCAGGGGCCACGCTCCCGCTCGCGAATCAGGCGCTGCTGCCAGACGAAGGTCACGGCCGCCGCGGCCAGCCCCAGCCAGTAGAAGATGCCCAGCGCCAGGTGCAGGCCGATGCCGATCAACACCGCCAGCATGCCCAGCTGCAGCAGACCGATCATCAGCGTGTCGGCGCGGCCGAACAGCACGGCGGTGGACTTGATGCCGACCTTGAGGTCGTCATTGCGATCGACCATCGCATAGGCGGTGTCGTAGGCCACCGTCCACATCAGATTGGCCGCGAACAGCCACCAGCCATAGGTCGGCACCTCCTCAAGCGTCGCCGCGAAGGCCATCGGAATCGCCCAGCCGAAGGCGGCACCCAGCACCACCTGCGGCAGATGATGGAAGCGCTTCATGAACGGATAGCTGGCCGCCAGCAGCACGGCGACGATCGACAGCAGCACCGTGGTCAGGTTGGTGAAGCACACCAGCACGAAGGCGGCCGCGACCAGCACACCGAACAGGGTCAGCGCCTCGCGCTCCGTGATGCGTCCTGAGGTCAGCGGGCGATCCCGGGTGCGTTCGACATGCTTGTCCCAGTGGCGATCCGCGTAGTCGTTGATCACGCAGCCGGCGGCACGCATCAGATAGACGCCAGCCACGAAGATCAGCAGCGTATCGCGGTCCGGTAGCCCATCGGCCGCCAGCCACAGGGCCCATAGGGTCGGCCACATCAGCAGCCAGGTGCCGATGGGGCGGTCCAGACGAGTCAGGGCGAGGTAATCGGCCAGTTTGGACGGGCGGGAAGCGGATGACGCTGACATCAGGACTCCTGATCGAACGGCAGTGGGGAATCAGAGTTCCAGAGCGTGCTGGAACCGAGGGGTGAAACCTTCCTGGACCAGTACCCGGAAGCGACCGTGCGAGAACATCGAGCGGCGCATCCACAGGCTGGCGGTGCGTGCCAGCGGCTGCGTGCTGGCAAGTCTCAGTGGCGCCCGGCTGACATCGATGGCGCTGCGGGTCAGGTCGGGCTGGCGGAACAGCCAATGGCCCAGCGAGCCTTCGCCGAGCGTCGAAAGACGGTGGCCATGGGCCAGGTCCAGCGCCGCCAGCGAGCGCGCGATCACCCAGGGCTCATCGCCATGACACAGGGCCACTTCGCGCCGCCAGACATGGCGTCGTGGCGCGATACCCAGCATCCGCGCCTCATCACGCCGGGCAGGGCCGGTGTCCTGCAGCAGCAGGCGCACGCGCAGCCCCTGACCATCGAGCATGCGCATGGCGTGATCGAGACGCTGGGTCAGCGAGTCACTGGAGGACAGCCATGGCCACCAGCCGGCCGGCATGACGCCTTGCAGGCTCGCGGCGGGCTGCCAGTGACGGCGGACCGCCGAGTCCATCGCTCTCTGGTGAGCGCAGGGGCAGGGAGTGTTGAGTTCCGAGCGAGACATGGCCCGGATGGCGATCTTGCCGGCAAACGCTGCCGAGTGGGAGTGACAGACCACGATGAATTCCCTGTCAGGATGACAAGTGGCGAGTCTAGCACGCCCGAACCGCAAGGCCTGCAGCGTGAGCATGCCCGCGCCAGTGGCAGGCTGGTATGCTGGGGCCCGACTACCCTCTTTTCCTCTCGGATCGATCTCAGGAGATGGCGCCATGCGCGACCCTCGTACCCTTGTCATCATCGGCACCGGCATGGCCGGCATTGGCCTGGCGCGTGCCCTGCGTGCGCGTGACAAGGACAGTCGACTGATCCTGGTCAGTCAGGACAGTGGCCACGATTACGCCAAGCCTCTGCTGTCCACCGCCTTTGCCAAGGGCATGAGCGCCCGGGCATTGGCACGGCAGACCTCCGTGGCCCTGGTGGATGAACTGGACGCCGAGCTGCGCACCCATCAGCGAGTGACGAGCATCGATACCCACGCGCGACAGGTCTGGCTGGGCGAGGAATGCCTGGCCTATGACGAGCTGGTGCTGGCACTCGGTGCCGCGCCGCGGCGACCCTTCCCCATCGATGACTCGGTCGGCTCGCGCGTGATGAGCATCAATGATCTCGATGACTACGCCGCCTTCAGCGCCACGCTGACGGCAGCGCGTGAGGCGGGGGAGAGTGGCCGTGTCGTGATCGTCGGTGCCGGTCTGGTGGGGTGTGAATACGCCAATGACCTGAAAGCCGCAGGACATGAGGTCACCTTGGTCGCGGCGGGAGACACTCCGCTGGATGGCTTGCTTCCCCAGGCGCTCGGCCGGCGACTTGGCAAGGCCTTCGATGCCATCGGCGTGCGTCGGCTGCAAGGAGAGATGGTCGAGACCATCACCGCCGGCAAGGCAACGCAGGCGCCCGTCAGCGTGGTGCTGCAGAGTGGTCATGCGGTGGAGGGCTCGCTGGTGCTGCTGGCCACGGGGCTCGCGCCACGCATCAAGCTGGCACAGGGCGCGGGGTTGAGTGCTGGTGGGGACGGCATCCGCGTCGATCGTCACCTTGCCACCTCCCGGCCGCATGTCTGGGCGCTGGGAGACTGCGCCAGTGTCGAAGGGGTCAATGCCATGTACGTGCAGCCCCTGCAGGCCGCAGCCCGGGTGCTGGCCGCCAATCTGTGCGGCGAGGCGGTCGAGCTCGACTGGAAGGCCTGGCCCGTGCTGGTCAAGACACCGGCGCTGCCCATCGTGGCCTACCCGCCTCGGACGGCCGTGGCGCGCTGGGACATCACGGGCGAGGGAGATGATCTCGATGCACGCGCTCTCGATGCGAACGAACGCTTGATTGGATATGCGTTGACAGGCGCCTCCGTTCGCAGGAAAGTCGAGCTGGCGCGGCAGGCACCGCCGTTGCTAGGCTAGGCGATGCCATGGCCGATGGTCGCAGACCCCTTGAAGCCAGCGTAGTCAGGCACGATAGTGAAGTTTCCGTCACAGAGCGTCAGGCGAGAATCAGGGACGACGTGTTACCGATGACGTTCACCCCGTGAAAGGGGGACTCGGTATCGCATCGCCCAAGCGCCATGCAATGCCAGCAAGTGCAGCAACATCCGTGCAAGAACAACATCCGTGCAAGAACAACATTCGTGCAAGAACAACAATGAATCGGCGGCTGAGCCGCCCGTGCAGAATGCCAAACCAGGAGGGCTTTTCATGCGCAAGCCAGAACTCGCTGCGGCCATCGCCGAGCGTGCGGATCTGTCCAAGGACAAGGCTAGTCAAGTGTTGAACGTGATTCTCGACGAGATCACCCACACGGTCGCCAAGGGCAACGATGTTTCATTGATTGGTTTTGGCTCCTTCACGGTGCGTCAGCGTGCAGCGCGTACCGGCAAGAACCCCCAGACAGGCAAACCCCTGACCATCCCGGCCAGCAAGACAGTGGCCTTCAAGCCGGGCAAGTCATTGAAGGATGCGGTGACCAAGTAAGTCTGGTCCACGTCGCCGCGCCCCTGCTGGCGTGGCGGCCCGCCATGCTTGCCCGATGTCAGTATCGATGCCACCGGCTCCGCCACTCGGGCCCGGTGGCATTTTGTCATGGACGGTATCGATGGCTGTTCGCGGCTGACCGCTTGACCGTGCCGCCTCTCAAGGAAGGAATGACGCCATGAAGCTCAAGTTGCTGTTGTGGGTACTGGGCCTGCTGCTCAAGCGTGCCTTCCGGCGCGACCCCGAATTTCGCGCTCAGCTCGAGACGCGTTCGCTGGATTGGGGCGTTGCCACGGAGGATCTGAGCATCGCGCGTCATTATCGGATGTCTCGGGAAGGTGTGACCTCCGGCACCGGTCTGCCGGTGGATACGGAGCTTGAGCTGCGCTTCGCGCATGCTGAGAGTGCGGTGGCCTTCCTGCTCAAGCCGTCTCCCAAGGCCTTCTTGAATGGCATGATGGAGCAGCGCGTGCGTCTGGTCGGGGATTCCGCCCAGCTCAATCGTCTGCAGTCATTGCTCAAGCGGATTCGCTGAACCGACGGCCATGCCGTAGTGACCGAAAAAAACGCCCCGCTGATCTGCTCAGCGGGGCGTTTTTCGTGAGGGCACGCAAGGTGTCACAGCAGATGCTTGAGGCCCGGGATGCCCTCGATGACCTGGTCGACCACACCATCGCCGGCTTGCTCGCGCGCATAGCTCAGCGTCTCATCGGCCACGCCACGTGCCTGATCCATGTTCAGGTCCAGTCCCATCAGCTTCTGGCCCAGCTCCAGTGCTCCCCCTCCGCTGCCTCCGGTGAATGCACTGACCGCCCCCATCAGGCCGCCCATGAGGCCACCGCCCCCGGACTCGGCGGCTTCCTCGCCAGCGCTGCCGATCAACCCTTCGGCGCCCGGAATGGCTCCCAGCAGTGATGCCGCCGGCCCATCCGGGCCCTGTTCACGCACGAACTTGAGAATGAGGCCGACCGCCTGTTCGGCAATCTCCGGTGACAGCCCGAGGGCGCCAGTGACACGTTCGATGAGTGGGTGCATCGGTATTCTCCATGAAATCCGGGGTAGGCATGAGTGGGTAGCATGAGTGGGTAGAGTGGCACGGACGGAGAGTTTGGCGCCTGAAGCGCTTGCCAACGCTTGTGTGAGCCGGAGCTATCGGACACGGCAGAACAGGGTGGTATGCTAGCGGCATAAATCTAAAGTCTAATGCGCTGCTCGCGCCCTGGTCACGGAACACTTCATGACACGCTCCCTGCAACACTCGCTCATCCACTCCCTGCGTCGACTGTGGACGCTGGATGCCTTCAGCTATTCGCTGCGCATGCTCATCGCGCTGGGCGGTGTGATGGCGGTAGGGTTCTGGCTGGACGAGATGGCGCTGGTGATCCCGCTGTTTCTCGGCGTGATTGCCTCGGGACTGGCGGAAACGGATGACCATTGGCGCGGGCGACTGCGCGCGCTGGGCATGACACTGGCCTGCTTCAGCATCGCCGCCGTCTCGGTGGAACTGCTGTTCGGCATGCCGTTGCCCTTCGTGATCGGCCTGGCGCTGGCCACCTTCACTCTGCCGATGCTGGCGGCGATCGATGCCCGCTACGGGGCCATCGCCCGCGCCTCGCTGATTCTGGCCGTGTACACCATGATCAGTCTCGAGCAGCAGCATGGCGATGGGCAGATCGCGCTGCTGGAACGCAGCCTGCCCGAGTGGCTGCGTGAGCCGGGACTGGGCATCAATCTGGTCCAGCCGTTGCTGCTGGTGATCGGCGCGACCTGGTATGGCCTGCTGTCGGTACTGTGGTGCGCGCTGTTCTCGCGTCAGCCGCTCAAGCACAGCATGGCGACCCTCTACCGTGAACTGGGCCGCTATCTGATTCTCAAGGCTCAGCTGTTCGAGCCACTGCGCAACGTGGATCGCTCGGCGCGTCGTCTGGCGCTGGCGGAGCAGAATGGTCGCGTGGTCGTGGCGCTCAACCAGACCAAGGAGATGGTCTTCCGGCGTCTTGCCGGGCGGCGCGACACCAGCAAGCTGGATCGCTACCTGCGGCTCTACTTCATCGCCCAGGACCTTCATGAGCGGGCCAGTTCGAGCCATTACCCCTATGGCCAGCTCAGTGATGCCTTCTTCCACCACGATATCCTGTTCCGCTGTCAGCGCCTGCTGGAGCAGCAGGGCGGCGCCTGCAAGGGGCTGGGCCGGGCGCTGCTGATGCGTCAGCCCTTCGAGGCCAGTGACAGCCAGCAGGCGCTGGAAGACCTCAACGCCTCGCTCGAGTATCTCAAGCAGCAGCATCGGCCTGAATGGCGTCATCTGATGCAGGCGCTGGAGGCGCTGGCGGGCAACCTGCGGTTGATCGAAGGGCAGATCGAGCGACTCGGCGATCTGGAAGCCAGCAGCAGTGAAAGCGACAACAGCCTGCTGGATCGCTCGCCTCACGGCACGCGGGACATGCTCGAGCGCATTCGCAGCCATCTGACCCCGCGCTCGCCGATCTTCCGTCATTCACTGCGCCTGACCGCGACCCTGGTGGCCGGCTATGGCGTGCTGCTGGCGGTCCACCCGACCCAGGGCTACTGGATTCTGCTGACGGGGCTGTTCGTCTGCCGGCCCAGCTTCGGCGATACCCGGCGCACCCTGGCTCAGCGCATCGTCGGTACCTTGATCGGTCTGCTGGCCGGCTGGGCGCTGATCAGCCTGTTCCCGGCCCCCACCCTCCAGGCCGGCATCGCCGTGGTCGCGGGGGTGCTGTTCTTCGCCACGCGCGGGTCACGCTACACCCTGGCGACGGCGGCCATCACCCTGATGGTGCTGGCCTGCTTCAACCAGGTCGGTGATGGCTTCGATCTCATCTGGCCGCGACTGTTCGATACGCTGGTCGGTGGCCTGCTGGCGGGGCTTTCCGTGGTGTTGATCCTGCCGGACTGGCAGGGCCGCAAGCTCTATCGTCAGGCCGGTGTCAGCCTCAAGACCAGCGGGCGCTATCTGGGGGAGGTGCTGTCCCAGTATCGTCACGGCAAGCGCGATGACCTGGCCTACCGCCTGGCGCGGCGCAATGCCCACAATGCCGACGCCGCCTTCTCGAGCCTGCTGGCGACGGCGCGCAAGGAGCCGGGCCATTTCCGGCGTGACGTGGAACCGGGCTTCGGCTTCCTGCTCCATGCCCATACCGCGCTGGGGTATCTGTCGGCATTGGCGGCGCATCGTGGCGAGCTGGAATCTACCTCGTCCGCCAGCAGCGGCATCGAGACGCTGTTGCGCCATGGCGAGCGTCTGAGTCAGCAGCTGACGACATTGGGTGAGCAGCTGGAGGCGGGCGGCGAGATCACCCTCACGCTGGAAAGCGATCATGAGATCGCGGCGCTGGAGGCCGAGATCGAGCAGGTCGAGTCCACCACCGGGCGCCTGGCGCTGTCACAGCTGATTCTGGTGCTGCGGCTGTTGCAGCCGCTGGAAAGTGCCGGCACCCAGCTGATCAAGGCCAGCCGCGCCAGCTGAGGGCTGGCGCGGCTGGCAAGTGGCCAAGTGAACGAGTGACCAGGTGAACGAGTGCGTTGGGGGACAGGTGGGCAGGGCGCTCAGACGGCGCCGTATTGGCCAGCCGCCTCCCCCAGCCAGCGGCGGATCAGGGGCTCCGCGGCCTGGGGGGCCTCAGTGAGAATGGCGTCGGCCAGGGTGGTGGTCGGGGCGATCAGGTCGCTGTCACGCTCGAGATCGGCGATCTTCATCCCCGCCAGCCCCGTCTGGCGCGTGCCCAGCACTTCGCCGGGCCCGCGCAGCTCCAGGTCCTTCTCGGCGATCTTGAAGCCGTCGGTGGTCTCGCGCATCACCGCCAGGCGTTGCCTGGAGTGCTGAGAGAGCGGAGGATGATAGAGCAGCACGCAGAAGCTCTCGGTGCTGCCACGCCCGACACGCCCGCGTAGCTGGTGCAGCTGCGACAGGCCGAGACGCTCGGGGTTGTCGATCACCATCAGGCTGGCATTCGGCACATCGACCCCGACCTCGATCACCGTGGTGGCCACCAGCAGGTCATGTTCGCCTTCCTTGAACGCCGCCATCACCTCGGCCTTCTCGGCCGCCTTCATGCGGCCGTGCACCAGACCGATGGACAGCTCCGGCAACGCCTCGGTCAGCTCGTCACGCGTCACCTCGGCGGCCTGACAGGTCATCACCTCGGATTCCTCGATCAGCGTGCATACCCAATAGGCCTGACGACCCTCGGCGCAGGCGGCGCGAATGCGCTCGACCACCTCGGGGCGCCGCGGGTCGGCCACTGCCACGGTCTGTACCGGGGTACGCCCCGGGGGAAGCTCGTCGATCACCGAGAGATCGAGATCCGCGTAGGCGCTCATCGCCAGAGTGCGCGGGATCGGCGTGGCGGTCATGATCAGCTGATGGGGGGTCAGGCCGCCGGCCTCGCCCTTCTCGCGCAAGGCGAGACGCTGATGCACGCCGAAGCGATGCTGCTCATCGACGATCGCCAGCCCCAGGCGCTGAAAGGTCACGTCGGCCTGGAACAGCGCGTGAGTCCCGACCACCATGCGTGCCCGGCCATCGGCGATGGCCGCCTTGGCATCCAGCCGCGCCTTGCCCTTGAGCTTGCCGGCCAGCCACGCGACCTCGATGCCCAGTGGCTCCAGCCATTCGCGGAAGTTGCGATAGTGCTGCTCGGCGAGGATCTCGGTGGGGGCCATCAAGGCGGCCTGACAGCCACCACCGATGGCGATCAGGGCCGCCATTGCCGCCACCACCGTCTTGCCCGAGCCCACGTCGCCCTGCACCAGGCGCAGCATCGGCACTTCGCGCGCCAGGTCACGGCGTACCTCATCCAGCACACGGCGCTGGGCGCCGGTCAGCGAGAAGGGCAACTGGGCAAGAAAGCGGGTGCTCAGGCCACCGCTGGCGCTCAACGAGGGGGCGCCATCCTGCTGGATGCGCGCTCGCACCTGCCGCAGGCTCAGCTGATGGGCGAGCAGTTCTTCCTGGGCGAGACGCCGCTGACTGGGATGCACGCCGTCGCTCATCTGATCGACGGGCGCATCCGGCGGTGGCTCATGCAGGAAACGCAGGCATTCGATCACCCCGGGCAGGCGAAAGCGTGCGCGCAGGGTGTCGGGGATCAGGTCCGGCAGCTCATGGGGCGTCTCCTCGAGCTGCTTGAGGGCCTGGCCGATCAAGCCGCGCAGGCGCGCCTGATTGAGTCCTTCGGTGGCCGGATAGATGGGGGTGAGGTGGTCTTCCACCGGGGCCGCGCCCTGACCGAGCAGACGGTATTCCGGATGATAGATCTCGAGACCGGTGGCCCCGGCACGCGCCTCGCCGAAGCAGCGCACGCTGTGGCCACGCTGGAACTGCTGTTGCTGGGCGGGAGAGAAGTGGAAGAAGCGCAGACTGAGGATGCCGCTGCCATCGCGCAGGCGCACCAGCAGGCTGCGCCGGCGACCCTTGACGATGTCGCAGGCCGTCACCTCGCCTTCCACCACCGCCTCCATGCCGCTCTTGAGCGTGCCGATGGGGGTGACGCGAGTCCTGTCCTGATAACGCAGCGGCAGGTGGAAGAGCAGGTCCGCCACGCGCTCCAGTCCCAGCCGCGAGAGTTTCTCGCTCAGCGCGGGGCCGACCCCGCTCAGGCTGTCCAGCGGTTGCGCCAGCGCGCCGGTGGCAAAGACACCGGCGCTGGCGGGCCCGGCAGATGAGGCGTCCGTGCCCGCCCTGCTCATGCCGGTTCGTGGCTCTGGGAAGCGGAACCCTGCATGCCGTTCTCGTTGCTCTGGCGGGCGCGGGTCGAGCACTCGGCGATCGCCTGGCTGATCACGTCAATCGCCTTGGGGCGCGGGAAGCTGGCACGCCATGCCAGGGCCACGCTGCGGCTGGGGGCGGGGTCCTTGAAGGGACGTGTCTCGAGCACGCCGCTCTCGTAATGGCCGGTACCGGTGGCCGAGTAGGGCAGCACGGTGATACCGAGGCCTGAGGCGACCATGTGACGAATGGTCTCCAGCGAGCCCCCCTCGGCGATCAGGGTATTCTCGGGATTGTTGATCTGATGGCCGATGGCCGGACACGCCTCGAGAATCTGATCCCGGAAGCAGTGGCCCTCGCCCAGCATCAGCAGACGCTCATTGATCAATTGCTCCTTGGCGATGCTGTCCTGTTCGAGCAGCGCGTGACCCGATGGCAACAGCACCTCGAAGGGTTCTTCGTAGAGCGTCTTGGTCAGCACGTCGGTCTCGGTGAAGGGCAGCGCCACGATGATGATGTCCAGCTCACCGTTTCTGAGCTTGCGGCGCAGATCGCCGGTCATGCCCTCCTCGATGTAGAGCGGCATCTTCGGCGCACGCCGCGTCAGTTCCGGCACCAGATGCGGAAACAGGTAAGGTCCAATGGTATAGATGGCGCCGATGCGCAACGGGCTGGAGAGCTGATCCTTGCCGGCATTGGCCAGCTCCTTGATCACGCTGGACTGTTCCAGCACGCGCTGGGCCTGCTGAACGATCTTCTCGCCGAGCGGTGTGACCTGTACGGTGGACTTGGAACGCTCGAACAGTGCGACTCCCAGCTCCTCTTCCAGCTTCTTGACGGCCACCGACAGGGTCGGCTGCGAGACGAAGCAGCGCTCTGCGGCGCGTCCGAAATGACGCTCCTGGGCCAAGGTTACGATGTAGCGGAGTTCTGTTAGAGTCATGATTCCTGCCCGGAACTGGCATCCTGGGATGCGGTGGGTACCGATTCGTTTTACCAAGGAGCACGGCAAAGGTGAAGAAGACGAGTCTCATCCTCGGTTGTGGCGACGTTGGCAGCGCGCTGGCGCGCGAGCTGCTCAAGGCCGATCAGCACGTCATCGGTGTCAGACGCGATGTGTCCAGGCTGGCGGATCTCGGTATCGAGACGCTGGCACTGGACATCACCGCGGAAGGTGCTCTGGCCAGCTTGCCAGATGCCGACACCGTGGTACACGTGCTGAGCGCTGACCACTTCGACGAAGACGCCTATCGGGCCGCCTACGTCGATGGCATTCGTGCGCTGGTCGCGGAGCTGGAATCGCGTGCCAACCCGCCGACACGCGTATTCTTCGTGTCCTCAACCTCCGTCTACGCCCAGAAGGAAGGCGAAGAGGTCGACGAGCAGTCCCCCACCGACGCCACCAGCTTCTCGGGGCAGCTGATGCGGGAAGGCGAGCAGGTCCTGCTCGACTCCTCGCTCAATGGCACCGTGGTGCGCTTCTCCGGTATCTACGGGCCGGGTCGCGACATGCTGATCCGTCAGGCGCGCGATGGGCGCATCGCCGCCAGCAATCCGCCACTCTACTCCAACCGCATCCATCGTGACGACTGCGCGGGGGTGCTGGCGCACCTGATCGCACTGAGTCTCGAGGGCAAGCCGGTCGAGCCGATCTACCTGGCCACCGACTGTGATGGTGCACCGCTGCACGAGGTGATGGCGTGGTTGGCACGTCAGCTCAAGGTCGAATCCACCGAGGTGATCCAGTCGCCGCTGCGGCGTCGCTCCAGCAAGCGCTGCGGCAATGCGCTGCTGCTCGAGAGTGGCTATCGCTTCCGTTACCCGACCTTCCGCGAGGGCTATGCCGAGGTGCTCAAGGAGCATGGCGTGACGGTACCGGAGAGCGAGCTTTCCGGACGCTGAGCGCCGCACGGCAATTGACTTGTCCACAGGAGGTCGCGCGTGGCGCATCCTGACCGGCTGTGGACAAGTCGAGGCGCCGGGAGCCAGGGCTGCCTGGCCCGATAACTGACAGTGCCCGCCCCGGGTTTCCGGGGCGGGCACTGTCGTTTCAGCAGACCACGTTTCAGCAGGTCAGACGTTTCGGCAGATCAGGCGGCAAGATCCACCATGATCAGTCGCCGATGACCATCACGCCCTCGGCTTCGAAGGCCACGCCCTTGGGCAGTGCCTTGACGCCGACGGCGGCACGCGCCGGGAAGGGCGCGCTGAAGAACTCTTCCATCACCGCGTTGACGCGAGCGAAGTCATCGAGGTCCGTCAGGTAGAGGTTGAGCTTGACGATGTCGCCCAGGCTGCCGGCGGCCTCTTCACACACGGCGCTCAGGTTGGTGAACACCTGACGCGCCTGCGCCTCGATACCGCCTTCGACGACTTCCATCGTCTGCGGGTCCAGCGGAATCTGGCCGGAGAGATAGACGGTGTTGCCCGCCTTGATGGCCTGGGAGTACGGCCCGATGGCAGCGGGTGCCTTGTCGGTGTTGATGATCGCGCGATTGCTCATGTTGTGCTCCTTGTGACTGTCTTTCCTACTGGTCTTGTGCCAGTTGCCTTGTGACAGTGAATTGCGATTGTGTTTGTGAGTGCGCTGCTCGCCTGTCTCGGCGAGGTGTCGGGCAGAGGCCCGTCGTGTCCATGGACGACCTTGCGGAAGTCCCAAAAACGAAAACCGCGCCGCCCGCCGGTGGCGAACGACGCGGCCTTGAATCCGATCAACTGATGACGCGGGTAATGCGCTCCACGTGCAACAGGTTGCGCATGCGCTTGATGATGCGTGCCAGGTGAATGCGATCACGTACCGCCAGGGTCAGATTGACGATGGCCAGGTGAGCGTCGCGCTCCTCGATGCCGATGCGTTCGATATTGGCTTCCGCGTCGGTGACGAGTTCGGCCAGCTCGGCGATCAGCCCGCGCTGGGTCTGGGCTTCGATGCGCAGGGCGACGGTGAAGTCGCCTTCGATCTGCTCGGCCCAGGTCAGCGGGAAGACACGCTCCGGATCGCTGGCCAGCTCGGTCAGATTGCTGCATTCCTGACGATGGACCACCAGGCCCTTGCCGGCTGACAGGTGGCCCATGATGGGCTCTCCAGGCAGCGGGTGGCAGCAGCGTGCATAGCTGGTGACCATGCTGTCGCCGCCACTGACCTGCATCGGCCCGATGCCACTGTCCTCCGGCTGGACGTTGCCATCCTTGGCCGAGAACTTGGGCTGCTGTGCCGCGGGACTCATCCTGTCGTTCAGCAGGCTCTGCGCCACGCTGTAGGCGGCGCGGGTACCGAGACCGATGGACTCGAGCAGATCATCACGCCCGCCTTCCAGCTCAAGCTCCGCCGCCAGGGTATCCAGGCGCTGGGGCGGCAGCTGTTCGAGGGTGATGTCCAGGCCGGCGAGTGCCTTGATCAGCAGGCGCTGGCCCAATGCCACGGACTCGCTGCGCTGCTGATGCTTGAGGTAGTGGCGAATGGCGGAACGCGCCTTGGCGGTGGTGACGAAGTTGAGCCACGCCAGGTTGGGCTTGGCGCCTGGTGCGGTGATGACCTCGACGGTCTGACCGCTCTCCAGTGGCGAGGATAGCGGTGCCAGATGACGATCGATGCGACAGGCGATGCAGCTGTTGCCGACATCGGTGTGCACCGCATAGGCGAAATCGACCGCCGTCGCACCGCGCGGCAGCTCCATGATGTCGCCCTTGGGGGTGAACACGTAGGTATCATCGGGGAACAGGTCGTTCTTGACGTGCTCGATGAATTCCAGCGAGTTGCCGGCATGGCGTTGCATCTCGAGCAGGCCACGTACCCATTCGCGGGCACGTGCGTGGCTGCCGGCGCCGATGGGACGGTCGGTCTGCCCGGCCTTGTACAGCCAGTGGGCCGCGATGCCGTTGTTGGCCATCGCTTCCATCTCGCGGGTGCGGATCTGCACCTCGATGGGCATGCCGTTCATGCCGAACAGCGTGGTGTGCAGACTCTGGTAGCCATTGGCCTTGGGGATCGCGATGTAATCCTTGAAGCGTCCCGGTACCGGCTTGTAGAGATTGTGCACCACGCCGAGGATGCGATAGCAGCTGTCCACGTCATCAGTGATGATGCGGAAGCCGAACACGTCCATCAGTTCATTGAAGGGCTTCTGCTGGTCACGCATCTTGCGGTAGATGGACAGCAGATGCTTCTGACGGCCGATCACCGAGCCGGGCAGCTGATCGCGCTCCAGCGCGTTCTGCAGGCTGGCCTGGATCTCGCGCATCAGGGTACGACGATTGCCACGCGCGGCGGTGACGGCACGCTTGATGCGTTCGGAGCGCATCGGGTGCAGCGCCTGGAAGGACAGATCTTCCAGTTCGACACGGATGGTGTTGATACCGAGGCGGTTGGCGACGCGGGCGTAGATCTCGAGCGTCTCACGGGCGATGCGCCGCTTCTTCTCGGGGCGCAGGGCACCAAGGGTACGCATGTTGTGGAGACGGTCGGCCAGTTTGACGATGATGACGCGGATGTCCTGGGACATCGCCAGCACCATCTTCTGGAAGTTCTCGGCCTGAGCGACGGCCTTGTCCTCGAAGGTGATCTGGGTCAGCTTCGAGACGCCATCGACCAGCAAGGCCACCGGCTCGCCGAACTGGCCGGCCAGTGCCTCGAAGGTCACGCTGGTGTCTTCGATGACATCGTGCAGCATGGCCGCCATCAGGCTCTGATGGTCCATGTGCATGTTGGCGAGAATGTTCGCCACCGCCAGCGGGTGGGTTACATAGGGTTCACCGGAACGCCTGCGCTGGCCATCGTGGGCCTGCTCGGCGTAATAGAAGGCGCGCCTAACCTGACGGATCTCTTCCTCGGGAAGATAACCGCCCAGGCGGTCTGCCAGGTCATCGATCGTGAACATTCAGCGGCCTTGGCTCAAGGTGGTTCCGGGCCCGCACCCCGCGTGATGGCCATGATGGCGCGACGTTGGAGGTGCGGATCAGCACACGTACAGGAGAGGGAGAGCCGGGGCTCAGTCCTCGATCTGCGGCAGCACCGGCTTGCGCTGGATTGGAGCTTCGACCGGCTCATTCAGGATGTCGCGGTTGACCAGACCCGCCGCCACTTCGCGCAGGGCCAGCACGGTCGGCTTGTCGTTTTCCCACGGCAGTTGGGCGTTGCGGCTGCCACGTGACAGCTGACGGGCACGACGAGTGGAGATCATCACCAGCTGGAAGCGGTTGTCGACGTTCTCGAGGCAATCTTCTACGGTTACGCGGGCCATGGCAGTGCACCTTCAATAGCGGGATATTCGGGGGTTCGCTGTCGGCGTGTAATCAGCGCAGAGTGCCGCGACCGCTAGGGGCCGCATACCCTGATCATCTGACAGTATCTCGCACACGACGCAAGCACAATGCCGCTGCGCCAGCCCGCCAGGGGCGAGACAGCGCAGCGGCCAATGATTCTGAAAGGGAATCGAGTCTACTCGACGCCCTTGTGGCGTGACAAGTAGGGCGCTATCCGGTGGCGCGACATGGCGCGCTCTCGGCGGCGTAAGCGACCAGAGTGCGCATGATCAGCACCGTAGGCCGCAACAAGTCCTTGTCATGCCTGGACTTCGTGCACGGGCGTCATCCGGCGAGCAGGGAGTCCAGCAATGCGGCATGGCGCGCCTGGACGCGCGGGCGGCGTGCGCGCTCGGCGGTGATCAGACTGCACAGCTCGTCCAATGCCTGAGTAAAATCATCGTTGATGACGATCAGGTCGTACTCGTCGTAGTGGGACATCTCGCTGACGGCGTCACGCATGCGCCGGGCGATGACGTCTTCCCCATCGGTACCGCGACCGGACAGGCGCTCGAGCAGCGCTTCACGCGACGGCGGCAGGATGAAGATGGAGACGGCTTCCGGCACCTGGGCGCGTACCTGCTGGGCGCCTTGCCAGTCGATCTCGAGGATGACGTCCTCGCCCTTGCTCAGGCGAGCTTCGACCGCCGGACGCGAGGTGCCATAGAAGTTGTCGAAGACCTGGGCGTGCTCGAAGAAGTCGCCCTGCTCGATCATCGTCTTGAAGTGATCGACATCCACGAAGTGGTAGTTGACGGCATCCTGCTCGCCCGGGCGCTGGCCGCGGGTGGTGTGCGAGACGGATACGCCGATGCCGTTCATGCGCTCCAGCAATGCCTTGACCAGTGTGGTCTTGCCGGCGCCGGAGGGCGCGGAAATGATGTAGAGAGTGCCACGGGCGTTGCTGGCGGCAGTGGAGGGTGCTGATGATGTCGAAGACATGGAAGGGATCCGCTTGCTGTCGCTGAATCGGCGCATTATCGCACACTCACCCCTGCTTGGGCTGCAGGCAGACATGACGGTGTCATGTACCGATGTTGCACTTCCGGCACCACAGTTGTCGTGATGAATCGGTTGGGCCGGCGTGGCGTTATCTGCAACAATGGTCGTATATTTCATTGATCGCTCAAGCATCGGCCAGCCCGCGAGTCGGCTCGGCCCCATGAGGGATCGCACGGTTTGCTGACGCCTCGCCCAAGGCAACTTGAGGAGGGTTGCCGCAATACCGTTTGCCAGACGATAGAGCAGCGCCATGACGTGCAGCAGGCGTCCAAGAGAGACGCCACGCACGAGCGCATCACCTGTTACCTGTCCCGCGCGCCATTCATTCCCGCCTTCCTGGCAGATGATGAATGGCGCGCGGTCTTTTGCCTTGCGTAGCGCCAGCCATGCGCAGGCAATGCCATCCGTGGCCTGCACCTGTCAGCGGTGCTGCGGATGAGCACGGACACGGGTGATATCCCCTTTCAAGTTTCAGGAGACCCGGACATGTCTGCCTCCCCCGTTGCGCGCCATCCGCGCATCGCCGAACTGGCGCTGGCACTCGGTGCCTTTGCCATCGGCACTACCGAATTCGTGATCATGGGGCTGATGCCCAACATCGCCGCGGACTTTCAGGTGTCATCCCAGCAGGTCGGCTATGCCATCAGCGCCTATGCGATGGGGGTGGTAGTCGGTGCTCCGCTGATCTCGGCGCTTGGCGCACGCCTGCCGCGGCGTGGCTTGTTGATTGGCCTGATGCTGCTGTTCGCGCTCAGCAACGTGGCCAGCCTGATGGCCCCCTCACTGACCAGCTTCGCCGCGCTGCGCTTCATCGCGGGGCTGCCGCATGGCGTCTATCTGGGGGTGGCCGCACTGGTGGCGGCGGATGCTGCTCCCGCCGGCGAGCGTGGCCGTGCCGTCGGGCGCGTGATGATGGGGCTGACGGTGGCGATTCTCATCGGGGCGCCAGCGGCGACCTGGTTCGGCAGTCTGTTCGGTTGGCATTCCGCGTTCCTCCTCGTCGGCCTGCTGGCGCTGGCGACGGCCGTGCTGGTGCGTGGCTTCGTGCCCTATCAGGCAGGCAATCAGAACGCGACGCCGCTGACCGAGCTGGCCGCGCTGATCAAGCCGCGGGTGCTCTATACCCTTGGCATCGCCTGCATCGGTTTCGGCGGCATGTTCAGTGTCTACAGCTATGCGGTGGAGACGCTCAACGTCCAGGCCGGACTGTCCCAGAATCTGGTGCCGATGGTGCTGGCCGTCTTCGGGGTGGGCACCATCATCGGCAACCTGCTCGGTAGCCGTGCTGCGGACATCGACCTGATGCGCACCATTCCTGCCGTGCTGATCTGGAGCGCGCTGGTACAGGGTGGCTTCTACTTCGCCGCCGACGGTGTCTGGAGCGGTATCCTGTTCGTCGGACTGGTCGGCACGGGCATCGGCCTGGCACCGGCGCTGCAGATGCGCCTGATGGATGTGGCGGAAGACGCCCAGACCATGGCGGCGACCCTCAATCACGCGGCCTTCAACATCGCCAATGCGCTGGGCGCCTGGTGTGGTGGCCTGGCCTTCGCGTATGGCCCGTCCCACTCCTCCATCGGCCTGGTCGGGGTGGCCATGGCCATCGCCGGCTTGATCGTCTTCCTGCTCGGGCAGCGCCATGAGCGCCGCGAATTGCAGACGGCTTCCGCCTGATGTGTGCATGAAGCGAGGCCGTGAAAGCCCCGTGAGCACAAGACGTCGCAACGCAGAACGCCGCCCTTCGGGGCGGCGTTCTGCGTTTCTGGGGCTCATCAGTGGCAAGGGACTGTCAGCATCTCTGGCGAGCGCGCGTCGGTGACATGCCGAAGTAATCCCGAAAGCAGTGACTGAAATGTGTGGTGCTGACGAAGCCGCAGGCCACGGTGACATCGGTGATGCTGGCATTGCCCTGGGTCAGCAGCTGGCGGGCGCGTGTCAGGCGCATCTCCAGATAATGGCGAGATGGCGTGGTATCCAGATGTCGCGTGAAAAGCCGCTCTATCTGGCGCCGCGACAGGGAGACGCAGTGCGAGATGTCGGTCATGCTCAGCGGCTCCTCGAGGTTGCTGCTCATCAACTCCAGGATGGAGCGCAGTGCCTCGGGAAGGTGACTGTCCGGTGCGGGCAGCGTCTGCTCGACATGCCACGGACTGGGCGTGGCCGGGCGCTCGCAGGCCAGAATCTCCTCGACGCTGCGCGCCAGATCCTCCCCGTGACGCTGACGCATGCCTTCCAGCATCATGTCCAGCGCACTGGCGGCGCTGGCACTGCTGAGACGCGCTTCCTCGACGACCAGCGGGGCTCGGGACAGCTCGAGCGCGGGGAAGGTCTCGCTGAACAGCGCCGCGTTCTCGGGGTGAATGGTGCAACGATGGCCCTCCATCACCCCGGCCGAGGCCAGGAAGTAGCTGCCGTTCCACAGACTGCCCAGGCGACAGCCCTGCTGGGCGGCACGGCGCAGCAGCTCGTTGAGCCTCGGAATCTCTTCCAGCATCACGCGATAGCCTCCGCACACGATCAGCAGATCGCACTGGGCGGGGTCCAGCTCGGCAAGCGTCAGGCCGGGCATGATGTCGATGCCAAGATCGCTGCGTACGCTGCCATCGTTCAGGCCACAGGTGTGCAGGCGATAGAAGGGATCGTCACGGAGCAGATTGGCAGTCACCAGCGCATCCAGCCCGGAGGTGAAGGCGGGGAGGGAGAAGTGCTCCAGCAGCACGAAGGCCACATCGAGCGGCGCGCTCCGGGAGCAGGTCACGTCCTGAAGCAGGCGCTGGTTGCGCAGTTTCATCGAGGGGGTGAAATCACGGCGGCGAGGCGATGTCATGGTATCGAGGGAGCACTATCGCGGATGAAGGAGGGGGCGGGGCAGGCAATGCCTCACGTGTCAGCTTCATCCTCTCAGGAGTTGGCAGGCACGGCGAGTGGCAATCCGGTGTCCTTGTGTTGGGCAGAATGTAATGCCGCTGTGGGCTTGGTGATACTTCGCGTAACACAGCAGTAAAATCATGGACTTGTCACAGCGATGCCAAGGGTGTGGCTGATAGACTGCCCGGCTAATCAGACCATGCCCAGAGGCAGATAAATGACGGATACCACCCGGACCCTTTCGTCCGGCGCCGCAACTTCAGCAGCCCCTACCCCTGTTTCCCGCGCTTCCTCCCGGGGCCTCGACTGGCCCGTCTTCCTCCTCAGCGGTGGCGTGATGGCGGTGTTCGTGATCGCCGCACTGGTCAATCTCGAGGGCGTCTCGTCGCTCATCCAGCATGCCTTCGATCTCTCGACCGCCTACTTCGGTGCCTATTGGCAGGCGCTGATGATCGTCACCTTCCTTGTCGCCATCGGCATGACGTTCGGTCGCACGGGACGGGTGGTGCTGGGTGGCCTGGACACGCCGGACATTTCCACGCCGCGCTGGATGGCGACCATCCTGTGCACGTTGCTGGCGGGGGGCGGCGTCTTCTGGGCCGCGGCGGAGCCGATCGCCCACTTCACCTCGCCGCCACCGGTGTTCGGCCCGAACGCCGCCGTGGGCAATCTCGATGCTGCCTACAACGCGCTGGCGCAGAGCTTCATGCACTGGGGATTTCTCGGCTGGGCGGTTCTGGGCAGCCTGACCGGCGTGGTCTTCATGCACCTCCACTATGAGAAGGGTCTGCCGCTCAAGCCGCGCACGCTGCTCTATCCGCTGTTCGGCGACCGGGTGATGCGAGGACCTGCGGGAGCGCTGGTGGACGCCTGCTGCGTGCTGGCGGTCATCGCGGGCACCGTGGGGCCAGTGGGCTTTCTCGGCATCCAGCTCAGCTTCGGGCTCAACGCGCTGTTCGGCATTCCCGACACCTACACGACGCAACTGGTGCTGTTGGCCATGTTGACCGCCGTCTACACCCTGTCAGCGGTGAGTGGTGTCATGCGCGGCATTCAATTCCTGAGCAGCGCCAATGTGCTGATCGGCGGCGCGATGTTGCTGTTCATCCTGATCATGGGACCGACGGAATTCCTGCTCAAGGCCTTCCCGCTGGGCATGGTGGACTACCTGAAACACATCGCGCCGATGGCGGTCTTTCGCGCGGACACTGGGTGGCTGAACAGCTGGACGCTGTTCTTCTGGGGCTGGTTCATCGGTTTCGGACCCCTGATGGCGATGCTGGTCGCGCGTATCTCGCGGGGCCGCACGCTGCGCCAGATGGTGTGGTTGATCACTCTCCTGTCGCCGCTGGCGACCTGCGTGTGGTTCACCATTCTCGGTGGCAGCGGTCTGGCCTTCGAGCTGGCCGATCCCGGCAGCGTGTCCGGCCCGTTCACCGGCTTCAACCTGTCGGCGGCCTTGATCGCCATCACCCAGCAGCTACCGTTCGGTTTCATCATGTCCGTGATGTTCCTGATTCTGTCGGCATTGTTCGTGGCCACCACTGGCGACTCGATGACGTATGCCATCTCGATGGTGATGAGTGGGCACGACGACCCGCCACGCAGCGTGCGCGTGTTCTGGAGTCTGATCATGGGCGTGGTGGCAGCCTTGCTGATCTCGATGGGCGATGGCGGCATCAATGCGCTGCAATCCTTCATCGTCGTCACCGCCGTGCCGGTCTCGCTGATCCTGTTGCCGAGCCTGTGGAATGCGCCCGGCATCGCGCGCAGGATGGCCCGCGAGCAAGGACTCTGATTCATTTTCATGACTCATCCGACATGACTTTGGCTGACATGATTCGCCCGGCATGATTCGTCCGGCAGGATGGGCAGGGCCATGTCATCCGATGACGAGAAAGAAGACGCCGCCCTCCAGGGCGGCGTCTTCATGAGGAGAGGGAGTGAGGGCACAAGCGGCGCGAAGGGGCACGACTCGAAGGATGCGTCTTGTTACGGCGCGCCAAGAATGTAAAACGGCTGTAGGCTTGATGATACGTCGCGTTACATAGGTGTAAAAACAACCGCTTATCGCCTATTTCCTCCTGTCTCGACTGATACACTGCACCGTCACTCAGATCATGCCCAGAGGCTGACTAATGACGGATTCTTCCCGGACTGTTTCGTCCGGCTCCGCCACACCGGTAACTCCCCCCGCTGATTCCGCACACTCCCCGCAAGGTATCGACTGGCCTGTCTTCATCATCAGTGGTGGCGTGCTGGCGCTGTTCGCCATCGCCGCACTGGTCGATCTCGACGGTGTCTCCGCGCTCATCCAGAGTGCCTTCGGTGTCTCGACCCACTACTTCGGTGCCTACTGGCAAGCGCTGATGCTGGCGACCTTCGTCATCGCCATCGTGCTGACCATCGGCCGCACCGGACGGGTGCGCATGGGCGGACTCGCCGCGCCGGATATCTCGACGCTGCGCTGGATGGCCATCATCCTGTGCACGCTGCTGGCGGGCGGTGGTGTCTTCTGGGCAGCGGCCGAGCCGATCGCTCACTTCACCTCGCCGCCGCCGGTGTTCGGCGCCGATGCCCCGACGGGCAACGCCGATGCCGCCTACAACGCGCTGGCGCAGAGCTTCATGCACTGGGGCTTCCTGGCCTGGGCGATGCTCGGCAGCCTGACCGGCATCATCTTCATGTACCTGCACTACGAGAAGGGGCTGCCGCTCAAGCCGCGCACGCTGCTCTACCCGCTGTTCGGCGACCGCGTCATGCGTGGCCCCGTCGGCGCACTGGTGGATGCCTGCTGCGTGCTGGCGGTGGTCGCCGGTACCGTCGGCCCCATCGGCTTCCTCGGCCTGCAGGTCAGCTATGGCCTCAATGCGCTGTTCGGCATCCCCGATACCTACACGACCCAGCTCACCCTGCTGCTCGTGCTGACCGTCATCTACACCCTGTCAGCGGTGAGCGGCGTGACCCGTGGCATCCAGTTCCTGAGCAGCACCAACGTCCTGCTCGGCGGCGCGCTGTTGCTGTTCATCCTGATCATGGGCCCGACCGGCTTCCTGCTGGATGCCTTCCCGCAAGGGCTGGTGCGCTACGTCGGCGACTTCGTCTCCATGTCCACCTTCCGTGCTGACGATGGCTGGCTGAATGGCTGGACGCTGTTCTTCTGGGGCTGGTTCATCGGCTATGGTCCGCTGATGGCGATGTTCGTCGCGCGCATCTCGCGTGGCCGTACCCTGCGTCAGATGGTGCTGTTGATCGCGGTCATCTCGCCGCTGGTAACCTGCCTGTGGTTCACCATCATCGGTGGCAGCGGTCTCGCCTTCGAGCTGAGCAACCCGGGCAGCGTCTCCGGCCCGTTCACCGGCTTCAACCTGCCGGCAGCGCTGATCGCCATCACCCAGCAACTGCCGTTCGGCTTCACCATCTCGGTGCTGTTCCTGGTGCTGACCACGCTGTTCGTCGCCACCACCGGTGACTCGATGACCTACGCCGTCTCGATGGTGATGAGCGGCCACGACAATCCGCCGCGTGGCGTGCGCGTGTTCTGGAGCCTGATGATGGGCGTGGTCGCGGCGCTGCTGATCTCGATGGGCGATGGCGGCATCAATGCGCTGCAATCCTTCATCGTCGTCACCGCCGTGCCAGTGTCACTGATTCTGCTGCCCAGCCTGTGGAACGCTCCGCTGATTGCCCGCCGCATGGCGCGTGAGCAGGGCGTCTGATCGGCTCGCACGCTCGAGAGCAATGAGTGTGTCGCACCATCAAAAACGCCGCCCCGAGGGGCGGCGTTTTCGTGTCTGGCGATCAGTCGCCAGTCATCAGACGCTGACGTTCAGCGTCACATCGATGTTGCCACGCGTCGCGTTGGAGTAAGGGCACACCTGGTGCGCCTTCTCGACCAGCGCATCCGCCTCGGCCTTGTCCATGCCCGGCAGACTGATATCCAGCGCCACCTCGATACCGAAACCGGCCGGAATCTGGCCGATACCCACCTTGCCGGTGATCTCCAGGCCTTCCGGCAGCGTCACGCCGTCAGTGCTGGCCACGTGCTTCATGGCACCGATGAAGCACGCAGAGTAACCCGCCGCGAACAGCTGCTCCGGGTTGGTGCCTTCACCGCCACCACCGCCCAGCTCCTTCGGTGTGCTCAGGGTGACATCCAGCGCACCATCGGAAGAACGCGACTTGCCCTCACGACCCCCAGTGGTAGTGGCTTCTGCACGGTACAGCACTTGTTCGATAGACATGCCTGACTCCTTGAGCGGAAATGCCCTCAGCTGAGGGATGCAGACAAGATGGCGCCTGTCGGGCAGAGTTTCAATTGCTAGGACACGGGAGCCAGCCATTCACAGTAGGTGTGCGCGATAGCTTTGCGGATTGAGCGTCAATTGCGGGTAAAGATCCCCCCTCAAGCAGTACATGTTGGGTTGGGTTAAGAAGCTAAAGATGCGGAAAAGATGGTAGTGCTCTGGATTGGCTTGTGAGCACTTGAGTTCATTTGGCGTGATGAAAAAAGCGCACTCTTTGGCGAATGCCGTCGTCTTCACCTCGATCCAGCGCTCTCGGCCATCAGCCTCAAAGGACAGGACGTCATAGCCCAAGCCATCGCCCTGTGTTTTCGCCACATGCTCGACCTTCTCGGCCAGCGATGTCTGGCCTTCTTTTCTGAGGCGCATCTTCTCAAAGGCCACCACAAAACGCTCGCCGGCACTCCCCAGTGCATGGTTGCGGGCTTCTCGCGCCAGGTAATCGCGCTTAACCGGTGTGGGTGTTACGTAACGTTGTTTAGCTTCCTGCACGCTTATCGGAGGTGTTTTAGAGTCCGGCGGCGTCACAATGATCGAGGTATCCTTTGGGGCTGGCGCATCAATCACCGGGCGATCCGCCGCATTGCGCGCTGCTTGATCGAATAGCTCAGTACGAAGCAGATGGCGCTCAACGACATCGACCAGCATGCCCTGATAGTTACTCATCGGCTTGTAGCCATTGATATAGGGGCAGTCAGCATCTCGTAGCACGGCGCTGATGTTTTGATGCTTAAACTCGATAGAGGCTCTCGAGCGACGATGTAATTTCTTGGCAAGCTCGCGATTGTGTTCTGTCTTCACATAATGCTGGCCACATAACTCTGCAATTAGCATCTTCTTATACGTCTCGACAGTCGCAATAACTTCTTCACCACTCCATGGTTCGGGTCTGCTCATCCGACTAACTCCTGTCACAAGACTTCACTCGATATTCTGAATCTGCTCACGCATCTGTTCGATCAGTACCTTGAGCTCGACGGCGCAGCGGGTGGTGTCGGCGACGACGGATTTGGAGGAGAGGGTGTTGGCTTCGCGGTTGAGTTCCTGCATCAGGAAGTCGAGGCGGCGGCCGATGGGGCCCTTCTGGGTGAGCTGACGACGGACTTCGCTGACGTGGGTGTCGAGGCGGTCGAGTTCTTCATCGACATCGGCCTTCTGGGCCATCAGGGTCAGTTCGGCTTCCAGGCGTTGCGGGTCGAGGGTGGCGCGAACTTCCTCGAGGCGAGCGAGCAGGGTTTCACGCTGTCGGGCGAGGATGTCCGGCATCAGGCGGCGGACTTCGGCGACGTGGCTGTCGACGCTGTCGAGGCGAGCGGTGATGAGTTCGGCGAGGCGTTCGCCTTCGCGGGCGCGGCCTTCGATGTGCTCGTCCAGCGCGCGCTTGAACAGACTCAAGGCATCGGCCTTGATGCGCTCCTGATCGGCTCCTTCGCGTACCAGTACGCCGGGGTAGTCGAGCAGGGCGAGGCGTGAGGGCTGCGGGGCGTCCGGGCAGTGCTGGCCGACTTCGGCGAGCACGCGGCTGAGTTCGCCCAGGCGTCTGGCATCGACGGCGAGGCTGTCGGCACCGGCTTCGGCGTCAAAGCGCAGCGAGAGTTCGACCTTGCCGCGGCTGAGGCGCTTGCGCAGGCCTTCGCGGAAGGCGCTTTCGAGTTCGCGCAGGCTGTCGGGCAGGCGGAAGTGCGGTTCGAGATAGCGCTGGTTCACCGAGCGCAGCTCCAGCGTCAGGGTGCCGTAGTCGGCTTCATGGGTCTGGCGGCTGAAGGCGGTCATGCTGTGGACCATGACGTGCTCCTTGTCGGTTGGCTGTCAGAAGAGAGGCGGTGCATGAGCGACCGCGCTGATAGCCTGAAGTGTACGCGTGCCGCTCTTGAGCGCCCAGTTATCAGGAGCAGGTCTGGCCCGCGCGGTGCGAAGGTCGTCGCCCGTGGCTGCGGCGTGTAGACTCTGGCCTCCCGAAGACTGTAACAAGGAATCCCCATGAGCGAAGCCAACGTGACCCGTCCCAGTGGCCGCACCCCGGAGCAGCCGCGCGAGATCCGCCTGACCCGTGAGTTCACTCGTCACGCCGAGGGCTCGGTGCTGGTGGAGTTCGGGGATACCCGCGTACTGTGCACCGCCTCTGTCGTGGCGGGCGTGCCGCGCTGGCTGCGCGGTTCCGGCAAGGGCTGGCTGACCGCCGAATATGGCATGCTGCCGCGGGCGACCCACACCCGCAGTGATCGTGAGGCGGCGCGTGGCAAGCAGGGTGGCCGTACGGTGGAGATCCAGCGTCTGATCGGCCGTGCGCTGCGCGCTGCGGTGGACCTCAAGAAGCTGGGCGAATACACCATCACCATCGACTGCGATGTGCTGCAGGCCGATGGCGGCACGCGTACCGCGGCGATCACCGGTGGCTGTGTGGCGCTGGTCGATGCGCTGCAGGGCCTGCAGCGTGAGCGCAAGATCAAGACCGACCCGCTGGTGAGTCTGGTCAGCGCCGTGTCCGTCGGTATCTACAAGGGCGTGCCGGTCACGGATCTCGACTATCCGGAAGACAGCAAGGCCGATACCGACATGAACGTGGTGATGGCGGAAGGCAAGGGGCTGATCGAGGTGCAGGGCACGGCCGAAGGCGCAGCCTTTGATCGCGCCGAGCTCAACGCGCTGCTGGATCTCGCCGAGCGGACCGGAGCGGAGCTGTTCGCCGCGCAGCGTGCGGCGCTGGGCATGCCCGCCGAGGCCTGAGTCCTTTTTCGGGACCCGACGGAAAACGCCCCCATCGCTTGCGCGGTGGGGGCGTTTTCGTCAGTGCCGGATGGCACATCATGCGACTGGCAGGGTGGCCCGAGGCCGAGCGCTCAAGGCGAGACGCGACGGATCACAGTTCGAGGTCGTACTCGACGATCACCGGTGCGAATTCGCTGAAGGTCGCGTCGGTATCGATCCATGCGTCCTTGATGTGACGACGCAGGTTCGGGTCGATGACCTGATAGTCCAGGCGCCAGCCTTCCTGACGGGCGCGCGGCTGGTCACTGTCCAGCGCCGGCCACCAGGAGTACTGGTGAGCCTCGCGATTGACCTCACGGAAGGCATCGATGAAGCCGATCGGGCCGAAGACCTGATCCATCCAGGCGCGCTCTTCCGGCTTGAAGCCGGGCGTCATCTGGTTGTCGGACCAGTTGGCGAGATCGACGGTCTTGTGGGCCACATGCCAGGTGCCGCAGATCATGTAATCACGACGCTTGCGGCGCAGCTTGCTGAGGTATTCCTGATACTGCTCCATGAAGGCGCCCTTGGCGTCCGGATCACTGCCGTCAGGCATCAGGAAGGAGCAGATGCTGAAGCGGTCGTAATCGGCCTGCAGGTAGCGGCCTTCGTTGTCGCACTGCTCGAAGCCCAGTCCATACATGATGGCCTTGGGAATCTGGCGGCAGTAGAGGCCTACGCCCGAGAAGCCGTCTTTCTCGGCGTCAAGGAAGTAGCCTTCATACCCTTCCGGGTAGAGGATGCTGTCGTCGAGCTCGAAGCTCTTGGCCTTGAGGTTCTGGATGCAGACGACGTCAGCGTCCTGACTGGCAAGCCAGTCGAGGAAGCCGCGGCTGACCGCTTCTCGAATACCATTGACGTTAACTGTAGCGATTTTCATACGTGGTCCCTGGTTCGTCGCGCCTGTATGATACCCGAGCTTTAGACGATTTGGTAAATGGCTAACGAATTCAAAGGTGATATCGGATGCAGGACTACCAGCGGGAGTTCATTGAGTTTGCCATCGAGCAGGACGTGCTGCGGTTTGGCGAGTTTACGCTCAAGTCCGGGCGGGTGAGCCCCTACTTCTTCAATGCTGGCCTGTTCCGCTCCGGTCAGGCGTTGGCGCGCCTGGGCCGTTTCTACGCCCGCGCCATCGTCGACTCGGGCCTGGAGGCCGACGTGCTGTTCGGCCCTGCCTACAAGGGCATCCCGCTGGGTGCCGTGACGGCCGTCGCGCTGGCCGACCACCATCAGCGCGACATGCCGTTTACCTTCAATCGCAAGGAAGCCAAGACGCATGGTGAAGGCGGCTCGCTGGTCGGCGCGCCCCTGGAAGGCCGCGTGATGATCATCGATGACGTCATCACCGCCGGTACCGCCATCGGCGAAGTGATGGAGATCATCCACGCCGAGCGTGCCAAGGCGGCGGGGGTCGTGATCGCTCTGGACCGTCAGGAGCGTGCTCCGGATGGACAGGGTGGCCTGAAAGCGAACAGTGCCATCCAGGAAGTGGAAGCACGTTTCTCCATGCCCGTGGTCAGTATCGTGACGCTCGACCAGGTGCTGGAGTATCTTGAGCAATACGCACAGCAGGAACTGTCTGGGTACGCGGCAGCTATCCGCGACTATCGTGCGCAGTACGGTCTCCAGAGCGCCTGAGAGCGCTCATGACCCGCGCACACCACATTTCCCAGTCACGTAGAGAGACATGCACATGACAGCTTACCGTAACATTCTCGGCCTTTCGGCAGCTATCCTTGCCGCTAGCCTGTCCGCCCCGGCACTCGCCGGCAACGCCGATCTCAACCTCAACAGTGAAGCCGTCCAGGGCGAGCTGAACGGCGAGATCAGCAACGGCGTCCAGCTCGGCGGCGGTATCCTGTCCAGCGATGACCACGATGATGTCACCGCCGGTCACGTCCAGCTGCTGGGCACCGAGCGCACCAGCGAATACGACGTGGGCCTCGGCGCACGCTGGAGCCAGTACGACACCGACCACGGTGACGGCGGCGGTCTGGGCCTGGGCGGCTATGGCTACTACTACCTGCCGGGCGCGCCGCGCGTCTCGCTGGGTGGCTATGGCTACGTCACCCCGAACGTCGTGACCAGCGACGAGCTGGAGCACAGCTACGAATACGGTCTGCGCGCCCGCTACCAGGTCATCGACAACGTCGAAGGTTATGTCGGCTACCGCAAGGTGAAGGCGGACTTCGACAACCGTGACGAGCGCACGCTGGATTCCGGCCCGCTGGTCGGCATGCGTCTGCAGTTCTGATTCCCGCCCTGCGCGACGGATGCGCATTGCGGTAAGATGGCGGGCCCTTCGGGGCCCGCTTTGCGTTGTCCTGGCGGGCGGTGCTGCCATGAGGGGAATGCTGGCCTGCCAACGCCCTGTTTCGTCATCTGCCGCGAGTTCGCTCATGCTCGATATCGTGCTCTATCAGCCCGAGATTCCGCCCAATACCGGCAACATCATCCGCCTGTGCGCCAATACCGGCTTTCGCCTGCATCTGATCGAGCCGCTCGGGTTCGAGCTGGAGGACAAGCGCCTGCGGCGTGCCGGACTCGATTATCATGAGTGGGCACGTGTGCAGTGCCATGCCAGCCTCGATGACTTCGTCGCGAGCGTGAAGCCTGCGCGTATCTTCGCGCTCTCGACGCGGGGCCGCACCGCGCCGCATGAGGCCAGCTTCCAGGCCGGTGATGCGCTGGTGTTCGGCCCGGAGACGCGCGGCCTGCCACAGGCGATGCTCGACAGTCTCCCCCGCGAGCAGGTATTGCGCCTGCCGATGCTGGCCGACAGCCGCAGCATGAATCTGTCGAATGCCGTCGCCGTCGTCGTCTACGAAAGCTGGCGTCAGCTCGACTTTGCCGGGGCCGTGCAGCTTGATTGAGTGCGCTGCCCGGTCGTGCCCGGCACCACCAGAGATGTTTCTTCGATTGATTTCCTCGCCCAGCAGGACACCGTGATGACCGAGATCCGTGATCGCCTCGCCAAGCTCAATCCCCGCCAGCAGGAAGCCGTGCGCGCCATCGATGGCCCCTGTCTGGTACTGGCAGGGGCCGGTTCCGGCAAGACCAGCGTGATCACGACCAAGATCGCCTATCTGGTGCAGGAATGCGGCATGAAGGCACGCAACATCGCCGCCGTGACCTTCACCAACAAGGCGGCGCGCGAGATGAAGGAGCGAGTCGGCAAGATGCTCAAGGGCCGCGAGGGCCACGGGCTGATCGTCTCAACCTTCCACACCCTCGGCCTGACCATCATCCGCGGCGAGCTGAAGACACTGGGCTACAAGCCGGGCTTCTCGCTGTTCGACACCGATGACGCCAAGGTGTTGATCAAGGAACTGATGCACAAGGAAGCCGACACCGACGCCGAGCAGATCAATGCGGTGCAGAGCCAGATTTCCACCTGGAAGAATGACCTCATCCTGCCCGGGGCGGCGCTGTCGCATGCCGAGGATGAAGATGCCCAGTACGCCGCGGTGATCTACGAGGCCTACAACCGGCATCTCAAGGCCTACAACGCGGTGGACTTCGATGACCTGATCCTGCTGCCGGTGGTGCTGTTCCGTGACCATCCCGAGGTGCTGGCGCGCTGGCAGCGGCGCATCCACTACATGCTGGTCGATGAGTATCAGGACACCAACATCAGTCAGTATCTGCTGGTGAAGATGCTGATGCAGGAGCGTCAGACCTTCACCGTGGTGGGGGACGATGATCAGTCCATCTACGCCTGGCGCGGTGCGCGCCCCGAGAACCTCGTCACCCTCGGCGAGGATTTCCCGCGCCTGAATCTGATCAAGCTGGAGCAGAACTATCGCTCCACCGGCATCATCCTGCGCGCAGCGAACACCCTGATCGCCAACAACCCGCACGTCTACGACAAGACGCTGTGGTCGCAGATGGGCGATGGCGACCCGATCCGCATCATCATGAATCGCAACGAAGAGGCCGAGGCCGAGCGCGTGGCGGGGGAGATCCTGACGCGGCGCATCAAGGAAGGCGCCGAGTGGCGTGATTTCGCGGTGCTCTATCGTGGCAACTTCCAGGCGCGCCTGCTGGAGCTGAAGCTGCAGCATTACCAGATTCCCTACAAGCTCTCCGGCGGTACCTCCTTCTTCGGGCGCAACGAGATCAAGGACGCGATGGCGTATCTGCGGCTGTTGATCAATCCGGCCGATGACAACGCCTTCCTGCGCATCGTCAACGTGCCGCGACGCGAAGTCGGGCCGGGCACGCTGGAGAAGCTGGCCAACTACGCCACCGGGCGTGGCGTGTCACTCTACGCCGCCTGCAGCGAGATGGGCCTGCGCGAGCAGCTCAGCGAGCGGGCGCTGGACCGCCTCGGCCGCTTCACCCACACGCTGGACCGCGTGCGCCGCGAGATGGATGCCGGTCAGTCGATCAGCGCGATCCGCGAGCTGTTTCATGAAGTGGATTACGAGGGCTGGCTGTATCAGAACGCCAGTGCCCCCAAGATCGCCGAACGGCGCATGGCCAACGTCTGGATCCTGATCGACCAGCTGGAGAAGTCGATCAGCGGCAATCCCCAGGACCAGGTGGAAGAGCTTGAAGGCAGCGAGGCGATGGTCGGTGACACCGAGACCGGTGATGTCGCGGCGGCCATCTCACGTCTGGTGCTGCGCGACATTCTCGAGCAGCAGGCCGAGGAGGACGATTCGGACCGTGTGCAGCTGCTGACGCTGCATGCCTCCAAGGGCCTGGAATTCCCGCACGTCTACGTGATGGGGCTGGAGGAAGACCTGTTGCCGCACCGCAACTCCATCGAGATGGAGACGGTGGAGGAGGAGCGTCGCCTCGCCTATGTCGGCATCACGCGGGCACGGCGCACGCTGGTGCTGACACTGGCCCGGCAGCGCAAGACCTACGGCGAGATGATGGACTGTGTGCCGAGTCGCTTCCTGGACGAGCTGCCCCCCGAGGATCTCGAGTGGGAAGGGCGTGCCGACAAGCCGCAGGATCAGGAGAAGAAGGTGGCCCGCGGACGGGATGCCATCGCGGGCCTGCGTTCCCTGCTCGGTTAGTCGCGCTCGAGGGTCAGCGCACGGAGTCGAGCAGATAGTCCACGGCGGCCTTCACTTCCTCATCGGACAGCGCCGGGTTGCCGCCCTTGGCCGGCATGGCATTGAAGCCTTCGATGGCATGGGTGTAGAGCGTCTCGTCGCCCTTGGCGAGACGCGCTTCCCAGTCGCTGGCCTCGCCCAGACGCGGTGCGCCGGCCGCGCCCGTGGTATGGCAGGCCATGCAGATACCGCCGTAGACCTTCTCGCCGTCGATCGCGCTGGCAGCGCTGGCGGAGTCGGTCTCCGCCGCCGCAGACGGCTGTTGGCCCGCTCCGGCCATGTCACCTGCGCAACTCTCACCTTTCAGGCATAGCTCACCCACCGGCTTGAGGCGCTCGGCGATGGCGTCATGCGAATTGTCCGCGGCGAGCGCCTGTGAACTGACAAGCACGCTGAACAGCATCGCGCTCAGGGAAACCGGCAGGGATGAGCGCGTGAGGAATGACGCGGATGGCTGGCGAGCTTGCATGAGGTGCACCTTTTGAAGGCTGTGTATCGAGCCAGTATAGCGCTGGCCGAGGGGGCGGCAACCGTGTGACGGGCGTGATATCTCGACAACGTAGAATCAAGACGTTACCATAAGCGCGCCTTGGTTCTCCGCAACCATGGCATGCGCGCCCATAGCTCAGCTGGATAGAGTACTGCCCTCCGAAGGCAGGGGTCGCAGGTTCAAATCCTGCTGGGCGCGCCAACGAATTCCGTCATCGGCCGATCGGCAAGATGACATCCGAGAAGCCCTCGCACCTCACGGTGCGGGGGCTTCTTGCATTCTGGCTTGCGTGGACTGTCGTGCAGACTTTCTTTGACGCCATCAAACGAGTGTTCTAAAACGGAGTGAGCCACGACGACGTCTGTCATTCTCGACAGCTCCCACCGGATACGCTCATGACGCCTGCTTCCCCTGTAGACCCCCGTGCTGTTGACGACCTGCCTGCCACCTCCGACGCTGCGACTGCCTCATCAGACCACGAGGGAGAGGCCGAGATGGCTCGCATGCGTGAGTTGCTGGACGCTCAGCGAGCAGCCTTCGCCCACGCGCCGATGCCGAGTGCCGAGGAGCGGCGTGGCTGGCTGGCAGCGCTGCGTGATGCCCTCAAGGCGCACGAGGAGGCCTTGGTCGCGGCCATCAGCCGAGATTTCGGTCATCGCAGTGCTCACGAGACACGCCTGGCGGAACTGGTACCGAGCTACGAGGGCATTCGCCATGCACGCCGTCACCTGAAGGGCTGGATGAAGCCCTCGAAGCGCCACGTCAGCGCCGCCTTCCAGCCAGCCAGTGCAAGTGTCGTCTACCAGCCACTTGGTGTGGTCGGCATCATCGTGCCGTGGAACTATCCGCTGTATCTGGCGATCGGCCCCTTGATCAGCGCGCTGAGCGCCGGCAATCGGGTGATGATCAAGATGAGCGAATTCACGCCGGAAACCGCCGAGGCGCTGCGCGGCATGCTCGCGGATGCCTTCGAGGAAGTGCAGGTCGCGGTGGTGACCGGCCAGGCCGAGGTCGCGGCGGCCTTCTCGGCACTGCCCTTCGACCACCTGCTGTTCACCGGCAGCACGGCGGTGGGCCGGCATGTGATGCGCGCCGCGGCGGAGAATCTGACCCCCGTCACGCTGGAGCTGGGCGGCAAGTCGCCGGTGATCATGTCGCGCCAATTGATGGCGGACGACGCGCAGCGCCGCGAGGCGGCCTCACGTCTTGCCTTCGGCAAGGGCATGAATGCCGGCCAGACCTGTGTCGCTCCGGATTACGTGCTGTGTGCGGAAGATCAGATCGAGTCGCTGGTTCAGGCGTTGGGGGAGTGCTTCCAGCGCTTCTATCCGCGCTTCGCCGAGACGCAGGATTACTCGCGCATCATCAATCAGCGTCAATACCAGCGCGTGAGGGAAGTGCTCGAGGATGCACTGGCCAAGGGTGCGACGCTCAGGCCATTGCTCGACAGCCCTGACTGGGATGACCCGGCGCTGGTCGAGAAGCGTCTGATGCCGCCGCTGGCACTGCTTGAGGTGACGGATGAGATGCGGGTGATGCAGGAGGAGATCTTCGGGCCGCTGCTGCCGATTGTCGCGCTGCCGGACGCGGCGGTGGATGAGCTGTCCGCTGCGATGGCCTACGTGAATGCGCGCCCACGCCCGCTGGCGCTTTACTACTTCGGCCACGACAAGCACGAACAGCAGCGGGTCACCGAGGGCACGCATGCAGGCGGAATGTGTCTGAACGACACCCTGCTGCATGTGGCGCAGGATGACATGCCGTTCGGCGGCATCGGGCCATCCGGCATGGGGCATTACCACGGGCGGGAAGGGTTCCAGACGCTGAGCAAGGCCAAGGGCGTCTTTGCCAAGGGGCGCATGAATGGCGCGAAGCTGATGTATCCGCCCTATGCCGACGGGCCGGCAGCACGCGCCATCCATGGTCTGATCCGCCGCCTGCTGATGCGCTAGGCGCTGTCAGCGGTGCAGATCGCCCGCGCTTTCCGGCTGGTAGTGGAGCGCCTCGATACGTACCTCGTGCAGGCTGCCATCCGGCAGCTGCCACTCGATGAGGCTACCGACCCGCAGCCCCAGCAGAGCGGCTCCCAGAGGCGCCAGTACTGACAGGCCATCCTGCTGGTCTGACAGGGCGTGCGGATAGACCAGCGTGCGTATCAGGGTCTGCTGGCGGGTCAGATCCGTGAACTCCACGCGGCTGTTCATGCTGACGATATCGGCGGGCACCTCGTGAGGCTCGACGATATCGCCGCGCTCCAGTTCGTCCTCGAGCTGTTCCGCCACCTGGCGGTCGGCAGCCGAGACGCGATCAATCAGGCGCTCGAGGCGTTCGGCATCCAGACGATTGATGATGATCGAGGGAAGTGTGGCCATGTGACCTCCTGTCAGGTGTGGTATCCGCGCCTTGCTGACAAGGCCTGGCGAGTTACCAAAAAAACAGCCCTCCGCCGGGTAGGCGAAGGACTGTGTGCAGAAGTCATCATATAAACTTCACTCAGCGCTGGATAGTCCTGCAAGCCATCGTTTCAGGCGCTGGAGCTGACGAACAACCAGTCGCTGATCTCGGCATGATTCAACACCACCAATTGCTGCGCACGGGGCGACTCATCCAGATAATCCGGATTGATGCCCAGCTCACGCAGCACATACTGGACGAGGGCGCCGCGAGTTGGCAGGTGAAGCTCGCCGTCGACCATGCCGTGGTCCTGTTCGATCAGGCCACGCTCATCTGGCGTCAGGCGAGGGTCTGCCCCCAGGCGCAGGGTGACCCGGGTTTCCCAGCCGTCATCGAATTCACGTTGACTGCCTTCAAGTGCCTCGCCGAACAGCTCAGGGACATCGCGGAATCGAGACAGCACGAAGTCGCGAAAAGCCCGGTTCTTCTCACAGAAGGCCCGCACATGCCAGCGACCTGCGGCATAGACCAGCGTATGTGGACACAGGATACGCTCTTCCCCCTGAGGGGAGTTCAAAGAGGCGTAGGTGACCTCCAGGCGTGCTCCCTGGCTGGCCGCTTCAATCAATGTCCGGACCACGGGCGGGCTGGCGCTGCGGGACGGCAAGCGGAGCGCCTCGGTGTTGGCCTGACCGAGTCCGAGTCCGGTGAAGTGGGGATTCAGATTGTCATGATTGCCGAGCAGCTGCAGATATTCATCCACCTCACCCCGCGTCAGCATCGGGTGAAAATTGGCGGAGGGGCGGTAGCCCTTGATCACGGGATCATATTCAAGATTGTGTTCGGCGACGGTCTCGCGATAGGTCTTCATGACGCGTGACGCCTGCTGGCGTGCTATCCCGAAGGCGTTGCCCAGATGACGTGACGTGACGCGGCCTTCCCACAGGGCGATGATCTCGATCAGACGGTAGCGTGCCAGCGTGTCCCAGGGCAGGGTTTCCAGGCGTTCCTTGATGCTCATTGATGAATCCTTTCATACGGGTCTTCTATGGCGCCGAAATGCGAGATTGCTGGAGAGGGCCCTGGCAATGGCAACGCGTGGCAGGCGTCATTGATGATCGGGAAGATGACCCGGTTCCGGGCTTCCTGTGATGGCTGAGGACTTCTTAAATGCTGGGTAGGCATGAAAAAAGCTCCGGCAGAAGATACCTGTTCGGATGCGTTGACCCCAGTGTCCGCGAAAGGCGCGACTTCATTGCGTCGCATGAAAGTGACGCATTGAAATAATCTGTTGCCATATAAACAGGTTCCAGTTTTCTATTGCGGCTTCTGGCCGTTGCGGGCAACAAGTTGGCGCATCCGAAAACCACTATCGCCGGGTGGAAGAGAGCAGCACTGCGATATGCGCAACAACAGAAGCTTGATATGACTCACATTTAAGAGGTTAGAACGCGTTAGGCCAAGGAACGGACGTTTGAGGGGGGAAACTGCCGGCCCTAATGGCGACGCACTATCTGCAATGACATGCTCGAGTATTAGGGAAGTGGCGTTGTTAACGCCTGAAACGCAAAAGACCCGCCGGGAGGCGGGTCTTTTGCGTTTCAGGCTTGCCCTCCACATGGGGTGGAGGGCTGCACGGGCAGCGTCTTACTTGCTGGCGCGCTTGCGCTCGTTCTCTTTCAGGTACTTCTTGCGGATACGGATGTGCAGCGGAGTGACTTCCACCAGCTCATCGGAATCCAGGAACTCGATCGCCTGTTCCAGAGTGAAGCGGATCGGCGGCGTCAGCACGATGTTCTCGTCGTTGCCGGTGGAGCGCATGTTATCCAGCTTCTTGGCCTTGGTCGGGTTGACGACCAGGTCGTTGGCACGGTTGTGGATACCCACCAGCATGCCTTCATAGACTTCGGTACCGTGACCGATGATCAGCTTGCCGCGCTCCTGCAGAGTGTACAGGGCGTAGGACAGTGCCTTGCCCGGCACCATGGAGATCATGACACCGTTGCGACGCTCGACGCCTGCGCCTTCCTTCAGGTCACCGTAGTGATCGAAGCGGCTGGTCAGGATGCCGGTACCGGAGGTCAGGGTCAGGAACTGGCCACGGAAGCCGATCAGACCACGTGACGGGATGATGAAGTCCAGACGCACACGACCCTTGCCATCCGGGTTCATGTTGGTCAGCTCACCCTTGCGGTAGCCCAGCTCTTCCATGATGGAGCCCTGGTGCTGCTCTTCACAGTCGATGATGACTTCTTCGTACGGCTCCTGCTTCTTGCCGTCGATTTCCTTGATGATGACTTCCGGGCGGCCCACGGCCAGCTCGAAGCCTTCACGACGCATGGATTCGATCAGTACGGAGAGGTGCAGCTCACCACGGCCGGAAACGACGAATTTCTCCGGCGTCTCACCCTGTTCGACGCGCAGGGCGACGTTGTGGATCAGTTCCTGATCCAGACGCTCACGGATGTTGCGGCTGGTGACGAACTTGCCGTCCTGACCGGCGAACGGAGAGTCATTGACCTGGAAGGTCATGGAGACGGTCGGCTCATCGACGGTCAGCGGCGGCAGCGCTTCGACGGTCGCGGTGTCGCAGATGGTGTCGGAGATCGCGAGGTTCTCGATACCGGTGATGCAGACGATGTCGCCGGCGGTCGCCTTGTCGGTCTGCACGCGGTCCAGACCCATGTGGGTCATGACCTGGCCGATCTTGCCCTTGCGGACAGCGCCTTCCTTGGTGACGATGGAAACCTGCTGGCCCGGGCTGACGGAACCGCGCTTGATGCGGCCCAGACCGATGACGCCGACGTAGCTGTTGTAGTCCAGTGCGGAGATCTGCATCTGGAACGGGCCGTCCAGCTCGACCTTCGGCGGCTCGACGATGTCGACGATGGACTGGAACATCGGGTCCATGGTGTCTTGCAGGTCTTCCGGATCCATGCCGGCAATGCCGTTGAGGGCAGAGCAGTAGATGATCGGGAAGTCGAGCTGCTCGTCGGTCGCGCCCAGGTTGTCGAACAGATCGAAGATCTGGTCGACGACCCAGTCAGGACGAGAGCCCGGACGGTCGATCTTGTTGACGACGACGATCGGCTTCAGACCCTGGGCGAAAGCCTTCTGGGTCACGAAGCGAGTCTGCGGCATCGGGCCATCGACAGCATCGACCAGCAGCAGTACGGAATCGACCATGGACATCACGCGCTCGACTTCGCCACCGAAGTCAGCGTGCCCAGGGGTATCCACGATGTTGATGTGGTAATCGTTCCACTGGATCGCGGTGTTCTTCGCGAGAATGGTGATGCCGCGCTCTTTTTCCTGGTCGTTGGAATCCATGATGCGTTCCTGACCCTCGGCCTTGCGGTCCAGGGTGCCAGACTGACTCAGGAGCTTGTCGACCAGGGTAGTTTTACCGTGGTCAACGTGGGCGATGATGGCTATGTTGCGAAGTTTCTCGATCACGACGGGAACCTGTGCGGAAAATGGGCGCTCGCGTACCGGGCGCTTGTGATTTGGGGCGCATTATAGGGGGCATGGCATGCCTCCTGCCAGCATCGTGCATTCACGAGGCGGGTCAGTGAGGGCCATGGATTGGCCTGAAGTGCCCAAATGATTGTCTCTCAAGTCTTTTCCGCGCGCTTGTGACAGATGAAAAAAAACTTGTGGCCAGGGACTGCCATGACGATCACGAGCGAAAAAGACCGTCATCGACAGCGAGTTCTCTCGAATTGACGCGGCCAGCGTGAGGCTGATGTGACCGGTCAGATCGGCCTGATGGCTCATCATGCACCATATTGGTGCCAAGGCATTTTTTGATGCACCAATATGATAATTCGTGCCTGCGCAATCCTCTTTTCTGCACCTTGTGGGGTCATGTTTCTCGCTGCAAAATCCAGCATGTCATCTTTGGGTGCATGTATTTCTTCATTGTTTTCAGTTAGTTATTGTTGTTGATGTTCTGGTGTGCTTCATTCTGGCACGCTCGATGCATTATCAGGTCATCCTCTTCATGGCTGGCATCCATTGGCTGACCATGAGAAAAAAGACAGACAACGAAAGACCTGAACAGACAACGCTGACACCAACTGCAACCGAGCCGCCGGCTCCATCGGAGAATTACCATGGCTGAGAAGACACTTGCCCTGATTGAAGAACACGAAGTCAAGTGGGTTGATCTGCGCTTCACCGACACCAAGGGCAAGGAGCAGCACGTCTCCATCCCGGCGCGCACGGTTGACGAAGAATTCTTCGAGAATGGTCAGATGTTCGATGGTTCTTCTATCGAAGGTTGGAAGGGCATCAACGAGTCCGACATGATCCTGATGCCGGACGACGGCACTGCCTTCCTTGACCCGTTCACCGAAGACACCACTCTGGTGCTGCGCTGTGACGTCATCGAGCCGGCCACCATGCAGGGCTATGAGCGCGACCCGCGTTCCGTCGCCAAGCGTGCCGAGGAATATCTGAAGTCCACCGGTCTGGGCGATACTGCCTTCTTCGGTCCGGAGCCGGAATTCTTCATCTTCGATGAAGTGCACTGGAAGAACGAGATGAACGGCGCGATGTTCAAGATCTCTTCCGAAGAAGGTGCATGGGCGACCGATTCCACGCCGGAAGGCGGCAACCTGGGTCACCGTCCGCGTCTGAAGGGCGGCTACTTCCCGGTCCCGCCGATCGATAGCTTCCACGATATCCGTGCTGCCATGTGCAACACCCTGGAAGCCATCGGTCAGGAAGTCGAAGTTCACCACCACGAAGTGGCGAACGCCGGCCAGAACGAGATCGGTGTCAAGTTCAACACCCTGGTCAAGAAGGCCGATGAGGTTCAGGAACTCAAGTACGTGATCCACAACGTGGCGCACGCTTACGGCAAGTCCGCGACCTTCATGCCCAAGCCGCTGGTCGGTGACAACGGTTCCGGCATGCACGTTCACCAGTCCTTCTGGAAGGATGGCGACAACCAGTTCGCCGGTGACGAGTACGCGGGTCTGTCCGAAATGGCCCTCTACTACATTGGCGGCATCATCAAGCACGCTCGTGCGCTGAACGCCTTCACCAATGCGTCCACCAACTCCTACAAGCGTCTGGTGCCGGGCTTCGAAGCCCCGGTCATGCTGGCCTACTCTGCCCGCAACCGTTCCGCTTCCATCCGTATCCCGTACACCGCCAGCCCGAAAGGCAAGCGTGTCGAGGCTCGCTTCCCGGATCCGACGGCCAACCCGTACCTGGCGTTCTCCGCGATGCTGATGGCCGGTATCGACGGCATCAAGAACAAGATCCACCCGGGCGATGCCATGGACAAGAACCTCTACGACCTGCCGGCCGAAGAAGCCAAGTCCATCCCGACCGTGGCCGAGAGCCTCGAACAGGCACTGACCGCGCTGGACGGCGATCGTGAGTTCCTGACCCAAGGTGGCGTCTTCACCGACGACATGATCGATGCCTACCTCGAGCTGAAGGGCGAAGACATCCAGCGCCTGCGCATGGCGACTCACCCGCTCGAATTCGACATGTACTACAGCGTCTGATCTACCGACGGCGCATGTCGCTCACGGCCCCGCCCGGAGCAGTCTGAGCGCGGGGCATGCGTGAGGCGAGACACACAGGGTCATACCGACAGGTATGGCCCTGTTCTCGTTTCTGAGACATGTGCTCCAAGAGCTGACTCCCGGCTGTCCAGGACCCGCGACCCGTCGCGGAAAGTCGCGTCGCAACAAGCAGGGCTGGTATCAACGCGGGAAGCTTTGTAACTTGGCAGCAGGATATGTCACTTCTGGCACGCTGGTAGCGTCCGAGTGAGTGACACGACTGGCAGGAGCGGATGCGCGCTTCTGGCTTCCCATGACTTCTTCAGGAATTCCCGGATGTGGCCCTTCACTTCTTCTTCGCGTGGCATCGGTTCAGTGGGTGACAGCAGGTCCTTGCCGGTCAAGGGAATGCGGCGGATGGCTCGCCTGTCCGGCATGACGACGCTCGGCCTCTGCCTGTCAGCGGTGCTGGCCCTGGGCAGCGTCTCGGCGGAGCTCGAGGCGGCTCAGGTCTACCGGCACGTGGATGCCAACGGCAACGTGGTGTTCAGTGATCAGCCGGCGGGCGGCAGCAAGGTCAAGCTGACGCCGCTGAGTGTGGTGCCTTCCACCGAGTCTGCTCCCTCGCGCGCGCCTGCTTCGCGTGGCGTGTCATCTTCCCCGTCCGAGACCGCTTCCCGTAGCCGACCCTCCGCGCCTGCCGTGGATGTCAGCTTCCGTGGCTATACCCGCTTCTTCATCCAGAGCCCGAGCAATGAAGAGACGCTGCCCACGGGGCAGGCCGGCAACCTGGCGGTGCGCCTGGCCATCGAGCCGCAGCTGCGTCCCGAGCACAAGGTACGCGTGACCGTGGATGGCGCGCCGTCGCAATCGGCCATGAACAGCAGTGTCTTCATGGTGCCGGGGCTCGAGCGTGGCAAGCATGTCATCCAGGCGGAGCTGCTGGATGCCTCCGGACGAGTGCGCCAGACCACCGAGCCCCGTGTGGTCTACGTGCAACGCGCCAGCGTCAATCTCCCGCGCAATCCCAACAACCCGGCCAATGCCGGGGGTGGCTGAGAGGCGGGGGTGACAGTCCTCCTGGCTTGCGAACGACACGTGACTCGCGCGCCAGGTCATCAGGCCACCTTCGGGTGGCCTTTTTTTGCCGCCAGGTCTGGCAGCGGTATCGCCCGCGATGCAGCAGCACGCCCGCTGATGAGCAGGTCTGCTGCATCGGGTTGGCAGTGCGAACCTTTGGTGCACCATAATGGTGCTTCAAATCGACGCCCGAAAGAGGTGCATCGGCGCGGGTGCCATGCACGCGGCATTTGCACCAGACTGGCGCGGTTATTGCAGAACAGGGAGACGTACTGCGAATGGCGGATAAAGGCATGCATCAACGACTGCTCGAACACCTGAATACTGCCGTGGTGGTGCTGGATGCACAGCTGCGCGTGGTATGGCTGAACCCGGCGGCCGAGACGCTATTGGCGGTCAGCCTGGTGCGCGTCAAGGGCAGCTCCCCTGAACATCTGACCGGGCTGGATGAAGAGCCCATCAAGGTGCTGCGCAAGGCGCTGGAAGAACAGCATCCCTATACCCAGCGTGAGGCCGAGATCGTCAATGCGGCCAACGAGCCGCTGACGGTGGACTTCACCGCGACCCCGGTCAGCGCCAATGAGCTGCTGGTGGAAATCGAGCCGCGTGATCGTCTGATGCAGATCTCTCGCGAGGAGGCGCTGATCGCTCGGCAGGAAGCCGTCAAGGTGCTGACACGCGGGCTGGCGCATGAAGTGAAGAACCCGCTTGGCGGTATCCGGGGCGCGGCCCAGTTGCTGGAGCGCGATCTGCCGGAACCGCAGATGGTGGAGTTCACGCGCATCATCATCGAGGAGGTGGATCGCCTGCGCGATCTGGTCGATCGCATGCTGGGGCCGAATCGGCCACCGCTGCAGTCGCCGGTCAATATCCACTCGGTGACCGAGCGGGTGCGCTCCCTGCTGGCGGCGGAAGGGCATCACATCAAGCTGACGGCCGACTATGATCCGAGCCTTCCTGAAGTCATCGGCGATGAAGGCCAGTTGATCCAGGCGGTGCTCAACATCGCGCGCAACGCGACCCAGGCCCTCAACGAGCAGCCGCAGCCCGAATCAGCCGATGGCAATGAGGCGCCGTGGGAGATCACCCTGCGCACGCGGGCCCGGCGGCAGTTCACGCTGGGTCATGAGCGCCATCGTCTGGTCTGTGAGCTGGCGATCAGCGACAACGGCCCGGGCATTCCCGAGGCGCTGCGCGAGACGCTGTTCTACCCGATGGTCTCGGGGCGCGCCGAAGGCTCAGGGCTCGGGCTTTCCATCGCCCAGGGCATCCTGCACCAGCATCAGGGGTTGATCGAGTGTGACTCGCGCCCCGGCCATACCGAATTCCGACTATTAATCCCGCTTGCCGGCACTTCTGGAGATCCCTCATGAGCGAGACTGCACGCGTCTGTATCGTCGATGATGACCGCGCCATCCGCTGGGTACTGGAGCGCGCTCTGGCCCAGCCTGACCTCGAGGTGGAAAGCTTCGAGCGCCCGGATCAGGCAGAAGCCAGCATCATGCGACAGTGCCCGGATGTGCTGATCACCGACATCCGCATGCCCGGTATCGATGGCCTCGATCTGATGGCACGAGTCCGCGAGCGTTATCCGGACCTGCCGGTGATCGTGATGACGGCCCATTCCGACCTCGACAGTGCCGTGGCCTCCTATCAGGGCGGTGCCTTCGAGTATCTGCCCAAGCCCTTCGATGTCGATGAGGCGCTGGCGCTGGTGCGGCGCGCCGTGGCGCACGCGCGGGAATCCAAGGCCCCCGCGGTGGTGCCGGAAGGATTGACCAAGGAGATCATCGGGGAAGCGCCAGCGATGCAGGAGGTCTTTCGGGCCATCGGTCGCCTGTCCCAGTCGCACATCACCGTACTGATCAACGGCGAATCCGGGACCGGCAAGGAGCGTGTCGCCCAGGCGCTGCATCAGCATTCGCCCCGCAAGGCCAAGCCGTTCATCGCGTTGAACATGGCGGCGATCCCCAAGGACCTGATGGAGTCAGAGCTCTTCGGCCACGAGAAGGGCGCCTTCACCGGTGCCACCGCTCTGCGTCGCGGACGCTTCGAGCAGGCCGATGGTGGCACCCTGTTCCTGGACGAGATCGGCGACATGCCGGCGGAAACCCAGACACGTCTGTTGCGGGTGCTGGCGGATGGCGAGTTCTACCGCGTGGGGGGCATCACGCCGGTCAAGGTGGATGTGCGTATCATCGCCGCGACCCACCAGCACCTGGAGGCGTTGGTGGAGGATGGTCGTTTCCGCGAGGATCTCTTCCACCGCCTCAACGTGATTCGCGTCCACCTGCCACGGCTGTCAGAGCGCCGTGAGGATATCCCGCGCCTGATGCAGCACTTCCTCGCCGAAGCCGCACGCGAGCTGGCCACGGACCCCAAGGTGCTCACCGAGGCGGCCGAGAAGCACCTCACGCGCTTCGACTGGCCGGGCAACGTGCGCCAGCTGGAGAACACCTGTCGCTGGCTGACGGTGATGGCCTCGGGCCGCGAGGTGATGGTCGAGGATCTGCCGCCGGAACTGCGTGACGTCAGTGGCACCGAGGCCGCGTCCGGGGACTGGCGTGGTGCCTTCCGTGAATGGGCGGACCGCGCACTCGCCGCCGGTCATACCCATCTGCTGGAAGAGGCGGTGCCCGACTTCGAGCGCATCCTGATCGAGACGGCGCTCAAGCATACCGGCGGTCGCAAGGGCGAAGCCGCCGAGTTGCTGGGCTGGGGACGCAACACGCTGACGCGCAAGCTCAAGGTGCTGTTGCCGGCACTGGCCGAGGATTGAGTCGCCCCGGCGCCAGACAGTCCCGAGCGCCCTTCTCAGACTGAGCGGGTGATGAACCACCTGAGCGGGTAGAGAAACCGTCTGGGCGGACAGGAGAACCGCCCAGCGGTCTGGAGAGAAAGAGAACAGGGTGCCACAATCCCTGTTCTCTTTTTTTCTGCCCGTCATTCACCGTTGTCTGCTCGCCGGCGTCGTTTCTCGGGCGCCTGCCAAGGAGTTGCCTGATGTCATCAATGAACTGGGAACGACTGCTGGAGCCGAGTCGCCTGCATGACGCACCGGGCACCGTATCGCGTGAGATGGGCCGTACGCCCTTCCACAAGGATCACGACCGGATCGTGTTCGCGGGCTCCTTCCGACGGCTGGGTCGCAAGACCCAGGTGCACCCACTGACCGACAACGACCACATCCACACGCGTCTGACCCACTCCCTGGAGGTCGGCTGCGTCGGGCGTTCGCTGGGCATGATGGTCGGCGAGAAGTTGAAGGACCATCTGCCCGAGTGGGTCACGCCCGCCGACCTCGGCGTCATCGTCCAGACCGGCTGTCTGGGACATGACATCGGCAACCCACCCTTCGGGCATGCCGGAGAATATGCCATCCGTGACTGGTTTGCCGCAGAGGCCGCCAGTGACCACGGGCGTCTGTCAGGCTTGAGCGAGGCCGAGCGCGAAGACCTGCTGACCTATGAAGGCAACGCCCAGGGCTTTCGTATCGTCACCCAGATCGAATACAACCAGTTTCATGGCGGCATGCGCCTGACGGCGGCGACGTTGGGCACCCTGCTCAAGTATCCCTGGACGGTGAAGCACGCCACGGCAGGCGGCAAGTTCGGTTGCTACCAGAGTGAGCGTGAACTGCTGGATCAGGTGGCCGAGCGCTGCGGGCTGCTGGCGCGTGACGATGGCCGCTGGTGTCGCCACCCGTTGGCGTGGCTGGTCGAGGCTGCCGATGACATCTGCTATGCGCTGCTCGATCTCGAGGATGGTCTCGAGATGGGCATACTGCAGTTCGAGGAGGTCTACGAGATTCTGACCGGCATCAGTGGTGGCGCGCCGCGGGAGTATGACGACATGGTCGCGCGTGGCACGTCACAGCGGCGCAAGGTGGCGGCCCTCAGGGGCGCGGCGATGGAGCGGGCGGTCAATGACGTGGCCCAGGCCTTCGTGCAGCATGAGGCGGAATTGCTGGCGGGCACCCTCAGTGAGGACCTGCTGGATCTGTGTCATCCCGATCTCGGCTGGGGCGTGCGGGAAGCCAAGAATCTGGCGCGCCAGAAGATCTTTCGCAACGAGCGCAAGGCCAAGCTGGAAATCGGCGCCTACACCACGCTGGGCATCCTGCTCGAAGCCTTCATCGGGGCTGCCCATGAGCTGCACACCACGGGGCGCTCCAGCTTCAAGCATCAGCGCGTGCTGGCGCTGATCGGCGAGAACACCCCGACGCGTGACTGGGATCTCTACCGCAGTTACCGGCGCATGCTCGATTTCATCGGCGGCATGACCGATCACTTCGCCGTGGACCTCGCTCAGGAGATGGGTGGCCGCTTGCGCGGCGACTGAGCCATCCGCTCGAGCATGACGACTGTCCGGCAAGCCGTGCCGGGCAGTCGTGGTCTGCCGTGTCATCTCCGCGTTGCCTTGCCGGCCTCCTGCCGGTCACGCGCCCCATCTGTTCAGGCAACTCCTCTTTCCCGCTTTCCCTCCGTCCCTCTTTTCCTTTTTCCTCGATGTCTCCGTCGACGTGATCCTGGCCGGCTGCTGTCTCGCGTGACGTCCTTGCGCTGACAAGCGGTAAATTTTCTTTACGTAGCCTATCGAGTTGTTGTACTAGCTTTGTACGAAGTGTGAACGCGCAGGTCACTTTTCATTCATGATAAGCTATTATCATGCAGGGCAATAACGATAAACGAGGCTTATTTATGAGCAAGAAAACCCCCGGAGGAACCGCTGCCAACGCGGAGAACAAGCCAGAGAAGGCCTTCGACATGATCGACAAGCCGACCTTCTTCGGCTCGATCTTTCTGCTGCTGGCAGTGACGTTGCCATTGGTCATCTTCCCCGAGCAGGGTGCGATGTGGGTATCGGCGGCCAAGAATTTCGTCACCAGCAAGCTGGGTGTGCTCTACCTGATGCTGGGTGTCGGAGCCGGTGGCTTCATGATCTACATCATCTTCAGTGATATCGGGCAGATCAAGCTGGGCGACGCCGAAGAGAAGCCCGAGTTCTCGATCGTGTCGTGGGCGGCCATGCTGTTCTGCGCCGGTATCGGGGCCTCCATCCTCTACTGGTCGATGATCGAGTGGGTCTACTACTACCAGTCGCCGCCGTTCCACGTGGAAGGTCAGACACCGGAGGCCGCGGAATGGGCCGCCGCCTACGGTATCTTCCACTGGGGGCCGCTGGCATGGGCGATCTATCTGATTCCCGCCGTGCCGATCGCCTACTTCTACTACGTGCGTCACCACAGTGTCCTGAAGATTTCCGAGGCGCTGATGCCGGTGCTCGGCGAAAAGCTGGCGCGTGGCTGGCTGGGCAAGCTGGTCGACATCAGCTTCGTCTTCGGCATGCTGGGTGGCGGGGCGACCACGCTCGGTCTGGCAGCTCCGATGATCAACGAGGGGGTGCATGAGCTGTTCGGCGTACCCAAGTCGCTGATGACCCAGGTCGTCGTGCTGCTGGTGTGTACCGCGCTGTTCGGCTACAGCGCCTACGTGGGGCTTAAGAAGGGCATCAAGCTGCTGTCGGATATCAACTTCTGGCTGGCGGTCGGGTTGCTGCTGTTCATCTTCATCGCAGGTCCGACCCTGTTCATGGCCAATACCGGTCTGGACGCGCTGGGGCGCGTGATGAGCAATCTGATCCACATGGCGACCTGGCTTGAGCCGTTCGCCGAGTTCAAGGGCTTCGAGAACACCCACTTCCCGCAGGACTGGACCATCTTCTACTGGGCCTGGTGGCTGGTGTTCGCGCCCAGCGTGGGGCTGTTCATCGCGCGCATCTCGCGGGGTCGCACCATTCGCGCGATGGTGGCGGGCTCGATGTTCTTCGGCACCATGGGCTGCTTCCTGTTCTTCATGGTGATGGGCAACTACGGCCTGTACCTGCAGCTGTCAGGTGAGCTGGACGTGGTGACCATACTCAACGAGCAGAGCCCGACCGCTGCCATCTTCGCCATGCTGCATACCCTGCCGCTGGACTATGTGGTGATCTTTGCCTTCACGCTGCTGGCACTGATCTTCACGGCCACCACCTTCGACTCCATCTCCTACATCCTGGCGGCCGTGGTCCAGAAGGAAGTGGATGAGGAGCCGATGCGCTGGAACCGTCTCTTCTGGGCCTTCGCGCTGTCGTTCATGCCGATCGTACTGATGTTCGTCGGCGGGCTGGAAACCCTGCAGACGGCCTCGATCATCGGTGGCGTGCCGTTGCTGGCGGTGGCGTTGCTGCTGTGCATCTCCATCGTGCGCGCCGCGCACTATGACCTGCGCTATCAGCCGGATTACACGGTCAAGGAGATCAATATCGAGGAATTCCCGGAAGACGACCCCTGGACGGAAGAGGGCACCTGGGAGATTCCGGACGAGGACGTGCCTGCGGCGGGCAAGCCGCAGCAGGACACGCCCAAGGATCATGTCGAAGGCGACCCGCACAGCCGTCCTTCCCGACTGTGATCCGGCCGGCCTGAAGGATCAGGCCGCCGACGATAGAAAGCCGCCCCGAGGGGCGGCTTTCTATCGTCTGGATGATGGGCTGGTGAGTCTCAGGGGCGATGACTCAGGCGGTTTCCTGCAGTGTCTCGCTGCGGGAGCGGCGCGGTGTCAGCACCGGCGGCGTCGGGTCCTTGTCGTCATTGTCGAGGGCCAGATAGCGACTGATGGCGGCACCGATACGCCGTGAACTGTCCTGAATGCCCTGGTTGCCGAACAGACGATTGAACTCGAAGACCATCGGATGGCCATCGACCATCGCGATATCGAAGCCGGCGTGGTCGACACTCAGCGCCTCGGCCAGCTGCAGCGCCAGCTCGATGGCGGGCGCCGGGATGTTGTCATAGGCCGTCTCGCCGCCCTGACTGACATTGGAGCGATAGCCGCCCAGCGGCGTGACGCGCCAGTAGGCAGTGATGACTTCGCCACCGACCACCACGATGCGCAGGTCACGATCGATATCAAGCCGCGGCTGGGCATACAGCACCGGGTGCTCGGCTGCGTGGGCTTCCAGCTCGCCACGTGACTGGATCAGCTTCACCCCGGCCCCCATGGAGCTCTTCACTTCCTTGACGATCAGCGGATAGCCGAAGCGTGCCTCGATGTCGTCGATTGCCTGACGGCTGGCACCCCGAATCTCGGTGGGCGGCACATTGTCCGGGCAGATGGCCTGAAAGACGCGCGTCTGCTCGACCTTGTCGTGGCCGATGGCGTAGCTGGGCAGGCTCGGGAAGATGCGTTTTCCCAGGCCGTAGACCAGGGTGGTGATCTGCCAGTATTCGGGAAACAGCAGGATGTCAGCGGCGCGGATCTCGTCGAGGTGATCCAGCATGCGTTCCGGCTTGATGTAGCGAACGCCGGCGATACCGAGGGTGCGAAATGCGTCGAAGGTGATGAGTTTCATGGGGGATATGTCGCCAGAAGCGCCATCATTGCGATGGCGCGATCAAGGAGCCAGGGCTGGACCGGCGCGTATTTAACGTCGCGCCGGCCCGCTTGGCAAGTCCTTGTGACGGGCGGATGGGAGACCGCCAGTCGCTGGCCTAGGGCGTTTCCATGCGTTCGGCCTGTACCCGCAGCAGAATCGCCTCGTTGATGCGCTGCTTGAGTGCCTCATCCAGCGCCGGGCAGCCATCCTCCGGGGTCATGCAATGGGTGCTGAGCCACTCGGCCAGCCCTTCGCCATTGACGACGTCCGGGTCGCCCTTGCGCTGTTCACCACGCCGGATGATCTGCCAGCCCGGCAGCGCCAGAATGCCGTGTACCGGTACCTCGACACCACACTCGCGCTTGAGCCAGGCGGCAGTCCAGTCACGCGCGACGCGTGTCTCGCGCAGCGGCTTGCGCTCGCGCCCGCCGGGGAAGTGCAGGCGCCCATCCTCCAGCTTGACCTCGTTCTTGATCGCTCCCAGAGCATCCAGCGGACGCGAGCGCGCCTTGGTGCGGATGGCATAGGCACCGAGCGGCGTGAGCACCAGATGGTCGATATGGAAGCCGTCGGCGGGGACGTCATGATAGACCACGCTGCTCAACTGCTCCGGGCGAATGAGCTGATCCAGCTCCTGGCCGATGGACAGCTCGCAGGCCAGCCCCAGCTTCAACTTGCGGATGCGCTGGAAGTGGCGGGTGAGGCGCAGCGCGAAGATCAGCACGAACAGCGCGCAGGCCAGTCCATAGCCCGCCCACTCCAGCCAGTTCTGCTCTTCGCCGAACACCATGCGTCCCATGCCATAGATCAGCGGGCTCAGTGTGATGAGCGGTCCCAGTGCGCCATCGAGAAACAATGACTGGAAGGCGTCATCGAGGCGGTCTCGCAGGCTCTGGCCCGGCTCGCGCAGCTGGCGGCGGGTCAGGGGTGACTGGATGCGGCGCTCATGCAGGCCGCGCATGCCCAGCACCACCAGCGCGATGGCGCCCAGCGGGGTGAGAAAGAAGACAGGTAACAGGTATTCCAGCCAATCCATCGGGATGTCCTATCTACAGGAGAGGGGAGCGTATTCAGTGGCCCAGCGCACGTGGCAGCGGCACGATCGGCACCTCGACCTCACCCTGCGCTGCGTTGTGGGTAGTGTCCAGTACCGGCACCACACTGTCATTGATCCAGTACAGCTTGCCGTCACTGCGCACGTCGGCCTGCAGTGCATAGCGATGGCCATCCTCGATGGCATTGCGATCATATTGCAGGCTGACCGGGAAAGGCCCCTGGCGCAGACCGCCGAAGCGGGTGCTGGCGATCAGGTTGGCCGGTGCATCGGCTCTGGAGATATCCACCAGGCGGACCTCCAGCAGCGCATCACCCGGTGCCTGGAAGGCCTGCTGTGGCACCACGCGTGCCTCCAGCTGAGCGAAGTCAGGGCCGGTCATGCAGCCCGCCAGCCCCAGCGTGCCGAGCAGCAGTGCGCCGATGGCCAGAGAGCGGGAAAGATGAGGCATGGAGAGTTTCAGCATGGAGGTCCCTTGTGCGGTCGGCGATACGCCGCCAACCGAGATGTCTGATGAGACGGATGCCGGGGCGTGCAGGTTCAGCCGCCGGCCAGCTTGACGGTATAGCCGCGTCGCGTCAGCTCGGTCTTGAGCGTCTCGCGGTGATCGCCCTGGATCTCCACGATACCGTCCTTGAGGCTGCCGCCGGTGCCACACCGCTGCTTGAGAGTCTTGGCAAGCGCCTTGAGTTCCTTCTCCGCCAGCGGAATCCCGCTCACGGTGGTCACGCCCTTGCCCTTGCGGCCGCTGGTCTCGCGGCGGATACGCACCACGCCATCGAGGCTGTCGAGCCGTTCGCGCTCGGCGAGGTCCGCGCACTCGCAGTCGGCTTCGGCGCGGCGGCATTCGGGGCAGGTGGCGCCGTGTTCAGTGGAATAGACAAGCCCGGAAAGTTGATCCTTGAGCGAGGCCATGATGTCTCCTGCGGTACCAGAAAAATGATGCGTTGTCGGCGGTGTCTGAGGAAAGGATACCCGTGCGCGTCGGCAGCGGCACCCTGATGCGTCAAAAAAAGGCGGCCCCTGCGGGCCGCCTTTCGTTCATGCCGTCGTGCGCATGGCCGTCAGATCAGTTGATCTTCGGGTCCAGCTCGCCACGGTGGTAACGCTCGAACATCGCTTCGAGGTTGATCGGGTCGATCTTGCTGCCGTGGCCGGCAGCACCGAAGGCTTCGTAGCGTGCGATGCAGATGTCGCGCATCGCCTTCACGGATTCCTTCAGGTACTTGCGCGGGTCGAATTCAGACGGGTTCTGGGCCATGAAACGACGGATGGAGCCGGTGGAGGCGAGGCGCAGGTCGGTATCGACGTTGATCTTGCGCACACCGTGCTTGATGCCTTCGACGATCTCGTCGACCGGAACCCCGTAGGTTTCCGGAATCTTGCCACCGTATTCGTTGATGATTTCCAGCCAGTCCTGCGGCACGGAGGAAGAGCCGTGCATCACCAGGTGAGTCTCGGGGATGCGGGCGTGGATTTCCTTGATGCGCTGGATGGACAGGGTGTCACCCGTCGGCGGCTTGGTGAACTTGTAGGCGCCGTGGGAGGTGCCGATGGCGATGGCCAGGGCATCGACGTGGGTCTTCTTGACGAAGTCGGCGGCTTCTTCGGGGTCGGTCAGCATCTGGTCGTGATCCAGCTTGCCTTCGGCACCGATGCCATCTTCTTCACCGGCCATGCCGGTTTCCAGCGAGCCGAGGCAACCCAGTTCGCCTTCGACGGACACGCCACAGGCATGCGCCATCTCGACGGTGCGACGGGTCACATCGACGTTGTATTCGTAGCTTGTCGGGGTCTTGCCATCTTCCCCCAGCGAACCGTCCATCATCACCGAGCTGAAGCCCAGCTGGATGGAGCGCTGGCAGACGGCTGGCGAGGTGCCGTGATCCTGGTGCATGACCACCGGGATATGCGGGAATTCCTCGATCGCGGCCAGAATCAGGTGGCGAAGGAACGGCGCGCCGGCGTATTTGCGAGCGCCTGCAGAGGCCTGGACGATCACCGGAGAGTCGGTGTGGTCGGCGGCTTCCATGATGGCGCGCATCTGCTCGAGGTTGTTGACGTTGAACGCGGGAATGCCGTATCCGTACTCGGCTGCGTGGTCCAACATCTGGCGCATGCTGATCAATGCCATGACATCACCTGTCTTCTTGGGGAATGGAAAAGGGAGTAGCGTCTGGCCACCCTGTGCCGCAGGCAGAGGATGGCCCTGTTACCGTGACCCAGTTACCGGGTACCCCGGGCATGTGGCTGGCTCAGGGTACCGGGACAGTCGATGAGGACCTTGTCGCTGCGCCATTCGAGCGCAGCCCGGGTCAGCTTGCAGCGGCTTCCAATGCCGCCACGGCCGGTAGCGTCTTGCCTTCCACGTACTCGAGGAAGGCACCGCCACCGGTAGAAATGTAGGACACGCGGGACTCGACAGCGTATTTGTCGATGGCCGCCAGGGTGTCCCCGCCGCCAGCGATGGAGAAGGCGTCGCTCTCGGCGATGGCCATGGCCAGCTTCTCGGTACCGTTGGCGAACTGGTCGATCTCGAACACGCCCACCGGGCCGTTCCACAGAATGGTGCCGGCATCCTTGAGCAGCGCCCCGAAGCGGGAGGCGGTGTCCGGGCCGATATCCAGAATCATCTCGTCATCACGCACGTCGGCAACGTCACGCACGATGGCCTCGGCCTTGTCGGAGAACTCGGTGGCCACGACGACGTCGGTGGGCAGCGGGATCTCGACCTTGTCCATCAGCGCGCGAGCGGTCTCCAGCAGGTCAGCCTCGTAGAGCGACTTGCCGACGTTGTAACCGGCGGCGGCGATGAAGGTGTTGGCGATGCCGCCACCGACGATCAGCTGATGGCACTTGTCGGACAGCGCCTTGAGCACGTCCAGCTTGGTGGAGACCTTGGAGCCGCCGACGATGGCGACCATCGGCGCGCGCGGCGCGGCGAGTGCCTTCTCGAGGGCTTCCAGCTCGGCAGCCAGCAGCGGGCCGGCGCAGGCGTCCGGGGCGAAGCGTGCCACGCCATGGGTGGAGGCCTGGGCGCGGTGCGCAGTGCCGAAGGCGTCCATCACGTAGATGTCGCACAGGGCGGCGTAGGCGCGAGACAGCGCTTCATCGTCCTTCTTCTCGCCGGCATTGAAGCGCACGTTTTCCAGCAGTACGACCTCGCCCTCGGCGACGTCCGGTGCCGTATCGAGATAGTCGGTGATCAGACGCACCGGGCTGCCCAGCAGCTCGCCCAGGTGTGCCGCGACCGGTGCCAGAGAGAACTGCTCTTCCGGCTGCCCTTCGGTGGGACGGCCCAGATGGCTCATCAGCATGACGCGCGCTCCCGCATCGCGGGCCGCCGTGATGGTCGGCAGGCTGGCGCGGATACGCGCGTCGCTGGTCACCTGACCATTGCGAACCGGCACGTTGAGATCTTCGCGGATCAGCACGCGTTTGCCTGACAGGTCGAGGGCGGTCATCGTTTGCACGTTCATGACGGGTTCCTTGGTCGTGAATCGGTGGAGAGAGCTCCCGTCGCCAGAGGCGTTGTCATCTCGCAGGCGTGCCAATGGGTGGCGACGTCCAGCATGCGATTGGCAAAGCCCCATTCGTTGTCGAACCAGCACAGCATCTTGATCAGCCGGCCGCCGGCAACACGGGTCTGGGTCGCATCCACGATACCCGAGCGCGGATCGTGGTTGAAGTCGATGGACGCCGTCGGCTCCTCGCTCAACCCCATCAGGCCCTGCAGGCGTCGTGCGCAGGCTTCGCGCAGCAGGTCATTGACCTCGTCCGCGCTCACGTCGCGCTTCACCTCGATGGACATGTCCATGCAGGACACGTTGATGGTCGGCACCCGCAGGTGCAGACACTCGAAGCGTCCTTCCAGATGCGGCATCAGGCGGTTGATGCCCTTGGCCAGCCCCGTATCCACCGGCACGATCGAACTCATTGCGGAGCGCGTCAGGCGCAGGTCCGTCTGGTGGTAGGCGTCGATCACCGGCTGGTCGTTCATCGCCGAATGCACCGTGGTGGTGACGCCACGCTCCAGCCCGAAGGCCTGCTCCAGCACCGTGAGGATCGGGATCAGGCAATTGGTCGTACACGACGCCGCCGAGACGATGCGCATGCCGCCAGCGTCCTGCCCTGTCCCGGCGGGGGCCAGCGCCGACTGGTTGATGCCGCACACGATGGTGGCATCGACATCGGCGTCGGTATCGCCGGGCTGGGAGAACAGCAGCCGTCCCGCGCCTGCCGATAGATGGCGCTCGGCGGTGGCGCGGTCCTTGAAGCTGCCTGAGCACTCCAGGACCAGGTCAATCCCCAGTGCCCGCCAGGGCAGGCAGTCTGGATTGGCCTCGGACAGGATGCTGATCGCATGGCCGTTGACGACCAGCTGGCCGTCGCGCTGCTCCACCGTGCCGGGGAAGCGGCCATGGGTGGTGTCGTAGCGTGTCAGATAGGTGATGGTGTCCAGGTCTGACAGCTCGTTGATCGCCACCACTTCCAGTGGCAGCGTCTCGCCACGTGCTTCACGTTCCACCAGCGCTCTCAGCACACACTGACCGATGCGTCCGTAGCCATTGATGGCCACTCGCAAGGGGGCGTTCCCCTGGCGAAGACGCATGCTGGCCTCCTGGGAGGCGTCGGAGGTGGGCAGAGGGGACTGATGGCTCAATGAGGTCTCGTTCCGAGTGTTTTTCAGGGGGTCCATGGTAGCGCATCGCTTTGCTGGGCGGAGGGAGCGAAAGGCGCGCAAGCGCCTGATTTCTGGTTTTTTTCGTCTAAGAACACGTAGTCACACTACCCAACTGGAGGGGTTGTGTAGTCGCCATCCACGCTGTCTGTCGAGGGCTGGATCGCCGGAGAATGACCGTTCATGCAGGATGAATCGTGTCATCAAGCTGTGAGTGACATGGAGTGCGTCGACTACAGGCGACAGCCGGTGACGGTGGAGGGCTTCTCGAGTGTCGCACAGACGAAAACGCCGCCGCTCCCAGCGGGAGGCGGCGGCGTCGATCTGCGTCTCACTCCGTCATCGACGGGGTGAGTCAGGCGGTGATCAGCCCAGCAGCGTGTTGGCGCGTTCGACCACGTTCTCGACCGTGAAGCCGAAGTGCTTGAACAGGTCGCCAGCCGGCGCGGATTCCCCGAAGGTCTCCATGCCGATGATGTCGCCGTTCAGGCCGACATACTTGAACCAGTAGTCACGATGCCCGGCTTCGATCGCCACGCGCGCGGTGACGGAGGACGGCAGCACGGATTCGCGGTATTCCGCGTCCTGGGCATCGAACAGGTCGGTGGCCGGCATGGACACGACACGCACGGCGCGACCGGCGGCTTCCAGCTCGGCGGCGGCATCCATCGCCAGACCGACTTCGGAGCCGGTGGCGATCAGGATCAGTTCCGGCTGGCCGTTGGCGGCGTCCTTCAGCACGTAACCGCCACGGCTGATGTTGGCCAGCTGGGCCTTGTCGCGGTTCTGGTGCGGCAGGTTCTGACGCGACAGGATCAGCGCGGTCGGGCCGGAGTGACGCTTGATGGCCGCATCCCAGGCGGCTGCGGTCTCCACGGCATCCGCCGGACGCCAGGTGGACAGGTTCGGCGTGGTGCGCAGGCTGGTCAGCTGCTCGATCGGCTGGTGCGTCGGGCCATCTTCGCCCAGACCGATGGAGTCGTGGGTGAAGACGTAGACGGCCTGCTGACCCATCAGGGCGGCCATGCGAACGGCGTTGCGCATGTACTCCATGAAGATCAGGAAGGTCGCGCCGTACGGGATGAAGCCGCCGTGCAGACCGGCGCCGTTCATGATCGCACCCATGCCGAACTCACGCACACCGTAGTGCAGGTAGTTGCCGCTGAAGTCTTCGCGGGTGATCGCCTGGGCGCCCTTCCAGAAGGTCAGGTTGGACGGGGCGAGGTCGGCGCTGCCGCCGAGCAGTTCCGGCAGCTGCGGGCCGAGCTGGTTCAGGCACTCGAAGGAGGCCTTGCGCGATGCCGGGCTGTCGCCGGCGGCCTGAGCGTCCTCGATCATCTTCTCGCTGCTCAGGGCGTGCGGCAGCTTGCCTTCCAGACGACGGGTGAACTCGGCGGCCAGTTCCGGGTGCGCGTCGGCGTAACGGGCGAAGCGCGCATCCCAGTCACTCTCGAGCTTGGCGCCGCGCTCGCTGGCATCCCAGCCCTGATAGATGTCTTCCGGGATGTGGAAGGGTGCGTGGGTCCAGCCCAGCTTCTCGCGGGTCGCCGCGACTTCGTCGTCACCCAGCGGAGCGCCGTGGCAGGACTCGGTGCCTTCCTTGTTCGGGGAGCCGAAGCCGATGACGGTCTTGCAGATGATCAGGCTCGGCTTGTCGTCGTGGCTCTTGGCCAGGGCGATGGCGGCGTTGATCTCTTCCGGCTTGTGGCCGTCGACGTTGGCCACGACGTGCCAGCCATAGGCTTCGAAGCGCTTGGCGGTGTCATCGGTGAACCAGCCTTCGACTTCCCCATCGATGGAGATGCCGTTGTCGTCATACAGGGCGATCAGCTTGCCCAGACCCAGGGTGCCGGCCAGCGAGCCGACCTCATGGGAGATGCCTTCCATCAGGCAGCCGTCGCCCAGGAAGCACCAGGTGGTGTGGTCGACGACGGTGTGGCCCGGACGGTTGAACTGCGCCGCCAGTGTCTTCTCGGCGATCGCCATGCCCACGGCATTGGCCAGCCCCTGGCCCAGCGGGCCGGTGGTGGTCTCGATACCCGGCGCATAACCGTATTCCGGGTGACCGGCGGTCTTGGAATGCAGTTGGCGGAAGTTCTGCAGATCTTCAAGGCTCAGCTGGTAGCCCGTGAGGTGCAGCAGGGAGTAGAGCAGCATGGAGCCGTGGCCGTTGGACAGCACGAAGCGGTCACGGTCGGCCCAGTTCGGGTTGGCCGGGTTGTGCTTGAGGTGGTCGTTCCAGAGCACTTCAGCGATGTCGGCCATGCCCATGGGGGCGCCGGGGTGGCCAGACTTGGCCTTCTGAACGGCGTCCATGGAAAGTGCACGGATGGCGTTGGCCAGGTCAAAACGGGAAGGCATGCAATAGCTCCTCGCCTGCGGGGCGTCAAGAGTGTGGCAATGAATCACGGCGTTCTGCCTGTGGTGCGCAGCGCGCCGGAAAGGACAGTGCGTCGCGTGAACCTTGTGCGTACGAAGCTTCGCCCGTACGCGATCTCCGGGCCAGTATTGTCACCGAGATGACGGGGCGCGGCAAATCGCATCCGGGCCCCGCAGCCGTCCATGCGTCTTGCTGACTTATGCCGGTTGGTGTCCTTCTTGTGGCAAAAAGGTCTCGAAACGGCCGTCGTGCAGTCCGCATGGCGCTAGGCACTCACATAAGTGGCGTGTAAACTCGCCCCCCCGAGGCCGGGCCGTCTGTGTCAGTCCTCAACGTGCGCCGCAAGCGTGTTTCTACTCGGTCTCAAGCAGCCATCTGCCGTCAGTGGCCGAATCATCCCCGCATCCGAAAAGAGGGTCGAGGACCAATGAGCGAATACTCACTCTTCACATCCGAGTCCGTGTCCGAAGGGCACCCGGACAAGATTGCCGACCAGATTTCCGATGCCGTGCTCGATGCCATCATCGCGCGCGACAAGCAGGCACGCGTGGCGTGCGAAACGCTCGTCAAGACAGGCGTGGCCATCGTGGCCGGTGAGATCTCCACCAGCGCGTGGGTCGATCTCGAGGAGCTGGTACGTCGTGTCATCACGGATATCGGCTACACCTCTTCCGATGTCGGTTTCGACGGCGAGACCTGTGGTGTCCTGAACCTGATCGGCAAGCAGAGCGTCGATATCGCCCAGGGCGTCGATCGCACCAAGCCGGAAGATCAGGGCGCGGGCGACCAGGGCCTGATGTTCGGCTATGCCACCAACGAGACCGACTCCTTCATGCCGGCGCCGATCCACTACGCTCACCGTCTGGTGGAGCGTCAGGCGGAACTGCGCAAGAACGGCATGCTGCCGTGGCTGCGTCCGGATGCGAAGAGTCAGGTCACCTTCCGCTACGACGAAGCCGGCAAGCCGGTCGCCGTCGAAGCCGTCGTGCTGTCCACCCAGCATGACCCGGAAGTGTCCCAGGAAGACCTGCGCGCGATGGTCAAGCGCGAGATCATCGAGCAGGTCCTGCCGGCCGAGTGGCTGTCCGAGACCACCGAATACCACATCAACCCGACCGGCAACTTCGTCATCGGTGGCCCGGTGGGTGACTGTGGTCTGACGGGCCGCAAGATCATCGTCGACACCTACGGCGGCATGGCCCGTCACGGTGGTGGTGCCTTCTCCGGCAAGGACCCGTCCAAGGTCGATCGCAGCGCCGCCTATGCCGGTCGTTACGTGGCCAAGAACGTCGTCGCCAGCGGTCTGGCCGACAAGTGCGAGATCCAGGTCTCCTACGCCATCGGTGTCGCCGAGCCGACTTCCGTCTCGATCAACACCTTCGGCACCGGCAAGATCAGCGATGCCAAGATCGTCGAGCTGGTGCGCGAGCACTTCGACCTGCGTCCGTATGCCATCACCACCATGCTGGATCTGGCGCACCCGATGTATCAGCTGACCGCTGCCTACGGCCACTTCGGTCGTGAGCCGTTCGAGCACAGCTACAGCTGGACCGACGTGACCGGCGAGAAGAAGACCGAAACCTTCACCGCCTTCCCGTGGGAAAAGACCGACCGTGCCGCTGGCCTCAAGGCTGCTGCCGGCCTGTAAGGTCGTCAGCTCGACAGGCCTGGCAGGGGAGGGGCATCTCGCCCCCACCGGCTCAGTGTCATGACAGGAAAACCCGCTTCGGCGGGTTTTCCTGTCTCTGGTGGAGCGTTAGCGGCGCGAGCCCGACTGACACGCAGGTCTGACCCTTTGTGGGACAGCAACAGGAGAGAGGCCCAGTGGCTGATCTACGCTATCTCAAGGGCTACGGCCCCGAGATCCAACAGCAGGCGAGTGAACTGCTGGCGTCGGGCAAGACGGCAGCCTTCTTTCTCGCTAGATATCCCGAGCCACATCAGCTGCAGGGGGCCCGTGCGCTGCATGACTACACCATGGCGCTGAAGAATCAGTACCTGCGCAGCTCGGCGCCGATCAGCAAGGTGGTCTATGACGACCGGATTCACGTCATCGACAACGCCCTGGGGCTGCACACCTTCGTGTCGCGGGTGCAGGGCAACAAGCTCAAGGCCAAGCACGAGATCCGCATCTCGTCGTTGTTTCGGCGCCTGCCGGAGCCGCTGCTGAACATGATCGTGGTCCATGAGCTGGCGCATCTGCGCGAGAAGGCCCACGACAAGGCGTTCTATCGACTCTGCTGTCACATGCAGCCGGAGTATCATCAACGTGAGTTCGAGCTGCGTCTCTATCTCTGTCACCGTGAACGTCACGGCGATCTCTGGTAGTCACGGCCAGTGCTGGGAATCACGGCCAGTGCTGGCAGTCACGATCAGCGCTGCTGGCCACGCGAGTGGCTCACCACACCAGCTCGTATGAAAGACGAATGACAAGGACGTCATGCCCGCCAGGGTATCGGCGCCACTGCAAAGGATCGTTTTCGGATGCTCAATCTCGCTGCACTGTTCATTACCATCACTGCCGTGTGCATGTGGTTCAACCACCGGGTCCTGCGCCTGCCCCCGACCATCGGCGTGATGGCCATCGGTCTGGTGCTGTCACTCGGCGTGATCGGGCTGGATCACTTCGCAGTGACCACCGTCGTGGCCGACATCGCGGAAGACTGGCTGGGGCGCATCAACTTCAACAGCCTGCTGATGGACGGCATGCTGTCCTTCCTGCTGTTCGCCGGTGCGCTGCACGTGGATCTCTCGCGTCTGAAGGCCTACCGGCGCTCCATCGGCCTGCTGGCCACGCTGGGCGTGCTGGTCTCGACCCTGGTGATCGGCTCCGCCGCCTGGTGGCTGTTCCAGTGGGCCGGCATCGAGGTGCCCTACCTGTATTGCCTGGTGTTCGGCGCGTTGATCTCGCCCACCGACCCGATCGCCGTGCTCGGCATCATGCGCAGCGCCGGGGCGCCTGCCGACATGGAGATCCGCATCGTCGGCGAGTCACTGTTCAATGATGGCGTGGCGGTGGTGCTGTTCACCGCGCTGTTGAGCGCGGCCTCGGCGGGCAGCGGTGAGGTCGAGCTCGGCCACATGGGGCTCCTGTTCCTCGAGGAAGCCGGCGGCGGGATTCTGCTCGGTCTGGCACTGGGGGCGCTGGTCTATCAGCTGATGCGCAGCATCGACCAGTATCAGGTCGAGGTGATGCTGAGCCTGGCGCTGGTGTTGGGCGGCTACGCGCTGGCCTCGGCGCTGCACGTCTCCGGCCCCATCGCGATGGTGGTGGCGGGGCTGATCATCGGCAACATGGCGCGTGATGGCGCCATGTCCGACAACACCCGCCGCTATCTGGACGGTTTCTGGGAGCTGGTCGACGAGATTCTCAACGCGGTGCTGTTCGTGCTGATCGGCCTCGAGCTGGTGCTGATGCCGATCACCCTGACCTCGATCGGTATCGCCCTGGCGCTGGTGGCGGTCATCCTGCTCTCGCGTCTGGCGCTGATCGGCATTCCGCTGAGCATCTTGCGGCGCTGGTATACCTTCCGGGCCGGCACCACGCGCGTGCTCACCTGGGGGGGACTGCGTGGCGGCATCTCGGTGGCACTGGCCCTGGCGATTCCCGAAGGTGACTTCCGCGAGCCGCTGGTGGTTACCACCTACATCATCGTGCTGTTCTCGATCCTCGTGCAGGGGTTGAGCATCGGCAAGCTGGTGACCGCAGTCGTCGGAGATCGCTCTCGCTCGGAGGCGCCGCACGACCAGCATTGAGTCAGAGCCTGCCAAGAGAAACGCCCCCTCACTGATAGCAGTGAGGGGGCGTTTTCGTTGCTGTCGAGAGAGGCAAGCCAAGGGCATCGCAATGGCGGGTCAGAGGGCGGCCAGCCCCCGGGCAAAGACGCCGCTGAGCGGCTTGGCCTCGCCGCCCGGTGCCGCGCGGGTGACGGCGGGCTGGCGCATCAATGTCAGCAGCAGATCCCGTCCCGCCAGTAGCGGGTCGACCACCGGCAGACCGATATCCCGAGCGATGGCGTCGCGCAGCGGCCCCATCGCGGCGCAGCCCAGCACGATGCTGCCGGCACCGCTCGCCCTGGCCTGCTCACAGCTCTCAAGCAGCGCCTGCGGGGGAGTGCGTGCCTCGGACAGCGCCAGTACCGGGACGTCACAGGCCAGCAGCGCCTTGCACAGCGGACGCATCGCATAGCGCTCCAGCAGCTGCTCGGACATCGGCAGCGTGCTGGTCATGCTGGTGACGATGGCAAAGGAGGGAGCCGCCAGCGTGGCCATGTGCATGGCGGCCTGGGCGATGCCGATCACCGGCACGGGGCTCAGTTCGCGGGCGGCCTCAAGGCCGGGGTCACCGAAGCAGGCCAGCAGATAGCCATCGGCGGGGGGCGTGTCCAGCAGGCCTTCTCTGTCCCGGGTGATCAGACTCAGCAGCGCGACCACCGCCATGGCTTCCTCGACGGCCGTCTCGATGCTGGGGGCGCCATGCTCGGCGGTCAGTACCTCGAGTCGGACGTCGTCCGCGAGCTGTCGTTGCAGCGAGTGCGCCATCTGCTGGCTCATCGCCTGGCTGGTGTTGGGATTGATGACCTTGAGACGCAACATGGCGCGTGTCTCCTGTGATGAGGTTCGGCTGGCGGGAATGGGTGAGACGTTCGAGCAGGGTGGTCAATATGTGAGCAGCATTCGTGCCAGACGGGCAATCACCGCTTCAGCAACGTTCGTTTCATCGTTGGTGCGCTCTGGTGGTGCATATGGCGAATGCAGGGGGAGTCGATGGTGCTTGAGGGGGCAGCGATTTCGGCTTGAGAGGCACTACTGGCAGGAGGTGCAGGCAGAACGGGGGCCGGGGGAAACGCTGGGAGATTGAAAAGCCGCAACATGTGTTTCATTGGCATGCTTGTTGATAGAGGGATAGGCATGGCGAGGCGTGATGCCTCGTGACCGGCCCACGGACGGAACGTCCACTCGGGCACCAAGCCCCCTCTGGAGACAACAATGACACCCCAGACTCCCCCTGACCTGAGCAACGCCAGCAAGCGGCTCATCAACGACGACCTCGCGCCCTGCGAGCAGAACTGGAACTGGTACAACATCTTCTCGTTCTGGATGTCCGACGTGCACAGTGTCGGTGGCTATGTCTTCGCCGCCAGTCTGTTCACCCTGGGCCTGGCCAGCTGGCAGATTCTGGTCTCGATGCTGGTGGGGATTCTGGTGGTGCAGGTGTTCGCCAATCTGATCTCGCGGCCCAGCCAGCAGACGGGGGTACCGTTTCCGGTGGTCTGCCGCCAGTCCTTCGGCATCTATGGCGCCAATATCCCGGCGATCATCCGCGGGCTGATCGCGGTGGTGTGGTACGGCATCCAGACGTATCTGGCGGCACATGCCTTGATGCTGGTGCTGCTGCGTTACGTGCCGTCGCTGGAGGGGCTGACCGAGGTCCAGTACCTCGGCCTCTCGCAGCTTGGCTGGTACTGCTTCCTGTTCATGTGGGTGCTGCAGGCGCTGGTGTTCTGGTGGGGCATGAACGCGGTGCGCCGTTTCATCGATTTCGCCGGACCGGCGGTCTATGTGGTGATGTTCGCGCTGGCGGGCTGGATTGTCTGGCAGGCCGGCTGGGACAACATCAGCTTCACGCTGGGCAGCAAGACACTCTCCGGCAGTGATGCCCTGTGGCAGATGGTGATCGCCGCGGCCCTGGTGGCGGGCTACTTCGCGGGTCCGACGCTCAACTTCGGTGACTTCTCGCGTTACTGCGCCACGCCTGGTGACGTGAAGCGTGGCAACTTCTGGGGCCTGCCGGTCAACTTCCTGCTGTTTGCCGTCATCACCGTGGTAGTGGTGTCCGGCACCCAGCCCATCTTCGGCGAGATGCTGCATGACCCGATGGAGACTGTCGCGCGCATCGACAACGGTGTCGCGGCGGCGCTGGGCATCCTGACCCTGGTGCTGGCGACCATCGGCATCAACATCGTGGCCAACTTCGTGTCACCGGCGTTCGATTTCTCCAATGTGGCGCCGTCGCGCATCAGCTGGCGGATGGGCGGCATGCTCGCCGCCGTCGGCTCCATCTTCATCACGCCGTGGAATCTGTTCAACAATCCGGAAATCATCCAGTACACCGTGGGCATTCTCGCCGCAGCCATCGGCCCGGTGTATGGCGTGATCCTGTTCGATCACTACTTGATCCACAAGGGCGGCATCAACACCCGGGCACTGTTCACCGACAGCGCGCAGGGGGAGTATTTCTTCGAGAAGGGCGTCAATGTCGCGGCGGTCAAGGCGTTGCTGGCCTCCTCGGCGGTGACGCTGGTGATCAGCTTCCTGCCGCTGGGTGACATCACCCACTTCACGCTGTTCATCGGCGGCCTGATGGCGGCAGGGCTGTATGGCATCTTCTCGGGATATTGGCTGGGAGATGCCGCCTCCGCGCGCATCTATGTGCCTGCTGGCTCACGCGGCAAGGTCGTCTGATCGCAGGCGAAAGGCGCGAGTCACGTCGAGACGCTCAGGGCCCGTACCTTCCCGGTATCGGGCCCTGAGTGCATCTCGTCGCCAGGACACGTGGCAGTAGCGTTGGCGGGACGCGAGCCGTCGGGATAGGGGGAGGCTGGCGGCAGGTGTAGCATGAGGCCATGCCCCAGCTTTCCGAGAGGACGTGCCGTGTCGTTCCATGATCACCTCATGCCATGCAGTGAGATGGAGGATGAGGAGTCTCGCCATTATCGGGCGCGACTCAATCATACCTTCGTGCTGTTCGCGATGGCGGGTCTGGCGTGCTTTCTGCTGTTCGATTACTTCCAGGTCCCTGACGCCTGGCCGACCCTGTGGCTCGGGCGCTTTCTGCTTCTCGGTGTCTGTGTGCTGTGTGTGACGCTACTGCGTCGCCAGCCACGTCGACCCGACGATATCGCATTGCTCGGCGCCGTCTGCGCCAATCTGTATTTCTGCTTCGGCGCGACGATGATCCAGGATGCCATCACGCTATCGCTGTGGAACCTGAGCTTCTCGACCTCCATGCTGATCGCCATGCCGGCCTGGCTGGTGTGGGGCTGGCGGTACCAGCTGGTCAGCAGTCTGCCGTTGATACTGGGCTATCTGCCGCTCTTTCTATGGCTGAGCCCGCTCTCGCTCAAGGACCTTGCCGGCGCGGGAGGTGCCTACATGATCGCGACGATGATCATGGCGCCGGCGCTGGCGCACGCTCGCAGCTCCACCTTCCTGCGTACCGTCAAGCTGCGCCGGGCACTGGAGGTGCGCAACGCCGAGCTCAGCCACATGAATCAGCAGCTGCTCACGCAGCAGCATGAGCTGGAATACCGTGCCAACCATGACCTGCTGACCAGCCTGCCCAACCGCCGCTGTGGTCTCGAGTTTCTCGACAGGACGTTGGCCGCCAGCCTGCGAGAACGCCGGTGTCTATCCATCCTGTTCGTGGATGTCGATCGCTTGAAGTACGTCAACGACACCTTTGGCCATCCCCAGGGGGACCGGCTGATCCAGTTGGTCGCCGCAGGCGCGGCACAGGCCGCGGGAGAGGAAGGGATGGCCTGCCGTCTGGGCGGAGACGAGTTTCTGGTCGTGCTGCCCGGGGCCTGCGATATGGCCAGTCAGCAGGCGGCGAATCAGCTGATGCATCACCTGGAGGCGCAACGTCTCGAGGAGCAGATCGCCTTTCCGGTCGAGGTGAGCATCGGGCGGGTCACGCATGACTCGGTACTGCAGGGCGAGATCAGCGTGCAGGATCTCATCCACATCGCGGATGATCGCATGTACCGCCAGAAGCGCGCCGGCCGGCATGCGGTGGTAAAGGGGAGCAATCAGCAGGCGTGAGCGGCGGATTGTCATCGCCCGGTCATGGTCCTGTTATGGAGGCGTCATCGCACGCGGTCACTCTGGTCCGGCAATCCGGGGCGTAGCCATGTCTGTCTGCGCTCGCCGATCCCGAGGTGATTGATCAGAGGTAACTGACATGCCCGTGCCGCACTTCGCTCCCCCGTCTTCTCCGGCGTCTTCTGCAGAGGCGGCGCCACGGCATGCGTCACTCGGCCAGGTGCGGACATTGTTCATCTCGGACGTGCATCTGGGCACGCCGGACTGTCAGGCGGCGCTGCTCGCGAAACTGCTGCGGCGCGTGCGCCCTGAGCGTCTGTATCTGGTCGGCGATATCGTGGATCTGCTGGCGATGCGCAAGCGTGCGGTGCTCGACAAGGACCAGCAGGCGCTGGTGGCGCGGGTACTGCGCCTGGCACGCAGTGGCTGCGAGGTCATCTACATTCCCGGCAATCACGATGCCGCCTTCCGTCGTCTGTGCGGTCTGAAGCTACACAACGTCAGCATCGAGCGGCGCGCGATTCATACCACGGGCAGTGGACGTCGCCTGCTGGTCTCCCACGGCGATGAATTCGATACCCATGTGCGCATCGCGCCGTGGCTGCTCACGCTGGGGGATGGCATGCACGGCTTCATCCTGTCGCTCAATCGCTGGTGCAACCGCGCGCGTGGCATGTTCGGTCTGCCTTACTGGTCGCTGGCCAGCGCGCTCAAGCGCCGCAGTGGCGTCGCCCAGCGCTATGTGGCCCAGTTCGAGGAGGCGGCCATGCGCCAGGCACGTCTCGAAGGCCTGGATGGCTATGTCGGTGGGCATATCCACCAGGCGGGCTTTCGGGTCGAGGATGGCGTGCTCTACTGCAACGACGGCGACTGGGTAGAGCACTGCACTGCGCTGGCGGAAGATGGCGACGGCGCACTGCATCTGATCGACTGGCAGGGGCAGATCATCGAGACGGCGCCGCGTCATGTGATGCCGCGTCAGGCCGTGCCACCTGCCACCGAGGCCGTCACCCCCGAGATGGCCGGGGCCTGAGCCTCACCCCAGCCCGCTGATCGTCAGCATCCATGACAGGTAGAGTGGGATGATCAGCGGGGCCGCCAGGGTAGTCAGCATCACCGCGATCGCGCCCTTGGCCGGCTGGATGTTCAGCTCGATGGCCAGCACGACCACATTGGCGGCCATCGGCACCACCCCCAGCAGCAGCAGGACCTGCGCCAGTACCGGGTCGAGTGCGAACAGGCTGCCCAGCAGCATCACGCTGCCCAGACTCAGCAGCGGCCACATCACGAAACGCAGGGCAGTCGCGGCCAGGATGAAGCGCGGGTCGACCTCGCGCAGGCTGACACCCCCCAGCGTCATGCCGATGATCATCATGCCCAGCACCGTGTAGCTGTACTTGAAGTAGTCGAGCCCCTCCATGACCGCCCCCGGCACCTGAAGCCCCAGCGTGCCGACCAGCAGTGCGGCCATGAAGGCGTAGATCAGCGGCAGCCGCGCGATCTTCACCAGACTTTGCTGCATCGAGAACTGCCCGCGCGCACTGACGTAGAAGCCCAGCGTGAACTCATACAGGGTGATGCCGAGCAGGCAGAACAGGTACTGGGTCACGCCTTCCGGCGGCAGCAACAGCATCGCGACCGGCAGGCCGAAGTAGCCGGTGTTGCCGGTGCCGGAAGAGAAGGCGAGCAAGGCGGCCTCCTGCGGCGGGAAGAACTTCGCGGCCAGTGGACGCACCAGCAGACAGATGAGGCTCGACAGCGTGAACAGGCCCAATGTCAGACCCAGATCGCTCAAGGAGGGCTCGCCCAGCACCAGTCCGCGGAAGAAGGTCAGCGGCGCGATCACGTAGATCAGCAAGGTGGCGATGGGGCGTGGGTCGATGGCCAGCTTGCGGGCGCACAGTGCGCCGATGGCAACGAAGGTGATCAGCATCCAGAGCGGTTGCTGCAGATCCAGGTGATCCATCACGGTTCCTTGTGAAGCGGGGCGGGGGCGTGCGAGCCATCATGCCGTGAGTCATGTGCCGACGTCATCTTGAAAACGGCGCCCGCTCGGGCTGCAGGGAGGGTGTCGCGCAGCAGGTGAGCCGGGTAAGGCGTTGTGGTTATAAGAAAGCAGGTTCTTATATGAATGATATTGATGTTGAGGCGAAAACCTTTCATTGGCCGTGGATCGAGGCGCAGGTCATGATGCATGACATGCACCGTGCGCGTGCTTGTGTCATCAGCGCAGCGCCACACGGCAGCACGCACACCGCGACGTGTGCGGCACAAGAACATCAATGCCGGACACGACCGACCAGGAGGCCGCCCCATGAGCGCCAGCGAACACCCCTCAGGCATCAGTTTCGAGTTCTTTCCACCGAATACCGAGGTGGGACGTGAAAAGCTGATGGGTGTCCGTGACCGCCTGGCCGCGCTGGACCCGGCATTCTTCTCGGTCACCTATGGCGCTGGTGGCTCCACGCGTGAGCGCACCTTCAATACCGTGCAGTCCGTGCGCAGCAGCGGTATCTGCACGGCGCCGCATCTGTCATGTGTCGGCAGCGACCGTGGTGAGCTGCGCGAGATTCTCGGCGAGTATCGCGAGCAGGGCATCAAGCGCCTGGTGGCGCTGCGCGGTGATCTGCCGTCCGGGATGGGCGCGCGCAGTGAACTGCGCCATGCCAATGAGCTGGTGGAGTTCGTGCGTGACGAGACCGGCGATCATTTCGAGATCGCGGTGGCCGCCTACCCGGAGTGTCACCCGCAGGCTGACAACTACCGTATGGATCTGGAGAACTTCGCACGCAAGATGAATGCCGGGGCCGACATCGCCATCACCCAGTACTTCTTCAATGCCGATGCCTACTTCCACTTCGTGGAGCGAGCACGTGATCTGGGCATCCAGCAGCCGATCATCCCGGGCATCATGCCGATCACCAATTACACCAAGCTGGCGCGTTTCTCCGACTCCTGCGGTGCCGAGATTCCGCGCTGGATTCGCAGGCAGCTCGAGAGCTACGCCGATGACAGCGAGAGCCTCCAGGCCTTCGGTACCGAGGTGATCTCGCGGATGAGTCAGCGTCTGCTGGATGGCGGCGCGCCGGGTCTGCATTTCTATACCCTCAACCAGGCCGGGCCGTGTCTCAAGGTGCTGGAAAACCTGGGGATCTCTTCTCGCTGAGGTGTGCTCGCCCGGCGTGCGCGGCAAGTCATTGGCAGAATTGCATTGAATGTGACGTCTCTCGCCCTGAGGTCTGAGGGGTAGCCGCTTGCGACAGCGGCCCGCAAGCCACTCAAGGCGTCGGCAGTGAAGCCGGCCTCAGTGAAGGAGAGATTGGTCATGAATCACGAGACACAGCACACGGCATCCTTTGCGTCATCTACCAGAAAGCCCTTCAAGAGCGCCGCTGCGGTGGCGCTCGGTGCCTGGTTGTTCGGCGGTGTCGCCCAGGCGGCCACCGAGGTGGAAATGCATCGTGTCAGCAGTGACGGGGTCGGCGAGACCGTCGGTAGCATCATGGCCGAGGACACTGCTGATGGTCTGCTGCTGACGCCGAAGATCGAAGGACTCGAAAGCGGCATCCATGGCTTCCACCTGCATGCCAATGCCAGCTGCGAACCCGCCGAGAAGGACGGTGAGGCCGTGGCCGGTGCCGCGGCAGGTGGCCACTTCGACCCAGAGGAGACCGGCACCCACCAGGGCCCGTATGGCGATGGCCACCTGGGCGATCTTCCGGCGCTGAGCGTCGATGCCGATGGCAAGATCTCGCTGCCGGTGTTGGCTCCGCGCCTCAAGGAGAGCGATCTCGGCGGTCATGCGTTGATGATCCACTCCGGCGGTGACAACTACACCGATACGCCCAAGCTGGGTGGTGGCGGCTCGCGCGTTGCCTGCGGCGTGGTCAAATGAAAGCCGTGGGCCAGTCGAGCTGACAGTCCGTCGAGCTGATACGCAAAAGCCCCGCCATCTGGCGGGGCTTTTTCATGCAGCAAGCATGGATGCCACGGGGGGCTCGCGATATCACATGCGGTCAATGCAGCTTGCCGGGGTCCAGGATACGCACCGGCTGGACCTCATCACTCGCGGGCTCGTCGCGTGGCGCGTTCACGCGCGTGGACAGCTCCTCGAGGGTGGGCGGTTCCTCGATGGCCTGTTGCTCGAAGAAGTCACAGGACACGCAGTCACGGTAGCGTGTCTCGTTCTGCTCCCAGGTGCGCAGGCGGTCCATTGCTCCGCAGCGTGGGCAGACGGCACCCGCGATGAAGCGCTTGATGGTAGACATGGTGCCTCCAGTCAGGATCTGGTTGTGTCAGGCCGCTCGGCATCGGGCAATGCGAGCGTCAGGCGGACGATGCGCCATATGATACGCCCCCGACCGGCAAAGGTCAGGGGCGCAGGGACAGCGGTGTGTGATCAGGCTTGCGCCATCATCAAGATCGGCGTCTGGGCGAGGCTCAGGCCGCCTGGGCACCGATGCCGGAGTGACGCAGCAGGGCATCGACCTGCGGGTCACGGCCCCGGAAGGCGCGGAACAGCTCGGCGGCATCACGCGAGCCACCCTTGGCCAGTACCTCTTCCCGGAATCGCTGACCGGTGGCGGTGTCGAAGACGGCGCTTTCCTCGAAGGCGCTGAAGGCATCCGCCGACAGCACTTCGGCCCACTTGTAGCTGTAGTAACCCGCGGCGTAACCGCCGGCGAAGATGTGGCTGAAGCCATTCTGGAAGCGGTTGAACTCGACCGCCGGGACCACGGCGACCTTGCTGCGTACCTCGTCGAGCAGCGTCTGGACATCGCCGGCGGACGGCGTGTCGAGCTCGTGATGCAGGCGGAAGTCGAACAGCGAGAATTCCAGCTGGCGGACCATGGTCATCGCCGCCTGGAAGTTGCGTGCCGCCTGCAGGCGCTCGAGCATGTCGTCGGGCAGGCGCTCGCCGGTATCCACGTGACGCGCGATCAGATCCAGCCCTTCACGCTCGTAGCAGAAGTTCTCCATGAACTGGCTGGGCAGCTCGACGGCGTCCCACGCCACGCCATTGATGCCGGAGACTTCGGCGACTTCCTGACGGGTCAGCATGTGATGCAGACCGTGGCCGAACTCGTGGAACAGCGTGACCACCTCATCGTGGGTCAGCAGCGCCGGGCGGCCACCCACCGGGCGGGTGAAGTTGCAGGTCAGATAGGCGACCGGCAACTGCAGGCTGCCATCCTCGCGGCGACGACGCACGCGGCACTCGTCCATCCAGGCGCCGCCACGCTTGCCTTCGCGGGCATAGAGATCGAGATAGAAGCCGGCGATCGGCGTGTCATTCTCGATCACCTCGTAGTAGCTGACGTCGTCGTGCCACACCGGCACTTCACGCTGCTGGAAGGTGATGCCGTAGAGGCGATTGACCACCTCGAACAGTCCGTCGATGGCCTGCGGCGCCGGGAAGTAGGGGCGCAGCTGTTCCTGATTGATCGCGTAGCGTGATTCGCGCAGCTTCTCGCTGGCGTAGCCGACATCCCACGGTTGCAGGTCATCGATGCCGAGGCTTTCGGTGGCGTAGGCCGCCAGCTCGTTGAACTCTTCACGCGCCTGGGGCACTGCGCGGGTCGCGAGGTCCTCGAGGAAGCTGATGACCTGTGCCGGCGAGTCGGCCATCTTGGTCGCCAGTGACAGTGAGGCGTAATCGTCGAAACCGATCAGCCTGGCCAGTTCCTGACGCAGGGCCAGAATCTCCTCGATCACCGGACCGTTGTCGAAATCACCGGCGTTGGGACCCTTTTCCGAGGCGCGGGTGACGAAGGCGGTGTAGACCTCCTCGCGCAGCTCGCGGTTGTCGGCGTAGCTGAGCACCGGGAAGAAGCTCGGGAAGTCCAGGGTGATGCGATAGCCTTCCAGCCCCTTGGCCTCGGCGTTGGCCTTGAGCGCCGCGAGGCCGCTTTCCGGCACGCCCGCCAGCGCCTCTTCCTCGACATCCTTGTGCCAGGCCTGGGTGGCATCCAGCACATGGTTGGAGAAGGTGTTGGAGAGTTCGGACAGGCGCGCCTGGATCTCGCCATAACGCTGCTTCTTGTCCTGGGGCAGATCGACACCGGCGAGACGGAAATCGCGCAGACTGTTGGTGATCGCCTTCTGCTGGGCTTCATCGAGGCTTGCGAATTCATCGCTGTCCGCAAGGCGCTGATAGGCCGCAGCCAGATCGCTGTTCTGACCCACCCAGGTGGAGTAGGCCGACAGCTTGGCCAGACAGGCCTGATAGGCCTCGCGCAGCTTGGGGGAATTCATGGTCGAGTTGAGGTGCGAGACCGGTGACCAGGCCTGACTCAGGCGGTCGCCCAGCGCTTCCAGCGGCGCGGCGAAGTTGTCCCAGCGCGTGTCGTCGCGGGTGGCCTCGATCAGGCGCTCGATCTCCTGCTGGTTGTGCTCCAGCAGTTCGCTGATCGCGTCTTCGACATGCTCGGCCTTGAGGGTGTCGAAGGGGGGCAGAGTGTTGCGTTCCAGCAGGGGATTGATCGACATCGTGTACCTCGCGTCATTCGGATGGGCGGCAGCGGTGAACGGTAAAGGAAGACTGGCGCATCGGAGGCGCCACGAGAACGGTGTCACCGTCGCCGCGGGGATACCTAGAATGTGAGGCCTTGGCGCGTGTTATTCAATCTATCGACCCGATAGGAGGCGGCCCGGACCTCTCCGCGTGGGACGCCCGAGCCGAGCCCGCATTGGCCCTGAACGACGCGGCTGCTATCTTGCAGCCCCTGATGAGCCTTCATTGACTATCGATTCTTCACCACGAGAGCAGACATGAGCGAAACCACCGAACGCTGGGGCAGTCGCCGCGCCTTCATCCTGGCCGTCACCGGCGCTGCCGTCGGGTTGGGCAACATCTGGCGCTTCCCGTACATGACGGGCGAGAACGGCGGTTCGGCCTTTCTGCTGCTGTACATCGGCTTCGTGCTGCTGCTGGGCCTGCCGGTGATGATGGCCGAGATCATGATCGGTCGCGCCGGTCGGCGCGGGCCGATGCAGGCGCTCGCCCATCTGGCGACCAGCGCTGGCCGTACGCCGAACTGGCGCTGGCTGGGCTTCTTCGGTGCCATCACCATGTTCTTCATCCTGTCGTTCTATTCGGTGGTGTCGGGCTGGTCGATCGAGTATCTGGTCGATTCACTGAAGGGGGACTTCAGCGGCATGAGCCCGCCGGAGATCGGCGCCTCCTTCGGTGCCTTTCTGGAAGACCCGGTCACCATGACCTTCAACCACACCGTCTTCATGCTGATGACCATGAGCGTGGTGGCCGCCGGCATCTCCTCGGGGCTCGAACGTCTCAACAACCTGATGATGCCGCTGCTCTACGTGCTGTTGCTGGCATTGGCCGGTTACAGCATCAGCACTCCGGGCTTCGGTCCCGCCATCAGCTGGCTGTTCATGCCCAATCCCGACGCCATCACGCTGGACGTGATACTCAATGCCATGGGGCATGCCTTCTTCACGCTGGCGGTCGGCGCCTGTGCGCTGATGGCCTATGGCGCCTACATGCCGGAGCGCCAGAGTCTGCCGACGGCCGCGATCGCCGTGGCGGCGCTGGACATCGGGGTGGCATTGCTGGCGGGGATCGCCATCTTCGCGGCGGTGTTCAGTCAGGGGCTGGACCCGGCTTCCGGGCCCGGCCTGATGTTCGTCAGCCTGCCCATCGCCTTTGCCAATCTGCCGGGCGGTAGCCTGCTGCTGGCGCTGTTCTTTCTGTTGCTGCTGCTGGCGACCTGGACCAGCTCGATCAACATCGCCGAGCCCATCGTCGAGGTGCTGCAGGGCTGGGGAATGACACGTCGGCGTGCCGCGCTGGCGGTGGGCATCGCGGTCTGGGCGATGGGCCTGTTGTCGGTGCTGTCCTTCTCGAGCCTCAAGGAAGTGCACCTGCTGGGCGAGATGAACGCCTTCGATGTGGTGACGACGATTCCGCCGGACTTCTTCCTGCCGATCGGCGGCCTGCTGATCGCCATCTTCGCGGGCTGGATCATGCCGCAGAATCTGGCATTGGCGGGGCTGGGGACGTCGCGTCGTTTCTTCCGTTGCTGGCGTTGGGTGCTGCGCTGGATCTCGATTCCGCTGGTGCTGGTCGTGCTGGGGTGGAGCTTCTTCAAGTAGACTGCCAAGGGTTACGTGAGCAGGGCGTTTAGTCCTCGGGAGGGGCGGTGCCGCAAGGCGGGGAAATGAGCGTCGTCGAGCAAACCGCAACGCGATTCAGGCTGCCGCGCTATTGGCATCATGACGATGGGAGCAGTAGGCTGGTGGCCTAATTCAGGAGGCAAGGCATGAGCATTCGATCCTTCAAGGGCCTGACGCCGCGGCTGGGCGAACGGGTTTTCATCGACCCCAGCAGTGTCGTACTGGGCGATGTCGCCCTCGGTGATGACAGCTCGGTATGGCCACTGGCCGTGATCCGCGGCGACATGCACCGTATCCGTATCGGCGCGCGTACCAGCGTGCAGGACGGGGCAGTGCTGCACATCACTCACGCCAGCGACTTCAATCCGGGCGGCCATCCGCTGGAAATCGGTGACGACGTCACCATCGGCCACAAGGCCGTGCTGCACGGCTGCACCATCCATGACCGCGTGCTGGTCGGCATGGGAGCCATCGTGATGGACGGTGTGGTGGTGGAGGATGAGGTCATCATCGCGGCGGGCGCACTGGTGCCGCCTGGCAAGCGTCTCGAAGGCGGGCATGTGTATGCGGGCAATCCCGCGCGTGCGCTGCGTCCCATCAAGGACAGCGAGCGTGAGTTCTTCACCTATTCGGCGGTGAACTACGTCAAGCTGAAGGATCAGCATCTGGCTGAGGATTACGCCGGCTGAACCTCCTTCAAGGAGTTCCCCGAGCGCAGCAAAGAGCACTCCCCCGTCGGCCCTGGCTGGCGGGGGAGTGCGCGTTTCGGGGGCTGCATTTCCCGAGCGTTGACGGTGGAGGCAGCATCTGCACTCACAAACCCGGACAAGCCATTGTTTTTCATGAAATGCTTGCGTCATAATCTGGACATATATCCAGTGCCAGTGTGTGGTGACTGGTCCAGTGACATCGTCGAGGGCTCGCGACCCGTATCTCATGGCCAATTTTCGTACCCATATCACCGTGGCAGCCTTTGCCGGCGGTATCGTGGCGGCGGCCGGCTGGCAAGGCGGCCTGTGGTCACTGGCGGAGGGTGTGCCGCTGGCGAGCCTGACGACCTTCGGTGGCATCCTGCCGGACATCGACTCCGACAACTCGCGCGCCATCCGTATCCTGTTCACGCTGTTTGCGGTGCTGGCGACCATGGCCTGCGTGCTGCTGCTGCAGGACCGCCTGCTGGCGGGGCCGCTGATGATGGCGGGCGGCGCGACCTATCTGGGCGTGCGCTATGTGGCCAGCGCCATCTTCAAGCGTTTCACCGTCCATCGCGGCATCTGGCATTCCCTGCTGGCCTCATTGCTGTGCTCGCTGGGCGTGACGGCCGCCAGTCTGCATCTGCTCGGCCAGAGCGAGGAGCAGGCCTGGTGGCAGGGCGCCGCCCTGTTGTTCGGCGCCATGATCCATCTGTTGCTGGATGAGATGTACAGCGTCGACATGGTCGGAGCGCGTCTCAAGAAGAGTTTCGGCACTGCCTTCAAGCTGTTCGATTACCGCGAGCCGGGCAACTCGCTGGCGATGGTGGCGGTGATCGCCGCGATGACTCCCTGGCTACCGCCGCTGGCGGTGCTGGTGGACATCATGCACCTGCAGGGACCGCTGTCCGTCTTCGGCGCCAGCCTGTCTCGCCTGATGGCCGGTGTCTGACACGACGGCTACCTCTCCCGCAGCCCGCCTTGCGCTTCAGCGCCGGTAGGGTTCGGCACTCAGGCCATGCTTCTTGAGCTTGTCGTAAAGTGTCTTGCGCGGCAGTCCCAGTCGCTCGCAGGCCATCACGACCTGTCCGCGGCACGCGGCCAGCGCGTCACGGATGAGCGCGGCCTCGAAGGCCTCCATGCGTGTCGGCAGTGCCTGCCCTTCGGTTGCCTGGCTGACGCTCTCTTCCAGTGACATCTCCGCCTGCAGGCTGCGTTGTTCGGCGGAACCTCCCGGCGGCTGCCCCTCCGCCATGCTGTCGCCGATATTGCCCTCCAGTCCCCCCAGCAGCACATGACGCTCCGCACAGTTTCTCAGCTCACGCACATTGCCTGGCCAGTCATGGTCGAGCAGCGCCTGCAGCGTACGCGAATCCAGCGGCGGAACCTCCAGACTGGTGCGCTCGCTGGCCAGAATGGCGAAGTGTCGAAACAGCTGCAGGATATCCTCGCGATGCTCACGCAGTGGCGGCAGATACAGCGTGACGACGTTCAGGCGGTAGTAGAGGTCTTCACGAAAGTCGCCGGCGCTGGCCGCTTCACGCAGGTCACGCTTGGTGGCCGCGATGACGCGGATGTCGATGGGGCGCGGTGTATTGCTGCCCAGTCGCTCGATACTGCGCTCCTGGAGGACACGCAACAGCTTGATCTGCAACGACATCGGCATGGACTCGATCTCATCGAGAAACAGGGTGCCGCCGTCGGCGTGTTCCAGCTTGCCGATCCGGCGCTCGCTGGCGCCGGTAAAGGCCCCCTTCTCGTGGCCGAACAGCTCCGACTCGATCAACGTCTCCGGCATGCCGCCACAATTGAGTGCCACGAAGGGCTTGCTGGCACGGAGACTGCGCTCGTGGAGACAGCGGGCCACGCGATCCTTGCCGGCTCCGGTCTCGCCGTACAGCAGGGTATCGGCATCCACCGCCGCCAGCCGTGAGACCTGGGCATCCAGGCGCTGAATCACCTCGCTGCTGCCGACCAGACGTGGCCCGGCGCTGTTGCGCTGGGTATCCAGCTGCTCGCGCAGTGAGCGGTTCTCCAGCGCCAGACGCCTGGCGGCCACCGCACGCCGCACCCCGTCCAGCAGCCGCTCACGATCGAAGGGTTTCTCGATGAAGTCCCAGGCGCCGCCCTGCATGGCGGAGACGGCGGTATCGACATCGCCATGCCCTGTCATCACGATCACCGGCAGCTCGTCATCCAGCTCACGGGCAGCGCGCAGCAGGCTCAGACCATCCATGCCCGGCATGCGGATGTCGGTGATCACCACGCCTTCGAAGGGGGCTTCGGTGTTCAGGATCTCAAGCGCTTCCTCGGCACTGGCCAGCGGCCGGGTGAGGTAATCGGCCAGCATCAGGCTCTGGCTCAGGCTGTCGCGTAGATGTGGTTCGTCATCCACGACCAGCACCTGCATGTCAGCATTCGTGACATCACTCATGACGGCTCCTGTGAATTGGCGGCGGCGGATGGGGAAAGGGGCTGTGAGGGCGTGCCCGACGCCGGCAGCGTCAGTCGGAACAGTGCGCCCCCCAGCGGTGAGGGATGCGCCTCGAGGGTGCCGCCGAGATCCGCCACGATACGCGCGCTGATCGACAGCCCCAGTCCCAGTCCCTTGCCATCGGCGCGCTGGGTATAGAAGGGTTCGAAGACCCGTGTCAGCTGGGCTGGCGCAAGCCCCGGGCCGTTGTCATGCACTTCCAGCACCACTTGCGTGCCTTCACTGCCGGCTCGTTCATGCAGGTTCAGCTGGAGGCAGGCTGGCGCTGACGGCCTGTCGGCCAGCGCATCCAGTGCATTGCTGAGCAGATTGACCAGTACCTGCTCGAGGCGTACCGGTTCGGCGCGCACCCTGGGCAGGGCGGTGCTCTGCTCACGCGTGATGTCGACTGCCTGGGCATCACGGCGTGGCTGCAGCAGGCGCAGGGCATAGTCGAGACTGGTGGCGAGGTCGACCGCTTCCAGGCGGTCACCACTCTTGCGCGAGAACTGGCGCAGCTGGGCGCTGATCTCGCCCATGCGCTGGGTCAGCTCGGTGATCTGGCGCAGGTTGCTCTCGACCTGAGGTGTCTGGGCACGGGCGAGGAAGGCGCTGGCATTCTCGGCATAGGCGCGGATGGCGGCCAGTGGCTGGTTGAGCTCGTGGTTGATGCCGGCGGCCAGCTCGCCAAGCACTGCCAGCTTGGCGGTCTGGATCAGTTCATCGCGGGTCGCGCGCAGCTCACGCTCGGCGCGGGTACGCTCCTCGACTTCCGCGCTCAGGCGCGCATTGCTGGCAGCGAGGTCACGGGTGCGCTCGACCACGCGTTGCTCGAAGGCATCGCGTGCCTGGGCGAGGGCCTCGGCCTGGGCGCGCCGCTCGCTGACATCGAAGACCGTCACCAGCCAGCGCGGGCCATTGGGGCTCGGTAGCGGGGCGCAGGACAGCTCCAGCGGCACGGCCACTCCGCTGCGCAGGCCATGCACTTCCAGCGGCCCGATCGGGCGGGGGCGGGTCAGGTGGTCCAGCAGCGCACGCTCGGCCGGCAGGAACAGTTCGCGCAGGTCACGCCCTTCGCGTGCGCTGGGCTGCCGGGGGCTGTCGTCCCGTGAGGCATCGGCGCTCAAGGGCGAACCGAACAGCGCCACGGCGGTAGGATTGAGGTACACCAGGTGAGCACGTTCATCGAGGATGCACAGCCCCGCCTGAGTGCGGTCGATGATGCCCCGCACCCGTTGCTGACTGGCGGCGAGCGACTGTCGTTCACGTTCGGCGAACAGACGCCGCTCGCGCAGGATGCGCAGCCGTTGCCAGCCCAGCCCCGCCAGCAGGCACAGCAGTACGTAGCCACCGGCGGCCAGTCCGGCGGCTTGCCAGATGCTGCCGCGCAGCGGGGCCAGGGGCTTGAGCACATGCAGGCGCCAGCCGATGTCCGGCAGCGGGCGTGACAGGCTCAACCAGGCGTGCTGCCAGAGATCGCCCGGCGTCAGTTGCAGCAGCTCGACCGTGGTGACAGCGTCGAGACGCAAGGGCGGCTCGGGCGTCGACAGATCGGACAAGGCTTCACGGTGATAGAGCCGCAGGGGGCGCAGGCGTTGATTGGCATAGCGCTGGGTGTCGAGCAGCCGGTTGCGGGTCTCGTCACTGAGGGGGTCCAGCGTGCGCAGTACCCGGTCGGGCTGACTGGCGATGAAGATCACGCCGTGCGGGTCGGTGACCATGATGTCGGCATTCTGATCCAGCCATGCCGCTTCCAGCGCGGCGATCTGCACCTTGGCCACCACCACGCCGCGCCGCCCGCGGGGACTCACCACGCTGGCGCTGAAGAAGTAGCCACGCTCGCCGGAACTGGTCCCCAGCCCGTAGAAGCGTGCTTCGCCGCCATCGATGGCGTCCTTCCAGTAGGGGCGGAAGCGATAGTTCTGGCCGATGAAGGTGGATGCCGAGCGCCAGTTGCTGGCGGCGATGGTGGTGCCGACGTCGTTGACCAGGTAGAGGTCGGACACCTTCGCGAGCGCGCGCATGCGATCCAGCCGTTGATTGAGTGCCATCTCGGCGCTGGGGTCATCGGGGGCATCAAGGAAAGCGCGCAGCTGATCGTTCTCGGCGACCAGCCGTGGCAGGTAGGCATGCTGACTCAGTTGACCACGCAGGCTGGCGGCGGTCAGGCGCAACTCGTTGTCTGCTTCATGGGTCAGGCGCTCGAGTGACTGGCTGCGCGCGACGGCCACCGCCTGCCAGACGCACAGCATCAGACCGATCGGTAGCACGATCGCCAGCAGCAGACGCCAGTGGTGAGGCAGACGCGTGTCCTTCATCGGCAGGCCTTCCTGGGCAAGGGCTCAAGGGGAAGGGGGGGGCGGCCACCCTCACTGATCCATCAGCGTTGCACCCTCAGCGCTCCGGCATGGCCTGTGCACGGCGCAGGGCACGCTGTGCACGGGTTTCGGCGCGCTCCAGCTCCAGCAGTGAATCCTCGACGAACACCAGGTGCTCGTGGGCCGCGTTGCGGGCGTCCTCGGCGCGTCCTTCCATGATCGCCTCGAACAGGGTGCGGTGCTGCTGGATCAGGCGCGGACGCGATTCCGGCTTCTCGAACAGGTGGCGCAGGTTGGCCACGATGCTCTTCTCCAGCAACTGGAACAGGCTGCGCATCGAGTGCAGCAGCACCACGTTGTGTGCGGCCTCGGCGATGGCGAGGTGGAAGGCGGCATCCGCGCCGGCTTCCAGTTCCGGGTCACGTCCCTCGAAACTCTTCTCCAGCGTCTCGAAGCATTGACGCAGCATCTCCTTGTCGGCCGGAGTGGAGCGCATGGCAGCGTAATAGGCGCTGATGCCTTCCAGGGCGTCGCGAAACTCCAGCAGGTCGAGATTGAACTCGGAGTGCCGACCCAGCAGCGCACTGAGCGGGTCGGACCAGGCGCGCGCCAACTCTTCGGACACGTAGGTGCCGCCACCCTGACGTGAGGTCAAAAGCCCGCGCGCCGCCAGCTTCTGGATGGCTTCCCGTACGGACGGTCGCGAGACCTCGAACTGCTCGGCGAGGGTGCGCTCCGGAGGAAGCCGCTCACCGGGCTTCAGACTGCCTTCGAGAATCATGCTCTCGAGGCGCTCGGTGAGCACATCGGCGATACGGGGTTGGCGGACGGGGGCGTAACGCATGGAAGTGTCCTTGCGGCAGGAGTGAAAGGTGGCGCCGAGTGCTGCAAGCCGGTGTGCGGCATGCAGAAGAGGCGCGACCGAGGATCAGTGTGGCGTGTGGCGACTTCGCACTACAGCCGACATTGGTCTTACCAATATGTATGACAACCACGCCTCGCGTGGCTGATTGGGATTGCCAGCAATTGGTAATACCAATTTTAAAGGGCGATGGTGCTTTGACCAATGTCTAGATATCAGGCAGTTCATGATGTTTGACCGCCATGAGGGCGACGCCTAGATTATGCCGAGGTGCAGCAAGGTAAATTGGTATGACCAATTTATGTGAAGACCTGACCAGAGGGTGCGCCAACCCCGAGTGCTTCACTGCTGTGCCCGACAACAATCACAACAATTCGCCTGCGGAGTTTCCGTCATGTCCGAGCCCCTCCTGGCCTTGCTGGCCTTTGCCCCCATTCTGCTGGCGGGCATCCTGCTCGTCGGCCTGCAATGGCCCGCGCGCCGCGCCATGCCATTGGTCTTCCTCGTCACCGCTGCCATCGGCTATTTCGTGTGGCAGATGTCGCTGACGCGCATTCTGGCCTCCACGCTGCAGGGATTGATGGTCACCGTCTCGGTGCTGTGGATCATCTTCGGCGCCATCTTCCTGCTCAACACCCTCAAGCATTCCGGGGCGATCGCGGTGATCCGCGGTGCCTTCACCACCATCAGCCCGGATCGGCGCGTACAGGCGATCATCATCGCCTGGCTGTTCGGCAGCTTCATCGAGGGCGCTTCCGGCTTCGGGACGCCTGCGGCCATCGCGGCGCCGCTGCTGGTCGCCATCGGCTTCCCGGCGCTGGGGGCGGTGATGGTGGGCATGATGATCCAGTCGACGCCGGTATCATTCGGTGCGGTGGGCACGCCGATCGTGATCGGCGTGAACGCAGGCCTCGACAAGACCAGCCTCAGCGAGCAGCTGCTGGCGAATCATTCCAGCTGGGAGGCCTTCCTGCAGCTGATCACCTCGGAAGTCGCCATCGTGCATGGCATCGTCGGCCTGCTGATGCCGCTGTTCATGACCGTGATGATGACGCGCTTCTTCGGCGCGAAGAAACGCTGGAGTGAAGGGCTGTCGATCGCACCGTTCGCGCTGTTCGCCGGGCTGTGCTTCACGCTGCCCTACGTGGCGGCGGGAGTCTTCCTCGGCCCGGAATTCCCGTCACTGATCGGTGCCCTGGTCGGCCTGATCATCGTGGTACCGGCGGCGCGTGTCGGTTTTCTGCTGCCGAAGGACAGCTGGGACTTTCCGCCCGAGGCCGAATGGCCCAGGCATTGGCTGGGCGACCTGACGCTGGAGCGTGATGAGGTCGAGATGGCCGCCGCCGGCAGACGTCCTCTACCACTGTGGCTGGCATGGCTGCCCTATGGCCTGATCGCGCTGCTGCTGGTCGCCTCGCGCGTGTCGGGCGACGTCAAGGCGTGGCTGGTCAGCGTGCAGTTCAGTGCCACGGACCTGCTGGGGGCCAGCGGTGTGTCGGGGTCGATACAACCGCTCTACCTGCCGGGCGGCATCATGGTCTTCGTGGCACTGATCACCCTGATGCTGCATCGCATGCAGACGCGTCAGCTGGTGGCGGCGGCCAGTGAATCCTGGCGCACGCTGGTCGGGGCCGGATTCGTGCTGGTGTTCACCATTCCCATGGTGCGCATCCTGATCAACTCCGGCGTCAATCTGAACGACCTGGCCTCGATGCCGGTGGTGATGGCGAACGTGGTGGCCGACAGTCTCGGTCAGGCGTATCCGCTGTTCGCGTCCGGCATCGGCGCGCTGGGGGCCTTCATCGCCGGCTCCAACACGGTCTCGAACATGATGCTGTCCCAGTTCCAGTTCAATGTCGCTGCCCAGCTCGGGCTGTCGGGAGCGCTGATGGTGGCGCTGCAGGCGGTCGGGGCGGCGGCCGGCAACATGATCGCCATCCACAATGTGGTGGCGGCCTCGGCGACCGTCGGCCTGCTGGGGCGTGAGGGACGCACCCTGCGCATGACGGCGATTCCGACGGCTTACTATCTATTGGCTTCTGGCGTGCTTGGCTTGCTGGCGTTCCACTTGCTTGGCCTGAGTGACCCATTGCTCAAGTGACAGAGCCTTTTCGTGATGCTGCCCTGACTGACATCCACACCGTTTTTTCAAAAAGAGATTGGCCATGACTGCTCCTGACGCCATTGCACGAGATGCCTTGAGCGAGACCCCATCGGCGACTGAGCGTGCAGCTGCCTATCTGGCATTGCGCGAGGCGCTGGCATTGCACCTTCCCGCTGAGCGCTTGATTCACGACGCGTTGCGGACGCTGGCCTACGGCACGGATGCCAGCTTCTATCGTCTGGTGCCGCAGCTGGTGGTGCGCGTGCATGACGAGCAGGAGCTGGGACATGTGCTGCGCGAGTGTCGGGCGCGCAAGCTGCCGGTAACCTTCCGGGCGGCCGGGACGTCGCTGTCCGGTCAGGCGCTGACGGATTCGGTGCTCATCCAGCTGGGCGGTGAGTGGCGTGGGGCGCAGGTGCTGGAACAGGGCAGTCGCATCCGTCTGCAGCCGGGGGTGATCGGCGCGCGTGCCAATCAATTGCTGGCCCCCTTCGGGCGCAAGATCGGCCCGGACCCGGCCTCCATCAACAGCTGCATGATCGGTGGCATCGCGGCCAACAACGCCTCCGGCATGTGCTGCGGCACGGCACACAACAGTTATCGCACCGTGGAGGACATTCGCGTCATTCTCGCCGATGGCACCTGCCTGGATACGGCGGTGCCGAAGAGCGTACAGGCCTTCCGTGCAAGCCACGCTGGCCTGCTGGCAGCGTTGGAAAGGATGGCCTGCGATGTGCGGGCGGACCCTGAACTGGCGGAGCGCATCCGCCACAAGTACCGCCTCAAGAACACGACCGGCTACAGCCTCAATGCGCTGGTCGACTATGCCGATGGTCTCGAGATCCTCAAGCATCTGATGATCGGCTCGGAAGGCACGCTGGGCTTCATCGCCTCGATCACCTATCGCACGGTGATCGAGGAGTCGCACAAGGCGGCGGCGCTGGTCTACTACCCGAACATCGATGCGGCCTGTCGCGCCACCATGCTGCTCAAGACGGCGCCGGTCGCGGCGGTGGAGCTGATGGACCGCGCGGCGCTGCGCTCCGTCGAGGACGCGCCGGGCATGCCGGAGGTGCTGCGCACCCTGCCGGAAGCGGCGGTCGCGCTGCTGGTGGATGTGCGCGGCGCGCATCAGCAGGAGCTGGAGGCGCGCATGGCGGAGGTCGCCCGCGTGCTGGAAGGCATCGAGACCTGTGAAGCGTGGGCCTTCACCCAGGATGCGCAGCGCTATGCGTTGTACTGGAAGATCCGCAAGGGGCTGTTTCCGGCGGTCGGTGCGGTGCGTGACCTGGGGACCACCGTGATCATCGAGGATGTCGCCTTCCCCGTCGAGCGGCTGGCGGAAGGGGTCGGGGCGCTGACGGAGGTCTTCCTGCGTCATGGCTACTCTCAGGCGATCCTGTTCGGCCACGCGCTGGAAGGCAACCTGCATTTCGTCTTCCCGCAGGGCTTCGAGCGTGAAGGCGAGGTGGAGCGCTATCAGGCATTGATGGATGACGTCGCACGGCTGGTGGGGCAGGAGTACGGTGGTTCGCTCAAGGCCGAGCATGGCACCGGTCGCAACATGGCACCTTATGTAGAGCTTGAGTGGGGCAAGGAGGCCTACGCCCTGATGTGGCGTATCAAGGAGGCTTTCGACCCGGACAATCTGCTCAATCCGGAAGTCATCCTGACGCGCAATTCCCGTCTGCATCTGGAGAACCTCAAGCCTCTCCCGGCAGCAGACCCGCTGGTGGATCGCTGCATCGAGTGCGGATTCTGTGAGTCGGTCTGTCCGTCGAAGAATCTCAGCCTCACTCCACGTCAGCGCATCGTCATCCGGCGTGAGATCGCACGACTCGCCGCCCTTGATATGCCGACGGACGGGCAGCGCGCTCAGCTGGCGGCGCTCAAGAAGGATTACGCCTATCAAGGCATGGAGACCTGCGCGGGAGATGGTCTGTGTGCGACCCAGTGTCCGGTCGGCATCAATACCGGGGATCTGATCCGCGGTCTGCGCCACGAGGAGAACGCCGGTGCCGATCATCCGGGCAAGGTGAAGGTGGCGCACTGGGCCGGCGAGCACTTCACCCATGTCACCAGTGGCATGCGCGGTGTCTTGCGCCTGGCAGATGGGCTGCATGGTGTGGTCGGTACGCGCAACATGCGACGGCTGACTCAGGCCGCACGCAAGGTCTCCGGCGACAGGGTGCAGCAATGGACCCCCAGCATGCCAGGCGCCGCTCCGCGCCCCTATCTCAAGCGTCTGGCGCAGCCATTGGGGCGCAACGAGACGCCCAATGGGCATGTCGTCTATTTTCCGTCCTGTGCTACGCGTGTCTTCGGGGTCGCCACTGACGACATCGATCCGCGCAGCGCCACCGAGATGGCGCTGGCCCTGATGGACAAGGCGGGATTCGAAGTCGTTCTGCCCAAGGGAGTGGATGCTCTGTGCTGCGGAATGGCCTTCCAGTCCAAGGGCCAGTTCGAGGCCGGGGATGCCAAGGCCGCCGAGTTGGCAGCCGCGCTGGTGGAAGCGAGTGATGGCGGGCGTCTGCCGATCTTCTGTGATACCAGCCCGTGTCTCGCCCAGGCACAGGCCTACGCACGTGAACATCTCGAGGTATCGCTGACGCTGGTCGAGCCGGTGCAGCTGGTGCTCGACTATCTATTGCCACACCTCTCGATCACACCGCTCAAGGCAAGAGTCGCGGTGCATGTCACCTGCTCCAGTGTTCGCATGGGCTTGGCGGAGCGTTTCGTGGCACTGGCGCGCCAGTGTGCGACCGAAATCGTCGTGCCGGAAGAGATCACCTGCTGTGGTTTCGCGGGAGACAAGGGCTTCGCGACACCGGAGCTCAATGCTTCGGCGCTGAAAGGGCTGAAGGACGTGGTCGCCGACTGTGACTATGGTGTCTCCAACTCGCGCACCTGTGAGATAGGGCTGAGTGAGCACTCAGGGCTCAGTTATCAGTCGATTCTTGGCCTGGTGGATCGTGCCTCGGCATCAAGGCAAGGATAGAGGGCAAGGATAGGGAGAAGAGGGAGTGTGACGCTCCGTGACAGCGTGATGACAATCTCTTGAAAAAGCCCTTGTGCTCAGCCCGAATCGTGCGTAAAGTACGCATCCGCTGCCGGGGACGCATGGCGTTACCAGCGGTGAAAGAGGTTTGCAGGTGATTGTTTTATTTGATGTTTTTGAAGTCCGCTTCCAAATCATCGATTGACAATCCCGGGCGATTCGCTAGAATACGCCGCACTCCTTACGGAACAGGTGATCGAGCAACGCTCCTCACCGCTGGATGATGCTTAGAGGCAGTCGATTGACTCATCATCAAGTGCTTGACTTCTCAAGCGTTCCGGATAGAATATGCCTCCTCGCTTAACAGCGACGCTCTTTAAAAATTTGATCAGGTAATTCGTGTGAGCGCTTGCCGATGAGTGGTGACAAGGTCACCAAATATCGGAGCAAGCCTCTCACGAGAAGTTTGACTCTGAACCAAGTTTGGTCTGCTTAACAGACTATCAAGCTTTCAACTGAAGAGTTTGATCATGGCTCAGATTGAACGCTGGCGGCAGGCTTAACACATGCAAGTCGAGCGGAAACGATTCTAGCTTGCTAGAAGGCGTCGAGCGGCGGACGGGTGAGTAATGCATGGGAATCTGCCCGATAGTGGGGGACAACCTGGGGAAACTCAGGCTAATACCGCATACGTCCTACGGGAGAAAGCAGGGGATCTTCGGACCTTGCGCTATCGGATGAGCCCATGTCGGATTAGCTTGTTGGTGAGGTAACGGCTCACCAAGGCGACGATCCGTAGCTGGTCTGAGAGGATGATCAGCCACACTGGGACTGAGACACGGCCCAGACTCCTACGGGAGGCAGCAGTGGGGAATATTGGACAATGGGCGAAAGCCTGATCCAGCCATGCCGCGTGTGTGAAGAAGGCCTTCGGGTTGTAAAGCACTTTCAGCGAGGAAGAACGCTTCGGGATTAATACTCCCGAGGAAAGACATCACTCGCAGAAGAAGCACCGGCTAACTCCGTGCCAGCAGCCGCGGTAATACGGAGGGTGCAAGCGTTAATCGGAATTACTGGGCGTAAAGCGCGCGTAGGTGGCTAAGTCAGCCAGGTGTGAAAGCCCCGGGCTCAACCTGGGAACGGCATCTGGAACTGCTTGGCTAGAGTGCAGGAGAGGAAGGTAGAATTCCCGGTGTAGCGGTGAAATGCGTAGAGATCGGGAGGAATACCAGTGGCGAAGGCGGCCTTCTGGACTGACACTGACACTGAGGTGCGAAAGCGTGGGTAGCAAACAGGATTAGATACCCTGGTAGTCCACGCCGTAAACGATGTCAACTAGCCGTTGGGTCCCTTGAGGACTTAGTGGCGCAGCTAACGCAATAAGTTGACCGCCTGGGGAGTACGGCCGCAAGGTTAAAACTCAAATGAATTGACGGGGGCCCGCACAAGCGGTGGAGCATGTGGTTTAATTCGATGCAACGCGAAGAACCTTACCTACCCTTGACATCCAGAGGACTTTCCAGAGATGGATTGGTGCCTTCGGGAACTCTGAGACAGGTGCTGCATGGCTGTCGTCAGCTCGTGTTGTGAAATGTTGGGTTAAGTCCCGTAACGAGCGCAACCCCTATCCTTATTTGCCAGCGAGTAATGTCGGGAACTCTAAGGAGACTGCCGGTGACAAACCGGAGGAAGGTGGGGACGACGTCAAGTCATCATGGCCCTTACGGGTAGGGCTACACACGTGCTACAATGGCAAGTACAAAGGGTTGCAATACGGCGACGTGGAGCCAATCCCATAAAGCTTGCCTCAGTCCGGATTGGAGTCTGCAACTCGACTCCATGAAGTCGGAATCGCTAGTAATCGTGGATCAGAATGCCACGGTGAATACGTTCCCGGGCCTTGTACACACCGCCCGTCACACCATGGGAGTGGACTGCACCAGAAGTGGTTAGCCTAACCTTCGGGAGGGCGATCACCACGGTGTGGTTCATGACTGGGGTGAAGTCGTAACAAGGTAGCCCTAGGGGAACCTGGGGCTGGATCACCTCCTTATCGACACTGTCTACTGCTCGCGGCAAGTGCTCACAACGAATTACCTGATCTTATTGCTGGCTTAGCCGGCAGTGGCAAGCGTGCTCGACAGAGCGCGCTTCTCACTGTTCTCTGAACAGCCGCTCTTTAACAATGTGAATCATGCTGACGATGGAATGTGCGCCAAGCACATCTCCATCAAAACGATATGTCGGAGAGGTCCGGCAGATTCGTAATCCTTGACAGACCCCTTGGGGTTATATGGTCAAGCGATTAAGCGCATACGGTGGATGCCTTGGCAGCCAGAGGCGATGAAGGACGTGATAGCCTGCGATAAGCGTTGGCGAGGTGGCAAATACCCTGCGACCCAACGATTTCCGAATGGGGAAACCCACTCACCATCAGGTGAGTATCTATAGGCCAATACATAACCTATAGAGGCAAACCCGGGGAACTGAAACATCTAAGTACCCGGAGGAAAAGAAATCAACCGAGATTCCCCAAGTAGCGGCGAGCGAACGGGGACCAGCCCTTAAGCGATACAACTGACAGACGAACAAGCTGGGAAGCTTGACGATACAGGGTGATAGTCCCGTAGTCGAAGTCTGAGTATCGTGAAATCGAGTAGGTCGGGGCACGAGAAACCTTGACTGAACATGGGGGGACCATCCTCCAAGGCTAAATACTCCTGGCTGACCGATAGTGAACCAGTACCGTGAGGGAAAGGCGAAAAGAACCCCGGCGAGGGGAGTGAAATAGATCCTGAAACCGTATGCGTACAAGCAGTGGGAGCACCTTCGTGGTGTGACCGCGTACCTTTTGTATAATGGGTCAGCGACTTATATTCTGTGGCGAGCTTAACCGTATAGGGGAGGCGTAGCGAAAGCGAGTCTTAACTGGGCGACCAGTCGCAGGGTATAGACCCGAAACCGGGCGATCTATCCATGGCCAGGGTGAAGATTGAGTAACATCAATTGGAGGCCCGAACCCAAGTATGTTGAAAAATGCTGGGATGAGCTGTGGATCGGAGTGAAAGGCTAATCAAGCCCGGAGATAGCTGGTTCTCCTCGAAAGCTATTTAGGTAGCGCCTCACGTATCACCGCTGGGGGTAGAGCACTGTTTCGGCTAGGGGGTCATCCCGACTTACCAACCCGAGGCAAACTCCGAATACCAGTGAGTGCAGCGTGGGAGACACACAGCGGGTGCTAACGTCCGTTGTGAAAAGGGAAACAACCCAGACCGTCAGCTAAGGTCCCAAAATCCTGATTAAGTGGGAAACGATGTGGGAAGGCTCAGACAGCTAGGAGGTTGGCTTAGAAGCAGCCATCCTTTAAAGAAAGCGTAATAGCTCACTAGTCGAGTCGGCCTGCGCGGAAGATATAACGGGGCTAAATCAGGTACCGAAGCTACGGGTTCATCCTTATGGATGAGCGGTAGAGGAGCGTCGTGTAAGCCAATGAAGGTGGATTGAGAAGTCTGCTGGAGGTATCACGAGTGCGAATGCTGACATGAGTAACGATAAGGGGAGTGAAAAACTCCCCCGCCGGAAGACCAAGGTTTTCTGTTCTACGTTAATCGGAGCAGAGTGAGTCGGCCCCTAAGGCGAGGCGGAAACGCGTAGTCGATGGGAAACGGGTTAATATTCCCGTACCGGATGTGGTTGCGATGGGGGGACGAAGAAGGCTAGGTGAGCCAGGCGTTGGTTGTCCTGGTGAAAGCATGTAGGCCGAGGAATCAGGCAAATCCGGTTCCTCTGAGGTCGAGATGCGAGACGAACTGACTACGGTCAGGAAGTCATCGATGCCACGCTTCCAGGAAAAGCCTCTAAGCTTCAGATCACATGCGACCGTACCCCAAACCGACACAGGTGGTCAGGTAGAGAATACCAAGGCGCTTGAGAGAACTCGGGTGAAGGAACTAGGCAAAATGGCACCGTAACTTCGGGAGAAGGTGCACCGGTTCGAGTGAAGGACTTGCTCCGTAAGCTCTTACCGGTCGAAGATACCAGGTGGCTGCAACTGTTTATTAAAAACACAGCACTCTGCAAACGCGCAAGCGGACGTATAGGGTGTGACGCCTGCCCGGTGCCGGAAGGTTAATTGATGGGGTTAGGATTCGTCCGAAGCTCTTGATCGAAGCCCCGGTAAACGGCGGCCGTAACTATAACGGTCCTAAGGTAGCGAAATTCCTTGTCGGGTAAGTTCCGACCTGCACGAATGGCGTAATGATGGCCACGCTGTCTCCACCCGAGACTCAGTGAAATTGAAATCGCAGTGAAGATGCTGTGTACCCGCGGCTAGACGGAAAGACCCCGTGAACCTTTACTATAGCTTTACACTGGATGCTGATGTTGTCTGTGTAGGATAGCTGGGAGGCTTTGAAACCACGTCGCCAGATGCGGTGGAGCCAACCTTGAAATACCAGCCTGACATCATTGGCGTTCTAACTCAGGTCCGTTATCCGGATCGAGGACAGTGTATGGTGGGTAGTTTGACTGGGGCGGTCTCCTCCTAAAGAGTAACGGAGGAGCACGAAGGTACCCTCAGCACGGTTGGAAATCGTGCATTGAGTGCAAGAGCATAAGGGTGCTTGACTGCGAGACAGACACGTCGAGCAGGTACGAAAGTAGGTTCTAGTGATCCGGTGGTTCTGTATGGAAGGGCCATCGCTCAACGGATAAAAGGTACTCCGGGGATAACAGGCTGATACCGCCCAAGAGTTCACATCGACGGCGGTGTTTGGCACCTCGATGTCGGCTCATCACATCCTGGGGCTGAAGTCGGTCCCAAGGGTATGGCTGTTCGCCATTTAAAGTGGTACGCGAGCTGGGTTTAGAACGTCGTGAGACAGTTCGGTCCCTATCTGCCGTGGGCGTCGGAAGTTTGAGAAGAGCTGCTCCTAGTACGAGAGGACCGGAGTGGACGAACCTCTGGTGTTCGGGTTGTCATGCCAATGGCATTGCCCGGTAGCTACGTTCGGACGGGATAACCGCTGAAAGCATCTAAGCGGGAAGCCCCCTTCAAGATGAGACTTCCCTGAGGCCTTGCGCCTCCTGAAGGGCCCTTGAAGACTACAAGGTTGATAGGCTGGGTGTGGAAGCACAGCAATGTGTTGAGCTAACCAGTACTAATTGCCCGTGAGGCTTGACCATATAACACCCAAGGGGTTTGCTTCGGCAAACCGCCGGGATTGCGACAGGATCGACGACATATCGGTCAGCATGATTCATATTGCGAGTCGCGAGGCCACAAGCCTCGGGACTCAGGCACCGCAAGGTGCCACCGTTTCGCCTGACGACCATAGCGAGCGTGAACCACCCGATCCCATGCCGAACTCGGAAGTGAAACCGCTTAGCGCCGATGGTAGTGTGGAGTTTCTCCATGTGAGAGTAGGTCATCGTCAGGCACTTATACTGAACCGCCCATGTAGCCTTGCTGCAGGGGCGGTTCTCTTTGTGCGTGAGAAAAAGTCGTGCTCGGCAAGAGTCGTGTGCGAGACAAAAGCTGCGCTGAGTAAAGAGTGCTGAGCCGGACGTGCTGGGAACACGCGATGAGAAAAGGTCACGCGTCCCTAGGGTAGCGTTTCTCCCTGTAAGAGTAGCGGATGGCCGCCCCACGACCGTCATGAAAAGCTCGTCAGGCACTTATACTGAACCGCCCCTGCAGCCCAGCTGCAGGGGCGGTTCTCTTTGTGCGTAGGAAAAAGTGGTGCGCAGGAAAGTGATATGCAGAACGAGATGGCGTGCACTCCGCTGAGTCATCCATAAGAGAGTTCTGTCCCTGTCGCCTCGACGTGAAGCCCGATTCCTCCTGGAGTCGGACTTTTTCGTGGGTTGACCTTGATTGTGCAAAGACGGTGCTTTGCCCCTCGTGGCATGAGCCGACGATCAAAATGCCGTAGTCTCTAGGCATATCTTTTTGATGACAGGGAAGGCAATGGACGAGTTGATCGTGGTCGGTGCCGTGTTTGCGGTTCTGGTCATCGGTGGGGCGCTGACGGGTTGGCTCAGTCTGCTCAAGATCAAGGGGCTGGAGCAGCGTGTTCTCAAGCTGGAAGCACAGCTGCGGGAGGTCGGGCCACAGCTTATGCACAGCACCTCCAGGCGTCAGGGTGTGGATAAGTCGAATGATGGCTCTACCACGACTGACGATGCCGAGGGGGGCTTGTCACCTGATGGGAAGAAGGCTGCAGCGAGCCGAAGTCCTATTGACGAGGCATCCTCTCATCAGGCGGATGCGGATGCGGGCGCCGTTCCCGTGAAGCTGCTCGAGTCGCTATGGACACGCTTGCTGCATGGTGCGTCTGGCAGGCCCAGGGGGGAGAGGCGTGAGACCGGCAGCACGGATCGCGCAGGTGGCACCCCCATGGCGCGGAGCTTCGCGGTAATGCGCGAGCACTGGATGATACTTGTCGGTGCCCTGTCTCTGGTCATGGCGGGCGTGATGCTGGTCGGTTACTCCCTTGAGCAGGGGCTGCTGGGGCCGGGCATGCGACTGGCGCTGGGGCTGGGCTTCGGCATCGGCATGATCGTGCTGGCTGAATGGCTACGTTGGCGCACGACGCAATCTCCCAGCTTGACCGGAGCCGTGAGTGGTGCGGGAAGTCTGGTCACCGCAGCAAGTCTATTGGCCGGTCACTACCTGCTGTCGTTGGCTTCTCCACTCGTCACCTTCGTGCTGTTGGCTCTGCTGAGTCTGTGGACGCTGGAGCGTGCCCGCCATCATGGCCCATGGCTGGCCGCGCTGGGCATGCTAGGTGGTTACGCCCTCCCGCTTGCCTTGCCCCTTCAGGCACAGTTGGGAGGAGCCGCCAGCCTGATGCTGCTGGGGCATCTAGGGGTCATCGCCCTGGCATGCCGCCTTCTGCACCGGAAGATCGGACTGAACTGGCTGTATTGGGGGGGATTGTGCGGTGCCTTGCTATGGTGGATGGCGCTGCTCCCCCTGGAGGCGGGAACTGTTGACCTGCGACCTGTCTCAGGCGAGCTGGAGCGCGGACTTGCGGGTCTCTGGTTGTGCCTGTTGGCTATTGCGTACCTCCATACCTGGCGAGACGAGTCTGGACGATCCGAAGGCCGGGTGGTGGCAGATGGCGCGCAGGGTGGCGTGAGTGCCACGGGGGAGGCCATGACCTGGTGGCCATGGCGTGCCACCCCGCGGGTGCAGCGTCATTGGATCGCGGGTCTGCTGCTGGGGGCCGTCAATGCCATGAGCCTGTTGCTGCCCCATGTTGGGGGGCTGGAGGCTGCCAATGACATCGCGCCCGGTGACTGGTTGCCGAGTGTCCTGCTGCTGTGGGTCACGGGATGGACCGCACGACACATGGCGGCTAGCTGGTCGATGATGGTGGGGGCGGTAGCGTTCTGGTTGTTGGCATGGGGATGGAGCCCACTGACGGCGAGCGGGATCTGGGTGATGACAGGGCCGATGGCGCTGTGTGTCGGGTTGGTTGGCCTTGCCTGCTGGAAACCGCAGGCCTCGCAGGCACCTGCCAAGCAGGCGCACATGCTGTCTGCCTGCTGGAAACCGCAGGCCTCGCAGGCACCTGCCAAGCAGGCGCACATGCTGTCTGCCTGCTGGAAACCGCAGGCCTCGCAGGCACCTGCCAAGCAGGCGCACATGCTGTCTGCCTGCTGGTGGGCCATGGCGACTCTGGTACCGCTGGTCGCGTGGGGGCTGGCCGCCTGGAACGGCACCATCCCTGTCGAGGCGGAGGGTGGAGCGACCCCATGGCTGAACACCGCCATGCCACCCTTGATCTGGGGGCTGGTATGTTGGATTGGCGCCAACCGTTTCCATTCGCGAGAAGGAGTGCGTCTGGCTGCCGGCCTGTGGCTGCCCGCTCAATTCGGGATTGCGCTGGCGCTGGTGATCGCGCTTGACGGTCCATCGCTGACACTGGCGTTGGCATTGCAACTGCTTGGGTTGACGGGGTGTGAGTGGCGTTGGTGGCGACTCCAGGCTGATGAGGATGGCGCCGGACGCTCCCTGTTTGCCGAGTTGGCGCGCCTGCTTGCCTGGGGGTTGGCCCTGCGTCTGGCCTGGGGTGTCGTCACTGGCACGTATGACGACATCAGTCACTGGCCGTTGCAGGCCTTTCTGCCGGTGCTTGTCTGTGTCGCCCTCAGCAGTCATGGCATGCGTCACCGCAAGTCTATCCAGCGCTGGCTGGAAGGGGTCGTGGTTCAGCTTGCGCTCGCCACGACAGTGCTGGAGATTCGTTATCTGCTGACAGACGGTCAGCCTTTCTCCGGCCCTCTTTCACTGGCGGAACTCTCCCTGCAGGTGTTGGCGCTCGCTGGTGTGGCGGCGGGCTATGCCTGGCGCGGGCGTGGTTCGGCGACGAATGTCGCGCTATACCGCCTGCTGGCCTCCGTCGTGGGCGGCCTGGCAGGAATCATCTGGCTTGCCGGCATCGTTCTGGCATTCAATCCGCTGTGGCAGGACGGTGATGTCGGTCGCTGGCCATTGTTGAACTGGCTATTGCCCGCTTATGCGCTGCCGGCGCTGGGAGCCGCCCTGGTATGGCGTCTTTCGCAGCATGCTGCCTTGCTGCGTCGTCTCTGCGAGGTGGTGGGTCTGCTGGCTGTCGGGCTATGGATTGGGCTCAGCTTGCGCCATGTCTGGCATGGTGGGGCGCTCGGGCTCTGGCTCGGGGTCGAGCAGGCGGAGCTTTATGCCTATAGTCTCGCCTTGCTGGCCGTTGCGGCGAGTCTCGTGATCGGCGGTGCCAGAATGGGGCAACCGCACTGGCAGCGCGTCGGACAGGGGCTGTTGGTCGTGACGATTCTCAAGGTCGGACTCTGGGACACGGCGACTCTGGATGGCCTGTGGCGAGTGGGGTCATGGCTCGGGCTTGGAACCGTGCTGATGCTGCTGTCAGCGTTGTTCAAGCGCCTGGCAGGGGCCGGTACGCGAAGGGAGGAGCAGGAATGAGTGAAAAGCCCCCGAACTTTGGTCGTTGTTCTTGGCTCGCAAGCCCATGAATCCGATAGAATGTGCCCTTTTGCACAGGGACGCTCCCCGCATGACCATCCGTGATCTCATTCGCCTGCTCGGAGATGGTGACTACCACTCCGGAGAGGCCCTGGGCGAAGAGCTCGGGGTGTCGCGTACGGCGGTCTGGAAGCAGCTCAAGAAACTTGAGGCGCTTGATATCCCGCTTGAGGCTGTGAAGGGGTTGGGCTATCGACTGGCCAACCCTATCGAGTTGCTTGATGGACAGCGGATCATCGAAGCGCTGCCACGCGAGACTCGCAAGCATCTGAAGCGCCTGTTCATCGAGGAATCGTTGGATTCCACCAATACCTTCATCCGTGAGCGCTTTCGCCAGGGAGCGGGTCATGCAGAGGTCTGCCTGGCTGAGGTGCAGTCTGCCGGGCGGGGTCGTCGTGGTCGCGAGTGGCAGACGCCATGGGGCCGCAGCCTGGTCTTCTCACTTGGTTGGCGCTTCGAGTCAGGTGCCGCGTCACTGGAAGGCTTGAGCCTGGCGATCGGCGTGGCCGTCGCCGAGGTGCTGGAGGCGGATGGGTTGCCTGCGCGCCTGAAGTGGCCGAATGACGTCCTGCTTCAGATACAGAAGGACCAGCCGAAGATTGCCGGCATTCTGGTCGAGGTGACAGGTGATGTCTCCGGGCCTTGTGATGTCGTGATCGGTATCGGGTTGAACATCGAGTTGCCGGCGAGTCATCGCGAGGATATCGGGCAATCGGTCGCGGCGGTACGTGACATCATCCCGGGCGCTTCACGCAACGCTTATGCGGCTCGCCTGATGGAGTCGCTGCTGGCCCTGTTGCCTGAGTTCGAAGCTGAAGGGTTCTCTGCCTGGCAGCAGCGCTGGAATGAGCGCAATGCGTTCAAGGGGCGCGATGTGGTGATTCTGCGAGGCGACAAGCGGGAGGAAGCCATCGCTGAAGGTGTGGATATCAACGGAAATCTCGAGGTGCGCATGAATGGCGAAACCATCACACTCGCCGGTGGCGAGATCAGTCTGCGCGCTGTCTCATGATTCTGGATCTTGATATCGGCAACACCTTGTCCAAGTGGCGTCTCAAGGACACTGTCTCCAGCGAGATCCGCTCACGCGGCGCAGTATGGACACGTGAAGAGTGGCGTCCAGGGGAGGATATTCCCGATCTGGACGTCGTCACGGCAGTGCGCATTTCCAGCGTGGCGCGCAAGCAGGTATTGGATGAGACCGTCGAGCTGCTGCGCAAGCAGGTCGGGGCAGTGCATGTGGCACGCTCGACACGTGAGGCGCTGGGGGTCACCTGCGGGTATGAAGAGCCGCAGCGATTGGGGGTGGATCGCTGGCTTGGCGCGCTTGCCGGGCATCATCTGACCGGCGGATGTTGCAGTGTGGACTGTGGAAGCGCCATTACCGTGGATTTCGTGTTGCCGGGCGGGAAGCATCTCGGGGGCTATATCATTCCCGGGCTACGCCTGATGAAGGAGAGCCTCAAGCTGGGGACGCGCAACGTGGCCATCGACCCGGACAGTGAGGTGGACAGCCTGCTGGCGCCGGGACGCAATACGGTGGAGGCGGTCAATCACGGGATCTACATGGCGGCGGTCAGTGCCGTCAATCGGTTGTATGCCGAGGTGTGTGATCGTGAGGGGGTCGCGCTGCCGCTGTTGCTGACCGGAGGGGATGCACGCGTGGTAGCGAGAGGCCTGCGGGTTCCTCATGCATTATGGCCGGACATGGTCTATGCCGGTCTCGAGGCGCTTTTCCCGCTGACAGCGGCGGAGCGTGCCGGACGCCTGTCAGGCGCGCCGGAGCAGCCGCGCGTTGCTGATCTGGAAAAACTTCGCTCAGGGCTTGCACTTACCCAGATGCTTTGACATACTACGCCCCGTTCTGAGGAGATACATTCCCTCAAGCGCTTGAAGTCAAAAGAAATCAAGCACTTGACAGCGTATCCCAAGCGACGTAAGATTTGTCGCCATAGAAGAGGTGGGGTTCCCGAGTGGCCAAAGGGAGCAGACTGTAAATCTGCCGCGAAAGCTTCGAAGGTTCGAATCCTTCCCCCACCACCAGATTCGCTCATGATGGCATGTTCATCAGGGCAGCAAGAGTTGGAAAGCGGGCATAGTTTAATGGTAGAACCTCAGCCTTCCAAGCTGATGACGCGGGTTCGATTCCCGCTGCCCGCTCCAGTTCATCTCGTCTGACGAGATTGCGCAAAGGTTTTGCTCGTGTAGCTCAGGGGTAGAGCACACCCTTGGTAAGGGTGAGGTCGGCGGTTCAAATCCGCCCACGAGCTCCATACAACGGAAAGGCGAGTCGCAGTTTGGCTCGTCTTTTTCGTTTCCGACGACCTCCCAGGTCGCGGTCAAAGATAAGGCTTGTCAGTATGGGTTGTCTCAGCTATGATGGCGCCCGCTGTTAATTCAGCCTTGTTTTTAGTCTCTGGAACACGCAAGTGTTACAGGCCAGTAGCTCAATTGGCAGAGCAGCGGTCTCCAAAACCGCAGGTTGGGGGTTCGATTCCCTCCTGGCCTGCCATCCTTCCCCAGGATGGTATTCGACTTCTTACCGATTCTCGATTCTAGCGATCGCTGCACCCTTGAGGAGTCTCTTTGATGAAACAGAACGCCGAGGTGCAGGAAGCGCGCCACGACGGATTCAAGTGGTCGGTCGTTGTCATTCTTCTTGTGCTGGCTGTTGCCGGCAACGCCTATTTTGCTGACCAAGCGCTGCTTTATCGCGTGCTTGGCGTCGTCGTGCTTGGCGTTGCAGCGGCTGCTCTGGCCATCACGACCAACAAGGGTCGTGATGTCGTCGAGCTGGCAAGCAGTGCGCGCCGCGAGATCCAGCGCGTCGTTTGGCCGACCCGACAGGAAACTGTCCAGACAACTGCCATCGTGCTGGGTGCCGTGCTTATCGTGGGCCTGTTGCTATGGCTCATCGATACCACCCTCGGCTGGCTGATGTCCGGCATCGTCAGTTAACGGAGTTTCCATGTCCAAGCGTTGGTATGTCATACACGCCTATTCCGGTTTCGAAAAGCAGGTCATGCGCTCCCTGAATGAGCGTGTGAAGCTGTATGCCATGGAAGAACACTTCGGTGAGATCCTGGTGCCTGTGGAAGAAATCGTCGAGATGCGTGACGGCAAGCGCCGCAAGAGTGAGCGCAAGTTCTATCCAGGCTACGTGCTGGTCGAGATGGACATGAATGATCAGTCCTGGCACCTGGTGAATGAAACCCCGCGCGTCATGGGGTTCATCGGTGGCACGCCGGAGAAGCCGGCTGCGATCACCCAGAAAGAAGCCGACGCCATGTTGCGTCGCGTTCAGGACGGTACTGACAAGCCGCGTCCGAAGACTCTCTTCGAGCCGGGCGAGACAGTGCGCGTCACCGACGGTCCTTTCGCCGATTTCAATGGCGTCGTCGAAGAAGTGAATTACGAAAAGAGCCGTCTGCAGGTCAGCGTGCTGATCTTTGGGCGTGCCACGCCAGTGGAGCTCGAGTTCTCGCAGGTCGAGAAGGACTGATCTCTGGATCACCTTTCCTGTCTGGATACGAGCATCACGGCAACACGACGGGTCGCCTGAGGCGGCCCGGTTTCACGGGGAGCCGCAAGGCGCTACCACCCAAAATGGAGTCCTATCATGGCCAAGAAAGTACAGGCTTACATCAAGCTGCAGGTCGCAGCCGGTAAAGCTAACCCGAGCCCGCCCGTGGGTCCTGCCCTCGGTCAGCACGGTGTCAACATCATGGAGTTCTGTAAAGCGTTCAACGCCGCTACCCAGAACGTCGAGCCGGGCCTCCCGACTCCTGTGGTCATCACCGTGTATTCCGACCGCAGCTTCACCTTCGTCACCAAGACGCCGCCTGCCGCCGTCCTGCTGCTGAAGGCTGCTGGTCTGAAGTCCGGTTCTGGCGAGCCGAACAAGAAGAAGGTCGGTACCGTGACTCGCGCTCAGCTCGAAGAGATCGCGACCACCAAGGAGCCGGATCTGACAGCTTCCAATCTGGACGCTGCTGTTCGCACCATCGCCGGTACTGCCCGTAGCATGGGCCTGAACGTGGAGGGTCTTTGATCATGGCCAAGATTTCAAAGCGCGCCCAGGCGATCAACGCAAAAGTCGAATCCGGCAAGGTCTACAGCGTCGAAGAAGCTGTCGCCCTGCTGTCCGAGCTGTCCACCGTCAAGTTCAAGGAGACTGTTGAAGTCTCTCTGAATCTGGGTGTCGATCCGCGTAAATCCGACCAGGTCGTTCGCGGCGCTACCGTCATGCCGAACGGCACCGGTAACGACGTGCGTGTCGCTGTCTTCACCCAGGGCGCCAACGCTGAAGCAGCGAAGGAAGCCGGTGCAGACGTCGTCGGCATGGACGATCTTGCTGAGCAGGTCAAGAAAGGCGTGATGGACTTCGACGTCGTCATCGCTTCTCCGGACGCCATGCGCGTCGTCGGTCAGCTGGGTCAGATCCTCGGCCCGCGCGGCCTGATGCCGAACCCGAAAGTCGGTACCGTGACGCCGGACGTCGCGACTGCCGTGAAGAATGCCAAGGCAGGTCAGGTGCGTTTCCGTACTGACAAGAACGGCATCATTCACGCCGGTATCGGCAAGATCGACTTCAGTGCAGACGCGATTCAGGGTAACATCGACGCCCTGGTCGCCGAAGTGAAGAAGCTGAAGCCGAGCACTTCCAAAGGTATCTACCTGAAGAAGATCACCCTGTCCAGCACCATGGGCCCGGGTCTGACCGTCGATCACGCCAAGTACGCGTAAGGCAGTCACAGAATGTTTCACTTTGCGGTCCCCGTGCTCAGCCGCGGGGCGCCGTCAAAGACCGCAGGTGCCAGCCTTGTCGCTTCGGTGGCAGGGCTGGCTTAATCGCGACGTGATGCCTGCATCGCGCGCAGCCTGCGCAGATGGTGTCCCAGCCTCGCTGGTGGCAGCCATCCTCCAAGACTCTCCCGCGCAGTTCAGGTGAGAGAGATGGTAAACCACTGGGGAATTCGTTCCCCGGCACGAAATGGAGTCAACACCGTGGCTTTAGGTCTCGAAGACAAGAAGGCAATTGTTGCTGAGGTCAGCGAAACCGCCAAGGGTGCTCTCTCCGTAGTCGCTGCCGACTCTCGTGGTGTAACTGTTGGCGCAATGACCGAATTGCGCAAGCAGTGCCGCGAAGCGGGCGTCCAGCTGCGTGTTGTTCGCAACACCCTGGCTCGCCGTGCGCTGTCCGGTACCTCTTATGAGGTGCTGAACGAGTCCTTCGTCGGCCCGACCCTGCTTGCATTCTCCATGGAACACCCGGGCGCTGGCGCTCGTCTGTTCAAGGAATTTGCCAAGAAGGTCGAGGCATTCGAAGTCAAGGCACTGGCCTACGAAGGCGAGTTCATCCCGGCGGCCAACATCGACCGTCTGGCATCTCTGCCGACCCGCGACGAAGCACTGTCCAAGCTGCTGTCTGTCATGAAGGAAGCTTCTGCAGGCAAGCTGGTCCGTACTATCGCAGCACTGCGCGATCAGAAGCAGGAAGCCGAAGCCGCCGCGTAAGCGTCGCTTCTTCCTCCTGGCTGTCTCGTGCAGCCTGAATCGATTTCCGTTTGACCGAGCATCTTTGCTCCGCAAAGTTTAGGATTGCTAAAATGGCACTGACCAAAGAAGACATCATCAACGCCGTCGCTGACATGACCGTCATGGAAGTGGCTGAGCTGATCGAAGCAATGGAAGAGAAGTTCGGCGTTTCTGCCGCTGCCGCCGTCGTTGCTGGCCCGGCCGCTGCAGGTGAAGCCGCTGAAGAACAGACCGAGTTCGACATCGTTCTGACTGCTGCTGGTGACAAGAAAGTCAACGTCATCAAGGCTGTTCGCGAACTGACTGGCCTGGGCCTGAAAGAAGCCAAGGCAGCTGTTGACGGCGCTCCGGCCACCCTGAAAGAAGGCGTGAGCAAGGAAGACGCTGAAGAAGCGAAGAAGAAGCTGGAAGAAGCTGGCGCGTCCGTGGAACTCAAGTAACTCGTGTTCCAGGCTACGCACGCTGCGTAAGCTTCCTGGCTGGTGGCGGACTCCGCCACCAGCCTTTTTCTGTTGCAAGACGAATTATGACGGCGAGCCAGCCCGCAAGGGAGGCTTGCCGTCCGCGCCTGATGGACATCGCCGCGCCATCAGGTATGAGCCGACCACGCATCGGTCACCCAAGGTGAACAAGCTGGGGAATACAGATGGCTTACTCATACACTGAGAAAAAACGCATCCGCAAGGATTTTGGCAAACTGCCCCAAGTGATGGATGTGCCTTACCTGCTGGCCATCCAGCTTGATTCCTACCACGACTTTCTCCAGCAGGACAGGGCGCCAGAACAGCGCCTGGAAGTCGGCCTTCACGCTGCCTTCAAGTCCGTGTTCCCGATTGCCAGTTTCTCTGGCAACGCAGCGCTCGAGTATGTCAGCTACCGTTTCGGTACGCCGGCGTTCGACGTAAAGGAATGTCAGCTGCGCGGAGTGACCTACTCTGCACCGCTGCGCGTGAAAGTGCGCCTGATGATCTACGACAAGGAATCGTCCAACAAGGCGATCAAGGACATCAAGGAGCAGGAAGTCTACATGGGGGAAATCCCCCTGATGACAGAGAACGGTACCTTCGTCATCAATGGTACTGAACGTGTCATCGTGTCTCAGCTGCATCGCTCGCCGGGTGTGTTCTTCGATCACGACAAGGGCAAGAGCCACTCGTCCGGCAAGTTGCTGTACTCCGCACGTGTGATTCCTTACCGCGGTTCCTGGCTGGACTTCGAGTTTGACCCGAAGGACAACGTCTACGTCCGTATCGACCGTCGTCGCAAGCTGCCGGCCTCCGTGCTGCTGCGTGCCATGGGCATGACCAGCGAAGAGATCCTCGGTACCTTCTTCGATACCACCATGTACCACATCGAGCGCAGCGGCTTCTCCGTTGAGCTGGTGCCGTCACGCCTGCGTGGCGAGACTGCCGCCTTCGACATCAAGGATGCCGATGGCAGCGTGATCGTGGAAGAAGGTCGTCGCATCACCCAGAAGCACGTCCGTCAGATGGAAAACTCCGGCCTCGAGCGTCTCGAAGTGCCGATGGAGTACCTCTACGGCAAGGTGCTGGCCAAGGATCAGATCGATCCGGCCACCGGTGAGCTGGTGTGCGAATGCAACAGCGAGATCACCCCGGAACTGCTGGAGAAGATGGCCCAGGCCAAGATCACCCAGTTCGAGGTCATCTACACCAACGATCTGGATTGCGGTCCGTTCGTGTCTGACACATTGAAGCTGGATACCACGCGTAACCAGCTCGAGGCACTGGTCGAGATCTACCGCATGATGCGTCCGGGCGAGCCGCCCACCAAGGACGCGGCAGAATCACTGTTCCAGAACCTGTTCTTCAGCGAAGACCGCTACGACCTGTCGGGCGTGGGTCGCATGAAGTTCAACCGTCGCCTGCGTCGCGAAAGCGATACCGGCAGCGGCGTGCTCGATCAGGACGATATCCTGACCGTCATGCAGGAACTGATCAGCATCCGTAACGGCAATGGCGATGTCGATGACATCGACCACCTGGGCAACCGTCGCATTCGCTCTGTGGGCGAAATGGCGGAAAACCAGTTCCGTGTCGGTCTGGTCCGTGTCGAGCGTGCGGTCAAGGAGCGTCTCTCCATGGCCGAGAGCGAAGGCCTGATGCCGCAGGATCTCATCAACGCCAAGCCGGTTGCGGCGGCGGTGAAGGAATTCTTCGGTTCCAGCCAGCTCTCCCAGTTCATGGATCAGAACAACCCGCTGTCCGAAGTGACGCACAAGCGCCGTGTCTCCGCGCTTGGTCCGGGTGGTCTGACCCGTGAGCGCGCCGGCTTCGAAGTTCGTGACGTTCACGCCACGCACTACGGCCGTCTGTGCCCGATCGAGACGCCGGAAGGCCCGAACATCGGTCTGATCAACTCCCTGGCGACCTACTCCAAGACCAACAGCTATGGCTTCCTCGAGACGCCGTACCGCAAGGTCGTGGATTGTCAGGTCACCGACGACGTCGTCGATCTGTCCGCGATCGAGGAAGGCGATTTCATCATCGCCCAGGCCTCCGCGACCGTCGACGAGAACAACCGTCTGGTCGACGACCTGGTTCAGGTGCGTCACCGTGGCGAGACTACCTTCATGGCGCCGGAAAAGGTCACCATGATGGACGTGTCTCCGCGTCAGGTCGTCTCCGTCGCTGCGGCATTGATCCCGTTCCTCGAGCACGATGATGCCAACCGCGCCCTGATGGGTGCGAACATGCAGCGTCAGGCCGTTCCGACCCTGAAGGCTGACAAGCCGCTGGTCGGTACCGGCATGGAGCGCTTCGTGGCGCGTGACTCCGGCGTCTGCGCCGTGGCACGTCGTGGCGGCGTCATCGACTCCGTCGATGCCAAGCGTATCGTCGTGCGTGTGCGGGAAGAAGAGATCATCGGCGGTGAAGCCGGCGTTGATATCTACAACCTGACCAAGTACGTCCGCTCGAACCAGAACACCTGTCAGAACCAGCGTCCGATCGTGCGCCCGGGCGACGAAGTCGCCATCGGCGATATCCTGGCCGACGGCCCGTCCGTCGACATGGGGGATCTGGCACTGGGTCAGAACATGCGTCTGGCGTTCATGCCCTGGAACGGCTTCAACTTCGAGGACTCCATCCTGTTCTCGGAGCGTGTGGTGCAGGAGGATCGCTTCACCACCATCCACATCCAGGAACTGACCTGTGTCGCGCGTGACACCAAGCTCGGGCCGGAAGAAATCACGTCCGATATCCCGAACGTCGGCGAGTCCGCACTCTCCAAGCTGGATGAGTCCGGTGTCGTCTACATCGGTGCCGAGCTGAATCCGGGCGACATCCTGGTCGGCAAGGTCACGCCGAAGGGCGAGACCCAGCTGACGCCGGAAGAGAAGCTGCTGCGTGCCATCTTCGGCGAGAAGGCGTCCGACGTGAAGGACACCTCTCTGCGTGCCCCGACCGGCATGAAGGCCACCGTCATCGACGTTCAGGTCTTCACCCGTGACGGCGTCGAGAAGGATCAGCGTGCGCTCTCCATCGAGCAGATGCAGCTGGCCGAGGTCCGCAAGGACCTGCAGGAAACCTACCGCATCGCGGAAGAGGCGACCTTCGAGCGTCTGCAGCGCAACCTGGTCGGTCAGGCGGTCAACGGTGGTCCGAAGCTCAAGAAGGGCGACGTGCTGACCGATGACTACCTCGAGGCCCTGCCGCGTCAGGAGTGGTTCAAGCTGCGTCTGCAGGATGAATCTCTCAATGAGCTGCTGGCCCAGGCCGATGAGCAGCTCGAGATCCGTCGTCGCGAGATGGACGAGCGCTTCGAAGACAAGAAGCGCAAGCTCACCCAGGGCGATGATCTGGCACCGGGCGTGCTCAAGATCGTCAAGGTATACGTCGCCGTGAAGCGCCGTATCCAGCCGGGTGACAAGATGGCCGGTCGTCACGGTAACAAGGGTGTCATCTCCGCGATCATGCCGGTGGAAGACATGCCGTTCGATGGTTACGGCGAGCCGGTAGATGTCGTGCTGAACCCGCTGGGTGTTCCGTCGCGCATGAACGTCGGTCAGATCCTCGAGACCCACCTCGGCATGGCCGCGCGTGGTCTGGGCGTGAAGATCGAGCACATGCTGCGCGAAGAGCGTGCCGAGCAGGTCAAGCAGATCCGCGAGTTCCTCGACAAGGTGTACAACACCGTCGGTGGCCGCCAGGAAGACCTCTCCGTGCTCAGCGATGACGAGATCATCACCATGGCGCACAACCTGAAGAAGGGCGTGCCGATGGCGACGCCGGTCTTCGATGGCGCCAAGGAACACGAGATCAAGCAGTTGCTCACGCTGGCCGGTATCCCTGATTCCGGACAGATGGACCTCTACGATGGCCGCACCGGCGAGAAGTTCGATCGCAAGGTGACCGTCGGTTACATGTACATGCTCAAGCTCAACCACCTGGTGGATGACAAGATGCATGCGCGTTCGACCGGCTCCTACTCCCTCGTCACGCAGCAGCCGCTGGGTGGTAAGGCGCAGTTTGGTGGTCAGCGCTTCGGTGAGATGGAGGTCTGGGCCCTCGAGGCGTACGGCGCTGCCTACACCCTCCAGGAGATGCTCACGGTCAAGTCCGATGACGTGGAAGGCCGTACCAAGATGTACAAGAGCATCGTAGATGGCGATCACACCATGCAGGCGGGCATGCCCGAATCCTTCAACGTGCTGGTGAAGGAAATCCGCTCGCTGGGTATCGACATGGAGCTGGAAGGCTGACGCCGAAAAGCCACAAGTATTGACGGTCCGCAAAGCCTGGTGTCAGCAGCCAGGCTTTGCCCATGACAACTCCGCAACGGAGCGACCCATGAAAGATTTGGTGAAAGTTCTCAAATCGCAGGCGCAGTCCGAAGAATTCGACGCCATCAAGATTACCCTGGCGTCTCCGGACATGATTCGCTCGTGGTCTTTTGGTGAAGTGAAGAAGCCTGAAACCATCAACTACCGGACATTCAAGCCGGAACGTGATGGTCTTTTCTGTGCCAAGATCTTTGGCCCGGTGAAGGACTACGAGTGCCTGTGTGGCAAGTACAAGCGGATGAAGCATCGCGGCATCATCTGTGAGAAGTGTGGCGTTGAAGTGACCAAGGCGGCAGTGCGTCGTGAGCGTATGGCTCACATCGAACTGGCCAGCCCGGTCGCGCACATCTGGTTCCTGAAGTCGCTGCCGTCCCGTATCGGCATGCTGCTCGACATGACTCTGCGTGATATCGAGCGTGTGCTGTACTTCGAAAGCTTCGTGGTCATCGATCCGGGCATGACGACCCTCGAGAAGGGTCATCTGCTCAATGATGAGCAGTACTTCGAGGCGCTGGAAGAATTCGGCGATGACTTCGATGCCCGCATGGGTGCCGAGGCCATCAAGGCGCTGCTCGAGGACATCGAGCTGGAAGAAGAGGTCGAGCGCCTGCGCGAAGAGATTCCGCAGACCAACTCCGAGACCAAGATCAAGAAGCTGTCCAAGCGCCTCAAGCTGCTGGAAGCCTTCTACTATTCCGGCAACAAGCCGGGCTGGATGATCATGGAAGTGCTGCCAGTGCTGCCGCCGGACCTGCGTCCGCTGGTACCGCTGGACGGCGGCCGCTTCGCGACCTCGGATCTGAACGATCTGTATCGCCGCGTGATCAACCGCAACAACCGCCTCAAGCGTCTGCTCGACCTCAATGCGCCGGACATCATCGTGCGCAACGAGAAGCGCATGCTGCAGGAATCCGTGGATGCACTGCTCGACAACGGTCGTCGCGGTCGCGCCATCACCGGTTCCAACAAGCGTCCGCTGAAGTCACTGGCCGACATGATCAAGGGCAAGCAGGGTCGTTTCCGTCAGAACCTGCTGGGCAAGCGTGTCGACTACTCCGGTCGTTCCGTCATCACCGTCGGCCCGACCCTGCGTCTGCACCAGTGTGGTCTGCCGAAGAAGATGGCGCTTGAGCTGTTCAAGCCGTTCATCTACGCCAAGCTGCAGGCCTCCGGTCACGCCAGCACCATCAAGGCCGCCAAGAAGATGGTCGAGCGTGAAGCCCCGGAAGTCTGGGATTTCCTCGCCGACGTCATCCGCGAGCACCCGGTGCTGCTGAACCGTGCCCCGACTCTGCACCGTCTGGGTATCCAGGCGTTCGAGCCGCTGCTGATCGAAGGCAAGGCCATCCAGCTGCACCCGCTGGTCTGCGCGGCGTACAACGCCGACTTCGATGGTGACCAGATGGCCGTCCACGTACCGCTGACGCTGGAAGCCCAGCTGGAAGCGCGTGCGTTGATGATGTCGACCAACAACGTGCTGTCGCCGGCCAACGGCGAGCCGATCATCGTGCCGTCCCAGGACGTCGTGCTGGGTCTGTACTACATGACCCGCGAGAAGATCGGTGCCAAGGGTGAGGGCATGGCCTTCGCGAACCTGGGTGAAGTCGAGCGCGCCTTCGGCACGCACAGCGCTCACCTGCACGCGATGGTCAAGGTCCGTCTGACCGAGACGCTCAAGGATGAAGAATCCGGCGAGCTGTACGAGAAGACGTCCCTGCACGACACCACCATCGGTCGCGCACTGCTGTTCCGCATTCTGCCGAAGGGCATGCCGTTCGAGCTGATCAACCAGGTGATGAAGAAGAAAGCCATCTCCGGTCTGATCAACGAGGCGTACCGTCGCGTCGGTCTGAAGGACACCGTCATCTTCGCTGACCAGCTGATGTACACCGGCTTCCGTCTCGCGACCTGGTCCGGCGCCTCCATCGGCGTCAACGACTTCGTCATTCCGGACGCGAAGAAGGTCATCATCGACGCGGCCGAAGACGAAGTGAAAGAGATCGAAGACCAGTTCTCCTCCGGTCTCGTGACCGCGGGCGAGAAGTACAACAAGGTCATCGATATCTGGGCGCGTGCCAACGACCGTGTCGCCAAGGAGATGATGGCGGGTATCTCGAAAGAGACCGTCGTCAACTGGAAGGGCGAAGTGGTCAACGGCGAAGACGGCAAGCCGATGGAGCAGGAGTCGTTCAACAGCGTCTTCATCATGGCTGACTCCGGTGCTCGTGGTTCCGCGGCCCAGATTCGTCAGCTGGCCGGCATGCGTGGCCTGATGGCCAAGCCGGATGGCTCGATCATCGAGACGCCGATCACCGCCAACTTCCGTGAAGGTCTGAACGTACTCCAGTACTTCATCTCCACCCACGGTGCCCGTAAGGGTCTGGCGGATACGGCACTGAAGACCGCCAACTCCGGTTACCTGACGCGTCGTCTGGTCGATGTTGCCCAGGATCTGGTCATCACCGAAGCGGATTGTGGCACTCAGGAAGGTCTGATCCTGCACCCGGTCATCGAAGGCGGTGACATCATCGTCCCGCTGTCTCAGCGTGTGCTGGGTCGTGTCGTGGCACAGGATGTCGTCGATCCGGTCTCTGATGAGGTCCTGATCGCACGCGGCACCCTGCTGGATGAAGCCTGGTGTGCACAGCTCGATACCATGGGCGTCGATGAGATCATCGTGCGTACCACCATCGGCTGTGAAACCGTGCACGGTGTCTGCTCGGCCTGTTATGGCCGTGATCTGGCGCGTGGCCATCAGGTCAACGTCGGTGAAGCCATCGGTGTCATCGCGGCACAGTCCATCGGTGAGCCGGGTACCCAGCTGACCATGCGTACCTTCCACATCGGTGGTGCCGCCTCGCGTGCTTCTGCCGTGGATAGCGTCCAGGTCAAGCACGGCGGCCACGTGCGTCTGCACAACATCAAGTCGGTCGAGCGCGCGGATGGCAAGCTGATCGTCGTCTCGCGTTCCAGTGCGCTGGCTGTCGCTGACGATCACGGTCGTGAGCGTGAGTTCTACAAGCTGCCGTATGGTGCCGAGCTGTCCGTACGTGACGGTGACAAGGTCGAATCCGGTCAGTCCGTCGCCAAGTGGGATCCGCACACTCACCCGATCGTCGCCGAAGTGGCGGGTCAGGTGCAGTTCACGGACATGGAAGATGGTCAGACCATCAACCGTACCACCGACGAGATGACAGGCCTGTCCTCCATCGAAGTCATCGAGAGCGCCTCACGTCCGTCCGCGGCACGTGACAAGCGCCCGATGATCATGCTGGTGGATTCCAGTGGCAAGCACGTGACACTGCCGGGCTCCAACACGCCGGTCCAGTACCTGCTGCCGGGCAATGCCGTCGTGTCCGCCGAGAATGGCGCAGCCGTCGGTGTGGGTGACGTCATCGCACGTATCCCGATGGAAGCGTCCGGTAACAAGGACATCACCGGTGGTCTGCCGCGCGTTGCCGACCTGTTCGAAGCACGTCGTCCGAAGGAACCGGCCATCCTGGCCGAGATCTCCGGTACCGTGACCTTCGGCAAGGAAACCAAGGGCAAGCGTCGCCTGACCATCACGCCGGCCGAAGGTGACCCGTTCGAGCTGTTGATCCCGAAATGGCGCCAGATCAGCGTCTTCGAAGGGGAAACGGTCGAGAAGGGTGAGGTCATCTCCGATGGCCCGAGCAATCCGCACGATATCCTGCGTCTGCTCGGCGTCGCGGAAATGACCAAGTACATCACCACCGAAGTCCAGGAGGTCTATCGCCTCCAGGGTGTCGGCATCAACGACAAGCACATCGAAGTCATCGTGCGTCAGATGCTGCGCAAGGTGGAGATCACCGATTCCGGCGATTCCAGCTTCATCACCGGCGACCAGGTGGAATACGCCCGTGTCGTCGAAGAGAACATGCGTCTCGAGGCCGAAGGCAAGTTCCCGGCCAAGTTCGACCGCATCCTGCTCGGTATCACCAAGGCGAGCCTGGCGACAGAATCGTTCATCTCGGCGGCCTCCTTCCAGGAGACCACACGAGTTCTGACCGAAGCCTCTGTCACCGGCAAGCGCGATTATCTCCGTGGTCTGAAGGAGAACGTCGTGGTGGGTCGCCTGATCCCGGCGGGTACTGGCCTGGCTTATCACGATGAGCGTCGCCGCCGTCGTGATGGCCTGCCGCTCGCACCGGCCCCGTCGGCACAGGACGTCGAGCAGGAGCTGGGTGCCCAGCTGACCGCTCTCGACGCGGACGACGACGACCTCTGAGGTCTTGAGCCCCGCCGTCGCTGACGGCGGGGTTGACGCCCTTGTGGCCCAAGCCCTAGAATATGCAGCCTTTAACAGTAGGGCAGGTGCATCCTGTCCGATTGTTGGAAGGCAGTACAACCCATTGGAGCAAGCAAATGGCAACCGTAAACCAGCTCGTGCGCAAGCCGCGCAAGCGTCAGGCGTCCAAGAGTGACGTCCCTGCGCTGCAGGCATGCCCGCAGAAGCGTGGCGTGTGTACTCGCGTATACACCACTACCCCGAAGAAGCCGAACTCCGCACTCCGTAAGGTCTGCCGTGTTCGCCTGACCAACGGCTTCGAAGTCTCTTCCTACATCGGCGGTGAAGGTCACAACCTTCAGGAACACTCTGTTGTTCTGATCCGTGGCGGTCGTGTGAAGGATTTGCCGGGTGTCCGTTACCACACCGTTCGTGGTGCACTGGATACCTCTGGCGTGCAGAACCGTAAGCAGGGCCGTTCCAAGTACGGCGCCAAGCGTCCGAAGGCGTAATTCAAAGTTTAATATCGGTCTGATAAGAGTAAGGTCGGGTGTCGCGTCCATCGCGAGGCATCCCGGGTTTACCTGAAGGACCCTTCTACTGAGGGCTTATCATGCCTAGAAGACGTGTAGCAGCTAAGCGCGAAATCCTGCCGGATCCGAAGTTCGGAAGCGAGCGCCTGGCCAAGTTCATGAACCACCTGATGATCAGCGGCAAGAAGTCTGCAGCCGAGCGCATCGTTTACGGTGCCCTCGACCGTGTTGCCGAACGCTCCAATGATGAGCCGCTGGATCTCTTCGACAAGGCGTTGGAAGCCATCCAGCCGATGGTTGAGGTGAAGTCCCGTCGTGTCGGTGGTGCTACCTACCAGGTGCCGGTCGAAGTTCGTCCGTCCCGTCGCCAGGCACTGGCCATGCGTTGGCTGGTGGACGCTGCGCGCAAGCGCGGCGAAAAGACCATGGTGCAGCGCCTCTCTGGCGAGATCCTGGATGCCGCTGAAGGCAAGGGTTCTGCTGTGAAGAAGCGTGAAGACGTGCACCGCATGGCAGAAGCCAACAAGGCCTTCTCCCACTACCGCTTCTAAACAACGGGGATACTCACCGTGGCACGCAAGACTCCACTTAAGCGTTACCGCAACATCGGTATCTGTGCCCACGTCGACGCCGGTAAGACTACCACTACCGAGCGCGTCCTGTTCTACACCGGCCTGTCCCACAAGGTCGGCGAAGTCCACGATGGTGCTGCCACCATGGACTGGATGGAGCAGGAACAGGAACGTGGCATCACGATCACCTCTGCGGCGACCACCTGCTTCTGGCAGGGCATGAACAAGCAGTTCGACGAGCACCGTATCAACATCATCGATACTCCGGGGCACGTTGACTTCACTGTTGAAGTCGAGCGTTCACTGCGTGTTCTCGATGGCGCGGTCGTGGTGCTGTGTGGTTCTTCCGGTGTCCAGCCGCAGACAGAGACTGTCTGGCGTCAGGCCAACCGTTACGAAGTTCCGCGCATGATCTTCGTCAACAAGATGGACCGCGCTGGCGCGGACTTCTTCATGGTCGTCGAACAGGTGCGCAAGCGCCTGGGCGCGAACGCCGTGCCGATCCAGATCAACTGGGGCGCGGAAGACGAGTTCAAGGGCGTCATCGACCTGATCAAGATGAAGGCGATCGTCTGGGACGAAGACAATCACGGCATGAACTATGAGCTGATCGACATTCCGGCTGAGCTGCAAGACACAGCTGCCGAATGGCGTGAGCACATGCTCGAGTCTGCTGCTGAAGCGTCCGAAGAACTGATGGACAAGTACCTTGAAGAAGGCGACCTGACCGAGGAAGAAGTCAAGGCTGCGCTGCGTCAGCGTACCCTGGCCAACGAAATCTGCCTCGTGACCTGTGGTTCTGCCTTCAAGAACAAGGGTGTCCAGGCGGTTCTGGATGCGGTCATCGAATACATGCCGTCTCCGCTTGAAGTCAAGGCCATCGAAGGTGAGCTTGACGACAAGGACGGTACCATCGAGACCCGCGAAGCTGACGACAAGGCTCCGTTCGCGGCGCTGGCGTTCAAGATCGCGACCGACCCGTTCGTGGGTACCCTGACCTTCATCCGCGTCTACTCGGGCGTGCTGAAGTCTGGCGATGGCGTCTTCAACTCCGTCAAGAGCAAGAAGGAGCGTGTCGGTCGTATCGTCCAGATGCACTCCAACTCTCGTGAGGAGATCAAGGAAGTCTATGCTGGCGATATCGCCGCATGTATCGGTCTGAAAGACGTGACCACCGGGGATACCCTGTGTGATCCGGACAACAAGATCGTGCTTGAGCGCATGGAATTCCCTGAGCCGGTCATCTCCGTCGCCGTCGAGCCGAAGTCCAAGGCCGACCAGGAAAAGATGGGTGTCGCACTGGGCAAGCTGGCCCAGGAAGATCCGTCCTTCCGCGTCGAGACCGACGAAGAGTCTGGTCAGACCATCATCTCCGGTATGGGTGAGCTTCACCTGGATATCCTCGTTGACCGCATGCGTCGCGAGTTCAATGTCGAGGCGAACATCGGCAAGCCGCAGGTGGCTTACCGTGAGACCATCCGCACCAAGGTCGAGCAGGAAGGCAAGTTCGTTCGTCAGTCCGGTGGTCGTGGTCAGTTCGGTCACGTCTGGCTTCGCATTGAGCCTCTGACTGCAGAGGACAAGGGCGACGACGAAGAAATGACCTTCAAGTTCGAGTCCGAGATCGTCGGTGGTGCGGTTCCGAAGGAATACGTGCCGGCCGTCGAGAAGGGTGCCGCTGAGCAGCTCAAGAATGGTGTCATCGCCGGTTATCCGATGATCGACGTCAAGGTCACGCTGTTCGATGGTTCCTACCACGACGTCGACTCCAACGAGACCGCGTTCAAGGTTGCCTCTTCCATGGCGATCAAGGCCGGTGCCCCGAAAGCGGGTGCAGTGCTGCTTGAGCCGCTCATGAAAGTCGAAGTCGTCACGCCTGAAGATTTCATGGGTGACGTCATGGGCGACCTGAACCGTCGTCGTGGCCTCGTTCAGGGCATGGATGATTCTTCCACTGGCAAGATCATCAATGCACTGGTGCCGCTGGGTGAGATGTTCGGTTATGCGACCGACCTGCGCTCACAGACCCAGGGCCGCGCAAGCTACTCCATGGAGTTTGCGAAATACGACGAAGCGCCGAACAGCATCGTCGAAGCCGTCATCAACCAGAAGTAACCGATTAGCTAACGAAAGAGGTTATAGCAGTGGCTAAGGAAAAATTTGAGCGTTCGAAGCCGCACGTCAACGTCGGCACCATTGGTCACGTCGATCACGGCAAGACCACTCTGACTGCGGCACTGACTCGTGTCTCTGCAGAAGTTTTCGGTGGTGACGCGCGTGCGTTTGACTCCATCGATAACGCCCCGGAAGAGCGTGAGCGTGGTATCACCATCTCCACCGCTCACGTGGAATACCAGTCCGAAGTGCGTCACTACGCGCACGTCGACTGCCCGGGTCACGCTGACTACGTCAAGAACATGATCACCGGTGCTGCCCAGATGGACGGCGCTATCCTGGTCTGTTCCGCAGCTGACGGCCCCATGCCGCAGACTCGCGAGCACATCCTGCTGTCCCGTCAGGTCGGCGTTCCGTTCATCGTTGTCTTCCTGAACAAGGCTGACATGGTCGATGACGAAGAACTGCTCGAGCTGGTCGAGATGGAAGTGCGCGAACTCCTGAGCGAGTACGACTTCCCGGGTGACGACACTCCGATCGTCATCGGTTCTGCTCTGATGGCTCTGGAAGGCAAGGACGACAACGGCATGGGTACTACCGCCGTTGCCAACCTGATCAAGGCCCTGGATGCGTACATCCCGGAGCCGGAGCGTGCTATCGACCAGCCGTTCCTGATGCCGATCGAAGACGTCTTCTCCATCTCTGGCCGTGGTACCGTCGTGACTGGCCGCATCGAGCGTGGTCTGGTCAAGACTGGCGAAGAGATCGAGATCATCGGCGTGCGTGACACCACCAAGACTACCGTTACCGGTGTCGAGATGTTCCGCAAGCTGCTGGACGAAGGTCGTGCTGGTGAGAACGTTGGCGCTCTGCTGCGTGGCACCAAGCGTGATGACGTCGAGCGTGGTCAGGTTCTGGCCAAGCCGGGCTCCATCAAGCCGCACACCAAGTTCGAAGCAGAAGTCTACGTTCTGTCCAAGGAAGAAGGCGGTCGTCACACTCCGTTCTTCAAGGGCTATCGTCCGCAGTTCTACTTCCGTACCACTGACATCACTGGTACCTGTGAGCTGCCGGAAGGCGTCGAGATGGTCATGCCGGGCGACAACGTCCAGATGGTCGTGTCTCTGATCGCTCCGATCGCCATGGAAGATGGTCTGCGCTTCGCTATCCGTGAAGGCGGTCGTACCGTCGGCGCTGGCGTCGTGGCCAAGATTGTCGAGTAAGGTTCTCCTTACCTGACACAGAAGGGGGCCCTGTTGGGCCCCCTTTTCTCGCATGTTTGACACCTGATGTCAGTCTGCCTATAATGCGCATCCTTTGAATGCGTGGGTGACGGCCTACGCCGTCGACATCCATTGGAGTTTTGGGCAATGCAAAACCAGAAGATTCGCATCCGGTTGAAAGCATTCGACCACCGTCTGATCGACCAGTCCTCTGCAGAGATCGTTGAAACTGCAAAGCGTACCGGTGCTCAGGTTCGTGGCCCGATCCCGCTGCCGACCCGTCGCGAGCGTTACACCATCCTGGTATCTCCGCACGTCAACAAGGACGCGCGTGACCAGTATGAGATTCGTACCCACAAGCGCGTTCTCGACATCGTCGAGCCGACAGAGAAGACTGTCGACGCGCTGATGAAGCTTGACCTGGCCGCCGGTGTGGACGTCCAGATCAAGGTTGACTGATACCTCACTAGTCACTGCGGCCCAGCGCTCTCAATGATGGAGCAGCAGCCGCCACGCCGGGATGGCGTCATACAATGTGCTAGTGGAATGCTCTGGAAAGGGCAGCCATAGCGGGTGACAGCCCCGTACACTAAAGGAGACTGAACATGTCTATCGGTTTAGTCGGTAAGAAGGCCGGGATGACCCGCGTCTTCACCGAAGCTGGCGCATCCGTGCCGGTTACCGTGATTGAAGTTGAGCCGAACCGCATCGTGACCATCAAGTCCGTCGAGACTGATGGCTACAATGCGATTCAGGTGACAACTGGTTCCCGCAAGGCCAAGCACCTCACCAAGGCAACTGCTGGTCAGTATGCCAAGGCGGGTGTTGAGGCTGGTCGTTCCCTGATGGAGTTCCGCCTGGAAGAAGGCGATGAAGCTCCTGCAGTGGGCGGCGAACTCACCGTATCCCTCTTTGAAGCTGGTCAGAAGATTGACGTGACTGGCACCTCCAAGGGTAAAGGTTTCCAGGGCGCAGTTAAGCGCTGGAACTTCCGCACCCAAGACGCTACCCACGGTAACTCACTGTCGCACCGCGCGCCGGGTTCCATCGGTAACTGTCAGACCCCGGGCCGCGTCTTCAAAGGTAAGAAGATGGCTGGCCAGATGGGCAACGTCCGTTCCACCGTCCAGAGCCTGGAAGTGGTCCGCGTCGACGCTGAGCGCAATCTTCTGTTGGTCAAGGGTGCCGTTCCAGGTGCTCCGGGCGGCGAAGTGATCGTGCGTTCCGCTGTGAAAGCTCGCTGAGGGGAATTAACCGATGAATCTTAATCTTGCAGGTGCAGGCGGCGCAGTAGACGTCTCCGATGCTACCTTTGGTAAGGACTTCAACGAGGCTCTGGTTCACCAGGTCGTCACCGCCTATCTGGCTGGTGCGCGTCAGGGTACCGTGGCTCAGAAGACCCGTTCTGACGTGTCCGGCGGTGGCAAGAAGCCGTGGCGTCAGAAAGGTACTGGCCGCGCTCGTGCCGGTACCATCCGTTCCCCGCTGTGGCGTTCTGGCGGTGTGACCTTTGCAGCACGTCCTCAGGACCACTCGCACAAGGTCAACCGCAAGATGTATCGCGCTGCCATGCGTTCCATCCTGTCCGAGCTGGTCCGTCAGGATCGCCTGGTCGCGGTCGACGCAATCACTGTCGATGCTCCGAAGACCAAGCTGCTGATCGCCAAGCTCCAGGAACTGGGCCTTGAGAAAGCGCTGATCGTCACAGAAGAGCAGGACGTCAATCTGTACCTGGCTGCGCGCAACATCCCGTATGTTGACGTCGTCAATGTCGCTGGCGCTGACCCGGTCAGCCTCGTCGGTTACGACAAGGTGCTGATGACTGTCGCTGCCCTGCGCAAGTTCGAGGAGAACCTGGGATGAATCAGGAACGCGTATTCAAGGTCCTGCTTGGTCCTCACATGACCGAGAAGGCCGCGGTCGCTGCCGAGAACAACCAGTACGTGTTCAAGGTTGCCAGCGACGCGACAAAGCCCGAAATCAAGAAAGCCGTCGAAGAGCTGTTTGGCAAGAAAGTCGATCGTGTTCAGGTTCTGAACATGAAAGGCAAGACCAAGCGCACCGCTCGCGGTGTTGGTCGTCGCGCTGGTTATCGCAAGGCCTATGTAACTCTGGCCGCCGGCGAGACCATCGAAGACTTCTCTGGCGCCGAGTAAGGCAGGAGTACGGAACATGGCAATTGTTAAGACAAAACCTACCTCCGCCGGTCGCCGCCACCTGGTAAAAGTCGTCAATGACGAACTTTTCAAAGGTCGCGCGTACGCTCCGCTGCTTGAAAAGCAGTCAAAGTCCGGTGGTCGTAACAATAATGGTCGCATCACTACTCGCCACATCGGCGGTGGTCATCGTCACCATTACCGTCTGGTCGACTTCAAGCGCAACAAGGATGGCATTCCGGCCATCGTCGAGCGCCTGGAATACGATCCGAACCGTAGCGCGAACATCGCGCTGGTGAAGTACCTCGACGGCGAACGTCGCTACATCATTGCACCGAAAGGTGTCTCTGCTGGCGACCGTCTCGAGTCCGGTGTCAACGCACCGATCAAGAAAGGCAACGCTCTGCCGCTGCGCAATGTCCCGGTGGGTTCCACCGTTCACTGTGTAGAGCTGAAGCCGGGCAAGGGCGCTCAGATCGCTCGTAGTGCAGGTACCAGTGCCCAGGTCGTGGCACGTGACGGTAACTACACCACGTTGCGTCTGCGCTCTGGCGAGATGCGTAAGGTGCTGTCCGAATGCCGTGCAACACTCGGCGAAGTGGGCAACTCCGAGCACAGCCTCCGTCAACTGGGCAAGGCCGGTGCTAAGCGTTGGAGAGGCGTGCGCCCGACCGTTCGCGGTGTCGCGATGAACCCTGTCGATCACCCGCATGGTGGTGGTGAAGGTCGTACCTCTGGTGGCCGTCATCCGGTCAGCCCGTGGGGCGTCCCGACCAAGGGTCACAAGACTCGCAAGAACAAGCGCACCGATAAGCTTATCGTCCGTCGCCGCAAGGCCAAGTAACAGATATTGAGAGGTAACGGCTGTGCCACGTTCACTGAAGAAAGGTCCATTTATTGACCTTCATCTGCTGAAGAAGGTTGAGACAGCAGTGGAAAAGAACGACCGCAAACCGATCAAGACCTGGTCGCGTCGTTCCATGATCCTGCCGAACATGGTCGGGCTCACCATTGCCGTCCATAACGGTCGCCAGCATGTCCCGGTTCTCGTTTCTGAGGAAATGGTCGGTCACAAGCTCGGCGAGTTTGCTGCCACCCGCACATACCGCGGGCACGCTGCAGATAAAAAAGCCAAACGGTAAGCCAGAGAGGATTTAAGAGATGGAAGTAGCTGCTAAGCTGCGCGGCGCTCGTTTATCCGCCCAGAAGGCCCGTTTGGTGGCTGACCAGGTGCGCGGTAAGCCGGTCGCCGAGGCGCTGAATCTGCTCGCTTTCTCACCGAAGAAGGCCGCGAAGATTGTTCGCAAGGTTCTGCAGTCCGCGATCGCGAATGCGGAAGAAAACAACGGCATGGACATTGACGAGCTTCGCGTCTCGACTATCTGTGTCGACGAGGGCATGACGCTCAAGCGCATCCAGCCACGTGCCAAAGGCCGTGCGGATCGCATCTTGAAGCGCACTTGTCATATCACCGTCAAGGTAGCCGAGAAGTAGGAGACGACCAATGGGTCAGAAAGTTAATCCGACAGGTTTCCGACTGGGTATTGTCAAGGATCATACCTCTGTCTGGTACGCCGAAGGCGCTACCTATGCCGACAAACTGAACAACGATCTGCAGGTGCGTGGATTCCTGGAAGAGCGTCTGAAAAGCGCTTCCGTGAGCCGCATCAGCATCGAGCGTCCGGCAAACAACGCCCGTATTACCATTCACACTGCCCGTCCGGGTATCGTGATCGGTAAGAAAGGTGAAGATGTCGATCGCCTTCGTCGTGAAGTTTCCGAGATGATGGGCGTTCCCGTCCACATCAACATCGAGGAGATTCGCAAGCCGGAACTCGATGCCAAGCTGGTCGCTGCCAATGTGGCAGGTCAGCTCGAGCGTCGTGTCATGTTCCGTCGTGCGATGAAGCGTGCTGTGCAGAACGCAATGCGTCTGGGCGCCAAGGGCATCAAGATTCAGCTCTCCGGTCGTCTCGGCGGTGCCGAAATCGCCCGTACCGAATGGTACCGCGAAGGCCGCGTTCCGCTTCACACCCTGCGTGCTGACATTGATTACTCCACCTTCGAAGCTCACACCACCTACGGCATCATTGGTGTCAAGGTCTGGATCTTCAAAGGCGAGATCCTCGGTGGCATCGAAGAGGTGCGAGCCAAGGCGAAGCAGCCCGCGTCCGCACCCAAGAAGAAAGGCAAGTAAGGGGGTAATCGATGTTACAGCCCAAGCGTATGAAATTCCGCAAGATGCAGAAAGGTCGCAATCGTGGCCTGGCGCATCGCGGAAGCAAGGTAAGCTTTGGTGAGTTTGGCCTGAAAGCCACCGGCCGTGGTCGTATCACCGCTCGTCAGATCGAAGCTGGCCGTCGTGCCATCACTCGTCACGTCAAGCGTGGCGGTAAGATCTGGATCCGCGTCTTCCCAGACAAGCCGATTTCCAACAAGCCGTTGGAAGTTCGTATGGGTAAAGGTAAGGGTTCTGTCGAGTACTGGGTCGCACAGATCCAGCCCGGCAAGGTCCTTTACGAGATCGAAGGTGTATCCGAAGAGCTGGCCCGTGAAGCATTCAGTCTGGCCGCTATGAAGATGCCGATCTCCACCACCTTTGTTAAGCGGACGGTGATGTGATGAAAGCCCAAGAACTCCGTGAAAAGTCAGTCGAGGCGCTCCAGGAGCAGTTGTTCGAACTGCTGCGTGAGCAATTCAATCTGCGCATGCAGAAGGCTACCGGTCAGCTGAGCCAGGTTCACCTGCTCAAGCAGACTCGTCGCCAAATTGCTCAGGTTAAGACTGTGCTCAACCAGAAGTCAGGTGAGTAAAATGGCCGAAGAAACTAAAGCACGCACACTCACCGGCAAGGTGGTGAGTGACAAGATGGAAAAATCCATCGTTGTCATGGTCGAGCGCCGTGAGCGTCACCCGATCTATGGCAAGTACCTGAGACGCTCCACCAAGCTGCACGCCCATGATGAGGCGAATCAGGCTCGGATCGGTGACACCGTCTCTATCGCCGAGACTCGTCCGCTGTCCAAGAAGAAAGCCTGGACCCTGGTCGAGGTGGTTGAACAGGCCAAGGGTTGATCCCTAGGCCAGTTCCCACCAGGCAGTCAGATTAGGTTTGGAGAAAACCGATGATTCAGACTCAGACAATGCTGGATGTCGCCGACAACAGTGGCGCGCGCCGGGTGCAATGCATCAAGGTGCTGGGTGGTTCACACCGCCGTTACGCTCGTGTTGGAGACATCATCAAGGTCACCGTCAAAGAAGCTATCCCGCGTGGCAAGGTCAAGAAAGGCCAAGTCATGAAGGCAGTGGTCGTTCGTACCAAAGCCGGTGTCCGTCGTAATGACGGTTCCGTGATCCGCTTCGACGGTAATGCGGCCGTTCTGTTGAATAACACCAACGAACAGCCGATCGGTACCCGTATCTTCGGCCCGGTTACCCGTGAACTTCGCAGTGAGAAGTTCATGAAGATCATTTCCCTGGCGCCCGAAGTGCTGTAAGGAGCGGAAGCGGATATGCAAAAGATCAAACGTGACGATGAAGTCATCGTCATCGCCGGGAAGGACAAGGGCAAGCGCGGTACCATCAGCAAGGTGCTGAAAGGTGAGCGTCTGCTAGTGTCCGGTGTGAACATGATCAAGCGTCACACCAAGCCCAACCCGATGCTGGGCACCCAGGGGGGTATCGTCGAGCGCGAGGCTCCGATTCACGCGTCCAACGTGGCCATCTTCAACCAGGAGACCGGCAAGGCGGATCGTGTCGGTATCCAGGTTCAGGAAGACGGTACTAAGGTACGCATCTTTAAGTCGACTCAGAAGCTGATCGACGCCTAACGCGAGTCGGGTACAACATGGCGAACTTGAAAGAACGTTATCAGAACGAAGTGGCCGCCCAGCTTAAAGAGCAGTTCGGCTACGCCAACGTGATGCAGGTGCCGCGTATCACCAAGGTGACCCTGAACATGGGCATCGGTGAAGCCACCGCTGACAAGAAGCTGATCGACAACGCGTTTGCCGATCTCCAGATGCTGTCTGGTCAGAAGCCGATCATCACCAAGGCACGCAAGTCCATCGCTGGCTTCAAGGTCCGCGAAGGATGGCCGATCGGTGTCAAGGTGACCCTGCGCAGCGATCGTATGTGGGACTTCCTGGACCGTCTCGTGAACGTGGCTATCCCGCGCGTTCGTGACTTCCGCGGTCTGAACCCGAAGTCCTTCGATGGCCGTGGAAACTACTCCATGGGTGTGCGTGAGCAGATCATCTTCCCGGAGATCGAGTATGATAAGATCGACCGGATTCGTGGCCTGGACATCACCATCACCACTAGCGCCAACACCGATGATGAAGGTCGTGCGTTGCTGGGCGCGCTGAACTTCCCGTTCAAGAAATAAGGGTGGATCATGGCAAAGAAAAGCATGGTTGAGCGTGAGCTCAAGCGCACCAAGCTGGTCGCAAAGTACGCCGCCAAGCGCGACGCACTGAAGACCATCATCAATGACGTCAACGCTTCTGAAGAAGAGCGCTTCGACGCACAGCTGAAACTGCAGCAGCTGCCGCGTGATGCCAGCCCGGTCCGTCAGCGTAACCGCTGCCGTATCACTGGCCGTCCGCACGGCTACTACAACAAGTTCGGCCTGAGCCGCAACAAGCTGCGTGAAGCCGCTATGCGTGGTGACGTGCCTGGTCTGACCAAGTCCAGCTGGTAACACCACTGCAAGAATTCAGGAGCGCAACGTAAATGAGCATGCAAGACACTCTGGCGGATATGTTCACTCGTATCCGCAATGCGCAGATGGCCACCAAGGAGACGGTTACCATGCCGTCTTCCAAGCTCAAGGTTGAAGTGGCCCGCGTATTGAAGGAAGAGGGTTACATTTCCGAGTTTGCTGTCGCAGAAGGCGCGAAGCCGGAACTGACCGTGACCCTCAAGTACTTTGAAGGCAAGGCGGTTATCGAGAACATCAAGCGTGTTTCCAAGCCGTCCCTGCGCCAGTACAAAGGCAAGGGCGAGCTGCCGAAAGTCGCAGATGGCCTGGGTATTGCGATCGTTTCCACCTCCCGGGGCGTGATGACCGATCGTGCGGCCCGTCAAGCTGGTGTCGGCGGCGAAGTCCTCTGCACCGTATTCTAGGAGTTTGGAATGTCCCGCGTAGCCAAGTATCCGGTTAAATTGCCGAACGGCGTCGAGGCAAAACTCGATGGCGACAAGCTGACCGTGAAGGGCAGCAATGGCCAGCTGGAACTGACCGTCCACCAGGACGTGGTCATCAACCTGGAAGAAGGTCAGATGACCTTCGCCCCGGCTGAGACTGCCAAGAACTGGGCAATGGTTGGTACCACACGTGCTCTGGTCAACAACATGGTGTCTGGTGTTTCCGAAGGCTTCACAAAGTCTCTGGAAATCAATGGTGTGGGTTATCGTGCCCAGGCCAAAGGCCAGACAATCAACCTGACACTGGGCTTCTCACACCCGGTCGACTATGAACTGCCGGCAAGTGTTACGGCTGAAACGCCGAAGAACACTCAGATCGTCCTGAAATCTGCTGACAAGCAGGCTTTGGGTCAGGTCGCCGCAGAGATTCGCGCGTTCCGTCCGCCGGAGCCCTACAAGGGCAAAGGTATTCGGTACAGCGACGAAGTCGTCCGTCGTAAAGAAGCCAAGAAGAAGTAAGGCAGGGTTATGAACGCGAAGAAAGAATCTCGTCTCCGTCGTGCCCGCCGCGCTCGTGCGAAAATCCGCGAGCTGGGCGTGTTTCGCCTGTGCGTGAACCGCACCCCGCGTCACATCTACGCGCAGATCATCTCGCCGGATGGCGGCCAGGTCCTGGCCACCGCATCCACGCTCGACAAGAGCCTGCGCGAAGGTTCTACCGGTAACTCGGACTCCGCCGCCAAGGTGGGTGCTCTGATTGCCGAGCGCGCGAAGGAAGCGGGTATCAAGCAAGTGGCTTTCGATCGCTCCGGGTACAAGTACCACGGTCGCGTGAAGGCCCTGGCCGATGCCGCACGTGAAGGCGGCCTGGAATTCTAAAGGGTTTTACGATGGCGAATATCGAACAGAAGGGCGGTGACCTGCAAGAGAAGCTCGTGCAGATCAACCGCGTCGCCAAGGTAGTCAAGGGCGGCCGTATCTTCGGTTTCACCGCTCTGACTGTCGTTGGTGACGGCAATGGTCGTGTTGGCTTCGGTCGTGGCAAGGCGCGTGAAGTGCCGGTCGCGATCCAGAAGGCAATGGACCAAGCTCGTCGCAACATGATCAAGGTTGACCTGAAGGGCCACACCCTGCAGTACCCGGTGAAGGCTCGTCACGGCGCATCCAAGATCTACATGCAGCCAGCATCCGAAGGTACCGGCATCATTGCCGGCGGTGCGATGCGTTCCGTGCTCGAACTGGCAGGCGTCCATGACGTCCTGGCCAAGTGCTACGGTTCCACCAATCCGGTCAACGTGGTGCGCGCGACCATCAACGGTCTCGCTGCCATGAAATCTCCGGAAGACATCGCCGCCAAGCGTGGCCTGTCTGTCGACAAGATTGCGGGGTAAGGCACCATGGCAGCTAAGATCACGGTAACCCAGATCCGCAGCACCATCGGCGTCCTCGAAAAGCACAAGGCCACCATGAAAGGCCTTGGGCTGCGTCGCATCGGTCACACTGTCGAGCTGGAAGACACCCCCGCGGTACGCGGCATGATCAACAAGGTTCATTACCTTGTCCGTGTTGAGGGAGAGTAATCCATGAAATTGAATACCCTGAGTCCGGCCCCGGGCTCCAAGCACGCTGCAAAGCGTGTCGGTCGTGGTATCGGCTCCGGTCTTGGTAAGACCGGCGGTCGTGGCCACAAGGGCCAGAAGTCCCGTTCCGGTGGCAGCGTCAAGCCGGGCTTCGAAGGCGGTCAGATGCCTATGCAGCGTCGCCTGCCGAAGTTTGGTTTCACTTCCGCGAAATCTCTGGTTTCCGAAGAAGTGCGCCTGAGCGAGCTGGCACTGGTAGACGGTGATATCGTCGACCTCGAAACGCTGAAGAAGGCCAACGTGCTTCGTGATTCCACGAAGTTCGCGAAGGTCATGCTCTCCGGCGAACTGGACAAGGCAGTCACGGTCCGCGGCATCAAGGTCACCAAGGGTGCCCGTGCTGCGATCGAAGCTGCCGGTGGCAAGGTAGAGGACTAAATGGCTAAGTCAGGAAACGTACCGGCGATGCAGGGAAGTGGGTTGAGCGAACTCTGGGCGCGTTTGCGCTTCGTGTTCATCGCCATCGTGGTGTACCGAATCGGTGCACACATCCCCGTTCCCGGTATCAATCCTGACCAGCTTGCTGCCTTGTTCAGGGAAAACCAGGGCACCATCCTGAGCATGTTCAACATGTTCTCCGGTGGTGCACTGGAGCGAATGAGTATCTTCGCGTTGGGCATCATGCCCTACATATCCGCGTCGATCATCATGCAGCTCCTGACGGTGGTCTCGCCTCAGCTAGAGCAGTTGAAGAAGGAAGGTGAGGCCGGTCGTCGCAAGATCAGCCAGTACACGCGCTACGGCACGGTCGTACTGGCCCTGGTCCAATCGATCGGCATGGCAGTCGGACTGGTCGGAAACGGTGTCGCCTATTCCGCTGACTTCAGCTTCTACTTCACCGCCGTGAGTACGTTCGTGGCTGGTGCAGTGTTCCTGATGTGGCTGGGAGAGCAGATCACCGAGAAGGGTATCGGCAACGGGATCTCACTGATCATCTTTGCTGGTATTGTCGCCGGGCTGCCGAGTGCCATCGGCCAGTCTTTCGAACTGGCGCGCAATGATGGTGCCTGGAATGTGCTTCCGCTGCTGGCGCTGACGCTGCTCGCAGTCGTTACCGTTGCCTTTGTGGTGTTCATCGAACGCGGTCAACGCCGCATCACGGTGAACTATCCGCGCCGTCAGGTGGGCAACAAGATGTATGCCGGTCAGAGCAGCTACTTGCCGATGAAGGTCAACATGGCCGGGGTCATCCCGCCGATCTTCGCGTCAAGCATCCTGCTGTTCCCTGCATCGATGGGCCAATGGTTTGGCCAGAGTGAAAGCATGCAATGGTTGCAGACGGCTTCTCAGGCTCTCGGGCCGGGCCAGCCACTGTACATCTTGCTTTTCGCTGCCGCTGTAGTATTCTTCTGCTTCTTCTACACGGCGCTGGTCTTCAATCCCAAGGATGTTGCTGACAACCTCAAGAAGTCAGGAGCTTTCCTGCCGGGGATTCGCCCAGGCGAACAGACGGCCCGTTACATCGATAAGGTGATGACTCGCCTGACGCTGTTCGGCGCCCTCTACATCACCCTCGTCTCCCTGATGCCGCAATTCCTCGTTGTCGCCTGGCAGGTTCCGTTCTATTTCGGCGGTACCTCTCTGCTCATCGTGGTTGTGGTGGTCATGGACTTCATGGCCCAGGTGCAGTCGCATCTGATGTCAAATCAGTATGCGTCGGTGATGAAGAAGGCCAACCTCAAAGGCTATGGCAGCGGTGGCATGATGCGCTGATTGCGCAGCCCCTGTTAGCAAACTGGAGAGAACGATGAAAGTTCGAGCTTCCGTCAAGAAAATTTGCCGTAACTGCAAGATCATTCGGCGTCGTGGCGCAGTGCGGGTCATCTGCACTGAGCCGCGCCACAAGCAGCGTCAGGGTTAATCCCTCGACCCCGCTTAGCTGAATACAAGCTCGGGTGCTGGCATACCCCCTTGTTCCCAACGGGATCAAGGGGTATGCTATTGCGCCCTTTGTGGATGTAAAATCCGCCGCTAACCTTTCGGAGAAAACTGATGGCCCGTATTGCTGGCGTCAATATCCCGGACAACAAGCACGCGGCGATCTCGCTGACTTATATCTTCGGGATTGGCCGTACGCGTGCACAGCAGATCTGCGCCGCTCTCGGTTTAGAACCGAGCGTCAAGATCGCTGATCTGTCTGTTGAACAACTGGACCTGGTTCGTGCCGAGGTGGGTAAGTACACCGTCGAAGGCGACCTGCGTCGTGAGATCACGCTGAACATCAAGCGTCTCATGGACCTCGGTTGCTATCGTGGCCTGCGCCATCGTCGTGGTCTTCCGTTGCGCGGTCAGCGCACCAAGACCAACGCACGTACACGCAAAGGTCCGCGTAAACCGATTCGCAAGTAAACGAACTGGCGTTTAGACAGGAAACATCTAATGGCTAACCCGAGTAAGCGCAAGAAGGTTAAAAAGCAGGTAGTGGATGCCATCGCGCATATCCATGCCTCTTTTAACAACACTATCGTGACGATCACAGACCGCCAGGGCAATGCTCTCTCCTGGGCAACTGCCGGTGGTTCGGGTTTTCGTGGTTCTCGCAAGAGCACCCCGTTCGCTGCGCAAGTCGCAAGTGAACGTGCAGCGACCGCTGCAGCCGAATATGGTGTGAAGAACGTCGACGTGCTGGTCAAGGGCCCGGGCCCGGGTCGTGAGTCCGCCGTGCGTGCTCTCAATGCCGCAGGCTTCCGCGTGCAAAGCATCACCGACGTGACCCCCATCCCGCATAATGGGTGCCGTCCGCCGAAGAAACGCCGCGTTTAAGGAGACAGACTCATGGCTCGTTATATTGGACCGAAGTGCAAACTGTCTCGTCGTGAAGGCACCGACCTCTTCCTGAAGAGTGGCGTGACTCCGTTCGAGAAGAAGTGCAAATCCGAACAACCCCCGGGTGTTCATGGCCAGCGCCGTCAACGTCTTTCAGACTACGGCCTGCAGTTGCGTGAAAAGCAGAAGGTTCGTCGCATGTACGGCGTTCTGGAAAAGCAATTCCGCAATTACTACAAAGAAGCCGCTCGCGTGAAAGGCGCGACTGGTGAGGTTCTGCTCCAGCTCCTCGAGGCTCGCCTCGACAACGTCGTCTACCGCATGGGCTTCGGCTCCACGCGTTCCGAGGCACGTCAGCTGGTCAGCCACAAGGCGATCGCCGTGAACGGCCGTACCGTCAACGTCGCTTCCTTCAATGTGAAGGCCGGTGATGTGGTTACCGTTCGTGAGAAGGCCAAGAACCAGGCTCGCATCCAGCAGTCTCTGGCACTCGCTGCCAACCGCGGTGATGTCTCCTGGGTCGACGTCGACTCCAAGAAGATGGAAGGCACTTTCAAGGCTGTCCCCGAGCGTGGCGACCTGTCTGCCGATATCAACGAAAACCTGATCGTCGAGCTGTACTCCAAGTAATGTGATGCCGGGCTGATTCGTCGGCCCGGCTGGAGTACCCAGATTATCCGTTTGGCAGCCTTAAAGGTGTTCTTATGCAGCGCTCAGTGACAGAGTTTCTCCGTCCTCGCGATATCAAGGTCGAGGAAGTCAGCGCCCATCATGCGCGGATCGTCCTCGAGCCCTTCGAGCGTGGTTTCGGCCACACCCTGGGGAATGCTCTGCGTCGCATCCTGCTGTCTTCCATGCCCGGCTGTGCCGTCGTGGAAGCTGAGATCGAAGGCGTTCTGCACGAGTACAGCGCCATTGAAGGGGTACAGGAGGATGTCATCGAAATCCTGCTGAACCTCAAGGACGTGGCCATCAAGATGCATGGTCGCGACGAAGCTGTGCTGGCGCTGAACAAGAAGGGCCCGGGCATCGTGACTGCTGGCGACATCGCCGGTGACCATGATCTCGAAATCGTAAATCCGGATCACGTCATCGCTCACCTGAATGATGGTGGCGAGCTGAAGATGCAACTCAAGATCGCTCGTGGCCGCGGCTACGAACCGGCTGACGCGCGTCTCTCTGCAGATGACGAATCACGTGCCATTGGCCGTCTCCAGCTGGATGCGACCTTCACGCCGGTTCGCCGGGTCTCCTATGCTGTCGAGGCGGCGCGTGTTGAACAGCGCACCAACCTTGACAAGCTGGTGATTGACCTGGAAACCGACGGCACGCTGGATCCGGAAGAAGCGATCCGCCGCTCCGCAACCATCTTGCAGGAGCAGCTGGCCGCCTTCGTTGATCTGGAAGCAGACAAGGAACAGGAAGTCGAAGAAGAGGAAGATCAAATCGATCCGATCCTTCTCCGTCCCGTAGACGATCTTGAGCTGACCGTTCGCAGTGCGAACTGTCTCAAGGCCGAGAATATCTATTACATCGGTGATCTCATTCAGCGCACCGAAGTTGAGCTGCTGAAGACCCCGAATCTCGGCAAGAAGTCCTTGAATGAAATCAAGGACGTGCTGTCCGCGCGTGGTCTGTCCCTCGGCATGCGGTTGGAAAACTGGCCGCCCGCAAGCCTGAAGGACGACAAGGCTTCCGCTTAAGGAAGCCCGGTCGGCTCAAGCCCCAGACTGGTAAGGAATCACAACCATGCGTCATCGTAAGAGTGGTCGTCACCTGAACCGTACCAGCTCTCACCGTGAAGCCATGTTCAAGAACATGTGCATCTCTCTGGTAGAGCACGAAGTCATCAAGACTACCCTGCCGAAAGCCAAGGAACTGCGTCGTCATATCGAGCCGCTGATCACCCTGGCCAAGCAGGATTCCGTTGCGAACCGTCGTTTGGCGTTCTCTCGTACCGGTTCCAAGGAAGCGGTCGGCAAGCTCTTCAATGAGCTCGGCCCGCGCTACACCACCCGTCCGGGCGGTTACCTGCGCATCCTGAAGTGTGGCTATCGTGCCGGTGACAATGCCCCGATGGCATTCGTCGAGCTGGTCGATCGTCCGGCTGCCTCCGAGGCAGCGGGCGAAGAGTAAGCTTCGGCTTGCTTCGTCCACAAGAAAAGGCCAACCCTTCGGGGTTGGCCTTTTTTTATGCCTGATAGACAGGCCTGTCGGTTGGGCAGCCCATGCGGCCAGGCGTCATGGGCAAGCCCTGACTCGTCACGTTCCGCAAGGAAACGGTACGAAGGAGTCAGGGGTGTCGCTGGGGCACCTGACGAAGGTCAGTTGCTGGTTTCTGCCTTCTTCTTGCTGCCGGGCTTCCCGCCATTGGACGGCTTGCTGTCCGCTGACGTGTCTTGAGCGCCTGTCTTGGCGTTGGAGGCTCTCTGGCGCTTCAGCAGCGGTGCCAGGAAGCGACCGGTATGCGAGACCTCCTGCGTTGCCAGTTGCTCCGGTGTCCCCTCGGCGATGATCTGCCCCCCGCCTGAGCCGCCTTCCGGACCCAGATCGATCAGCCAGTCAGCGGTCTTGATCACATCCAGGTTGTGCTCGATGACGACGACGGTGTTGCCGTGATCGCGCAGGCGGTGCAGGACCACCAGCAGTTGTCGGATATCCTCGAAGTGCAGGCCGGTGGTCGGTTCATCGAGGATGTAGAGCGTCTTGCCGGTATCGCGCTTGGCCAGCTCGCGCGCCAGCTTGACGCGTTGGGCTTCCCCGCCGGAGAGCGTGGTCGCGCTCTGGCCGAGGCGAACGTAGGACAGGCCGACATCCATCAGTGTCTGCAGTCGACGCGCGATGGCGGGCACCGGTGAGAAGAACTCCAGTGCCTCCTCGATGGTCATCTCCAGCACTTCATGGATGTTCTTGCCCTTGTACTGGACCTCGAGCGTCTCACGATTGTAGCGCTTGCCCTTGCAGACATCGCAGGGCACGTACATGTCAGGCAGGAAGTGCATCTCGACCTTGATCAGGCCATCGCCCTGACAGGCTTCGCAGCGCCCACCCTTGACGTTGAAGCTGAAGCGGCCCGGCTTGTAGCCGCGCGCGCGCGCTTCCTGGGTCCCGGAGAACAGCTCGCGGATCGGCGTGAAGATCCCGGTATAGGTGGCGGGGTTGGAGCGAGGTGTACGCCCGATGGGGCTCTGATCGATGTCCACCATCTTGTCGAACAGATCCAGTCCCTCGATCTTGCCGTAGGGCGCCGGGGTCAGCGTGGTCGCACGATTGAGCTCACGGGCGGCCAGCGGCATCAGCGTGGCGTTGATCAGTGTCGACTTGCCTGAGCCGGAGACGCCGGTGATGCAGGTCAGCAGGCCTGTCGGCAGCGTCAGCGTCACGTTCTGCAGGTTGTTGCCGGTGGCACCTGTCAGGCGCAGCACCTTTTCGGGATTGGCGGGCAGGCGATAGGGCGGCACGGCGATCTCACGCTCGCCACTCAGGTACTGTCCGGTCAATGAGCCGGGCGTCGCCTCGATCTGCGCCGGGGTGCCCTGGGCGACGATCTCGCCGCCGTGCACGCCGGCGCCTGGGCCGATATCGAGTACGTGGTCCGCGGCACGGATGGCATCTTCATCATGCTCGACCACGATCACGGTGTTGCCCAGATCACGCAGGTGAACCAGTGTCTTGAGCAGGCGATCATTGTCACGCTGATGCAGGCCGATGGAGGGCTCATCGAGGATGTACATCACGCCGACCAGGCCGGCGCCGATCTGGCTGGCAAGACGGATGCGCTGTGCCTCACCCCCGGAAAGGGTGTCGGCGCTGCGCTCCAGCGTCAGATAGTCGAGGCCGACATTGACGAGGAACTCGAGGCGCGCCTGGATCTCGTTGACGATCTTGGCAGCGATCTCGCCCTTGCGCCCGGGCAGGCTCAGCTTGCCGAACTCTTCCCACGCTTCGCCGATCGGCTGGCGCACGACCTCGGCGAGGGTGCGATTGTCGACGTAGACATTGCGTGCCTCGCGGCGCAGACGCGAGCCATCGCAGCTCGGGCAGGGTTGAACGGCCAGATAGCGGGCGAGATCCTCGCGCACCATGTTGGATTCGGTCTCACGGTAGCGCCGCTCCATGTTGGGCAGTACGCCCTCGAAGGGATGTTCGCGCGTCACCTTGCGGCCGCGGTCATTGACGTAGCTGAACGCGATGTCCTCACGTCCGCTGCCATTGAGCACGGCATCACGCGCTTCATCACTGAGTGATTCCCAGGCGGCTTCCAGAGCGAAACCATAGTGCTCGGCGACGGACTGCAGCTGGCTGAAGTAATAGACGCTGCGACGGTCCCAGCCCTTGATCACGCCCTCGGCCAGCGACAGCTCCGGATGGCTGATCAGCTTCTCCGGGTCGAAGTATTGCTTCACCCCGAGACCGTCACAGGTCGGGCAGGCGCCAGCCGGGTTGTTGAAGGAGAACAGGCGTGGCTCCAGCTCGGCCAGGGCATAGCCACACACCGGGCAGGCGAAGCGCGAGGAGAACACCAGGTCTTCCTGTTCGCCATCCATGAAGTGCAGCCGTGCGCTGCCATCGGCCAGGTTCAGTGCGGTCTCGAAGGACTCGGCCAGACGCTGCTTGAGGTCCTCGCGCACCTTGAAGCGATCAACGACGACGTCGATATCATGCTTCTTGTTCTTCTCCAGCGGCTTGAGGTCATCCAGCTCGACGATGAGGCCATCGATACGCGCGCGGACGAAGCCCTGGGCGCGCAGCTCGGAAAGCAGTTGCAGGTGCTCGCCCTTGCGCCCGCTGACTACCGGTGCCAGCAGCATCAGCTTGCTGCCCTCGGGCAGGGCCAGCGCCTGATCGACCATCTGCGAGATAGTCTGGGCTTCCAGATCGATGTCGTGGTCCGGGCAACGCGGCGTCCCGGCGCGAGCGTACAGAAGGCGCAGGTAGTCGTAGATCTCGGTAATGGTACCGACGGTGGAGCGGGGGTTGTGCGATGTCGATTTCTGCTCGATGGAAATCGCCGGTGACAGACCCTCGATGTGGTCGATATCCGGTTTTTCCATCATCGACAGAAACTGGCGAGCATAGGTGGACAGTGATTCGACGTAGCGCCGCTGTCCCTCGGCATAGAGTGTGTCAAAGGCAAGTGACGACTTGCCGGAACCGGAGAGCCCGGTCACCACGATCAGCTTGTCACGCGGCAGTTCGACATCGATGTTCTTGAGGTTGTGGGTGCGCGCACCCCTGACCTGAATCCTGTCCATTGCCACCTCGGGCTGCGTCGATAAAAGCAACGATTATAAGGCGCGGGCGAAACGCCCGGCAAAGGCTGCATGCTTTCAAAGCCGACAGGCGAGCCTTAGAATGTGCAGTCCATCGGTGATCAGCACCCATGGAGTCTACTCTCTGGCGACCCGCGTGGTCGGCCTCCCTTTCTTGACTGTCCTGCTCCGGAGCCCGCCGCCATCCATGAAGACCTCTCGACTGCTAGCGCCGGAACGTCGCGCCATCGTCGGCCTTGCCAGCCTGTATGCCACCCGCATGCTCGGGCTGTTCATGGTGTTGCCGGTGCTGGCGCTCTACACCCGTGATCTGGCTGGCGCGACGCCGACGCTGGTCGGCGTCGCGTTGGGCGGGTATGGCCTGACCCAGGCACTGCTGCAGATCCCCTTCGGCTGGTTGTCCGATCGCCTCGGGCGCAAGGCCGTGATCGGCTTCGGACTCGGGCTGTTCATCCTTGGCTCGTTGGTCGCGGCAAATGCCGACAGCATCGAGATGATCATCCTTGGTCGTTGCCTGCAGGGCAGCGGTGCCGTGGCAGGTGCGATCATGGCGCTGCTGGCCGATCAGACGCGAGAGGAGGTGCGCACGATGGCGATGGCCTCCATCGGCATGTCGATCGGCGTCGCCTTCGCGCTGGCGATGGTCGCGGGACCCCTGACCGCGGATGCGTTCGGACTTTCGGGCGTCTTCTGGCTGACGGCCATCATGGCCGTGGCGAGCGTGTTCGTACTCTGGAAACTGGTGCCTGCTGCACCCAGGCGTCAGCATCAAGATGTGGGGCTTGATCGTCGCCAGCTCAAGGGCATTCTTGCGAATTCCGCATTGTTGCGCATGGATGTGTCGATCTTTGCGCTGCACATGATCCTCACGGCCTGTTTCGTGGCCATCCCGCAGCAGCTGGTCAACTTCGGCATCGCGCCCGCCCATCATGGCTGGGTCTATCTGCCCTTGATGGGCCTGGCGTTTGTCGCCATGCTTCCGCTGGTCATCGTGGCCGAGAAGTACCGCCGCATGAAGCCGGTCTTCCTGGGCGCCGTGGCGACCATCGCGACAAGCCTGTTGCTGCTGGGGGTGGATGGCATCGAGCACGCAGGTCTCGTGCCCTTCCTTGGCCTGCTGTGGCTGTTCTTCGTGGCCTTCAATCTGCTGGAAGCCACCTTGCCGTCGATGATCTCCAAGCTGGCGCCGGCCGGTGCCAAGGGCACCGCGATGGGGGTGTATTCGACCAGCCAGTTCCTCGGTGCCTTCGTGGGGGGTGTCGGCGGCGGCTGGCTGACGGGCCATTTCGGGCTGAGTGGCGTCTTCTTCGGCATGGGGTTGCTGGCGCTGCTGTGGCTGGCTGTGGTCTGGAACATGCAGCCGCCGCGACATCTTGGCAGTGAAGTGGTCGGCCTGTCGCCAGAAGCCGCGAGGCTTCCGGCCGTCGAGTTGCAGACGCGCCTGCTGGCCATTGCCGGCGTGGAAGAAGCTCTGGTCGTGCGTGAGGAACAGGTCGCCTATCTGAAGGTCACACGCGATACACTGGATGACAAGGCGCTGGCGACTTTCACTCGTCAGCGTGATGGCGAAACTCCGGCAGGTGCCGAGGCACCTGCCAGCTGAACCCTGACACTGGCAGATCACTGTCAGTGCACTCGATACCTTCGCCGGTGCCTGATGTGCACCGGTCTATTTTCAGGAGTAATCTTCATGGCTCGCGGCGTAAACAAGGTCATTCTGATCGGTAATCTCGGTCAGGATCCGGAAGTCCGTTTCACTCCGTCCGGTAGTGCGGTGTGCAACCTCAACCTCGCCACCACGGATACCTGGAATGACCGTCAGAGCGGTCAGCGTCAGGAACGTACCGAATGGCACCGTGTGGTGATGTTCAACAAGCTGGCGGAAATCGCTCAGCAATACGTCAAGAAAGGCTCACGCCTCTATATCGAAGGTCGTCTGCAGACGCGCAAGTGGCAGGATCAGAACGGCAACGACCGCTACAGCACCGAAATCGTCGCCAATGACATGCAGATGCTGGATACCCGTGGTGAAGGCGGCGGCGGTGGCGGCTTCAGTGGCGGCGGTCGTCCCCAGCAGGCACCTCAGCAAGGTGGTCAGTATGGTGGCCAGCAGCAGGCCGCGGCAGCTCCGCAGCAGGGTGGCCAGTTCGGCGGCCAGCCGCCGGCACCGCAGCAGGGTGGCAACTTCGGTGGTCAGCCGCCGGCCCCGCACACTCCGCCTCCGGCTCAGCAGCCCGCTCATCAGCCTCCTCAGCAGAACTCGCAGAACAACAATTTCGGCGCGCCGCCGGCTGGCAGCTTTGACGATTTCGATGATGAGATTCCGTTCTGATCATCAGCTCCATGGTCATCCATATTGTCTTGAACCCCCGCTCAGCGGGGGTTTTTCGTTTCTGGAGGCAAAGGAAACCTCTCGAGGTATCGAGGGTGCTGCGTGAGAGGGCGGGGAGGTTTTCAGGCATTCCCCCTCCATCTGCCAGGATATCGGCCGATACATCCAAAGTCGCTCTGCGAGCGTAAGGGAGGAAGCCCCGAGTCCGATGATCGGGCCATCACGCTGTCGTCTCGCTTGAGGACACTGAGCGTGGAGGAAAAAATCAGGCAGTTCCGTACCTTGCAGGTAAACTATCGTTTCAAGTGTATGTCCACTTTCAGCTCGTTCCCCTTGGCAGGCCCCCGATGATTGAGGTCATTCATGCATGGTAGCTATTCCCCCTCACTGGTATTGCTTTCCATTCTGGTCGCGGTACTGGCATCTCATGCTGCCTTGCAGCTGATTCGGCAGGTCGCGCTGTCGGTGTCGCGTGCCAGTCGCCTGGGGTGGCTGCTGGGTGGGGCTCTGGCGATGGGCCTGGGCATCTGGTCAATGCATTTCATCGGCATGCTGGCCTATGACATCGGTACGTCGGTCACCTATGAGTGGGGCTTGACGCTACTCTCGATGATGGTGGCCGTGCTCTCTTCCGGACTGGCGCTGTGGGCCAACACGCTGTCGCGCTTGACGCTGCCATGGCTGTTTGGCAGCGGAGCGGTGATGGGGGGCGGGATCGCTTCGATGCACTATCTCGGCATGGCGGCGATGCAGATGCCGATGGCGTATCGCTACGATGCCCCGTTGTTGGGACTGTCGATTCTGGTGGCCGTCATCGCCTCGACGGCTGCGCTTTGGCTTGGAGGGCTCTTTCTGCATCAACGCCGCCCGCGTCGCAGTTATCAGGCCCTTGCTGCGTTGCTGATGGGGGGAGCGATCGCAGGGATGCACTATCTGGGCATGGCGGCGATGGAAGTGGTGCCTGACTCGGTGATGCCGGCTCCCCCGCTTCGTTCGGGGGGAGGGCAGCATGTCTGGCTGGCAGTGATACTCGGGGTTGCCTCACTGGCCGTGCTGGGACTGACGTTGCTGGCGCTGAAGGCAGAAAGTCGTGTGCGGCGCAGTCGACACTATCGGGCGCGGTTGAGCGGTCTGCTGGAGTACCGCACCCGGGAATTGCGTCACGAACGGGATCAGGTGACCGTGATGCTGGATTCCATCGATGAAGGGGTGATCAGCCTTGATCGGGAGGGAATGATCCGCCACATCAATCCCATCGCGGCAGAATTGTGTGGCTGGGATCCCGCGCTGGCCCGGGGCCGCCCCTGGGCGCGCATTCTGCAATTGCGCCATGAGGGCTCCCTCCACATGATGGATACCCACCTGGATGTCGTGCTCAGCCGCGGGGAGGTCGTGCACATGGCGAACCAGACCCTGCTGGTCGCCAGGGATGGCAGTGAGTGTGCGATAGAGCTCAAGGCGTCTCCGGTACGCGCTCGCAATGATGAGGTGGAAGGTGCCGTGCTGGTCTTCCGTGACATCAGTTATCGCCAGGCGATGATTCGTCGGCTCGATTTCCAGGCCCATCATGACAGTCTGACGGGGCTGCAGAACCGCAGTGCCTTCGATGATGCTCTGGGGGCCTCGCTGGAAGACGGCGATCTGCATCAATTGCTGTATCTGGATCTCGACTTCTTCAAGGTCATCAACGACACCTGCGGTCATGCAGCGGGGGATACCGTGCTGCGCGAGATTGCGCATCTGATGCGCGAGCAGATCCGGGATTCTGATGTGCTCGCCCGTCTGGGAGGCGATGAATTCGCGGTCATCCTCTACCGATGCAATCGTGAACAGGCACTGGAGCGCGCCTCGAGACTCTGCTCGACCATCGCGGATTATCGTTATCTCGAGGATGGGCGTCAGTTCCAGCTGGGTGTCAGCATCGGCCTGGCGTCCATCACGGGGAGTGCACCGGCCACGGAAGTGCTGCGTCAGGCCGACGCGGCCTGTTACATGGCCAAGCAGAATGGTCGCAACCAGGTGCATGCCTATCACGAGGAAGATGCCGGGCTCGAGCGTGCCCAGCGCGAGCTCCAATGGTTGCCTCTGTTGCAGGAAGCGCTGGAGAAACGCTTCTTCACGCTCTATATCCAGCCGATTGAATCGTTGTGCCGCCCTTCCAGTGGGCCTTACTACGAAGTATTGCTGCGCTACGTCAATGCCGAGGGCGAGCATATGACCCCGGCCCACTTCATGGGCACTGCCGAGCGCTTCGGGCTGATGCCTGCCATTGATGTCTGGGTCGTCACTGAAGCGCTGCAGGTACTGAAATCCAATGACGGGCGCATTGAAGAAGACGCCATCCTGGCCATCAATCTCTCGGGGCAAAGCCTGAGTGACATGCCATTGCGCGATCAGCTGATCACCATGATCGAGGAGAGTGGCGTGGCGCCTGAGCGATTGTGCTTCGAGATCACCGAGACGGCCGCCATCAGCAATCTGGCGCAAGCACGCGAATTCATTCGTGGCATTCGTCGCCTTGGCTGCAGCTTCTCGCTGGACGATTTCGGCAGCGGAATGTCCTCTTTCGCCTATCTCAAGGAGTTGCCCGTCAATCAGCTCAAGATCGATGGCGCCTTCGTGCGCAATCTGACCCGTGACAGCCTGGACGCTGCCATCGTCTCGGCCATCTGCCGCATCTGTGCCCAGATGGGCATCGTCACCATCGCCGAATACGTGGAGCGACGTGAGTTGCTGCCGGCACTTGAGCAGATCGGTGTCGATCTCGTTCAGGGCTATGGTATCGGTCGCCCCCAGCCGCTGGGAGGGGTGCTGCTCACCTCTGGTCCCCGGCGCGACAACGGGCCTGCAGCCAGCCTGCAAGGTTGATAGAATGTCGCCTTTGCATCGGCACGCTTCGTGCCGATGCGTCTGTTTGCCGGAGTGTGCCTGTGAAACTCTTGCTGCTGGATGCCGGGCATTGCCTGAGCCTCGGCCTGGCCCGAGTGGCCAACACCCGTACGGATCTCGAGCTTCAAGTGCTCGATGCCGTGCGTATCGACGCCAGTGATATTCGCTCGCATCGCGCGGATGTGGTGATCGTGCCTCCCTTCGTCAGTCCTGCGGACTCGGCACCGGCAGACGTCACGGCGCATGCCGAGCACGTGGAAGCCGTGCTGGCGGCCTGTGTCGAGACAGACACGCCGCTGGTGTGGTGCGTGGCGGACCAGATGTTCGAGCAGGGCGGGGAAGGCTTGCTCGATGAGGAAGAGGTGCCGTCCCCCATCGATACGGCATTGCGTCGGGTCATCGCCACGGGCGACCGTATCCGCGCCGAATTGCCGAGCCATCTGATCGTGCGTCTCGGGCCGTTGTTCGGCCCCGATGGCCGTGATGCCTGGCTGCCGACGCTGATCGAGTCGTTGCTCGCGGGTCAGGAAGTCCGCGCTGCGGAAGACGTCATCCTGTGCCCGACCAGTGTCGACGCCGTGGCCATGGCGCTGGTCGGCATGCTGCAACAGCAACGTTGCGGTGCGGGTTCCTGGGGCGCCTATCATCTGGCGGGTACCGAGCCTGTCAGCAGTTACGCCTTCATCAGCGTGGTGCGGACTCAGCTGATCACTCGGCTCGAGGGGATCGGGGAGGAGGTATCACCCGGCCCGATCAAGGCGTTGACGCTCAACTCGGGAACTCCGCTGCGCCGAGTGCTCAACTGTCGACGAGTGCTGGAGACCTTCGGGGTGCATCAGAAACCCTGGCGGCTGGAGCTGTCCCGCCTGCTGGACGATTGGGTGGCACAGCGCACCCCGGTGACCTCACCTCAAGAGGATGTCTGACGTGCGGAGATCTTTACTGTGAATGCACTGCGTAGTGTGTTGTTTTACTTCGGTTATTTCATGGCGTTGCTGCTCAGTGCCCTGGTGCTGGTACCCGTGGCAGCCTGCTTGCCGCTCAAGGCACGTTATCGCGTTCTGCATAGTTACAACCACCTTGTGCTCTGGTGGTTCCGTCTTACCTGTGGCGTCAGGGTAGAGGTCAGCGGACGTGAGCAGCTGCCCGAAGGGGCATGCGTTCTGCTCTCCAACCACCAGAGTGAGTGGGAAACCATCTATCTGCAGGTGGTCAAGCGGCCGCTGTGCACCGTGCTCAAGCAGGAGTTGCTCAAGATTCCCGTCTTCGGTTGGGGGCTCAAGCTGCTTGAGCCGATTCCGCTGGACCGCAAGCAGCCCGCCAAGGCGCTCAAGCAGGTGTTGAGCGTGGGAACGCAGCGGCTCAAGGATGGCTTCACGGTGCTGATCTTCCCGGAAGGGACGCGCCTGGCACCGGGGACGCGCAAGAAATTCAACAAGTCAGGTGCCGCGATTGCCTGTCGTGCTGGAGTGCCGGTCGTCCCGGTGGCCCACAATGCAGGCGAGATCTGGCCCAATGACAGCTGGATCAAGCGTTCTGGCACCCTGCATGTCGTCTTCGGGCCTGCGATCGAGACCACCGGCCGCAAGCCGGATGCGGTGATCGCGGATGTCGAGGGGTGGGTGGAAGACACCTTGCAGCGGATATCCCGCACTCCACGTCCGCCACTCGAGGAAAAGGCACCGGCAGACAGCGTGGGCGTCTGAGCGCTCCGATTGGAGGAAGTCGGGCGGTGAAGTGATGTGAAAGCCAGCCGATAGCTCGCTACCAGCAAAAAGGCCGCCCCATGGGGCGGCCTTTTCGTGTCATGCATCACCGGTCAGAGATTCATGATCTCAGTCCTGGAAGCGCTCCAGGATCAGACAGGCGTTGGTGCCACCGAAGCCGAAGCTGTTGGAGAGCACACGCTCGATCTTTACGCCATCACGGCGAGTGGTGACGATATCGAGGCCGTCGGCGCGTTCATCCAGTTCGCTGACGTTGGCGGAGGCGGCAATGAAGTCGTTCTCCATCATCAGCAGCGAGTAGATGGCTTCCTGCACGCCAGTGGCGCCCAGAGAGTGGCCGGTCAGCGACTTGGTGGAGCTCATCGCCGGGCTGTCCGCACCGAAGACTTCCTGGATGGCCTTGAGTTCGGCGACATCACCCACTGGCGTCGAGGTGCCGTGAGTATTGATGTAGTCGATCTTGCCGTTCACGGTTGCCATCGCCTGACGCATGCAGCGTGCGGCGCCTTCACCGGACGGTGCCACCATGTCGTGGCCGTCTGACGTTGCGCCGTAGCCTGTCACTTCGGCGTAGATCTTGGCGCCACGTGCCTTGGCGTGCTCCAGCTCTTCCAGTACCAGCATGCCGCCACCGCCAGCGATGACGAAGCCGTCACGGGTGGTGTCGTACGGACGAGACGCGGTTTCCGGCGAGTCGTTGTAACTGGTGGAGAGCGCGCCCATGGCATCGAACAGGCAGGACAGTGTCCAGTGTTCTTCTTCACCGCCGCCAGCGAAGACCACGTCCTGCTTGTTCAGCTGGATCTGCTCGACAGCGCTGCCGATGCAGTGAGCCGATGTCGCACAGGCCGAGGAGATCGAGTAGTTGATGCCCTTGATCTTGAACGGCGTGGCCAGGCACGCGGAGACGGTGGAGCCCATGGTGCGGGTGACGCGGTACGGTCCGACGCGGCGCAGGCCCTTGGCGCGCATGATGTCAGCGGCCTCGACCTGGTTGGCGGAAGATGCGCCACCGGAACCGGCGATCAGGCCGGTACGCTCGTTGGAGACCTGCTCCGGGCTCAGGCCGGAATCAGCGATCGCCTGCTCCATGGAGATGTAGGCATACGCCGCGGCATCTCCCATGAAACGCAGTTGCTTGCGATCGATATGGTCTTCGAGGTTGATGTCGACTACGCCCGCGACCTGGCTGCGGAAGCCAAGCTCGGCGTATTCCTCTTTGCGGCGGATACCGGAACGTCCCTCTTGGAGGGATTCCAGGACCTGCTGGCGATCATTGCCCAGGCAGGAAACAATGCCCAGCCCGGTGACTACCACTCTACGCATGGGAGCCTCCCGTTCAGAAGTTCGCAGTGGAGGTGAACAGACCGACGCGCAGGTCGTTGGCCTGATAGATGTCGCGGCCATCAACGGTGACTGTGCCATCGGCGATGCCGAGGATCAGCTTGCGAGTGATGACCCGCTTGATGTTGATGGTGTAGGTCACCTTCTTGGCGGTCGGCAGGACCTGACCGGAGAATTTCACTTCTCCGCAGCCCAGCGCACGACCGCGGCCCGGGTTGCCAAGCCAGCCGAGGTGGAATCCGACCAGTTGCCACATGGCATCGAGGCCCAGGCAGCCCGGCATGACCGGATCGCCCGGGAAGTGGCAGTCGAAGAACCACAGGTCCGGAGTGATATCGAGCTCAGCGATCAACTGCCCCTTGCCGTGGCTACCGCCTTCCTCACTGATGTGAGTGATGCGATCCAGCATCAGCATGTTGGGAGCAGGCAGTTGCGCATTGCCCGGGCCGAAGAGTTCGCCCTGGCCGCAGGCCAGCAGCTCGTCGCGAGTAAAGGAGTGTTGCTTGGTCACTGAGTCATTCCGAGTAGCGGGATGGTTATGCCGTACGGGGCGTAACAACGCCCGAATGGGGCTAGTCTAATGGCTGGCCCCACTGAATGCACGTGGGGGGCAGACTAAAGGGCACCATGGGGCGGTGCAAATATCTGCTTCAGCTTTTGGCGTGCCAGTCGATAAGACGATGGGTGTCAGCGGGCTGGCATGACATTTCCGTGGAGAATGGGCAGCATTGGTGCGCGGGCCAGCCTGGCTGTGAAGTGGCCATTTGCATGATGAAACCGTGTAGTGGATATCGTCATCTCGACCGAGGGTCCGGTATGTGGCCGAATGCTTCCTTCAATCGCCCCCTCATCTGGGGGGGAGTCATTGCTCTGTGCCTGATGCCGTGGCTGCCAGGCCTCGAACTGCGACTGTGCGCGCTGATACCGGTCATCCTGGCAGGCGCGGACATCCTGCGGTTGATGCGCCGACTGCATCTGCGGCGCGAGTTGCTGGAGGCGGCCGTGCACCTCAGCAGCGATGGACTCCTGATCAGTGATAGTCAGAACAAGGTATTGGCGGTGAATGCCGCCTTCAGTCGGATCACCGGCTACGCGCCGGAGGAGATCATCGGGCGCAACCCCTCCCTGCTGTCCTCGGGTCGCCATGACGAGGACTTCTATCGCCGCTATTGGCAGGCCCTGGCGGTGCATGGCTATTGGGAGGGCGAGGTCTGGAACCGGCGCAAGCAGGGCGATGAGTACCCTGAGTGGCTGAGGGCGCGACGCATGGAGCGCGCAGGAGAGGTGTTCCACATCGCGCTGTTCTCGGATATCTCGCGCCACAAGGCGCGGGAGGAAGACCTGCAGCGCATCGGGCTGGAGGACACTCTGACCGGCCTGCCCAATCGACGTCGTCTGAGTGACCTGATGGTGAGTCGTCTGGGCAGCTTGCGGGCCGGTGAAGCCCTGGACCTGGCGCTGATCGACATCGACGCCCTCAAGAGCATCAACGACTCGCTGGGCACCGAGGGGGGAGACCGTCTGCTCAAGCTGTTCGCGCGGCGCCTCACGGAGCTGGCACGCGGCGGTGTCGCAGGACGCATCGGCGGTGACGAGTTCGTGATTCTGCGAACCACGGCGGGGGGAGACCACGGTGAGTGGATCGAAGAGCTGCGCTCGACGCTGACCCAGCCACTGGAAGTGGACGATCAGATTCTCCACCTGGCGCTCTCGATCGGCAGCTGTCGTGCACCGGAGGACGGGCGTGATCCCGAAGTGGTGATGCAGCGCCTGGAAAGCGCGCTCTACGCCGCCAAGCGCCACGGTCGCAATATCGACATGCGCTTCCAGCCGGCGCTGGACTCCGGTGCCGATCTCCAGCTGGGATTGGCCAACGATCTACGGGCAGCGCTCGAGAGCCATGGCCAGTTGCAGCTGCACTACCAGTGTCAGCATCAGGCCAGTACCGGCAAGGTGAGCAGTGTCGAGGCGCTGCTGCGCTGGCAGCATCCATTGCGTGGGCCGGTGTCACCTGCTGACTTCGTCCCGCTGGCCGAGCGCCATGGCCTGATGCTGCGACTGGGCAACTGGGTGCTGCGCGAGGCCGTGCAGCAGCAGGCGAACTGGCGACGTGCGGGACACCGCCTGTGCATCTGGGTGAATGTCTCGGCACTGCAGCTGATACAGGGCAATTTCGAGGCCTCGCTGGCCGCGCTGCTGCTGGAGTATGACGTGCCGGCGGACAGCATCGGCCTGGAATTGACCGAATCGGTGTTGCTGGATGAGCGCGCCGGTGACATCTCGCGCCGGCTGGCGACCCTGCGCAGCAGAGGCCACCAGATCGCGGTGGATGATTTCGGGACCGGCTATTCGTCGCTGTCCTATCTGAAGGATCTGCCAGTGGACAAGCTCAAGCTGGATCGCGCCTTCATTCGCAGCTTGCCGGGGGAGCGCTCCGATGCGGCCATCACCATGGCGGTATTGGCGATGGCCAAGGGGCTGGGCATGGAGATGATCGCGGAGGGTGTCGAGACGGCAGAGCAGCGTGAGTACCTGGTATCGCACGGTTGTGGCTGGATTCAGGGCTTCTACTTCTCCCGTCCCGCGCCGGCGGCGGACGTCATCGAGCGTCTCAATGGCTATGAATCCGGCCAGTTGTCCATGGCCATGGCCTGAAGCCGCCTCGATGCACGGACATCATGTGCCTGGCTGGGCCAGCTTCCAGCGCGAGATGGCCAGGCATAGCCCGCCCCAGATGAGGGCCTGTGCCGGCAACAGCCAATCGGCGAGCGTGACGTCAGCGAGCTGAGCGCCGCCGTAATAGGACAGGGGCGCGCTTGTCGCCCCGCCGATGGCGGCGAGCCATGGGCGCTGCCATAGCCAGTGCAATGCATGATGTACGGTACTGGCGAACAACGGCCACAGGCACCACATCCACACGGGCAGCGGCAGCCAGTGTGTCCAGTCCGGCGCGGTGGCTGGCAGCGAGTAGCCACCGGCCAGGGTCAGACCGCCGTCCACCACCATGCCCAGTGCCAGAAAGCCCCCCAGCCATCGCAGCTCTCGTGCGCGCCGGGCCTGTGGGACGACCCAGCCCAGATGCGCGGCCAGAATGAGCGGGGTGACCAGCAGTGCGACCCAGGCGCCCCCCAGCACGCAGCTGAACCAGCCAAGCTGAAACAGCCCGGCATTCAGCAGTGGGGTGATGCGTGGAGAGCGCACGTTCAGGCGTTCCAGTCCTTGAGTCCCATCTGCACCGGGCGGGCGCCAGGGCCTCCCAGCAGCAGCTGACAGGTGCCGATGGTGCGCTCCCGGAAGCCCCCTTCACAGTAGGCCAGGTAGTAGCGCCACATCCGCACGAAGCGTTCGTCATACCCCTGTGCATAGACATCGTCGAGGCGTGCCTCGAAACGCTGCCCCCACGCCTTGAGCGTGGCCGCGTAATGCAGGCCGATATCCTCGAGTGTCAGCAGGTTCAGCTGGGTATCACGTTGCATGGCACCCAGTATGGCGCCATGTGAGGGCAGGAAGCCGCCCGGGAAGATGTAGCGCTTGATGAAATCCATCTCGCGGCTGGCGGCCGCGAAACGCTGATCACGGATCGTGATGGCCTGCAGGGCGATCAGGCCTTCGGGCTTGAGGAGTCGCTCGAGAGTCTTCAGGTAGGTCGGCAGATACTGATGCCCGACCGCCTCGATCATCTCCACCGAGACGATACGGTCGAAGCGGCCTTCGAGGGCACGATAATCCTGCTTGAGCAGCGTGATGCGATCTTCCAGTCCTTCCTCGGCGATGCGTGCCGCCGTATAGGCATGCTGCTCATCGGAGATGGTGGTGGTGGTCACGTGACAGCCGCGCGTTCGGGCAGCATGGATGGCAAGGCCGCCCCAGCCGGTACCGATCTCCAGCAGATGATGCTGTGGCCCCAGCTCCAGCAGGTCGAACAGTCGCTCCAGCTTGTGCGTCGAGGCTTCCTCGAGGTCTGCTTCGGGATGCGGAAAGACCGCCGCGGAGTACATGCGGTGCTCGCGATCGAGGAACAGCGCGAAGAGGTCGTTGCCAAGATCGTAGTGCGCCGAGATATTGCGCTTCGAGCCCGCCAGGGTATTGCGCGCCAGCGCGTAGGCGACACTCAGCGCCCACTTGGAAAGGCGCGATGTCCCGCTGTCCACCGAGTCATTGACCTGTTCCAGATTGAAGGCGAACAGACGCACCAGCCCCACCAGATCATCCGTCTCCCACTGACCGTCCATGTAGGCTTCCGCCGCCGCGACGGTGCCCCCCAGTGCCATGCGCCGCCAGGCGCGCGAATCGTGGATGCGCAGCGTGATGTCACGTGGCCCCCCTTGCCCCAGCACATGGCGCTCACGACCTTCCAGCACGGTCAGGCTGCCGCCCTCGAGTCTGTCGAGCATGCGCAGCAGCCGAGGGCGCAGCAGGCGGGTCAGGCGGTCATCGTGACGGGGGATTGCCACCGGACTGGGGGGAACGGGTTCAAACTGGCTCATGGTGATGTCCTCATGACGGATGCCGAGTCTCTGGCTGAGGGCGCGGATGATCGAAGATCGGCACGCGCTTGAGCGCCAGACGCAGCGCCTCGTAATGGATGCCTGCCACGGTCTTGAGCGTCATCCACGGGAAGCGCAGCAGCAGGCGGGTCATGGCGCGTGGAGTCGCGGGTTCCAGATGCAGGCTCAGGCTGGCATCGAAGAGTGATTCCCCGGGCTTGCGTGTCACTTCCTCGCCCAGTGGATGATTTTCCATGTGCAACAGGAGCTCATCGTTGCTGGGGTCATTGAAGCGCCAGTGATAGCGCATGCCCATCGGCATGAAGGGCGAGACATGCAGGCGCTTGTCGAAATGCGCCGAATGCATGCGCCGTCGCGAATCGGTGCGCGAGGCATACAGCACACGCTCGCCCCAGGGAATGTTGGTCACCTCACCGAGCACGGCGCCCAACTGGCCCGTCGCGTGGTAGAGGTAATAGAGTCGGATCGGGTTGAAGCCCACCCCGAAATGCCGCAGCTGGGTCAGCAGGAAGATGCGGCCTTGCGGCAGGGGCGCATGATCGCCCGCCATGGCGAGCTCGCGTCGACAAGCCTCATGGACACGCTCGATCAATGGGCCATCCGTCAGACCGTGCAGGGCTGCCGGGAGATGGTCGCGTTCGCGAAAGGCCAGCGGTGCCGCCCGGCTGGCGCTTGCCAGACGCCGGCCTGCCATCAGGTCCGGCAGCTCATCCAGCGCCAGCCACGCCATCGCGACGCGATAGCGAAAGGCATGCTGGCGCGGCGCATGGCGGCGATGGCGCAGCGTGCCGTAGCCGATACGGCTGGCGGGCGCCTTCAATCGTCTGCCTCGCGGGCACCCAGTGCCTCGGCGACGCGCAATGCACTCCACACGCCATCTTCATGGAAGCCGTTGCGCCACCAGGCACCACAGAAATGGGTGCGTCCCACCGGGCCACCAGACCGTGGCGAGACACCGGAGATCTCCATGAAGCGCTGCTTGGCGGCCTCGGCCTCAAGCGTGAAGCGCGGGTGATCATAGGCGTAACGGCCCAGTACGAGGGCGGGGTCGATGGCATCGCTGTCGTTGAGCGTGATGCAGAAGGTCTCTCGAGGCGGATAGTCGCGCTCATCGAGGCGCTGCAGGATGTTCATGTCGTAGGTGACGCTGGCTCGCTGGGCGTCATCCCGGCCATCGAGACGGTAGTTCCAGCTCGCCCAGGCCTCACGGCGCCTGGGCAGCAGGGAGGTGTCGGTGTGCATCACCACGTCATTGCGCTGGGTCGTGATCGCCGAGAGCACGTCCTGCTCACAGGCGCTGGCGTCTTTCAGCAGAGCCAGTGCCTGAGGCGCATGACAGGCCAGCACCACCTGATCGAAGCGTTCGCAGCGCCCATCGACGTGCTCCAGTGTCACGCCGTCGACATCGCGCCGTATCTGGCGGATCTCGCTGTTGAGGTGAATGCGCTCGGCATAGCCCTCGGTCAGCGGGGCGATGTAGCTGCGTGACCCACCGATCAGCGTGAACCACTGGGGACGATCGTTGATCGACAGCAGGCCGTGATGGCGGAAGAAGCGCACGAAGAACTGCAGCGGGAAGCGCTCGATGTCCGCGATGCTGGCGGACCAGATCGCCGCGCCCATCGGCAGCAGATAATGCTCACGAAACACCTGCGAGTAGCCGTTGGCGTCGAGATAGCTGCCCAGGGTCGCGTCCTCGGCGAGCCTGCCGCTGTCCAGGTCCGCCGCGGCCTGCTGATTGAAGCGCAGGATGTCACGCAGCAGTCGATAGAAGCGCGGGCGCAACAGGTTGCGTTTCTGGGCGAACAACGACAGCAGCGTATGGCCGTTGTACTCGAAGTCCTCGGCGGTGGTGTGTACCGAGAAGCTCATCTCGGTGGGCTGATAGGCGACATCGAGACGCTCCAGCAGGCGCTGGAAGTGGGGATAGGTGCGGTCGTTGAAGACGATGAATCCGGTATCGATGGCCCATTCGCTGCCATCGGCGGTCTGCACGTCCATGGTCGCAGTGTGGCCGCCGAGACGCTCGGCCGACTCGAAGACATGCACCTCGTGGTGACGACTGAGGTAGTAGGCCGCTGCCATGCCGCTGATGCCGCTGCCGATGACGGCGATCCGCTGGCGGGGAAGAGGAGCTGTTGCCTGTGACGTCGTTGTATTCATGCCACTCCAGAGAAGGAAGACCTGCGATCAAGAAACATGCTGTTCGTGGCAGGCATCCGCCTGCCTGATGTCGGTCAATCTCGCGTCATGCGCAGTCCGATCTGGCGGCGCAATGTCGGCGGTAGAATGCCCAGCAGCTTCACCAGCAGCGTGAAGCGCCTGGGAAAGTGGATATCGAGCCGGTGACGCGCCAGCCCTGACACGATCGCCTCGACGGCCTGATCGACCGTGACCTGCATCGGCATCGGGAAGTCATTGCGCTCGGTCAGCGGTGTCTTAACGAAGCCCGGATGAATCACGCTGACATCGATCCCCTGGGCATCCAGGTCCAGCCGCAGCGACTCGAGGAAGTAGCTCACTGCAGCCTTGGAAGCCCCATAGGCTTCGGCGCGTGGCAGCGGCAGGTAGGCCGAGGCACTCGACACCGCCGCCAGCTGTGGCCGCTCTCCCCCCTGCGCGGCAGCCGTGCGAAGCAGGGGCAGCGCGCTCTCGATCACATCCACGGCTGCCTGGAAATTGGTGGCGAAGACTCGGTGAACCAGATCGGCCTCGAAATCACGTGCATCCAGATATTCGCAGGTACCTGCGTTGAGGAGCATCAGGTCGAGTCCACCGAAGTCTTCCTCGATCTGTCGTGCGGCCGTGCGGATGGCATCACGGTCGGTGAGATCCAGCGTGATCACCAGTGCATCACCGGGGCCTTGTTCGGCGTCGGCCGCGATGGCCTTCAGCTTGTCGGTGGAGCGTGCGCTCAGCACGACACGATGCCCATCGGCCAGCAGGCGACGTGCCAGCCCTTCACCGATCCCGGAGCTGGCACCGGTCAACCAGATGCGCTTGCGTGTCGTGGCTGGGGGCCTGGCTTGACTGGGCATTCTCTCTCCTTGGCGTGTTCGCCTGTCGCGATGAGCGCACCGCTTGACTGTCGGTGGGGGATGTCATCTGCGTGCCTGGGGGCACATCAGTCCATGCGTCGCTTGAGCAGCCTGATCACCTTGCCCAGCAACGGCACCTGCTCGTAGAGCAGCTCGCCGGCATCGAAGAAGTCACGGTGCCGACATACCTTGCCGTGTCGGAATTCGAGGCGTGAGGCACCTTCCACCACGATATCGCTGCCGCCGTTCAGGCGCGGATGGCGATAGGTCATCGTCCAGCTCAACCATGCCAGTCCCTGCTCCGCGCTCTCCCACGTGTCCTGTGCCTCAAGCGACGTGGCCGCCGGCTCTGGCCGAGTCGGGCCCAGCGGATGATGAAACACGAAATCAATCGATGAGACATTCGTGTACAACCCTGAGAAATACTGATTGAGCGCTTCCAGGCCCTGAGCTTCGTGCAGAGGGTCGCGAAAAACGACATCGTCACTATAGACTGATTTCAGCAGCTCTGTAGAGGTTTTGTCCAGCTTTTCGTAAAGGCGACAGACCCGAACCAGCGCCGGGCTCATCTCGGGGGGCAGCGATTGCATGGCTGTGCTCCTGACGTCGAGACAATGAAAAAGCGGCCCGCTGGAGATCAGCAGGCCGCCTGGCAGGGTCATTCGCTTCTGGTGAGCGCCTTGAAGGCATCGAGGGCTCGCTGGCGGGCGGCCTTGTGGTCGACGATCGGGCGCGGGTAGCCACAGGCATGGCAGTCGTCAGCCGTGGGCTGGTGACGACGCTTGGCGGGAAGGTCGGCCAGCTCAGGCACGAAGCTTGCGATGAAGTCGCCGTCCTTGTCGAAGCGTTGCCCCTGGGTGGTGGGGTTGAAGATGCGGAAATAGGGCGCGGCATCGGTGCCGGTCGAGGCGGCCCACTGCCAGCCGCCATTGTTGGCCCCCAATTCACCATCCACCAGGTGCGCCAGGAAGTAGGCCTCACCACGGCGCCAGTCGATCAACAGGTGCTTGGTGAGGAACATGGCCGTCACCATGCGCAGGCGATTGTGCATCCAGCCGGTCTCGACCAGCTGGCGCATGGCGGCATCGACGATGGGGTAGCCGGTACGCCCTTCGCACCAGGCGGCGAAGCCTGCGTCATCATCGCGCCATTGCAGGGCTTCGGTATGGCGCTGGAAGGGACGGTGGCGATTGACGCGCGGAAAGCCGACCAGGATGTGCTGGTAGAACTCGCGCCAGATCAGCTCGTTGACCCAGGTGGTCAGGCCGACATCACCGTCGGCGAGACTGCCGTTTTCCGCCAATACCGCCGCGTAGCACTGTCGAGCCGAGATCATGCCGAGCGCCAGATAGGGGGACAGTTCGCTGGTGCCGCGCGTGGCGGGCAGGTCGCGCTGCTCGTGGTAGCGGCGCGCCCGGAAGGTCATGAAGCGCTCCAGGCGCTCCTGGGCGGCATCCTCGCCGGCAGGCCATCGCTCCGCCTCCAGCGGCTCGCTCGGCCCATGTTCCACGTCGACGCTTAGCGTGTCGGGAAGCGCGGGAATGGCGTCTCCCGAAATCTCGCGTCCCTCGGCGTCTCGGGGCGCATCCTGCACCGCGGGAGCCTCATTGAGCGCCAGACGCCGCGCGTCGATCTCCTTGTGCCAGCGCTTGGAGAAGGGCGTGAAGACGCCGTAGTAATCGCCCTTGCCGGTCAGCAGTTCGCCGGGCGTGAAGGCGAGCATGTCAGTGTAGCGATGCAGGCGGATGTCGCTGTCGGCCAGGCGCGCGCGGACGAGTCTGTCGCGCTCGCGCTCATTGACGGCGTACTCGTCATTGAAGTGCAGCGCCTGGGCGCCAAGTTGCGTGCACAGCGTGGCCAGCGCTTCGGGCACTTCCGCGAAGGTGTCGCAGTCGAGGACCTTGAGCGGGATGTGATGGCCGGCGAGTGCCTGCTGCAGGACGTGCAGACCGCGACGCAGGAAGTCGAGCTTGTTGGCACCATGACCATGGGTCATCCACTGGGCATAGCAGGGGGTGACCACCGCCACCACCGGGCCGCGTGCGGCCGCTTGCGAGAGGGCGGTATTGTCATGCACGCGCAGGTCGCTTCGCAGCCACACGAGCTGCAGAGGCTGTCGGCTCGCGTCGGAGTCAGCCCCGGATTCGGTGTCCGTACCGGGAGACCGTGAGGCGGTGGAAGTGCGGGATGTGGGAGAAGGGGCAGGCATGAAAGCTCCTTTGCGGTCGGAAATGTGCATCGCGCAGGAGCTTCGGGGGGATCAACGAGCCAGCAAGGACCTCAGGCGGACCACCGCTTGAACGGGGTCGGCCCCGAGACCTTCCAGGGGCCCGTCCACCAGCTCCTGCTGGCGAATCTGGGCGGCCGGGCCAGCGATGGCCAACGGCACGGAGAGTTGTTCTGCCACCCGCGGCAACTGGCGGCGCATGACATCGCTGCGCTCGGCCTGAGTGCCGACCAGGATCACGGCCTGCGCCTGGAACCGCTCAGCGGCCAGTGGCAGCTCGGCCAGGGGCAGCGGGCCATCCAGCAGGCTGACGTGATAACCGGCATCGCTGGCGACCAGCGCCAGCAGCAGCAGCCAGCTCAACCCCGGTTCATCCGGCAGGCGCGTCAGAGTGATGTGCGGGGCATGGCGCTCCTGATTCGCGAACATCAGGCGGGCGCCGATACGTGAGCGCAGGAAGCTCTCGAGGAAACATTGTGCCAATCGGGCCCCGAAGGTCGTGGTGCCACGCTCCTCCAGCTGCTCGACCACCGGCTTCCACAGGCGTTCGACCACACTGTTGACCGGATACAGCGCCAGACTCTGGTTGTAGAGCTCCGCCAGCCGAGACTCATCCTGGGCGTCGATGGCGGCCATGATCAGTTGCTGCTGGCCGCCCCAGCTGCCTTCATCCGGCATCGGCGCCGTCTCTGGCTGGGGCTGATCCAGTAGCTCCCGCACCTGACTGACGGGCACGCCTCTGTTGAGCCACTGCAGGATGTGCTCGATGCGCTCGATGTCCTCGCGGGCATACAGGCGATGTCCCTTGGGCGTACGGCGCGGTTCGATCAACCCGTAGCGGCGCTCCCAGGCTCTCAACGTGACCGAATTGACGCCGGTCAGGCGTGAGACTTCACGGATCGGAAACAGGGGCGAGCTGGCAGTTTCCGTGGCCTTGTCAGTCATGGATGGTGTTACCTCTGCGGTGACGAGGCATCCCGGATGAAGCACGAAGAGGAACGAAGCACAGAAGTGGGAACTGAAGCATTCGAAGCGCTGCGGGATGCCGGCAATGCATCTTGTGCATTAGCTGTACATGTGGGGCTCAGGATGGCGCAGCCGCCTCGGCCTGACAAGTGGCATCACGCGTCAATTCACGTCGCATATTCGACGCGCAGGCCTGAAGGTGGCATCGCAGAGCCTTTCCGGTTCGCAGTCTCTCTCGGGTCATCGGGTCATCATGCGTTGTCCTGTTGCTCCACAATCTCGATCAAGGCCTCGACAAACGCTGGATGGGCACCCACCGGGTCCAGCAACGTGATCGGACAATCCGGATGCTGCTGGCGGGATGTCTCGAGCATGGCGGGGACGTCTTCGCGCAGATGGCGGCCCGCCGCAAAGAACAGCGGCAGGATGTCGATACGCGCCGCACCGTCCGCCGCCAGGGCGTCGATGGTGTCGGTCAGCAGCGGGTCACACAGCTCCATGTAGGCCAGACGTGTCGGGCGCTTCAGGCGACTGGCGAGCGAGGTCTCGAGTGCCTCGAAGGGCTCGCGCCAGCGTGGATCACGCGAGCCATGCGCCAGCAGGATCAAGGCATCATCCTGGTGTTCCGTCTTGCTCATGAGGGCTTCCTGTCATGGGGGGATCGTGGGTCAGTTCTCTGAACTCGCGGGCTCATGAGTTCAGCGCGTCAGCCAGTCGCTCTGCCGCTTCGCGTCCTGACAGCCAGGCATCTTCGACTCGCGGTCCTTTCAGTGCATCGCCCGCTAGGCTCAGACCGTGCTGGCTCATCGGCGAGGCGGGCATTGCCTGAGGTGCGCAGCGGGTCGGATGAGCATAGCGCCAGCGATGGGCCGTGAGCGATACCTTGTCTTCGCTCCAGTCCTCGCCAAGCGCCTGGATCTCGGGCAGTGCCGTGAAGGCTTGCCAGAGTGCCGCGCAGATGTCCTCAGGCGAGTCTTCCAGGTGAGTCTGGCTCCAGCCGGCGGTGGCCAGCAGGCTCAGGGTCTCGCGAGACCCCGAGGGGGCTGGCGGCCGGGGCGCGAATGCTGTCGCATCACGCAGCGCAGTGGGGCGTCATCTCCGCGACTGACCAGCAGCCCCTGCCAGTCCTCGATGCCTGCCAGGGCCGGCAGCGGTGTCTCCAATGCAGCCATCACGGTCCAGGTGGGTGCCATCTCGATCCGCGAGAGCAGGGCGCTCAGCTCAGGCGCCAGAGAGTGTGGAGTCTGTTGCGCCGAGGCCGGCACGTTGCCTTCAGCGTCGGTGCCGGCGTCATTCAGCAGAGCACGGGCCTGAGGGGCCGGGGCGGTGATCATCACATGATCAAAGGGACCATGCCGCTCGCCGTCCCGGTCCTCAAGCTGCCAGCGAACCTTGCCGCCCGCCGCTTCATCGTGGATCAGGCGTGTGATGCGCAGGCGAGTGTGCAGGGTGGCATTGGCCGGCAGCTCCTCGCTCAGGTGGCGGCTCAGGGCGCTCATGCGCGGACTGGCCACATAGCGGGCAGAATCATCGCGAAGCCGCTGCCATTCCTGCGTGTCAGACGCTGTCTTGCCCAGACGCAACAGCCTGTCACCCCAGGGGGCGACGATACCGTCTGCCCGCCATGTCTCGAGCGCTGACTGGAAGCGCGGATCACGCGCGGTGAAATACTGAGCGCCGATGTCGAGGGGGCCGTGGGGAGTGCGCCGACTGGCCAGACGACCGCCCGGGCCGCGTGCCTTCTCGAAGATCGTCACCGCGTGACCCTGCGCTGCCAGGTACGAAGCAGCAGAGAGACCGGCGATACCGGCACCGATGATGGCGATGGACGATACTGACATCAGGCAGGACTCCTGCTGGGGAAGATGGACTGGGAGGATGCAGCATGAAATGACGCCGGCATCCCTTGAAGTTAACTTCTTGTGCAGGATTGTACAATAAAGGTATAGATTCATGGCAAGAGTTGGCACACTCGATGCTTCATCGCCGAGGAGGACAGCATGCGAATCTTGATCACGGGGGCAACGGGATTTGTCGGGCAGGCACTCTGCCGCTCACTGTCCGCGGCCGGGCATGAGCTGGCAGTGGTGTCACGTCGTCCGGAGCGGGCCGAGCGGCAGTTCGCCGAACTGGGCATCACCCTGAAGGCGGCGGATTCGGCGCTGATGTTCAAGGACTGGCAGCCACAGGGCATCGTCAATCTGGCGGGGGAATCGATTGCCGGGAGGCGCTGGAGCGAGGATCACAAGCAAGAGCTGCGTCGCTCGCGGCTGGAAACCACCGAGCATCTGGTGCTGCTGTGTCAGCAACTGGCGGCTGAGGGGCAGGCTCCCCAGGTGATGGTATCCGGTTCGGCGATGGGCTATTACGGCGCGCAGCCCAAGGCGGGTGAGCCGGGTGATGTCGAGATCGACGAGCAGGCAACGCCTCACGATGACTTCAATCATCGCCTGTGTCGCGACTGGGAAGCGGCCGCCATGCCAGTCTCGGACTGTGGTGTTCGCCTGGCGATCATCCGCATCGGTCTGGTGATGGAAGCGGATGGCGGAACGCTCGCCAAGTTGTTGACGCCCTTCAAGTTCGGCTTGGGTGGGCGTCTCGGCGATGGCCGTCACTACATGCCGTGGATCCACCGCCATGATCTGATCCGCATCATCGAGCGTCTGCTGGAGGATGAGGACTTGAGTGGGGCCTTCAATGCCAGTGCACCGCATCCGGTCACCAACATGGGCTTTACCCACGCCTTGGCGCGCGGTCTGGGGCGCCCGGCGATCCTGCCGCTGCCGGCCAAGGCCCTCAAGCTGGGGCTGGGAGAGATGAGCACGCTATTGCTGGAGGGCGCCCGCATGGTGCCGGCGCGTCTGCTGGCCGCAGGCTTCACCTTCGACTACCCGACCCTCGACGTGGCCTTCGCCGACATTCTGAGAAAGTGAAGGCCTGGTCTGATGCTGCAGGACTTGCCCCTGGGGGCTAGAGCCTCTTGGCCAGAACCTGGCGGCTAGAACGGCAGCGGAGCGTTCAGCACCAGCGATGGCGCGTCGCTGCCTGTCGCTGACGGAATCACCAGCTGAGCGGCATGCAGCAGCAGGCGAGGGCTGGCATTCAGTGCCGCCCCGCGTGCATAGAAGCCATCACCGATGATGGGATGGCCGAGCGCCAGCATATGCAGGCGCAGCTGATGCGAGCGCCCGGTATGAGGTGTCAGCAGGACACGGCTGGCGGCGAGGGTCTGAGGCGAGCCATCCGGGCGCTGGCCATCGAGCATCAGGTGACGCTCGACTTGATAGTGCGTCAGTGCCGGTTTGCCATGGAGGAAGTCGACGATCTGCCGCGGTCTGCGCGGCCAGTCACAGCGCAGCGGCAGGGCGATGCTGCCCTCGTCGGGCGTGAGATGCCCTGCCACCACGGCCACGTAGCGTTTCTCGAGGGTGCGCGACTGGAAGAGGCGCGACAGCCGCCGCTGTCCCTCGACATTGCGCGCCACCAGCAGCACCCCGGAAGTTGCCACATCCAGCCGATGCACGGCACGGGTGTCCTCGCTCAACCGGCACAGGCGCGAATGGACGCTGTCGAAGCGTGAAGGGTCGCGGCCCGGTACCGAGGGCAGCTCGGCCGGCTTGTCGATCGCCCACCAGTCATCGCCTGCCGCCAGCAGCGTCAGCCCCACTCCCTCGACACGCGCGACCTCCTCGGCAAGGCGTTGTCCCTGCCAGCCATGCTCGGTCGTGGTATCGGGTCGGCTTTCTGGATGTGATGTCGCCATGACGGTGCTCTAGGGTGGTAGGGGTTGGTCGGTCAGGCCCAAGAATAACGCTTTCGGCGACTCACAATGAAAAGCGCCCCACTTGCCGATGGCAGGTGGGGCGCTTTTCTTGCGTCATTGGCAAGCCGTGACGTCACGTCGCGGGCAGATCAACGTTCGTGAGCATCCACGGTGACGATGACGCGCACGCTGTCCAGACGCAGACGCGTGGTCTCGATGGCGCCATCGAGAGCGGCACGCTCCTGGCGCAACGCTTCCAGCTCTTCCTCGCGCACCGACGGGTTGTGGCTGGCCAATGCTTCGAGGCGGGCGAGCTCAGCACTGAGCTGCTCACGCATCTGCTGCTGGGCCTGCTCGACGATGCTCGGCAGTTCGCGCTCGGCTTCCTGCTCGGCGTCGCTCATCAGCTTGCGCAGTGTCGCGTGGCTCTGCTTGATCAGATCACGCGCGACCGCCTTCTTGACCGGCTTGAGGTTCTTGGCCAGCCCGCCGAAGGAGACCTTGTCGGACAGGTTGCTGCCGTTTTCATCCAGCAGCACCCGGATGGCGGTCGGTGGCAGGAAGCGACCCAGGCGCAAGCCGCGCGGTGCGGTGGACTGGGTGCGGAACACCACTTCCGTCATCAGGCGACCGCCCGGGATCGCCGGGTGCTTGAGCAGTGCCAGCGCCGTGTTGCCCATGGAGCCATCGATGATGCGCACCAGCATCTCGCGGACCAGCGGGTGCTCCCACGACAGATGCTGGACATCTTCGCGTGACAGCGCCGTGGCGCGGTCGCTGGTGACGCTGAAGCCTTCCTCGCCCTTCACCAGCCCCGGCAGGCCGTCGAGCATGTGCGGGCCTGGTGCCAGGTAGGTGATGCCATCGCCGAGGTCACGGCTCTCGATGCCGAAGATGTCGAAGGCGCGCTCCAGGTAGCCCGGCAGCGCCTTGTCGTTGTCCAGTGTCTCGATGGCGGCGATGACTTCCGCGGCGCGCTCGTGACGACAGGCATTGAGTTCCAGCAGACGGTTGCGACCGGACTGGCGCTCGGCCTGCAGGGCGTCGAAGCGTTCGCGGGTCTGCTCGATGATGCTGTCGATCTCTTCGCTGTCGAGCAGGGCTTCTTCCAGCTCGTCACCGAATTGGGAATACAGCTCGCTGCCGATGCCGTGGGGCGCACTGAAGGCGTCCATGCCATCGCGGTACCAGCGCAGCAGCTGGGCGCCCGGTGAGCCTTCGAAGACCGGTACGTGGATCTCGATCGGGAATTGCTGGCCGATGCGGTCCAGACGCCCGATGCGCTGCTCGAGCTGGTCCGGATGCACCGGCAGGTCGAACATCACCAGGTGGTGGCAGAACTGGAAATTACGGCCTTCCGAGCCGATTTCCGAGCACACCAGCAGCTGCACGCCTTCTTCCTCGGAGGCAAAGGCGGCGGCGGCGCGATCACGCTCGACCAGGCTCATGCCCTCATGGAAGACCGGTGCATGCACACCGCCCAGCACGCGCAGACCTTCGGACAGCTCACGCGCGGTATCGGCGGTGTGACAGATCACCAGCGCCTTCTCGTTGCCGAGGTCGGTCAGGGTTTCCAGCAGCCACATGACGCGCGGGTCGATCTGCCACCAGGGCTCGGCGTTCATGCGGTCATCGGGCAGGGCGCGGTACATCTCGTCGAGGAACAGCACCACCTCGGGGTGGTTCATGCCGGTCTCGATCAGCAGGTCATCGAGGTAGTCCTCGTCACGCTCCAGCTTGCGCACCACACGCCGGTAGGAGGAGGGCAACTCCAGCTCGTGGACGTGCAGACGACGCTCGGGGAAGCCTTCGACGTGGGTGCGCGAGTTGCGGAACATCACGCGGCCAGTGCCGTGGCGGTCGAGCAGCTGGTCACGCAGCTGACGACGGGCGCTGTCGCGCTGGGCGTCATCGCTGTCGCTGTCCATCAGGGTCTCGAGCAGGGCGCGGCTGTCGCCGTCATCCAGCACGGCGGTCAGGCTGTCCAGGCCGCTGGTGTCAGTCGGCAGGGCGTCCAGGCTGTCGATGGCCGAGGCCACGGCGACGTAACCCTCTTCCTCGGCCTTGAAGCGCTCCAGGTCGTGGTAGCGCTCCGGGTCGAGCAGGCGCAGGCGCGCGAAGTGGCTCTCCAGCCCCATCTGCTCCGGCGTGGCGGTCAGCAGCAGCACACCGGCGGTCTGGCGAGCGAGTGATTCGACGCAGGCATAGCCCGGGCCGACCTTGTCTTCGCTCCAGTCGAGGTGGTGGGCTTCATCGACGATCAGCATGTCCCAGTCGCAGGCAGCAGCCTGGACCTGACGTGACGGATTGGCGAACAGCCAGTCCTGGCTGGCCAGAATGATCTGGTTGCCTTCGAAGGGGTTGCGCGTGCCGTGGGCCTTGCATTGCTCTTCATCGAGCAGCGAGACATCCAGCGCGAAGCGGCGCAGCATCTCGACCAGCCACTGGTGGGTCAGGCTCGCCGGTACCAGGATCAGGGCGCGACGGGCACGACCGCTGAGCAGCAGGCGATGCAGGATCAGGCCGGCTTCGATGGTCTTGCCCAGGCCGACTTCATCGGCCAGCAGCACGCGCGGTGCGTGACGGCGCGAGACCTCATCGGCGATGTACAGCTGGTGCGGTACCAGGTCGACCTTGGGGCCGGACAGGCCCAGCGCGGGGCTCTGCTCGACACGATGGAAGTGGCGCAGGGTGCGGTAACGCAGGTCGAACCAGTCATTGCGGTCGACCTGGCCGGTCAGCAGGCGGTCACGGGCCTGGTTGAACTGCATCTTGTCGTTGAGGCGTGCCTCGGGAAGCTCGAGCAGCTCGCCGGCGCTTTCGCCTTCACGTTCACAGATGTAGAGGATCTGGCCGCGCACTTCCTTGGAGTCATCGACGATCAGCCATTCGCCATCGTCGGACTGGATGCGGTCGCCATTGCCGAAGGCGACTCGGGTCAGGGGCGCCTCGCGGAGGCTGTAGGTGCGGGTTTCTTCGCTGGCGGCAAAGAGGACGGTAACCGTGCGGAAATCGACATTGAGGATCGTGCCAAGGCCGAGATCGGCCTCACCATCACTGATCCAGCGCTGACCGGGAATGAAGTCGCTCATGATGCCTCGGGGTAGGACAAAGACGGGAATCGGGAATACAGGGGCGCGGTATCTTACCGGATCACGCGCCGTGGCTTAAGCGCCTTTTGTCCTTGTGAGGCGTCTTTGTCCTCTCGTGTCGTCACTGGGCGTGGTGCACCCATGGCATGAGGCCTTCTCTCATGATTTGGGGGAGGGTGTCCGTCACGATCCAGACGGGGGCATCAGCGCCTGCAGCTGGGCGCGGCTCAACTCGCCGATGTGGCGTTCGATCAGGCGGCCTTCGCCATCGAATATCAGGGTGGCGGGCAGGCCCTGTGCGTCGGCGAGCCCCATCAGCTGCATGGCGGGGTCCAGCAGGGCGTATTCCAGCGTGAGTCGCTCACTCTTGAGGAAACGAGTGACCGCGAGCGCCTGTTCGCCCTGATTGGCCAGCACCACGGTGACATCCGGCCGGGCGTCCACCTCGGCCAGCAGCGGCATCTCCCGGCGGCAGGGCGGGCACCAGGTAGCCCACAGATTGACGATCACGCGCTGATTGCGGACCTCATCCAGCAACACCGGGCGACGATCCAGATGATGCAGGGTGATCGACGGCATGCGCTCGATGGAATGCGTGCTGCCCAGCGGGTCGAGCTGCTTGAGGCCGAGGAAAGCGGTCAGGCCCAGAGTCAGACTGCCCAGCGCGATGACCTGGCGAATCACGCCATGCCGGCGCAGCAGCCACAGGCTGGCCAGGGTCGCGGCCAGCATGCCGCCGAGCAGGTGGTAGCCCGGTTGCCACAGCTTGAGAATATCCAGCGGTGTCTGCTGATAACTTGCCCAGTGCAGGGCGACGTAAGTGAGGCGCGCACCGATCACCCAGCTGACCAGCATGCGATTGAACCAGCGCGAGGGGCTCAGCGGTGAAGAGTCGTGAGCGGGCGCGGTCGTGCCCCTGGCGTGCATGCGCGCCAGTAGACGAATCAGCAGCGAGAACTCGATCAGCATCACCAGGGCTGCCACGAAGGCATAGAGGCGTTCGACGGAAATCAGGGCAGGGCCCAGAGCGATGGCATCCATGCGGTTATCCTTTGGCGGTGTCCGGGAAGGGGCATTCGGGTCAGCACTACCTGTCGAGCGGCGCTTGGCCGGCGCTGCAGTCGTGAGGCTCGAGTATGCGATAATCGACGGACTTCGACATCCACGCCTCGCGCGCTGAGCATTGCTCTGGCGCCGAGGACGCTCCAGGGATATCCCCATGCTTTCACATCATTATGACCGTAGCCGTGCGATCGCCGTTGCCAGTCAGGCCGCCGGCCTTATCGCCATCGTCGCGCTGGAAACCTGGCTGGGGGATGCCGCCCGCCCGTGGCAGGGGCTGGTGTTCGCCCTGATGCTTGCCTGTGGACTAGGGTTGGCGCTGCGCAGTTACTACCTCAAGCAAAAGGCCCGCCGCGACCGAGAACGTGCTGGTCGCGAGCGGGCCCGCAAGGCGAGTGACACCTGGATGTCCGATTGACGCAGGTGAGCGACTCAGTAGCTCTGCAGTCGGTAGCCTTCACGCTCCATGCAGTACTTCAGCAGCGTCTGCTTCTCGTTGTCTGACTTGTCCGTCAGGCCAAGTTCGTACTGGCAGCCGGCCCAGGTGTTGTGAGCCTCCGTGCTGTTGGCACCGGGCTTCTCCCATTGGGTACGGGTGGAGGCGTAGGCGGAGAGCAGGGAGGTGAGCAGCAGGGACAGCATGGCAAGGCGCAGTGTGTGCATGTGGCATCCTGAGGGATGTAAGGCATTGGAGGGGAGTTCGTCACTGGGCAACATCAGCCGCAGGAAAACCTTCCAGCATCAAAAAAGCCGCTGATCAGTGATCAGCGGCTTTTTCAGATATCTGGTCGGAGTAGCAGGATTCGAACCTACGACCTCTGCCTCCCGAAGGCAGCGCTCTACCAAGCTGAGCTATACTCCGATGCGTCGTGAGCTTGTCTCGACGGAGGTGAATTATACGCAGACAGCTTTGCTTTGCAAGCCCTTGAGGTCAAAAAGTTTTATCGATGTCTCAAGGGGCAATTCGGCTGTCGAGAAGCGCGCTTCTCTTCACCTCATCCTGCCGGTGCTTCTCGTCACGTTTTCCTGCTGGTGGTCTGTCTCCCCGTGGCTGAAAGGGGGATCAGGCCTGACGGCCGACACTCAACAGCGCGATGCGTTCGAGGCTGTCGCGGAAGTCACTCTCCGGCAGCGCCTCGAGTTCCGCCAGGGCGTTGTCGGCCATTTCCTGCGCGCGACTGCGGGTATAGTCGAGGCCGCCGGTGAGGCGCACGACTTCCAGTACCTCGTCGAGTTGCTCCAGTCCGCCCTTCTCGATGGCGCCACGTACCAGGCTGGCCTGCGCCGGGCTTCCGACCTGCATGGCGCGAATCAACGGCAGGGTCGGCTTGCCCTCGGCCAGGTCATCACCGACATTCTTGCCCATGGTCTCGGCGTCGCCCTGATAGTCGAGCAGGTCATCGATGAGCTGGAAGGCGAGGCCCAGGTAGCGGCCATAGTTCTGCAGCGCGCTGACCTGTGCCGCCGTGACGGTGCCATCTGCTTCCTGGGCGAGTATCGCCCCGGCATGCGCGGCCGCCTCGAACAGCATGGCGGTCTTGCCGTGGATGGTCTCGAAGTAGGCGGCTTCATCGATGTCGGCATTGCCGATGTTGGTCAGCTGCAGGACCTCGCCTTCGGCGATGGTGCAGGTGGCGGCGGAGAGAATCGCCATCACGTCCATCGAGCCGACTTCCACCATCATCTGGAAAGAGCGGGAATAGAGGAAGTCACCGACCAGCACGGAGGGCGCATTGCCCCAGGTGTCATTGGCGGTGGAGCGACCGCGACGCAGACTGGACTCGTCGACGACATCATCGTGCAGCAGTGTCGAGGTGTGCATGAACTCGATCAGTGCGGCCAGGTTGATGTGGCGATCACCCTGATAGCCGAGTGCGCGGGCTGCCAGCAGCACCAGGACCGGGCGCAGGCGCTTGCCACCACTCTGGATGATGTACTGACCGATGGTCTGGACCAGCGGCACGCGCGACTCGAGCTGCGCGAGAATGGTGCGGTCTACGGCGGCGAAGTCATCTGCCACTGCCGCGTGAAGGGTCGATGCGTCGGCTTGCATGAGGTCGTCGTGCCCGTAGCGAGAGGTGAGGCCGCCGTGGCGTGCCATTTGCCGGTTATGCTATGGGGCACCCCTATGGCCGTCAAGGCGTGCACCCGCGCAGGGATGCAGGCTGGCGGCGGGTCGGGCGTGTGCATCTTGACATTGCTTGTCGATCGCGGCACGCGGCGCTATAATACGCGGCCGTGACTCATCCCGCTCCCTGTCAGATGGCTCCAGAAGGGGCGCCACTCGCAGCAGGCCACCCAAGAGCACACCCTTGATGAGTTCGATGGAGAGAATCATGTACGCAGTTATCAAGAGCGGTGGCAAGCAGTACCGCGTTCAGGAAGGCCAGACCCTGAAGCTCGAGAAGCTTGAAGTCGCCACTGGCGAAACTATCCAGTTCGACGAAGTCCTGATGGTCGCTGAAGGCGACGACATCAAGGTCGGCGCTCCGCTGGTTGAAGGTGCCAAGGTTGCTGCCGAGGTCGTGTCTCACGGCCGTGGCGACAAGGTCACCATCATCAAGTTCCGTCGCCGGAAGCACTCCATGCGTCGTGCGGGCCACCGTCAGTGGTTCACCGAAGTCAAGATCACTGGTATCTCTGCGTAATTGCAGCGCTACCCACCATAGGAGAATTATCCAATGGCACATAAGAAGGCGGCGGGCTCTACCCGCAACGGTCGCGATTCTGAATCCAAGCGCCTTGGTGTGAAGCTGTTCGGTGGCCAAGCGGCTATCGCCGGCAACATCATCGTGCGTCAGCGCGGCACCCGTTTCCACGCCGGTACTGGCGTTGGCATCGGCAAGGACCACACTCTCTTCGCTCTGGCCGACGGCCACGTGAAGTTCGAGACCAAGGGTCCGAAGAACCGCAAGTTCGTCAGCATCGTTTCTGCCTGAAACGTCTGACAGCTTACGCAGACTGGACGATGCCCCGGTATCGTATGACGGTCTGCAAGGAAGCCCCGCTCAGGCGGGGCTTTTTTGTCGCATGACGGCCCGGGTCGTCGTCAGGAGAGAGCAGCATGCAGTTCCTTGATGAAGCGTCGATCATTGTCGAGGCCGGACGTGGCGGCAATGGTTGCCTGAGTTTTCGCCGTGAGAAATACGTGCCGCGTGGTGGCCCCGATGGGGGTGACGGCGGGCACGGCGGTAGTGTGTACCTGATCGGGGATGATTCCCTCAATACCCTGATCGACTTCAAGTTCCAGCGCTATTACCAGGCCGAGAGCGGTGACGCCGGCCAGGGCCGTCAGATGGCGGGCAAGGCGGGTGAGGACCTGATCGTCAAGGTGCCGGTCGGCACCACCGTGATCGACGAGGAAACCCTCGAGATCATCGGTGACGTGACGGAAATCGGCCAGCTGGTGCTGGTTGCGCAGGGTGGACGTCGTGGTCTGGGCAACATCCACTTCAAGTCCTCCACCAATCGCGCGCCGCGCCAGACCTCCAAGGGCACCTGGGGTGAGCGTCGCAACCTGCGTCTCGAGATGAAGGTGATGGCGGATGTCGGCCTGCTGGGCATGCCGAATGCCGGCAAGTCGACGCTGATTCGCGCCGTCTCCGCGGCCAAGCCCAAGGTCGCCAACTACCCCTTCACCACGCTGGTGCCGAATCTTGGCGTCGTGAAGATCGGTAGCCACCAGCACTTCGTGATGGCCGACATTCCCGGCCTGATCGAAGGGGCGGCGGATGGTGCCGGCCTGGGGCTGCGCTTCCTCAAGCACCTGACGCGCACGCGCCTGTTGCTGCATGTGGTGGATATCGCGCCCTTCGACGAGAGCGACCCGGTCCATGCGGTCGAGGCGATTCTCAATGAGCTCAAGAACTTCTCCTCGGCACTCACGGAGCTGCCGCGCTGGCTGGTGATCAACAAGATCGATCTGCTGGCGGAAGAGGATCGCGAGGCGATGGTCAAGGACCTCGTCGAGCGTCTGGGCTGGGAAGGTGAGCTGTTCGTCGTCTCCGCGGCCAGTGGTATCGGCACTCAGGAGCTGGTGCAGGCCGCACACCGCTGGCTGGGCGAGCAACGCCTGCAGCTGGCGGAAGATCCGGAAGCTGCCGAGGCGCATGCCGCCCTGCTGGCGCGGATGGAGAACGAGTCGCTGGAGCGCGCTGAAGAGCGCCTGACACGTCGCAAGCGCAAGAAGGATGACGAAGAAGAGGACGATGACGACTTCAATGACGACGATTACGACGTCGAGGTCGAATACGCGCCCTGAGGTCGAGGTTCGTCCGGTGGCTGCCCTGCGAGGCAGTCACTGAGTGACGAGCGACCCGCTTCGCGATTCACGCCCCGCCCCGAGCCTTCTGGTCTCGCGGCGGGGCGTTTTCGTTGCAGGTGCCGCTCGAGGGTGATGACAGCAGCGGGGCGGGAGCGGACAATGACGCGACGGGGCAGTCACAGCCTGCCGAGCGGGGCGGGAGACCACATGACAGGAGATAGTGCGGTGGCGGAGCAGAAGGTGGCGGAAGTGGCGGAGATGGGCAGTCGGGTCGGACGTGAGGCATTGGCCAGGGCGCGGCGCGTGGTGGTCAAGATCGGCAGTGCGCTGCTGACCGACGACGGCCGCGGGCTGGACGATGCCGGCATCGGGCGTTGGGTCGACCAGATCGCGGCACTGCATGCGCGTGGCATCGAGGTGATCGTGGTGTCTTCCGGCGCGATCGCCGTCGGCATGTCCCGGCTTGGCTGGACGGCGCGACCCAGTGGCGTGCATGAGCTGCAGGCCGCGGCGGCGGTCGGCCAGAATGGCCTGACCCAGTGCTATGAAGAGCATTTCCATCGTCACGGCCTGACCACCGCCCAGATTCTGCTGACCCACGACGATCTCTCCAATCGCAAGCGTTACCTGAATGCACGCTCGGCGCTGCGCACCCTGGTGGAGCTGCGCGTGGTGCCGGTGATCAACGAGAATGACACTGTCGTCACCGACGAGATTCGCTTCGGTGACAACGATACGCTCGGCGCGCTGGTCGCCAATCTGCTGGAAGCCGATGCCCTGTTGCTGCTCACCGATCAGGAAGGGCTGTACGACGCCGACCCGCGCCATGATCCGGCGGCCAGGCTGATCGAGGAAGCGCAGGCCGATGACCCGATGCTGGTCAAGGTCGCCGGTGGCGGCGGGGTGCTGGGGCGTGGCGGCATGGCCACCAAGGTGCGGGCGGCGCGCCTGGCAGCCCGCAGTGGCGCGCTGACGGTGATTGCCTCCGGCCGCCAGCCTGACGTGATCACGCGCCTAGCCGCTGGCGAGCGCTTCGGTACCCTGCTGCTGCCCGAGCATGCGCCGATCGCGGCGCGCAAGCGCTGGATCGCCGGGCAACTGCAGGTGCGGGGCACCCTGACGCTGGATGCCGGTGCCGTCAGCGTGCTGACCACGCGTGGTTCCAGCCTGCTGCCGGTGGGCGTGAAGAAGATCGAGGGAGCCTTCAAGCGCGGTGACCTGGTGCAGTGTGTCGATGAATCCGGCGCGCGGATCGCCAAGGGGCTGGTCAACTATTCCGCGGTCGACGCCGAGCGCATCCTGGGGCTGCCGAGTCATCAGATCGAGGCTGCGCTGGGCTATATTGAGGCGCCGGAGCTGATCCATCGCGACAACCTCATCGTGCTGTAGGGCGCATGAGGCCTGCCGATGCGGGCCTCATGCTGGCAGTCATCCGTCTGGCCATGCTAGACTCTGCCGTCCTGTCGGGAGCTGGTCCGCTCCGATGGCGAAGGCTTGGCGGGGCTTCCACGTCAAGTCGCTGATTTCTCTATGGTCTTCACGTCAAGTGTCGAAAGCGAGAGATGACCGGACCCGCTGTCGCCTCGCGACAACGTCTTCCAAATTCAAGTTCATGAGTACGCGCCTACGGGTGGACTCATAAGGAGCATCAAAGTGGCAAACTCCAAGCAAGCTCGCAAGCGCGCTCGTCAGGCTGAAGTCCGTCGTCAGCACAACTCCGCACAGCGTTCCGCCGTGCGTACCAGCGTCAAGAACGTGCTGAAGGCCGTCAAGACTGGTGACCACGCTGCTTCCATGGCCGCTTTCAATGTCGCGCAGAAGGTCCTCGACCGTTACGCCGACAAGGACATCCTGTCCAAGAAGAAGGCCGCTCGCGTCAAGAGCCGTCTGAACGCACGCGTCAAGGCACTGGCTGTCTGAGACGTGTTCGCGTGAAAAAACCGGCTTCGGCCGGTTTTTTTGTGTCTGTCTATCGTGTTGGATGGCATCGGTATCGGATCAGGGAAGTGAAAGGGGTGTCAGGGTGAGCAAGCCGCAGGATGAGTCGCCCAGAGGCGATCAGGATGTCGGGAAGGAGTCGGGTCGCCAGGCCGTGCAGACTGGCTCTCAGGCGACGGCTCAGGCAGAGACCAGCAGTGGAGACAGCCTGCCGGTGCGTGCGGGACTGCTGCGCTCCGGGCTGATCGTCAGCGTGATGACGATGCTGTCGCGGGTGCTGGGGCTGGCGCGAGACGTGATCATCGCCAGTCTGCTGGGGGCAGGCAGCGGGGCGGATGCCTTCTTCGTGGCCTTCAAGATCCCCAACTTCATGCGTCGTCTGTTCGCCGAGGGGGCCTTCAATCAGGCCTTCATTCCGGTGCTGTCCGAGTATGCGACCCGGCGCACGCGGGAAGAGGTCCGCGAGTTGCTGGATGCCGTCAGTGGCAGTCTCGGCGTCATCCTGGCGCTGATCACGGCGCTGGCGATGCTGTGCGCGCCCTGGCTGGTGTGGGTCTTCGCGCCGGGGTTCGGTGACGATGCCGGCAAGCTGGCGCTGACCGGTGACATGCTGCGCCTGACCTTTCCCTATCTGCTGCTGATCTCGCTGACCGCCTTCGCCGGCAGCGTGCTCAATACCTGGAACCGCTTCGCGGTGCCGGCCATCACCCCGGTGCTGCTCAACCTGAGCCTGATCGGCGCGGCGCTGTTGCTGGCACCGCGTTTCGAGACACCCGCCATGGCGCTGGCCTGGGGCGTGTTGATCGCCGGTGGCGTGCAGCTGCTGTTCCAGGTGCCGTTCCTGCTGCGTCTTGGCCTGATGCCCAAGCCATGGCCGAACTTCGCCCACGAAGGCGTGCGGCGCATCCTCAAGTTGATGACACCGGCGCTGTTCGGGGTCTCGGTCTCGCAGATCAACCTGCTGCTGGATACCGTGCTGGCCTCGTTTCTGGTCACCGGCAGCGTGTCGTGGCTCTATTACTCCGACCGGCTGGTCGAACTGCCGCTGGGCATCATCGGCATCGCCATCGGCACCGTGATTCTGCCGGCGCTCTCCAAGCGTCACGCGGAGCAGTCGCTGGAGCACTTCCAGAAGATGCTCGACTGGGCGCTGCGTTCGGTATTGTTGATCGGCGTGCCGGCGGCGCTGGCGCTGGGCGTGCTCGCGGAGCCGCTGCTGATCACGTTGTTCCACTATGGGGCGATGACGGACAATGATGTGGTGATGTCGGCCCAGAGCCTGCGGGCCTACAGCTTCGGGCTGCTGGCCTTCATGCTGATCAAGGTGCTGGCACCGGGCTTCTATGCGCGTCAGGACACGAAGACGCCGGTCAAGATCGGCATCATCGCGATGGTCGCCAACATGGCCTTCAACCTCGCGCTGATCGTGCCGCTGGCCCATGCGGGCCTGGCATTGGCCACGGCGCTGTCGGCCTTCCTGAATGCCGGGCTGTTGGCGCGTGGCCTGTATCGCGAGGGTGTGCTGCGCTTCCAGCCGGGCTGGGGGCGCTATTCGCTGACGCTGATCGGCGGTTGCGCCCTGATGGGCGGCGGCCTGCTGTGGCTGTCACCGGACTGGACCACCTGGCTCGGTTGGGGCCTTTGGGAGCGCTGTGCGATGATGGGGGCGCTGGTCGTCGGCGGTGTGCTGGTCTATGCACTGTGGTTGGGGCTTTGCGGCATACGTCCGCGCCACTTCCGCATGCAGGGCTGAGCCCCGACTCTCGATTCACATCTCGCGTTCCAGCAGTTTTCTCTCTGGTGGGGCAACGGTGGCTGTCAGCGCCGTGCCCCTTCGCTATAATCGACCACTTTCGGCGGCTTGTGTGATGCACGCATGGACTTGATCAGAGGACTCCACAATCTCGCCCGCCTGCGCAAGCAGGATGGCAGTCGCGGCTGCGTGGCCACCATCGGCAATTTCGATGGGGTGCACCTCGGCCACCAGGCGATTCTGGAGCAACTGCGCGAGCGCGCGGCGGCCTATGGGCTGCCGGCCACGGTGGTGGTGTTCGAGCCGCAGCCGCGCGAGTTCTTCGCGGGTGACAAGGCGCCGCCACGCCTGACGCGACTGGCGGAAAAGGTCCGCCTGCTGGGTAGCCACGGCGCCGAGCGCGTACTGTGCCTGCCCTTCAATGAGGCGCTGCGCTCATTGTCGGCCCGTGAATTCATCGAGCAGGTACTGATCGATGGTCTCGGCGTGCGCCACCTGGTGGTCGGCGACGACTTCCGCTTCGGCTGTGATCGTGCCGGTGACTTCGCGCTGCTGGAGCGCATCGGCGCCGCCGAGGGCTTCGCGGTGGAGCATACCCGCACCTTCGAGATCGCCGGTGAGCGTGTGTCCAGCACTCGCGTGCGCAAGGTACTGGCCGCGGGTGACATGGCATTGGCCGCCAGATTGCTGGGACGAGCCCATCACTGGCAGGGGCGCGTGGTCGCGGACCGTCAGCTGGGGCGTACCATCGGCGTGCCGACCGCCAATCTGCCGCTGCCGAATGCGCCGCTGGCGGTCTCCGGCGTCTACGCGGTGATGGCGCATCTGGCCGATGGCCGCGCCTGCCCGGCGGTAGCCAATATCGGCTGGCGCCCGACGGTCGGCACGCCGCGCCCGGTCCTTGAGGTTCACCTGCTGGACTTCGCGGAGGACCTCTATGGCCAGTCGATGCGTGTCAGCTTCTGTGCCTTCCTGCGTGGCGAGCAGCGCTTCGATGGCCTGGAAGCTCTCAAGGCCGCCATCTACGCCGATATCGCATTGGCACGCCGCTTCTTCGCACTGGCCGCAGGTGAGACGCCCGCCAGTGATGAGCAGGCATTGCTCGATTGCATGACCTCGATGGCTGACCTGCCGCTGGCCAGCCGTCCGCTGAGCGCACTGATGAATGCGCCGACGGCACCCTTACACGGCACTGCTGAGGTGTCTGATTCCACAGCTCGGGAAGCTCAGGCTTCCCGCCCCCACGACGGCTGACCCGAAAGGCTATGAGCGACTACAAGCACACTTTGAATCTGCCCGATACCGACTTCCCGATGCGCGGCAATCTCCCCAAGCGTGAGCCGGACCAACTGGCCCGCTGGAACGAGATTGACCTCTACGCGCGTCTGCGTGAAGCAGGCAAGGGCCGTCCGAGCTTCGTGCTCCACGACGGCCCTCCCTATGCCAACGGCAATATTCACATCGGTCACGCCGTCAACAAGATTCTCAAGGACATCATCGTCAAGTCCAAGACGATGGCGGGCTTCGATGCGCCTTACGTGCCGGGCTGGGACTGTCATGGTCTGCCCATCGAGCACAAGGTCGAGACCACCCACGGCAAGCATCTCGAGTCCGAGAAAGCCCGCCACCTGTGCCGCGAATACGCGGGCGTGCAGGTGGAAGGTCAGAAGCACGAGTTCATCCGTCTCGGCATCGTCGGTGACTGGGGTAACCCGTATCGCTCCATGGACTTCGCCAACGAAGCCGGCGAGATCCGTGCGCTGGCCGAGATGGTCAAGGGCGGTTATGTCTTCAAGGGCCTGAAGCCGGTCAACTGGTGCTTCGACTGTGGCTCTGCGCTTGCGGAAGCGGAAGTCGAATACGCCGACAAGACCTCTGACGCCATCGATGTCGCCTTCGCGGCAGACGACAGCGCGGCGCTGGCCAAGGCCTTCGGCCTCGAGTCACTGAGCAAGCCGGCGGCGATCGTGATCTGGACCACCACCCCGTGGACCATTCCGGCCAACCAGGCGCTCAACGTTCACCCGGACTTCGTCTACTCGCTGGTCGATACCGGCGAGCGCCTGCTGGTGCTCGCCGAGGAGCTGGTCGACGACAGCCTGGCGCGCTTCGGGCTGAGTGGCGAGACACTGGCGACCGTCAATGGCGCGGCACTGGAGAATCTCAACTTCCGCCACCCGATCTACGATCGTCTGTCGCCGGTCTATCTGGCCGACTACGTCGAGACCGGTGCCGGTACCGGTATCGTCCACTCCGCGCCGGCCTACGGCGAGGATGACTTCCACACCTGCCGTCGTTACGGCATGAGCTTCGACGAGATCGAGAGCCCGGTGCAGGGCAACGGCGTCTACGTGCCGGACCTGCCGGAATTCGGTGGTCAGTTCATCTGGAAGGCCAATCCGAACATCGTCGCGCGTCTGGAAGAACTCGGCGCGCTGATGGCGCACGAGAAGATCACCCACAGCTACATGCACTGCTGGCGCCACAAGACGCCGGTCATCTATCGCGCCACGGCCCAGTGGTTCGTCGGCATGGACATCGCCGGCACCGATGGCGTGACCCTGCGTGACAAGGCGCTGTCCGCCATCGAGGACACCACCTTCATTCCTGCCTGGGGCCAGGCGCGCCTGAAGAGCATGATCGCCAACCGCCCTGACTGGTGCATCTCGCGTCAGCGCAACTGGGGCGTGCCGATTCCGCTGTTCCTGCATCGCGCCACTGGCGAACTGCACCCTGACAGCGTCGCGCTGATGGAAGCGGTCGCGGATCGCGTCGCCGAGCACGGCATCGATGCCTGGTGGTCACTCGACAGCCAGGAGCTGCTGGGCGATGAGGCCGAGAACTACGAGAAGGTCACCGACACGCTGGATGTGTGGTTCGATTCCGGAACGACCCACTGGCATGTGCTGCGTGGCTCGCACCCGCATGGTCACGAGGAAGGTCCGCGTGCCGACCTGTATCTGGAAGGCTCCGACCAGCACCGTGGCTGGTTCCACTCGTCACTGCTGACCGGCTGTGCCATCGACGGCCACGCGCCCTACAAGGCACTGCTGACTCACGGTTTCACCGTCGATGCGCAGGGCCGCAAGATGTCCAAGTCAGTGGGCAACGTGGTCGCGCCGCAGCAGGTGATGGACAAGCTGGGTGCCGACATTCTGCGCCTGTGGGTGTCCTCTAATGACTATTCCGGTGAGATGGCCGTCTCGGACGAGATCCTCAAGCGGACTGCCGATGCCTATCGCCGCATTCGCAACACCTCGCGCTTCCTGCTGTCCAACCTGAACGGTTTCGAGCCCGAGCGTGATGCGCTGGCCTTTGACGACATGCTGGCGCTGGACCAGTGGGTGGTCGATCGTGCCGCCCAGCTGCAGGCACGTGTCGAGCTGGCCTACGAGGAATACCGCTTCCTCGACATCTACCAGCAGGTGCTGACCTTCTGCTCGCGTGAGCTGGGCGGCTTCTATCTGGATGTCATCAAGGACCGCCAGTACACCACGCAGCCGAACTCGCGTGCGCGTCGTAGCTGCCAGACGGCGCTGTATCACGTGATCGAGGCGCTGGCACGCTGGATGGCACCGATCCTCTCCTTCACCGGTGAAGAGATCTACGCCAACATCCCGGGTCCGCGCAAGGACACCATCTTCCTCGAGACGGCCTACACCGGCCTGACCACCCTGGCGGATGATGCCCCCATGGGGCGTGAGTTCTGGGAGCAGGTGCTGCACGTCAAGCAGGCGGTCAACAAGACGCTGGAAGGCGCGCGCAACGCCGGTCTGGTCAAGAATGGCCTGGCGGCGGAAGTCACCCTCTACGTCAATGATGAGCTCAGCACTCTGCTGGCAAGTCTCGGCGACGAACTGCGCTTCGTGATGCTGACCAGCGGCGTGACCCTGGCGCCTCTCGATGCTGCGGGTGACGCAGAAGAGACCGAAGTGTCCGGCCTCAAGGTGGCGGTCAAGGTCAGCGAGAATGCCAAGTGCGAACGTTGCTGGCACCACCGTCCGGAAGTCGGCACCCTGCCGGAACATCCGACTCTGTGTGGCCGCTGCGTGACCAACCTGCCGGATGGCGAAGGCGAGACGCGTCACTTCGCGTGATCGCTGACGCGACCGCGGCATCGTTCAGCCTCCGCTGAGCGCTGATATCGAACGCCGGGCTCTGGCCCGGCGTTCGTGTCTTGCCGCCGACGGATTCATTTCATGCAGGGATGCCCATGGCATCCTCGACAGGAAGGTAACATGACGTCTTCTTCACAACCGCCTGCCAGTGAGGCCGGCTCGGCCGCCAGTGAGCCGATGCGTTCGCCGTTGCGCTGGCTGTGGCTGTCAGTGGTGATCGTGGTGCTGGATCTGACCACCAAGTGGTTGGCCAGCAGTTCTTTGATCTACGGTCAGGCCAACGAGGTGCTGCCGGTCTTCAATCTGACGCTGCTGCACAATACCGGCGCGGCCTTCAGTTTCCTGGCCGGTCATGACGGCTGGCAGCGCTGGCTGTTCGCCGGCATCGCCGTGGTGGCGGCCATCGGTCTGAGCATCTGGCTTGCGCGCCTCAAGCGTCACGAGACCTTCACGGCGCTGGGCATCGCGCTGGTACTGGGTGGCGCACTGGGCAATCTTTATGATCGTGTCGTGCATGGTTACGTGGTGGACTTCCTGTCCTTCCACTGGGGCAATGCCTTCTTCCCGGCCTTCAATGTGGCGGACGTCGCCATCAGCCTGGGAGCCGTGGCACTGATCATCGAATCCTTCCGTGGCCGCTCCGAGTGAGTGGCGCAAACGAGGTCAGCATGAGCGAATATCGTATCGCCGAAAACATGGAGGTCAGCCTCCATTTCCGTCTGCGTCTGGAAGACGGCACCGAAGTGGATTCCACCTTCGACAAGACGCCGGCCACCTTCCAGGTAGGCGATGGCAATCTGCCGCCGGGCTTCGAGCGGCCGATCATGGGCATGGCGGCAGGTGAGACCGGCAGCTTCACGGTCACGCCGGAGCATGCCTTCGGTCAGCACAATCCGCAGAATGTCCAGACCGTGGCGCGCAAGAGCTTCGATGACGAGATCGAGGTCGGCATGGTGATGTCCTTCGCCGAGCCGTCAGGCTCGGAGCTGCCGGGCATCATTCGCGAGATCGATGAGCGTGACGTCAAGGTCGACTTCAACCACCCGCTGGCCGGGCGTACCCTGACCTTCGAGGTCGAGGTGCTGTCCGTCTCCCCCGCGACCACGCACTGAGTCTTCTTTTCCAGGGGCGCCTCACACGTGTGCCCCTTGCCATCAAGCGGAGCCTGTCATGCAGATCAAGCTGGCCAACCCGCGCGGTTTCTGCGCCGGAGTGGATCGCGCCATCGATATCGTCAACGGGGCGCTCGACGTGTTCGGGCCGCCGATCTACGTGCGTCACGAGGTGGTGCACAATCGCTTCGTGGTCGACTCCCTCAAGGAGCGCGGCGCCATCTTCGTCGAGGAACTGCACGAAGTGCCGGATGACGTCATCGTCATCTTCTCGGCCCACGGTGTCTCGCGTGCGGTGCAGGAAGAGGCCGAGCGTCGCAACCTCAAGGTCTTCGATGCCACCTGTCCGCTGGTGACCAAGGTGCACATGGAAGTGCTGCGCTATGCGCGCAAGGGCCAGGATTGCGTGCTGATCGGCCATGAGGGTCACCCGGAAGTCGAGGGCACCATGGGTCGCTATGACACCTCCAAGGGTGGCACCATCCACCTGGTGGAGGACGAGTCCGATGTGGCGCGCCTGGAGGTCAAGGACCCGGGTCAGCTGGCCTTCGTCACCCAGACCACACTGTCCATGGATGACACGGCGCGTGTGATCGATGCGCTGCGCGAACGCTTCCCGGCGATTCAAGGGCCGCGCAAGGACGATATCTGCTACGCGACCCAGAATCGTCAGGACGCCGTACGCATGCTGGCGGAAGCCTGCGATGTGGTGCTGGTGGTCGGCAGCCCCAACAGCTCCAACTCCAATCGCCTGCGCGAACTGGCCGAGCGCATGCAGACCCCGGCCTGGTTGATCGATGATGCCGAGCAGATCGAGGCCGCCTGGCTCGAGGGTATCGGCAGTATCGGGATCACGGCAGGCGCAAGTGCGCCCGAAGTGCTGGTGCAGGGCGTGATCGATCGCCTGATGGCACTGGGGGCTTCGGCGCCCGAGGAACTGGAAGGTCAGGAGGAGAATATCGTCTTCTCCATGCCCAAGGAGCTCAAGGAGCGCTTGATCGCCTCGGATCAGATTCGCGAGCTGTAACGCTCTGTAAGTCATTGGTCATCTGAAAGCCGCGACTCTGTCGCGGCTTTTTTCATGTCTGATCCGCAATATCTGGCTCTTTGTGAGTTATTGCGCATGTTCTCAATGCCCTGATCATTCCGGTGAGCGTTGATCTGGCCTGAGGATATATGAAAAAAAATGTAATGCTCAGTTACGAAAATGATACATAATGGAGGGTAAGCCACCTCTGGAGATATCGGCATGCCATGCCATCCCCTAGCCAAAAGCGTCATCGGTGCTCGTGCACGACGCGGGGCAGCGGGAGCGTGCGGGCCCAGAGGAGCACGAGGCTTCACGCTCATCGAAGTCATGATGGTGGTCGCGATCATCGGGATTCTGGCGGCGGTAGCAGTGCCATCCTATCTCGGGTACGTGGAGCGCAGCTGGCGTTCTCATGCTCAGCAGGCGCTGGGCCAGCAGGCCAGGCAGTTGCATGGCTTCTATGGCCACGATTTCTCCGAGGCGCCGGTGCTGGAGGGTGAGTTGCCAGCCGATGGCGTCAGCAGTATCGAGGATGCCGGCGGCAATCTGCGTTACCTGATCTCCTATCGCAGCCTCACGCCGAGCACCTTCGTGTTGCAAGCCACTCCGCAGGGAGCACAGCTCAACGATGACTGCGGCATTCTGTGGATGGATGAGGTCATGAATACCGGCGCGGAAGGAGGGGGGCGGTGTTGGTGAAGTCTGCGAGACCATCCTCTCGACATCGGGTCGGGAGAGAACTGCCTTTCGCGTTGCATGAGAGGCCACGAGAGGCCGGGGAGCCTGACATCATGCGTCATTCACGCGGTTTCACGCTGATCGAGCTGGTGGTGACGGTGGCGATCATCGCCATCATCGCTGCCTGGGCGGTGCCTGCCTGGCAAGGGATGGTACAGCGCTCTCAGGTGGAGTCCGACGTTCGCGCCCTGACGCATGCCCTGGCGATGGCACGCAGTGCCGCGACCAGTCGCGGCACCATGGTCAGCGTCTGTCCCTATGCTCCGAGCGTTGCCACGCCGAATCCCACTGTCTGCGATGCGGACTGGTCGAATGGCTGGGTGGTGTATGAAGGCAGTGGGGCCAATTTCACGGCAGGGGATCGCATGTGGGTTCATCAGGGCAGCAACTCGGTGGCGCAATCCGGCGGTGCCAGTCGTATCACCTTCAACGATCGCGGCACACTCAACAGCGGCAACAGCACGCTGGTGTTCTGCGCAGCATCGGATTCCACTTCCGTGGTGGTGGCGCCTTCAGGGCGCGTGAGACTCGAGACGGGAGGTGATTGCTCATGACAAGGCGTAACCCTCCGAAGATCGCGACGGCGCATCGTCAGCGTGGCGTCGGTCTGATCGAGGCGCTGGTGGCCGTGCTGCTGCTTGGTGTCTCCTTGCTGGGGCTGGGGCTGCTGCAGGTGCAGACGTTGCAGCATCAGCGCGTCAGTTACAGCAATACGGTGGCACAGCTGCTGTCATTGGACATGGCCGAGCGCATCCGAGCCAATCTCGAAGCCATTGCGCAATACGATGGTGCCGATACGCAGGACCCACCGGACAATGGATGCTCGTCAGACTGCACGCCTGCTCAGTTGGCCAATCAGGATGTGATCGACTGGCGAACGGCCATTCAGGGTTCCACTCTGACCAGCGGTGTCGGCAACGTGACGGTAGACGAGCGCCTGGTCGGCGGTGCCGGTATCGGGGTGCATGACGTCAGTGTCCAGGTGCAATGGAGCGATACGCTCAATGGTGGAATGGATATCCAGGCATATCGCTTCGAGGTGGAGCCATGAACCCGCGTGTCTCTATCGCTGGCAAGAAGTTCTCTCGCTCTCCAGCCTCTCGCGCGCATCAGGCGGGGGTTGGCCTGGTCGAACTGATGATCAGTCTGGTGCTGGGGCTTCTCATCACGGCGATGGCGGTGCAGATGTTCTCGACGTCACGCAGTACCGTGAGTACCCAGGAAGCCCTGTCCTATCTTCAGGAGTCGGCGCGTTATGTCTCGTTCCGGCTTCAGCCCCTCATGCGCAATGTGGGCTACGCGGGGTGTGCCAACAGTCGTGATATCACCAATGCCAGTTCAGTGGATGACTCCCACGATCTCACGGCGCCCTTCGGTGGGCAGCAGCGTACCCAGCGTAGCCTCAGCTATTTCAATCTGACGTTCGTCGCCGCCAGCAAGGATGGCGATGAGACCACGCTCATCAGCAGCATGACCTCACTGGGCGGACCACTGAGCGTGCGCAATGGCAGTGAAGCGGCCTTCGTGACCGACGAGTTCGCGCTGGTCAGTGATTGCAACAGCACCGATGTCTTCAAGGTGTCGGGGACGACCCAGGGCAGTATCGAGACCAACGATACCCTGTCGCGTTCCTATGGCAGTTCACAGTCATCGAATGCCTATCTGTATCCGGTGCAGGCCTGGGAGCTCCGGCTGGATGATCAGGCCAATGACAGCTCGGTGCGTGCGCTGTATCTCGATCGCATTGATGCCACCTTTGCGCGCGAAGAGCTGGCCTCTGGCGTCGAGGGCTTCGATGTCAGCTTCAGTCTGGACACCACCGGCAACGGCAGTGTCGATCGGGTCAAGGTGCCTGCCGCCACGGTTCGCAGCGAAGACCGTTGGGATGAGGTGCGTCGCATCGAGATCGCCCTGACACTCGAGAGCCTGCCAGGCGTGGTGCCGGGCGGAGATAACGATGGCCGTCTGACACGCACCTTCAATCTCACGTTCACGCCGCGCAATCTGCAACTGAGGGGCAGCTGATGCATACATCGCCGTCAACATCCGGGCCCTGCGCGGCAACGAGGGGGCCCGCGCATCAGCAAGGCATCGCACTGCTGATCGTGCTGGTCATGCTGGTGGTGATCGGTCTGCTGGCCGTCACCGGCGTGGAGGACAGTCAGTTGCAGACCCGGATGGCCGTCAACAGCCGTAACTTCGAGCAGTCCTATTACAACGCCGAGACCAGCCTCAGCATCGGTGAGCGGGCGTTGCAGGAGGGCCTGGAGAATGGCGCCTGGGAACTGGGCGATTTCGATGACTCGGCTGGGCTGATGCTGGCACTCCCTGAGGATGCGCCGCCGATCAACCCGCTCTCTGAAGCGGATTGGCAGGCCAATGGCATCGATACGCTGGATGATGATAACGGCGCGGTGATCGGGGCGTACGTGATCGAGTATCTGGGCAAGGTCGGGCAGCCCCCACTGAATACCAGCAACGAATTGAATGCGGTCGGTACGCGCCTGGATGCCTTCCGCGTCAGTGCAATGGGCCTGGGAGGCGGCAATGGCGCCTCCTGGACAGTGGTGCAAAGCGAGTTGGAACTGGGCCCTTACTTCTGAGAGGAGCATGAACATGCGTTATCTGCTGAGTGGTGCCCTATGCCTTTTCGCTCTGCCTTGCCTGGCGGCTCCCGGGGAAATCGCTCGTGCGCCAGTGACGGAAGCCACGGGTGTTCAGCCCAATATCCTGTTCATCCTTGATGATTCGGGCAGCATGGCCTGGGAGGATACGCTCAATCAGGGCGTCGAATACTGGGGCTATCAGCCCGCCTCGTCGGTGCTTGGAGACTCCGGGGTCTACTCGATCAGCAATTTTGGGACTGTCAGTCATCAATCCCAGACCAGCGTTGCCCGCGCCATTGGCTCGTGCAATGGCTTCAATGTCCTGGCCTACAATCCGGCGCTCACCTATGCCCCTTGGGCGGGCAAGGATCGCTTTGGAGCGGATTACCTCGACGCGACGCTCCTGACGGCGCGCGCGGATCCCTATGAGCCGACGACAACCGTCAATCTTACCGGGGTCTATTACATGCCCTGGACGGACAATGACGGTGACGGCGAGTATGACTTCGAGGAGTGCGGGCTCTATCGAAGTGGCAATGGTCTTTATGTGGATACCACGCGTCAGACCTACATCAACCAGCAGTCCGCCGCACAGAAGACCAACTTCGCCAACTGGTTCACCTATTACCGCGACCGCATGTCCGTTGCCAAGTCGGCCATGGCAGGCGTCATCGATACCAACGAGTCTCGGGTAGGCCTGCGTACCATCCAGGGGCGCAACAACCGCAACGTCGCGGACATGACCGATGCCGATGAACGTGACGACCTGATGGAAGAGCTGTTCACCGCTTATCCCTCCGGCGGGACTCCACTGCGCACGGCCTTGAAGAATGCCGGCGAATACTTCGCCAGTACTGGCAACAATGCGCCCATCCTGAGTGCGGATGAAGGCGGCATGTGTCAGCAGAATTACGCGATCATGATGACTGATGGCTATTGGAATGGCTCAAGTCCCAGTGTCGGCAATGTCGATGGTGGCAGCGGTGATTACATCAGTGCCAGTCACCGTGACAGTTACTCCAATACCTTGGGTGACGTGGCGATGTATTACTATCGCACCGACCTGCGCACTGATCTGATCAATAGCGTTCCCACCGTGCCGGATGTGGATGAAAACCCGTCCCAGCACATGGTCACCTACACTGTCGGCTTCGGGGTGGATGGTTCCCTGACCGAGAATCCATCCGGTATCGATACCTCCTTCACCTGGCCTCAGCCGGTGTCCAATACCAATACCACCATTGATGATCTTCGCCATGCCGCCTGGAATGGACGCGGCGAGTACCTGAGTGCTGCCAACCCCCAGGCCCTGATCGATGCATTGAACAATATCGCCCAGTCAATCGCGGGGCGTGCTGCCAGCACCGGCAGTCTGGATATCAGCAGTGGTAGCCAGACCAGTGATGCCTATGTCATCCAGACGACCTATGACCCGGCCAACTGGGCGGGGGATGTGGTCGCACGCAAGATCGGCAGCGATGGCACCTTGAGCAGCACATCCGAGTGGTCCGTCGCGGAGTGGTTGCGTGACGATGCCGGTCGCAGCAGCAGTCGCAAGGTGATCACCTATAATCCGGGGATTTCGGACGTCGACGAGAAGGCCTTCTTCTTTGATATCGAGGAGGCCGGCTCATTGGAGGCGGAACAGATTCTCGACCTCGTCGGTTTCCTGGACGAGACGCTGTTGACCGATGCCGTGCTGATCTCCGTGCGTGAAGCTGCAAACGGGGTCTCCGGGACTCTCGGCAACGGTCTGGGGCTCGGCCTGGGGAATGGCAATGGTCTGGCCAATGCCCTGGGGTTGACCGGCGGGCAGAGCGGCGTGCTGGAGCTGGTCGGTGATACCGTGACGCAGCTGACGGGGCAGATTCTGGATACGAGCGGGACCTTCCTCACGCTCAATGGGACACCGCTTGCCGTGAGAACGTCGGAGCTCGAGAATCTGATCGGCTATCTCAAGGGCGATGATACCTATGAAGGTACCTTGTTCCGTGATCGTGACGACAACTATCTCGGTGATATCGTCCACGCCTCGCCGGCCATCGTCGGCCCGCCTTCCGCCAGCTACCGCAATGACATGGAAGTGTCTTCGTACCGCTCCTTCAAGACCTTGCATGAAGATCGCCAGTCGATGATCTACATCGGTGCCAACGATGGCATGTTGCATGCCATCGACATGGAAAGCGGGGAAGAGAAATTCGCCTACATGCCATATGCCGCTTTCAGCATCGAGGGAGGGCGTGGCATTCGTCAGCTCGCCGACCAGAATTATGTTCACCAGTATTACGTCGATGCCACGCCTGTCGCGCGCGATGTCCACGTACAACTGGGAGAGGAAGACGCTCCCAGCTGGCATTCGGTCCTGGTGGGGGGGCTTGGCGCGGGTGGCAAGGCGGTCTACATGCTGGATATCACGGATCCCGAAGCCTTCGACACGCTGGGGGAGTCCAATGGCACCTCGCCGGCGGATATCGTGCAGTGGGAATTCACCCACGAGGATCTCGGTTACACCTTCAGCGACATTCAGGTTGCTCGACTTGATGATGGCAAGTGGTACGCCATCTTCGGCAATGGCTACAACGCGGATAGTGACGGGCGTGCCAAACTGTTCATCGTGGATCTGGAGGACCCGGAAAACTTCGCGCTGCTGGATTCACAGCAGGGCAGCAATGCCGGGGGGTCCTGCACGTCAGCCAACAGCGACTGCAATGGCCTGTCGAGCCCGGAGCTGGCGGACATCGATGCCGATGGCATTACCGATTGGGTCTACGCGGGTGATCTTCACGGCAATGTCTGGGTGTTCGACATGCGTGATTTCTCGTTGGATGACGTGGGGAGCGGCGAGACGTCGCGCCTCTTCCAGTCATGTGCGGTGGCTCTGAACAGCACGACATCGACCTGTCCGACGGCTTCGCGCCAGCCCATCACCTCGCGAGTGGCCGTGGCACGCAGCGGTGTCTTCAACAGTACCGTCGATACGCCGTACCTGAATGTCTATTGGGGGACGGGGCAACTGTTGACACTGCAGGATGCCATCGACACCTCGACGCAGTCTTTCTATAGCGTATTGCACACGGGCGACACGACGCGTCGTTATCACGGACAGCTGGAAAAGCAGAGCTTCACGAACATCACCGGGGTCAGTGATGCACGTACCGTCACCGGTGTGGGTGTCGATTATGCCAATCAGAACAACAATGGCATCCAGTACGGGTGGTATGTGGAGCTTTCCGATTCCGGGGAGCGTCTGGTGACGATTCCGGCAGTACGTGGCGATCTGATCGTCTTCAATACCACGATCCCGGGCAGCAATGGCCCCTGTACCGGTGGTGCCAGCGGCTGGTTGAATGCCCTCAGCCTGCGCAATGGTCTGCAACCGGTCCGCAGCAACAACAGTGTCCAGCAGGTCTTTGACTACAATGGCGACGGCAAGGTGGATGCCAGCGACAACGTCAACAATCAGGTCGTGCTGTCGATAAAGACGGACGGGGAGCCCACCTCGCCCAAGTTCCTGGGAGATACCCAGTACGTCGGTCAGGGCGGTACCAATCAAGTGGTCGAGATGGCCATGGACTTCGGGATCGATGGACTGGAAGGCCGTAGTGCCTGGTACCAGCTGCGCTAGGAGAGGGAACATGCAGACATCACGATACAAGTGGCAGCGGAGCGGCGGCGCATGGATGCTGGCAGCCTGTGCACTCCTCACGGGGTGGGGCGGGACGGCCATGGCGGCAGATACCCTGATTCAGCTGGACATGGAGCAGACCGTCACAGGCGTGATTGACCAGGTGGAGGGGGACCAGCTGCAGCTCAACGACATGGGATTCGTGATCCTGCCCTCCACGCGCGTCCTCAATCGCAATGGGCGAGAACTTCAGGCATTCCACCTCAATCCGGGGCAGGAGGTCGAGGTACGCTTCGATCCGCGCGGCGAGCCAAGACCGGTGATCGATATCACGCTGCTTCGCAGGGGGCGTTGATGATCAGACGAACTGGCGGTTCTCGATCACAAGGTGGTTTCGGCTTGATGGAGCTGATGATTGCCGTGGCCATCATCGGAATCCTGGCCGCTATCGCCTATCCCAGCTATCAGGATCAGGTGGAGCGCTCACGCCGCACGGATGCCATCACGTCCCTTCTGGCGCTTGCCCAGACCCAGGAGCGCATCATGGCCACCTGCGGAGAATATGCGACCGCCAGTGTGACTACCGCCACGGACTGTGATGATGCTCTGGGGCTCGGCGGAGACGGGATCGGGCTTGGACAGGCGGATACGGCCAGCGAGGAGGGCTTCTATACACTGGCCGTCGCGGGGGACGCCGACAGCTATACGCTGACGGCCACTGCCACGGGCAGTCAGGCCAATGATGAGGACTGCGCCACTTTCACGTTGACGGAGCTGGGTATCAAGGGAGCTGCGGTATTGGCAGATTCAGAAGGCACCGACAGTAGCAATTGCTGGTAACGCAGCACACCCTGCCATCCGTTTGCAGCAGACACGAGCCCCGATTCTCATGGATCGGGGCTTTTTCGTTGTCCAGAAACTCGCGCCACCAAAGATGAAACAATGATGAATATGAGTAATTTGTGGGATGTCAGGTAATTCTATGTAACATAATAATTCCATTATGTGGCTGGTTGACGTTACATTGCCCCATTTTACATCGCGAAGGGCACCTTCGCCTGCGTGTTTCTCAGGGATATGACGATGTCAGTTTTTCATGCGCTTCGACGCACACGTCAGCAGGAGGGGCAGCAAGGATTCACGTTGATCGAGCTGATGATCACGTTGGCAGTGCTGGTCATCACGATCACGATCGCCGTCCCCGCCTGGCAGGGAGTGGTCGCGCGCAATGCCGTGACCAGTACCGCCGAGACACTCATTGCCTCGGTCAACTACGCGCGCAGCGAGGCGGTGGCCAGTGGTGGCAGCATCACGCTCTGTCCGCTGAATGCCGCGGGTGATGCCTGCATGAATTCGACCCGCTGGAGCAATGGCTGGGCGGTCGTGCAGGGCACTCAGGCGGATGCACGAGTATCGCTGGGCGATGATCTGTTGCGCCTGTTCGATGCCGCCATCACCGTGCAGGCAGATGTCACCGGCGTGACCTTTGATGACCAGGGCGCGACACCGGACTCCACCTGGCTGTTGATCTGTGACCAGTCGGGTGGTCAGGGCCATCGCCAGCTTGAATTGACCCCCATTGGACGAGTACTGACGGAGACATATGGCAGCGATGACCAGAGTTGCTGAGGTGGGCTCGCATCCCGCGAGAAAGGGGCAACAAGGTACCAGTCTGCTGGAGGCTCTGATCGCCCTGTTGCTGATGGGGCTGACGTTGCTGGGTTTCGGACTCATGCAGATGGAGAGCCTGCAGGCCAACAACGAGAGTTATGCGCGTACCGAAGCTCGCATCTTGTTGATCAGCATGGCGGAGCGTATCCAGGCCAACCCTGACGGCGTGGATGACTACGCTGGCCTCGACACCGAGAGCGCGGGCAATCCCGGCAATTGTCCCTGCAGTGTTGCTGAGCTGGCGGCACGCGATGTAGCGGTGTGGGCGGACCGGCTTGAGGACAGTGGACTGAACGCGCCGGTCGGGGCCATCGCCAGCAGCGGGAGTGATCTTCTGACACTGACCCTCGGCTGGAGCGGTGCCGCGCCGCTGGGTCAGAACGCAGACAGCATGGACGCCGATGCTCAGGCGTTGAGCGAGACCCTACAGATACGAGTGGTGCCCTGATGTCATTGAAAGTCTCTCTCTCGCGGCGAGCCTGCGCGTCGCGCTCGCCCAGGGCGCCTCGCTCGATGCCTTCACGGCGTGCCCAGCAGGGCGTCGGCCTGGTCGAATTGATGTTGGCGCTGGTGCTGGGGTTGTTCATTTCCGCCATGGCGCTGGAGTACTTTCTTGCCTCGCGCTCAACCCTCAACACGACGTCTGCCGTGTCCTACCTGCAGGAGTCTGCGCGCCATGTCACGCGTCGCTTGCAGCCATTGGTGCGCAATGCCGGTTTTTCCGGCTGTGCGTCGGTGAGCAGTGTCAGTGATGGCACCGGCAGCCACGCGCTGTCCGATGCTCCCTTGACGGCCGAGTCCGACACGGTGGCGGGGGTCACCTACGACCGCCTGGCCCTGCAGGTACCCGCACTGGGAGCGCAGCGTGGCTGGCAGCTCGGGTCGAGTGTCGCTCAGGGGGATACGTCGTTGGTACTTGAAGATTACGCCGCCGATACGCTGGAGGCGGATAGCGTCGTGCTGATCAGTGACTGCGAGAGTGGTGATATCGCTCGCCTGGCGGGCGATGGCAGCAATTCACTGGATCTGTCGAGTGCTGTGGAACATGGCTACGGCGGTGCCCAGCAGACCCAGGCATATGTCTACCCGTTGCAGCGTTGGTATCTGCTGCTGTCGCAGACCGATGACGATTCTCCCGTCCGTCTGTGCCTGAACGGAGAAGATGTCGGTGGTGACCCGACCGCAGGCTGTGATGAAGAAGTGGCGCGATACGTCGAAGCGCTGGATCTGTCCTTCGATACGGCCTCGGGCAGTGGCAGTGCGAGTCGTTTCGCAGTAGAGCGCAGCGCGGCGGAAGTGGAAGCCGCAAATGACTGGGGTAGCGTCAGACGTATCCACATCAGCCTGACCCTCAAGACGCCACCGACGATCAACGTCGAGGGTGAGGATGATGGTGAATTGGAACGTACCTTCGACATTACCCTGAGCCCGAGGAATATCGGTCTATGAATCAGATGAACGCCCCCCGGCATCCTCGTCAGCAGGGGATGGCATTGCTGGTCGTGTTGATCATGCTGATCGTGGTCGGCGTGATGGCAGTGACGGGCAATGAGGATACCCAGTTGCAGACCCGCATGCTGATGAATACCCAGTTCTACGACAACGCCTATGCCGAGGCCGAGAGCCTTCAGCAGCAGGCCGAAAGTCGTCTGCTCGAGGGCGAGCTGACGCTGGATGACTTCGGCGAGGATGGTTTCTATGACCTGACGGCGGGAGAAAGTCTGGACTTCGATCCTCTGCAGGCAGACGCCTGGGATGGCGAGGGCATCCTGAGTGGCAATGCGGCTGCCAATGGTAACTATGTCATTGAATATCTTGGGGAAACGACAGAAGGCGTTCTGAATGACGACAACCTGAGCAGCAGCCGGTTGTTGAATGCCTTCCGCATCACGGCCGCCGGTTGGAGTCTTGAGAGCGCGGGAGACCTTGAGAGCAGAAAGCGTGCACTGGCAGTGGTGCAAAGCGAAATCATGATGGCCGATTGAAGGGAATCTATCGATGAAATCGAAGCACTCACCCCGCCGCAGCGGCTTGCGTCGTATTCACCTGCCGGTCTTGCTGTCAGGCGGGCTGCTGGTGGTCACCTTGCCCGTACTGGCAGACAGCGACACGCTACTTCAGTTGCCCACTACCCAGAGCGTCGGGGTCACCCCCAACGTCCTGCTGGTATTGGATGATTCGGGCTCGATGTCATTCGAGGATACCTTCGAGGGTGGTGAATACGAACAGGGTTATAATCTGATTTATACTTGGTACTATAAGTCCTATTACTGCCAAGTTTCCGGGTGCTCGATTGTGTTCAGACCTCGCACCAATTTATCCAACAAGTTTTTTTGTTCATCACAGAATACTCAGGCATATGACCCAGATCAAACCTATCTACCTTGGAAAAAAGGTGATGGTGATGAACGCTATGATAATATGGATCCTACTGCGGCATGGATAGACTTTAGTGCAGGGGATAGCAAAAACAATAAAGTCGATCTTACGGACTCTAGTCTGAATTATCGTTATTACACTGGAAGCGACTGTAGTATCAAGAGGTCTGTCTCTGACTTGACGTCTGCGCAGAAGGTTAATTATGCCAACTGGTTTACTTACTACAGGAGTCGTTTGAGTGTTGGTAAGGCTGCTGGTTTGGAGCTACTTTCAGGCATTGAGTATCGCACAGGTTTCATTACGATAAATCCTGGTGCTAGTACTTCGAGAAAAGTTGAAGTTGATAATATTTTTGACTCGATTATCCAATACGTAACCAATGTTTTGGGGGCAGTGGTTGAGCTGGTGACGAATAGCGATAGCGGCAACAAACATCTTGAAGAGATCAGAGATGCTATTGTCGAGTCGGAAATAATTCCAAGTACGGTCAATGGTTATAATACTTATCGTGGTACGCCTCTCCGTGAGGCACTGTATCGTGCTGGAGAATATTATAGCGATAATTATCCATCTCTAGGAGCTACGCCGATACTCTCAGAAGATGAAGGCGGCATGTGTCAGCAGAATTTCACTGTTCTCATAACCGATGGTTTCTGGAATTCCGAGGACTCCTCAGACTCCAATGCGATTGAAAGAGATATTCGTGATGCCAACGGTGATGGTCGCACTTGGCAACAAAGTAATGGCCGATCTGGTGGCGATGCCACCTTGGCGGATGTCGCTTATTATTATGCACATAATGATCTCCTGCCGAAGCTTGGAAGCGGGACCTATGAAAAGCAGGTGATGACGACCTATACGGTGGCGTTCGGGGTCGAGTCGACTAGTAACGACTGGGATGACAAGGATCGCGTTACGGAGAGCAGCTCCAGCACCATCGATGATCTGGAACAGGCCGCCATCGATGGCGGGGGCTCCTACTTCAATGCCTCCAGCCCGACGGATCTCGTCTCGGCGCTGGCGGCGATCGCCTCCGAGATCGTCGCGGTAGGCAACAGTGTCAGCGGCCTATCTACCAATCTGACGACGGCCAGTGTCGAGACGGACAGCCGACTGGTCGAGAGCCGCTATTCCGCCTCGACCTGGACGGGAGATGTAGTGGCCTCCTCGGTACAGGAGGGCAAGGATGTCGAGGATGAAGACCAGCTCTGGAGTGCTGCCACCCAGCTGAGTGAGGCATTGGCAGAGGAGGATGGCCTCGAGACACGTACGGTCTTCACCATGTCCGGGGGGAACGGCGTCGAGTTCACGACTGACAACGCGGGCCGCCTGAGCTCCAGCCAGCGCAACGATCTCGCGCGCATGGAGGTCGGTGGCAACTCTACCGATGACCATGTGAAGGCAGCGATCGAGTGGTTGCGGGGCAGTGATGAATATGAGGGCGATGGTCTGCGCAAACGCACTGGCGTGCAGCTGGGCGACATCATCGGCTCATCGCCAGTCGTCGTGACACGTGAGGACTCGACGACACAGGGCAGTGTCTTCGTCGGGGCCAACGACGGCATGCTGCACGCCTTCGACCTCAATACCGGTAGCGAGCAGTTCGCCTACATTCCGGAGCTGCTCTATAGCGAAGAGGACGACGCAGGGCTGGGCTATCTGACCGACCCGGGCTATCAGCATCGCTATTATGTCGATGGTGAAGTGCGTATCGCCAGTCTGGATGGCGAGGAGTGGCTGGTATCCGGTCTGGCGGGCGGTGGACGCGGCCTGTTCGTGCTAAATGTCACCAAGGCCGTGGCGGGTGAAGACTTCGATGAAGATGATGTAGTGCGCTGGGAATTCGGCTCAAGCGACGATGATGACATGGGGCATGTCTTCGGCAGTGCGCATATCGTATCACTGAACAATGGTGACAGTGCGGTGCTGGTCGGCAATGGCCTGGAAACCGCCGATGAGAACGCCGCGCCGACGTTGTTCGCGCTGGAGCTCGATGGAGTCAATGCCGGTGGCGTGATCGCCAAGTTGTCCCCCAGTGGGGTGACCGGCGGCCTGGCCAATCTGCAGGTTGCTGATATCGACAGCAATGGCACCGTCGATTTTGCCTATGGAGGGGATCTTCAGGGGCGGTTGTGGAAGTTCGATCTCAGTGATGATGACAGCAGCAAGTGGAGTGTCACGCGGCTGTTCACGGCCTGTGCTACCAGCCTGACTGGCGGGGAGTGCCAGACGGATGCGCTGCAACCGATCACGGTCAAACCGACGCTGAGTCGCTACTCCGGAGGCACGCAGACCATGTCTTCGCCCAATCTGCTGGTGTCCTTCGGAACAGGGCAGGACATGTACGCTGATGCCGAGGACGAGGCCTGGGTCACCCAGAGCCTCTACACCGTGCTGGATGCCGGTGGCAGTCACACCAGCTTGATGCGCAGCAACCTCGAGGAGCGGACTTTCGTCAGTGGCAGCTACACCAACGGGGAGCTGACTGGACGGACTCTCGGTGGCGACAGCTTCAGCTATTACCCCAGCCAGCTGGAAGATCAGGACAGCGATCGCTTCGGCTGGTATCTGGATCTGGATGCCTCCGAGCAGGAAGAGCTGGTCGAGCCGGCCAACCTGCTCTCCAACCTGGTGGTCTTCTCTACCAGCACCTCCAGCACGGGGACCAACTTCTGTGAAAGCACCGGGGGCGGCTGGCTGGTCGCGCTGGATACCGAGACAGGGTTGCCGACCTACGACGACAGCGAAGGCAGCTATGTGACCATCTTCGATTTCAATCAGGATGAAGCCTTCAGCGCCGATGATCTGGTCGGCACCATCATCGACAACACCGTCGCCGTCGGCAATGTGGTCGTCAGCGTGAAACTGAGCGGTACGCCGACGTCCAGCGTCAGTGTCGGCAATACGGTCTATGTGGGTAGCAGCTCATTGGGAACGGTAGAAGGCACCGTCTCATCCTACGACCTGAACGTGTCCAGCTCGACGGATACCGGTCGTGTTTCCTGGTATCAACTGCGCTGATCGCATTGCATCTGTGATGCATGCCCCCGACGCCGTCACGCTCTCTCAGAGTGTGGCGGCGCCTTCACTTCCCAGCAGTACCTTCAAGCCCCCCTTTCAAGGAAGATCTTCATGGCCAGCTTTCTCTCTCTAGGCGCTAGCCTGTCCCGCAGTGCCCTGTCTCGCAGTGCTCTGTCTCGCAATGCGCTGTCTCACCGCAGGTACGCCCGCGGTTTCACGTTGACGGAAATCATGATCGTGGTCGTCATCGTCGGCATCCTCGCGGCGATCGCCTACCCGAGCTATCAGGATCAGGTAATCCGCTCACGTCGTGCCGATGGGCAGGCGGCACTGATGTCATTGGCACAGGCTCAGGAGCGCTACATGGCGCGTTGCGGTGGCTACGCGACCAGCATCGCCGGTGACAGCGATTGTGACGAGGAGGGACTGGGGCGCGCCACCGAGTCGCCGGAAGGCTATTACGCCCTGAGCTTGGAGGATGGCGCCACGACGACCCGCTTCACGCTGATCGCGACTGCGGTGGCGCCTCAGAGCGCCGATAGCGATTGCCCTGCGCTGACCCTCACCAATACCGGCATCCGCGACACGACCGGCGATGGCGATTGCTGGTAGCAGTGGCGAGAGCGGCCTCGGTGCGATGCTGGATTGCGCGCGGCTCGCTTGCACCGCCTTGCGGGCGGCGTATTCTGGAAGCCTTTCCCGGTCTTGAGGCAGGAGCGAACAGGCGTGAATGACTTTGTGGTGGTAGGCGGTGGCGTGATCGGCATGCTGACTGCGCTGGAACTGGCGGATGGCGGTGCCGAGGTCACGCTGGTCGAGCGGGGCCAGTGTGGGCGCGAGGCATCCTGGGCGGGCGGCGGTATCGTCTCGCCGTTGTATCCGTGGCGTTATAGTGCGCCGATCTCACGCCTGTCTGCCTGGTCGGAAGGTTTCTACCCCACGCTGGCCGAGCGCCTGATCGAGACCACCGGCATCGACCCCGAATATCGCCAGCAGGGTCTGCTGTACCTGAATGTCGAGGATGCCGAGCAGGCACTGAGCTGGTCCGAGGAATACACCAAGCCGCTGACGCGCGTGGAGGCTGACTTTCTTTACGACAAGGCACCGGCCGTCGCGCCCGGTTGCGAATCGGCGCTGTGGATGCCGACGCTGGGCAGCATCCGCAATCCGCGCCTGGGCAAGTCACTGCGCGCCGCTCTCGATGCCCACCCGCGCGTACGTCTGCTCGAGAATGTCGCGGTGCAGGGCATTCTGCTGCAGGACGACACCGCCATCGGCGTGCAGACCGCCAATTCAGTGCTGTCCGCCGGACAGGTCGTGGTCTGTGGGGGCGCCTGGAGTCGCGAGATATTGAGTGAGGCGGGGCTGGCGCTGCCGGTGCGGCCGGTACGCGGCCAGATGGTGCTGTTCAAGGCACCCAAGGGGCTGGTGGAGCGCGTGGTACTCAAGAATGGACGCTACGTGATTCCACGTGCCGATGGGCGCATCGTGGCGGGTTCCACGCTGGAGGAGGTCGGCTTCGACAAGGCGACCACCCTTGAGGCGCGTGAGTCGCTGATCAAGAGCGCCTGCGAGATCATCCCGGCGCTGGCCGAGTGTGAGGTCGAGCATCACTGGGCGGGGCTGCGCCCGGGCTCACCGACCGGCACGCCGTTCATCGGTGCCGTGCCCGAACGCCGCCATCTGCACGTCAATGCCGGTCACTATCGCAATGGCCTGGTACTGGCGCCGGCCTCGACCCGCCTGCTGGCGGACCAGTTGCTGGGGCGTACGCCTATCATCGACCCCACCCCCTACCAGCCCGAGACCTTGCTGGGCGAGATCGCCACGCTGGAAGCCTCGTCCCAGCCAGACGCGACGCGCTGGGCCTGAGCATCGTCATGGCGTCTTCCCCCTCGAGCCTTCGTCTCGAGGGGGAAGACAGTGCGTTACTTGCGTGGGCCCTCGTCGAGGAAATGCTGCTGGTGCTCCTGACAGCAGAAGTGCAGCGCTTCATGGCGGATGGCGTCATTTTCCGGCAGATGCAGATCGCAGTAGGCGCAGCGCACCATGTTCTGGGCCTCGCGCTCGGCAGGCTGGCCGTCATCGTGGTTGTCCTGGCTCAGCTTCCATTGGCGATACATGCGATAGAGGCGCAGGCCTGCCCAGAACAGGACGACGAATACCAGCAGACGGATGATCAACAGGCTCATTCCTATATGACTCCCAGATGAGGCGGCGCGCGTGGCTTTTTGCCAGCGGCGCGACCTTGCGGGACAATGGCGGCCATCATGAGACTGATGAGCCGGTGCACGGCTCAGCAGTCTGAGCCAGATGTCTGGCCACAGTGTACTGGCCCCTTATCGAACCGCCAATCGAGAGATCCTTACCGCATGCAAGATCTGACTCTGGTGATGGCCCAGCTCGACCCGCTGGTCGGTGATATCCCCGGCAATACCGAGCGTGCCATCGAAGCCGTCCGTGAAGCGAGTCTCGAGCACAAGGCCGACGTCGTCGTGCTGCCCGAGCTGTGTCTGACCGGCTACCCGCCGGAAGACCTGTTGCTGCGCGAATCCATGGAGGCACGACTCGACGAGGCGCGCGCGCGGATGGCCAGCAAGGTCGCGCGTGGCGTGATGGTCATCGTCGGCTACCCCGGCATGCGTGACGGCAAGCGCTACAACCTGGCCGGCGTGCTCAAGGATGGCGAGTGGATCGCCGAGTACGCAAAGCAGGCCTTGCCCAATTATCAGGTCTTCGATGAGCAGCGTTACTTCACGCCGGGCTCCGAGGCCTGCGTGGTGGAATGCCGCGGCGCCCGTCTGGGTATCGTGATCTGTGAAGACCTGTGGGATGGCGCGCCCGTTCGTCAGGCGCGGGATGCCGGCGCGGACATTCTCGTCAGCCTCAATGCCTCGCCCTATCATCTGGAGAAGCCGGCCGAGCGCAATCATCTGTTCGCTCAGCGGGCGGCCGAAGTGAAGTGTCCGCTGGTCTACGTCAATCAGATCGGTGGCCAGGACGAGCTGGTCTTCGATGGTGGCTCCGCCGCCATCGATGCCGAGGGCAATACCTGCGTGCAGGCACCCTGGTGGGATGTCGGCCTGATGCCGGTGCAGTTCCTCAAGGAGGAAGGCGGTAGCTGGGCGCCGCAGAGCGGCGAGATCGCCGAGCTGCTGTCACCGGAAGAGTCGCTCTACTGTGCACTGGTCACCGGCCTGCGTGACTACGTCAACAAGAGCGGCTTCAAGGGCGTGGTGCTGGGTCTCTCTGGTGGCATCGACTCCGGCCTGTCGCTGGCGATTGCCGTCGATGCGCTGGGCGCGGACCGCGTGCATGCGGTGATGATGCCGTATCACTACACCGCGGACATCTCCAGGGAAGACGCTGCCGAGCAGGCGACACTGCTGGGCGTGAATTACGAGGTGATGCCCATCGCGCCGATGGTCGAGGCCTTCACCGAGACACTGGCGGAGAGCTTTGCCGGCAGTGAGCGCGACACCACCGAGGAGAACCTGCAGTCACGCTGTCGTGGCGTGCTGCTGATGGCCATCTCCAACAAGAAGGGCCTGATGGTGCTGACCACTGGCAACAAGAGCGAGATGGCGGTGGGTTACGCCACGCTCTATGGCGACATGGTCGGTGGCTACAATGCGCTCAAGGACGTCTACAAGACCTGGGTATTCCGTCTCGCCAACTGGCGCAACACCATGGGCCCGGCGATTCCGGAGCGTGTCATCACGCGTCCGCCGTCCGCGGAGCTCGCCGAAGACCAGCTCGACAGCGACTCGCTGCCGGACTACGACACCCTGGATGCGATTCTCACCCATTACATCGAGGGTGACATGAGTGCCGAGGCGATCATCCGTGCCGGTTTCGAGGAAGAGGATGTCTATCGTGTGGTGCGTCTCGTCGACCGCTGTGAGTACAAGCGCCGTCAGGCACCGGTTGGCGTGCGTGTCACGCCGCGTGGCTTCGGGCGTGACCGTCGCTACCCGATCGTCAATGGCTGGGCGGCCGGCGACTGAGGCAACTCATGTCCGGTGTCAGGGATTGCGGATTCTTTGCGCAAGCCGCTGAAAGCGCCTGAGTCCGACGATTCTGGCCATGCTGACAGCACGAAAAAAGCCCGTGATCGGTGATCACGGGCTTTTCGATGGTGAGGCGGGAAGCCTGATCGTCAGACGGTCAGGTCATCCGCCTTCACGTAGCGCGGCTCGAAGGTACGGCCATCCAGACGCTTGTTGTCCGGATCATTCTGGATCAGCACCTTGAGCGTCTCGCTGGCGCGGTCGCGCAGACCGAGGCCCAGATAGCCTTCGACCATCACGGCCAGCGCATCGCGAGTGGCAGGAGTGTTAGGGTAGTGCTCGATCACCCACTCGCCACGCTTCACGGCGGCCAGATAGGCCTGCTTGCGCAGGTAGAAATCGGCAGTCTGCAGCTCGCCACGCGCGAGTACGTTGCGCAGATAGATGATGCGCTGACGCGAATCTGCGGCGTAGGTGCTGTTGGGGAAGCGGCGCACCAGTTCGCCGAAGTCGACGTAGGCGTCCCGCGTCGCACCGAGATCCCGCTTGGAGATGTCGATCAGGTCCAGCGATTCCAGGCTGAAGCGCCCTGCACTATAGGCTGCCAGTCCACGCATGTAGTAGGCATAATCGACCTGCGGGTGGTCCGGGTGCAGCCGAATGAAGCGGCTGGCCGCCGCGCGTGCGGCTTCCCAGTTGTCCACCTGGTAGTAGGCGTAGATCAGCTCCAGCTGCGACTGTTCGGCATAGCTGCCGAACGGGAAGCGAGTATCCAGTGCTTCAAGTTGCTGCACGGCGGAGTTGAAGCGGCTGGTATCCAGGGAAACCTGAGCCTGACGGTACAGCTCCTGCTCCTGAAGATCCGGTGCCGGCTCGTTGGACGCACAGCCGACCAGCAAGGTGCTGGCCAGGGCGAAGGCAGTCAAGGGAAGGGCGCGCATCGGTTTCCTCATCTCGGGCAATCCATGGCGGGCATGCTAGAATCCGCCGATCCGCACTCACTATAAAGCAAAGGCCCTTTCCTGCGAAACGGCCTCAGAGAGCAATATGGCAGACACCATCAACCGCGAAGAGCGGATCCCGGAGGCGATGATTGGCATGCGCCTTGATCAGGCCTGCGCCGAGATCTTCTCCGACTATTCCCGCGAGCGCCTCAAGCACTGGATCAAGACCGGTGCCTTGACCCTCGACGGTGCCGCCGTCAAACCCCGCGAGAAGGTCTATGGCGGTGAACGTCTGGCCCTGACCGCCGAGCTTGAAGAAGAAGTCAGTCATGGCCCCGAGGACATCGAGCTCGAGATCGTCTTCGAGGATGACGACGTGCTGGTCATCAACAAGGAGCACGGCATGGTCGTGCACCCGGGGGCCGGCAATCCGGATGGCACGCTGCTCAATGCCATCCTGCACCATTGTCCGGGCAATGCCATGCTGCCGCGTGCCGGTATCGTGCATCGTCTCGACAAGGACACCAGTGGCCTGATGGTGGTCGCCAAGTCGCTGACCGCCCAGGCGGACCTGGTCGAGCAGCTGCAGGCGCGTACCGTGTCTCGCGAGTACGATGCCGTCGTGACCGGTGTGCTGACGGCGGGCGGTACCGTGGATGCGCCCATCGGGCGTCACCCCAAGGATCGCAAGCGTCAGGCCGTGACCCATAGCGGCAAGATGGCGATCACGCATTTTCGCGTGGTGGAGCGCTTCCGGGGTCATACCCATATCCGCTGCAAGCTGGAAACCGGGCGTACCCACCAGATCCGTGTGCACATGGCGCACCAGCGCTATCCGCTGATCGGGGACCCGGTCTACGGAGGCCGTCTGAAGCTTCCGCCGGGGGCCAGTGACCCGCTCAAGGAGCTGCTGCGTCAGTTCCCGCGTCAGGCGCTGCATGCCCGTCGCCTCGCCTTCATCCACCCGATCACGGGCAAGGAAGTCGAATTCCGCGCCGAGATGCCGGGTGACATGCTGGTCTTGATCGACTATCTCAAGGAAGACATCGCCCGCTGAGGGGCTCGGTTCGCGTATCCCATCGCGCCAGGAGAGGTTATGCACGACGACAGTCTACGCCCGACCCTGATTCTGCCGGACTGGCCAGCACCCAGTCCGGTGCAGGCCTTCGTGACCACGCGTGAGAGCGGCCCGAGTCAGGGGCCATACGCTGGCTTCAATCCGGCGCGGCATGTCGGGGATGATCCGGCGATGGTCGCGCGGGTGCGTGACCTGCTCGCGGCCGAGGTCGATGATGGTCGTCCACTGGCGTGGCTGGATCAGGTGCATGGGACTCAGGTGGTGGATGCCTTTGACGTCTGTCACGCCGATGAGCGCCATGAGGCGGTGCCACCACGTGCTGACGCCTGCATCAGTACCGGTACGGGGCAGGCCTGCGTGGTGATGACGGCGGACTGCCTGCCGGTGCTGTTCTGTGATCGACAGGGGACGCGGGTCGGGGTGGCGCATGCGGGCTGGCGTGGCCTGGTGGAAGGTGTGCTGGAAGCCACTGTCGCCCGTCTTGGAGATGACCCGGGCGAGCTGATGGCCTGGCTGGGTCCGGCGATCTCCAATGCCCAGTTCGAGGTCGGCCCCGAGGTGCGTGACGCCTTCATCGCGGATCTCCCCGAGGCCGACGACGCCTTCGAATCCAGCCCCTATCGGCTGGGCCACTACATGGGCGACCTCTACAAGCTGGCTCGCCTGCGGCTGGAGCGTGCGGGGGTCGGCCATGTCAGTGGCGGTCACTTCTGTACCGCCTCGGAATCGCGCTTCTACTCCCATCGCCGTGATGATGGCGTGACGGGGCGAATGGCCACGGTGATCTGGTTACGCTGATAGCATGAAGTGGAGACCTGGCCGCCGCGATGCACCGACGCTCGGCAAGCCGAAAGACGAAAGCGCCCCGTTGACCTGATCACTCAGGTTGGCGGGGCGCTTTTCCGTGTCGAGCGGAAGCCCCTGGCGACATCTTCAGGCGCTGAGGGCCAACCTGCTGCTGGGGAACCTGATCTGGATCATGCTTCGCGGACAACATGCTGCGTTGCCGCAAATCACGCCTTGAAAGCGACCCCCCAGCCCCCCATCTCTAGGGTTAGATACGAAATGTTACAGGCGAAGCTCCTGAGAAGAGGAGTACCGCCATGACTCTCAGGAGAAGGCACCATGCGCATCGACAAACTCACCAGCAAGCTGCAGAACGCGCTTGCGGATGCCCAGTCGCTCGCCGTCGGGCGAGGCCACAATGAAATCCATCCCCAGCACCTGCTGCTGGCCCTGCTGGAGGACCGCGATGGCGGTCTCAAGGCGTTGGTCAACAAGGCGGGCGGTGATGCCACCAGCTTGATGAGCGGGCTCAAGCGTCAACTGGATGACCTGCCCACCGTGTCCCAGTTCGACGGCAATGTCGCGCCTTCCCAGGCGCTCGGCAAGCTTCTGAACCTGGCCGACCGCGAAGCCCAGAAACGCGGCGATCAATACATCGCTTCCGAGCTCGCGTTGCTGGCCGCGCTGGAGCTGGGCGGTGATCTCGGCAAGTTGTTCACCTCCTCGGGCATCAAGAAGCCCGCCCTGACCTCCGCCATCGATGCACTGCGCGGTGGCGAGGCGGTGGGAGATGCCGACGCCGAGAACAATCGAGAGGCACTCAACAAGTACACGATGGACCTCACCCAGCGTGCGCGCGACGGCAAGCTCGACCCGGTGATCGGGCGTGACGAGGAGATTCGCCGCACGATTCAGGTCCTTCAGCGTCGCACCAAGAACAACCCGGTATTGATCGGTGAGCCCGGTGTCGGCAAGACCGCCATCGTCGAGGGGCTGGCCAGCCGTATCGTCAATGGTGAGGTGCCGGAAGGCCTCAAGAACAAGCGTGTGCTGTCTCTCGACATGGGCTCGCTGCTGGCGGGGGCCAAGTTCCGCGGTGAGTTCGAGGAGCGCCTCAAGTCCGTCCTCAAGGAGCTGTCGCAGGAAGAAGGCCAGGTCATCCTGTTCATCGATGAGCTGCACACCATGGTCGGCGCGGGCAAGGCCGAGGGCGCGATGGATGCCGGCAACATGCTCAAGCCGGCGCTGGCGCGTGGCGAGCTGCACTGTGTCGGTGCCACCACGCTTGACGAGTATCGCCAGTACATCGAGAAGGATGCCGCGCTGGAGCGTCGTTTCCAGAAGGTGCAGGTGGATCAGCCCAGCGAGGAGGACACCATCGCCATCCTGCGTGGCTTGAAGGAACGCTACGAGGTGCACCATGGGGTGGATATCACTGACAGTGCGATCATTGCGGCCGCGCGCCTCTCATCGCGCTACATCACGGACCGTCAGCTGCCTGACAAGGCGATCGACCTGATCGATGAAGCCGCGTCACGCATCCGCATGGAGCTGGACTCCAAGCCGGAGGAGATGGATCGTCTCGACCGCCGTCTGATCCAGCTCAAGATGGAACGTGAAGCCCTCAAGAAGGAGACCGACGAAGCGGCACTCAAGCGTCTCGGCGCGCTTGAGGACCAGATCGCGGAGCTGGAACGCGAATATGCCGATCTCGATGAGGTCTGGAAGGCCGAGAAGGCCAGTATCCAGGGGGCAGCGCAGTTCAAGGCCGAACTGGAACAGGCGCGCATCGATCTGGAACAGGCGCGGCGTGCCGGCGACCTCAGCCGCATGTCGGAACTGCAGTACGGCGTGATTCCGGGGCTCGAGAAGCAGATCAGCGAAGCCGGCGAAGGCGAGGCGGATACCTCCGCCCACGTGCTGCTGCGCTCCAATGTCACCGAGGAGGAGATTGCCGAGGTCGTCTCGCGCTGGACCGGCATTCCGGTCTCCAAGATGCTCGAAGGCGAGCGCGACAAGCTGCTGCGCATGGAAGAGGCGCTGCACGAGAAGGTGATCGGTCAGGACGAGGCGGTGATCGCGGTGGCCAATGCGGTGCGTCGCTCACGCGCCGGGCTATCGGACCCGAATCGCCCCAACGGCTCCTTCCTGTTCCTCGGCCCGACCGGGGTCGGCAAGACGGAGCTCTGCAAGTCGCTGGCCAGCTTCCTGTTCGATACCGAAGAGGCAATGGTGCGCATCGACATGTCCGAGTTCATGGAGAAGCATTCCGTGGCCCGTCTGATCGGCGCGCCTCCCGGCTATGTCGGCTATGAAGAGGGTGGCTATCTGACCGAGGCCGTGCGTCGCAAGCCGTACTCCGTGCTGCTGCTCGACGAGGTCGAGAAGGCGCATCCGGATGTCTTCAATATCCTGCTGCAGGTATTGGAAGATGGCCGCCTGACCGATGGGCAGGGGCGTACCGTCGACTTCCGCAATACCGTGATCGTGATGACCTCGAATCTGGGGTCCGAGATGATCCAGCGCATGAGCGGTCTCAATGGCGAGCTGGCGGACGAGGAAGACACGCAAGAGAGTGTCGATCGCAAGGCGGCCTTCCAGTACGACGACATGAAGACGGCGGTCATGGAAGTCGTGGGCAATCACTTCCGGCCGGAGCTGATCAACCGCATCGATGAAGTGGTGGTCTTCCACGCGTTGGGGCAGGCGCAGATCGCCTCCATCGCCGGTATTCAGCTCGAGCGGCTCAAGGCGCGGCTGGCCGAACGTGATCTCGGCTTCGAGATCACTGATGCCGCGATGGCGCTGCTGGCCAAGGCAGGCTTCGATCCGGTCTACGGTGCGCGTCCGCTCAAGCGCGCCATCCAGAGCCGTATCGAGAACCCGCTGGCCCAGGCGCTGCTGGGCGGTGAATTCGTGCCCGGTGACGTGATCCAGGTCGGCGAAGAGGGCGGAGAACTGACCTTCACGCGCTGAATCGCGCGCCCGTGAGTGACGCCCCACCGTGACGGAAGTCTGTCTTCCACTTGCGGTGGGGCGTTTTCGTGTCTGTCGTCTGGGCGCAAAATGACAACCCGGCGGCAGGGATGCTGAAAATCACGAGGCAGAAAATTGCGAATTAAATGCCATCTGTGAGGTTTTACGCACGCATATGGCCGGATTTCCCGTTATCGGTGTGGCATTTGGCGTAGGCGGCGCACACTGGCGTAAGGTTGAGTTGACAGCCCCTTGCGGCTGTTGGACTCTTGACCATTCCTGATTGCGGGCGTGGCCATTCGGGCGACCCTCGAAGCGCCACGTGAAGGACAGACGCTGAGTCGCTGTCCGCCTGTCGAAGGATATGCCGATCAGGGTACGCCAACCGTACCGATCGGCCATCAGCCCCGACCGCATCCAACCGATGCGACAAGAGTGCAGGCCCTAACCGGGCCGCAGACGCCAGGGTTTGGCATCAGGTGCCGCAACTGTTGCGGTAGCGACATTCAGGTCGCACTCGATCCGGCTTGCGTATTGCTGCCGGACGCACTCGAGACCTCCAGGGGAGAACAACCAAGTGGAATTGCTTTCCGGCGCTGACATGATCGCCCGCGCGCTGCATGACGAGGGCGTGGAGTATATATACGGCTATCCCGGTGGAGCGGCGCTGCACATCTATGACGCCCTGTTCCGTCAGGACAAGGTCCAGCACATTCTGGTCCGCCACGAACAGGCTGCTACCCACGCAGCCGATGGCTACGCACGCGCTTCCGGCAAGCCCGGAGTCGTGCTGGTCACCTCAGGCCCCGGCGCGACCAATGCCGTGACCGGTATCGCCACGGCCTACATGGACTCGATTCCCATGGTCGTGCTGTGTGGCCAGGTCGCCAGCCACCTGATCGGTGAAGACGCCTTCCAGGAAACCGACATCGTCGGTGTGACTCGCCCGATCGTGAAGCACAGCTTCTCGATCAAGCATCCGAGCGAGATTCCCGAAGTCATCAAGAAGGCCTTCTATCTGGCCTCCAGTGGTCGCCCGGGGCCGGTCGTCATCGATATCCCGAAGGACATGACCGCCCCGACCGAACGCTATGAGTACAGCTACCCCAAGAAGGTACGCATGCGCTCCTACAGCCCGGTCACCCGTGGCCACAGCGGCCAGATCAAGAAGGCCGTCGAGCTGATGCTCAAGGCCCGCCGCCCGCTGTTCTTCACCGGCGGTGGCGTGGTCTCCGGTCGTGCCAGCGAAGCGCTGACCGACCTGGTGCGCCGTCTGAACTTCCCGATCACCACCTCGTTGATGGGCATCGGTGCCTATCCGCAGGGCGATCGCCAGTGTCTGGGCTGGCCCGGCATGCACGGCTCCTATGAGTCGAACAATGCCATGCACCACACCGATCTGATCATCTGCATCGGCGCGCGCTTCGATGACCGCGTGACCAACAACACCTCGAAGTTCTGCCCGACGGCCAAGATCATCCACGTCGACATCGACCCGAGTTCAGTCTCCAAGACCGTGCGCGCCGATGTACCGATCGTCGGTCCGGCCGATGCCGTGATCAACGAGATGATCAGCCTCGTGCAGGGTCGTGAGCTGGCCAACCCCGATGCACTGGAGGCCTGGTGGACCCAGATCGATGGCTGGCGTGCCGAGCGTGAAGGCAAGCTGTATGAGCCGTCCGCCCCGGGCGAGCCGCTCAAGCCGCAGCAGGTGGTGGAAGCCGTGCACCGCGCGACGCGTGGCGAAGCCTTCGTCGCCACCGATGTCGGTCAGCACCAGATGTTCGCCGCCCAGTACTACAAGTTCCAGCGCCCCAACCGCTGGATCACCTCCGGTGGTCTGGGCACCATGGGCTTCGGCTTCCCGGCGGCCATGGGCATCAAGATGTCCTACCCGGATGACGATGTGGTGCTGTTCACCGGGGAAGGCAGCTTCCAGATGATGATGCAGGAGTTCTCGACCTGTAAGCAGTACGGGATCGGGGTCAAGATCATCAACCTCAACAACCAGTCGCTGGGCATGGTGCGTCAGTGGCAGGACCTGAACTACAAGTCCCGTCACTCGCATTCCTACATGGAGTCGCTGCCTGACTTCGTGCAGCTGGCGGGCGCCTATGGCTTCCGTGCCATCAAGGTGCACACGGTGGAGGAGCTCGAACCTGCGCTGGAAGAAGCCTTCCGCAACAAGGACGAGCTGGTGTTCCTCGACATCTATGTCGACCCGCGTGAACACGTCTATCCGATGCAGGTGCCTCTCGGCTCCATGCGTGACATGCTGCTTACGAAGACGGAGCGGACCTGATGCGCCATATCATCTCCATTCTGATGGAAAACGAACCGGGCGCGCTGTCACGGGTCGTCGGCCTGTTTTCACAGCGCAATTTCAACATCGAGACCCTCAACGTGGCCCCGACCGAGGACGCGACCCTGTCACGTCTGACCGTCACCACGGTCGGCGAAGATCGCGTCATCGAGCAGATCACCAAGCACCTCAACAAGCTGGTGGATGTGGTCAAGCTGGTGGATCTCACCGAGGGCAGCCACATCGAGCGCGAGCTGATGCTGGTCAAGGTCAAGGCGTTGGGCGCCCAGCGTGACGAGATCAAGCGCACGGCGGACATCTTCCGTGCCCAGATCGTTGACATCACGCCGAGCCTCTACACCATCCAGATCACCGGTGACGGTGGCAAGCTGGATGCCTTCCTGGCGGCGATGCAGCCGGTAGGCGTGCTGGAAGTGGCACGTACCGGGGTCTCCGGCATCGCCCGCGGTGAGAAGGTGTTGAGCCTGTAAGACGGTGATTGTGGAAACGCAAGACAAGAACGGCGCCCCTCGGGGCGCCGTTTTCGTTGTGGCGTGGGGCAGGCCATATAGCGCAATGTTCCGTGGCGCAGGGTCACTGCGTCATCACTCCTCTGGCCGTCGCGGGGTACCGGGCAGCTGTTCCCAGAGTGCGCGTACCAGTGGATGTCGAAGACGTTTCTCCTGTACGCACAGCCCGACCTTGTAGGGGGTCAGCGGCGGATCGACATCGAGGATGCGCACCTGATCGGCCAGCGGGGAGTTGTCGAGCACGATCTGCGGCACCACGCCGATCCCGAAGCCCAATCCGACCATGCTGACGATGGCCTCGTTGCCGGCAACCTGGGCATACAGGCGCGGCTTGATGCCACGAGTATGGCACCAGGCATCGAAGCGCTCGCGCGCCAAGCCGGTCTCGGAGAGGATCATCGGGACGCGCGCCCAGTCGATGTGGTCGTCCCCCGCTGACGAATCGTCCGCCTCGCCGATGCCTTCCAGCTGATGGCCGGGGCCATCACGACGCGGGGCAATGAAGCGCAGCGGCGACTCGGCGAAGTCGGTGAAGGCCAGGCGCGAGGGCAGCACGTCCGGGCGTGCGGCGATCGCCAGGTCCTCGTGGCCCATCAGCACGCGCTCCAATGCCACGGCGGGGTCACCGGTATGCAGTTTGAGCTCCACATGCGGATGGCGGGCCCGGAAGGAGGCGAGAATCTCATACAGGAAGCTGTAGCTGGCGGTCACCGAGCAGTACAGGGATAGCTCGCCACGCAGTTCGTCGCTGTCTTCTAGCAATGACTGACGAATGTCATCCCATTGACTCAGGAGTTCGCGAGCATGACGACGGAAGCGCTCTCCCGCCGGTGTCAGTGCGACGCTGCGGTTGTCGCGCTCGAACAGGCTGACGCCCAGTTCCTCTTCCATGGCGCGAATGGCACGTGACAGGGCAGAGGCGCTCAGGTGCAGGGCAGTACTGGCGCGTCCGAAATGCAGCGTTTCGGCGAGGGTTAGGAATTGCTTGAGTTGACGATTGTCCATGCCGGAGTCCGCTGTCGATGAGTGCTGAAGGGGGAAATGCCTTGTGTTGCGCCATATGGCATATGATGGTGCAAATATAGCATTTTACGCAATGTCGAGGTGCGGGTAAGGTGGACTCATCGCCGCGCAGGAGGAGGACGGCAGACCTTGATCCAAGGCGCACGACCTCCCAGGGACGCAGAGCGGTCAGGATAGATGGCCGTCGGCGTTGGACACTGACATACGCCCTTCCCTCGCGGGAAGGGTCGCAAGAACAACAGACACTCTTTCAAGATCTCACGCCATCCCACTGACGGGGTGAGCCGCCAGGAGCAATGACGATGAAACTCTATTACGACAAGGATTGTGACCTCTCCCTCATCCAGGGCAAGAAAGTGGTCATCCTCGGTTACGGTTCCCAGGGCCACGCCCACGCGAACAACCTGAAGGAATCCGGCGTCGACGTCACCGTAGCCCTGCGTCGCTCTTCCTCCAGCTGGGCCAAGGCCGAAGCGGCTGGCCTGAAGGTTGCTGAAGTCGAGGAAGCGGTCAAGGCGGCCGACCTGGTCATGATCCTGGCGCCGGACGAGAACCAGAAGGCCATCTACGAGAACCAGGTGGAACCGAACCTGAAGCAGGGCGCGACACTGGCCTTCGCTCACGGCTTCAACGTCCACTACAACCAGGTCGTGCCGCGTGCTGACCTCGACGTCATCATGATCGCGCCGAAGGCACCGGGTCACACCGTGCGTTCCGAGTTCGTGAAGGGCGGCGGTATCCCGGACCTGATCGCCATCCACCAGGATGCGACTGGCCAGGCCAAGGACATCGCACTGTCCTACGCGGCAGGCGTCGGCGGCGGTCGTACCGGCATCATCGAGACCACCTTTAAGGACGAGACCGAAACCGATCTGTTCGGTGAGCAGGCTGTCCTGTGTGGTGGCGCGGTCGAGCTGGTCAAGATGGGCTTCGAGACCCTGACCGAAGCCGGCTACGCACCGGAAATGGCCTACTTCGAGTGTCTGCACGAGCTCAAGCTGATCGTCGACCTGATGTACGAAGGTGGCATCGCCAATATGAACTACTCCATCTCCAACAATGCGGAGTATGGCGAGTACGTGACCGGCACCGAAGTCATCAACGAGCAGTCCCGTGTCGCCATGCGCAATGCACTCAAGCGCATCCAGAGCGGTGAATACGCCAAGATGTTCATCCAGGAAGGCAACACCAACTACCCGTCCATGACGGCCCGTCGTCGTCAGAACGCCGAGCACCCGATCGAACAGACTGGTGAGAAGCTGCGCGGCATGATGCCGTGGATCACTGCCAACCAGCTGGTCGACAAGTCACGCAACTGATCCTGCCAATTGGATCCGGCGTGAAATGAGCGGGGCGCTCTCCATCAGGAGGGCGCCCCGCTTGCGTTGTTGCTCTATAAGCGCTATCGAATGGGGGAGGGAAGTGACAGTCGACGGTGAGGCCGCTAGGGTGTCACTACTATTCGCGCTCACTGGCAGGTGTAGAATGTGGTTACCCTGCCACGACGAGGCATGATGCAAGGAATCCCATGACTGACGAAAATCGACATCCCGGCGCAGAAGATGCCCCCGAAGAACCGACCCGCCGTAGCAGTTCCGTGCTGGACAAGGTGGTGGAAGAATTCACCGACGACAGCGAAGTCGTGGAAGAGGCCATCGAGGATGGCAAGCCCGTTCGTCGGCGTGGCATCTACCTGCTGCCCAACCTGTTCACCACGTCGGCATTGTTCTCTGGCTTCTTCGCTGTGGTATGTGCGCTGAACGGCGAGTTTGCCAATGCCTCCATCGCCATCTTCGTCTCGATGGTGCTGGATGGTCTCGATGGACGTGTGGCTCGCCTGACCAATACGCAAAGCGCCTTTGGTGCGGAGTACGACAGCCTGGCGGACATGTTGTCCTTCGGCGTGGCACCGGCACTGGTCACCTTCAGCTGGATTCTGCAGGATGTCGGCAAGATCGGCTGGATCGCCGCCTTCGTCTATGTCGCGGGCGCGGCGCTGCGCCTGGCGCGCTTCAATGTCCAGATAGGCTCCACCGACAAGAAGTGGTTCATCGGCCTGCCCAGTCCGGCAGCGGCGGCACTCGTGGCTGGTTGTGTGTGGACCATGCACAACTTCGACGCCGAGACCTTCGCCTTCAAGTCGCTGATGGTCTTCGTGGTCGCGGCTGCCGGTATCCTGATGGTGTCGAACATCCGCTACTACAGCTTCAAGGAGATCGACCTCAAGGGGCCGGTGCCCTTCGTCGCGCTGCTCGCCATCGTGCTGGCCTTCGTGGTCATCTCGCTGGAGCCGTCCGTGATGCTGCTGGGCCTGTTCGGTTGCTATGTCGCCAGTGGCCCGATCATGGCACTGGGCCGCAAGCTGCGCGGCAACAAGTAAGCGCCAGCTGCCATTGGTGTGATGATCGATATTCGGCCCCGCCATTTCTGGCGGGGCCGAATGCGTTTCTGGCCAGGCAAGAGATGTGTCAGCAAGCGACGGCGAGATGAGGCCAAAGGAGCAAGAAGAGGTGATGAGAGAATAGGTGTCGCCCGCATGTCCTCGAAATGACAATCGATGGAAAAAGCCCTTGTGCTCAGCCCGGTTCGTGCGTAAAGTACGCATCCGCTGCCGGGGACGCATGGCGTTACCAGCGGTGAAAGAGGTTTGCAGGTGATTGTTTTGTTTGATGTTTTTGAAGTCCGCTTCCAAATCATCAGTTGACAATCCCGGGCGATTCGCTAGAATACGCCACACTCCTTACGGAACAGGTGATCGAGCAACGCTCCTCACCGCTGGATGATGCTTAGAGGCAGTCGATTGACTCATCATCAAGTGCTTGACTTCTCAGGCGTTCCGGATAGAATATGCCTCCTCGCTTAACAGCGACGCTCTTTAAAAATTTGATCAGGTAATTCGTGTGAGCGCTTGCCGATGAGTGGTGACAAGGTCACCAAATATCGGAGCAAGCCTCTCACGAGAAGTTTGACTCTGAACCAAGTTTGGTCTGCTTAACAGACTATCAAGCTTTCAACTGAAGAGTTTGATCATGGCTCAGATTGAACGCTGGCGGCAGGCTTAACACATGCAAGTCGAGCGGAAACGATTCTAGCTTGCTAGAAGGCGTCGAGCGGCGGACGGGTGAGTAATGCATGGGAATCTGCCCGATAGTGGGGGACAACCTGGGGAAACTCAGGCTAATACCGCATACGTCCTACGGGAGAAAGCAGGGGATCTTCGGACCTTGCGCTATCGGATGAGCCCATGTCGGATTAGCTTGTTGGTGAGGTAACGGCTCACCAAGGCGACGATCCGTAGCTGGTCTGAGAGGATGATCAGCCACACTGGGACTGAGACACGGCCCAGACTCCTACGGGAGGCAGCAGTGGGGAATATTGGACAATGGGCGAAAGCCTGATCCAGCCATGCCGCGTGTGTGAAGAAGGCCTTCGGGTTGTAAAGCACTTTCAGCGAGGAAGAACGCTTCGGGATTAATACTCCCGAGGAAAGACATCACTCGCAGAAGAAGCACCGGCTAACTCCGTGCCAGCAGCCGCGGTAATACGGAGGGTGCAAGCGTTAATCGGAATTACTGGGCGTAAAGCGCGCGTAGGTGGCTAAGTCAGCCAGGTGTGAAAGCCCCGGGCTCAACCTGGGAACGGCATCTGGAACTGCTTGGCTAGAGTGCAGGAGAGGAAGGTAGAATTCCCGGTGTAGCGGTGAAATGCGTAGAGATCGGGAGGAATACCAGTGGCGAAGGCGGCCTTCTGGACTGACACTGACACTGAGGTGCGAAAGCGTGGGTAGCAAACAGGATTAGATACCCTGGTAGTCCACGCCGTAAACGATGTCAACTAGCCGTTGGGTCCCTTGAGGACTTAGTGGCGCAGCTAACGCAATAAGTTGACCGCCTGGGGAGTACGGCCGCAAGGTTAAAACTCAAATGAATTGACGGGGGCCCGCACAAGCGGTGGAGCATGTGGTTTAATTCGATGCAACGCGAAGAACCTTACCTACCCTTGACATCCAGAGGACTTTCCAGAGATGGATTGGTGCCTTCGGGAACTCTGAGACAGGTGCTGCATGGCTGTCGTCAGCTCGTGTTGTGAAATGTTGGGTTAAGTCCCGTAACGAGCGCAACCCCTATCCTTATTTGCCAGCGAGTAATGTCGGGAACTCTAAGGAGACTGCCGGTGACAAACCGGAGGAAGGTGGGGACGACGTCAAGTCATCATGGCCCTTACGGGTAGGGCTACACACGTGCTACAATGGCAAGTACAAAGGGTTGCAATACGGCGACGTGGAGCCAATCCCATAAAGCTTGCCTCAGTCCGGATTGGAGTCTGCAACTCGACTCCATGAAGTCGGAATCGCTAGTAATCGTGGATCAGAATGCCACGGTGAATACGTTCCCGGGCCTTGTACACACCGCCCGTCACACCATGGGAGTGGACTGCACCAGAAGTGGTTAGCCTAACCTTCGGGAGGGCGATCACCACGGTGTGGTTCATGACTGGGGTGAAGTCGTAACAAGGTAGCCCTAGGGGAACCTGGGGCTGGATCACCTCCTTATCGACACTGTCTATCGCTCGCGGCAAGTGCTCACAACGAATTACCTGATCTTATTGCTGGCTTAGCCGGCAGTGGCAAGCGTGCTCGATAGAGCGCGCTTCTCACTGTTCTCTGAACAGCCGCTCTTTAACAATGTGAATCATGCTGACGATGGAATGTGCGCCAAGCACATCTCCATCAAAACGATATGTCGGAGAGGTCCGACAGATTCGTAATCCTTGACAGACCCCTTGGGGTTATATGGTCAAGCGATTAAGCGCATACGGTGGATGCCTTGGCAGCCAGAGGCGATGAAGGACGTGATAGCCTGCGATAAGCGTTGGCGAGGTGGCAAATACCCTGCGACCCAACGATTTCCGAATGGGGAAACCCACTCACCATCAGGTGAGTATCTATAGGCCAATACATAACCTATAGAGGCAAACCCGGGGAACTGAAACATCTAAGTACCCGGAGGAAAAGAAATCAACCGAGATTCCCCAAGTAGCGGCGAGCGAACGGGGACCAGCCCTTAAGCGATACAACTGATAGACGAACAAGCTGGGAAGCTTGACGATACAGGGTGATAGTCCCGTAGTCGAAGTCTGAGTATCGTGAAATCGAGTAGGTCGGGGCACGAGAAACCTTGACTGAACATGGGGGGACCATCCTCCAAGGCTAAATACTCCTGGCTGACCGATAGTGAACCAGTACCGTGAGGGAAAGGCGAAAAGAACCCCGGCGAGGGGAGTGAAATAGATCCTGAAACCGTATGCGTACAAGCAGTGGGAGCACCTTCGTGGTGTGACCGCGTACCTTTTGTATAATGGGTCAGCGACTTATATTCTGTGGCGAGCTTAACCGTATAGGGGAGGCGTAGCGAAAGCGAGTCTTAACTGGGCGACCAGTCGCAGGGTATAGACCCGAAACCGGGCGATCTATCCATGGCCAGGGTGAAGATTGAGTAACATCAATTGGAGGCCCGAACCCAAGTATGTTGAAAAATGCTGGGATGAGCTGTGGATCGGAGTGAAAGGCTAATCAAGCCCGGAGATAGCTGGTTCTCCTCGAAAGCTATTTAGGTAGCGCCTCACGTATCACCGCTGGGGGTAGAGCACTGTTTCGGCTAGGGGGTCATCCCGACTTACCAACCCGAGGCAAACTCCGAATACCAGTGAGTGCAGCGTGGGAGACACACAGCGGGTGCTAACGTCCGTTGTGAAAAGGGAAACAACCCAGACCGTCAGCTAAGGTCCCAAAATCCTGATTAAGTGGGAAACGATGTGGGAAGGCTCAGACAGCTAGGAGGTTGGCTTAGAAGCAGCCATCCTTTAAAGAAAGCGTAATAGCTCACTAGTCGAGTCGGCCTGCGCGGAAGATATAACGGGGCTAAATCAGGTACCGAAGCTACGGGTTCATCCTTATGGATGAGCGGTAGAGGAGCGTCGTGTAAGCCAATGAAGGTGGATTGAGAAGTCTGCTGGAGGTATCACGAGTGCGAATGCTGACATGAGTAACGATAAGGGGAGTGAAAAACTCCCCCGCCGGAAGACCAAGGTTTTCTGTTCTACGTTAATCGGAGCAGAGTGAGTCGGCCCCTAAGGCGAGGCGGAAACGCGTAGTCGATGGGAAACGGGTTAATATTCCCGTACCGGATGTGGTTGCGATGGGGGGACGAAGAAGGCTAGGTGAGCCAGGCGTTGGTTGTCCTGGTGAAAGCATGTAGGCCGAGGAATCAGGCAAATCCGGTTCCTCTGAGGTCGAGATGCGAGACGAACTGACCACGGTCAGGAAGTCATCGATGCCACGCTTCCAGGAAAAGCCTCTAAGCTTCAGATCACATGCGACCGTACCCCAAACCGACACAGGTGGTCAGGTAGAGAATACCAAGGCGCTTGAGAGAACTCGGGTGAAGGAACTAGGCAAAATGGCACCGTAACTTCGGGAGAAGGTGCACCGGTTCGAGTGAAGGACTTGCTCCGTAAGCTCTTACCGGTCGAAGATACCAGGTGGCTGCAACTGTTTATTAAAAACACAGCACTCTGCAAACGCGCAAGCGGACGTATAGGGTGTGACGCCTGCCCGGTGCCGGAAGGTTAATTGATGGGGTTAGGATTCGTCCGAAGCTCTTGATCGAAGCCCCGGTAAACGGCGGCCGTAACTATAACGGTCCTAAGGTAGCGAAATTCCTTGTCGGGTAAGTTCCGACCTGCACGAATGGCGTAATGATGGCCACGCTGTCTCCACCCGAGACTCAGTGAAATTGAAATCGCAGTGAAGATGCTGTGTACCCGCGGCTAGACGGAAAGACCCCGTGAACCTTTACTATAGCTTTACACTGGATGCTGATGTTGTCTGTGTAGGATAGCTGGGAGGCTTTGAAACCACGTCGCCAGATGCGGTGGAGCCAACCTTGAAATACCAGCCTGACATCATTGGCGTTCTAACTCAGGTCCGTCATCCGGATCGAGGACAGTGTATGGTGGGTAGTTTGACTGGGGCGGTCTCCTCCTAAAGAGTAACGGAGGAGCACGAAGGTACCCTCAGCACGGTTGGAAATCGTGCATTGAGTGCAAGAGCATAAGGGTGCTTGACTGCGAGACAGACACGTCGAGCAGGTACGAAAGTAGGTTCTAGTGATCCGGTGGTTCTGTATGGAAGGGCCATCGCTCAACGGATAAAAGGTACTCCGGGGATAACAGGCTGATACCGCCCAAGAGTTCACATCGACGGCGGTGTTTGGCACCTCGATGTCGGCTCATCACATCCTGGGGCTGAAGTCGGTCCCAAGGGTATGGCTGTTCGCCATTTAAAGTGGTACGCGAGCTGGGTTTAGAACGTCGTGAGACAGTTCGGTCCCTATCTGCCGTGGGCGTCGGAAGTTTGAGAAGAGCTGCTCCTAGTACGAGAGGACCGGAGTGGACGAACCTCTGGTGTTCGGGTTGTCATGCCAATGGCATTGCCCGGTAGCTACGTTCGGACGGGATAACCGCTGAAAGCATCTAAGCGGGAAGCCCCCTTCAAGATGAGACTTCCCTGAGGCCTTGCGCCTCCTGAAGGGCCCTTGAAGACTACAAGGTTGATAGGCTGGGTGTGGAAGCACAGCAATGTGTTGAGCTAACCAGTACTAATTGCCCGTGAGGCTTGACCATATAACACCCAAGGGGTTTGCTTAGGTAAACGCCGGGATTGCGACAGGATCGACGACATATCGGTCAGCATGATTCATATTGCGAGTCGCGAGGCCACAAGCCTCGGGACTCAGGCACCGCAAGGTGCCACCGTTTCGCCTGACGACCATAGCGAGCGTGAACCACCCGATCCCATGCCGAACTCGGAAGTGAAACCGCTTAGCGCCGATGGTAGTGTGGAGTTTCTCCATGTGAGAGTAGGTCATCGTCAGGCACTTATACTGAACCGCCCCTGCAGCCCAGCTGCAGGGGCGGTTCTCTTTGTGCGCGGAAAAAGTGGTGCTTGGAGAGGTGGTGCACAGAAAAATGGCGCACTGGAATGTGATACCAGAATCTTGGTGATCTTCGACGTGCCAGGTGAACGTACAAGTCTTCATACGCTTCGAGTGGGGAGGGCGCACGGCCCTGGTGGTGCTCACACCGCATGGGTAAAGATATTGTCTCGTTCCAGGTCGGTAATGGGGTGTGGAAAACTTTCATTGAGCGGCTCATGTCAGGTTATCCACACCCCTTTTTTTCCAGGTGTGACTCTCGGGAATCATCAGAGCGATCGATCAGGCCCGCTTCTTTACCATGATGTCGTCCTGAATCGTGACGGCTGAAAGCGCCGAACACTGCATGGCTGGATGCTTTTTGAAGAAAGCGCTTGCACTTGCAGAGGTGAATGCGTAAAGTACGCATCCGCTGCCGGGGACGCATGGCGTTACCAGCGGTGAAAGAGGTTTGCAGGTGATTGTTTTATTTGATGTTTTTGAAGTCCGCTTCCAAATCATCGATTGACAATCCCGGGCGATTCGCTAGAATACGCCGCACTCCTTACGGAACAGGTGATCGAGCAACGCTCCTCACCGCTGGATGATGCTTAGAGGCAGTCGATTGACTCATCATCAAGTGCTTGACTTCTCAAGCGTTCCGGATAGAATATGCCTCCTCGCTTAACAGCGACGCTCTTTAAAAATTTGATCAGGTAATTCGTGTGAGCGCTTGCCGATGAGTGGTGACAAGGTCACCAAATATCGGAGCAAGCCTCTCACGAGAAGTTTGACTCTGAACCAAGTTTGGTCTGCTTAACAGACTATCAAGCTTTCAACTGAAGAGTTTGATCATGGCTCAGATTGAACGCTGGCGGCAGGCTTAACACATGCAAGTCGAGCGGAAACGATTCTAGCTTGCTAGAAGGCGTCGAGCGGCGGACGGGTGAGTAATGCATGGGAATCTGCCCGATAGTGGGGGACAACCTGGGGAAACTCAGGCTAATACCGCATACGTCCTACGGGAGAAAGCAGGGGATCTTCGGACCTTGCGCTATCGGATGAGCCCATGTCGGATTAGCTTGTTGGTGAGGTAACGGCTCACCAAGGCGACGATCCGTAGCTGGTCTGAGAGGATGATCAGCCACACTGGGACTGAGACACGGCCCAGACTCCTACGGGAGGCAGCAGTGGGGAATATTGGACAATGGGCGAAAGCCTGATCCAGCCATGCCGCGTGTGTGAAGAAGGCCTTCGGGTTGTAAAGCACTTTCAGCGAGGAAGAACGCTTCGGGATTAATACTCCCGAGGAAAGACATCACTCGCAGAAGAAGCACCGGCTAACTCCGTGCCAGCAGCCGCGGTAATACGGAGGGTGCAAGCGTTAATCGGAATTACTGGGCGTAAAGCGCGCGTAGGTGGCTAAGTCAGCCAGGTGTGAAAGCCCCGGGCTCAACCTGGGAACGGCATCTGGAACTGCTTGGCTAGAGTGCAGGAGAGGAAGGTAGAATTCCCGGTGTAGCGGTGAAATGCGTAGAGATCGGGAGGAATACCAGTGGCGAAGGCGGCCTTCTGGACTGACACTGACACTGAGGTGCGAAAGCGTGGGTAGCAAACAGGATTAGATACCCTGGTAGTCCACGCCGTAAACGATGTCAACTAGCCGTTGGGTCCCTTGAGGACTTAGTGGCGCAGCTAACGCAATAAGTTGACCGCCTGGGGAGTACGGCCGCAAGGTTAAAACTCAAATGAATTGACGGGGGCCCGCACAAGCGGTGGAGCATGTGGTTTAATTCGATGCAACGCGAAGAACCTTACCTACCCTTGACATCCAGAGGACTTTCCAGAGATGGATTGGTGCCTTCGGGAACTCTGAGACAGGTGCTGCATGGCTGTCGTCAGCTCGTGTTGTGAAATGTTGGGTTAAGTCCCGTAACGAGCGCAACCCCTATCCTTATTTGCCAGCGAGTAATGTCGGGAACTCTAAGGAGACTGCCGGTGACAAACCGGAGGAAGGTGGGGACGACGTCAAGTCATCATGGCCCTTACGGGTAGGGCTACACACGTGCTACAATGGCAAGTACAAAGGGTTGCAATACGGCGACGTGGAGCCAATCCCATAAAGCTTGCCTCAGTCCGGATTGGAGTCTGCAACTCGACTCCATGAAGTCGGAATCGCTAGTAATCGTGGATCAGAATGCCACGGTGAATACGTTCCCGGGCCTTGTACACACCGCCCGTCACACCATGGGAGTGGACTGCACCAGAAGTGGTTAGCCTAACCTTCGGGAGGGCGATCACCACGGTGTGGTTCATGACTGGGGTGAAGTCGTAACAAGGTAGCCCTAGGGGAACCTGGGGCTGGATCACCTCCTTATCGACACTGTCTACTGCTCGCGGCAAGTGCTCACAACGAATTACCTGATCAAGTTAGTTTATCGAGTAGTAGTGTCGGGTCTGTAGCTCAGTTGGTTAGAGCGCACCCCTGATAAGGGTGAGGTCGGCAGTTCAAATCTGCCCAGACCCACCAAAAGCTTCGTGCTTTTGTCGACACGGTTTGCCGACTTTTGGGGCCATAGCTCAGCTGGGAGAGCGCCTGCCTTGCACGCAGGAGGTCAGCGGTTCGATCCCGCTTGGCTCCACCATCAAGTTCCGGTTCAAGCTTCTACTACCTGATAATGCTGACAGTTCACAGTGACAAGCATATCGCCTTCCTCGAGAAGGTTGTGTGACTTCTCACTGTTCTCTGAACAGCCGCTCTTTAACAATGTGAATCATGCTGACGATGGAATGTGCGCCAAGCACATCTCCATCAAAACGATATGTCGGAGAGGTCCGACAGATTCGTAATCCTTGACAGACCCCTTGGGGTTATATGGTCAAGCGATTAAGCGCATACGGTGGATGCCTTGGCAGCCAGAGGCGATGAAGGACGTGATAGCCTGCGATAAGCGTTGGCGAGGTGGCAAATACCCTGCGACCCAACGATTTCCGAATGGGGAAACCCACTCACCATCAGGTGAGTATCTATAGGCCAATACATAACCTATAGAGGCAAACCCGGGGAACTGAAACATCTAAGTACCCGGAGGAAAAGAAATCAACCGAGATTCCCCAAGTAGCGGCGAGCGAACGGGGACCAGCCCTTAAGCGATACAACTGACAGACGAACAAGCTGGGAAGCTTGACGATACAGGGTGATAGTCCCGTAGTCGAAGTCTGAGTATCGTGAAATCGAGTAGGTCGGGGCACGAGAAACCTTGACTGAACATGGGGGGACCATCCTCCAAGGCTAAATACTCCTGGCTGACCGATAGTGAACCAGTACCGTGAGGGAAAGGCGAAAAGAACCCCGGCGAGGGGAGTGAAATAGATCCTGAAACCGTATGCGTACAAGCAGTGGGAGCACCTTCGTGGTGTGACCGCGTACCTTTTGTATAATGGGTCAGCGACTTATATTCTGTGGCGAGCTTAACCGTATAGGGGAGGCGTAGCGAAAGCGAGTCTTAACTGGGCGACCAGTCGCAGGGTATAGACCCGAAACCGGGCGATCTATCCATGGCCAGGGTGAAGATTGAGTAACATCAATTGGAGGCCCGAACCCAAGTATGTTGAAAAATGCTGGGATGAGCTGTGGATCGGAGTGAAAGGCTAATCAAGCCCGGAGATAGCTGGTTCTCCTCGAAAGCTATTTAGGTAGCGCCTCACGTATCACCGCTGGGGGTAGAGCACTGTTTCGGCTAGGGGGTCATCCCGACTTACCAACCCGAGGCAAACTCCGAATACCAGTGAGTGCAGCGTGGGAGACACACAGCGGGTGCTAACGTCCGTTGTGAAAAGGGAAACAACCCAGACCGTCAGCTAAGGTCCCAAAATCCTGATTAAGTGGGAAACGATGTGGGAAGGCTCAGACAGCTAGGAGGTTGGCTTAGAAGCAGCCATCCTTTAAAGAAAGCGTAATAGCTCACTAGTCGAGTCGGCCTGCGCGGAAGATATAACGGGGCTAAATCAGGTACCGAAGCTACGGGTTCATCCTTATGGATGAGCGGTAGAGGAGCGTCGTGTAAGCCAATGAAGGTGGATTGAGAAGTCTGCTGGAGGTATCACGAGTGCGAATGCTGACATGAGTAACGATAAGGGGAGTGAAAAACTCCCCCGCCGGAAGACCAAGGTTTTCTGTTCTACGTTAATCGGAGCAGAGTGAGTCGGCCCCTAAGGCGAGGCGGAAACGCGTAGTCGATGGGAAACGGGTTAATATTCCCGTACCGGATGTGGTTGCGATGGGGGGACGAAGAAGGCTAGGTGAGCCAGGCGTTGGTTGTCCTGGTGAAAGCATGTAGGCCGAGGAATCAGGCAAATCCGGTTCCTCTGAGGTCGAGATGCGAGACGAACTGACCACGGTCAGGAAGTCATCGATGCCACGCTTCCAGGAAAAGCCTCTAAGCTTCAGATCACATGCGACCGTACCCCAAACCGACACAGGTGGTCAGGTAGAGAATACCAAGGCGCTTGAGAGAACTCGGGTGAAGGAACTAGGCAAAATGGCACCGTAACTTCGGGAGAAGGTGCACCGGTTCGAGTGAAGGACTTGCTCCGTAAGCTCTTACCGGTCGAAGATACCAGGTGGCTGCAACTGTTTATTAAAAACACAGCACTCTGCAAACGCGCAAGCGGACGTATAGGGTGTGACGCCTGCCCGGTGCCGGAAGGTTAATTGATGGGGTTAGGATTCGTCCGAAGCTCTTGATCGAAGCCCCGGTAAACGGCGGCCGTAACTATAACGGTCCTAAGGTAGCGAAATTCCTTGTCGGGTAAGTTCCGACCTGCACGAATGGCGTAATGATGGCCACGCTGTCTCCACCCGAGACTCAGTGAAATTGAAATCGCAGTGAAGATGCTGTGTACCCGCGGCTAGACGGAAAGACCCCGTGAACCTTTACTATAGCTTTACACTGGATGCTGATGTTGTCTGTGTAGGATAGCTGGGAGGCTTTGAAACCGCGTCGCCAGATGCGGTGGAGCCAACCTTGAAATACCAGCCTGACATCATTGGCGTTCTAACTCAGGTCCGTCATCCGGATCGAGGACAGTGTATGGTGGGTAGTTTGACTGGGGCGGTCTCCTCCTAAAGAGTAACGGAGGAGCACGAAGGTACCCTCAGCACGGTTGGAAATCGTGCATTGAGTGCAAGAGCATAAGGGTGCTTGACTGCGAGACAGACACGTCGAGCAGGTACGAAAGTAGGTTCTAGTGATCCGGTGGTTCTGTATGGAAGGGCCATCGCTCAACGGATAAAAGGTACTCCGGGGATAACAGGCTGATACCGCCCAAGAGTTCACATCGACGGCGGTGTTTGGCACCTCGATGTCGGCTCATCACATCCTGGGGCTGAAGTCGGTCCCAAGGGTATGGCTGTTCGCCATTTAAAGTGGTACGCGAGCTGGGTTTAGAACGTCGTGAGACAGTTCGGTCCCTATCTGCCGTGGGCGTCGGAAGTTTGAGAAGAGCTGCTCCTAGTACGAGAGGACCGGAGTGGACGAACCTCTGGTGTTCGGGTTGTCATGCCAATGGCATTGCCCGGTAGCTACGTTCGGACGGGATAACCGCTGAAAGCATCTAAGCGGGAAGCCCCCTTCAAGATGAGACTTCCCTGAGGCCTTGCGCCTCCTGAAGGGCCCTTGAAGACTACAAGGTTGATAGGCTGGGTGTGGAAGCACAGCAATGTGTTGAGCTAACCAGTACTAATTGCCCGTGAGGCTTGACCATATAACACCCAAGGGGTTTGCGCAGGCAAACCGCCGGGATTGCGACAGGATCGACGACATATCGGTCAGCATGATTCATATTGCGAGTCGCGAGGCCACAAGCCTCGAGACTCAGGCACCGCAAGGTGCCACCGTTTCGCCTGACGACCATAGCGAGCGTGAACCACCCGATCCCATGCCGAACTCGGAAGTGAAACCGCTTAGCGCCGATGGTAGTGTGGAGTTTCTCCATGTGAGAGTAGGTCATCGTCAGGCACTTATACTGAACCGCCCCTGTAGCCTTGCTGCAGGGGCGGTTCTCTTTGTGCGTGAAAAAGTGGCACGAAAGAGAAGAGAGACAAAGGAAAGACTGCGTCGTGCTTGCCAGGGGAAGCCGTAGACGGGGAGCAGAGTTCCAGGGAGTCGCAGGGGGCAAGAGAGCAAGAGGGTGTGGAAAACCTCGCTGCACGATTCCTCAGGGTATTCACATCGTGCCTGTCGAGGTGATGCACGTGAGCGCCGTGAGGCTCGCATGAGTCCGTTGTTTCCGAGAGCGGAGGAAGTGCTATGGCGGCTTCTCTTTATCGAGTGTCAGGCGTCGCGGGTTTCGCACCTCGGAGTTGCTCGACTTTTTCTTCATCAGGGTGAACTAAAGCGTCATGCCAGACTCTGAGTAGGTGAGTTTCGACGTTCCCTTGCTTAGAAACTTGTCTGTGCTATCCCATCAGCAGACTTTTTGAGATATGGCACTCCTGCCTTGCAGTCGAGCAGCCAGTCCGCCGGCCACTTCCCCAGTGGCCGGTTTTTTTATGTCTGCCGTCTGGCTCCTTGCCTTGCAGGCAAAAAAAAGTGGCCGGATGAGTGATCATCCGGCCGCTCTGGTATCTGATGGAGTCCTCAGTGTGAAGACCGCATCAGGGAGGGAGGAGCTGTTTAGCTGTTCTGCTCGATACCCTGAATGTACCAGTCTGCACCATCGCGCAGCTCACGGACCAGGTGCCAGGTCTCGTTGAACTCGTTCTGCTCGCCATTCTCGTCGAGCACGCCGTGGAACAGCACTGTCGCTTCCGCCTGCTTGCCGATTTCCTGCACGCTGCCCAGTTCAGCGAACAGACGCACGACTTCGGTACGGTTGTTGGCTGGCTGCTGAGCGCGTTCTTCGCGCAGCATGTTGTAGAGCTCCGGCGTCACGTATTCCTGGATGCGCGGCAGGTCATTGTTGTCCCAGGCGCGTTGCAGGGTCATGAAGTGCTCCTTGGCACCACCGAGGAACTGTTCCTTGTCGAACCAGGCCGGCTCACTGACGGGAGCTCCGCCGCCCAGCCCTGCACCGATACCGCCAGCAGGCGCCAGCGACTCGCCCTGCTCCTGGTGCGCTTCACGTGCCTGCACGTTACGTGGCTGATCATCGTGACGGGGGGAGGCGCTACCGCTGCCTGCCGGCCCGCCGCTCGCCATGGCGGCCTTCTTGCGCGCGCTCAGGAACTTAAAGGCGATGAAGGCGATCACCGCGATGATCAGGAAGTCTGTCATGCGCAGACCATCGAAGGCGCCGCCGAAGAACAGCGATGCCAGCAGTCCGCCTGCCAGCAGACCTGCCAGCGGGCCGGCAAACTTGGACAGACCGCTGGAGGGCTTGGACTTCGCTGCAGTGCTGCTGTTGGTGGCCTTGTTGCTGCCAAATAGTGAGCTGGAGGATTTTCCGCTGTCAGCGGATCGTGAGTAGCTACCGAAACTCTTGCCGCCGCCGAGGCGCTTGGCCTCCGCGTGTTCGACGCTCAGACCGAAGCCGAGCAAGCCGACCATCAGCATGATGAACAGATGGCGCATGTGGGATCTCCTTGGATGCGCTAGCGTGTAAGTGGAAGCCCCATTCTAGCCCTAGAATCGACGTGGGAGGACCAATGGACGACGAAAAGTCTCAACACCTGATGGCGAGGCGGTCATTGTTGTTGCTGATCGACTTTCAGGCCCGCCTGATGCCGGTACTGAGTGGCGGAACCGAAGCCATCAACAGTGCCATCTGGCTGGGCGGCATCGCCCAGGCGCTGGAAATTCCCGTGTGGCTGACGGAGCACTGTCCGGACAAGCTGGGCGAAAGTGCTCCCATGACACACTTGCTGAGCGAGCGAACCCGCTGCTTCACCAAGCGCAGCTTCAGCGCGCTGGAGGCGCAGGATTTTCGAAAGGCGCTGGAGCAGAGCGGATGTGATCAGCTGGTGGTATGTGGTGCCGAGGCGCATGTCTGCGTGATGCAGACCGTGCTGTCACTATGCGGTGCGGGGTATCGAGTGGCGCTGGTAGCTGATGGTGTCGCCAGTCGCCGCCCGCGTGAGGCAGCATTGGGAGTGACCCGCTGCGAGGCGGCGGGGGCCAGTGTCGTCAGCGCCGAGATGGTGGCTTACGAATGGCTTGGAAGCGCGGATCACGTCCTTTTCGGTGATATTCATCGCCGTTATCTCAAACCCCGGGCAGGAGAGCACCTGGCGTTCCCCGGGTTGGGTGGGTGAGTCGCAGGGCGACCTGCAAGGGCGACCTGCAGGACGCGCGTCAGGCGCGTGCCGCGTCGGCTTCACTGCGCGTGAAGACCAGCGTATCGCCCTCTGAGGCGGCATTGGAGAAGCGGTAACCGGCCACATCGAAGTCCTTGAGGTCCTCGGCCGTCTCGATATCGTGCTTGAGCATCCAGGCGCTCATCAGGCCGCGTGCACGCTTGGCGTAGAAGCTGATGATCTTGGACTGACCATTCTTCTCGTCCTTGAAGACCGGCGTCACGATACGGTGGCGGAATGCCTTGGCGTCGATGGCCTTGAAGTACTCGTTGGAGGCCAGATTGACCAGTATCGGCGTGCCACTGTCTTCGACGGCCTGCTCCAGTGCCGGCGTCAGCGTCTTGCGCCAGTAGGCGTAGAGGTCCTTGCCGGCCGGGTTGCTCAGGCGGGTGCCCATCTCCAGGCGATACGGCTGGATGAGATCCAGCGGGCGCAGTAGCCCGTAGAGGCCGGAGAGAATGCGCAGCCTGTGTTGCGCGCGCTCGAATTCTTCCTCGCTGAACGTTTCTGCCGCCATGCCCTGATAGACATCTCCCTGAAAGGCCAGTACCGCCTGCTTGGCATTGTCTGGCGTGAAGGGGGGCTGCCATTCCTGAAAGCGAGCGGCATTGAGGCCGGCCAGCTTGTCGGAAAGCTTCATGAGGCTTGCGATGTCCTGCGGTGATTGCTCGCGCAGGATATCGATCAGTGGTTGAGCCTGATCAAGAAAGTCGGGTTGGGTATGACGGGAGGTCACGGGGGCGCTGTCGAAATCCAGCGACTTGGCGGGCGAAATCACACTCAGCATGAAGACCTCCTGACAGGGGAAAGGTCTCAGTATATCAGGCAGACAACATGGCCCCGAGTCCGTCGGGACTATCGGGGCCATAGATTGCGATGCGTGACGCCAAAGGCATCAATAGCGTCGGATCAGGAAGACGCCAGCGAACAGCAACAGCACGCCCGCCACGCGCCCCAGCGAGAGATCATGCTGCGGGAAGGTTGCCCAACCGAAGTGATCCAGAACGACCGAAGCCGTCAGCTGGCCCGCCAGGAAGGTGGCCATCATGGTGGCCGCGCCCAGCTTGGGTACCAGGATCACGCTGGCTGCCACGAAGAAGGCCCCCAGCAGACCACCGGTCCAGCTCCACCAGGGAGCCGCTTTCAGGGCACCAATGCCCGGCATGGGCAATCGCATGGCCAGCACGATACCGATCAGGGCGATCGAGCCGATCACGAAGCTGACCATGGCGGCCATGAGCGAACTGTGGGTCTGCAGGGCCAGCGTGGAATTGACGCCGGCCTGGATCGGCATCATGGCACCGGCGGCCACGGCCATGAGAATCATGCTCAGTTCAGCGGGATTCATGGGGTTTCCTTGGAGACGAACAGGCCGGTCATCACGACCGGCCTGTCGGGTTGCGCGTCAGGGGCAGATCAGGGGCAGGGGTTCGGCGCGGTGTTGTGGATCATCTCGATCTCGGCCAGCACCTCGTCGCTCAGTTCCACCTCGAGGCTTTTGATGTTGCTCTCCAGCTGCAGCATGGTGGTGGCACCGATGATGTTGCTGGTCAGGAACGGACGCGTGTTGACGAAGGCGAGTGCCATCTGCGCCGGGTTCAGGCCATGACGGCGTGCGATATCCACGTAGCAGGCGATGACGTGCTGGGCCGGCTCCGCGTTGTAGCGCTGGAAGCGCTCGAACAGGGTCAGACGCGCGCCTTCCGGACGGGCGCCATCCAGATACTTGCCGGACAGGGTGCCGAAGGCCAGCGGCGAATAGGCGAGCAGGCCCACATCTTCGCGGTGCGCGAACTCGGCCAGCCCGACCTCAAAGCTGCGGTTGACCAGATTGTAGGGATTCTGGACGCTGGCGACGCGCGGCAGATTCAGGCGCTCGGCCAGATTCAGGCACTGCATCACGCCCCAGGGCGTCTCGTTGGACAGACCCACGGCGCGAATCTTGCCCGCGGTGACCAGTTCGCCAAGCGCGGAGAGGCTTTCTTCCAGCGGCGTCATGTCCTCGTCTTCCACCGGCTGGTAACCCAGCTTGCCGAAGAAGTTGGTCTTGCGATCCGGCCAATGCAGCTGATAGAGGTCGATGTAATCGGTGCCCAGGCGGCGCAGGTTGTCGTCACAGGCGGCGATGATCTGCTCGCGGGTCAGGCGTGAACCACCGCGGAGGTAGTCCATGCCCGGGCCGGTGACCTTGGTGGCGATCTTGACCTGGTCACGGTTGCCGCGTGCGGCCAGCCAGCTGCCGATGTACTGCTCGGTGCGGCCCTGGGTCTCGCCATTGGGCGGGACAGGGTACATCTCGGCGGTATCGATGAAGTCGATGCCGGCATCGAGCGCACGATCCAGCTGCTGGTGGGCATCGGCTTCGCTGTTCTGCTCACCAAAGGTCATGGTGCCAAGGCACAGCAGACTCACGTCAATGCCGGTGCGGCCTAGAGCTCTACGTTGCATGCAGGATTCCCCTGTCGGGTGGTTGGCAAAAGCGGGTAAGGCGAGCGTGCGTCGCCTGCGTGTGTCAGGGCAGGTGCGGCGGCGGTTTCACTCGCGGGACGGCGCACATATTAGCAGCGTAACAAAAACCCACAAGGCGGGCTTGAGTCCCCCTGATTGCGCGAGTATGCTTGGCGCCCCGTTGTCAGGGGAGCAGCCTCGCGAGGCCGCCCGCATGGGCAAACTGACAGCGTTGGCAAGGAGAACAGCGTCGCAGGCTCAGGAAAGGGCCAGATACGGCGTCATCCCTCTTATCTGTTTCAAGGTTACTCGTCATGCCGCAGGCCTCAACCCTGATGACCGGACTGAAATACCGCCTGGCGGAGCGTCTGTTCCACGCCTCCTGGCTTTCCGGCTCTCAGCAGAAGCATCGTCTGACCATGCGTCTGTTCAATCACTGCGCTAAGGCCGGTCATACCGGTGCGCTGTCATTGTACGGCCACATGCTGTTCCAGCGCGGCAGTTCGGCGCAGGAAAAGGCCAAGGGTGCCCGTTTCGTCGTCAAGGCGGCACAGGCGGGTGACATCCATGCCCAGTACCAGGCAGGGTGCATCTACGAGCATGGCTGCGCGCAATACCAGAGTGACCCGGCCAAGGCCGTGACCTGGTATGCACGTGCGGCAGAGCGTCATCATGCGCTTGCCGCGCAGCGTCTGGCACGTGCCTATCGTGAAGGCTCGCTGGGGCTGGCGGTCTGCCCGCACAAGGCGGAGCACTGGGAAGCGCATGCACGCAGCGGTGACGAAGCCGCCCTCCACTGAGCCAATCCGACGGCTGCTGCCGTCGTCGATCGCCTCCTCTGACAGCGCCCTCCTCGTGAGGGCGCTGTCGTCTCCGTCTCTTCTGATGCCAACCGGATGAGCAGGACTCGCCAAACGGGGGGCAATTCCCGTAACCTGAAGACATTCAACCCCTTCTTGCCTGGTCCTTGGCTGCCTGAGATACCGTGGGAGACGCGTGTGACGCTGCCTATTCTGCTCGATATTGAAGCCTCCGGCTTTGGCCGCGGCAGCTACCCGATCGAGATCGGTCTGGCGCGTACCGATGGCAGCAGCTGTGCCTTCCTCATCCAGCCGCTGGAAGAGTGGGTGCACTGGGACCCCAAGGCTGAGTTGTTGCATGGCATTTCACGCGCCCGATTGGCACGTGAAGGTCGCCCGGTGCGGGAAGTGGCGCAGTGGATCAATGATGAGCTAAGCGAGACACGTATCGCGTACAGCGATAGCTGGGGCTACGACAATACCTGGTTGTCGTTGCTGTTCCATCATGCCGGCATGCTGCCGCACTTCCGGCTGGAAGCGCTGCGCCGGCTGCTGGATGAGGAGCAGCTGAATCGCTGGGCCGAGCTCAAGGAAGCCGTGATCGCCGAAGGCGGCATCCAGCGCCATCGCGCTGGAGATGATGCCCGTCTGCTGCAACTGACCTGGCAGAAGGCCCAGGCCATCGAGCGCAACGACTGAGCGTTCAGCCCGGCGAAAGATGACCGGCATGAAAGCCCCTGCAGAAGGCAGCCCATCGGGCTGCCTTCTTGCGTTCTGCCAGTCGACGACGGACTCAGGCCCCGCTTACCGCCAGCAGCACCTTGCCGGTGCTGGCGTTGTCCTGCACATAGGCATGTGCAGCCTCGGCGTCCTGGATCGGCCAGCTCTTGTCGATATGCGGACGTATCTCGCCTCGCGCCAGGCGTGGCCAGACGTGGACATAGAGTGCATCCAGCACCATGCCCTTGCCCTTGGGCGAGCGGGAACGCAGGGTCGAGCCGATCAACCGCTGGCGCTTCATCAGCATGCGGCCCAGATCCAGCTCGTCCATGCGTCCGCCCATCAGGCCGATCAATACCATGCGGCCATCCTGGTTCAGGACCTGCTGATTGCCTGACAGGTAGCCGCCGCCGACCGGGTCGAGAATCATGTCAGCGCCGCCCCATTCGTTCACGGCATCGACGAAACTGCCATCGTGGCGATTCCAGCCGGCATCGGCCCCCAGTCGCAGGCAGGTGTCCAGCTTCTCCTGACTGCCGACGGTCACAAAGCAGGGATGGCCGAACAGGCCGCACAGCTGGATGGCAGTGGTGCCGATACCGCTGGCCCCGGCGTGCAGCAGGACGCGTTCCTTGTGCTTGAGGTTGCCCTCGATGAACAGGTTCAGCCAGGCGGTGGCGAACATCTCCGGCAGGGCGGCCGCCTCACGCAGGCCGAAGCCCTCCGGCACCGGCAGTACCTGCAGGACATTGACCACCACCTCTTCGGCATAGCCTCCGCCTGCCAGCAGGGCACAGACCGGGTCCCCCACCTGGAAGCGTTCCACGTGTCTGCCCACCTCGAGGATGGTGCCGCTGACCTCGAGACCGAGAATCTCGCTTTCCCCGGCCGGGGGCGGATACTGCCCGGCGCGCTGCATCAGATCCGCGCGGTTGACGCCGGCCCAGGCCACCTGGATACGCACCTCGTCCGAGGCGATACCTGAAGGGGCCTCGGTTTCCTGCCAGACCAGCGCCTCGTTCTCGACGGCTATCGCATACATTCGCTATCTCCTTGGCTTGGCAATCGTGGCTGCCTTGCTGTGATCGCTCCGTCCTCAGACGGATGTCTGTCATCTCACTGTACGGGGACTGTGACGCACCTGTCATGAAGTGGCGCGATTCTGACGTGATATCAAGCCTCTGTTTCAGACTGCGAGTGACGCACCGCGTTGCGCAAAGGAGTGAGCATGATCGATACCGCCCGTGTCATCGCCGCCAAGTATCCCGCCTTTGCCAGGCGCCACCCTCTGATTCGTCGCCCGGCGCTGGCGCTGCTGCGGCGTCTGGTTCACGAGAGCGAGATCAATGCCTTCCTCGCCGAGCATGCCGGTCTGCGCGGTTTTGACTTCATCGACCGTGTGCTCGATCACTTCTCCTTCGCCTACTCCGTCTCCTCGCGGGAGCGCGAGAACATCCCTGCCTACGGGCGAGTGGTGATCGTCGCCAACCACCCGCTGGGCTCGCTGGATGGGCTCGCGTTGCTCAAGCTGGTCGGGGAGGTGCGGCGTGACGTGAAGATCGTCGCCAACGACATCCTGATGAAGGTCGAGCCGCTGGCGCCCTTGCTGCTGCCGCTGGACAACCTCAGTCGCCGCGGGTATCGCAGGAGCAGCACCCAGATCTGCGAGGCACTGATGAATGAAGAGGCCGTGATCATCTTCCCGGCCGGAGAGGTCTCGCGCGCAGGACCGACCGGGCCGCGTGACGGCAAGTGGCTGTCGGGTTTCCTGCATTTCGCGCGCAAGACCAACGCGCCGGTACTGCCGATTCACGTCAGTGGTCGCAACTCGACACTCTTCTACACCCTGTCATCGATCAACCGTGGCTTCGGCACGCCCCTGCTGGCCCACGAGATGTTTCGCCAGCGCGAACGTCAGCTCAAGCTGCGCATCGGGGAACTGATTCCGCTGGCGCGTCTCGACAGTGATGCCCTGAGCACCAATGCCAAGACACGCCTGCTGCGCAAGCATCTCTATCGCATCGGACGCGGCAAGCGCGGGCTGTTCGTGACCGAGAAGGCCATCGGTCATCCGGAGGAGCGCCAGGCGCTGCGTGAGGAACTGACGCCGTGTGAGCTGCTGGGTGAGACCCGCGACGGCAAGAAGATCTACCTGTTCGATGCCTTTCCCGGTTCCAGCGTGATGCGCGAGATCGGTCGGCTGCGCGAGTTGAGCTTCCGCCGCGTCGGCGAAGGGACGGGAGAGCGTCGTGACATTGACCGTTACGACGCGCATTACCGCCATCTGGTGCTGTGGGATGACGCCGATCTCGAGATCGCCGGGGCCTATCGCATCGGTGAGGTGGGCAAGATCATGGCGGCACATGGCGAGAAGGGGTTCTACAGCCCGACCCTGTTCCGCTTCACGCCGGAGATGTTCGCGCATATGCAGGAGGGCCTGGAGCTGGGGCGCAGCTTCGTGCAGCCACGCTATTGGGGGCGCCGCAGTCTCGATTACCTGTGGCAGGGGCTGGGTGCCTATCTGCGCCGTCACCCCGAGATTCGCTGGCTGTTCGGCCCGGTCACGCTCTCCAACAGCTACCCGGAGGCTGCTCGGGCGTTGATCGTCAGCTATTACCGCCACTACTACGGGGATGAGGAGGGGCTGGCGCGTGCACGGGCACCGGTCGCGCAGAGTGCACCGGGCAGTGCCGCCCATGAGGCGGAGCGTCTGTTCGATGGTCAGGATGCCGAGGGCGATTTCCGTCGCCTGCGCGCCCAGCTGGACGCGATGGGCGTGACGGTGCCGACCCTCTACAAGCAGTACGCCGAGGTCACCGAGCCCGGCGGCACTCGCTTCCTCGACTTCAGCGTCGATGCCGATTTCGGCTACTGCATCGATGGGCTGGTGATGGTCGATATCCGACGCATCACCGCCAGCAAGCGCAGCCGCTATCTCGGGGAGCCGGCCTGTCGCGATCAGGCCGGTGCACGACACCCCGTCACGGAGGCTTGACCCATGCTGCTTGCCGTCAGGCCTGCTCGCCTGACGAGGGGGCCAGGCGGTCCAGCAGGGGAGTGATCTCGCGTTCGCTGATCAGGCGGGCGCGAGTATCCGCGTCGAGGAAGCCCGCCTCGACGGTGCGATCCAGAAATTCCAGCAGCGGCGCGTAGAAGCCGTCACTGTCGAGGACGGCGATCGGCTTGGCGTGAAAGCGCAGGTATTGCCAGGTCCAGGTCTCGAACAGCTCCTCCAGCGTGCCGATCCCGCCCGGCAGGGTCACGAAACCATCCGCCAGCGCGGCCATCTGCGCCTTGCGCTCATGCATGTCCGCCACTTCGATCAGCCGAGTCAGCCCGGTGTGTGCCTTCTCGTTGCGCACCAGCGCCTGCGGGATCACGCCGACCACCTCACCGCCTGCGGCCAGCGCGGCATCTGCCAAAGCGCCCATCAGTCCGGCACGTGCTCCTCCATAGACCAGTCCCCAGCCACGTTCGGCGATCGCGGTCCCCAGTGCCTCGGCCTTCTGGCGGTGATGCGGGGAGGCCCCCTCGCGGGAACCCAGATAGACACAGATGCGATGCATGTTGCTCTCCTGAAGGTGTGTTGTGGCACGCAAGGTCGAGTGCCACGCCAGAATGTCGTGGTCTCCATCCTACCCGAGTTGTGCGGCGGGGCCATGACGCCTTGGCGCAACCTTGCCTTGCAGAGTGAGAGAGCATGCTCGGCGTGGTACCTGCATTCACGGGCCTGCTCTGCTACCCTTGCCGCCCCCGCAGGCGACGGCTGGCGGGCGCTGACGCCCATGAGCCTTTTCATCGGGGTGCACTCCAACATGACGCGACGTCCTGACGGCGGGCGCGGGACAACAAGGCAGGAGAGACAGATGGCGCAGGTGCGCGGACGCTTCGCCAGTCGGCTGGGCTTCTTGATGGCCGCCGCTGGTTCGGCAGTAGGGCTTGGCAACGTCTGGGGCTTCCCGTCCCAGACCGCCAACAACGGAGGCGGGGCCTTCGTGGTGATGTATCTGGTGCTGGCCTTCCTGCTGGCGTGGCCGGCGTTGATGGCCGAGCTGGTCATCGGGCGGCATGGTCAGGCCAATATCGTCACCAGCATGAGTCTGGGGCGCGGCATCACCAAGCGCTTCGGCGCGCTGGCGGGCTGGGCGGGCATGCTGACCGCCAGCCTGATCCTGGCCTTCTACGCCATCGTCGCGGGCTGGCTGCTGGGCTATACCGCCGCGCCGGTCAGCGCGGCGCTGGGCATGTCGTCCGCCGCCAGCTGGCTGACCACCTTCGACTTCACGCGCAATGTCTCGCTGACGGCGGTCTTCCTCGCCCTGACCATGGCGATCGTGGTCGGTGGCGTGCGCGGCGGGATCGAGAAATGGTCCACACGTCTGATGCCGCTGCTGCTGGCCCTGCTGGTGGGGTTGATCGGCTACGTGCTGACCCTGCCGGGCGCCGATGAAGGCCTGAGTGTCTATCTCACCCCGCAGTGGGATCGCATCTTCGATGCTGACCTGATGCTGAGCGCGATGGGCCAGGCATTCTTCTCGCTGTCGCTCGGCGTGGGGGCGATGCTGATCTACGGCTCCTATCTGGGGCCGGAGCAGAACCTGCCGCGTCTCGGCGTGCTGGTGACGCTGATCGACGTCGGCATCGCCTTCCTGGCCGGCCTGCTGGTGATTCCGGCCATGTATGCCGCGCGTCATCTGGGCGTCGAGATCTTCGATGCCGACGGCCTGCTCAAGAGCTCCGACACGCTGCTGTTCGATACGTTGCCGGCGCTGTTCGGTCAGATGGGTGGCGCGGGAGACGTCTTGATGGTGGCGTTCTTCGCGCTGATGAGCGTGGCGGGCATCACCTCCTCCATCTCGATGCTGGAAGTGCCGGTATCCTTCGTGGTCGAGCGTGGCTGGCTGGGACGGCGTGCCGCCACCCTGGCCGTCGGGGCCGCCATCATGGCCATCAGTCTGACCATCGCCGCCAACTTCGGGGCGCTGTTCGGTCTGGTGATCATGTTGACCACCCAGTACAGCCAGCCACTGGTCGCGCTGGTGATGTGTCTGCTGGTCGGCTGGGCAATGTCGCGCCATGCGCTGCTCAAGGAGATCCAGAGCGGGGCGCCGGACATCGAGTCCAGCCTGTTCTGGAAGATCTGGCCGTGGTACGTGCGCCTGATCTGCCCGCTGTGCATCGCCTTGGTGTTCGCGCACTCGCTGTAAGCCGAAACGCCCCCTGCACGACGCAAGAAGCCCGCCAATTGGCGGGCTTCTTCGTCTTGTGCCTCCTGGCCGACGGCCTCTGCTCGAGGGACTGAGTGTCGGCTCGATCGCAGGCAGGGCTCAGGGCAGCTCGGACAGCACGTCGTAGTGGGCATCGACCCAGTGCCCGATGGCATTGCCCTCGGCATAGGCGAGGTGCTGGGCGTACTGTGTGTGCAGGCAGCGCACCTGATTCCAGTCGCGGATGCCGCCGACGCCACGCTCACGCATCAGCTCAGCGAAGCCCTGGGACTCGATGGCGCTGCGCTCGGCCTCGCTCATGAAGCTCCAGCGCTCGGCGACATAGGCTTCATGACTGGCACGATAGCGCGCCAGCAGTTCCTCGTCGGTCTTGAGGCTCTCTTCCAGCTCCTTGATCACGCCTTCGGCCTCGATGCGTGACAGCGAGATCTTGAGGCGCTCGTCGCTCAGCCAGTAGAGGGTCGGGAAGGGTTTGCCATCCACCAGCGAATGCATGCGCAGCACCAGCGGGGTGCCCTCGCCATCGGTGGCGGCCACGGCCTGGATGCCGCGCGGCTTGCGCCCGAGCTGGCGCTCGATGATCTCGAGCTCACGCGCGTCGGGACTATGATTGGTCAGGATCACCATGCTTGCAGTCAGGCTCCAGCACACACTTGTTGGACCGGGAGACGGCCCGGAAGAACGCCTGGTTGAGCTGCTGGGGGCTCGGCACATAGCCATGCCACTCGCGCTCGCAGTAGTCACTGCCGCGCGCCATCAGCTCCGGGGCCAGACGATTGAACCAGCCATCATAATCGTAGGGGTCAAGGCCCGGCAAGCTGATGTGCGGGTAGTCGGCGAAGCGCTCGCCGAACCACTGCTCCAGCGAGGCCTCGACCTGCGCATGCAGCTCGGTCATGTCCGGATAGATCCACTTGCTGTAGCGAATGCCCATCGGGCCTCCTCGCTGGCGTGGCGGCAGGGAGCGTCAGGGTGACAGGTGGCGAGAGCCTCAGTCCTCACGCGCCAGCGGCGCGAACTGCCCATTGCCCAGTTCACACAGTAGCGCGGGAGCGAGACCGATCTCCAGTCCTCGGCGTCCACCGCTGATGAACATCTCCTCCACCCCCTCGGCGCTGTCATCCACCCACAGCGGCAGCCGCTTCTTCTGGCCCAGTGGACTGATGCCGCCGACCACATAGCCGGTGGCGCGCTCGGCGGCCTCGTGGGGGGCCAGGGCTGCCTTGCGGGCATGGCAGGCACGCGCCAGTGCCTTGAGGTTCAGCGTGCCGGTGACGGGCACCACGGCGACCACCAGCGGCTGGCGGGCACTGCTGCCTTCCAGCTGACAGACGAGTGTCTTGAAGACCCGTGCCGGCTCAAGCCCCAGCGCCTGGGCAGCCTCTTCGCCATACGCAGGCGCCCGAGGGTCATGGGCATATTCCAGGGTACGGTGAGGCCTGCCCTTGAGCAGCTTGAGCGCGGGTGTCATGCCGGTACGCTCCCGACGGGCGCCGTGCTGTGCGTGCCGAGCGCGCGGGCCTTCTCGCGCAGGGCAGGGAGATCCAGCTCGGCGCTGTCAGTGTGTTCGTGCAGGTGGGAGAGCAGGGTCGTGCGCAGCTCGCCTTCGATGCGCTGCGATTGCTTGGCGTGATGATCGAACTGCACCAGCACGCAGTGGCCACGCGCCCCGCAGACACCGCGCTGCCAGGCTTCCTGGGTCACGGTGAAGGAGCTGCCGCCAAGCCGCGACAGCCAGGTGCGAATCTCGACATCCTGGCCGTATTGCAGCTCGGCGAGAAAGTCGACCTCGATGCGCGCCATGATCAGCGGCCATTTGCGCGGGTCGAGATCCGGCACGAAGACGCGGAACAGGTCATTGCGCGCCCACTCGAACCAGGCCGGCAGGCGCGTGTTGTTGATATGTCCGAGGGCATCGGTATCGAAGAAGGCCGGCTCCAGCGTCTTGAAGTACATGTCATCGCTCCTGTGCGTCCTTGCGGGCTTTTCAGCCTATCAGGAAGCTCAGACGCTGGCTGTACGCCGTGCGGCTAGTCGTCGTTGCAGCGGCGTGAACACGCCCAGCCATGCCGTCGCGATCACGAACCCCAGCAGGGTGCCCGCCGCGACCCCCATGCTCGGGTAGCTGAGCGAGACCACCAGTGAATAGCACAGCAGCGAACCAAGGCCCGCCGGGTAGTGCTTGATCACGGTGGCGACAGCGGCCGGCCCCTGAGTCAGATGCAGAATGATCAACAGCGGATACATGGTGACAGGGAAGGCCGCCACCAGCCCGGCCCAGGACGGTGGCAACAGATGGGCCAGCGCGGTGATGCCGAACACGATGCCGGCCGCGAGGCCCGCACGCGCCAGCAGCGAAGGCCACGAGAACGGGGCCTTGCGACTGCGGGTTTCCGGTACGTCGCGGTACAGGCGCATGCACAGCATGATGGCGATCAGCGTCACGATCACGCCGCTGACACGGGTGAACTCGAACTGCGCCAGGATCACGCTGGCCGCCAGCCAGCCCAGCAGGCCACCCAGAGTACCGTTGATGACACCGCGCAGCCCCTCTGCACGCCCGCATAGCCAGTAACCGACCCCCAGGGCGAGGGTCGAGGAGAATCCGGCCAGCGTGTAGATGGCACTCTCACCGGCGAATTCGGGGGAAATCTCGACCCCGATGAAGCCCAGCGTGATGGCCGTGCCGAGCGGATAGCCGGACAGCAGCCCGGCCATGCGCGTCGAGAGACGCTCCGCGATCAACGACAGGCCGATCACCACCGCGACCGAAATCAGCAGCTTGAGCAGCTGCAGGCCAAGCTCCCCATGCAGTACCGCTGTCATCAAGTGGCGTCCCAGAACTGGCGGCGCAGTAGGGAGATCTTGCCCAGTGCCTTGCCGGAGGCCTGATGTCGGTGTGCCTCGGCGACTTCACGGAAGTCGAACTGGCGCTCGTCCAGGCGCACCTTGAACTCGCCTTCCTCGACCAGTTCCACCAGCTTGCCCAGTGCCTGACGCTGCTGCTCGTGACCGATGCCGGCGCTGAGCGGCAGCAGGATCGATAGTACTTCCAGGCTGCGACTACCGGCATGCAGCGGCGAGAGATCTGCCGTGGTGCGCGCATTGATGGTCACGATGCGCCCGCCCAGCCTGCTGGCGGCGAAGCTGGCGGCCAGGTTGTCACCCCCGACGCAATCGAAGACCAGATCAAAGCCCTGGCCAGCCGTCAGGCGCTCCACGTAGTCGGCCACCGCTTCCTCGCGGTAGCGAATGACGTGGTCCGCGCCACAGGCACGTGCCAGCTGCGCCTTGTCATCCGTGGAGACGGTCGTGGCGACTTCCGCACCGATGCAACGGGCGATCTGCAGTGCGACATGACCGACACCGCCGGCGCCGCCGTGAATCAGTACGCGTTGCCCCGCCTCCAGCTGGCCACGTTCCACCAGCGCCTGCCAGGCGGTGATGAACACTGCAGGCAATGCCGCGGCTTCCATGAAGCTCAGGCGGCGCGGCTTGCGGGTGATCAGACGCTCATCGGCGATCATGTAATCCGCCAGCGCCCCGGGGTGAGACGCGACACCCCCGGCAAATCCGAGCACTTCATCGCCCGGTGAGAAGGTCAGCACATCGTCTCCGACGGCATCGACGATGCCGGCGACATCACCATGCAGGATGCAGGGTTCGGGGGGAGAAGGGCGACCTGCCCGCTGGCCAGCTTGAGATCGAGCGGGTTGACGCTGGAAGCGGCGACGCGAATGCGCACCTGTCCGGGGCCGGGTTCCGGCAGTGGGCATTGCGTGCATTCGAAGTCGGCATCCGGGCCGGGGTTGCGCAGCACCATGGCGTGCATGGAAGCGAGCATGAGACGTCCTCGTTGAAACGAATTCCGGCCAGTTCGGCCAGTGAGCGCCACACCCTACCCATTGCGCTGCGCCGCGGCAATGCGACTTGGGTGGTTTCCGCCGTCCTGGTGACGGAATTGCATGATCGACAACGAAAAAGCCCCTGCCGAAGGGCAGAGGCTTTGGGTCATGCGGCGGGCGACGACTGCGTCAGACCCGCCTGAGAGGGAGAGGTGTCACGCGTTCTGGCGCTTGGTCTCCTTGTCGATCGGGGCGATCTCGCCGGACTTCAGCTTGGCGAGGTACTGGCTCAGCTCGCGCTTCACGACCGGCATCAGGTAGTAGAGACCGATGATGTTGGCGATGGACATGGCGAAGATCATGGCGTCGGAGAAGTCGATGACCGGACCGAGGCTCATGGAGGAGCCGATGACCACGAAGGCGAGGAAGATCAGCTTGTAGACGATCTCGGCACCCTTGCTCTCACCGAACAGGTAGGTCCAGGCTTTCAGGCCGTAGTAGGACCAGGACAGCATGGTGGAGAAGGCGAACATCAGCACCGCCAGCGCCAGCACATACGGGAACCACGGGAAGGCGGTCTCGAAGGCGTAGGACGTCAGCTGGACGCCGCCGAGGCCTTCGACCTGATAGGCGCCGGTGATGACGATGACCAGTGCGGTCATGGTGCAGATGACGACGGTATCGATGAACGGTTCGAGCAGCGCGACGATGCCTTCGGTGGCCGGCTGGGAGGTCTTCACGGCAGAGTGGGCGATGGCGGCGGAGCCGATACCGGCTTCGTTGGAGAAGGCGGCGCGCTTGAAGCCCTGGATCAGTACGCCGACGATACCGCCGCCGACCGCGACCGGTGCGAAGGCACCTTCGATGATGGCGCCGAAGGCCGCCGGAATCGCGCTGAAGTTGAAGCCCAGGATGATGAGAGCCGCGATCACGTAGATGACCGCCATCATCGGCACCAGCTTCTCGGTGACGCGAGCGATGGACTTGATGCCGCCGATGATGACCATGCCGACGATGGCGGCCATCACGAGACCGAACAGCCAGCCGTAGCCGATCAGGAAGCTGGCATCACCGCCGGTGACGTTGACGGCCTGCTGATAGGACTGGTTGGCCTGGAACATGTTGCCGCCGCCGATGGAGCCGCCGATGGCGCAGATGGCGAAGAAGATCGCCAGGATCTTGCCAAGCCCGGCCTTGCCATTCTCCGCGAAGCCCTTGGACAGGTAGTACATCGGGCCGCCGGAGATGGAGCCATCGGGATTGACGTTGCGGTACTTCACGCCAAGGGTACATTCGCAGAACTTGGAGGCCATGCCGAGCAGACCGGCCAGAATCATCCAGAAGGTCGCGCCCGGCCCCCCCAGCGAGACGGCGACCGCGACACCGGCGATGTTGCCCAGCCCGACCGTGCCGGAAAGCGCGGTGGCCAGTGCCTGGAAGTGGGACACCTCGCCTTCATCCTTCGGGTCGGTGTAGTCGCCCTTGACCAGACGCACGGCATGCCCGAACAGACGGAACTGCACGAAGCCGAAATAGAGCGTGAAGACGACGGCAGCGATGATCAGCCAGCCGACGATCAGCGGGAACTGGGTGCCTGCCACCGGCACGGAATAGAAGATGGTGGAGACGATCGGATTGACGATCGGCCCGACGATGTCACTGATGGCCTGATCCATGCCTTCGGCACGGGCAGAGCCTGCGGCCATGAGCGCTGCCATGGCAGCAGCCCAGGGGGCAAGGGAGCGGAATCGACTCATGAGAAGGGACCTCGGGAGCATGTTGTCATTGTTGTGGGATCAGTCTGCGGACGCCTGACGTCATTCATCAGGGCACGACGGTGACGGGGACCGAGGCTTCCTGGATCAGATGCGCGGTCACGCTGCCGAAGATACGAGAGCGCATGCTCTCCCCCTTGCGACCGACGATGATCTGCTCGGCATTCACTTCCCGCGCCAGCAGGCTCAGGATCTCGGCGGCGTCACCGTGACGAACGCGGCCTTCCACCTGATACCCCTCCTTCTCGAGCTCCGTGATGGCAGGCGCGAGAACGCGCTCGCGTGCCAGCTTGATCTCGCTTTCACGGCGACTCGCACGCTGGGCGTTCTCTTCCGGCGTGTTGAAGCTGTAGGGCGACCATTCGACGACATAGCAGAGAATGATGCGGGTTTCGGGGCCGACCAGCGTCGCGACGCGCTTGGCGTGTGCGATGGCACTGTCGCCGCCCGGCGTTCCATCCAGTCCGACAATCAGGGAGGTGGTCATTGAGAGCTCTCCAGAAGCTTGCCGGTCACTGTGTCTCGGCGACTCGGCCAGCGGATTCTTGTTGAATTACCGTTCTTGGACGGTTGAAAGCACTTTACTCCTCGGCAGGTGCAGAAATCCCTGCGTTTATCATGCTTCATGAAACGGTGATTAAACGTAAAAGGGCGGCAGGAGGCGCCTGGGGAAGGAGTCAGGCAGACACGCAGGAGGAGGCATGTGGAGGAGAGTCATGCCCGCAGAGACGAGCCATACCAGTCAGGCTGGCAACGAGGTTCGCCTAGAGTGCCCCACCACGCTTGTGGCCGGGGGGGGGCGCCAGAGGTGGGGCGGGGGAAGGTGTCGTTGTCGTAGCGGGGAAGGGCATGCGCCCATGTGTCAAGGGACGACCGGGACAAGCGCTAGATCAGGCGCTGGTGGGTCAGATCCTTCCAGGCGCTTTCCATGGGCCAGGCCAGCGGCTTTCTGAGGTGGTCGGGCAGTGCCATGAGTGCGGCATCCGGACTTTCGTGCTCACGCATGCGTATCCAGCAGTACGCCCAGGCGCAGGCCTCGTCCTCATCCTGCGGCAGCGGGCGCACCGGCATCTGCATCAGCAGAAACAGGGCGGCCTTGGGAGCCCACAGTGGGGCGCCGCCGTCATGGGCCCAGCGTTCCAGCTGCTCGCCTTCCGGATTGCTCTCAGGTTGCCCCAGCTTCGCCACGCGGGCCGTATCGGCCAGCAATACCGCCAGGCGCTGGCTGTCGCCTCTTCCATGGGTCAGCCAGGCACGCAACAGGCCGGGGAGACCGCGTTGTGCTTGCGGGTAAAAGGTGTCTTCGGACATGCACAAAGCCTTATGCTGTAGTCATTCCACGGGGTTGTCCGCCTGTTGCCGGCGGTTCGAGCGGCAGGTGGTGCCTCATGTCTTCATGGCTCGCATGGGCCAGCACCGGGAGAGATTCTACATGGAGCACGATTTCATCACCCCCATTGACCGCAGTCAGTATCCCTCCCAGAAGTGGGAGCGCTACGGCGCGGATGTCCTGCCGCTGTGGATCGCCGACATGGACTTCAGCGCGCCGCCGGCCGTGACGCGCGCACTGGCGGAACGGGTTGCTCACCCGATCTACGGCTATGCCAAGCCCTCTCAGGGGCTCGACGACAGTCTGCGCGACTGGAGCCGTGAGCACTATGGCTGGGAGATACCGCGTGAGGCCATCGTCTGGCTGCCCGGCGTGGTGCCGGCACTGCATCTCGCCAGCCTGGCATTGACGTCAGAAGGGGCGGGGGTCGTGACGACCACGCCGATCTACCCGCCCTTCCTGCAGGTTGCGCAGAAGACGGGGCGTATCGCGCAGATGGCGCCATTGGCGGAGCCTGCCGAGCCAGGTGGCCTGTGGCAGCTGGACCTCGAGGCACTGGAAGCCGCGATCACTCCCGAGACGGAACTGCTGCTGTGGTGCCATCCACACAATCCTACCGGCCGTGTCTGGCGCGAGGAAGAGCTCGAGGCGCTGGCAGCACTGGTGGAGTGTCATGATCTGCTGGTGGTGTCCGACGAGCTGCATGCCGACCTGGTGGTGGACCCCGCATCGCGGCATATCCCGCTGGCCAGCCTCAATCCGCGCCTGGCGGCGCGCTGCGTGACACTGTGGGCGCCTTCCAAGACCTTCAACACGGCGGGGCTGACCTTTGCCTGTGCGGTGATCACCGATCCGGACCTGCGTCAGCGCTTCGTCGCCGCGACCCGTGGCCTGATGCCGGATACCAATGTATTGGGCATGGTGGCGACGGAAGCGGCGTGGCGTGAGGGAGAGCCGTGGCGTCAGGAGCTGCTGGAGGTGCTGCGCGGCAATCTCGATCTGCTCGAAGCGCATGTGGCCGGCTGGGAGCGCGTTCGCATGACGCGCCCCCAGGCGACCTATCTGGCCTGGCTGGACATGCGTGAGGCCGGCCTGGGCGATTCGCCTCAGCAGACATTGCTGGAGGAGTGCGGTGTCGCGCTTTCCGATGGGGCCGACTTCGGTTGGCCGGGATTCGTGCGCCTGAACTACGCCACCACTCGTCAGCAGCTTGAGCAGGCATTGCAGCGTCTCGATGAACGCCTGAAAGGTGCGCTGCAGGGGTAGTCAGATGTCTGATCTGGATCAAGCGCCGATGAGATGCTGGCAGGAAGTGGCGAGCGAAACCTTGAATTGAGAATCATTATCGATAACTCTGAGGGCAGGCCGTTCATCGTGAGCGGGCATCCTCAGGAGGGATGATGATGAGACATGAGCTGGCAGAGACATCTCGTTGGGCGCGAGCCGATGTTGAGTCGTCCGGCGTGATGGCATGTCGAGAATGGTGTTGCAGGGGCGGGAGTCTCCGGTTGGCCAGGGCGAAGGAGGCGGGGGCCATCACGCCCGCGCTGGAAGAGCTCCCGCCTGGCTGTCCGCTCAGCGCCCGCGAAGCGCGTGCGAGGCCATCACTACTGAAAGGGTGGACGCGTCGGGGCGGCTGAATCCAGGGCTCATCCGCATCCTTTTCCGTCCTGCTGCACGCACACGCTTCACGACATTCATCCGCTACCTGCGACAAGGGGCCCCGAGGACAGCTCACGTCCTCGGGGCCCCTTGTCGTGGGAAGGTGGTTGCCGTCTGCGACTCAGTACATCAGGGCGAACAGCTGGCGGCGGAAGCGCACGGTCAGCTCATGGGTCGCGCCGAGGGCATCGAACACGCGCAGCAGCGTCTTGCGGGCCAGATCATCCCCGTATTGACGGTCGGTCTTCATCAGGCCGATCAGGGCATCGAGCGCCAGCTCGTAGTGGCCATCGGCAAGATCACGCATGGCGCGCTGGTAGCGGGCCTCGCTGTCATCCCGCTCGATCATGGCCTGGACCTCTTCCGGGCTCGGCGCCTCGGCGATGAAATCGATGCGTGCACGCACACCACGCGCCTTCGGGCCATCACGGTCTTCCGGCTTGAGAGAGTCCAGCAGCTGGCGGGCCTCTTCGCCGTTGCCTTCGGCGACCAGGACCGAGGCGAGCTGGATGCGGTAGTCCGGTGTCTCGGGGGATTCCTGCGCCAGCTGCTGGTAAATCGCCTTGGCGGTCGCCAGATCGCCGGTTTCCAGTGCGCTGGCGGCCTGCTCGACGAGGCTGGGGCCGGCACCGGCAGCAGGCATCACCTTGTGCTGCTCGAGGAACTGGCGAATCTCGGCTTCCGGACGGGCGCCGGTGAAGTTGCCTGCCAGACCGCCCTGGATGACCAGCTTGACGTCGGGTACCGAGCGCACTCCCAGCTGGGCAGCGATGTCCTGCTGTTCCTCGGCGTTCAGCTTGGCGAGGATGAAGCCACCGGCATACTCACGGGCCAGCATCTCGAGAATCGGCGTCAGGACGCGACAATGCTCGCTCTGGGGAGACCAGCAGTCCAACAGCACCGGTACCTGCTGCGAGGCCTCGAGGACCTGCTGCAGATTGCTCATGTCGACATCGATGATGTAGGTGTTGGCGTCTTCTGCCTGGCGGGGGGCGCTGGCAGCAGCTCCGCCTACCACGCCTTGCGGTTGGGCGGCGGTGGTGTCATTGCCGGTCAGTGGCTGGCCGGTATTGGGATCGATGATCATGATGCATGCCCCGGAAGTGTCTGCGATTCAAGGCTCGCACGCGAGCCGGCTGGCCTGATGATGCGGGCCGCGGCGGGCGAGTTCAAGATGTGCAGGGTTCATCTGGCGCGGGCGGGGGTCTCAAGGCTTGAGGTCGTCCCCGGCCAGGCGGGCGATGCATTGGATCTCGTCCTCGCTCAATGGCATGACGGAAAGGCGGGCACGGCGGACCAGGTGACTGTCGGCCAGCTCGGGCTTCGCCTTCAGGCGCGCGATGGGAAGTGCACTGCGCAGCGAACGCAGATAGCGCAGGCGCGGAGCGACCCAGCGCGGCGTCTTGCCGGCCTCGAGGTCCGCCATCTGGCGAGGGTCGAAGCCCTTGTGCTCGGGGTCGCTGGCTGTCGGGTCCGGCAGGGCGAGCTCGCTGACCACGGCCAGCCCGACCACTGCAGGTACCTTGCAGCTGGAGTGCTGGATGAGCACGACATCCCCGAGCTGCATCTCGCGCAGGAAGTTGCGCGCCTGATAGTTGCGCACGCCATCCCAGAGTGCCGGCGACTCGCGGCGCAGGTCTTCCAGCGAGAAGGCGTCGGGTTCGGTCTTGACCAGCCAGTGGCGCATGCAGGCACTCCTTCGAGACTGACGTGATGAGTGTGAAGGTGATGAGTGTGAAGGTGATGGGCGTGGAGAATGGGAGGAACAAGGGCCGGGCGCTGGCCTCGTCGATATCCTCGCACAGGAATGTCACGCATACGAAAAAGGCCTGATGCAGGGCATCAGGCCTTTCGAATTCTTGGTAGCGGGGACCGGATTTGAACCGATGACCTTCGGGTTATGAGCCCGACGAGCTACCAGACTGCTCCACCCCGCAACACTGGGTACTGCCTTTGCTCCAACTCTGACGCATCAGAGGTTGGTAGCGGGAACCGGATTTGAACCGATGACCTTCGGGTTATGAGCCCGACGAGCTACCAGACTGCTCCATCCCGCAACATCACGTTGTTTCCCAAGTGCCGAAACTGCTGGCGCTTGCTGGTAGCGGGGACCGGATTTGAACCGATGACCTTCGGGTTATGAGCCCGACGAGCTACCAGACTGCTCCACCCCGCATCAACGTGGGGCGTAGTATAAGGATATACAGTGCTGAGTCAACCGTTATCCCGTAATCAGCCGGAAGACTTTCCTGAGGCGGCCAGGCGATGGGGGGGGAGCGAGGGTGATGGAATTGACCTCAATCAATGTGAGAGATCTGCTACATACTTTCCGTGGGAATCCTGTCCATACTGAGAGTGACACGCCTCGCGCAGGGCGGTGACAGTCTTCACCGAGCGCACGGTTGTCGCCATGCTGTCAGAGACGCCTGTCAGTGTTTGTCGTTACCGGAAGATCGCCAGCCAGTCGATGAGCGATCAACGGCGAAATGCCATGCTGTGCTCCCTTGCGGGCACAGGACGTTCCAGGAACAGGGAGAGACAATAACATGACGCAAACAGCACCCGTTGCATGGGTCACCGGTGGCACCGGTGGCATCGGTTCCGCCATCTGTCGTGAGCTGGCGAGCCAGGGGTACCAGGTGATTGCCGGTTACAGGAACAAGGAAAAGGCAGAAGGCTGGTTGCAGGAACAGCGTGCTGCCGGGTTCGAGAACATCGCGCTTTCCGGTATCGAACTGGACAACTTCGAAGCCTGTCAGGCAGGCGTCAATGAAATTCGCGAGCGCTTCGGGCCGGTGGCCGTGCTCGTCAACTGCGCAGGGATCACGCGTGATACCTCCATGCGCAAGATGAGCTACGAGCAGTGGCGCGAAGTCATCAACTGCAACCTCGATAGCGTCTTCAATACCTGCCGTGCCGTCATCAATGACATGCTGGAGCACAAGTACGGCCGCATCGTGAACATTTCCTCCATCAACGGCCGCAAGGGCCAGTTCGGTCAGGTGAACTACTCGGCCGCCAAGGCGGGCATGCATGGTCTGACCATGGCGCTGGCACAGGAAACCGCGACCAAGGGCATCACCGTCAATACTCTGTCGCCGGGCTATATCGCCACCGACATGATCATGAAGATTCCGGAAGAGATTCGTGAATCCATCCGCGAGACGATTCCGGTCAAGCGTTATGGTCAGCCGGACGAGATCGCTCGCGCGGTGGCATTCCTCGCGGACGAGAAATCCGGTTTCATCACCGGTGCCAATCTGGACATCAATGGTGGCCAGTTCATGGGCTGATGTCCGTTCGTGCTCATGCGCCCCGGCGTCTCGCGACGTACCCGCAGGGTGGCAGAACCCGGCAGGGCGGAAGAGGCCATCAAGCGTACAAGAGGCCGCAGAGCGCACTCACAGGAACCAGGATCTGACAGGAGAGGGGCAAGCGCACTTTTCCTGTCGTGAACACCACGAAGCCCCCGTCTCTCTCGAGACGGGGGCTTCGTCGTCGTAGGGTGCCGGTCAGCTGACTGTCTATGCCGACCCGACGCCGTCAGTGGTTGAACAGGGCATCGAAGCGCGGCAACTCGGCCTGCCAGGCTTCCCAGTCCAGCGGACCATTGGCCAGCAGCGCATCCAGCACCTCGTCGAGTTCCTCATCACGCTCAAGGCGCTCGCCCAGTTGCTGATTGATGCGGGCCACCTGAACGGTCAGGCGCCGCGATTCGTCTTCCGCACCTAGCGGCGCCTCGAACAGGATCGCCAGATGGACACGCAGCTCCGCGAGGCGCTCATTGGCGGCGTTGGCGCTGACCGGCTCGGCACGGCGCATCTGGTTGCGCGCGGCATTGGCCTGGCGGCTGGCATCGTCGAACGCCGATGACTCGGGGAGTTCGACATCCTCGATATTGCCCTGGCGTGCACTGGCATCGGCGACGGCATGTTGCTCCAGCAGGTCGCGCCACTGCTGCCATTCCTGGCGCAGCTGCTGGGCATGGAGTTCATCCAGGCGCTGTTCGCGACGCTTGAGAATGCCATTCCAGCGCCGACGCATGCCGTCACCGCGCTTGCCACGCGGCAGGGCACCCAGCGCGTCGGCTTCCTTGAGGGCGTCGTCCAGCTGGGCGGCGTCTTCCAGGGTCGTCGGTTCCCAGCTATCGAGGCGCTCGATCAGAGCCTGCCATTGTTCGAGGCGGACCTGCTCGCGCGTGTCACGCGCTTCACGGTCCTGATCACGTGCGGCGAAGATGCGGTCGCAGGCGGCGCGGAAGGCAGACCACAGGCGTTGCTCCTCGCCCTTGGGGGCACGGCCCAGTTCCCGCCAGCGAGTCTGCAGTGCCTTGGCCTGCTCGGCGCGCGCACGTGCCGGAGCGTCTTCATCGGCCAGCGCTTCGGCGGCGTCCACCAATGCCTGCTTGGCCGCGGCGATCTCGCCGGCGCGCTGGTCGATCAAGCCTTGCAGCGCGGTCAGCGCTTCACCGAAGCGATGCGACAGCTGGCGGCCCGGGCCTGCCGGTACCGGAGTGTGACGGCGCCACTCTTCGCGTGCGCGGTCGCGGATCTGGCGCAGGGCGTCCGGGTCCGCATCGCCCATGGCGTGTCCATTGAGCGATTCCAGCTGCTCACAGAGCGCCTCACGCATGGCAAGGTTGTGCTCGCGTGCCTGCTTGCGCGCTTCGCGGTAATCCTGCAGCTGTTGCTTGATGCTGTCCGAGGCGCTGCGGAAGGACTGGCTGGACTCACGGCTGGCAGCGGCATCGCCCAGGCTGCGCCACTGCTGAATCAGTTGCTGATGCTGGCGGTCGCGCTGCTCATCACTGAGGTCCTCGCGCTCGGCCAATGTGGTGATGGCTTCCAGCAGCTGTTCACGCTTGGGAGCGGCGACGAAGTTCTGCCAGTCACGCAGCTCCGCGACGCGAGCGCCCAATTGACGAAGGCGCGTCTGACGCTCGCTGTCGAGCTGGCCTTCGGTGCGGTCGCGCAGTGAACGATGCAGGCGACTGGCGGGCTTGAGCTTGCCGGCTTCCAGGTAGGTGTCCAGCTGATCCAGTTCGGCGCTGATGGCTTCCAGATTAAGCGTTCTGGGCTTGTCGCTGCTGTCCGTGGCGGGCTCATCGGTCGCGGCGGCCTCGTCGGCACTCTCTTCATCGGTCGTCGCCGGCGGTGCAGCTGCCTCCAGCGCCTGGCGCACGGCATGCAGCGTTCTGGTGAGCGGCAGCTCCGCTGGCCAGGCGATCTCGCGCTCGAGACGTGCCATCTGTTCCAGGTCATTGTCGACCAGCGCCGCGTCCATCTCGCCCTGGCACAGCTGATGGCGATACCAGGCATCGAGCGGGTCCTGCAGCTGTTGCTGCAGGCGCTGATGACGTTCGAGCAGCTCGGCAGGGGCCGAGAACTGGTCGGTCAGCTCGCGCCAGCGTTCGCCTTGCAGACGACGCTGAGCCTGAAGGCTGGCGAAGTCGTGATCATTGACGCACTCGCGACTGAGGAGGTCCGCGCGCGCCTGGTGCAGGGCCGTGAGGATCTCTTCCAGGTGGGTGCTCAGGTTGGCGCTCAGGCGTTCATGCTCACGGATGGCCTGTTCACGGGCTTCGTGATCGCTGATGACCTTGTACGCCTGCAGACGCGCTTCCTCGAAACGCTGCTGGACGTCGTGGTCGGCGGCCGGCAGTCGCTCCCACTCTCGCAGCAGCGAGCGATAGCGTGATGGCACGCTGTCTTCCCAGGCCTGACGCGGCAGCTTCTCCATCTGACCCAGCAGGTTGTCACGGCTGGCATTGAGAGCGTCTGCCTGCTGGGCATCCGCGCGGCGCTGGGCGAGCGTGTCGCGGGCCTGACGCTGGACGTGACGATCGCGTCTGGCGCCGCGCACCAGCTGCTCCAGCCCGTCCTGACTGGTGATGCGAGCGGCGGCGGCATGGCGCACCGCCGCGATGCTGTTGTGGCAGGCCTGATGGATCAGGGCGGCTTCATCGGTGAGACGTTCCAGCGCGACCAGACGCAACTGTTGATTGTCCCCGCGCGCCGCGATGGCGGCCAGCAGCTCATTGTCATCGAGGCGTGCGACCAGCTGTTCGCGATCCAGCAGAGAGGGGGCATCCTGACCACCGCTCAGCAGCTCGACGAGTCGCTCGCGTACCAGCCCGTCGGCCCGGTCCAGCAGCGGCAGCAGTCGCTCCGGTGTCGCCATGCGTGCCAGAGCGGCATGACGCACCTCAAGCGCAGGGTCCTCGAGAATCAGAGACTCGAGTATCTGGCGCTGATCCGGCGTTTCAGGGTCCAGCTGGGCCGCGGCAGCGGAGCGAATGGTCGGGTTGGCATGCTGCCAGCGAGGGGCGAACAGGCGGCCAGTGAGGCGGGAAAGCAGTCCGGTCATGAGAGAGCGGTTATCCAGGCAAAAAAATAGAGGGGCGCAACAGCGGCCAGTCACTCGGACAGGACCAGGACACTCGGGTCTGTCGGTGAACCGGGGTGACGGCGCATGAATTTCGTCACCCCGCTATCTTATCAGTCACGAGGCCATGTTGTGTGGTCTCACGCGCCCATCGGTGCAGGGAAACCGGGGGAGAGTGTCTGCCGAGCGCCTTCGCGCGGGATGAGTCAGGTCATCACGAGATGACTCTTTCGTGCGTCGTGGCCTCGCGACACCTGACAGTGTGGACTGCTGGCCGTATCATCAGTTGCAGCGCCGTGTCAGCTCACATAGCTTTGTTCAGCAGAGCGATGGTTCATGAAAGGCCATTCCTCGCTCGGGTGATACGTCATCACGAAGCTCGCTTCCTGCGGAAGTCGCACTGCGTCGCGGGGAGATGGGGCGCCCGGCCTCGGCGTTTCACCGCATGAGTCGTCGGGCAGGTACCTGCCTGCCGGGCAGATGGCCTTCTGCTTCGGGATGCCATCCCAGGGATGTCACGAGCGTCACGAGCTTCTTTCACGAGTGTCGGAGGGTGTCACTTCCCTCACGCAACCCGGAGTCAGGTCATGAGTCTCAGTACGGACAGGGCCTCCCAGGCCTTCACCTTCAAAGGCGGTATGCTGCCGATGACGGTCATGGAACTGGTCAGTGGAGACCCGGAGCAGATCCGTGCCCAACTGGTCAGCAAACTCAGCCAGTCCCCCGCCTTCTTTCAGCACACGCCGGTGGTGTTGAGCGTCGAGAAGCTCGACGAGCCGCACCTGGCGCTGGAGCGTATCTGCGCCGTGTGTCGCGGCCACAAGCTGTTGCCGGTGGCGGTGCGCGGTGGTGGCGACCCGGTGCGCCAGTCTGCCTGGGCATTGGGTCTCGGGTGGTTCCCGCCCCAGGAAAATCGCGGCCGGACGCTGGAGTCCGTGCCGCCGGTCACGACTGTCGAGCCTGAGGCGAAAGCGACTCCCGCCGACGAGCCAGAGGCGACTGTCGCGGACGAAAAAGCCGCGGTCGTTGAGGTGCCGGCCCATGCCAGCAAGGTTTACCGTGGTACCGTGCGCTCAGGGCAGCAGGTCAGCGCGCCAGAGGGTGATCTGGTGATCATCGGTGCCGTGAATGCCGGTGCCGAGATTCTGGCCGCCGGCAGCGTGCACATCTATGGCGCCCTGCGCGGCCGGGCGCTGGCCGGTATCCATGGCGATCGCAATGCCAGCATCTACTGCAAGGAACTGCATGCCGAGCTGCTTTCGGTAGCGGGAACCTACAAGCGGCTGGACGACATCGACAACCGTCTGCTGGGTGCCAGTGTCGAAGTCGTGCTCGAACACGACCAGCTTTGTATCGCACGCCTCGGTTGAGTGATGCCGGCGTGCCTCGAACGATATCCAATATTTACCGGTGATCCCCGTTTCACGGGGGACTCTCAGCAAGGAAGATACCTTTGGCCAAGATTATCGTAGTGACGTCAGGCAAGGGCGGAGTCGGCAAGACGACCAGCGCCGCCGCCATTGCCACCGGACTGGCTCTGCGCGGCAACAAGACCGTCGTGATCGATTTCGATGTGGGTCTGCGCAACCTGGATCTGATCATGGGTTGCGAGCGGCGCGTGGTCTACGACCTCGTCAACGTCATCCAGGGCGAGGCCAATCTCAAGCAGGCGCTGATCCGCGACAAGCGCATCGACAACCTGCATATCCTTCCGGCCTCCCAGACCCGTGACAAGGATGCGCTGACGCTGGAAGGCGTCGAGAAGGTGCTCGAAAGCCTGCGGGAAGAATTTGACTACGTCATCTGTGACTCCCCGGCCGGTATCGAGCGCGGTGCCCAGCTGGCGATGTACTTCGCGGATGAAGCGGTGGTGGTCACCAACCCGGAAGTCAGCTCGGTGCGCGATTCCGATCGCATCATCGGTCTGCTGTCTTCCAAGACACGCCGTGCCGAGAGCGGCGATTCTCCGGTGCGCGAACACCTGTTGATCACCCGCTACCATCCGGCGCGCGTGACCGGGGGTGACATGCTGAATCTGACGGACATCCAGGAAATCCTGTCGATCCCGCTGATCGGCCTGATTCCCGAGTCGGAGGCCGTGCTGCGCGCCTCCAACCAGGGGGTGCCGGTGACCCACGACCAGAAGAGCGATGCTGGTCAGGCCTATGTGGACTGCGTTTCCCGCCTGTTGGGCGAGGAAGTCCAGCTGCGCTTCCATGAAGTCGAGAAGCGCGGTCTGCTGGCCAGAATGTTTGGAGGGGGGCGCAAGTGAAATTACTGGATTTTCTGAAGCGAGAGCGCAAGAAGACGGCCAATGTCGCCAAGGAGCGGCTGCAGATCATCGTGGCTCACCAGCGCAGTCAGCGTGACCAGCCGGACTACATGCCGATGCTGGAGCGTGAGCTGCTGGAGGTGATTCGCAAGTACGTTCAGGTCGATCAGGATGCCATCAACATCTCGCTGGACCGCGAGGATGATTGTTCGGTGCTCGAGCTGAACGTCACTCTGCCGCGCCCCGGCGAGGCATGAGCAGACTCGACAACCGCTGATTCGTACGACTTTCCTGCCAGAACATCGCCCCCCTCGGGCGCGGTGTTCTGGCATGTGCATTTTCTGACCGTCCGCGTGGAGATTTCCTGTGGCAGAGCCCACCTTCCTGTGGCACGACTACGAGACCTTCGGCGCCGACCCGCGCCGCGACCGTCCATCGCAGTTTGCCGCCATTCGTACTGATGCGGAGCTCAACGAGATCGGTGAGCCGCTGACGCTCTTCTGCAAGCCCGCTGACGACTTCCTGCCTCATCCGATGGCATGCCTGATCACGGGGATCACGCCGCAGCAGGCCGAGCGTCGCGGCCTGCCGGAGGCCGAGTTCGCCGGGCGCATCAACGACGAGATGAGCGTGCCGGGCACCTGCTCGGTGGGCTACAACAGCCTGCGTTTCGATGATGAAGTCAGCCGTCACCTGTTCTATCGCAACTTCCTCGACCCCTACGGGCGTGAGTGGCAGAACGGCAATTCGCGCTGGGACCTGATCGATGTGGTGCGTGCCTTCCATGCGCTGCGCCCCGAGGGGATCGAGTGGCCCCGGCGCGAGGACGGAGCCCCCAGCTTCCGTCTGGAAGATTTGACGGCCGCCAATGGCATCGAGCATGCCGGCGCGCACGATGCCCTGGTCGATGTGCGGGCCACCATCGCCCTGGCGCGTCTGCTCAAGTCACGCAATGCCCGGCTGTTCGAGTATCTGCTCAAGCTGCGCAACAAGCGTCATGTCGCCAGCCTGCTGGACATCGGTGCGCGCAAGCCGATGCTGCACATCTCACGTCGCTATCCGGCCTCGCGAGCATGCGGTGCGCTGGTGGTGCCGCTGGCGGAGCACCCCTCCAATGCCAATGGCGTCATCGTCTATGACCTGTCGGTGGACCCGGCACCGCTGATGGATCTCACTCCCGAGGAGATTCGGGCGCGGGTGTTCGCCAGTGCGGATGACCTGGCGGAAGGTGAGGAGCGCATCCCCCTCAAGGTCATTCATCTCAACAAGAGTCCGGTGCTGATGCCGGCGACGGCGCTCAAGGATGTCTCCGGCCCTCACCAGGGGGAATACGGCGAGATCGTCGCGCGCCTCAAGCTCGACCCTGCACGATGTCGTGAGCACTGGAAGTGGCTCAAGGACAATGCGGGGGTCGGAGTGAAGGTCGCCCAGGTGTTTGCCGAGACGCCGCCGGCCGGCCCGGCTGACCCGGACCTGATGCTCTATTCGGGAGGCTTCTTCTCGCCCGCGGACCGCAAGGAGATGGAGCGCGTGCGTGCCTCTCACCCCGAGGCGCTGGATGACACGCCCTTCGCCTTCCAGGATGGGCGACTCGAGGAGATGCTGTTCCGCTACCGCGCACGCAGCTACGGCTACACGCTTGATTCAGCCGAGCGGGAGCGCTGGGAGCAGTGGCGCTGGGAGCGCATGAATGACGAGCAGGTCGCCAGCCTGACCGTGAAGGGCTTCGTCAGCGAGATCCAGCGTCTGGCCCAGAACGAGCAGGATTCGGCGCGCGTGCAGATTCTGGAAGAACTGGCGATGTATGTGGAAGGCATCATGCCGCCACAGGCCTTTGGCTGATTCTCGAAATTCTCGCAGCCACAACGACACGACCCCGGCGAATTCGCCGGGGTCGTGTCGTTCATCTCTCGGAAAAAACTGACGCTCCACTCGTCTCTGATCTGCTCTTCACTTCACGGCTCCGTCCCTCACGGAAGCGTTCTGACTGACCCGCCTGGCCGTCGGGCATGTACGCGTGGCGCGATCAATGCTTGGCATTGCCCGCAGGTTGCGCCGAGGGAGCGGCGGTGGTGGCACCGTGCTCGGCACGTGGCGCCTCCGGCAACAGGGGGAGCGCGAGCGTCGGCAGGCGCTGATCGAAGTCGCTGGGGATCTCGGGATCAAAGGCCAGTTCCAGCGGCGCCGCCTGAGTCACCTGCTGCCAGGCGTCACGGATATCCTGGACGCTGACCTGCTCCACGGCGTGGATCAGCTGCTGGCGGCGATCAAAGTCGGTCCAGCCGAAGCTCAGTTCGCTCCAGTTGCGTGATGCAAGCTCGGAGAGGCGGCGCGGCTTCTGCTCGAGACCATCGATCACTGCACTGCGATAGCTGGCGAGCGTGGCCTCATCCAGCGCCGTGATGCGCTCATCGAAGGTCGTGAAGAAGGCATCCATGCGCGAGAACAGGGTCTTGCTGTCCTTGGAAGGCGACTGGACCAGCAGGCTCAGGCCCGGGGCATCCAGCATGGGGGAGTAGCTGGCCGAGACGATGTAGCCCAGTTGCTCATCGGTGCGCAGCCGGCTGTAGAACGGGGCTTCGATCAGCTGGCCCAGCACGGCCAGACTGGCCTGACTCTCGAGCGTGCGATCCTTGCCCTGCAGGTAGCGCAGTGCGCCGGCATCACCGCGTGAGCTCTCCGGTCGCAACGCGAGGGGCTGGTCCACCCGGTGGATGGCAAGCTCCGGGATGCCGTCGCGCGTGACGCGGGGGGCCAGGCCATTGATCACCAGCTGACCGGTCTCGCGTGCCTGAGTGTCGCTCAGGTTGCCTGTCACCATGGCCTGGACATGCAGGCGTGCCAGGAAGCGCTTGCGGAAGGCGTCCAGACGTTCGCTGGTGACCTGCGCCAGCACGTCCTGCTGCTGCGAGACGGTGGTGGGCTGGCCGACCAGCGCTTCACTGAGACTGCGGCCCAGCTGCGTATACAGGGGCGCCTGGGCGCGATTGCTCAGGCTGCGTGTCATGCGCTGCGTGATGCGTGCCAGTCGTTGAGAGTCGATGTCACCATTGACCAGTTGATCCAGCACCTCGCGCATTTCCGGCTGCTGGCCGTCGCGCCAGCCACTGAACTGCAGCGTGATGCCGCGGCCATGGGCATAGGCCAGAGCATCCTGTCCGGCCAGACGTGCCGGGTACAGGCGGGCATTCAGGCTGTCGTTCAGCCATGCCGCCAATACGCGACTCATGACTTCATCCTCGACCGAGGCACTCACGGCGGGGTTGAGCAGCCCGAAGCGCCACTCGGCCTTCGGGACCCCGAAACTGTCATCACCCTGATACCAGAGTTCGGCACCGGGCTCGTCGATCAGCTGACGTGGCGGCGCATCGGGCAGATTCAGGACCTGAAAGTCGCTGGCCAGATAAGGGTTGGGAGCCGGAAGGGCAAGCCGGGCGGCCAGCGAGGGATCGTCTCCGGCACGGGCGACGGCATCGTCCGTGAGGCGCGTCAGGGTATAGGGCGCCTTGAACCATTTGCCCTGTTGCTCTCCCGTGACATCAGGGCCGGAGTAGACCTCCAGCAGATTCTCTGGCGTCAGGCGATCAAGGGTCGACTCGATCAGCTCGGCGTCATAGTCCTGCATCAGGTAGGGCGCGGCCAGCACATCCTTGACCGGATAGCGCGTCATCATCATGGCCAGGCTGCTGGCCAGGTCCACGGGAGAGCTGCGCTGCTGGAAGCGGAATTCCTGCTCGCCCAGCGCCGCCTGCTCCTTGTAGCGCCACTCCTTCAAGCCCTGCTGGCGAATCAATGCCAGATAGTCGAACAGCGCGGCGCGGATTTCCGGCTGGTGCCGGGCGCCTTCGGGCGTCAGGGTGACATTGATGCTGAGCAGGGCATTCTCGCCATCGCTCGGGCCGCCGCCGGCCGAGAGCCCATCCGCCCAGCCCTTGTCCTTGAGCACCGCCAGCAGGCTGCCTTCCCCTTCATGTCCGATGAGGTTGGCAAGATAGCTGACCGGTTTGACGCGATACTGCGCGACGGGGTCCTCGATGGGGAACATGAAGTCGAGCTCGCGCTCCTGCTTGAGTGCCTTGACCTCCACGCGTGCGGGCAGCTCATCGGCAGTGACCAGCGGCGCGTCGATCTGTGGCCGTGAGAGCTCGCGATTCGGGACATCGGAGAAGTTGTGGCGCGTCAGTGACTCCAGCGTATCCAGCGATTGGGGGCCGACCAGGGTGAGGCGCATCACGCCGGCGCCGTAATGCGCCTGATAGAAGTCCACCAGGCGTTGGCGCAGGCTGCCGGCCTCGCTGTCCTTGAGTGTCTCGAGGCTGCCGACGCTGAAGCGGTTGAAGGGGTGATCTGGATTGAGTGCCTGCTCGACAGCCTCATTCACGCGCCGCCCGTCATCCTGCAGGCGTGCCTGATATTCGGAATGCACGGCATGACGCTCGCGGTCGACGTAGTCGGCATTGAACTGTGGTGCGACGAAGAAGCGGGCAAAGCGCGGCAGGGCCTCGGCGAAGGCATCCGGTGCGATATCGAAGAAGTAGTTGGTGTCCTGGCTGGCGGTGAAGGCGTTGTGCTGCCCGCCGTGACGGGTGATGAATTCCTGATAGGCATCAGGCTCTGGATAACGATCGGTGCCGAGGAACAGCATATGCTCGAGGAAGTGAGCAAGTCCGGGAACGTCATCGGGGTCCTGGGCGCTGCCCACCTCCACGTCCATGGCAGCGGCAGCCTTGTCAGCCGCCGGGTCGCTCACCAGCAGCACCTTGAGGCCATTGTCGAGCGTCAGGCTGCGATAGTCGCGCTGGTCATTGGCGCTCTTGATCACCGGGCCTGCCTGGGTGATGGCAGAGGCCGAGGTGGCTGACGTCATGGAGGACGGTGCGGGGGGCGTGGAGGAATCGGCCAGGCTGACGCCGGGCGACAGGCCGGTGATGACGATGGCGGCAATGGCAGCGCTCAAAGCGAGCGGACGGAATCCTGATGGCAAGGACATCTTCTCTCCTGGTTCACGGCACCGATGACACTGGCATGGTGGTTCGATAAGGGCGATTCATGCGTCGCAAGCGCGCAGGTAGATCAGCAACGCCTCACGAGCAGCGCAGGTCCGAGGATGTGCTCCCCTTCTAGCGATACGCGTGTCTGACCGGCCTGGATTCAGCGTTCCCGATCTGAGCATGCTGTCCGGGCGCCGAGTGGCGTCTCTCAGCTCAGCATCGGGCCGGTGGGGTGCGCGACGCTCCATTCCTGGTGCGCGGGATCATTGACCCGGCGAGCGACGGGGAAGGCCGCGAGGCTGGCGTCCGGTGTCAGCATGGCACGTACCCTCTCCAGCGGGGTATCGGCGCTCAGCCATTCCCGCACCTGATGCGGTGCGATCACCGCCGGCATGCGGTCGGTCAGACGTGCGGTGACACCCGCGCACGCCACGCTGATCAAGGCGAAGCTGTCGCGCCCCTCGGGGGGCAGTCCTTCCATCAGCGGGGGGCTGAAGTGGCGGGTCCACAGCGCGGCGAGCAACAGCGGAGCGCGGGTGGCGTGCGTGACCAGAAAGGGCTGCTTCATGCGCGGCTGTTCCTTCCAGACATAGACCCCACCGACGGGAATCAGTGCCCGTTGACTGGTAAAGGATTCGCGGAACATGCGTCGCGTTTCCAGCGACTCGGCGCGCGCCACGTGGGGCGCGTGGTCCATGACCTCCAGCCAGCTGGGCGTCAGCCCCCAGAGCGCTGGCACCTGGCGAAGCCTCGGGCCTTCCAGGCGCAGCATCGAGACCGGCAGGCGCGGAGCGCGATTGGCGCTCACCAGGCGCTCCTCCCGCAGCTGACGCGTGAAGGCAGGCGTCGCGAGTGATCCGAACAGTTCACTGGGCGGCAGGTCTTCGGGAAACGGGGGAAGGTACAGGCGTCCGGCCACGGAAATCCTTTGAGATGAAGGGCAGGGGGGAACATGCAGGGCGACGCATTGCCCAATCATGAGCGCGAGAGCCCCGCTGCACGCGGCAGTCGCCAGCATGCCACACCTTGGTGGCGCTTGCGTTTGTGCTCAGTCTCGATATGCTGGACGGAAACACTGTTCGATTCAATGGCTGACACGGGGCGCTTCAAGAGCAGGATGCTCAGGCATCGTGACTCTTTCTGCCAACCCGCGCAGTCCGGACACACACCGCGCCAGATTCGCTGCGCGGTAACGCATCTCAGCACCAGAGGAATTCGATGGCCCGTCCACGTCAGCATGCACCGGAAGCGCTGCATGCGCGGGTAATGGAGACATGCGATGAATGGCTCAAGCAGCAGCCCGTTCACGCCTTGTCCTTGCGCAACCTGGCTCGCGAAGTCGGTTGCGCCCCCAGTACCCTGCTCAAGCTCTACGGCAGTTTTGGCAACCTGCTCCAGCACGTCAATCTGACGACCCTGGACCGTCTGCGCGATGCGATTGCCGGGCAGGAGACCCCGAGCCCCTCCCAGCGTCTCAAGGCATTGGCGCGAGCCTATTGGGGCTTTGCCCAGCGCGACCCCTATCGCTGGCAGCTGCTGTTCGATTTCCCGCTGGCTCAGGAAGGGGAGCTGGATCAGCGTCAGAACGCCATGATCGAAGGCTTGTTCGAGCGAGTGGAGCTGGCTCTGGTCGAGTACGCTCCCAAGGTGGAGTCAGTGGAAGCCAAGCGCATGGCGCGAACCCTGTGGGGCAGCGTGCATGGCCTGGTCCAGCTGGGCATGAATGAACGCCTGGGTCTGTGGCAAGGACAGCCGCTGGAAGTCACGGAACTGCTCGACCAGCTGCTGGATACCATGCTGGCGGGGCTCAAGGTGCGCAGCGAGGCTGCAGGCTCGGGGGATGCCACGGAAGCAGGGCGATGAGTCGAGACCTTCTGCGGCGGCCACGCTTTGCCCCCTTCTTCTGGACCCAGGCCCTCGGGGCCTTCAATGACAATCTCTTCAAGAACGCGCTGCTGCTGCTGCTGACCTTCGTGGTCATCGAGCAGCGCGGTTGGGACACCGGCGTCGTCAACAATCTGGCCGCCGGGTTGTTCATCCTGCCTTTTCTGCTGTTTTCCGCCTGGGGCGGCCTGCTGGCGGACCGCCTCGACAAGCAGCGGCTGATCGTCAGGCTCAAGTGGCTGGAGCTTGCCACCATGAGCGTGGCGGCGGGTGCCTTGATCTTCGAGGCCTGGGAGCTCTTGCTGGCGCTGCTGTTCATGATGGGCACCCAGTCCGCGCTGTTCGGCCCGGTCAAGTACGCCATCCTGCCTCAGCATCTCAAGGCCGATGAGCTGGTCAGTGGCAATGCCTGGGTCGAACTGGGCACCTTCCTCGCCATTCTGATCGGTACCCTGGCGGCCGCGGCCTTGATGGCGCTGGGCGGTGAGCTGGCGCGCTGGGCGCTGTCGGCATCGCTGGTGTCGCTGGCGGTGCTTGGCGTACTGGCTGCCATGCGCATTCCGCCGGCGCCTTCCGCTTCTCCGGGGCCGGTGCCCTGGCGGCCGCTGTCCGGCAGCGTGGCGGTGATGCGCGAGGGGCTGAGCAATCGTCGGCTACGCTGGGCGCTGCTCGGCATCAGTGCGTTCTGGTTCCTCGGCGCGAGCTATCTGACGCAATTGCCGGCGTATGCGCGGGATATCGTCCATGGGGCCGAAGGGGCGACATCGGCCCTGCTGGCGGCCTTTGCCATCGGCATTGGCCTGGGGTCGCTGGCCTGTGAGCGTGTCTCGCGCGGACGACTCGAGACAGGGCTTGTGCCCTTCGGGGCGCTGATCATCTTTGCCGGCGGGCTGGACCTTGCCTTGCGCCCGGCGCTGGCTGAGGCCCAGATGGCCACGCCGCTGATCGAGCTGCTGGGCATCGCCGGATTCTGGCGCATGTGGCTGGATCTCGGCGTCATCGGCTTCGGCGGCGGCCTGTATATCGTGCCGCTCTACACGCTGTTGCAGCTGCGCAGCCCCGAGGACCATCGCGCGCGCATGATCGCGGCCAACAATGTGCTCAATGCCTTGCTGATGGTGCTCTCGGCCGGTGCCGGCATTCTGGTGCTGGGCGTGATGGGGCGTGATATTCCGGACTTCCTGCTGTTGCTGTCCTTGATCAGCGGATTGATCGCGGTGATCTGCATGCTGCGTGACCCGCGGCCCTTCCTGCGGCTGATCATCTTCATCCTCATTCACCTGATGTATCGGCTGCACCTCAAGGGGCGCTGGCGGATACCGGCGGAAGGCGCGGCACTGGTGGTGTGCAACCACGTCAGCTTCATGGATGCGCTGATACTCGGCGGCGCCAGCCCGCGCCCATTGCGGTTTCTGATGGATGCCGAGATCTATCACTCTCCCTGGCTGAAATGGTTCTTCCGCATTGCGGGGGCCATTCCGGTGGATTCCTCGCGCAAGGACCCCGCCGGTGTGCGTCGTTCACTGGAAGAGGTCGGCAAGGCGCTGCGCGATGGCGAGGTGGTCATGATCTTCCCGGAAGGCAAGCTGACGCGAGATGGGGAAGTGGGACGCTTCCGGCGTGGGCTGGAGCTGATCCTCGCGCGTGATCCGGCGCCGGTGATCCCGATGGCTCTGGGGGGGCTGTGGGGGTCGTGGTTCTCCCACGGCGGCGGGCCGGCCTTTGCCAAGTGGCCGCGTCGCCTGCGTGGTCGGGTGGAGTTGTGCGTCGGTCGCACCTTCGCGCCGGAGAACGTCAAGGCTGCGGAGCTGGAAGAGGCCGTGCGCGATCTGCATCGCAAGGCGACACGCCTGGCGGACTGCCAATGACGGGGTGAAGCTGCTCTGGCCGAGGGTGGCAGCCCCCTCACGTGGTGAGCGCGAGAGCGTTCCCTGAAAAAAAGACGCCGTCCGTGGCTTCACGGGCGGCGTCTTTGCGTAAGCGGTTCACGTTCTGCGGACAGTGATGGCGCTTACGCGGCGGCGCTGGAGCTGCTGCCGTGGGCGGCAGGCTGATTGGATGGCGCGGTGTGGCGGGTGACCCAGAAGCCGATGCCGCCCACCAGGCATGCGGCAAGCATGACCAGCGGTACCGGCAGCATGTTGGAGCCGTTCAGCCACAGGCTGGCAATCGCACCGTAGAGTCCGCCGCCCAGGAAGAGCGCGGTGCCCGAGATGGCGTTGGCGACCCCGTGGCCGCGGGTGAACAGCGACTGGTAGTCCGCCATCACGTTGGGGGTGATCATGGCGCCTGCGCCAAGTACCACCAGCATGCCGGGAATCAGGGTGGCGGCGCTGATCGTGCCAGTGAGGCCCAGCCCCAGCAGCCAGGTGATGCCGGTCAGCTGGACGCTCAATGCCAGCTTGACCAGCGTGCGCGTGCGCAGGTGCTTGAGGCCGAGGTGATTGAGACGGTTGCCGACGAACATCGCGACCACATTGGCGCCGAAGGCCAGCGCGAACTGCGGCGGTGTCATCCCGAGTAGCCCTTGATACAGGTAGCTGGCATTGGTGATGAAGGTGAACATGATGCCGGGCCCGCACAGGATCAGCATCAGGTGCCCCGGGACTCCCCGGGTGGTGAGGACGTCGCCATAGCTGCGCAGCACGTTGCGTGGTCTGAAGGGCGTGCGCTCGCTGGCGGGGTGGGTCTCCGGCAGCCAGCGATGGATGATCAGACCGACTATCAGCCCGTAGACTCCCAGCGTGAAGAAGATCGTCGTCCAGTGGCTCAGCGAGATCACCAGGGCGCCCAGGGACGGCGCTATCAGTGGCGCCGTCATCAGTACCATGGTCACGTTGGTCATCAGGCGCGCGGCGTCCTTGCCGGTCGCGACGTCTCTCACCACGGTGCGCGAGACACCGCCGGTCATGCCGGTGGCGATGCCCTGAAGCACTCGCCAGACCAGCAGCCAGTGGAAGTCTCGTGTCAGTGCGCAACCGAGTCCGGCGACGAGAAACAGCACGAAACCACTCAGGGCGACGGGGCGGCGCCCGAGACTGTCGGACAGCGGGCCACCGCCCAGCTGACCCATCGCGTAGCCGAAGAAGAACATGGTGATGGTCAGGCCGATGCGATGCTCGTCCACACCGAAGTCGCCTGCCATGGAAGGCATGGCGGGTAGATAGGCGTCGGTCGCCAGAGGCGCGAGCGCCACCATCAGTGCCAGCATCAGCGTGAAGCGTGCGGGGTGGTGGTGCAGGACAGTCGTCGGGGAAGAGGCTTGGGTCATGAGGGCCATTTGCGGGTAGTGGGCAGTGCAGGAAAAGGTGGTCCGGCGGCCCGGCGATCCGGCGATCCGGCGATCCGGGCAGGCACAGGATAGCGTGTGTCTCCGGCATTGGCCGCCCCGTGGCGTGCAACACCGCATTGCAATGGACGTGAACGCGAAGGGCCCGCCAGATGGCGGGCCCTTCGCGCATGACCCTGCAACGTTACCCTGCAGGCGCTGGATCAGGTGCGCGTGGTGCGCGAGGCCTGCCAACAGCGTGCCGAGGTGATCTGGTTGTCCTTGACCTGCTGGATCTCGATGCGGGTCGTGCCGATGGCCAGACTGGCTGGCGCATCCGGGAAGGATTCCAGGTGCTCGAGGATCAGACCATTGAGCGTCTTGGGGCCATCGGTCGGCAGCTGCCAGCCGATGGCCTTGTTGATCTCGCGGATGTTGGCGGTACCCTCGATCACGTAGCTGCCGTTGTCCTGAGGATGGATTTCCTGATGAGTGCCGGCCACGTCGGTGGTGAACTCGCCGACGATCTCCTCGAGGATATCCTCCAAGGTCGCCAGCCCCTGCACATCGCCATACTCGTCGACCACGATGCCGATGCGGCGCTTCTGCTTCTGGAAATTGAGCAGCTGGGTATGCAGCGGGGTGGATTCCGGGATGAAGTAGGGCTCGCGGGCCTCCTGGATGATGGAGGCCTTGGTGACCTCGTCCAGTGACAGGAAACGGGCCGCATTGCGCAGGTGCAGGATGCCGATGATGTTGTTGATGTCACCCTTGTAGATCGGCACTCGTGTGTGCTGACTGGCGCGGATATGACTGAGAATGATGTCGAGATCATCATCGAGGTCGATACCGAAGATTTCCTGACGCGGCACCATGATGTCATCGACGGTAACGTTCTCGAGGTCGAGGATCGACAGCAGCATGCCCTGGTGACGGCGCGGGATCATGCTGCCAGCCTCGTGGACCACGGTGCGCAGCTCGTCACGGGTCAGGCTGTCGGCCCCGCCGCTGACATCGCGAACGCCGAACAGGCGCAGCAGGCCATTGGAAATGCCATTGACCAGCCAGACCAGCGGATAGAGCAGCTTGAGCATGGGTTCGAGAATCACCGACGCCGGATAGGCGATACGCTCGGGATTCACGGCGGCCATGGTCTTGGGCGTCACTTCGGCGAAGATCAGCACCACGATGGTGAGGACGGCAGTGGAGATGGCAGGGCCGGAGACATCACCGAAGTAATGGATGGCAATGATGGTGGCCAGAGACGCTGCCAGATTGTTGACGAAGTTGTTGCCGATCAGGATGACGCCGATCAGACGGTCCGGGCGAGATAGCAGGCGGGTGACGCGCTTGGCGCCGCGCTCACCGCTCTTCTCGCGGTGGCTCAGGCGATAGCGGTTGATCGACATCATGCCGGTCTCGGAGCTCGAGAAGAAGGCAGACAGGAAGATCAGGATGACCAGCAGGCCGAACAGCAGCCCCAGCGGGGTGTCGTCGCTCAAGAGTGAAGGGTCCTCGGTGGCGGATTTACGCGCATGATACTGCTGCCGTGACGGCAATGCACCAGCTGCTGCGGGTGCTGCCCGTCACGACAGCGACGCTCAGTGGGAAAACACGACCTGCAGGGCGAACTTGGTGCCGAAGAAGGCCAGCGCCAGCACCAGGCAGCCGCCCAGCGTCCAGCGCGCCGCGCGCTGTCCGCGCCAGCCCAGGACATGATGGCCGAACAGCAGCACGGCGAAGATCACCCAGGCGCCGAAGCTCAGGACCGTCTTGTGCGCGAGGTGCTGGGCGAACAGGTTGTCGAGGTAGATCATGCCGCTGAGAATCGACACGCTGAGCAGGATCATTCCGGCCCAGATCAGCTCGAACAGTGCGCGCTCCATGCTGGTCAGCGCGGGCAGTACCTGGACGATGCCGCGGGTGTGACGCTTCTTCAGCGCATGCTGCTGCAATGACAGCAGACCGGCCTGCATGGCCGAGATGCTGAAGAAGGCCAGTGCCGCCACCGAGGTGAGGATGTGGGCGATGAGCCCCGCGGAAAGTGGATTCTCGGTATTGGCGCTGGGAAGATTCATCACGCCAAGGACGCAGATGGCCGCCACGGGGAAGAGGGCAGCACCGCCGGCAATCACCGGCTTGAGCATGCTGGCCAGGATCAGCAGCAGGCTGATGGCCCAGCTGACCAGCGAGGCGCTCTCGAACAGTCCGAGGTGCAGCTCGCCGCCATGGCTGATGGTGAGCCAGACGATCACGGCATGGCAGGCGACGGCTACCAGTGCCAGGCCGCGTACCAGACGTGGTCTGGACGGTACCCGGCGGATGAGCGTCAGGCCCTGCCACAGGCCGGCGCCGAGATAGAAGATGATGGCCAGAAAGGCAAAGGGCAGAGCCTGCATGTGCTGTTGTCCAGGTGCCGAGGATGTACGAGGAGGCAGGTCCTGTACGAGACGCTGCCTATATGATGTGACTATACCGAATGCACTCATGTGATTGCATCCACGCCACGCGCTTTGAGGAGGCTGGCGGAGCCGTGTCGGGGAGAGAATTCCCGGCGAGAGAGGATTTGGTCGGCGCTTGAGTGTCCCCATCATGGAGACAGACCCGCCCTGTGCGTATAATGCGCCACAGGATGAACCATTCACGCGCTGGGGCGTCATGCCGTGACCCCCGGAATCGAGGACAGCACTGTCCTCGAGCCGCTGCGAGCGGCCCCCAGACGTCCCTAGCCGGAGAGGCCCATGTTTCAAAGTTTGAGTGATCGCCTGTCGCAGACGCTGAAGTCGATTACCGGCCAGGCCAAGCTGACGGAAGACAACATCAAGGACACGCTGCGTGAAGTGCGCCGTGCGTTGCTTGAGGCGGATGTCGCACTGCCGGTGGTCAAGGCCTTCATCGACCGCGTGCGCGAGCGTGCCGTCGGTCAGGAAGTGTCCAAGAGCCTGTCGCCGGGTCAGCAGTTCGTCAAGATCGTCCAGCAGGAGCTGGAAGCGATCATGGGCGAAGCCAATGAAGGTCTGGTGCTCAAGGGCAGCCCGGCCGTCATTCTGATGGCGGGTCTGCAGGGTGCGGGCAAGACGACCACCGTCGCCAAGCTGGCGCGTTATCTGCGTGAGCGCGAGAAGAAGAAGGTGCTGGTGGTCTCGGCGGACGTCTATCGTCCGGCCGCCATCGACCAGCTGGAAACGCTGGCCAGGGAAGTCGAGGTGGATTTCTTCCCCTCCGACTCCTCCCAGCAGCCTGTCGCCATCGCTGAAGCGGCGATGAAGCACGCGCGTATCCAGTTCCACGACGTGGTGCTGGTGGATACCGCCGGCCGTCTGCATGTCGATGCCGACATGATGGACGAGATCGCGGCGCTGCATCGCAGCGTCAATCCTGATGAGACGCTGTTCGTCGTCGATGCGATGACCGGTCAGGATGCCGCCAATACCGCCAAGGCCTTCCATGAAGCCCTGCCGCTGACCGGTGTCGTGCTGACCAAGGCCGATGGTGATGCGCGTGGTGGTGCGGCGCTGTCCGTTCGCCACATCACCGGCAAGCCGATCAAGTTCATGGGGATGGGGGAGAAGGTCGATGCCCTCGAGCCCTTCCACCCGGACCGCATCGCCTCGCGTATCCTCGGCATGGGCGACATGCTGTCGCTGATCGAGGAAGCCGAGCGCAGCGTCGACAAGACCAAGGCCGAGCAGCTGGCCAAGAAGGTCCAGAAAGGCTCGGGCTTCGATCTCGAGGACTTCCGCGATCAGCTTCAGCAGCTCAAGAACATGGGTGGCATGGGCAGCCTGATGTCCAAGCTGCCGGGCATGGGGCAGCTGGCGGAAGTCGCCCAGAGCCAGGCCAGCGAGAAGGAGCTGGGCAAGCTCGAGGCGATGATCAACTCCATGACACCCAAGGAGCGTCGCAACCCGGATCTCATCAATGGCTCGCGCAAGCGTCGCATCTGCATGGGCTCCGGTACCCAGGTGCCGGACCTCAATCGTCTGCTCAAGCAGCACAAGCAGATGGCCAAGATGATGAAGAAGGCCGGCAAGAAAGGTGGCATGCAGAAGATGATGCGTGGCATGTCCGGCATGATGGGCGGCGGCGGTCCCGGTGGCATGGGTGGCCCCGGCGGCATGGGCGGTCCCGGCGGAATGGGAGGCATGGGTGGCCCGGGCGGCGGACGCTTCCCGCGTCGCTGAGTCTCCGGCAAGGCTCTGAGGTTCTCGCCGACAGGATTTCGTGGCGTCAGAGTCACGAATCGCGCCCCGTGACACGGCTCGTGTCGCGGGGCGCGCGTATGGCCATGGAAAAAGGTTTCCAAGGCTTGGCATTTTCCGTAGAATGTCGCCTCTTCGTGTGGACCCTCCATGCGAAGCCGAGTTCTGTGGCACGATTTTCACTTCAACACGAAGGACAGATTACGCAATGGTTACCATTCGTCTGGCACGTGGTGGCGCCAAGAAGCGTCCCTTCTACCACCTGGCTGTAGCTGATTCCCGCACAGCCCGTGATGGCCGCTTCATCGAGCGCGTCGGCTTCTTCAACCCGGTCGCTCGCGGCCAGGAAGAGCGTCTGCGCATCGATCTCGAGCGCATCGCTCACTGGCAGCAGCAGGGCGCACAGGTCTCTGACCGTGTCGCTCAGCTGATCAAGGAAGCTGGCAAGCAGCAGGCTTGATTTCCAGGATGCCTACTCACTCGAACAACCCGCAGCCGACCGCACACACCTCGCATGGCGATGATGTGGTGGTCATGGGGAAGCTTACCAGCCCCTATGGCGTGAAAGGCTGGCTCAAGGTGTACTCCTACACCAGCCCGATCGATGGCATCTTCGACTATGCCGGCTGGATCCTGAAGCTTGACGGGAAGCAGATTCCCGCGCGACTTGCCCAGGCACGTCGTCATGGCAAGGGTCTGGTGGCGCAGCTGGAAGGTGTCGACGATCGCGAAGCGGCGCAGGCGCTGGCCGGGGCGGAGATTCTCCTGCCCAAGCAGCAACTGCCGCAGCTCGAGGTGGGTGAGTACTACTGGCATCAACTGGAAGGTCTCGAGGTGGTGACGCTGGATGGCCAGCGCCTCGGACAAGTGAACACCCTGATGGAAACCGGTGCCAACGACGTTCTGGTGATCAAGCCGAACGACGACAGCATCGATGAGAAGGAACGGCTCGTGCCGTACCTGCCCGATCAGGTGGTTCGCGATGTGGATCTCGTCAATGGACGCATGAGCGTCGATTGGGATCCCGAATTCTGATGAAAAGCACAGAGAGCTGACGCCTGTGTGGATTGGTGTAGTAAGTCTGTTTCCGGAAATGTTCACGGCGATCACCGCCAGTGGCGTGACCGGCCGAGCGGTCGACAAGGGCCTGCTCGAGGTCGATTTCTGGAACCCGCGTGACTACGCCACCGACAGGCACCGTACGGTCGATGATCGTCCCTACGGCGGTGGTCCCGGCATGTTGATGAAGGTCGAGACCCTGCGAGGCGCCATTCGTGACGCCCGTGCCGCTGGCGGTGACGACGCCCGCGTGATCTATCTCTCCCCGCAAGGCCGCAAGCTGGATCAGGCCGGTGCCCGCGAACTGGCGACGAATGAGCGCCTGATCGTGGTGGCCGGACGCTATGAAGGCATTGACGAACGCGTGGTGGAAGAGGAGATCGACGAGGAATGGTCGATCGGCGATTACGTCCTGTCTGGCGGTGAGCTGCCAGCCATGGTCCTGATCGATACGGTAGCGCGCCTGGTGCCGGGCGTACTCGGGCATGAAGCCAGTGCGGAGGAGGATTCCTTCACCGACGGCCTGCTCGATTGTCCGCACTACACTCGCCCCGAAGTCATCGACGGCAAGCGAGTGCCGGAAGTGCTGCTCAGTGGCAATCATGCCCTGATCAAGCGCTGGCGGTTGCAACAGTCTCTGGGACGTACCTGGCTCAGGCGTCCGGATCTGCTGGAGAGCCGCACGTTGACTCGTGAGGAGCGCAAGCTGCTTGACGAGTTCATCGCGCAGCACGCCCGGAAAGGCAAGGCCTGACCTTCGCGGACCTCGCGTTCGCCGTCAGGAGAAGGCCGCCACCGTGGCGGAGGTGCGGCACGGCCCGGAGTCATCTTGCGGGAGCCCCGTGGCGCGTCACACACAAGGTCGATCCCCGTGTTCAAGGCCGTTTGCGGTGCCGGGGTCATGACGAACATCAGCCTCAGGGTTGATGCTAACGAATTTGGAGCTAGCGATGAGCAGCAAGAACAAACTGATCCAGGCGATCGAAAACGAGCAGATGGCCAAGGAAATCCCGGCCTTTGCACCGGGCGACACCATCGTCGTCCAGGTCAAGGTCGTCGAAGGTACCCGCGAGCGTCTGCAGGCCTTCGAAGGCGTGGTGATCGGCAAGCGTAACCGCGGTCTGAACTCCGCCTTCACCGTCCGCAAGATCTCCCACGGTGTGGGCGTCGAGCGTACTTTCCAGACTTACAGCCCGCAGGTTGCTGCCATCGACGTCAAGCGTCGTGGTGACGTCCGTCAGGCCAAGCTGTACTACCTCCGTGAGCGTAGCGGCAAGTCTGCACGCATCAAGGAAAAGCTGGGCTAAGCGCTCCGCATTCCCTGACTGCAGAACTCGGCAGTACGGCGGAGGAGCGAATTGCCACTTGCTCCTCCGCCACACAAAGACCCCGCCATGCCTCGCATGGCGGGGTCTTTGTGTCTGTGGATGAGGGAAAGTTGCCGCAGTGACCGTCGGATTCATTTCAACGTCAGGGCGTCACGGTAGAATTCGGCAGTCGTCGCGCCGGAAGGTGTCGGTTGCGCGCATCGGGAAGGAGGAAGCAGGCATGAAGGATGACGAGACGCTGGTCGCGGCATTTCTCGATACGTTGTGGCTGGAGCGCGGCGCCAGTGACAACACGCTTGGTGCCTATCGAAGTGACCTCGAGAGCTGGCAGCGGTGGTTGCTGGAGCAGCAGGAGTCCGGAGGCGAAGCCACGCCATTGCTGGAGGCGACCCCTGTGCAGGTGCAGGCATTCTGTGACTCACGACGTGAATCGCATGCGCTGCGCTCCACCGCGCGACTGTTGTCTGCGTTGCGGCGGTTCTATCGCTGGGCACTGGCCGAGGGCATGATCGAGGCGGATCCCGTGCATGAGGTGCGCCTTCCCCGCGTGATCCCCAGCCTGCCTGGCACGCTCGACGAGGAGGAAGTCGAGCGCCTGCTGGAGGCGCCGGATCTCGAGACGGCCATCGGCCTGCGCGACCGTACCATGCTGGAGGTGCTCTATGGCGCGGGATTGCGCATCAGTGAACTGGTCGGTCTGCGGGTCGATGCGCTCAATCTGCGCCAGGGCGTGGTCAGAGTGATCGGCAAGGGCGATCGCGAGCGGCTGGTGCCGTTGGGCGAGGAGGCCTGTGACTGGCTGTCACGCTGGCTGTCGGCTGGCCGACCTGCGATGATGGCCGACCAGACGCGCCCGGCGCTGTTTCCCGGTCGGCATGACAAGGCCATGACGCGGCAGACCTTCTGGCACCGCATCCGGCGCCACGCCGTCACGGCCGGTATCGACAAGCCCCTGTCACCGCATACCCTGCGCCACGCCTTTGCGACGCACCTGCTCAATCATGGTGCCAACCTGCGTGTCGTGCAGCTGTTGCTGGGTCATCGTGATCTATCCACGACCCAGATCTATACCCATGTGGCTCAGGCGCGTCTGGAACGCCTGCACGCCGAACATCATCCGCGTGGTTGATACCAGGCACTTCGCCCCGCGGACGCCAAGGAGAGTCTGATGAGCAAGTTCACCCGCCGCCCGCAGCGCCTGCCACAGGCGTTGCGTCTGTTGAGCGCTGCTACCCTGCTGAGCGTGATGGCACCGCTCGCCCAGGCTGACGCGCTGGATGATCTGCGTGACAAGCTGGTAGTCAATGGCCAGCCGTTGCCGGTGGAGTCGCTGGCTTCCAGTCCGATCGAGGGTCTCTTCGAGGTGAAGCTCACCAGCGGCGAGACCTTCTTCACCGATGCGACGGGCAAGCACCTGATCGTGGGGGAAATGTACCGCAACGACGGTGACAAGGGGCTGGTGAATCTCAGCGAGCAGAAGGCCAATGGCGAGCGCCAGAAGCTGCTGGCCGAGGTCAGTGAGGACGACATGGTCATCTTCCGCCCGGCGGGTGAGGTCAAGGCGGTGATCAGCGTCTTCACTGACACCACCTGCCCCTATTGCCGCAAGCTGCATGAGGAAGTGCCGGAGCTCAATGCGCGTGGTGTCGAAGTGCGTTATCTGGCCTTCCCGCGTGGCGGTCTGCGCTCGCAGGGCGCACGCGAGCTGGCTCAGGTATGGTGTGCCGAGAATCGCACCGAGGCGATGAATCAGATCAAGAATCAGAGGCAGGCGCCCAAGCAGGAAGCCAGCTGTGATGCCCCGGTGGAAAGCCAGTATCAGCTCGGTACGCGCATGGGCGTGCAGGGCACACCGGCCATCGTGATGCCGGATGGCAAGATGGTGCCGGGCTATCTGCCGGTGGATCGCCTGACCACCATGTTGGGACTGGATGGCTGATGGTGTGACGCCTCAGAGTGGCTGCGCGTTGACAGGGCGTCCTGCCTTGCTACCGTGGTCACGAAAGACACAGACGCGAGCTGTCTGGATAATAGACCGACGACAGGTCGGCAAGGCCATGGCGCTCCGGCGCGGCCTCCAAGGCTGGATACCGTAACAAGAGAGGAAAGCGACGTTGAAACCGGTGAAAGTAGGAATCTGTGGTCTGGGTACCGTAGGCGGCGGCACGTTCAACGTGCTGGTACGCAATGCCGATGAGATTGCGCGTCGTGCTGGACGCCCGATTATCGTCGAACAGGTTGGCGCTCGTCGTGACAACCCTGACTGCGATATCACCGGCGTCAGCCGCACGCATGACATCTTCGAGGTCGCGCGCAACCCCGAGATCGATGTGCTGGTCGAACTGATCGGTGGCTATGACGTGGCCTATGAGTTGGTGATGGAAGCGATCGCCAACGGCAAGCATGTCGTGACCGCCAACAAGGCGCTGATCGCCGTGCACGGCAACGAGATCTTCCGCGCCGCAGCCGAGAAAGGGGTGATGGTGGCCTTCGAGGCAGCGGTCGCCGGTGGCATCCCGGTCATCAAGTCCCTGCGGGAAGGCCTGGGCGCCAACCGTATCCAGTGGCTGGCCGGCATCATCAACGGCACCGGCAACTTCATTCTCAGCGCGATGCGCGATGAAGGCCGCAGTTTCGATGACGTGCTGGCCGAGGCGCAGGCGCTGGGCTATGCCGAAGCGGACCCGACCTTCGACGTTGAAGGCATCGATGCCGCCCACAAGCTGACCATCCTGGCCTCCATCGCCTTCGGCGTGCCGCTGCAGTTCGACAAGGCCTACACCGAAGGCATCTCGCGCATCACGGCCGATGACATCGAGCAGGCCGACAACCTGGGCTATATCATCAAGCACCTGGGGATCACCCGCGCCACGGCCAAGGGCCTTGAGCTGCGCGTGCATCCGACGCTGATTCCCAAGGAGCGCCTGCTGGCCAACGTGCATGGCGTCAAGAATGCCATCGAGGTGATGGGCGATGCAGTGGGCCCCACCCTCTACTATGGTGCCGGCGCCGGTGCCGAGCCGACGGCCTCTGCCGTCGTGGCGGATCTGCTCGATGTGGCGCGCGATATCGCCACCGACCACCGCTACCGCGTGCCGTATCTGGCCTTCGCTGAAATCAATCAGCACGGTGACACCCTGCCGATCCTGCCGATGGAAGAGATCGAGACGGCCTGCTACCTGCGTCTGCATGCGGTGGATCGTCCGGGGGTCCTGGCGCGTGTCGCGTCGATTCTCTCCGAACAGGGTATCTCCATCGAGGCGATCATCCAGAAGGAGGCCACCGAAGGCGAGCTGGTGCCGATCATTCTGCTCACGCACCGCGCGCGCGAACTGCACATGAACGAAGCGATTCGCCAGCTGGAAGCGCTGGTGGATGTCGCCGGTTCCGTGGTGCGCATTCGCGTCGAGGATCTCGACGACAACGCCTGATCGCGGGCAAATGGTACCGGGTCATCGAGGTAGATGGCTCGGTACCGCTGGGCAGCCGGCGCAGGCCGGAAGAGCAAGAATCATAACGGTGGCGAACGCCACGGGAAGACACGACATGCGTTATATCTCCACGCGCGGCCAGGCGCCGGCGCTCGGTTTTGAAGATGTGGTCCTCACGGGGCTTGCCAGCGATGGTGGCCTGTATGTGCCGGAAACCCTGCCGCAGTTCAGTGCCGAAGAACTGACGGCGATGGCTGGTGAGTCCTATGCGGAAATCGCCTTCCGTGTCATGAAGCCCTTCGTCGATGGTGCCATCGATGACGAGACCTTCCGTGAACTCGTGCGCGAGACCTACGCGACCTTCAGTCACGATGCGGTCGTGCCACTCAATCAGCTCGACAGCAACCATTACCTGCTGGAGCTGTTCCACGGCCCGACGCTGGCCTTCAAGGATGTCGCGCTGCAGCTGCTGGGTCGCCTGCTCGATCACTTCCTCGCCAAGCGTGGCGAGCGAGCGGTGATCATGGGCGCGACCTCCGGTGATACCGGTTCTGCCGCCATCGAGGGCTGCCGTGCCTGCGATCACGTGGATATCTTCATCCTGCATCCGCACAACCGCGTCTCCGAAGTACAGCGCCGCCAGATGACCTCCGTGCTGGCGCCCAACGTCTTCAACGTCGCCATCGAAGGCAACTTCGACGATGCCCAGGCGATGGTGAAGGCCAGCTTCGCCGACCAGGATTTCCTGGATGGCACGCGTCTGGTCGCGGTCAACTCGATCAACTGGGCGCGCATCATGGCTCAGACCGTCTACTACGTGGCCGCCGGTGTGGCGCTGGGCGCTCCGGCGCGTCAGGTCAGCTTCACGGTGCCGTCGGCCAACTTCGGCAACATCTTTGCCGGCTATCTGGCCTCGCGCATGGGGCTGCCGGTACGTCAGCTGGTGATCGCCACCAACGCCAACGACATCCTGCATCGCACCATCTCCTCCAACGACTTCTCGCGTCAGGAGCTGAAGGCGACGCTGGCACCGTCAATGGATATCGTGGTGTCCTCCAACTTCGAGCGTCTGCTGTTCGAAGCCTATGGCCGTGATGGTCAGGCGATCCGTGAACTGCTCGAGCACTTCTCGCGCGAACCGGCGGCGCTGGCAGATGCCCCGCTGGCCAGGCTGCGTGAGCTGTTCTCCAGCCACAGTGTCGACGACGAGACGATTCTCGAAGTCATCCGTGAAGCGCATCAGCGCACCGGCGAGATCCTCGATCCGCATACGGCGACAGGCTATCGCGCGGCAGAAGTCTGCCGGACGGATACCGCGACGCCGATGATCACGCTGGCGACGGCGCATCCGGCCAAGTTCGCCGAAGCGGTGGCGCGTGCTGGTTTCGCGGGTGTCGATCTGCCGCCACATCTGCATGACCTGCTGGAGCGCGAAGAGCGCTACAGCGTGCTGCCGGCCGAACTGGCCGCCGTGCAGGACTTCGTGCGCGAGAATCGCCGCGGGTGATCGCATCAACGACGGCTCAGGCCTCCGGGGCTGAGTCGTCGTCCTTCTTTCATGGCCGTCATTTTCGCAGTCCGCTGTCGAAATGACGGCCATGTCGTTTGTCAGGAGTTCTTCATGTCTGTCACTCCCTCCTTGTCACCCTCCTTGGCACAAGGCACCGCATCGCGCCCTGATGAGCGTACGCTGGCGGCCAGCATCGCGCGGGTCATCCAGCCTCGCGTCAGAGATGAGCGCCTCTACCAGCAGGGGATCGCGACGGGGCTCAGCGAACTGCAGGCACGAGTACTGGCAGGGCGGTTGACGCTGGAGAGCTGCAAGGCGCCGCTGGAGGCGCTGGTCACGCCGGCGCTCCGGCATATCGAGCATCCCGAGCGGCTGGCGGATGGCCGGCGGGCGGCAGAGCGCATCGCGCGTGCTGTCGCCGAGGGTGAGCATATCGGCATCCTCACGGACTATGACGTGGACGGCATCACCTCGCATGTGGTGATGCTGCGCACGCTGACGGAGCTGTTCGATGTGCCCTACGACCGGGTGCACAGTCTGATCGGTCATCGCATCCACGATGGTTACGGCATCAGTCTGCCGCTGGTCGAGCGCATCATGACATTGTCGCCGCGCCCGAGCCTGATCGTCACCGCGGATTGTGGTTCCAGTGATGAGGCGCGCCTGGCGCTGCTCAAGGAAGCGGGGATAGAGGTCGTGGTGACGGATCACCATGCGCTGCCTCAGGAAGGGCCGCCGGCTTCCGCCTACGCGACCGTCAATCCGACACGTGACGATTGTGCCTATCCGGATGCGACCATCGCCGGTTGCATGGTGGCCTGGTTGACCATGTCATTGACGCGCAATGTGCTGATCGAGCAAGGCAGATTGCCGGGGGATGCACCCAAGTTGTCGCCATGGCTGTCATATGTGGCGCTGGGGACGGTGGCGGACTGTGTGTCACTGGGGGGCAGTGCGATCAATCGTGCGGTGGTCAATCTGGGTCTGACGTTGATCAATCGCATGCAGGAGCCCTGCTGGCGAGCCATGGCAGAGCGGCTCGGGGCCGATAGCGTGCCCTTCGATGCCGAGACGCTGGCCTTCCAGATGGGGCCGCGCATCAATGCCCGCTCACGACTGGATGATCCTTACGCCGCACTGCATTTCATGCTGGCGCGTGGAGATGAGGCTGCTCAGCGCGCGCTGGAGGTGCTCGATCAGGACAATCAGTCGCGCAAGGCGATCGAAGCCGAGATGGTGGAGTCGGCGCGCGCCTTGGCGCTCGCCTCGTTGCGGGAAGGGCATCAGGTGATCGTGGTGCATCTGGAAGATGGACACCCGGGAGTGCAGGGCATTGTCGCTTCACGTCTCGTGCAGCAGTTCGGGCGTCCGACCGTCGTGCTGACACCAGCCGCGGTGCCCGGCATGTTGACCGGGTCCGGGCGCTCCATCGAAGGATTGCATCTGCGGGATGCGTTGCAGCGAGCGCATGACCTGGCACCGCAGTGTCTGCCGCGTTTCGGTGGGCACAGAGGTGCGGCAGGGGTGGGCTTGCCCCTGGCGGAGAAGGATACCTTCACTCGTGCTCTGCAACAGGCGGCCGCGGAGCAATTGGGTGAAAGGGCGCTCAACCCCTTGATTCTCAGTGATGGTGAACTGGCAGAAGGGCAGTTGAGCCTGGAGACCCTGGATGAACTCGAGCGTCTGGCGCCCTTCGGGCGTGAGTTCGAGGCGCCTCTCTTCGAGGGCAGTTTCCTGGTCGAGAGTCTGCGACCAGTAGGTGCCGATGGCACACATCTGTCGCTTGAGCTCTCGCTCGGGCGTACACGCCTCAAGGCGATCTGGTTCCGGGCGCTGTCGCCGGGGGAATCGCCGGCATTCGGCGTGGGGGCCGCTCTGAAGTGTGCTTACAAGCTGTCGCGCAATCGCTGGCGGGGGAGAGAATCGCTGCAGCTGATGCTGGAGCATGCCGTACCAGCATGAGCGTGCTTGAATGAATTGCGGTATCTGGCCAGAAAGCCCTTGTGCTCAGCCCGGATCGTGCGTAAAGTACGCATCCGCTGCCGGGGACGCATGGCGTTACCAGCGGTGAAAGAGGTTTGCAGGTGGTTGTTTTGTTTGATGTTTTTGAAGTCCGCTTCCAAATCATCAGTTGACAATCCCGGGCGATTCGCTAGAATACGCCGCACTCCTTACGGAACAGGTGATCGAGCAACGCTCCTCACCGCTTGATGATGCTTAGAGGCAGTCGATTGACTCATCATCAAGTGCTTGACTTCTCAAGCGTTCCGGATAGAATATGCCTCCTCGCTTAACAGCGACGCTCTTTAAAAATTTGATCAGGTAATTCGTGTGAGCGCTTGCCGATGAGTGGTGACAAGGTCACCAAATATCGGAGCAAGCCTCTCACGAGAAGTTTGACTCTGAACCAAGTTTGGTCTGCTTAACAGACTATCAAGCTTTCAACTGAAGAGTTTGATCATGGCTCAGATTGAACGCTGGCGGCAGGCTTAACACATGCAAGTCGAGCGGAAACGATTCTAGCTTGCTAGAAGGCGTCGAGCGGCGGACGGGTGAGTAATGCATGGGAATCTGCCCGATAGTGGGGGACAACCTGGGGAAACTCAGGCTAATACCGCATACGTCCTACGGGAGAAAGCAGGGGATCTTCGGACCTTGCGCTATCGGATGAGCCCATGTCGGATTAGCTTGTTGGTGAGGTAACGGCTCACCAAGGCGACGATCCGTAGCTGGTCTGAGAGGATGATCAGCCACACTGGGACTGAGACACGGCCCAGACTCCTACGGGAGGCAGCAGTGGGGAATATTGGACAATGGGCGAAAGCCTGATCCAGCCATGCCGCGTGTGTGAAGAAGGCCTTCGGGTTGTAAAGCACTTTCAGCGAGGAAGAACGCTTCGGGATTAATACTCCCGAGGAAAGACATCACTCGCAGAAGAAGCACCGGCTAACTCCGTGCCAGCAGCCGCGGTAATACGGAGGGTGCAAGCGTTAATCGGAATTACTGGGCGTAAAGCGCGCGTAGGTGGCTAAGTCAGCCAGGTGTGAAAGCCCCGGGCTCAACCTGGGAACGGCATCTGGAACTGCTTGGCTAGAGTGCAGGAGAGGAAGGTAGAATTCCCGGTGTAGCGGTGAAATGCGTAGAGATCGGGAGGAATACCAGTGGCGAAGGCGGCCTTCTGGACTGACACTGACACTGAGGTGCGAAAGCGTGGGTAGCAAACAGGATTAGATACCCTGGTAGTCCACGCCGTAAACGATGTCAACTAGCCGTTGGGTCCCTTGAGGACTTAGTGGCGCAGCTAACGCAATAAGTTGACCGCCTGGGGAGTACGGCCGCAAGGTTAAAACTCAAATGAATTGACGGGGGCCCGCACAAGCGGTGGAGCATGTGGTTTAATTCGATGCAACGCGAAGAACCTTACCTACCCTTGACATCCAGAGGACTTTCCAGAGATGGATTGGTGCCTTCGGGAACTCTGAGACAGGTGCTGCATGGCTGTCGTCAGCTCGTGTTGTGAAATGTTGGGTTAAGTCCCGTAACGAGCGCAACCCCTATCCTTATTTGCCAGCGAGTAATGTCGGGAACTCTAAGGAGACTGCCGGTGACAAACCGGAGGAAGGTGGGGACGACGTCAAGTCATCATGGCCCTTACGGGTAGGGCTACACACGTGCTACAATGGCAAGTACAAAGGGTTGCAATACGGCGACGTGGAGCCAATCCCATAAAGCTTGCCTCAGTCCGGATTGGAGTCTGCAACTCGACTCCATGAAGTCGGAATCGCTAGTAATCGTGGATCAGAATGCCACGGTGAATACGTTCCCGGGCCTTGTACACACCGCCCGTCACACCATGGGAGTGGACTGCACCAGAAGTGGTTAGCCTAACCTTCGGGAGGGCGATCACCACGGTGTGGTTCATGACTGGGGTGAAGTCGTAACAAGGTAGCCCTAGGGGAACCTGGGGCTGGATCACCTCCTTATCGACACTGTCTACTGCTCGCGGCAAGTGCTCACAACGAATTACCTGATCTTATTGCTGGCTTAGCCAGCAGTGGCAAGCGTGCTCGACAGAGCGCGCTTCTCACTGTTCTCTGAACAGCCGCTCTTTAACAATGTGAATCATGCTGACGATGGAATGTGCGCCAAGCACATCTCCATCAAACGATATGTCGGAGAGGTCCGACAGATTCGTAATCCTTGACAGACCCCTTGGGGTTATATGGTCAAGCGATTAAGCGCATACGGTGGATGCCTTGGCAGCCAGAGGCGATGAAGGACGTGATAGCCTGCGATAAGCGTTGGCGAGGTGGCAAATACCCTGCGACCCAACGATTTCCGAATGGGGAAACCCACTCACCATCAGGTGAGTATCTATAGGCCAATACATAACCTATAGAGGCAAACCCGGGGAACTGAAACATCTAAGTACCCGGAGGAAAAGAAATCAACCGAGATTCCCCAAGTAGCGGCGAGCGAACGGGGACCAGCCCTTAAGCGATACAACTGACAGACGAACAAGCTGGGAAGCTTGACGATACAGGGTGATAGTCCCGTAGTCGAAGTCTGAGTATCGTGAAATCGAGTAGGTCGGGGCACGAGAAACCTTGACTGAACATGGGGGGACCATCCTCCAAGGCTAAATACTCCTGGCTGACCGATAGTGAACCAGTACCGTGAGGGAAAGGCGAAAAGAACCCCGGCGAGGGGAGTGAAATAGATCCTGAAACCGTATGCGTACAAGCAGTGGGAGCACCTTCGTGGTGTGACCGCGTACCTTTTGTATAATGGGTCAGCGACTTATATTCTGTGGCGAGCTTAACCGTATAGGGGAGGCGTAGCGAAAGCGAGTCTTAACTGGGCGACCAGTCGCAGGGTATAGACCCGAAACCGGGCGATCTATCCATGGCCAGGGTGAAGATTGAGTAACATCAATTGGAGGCCCGAACCCAAGTATGTTGAAAAATGCTGGGATGAGCTGTGGATCGGAGTGAAAGGCTAATCAAGCCCGGAGATAGCTGGTTCTCCTCGAAAGCTATTTAGGTAGCGCCTCACGTATCACCGCTGGGGGTAGAGCACTGTTTCGGCTAGGGGGTCATCCCGACTTACCAACCCGAGGCAAACTCCGAATACCAGTGAGTGCAGCGTGGGAGACACACAGCGGGTGCTAACGTCCGTTGTGAAAAGGGAAACAACCCAGACCGTCAGCTAAGGTCCCAAAATCCTGATTAAGTGGGAAACGATGTGGGAAGGCTCAGACAGCTAGGAGGTTGGCTTAGAAGCAGCCATCCTTTAAAGAAAGCGTAATAGCTCACTAGTCGAGTCGGCCTGCGCGGAAGATATAACGGGGCTAAATCAGGTACCGAAGCTACGGGTTCATCCTTATGGATGAGCGGTAGAGGAGCGTCGTGTAAGCCAATGAAGGTAGATTGAGAAGTCTGCTGGAGGTATCACGAGTGCGAATGCTGACATGAGTAACGATAAGGGGAGTGAAAAACTCCCCCGCCGGAAGACCAAGGTTTTCTGTTCTACGTTAATCGGAGCAGAGTGAGTCGGCCCCTAAGGCGAGGCGGAAACGCGTAGTCGATGGGAAACGGGTTAATATTCCCGTACCGGATGTGGTTGCGATGGGGGGACGAAGAAGGCTAGGTGAGCCAGGCGTTGGTTGTCCTGGTGAAAGCATGTAGGCCGAGGAATCAGGCAAATCCGGTTCCTCTGAGGTCGAGATGCGAGACGAACTGACCACGGTCAGGAAGTCATCGATGCCACGCTTCCAGGAAAAGCCTCTAAGCTTCAGATCACATGCGACCGTACCCCAAACCGACACAGGTGGTCAGGTAGAGAATACCAAGGCGCTTGAGAGAACTCGGGTGAAGGAACTAGGCAAAATGGCACCGTAACTTCGGGAGAAGGTGCACCGGTTCGAGTGAAGGACTTGCTCCGTAAGCTCCTACCGGTCGAAGATACCAGGTGGCTGCAACTGTTTATTAAAAACACAGCACTCTGCAAACGCGCAAGCGGACGTATAGGGTGTGACGCCTGCCCGGTGCCGGAAGGTTAATTGATGGGGTTAGGATTCGTCCGAAGCTCTTGATCGAAGCCCCGGTAAACGGCGGCCGTAACTATAACGGTCCTAAGGTAGCGAAATTCCTTGTCGGGTAAGTTCCGACCTGCACGAATGGCGTAATGATGGCCACGCTGTCTCCACCCGAGACTCAGTGAAATTGAAATCGCAGTGAAGATGCTGTGTACCCGCGGCTAGACGGAAAGACCCCGTGAACCTTTACTATAGCTTTACACTGGATGCTGATGTTGTCTGTGTAGGATAGCTGGGAGGCTTTGAAACCACGTCGCCAGATGCGGTGGAGCCAACCTTGAAATACCAGCCTGACATCATTGGCGTTCTAACTCAGGTCCGTTATCCGGATCGAGGACAGTGTATGGTGGGTAGTTTGACTGGGGCGGTCTCCTCCTAAAGAGTAACGGAGGAGCACGAAGGTACCCTCAGCACGGTTGGAAATCGTGCATTGAGTGCAAGAGCATAAGGGTGCTTGACTGCGAGACAGACACGTCGAGCAGGTACGAAAGTAGGTTCTAGTGATCCGGTGGTTCTGTATGGAAGGGCCATCGCTCAACGGATAAAAGGTACTCCGGGGATAACAGGCTGATACCGCCCAAGAGTTCACATCGACGGCGGTGTTTGGCACCTCGATGTCGGCTCATCACATCCTGGGGCTGAAGTCGGTCCCAAGGGTATGGCTGTTCGCCATTTAAAGTGGTACGCGAGCTGGGTTTAGAACGTCGTGAGACAGTTCGGTCCCTATCTGCCGTGGGCGTCGGAAGTTTGAGAAGAGCTGCTCCTAGTACGAGAGGACCGGAGTGGACGAACCTCTGGTGTTCGGGTTGTCATGCCAATGGCATTGCCCGGTAGCTACGTTCGGACGGGATAACCGCTGAAAGCATCTAAGCGGGAAGCCCCCTTCAAGATGAGACTTCCCTGAGGCCTTGCGCCTCCTGAAGGGCCCTTGAAGACTACAAGGTTGATAGGCTGGGTGTGGAAGCACAGCAATGTGTTGAGCTAACCAGTACTAATTGCCCGTGAGGCTTGACCATATAACACCCAAGGGGTTTGCTTAGGCAAACCGCCGGGATTGCGACAGGATCGACGACATATCGGTCAGCATGATTCATATTGCGAGTCGCGAGGCCACAAGCCTCGGGGCTCAGGCACCGCAAGGTGCCACCGTTTCGCCTGACGACCATAGCGAGCGTGAACCACCCGATCCCATGCCGAACTCGGAAGTGAAACCGCTTAGCGCCGATGGTAGTGTGGAGTTTCTCCATGTGAGAGTAGGTCATCGTCAGGCACTTATCCCGAACCGCCCCTGCAGCTCAGCTGCAGGGGCGGTTCTCTTTGTGCGTAGGAAAAAGTGATGCTCGGCAAGAGTCATGTGCGAGACAAAAGCTGCGCTGAGTAAAGAGTGCTGAGCCGGGCGTGCTGGGAACACGCGATGAGAAAAGGTCACGCGTCCCTAGGGTAGCGTTTCTCCCTGTAAGAGTAGCGGATGGCCGCCCCGATCCTCGTCAGGCACTTATACTGAACCGCCCCTGCAGCCCAGCTGCAGGGGCGGTTCTCTTTGTGCGCGGAAAAAGTCGTGCTCGGAGAGGTACACGCGCTGCGTGAGAAGGGCGAGTGAGAAGGGCGAGATAGGAGATAGCTCTGCCTGGACGGTGTTTCTCCCTGTAAGAATCGCGGGTGGCCGCCCCACGACCGTCATGCAAGGCTCGTCAGGCACTTGTACCAAACCGCCCCTGCAGCCCAGCTGCAGGGGCGGTCTGCGTTGGGGTATCGAGGTGGGCAGAGTACGGTAAAGCGGGAGGGCGCTTCGTCGAGGTAGTGACGCAACGTTATGCAGAACCGCGGGGAGAGCGGTTGTGGACAGGTGGGCGCCAACCAGGAAGACAAGTTGTCCACACCCTCTGGCGGCGCGAGAGCGTCCCGACTTACGGGGCAACTGTCGCTGTTACATGGCGCTGTCCCGGAAGAGCGGCAGGGTCTTGGCGGACATCGGACCCGCTAGAGGCTGACGCGAAGACGCCCTGCCACACAGTGCGTGGCAGGGCGTCTTGAGTTGCCTTCACTGATCAAATGAAGATGCTACGGATCGGTGGCAGAGCCGTGGTTCATGACCTGGCCAGCCAGAACCACCAGACGATGGCAGCGATCAGGCCAAGCCCTATCAAATTGACGAGTATGCAGATCATGCTGACTCTCCTTGTGGCATGGTGGAAGAATTTCCTGTGCTGTCCGTACGTGACCGAGCTGCCCCCGGGGGAGTGAACCCCCGCAGGCGGTTGGCGTTCGTCACGACCGTCACGGAAGACAGTGACATGGCCAGCCCGGCGATCACCGGCGACAACAGCATGCCGGTGAAGGGATAGAGAATGCCTGCCGCAATCGGAATGCCGATCAGGTTGTAGCCGAAGGCACCCACCAGGTTCTGCTTGATGTTGCGCAGCGTGGCCTGGCTGATTGCGATCGCGTCCGCGACCCCTGCCAGGGAGGGCTGCATCAGCGTGATGCCGGCCGTCTCGATGGCGACATCAGTACCTTCACCCATCGCGAAGCCGACATCGGCCAGCGCCAGCGCCGGCGCATCATTGATGCCGTCGCCGACCATTCCCACCACATGGCCTTCCTGTTGGAGGCGGGCGATCTCATCGTGCTTGTCATCCGGTGAGACGCCGGCACGATAGTCATCGATCCCGGTCTCACGGGCCACGGCAGCGGCCGTGTGATGATTGTCACCGGTCAGCATGATCACCTTGAGGCCAACGGCATGCAGGCGAGCGATGGCGTCGCGGCTATCGTCACGCAGCGGGTCGGCCAGCCCGAAGACGGCGATCAATGCATTGTCACGTGCCATCAGGATCACGGTGCGGGCATTGTCTTCCAGCGACGTGATCTGCTCACTCAGCGGTGCAAGGCTGATACCTGCATCCTCCAGCATGGCAGCGTTGCCCATGCGCCAGGTGCGGCCTGCATCGTCCTGAGCCTGAATGCCGCGCCCGCTGATGGTCTGGTAGTCATTGAAGGCCTTGCTGCGCGAGGCCTCGGGACGCTGTGCTTCGATATGTGCCAGCAGCGCGGTGGCCAGGGGGTGCTCGGAGCCCCGCTCCAGGGCATGGGCGGCATCCAGCACCTCCTGCTCGCTTTCCCCCGAGACCCGATGCGTTTCAGTGACTTCCGGCTTGCCGCGCGTCAGGGTACCGGTCTTGTCGACCACGAGTGCGGTCAAGCGACTGGCGGTCTGCAGTGCCTCACCGCTGCGCACCAGCACGCCATGTTCCGCTGCCTTGCCGACCCCGATCATGGTCGAGATCGGCGTCGCCAGACCCAGTGCACAGGGGCAGGCGATGACGAGAACCGCCGTCGCGACCACCAGCATATGCACGCCAGTCGGGGCGGGCCCGACGTTGAACCAGAGAAGCGCCGCGACAATGGCGATGATCATCACGCTGGGCACGAATACGCCGGAGATGGTATCGGCCAGCCGTCCGATCGGGGGGCGCGAGTTCTGCGCCTGACGCACCTGACTGATGATGCGGCCCAGGCGTGTCTCGCTGCCAATGCGCTCGACCTCGAAGACCAGACTGCCACGCGTGTTGAGCGTGCCGGCAGCCACGTCATCGCCGACACCACGTGAGACAGCCAGTGGCTCACCGCTCAACATCGATTCATCGATGTGGCTCTGTCCTTCGATCACCTTGCCATCCACCGGGATGCGCTCACCGGGGCGAATGCGCACGTGGTCACCGCTGCGTACGTCGTTGACATCGATCTCGCGCTCTTCGCCCTCGCGAATGACCCGAGCGGTACGGGTCTGCAGATCCAGCAGCGCGCGCAGTGCTTTCTGTGTACGCCCGCGGGCTCTGACCTCCAGTGCCTGACCAAGACTGATCAGGCCGATGATCATGGTCGAGGCTTCGAAGTAGAGGCCACGAGCCGCCTGAGGCACCGTCTCGGGGAAGATCAGCACGCCCATGGAATAGAGCCATGCCGCTCCGGTACCGAGTGCCACCAGCGTGTCCATGTTGGCCTGATGATGGGTGAAGGCCTTCCAGGCGCTGGTGAAGAAGCTGCGTCCTGCGGTGGCGAGCACACCCAGCACCGCGACCCCGATGGCCAGCCACACTCCACGTTCGAGACCTTCGAAGCCGGGATGATGGAAGAACATGCTGATCATCAGCGGGATACCGATGCCAAGTGACAGCACGCTGTCACGGATGCGAGAGCGATATTCCTGGTCAGCCTCTTCCTGCTGTTGCGCGTCATTGGCGCCCGGGTCTTTCACCACGCTGGCCCCATATCCCACGTCTTCGATGGCCGCGATGATCTCGGTGGTCGCAAGCTGGCTTTTGACCTGTGCCGTGCGCGAAGCGAAGTTGACCTCAGCATGTTCCACGCCATCCAGGCCATCCAGTGTCTTCTGGATAGTGGCGACACAGCTGGCGCAGGTAATGCCGGACAGCGAGAGCTCAAGACTTCCGCTATCCGTCGGGCTGGCCGGAGAGGGTTCTGCTGCCGATGCGTGATCCTCCGTGGTGTCGTCGGACTCAGTGAGATCCGCTGATGTGTCGCCCTCGGCAGGAGGTTCCAATGCATAGCCCGCCTCGACGACAAGACGTTCAAGCAAGGCTTCCGGCAGCCAGCTGGAGACCTGCAGGACGTTGTCTGCCGGCGTACCGCTGACGGTCGCGGACGAATCCCAGTGCTGAATGGCATTGCGCAGCTTGGCGACGCATTTCTGGCAGTGCATGCCGTAGACGTTGATCTCGAGGTTCGCAGGGGTGGCCGGTGCTGCCAGGGTGAGCGGATAGCCGCTGTCCTGCGCCACCTTCGCCACTCCTTCCTCACCCAGCCTCGTGTGTACCAGCAGCAGCTGGGCCTGGGGAGCGCCGACCAGTTCTGCCTGATCATCCTGTGCCAGCAAGGCCTTGCGAATCCTGGTGACACACCCCTGGCAGCTGATGCCGTCAGTGTTCATCACGCTGATCGTGGCAATGGGGTCGTGGCTCATGAGGTCCTCCCGGTGTCAGGAGTGTACGTTCCGTTCTCTTCTGAGGGGGGCGGGAACGATTGCCCCTCGATCAGGCAGCACACGCTGTTGCCATCCGGCACGCCGTCCGGCATGTCCTGCCAGCTCTCCATGGCATGCTCCATGCGCTCTGCCAGGGCTTCCAGCTCGCGGATGCGCTCACGCACTCGGGGCAGATGTTCCTTGAGCAGGTCTCTCACCATGGGGCAGGGGGAGTCATGCTGGTCAGCCTGCTGCAGAATCTGCTTGATATCGGCAAGGCTGAAGCCCAACTGGCGTGCCTGACTGATGAACTTGAGACGTACCAGCGCCTGCTCATCGAAGCGCTGGTAGTTGTTGACGGGATCGCGCCGGGCCGTGATCAGGCCCTGGCGGGTGTAATGGCGAACGGTTTCGGCGGTGACGTTTCCTTCGCGGGCCAGTTCAGCGACTTTCATTGCATCATCTCCTCGTGATCAAGAGTGGCGGAGAGAGCATTCGGCTGCCCTGAAGGTCTATCGGCAGCCAATGTTCCGTGAATGATCCTCAGTGTAAGACCTATGTGCAGGACATAGGTCAAGCGACCCACTACATACGAAAAACCTGATGTTCGACCAATAGGCTAGAGAGGAAGGCGAGAGCCCCGCCATGTTTTAAACGCTGGCGAACAGACGCTAAATGATCGCCAGGACATGGGGTTAGCAACACGATGACAGTGCAGACATGAATGAAAGTTCCCCAAATACTAGAAATCTCCCTATTCAAACAAACGTTCGCCCTTGACTTGAACGGGCGACTCGCCCAAAACGTAGGTGTCAGGGCTATGCATCAACGAACGATAACAACAACATGCAGCTCTCCAAGCCACCTGCAATGGGACGCCATCCATAATGAAAAACAAGATGAACAAACTCACCCTCGGGGTCGCGCTGGCAGCGGCTGCCACGGCTTATGCCGGTGGCGTTCACGCGGGGGCCTTCCAGCTCAACGAGCAGAGCGTCAGCACTCAGGGGACGTCCTTCGCCGGGCGCGCCTCGAATGCCAACGATGCTTCCACCGTCTTCGGCAACCCGGCTGGCATGTCCTTCCTGGATCGCGCCCAGATCACCGGTGGGGTGACCTATCTGGACGTCAATACCGATATTGATGTCGCCAGCGCGAATGATGCACTCGGTCGGCCAGTCTCTGGCGGAGATGACGGCGACATGGTGCCGGGGGCGGCAGTGCCTTCCTTCTATTACGTGCAACCGATGAACGATCAGGTCGCGCTGGGCTTCGGGGTCTATGCGCCCTTTGGTGTGATCACCGATTATGGCTCTGATTTCCGTGGCCGTTATTTCGCCAATTACAGTGAAGTCGAGGTGGTCACCGCCCAGCCAACCATCTCCTACCGCATCAATGACAAGTGGGCCATCGGCGCCGGTGTGACCTACAACAGCATCAAGGGTGAGCTGACGTCGAATACTGTCGATGTCGGCGCAGGGGATGGCAAGGTCAAGATCAAGGGCGACGATGCCGCCTGGGGCTACAACGTCGGGGTCATCTTCCAGCCAGTGGAAAGTACCCGTCTCGGTCTGTCCTATCGCTCCAAGGTCGACTACAGCCTGGAAGGCGAGGCCAAGTACAACAATGTCTTCACTGGCACGGGCTTCGCGAATACCGAGCAGGATGCGTCGCTGGACGTGACCTTGCCGGAAAGCATCGACTTCTCCGTGACGCACAAGCTGGATGATCGCTGGACGCTGATGGCGGGCGTGACCTGGGTGCACTGGAGCCGCTTCGACGAGATCGCGGTGGAAGTCGACAACATGAACGACATCGTCGAGGAGCAGGGCTACGAGGACAGCTGGCAGTATGCGGTCGGTCTGAGCTATCAGCTCAATCCGCAGTGGGTGCTGCGTACCGGCATGGCCTTCGATGACAGCCCGACCGTGGATGAGCATCGCAGCGCGCGTATCCCGTCCGGGGATCGCACCATCTTCTCGCTGGGGGCCGGCTGGACGCCGATGCCGGAGCTGACCATCGACATGGCCTACACCTACCTGTGGGAAGAGACGGCCACCGTCAGCCTGAGCGAGCCCAACCGTGGGACCTATGAAGCTGATTACGAGAATGAAGCGCATGGCTTCGGTCTCGGCGCGACCTATCGCTTCTGAGTACGTAAGCAGCTGAAACGCTGAGCGGATCTCAGGACAACCAATACAGAAACGCCCGGTCATATGACCGGGCGTTTTTTGTTGCCCCTGCCGGAGGCCATCCGGCAGGGGCGGGACCATCGCCTCAGCGCGAGCATCGGCGGTCCGTCACCAGCGTCTGACATGACGATCAGAAGTCGTAGCGTGCCAGGAACATCAGCTGGTCCCGGTCAGCACTGTACTCGCTGCCGTCTGACTGGCGGCTGTTGTCGAAGCGGTACTCGGTGGCCAGCGTCAGGTCCTTGACCCGCCAGGCCGCGCCCAGGATCTGATAGGCGTAGCGGGCTTCGCTGTCGGTGTCTTCCAGGTGGTTCAGGCCGCCATAGAGCTCGACGCTGTCATCGCCCCAGATGACCTCCTTGAACTTGTAATTGACCACGAATTCCGCGCCGCGCGCCTTGTCGACGAAGGCTTCCGAGGAGTCCAGGGTGCTGCCGGCGATATGGTTGCGATATTCCCCGCCGACGAGCGCGATGTACCAGTTGCCCGGCGACCAGTGACCGCCGAGCAACCAGGCATCGACATCGCCGTTCTCGCTGTTGCCGCTCTCGTAGTCGCTCAGCTCCGTATGGTGGAAGACCCCGCCCACCGTGACGTCCTCGTTCGGATGCCAGTTGAGCGCGGCTTCATAGCTGTAGTCGCGCTCATAGCCTGAGTACTCGGTCTCGGTGGTGAAGACGCCGTCCTCGAAGAGCGAGGTCTCGTTGCTGTGCTGGCCATCATGACTGAGCTGGTAGAGCAGGCCGACGGTGAACTCTCCGAAACCCTTCTTCCAGTACAGCGAGTTGTCCGGGCGTCCCGTGCCATGCAGACCACCATCTCCGCTGCGGCCTTCGAAGGTACCGGACGCCTCGCCACCATTGATCCAGAACCAGTCGGTGTTGACGGCCACCATGTCGTACCAGGGGCCATACTGCTTGCCGACCGTGAAGCTGCCCCATTTCTCGTGTGCCGCCCCAGCGTAGAGCATGCGCTTGTAGTGAGCATTGGTGCCATCCTTGAACCAGGGGTCGAAGCCCCATTCGGCCCGGATGATCGAGCTCCAGCCTTGCTGGAACTGATGCTCGTGGATCAGGCGAATCCGCGAGCCACCGTTGTAGATCTCATCGTGTGCGCCATCCTGGATCACGGCAAACGCCGCCAGGCGGCCACTGAACTCGACGCGGTCGGTATCCGTCTTGTAGACCTCGATGGCCTGAGCCATGGGGCTCATGCTCAGCAGTCCCGTGCCGAGCAGGGCTGCGCCAATCGCGTGACGCAGACGAGGGTGAGTGAGAAGGGGGATGCTGGCTGTTGTTGTAGGTTGCATCGTCATCCTGTGCATGTCTTTCCATCGGTGTGGGGAATGCCGGAGCATCCTGCTCCGGCCTCGGTCGGGTGCACGCACCCGGTTGGCAGCCAATGTCGATTCGCGTGACCGACTCGGCTGTCCTTGCCTGAGCCTTTTCTCAGGCAAAGCGGGGTCTTGATGGGCGCCGAAGCGCCCATCAGGCATGTCGTCGTGTTCAGGGTGTCAGTGGTGCGCCTGGCCCAGGTCCGGGGCGAAGGCAGCCTGCATCAATTCACGGGTGTAACGCTCACGGGGCGCCTCGAAGATGGCGTGGGTACTGCCGCTTTCCACCACCTCGCCTTCCTTCATCACGATGAGGTGGTCTGACAGTGCACGCACGACCGCCAGGTCATGGCTGATGAACAGGTACGTCAGGCCATGACGCGCCTGCAGGTCGCGCAGCAGGTCGATCACCGTGACCTGTACCGAGCGATCCAGCGCCGAGGTCGGCTCATCCAGCAACAGGAATTCCGGCTTGAGCACCAGGGCGCGAGCGATGGCGATACGCTGGCGCTGGCCGCCGGAGAATTCATGCGGATAGCGATTGCGCATGCCGGGGTCGAGGCTGACCTCACAGAGTGCCTCACAGACCTGTGCGTCGCGTTGGGCGCGATTGAGCTCTGGATGATGCACGCGCAGGCCTTCGCTGATGATCTCGCCCACGGTCAGGCGCGGCGACAGGGAGCCGAAGGGGTCCTGGAAGACAACTTGCATGCGCGAGCGCAGCGGTCGCATGCCGGACTTGTCCAGCGCGGCGATGTCCACGCCATCGAAGTCGATGTTGCCCTGGCTCTTGAGCAGACGCAGCAGGGCACGACCCAGCGTGGACTTGCCGGAGCCGGACTCGCCGACGATGCCGATGGTCTGGCCACGACGGACCTCGAGATCGATGCCGCGCACCGCCTCGAAGGCGACCTTGGGGCCGAACAGCGGACGCTTGATGGTGAAGCTGACGCGCACATCGCGTGCCGACAGCAGTACCGGTGCATCCGCGGCCACCGGTGCTTTCTCGCCGGCCGGTTCGGCATCGATCAGCATGCGGGTGTAGGCGTGCTGCGGGTTGTCGAAGACCTCGTGGGTGGTGCCGGTCTCCAGCAGCTCGCCGTGGCGCATCACGCAGACGCGGTCCGCGAAGTGGCGCACGATGCTCAGGTCGTGGGTAATGAACAGGATCGCCATGCCGTAGCGTTGCTGCAGCGACTTGAGCAGCCGCAGGATCTGCGCCTGCACCGTGATGTCCAGCGCGGTGGTCGGCTCATCGGCGATCAGCAGGTCCGGCTCGCAGGCCAGCGCGATGGCGATCATCACGCGCTGACGCTGGCCACCGGACAGCTCGTGGGGATAGCTGTCGATACGTCGCGCCGGCTCCGGAATGCCGACCTGCTCGAGCAGTTCCAGCGCCTTGTGACGGGCCGCGCGGCCCTTGAGGTCACGATGCAGTGCCAGTACCTCGATGATCTGTCGTCCGATGCGATGCAGCGGGTTGAGCGAGGTCATCGGCTCCTGGAAGACGGTGGCGATACGGTTGCCGCGCAGCTCGCGCATGCGCCGCGTCGAGGCACTCAGCAGGTCTTCGCCGCGCAGGCGGATGGCGCCCTTGATCTCGGCGAGTTCCGGCAGCAGGCGCAGGATGGCGGTCGAGGTCACCGACTTGCCGGAGCCGGACTCGCCGACCAGCGCCAGCGTCTCGCCCTTGTTGAGGGTGAAGCTGACGCCCTTGACGGCGGGTACCGCGCCATCCGGGAGCTGGAAGTCGACCTTGAGGTCATCGACTTCCATCAGCGGCGGCGTGCCCGGCGCCTCGGCCGCCAGCCCCAGGCGAGTCAGGGTGTCGGCGCGGGCCTGGTCGGCGGCGTTGCGTGCTGGCGGCAGGCTGGAGGCGGTGCCGGAGGGTGAAGGTGAAGAGGTCATGATCAGCGCTCCGGTTCAGCGAGTCTTGGGGTCGAGGGCGTCACGCAGGCCATCGCCGAGGAAGTTGAGGCAGAACAGGGTCGCGGCGAGGAAGGCCGAGGGCACCAGCAGCATCCAGGGCGCGGTCTCCATCATGTCCTTGCCTTCGGAGATCAACACGCCCCAGGAGGTCAGCGGTTCCTGCACGCCAAGCCCGAGGAATGACAGGAAGCTCTCCAGCAGGATGACCTTGGGCACCGTCAGCGTGACGTAGACGATCACCGGGCCCAGCGCGTTCGGAATCAGGTGACGCGTCACGACCTGCAGATCACGCACGCCGAGTGCATGCGCCGCCTCGACGAATTCGCGCTTCTTGAGTGCCAGCACCTGGCCGCGCACGATCCGCGACATGTCCAGCCACTCCACCGCACCGATGGCGGCGTAGATCAGGAAGATGTTGCGACCGAACACCACCATCAGCAGGATCACCAGGAACATGAACGGCAGCGAATACATGATGTCGACGAAGCGCATCATCAGATTGTCGGTGCGCCCGCCGAAGTAGCCGGAGACGGCGCCGTAGAGCACGCCGATCACCAGGCTGACGAAGGTGGCGACCAGCGCCACCGACAGCGAGATCTGGCCGCCATGCAGGGTACGGGTCAGCAGGTCACGGCCGTTGACGTCGGTGCCGAAGATGTGGCCGGAGGCCAGGTCCGGGCCGGTGCCGATGGCGTTCCAGTCGACCTCGTCGAGTTCGAAGGGCGTCAGCCATGGGCCGATCAGGCAGGCCAGCACGACGAGGGTCATCACCACCAGGCTGCACATGGCGGCGCGGTTCTGCTTGAGACGACGCCAGGCATCGCGGGTCAGGCTGTCGCCTGCCGGTGCCGCAGGGGGCTGGCCGTCGAAGGCACTGGCAGCGCCGGTGCCGTGGGGGGCGGGAGTTGTCTGTGACATGTCAGGGCCTCGGGTCAGTCGTCGTAGCGGATCTGCGGGTCGAGCATGCTGTAGAGCAGATCGACGATCAGGTTGAGCAGCAGGATCAAGGCGCCATAGAAGACCACCGTGCCCATCACCAGGGTGTAGTCACGATTGAGTGCACCCTGCACGAAATAGCGCCCGATGCCGGGAATGCCGAAGATCTGCTCGATCACCATCGAGCCGGTGATGATCCCGGCGATGGCCGGGCCGAGGTAGGAGACCACCGGCAGCATCGCCGGTCGCAAGGCATGGCGCAGAATCACCTTCCACTCGCTCAGCCCCTTGGCGCGGGCGGTGCGGATGTAGTGACTGCCCAGTACCTCAATCATGCTGGCGCGCATCATGCGGGCGATGTAGGCGATCTGCTGGATGGAGAGTGCCACCACCGGCAGCAGCAGGTTCTGCCAGGCGCCGCCGTTCCAGCCGCCGGCCGGCAGCCAGCCGAGCAGCACGCCGAACACCAGCGCCAGCAGCGGAGCGATCACGAAGTTGGGCACCGCGATCCCCGCCAGTGCGGTACTCATCACCACGTAATCCGCCGTCGAGTTGCGCCGGATGGCCGCGATCACCCCCAGCGGCACGCCGATCAGCAACGCGGCCAGAATCGCCCACATGCCCAGTTCCAGACTGGCCGGGAAGCCCTGGCTGATCAGCTCGCTGACGTCGAAGTCCTTGTACTTGAAGGACGGGCCGAGATCGCCCTGTACCAGATCACCCAGATAGCGGATGTACTGCATCGGCAGCGGTTCATCCAGGTGATAGGCCGCGCGCAGGTTCTGCTCGATTTCCGGCGGCAGGCGGCGTTCGCCATCGAAGGGGCCGCCCGGGGCGACCCGCATCAGGAAGAACGACAGGGTGATCACGATCAGCAGGGTGGGAATCGCCTGCAGCAACCGTTTGAGGGTGTAGCTCAGCATCCAGTGCTCCGTTCGGGCCGCTGCCCGGGTGTGTCGTTGTTATGGGTGGCTGTGGTCTGTCAGTGCGAGGTGTCGATATGCAGATAGCGACTCGGGTGAACGTCCAGCGCGTTGGGGGCCCAGCCGCTGATGGCGGGGGTCACGAGGCTGGAGGTGACGTAGTCGTAGAGCGGCAGCACCACATCGTGGTCGAGCAGATACTGCTCGGCATCGTGCAGTTGTTGCCGGCGAGCATCGTCATCGCCCTCGCGCGCCGCCGCCTCGATCAGCGCATCGTAAGCCGGTGAGCTGAGCCCGGGTGCGTTGGAGGTGTTGTTGCTGCTGAAGGCGTTCAGGAAGTCGTAGGCATCGGCGATGGTCGCGATCATGCCGTAACGGCCGACCTCGAAATCGCCCAGCGCCAGATCCCGGTAATGCACCGCGGCCTCGGTATTGGTCAGCGTCACGTGCACGCCCAGCGGCTTCCACATCGCTCCGAGCGCCACGGCGATCTTCTTGTGGTCTTCCAGGGTGTTGTAGCGCAGGGTCAGCTCAAGCGGGTGGTCTGGCCCGTAGCCCGCGTCTGCCATCAGCTCGCGGGCCTTCGCCATGCGCCGGTCCATCGACCAGTCAGCGAAGTCGAAGCGCGCGCCCTGATGTTCACTCAACGCCTCGGGCACGAAATGCCAGGAGGGGATCTGGCCCATGCCGAGAATGCGCTCGGTGATCACCTCACGACGCGTGGCCAGATTCAGCGCGCGACGAATGCGCCGGTCCGCCACGGGCGAGCCCTCGCGCAGATTGAAGACATAGAAGTACTCGCCGAGGATCGGGTAGGTGTGCAGGGCCTCGGCCAGATTGTCCTGAATCCACGCGTAGTGGCTGGCGGGTACGCCATAGGCGATCTCGACTTCACCCGCACGGAAGCGATTGAGCGCGGCATGGCTCTCCTCGATGGGCAGGTAGACCACCTCGTCGAGAGTGACGTTCTGTGCGCCGTGATAGCGCGCGTTGGGTGTCAGCGTGATATGCGACTGCGGCGCCCATTCCTTGAGCACGAAGGCGCCCGAGGTGACCATGTTGGCCGGCCGCGTCCAGTCAGCGCCATTGGCCACGATGACATGGCGTGGCAGCGGGGCGGCTTCGCTCATCGCCAGCGTCTGCGCCAGTGTTGCCGACGGATGACTGAGCGTGATGGTGAGCGTCTGCGCATCGGGCGCGGCCACGCCGAGCTGATCCGGGGGCAGCGCGCCGGTATTCACCGCGCGGGCATTGACGATCGGGTAGTAGAGGGTGGCGTTGTGGGCCGCGGTAGCCGGTGTCAGCAGGCGGCGCAGCGCAAAGACTGCATCCTCGGCGGTCAACGGCGTGCCGTCTGACCACACAAGCCCCGCGCGCAGATGGAAGGTCCAGATCCGTCCATCGGCGGACGACTCCCAGCGCTCTGCCAGCCCGGGAATCAGCTCGCCGTCGGCGGAGTAGGCGATCAGCGGCTCGAACAGATCACGCACGATGCGTGTCTCCCAGGTGCCGCTGGTCTGTTGCGGGTCCAGCGAGCCGGGTTCGGCGCCATTGGCGATGCGCAGGATCTGTTCGTCCTGGCTTGCGGGGCTTATGGAGCTTGTGGAGCTTGTGGCTTGTGCGGCCATGGCGCTGCTGGAAGCGCTCATGGACACGGAGAGAACGGACAGCAGCAGGCCTGCGCCGAGGCTTGCCGCGCATTGCATCGAGGAAGTGGGGGACATGCGTCGACTCCTTGTCACGCCCGTGGGGCGCGACGGCATCTTCTGGTGCCATCCTTGGCAGATGCCACGCGGCTGCCCCGGTGGACAGCCGCGTGAACCCATGACATTCGAGAGAGCGGCGAGCCTGGTCAGAGGCTCAGCAGGCTCGCCTCATTCGGAGAACGAGACCCAGCGTGAGCGGTGGATATCCTCGATGTTGCCCTGCCAGCCGCTGAGCTTGGGATTCACCAGGTTGCGTGACACGTAGTAGTAGATCGGCAACACGGCGTAGTCATCCAGCGCCTTGCGCTCGGCGTCCTGCATCAGGGCTTCTCGGTCATCCATGTCGAGGGTATCGGCGGCCTTTTGCATGTCGTCATCCAGCGCCTTGTTGGAATAGGCGCCGTAATTGTTGGGCACGCCGGTTTCCAGCAGGTTGAGGAAGTTCTGGGCGTCGTTGTAATCGCCGATCCAGCCGGCGCGACCGACATCGAACTTGCCCTGGCGCATGTCCTCGTAGTGCACCGCCACCTCGGCATTCAGCAGATTGACCTTCACGCCCAGCGGCTTCCACATCGCGGCGGCGGCGATGGCCACCTTCTTGTGGTCTTCGCTGGTGTTGTAGCGCAGGGTCAGCTCCAGCGGGTTGTCCGGGCCGTAGCCGGCGTCCTCCATCAGAGACCTGGCCTTCTGCATGCGTTCATCCATCGACATGTCCTTGAAGGGCATCTCCTGGATGTCGTAGTGGTTCACGCCGGTGGGCACGAAGCTGTAGGCCGGCACTTCGCCGGTGCCGAGAATCTTGTCGGTGATGATGTTGCGGCGGATGGAGAGGTTGAGCGCCTCGCGCACCCGCGGGTCTGCCGTGGCATGGCCGTCGCGTGAATTGAGCACGTAGTAGTAGATACCCAGGTAGGGCGCGACGTGGGTGGCGTCCGGCAGATTGTCCTTCAGCCAGCCGTATTGCTGGGTGGGGAATTCGCGTGCGATGTCGATCTCGCCGGCACGGAAGCGCTTCAGGGCGCTGTTGCGCTCCTCGATGGGGTAGTAGATCACCTCATCCAGCGCGACCTCCTTGGCATCGTGGAATTCAGGATTCTTGACCGCGACGATGCGGGTCTGCGGCTGCCACTCGCTCAGCTCGAAGGCGCCGTTGGAGACCATCTTGCCGGGGTCGGTCCAGTCCTTGCCGTACTTCTCCACCACATGTTTCGGCAGCGGGTAGGCGGTGTAATGCGAGAGCTGGTCCAGGAAGTAGGGCGTCGGGCGCTCGAGGGTGATCTCGAGAGTGTGGTCATCCACGGCTCGCACGCCGAGGGTATCCGGCTCGGCCTCGCCGCTGTTGATGGCCTTGGCATTCTTGATCGGATACAGGATGTAGGCGTAATCCGAGGCGTTCTCGGGTGTCATGATGCGCTTGAGCGCGTACACGAAGTCCTCGGCGGTCACCGGCTCACCGTCAGACCACTTGCCGTCCTGGCGCAGCGTGAAGGTATAGGTCTTGCCGTCATCGGAAATCTGCCATGACTCGGCCGCGCCGGGGATGCGCTCGCCATCGGCGGCTTCGGTGACCAGCCCCTCGAAGAGATCGCCCACCACGTCATTTTCCCAGGTGCCGGAGATCTGCTGCGGGTCCAGCGAGGCCGGCTCTCCCATGATCGCCAGCTTGAGCGTATCGGCCATGAGGCCCGGGGAAGCGGCGATGCTCCCGGCCAGCAGCAGGGAGCTTGCCAGTCGCTTGAGCGCGAAGCGCTTGGGGAGGGCCGGCGCATGAGACGAGGAGTGCAGTAGTGCCATGGTAGGGAGGCTCGCTATTGTTGTTAGGGGGAATACGAGTGATGCCTTCTACCATCGAGTCTTTTCCTGCCTGCTGTCCATGTTAAAAAATGGATAGCTCATGCATGCATTCGATGATCGCCATGCAAGACACGGAAAATCGGGCGTTCTGGGGCTGACAGCCGTTTGAATGACTTTGGTCGCAGTCGCATGGAAGGCAGGCAGCTGCCGGCTGGCGGGCAGCGTGACGGATACCCGAGAGCGTCCTTCGGCCACCTGGCCACGGATGATGGGGCGGGCATGGTCGCCACGCCGGGAAATGGCTACAATATCGGGCTTCGCGCGCTGTCGATCTGCGCAGGTGTCCAGTGGACAACGTCTCGCAGGCTGTCCCCTTCGACAGGGCTGTCGCGCCCCATTCACGCATCATCGCCTCAAGACAGGACGACCATGCAAGAGATCAATCCGATCACCAACCTCATCAAGGACCTGTCCGAAAGGGCAGAAGTCCTGAGGGGGTATCTTTGACTATGCCGAAAAGCAGGATCGGCTAGAGGAAGTCACTCGCGAACTCGAGAATCCGGATGTCTGGAATGACCCGGAATACGCGCAGAAACTCGGCAAGGAGCGTGCGTCGCTGGAGCTGGTCGTCAAGACCCTCGACGACATGAGCAACGGCCTGTCCGACTGCGCTGACCTGCTGGAGATGGCGGTCGAGGAAGAGGATGAAGGCACCGTGGACGAAGTCGTCCGCGAGCTGGATCAGCTCAAGGCCAGTCTCGAGAAGCTCGAGTTCCGCCGGATGTTCTCCGGTGACATGGATGCCAACAACGCCTACCTCGACATCCAGGCCGGCTCCGGTGGTACCGAAGCTCAGGACTGGGGCAACATGCTGCTGCGCATGTACCTGCGCTGGGCCGAGCATCACGGCTTCAAGACCGAGATCGTCGAGGCGAGTGCCGGTGAAGTCGCGGGCATCAAGTCCGCCACCATTCACATCGAGGGCGACTATGCCTTCGGTTGGCTGCGCACCGAGCTGGGTGTGCACCGTCTGGTGCGCAAGAGTCCCTTCGACTCCGGCGGCCGTCGTCACACCTCGTTCGCGTCCGTGTTCGTGTCGCCGGAAATCGATGACAACATCGAGATCGACATCAATCCGGCCGATCTGCGCACCGATACCTATCGCTCCTCCGGTGCCGGTGGTCAGCACGTCAACACCACCGACTCCGCGGTACGTATCACCCACATCCCGACAGGGATCGTGGCGGCCTGCCAGACCGAGCGCAGCCAGCACTCCAACCGTGACCGCGCCATGAAGATGCTGAAGGCGCGTATCTACGAAGCCGAGATGCAGAAGCGCAACGCCGCCAAGCAGGAACTCGAGGACTCCAAGTCCGACATCGGTTGGGGCAGCCAGATCCGCTCCTACGTCCTCGATGACCAGCGCATCAAGGACTTGCGGACCGGTGTCCAGTCGAGCAACTGTGACAAGGTGCTCGACGGCGATCTCGATGACTTCATCGTCGCCAGCCTCAAGATGGGGCTCTGATCGCGAGGAGACTCGCGAACCAGCGCCCATTCGCCTCCGCCGGTATCGCCGGCGGAGGCCACGAATTCCCGAATCGCGATCAGTCCTGATGCGCTATCCCCAGGCTGATCTTGATCTGTCGTGGCTTTGGCCATGACCCTTTGATACGAGACAGGCCCCTCCATGTCGACAGAGCAGACCCCCGCCATTGATGAGCAGCAGGCCGCCGAACAGGCTCAGGAAGAGAATCGCCTGATCGCCGAACGTCGCGCCAAGCTGAGTGCCCGCCGTGAGCAGGCCGCCGCCGAAGGCAAGAGCGCCTTCCCGAATGACTTCCGTCGTGACAGCCTCGCCGCTGACCTGCAGGCGGAGCTGGGCGAGAAGGACAAGGCCGAGCTGGAGACGCTGGACCGCAAGGCCGCCGTCGCCGGGCGCATCATGCGCAAGCGTGGCCCCTTCATCGTGCTGCAGGAAGTCTCCGGCCAGATTCAGCTCTATGTCGACAAGAAGGGCCTGCCGGAAGCGCTGCTCGAGGACATCAAGGGCTGGGACATCGGCGACATCGTCGGTGCCAGTGGCCCGGTGCACAAGTCCGGCAAGGGCGATCTGTACGTCATGATCGAAAGTGCCCAGCTGATGACCAAGAACCTGCGTCCGCTGCCGGACAAGTTCCATGGTCTGTCCGACCAGGAAATGCGCTATCGCCAGCGCTATGTCGATCTGATCATGAACGAGCAGTCACGTCGCACCTTCGCGCTGCGTGCCGGCATCGTCGCCTCCATCCGTCGTTTCCTCAGCGACCGCGGCTTCATGGAAGTCGAGACGCCGATGCTGCAGCAGATTCCGGGTGGCGCGACCGCGCGTCCGTTCATCACGCACCACAATGCGCTGGACATGGAAATGTACCTGCGCATCGCCCCGGAGCTGTACCTGAAGCGTCTGGTGGTGGGTGGCTTCGAGCGCGTGTTCGAGATCAACCGCAACTTCCGCAACGAAGGGCTGTCGACGCGTCACAATCCCGAGTTCACCATGCTCGAGTTCTACTGGGCCTACGCGGACTACCGTGACCTGATCGCGCTGACCGAAGACATGATCCGCACCGCAGCTCAGGAAGTGCTCGGCACTACGCAGATCACCTGTCAGGGCAGCGAGTACGACCTGAGCCAGCCGTTCATCCAGATGACCATGCGCGAGTCGATCATCAAGTATGGCGATGGCATCACCGCAGCCGACCTGGCCGATTACGACGCCGCACGCGCCACGGCGGAGCGTCTCGGTATCCAGGTCAAGCCGATCTGGGGGCTGGGCAAGCTCGAGACCGAGATCTTCGAAGCCGTCGCCGAGCACCGTCTCGACCAGCCGACCTTCATCACCGAGTACCCGGCCGAAGTCAGCCCGCTGGCGCGTCGCAACGATGCCAACCCGCACGTGACCGATCGCTTCGAGTTCTTCGTCGGTGGCCGCGAGATCGCCAATGGCTTCTCGGAGCTCAACGACGCCGAAGATCAGGCCGAGCGCTTCCAGGCTCAGGTGGCCGAGAAGGATGCCGGGGATGACGAAGCCATGTTCTACGACGCCGACTACGTGCGCGCGCTGGAATACGGCATGCCGCCGACGGCGGGTGAAGGCATCGGCATCGACCGTCTGGTGATGCTGCTGACCGACAGCGCCTCCATCCGCGATGTGCTGCTGTTCCCGGCGATGCGTCCGCAGCAGGGCTGATCGCGCTGCTCGCCTCCCGTGGTGAGTCATCGTGACGAACCGCGCTGATGGCACTTGCGACGCCTCCGATCCTCGATCGGGGGCGTCGTGGTCTCTGCAGGGCGACATTGGCTGACGACGAGCGGTGGCCGAGGCGCAATCGTCACGGATGAGGCGAGGCGGTGCTTGGCTTTGTTGCCTGCGAGCGGCCATAATGGTCGGCGTCCTGTCAGTCAGCCGTTTCATGGTGCTGAAGCTGACGACAGTATCGTCGAGGTCTACCGTGCGAGAGCGTGTGCCGGCTGTGTCGAGCCACCCACGATGGCGGTGTCCTGCCTTGGGAATTGTCCCCTGAATGTCCTGGAGAGTGCAGAATGAAGCTGCTTAACCGTTCCGCCCTGAGCGTCAAGCCGACCCAGGCGTTTGTCGACTGGATCAACTCGCTGGAATCCGAAGGTGAGGGAGGTGAGGATCTGGCGCTGGAGGATGTCAATCAGGAGAGTACCGTCTACCTGATTCCCGAGATGGACACTCGCGAAGCGCTGGATGGCTTCGTGTCCGAGCGCTGGCTGGACGTGCTGGAAAGCGAGCTGCGCGCCTGGGAGGAAGACACCCGCCATTGGCCGGAGCCGATGGACAAGGCGCTGTTCGAGCGCTTCCTGACCGTCGAGCACAGCTACCTGGCCGTTGACCTGGATGACGAGGCGCCGCTGGAAGTCTGCGAAGTGGACGACGAGCTGCTGGCGGATCTCGATTGAGTCCGTCGCGCGCCGTCTGTTGACGTGACGGCGCTGTCAGTCAGCGCGACAGGCGTTACAATGGCCTCGGGCAATGTGCTCGGGGCCATTTGCGTTCTGTGGCGGCTTTCCCCGTGGTATCTGCCACGCGGTACCTGTCACGTGGAGCGCCCTTTTCCCGACATGTCGTTTCATTTCACCTGCCGTCCATCCGCTCGGCGGCTGCCCCATTCAAGGAGATCGCGCATGAGCGTCCAGGCCCGGATAGAAAGCAAGCTAGCGACGCTCGACCCGCTGATGGTCGAGGTCGTCAACGAGAGCCACATGCATAGCGTGCCGGCCAATTCCGAGACGCACTTCAAGGTCACGCTGGTCAGCGAGCGCTTTGACGGCCTGATGCCGGTCAAGCGTCACCAGCTGTTGTACGCCCTGCTGGATGAAGAGCTCGCCGGCCCCGTCCACGCGCTGGCGTTGCATCTGTATACCCCGCAGCAATGGACGGCGCGCGGCGGTGAGATTCCCGAATCCCCCAACTGCCTGGGCGGTGGCAAGCACTGACCATGACCTCTGAACCGCAACGCCTGCAATACCTGGACGCCATGGGCCTGACCGCCTGGGTCGGTCGCTATCAGCTGCCCAATGCGCTGCCCACCGAGGCCTGTGAATGGCCAGAGCCGGTGGTGGCTGAGCCGGTGGCACCTCAGGCACGTCTGCATGCGCTGATTGAAGAGGCGCCGCAACCGACGGTGAGCTCGCCGCAGGCGGAGCCGGCTCCTGCGCGAGCACCGGGACCATCGCCTGCCGCCAGTGCGCGCGCCCTTCTGGGCATGGCGCCGGCCGAGGCCTCCGTGGCCACGGCCGTGGCGACGGGGGACGAGTCAAGCAGCACGGCCTCCTGGGGAACGCCACCTGCTCAGGCGACGACGGAGACAATGGTCGAGGCGCAGGCCACGCCTCCGGCCGACCAGCCGCCGCTGCGATTCAGCGTACAGCTGGCAGCACTCGACGGACGCTGGTTGGTCATGTTGCCCGGTGATGAGGCGCCGCATCTGGAAGGCGAGGCGTTGCTGAAGGCATTGTGGCGGGCGGCAGGCATCACGCCGACGACAGACCTGACGTTCAGTCACTTCCGCTGGCCATTGCTCGCGAACCTCAAGGCCAGTGCACCGCTGGATGAGGCTCGGGAGGGATTGCGGGCCTTCCTGAATGGCCCCGCACGCCGTGATTGGCAGCCCGAGCGGGTCCTGATCTTCGGCAATCGCGAAGACTGCGCGACCCTGCGTGAGGTGCTGGGCATCACCTCCTCCTCGGGAGACGCCGAAACCTCAAGCCTGCTGGACATTCCCGTCTGGCAGGGGCCCGAGCTTGTCACGCTGGCGCGCTCCAGTGATGCCAAGCGCCAGCTGTGGCCGCTGCTGATTCGCTGGGGAAAGGCGTGGTCCCGCGGGATGACGGAAGGCACGTCGTCATGAGCGGGGCTGACGGCGAGACGGGCGCGGTGCGCAAGCTGGTGCTGGATGATGCGACGCTGGCGGCATTGCAGGCCATCGAGAGCACCCAGGCGCATGGGCTCTCCAGATGCCAGCTGGCGGATGTGCTCAGCGATGCCTCACGCTGCATTCTTGGCTGGCATGCGCCAGCCACGCCTGAGCGGTTGGCGGGATTCGTGGTACTGGCGCGCGGCCCTTTCGAGGCCGAGATCGAGGCGATCACCGTGCATGCTGACCTGCGCGGTCAGGGCATCGGGCGGGCCCTGTTGCAGGCAGCGATCGAGCGCGCCAGACAATGGCATCATGCCACGGGGCTGGAGCGCCTGTTGCTGGAGGTGCGAGCAGGCAATGACGCGGCGCGTGCGCTCTATGCGCATGCCGGGTTCCATGTGGATGGCGTGCGGCGCGGCTACTACCCGGCCTTGCCTCCTGCGCCCTCGGGAACTCGCGAAGATGCGCTGCTGATGTCGCTGTCACTGGAGTGAGGTGCCGACCGGACATCTCTTCAGAGGCTGGCCTTCTGGGGCACATCGCAAGCGACTGCTGACAGAGACGACAACGCCGCCGACAGGAGACTGTCGGCGGCGTTGTCGTGCTGCAAGGCCAGAGTGATCAGGCGCTCTGGGTCTCGCTCTCGTTCTCGCTGAAGCGGGCGATCAGGCCTTCCAGACGGCTCGCCCACTGGTCGCGCTCTTCCTGCAGGCGCGCATTGGCCTGACGCAGCTGCTCCAGTTCCTCGCCCTGGCCTTGCTTGGCGTCGCTCAGACGCTGGTTTTCTTCCTTCAGCTCATCGACTTCCATCTTCAGCATCTCGATGGAGTCGATCGCCTGGCCGACTTTCTGCTCAAGCTGGGTAAAGAGTTCAGTGCTCATGCTATCTCCTTGTCGGGCCCCAAGGGCTCGAGGGTGTTCGTTGAGGGCGGTAAAAGTATGCGGTGAATGCTGGTGCGATGAAGATCGGCCACCCCGGCAGTCCCTGCCGGAACGGCGCAGCGATACCCGCCTGCAGGCAGACTACGATGCTGCCTTTATCGACACAAGCGCGAAAGGTGCTCAGGCCGGTTGCTGGCGTCGATAGAGGCGTCCGTGACTGTCGCCGGCGCGACTCTCGCGATGCAGCTGCCAGTTGGCGGGGACCTGAGGCGTCAGCTCCGCCTCGACTTCCAGATAGATCATGGCGCCATCCTTCAACCAGCCCCGCGACTCGAGCAGCTCGCAGCTCTCGGCGGCGAGTCCGAGCCGGAAGGGCGGGTCGAGCAGGACCAGATCCACGCCCTCCTCGGGCGGGGTGCCGCTCTGTAGCCAGTGGATCACGTCGGCGGTGATGACCGTCGCCGGCAGCTGGCCTTCATTGCTCAGGGTCGTGATGTTGTCGGCCAGCGCCCGAGCGACACGGCTCTCGCGTTCCACGAAGGTGACCTGGGCTGCCTCCCGTGACAGCGCCTCGAGTCCCAGTGCGCCGCTGCCGGCGAACAGATCCAGTACTCTGGCGCCACCGACATGAAAGCCGAGCCAGTTGTAGAGTGTCTCGCGAACGCGGTCTGGCGTCGGCCGCAGGCCGGGCGCCTCGATCACGGTCAGCAGGCGGCGCTTGAAACGTCCGCCGATGATTCGCAGACGCCCCGCTGGCCCTGCCTTGCCAGAGCGCGAGGGGGCTGAGGATTTGCCCCGTGCGGGGCCTTTGTGAGGTGCGCGTTTTTTCATGCCGCGAGTCTAGCATGTGCGACGCCGGATGCCGCGTGGTGCGTACCTTAAGGCCTGAAGGGATGGTAGGATGACGCCACTTTCACGAGTTCAGGACTGTCTCGCCATGTTCGGTTTTTTCAAGCGCAAGAAACACAAGGCTCAGGAGCAGCAAGCCTCCGAGCAGCAGGCCCTCGAGCAACAGGCTCTTGAACAGACACAAGATGCCACGCCCCACGAGCAGGACTCCGGCAAGCAGGACACTGCCGAGCAGGCAGCCCAGCTAGAGGCCGAAAAGGCGGAAGCCGAGCGCCTGGCCGCCGAGGAAGCTGCCCGTGTCGAGGCTGAAAAGGCGGCAGCTGAGAAAGCCGAAGCCGAGCGTCTCGCCGCCGAGGAAGCTGCCCGTGTCGAGGCTGAAAAGGCGGCAGCTGAGAAGGCCGAAGCCGAGCGTCTCGCCGCCGAGGAAGCCGCCCGTGTCGAGGCTGAAAAGGTGGCAGCTGAGAAAGCCGAAGCCGAGCGTCTCGCCGCCGAGGAAGCTGCCCGAGTTGAAGCTGAGAAGGCTGAAGCTGAGCGCCTCGCCGCCCGCGAAGAAGAAGAGCGCCTGGCTGCCGCGCAGCTGGCCGCCATCGAGGCCGAAGAACAGGCCGCGCTGGAGCAGGCTCGCCTGGAAGAAGAGGCCCGTGCTGCCGAAGTCGCCGTGGCGGAGGCTGATGCCACGGTAGACGATGAGGATGCCCGCGATACGGCGCGCGATGGACGTGAGAAGCCGCGTCGTGGCTTCTTCGCGCGCATCAAGGCAGGTCTAGGCAAGACGCGCGCCAACCTGACCGAGGGTGTCGCCAGTCTGTTCCTCGGCAAGAAGCAGATCGACGATGAGCTGATGGAAGACCTCGAGACCCAGCTGCTGATGGCAGATGTGGGCATCGAGGCCACCACCGAGATCATCGACAACCTGACCGCGCGCATCTCGCGCAAGGAATTGAAGGAGCCGCAGGCGCTCTACGAAGCGCTGCAGGAAGAGCTGCGCGTGATGCTGGCGCCGGTCGCGAAGGATCTCGAGCTGCCGGCCAAGGGCGATGGCCCCTTCGTGATCCTGATGATCGGGGTCAACGGGGTCGGCAAGACCACCACCATCGGCAAGCTGGCCAAGCGCTACCAGAGCCAGGGCCGCAGCGTGATGCTGGCGGCGGGCGATACCTTCCGTGCCGCAGCGGTGGAACAGCTCAAGGTCTGGGGCGAGCGCAACAAGGTGCCGGTCATCGCGCAGCACACCGGTGCTGACAGCGCCTCGGTCATCTATGACGCCCTGGAAGCCGCCAAGGCGCGTAACGTCGATATCCTGATCGCCGATACCGCGGGTCGTCTGCACAACAAGAGCCACCTGATGGAAGAGCTCAAGAAGGTGCAGCGCGTGATGGCCAAGCTGGACGTCGCCGCGCCCCACGAAGTGATGCTGGTGCTGGATGCCGGTACCGGCCAGAACGCGCTGTCACAGGCCTCCACCTTCCATGAAGCGGTCAACATCACCGGCCTGACGCTGACCAAGCTGGATGGTACCGCCAAGGGTGGCATCATCTTCGCGCTGGCCAAGCAGCTCAATCTGCCGATTCGCTACATCGGTGTCGGGGAGGGAGTGGATGATCTGCGGCCCTTCGCGGCGGACGATTTCGTCAACGCCCTGTTCGCGCGTGCCGGAGAGGAAGAGGATGCACGTCCGGCGGATGGCGCGGAGACACGCGAGGCATGATTGCCTTCGAGCATGTGGGCAAGCGCTATGGAGGGCGCTTCGATGCACTCGCCGGGCTCGATTTTCGCATCGAGCGTGGCGAGATGGCGTTCCTGACCGGGCATTCCGGGGCAGGGAAGAGCTCATTGCTCAAGCTGATCATGCTCCTCGAGCGTCCCTCGCGTGGCCGTATCCTGGTGGCCGGGCACGATATCGGACGCCTGCATGCCTCGCAGGTGCCTTACTACCGCCGCCAGATCGGTGTGGTCTTTCAGGACCATCAGCTGCTGAGCGATCGCAACATCTTCCACAACGTGGCGCTGCCCCTGATGATCCAGGGGGGCACGCCGCGCGAGCAGGCGCGTCGCGTGCGTGCCGCTCTCGACAAGGTGGGCCTGCTGCATCGTGAGAAGGCGCTGCCCATCGAACTCTCCGGGGGGGAGCAGCAGCGCGTGGGCATCGCGCGTGCGGTGGTCAACAAGCCAGCCTTGCTGCTGGCGGATGAGCCGACCGGCAACCTGGACCCGAAACTCTCGACCGATATCATGCGTCTGTTCGAGGACTTCAATCGCATCGGTACCACGGTGATGATCGCCAGTCATGATCTGGCGCTGATCGCGCGTCTGCACCATCGCACGCTGGAGCTTTCCGACGGTCGCCTGATTGCCGACAAGGAGGCCCGATGAGCCCTCCCCGCACTCACCACGAGTCCTCGTCCGACAAGCGCCAGGCGGGAAGAGGTCGTGCCGCCAAGGCCGCCTCGGACGCTGTCGAATCCACGGAGTCTGTCGAGCGTCAGGCGCGCAAGGGCGCGCGCTCCAGCCGGATTTCCGTCGAGAGTCGCTATCGCAGCTGGCTGCGTCATCATGGCGCCATGGCGCGTGACAGCGCACGCCGTCTGCTGGTCACTCCGGTCGCCAGCCTGCTGACCATGCTGGCGATCGCCATCGCGCTGACACTGCCTGCCGCGCTGTGGCTGGCGCTGGACAGCGCGCGCCTGCTGGACAATGAGCTCAATGACAGCGCTCAGCTCACCCTCTATCTCGAGACGTCGGTCGACGAGAGCCAGGCACTGACGCTGTCGGACAAGCTGCGCGGCGCCCCGGGCGTCGGGGGCGTACGCCTGATCACTGCCGCCGAGGGCATGCAGGAATTCGCCCAGGCACTCGATCTCAAGCGCTCACTAAGCCTGCTGGACGACAACCCCTTGCCGGCCAGCATCGTCATCACGCCGCTGGATACCTCGCCGGAATCCGTCCGCGATCTTGCCGCACGCCTCGAGGGCGAGCCGGGCGTCGAGAGTGCACGGCTGGATCTGGCGTGGCTGGAGCGTCTGCGTCAATTGAGTGAGCTGGGTCAGAAAGTGACGCTGGGACTTGCGCTACTCTTCGGACTGGGAGTGCTGCTGGTGGTAGGCAATACCATCCGGCTGTCGGTGGAGAGCCGCCGGCAGGAGATCGAGGTCGTGACCCTGATCGGTGCGACCCACGCCTTCGTGCGGCGTCCCTTCCTTTATAGCGGTGCCTGGTATGGCCTGGGCGGCGGGTTGCTGGCGTGTGGCATTCTGGCGCTTGGCGGTAACTGGTTGGCGGCACCCGTGACGGCTCTTGTACAAAGTTATGGCGGCAACTATGTGTTGCCCGCACTGGGCATCACAGGGGGTACCACGCTGCTGTTTTCGAGTACAATACTGGGTTGGTTGGGGGCCTGGATCGCGGTCGGACGTCATCTGGCGAGTATTTCTCCGCGCTGATGCCGATCTTTTTTCGCGGTTTTCCGCCAGTGTTCCTCTCCAGAAAGGTCATCAGTTACGCTCCGGAAACAATTGCGCCGGGCGTCAGTGAAGGGGCTGGTGGGTGGTTAAACGTACCGCACACCCGCTGGCGTTACGAAGCGCTACTCGTCATGACAATTGTACACGTCATGTACAGCTATTGACGGGAACCTGTCGCAACCTTCACAGTCTCACTACTTGCATGCGTGTTAGGCAACCATGGAGACATCTGCATTATGAGCACCAGTCTTCAGCCACTTGGCCACCTGTCACCGGGTCAAGATCTAAACGGCTATATCCAGTCGGTGAACCGTATCGCTGTGCTTACTGCTGAAGAAGAGCATGAGCTTGCCCTGCGGTTGCATGAAGAGAATCATCTGGAGTCGGCCCGTCGACTCGTCATGTCGCACCTGCGCTTCGTGGTACATATCGCGCGCAGCTACAGCGGCTATGGCTTGCAGCAGGCGGACCTGATCCAGGAAGGCAATGTCGGCCTGATGAAAGCGGTCAAGCGCTTTGACCCCCATCAGGGCGTTCGCCTCGTGTCCTTTGCCGTGCATTGGATCAAGGCCGAGATTCACGAGTTCGTGCTGCGCAACTGGCGCATCGTGAAAGTCGCGACCACCAAGGCCCAGCGCAAGCTGTTCTTCAATCTTCGCGGTGCCAAGAAGCGTCTGGCATGGCTGAACAATGAAGAAGTGGACGCCATCGCAGGCGACCTGGACGTCAAGCCATCGGTGGTACGCGAGATGGAAAGTCGTCTCTCGGCTCACGATGCCGGCTTCGATGCGGGTCCCAGTGATGACGAGAGCTCCGCTTACCAGGCGCCGGTCAATTATCTCGAGGACCACAGTCTCGATCCGGCGGCTCAGGTCGAGCAGCAGGATCTGGAAGATGACTCCCACGGGCGTCTGCTCAAGGCACTGGCAGCATTGGATGAGCGTTCGCGCGATATCCTCCAGCAGCGCTGGTTGAGCGACAACAAGGCGACGTTGCACGAGCTGGCAGACATCTACAGTGTCTCGGCAGAACGTATCCGTCAGCTGGAAAAGAACGCCATGAAGAAGCTGCGTGAATCGATGGGTGACATGAGCGAAGGGTTCGCTGCCTGACACTCCCTCGCTGACTTCCCGCAGTAGATGAAGCCCCGCCGGTGTTCCGGCGGGGCTTCTGTCGTTGAGGGACAGTGAAACGACCGGCTATGGCAGTAGACAGTTGTATCGTGCAACAGAATGTTTCATTCTGTTGCACTACGCTAAGCGGTCATTTCCCTTCCTCATTGGTGGCTATGTGGACCCGATTACCTCGCGTCAACCAGGCACACATTCACTGTGGCGCATCCTTGGCATCAATGTCGCTTTGCTGGTGGTGTTGGGCGGGCTGTTTCTGGCGGGACAATGGTTTGATGTCCGCGAACAGGAGATGCAACGCCTCGAAGCGCTCGATACGCAACTGCACATCTCGACTGAACAGCTCGTGGCGGATGTCGCCCGCGAGATGATGGTGCTCGAGCGTGTGTTGCACGAGGAGACACCAAGACAGTGGAGAGGCTCGCTCGAGAGTGCGCTGGGGCGTCATCCGGCGCTGGTCTCCCTGATGATGGTGCCGTTCGCCGATTATCGTGGCAGCAGCCTCAATCAGATCGGTGTCGGGCGCAGCTGCAAGTGGCAGCTCTCGCAGGCCGAGGCGCAATCCCTGCCCGGCAGAAGCAATCTGTTGTTCGGTTCGGCATTGCCTCTCGGGTCCGGACAGCCCGGCTTGCCTTTCTATCGCCATATGCAGCTCGAGGACAAGGCGTGGCTGCTGATCGGGTGCCTGGATTTCTCGGAGTCCAGAAGTCTGCTGGCCAATCCGGGGGCGGATGACGGGCAGCGCCTGCGCCTGTTCTCGACCAACGGACTGCTGCTGTTTTCCAGCCCCCAGGAGCACGCGCTGGGGGTGACGGGAAAGTTGCCGTTGCCGACGCTGGCCAACATGGGCAAGTACATCTCCGAGCGTGGCGTGCGGCGTTATCACGTGGACGGCTTTGATGGCCGTCCGCGCATGGCGGCGGGCAGTTTTATCGCACCACTCAAGCTGTTCAGCGTCGTCAGTCAGCCTGTCTCGAGCCTGTGGTGGGTCTGGTGGCAGCGTATCTGGTTCGGTCTGCTGCTGGGAGGCATCTTCCTGGTGGTGCTTGGCGTGATGATCGCGCGTGCCGAGCGGCAACGCAGTGAGCGCCACGATGAGCTGGAGGGCGAGCTCGAATCGATGGCGGCGCGCTCGCGTACTCTGGTGACCTTGATGGATAACCTGCCCGGCGTGGTGTATCGCATCGAGGTCAACACCGGCACGCTGACCTTCATCAGCAGTGGCGCCGCGGAATTGTTCGGACGTTCGGCCGAGTCTCTGGTCGGGGCCGGCATCACTCTCAATGAGCTGATCCATCCCGAGGATCGCCCGTCCGTCGCGTCGGCGCGTCACTGGGCGATGTGCGCTCAGATGCGTCATGAACAGGTGTTCAGAATCGTCGCGGATCACGAGCGCTGGGTGCTGGACCGCAGCGTGATGATCGAGGGAGAGGAGGGTGTACGTTACTGGGAAGGCCTGCTGCTGGATATCAGCGCCCACAAGGAGTCGGAGCGTCAGCTCGACTACCTGGCGCGCCACGATGCCTTGACGGGGCTCTACAACCGCAAGGCCTTCATGGCGGCGGCGGATGAGCGGGTCGCGATCGGAGGCGTGATGATCTATGCCGACATCGATCGCTTCTCGACGGTGAATGATGGCCTGGGGCATGAGGCGGGGGATCAGCTGCTGGTCTCGATCGGTGAGCGCCTGCGGCGCATCCTGCCGCCCGGTGGCCTGGTCGCGCGTCTCGGGGCGGATGAGTTCGGCCTCTATTTCCCTCAGGTCGGCGAGCAAGCCGAGCAGATCGTGGCCGATGTCCAGCAGAAGCTGGAGCGCCCCTTCACGATTCTCGGGCGTCCCTTGATCATCAGCCTGACGGCCGGCTACTCCCTGGCCGAGGCAGATGGTGATGCCCAGGCGTTGATGCTCAATGCGGACGTGGCGCTCTATCATGCCAAGTCGCGTGGCGATCATGCCCTGCGCTGGGAGTCCTCGCTGGACAAGCATGTCGCCTCGCGCATGACGCTGGAGCAGGACCTGCGTCAGGCCATCGAGCGCCAGCAGCTCTTCCTTCACTACCAGCCGCAGCTGAACGCGGCGGGAGAGCTGCTGGGGGTCGAGGCGTTGCTGCGCTGGCAGCATCCTGAGCTGGGCATGATCTCTCCGGCCCAGTTCATTCCGCTCGCGGAAGAGACGGGACTCATCTTCCGGCTGGGGCGTTTCGTGCTGGAAGAGGCCTGCGCCCAGATGGTGCGCTGGCAGGAAAGCGGCCTTTACATGCCGCGCATGGCCGTCAACCTCTCGGCGCGCCAGCTGACCTCGGGCTATGAGCATGAAGTGATCAGCGTGCTCGAGAGTCAGAATCTCGCGCCGACGCGCCTGGAGGTCGAGGTCACGGAGACCCTGTTGATCCAGGACATGGAGGGTGGGCTCAGCGTACTGAGAGCACTGCGGGAGCTCGGTGTGCGTGTGGCGCTGGATGACTTCGGGCAGGGATACTCGTCACTGTCCTATCTGTCTTCCCTGCCGCTGGATGTGCTCAAGGTCGACCGCAGCTTCGTGATGAAGATGGACGCTCTGGCGGAAGATGCGTCCGAGCAAGGGCGCGGCGGTCAGGTGGCCAGCGAGCAGGGAGCCAATGAGCAGGCCATCCAGCTGGTAGGTGCCATCATCAGTCTGGGGCATTCGATGGGGCACGAGATCGTGGCGGAAGGTGTCGAGACACAGGCGCAGTTCGAGGGGCTCAAGCGATTGCGCTGCGACAGTTATCAGGGCTACCTGCTGGCGCGCCCGATGACGGCGACGGCCATCGTCGAGCGTTATGGGCCTGGCAACTGAGTCTGCACGTGAAGGTGGCATGAAAAAGCCCCCGTCTCTTCGAGGCGGGGGCTTTTCTTTTGCTCAAGCGGAGGGCCGTCAGACGGCAATCCGCTCCTGGCTGCTCAGCAGCAGGTCGCGACTCAACAGTCTCCACTGTTCTTCCCAGTGCTCGGTGGGTCGCTTGCGATAGTCGCTGCGGACATACTGTCCGATGCGGCCTTCGGCACTGGCCAGCAGGAGATTGGCTGCGGCTGTCACGGTAATGGCAGGCCGCAGGCCTTCACGAGGCTCGGCCTCGCGCAGTACCTGCTTGAGCTGGGTCTCGAGACGTTCGAACAGCTGCGCCATGCGCACGCGCAGACGAGCCGTCTCCCCGGTCAGGGCATCGCCGTTGAGCAGGCGGCACAGTCCGGGATTCTTCTCGGCAAAGCCAAGCAGCAGGCTCAGGATATGGTGCACCCTGGCATGAGCCGTATCGTTGTCCTGCAGAATCAGCGCGATGCGCTCGAACAGGGTGCTCTCGATGAACTCGATCAGCCCTTCGAACATGCGCGCCTTGCTGGGGAAGTGACGATAGAGTGCAGCCTCGGAGACGCCGACCTGACGTGCCAATGCCGCGGTGGTGATACGTTTGCCGCTGTCCTCTTCCAGCATCAAGGCAAGTGCCTGGAGGATCTGTTCGCGACGTGATTGTTTTGGATTCGCCTGCGTCATGGAATCTTGTCATTTCTCGCGGCCTGCAGCGATGTGCTGCGGGCGGGTCCGTGTCCTGAGGCGTGTCGCTGGCCTCGCGCGAATCACCGGAAGTCTGGCCCCGGCTTTATGCTCTTCATGCCTTGGAGGTGTCCGGATCAGCATTGCTGATCAAGGTGCCGACACCGGCATTGGTGAAGATTTCCAGCAGGGTGGCATGCGGTACGCGACCATCGATGATGTGTGCACTGCGCACGCCCTGCTTGACGGCATCCAGCGCGCAGCTGATCTTGGGCAGCATGCCGCCATAGATGGTGCCATCCTCGATGAGTCCATCCACCGCTTCGGTGGTCAGCCCCGTCATGACTTCGCCCTCGGCGTTCAGAAGGCCGGCGACGTTGGTCAGCAGCATCAGCTTCTCCGCCCCCAGCGCTTCTGCGACCTTGCCGGCGACCAGGTCGGCATTGATATTGTAGCTGCGTCCCTCATCGTCGACGCCGATCGGCGCGATCACCGGAATGAAGTCATTGCGGGTCAGCAGCTCGATCAGATCCGTCGAGACATGCTCGACTTCACCGACGTGACCGATATCGATGATTTCCGAGGCATTCATGCCCGGCATGTGGCGGGTGACCTTGAGCTGACGCGCGCGAATCTGGCCGCTGTCCTTGCCGGTGACGCCGATGGCCTTGCCGCCGCACTGGTTGATCAGATTGACGATGCCCTTGTTGACCAGGCCGCCCAGTACCATCTCGACCACATCCATGGTCTCTGAGTCGGTCACGCGCATGCCGTCGACGAAGCGTGATTCGATGTTCAGCTTCTTGAGCAGGGCGCCGATCTGAGGGCCGCCACCGTGCACGACCACCGGGTTGATGCCGACTTCCTTCATCAGCACCATGTCGCGGGCAAAGGAGTCGATCAAGGTATCTTCGGTCATGGCGTTGCCGCCGTATTTGACCACCACGGTCTTGCCCGAGAACTGCTGGATATAGGGCAGGGCTTCGGACAGGACCTCGACCACCTGGTGCGGGTCGCGGTTGGCGTGGCTCATCAACGTATCACTCCACAGAAATTGGGTCCGAAAGGAGAGTTCGGACGCTGTCACTCGAGACTATCACTTGCGTTACGCCTGCGCGCACCACGTCATGGAAAGAGGTGATGGCAACCGGCGCTGCCATGGGAAAGAGTCACCCGGGCCGGGGAGTCAGCGGACCGGCACGGCGGTCATCCTGCTGCCGCGCCGGTCGTTGATCGCCTGCCCGGGCCGATCAGAACGCCTCGATCAGAACGGGGCGGTGATGCTTGGCTCGGCCTGCTTCAGTGCGGCGCGGAAGCTGTCCTTGATGCGCTCCAGCGCCGCCTCTGACTTGCCTTCGAAGCGCAGTACCAGCACCGGTGTGGTGTTGGAGGCGCGGCACAGGCCCCAGCCGTCGGCGTAGTCGACGCGAATGCCATCCAGCGTGGTCTTCACGCCGTCGTCACCGAAGTCACCTTCGCTGGCCAGTCGCTCGACGATAGCGAACTTGGTCTCATCGGTCACTTCCACGTTGATCTCGGGGGTGCCCAGATCCTGCGGATAGCGTGCGAAGAAGGTGTCGGCATCGACATCCTGCTTGGCGAGGATTTCCAGCAGACGCGCCGCGCCGTAGAGGCCATCGTCGAAGCCGAACCAACGCTCCTTGAAGAAGATGTGGCCGCTCATCTCGCCGGCCAGGGCCGCGCCGGTTTCCTTCATGCGCGCCTTGATCAGGGAGTGGCCGGTGCGCCACATTTCCGGTGTGCCTCCCGCCTTCTCGATCACGGTGGCCAGGTTGCCGGTGCACTTGACGTCGAAGATGATGCGCGCGCCCGGTACACGTTCAATGAGGTCTTCCGACAGTGCCATCATCAGACGGTCGGGATACAGGATCTCGCCCTTGGGCGTGACGACGCCGAGGCGATCGCCGTCGCCATCGAAGGCCAGACCGATGTCCGCGCCGGTTTCCTGCATGGTTCTGATCAGGTCCTGCAGGTTCTCCGGCTTGCCCGGGTCCGGGTGATGGTTCGGGAAGTTGCCATCGATCTCCTCGAACAGCGGGATGGTCTCGACGCCGAGGCGACGGATCAGCTCCGGGCCCAGCTCACCAGCCACGCCATTGCCGCAATCGACCACTGCCTTGAGCGGGCGCTTGACGACCACGTCGCCGGTAATCTGATCCAGGTAGCGTTCGCGCACGTCTTCTTCACGCAGGCTACCTTCGCCTTGCGCCAGATCGCCTTCCTGCAGGCGGCGATAAAGGTCGGTGATGGTGTCGCCGGACAGGGTCTCACCCGCCAGCACGATCTTCAGACCGTTGTAATTGGCCGGGTTGTGGCTGCCGGTCAGCATCACGCCGGAGCGGGTGCCTTCCAGGATATTGGTGGCGTAGTAGAGCACCGGGGTCGGCACCATGCCGATGTCGATGACATCACGGCCGGCATCGCGCAGGCCGGCAATCAGCGCCTTGGACAGGCGCGGGCCGGAGAGGCGACCATCGCGGGCGACCACGACGGTGGACTCACCGCGTGCCGCGGCTTCGCTACCGATGGATTGGCCGATGGCGCGCACGCCGTCTTCGGTGAGGGTCTCATCCACGATGCCACGGATGTCGTAGGCGCGAAAAATTGAAGCGGGTACCTGACTCATGGTGCATCCCTGTCGGTTGAATCAATCGTGAGAAGTCATGGCCGGCATGCCGTGCGAACACTATCGCGGCATGCCGACGGGTGCGGCTAGCAAGCGGTTCCATCTGTCACGGAGCGCTGTCGGGTTTCGGTGGCGAGTCGTCTGCAATGAGCTGTCAGTGACGGCCTGTCAGTGACGACCCGTCAATGACGACCAGAATGGCCAAAGCCGCCTTCACCGCGCTGGCTGGCCTCGAATTCCGTGACCTCGACCAGTTCGGCCTGTACAACCGGGACTAGCACGTACTGTGCCAGTCGCTCACCGGGTTCCAGCACGAACTCGCTGTCGCCGCGGTTCCAGACCGAGATCATCAGTTCGCCCTGGTAGTCGGAATCGATCAGACCGACCAGATTGCCCAGCACGATGCCGTGTTTATGCCCCAGACCGGAGCGCGGCAGGATCATGCCGGCCAGTGCGGGGTCGGCGATGTGGATCGCCAGGCCGGTACGCACCAGCTCACAGGCGCCCGGGGCCAGTGTCAGCGGGGCATCCAGCAGTGCGCGCAGGTCCATGCCGGCACTGCCGGGAGTCGCATGGTGGGGTAGCGGGTAATCGCGAACGCGCTCGTCGAGGATCTTGAGTTCGAGCCGGGGGCGGGTCATCTAAGGTGTTTCCTGGTCATCGATGGCGGAGGTCGCCATGTTCAAATTGGCGGCACCATGGAGGGCGCCGTCTTGATGCAGTGCCAGTGCGCGCTCGAGAATCGCACGCGCCAGCGCAATCTTGGGGCAGGCTGCGATGGCCTGTTCATGCAGTCTGTCATTTGCCTGGCCGGGGCGTCGCCACACCAGGGTGGCGGCATTGCTGTCACTGCCGAACCCCAGTCCCGGGGTGCTGACGTCATTGGCCACGATCATGTCGAGACGCTTGCGTGTCAGCTTGTCGCGGGCATAGCGAAGGACATCGCGAGTCTCGGCGGCGAAGCCGACCACCAGCGGAGCGGGCTGTCCGTTGGCGCGCCGCGCCTGACTCTGCTCGGCAATGCCGGCAATGATATCGGGATTGCGGATCAGATGGACCTGCATCTGTTCTTCGCCGACCTGCTTCTTGAGCTTGTGCTCGGCGACAGCGGCAGGTCGGAAGTCGGCGACGGCGGCGCAGCCGATGAAGACCTGGCTATCCTGCAGCGCCGCTTCGGCAGCGCCTTGCATCTGCAAGGCTGACTCGACATCGATGCGCTCGACGCCAGGCGGTGTGGGCAGGGCGACAGGCCCACTGATCAGGCGAACTCTTGCGCCCAGTGCCGCGGCTTCGCTGGCCAGGGCATACCCCATCTTTCCGGAGCTGTGATTGCTCAGATAGCGCACCGGATCCAGCGCTTCCCGGGTCGGACCGGCGGTGATGGTGATGGTCAGGCCCGCTGCCGGCAATGGTGCCGGCTCGCCCTCGTCGAGCAGCTCGCTCAGACCGGCGACGATCTCTTCTGGCTCGAGCATGCGCCCGGCTCCCACGTCGCCGCACGCCTGTTCGCCGCTGGCCGGGCCGAGCAGCGTCCAGCCATCGGCACTGAGCTGCCGGGCGTTGCGCTGGGTGGCAGGGTGCGCCCACATCGCCTGATTCATCGCCGGGGCCACGACCCAGCGTGCGTTGTTGGCCAGGCACAGGGTAGTGATCAGATCATCGGCACGGCCATGGGCCAGGCGGGCCATGAGGTCGGCAGTGGCGGGGGCGATGAGAATGACCTCCGCCCAACGCGCCAGCTCGATATGTCCCATGCCGGCCTCTGCCTCAGGATCGAGCAGCGAGGTATGCACGGGATTGCCCGACAGCGCCTGCAGGGTCAACGGCGTGATGAAGGCCTGGGCACCTTCGGTCATGGCGACGCGTACCTCGCACCCGGCCTTTTTCAGCAGACGAGTGATGAGCGCCGCCTTGTACGCTGCGATACCGCCGCTGATGCCCAGCAGAATGCGCCGTCCGGCGAGTGAGTGCATGGTGTCCTGCATCCCTGATCCGTCAATGTCAAAGCTCTCGCGTTCGCCTCTACCATATCACCGTGATGCAACCTTGCGTAGCGTCGCTGGCCGGGCACGCCGTCTGTCGCGGGTGCGGACACTGACCTGTCGCGGGTGCGGACACTGACCTGTCGCGGGTGCGGACACTGACCTGTCGCGGTACGACGAGCCGCGAGCCAGGAGGGCTCAGCCAGCCAGAAAGCGCGCCAGGCATGCAAGCGTTGAGAGTGACGCTGGCGGCAGTGACGGGCGAAGACCACGCTTCTCAGTCCAAATGCTGATGTCGCGTCATGCTCCTTGGCGTGTCGGTGGGCCTGCCCTGAGGCAGGCATGGCCACTCTCGTGGCGCGCCGGATGTCAGCATCACTGTCACGAGAGGAGAATGTGCATGGGCATCAGGGAGTGGCCAATCGGGGAGCGGCCCCGTGAGAAGCTTCTGTCATCGGGGGCTGCTGCGCTATCAGATGCCGAGTTGCTGGCAATCTTCCTGCGAGTGGGAATCAAGGGACGTTCGGCGGTGGACCTGGCGCGCGACCTGTTGACCACCTTCGGCGGGCTGCGCCCACTGCTGGAAGCCAGTCAGCAGGATTTCTGTGCCGCGCGAGGCCTGGGAGATGCCAAGTACGTACAGTTGCAGGCGTCGCTGGAGCTGTCCCGTCGACATCTGGAAAGCCTGTTGATGCGCGGGGCGGCATTGACCTCACCGCTGCTGGTACGGCGCTACCTCTCCTCTCATCTGCGTGATCTGCCACATGAGGTCTTCGCCGCACTCTTCCTGGATAGTCAGCATCGCGTCATTCGCTTCGAGACACTCTTCACCGGCACGCTGGATGCTGCTGCCGTCTACCCGCGCGAAGTGGTCAAGCGGGCGCTGGCGCTCAACGCGGGCGCCTTGATACTCGCCCACAACCATCCCTCCGGAGTGGCGGAGCCCAGTGATGCCGATCGTCGTATCACCCAGCGCCTGGAAGAGGCGTTGGGGCTTTTCGATATCCGGGTGCTGGATCACTTCGTGGTGGGGGACGGCGAGGTGATCTCCTTCGCCGAGCGTGGCTGGTTGTGAGCCAGGCATCGCCTCGGTCTTGTGCGACCTCTTTCGGCAAGGCGCTGAGACGAGAGCAGGGGGGAAGAGAAGGAAGAAGAAGGAGCGGATGGGAAGGAGGCGCCCTGCGGATGTCCGGTCTGGTCAATTGTCGGGCCTGCCGGGTGACAGGGATTGCAAAACAGGGCGTCGATTGTGGTAATGTTGCGCCTCCCGTACCACCCACCACAGAATTCGCGACCACTCTGGCCGACATTGGCTGAGTGAAGCGTCTGGCTAAGCAAGCGTCTGTACCGATGTGACAGCTCGGGCGAAGCGTGTTGGCGAAAAAAATCCGTCTTGGGCGTGCTTTCGCGTTCCTCTTCGGGTAAAATGCTGCGCCTGCACGTTCCAGTACCCTGAAGCTTGTCTTCCGGAATGGACGTAACACACTTTGAAATCAGGGCATGAGGCGGCGCCTGCCACTTCCGGTTTGCCCGACAGGTTTTGAACAACTTAGCCAACGCAGCGGTTGGAGGCTCCAATGTCCAAAGTATGTCAGGTTACCGGCAAGCGCCCGGTGACTGGTAACAACGTTTCTCACTCCCAGCGCAAGACTCGTCGCCGGTTCCTGCCGAACCTGCACACCCACCGTTTCTGGGTTGAATCCCAGCAGCGCTTCGTCAAGCTGCGCGTCTCTACCAAGGGCATGCGCATCATTGACAAGAAGGGTATCGACGAAGTCCTCAAGGACCTCACTGCACGTGGCGAGCGCTTCTAAACACTAGAAGACAGCCCCTGTAGCAATGGCAACCGAGCCGAGGGCAACGCTCTCAATCGTTCGGTGAATGCGACTGTGGAAGGAAACTGAAAATGCGTGACAAGATCAAGTTGGTGTCAAGTGCCGGTACTGGCCACTTCTACACCACCGACAAGAACAAGCGTAACACTCCGGACAAGCTTGAATTCAAGAAGTACGATCCGGTCGTTCGCAAGCACGTGATGTACAAGGAAGCCAAGATCAAGTGATCTTGTCTCCCGCCAGCGTGCTGTCGGAACCCTCGAAAACCCGGTCCTGACCGGGTTTTCGAGTATCTGGATGTCGGAGTTCCGGCATCCTGCAACAGGGTGGCGGCTTCTGTCGTCACCCTGTTGTGCGTCTGGCGGTCAGTCGAGGAGGAAGCATGCCCGAATTACCGGAAGTCGAGACGACTCGCCGTGGTATCGCACCATTGGTCGAGGGCCAGGAGGTCACCGAGGTGATCGTGCGTCAGCCACGGCTGCGCACGCCAGTACCGAGTGAGCTGGCGGAGTGGCTGGTGGGGCAGCGTTTCGGTGAGCTCTCGCGCCGTGCCAAGTACCTGCTGTTGCCGATCGCCGATGGCCACCTGCTCTGGCATCTGGGCATGTCCGGCAGTCTGAGGCTGGTACCCATCGGCACGCCGCCCCGTACGCATGACCATGTCGATGTGGTGCTGGGCAATGGCCAGGTGTTGCGCTATCACGACCCGCGTCGCTTCGGTTTCGTCGACTTCGTGCGCGGTGACCCGCACGCTGACACACGTCTGGCGAGGCTCGGGCCGGAGCCCTTGTCGGACGCCTTCACCGGTGAGCTTCTCTTCGCGCGCTCGCGCAAGCGACGCGTGGCGATCAAGCCTTTCCTGATGGACAACGCCAATGTGGTCGGCGTGGGCAACATCTACGCCAGTGAGGCGCTCTTCATGGCCGGCATCGACCCGCGTCGTCCGGCGGGGGAGACCTCCCTGGAGGAATATGAGCGCCTCGCCGAGGCCTCACGCAGCGTGCTGGCGGCCGCCATCGAGCAAGGCGGTACCACCTTGCGTGATTTCGTCGGTGGTGATGGCAAGCCCGGCTACTTCGCCCAGCGCCTCAACGTCTATGGGCGAGGGGGCGAGCCCTGCCGCGAGTGTGGCCATGAGATCATGAGCCTGGTGCTCGGGCAGCGTGCCAGTTGCTTCTGCCCTCATTGCCAGAGCTAGTGCCGTCCGTGCCGGCACGGGTCAGACATGTCTCACTGACCCTTGATGATCACTTGACCGGAGGCTCCGTGACCGGGGCCGCCATGACGACTAGAATGGCCCCATTCGGGCGCGCCCTGTCGTCGTCCTGTCCCTTTCCCTGTCTTATGGATGATTCCCGTGACTGAACGTCTGCGCCTGAAGAAGAATGCTGATCGCCGCCTCAAGGCTGGCCATCTGTGGCTGTACTCCAATGAAGTCGATACCGTCGCGACGCCGCTCAAGAATTTCGAACCGGGCGCCCAGGCGATCATCGAGGCCAGCAACGGCCGCGCGATGGGCGTTGCCTACGTCAACCCGAACTCGCTGATCTGCGCGCGTATCGTCTCGCGCAACCCGGAACAGCGTCTGGACCGCTCGCTGCTGGTGCATCGCTTCAACCAGGCGCTGTCACTGCGCGAGAGCCTCTATGACAAGCCGTTCTACCGTCTGGTCCACGGCGAGGGCGACCTGCTGCCGGGTCTGATCGTCGATCGCTTCGACGACGTGCTGGTCTGCCAGCTCAACACCTTCGGCATGGAGCGACTGGCGGAAGTGATCGTCGATGCGCTCTTGAAGGTCGTCAAGCCGACCGCCATCGTGTTCAAGAACGATTCCAGCGGTCGCCGTCAGGAACAGCTCGAGCGCAACGTCGAAGTCGTCTATGGCGAGCTGCCGGAAAGCGTGCTGCTGGAAGAGAATGGGGTCCAGTTCAGCGCGCCGGTACTGGATGGCCAGAAGACCGGCTGGTTCTATGATCACCGCGACAACCGTGCCTGGCTGAATCGTCAGGTGGCAGGCAAGCGCGTGCTGGACCTGTTCAGCTACGTCGGTGGCTGGGGTGTGCAGGCGGCGGCGCATGGCGCCAGCGAAGTGCTGTGTGTCGACGCCTCCGGTGCGGCACTTGAGCGAGTCTCGGGCAACGCCGTGCTCAACGGTGTCGAGGATCGCGTCTCCATCGCGGAGTCGGATGTCTTCGAGGCACTGACGGCCCTGCGCGCGGAAGGCGAGCAGTTCGACGTCATCATCGCGGATCCGCCCGCCTTCATCCGCAAGCGCAAGGACATCACCAATGGTGAGCGTGCCTATGCACGCCTCAACCGTGAAGCCATGCGCCTGCTGGGCCGCGACGGTCTGCTGATGTCCGGCTCCTGCTCCATGCATCTGGCGCCGGAGCGCCTGATGGATGTGGTGCGCGGCGCCGTGCGTCACCAGGACCGCCACGGTCAGGTCATCTTCCAGGGCCATCAGGCCAGCGACCACCCGGTGCACCCGTCCATCCCCGAGACCTCCTACCTCAAGGCGCTCGGTGTGCGGGTCTATCGCGACTGAGATCGAGTCTCGGGTCGCGACCAGGAGCGCGATCGGGATCGCGAGCGATGAACGTGTCCTTTGGCACGAACGACAACGCCGCCCTTCGGGGCGGCGTTGTCGTTGATGGCTTCCGTAGCGCCCGGACTCTGATAGTCTGACGGCATGTATCGACGACTGACATCCCATCACAATCTCGTGCTGCTGGATCACTGGCGCAACCTTCTGGAAAGCGAAGGTATCCCGTGCGAGCTGCGCAACCGTCTGCTGGGTTCGGCAGCCGGGGAGTTGCCCGTCAACGATTGCGAGCCGCAATTGTGGGTTGCCGAGCACAACCTCGCCCGCGCTCGCCAGCTGCTGGCGCATATCGAGGCCGCGCCTGCGCAGCCGGATTGGCAGTGCGCCTGCGGGGAGCGCCTCGAAGGCAGCTTCAGTGAATGCTGGTCCTGCGGTGCCAGTGCGCCCATGCGTGATGATGCAGGGCCCCGCGAGCAGGATGACGACACGGAGTTCGTGGCATGACGGACGTACAGGCATCGGAGACCGTCATCGGCAACACGGCCCCCTTGCGGGAAACCTGTGAAGGGTGGGCGCTGCCGTCTCCCTTCCTGCTGCCGATCGCGGTAAGTGTCGAGGCGCTGGATGGCTATGGCCATGTCAACAATGCCGAATACGTGCGCTGGCTGGAGAGAATCAGCTGGGCGCATTCCGAAGCGTTGGGGCTGGGCCTTGAACACTATCGTGCCCAGGATCGTGGCATGGTGGTGCATCGTCACGAGATCGACTATCTGGCCAGCGCACGGCTTGGCGATTCGCTGATGCTGGCCACCTGGCTGGTGGCGTGCGATGGCCGCCTGAGCCTGACGCGCCGCTTTCAGCTGCGTCGTTGCTCGGATGGCCTGACGCTGTTGGAGGCGCGCACGCGCTTCGTCTGCATCGAACTCTCGAGTGGGCGAGCCAGACGCATGCCCGAGGCTTACCGTGAATGCTATTCGGCGGCGCTGGTGAGCGAGGATGCTGCCAGCCAACGATGATTCCCTGCATTCCACTGCATTGCTGTCGTGTTTTGGTGAATCTTGCTGGCATCTGATTGGCGCGACGCTGACGAGTCTGCTGTGCTTGTAGGAGGTGTCGAGATGACATCGCCGTATTCCGCCAGCAGTGCAAGGAGCTCGTTATGCAGATCGCCGTGCCGAAGGAAATCAAGAACCACGAATACCGTGTCGCTCTGACGCCCGCCGGGGTGCGAGAGCTGATTGCCCATGGCCATGACGTCATCGTCGAGCGTGGTGCGGGTGAGGGCAGTGGGTTCAGTGACGCCGAGTACCAGGGGGTCGGGGCTCGTCTTGAATCGGATGTCGAGCAGGTCTTTCGTGAGGCCGAGCTGATACTCAAGGTCAAGGAGCCTCAGCCGGCCGAGGTGGCGCGTCTCACCAGCGGCCAGACATTGTTCACCTACCTGCATCTGGCCGCCGCCCGTGAGCTGACCGAAAGCCTGCTGGATAGCGGGGTGACCGCGATTGCCTACGAGACCATCACCGACATCGCCGGTGGTCTGCCGCTGCTGGCACCCATGAGTCGCGTTGCCGGGCGCATGGCGATCCAGGCCGGCGCGCATGCGCTGGAGAAGGCGCAAGGCGGGATGGGGGTGCTGTTGCCCGGTGTGCCTGGCGTGCCACCGGCGCGGGTCACGGTGATCGGCGGCGGCGTGGTGGGGGAGAATGCGGCGCGCATGGCGCTGGGGCTGGGCGCCGAGGTGGTGATTCTCGATACGTCATTGAACCGCCTCGAGACGCTGGATCACCGCTATCAGGGACAGATTCGTACGGTCTATTCGACATCCGAGGCGCTGGATGAGGCGGTACGCCATTCGGCATTGATCATCGGGGCCGTGCTCGTGCCCGGTGCCGCAGCTCCCAAGCTGATCCGTCGCGAGCATCTGCGCAACATGATGCCCGGTGCGGTACTGGTGGATGTCGCGATCGATCAGGGCGGATGTTTCGAGACCAGTCGCGCCACGACCCATGCGGAACCGACCTATCTCGTCGATGGTGTCGTGCATTATTGCGTGGCCAACATGCCGGGGGCCGTGGCGCGTACCTCGACCCAGGCACTCACCAGCGCGACGCTGCCTTATGTGGTGAAGCTCGCCAATGGCGGCTATCGCAAGGTATTGCGGGAAGATCGTCACTTCGCGGCAGGCCTCAACGTGCATGCCGGCCAGCTGACGATTGCGGAAGTCGGCGCTGCCTTCGGCATGCCGGTGATCTCGCTGGAAGATGCCCTGGCAAAGGGCTGACACCTGCCGGCGGGCACATGGCGTGCATGGGGTGCTGGTCGTCTGTCCGGCCCTTACGAAGGCCATGCCCCTCAGGGTAAGATGAGCGCAATGCAGCGGCAGGACATGGCGGGTTCATCGCATCGTGATGCGCGCCGTCGTGCCCTGTCGTGATTCATTGTGAGCAGGTCCCGCCAAGTGGCACGCTCCCCGACTCAGACGCCCAAGAAGTGCATCCATGACCAAGACCCGCGTTCTTACCGGCATCACGACCACCGGCACCCCTCACCTCGGCAACTATGTCGGCGCCATCAAGCCCGCCATCGAGGCCAGTCAGGACCCGACGGTCCAGTCCTTCTATTTCCTCGCCGATTTCCATGCTCTGATCAAGTGTCAGGACCCGAAGCGCGTGCAGGAATCCCGCCGTGAGATCGCCGCCACCTGGCTGGCGCTGGGGCTGGACACCGACAACGCCATCTTCTATCGCCAGTCGGATGTGCCGGAGATTCCGGAGCTGATGTGGTTGCTCAACTGTGTCTGCGCCAAGGGCCTGATGAACCGTGCGCATGCCTACAAGGGCGCCGTGGCCGAGAACGAGGAAGCGGGCATCGAGGACGTGGATCGTGGCATCAGCATGGGGCTGTTCAGCTATCCGGTGCTGATGGCGGCGGACATCCTGATGTTCAATGCCCACAAGGTGCCGGTGGGGCGTGACCAGATCCAGCATATCGAGATGGCGCGTGACATGGCCGGGCGCTTCAACCACCTCTTCAAGGGCAACTACTTCACCATGCCCGAGGCGGTGACCGACGAGAAATCCCAGCTGCTGCTGGGCCTCGATGGCCGCAAGATGTCCAAGAGCTACAACAACACCATTCCGCTGTTCGGCACCGAGAAGCAGCTGCTCAAGAGCGTGCGCAAGATCAAGACCAATTCGCTGGAGCCGGGGGAGCCGAAGGACCCGGATACCTGTTCGCTGTTCCAGATCTATTCGGCCTTCGCCACCGAGGCGGAAGTCGCCGCCATGCGTGAGCAGTACGCCGCCGGCATTGGCTGGGGCGATGCCAAGAATCAGCTGTTCGAATACCTGAACGACCATCTCAAGGCGCCGCGTGAGCGTTACGTCGAGCTGATGGAAGATCCGGCACATGTCGAAGCCATCCTCAAGCGTGGTGCCGAGCGTGCGCGCGATGAGGCCGCGCCGATGATGGAGCGCCTGCGTCGTGCCGTCGGTCTGGGCAACTTCGTGTAATCTCGAGGACACCCCGCACAGCCCGGCACCAGACGCCCGCCATCGCTTTCGATGGCGGGCGTCATCGTCTGGGAGGTGAGCTGACGGGGGTGACTTATATTCCATGGCGGAATGGATGGCGTGCTGAAAATTCGTTCACAGCTATAAGGCAACGCGTTAGGCTTGCCGCATTGATGAACGCGACATGACGACTTCGTTCAAGGAGCAAGACATGAGTCACGATGCGATACCCGGCAAGGCCAGCCAGTCCGGCCTGCCGACGACCGCCATCAACCCGAAGGCCATTCTGGCCGGAGGCTTGCTGGTGGTGGCTGCCATCCTGCTGGGGATGGTGTCCGGCTGGCGCCAGGGCTTTCTGCTGCTGGTGGGGGGCGCGCTGGGCGTGGTGCTCTACCACGCGGCCTTCGGCTTCACCTCCGCCTGGCGAGTCTTCATCACCGAGCGCCGAGGACGCGGCCTGCGTGCCCAGATGCTGATGCTGGCGATCGCCGTGGTGCTGTTCTTCCCGGTGCTGGCCTCGGGCAGCCTGTGGGGGCAGGAGGTCTCCGGCTTCGTCTCGCCGCTGGGTATCTCGGTGGTGGTCGGTGCCTTCCTGTTCGGGCTCGGCATGCAGCTGGGCGGCGGCTGCGCCTCGGGCACGCTGTTCACCGTCGGTGGCGGCAATGCGCGCATGGTGATCACCCTGATCTTCTTCTGCGTCGGCTCGGTGATCGGCACCGCGCACTTCAGCTGGTGGCAGAGCCTGCCGTCGCTGCCCGCCGTCTCGCTGGTGGACAGCTTCGGCGCGCTGGGTGGCATCATCGTCAGCCTGGTGCTGTTCGCCATCATCGTGGTGGTGACACGCACGCTGGAGAAGCGCCGTCACGGTGAGCTCGAGAAGGCCACCGTGACCGACAGTCAGCCGCGTGGTCTGTCACGCTTTCTGCGGGGTCCCTGGCCGCTGCTGGCGGGAGCCGTGGCGCTGGCGCTGCTCAACTTCGTGACGCTGGCGCTGGCTGGTCGTCCCTGGGGCATCACCTCAGCCTTCGCGCTGTGGGGCACCAAGGCCTATACCGCGCTGGGCTTCGATGTCAGTGACTGGGGCTACTGGCAGGCGGCGGGCAATGCCAAGGCGCTGGCCGCACCGCTCTATCAAGACATCACCACGGTGATGAACATCGGTATCGTGGTGGGGGCGCTGGCGGCGGCACTGCTGGCCGGCAAGTTCGCGCCGAAGTGGAACATTCCGCTGCGCTCGGTGGTGGCTGCCGTGCTGGGTGGTCTGCTGTTGGGCTACGGCGCGCGCCTGGCCTTCGGCTGCAACATCGGTGCCTACTTCGGTGGCATCTCCTCCGGCAGTCTGCATGGCTGGCTGTGGCTGGTGATGGCCTTCGCCGGCAACATGCTGGGCGTGAAGCTGCGCCCGTTCTTCGCGCTTGCGCCGCGCAAGCCGGCATCGCGCGCCGATCTGGCCTGAGCCATTCCCCGCACGTGACCGCGAACGCCTCTCTCCTTCCCCGTCAGGGGGATGAGCGGGGCGTTTCTCGTCATGCAGCACCCTTGTCTGCGCAACGCACGTCGGCCCTGCACAGGCTGCCGGAGATAGCACTGCGCGTGCTATCATCATGCCTTGTTCGCACGTGGAAACTGCACGTCGAAAGGTCCCTCGGACGCCCGGTTGCCAGCAGGTCTTCTGCGGTGCTTCAGCGGGCATGCTGCGCGTGTCTGCCGGCATGCCGAGAAGCTTGCCGAGCGTGAGGTCGTCCCCACTGATTCAAGAGTCTCGCCATGACGGATACTTCCAAGCGCGCCCTGTACGTTCCCTACGCCGGCCCGAGCCTGCTCGAGATGCCGCTGCTCAACAAGGGCAGCGCCTTCAGCCTCGAGGAGCGTGTCAGCTTCAATCTGATGGGCCTGCTGCCGCAGAATGTCGAGAGCATCGAAGAGCAGGTCGCGCGCGTCTACAGCCAGTATCAGCAGTGCGCCACCGACCTCGACAAGCACATCCTGTTGCGCTCGGTGCAGGACGACAACGAGACCCTGTTCTTCCGCGTGATCGAGGAGCACCTCGAGGAGATGATGCCGATCATCTACACCCCGACCGTCGGTCAGGCGTGCGAGGAGTTCTCCAACATCTACCGCAACCACCGTGGCCTGTTCATCTCCTACCCGGACCGCGAGCACATGGATGACATCCTGCGCTCCGCGACCAAGGACAACGTCAAGGTCATCGTCGTCACCGATGGCGAGCGTATCCTGGGGCTGGGCGATCAGGGCATCGGCGGCATGGGCATCCCCATCGGCAAGCTGTCGCTGTACACCGCCTGTGGCGGCATCAGCCCGGCCTATACCCTGCCGATCTCGCTGGATCTGGGCACCAACAACCAGAAGCTGCTCGACGACCCGCGCTACATGGGCTGGCGTCACGAGCGCGTCACCGGTGATGACTACAACGCCTTCGTGGCCGAGTTCATCACAGCCGTGAAGCGTCGCTGGCCAAAGGCCATGATCCAGTTCGAGGACTTCGCGCAGGCCAATGCCATGCCGCTGCTCGAGCGTTACCGCGATGAAGTCTGCTGCTTCAATGACGACATCCAGGGCACCGCCTCCGTCGTGGTCGCGACCCTGATGGCGGCCTGCAAGGCCAAGGGCGAGAAGCTCTCCGACCAGCGCGTGACCTTCCTGGGTGCCGGCAGTGCCGGTTGTGGCATCGCCGAGATGATCGTGGTGGCGATGGTCAAGGAAGGCATGGACGAGGCCGAGGCCCGCAAGCGTGTCTTCATGGTCGATCGCTTCGGCCTGCTGACCAGCGACATGGAAGGCCTCTACGACTTCCAGAGCCGTCTGGCTCACGACGTCGAGAGCGTGGCCGACTTCGGTGACCGCGGCCTGCTGGATGTGGTCAAGGCCGCCAGGCCGAGCGTGCTGATCGGTGTCTCCGGCCAGCGTGGCCTGTTCAGCGAAGACGTGATCCGTGCCGTGCAGGCCGGTTGCGAGAGCCCGCTGGTGATGCCGCTGTCCAACCCGACCTCACGCGTCGAAGCGACCCCGGCGGAAGTCATCGAGTGGACCGACGGCAAGGCACTGGTCGCCACTGGCAGCCCGTTCGCGCCGGTCGAGCACAACGGCCACACCCACGCGATTGCCCAGTGCAACAATGCCTACATCTTCCCGGGCATCGGTCTCGGTGTGCTGGCATCCAGCGCCTCACGCATCACCGACAACATGCTGATGGCCGCCGCCAACGCGCTGGCCAACAACGCTCCCATCGTCCTGAAGGGCGAGGGCGCGCTGCTGCCGTCGCTGGGCGACATCCAGGACATCAGCCGTCAGATCGCCTTTGATGTAGCACGTCAGGCCCAGGCCGATGGTGTGGCGCTGACCTCCAGCGATGAGATCATCCAGGCCAACATCGAGAAGAACTTCTGGCAGCCGCGTTACCGCGCCTACCGTCGCAAGGCGTTCTGATCGCGCCTGCGCCGTCAGTGAGCGCATGAAGCAGATTGCCTGAAACAGGTTGCCTGAAACAGAGTGTGCAAATGAAGAAGCCCCCGCAGGCCATGCCTGCGGGGGCTTTTGTATTGCGGTCAGCGCTGCGGTCAGCGGCTGGCGGGTTACAGCATGCCGCGCAGCACGTAGTGGAGGATGCCGCCGTGGCGGTAGTACTCCAGCTCGTTGTCAGTATCGATGCGGCACAGCGCCTCGATCTTCTGCTCACCCTTGTCGCTCTTGAAGGTGACCTGGACCTTGCCGCCGGCCGTCAGGTCATTCAGACCGCTGATGCTGATTTCCTCATCACCGGTCAGGCCGAGAGACTGGCGGCTTTCGCCTTCGGGGAACTGCAGCGGCACCACGCCCATGCCGATCAGGTTGGAGCGGTGGATGCGCTCATAGGACTCGGCAATCACCGCACGCACGCCCAGCAGCAGGGTGCCCTTGGCGGCCCAGTCACGTGAGGAGCCGGTGCCGTACTCCTTGCCCGCGACCACCACCAGTGGCGTGCCTTCCTCGGCATACTTCATGGCGGCATCGTAGATGGCCATCTGCTCGCCGGAGGGCACGTGGCGTGTCTCGCCGCCCTCGACGCCATCGAGCATCTCGTTGCGGATGCGCACGTTGGCGAAGGTGCCGCGCATCATCACCTCATGGTTGCCGCGACGTGAGCCATAGGAGTTGAAGTCCTTGACCTCGACGCCGTTCTCCTTGAGGTAGCGACCCGCCGGGCTGTCCGGCTTGATGGCACCGGCCGGTGAGATGTGGTCAGTGGTCACCGAATCGCCGAGCATGGCCAGCACGCGAGCGTTCTCGACGTCCTGCACGGCCTTTGGCTCGCGCTCCATGCCTTCGAAGAACGGCGGATGCTGGATGTAGGTGGAATCCTTCCACTCATACACCTCGGCTTCCGGTACCTCGATGGCCTGCCAGGTCTCGTCGCCGTCGAAGACTTCAGCGTACTCCTTGCGGTACATCTCGGTGCGTACCTGTTCGACGGCCGTGGCGATTTCCGCCTGGGTGGGCCAGATGTCCTTGAGGAAGACATCGTTGCCGTCGTTGTCCTTGCCCAGCGGCTCCTTGGAGAGGTCGGTGCGCACGGTGCCGGCGAGGGCGTAGGCCACCACCAGGGGCGGTGACGCCAGCCAGTTGGTGCGGACGTTGGGATGCACGCGACCCTCGAAGTTGCGGTTGCCCGACAGCACCGAGGCGACCGTCAGGTCACGCTCGTTGATGGCGGCTTCGACAGGGTCCGGCAGCGGGCCGGAGTTGCCGATGCAGGTCGTGCAGCCATAACCGACCAGATTGAAGCCCAGCTCGTTGAGGTCATCCTGAACCCCCGCCGAGGCGAGATAGTCGGTGACGACCTTGGAACCCGGTGCCAGAGAAGTCTTGACCCATGGCTTGGTGCGCAGGCCTTTCTCGCGTGCCTTGCGGGCCACCAGGCCTGCCGCCAGCATCACGCTGGGGTTGGAGGTGTTGGTGCAGGACGTGATGGCGGCGATGACCACGTCCCCGTGATCGAGACGGAAGGTCTCGCCGTCCAGCTCGCTGTAGTCGGTATCCTTCTCGTAGCTCTGCTCGACATCGACGGCGGTCTGGCCACCCTCGGACAGCCATTTGCCGTCCTCGACCGCGGGAATCTGACCCAGCTGGTCATCGAGGATCTTCTCGAAGGTCTGCTTGATGTCGGTGAGCGCGACGCGATCCTGCGGACGCTTGGGGCCGGCCAGAGAGGCGACGACCTCACCCATGTCCAGCTCCAGGGTGTCGGAGAAGATCGGCTCATGGCCCGGCTCACGCCACAGACCCTGCTCCTTGGCATAGGCTTCGACCAACGCGACCTGTTCATCGGAGCGGCCGGACAGACGCATGTAGTTGAGCGTCTCGTCATCCAGTGGGAAGAAGCCGCAGGTGGCACCATATTCCGGCGCCATGTTGGCGATGGTCGCGCGGTCCGCCAGTGGCAGGTCGTCCAGGCCATCACCGTAGAACTCGACGAACTTGCCGACCACGCCACGGCTTCTCAGCATCTGGGTGACGGTCAGCACCAGGTCCGTCGCGGTGATGCCTTCGTTGAGCTTGCCGGTCAGCTTGAAGCCGACCACTTCCGGAATCAGCATCGAGACCGGCTGGCCGAGCATCGCGGCTTCCGCCTCGATCCCGCCGACACCCCAGCCCAGCACGCCCAGGCCATTGATCATGGTGGTGTGGGAGTCGGTGCCGACCAGGGTGTCAGGGTAGGCGAGCGTCTTGCCATCTTCCTCGCGGGTGAAGACGGCGCGACCGAGATATTCCAGATTTACCTGGTGGCAGATGCCGGTACCCGGCGGGACGACGGAGAAGTTGTCGAAGGCCTGCTGGCCCCAGCGCAGAAACTCGTAGCGCTCGCGGTTGCGCTCCATCTCGATGCGCACGTTGTCCTTGAAGGCGCTCGGGTCGCCGTAGTGATCCACCATCACCGAGTGGTCGATGACCAGATCCACCGGGGTCAGCGGATTGACCTTCTCGGGGTTCGCGCCCAGTGTCTTGACGGCGTCACGCATGGAGGCCAGGTCGACGACCCCGGGCACACCGGTGAAATCCTGCATCAGCACCCGGGCCGGGCGATAGCCGATCTCATGAGTGCTGGAGGCGGTCTTCTGCCAGTCGGCCAGCGCCTTGATGTCGTCCTTGGTGGCAGTGTCACCATCCTCGAAGCGCAGCTGGTTCTCCAGCAACACCTTGAGCGTGAAGGGCAGTCGCGTCAGGTCGCCAAGCGACTCGGCGGCCTTCTTGAGCGAGTAGTAGTGATATTGCCTGTCTCCGACCTGCAGTTCGGAGAGGGTATTGAGCGAATCCAGTGACTGAGAGCGCTGGGAACCCATGATTCTCCTCCTTGTCGTTGTCTTCACCGGCCAGACTGCTGATGTGTCATCCAACAGGTGCGTCAGGTGCCTTGGCCGGCTGCGACGCGTCGCCTGAGAGCGACTGCCAAATCGCGGGATACTGCCTATATAAGGCTATGGTCATCATCTGACCGGAATTCAAGCGCCTGCTTGCTTGAGGATAGTGCGCAGTGAGGAACCCCGCGTCGCGTTCGCTGCCATAGAGACGGATGAGAGACATCGTGAGGGAGGTGAGCATGGCGCTCATGGCTCGTGGACTGTCAGCCGCTGGCAAGGCTTTCGCCGCGATCAATCGCATCTCTCACATGACATGACGGAGGTTGGCATGAGTGATCAAGGGCGTGAGCCGGGTGAGTTGCCGGAAGATGACGAGGTACTGGATGCTGCCGTCGAGCAGTGGCTGGCGGAGCATTCCTCGGGGCAGTCCGATGAGTGGCCGGGGCATGAGCTGCTCGAGGACAAGCATGAGGGCGTGACCAGTGAGGCGCTGCACGAGGCGGAAATCAACTGCCCCTACTGTGACACGCCCTTCACGGTGTTCCTGGATCTGGACGAGGGCAGTCTGACCAACATCATCGACTGCGAGCGCTGCTGTCAGCCGATTCAGGTGCGCCAGCAGGTGGACCCCGTCAGTGGTGAGCTGGACGGCCTGGATATCGGCCAGGACGATGACGTGCTCTGACCTCGGGGGCGATTCCAGACGCGATCTCAGGTGCCCTGATTCAGCGCATCTGCCCCGAATTGCGCCGCAAGAGCGAGAATCCCGAGCAGTGCACAGGAGATACTGTATTCTGTTTCAGAGGTCACTTATGATTCCGGCGCAGCAGGCATCGTCATCGAGCTTTCATAGGCAAACTCTATGATGGTGATTGCGCCAAACATTTGGCATCTGCCACCTGAGGCGATTAGTCTGTGTGGCGATTCATCACGAAGGCGGCTTTGCGCCTTCCATCATCATTTCTCAGGAGATCACCATGAGCGTATTGGTCGGACGTCAGGCCCCGGATTTCGAAGCCGCAGCTGTGCTGGGCGACGGTACCATCGTCGACAACTACAAGCTGTCTGATTCCAACGGCAAGCTGCGTGTGCTGTTCTTCTGGCCGCTGGACTTCACCTTCGTTTGCCCGTCTGAAATCATCGCCCACGACAACCGTCTGGCGAAGTTCAAGGAACTCGGCGTTGAAGTCATCGGTGTTTCCATCGATTCCCAGTTCACTCACCACGCATGGCGCAAGACCTCTCCGGACGCTGGCGGCATCGGTGAAGTCGGCTTCCCGATCGTGGCTGACGTCAAGCACGAAATCGTGCAGGCCTTCGGTGTCGAGCACCCGGAAGCTGGCGTCGCACTGCGCGCGTCCTTCCTGATCGACGAAGACGGTGTCGTTCAGCACCAGGTCGTCAACAACCTGCCGCTGGGCCGCAACGTCGACGAGATGGTCCGCATGGTCAAGGCCCTGCAGTTCCACCAGACCAACGGCGAAGTCTGCCCGGCAGGCTGGGAAGAAGGTCAGGAAGGCATGAAGGACACCGCTGAAGGTGTCGCCAAGTACCTGGCAGGTCACTCCAGCAGCCTGTAAGTCGCTGCCTGGTCGCGATCAGCCGCGTCATCGCTGACTGATCGAGCGTCCGCCTTTCGACACCCTCCCATGAGTGGCTCGACTGGCAGGCGAACCGGAAGCCGTCGCCCCTGGCGGCGGCTTCCGTGTATCTGAGGCTAGCGTCATAAGCTTCTGCGATGCCGGTCTGAGCGCAGTGCTGAAAGCTCGGCGCGTCTGCGCTAATCTGCGCAGTCCCTGTTCACCATCCACTCCGTGTCCTGAGCCATGCCGATCGCAGACGCTGTCCGCATCGCTCAGTACATAGATCATCAGTCGTCACCCGGCGTCTGGTGAATTTTCCGCCTTCATCTGTCCTGAGGTCATCCATGAGCAATGTCCGTCACGAACGTCTGATCATCCTCGGCTCCGGCCCGGCGGGTTACACCGCTGCCGTCTATGCCGCGCGTGCCAACCTCAAGCCGCTGCTGATCACCGGCATGCAGATGGGTGGCCAGCTGACCACCACCACCGATGTCGACAACTGGCCGGGCGATGATGCCGGTGTGCAGGGGCCGGAGTTGATGGAGCGCATGCGCCGCCACGCCGAGCGCTTCGAGACCGAAGTCCTGTTCGATCACATCAACGAAGTGACTCTCGGCGAGCGTCCGTTCCTGCTCAAGGGTGACAACGGCAGCTACAGCTGTGATGCGCTGATCATCGCCACCGGTGCCAGTGCACAGTATCTGGGACTGCCGAGCGAGCAGCAGTTCATGGGCCAGGGCGTCTCGGCCTGCGCGACCTGTGACGGCTTCTTCTATCGCAATCAGGAAGTCGTGGTGGTCGGTGGCGGCAACACCGCGGTCGAGGAAGCGCTGTACCTGTCCAACATCGCCTCCAAGGTCACCCTGGTGCACCGTCGCGACAGCCTGCGCGCCGAGAAGATTCTGCAGGACAAGCTGTTCGACAAGGTCGAGAACGGCAACATGGCGGTGGAATGGCACCACACGCTGGATGAGGTGCTGGGTGACAACTCCGGCGTCACCGGCGTGCGTCTGCGTCATGTCGAGAGTGGCGCCACCAAGGAGCTGAGCTCGATGGGCGTGTTCATCGCCATCGGCCATCGTCCGAATACCAGCCTGTTCGAAGGCCAGCTGGAGATGCAGGGCGGCTATCTTAAGGTCCAGTCCGGCCTGGAAGGCAATGCCACCCAGACCAGCATCCCCGGTGTCTATGCCTGTGGTGACGTGATGGATCACGTCTATCGCCAGGCGATCACCTCTGCCGGTACTGGCTGCATGGCGGCGCTGGACGCCGAGCGCTATCTGGATGGCCTGACTGCCTGAATGGCCTGACCCTCCGCGCTCGCGTCTCCTGACAGGCCGTCAGGGAGGCACGCACAAGAACGGCCCCGTGGCATGCGCTGCGGGGCCGTTCTGCGTTTTGATCACAGGTGCCAGTGCTCGCTTCAGTAGTGAGGAGGAAGCTCGTCGGCAGGCGACAGTGAGTCGGTCTGTGTCCGTTCACTGCCAGATTCGCGCAATTGGTGCAGCTGCGCGCTCATCAGCGCGGTGAGGCGCTCGAGCGTCTCTATCTGGCGTTGCTGGGCAATCACGGTGCGATCCAGCGTCTCCAGCCAGTCATCCTGGTGGGCCAGGCGGCTTTCGAGCGCCTCCAGGCGTGCTTCCAGCCGAGCATCGCCGGGAAGATCGGTCGGGGTCGACATGCGCTATGAACTCCTGAAGAGAGGTGTCAGTCCCGGTGGGTGAGTCAGTGGCGTGAGGATATCACCAGCCACAAGCGGACCGACAAGGGTTGAGGGGAGGCAGGTGGTGGCATCAGACGCATTCTGGTGAGGCGTGTTAGACTGATATCGGTGTGTTCTGCCTTCTTTTCGCGCAGTGCACCTGTTGACGGCACCTGCCAGTTTCGCCTCTGGCACTGACATGGCTGCCGGTTCCATCGACTGATGTGGGGAGACTCGCATCACGAGCCACGACGTGGCCAGGCTGACACCGAGTGTCAGTCACAGCCACGGGCATCGCCGTGAGGCGTTGCGTTCAGGCAGAGGTCCGACGACTGACGGTCGCATCGCGTGTCGTCATCCTCCCGGATTCTGCCCTTGCTGCGGCGTCTGGCAGAACATTCTGATATGGATCATCTGAAGTACCCCCTTCTGCCTTGTCGCGTTCCACCTTAATCCATTGCTTAGAGAGTTTATCTTGATGAGTTCCAAATCGTTCTTCCGTTGTTTCATCATCAGTCTGTTGCTGGCATTGCCGGCACCGTTGCTGATTGCCGTCTTCATCACCCTGACCGGCGGCGAGCTGGCCGACACGCTGTCCACGGCACTCAGCGTCGAGGGCTTTGAACTGGCCTACGCCGCTGCTGCCGTCGCCGTCTTCATTCTGCTGCTGGTCGCCACCCTGGCCATTCCGGTGCTGACACCGCGTTCCGCGGCGCTGGCCGAAGTCGAGGACGACGATCGTGAGATCGGCGAGGTCAAGTGGTTCAACGTCAACAAGGGCTATGGCTTCGTGACCCGCGAGAGCGGTGAAGATGTCTTCGTGCACTTCCGTGCCATCCGTGGCAAGGGCCATCGCACGCTGGCCGAAGGTCAGAAGGTGCGTTACCACGTCATCAGCAATGAGCGTGGCCTGCAGGCGGATGACGTGACGGTCATCACCTGATCGCTGACTCGCTCAGTGAAAGACGACAACGCCCCGCAGGCTAGCCTGCGGGGCGTTGTCGTTCATGGCCTGCACATTGGGGTGACGAGCGTCGCGTCACTCAGCCCTGGTCTGGCCAGGTGAAGGCCTCTTCGCTGCCATCGGCCATGACGCGGAAGAAGCGGTCCGGCTCATCACCTGGCTGCCAGCTGCCCAGCGAGCAGCGCGCCTCGACCTGCAGCCCTCGGGCGGCGGCGCGAGCACAGTCGACATCACGTGCCCAGGGAGTGCTGGCGCTGTCGAACCACAGGCTGGCGAACCCGTCAGCGACTTTCTCCACGACCAGTACCGCGATCTCGGCGCCGTCACGCGTGAGGCGGGTCCGGTGCTGCAGCTTGCCGGCCGGCTGGAAGACGACGACCTGCCCGAACTGCTCGCCCAGCCAGGCACCGAGCGCTTCCAGGCTCAAGGGCTTGAGGTAGATCTCGATGTCCGGGTATTGCTCATCGGCGTCAGTGTGCGGGGTGTCGCTCATGCCGTGGTCTCTCGGGTCGCGGGGACAAACAGGTATTCCAGGATGTGTTCATAGGCACTGGAGAGCTGGTCCAGGTCGCTGGCCATGACGCGTTCATCGATCTTGTGGATGGTCGCGTTGACCGGCCCCAGCTCTACCACCTGGGTGCCGAGCGTGGCGATGAAGCGTCCGTCCGAGGTGCCGCCGGAGGTGGACAGTACCGGCTTGCGTCCCAGCGCGCGTTCCACGCCGTGCACGGCGGCATCGACCAGCGCGCCTTCCGGTGTCAGGAAGGGCTCGCCGCTCAGGTTCCACTCGATCTCGACGTCCAGACCGTGCTTCTCGAGGATCTCGTAGGTGCGACGCTTGAGGTCATCGGCGGTCAGCTCGGTGGAATAGCGGAAGTTGAACACCACTTCCAGCTCGCCGGGGATGACGTTGGTCGCGCCGGTACCGCCACGGATGTTGGAAATCTGGAAGCTGGTTGCCGGGAAGAAGTCGTTGCCGTCGTCCCAGTGTTCAGCGGCCATGGCGGCCAGTGCCGGGGCGGCCTCGTGGATCGGGTTGCGTGCCAGGTGCGGATAGGCCACGTGGCCCTGCACGCCTTTCACGTGCATGACGGCACCCAGCGAGCCGCGACGGCCATTCTTGATCACGTCACCGGCATAGTCGGTGGAGGACGGCTCGCCGACGATGCAGTAATCCAGGCGTTCGTGGTGCTCGCGCAGATACTCGACCACCGCGCGGGTACCGTGAACCGCCGGGCCTTCCTCATCGGAGGTGATCAGGAAGGCGATGCGGCCTTCGTGGTCCGGGTTGGCGGTCACGAAGCGCTCGGTGGCGGTCAGCATCGCGGCCAGCGAGCCCTTCATGTCGGCGGCACCACGGCCACACAGGAAGCCGGCGTCATCGATGCACGGTGAGAACGGCGGGTACTGCCAGTTGGCTTCCGGGCCGGTGGGCACGACGTCGGTGTGGCCGGCGAAGGCCAGCACCGGACCATGATGACCGCGTACTGCCCAGAAATTCTCGACATCACCGAAGGGCAGGCGGGTGATCGTGAAGCCAAGTGCCTCGAGACGGTCGATCATCAGGGCCTGGCAGTCCAGATCATCCGGTGTGACGGAAGGGCGTTCGATCAGGTCGAAGGCCAGTTCCAGCGTCGGCGAGAGATTGCTGGGGCGTGACGGAAGCGGTGCGTGTGAATCAGTCATCATGGGCCATCGCTGCAGGCGTCGCCGCGAGGAGCGGCAACGCGAAATTCGGGGGAGACGAAATGTCTTCGTGCCGGCTCGAGCATCGCTGCCCGAGCCGGAAGATGCCGCGGCTACCTGTCTGGCTCACTTGCCTGACAGGCAGCCGTCACGCGCCTCAGTTGTGGGCGTGCAGGGCATCGTTGAGCGCGATGGCGCTCTTGTTTGTGCGGCACTCGACACGGCCGGTGACGGAGTTGCGACGCAGCAGCAGGTCGTCCTGGCTCGCCAGCTCACGGGCCGCGACCGTCTCGACTTCCTGGCCTTCGTTGTCGAAGACCATGACCTTGGTGCCGGCGGTGATGTAGAGGCCAGCTTCCACGGTGCAGCGATCGCCCAGCGGGATGCCGATGCCGGCATTGGCGCCGATCAGGCAGCCTTCGCCGACCTTGATGACGATGTTGCCGCCACCGGACAGGGTGCCCATGGTGGAGCAACCGCCGCCCAGATCAGAGCCCTTGCCGACGAAGACGCCCGCGGAGATGCGGCCTTCGATCATGCCCGGGCCTTCGGTGCCGGCATTGAAGTTGCAGAAGCCTTCGTGCATCACGGTGGTGCCTTCGCCCAGGTAGGCGCCCAGACGCACACGCGCGGTGTCGGCGATACGAATGCCGGTCGGCACCACGTAGTCGGTCATCTTCGGAAACTTGTCGACGCAGTCCACGGATAGGGTGCGACCTTCCAGGCGGGCCTTGAGGCGACGCGCCGGCAGCTCCTCGATGTCGATGGCGCCTTCGCTGGTCCAGGCGACATTCTTGAGCAGACCGAACATGCCGGTCAGATCGATGCCGTGCGGACGCACCATGCGGTGAGACAGCAGGTGCAGCTTGAGGTAGACCTCCGGCACGCTCTGCGGGGCGGCGTCTTCCTCGATGAACATGGCGACCAGCGGGCGCTGGCTGGCGGCCAGGCTCTCGGCCAGTTCGGCCTGGGCGCTGTCACCGGCGTCGCGCAGGGCGCTGGCCAGGGCGGCGCAGTGTTCCGGCAGGAAGCTGGTGGCGGTGGTGCCAGCCGGTGCGTCCAGTGCCTTGCGAGCGGCGTCAGCAACGGCAGCGGTCGGCTTGAACAGCGGGGCAGGATAGTAGACTTCCAGCCAGTCGCCGGTGGTGTTCTGGGTGCCGATTCCGAGGGCAAGGCTCAACATCGTGTCAATCTCCGGGGTGTCCAGTGGTGTAAGGGGTAGCTCAGTCCTGCGGTTCGTAGACCGCCTTGTCATAGCCGATCACCAGATCCATCTCATTGTCGGCGGGATGACGCTCGAGAATGGGACGCTTGATCAGGGTCGGGTGCTCCAGCATCAATGCACGTGCCGAGTTGGCATCGAGGCTGTCACGTTGTTCATCGCTCAGGTTGCGCCAGCTGGTGCTGCGCTTGTTGAGCAGGCTGCTCCAGGCGGTCTGCTCCAGCCAGGATTCCAGCAGGCTGGCGGAGAGGCCATCCTCACGCAGGTCATGCCAGCGATAGGGCACGCCCCGGTCGTCGAGAGCGCGGCGCGCCTTGCGGCAGGTATCACAGGTCTTGATGCCGTAGAGCACGTGCATGGCGGTCTCCTTGAGCCAATCCACCCCGCCGCGCGGGGCTGTCATCCAGTGTTGGGCTGCTGTCAGCCCGTGCAGGCCTGGCGCTCAGCGCAGGCGTTCGACGAAGCGACGCAGGCGCCGGGCGGCTTCGACGGTCTGTTCCAGTTCGGCCACCAGCGCCAGACGAATGCGTCCGGCGCCCGGATTCACGCCGTCCACCTCACGCGCCATGTAGCTTGCCGGCAGCACGCCGACGGCCTCCTCACGCAGCAGCTCGCGGGTGAAGGCGGCGTCATCCCCGCCCGGCACGGCCGGGTAGAGATAGAAGCTGGCTTCCGGGGTCGGGAAGTCCATCACCGGCGCGAGGATCTCGGTCACGGCGGCAAACTTCTCGCGGTAGGCGTCGCGATTGGCCAGCACGTGGGCTTCATCATTCCAGGCGGCGATGGAGGCGTGCTGGTGGTGCAGCGGCATCGCGCAGCCGTGATAGGTGCGGTAGTGACGGAAGCGACGGATCACCTCGCCATCGCCGGCCACGAAGCCGGAGCGCAGGCCCGGCAGGTTGGAGCGCTTGGACAGCGAGTGGAAGACCACGCAGCGCGCGTAGTCATCACGACCCATGGCGGCACAGGCTTGCAGCAGGCCCGGCGGCGGTGTGGCTTCGTCGAGGTAAAGCTCCGAATAGCACTCGTCGGAGGCGATCAGGAAGTCGTGCTCGTCAGCGAGGCGAATCAGCTGCTGGAAGTCGGCCAGCGGCGTCACCGCGCCGGTGGGGTTGCCCGGCGAGCAGACGAAGACGATCTGGGTGTCACGCCATACCTCGGCCGGCACCGCGGCATAGTCGGGGCGGAAGCCGTTCTCGGCGGGGCAGGGCAGGTAGGTGACCTCGCCGCCGGCCAGCAGCGTCGCGCCTTCGTAGATCTGATAGAAGGGATTCGGCACCAGTACGCGCGCCGGACGCGTGCTGTCCAGCGAGGCCTGGATGAAGGCGAACAGTGCCTCGCGGGTGCCGGTGACCGGCAGGACCTGCTGGTCGATATCCGGGGTGGCGTTGAGCGAGAAGCGCTTCTCCAGCCAGCTGGCGATCGCGGAGCGCAATTCCGGCAGGCCGCCGGTGGCGGGATACTTGGCCACGCCCATGATGTGCTCGCGCAGGGTGTCGAGCACGAACTCGGGCGGCGCGTGACGCGGCTCGCCGATGGTCAGCGCAATCGGGTCCAGAGCGGGGTTGGGGACGACGCCCTCGCGCAGCTTGGCCAGGGTTTCAAACGGGTAGGGCTTGAGCTGGTCGAGATCCGGGTTCATGCACGTTCCATGGGTGATGGCCGTTGCCGGCCGAGCAGGAAGGAAGGCGTCCGCGAGTCCGCCGGACTGCCATGCAGGTCGACTCGCGATTATAGGGAAGGCGGCCGGTCCCCTCAATCGCGGGGTGCCGGCGGCCTCTCGCTGTTCATGCCTGCGTGACGTGTCAGCCGCGCTCGCCGACCTGGAGCACTTCGGTCAGGGCATCACGCAGGCGCGTCTGGCGCTCTGGGTCGGTGATCGGCTCACCGGCGCGGTCAGTGATGAAGAAGATATCCTCGACGCGCTCGCCCAGGGTGACGATCTTGGCGGCATCGATGGCGATCTCGTGCTCCATGAACACGCGGCCGATGCGCGCCAGCAGACCCGGGCGGTCAGAGGCGATCACTTCCAGCACGCTGCGGCCATTGGTGTAGTCCTGGCTGAGCGTGATGCGTGGCGCGATGCGGAAATGCTTGAGCTGACGCGGCGTGTGACGGTTGACGATCACCGAGTAGTCATCCGGATCATCCAGCTCTTCGACCAGATGGGTGCGGATGTCGGCGAGACGTGCGGCATCGCGGATCGGCTCACCGTCGTCATCGAGCAGGATGAAGGTGTTGAGCGTCCAGTTGTGGCTCGAGGTGGCGATGCGTGCATCGTGGATCGAGAGCCCCAGCTGCTCCAGTGCCGCCGCCGTGGCGGCAAACAGGTTGTCCACCGAGCGGGTATGGATGAAGACCTTGGTGCCGCCTTCGGTCATCTCTTCGGTGGGGGCACTGGTCAGCACCAGCGGCAGAGGTTCGCCATGCTCGTCCAGCTGGGGCGATGCCTGACGTGCCAGGATGCCCTGGGTGTGCCAGGCCACCTCGCTGGGCGCGTAGCGTACGAAGTAGTCGTCACCGAGGCTGGCCCACAGCGCTTCGGCGTCGCTGCGTGAGGTGCCCATGCCGGCCAGCAGTGACAGGGCTTCCTCGCGGGTCTCGGCGATCCATTCGTGGCGTTCCGGCGGATGCTCCAGGCCCCGTCGCAGCGCCCTGCGCGTCTCCATGTGCAGCTGACGCAGCAGCGCCGCTCGCCAGCCATTCCACAGCGAGGGGTTGGTGGCATTGATGTCGGCCACCGTCAGCACGTAGAGGTAGTCGAGATGCGTCTCGTCGCCGACGATCTCGGCGAAGCGCGTGATGATCTCGGGGTCGGCGATGTCCTGCTTCTGTGCGGTCATCGACATCAGCAGATGGTGGCGCACCAGCCAGCTCAGGGTGCGAGTGTCGCGCTGGCTGAGATCATGACGGCGGGCGAAGTCCTCGATTTCCAGTGCGCCGATCTCGGAGTGATCGCCGCCGCGTCCCTTGCCGATGTCATGATAGAGCCCCGCGATCCACAGCAATTCCAGCTTGGGCAGTTCACGGATCAAGGCGGCGGCGACGGGGAATTCCTCTTCCGCGTCAGGGGCGCGGAATTCCTGGGCGACCTTGAGCAGACGCAGGGTGTGGGCATCGACGGTGTAGACGTGGAACAGGTCATGCTGCATCAGGCCGACGGCACGACCGAAGGCCGGCAGGTACTTGCCGAGGATGCCGTAGCGCGCCATGCGCTTGAGGACGCGTGGCACGTTGCCGCCGGAGCGCATCAGCTCCATGAACAGGCTCTGGTGACGGACGTCGTCACGGAAGGCGTCATCGATCTGGTGACGATGATCACGCAGTGCGCGGATGGTGTCGGCGCGCACGCCCTCGATCTCGGGGTGCTGGGCCATGAGCAGGAACAGCTCCAGCAGCGCGGCGGGGCGACGGCGGAACACGCCTTCCTCGCGCAGGCTGATGTAGCCGCTGCGAATCTCGAAGCGCGGATTGAGCGGCACGATGTTGACCGGCTCGTCATGGCGCAGGATGGCCTCATCGAAGTGCTGCAGCAGCATGTCGTTGAGGCCCGCCAGGGCGGTGACGTGGCGATAGTAGCGCTTCATGAACTGCTCGACCGCCAGGTGCTCGGGCGTGTCCTGGAAGCCGAACAGCTCGGCGATGGTGCGCTGGTGGTCGAACAGCAGCCGGTCCTCGGCGCGTCCGGCCAGCATGTGCAGCGCGAAGCGCACCTGCCACAGGAAGGCCTGGCCCTGGCTGAGGATGCGCAGCTCGGCGTCATTCATGAAGCCCAGCTCGACGAGGTTGTCGTAGCGCTCGACCCCGAAGTGACGCTTGGCGACCCAGCCGATCATCTGGATATCGCGCAGGCCACCGGGGGATGACTTGATGTTGGGCTCGAGGTGATATTCGGTATTGGCGAACTTGTGGTGGCGAGCGATCTGCTCCTGCCACTTGGCCTCGAAGAAGGCCTCGGCCGGCCACAGACGGTCGGTACCCAGGCGCTCGCGCATGGCCTCGCGCAGCCGCTGCGGGCCGGCGATGACACGGGATTCCAGCAGGTTGGTGATCACGGTGACGTCGGCACGGGCCTCACGTTCGCAGTCACTCAGCGAGCGCACCGACTGGCCGATCTCGAGCCCGATGTCCCAAAGGAAGGTGATGAAGGCGGACAGCGCCTCACGGTAGGGGATGTCATCGTCCTGCTCCAGCAACAGCAGCAGGTCGATGTCGGAGTGCGGGTGCAGCTCACCACGGCCATAGCCGCCCACGGCGAGCAGGGCGATGCCATCATCCGGCCAGGCCTGGCGTTGCCAGGCGATGGCCAGCAGGCGATCGATGGCGCGGGCTCGGCCATGGATGAGGTCGCGGATGTCGGCACCCGCCTTGAAGCGGGCCTCGAGACGCTCCTGTACCTGTGCCAGAGCCCGCTTGAACAGCGGGATGGGCGTCTTCGTCGTGGCCAGCTCGCCGTCGAAGGTGACGGCATCGTAGAGCGCTTCACGCTCGACGAAGTGGTAGTGGTGCAGGAGCATCGTGATCAACCCTCGAGGAAGGAGAGGTCCTCTTCCGTGCGACGTGTCAGCACCTCGACGCCGGTGGCGGTGACCAGCAGGGTGTGCTCCCACTGCGCGGACAGGCTCTTGTCCTTGGTCACGGCTGTCCAGTCGTCCTTGAGTACCTTCACCTTGTAACCACCGACATTGACCATCGGCTCGATGGTCAGGCACATGCCTTCCAGGAGCTCGGCGTCGGCACGGGCTTCGTAGCCGTCATAGTGCAGCACCTGCGGGTCCTCATGGAAGCCGGCACCGATACCGTGGCCGCAGAAGTCACGCACGACGCTGTAACCTGCCGCTTCGGCATGCTTCTGGATGGCGCGACCGATCTCGGAAAGACGCACGCCCGGGCGTACCAGCTCGATGCCCTTGTAGAGACATTCTTGGGTGATGCGGCACAGGCGCTCCGCCTGGATGGTCGGTTCCCCGACGATGTACATCTTCGAGGTGTCGCCGTGATAGCCGTCCTTGATCACGGTGATGTCGATGTTGAGGATGTCACCCTTCTTGAGCTTCTTGTTGTCATCGGGGATGCCGTGACAGACCACGTGATTGATCGAGGTGCAGATCGATTTCGGGAAGCCGTGGTAGTTGAGCGGTGCCGGAATGCAGCCCTGAACCTCGGTGATGTGATGGTGAGCGATGCGATTGAGCTCGCCCGTGGTGACACCGGGACGGACGTGCTCGTCGAGCAGCTCCAGCACTTCAGCCGCCAGACGGCCGGCGACGCGCATCTTGTCGATTTCTTCAGCTGTCTTGATGGGAATGTTCATGAGGACTCGAGGCAGGAGATAAGAGGGATGAAACGCCGCCAGGCCGCGCGTGGCGGGGGAATGGCGCGACGCATCGCGTGCCGTGTCGGGCAGTCGCGACTTCATATCGTGGTCGAGCTATGGTATAAAGCCGCGCGCTTTCCTGCAAATTCTCCTCGATCGGCCACCTCCGGGCATCTGGCCGAGGCGACATTGAAAGGACTGACGTACATAACCCCAATCCACACACGTTCCGTCACATGGTCCCGGGTGCCGCGCAAGCGGTCGGATCCATGGGGGACGTGGAGGCCCAACCCGATATCCAGGAGATATTCACATGGCGCAAGTCAACATGCGCGATCTGCTCAAGGCAGGCGCACACTTCGGTCACCAGACCAAGTACTGGAACCCGAAGATGTCCAAGTTCATCTTCGGCGCTCGCAACAAGATCCACATCATCAACCTCGAGCACACCCTGCCGGCGCTGAACGAAGCCGTGTCAGTGGTCGAGAAGATGGCTGCCAATGGCAACAAGATCATGTTCGTGGGCACCAAGCGCGCTGCCGGCAAGATCATCAAGGAAGAAGCTCGCAAGGCTGGCCAGCCGTACGTCAACCATCGCTGGTTGGGCGGCATGCTGACCAACTTCAAGACCATCCGTCAGTCCATCAAGCGCCTGCGCGAAATCGAGCAGATGCATGAAGACGGTACCTTCGCGAAGCTGACCAAGAAAGAAGTCCTGATGGCCACTCGTGAGCAGGACAAGCTCGAGCGTTCCATCGGCGGTATCAAGGAAATGGGCGGCCTGCCGGACGCCATGTTCGTGATCGACGTTGACCACGAGCGCATCGCGATCAACGAAGCCAACAAGCTGGGCATCCCGGTCATCGGCGTCGTCGATACCAACTCCAACCCGGACGGCGTGGACTACGTCATCCCGGGTAACGATGACTCCATCCGTGCCATCCAGATCTATGTCCAGGCAATTGCAGGCGCCTGTGGCAAGAACAAGGAAGAAGAGCTGGCCGGTGAGTTCGTCGAAACTGCGGCTGAAGAAGACGCAGCAGAGTGATCCTGGCGGCTTGATCTGACTGTCACACACGCTGCGCTACACTAAGTGCGGCATGGCCTAGCCAAGCGGCAGTCAGGTCAGGCAATGAGGGGGCCACGGCCCCCTCATTTGCGACCGCTCAAGCGGTCGTGACCGAATTCCCGTATTCAAAGACGTCGACACGACAGAGGTTTCATCCCATGGCAGCTATCAGCGCATCTATGGTCAAGGAACTGCGTGAGCGTACTGCGCTCGGCATGATGGAATGCAAGAAGGCTCTTACCGAAGCCGGTGGCGACATCGAGCTCGCGATCGAGAACCTGCGCAAGAACTCCGGCCTGAAGGCCGCCAAGAAAGCTGGCCGTGTGGCCGCTGAAGGCGCCATCGTCATCAAGGTCGCCGACGATGCCAGCTATGGCGTGATGGTCGAAGTCAACTCCGAGACCGACTTCGTCGCTCGCGATGACAACTTCCAGGCCTTCACCAAGCTGATCGCCGACCGCGTGTTCGAGACCAAGAACACCGATATCGCTTCCCTGATGGAAGGCGAGCTGGAAGACACTCGTGGTCAGCTGGTTCAGAAGATCGGTGAGAACATCTCCGTGCGTCGCGCCGAGCTGGTCGAAGCGCCGGCCGGTGGTGTCGTCGGTGGTTACGTCCACGGCGGTCGCATCGCGGCTCTGACCCTGCTGCAGGGCGGCACCGCTGACGCGGCCAAGGACGTCTCCATGCACGTCGCAGCCGTGAACCCGGTCTGTGCACGTCCGGCAGACATGCCGCAGGAACAGATGGACGCCGAGAAGGCCATCATCCTTGCTCAGCCGGACATGGCTGGCAAGCCGGCGGAAATCGCCGAGAAGATGTCCCAGGGCCGTCTGAAGAAGTACCTGGCTGAAAACAGCCTGACCGAACAGCCGTTCGTCAAGGACCCGAACCAGACCGTCGCCGAGTTCGTCAAGGCTGCCGGCGGTGAAGTGGTATCCTTCGTGCGCATGGAAGTCGGTGAAGGTATCGAGAAGGAAGAAGTGGACTTCGCAGCTGAAGTCCGTGAGCAGGCCAGCCGCGCGTAAGGGCTGACTGTTTTCGCTTCTCACGATGGCGTGCGCTTAGTCGCACGCCATCGTGTATCTGGCCCCCGCCTTCGGGCCGCCCCGTCCCCGTATGTCAGTATCAGGAGAAATTCGCATGGCCACCATTTCCGCTGAACGCAATGCCAAGTACAAGCGCATACTGCTCAAGCTTTCCGGTGAGGCCCTGATGGGCGATGGCGAGTTCGGCATCGACCCCAAGGTGCTGGATCGCATGGCGCTGGAAATCGGTCAGCTGGTGGGCATCGGTGTCCAGGTCGGCATCGTGATCGGCGGCGGTAACCTGTTCCGTGGCGCGGCCCTGCAGGAAGCCGGCATGGAACGCGTGACCGGCGACCACATGGGCATGCTGGCCACCGTCATGAACGGTCTGGCGCTGCGTGATGCACTGGAGCGTTCCAACATCCGCTCTCGCGTCATGTCTGCCATCCCGATGAGTGGCGTGGTAGAACATTACGACCGCCGTACCGCGATCCGTTATCTGACCTCGGGTGACGTCGTCATCTTCTCCGCCGGCACCGGCAACCCGTTCTTCACCACGGATTCCGCCGCCTGTCTGCGTGGCATCGAGATCGATGCCGATGCCGTCATCAAGGCGACCAAGGTGGATGGTGTCTACGACAAGGACCCGGTCAAGTTCCCGGATGCCGTGAAGTACGAGAGCCTCAGTTATGACGACGCGCTGGAGCAGAAGCTCGGCGTGATGGATTTGACCGCCATCTGCCTGGTGCGTGACCATGACATGCCGGTACGGGTGTTCAACATGAACAAGGTAGGCGCGCTGCTCAACCTGGTGGTGGGTGGCAAGGAAGGCACGCTGATTGATAGAGGGTAAGATTGTGATCAACGATATCAAGAAAGACGTCGAAGCACGCATGAAGAAGACCATCGAGTCCCTCGGTGCCGCCTTCAGCAAGATTCGTACCGGTCGTGCGCATCCGAGCATTCTCGATGCCGTGACGGTCGACTACTACGGTAGCCAGGTGCCGCTGAATCAGGTGGCCAACATCACCACCGAAGATGCGCGCACCCTGACTGTCGTGCCGTGGGAAAAGCCCATGGTGCCGAAGGTCGAGAAGGCCATCATGACTTCTGACCTGGGTCTCAACCCGTCCACCGCCGGTGACGTGATTCGCGTGCCGATGCCGATGCTGACGGAAGAGACGCGTCGTGGTTACACCAAGCAGGCGCGTGCAGAAGCGGAAAACGCCCGCGTGGCGCTTCGCAATGTGCGTCGTGACGCCAATGGCGACATCAAGAGCCTGCTCAAGGACAAGGACATCTCCGAAGACGATGCACGTCGCGGAGAAGACGAGATCCAGAAGCTGACCGACAAGTATGTGGCGGAAGTCGACAGTGCTCTGGAGCACAAGGAAACTGACCTGATGCAGGTCTGATCGGGTCTGCCGCCGGCACCCTGTCGGCGGCATCCGGTGCTCGTAGCGAGACCCCATGACGTCACCGAATTCCCTCTCCACGCCACGCCATGTGGCGATCATCATGGACGGCAACAACCGCTGGGCGAAATCCCGCGGCTGGGCTGGCATCCGTGGCCATCGTGCCGGTGCCGAGACCGTCCGCAGTACCATCCGTCGCGCTGCCGAGCAGGGCGTCGAGGTACTGACCCTGTTTGCTTTCTCCAGCGAGAACTGGAAGCGTCCGGCCAATGAGGTCAGTGCGCTGATGGAGCTGTTCCTCATGGCGCTCAAGCGTGAGGTCAAGAAGCTTCATCGACACGACATACGCCTCTCCGTGATCGGGGAGCGCAGCCGCTTCTCAAGCTCCATCCAGAAACATATCCGCAGTGCCGAAGAGATGACGCGCGACAATCGCGGCATGCATGTGGTCATCTGCGCCAACTACGGTGGCCGCTGGGACATTGCCGAGGCTGCCCGACGTCTGGCGACGCAGGTCGAGCGAGGCGAGCTCAAGGCCGCGGATATCGACGAGTCCCGCCTCGGGGCCGAGGTCTGTCTGAGTTCGCTCCCGGAAGTGGATCTGTGCATTCGCACCAGTGGCGAGCAGCGTATCTCCAACTTCCTGCTCTGGCAGCTGGCCTACGCCGAGTTCTACTTCTCGCCGGTGCTGTGGCCTGATTTCGACTCGGCGGCCTTCGATGAGGCGCTCGATGCCTATGCCCAGCGTCAACGGCGCTACGGCATGACCAGCGAACAACTCGACGCCGAGGGGCTCTAGTGCTCAAACAACGAATCATCACCGCGCTCATTCTCGCCCCGCTGGCGCTGTGGGGGCTGTTTGGCCTCGACGGTGCCGCCTTTGCGGTCATGACCGGGGGCGTGGTGGCACTGGCCGCCTGGGAGTGGGCCAATCTTGCCGGCGTGCGTGCCGGCGCGGCGCGTCTGCTGTTTCCTGCCTGCATGGCGCTGGCGATGCTGCTGGTGTGGTGGGCGGATGCCTCCCAGGCTCGCTGGCCGCTCTATCTGGCGGCGCTGGCATGGGCCGTCAATCTGCGCTGGGTGATGCATTACCCCGAAAAGCGTCAGGAATGGCATGCCACCGGCATGCGACTGGGTGTCGGGGTCCTGGCACTGTTGCCGACCTGGTTCGGCTTTCTCCAGCTCAAGACCAGCGGTGGCGAGTGGCTGCTGTACGTGCTGCTGATGGTGTGGGCGGCGGATATCGGTGCCTATTTCTCCGGCAAGCGATTCGGCAAGCGCAAGCTGGCGCCACGTGTCAGCCCGGGCAAGTCCTGGGAAGGTGTCTACGGCGGGCTGGTCGCCACCGGATTGCTGGCCACCGGCTATGCGCTGGCAGGGCAGGCCGACTGGCTGCCGCTGCTGCTGGTCACACTGGGCGTCACTGGCGTCTCGGTGCTGGGAGACCTGCTGGAAAGCATGTTCAAGCGCGAGCGTGAGATGAAGGACTCCAGTCAGCTGTTGCCGGGGCACGGCGGCATCATGGACCGCATCGATAGTCTGACGGCGGCCGTGCCGTTGTTTGCGCTACTGTTGCCCTGGGTGTTGGGAGGTGGTGCGTGATGGCGGGTGACATGTCCTCCAATGCGCCGGTGCAGCGCATCACGATTCTGGGGGCCACCGGCTCCATCGGCTCCAGCACGCTGGATGTGATCTCGCGCCATCCGGAGCGCTATGTGGTGCATGCATTGAGTGCCGCCACGCGCCATGAGGCATTGCTGGAGCTGTGCCTGGTCCATCGACCTCAGGTGGCGGTGATCGCCTCCGCCGAGGCGGCGCTGTGGCTCGGTGAGGCGCTCGAGGGCGTCGAGAGCTACCAGGGCACGCCCATCGAGGTACGTCACGGTGAGCAGGCGCTGGTGGACATCAGCGAGGCCCCCGAGGTCGACAGCGTGATGGCGGCCATCGTGGGTGCTGCCGGGCTGCTGCCGACTCTGGCTGCGGTGCGTGCGGGAAAGCGCGTCCTGCTGGCCAACAAGGAGGCGCTGGTGTGTGCCGGCCAGTTGTTCATGGATGCGGTGAAGCAGCATGGTGCGACGCTGCTGCCCATCGATTCCGAGCACAACGCCATCTTCCAGTGCCTGCCGCCCGAGCATCGCGATGGGCTGGCCCCCATCGGGGTCGAGAAGCTGCTGTTGACTGCCTCGGGTGGCCCGTTCCGTGACGAGGTCGAGTGGCCTGCCGAGCGCCTGGCGACGGTGACGCCGGCCGAGGCCTGCGCGCATCCCAACTGGTCGATGGGGCGCAAGATCTCCGTCGACAGTGCCACCCTGATGAACAAGGGGCTGGAACTGATCGAGGCCTGCTGGCTGTTCGCCTGTGGGCCCAACGACATCCAGGTCGTCGTGCATCCCCAGAGTGTCATTCACTCGATGGCGGCTTACAGTGATGGTTCGGTGCTGGCCCAGATGGGCAATCCCGACATGCGCACGCCCATCGCCTACGCGCTGGCCTGGCCGGAGCGCATCGATGCCGGCGTCGAGCCGCTGGATCTTTTCCAGGTGGCGCGACTCGACTTCCGTGCCGCCGATGAGACGCGCTTCCCGTGTCTGCGTCTGGCGCGTGAAGCCATCGCGGCAGGCGGCACCTGGCCTGCAGTGATGAATGCCGCCAATGAGGTGGCAGTGGCAGCCTTCCTCGAGGGCCGCCTGGCCTTCGATCGTATCCCGGTGGTGGTGGAAGCCGTCATGCAGGCTCGCCCGCCCCTGGCGGTGGATGGTCTCGAGGTGATCCTGTCCGAAGATGCCGCGGCACGTGAGTTGGCAGCCGCCCAATTGGCCCTCGTCGGGCCCTGAAATCCTATCTTGCACTGTCTTGTCACTTTCCTTGTGGGCGTGACAGGGCAGGCTGCCCATCTCGGGCACCAATTTCCAGGAGCGCGTGATGGGTGTGATCCAGAATATTCTTGCCGTGATCGTCGTGCTGGGGGTGTTGATCACCATCCATGAGTACGGTCATTTCTGGGTCGCGCGTCGTTGCGGCATCAAGGTGCTGCGCTTCTCCATCGGTTTCGGCAAGCCGTTCTGGTCGTGGACGGACCGCCACGGCACGGAATACGGTGTCGCGGCCATTCCATTGGGCGGCTACGTCAAGATGCTGGATGAGCGCGAGGGGCCAGTCGACCCGTCGGAGCGCCATCTGGCCTTCAATACCAAGTCCGTCTGGAAGCGCATCGCCGTCGTCTCGGCAGGGCCGCTGGCCAATTTTCTGCTGGCGATTCTGGCGTACTGGGCGCTGTTCGTCGCCGGTACCACGACCGTGGTGCCGATGGTCGGAGCGGTGGCGCCGGACTCTCCTGCAGGGCGTGCCGGGCTGACGCCCGATGCGGAAATCGTCGCCATCAATGATCAGCCGACACCAAGCTGGGAGGCGATCAATCTGCGCCTCATCGGCGCGATAGGGGACGACCAGCTGACGATCACCACCCGTGCTCCGGGCGCCAGTGCCTCGCGTGAACAGACACTGGATGTCGAGCGCTTCCTGGTGGATCAGGATCCGCCGCGTCCGCTGGTCACGCTGGGCATCACCGCCTGGCGGCCCCAGTTGCCGGCGGTGCTGGGGCGAGTGCTGGAGGACGGTGCGGCGCAGGCTGCCGGCTTGAAGGCGGGAGACCGTATCGTCAGCATTGATGGCGTGCTGGTGGTGGACTGGATCGACTTCGTCGAGCGGGTGCGCGGTGCGCCGGGCGAGACGCTGTCCGTGCTGGTGGCGCGTGATGGCAAGGAAGAGACGCTGTCGCTGACGCCCGCGAGCAATGCGCTCGATGACGGGCGTGTCGTGGGGCAGGTCGGCGCCGGTGTCGAGAATGTCAGCTGGCCGGAAGAGTATCAGCGTGAGCTCAGTTATGGGCCCCTGGCTGCCGTAGGGCAGGCGGTGAGCAAGACCGGCGAGATGACGGTGCTGACGCTGGACTCCATCCGCAAGATGCTGGTGGGCCTGATCGCGCCCTCCAACCTGTCCGGACCGATCACCATCGCGCGGATCGCCGGTGATACGGCTCGCTCCGGGCTTGAAGCCTTCCTGGGCTTCATGGCGTATCTGTCCATCAGTCTCGGGGTATTGAATCTGCTGCCGATTCCGGTGCTGGATGGCGGGCATCTGCTGTTCTATCTGGTCGAGGCGGTGCGCGGCAAGCCACTGTCCGAGAAGGTGCAGAATGCCGGGCTCAGGATCGGCATGGCGCTGGTCGGGTCGTTGATGTTCATGGCGATCTATTTCGACCTCATGCGTCTGTGGTAACCACCAGGATGGCGAAGACGGGGTGCCTCAGGATTGCCTCGCGTTTCCTGCAAGATGAACCAGAGCTGAACTGTCGCCCCTCATGAGGGTCAATTCATTGCACGGGCTGGCCAACATGGCCAACTCCCGTCATCATGCCCACACGACTTCGGCCCCGATTGCCGACCCCCAGGGGTGCTGTCTTGTCAGTAGCCAGGGGTTGTGTATAAGGTGCCTGTTTATCCAAGCGGGCGGAATCCAGAGAAGCGAAGCGACTGCATGAAACTCAAGACCATTGGATTGGCAGCTGCGCTGCTCGGGGCCAGTCAAGGCGCCTTGGCCGCGTCTTTCAAAGTATCCGACATCCGGGTAGAAGGCCTTCAGCGCGTGTCTGCGGGCACCGTGTTCAACGCCTTCCCTGTCTCCGCTGATCAGACCGTCGAGGATGATGATCTGTCCTCCGCGGCGCGCCAGCTGTTCGACACTGGCCTGTTTGATGATATCCGCCTCAAGCGTGATGGCGATGTGTTGATCATCGACGTGGTCGAGCGCCCGACGATCTCCAAGATCGAGATCGACGGCAACTCGCAGATTCCCGACGAGGACCTGCGCAAGGGCCTCAAGGAAGCCGGGCTGGCCGAAGGTCAGGTGTTGCAGCGCTCCACGCTGGAAGAGATGCAGCGTGAGCTGGAGCGCGTCTACCAGGCGCAGGGCCGCTACAGCGCTCGCATCGAGACCTCGGTGGAAACCCTCGAGCGCAACCGTGTTCAGGTCAATATCGACGTCAAGGAAGGTGCGGTCGCCAAGATCCACCAGATCAACATCGTCGGCAACTCCGCCTTCGATGACGAGACCCTGCGTGAACAGCTCGAGCTGGAAGACCGCCCGAGCTGGTTCTTCGGCTGGTTCTCCGACGACGAATACTCGCGCGAGAAGCTGACCGGGGACATCGAGACGCTCAAGTCCTGGTATCTGGATCGTGGTTACGTGAACTTCCAGGTGCGCTCGACCCAGGTGTCCATCTCGCCGGACAAGTCCGAGATCTTCGTCACCATCAATGTCGACGAAGGCAAGCCGTACAAGATCGGTGAGATCGGTTTCGCCGGCGACATCAAGATGAAGGAAGAGCGGGCGCGTGATCTGGTCAAGCTCGCTCCGGATGCCCTCTATTCCCAGCGTGATGTGACGGCTTCCAGCGAGGCCCTGCGTCAGGCATTGGGAGCCGACGGCTTCGCCTTCGCCAATGTCAACGCCGTGCCTGAGGTCAATGAAGAGAGCGAGACGGTGGATCTGACCTTTGCGGTCGACCCCGGCAAGCGCGCCTACGTGCGTCGCATCAACTTCAAGGGCAATACCACGACGGCGGACGAGGTGCTGCGTCGTGAGATGACCCAGCTCGAGGGTGCGCCTGCCTCGACGGACAAGATCAAGCAATCCAAGCAGAAGCTCGAGCGTCTCGGCTTCTTCAAGCAGGTCGATGTGGACACGCGTCCGGTCGCCGGCGAGCCGGACCAGCTGGACGTCAACTACAACGTCGAGGAACAGCCGTCGGGCTCGATCTCGGCGTCGGTCGGCTTCTCTCAGGGTGACGGGGTCATCTACGGGGTGGGGCTGTCGCAGAAGAACTTCCTGGGCACCGGCAACGAAGTCAACATCAATGCCCAGAAGTCCGATGACTACACCAATGTCAGCTTCGGCTATACCGACCCGTACTGGACACTGGATGGCATCTCGCGTGGCTACAACCTGTTCTACCGCAAGGTGGATTACGACGATGATGACGATGTCGCCAGCTACGCGACCGACAGCTTCGGCGGTGGCATCAACTTCGGTTACCCGATCAACGAACTGTCGCGCCTGAATTTCGGTGCCGGTTACGAGTTCGTGCGCGTCAAGGACTTCGATGACAGCCCCGCCGAGGTCACGCAGTACATCAGTGATGAGGGCGAGGATTTCAACCTCTACAAGCTGACCGCCAGCTGGTCGCGCAACAATCTCAACCGCGGCATCCTGCCCACGGCGGGCAGCTCGCAGCTGCTGTCACTGGAAGTGGCAGTGCCCGGCTCCGATGCGGATTATTACAAGTTCCGCTACAAGGGGCAGAAGCTGTTCGAACTGCATGATGACTGGTCGCTCAAGTTCCGGACCGAACTTGGCTATGCCAATTCGTTCTCCGGCGATACCTACCCGTTCTTCAAGAACTTCTATGCGGGTGGTCTGGGCAGCGTGCGTGGTTACAGCTCCAACACCCTGGGTCAGGCATCCACCGAGGTCGATGACGGTGATGACGATACCCTGGGCGGCAACATTCTGGTCGAGGGCGGGATCGACCTGATCTTCCCGATGCCCTTCGTCAAGGACAAGCGCAGCGTCCAGCCGTCGTTCTTCGTGGATGCGGGGAATACCTATCTGACGTCCTGCTACGATGTCGGCTCCAGCTATTCCAGTTCCTGTGAGAGTGGCGTGGACCTCGGCGATCTGAATTACAGCGCCGGTATCGGCCTGTCATGGATCACGCCGGTTGGCCCGCTGACCTTCAGTGTCGCGCAGCCCATCGGTGACGATGACGACGACGACACCGAGATCTTCCAGTTCTCACTGGGCCAGACCTTCTAAGGCGGACATGACGCCACACCGGTGGGCAACCGATGTGGCGTCATGTCCCCGCTGCCGGCGCCGCCGTTCCTGTTCTGGCGTCGGTCACCGAACAACAGGCCTACAAGGAGTTTTATGATGCGTAAATTGACCCGCGCACTGTGTCTGGCAGGCGGCCTCGCAGCCTTTGCGACCCCGATGATGGCCCAGGCCACGGAAGTGGCGGTCATGGACTGGCGCCAGGCGCTGTTGAGCTCCGATGCTGCCCAGCGCTCCATGAATCAGCTCAAGAATCAGCTGGCTGGCAAGCAGGATCAGGCCAAGGCGCTGGCCAAGGAGCTTGAGACCATGCAGAACAAGCTGCAGAAGGATGGTGCGGTGATGTCGGATTCCGAGCGCCAGTCACTGCAGCAGCAACTGCGCCAGAAGGGCGGGCAGTTCCAGCAGCTGCGCGGCCAGGTCCAGCAGCAGCAGCAGCAGGCCGAGCAGGCATTCCTCAAGCAATCCAAGCCCAAGCTGGACAAGGCCATTCAGCAGGTCGTCGACAAGCACGGTGTCGAGTTGCTGGTGGACCGCAGTGCCACGGTCTACAGCAAGGATGGTCTCGACCTGACCGATGAGGTCACCCAGGTCTTCAACTCGCTCAACTGATGTCGTCGCGCGTCACGGCGCGCGATGCCAGCATTGAGCATGCCTACGCGAATGCGAGCCAGCGGCGCCCGACGCCTAGAGACAGCATGAAAAAGCAACAATTCTCCTACACTCTCGAGGATCTGGCTCAGCGGCTGGGTGCTCGACTCGTTGGCGACCCGAACGTTCGGGTCTCTGGTCTGTCGACGCTGGTGGACGCGGCGCCAGGCGATATCGCCTTCCTCGCCAATCGCGCCTACCTCAAGTATCTCGCGGACTCTCAGGCCACGGCGGTGCTGCTGCACGAGAGTCATCTCGACGAGTGCAAGAGCCATGCGCTGGTGCTGGACAATCCTTACCTGGCCTATGCAGAGCTGTCACGGTTGTTCGATCCCATGGCACAGGCACCGCAGGCCAGCGTGCATCCCAGTGCGGTCGTCGATGAGACGGCCACGCTGGGCGCGAATGTCGAGATCGGCCCGCAGGTGGTGGTCGGCCCCGGTGTCAGTATCGGGGATGGCTCCCGTCTCCAGGCCGGGTGCGTCATTGGCGCTGACAGCGTGCTGGGCGAAGGGTGTCTGCTGCATCCCAATGTCACGCTCTATCACGGGGTGGTCATCGGGGCGCGGGCAGTCCTGCACAGTGGCTGCGTGATCGGTGCCGACGGCTTCGGTTTCGCCCACGACGGCAAGGGCTGGCACAAGATCGCCCAGCTGGGTGGCGTGATGATCGGTGATGATGTCGAGGTCGGCAGCTGCACCAGCATTGACCGAGGAGCACTCGGCGACACCATCATCGGCAATGACGTCAAGATCGACTCCCAGGTCCAGATCGCGCACAACGTGCAGATCGGAGATCACTCGGCGCTGGCCGGCTGTGTCGGCATCGCCGGTTCCACCAAGGTGGGTCGCTACTGTCTGATGGGCGGTGGCGTGGGGCTTGCCGGGCATCTGGAAATCTGTGATGGCGTGCAGGTCACCGGCATGAGTCTGGTGACCAATTCCATCACCAAGCCGGGCGTGTACTCGTCGGGTACCGGGGCGATGGACAATGGCCTGTGGCGCCGCAATGCCGTGCGTTTCAAGCAGCTGGATCAGCTCGCACGACGTCTGAACCAGGTCGAGAAGGACTTGAAGGACAGGTAGCGCTGCTCTGGCACCGCGGCAGGTGCCAGCAGGCGTTGTCCATGAGGCAGTGGTCGCTGGTTTTGTGCCTTGTGCCGAGCGCCTGTCCAGGCAGGTCATCTCGTCAGCCCGGCGACTCTGGGCAATGAGCGGCTGCCAGTCGCGCGCAAGGACGCTATAATGCGCGCCATTGCCAGAACGGCGGTCCGGACCGTCATTACATGCCTGCCCGAGTGCGGCAGGCATTTCGTTATTTCAGAGGTTGCAAGCCAATGGTTATGGACGTCAACGAGATCCGTGAGTATCTCCCGCACCGCTATCCTTTCCTGCTGATCGATCGGGTCATGGAACTGTCCCTTGGCGAGTTCATCGTCGCGCGCAAGAATGTGAGCATCAATGAGCCGTTCTTCAATGGCCACTTCCCGGGACACCCGATCATGCCGGGTGTGCTGATCGTTGAGGCCATGGCTCAGGCGGCAGGTATTCTGGGTTTCAAGACGGTCGACAAGCGTCCTGCCGATGGTTACATCTATTACCTCGTGGGCAGTGACAACGTGCGCTTCAAGCGTCCGGTCATGCCGGGCGACCAGCTCGAGATCAGCGCCCGCGTGCTGCGCGAGAAGCGTGGTATCTGGAAGTTCGCCTGTCAGGCCAAGGTCGACGGTGATGTGGTCTGTGAAGCCGAAATCATCTGTGCCGAGAGGAAGGTCGCTTGATACATCCTACTGCCATTGTCGATCCCGGCGCCCGCCTGGCCGACGATGTCGAGGTCGGTCCGTTTTGCGTGATCGGTGCCGACGTCGAGATCGGCGCTGGCACGGTGGTGGGGCCGCACGTCGTCATCAAGGGTACGACGGTCATCGGTGAGCGTAACCGCATCTTCCAGTTCGCCTCGGTCGGTGAGGATTGCCAGGACAAGAAGTACGCCGGTGAGCCGACACGCCTGGAGATCGGGGATGACAACGTCATTCGCGAGGGTGTGACCCTGCACCGGGGTACCGTCCAGGATGCCAGCCTGACACGCATCGGCAGTCGCAACCTGTTCATGGCCTACTCGCACGTGGGCCATGATTGCATCATCGGGGATGACTGCATCATGGCCAATCAGGCGACGCTGGGGGGGCATGTCCATCTGGGCAATCACGTCATTCTTGGCGGACTGTCGGCGGTGCACCAGTTCTGTCATGTCGGCGAGCACGCCATGGCGGGCGGTGGCTCCATCATCACCAAGGACATCGCGGCCTTCGTGATGGTCAATGGGCACCCTGCCGAGGCGCATGGCCTCAACAGCGTCGGCCTCAAGCGCCGTGGTTTCAGTCGCGAGACCATCTCCGCCCTGAACGCGGCCTACAAGACGGTCTTCCGTCAGGGGCTGACACTGGCGCAGGCACTCGAGAAGCTGGAAGGTGAGCCGCCTCTCGCCGAGCGCGATGTCTTCATCGCCTCGCTCAAGGCGTCCACTCGTGGCCTGACACGCTGAGCATGCGCATCTACCTGGTAGCCGGAGAGCTCTCCGGTGACATCCTCGGTGCCAGCTTGATGCGCGCGCTCAAGGCGCGTCATCCCGATGTCGAGTTTCGTGGCATCGGGGGGCCGCGCATGCAGGCCGAAGGCTTCGACAGCCTCTATCCGCTGGAAACTCTCTCCATCATGGGGCTGGTCGAGGTGCTCAAGCATCTGCCGGAGTTGATCAAGGTGCGTCGCCATCTGTTGCGCGACGCGCTTGAGTGGCAGCCTGACGTGATGATCGGTATCGATGCTCCCGACTTCAATCTGGGGCTCGAGCTGCGCCTGCGCAAGCGGGGCATCACCACGGCGCACTATGTCAGTCCTTCCGTCTGGGCCTGGCGTCAGGGCAGGGTGAAGACCATCCGCCGTGCCGTCGATCGCATGCTGACCTTCCTGCCCTTCGAGGCGGCCTTCTATCGCGAACATCAGGTGCCGGTGACCTTCGTCGGCCATCCGCTGGCGGATGAGTTGCCGCTCGAGGATGATCGCGATGCTGCTCGCCTGCAGCTGGGGATTGCCCCCGACGTGCAGTTGCTGGCGGTGTTGCCGGGATCCCGTGGCAACGAGATTCGTTTCCTCGGCGAGACCTTCCTGGCCTCCATTGAGCGCCTTTGCCAGCGTTACCCTGCGCTTGAAGTGGTGATTCCGGCCGCCACGTCGCTGCGGCGTAGCGAGCTTGAGTCACTGATGCAGGGGCGCGAGGCGCTGGATCGCAGTCGCATTCACCTCATCGATGGCCAGTCGCGTGAAGCGATGACTGCCGCCGATGCCGTGCTGCTGGCCTCCGGTACGGCAGCGCTCGAATGTCTGCTGTGTCATCGTCCGATGGTGGTGGCCTATCGCATGGCGCCGATGACCCACCGCATCGCACGGCACATGGTCAAGACCGAGTGGATTTCGCTGCCCAACCTGATTGCCCGCGAGACATTGGTGCCGGAGCTGATCCAGGACGCAGCCACGCCGGAGTCCATCGAGGAAAGCCTCGCTCCCTTGCTGTCGCGTGCCGCCGGCGATGTCTGTCGCCAGCGTGAGCTGCGTGAGCGCTTCGTCGCCATGCATCGTGAGTTGACCTGTGATGCCAGCGCCGCGGCCGCCATTGCCATCGGTGAGCTGGCGGGGCGCTGATCACGACCGCCCGTGATGCCTTTACTGACTGATACCCCCTGATCGGCAGGCCGCAACAGTGGTCTGTCGGTTGTCTGACGCCCCGAGATACCATGACCGACTCTGCCGATCGACCCGCCACTCTGCCCGCCAGCCGCAAGCGCAAACCCGCCGATGATTTTCCGGCGCTGGTGATCCCCTATCACGGGGAGCTGCTGGCAGGTATCGATGAGGTCGGGCGTGGACCGCTGGTCGGGCCCGTGGTGGCGGCAGCGGTGATTCTTGACCCGAATGACCCCATCGAGGGCATCACCGACTCCAAGAAACTCAGCGAGAAGAAGCGCCTGGCACTGTACGAGCAGATTCGTACGCGTGCCTGGGCCTGGGCGATCGCCGAGGCTACCAGTGAAGAGATCGATGAGCTGAACATCTATCAGGCCACGCACCTTGCGATGCGGCGTGCTGTCGATGCCCTGGGCGTACGCCCGGAATATCTGCTGGTGGATGGCAACCGCTTGCCGGGGCACGAGATTCCCGGCATGGCAGTGGTGAAGGGCGACCTGCGCCACGCCGCCATCGGCGCGGCTTCCATACTGGCCAAGGTATACCGCGATGCCCAGATGGCAGCGCTGGATGCCTGCTTCCCCGCCTACGGTTTCGCGCGTCACAAGGGCTACCCGACCCGCGAGCATCAGGCCGCCATCGAGACGCATGGCATCCTTACCCTGCATCGCAAGAGCTTCGGGCCGGTCAAGCGGCTTTACATGGCCGGGCATGTGCCGCAGGCCGTGCCGGAAGATGCATTGATCGCGCTGCCGGCCCCGGTTGAGCCAGCCGCTGAGCCGGACAAGGCTGTCGAGTCATCAGGGCATTCGTCGGGGCCGTCAGAGCAATCGTCGGGGCCGTCAGAGCAGGAAGCGGCCCTGTCGACGAGTGAGCCGAGCCAGTCTCCCGCTGCAAAAAAGCCGCCAGCCGTGGTCTGACTGATGCCAGTGAGACCACGGCATCCCCGTCAGTCGAGGTCGTCCTGACAGGCGAGGCGCCTTCAGACGCTGCCCCCGACGCGCTATCCTTGGCAGCGGAGTCCCCGCCTTCAGCGTCCAAGGCGCCGGCAGCGTCAGCGCGGCCATCGTCACCCGCCGCGACTGAATCCTTTACCGTCACGCAGACTTCACGAGCCGATTCCATGACCACGCCCTTTGTTCACCTGCGCGTTCACACCGAGTTCTCTCTCGTCGATGGTCTGCCCGGCGTCAAGCCGCTGATCAAGGCGACCGCCACGGCAGGCCAGCCGGCTGTCGCGGTCACCGACGAGGCCAACCTGTTCGGGCTGGTCAAGTTCTACTCCAATGCCCGAGGGGCCGGGATCAAGCCGATCATCGGTTCCGATCTGTGGATGACCAATCCGCAGGACGTCACGCGTCCCTACCGCATCACGCTGCTGGCGATGAATGACATCGGCTATCGCCATCTGACCGAGCTGATCTCGCGTGGTTGGACCGACGGCCAGAAGCAGGGGCGTGCCTATCTCGAGAAGCAGTGGATCTTCGAGCAGGCCGAGGGGCTGATCGTGCTGTCCGGGGGGCGCGAGGGCGAGATCGGGCGTCATCTGCTCTCGGATCACGAAGACACCGCACGGACCCTGCTGAGCGAATGGAAGGCGGTCTTCGGGGATCGCTTCTATCTGGAGCTGACCCGTACCCAGCGCCAGTACGAGGAAGAGTGCCTGCACCTGTCGGTGGCGTTGGCGGAGGCGACCGATACCCCGGTGGTCGCCACCAATGACGTGCGCTTCCTCAAGCGTGAGGACTACTGGGCCCACGAGACACGCGTGGCCATCGGGGAAGGCAAGGCGCTGGATGACCCGCGCCGCGAGACCCGCTACAGCGATGAGCAGTACCTGAAGACCGCCGAGGAAATGCACGAGCTGTTCGCCGACATTCCCGAAGCGCTCGAGAACAGCGTGCTGATCGCGGCGCGCTGTTCCGTGACGGTTCAGCTGGGGACCTACTTCCTGCCCGAGTTCCCGGTGCCGGAAGGCATGACGATGGATGAGTTCTTCCGCAAGGTTTCCCATGATGGCCTGACGGAACGCCTCGAGAAGCTCTATCCGCGCGACAGGCATCCCCGCGACAGCGAAGCCTGGGCTGACACCGAACAGCGCTATCGTTCCCGCCTGGACTTCGAGCTCGACATCATCCTGCAGATGGGCTTCCCCGGGTACTTCCTGATCGTCATGGACTTCATCCAGTGGGGCAAGGACAACGGCGTGCCGGTCGGCCCGGGGCGTGGTTCCGGTGCCGGCTCACTGGTGGCCTATGCCCAGAAGATCACCGATCTGGATCCGCTGGAATACGACCTGCTGTTCGAGCGCTTCCTGAACCCGGAACGTGTCTCCATGCCCGACTTCGACGTCGACTTCTGCATGGAGAAGCGCGATCGCGTCATCGATTACGTGGCCGAGCGCTACGGGCGCAATGCGGTCTCGCAGATCGTCACCTTCGGCACCATGGCCGCCAAGGCGGTGGTGCGTGACGTGGCGCGTGCCCAGGGGCGTCCCTACTCGCTGGGCGACAAGCTCTCCAAGCTGATTCCCTTTGAAGTCGGCATGACGCTGGAGAAGGCCATCGAGCAGGAGCCTCAGCTCAAGGAATTCATCGAGAACGATGAAGAGGCCCAGGAAATCTGGGAGATGGCGCTCAAGCTCGAGGGCACCACCCGCGGTACCGGCAAGCACGCCGGGGGCGTGGTGATCGCTCCCACCAAGCTGACCGATTTCTCGCCGCTGCTGTGTGAAGAGGATGGCAGCGGTCTGGTGGTGCAGTTCGACAAGAACGATGTCGAGGAAGCCGGGCTGGTCAAGTTCGACTTCCTGGGGCTGCGTACCCTGACCATCATCGACTGGGCGACCGAGATGGTCGACAAGGTCCGTGAGCGTGAAGGGCTGCCGCCGCTGGAGATCGATGACATTCCGCTGGACGACGCCAAGACCTTCGACATGCTGCAGAAGGCGGAGACGACGGCGGTCTTCCAGCTGGAATCCCGCGGCATGAAGGAGCTGATCAAGAAGCTCAAGCCTGACTGCCTGGAAGACATGATCGCCCTGGTGGCCCTGTTCCGTCCGGGCCCGCTGCAGTCCGGCATGGTGGATGACTTCATCAACCGCAAGCACGGTCGCTCCGAAGTGTCTTATCCACACCCGGATTATCAGCACGAGCTGCTCAAGCCGGTACTGGAGCCGACCTACGGCATCATCCTGTACCAGGAGCAGGTCATGCAGATCGCGCAGGTGCTGGCCGGCTACACGCTGGGCCAGGCCGACATGCTGCGCCGCGCGATGGGCAAGAAGAAGCCGGAAGAGATGGCCAAGCAGCGTGCCGGCTTCATGGAAGGGTGTGCCGAGAAGGGCATCGACAAGGACCTGGCGGGCAACATCTTCGACCTGGTGGAAAAGTTCGCCGGTTACGGCTTCAACAAGTCCCACTCGGCGGCCTATGGCCTCGTCTCCTACCAGACGGGCTGGCTGAAGGCGCACTATCCGGGGCCGTTCATGGCCGCGGTGATCTCGACCGAGATGCAGACCATCGAGAAGGTGGTACCGCTGATCGAGGAATGCCGCCATATCGGCCTGACGGTCACGCCACCGGACGTCAACATCGGTGGCTACAAGTTCACCGTCGACCTCGAAGGGCGCGTCGTCTACGGGCTGGGCGCGATCCGTGGCGTGGGCGAGGGCCCGATCGAGGCGATCGTCAGCGCACGTGCCGAGGGTGGGCCGTTCAGCGACATCTTCGACTTCTGCAAGCGCATCGATGCCAAGAAGATCAACAAGCGCACCCTGGAGGCGTTGATCCGCTCCGGGGCGCTGGACAACATCGGCCCGTCCCGTGCGGTGCTGATGCTGGCGGTGGAGGATGCGCTCAAGGCCGCCTCCCAGAATCATGCCAACAACGATGTCGGCATCACCGACATGTTCGGCGATGCCTTCAGCGAGCCGGAAACGGATGTCTACGCCGGCTATCGCAAGGCGCGTGAGTGGACCGACAAGGAGCGCCTCACCGGCGAGAAGGACACCCTGGGGCTCTATCTGACCGGCCATCCCATCGATGAATACGAAGGTGAGCTCAAGCGCTTCATCAATGCGCGCATCAGCGACCTGAAACCGTCGCGGGAGCCGCAGCGCATCGCCGGGCTGGTGATCGCCATGCGCACCATGAAGTCCAAGCGTGGCGATACCATGGCCTTCGTGACCCTGGATGATCGCACCGGACGCATCGAGGCCTCGATGTTCGGCGAACTCTACGATCAGGTACGCAACAAGCTGGTACCTGACAGCGTGGTGATCGTCGAGGGGGAGGTCAGTCAGGATGATTATTCCGGCGGCCTGCGCCTGCGTGGCAAGGATGTCACGCCGATCATCGATGCGCGGGCGCGCTTCGGTGAGGCCGTCGAGATGAGCATCGCCGCCGAGGATATCGGCGGACGCTTCACCCAGCAGTTGTCCACGCTGTTGACGCCGCACCTGGCCAGCGAAGGCCTGCCGATGCGGCTACGCTATCGCAATGCCGCCGCGGAGGCCTGGCTGGAGCTTGGTGAGCAATGGCGCGTCGCCCCCAGCGATGAACTGCTGATCCAGCTGGGTGAGGTGGAAGGCCAGCGCGGCGTGCGACTCAAGTACCGTGAGTGATTGTTGATCAAGGGGAAGGGACGCCATCCCTTCCCCTTGATGATGCAAGTGAAACCAGGTGGTGAAGGGCGTGGGGGAGAGGCAATCCCGCGCCGAACGGGCGGGCAAGGTTTGCACCTGTCGAACAGGGTGCGATAATGCCCCCCTATCTTTTCCGTACCCAATTCCATGCCGACTGTGACCGCCGTGAGCCACAGATCGCCTGAGCGCTTGCTCAGGGGGAGTGACCCGGCCGACTCGCTTTCCTGGCTGCCCGAGACGACGAACGAAACGCCTTATGAATCCCAATTATCTGGACTTTGAACAGCCGATCGCCGAGCTGCAGGCCAAGATCGAGGAACTCCGTCTGGTCGGTAACGACTCCCAGGTCAACCTGTCTGACGAGATCGCTCGTCTGCAGGACAAGAGCACCAAGCTCACCGAGTCCATCTTCAAGGACCTCGGTGCCTGGCAGGTATCTCAGCTGGCGCGTCATCCGCAGCGTCCGTATACCCTCGACTACCTCGAGAACCTGTTCACGGATTTCGATGAGCTGCACGGCGACCGTCACTACGCGGACGATGAAGCCCTGGTCGGTGGCATCGCGCGTCTCGACGACAAGCCGGTGATGGTGATCGGTCACCAGAAAGGCCGTGACGTGAAGGAAAAGGTGCGTCGCAACTTCGGCATGCCGCGTCCGGAAGGCTACCGCAAGGCCTGCCGTCTGATGGAGATGGCCGAGCGCTTCAAGATGCCGATCCTGACCTTCATCGACACCCCGGGTGCCTATCCGGGCATCGGTGCCGAGGAGCGCGGTCAGTCCGAGGCCATCGCCTACAATCTGGCAGTGATGTCGCGTCTCAAGACCCCGATCATCTCCACCGTCATCGGTGAGGGCGGTTCCGGTGGTGCACTGGCCATCGGCGTGTGTGACGAGCTCAACATGCTGCAGTACTCCACCTACTCGGTGATCTCGCCGGAAGGGTGTGCCTCCATCCTGTGGAAGAGCGCAGAGCGTGCCGCCGATGCCGCTGATGCCATGGGCATCACGGCCTCGCGCCTCAAGGAGCTGGGCTTCGTCGACAACTTGATCAAGGAGCCGCTGGGTGGCGCGCACCGCAATCCGCAAGCTGCTGCCGACAGCATCAAGGCCGCGCTGGGTGAAGGCCTGGAGCGTCTTGGCGCGCTGGATACCGACGCCCTGCTGGAGCGTCGTTACCAGCGCCTGATGAGCTACGGCGCACCGGCATGATCTCTGCACATCACGCTTGATGCGCATGCAGTTCACGCCTGAGTGACCAGGACGCCTCCGGAATCTTCCGGGGGCGTCCTTGCGTTCAGGGCCGCTTTTTCTCCGCTCACTCCATCCATCTGCTTTCGCGACGGGAGCTCGGCATGTCTCTGTCTTCTTCACTGGACTCGATGTCCTCGTCTCCGCAGTCTCTTGGCGAGATGGCGGAATCGCGCGCACTCGTTGCCGTCCGTGCGGCGTTGGCAACAACGGATTCACGGCACACGGTATGGATCGCACTCTCGGGCGGACTGGATTCGGTGATGCTGGCGAGGCTGGCGGCACGAGCGACGCAGGAGTGCCCGCGGCGACTGCGGCTGGTGCATGTGCACCATGGCCTGCAGGCGGCCAATGATGATTTCGAGCGTCTGGCGCGCAGGCTGGCCTCGCGGTTGGGGTTGCCGTTGAGTGTGCGCCATCTGGCGCTGGATGAGGCGGCATTCAAGTCGCGAGGCGTGGAGGCTGCCGCACGTGAGGCGCGGCTGGCGGCACTGACGGCCTGTCTGGCGGCGGGCGATAGCCTGTGGCTGGCGCAGCATCAGGATGATCAGGCCGAGACATTGTTGCTCAACGCGCTGCGCGGCAGTGGCGGGCGCGGGCTGGCGGCCATGCCGCCTGAGCGGGCGCTGACTGTGGGCAACTCGCCCACTGGGCGAGATCTGCCCCCCCATGCGCGTGCACGACTGGTACGCCCGCTGCTGGATGTCTCTCGCCGTGATCTCGAGACTCTGGCGAGTCAGCAAGGGCTGTGTGTCTCACGAGACTGGTGCGAGGACCCCAGCAATCTCAGTCAGCGTTTCGATCGCAATTATCTGCGTCACACGGTGCTGCCGGCACTCGAAGGGCGTTGGCCACAGGCTGCGGGCAGCCTTGCGCGCTCGGCGCAGCAGCTCCAGGAAGAGCAGTCATTGCTGGATGAGCTGGCGGCCGAGCTGCTGGCGAAGGTACGGCTGTCAGGCGCGGAGCGCGTCACGCCGGGGCAGGAGCAAGAGCAAGAGCAAGAGCAAGAGCAAGAGCAAGAGCAAGAGCAAGAGCAAGAGCAAGAGCAAGAGCAAGAGCAAGAGCAAGAGCAAGAGCAGGAGCAGGAGGTGCAGCTGTCGTTGGCACGTCTGGGCGAGTTGAGTGAGCCACGCCAGCGTCTGGTGTTGCGTCACCTGTGCCAATCACGCGGCTGGCCGGTGCCGCCGCGCGGGCGCCTGGCCAGTCTGCAGCAGTGGATCGCCACGCCGCCGGACTCGGTGGCGGAGGTGCGCTGGCACAGTCCGGTCTCAAGTCTGGTGGTGCGCCTCTGGCGCGGTCAGCTGTGGTGGCAGGTGAGTGATACCGTTACAAGGCATGGTCTTGGTGATGGGGTCAGTGACTGCCAACGGCGTGAACTGGATGATCGGGCGAGACAGAGCTGGCAGGCATTGGCCGCGCAGGAGGACGAAGTCGTGATCGGTCAGCGTCAGCCGGGTGATGTCATGCGTCTGGCTGACAGGGGCCGGCGGGACCTCAAGCGCCTGCTGCAGGAAGCCGACATCCCACCCTGGCAGCGCCACCAGCTGCGGGTAGCGCGACGTGCCCGCGATCAAGCCATCGTGGCGCTATGGCATCCCGCGTGCGGGTGGTGGTTGCGAGCAAAGCCGAGTGGCTGACTGTGGGCCTCAGAAGTCGGCCCCGGGAGTCAGTCTCGACAGAGAGTCTCACGGGGCCCTGGGCGTAGTGGCGGGACAGCACGAGGCCAGGGCGGCGTCCGTTCTCAGTCGACGTCTTCGAGGGTGAGCGTCATGTCGGCGGCCTTCTGCAGACTGCTTTCCTGGGTCAGGTCATCACAGATCAGACTGTGATCCCGATATTCTTCTGCCAGGCTCAGCCGCAATTCGTCGCCCTTGGCGCTCAATTGCGTGCCGAGGACAGGCTGTTCAGGGCGTGAATGATTGAGCATCACGGCGATGCGCAGCAGGCGTGCCAGACGGGCGAGGCGTGGCTGGAGCGTCAGCGGCAGATTGGCAAGCTCCCGGCTGGCGAACTTGCGACGATGGGCGCGTACCAGGAAGGCGAGCGCCTTCTGCTCCGGTCGCGAGAACCCCTGCAGGTCGGAATGCTCGATCAGGTAGGCGCCATGACGATGGAACTGGCTATGCGAGATGGCCAGCCCGACTTCATGCAGTTCGGCCCCCCAGGCCAGCATCTGACGGGAGGTTGCCCCCAGTGACCACGCATCCGCGACCTGGTCGAACAGCGCCAGCGCGGTATCGCGCACGTTGGCCGCATGGCGGGTGTCGATACCATAGCGACGGCGCAGCAGATCGATGGCCGCGATGCGCGAGTCTTCCGCCGTATTGCGACCGATCAGATCAAACAGCACGCCTTCGCGCAACGCGCCATCGGAGTAGCGGATCTGCTCGAGTTCCAGGGCTTCGAAGATACCGCACAGGATCGCGACCCCGGCCGGGAAGACGCTGGCGCGGTCACTTTTCAGGCCTGGCAGGCTGACCTTGTCGAGACGCTTGAATCCCAAGAGAGCGGTGCGCAGCCGATGGAGTCCCTCGCGAGTCACCAGGCCGTGTGCTGCCCAGCCATGGGCTTCCATCACGCTGGCGGCTGCCTTGATGGTGCCGGAGGAGCCGACGGGGTCGTCCCAGCCCAGCTCGCGATAGCTGCGCTGTATGCTGGCCAGCTCCGAGCGAGCGGCCAGTTCGGCACGGCGCATGCGTTTCTCGCTGATCTCGCCGTCAGAGAAGAATGCCTTGGTATAGGCCACGCAGCCCATGTGCAGACTTTCCAGCAACAGCGGCTCGAACTGTTCACCGATGATGAATTCCGTCGAGCCGCCGCCGATGTCGATGATGAGGCGCTTGCCATGCACATCGGCCAGGGCATGGGCGGCCCCCAGATAGATCAGGCGCGCTTCTTCACGGCCGGCGATGATCTCGATGGGATGCCCTAGCAATTCCTCGGCGCGATCGATCAATGTCTGGCTGTTGTGCGCGGCACGCAGCGCGTTGGTGCCGACGATGCGCAGATGCTCCGCCTCGATGCCATCCAGGAAGGGCGCGAACTGTGCGAGGCAGTTGAGCGCACGCTCCATGGCATCTTCACTGAGCATGCCGTCTTCATCCAGGCCAGCTGCCAGCTGGATCTTCTCGCCCTGCTTGGCCACGACCTGCAATTGTCCGGCCTGATGATTGGCCAGCAGCAGATGGAAACTGTTGGAGCCGAGATCGATGGCGGCCAGCTTCAACAGTGGTGCATCGTCACTGGTGTCCGTGGCAGCGGGGGAGCTGTCAGGTAGAGAGGAGGCTGAATCACTCAAATGCATGGTCCTTGTGGCAGGTCCTGCTGGCAGGCCTTGCGCGAACGGGCGCTGCTACATGCGCTGTCCTCGAGGGCAGGGCGCCATGTGTCAAGCCGTCCACGCTGCGGAGTATCACGGTAAAGAATGCAATGTCAGTCTGGATCAAGGTTGCGGCGACTTGTGTGAGGTGTCAAACCTCATGGCATGTCGTCGGCAGGATCGGTCGAGAGTGGGGCATGTCAGAGACAGGGCGTGGTAGTCTACTGGTGCGACATGACAGTCGTGCGAAGCGCCAGAGAGCGATGCCTCTCGTGCAAGGCGCTCGCGTGACACCGCTCGTCCCGGGGCTTGCCGTCATCGTCGTCACGCTGAAGCATCATCATTTACCTGCAGGAAGATCAGCAAGGCCGATGTGGCCTGGGAGATAACGTCGCGATGAGCGAACGTGTGGCACCGATTTCAGAAAGAGACTTTGAATCCGTGGTGTTGGAGAGCGAGCAGCCGGTACTGGTGGATTTCTGGGCCTCCTGGTGTGGGCCGTGCAAGACGGTGGCCCCGACACTCGAGTCGCTGGCGGAGGAATATGAAGGGCGGTTGAAGATCGTCAAGGTCGATGTCGATGAGGCCCCTGAACTGGCGTCCCGTTTCGGCGTTCGTGGCGTGCCGACCCTGATGCTGTTCCTGTCCGGAAATGTCGAGGCCAGCAAGGTCGGGGCGATGCCTCGTGCGCAATTGGCCGCCTTCCTGGATGCCAACCTGTGATGGGGGATGACGCCGTCAGTTGAGCGGCGGCCCCGTCCCCCGGGCTGCGCTGGCATGGCCTCTGAGCACGGGACTTGCGTTCGAGGTGAAGCTTGACTACCATCGAGGCGTTCGCCTGATTACACGCTCTCTGATTGCGTCATGTCGACCGTCCCACGGTCCCCCAGTTGTCAGCCAGCCCTCTGGTAATTCTGTCCTTATATTCACAGGTCAGCCACCAGGCGATTCATACCGCTAGATTCCATATCGAGAAGACTTTTACGTCAGGAAGCACGACGCCCCATGTCCTTGCGGACGGGCTGCAGTCGCTCGACACTCCGTTGCCGAATCCGTTGTACGGCCGTGGTGAGTGATCTTTCCTGAACCTTTGGCACCTGTATTCTTTCCACTCAGGCGCTTGCCCCCGGGAATGCTGTCGAGATCAGCCTGCACTCACACAGTACAGTGTCAGTCTCTGCCTCCTGCTCGTCTTCTCGATTCCCTTCTTATCTTCAGCCCTGCTGACACGAGCTACGTTCAAACAAGCCGATGAATCTTACCCAACTCAAGCAAAATACCGTCCCGGAACTGCTGGAACTCGCCCAGACCATGGGGATCGACAACCTGGCACGTTCGCGCAAGCAGGACATCATCTTCGCCATCCTCAAGAAGCACGCGAAAAGCGGCGAGGATATCTATGGTGATGGTGTGCTGGAAATCCTGCAGGACGGCTTCGGCTTCCTGCGCAGTGCGGATTCTTCCTACCTTGCTGGCCCCGACGACATCTACGTTTCCCCGTCCCAGATTCGCCGCTTCAATCTGCGCAAGGGCGATACCATTTCCGGCAAGATTCGTCCGCCGAAGGAAGGGGAACGTTACTTCGCGCTGCTCAAGGTCAATCAGATCAACTTTGACCGTCCCGAGAACGCCAAGCACAAGATCCTGTTCGAGAACCTGACGCCGCTGTTCCCGCAATCGCGTCTGCTGATGGAAATCGGCAACGGTTCCACCGAGGACATCACCTCGCGCATCCTGGATCTCACGGCCCCGATCGGCAAGGGACAGCGTGGTCTGATCGTGTCACCGCCCAAGGCGGGCAAGACGATGATGCTGCAGAACATCGCCGCCTCCATCACTCGCAACAACCCCGAATGTCACCTCATCGTGCTGCTGATCGATGAGCGTCCTGAGGAAGTCACCGAAATGTCGCGCACCGTGCGCGGCGAAGTCGTGGCCTCCACCTTCGATGAGCCGCCGGCCCGTCACGTCCAGGTCGCCGAGATGGTGATCGAGAAGGCCAAGCGTCTGGTGGAGCACAAGAAGGATGTCGTCATCCTGCTCGATTCCATCACGCGTCTGGCGCGTGCCTACAACACCGTGGTGCCGTCCTCCGGCAAGGTGTTGACCGGTGGTGTCGATGCGCATGCCCTCGAGAAGCCGAAGCGCTTCTTCGGTGCCGCGCGCAACATCGAGGAAGGCGGCAGTCTGACCATCCTCGCCACGGCACTGGTCGACACCGGTTCCAAGATGGACGAAGTCATCTTCGAGGAGTTCAAGGGCACCGGTAACATGGAAGCGCACCTCGACCGCAAGCTGGCCGAGCGTCGTGTCTTCCCGGCACTCAACATCCGTCGTTCCGGTACGCGTCGTGAAGACCTGATCGCGTCTGAAGATGAAATGCAGCGCATGTGGATCCTGCGCAAGCTGCTCAATCCGATGGAAGACGTGGCCGCGACCGAATTCCTGATCGACCGCCTGAAAGATACCAAGACCAACCTCGAGTTCTTCGAGGCCATGAAGCGCCGCTGAGCCGATGTCCTGAGTTGACGAGGCAATGCCATGGATTCCCCACGTGATTCCGTTCAATGACGGAATCACGTGGGGAATCAGCACTTCCCGAGACGCCCATCTCCTGATCAGGAGATGGGCGTCTTGCGTTGTCGGCCTGCCGACTATCGGCTGGCAATGGTATGCTCGGAACCTGATCAAGCCGACCGGAAACTCCCATGCAGTATCGAGACTTGCGCGATTTCATCGCGGCGCTGGAAGAGAAGGGCGAACTCAAGCGCATTCGTGCCGAGGTGGACCCTTACCTGGAGATGACCGAGATCTGCGATCGCACCCTGAAGGCGGGTGGTCCGGCGTTGCTGTTCGAGAACGTCAAGGGCCACAGCATGCCGGTGCTGGGCAATCTGTTCGGCACACCGCGTCGTGTGGCGCTGGGCATGGGGCAGGAATCGGTCGAGGCGCTGCGCGAAGTCGGCGAGCTGCTCGCCTTCCTCAAGGAGCCGGAGCCGCCCAGAGGCTTCCGTGATGCCTGGGACAAGTTGCCGATCTTCAAGCAGGTGATGAGCATGGGCCCCAAGCGGGTCAAGCGTGCGCCCTGTCAGGAAGTCGTGCTGGAAGGGGATGATGTCGATCTCGACATGATTCCGATCCAGCACTGCTGGCCCGGAGATGCCGCGCCGCTGGTGACCTGGCCGCTGGTGATTACCCGCGGGCCGCACAAGGAGCGTCAGAACCTCGGCATCTACCGTCAGCAGAAGCTTGGCAAGAATCGGCTGATCATGCGCTGGCTGGCGCACCGTGGCGGGGCTCTGGATTTCCGTGAGTGGCAGAAGGCCCATCCGGGTGAGCCCTTCCCGGTCGCCGTGGCGCTGGGGGCTGACCCGGCGACGATTCTGGGCGCTGTCACTCCGGTGCCGGATACGCTGTCCGAGTATGCCTTCGCGGGGCTGCTGCGCGGCTCGCGCACCGAGCTGGTCAAATGTGGCCTGTCGGAGCTCGAGGTGCCGGCCAGCGCCGAGATCATCCTCGAGGGCTACCTGTATCCGGATGACATGGCACCGGAAGGCCCCTACGGCGATCACACCGGCTATTACAACGAGGTCGAGACCTTCCCCGTCTTCACCATCGAGCGCATCACCCATCGGCGCGATCCGATCTATCACTCGACCTATACCGGGCGTCCACCGGATGAGCCGGCGATTCTCGGTCTGGCCCTCAATGAGGTCTTCGTGCCGATTCTGCGCAAGCAGTTCCCGGAGATCGTCGACTTCTATCTGCCGCCGGAGGGATGCTCCTACCGCATGGCGGTGGTGACGATGAAGAAGCAGTACCCCGGCCACGCCAAGCGCGTGATGATGGGAGTCTGGAGCTTCCTGCGCCAGTTCATGTATACCAAGTTCGTGATCGTGCTGGATGATGATGTCGATGCCCGCAAGTGGGAAGATGTCATCTGGGCCATCACCACGCGGATGGACCCGAGCCGTGATACCGTTCTGGTCGACAATACGCCGATCGACTATCTCGATTTCGCCTCGCCAACGGCGGGGCTCGGCTCCAAGATGGGCATGGATGCCACCAACAAGTGGCCCGGCGAGACCGACCGCGAATGGGGCGAGCCCATCGTGATGAGCGACGAGATCGTCTCGCGGGTCGATGAGCGCTGGGACAGTCTGGGCATTCTGGATTGAGTCTCACCTGACCATCACCACTCATGCATTTACCCTGCCTCGGCGCCAGGCGTCGCGGCAGGCTTCAGACAACAAGAGGATACGATGACGGCGCGGACCCTGACCTGTCATGTCGAGAGTGTGGAAGACCTGACCCCGGACGTGTTTCGTGTGCGCTTTGCCGCACGTCCCGAGGCCCTGGCGCATGCGCCGGGCCAGTATCTCGAGATGAAGCTCGACGACACCACCTGGGTACCGTTCTCCATCGCCAACGCTGCCAAGGGAGATGGCGTGCTTGAGCTGCATATCCAGCACTGGCCGGAGCGCAGCAACTCGGCGCGTCTGCGCAGCCTGCTGGTCGCGGCCAATCAGCTGGAGTTGCGCCTGCCGAATGGCGAATGCGTGCTCGATCTCGACGACCCCAGTCCCGTCGTGCTGATCTGTGCCGGTACCGGATTCTCGCAGATGCATGCCATGTTGCAGGCAGCGTTTGCACACGGCCTCAATCAGCCCATCGAACTGTGGTGGGCCGCGCGTGAGCGTCGGGATCTGTATCTGGAAAGCGCCGCGCTCCACTGGGCCGCCAGTCAGCCCAATTTCCGCTACGTGCCGGTACTGGAAGAAGCGCCTGAGGCGGGTGATGCTCACCATCAGGCACTGGAAGCGGCTGGGGTCGAGGCAAGCTTCAATGGCCATATCGGTCGTATCGATGATGCGCTGCGAGCGCATGCGGAGAGCATGGCAGGCAAGCGCGTCTATCTGTCGGGCTCGCCCGGCATGGTCTATGCCTGTGTCGATGCGCTGACGCCGTTGGGGGTCGAGGCCAGCGCGCTGAGCTCCGATGTCTTCAGTTATGCACCACGCGAGCCGCTGCTGGATCCGGCGCTGGTATCCGGCTGAAGCTGCCTGACGTTGCCTGAAGGAGTCGAGTGAATGAGTCAGTCCCCCATTCTGATCACCGGTGGCGCCCAGCGACTGGGGCGCTACTGCGCCGAACGTCTGGTGGATGATGGCCATCCCGTCATCATCAGTTACCGACGTGAGCGCGAAGAGCTCGATGCCCTGCGGGCGTTGGGTATCCGCACCGTCCAGGCGGATTTCTCCAGTGAGGCGGGCATCCAGGCCTTCATCGCGACGATTCGTGAGATGACGCCGACGTTGAGGGCCATCGTGCACAATGCCAGCGACTGGGCGCCGGATGGTGGGGCGGAGGAGCGCGGCGAGATGTTCGAGCATCTGTTTCGCGTCCACATGCAGGCGCCGTATCTGATCAATCTGGCGCTGCGTGATCTGCTGGAGGCAGGTATCGAGACTCAGGCCGACATCATTCACATGAGTGATTTCGTGGTCCAGAAAGGCTCGCGCAAGCATGCGGCCTACGCGGCCAGCAAGGCGGGGCTCGAGAATCTGACCTTGTCGTTCGCATCGATGTTCGCGCCACGCATCCAGGTCAACACCATCGCGCCGGCGCTGATCATGCTGCGCCCGGACGACGATGATGACTACGCCGAGCGAGCGCGGGCCAAGTCTGCGATGCAGAGTGTGCCGGGCCCAGGGGTGATCTGGCAGGCGCTGCGTTATCTGCTGGACAGTCCCTATGTCACGGGCACGACACTGCCGGTGGATGGCGGACGTCATCTCACGTGACGGGTGTTTCCTGCCGGTGTCCGGGTAGCCTCCAGGGATCGAGGCCCGGCAGGGCAGCATGAAAAAGGCCCCCGCTGAGAAGCGGGGGCTTTTTCGTTGATGCGGCGTCGTGTGGTGACGCAGCGTTTGCCGCCAGTGCTTGCAGGCAGTGCCTACAGAATGTGGCGGCCTTCGACGGCGGTGAACTGGCCTTTCTTGAGCGTTGGCCCCATGTTCTGACCGGAGGGAGCGCCGCCCGGATTTTCCAGCGTGATCACCAGATCGCTGTCGGGGAAGGCGGCCAGATATTCCTTCGGCACCTCCACCTTCATGGTGCCGGAGTGCGGCAGGATGCCCAGTGACATCGGCTCCTTGCCATCCTTGGCCATCAGCCACAGCTCGCAGACCTTGCCGGGGGCCGGGGCGTTGGGGCTGACGGCCTGGACCATCATCTCACCCGAGTGGGAGGCATTGACGATCCAGCCGGGGCTGCTGTCAGGGTTGCTGACCACGAACACGTAGTCGCTCTCCATGCTCTCGTTCTGACCCAGACTGAAGGTCAGGCTGACGGCGAGTGCGAGGCTGAACGCCGTGGCCGTCATGCCTTGCCACAGGCCCAGGCGACGCCACCACGGCTGCCGGGCGGTGCCCGTCGCCTCGGCGATGCCTTGCCAGACATCGGCGGGCGGCGCGACAGGGGGCAGCTGTTCATTGAACACGTTCAGGTGTTCGCGCCAGCGCTCCACATCGCGCTGCAGGTCGTGACTCACGGAGAGCAGCGACTCGAAAGCGGCGCGCTCACTGCGTGTCAGGGTTCCGAGCGCGTACTCGCCCGCTGCGGTTTCACGCAGTTCGGGATCGCTCAGATCAAATGACTCATGCATGTCTTTAACCTCTCGAGTCCACGTCGGACCCAGCTCTTGACGGTGCCCAAGGGCTGGTCCAGTTGGTTGGCCAGATCCTGGTGGGTGAGGCCTTCGAAGTAGGCCAGTTCCAGGGCGCGGCGTTGATCGTCATTCAGCTCGGCCAGACACTGGTGGAGTTCACCACTGTGCTGGGCCAGGTCGACATCTGCCTCGATATCACTTCGACCGGGCATGGCAGCGATCAATTCGTCGCTGTCGTGCTCGCTGGGTCGCTGTCGACGTATCCAGTCGATGGCGATGTTGCGGGTCATGGTGCCGAGCCAGGTCATCGGGCGGGCGCGGCCGGCGTCATACTGGCCGGCGGCGGCCCATACCCGGATGTAGACCTGCTGAAGACAATCCTGCGCGGATGCCTCATGTCTCAAGATACGCAGCAACTGAGCGTATAGATGCGCACTGGTTGCGCGATAAAGTCGATCCAGTGCCTTGGCATCCTGCCGGGCACATCCCGACAGATACTCTATCAGTGCATCATTTCGGGAATCCTGCATGTATGCATTCCAAGCTGTGGGCGCGGTGTCAGGCACCGCTGGACGAATGCGCGTTGCCGATCATGTCGTTCGACAACCAAAGGTTATACTGATGCCACTCCGGGCTGATAGTCCTTCTTTATACGTGCAGGCAACGGTTTGTTGCCCGATCACGCTTGCGTGCGACGTTTCGTAGTGCAAGGATAGAGTCATCGACGCTTCATCGTCATCACTGGACACCGGCCCGACCCATGAATCAATCCTCAAGCTCCCGCCTTCGCACTGCCGCTGCCTGCCCTTCGGGTCAGCTGGCGTCGGCTGCGTGTGCGGCTGGCTATTGGTATTGGTTTACACAGGGGCGCGCCTGAGGTTACGGCGTGCCTGTCTCGTACGGGCTGCCACCACCTTGAAGAACCCCCGGTCGCAGCCACGACCGGGGGTTCTTGCGTTTGGGCCCGGCAATCTCTCATGACGAGAGAGGCGTGCCACCCTAACGTGCCAACGATGATTGCAGCATGAATGACTGGAGGAATGACCATGCGTACCACGATCCCGACTACCCGCTTCTCTTTCGCTTCCGCTCGGGTCGTGCATGGTTATTGGCGCTGGCGATTTAGCGGCGTCCTGCCTCTTTCCGCTGTCACCGCGGGGCAGGGCGAGCAACATCGGGGTGACGATTCGCGAAGTCCCTGTCTGTCAGAGTGAATATTGCGTGATGAAGCCGAAGCTTCGTCACAGGAGAGAAGACCATGAACGCCAGCCTTGAACGCGTGTTGACGAATGACCCGCACACAGCCGATACCACTGTCGACACCATGACCGCCGAGACTACCCCCGTGACCCGCTTCGATGCCGCCCAGACACCGACCACTCCCGGACGCATCAGTCGTGAAGCCCTGCCCAGCGCCAGCGAATTGCGCGCGCAGCTGCCGGTGGATGCTGACCTGGCCGGCCAGATTCGCCAGCACCGCGCTGAGATCAACGCGATTCTTGCCGGGGAGGATGATCGCCTGCTGGTGGTAGTCGGCCCGTGTTCCATCCATGATCTCAAGGCCGCGCGTGAATACGCCCAGCGCCTTGCGGTGATCGAACCGCAGGTCCGTGATCGCCTCAAGCTGGTGATGCGTGTCTATGTCGAGAAGCCGCGCACGACGGTGGGCTGGAAGGGGCTGGCCTATGATCCGCATCTGGATGGCAGTGATGACATGGCCAGCGGCCTGCGTCAGGCGCGCGAGCTGATGCGCGAGATCAACCAGATGGGCCTGCCGGTGGCGACGGAGCTGCTGCAGCCGCTGACCGCCGCCTACCTGGAAGACCTGCTCGGCTGGGCGGCCATCGGGGCACGCACCACCGAGTCACAGATCCACCGCGAGATGGCCTCCGGCCTTGGCTGCGCCGTAGGCTTCAAGAATGGAACCGATGGTGGGGTCGAGGTCGCCGTGCAGGCGATCGGTGCGGCAGCTCACGGGCATCGCCACTTCGGCATGGATGACAGCGGGCGCCCGGCGCTGATCGAGACCGCGGGCAATCCCCACACCCACGTGGTGCTGCGGGGCGGCCATGGTCAGCCCAACTACGATGCAGACTCGGTGGCCGCCTGCCGGCGAGAGCTGGAAGGGGCCGGTCTGACACCGCGACTGATGGTCGACTGCAGTCATGCCAACTCGCGCAAGGACCACCGTCGTCAGAGCGAAGTGATGCTGGATGTGCTCTCCCAGCGTCTGGCCGGTGATGACGCCTTGATCGGCGTGATGCTGGAAAGCCATCTCAACGAGGGCAAGCAGGCATTGCCGGCAGCGGACAAGCTCTCGCAGCTGCGCCATGGCGTTTCCGTGACCGATGCCTGTCTCGGGTGGGAGACGACGGAGCATCTGTTGAGTCTGGCGGCAGAGCGTCTGCGAGACGCCTGACCCAGACACCACCCTGCTGGTGAAGCCCTCTTTCCTCACGGCTGACGGAGCAGGTCTCGCGCTTGTGAATTCCCCGCGTCCGATGGTCATGCGACCGTCGGGCGCTGTCGTTTGCATGAGGCGTATCGTTCGCGTCATACGACTGTCATTTGGTTCGCGTATCACTCTTGTTGCCCTTGGCGGCCCCACAGGGGCCAGGCCTGAAAAGAACAACCCGCAACCTGACTACGGGGAAGCAGCATGAGCAAGGAAATTGAAGATCATCGCCTACTGAATGCCAGTCACAACGAGACATTCTCTTCCATCATCGACAAGCACCTTTCCCGTCGTCGCGTGTTGCAGGGTGGTCTGGGCATGGCGGCTGCCAGCATGCTGGGCGGCTTCGGGCTGGCGGGCCTGAGCGGTGCGGCCAATGCCGACAGCGGCAAGACCACAGGGACTCCGGCGAAGACACCGCTGGCGCTGGCCTTCGAGTCCATCAAGGGCTCTCGCACGGATGCCTTCGTGGTACCTGCAGGGTATACCGCCCATGTCCTGGCACCGTGGGGCACTCCGCTCAACGACAAGGCACCGCAGTGGAGTGAATCGCTGGCGATGACGCCGGAGGCCCAGCTCAACAGCATCGGCATGCATCACGACGGCATGCACAACTTCGCGCTGAGCGAAGACACCGCCTCCAGCAATTTCCTGCTGGTGATGAACAATGAGTACATCGATCAGGATGCCCTGTGGGCGCCCAAGGGCGGCGCGACCAATGCGGAGTCCGGCAAGCGCCCGGCCGATGAAGTGCGTACCGAGATCAATGCCCACGGCGTGACCGTCGTCGAAGTCAAGAAGGATGCCGGCGGCAAGTGGGATGTGGTGAGCAACTCCGGCTACAACCGTCGCTATACCAGCGCCAGCGAGATGGTGTTGAGTGGCCCGGTGGCAGGCAGTGATTACGTCAAGACTGCCTTCTCTCCGGAGGGCACGCGCACGCGTGGTACCAACAACAACTGCGCCAACGGCTATACCCCCTGGGGCACCTACCTGACCTGTGAGGAGAACTGGCCGGGGTACTTCGTCAAGCGCAGTGATCGTCAGAGCGATGATGATCGCATCGGCATCGAGACCGAGCGTGGCCGCTACGGCTGGGAAACCGCCGCGGGAGATGCCAGCGAAGTCGATGGCGAATTCGCGCGCTTCGACAATACGCCGACGGCGGACAGTGCCGACAAGGATTATCGCAATGAGCCGCGTACCTTCGGCTACATCGTCGAGATCGACCCCTACACCGGTGAGAAGGCCGTCAAGCGCACCGCGCTGGGACGTTTCCGCCATGAAGGCTGCTGGCCTGGCAAGCTGGTCGAAGGCGAGCCGGTGGTGTTCTATTCAGGCCATGACTCGCGCAACGAATACATCTACAAGTTCGTCTCCGATGCCAGATGGGAGGCCGCCGATGCGCACGTGCCGGGAGCCGACAAGAATCGCCTGACGATCGGTGACAAGTATCTGGACAAGGGCACGTTGTATGTTGCCCAGTTCTCCGCCGACGGTACTGGCAAGTGGCTGAAGCTGACGCCGGATGCCGTGACCAGGGATGGCCGGACGCTGGCCGCTGCACTGGGCCTGGCGGCCGATGATCTGGCCGGTGTCATCATCCATACCGCGGACGCGGCGGATCTGTTGGGCGCCACGCCGATGGACCGCCCGGAGTGGGGTGCCGTCGACCCGGCTTCCGGTGAGGTCTACATGACACTGACCAACAACTCCAAGCGCACCGAAGAGGGTACCGCGGCGGCCTTCACCAATGACGGCAAGGCCATCGAGGAGCCGGGAGTCGGTTACAAGACGGCGCCGACCAATGCCGCCAACCCGCGCGGTGACAACGAGGCTGGGCAGATCATCCGCTGGCGTGAGGCGGGAGATCACACCGCCTTCGATTGGGAGATCTTCGTGTTCGGCGCGGCGGCCAGTGATGCCGACAACCTGTCCGGCCTGACTGAGATGAATGAATTCGCCAGTCCGGATGGCCTCTACTTCGACGAACGTGAGGACGAGCAGGGTATCCTGTGGATCCAGACGGACAACGGCTACGCCGGTGTGGCGGACGCCACCAATGACCAGCTACTGGCGGTCGTGCCGGCCGCGCTTCAGCAGGCCGAAGGGGATGCTGCCGTGATCGGTGCCGATAACCAGGCACAGCTCAAGCGCTTCGCGGTTGGCCCGAACGGCTGTGAAGTGACCGGCATCTTCGCGACACCTGACAGGACGGCGTTGTTCGTCAATATCCAGCATCCCGGCAACTGGCCGCAGAGTGTGGATGCGACTGCCGAAACTGACGGCAGTGTGCGCCCGCGCGCCGCGACCGTCGTCATCCAGCGTGAAGATGGTGGTCAGATCGGTGTCTGATCCGTTGAGCGCTTGATCCGATCGTCAGCTGCCAGGCCCCCGCATCCAGGATGCGGGGGCCTTTTCATTGTCTGGTGGGGGCAGGCGTCATGGGCGGCTGATGTCGGCAATCAGGCGAAGGTAGAAGGGGGAGCGCAGAAGGAAAAAGTGGGGCAGAAGGATCGGGACAGGAGGACTGGGACAAGGCTTGTCTGCTCAACGCAGACGGCCCCCACGCAAGCGTGAGGGCCGAGAGTCAGGTGAATGGACTGCGCCGGATGAGGCGGGCCCGAGCGGGGCGCGATCAGGCCTTGGCAGCGTAGGCGAACAGCAGGGTTTCCTGCACGCTGATCGGCTCTGCATCGCCGGCATCCAGCTGGGTGTAGTGACCATCGCTTTCCAGGCGCCAGCTCTGGCAGTTGTCGACCAGATAGGTGTCCAGGTCCTTGCGGATGCGCTGCGCCAGCTTCTTGTCGAGCAACGGGAAGCAGGTCTCGACGCGATGGAACATGTTGCGCTCCATGAAGTCCGCGCTGGAACACCAGGTCTCCGGCTGGCCGGCATTGTGGAAGTGGAAGGTGCGAGTATGTTCCAGGAAGCGACCGATCACCGAGCGGACGCGGATATTGTCGGAGATGCCCGGAACGCCCGGACGCAGACAGCAGACCCCGCGGATGATCAGATCGCACTGCACGCCCGCGCGTGAGGCGCGATACAGCGCGCGGATCAGCTTGGGTTCGGTCAGTGAGTTGCACTTGATGATGATGTGGGCGCGCTTGCCCTTCTCGGCGTTGCGCGCTTCCCGGTCGATCATCTCCACCAGTCGCTCATGCAGTGTGAAGGGGGCATGCAGCAACTTCTCGATATTGCGTTGCTTGCCCATGCCGGTCAGCTGCTGGAAGACCTTGTGGACGTCCTCGCACAAGGTCTCATTGGACGTCAGCAGGCTGTAATCGGTGTACAGGCGCGCCGTCTTGGCGTGGTAGTTGCCGGTGCCGAGGTGCGCATAGTGGCGCAGCTCGCCATTTTCTCGCCGCACGATGTGCAGCATCTTGGCATGGGTCTTGTAGGCCATCACCCCGTAGATGACGATGGCGCCTGCCTCCTGAAGGCGGGAGGCCAGCTGCAGGTTGTCGGCTTCATCGAAGCGGGCACGCAGCTCGATCACCACGGTGATCTCCTTGCCCTGGCGTGCAGCTTCCACCAGCGAGGAGACGATGTTGGAATCGGCTCCGGTGCGATAGAGCGTCTGCTTGATGGCCAGCACGTTCGGGTCGCGCGCTGCCTCGGCCAGCAGACTCTCGACCGGCGAGAACGACTGGAAGGGGTGATGCAGCAGGATGTCCTCGCGGCGAATGGCATCGAACAGGCTGTTGTCACTCTTGAGTGCCTTGGGCGTGCCGGGAGTGAACGGTGCGTAGAGCAGGTCCTCGCGGCCCACGTCGCCGATGACTTCCATCAGGCGATTGAGGTTGACCGGTCCCTTCACCTGATACAGGTCTCGCTTCTCCAGCTCGAACTGCTTGAGCAGGAAGGTGTAGAGCGCCTCTGGACAGTTGTCCGCCACTTCCAGGCGCACGCCATCGCCGTAACGCCGCGCCAGCAGCTCGCCGCGCAGCGCCGAGGCCAGATCCGAGACATCCTCGGCATCCACCGAGAGGTCGGCGTTGCGCGTCAGCCGGAACTGGTAGCAGCCCTTGATCTTCATCCCTGGGAACAGCTCCTGGGCATGGGCATGAATCATCGAGGACAGGAAGACGTACTCGGTATAGCCGCTCTCTGCGAGCGCTTCCGGCACGCGAATCAAGCGCGGCAGCGAGCGTGGAGCCGGAAGAATGGCCAGGCCGCCCTCGCGCCCGAAGGCGTCCTTGCCTTCCAGCTCGACGATGAAGTTGAGGCTCTTGTTGACCAGGCGCGGGAAGGGATGTGATGGATCAAGCCCGATCGGGCTGATGACCGGCTGAATCTCTTCCTCGAAGTATTCGCGAACCCAGGCTTTCTGGGCGTCGTTCCACTGATTGCGGCGACGGAAGCGGATGTGTTGCTCTTCAAGCGCCGGAATCAGTTCTTCGTTGAGGATGCGGTACTGGCGCTCCACTTGCTCGTGGGTGATGCGCGAGATCTCGTCGAGCACCTTGCCGGGCAGCATGCCATCCGGGCCGGGCTCGGTGCGGTCGAAGGCGATCTGATGCTTGAGACCCGCCACGCGGATCTCGAAGAACTCGTCCATGTTGGACGTGAAGATCAGCAGGAACATCAGCCGGTTGAGCAGCGGATGCGAAGTGTCCTGCGCCTGCTCCAGTACCCGGATGTTGAACTGCAGATTCGACAGCTCACGGTTGAAATACAGGGCGGGGTCGGCCAGGTCGGCTTCGGGGGAGGGCGTGACCTTGGCGTGAATGCCCTTGCGCGTGCGATTGACGCGCAGGGGCGGAGGTTCAAGGGCTGGCGGCTCGTCGGTGACCAGCTCCATGTCGCCCTCTTTCCCCCGGGACGCCGCCGGGGCGGCAGCGTCCTGATGCGGTTGGGGAGCGGTGTCCAGCGAGGTGTCTGACGCGTCATCTATGGCGTTCTTGTGGGTCTGTTCCATCATCAACTCCATGACCCCGGTCAGACACGGTCGCCGGGGTAGTCAAAGGCGATTCTTCTCCGCCAGCAGTTCCGCGGCCCGGCGGGCAAAATAGGTGAGAATGCCGTCGGCACCCGCACGCTTGAAGCACATCAATGATTCGAGAATGACCTTGTCGGCATCCAGCCAGCCGTTCTGGAAGGCGGCCATGTGCATGGCGTACTCGCCGCTGACCTGGTAGGCGAAGGTCGGCACTTCCAGTTCACGCTTCACGCGGGACACCACATCCAGGTAGGGCATGCCCGGCTTGACCATCACCATGTCGGCGCCCTCGGCGAGATCCATGGCCACTTCATGCAGCGCTTCGTCGCTGTTGGCCGGATCCATCTGGTAGGTCTGCTTGTCGGCCTTGCCCAGATTGCCGCTCGAGCCCACCGCATCACGGAACGGGCCGTAGTAGTTGGAGGCGTACTTGGCCGAATAGGCCATGATGCGGGTATTGATCAGGCCTTCCTGTTCCAGCATGGCACGGATGGAGCCGATGCGGCCGTCCATCATGTCAGAAGGGGCCACGACATCGGCGCCCGCTTCCGCGTGTGACAGTGCCTGCTTGATCAGGGTGTCCACGGTGCGGTCGTTGAGCACGTAGCCGTCATCATCGAGGATGCCGTCCTGGCCATGCACGGTGTAGGGATCCAGCGCCACATCGGTGATCACGCCCAGCGTCGGGATGGCTTCCTTGAGGGCACGCACCGCGCGCTGCACCAGGCCATTGGCGTTGTAGGACTCCTCGGCCAGCAGGCTCTTGGCCTCGGCATCGATCACCGGGAACAGCGCGATGGCCGGCACGCCCAGCGCATGGACCTCACGGCATTCCTTGACCAGCAGGTCGATGGACAGGCGCTCGACCCCGGGCATGCTGGTCACGGCTTCACGACGCTGCGAACCTTCCAGCACGAAGACCGGCAGGATCAGATCATCGGCCGTCAGCTGGTTCTCGCGCATCAGGCGGCGAGAGAAATCATCCTTGCGCATGCGGCGCATGCGAATCGCAGGAAACTGGCGTGGGGTACGTTGACTCAAGAGAGGCTCTCCGGATCTAAGGCTCCGGTTCCGTGAGGGACGCTGGAAGTCTAGGTCTATAATATTTCAATGATATTACAGGTCAGACGGCGCCCATACGACCGAAGGAGATGGGATTGGCCGAGCAAGCTGTCGGCACGATGCTTTCGAGTATATCAGTGCATGCAGGTCGGAACAGGGGCGCGGCATGGGGCAGGGTGTCGCGTCGTGTGCACTGTCATCCTGCCCGCCGAACCGCGAGGGGCGCCCTTGAGATGTGGTCATGCCGCCCATAGTCTTGGGGCATCGGAGTGACGAATACCCAGGTGCTGCAGGCCGCCGGCATCATCTGTCCTTTCCAGCCGGTACCTCTTCACATGGTGCTTGCCTGTAGCGGATTCCTGTACGAATCTGTCACTTCTGACCTGTCGGCAGCCGCCGAGCAGTTCACCGTCAATGGAGTAACACATGACCAAGCAGGTAGCCCTGATCCTATCCGGTTGCGGTGTCTATGATGGCTCCGAGATCTACGAAACGACCCTGACCATGCTTCGGCTTGATCAGCTGGGCATCCGCTACGAGTGCTTCGCTCCGGACATCGATCAGCATCATGTGCTCAACCACGCCACCGGCGAGGAAATGGACGAGACACGCAATGTGCTGACCGAGTCGGCTCGCCTGGCGCGTGGCAAGGTGCGTCCGTTGCCGGAGCTGTCCGCCGAGGACTTCGACGCGCTGATTCTGCCCGGTGGCTTCGGTGCCGCCAAGAATCTCAGCAACTTTGCCGTCAAGGGCGCGGATCTGACGCTGGTGGATGGTCTGCGCGAGGTGGTGCAGCCCTTCCATGCGGCCGGCAAGCCGATCGGCGTGATGTGCATCGCGCCGGTGATGATGCCGAAGCTGCTGGGCGAGGGGATCTCGGTCACCATCGGCACGGACCCTGAAGTCTCCGGCGCCATCAGTGCCCAGGGCGGTCTGCACAAGAGCTGTGAGGTGACGGATATCGTGATTGATGCCGCCAATCGCGTGATCACGACGCCAGCCTACATGCAGGCAGAGCGCATCTCCGAGGCTGCCGAAGGCATCTTCAAGCTGGTGGAGCGTCTGAACGGCTGGATCGAGGAAGACCAGGCCAAGGCCAGTCAACAGGATTGACACGGTCGCACGGCACCCAGCAGGAAACGACGAAGCCCCCGCCATTGGCGGGGGCTTCGTCGTTTCCTGCGTCATGATTCTTGCGCGTCATCGTTCAGGCGCTGTCTGCTCGAGTCTTCGCGTCAGGGGGCCTGCTGCGAGGCCTCATCATCGCTCGCCGGACGGCGGCGCTTGAAGGCGCGTGCGGCGAGAATCCCGACCTCGAACAGCAGCCACATCGGAATCGCCAGCAATGACTGCGAGATGACGTCAGGCGGTGTCAGCAGCATGCCGACCACGAAGCAGGCGATCACGATGTAGGGGCGTTTCTTGCTCAGCACCTCCACGGACGTGGCCCCCGTCCAGATCAGCAGGAAGGTGGCGATGGGAATCTCGAAGGCCACACCGAAGGCGAAGAACAGCTTGAGGACAAAATTCAGGTACTGATTGATGTCCGTCATGATCGCCACGTTCTCGGGGCCCGTGGTGGTGAAGAACTGGAACAGCAGCGGGAAGACGACATAGTAGGCAAACGCCGCGCCCGCATAGAACAGCAGGATGCTGGAGGCCAGCAGCGGCAACGCCAACGCCTTCTCGTTCTCGTAGAGTCCCGGCGCGATGAAGGCCCAGGCCTGATAGAGCACCGCCGGAATCGCCAGGAACAGCGCCACCACCAGTGTCAGCTTGAAGGGGGCCAGGAAGGGCGAGGCCACCTCGGTGGCGATCATCTGAGAGCCGGGAGGCAGCAGGGCCATCAGCGGCTCGGCCACATACAGATAGATCTGATTGGAGAAGCCATACAGCGCCGCGAATACCACGAGGACCACGACAGTCGCACGCAGCAGGCGGGAGCGCAGTTCGATCAGATGCTCGATGAGCGGGGCGTGGGCAGCCTCGCCGGAGGCGGAGGGCTGCGGGTCATGCGGATCACTCATCAGGAACGCGGCTCCCGTGACTCACTGGTGGGGGTGGCGGAGGTCTCTTGCTCGCCTGAGGTCGTCTCCGTGGTCGAGCGAGCACTGTCGGCGGCAGGCGAGGCGTTGGCATCCTCCTGTGACGCGGGCGAGGAACGCGTGATGGTGGTTTCCACCTCACGCGCCTCATTGCGGGCATGTGCCAGGGTCTCGTCGAGCTGCTTCTTCTGCTCATTGAGCGTCTGACGCAGTTCTTCGGCTTCCAGCTGGGCGCTGATTTCCTGCTGGATCCCCGAGACGCTGCGCTTGATGCGCCCCAGCCACAATCCCGCCGTACGCGCCGCCCGGGGCAGACGCTCCGGGCCGAGCACGATCAATGCCAGCAGCGAGATCAGTGCCAGTTCAAAAAAGCCGATGTCGAACATGCGGCTTACGAGCGCTTGTCAGCGGTATCGCGGCGCTCGGCCTCGACATCGATGGTATCGCCGCGGGATTCACCGTGGGAGACCTTCTGCTGAGGAGCCGTGTCTTCGGGGGCCTTTTCCTCTTCCTTCATGGCGCCCTTGAAGCCTTTGACCGCGCCACCGAGGTCTGATCCGACGTTGCGGAGCTTCTTGGTGCCGAAGATCAGGATGATGATGCCGAGCACGATGAGGAGCTGCCAGATACTGATGCCACCTAACATGGGAAGTTCTCCATTTTGGCCGATGGGACTAGGTCACGAGGCCTTGAGTCTTGCAGGGTGAGAGCACCACTGCCAGGGAAATCGGCTTGCGCTGCAAGTCGTCTGCTTGATCATCACTGACCGCGAGCGGCCTTTTCATCATGGCCGGAGACGCCGAAGCGTCGCGCCAGCTCATCCAGCACGTCCTGATGGTCCAGCCCGAGGTGAGAAAGCATCACCAGCGAGTGGAACCACAGGTCGGCGGTCTCACCGATCACTGCACGGTGGGAGTCCACGTCGTCCTGAGTGAAATCCTTGGCGGCCAGTACCGTTTCCGTGGCCTCTTCGCCAATCTTCTCCAATACCTTGTTGAGGCCCTTGTGATGCAGGCTCGCGACATAGGAGGACGTCGGATCAGCGTCGCGCCGCTCTGCCAGTACGTCTGACAGGCGGTTGAGAATATCACTCATGAATCATCATTCCTGAAAGCATGGGGTCTGGCATGAAAACCTTATCTGCATGAGAACCGTTGCATGAGAGCCGTTGCATGAGAGCCGTTGCAGGAGCGTCGCGGCCAGCCGGACAACCGGGCCCGAGCGAAGGCAGCGAGTCCAGCCCGAGGCTCCTGCCTCATCGAGCACCGCCGCGAGGCAAGGCCCGGCGACTCAGGATGCAAGGGTTACATGACAATCATATTGCACTGCGCCCCGAGGGGCGGCAAGTTTCGGTCAGCGCCGCGAGCGAAGCAGGGGCGCGGCTAGCGCCACAGCAACAGCACGATGCCCAGCCCCGCGCCGACCAGCACCATCATCGGTTGCGTCTCGGCCCAGGCGATCAGCGGTTGCCAGCCGAAGGCCACGGCGATCAGCAGTCCACCTGCGCGCAAGCGCCAGCCGGTGCTGGACGCATGATTGACACGATCGCGCAGCGTGGCGAGTGCCTCGGTCTGACGCTGTCGAGCGCGGTGTTCATCATCGATGCGCTGCATGGCCTGGAAGGCCATCACCGGCAGCTGCGGCAGCTGATGTGACAGCTCCGGAGCCTGCTTGACCATCTCGGCCCAGAACGCCTTGGGGCCGGCGCGCTCCTTCATCCAGCGCTCCAGATAGGGGCGGGCGGTGGCCCACAGGTCGAGATCCGGATACAGCTGACGGCCGAGGCCCTCGATGTTGAGCAGCGTCTTCTGCAGCAGGACCAGCTGCGGCTGGACTTCCATGTTGAAGCGGCGCGCGGTCTGGAACAGGCCCAGCAGCACCTGGCCGAAGCTGATGTCCTTGAGCGGCTTCTCGAGAATCGGCTCGCAGACGGCCCGGATGGCCGCGGCGAACTCGTTGGCGCGCGTGCCCTCCCCGACCCAGCCGGACTCGATGTGCAGCGCCGCGACCTCGTAGTAATCCTGACGGAAGAAGGCCAGCAGATTGCGCGCCAGATAGTCCTGGTCCTCGCGGGTCAGGCTGCCGACGATACCGCAGTCGATGGCGATGAACTGCGGGTCATGGGCGTTCTCTCGCGAGACGAAGATGTTGCCGGGGTGCATGTCGGCGTGGAAGAAGTTGTCGCGGAACACCTGGGTGAAGAAGATCTCCACGCCGCGCTCGGCCAGCTTCTTCAAGTCGGTGCCCTGGGCTTCCAGCTCGTCGATGTCGGCGACCGGGATGCCGCGGATGCGCTCCTGCACCATTACCCGGCGCCGCGTCAGCGGCCAGTGGATGGTCGGCACGTAGAGCAGGGGCGAATCGAGGAAGTTGCGCTTGAGCTGGGAGGTGTTGGCGGCCTCCTTGTGCATGTCCAGCTCGTCGAACAGCGTGGCCTCGTAATCGGAGACCACTTCCACGGGGCGCAGACGCCGTGCTTCCGGCGAGAGCTTCATCAGCAGACGCGCGAGCAGATACAGCAGGCCGATATCCTTGCGCATCACCTCTTCGATGCGCGGGCGGATCACCTTGACCACCACGTCGGCACCATCGTGCAGGCGTGCCGCATGGACCTGGGCGATGGAAGCCGAGGCCAGCGGTTGCGCCTCGAATTCGGCGAAGGCTTCCTCGACCGGCATGCCCAGCTCCTGCTCGACCAGTTCGCGCGCCACCTCGTTCTCGAAGGGCGGCACCTGGTCCTGCAGGCGCTTGAGCTCATCGGCGACGTCCGGTGGCAGCAGGTCACGACGAGTCGAGAGCATCTGGCCGAACTTGATGAAGATCGGGCCCAGCGCTTCGAGTGCCAGCCGCAGGCGCTCACCACGCGAGCGCTTGCCGACAGGCAGCAGGCGCAGCGGTGAGAGCTTGACCAGCGGCCGCAGCAGCGCAGGTACGCGAGACAGCGGGATCAGATCATCCAGTCGATAGCGGGCGATGACCCACAGGATGCTCAGCAGGCGATAGAGTCTCACGACGGCTGGCACTCCCGATCAGCGGACCGTGGCGTGGTGACGGCCTCCAGATGGCGTCGCAGGCGCGCCAGGCGTGCCTCGGTGCGATCCAGGCACTGGGTCAGCTCGGTCAGCTCGTCCCGCGCGACCTGCAGCTGGGCATGGCCGGGCAGCCAGCGTGCTTCCTCGGTCAGATACTCGCGCAGATCCAGCTCCAGCTCACGACGGCTGGTCAGCCCGAAGCGACCGAGGCTGCGCAGGCCGGTGGCCAGACTATGACCGGGGGTCTCGCCGAACCATTCGCTCAAGGCCCCTTCCCAGTCGAGATCGAGATCCATCACCAGGTCCCGTGCGCTTTCCAGCAGGTGCAGACGGCCACGCACGGCCAGGCGGCCCTCGAACATCAAGCGCTCGATGGGCTCACCGGACAGCAGTGCCGCGGCAGTTTCCATGTCCAGCTCCACCACCACGTCGCCGTCGCTCTCGTTGGCCTCGGGCAGGCGCAGCAGATGCAGCCCCTGCAGGTCGAAGTGCACCAGCAGGTCGAAGGCGGGGCGCTCCAGGCGCAGCAGCAGGCGTCTGCCGGCAAGCGCATTCAGGCGCATGGCGGAGGCGGGGTCACGGGCGAGCAGGCGGTTGAGCGTGCGTTCCGCCGTCGCCACCAGCAGGGGGGTCAGCAATGCCATGACAGCCTCAAAGCTTGATACCACGGTGCAGCGCGACGATGCCACCGGTGAGATTGGTGAACTCGACACGCTCGAGACCTGCCTCTTCCATCATGCCGGCCAGGGTCTTCTGGTCGGGGTGCATGCGAATGGATTCGGCCAGATAGCGGTAGGAATCGGCGTCGCCGGCGACCATCTCGCCCATCTTCGGCAGCAGGCGGAAGCTGTACTGATCGTAGGCGGTGGAGAGCAGCGGATTGACCGGCTTGGAGAACTCCAGCACCAGCAGACGGCCTCCGGGCTTGAGGATGCGCTGCATGGAGCGCAGGGCCTTGGCCTGGTCGGTGACGTTGCGCAGCCCGAAGGCGATGGTGATGATGTCGAAGGTGTTGTCAGGGAAGGGCAGCGCCTCGGCATTGGCCTGCACATACTCGACATTGCCACCCACACCGCGGTCGAGCAGCTTGTCACGCCCGACGTTGAGCATCGAGGCGTTGATATCGGCGAGCACCACGCGACCCTTCGGCCCGACCAGGCGCGAGAACTTCAGCGTCAGATCCCCGGTGCCACCGGCAATGTCCAGCACCGTCTGGCCCGGACGGGCACCGGCACGCTCCAGGGTAATGCGCTTCCACAGACGGTGGATGCCGAAGGACATCAGGTCATTCATCACGTCGTACTTGGCGGCGACACTGTGGAAGACATCCGCGACGCGGCCTGCCTTCTCGTCCACGGCAACTTCCTGATAACCGAAGTGAGTCGTACGCTTGTCCATGACTTCCCCTGTTGTGACGCCACCCATGGGGGACGTCAGCGCAATATGGTGAGCTTTCGCAGTGGCTCGATTGTAACCGCTGGCCAGCGGGCTGTCTTTTGACAAGACGTCGAGTCGGACATCTTGCCGCGCCCCATTGGCATCAGTGGCTTACAGCTGATTGAGCGGAATGCCCAGCGGCTCACGCGAGGCACCGGCCTCTTCCAGCTGGCGCAGGTAGTAGGCCCACATGGCATCGCGGCGGTTGGCCAGTTCCCACAGGTATTCCCAGGTGTAGAGGCCGCTGTCGTGGCCATCATCGAAATGCAGCTTCAGCGCATAGCGACCGCTCTGGGTGATGTTGGCCAGACCGACGTGGCGCATGCCGACCTGCAGCGTTTCCTGGCCGACACCGTGACCGCGCACTTCCGCGGAGGGGGACATCACGCGCAGGAATTCGGTGCTGAGGCGGAAAGTCTGGCCATCCGCATAGCCCAGTTCCAGTTCACGCTCCGACTTGTGATAGTGCACGCGCGTCGGTACCGGGGCCTCGTCGGCGTCACGGGCATGGCGCTCATTGAGGCGGTAGTCGCGCTGCTGGCTGCGAGGTTCGTCCTGCTCGGCAGCGTGGTCTTCAGGTGTGTCGTGGCTCATCAGGGCATCCTCGTGTCAGCCCGCCGTCCAGCATGACACCACGCTGTAAGGCGACCGAAGGAACAGGAGCGTCGAGCGACATCTCGGGCGCGTCGACGTATCTATGTCGCATGATGCACTGACGCCCGAACCGGGCCAAGCCGGATCGGGCGTCAGTGGCATCTCTCAGGGTGGCGATTGCCGCCATGAGGGCTTCTCGCGGGTCAGGCGCTGACGCCAGACGTCAGAGAATGTAGCGCGACAGGTCTTCGTCACACGCTAGGTCGCCCAGGCGAGCATCGACATAGGCGGCATCGACCTTGAGCTCACCCGCCTGATCGGCACCTTCGTAGGAAATCTCTTCCAGCAGGCGTTCCATCACGGTATGCAGACGACGCGCGCCGATGTTCTCGGTGCCTTCGTTGACCTGATAGGCGATCTGGGCGATACGCTCGATGGCGTCATCCGCGAAGCTCAGCTCGACGCCTTCGGTGGCCAGCAGCGCCTTGTACTGACGGATCAATGCCGCGGACGGCTCGGTCAGGATGCGCTTGAAGTCGTCCGGGGTCAGGGCATTGAGCTCGACGCGGATCGGCAGACGGCCCTGAAGCTCCGGAATCATGTCCGAGGGCTTGGACAGGTGGAAGGCGCCGGAAGCGATGAACAGGATGTGGTCCGTCTTGACCATGCCGTGCTTGGTGGAGACGGTGGAGCCCTCGATCAGCGGCAGCAGATCGCGCTGCACGCCTTCACGGGACACGTCGCCACCACTGCCGGACTCGCCACGCTTGGCGACCTTGTCGATCTCGTCGAGGAAGACGATACCGTTCTGTTCGACGGCCTCGATGGCACGGCTCTTGAGGTCTTCATCGCTGACCATTCTGGCCGCTTCTTCCTCGTGAACCAGCTTGAGGGCTTCCTTGACGCTGATGCGACGGCTTTCCTTCTGCTGCTTGCCCATGCTGGAGAACATGGACTGCAGCTGACTGGTCATCTCTTCCATCCCCGGCGGGGTGGCGAAATCCAGGCTCTGGCTGGCCGGGCTCAGCTCGATGTCGATTTCCTTGTCATCCAGCTGACCTTCGCGCAGCTTCTTGCGGAACATCTGACGCGTGCTGCTGTTGTTGGCCGCCGCATCATATTCCTCGCCACGGGCGCGCGGCAGCAGCGCATCGAGGATGCGATCCTCGGCGGCATCCTCGGCCTTGTCGCGCACTTCCTTCATGGCCTCTTCACGCACCAGCTTCATGGCGACCTCGACCAGGTCACGGATGATCGATTCCACGTCACGTCCGACGTAGCCGACCTCGGTGAACTTGGTCGCCTCGATCTTCAGGAAGGGCGCGCCGGCCAGCTTGGCCAGACGACGAGCGATCTCGGTCTTGCCGACACCGGTCGGGCCGATCATCAGGATGTTCTTCGGGGTGACTTCCGGGCGCAGATCATCGTTGAGCTGCATGCGACGCCAGCGATTGCGCATGGCCACGGCCACGGCACGCTTGGCTTCCGGCTGACCGACGATGTGCTGATCGAGGGCGTTGACGATTTCCTTCGGGGTCATCTGGGACATCTCAGGACAGCTCCTCGATGATGGCATTGTGGTTGGTGAAGACGCAGATGTCGGCCGCGATGGAGATGGACTTCTCGGTGATCTCGCGGGCGGACAGCTCGGTGTTCTCGATCAGGGCGCGGGCGGCGGCTTCGGCGAAGTTGCCGCCCGAGCCGATGGCCAGCACGCCGTGTTCGGGCTCGACCACGTCACCGTTGCCGGTGATGATCAGCGAGGCATGCTTGTCGGCCACCACCAGCATGGCTTCCAGCTTGCGCAGGGCGCGGTCGGAGCGCCACTCCTTGGCCAGTTCCACGGCGGATTTCACCAGCTGGCCCTGATACTTCTCGAGCTGCGCTTCGAAGCGTTCGAACAGCGTGAAGGCATCGGCGGTACCGCCAGCGAAGCCGGCCAGCACCTGATTGCGATACAGGCGACGCACCTTGGCTGCGTTGCCTTTCATGACAGTGTTGCCAAGGGATACCTGGCCGTCACCAGCCAGGGCGACCTGGCCGTTGCGACGCACGGAGACGATCGTGGTCATGGATAACTCCTGAGAGAGCATGCCGGCGATTGGAATAAGGTGAACGGGGCCGGGCATGGCATTTCGGGGCAGACGAGGCCAGGGCCTCGTCGCGTAAAACGGGTGGTGGTCGTCAGTCTGGCAATTGCCACTGCTTGCCGCGACGTGTCACCGCCACCGTGGCGGATCGCGGTCTGATATCTCACCGGAATGCTGTAAATGGGGGCGCTGATGCGGGTTTCAAGTCATCGGCGACTTAGCGTTGACGCCCGTTGTGCAGAGGGCTGGCGCCCTTTACGCAACGGGCCCGCTCAACTTGTGAGCGGGCCCGTTGACCTGTGGCGTCATGCCGAGGTCATTGCAGCTTGATCAGCAGAGGCTCGATGCCCTGGGTGTTCATCAGATCCTGTGCGCGGTTGAGCTCGCGGGTGTCCTTGTACGGGCCGACCTGAACGCGGTGCCAGACGGTACCGCCAGAAGCATTGACGTCACTGACCTTGGCCAGCAGGCCGAGATCCTTGAGCTTGCCGGCCAGTTTCCTGGCATCGGACATCTCGCGGAAGGAGGCCGCCTGCAGCATGTAGTTGGTCAGCGAAGCCTCGGACTTCTTGGTGCTCTCGGCGCTGCCCGGACGCGGAGTGGACTTGTACTCATCCACCTTGGGGGCGATCACCTCGGTTTCCGGCAACAGAGTGTAGAACTCGAAGGTCGGCATGCTGCCGCCGCTCTCTTCGGGAGTGTCCTTCTGCGATGCCTTGTCCTGCTGGCTACCCTGTTGTGCGGCCTGCTGACCATTCTGCTGAGTGTTGGCCTTGGGCACGATGGCAGCCACCGGCAGACGCGGCGCCTGTTGCTGGAAATACTGAGCCAGCACGAAGCCGGCGACCAGACCGACGATCCCCCACAGCCACCCCGGGAAGCCGCGGCTCTGACTGGCGGCGGGCTGCCGGCGGGGGCTGGCTCCCTGACGGGAAGCGGGCTTCTTGCTGGCGGGGCGGCGAGCAGCCATGGCTTACATCTCCTCGGGAGCGCTGACACCCAGCAGGGCCAGGCCGTTGCGGATGACCTGAGCGGTCGCCAGACCCAGCGCCAGGCGCGCGTTGCGGGTCGCGTCGTCCTCGACCATCACCTTCACCGCGTTGTAGCAGGTGTGGAAGTCAGAGGAGAGGTCCTGCAGATACTGAGCGACCTGCTGCGGTTCCCGCACCTTGGCGGCGTGGGTGACGACGTCCGGGAACTGGGCCATGCGATTCATCACGGCCTTTTCCTGATCGCTGGTCAGCAAGGACAGTTGCGCCATGGCCAGAGATTCATCGAAGGCCTTGTCTTCACGGCTGGCCTTGCGCAGCACGCTGTGCACGCGGGCGTGGGCATACTGGATGTAGTAGACCGGGTTGTCGTTGGACTGGGAGCGGGCCAGGTCAATGTCGAAGGTCAGCTGGGAGTCGGCACGTCGCGCCGCCAGGAAGTAGCGGGTCGCGTCGCGGCCGACTTCCTCGATCAGGTCACGCAGGGTCACGTAGCTGCCGGCACGCTTGGAGAGCTTCACTTCCTCACCGGAGCGCATCACGGTGACCATCTGGTGCAGCACGTAGTCCGGCCAGCCTTCCGGGATGCCGGCCTTGAGGGCCTGCAGGCCCGCACGCACGCGAGTCACGGTGGAGTGGTGGTCGGCACCCTGTTCATTGATGACCTGGGTGAAACCGCGCTGCCACTTGTCCAGGTGGTAGGCGACATCTGGCAGGAAGTAGGTGTAACCGCCGTCACGCTTGCGCATCACGCGGTCCTTGTCATCCCCGAAGTCGGTGGTGCGCAGCCACATGGCGCCATCGTCTTCGTAGGTATAGCCGTTGTCGACCAGGCGCTTGACGGTGTCTTCGACCTTGCCGTCACGGTAGAGCGAGGATTCGAGGAAGTAGACGTCGAACTCGACGCCGAAGGCCTTGAGGTCCAGATCCTGTTCATGGCGCAGGTAGGCGACGGCGAAGACGCGGATGGCGTCGAGATCGTCAGGTTCTGCGGCGCCCGTGACCTGCTTGCCATCGGCTTCGACGGTATCGCCGGCCATGTAGGAGGCGGCCAGTTCGCGGATGTAGTCACCGCGATAGCCATCAGCCGGCCAGCTGGCGTCATCCGGGCCCAGGCCCTTGGCGCGTGCCTGAACGGAGAGCGCCAGATTGTTGATCTGGGCGCCGGCGTCGTTGTAGTAGAACTCGCGCGTGACGTCGTGGCCGGTGGCGGCCAGCAGGCGGCACAGCACGTCGCCGACCGCGGCGCCACGCCCGTGACCGACATGCAGCGGCCCGGTCGGATTGGCGGAGACGAACTCGACCTGGACCTTCTCACCGGCGCCCACGTCGCTGTGCCCGAAGCGGTCGCCTTCGCTGAAGACGCGGCGCACGATGTCGGCCACCGCCCCGGTCTCGGCGAAGAAGTTCAGGAAGCCGGGGCCGGCGATCTCGACCTTGGAGACCGCGTCGGAGGCCGGCAGGGCGGCGACCAGCTTCTCGGCCAGCTCACGCGGCTTCATGCCGGCAGCCTTGGACGTCATCATCGCCAGGTTGCTGGCGTAGTCGCCGTGGGTCTTGTCCTTGGTCGGGTCGACCTTGATCTGCGGGCTGGCGTCGGCGGGCAGGGTGCCGTCGGCCTTGAGGGAATCCAGGGCCTGGCCCAGCAGTTCGATGATCGTCTCTTTCATGGAATATCGGTCTCTTCACGGCTCAGGTCGCACCGCGTGCTCTGGAGCAGGCGGTTGCAGGCATCAGGCCTGCGGGCAATGGGGGAGTGCGGATGTCGCTGCACGATGGCGGGCATTATCACCGATCCTGCGGCTTGCATAAACCGTCGTGATCAATCACGGCGCAATCCGTGTCCTGGCGGGATAGTGGTCAGTTCAGTATCGGAGCTGGCGACACCTGCCTGAGTCCCCCTGCCAGACTCAGGCCATGCCGATGGGATCGACATCCAGTGACCAGCGCAGGCGGCGCGCGTCACGATCCTGCTCGCAGAGCGTCACCAGCCAGGCGGCGGCTTCATGCAGCGGGCCGCGTTTCGCCGCGCGCAACAGCAATTGGGCGTGATAGCGATTCTGGCGGCGCTCCATCGGCGCCGGTACCGGGCCGAGGCAGTCCACCTTGAGGTCGGCACTGTCGATGTGCTGACGCAGGGCGCTTCCTACCTTCAACAGCCACTGCTCGACCTGCTGCTGATCGGTGGCTTCGGCGCGCAGCAAGGCCAGATGGCTGAACGGCGGCAACTGCGCGATGCGGCGCTCCTCCAGCAGCTCGCCGGCCAGCTGTGGGTAGCCGGCCTGGATCAGTGTCAGCAGGTTGGGGTCTTCCGGATGGCGGGTCTGGATCAGCACCTCACCGGGGCGCTCGGCGCGTCCGGCTCGCCCGGCGACCTGCACCAGCAGCTGGGCGGATTGCTCCAGCGCACGGAAGTCGGCGGCGTAGAGTCCGCTGTCGGCATTGACCACCACCACCAGCGTGACGTGGGGGAAGTGGTGGCCCTTGGCCAGCATCTGGGTGCCGACCAGCAGGCAGGGTTCGCCACGGCGGATCACTGCCAGCGCTTCACTCATGGCGTCCTTGCGCTGGGTACTGTCGCGGTCGATGCGCAGCACCGGCACGTCGGGGAATTTCTCGCCGAGCAGCTCTTCGGTGCGCTCGGTGCCCGCGCCTTGTGGACGAACATCGCCGCTGCCGCAGGCCGGGCAGGCATCCGGCAGCGGGCGGGTGCGTTCGCAGTGATGGCAGGTCAGCTGCGGGGGATGGCGATGCAGGGTCATGCGTGCGTCGCAGTTGTCACATTCGGCGATCCAGCCGCAGGCATGGCAGGTCAGCGTCGGAGCGAAGCCGCGCCGATTGATGAATACCAGCACCTGATCGCCCTGGGCGAGGCGCTTCTCGATGGCGTCCAGACTCTGGGTGGAGAGTCCGCCCAGCGTCATGCGGCCGCGCAGGTCGATCGGGTGCAGGCGTGCCGGTTGGCTGCGCCCGGCACGCTGATGCAGATGCAGGTGAGTGAAGCGCCCTTCGCGGGCATGGCGCAGGCTTTCCAGAGACGGCGTGGCGCTGCCGAGCACTACCGGGATGCCTTCCTGCTTGCCACGTACCAGCGCCAGATCGCGGGCGTGATAGCGCAGGCCATCCTGTTGCTTGAAGGAGCCGTCGTGCTCCTCGTCGACGATGATCACCCCGAGCTTTGCCATCGGCGTGAAGATGGCAGAGCGCGTGCCGATCACGATGCGCGCGCGGCCGCTGCGTGCCGCCTCGAAGCCATCGAGGCGCTCGCCATCGCTGACGCCGGAATGCAGCATCACCTGGGGGACGCGGAAACGTCTGCGGAAGCGCTCCAGCGTCTGGGGCGTCAGGCCGATCTCGGGCACCAGCACCAGAGCCTGGCCGCCGCGATCCAGCACCGCCTCGATCAGTTGCAGGTAGACCTCGGTCTTGCCGGAGCCGGTCACGCCCTCCAGCAGCGTGGGGGAGAAGCGACTCAGGCCTTCATGCAGGCGCGAGAGCGCGCGGCCCTGCTCGTCATTGAGTGCCAGGCTGGGCTCGGCCAGCACGCCCTTGCTGGCCTGCTCCGGGGTGGCGCCGGTGACAGGCTCTTCACGTGATTCGATGAAGCCACGACTGCGCAGGGTTTCCAGCTGCTGGCGGGTGAAGCCCTGGGCGGTGATCGCGCTGTGTACCAGGCCATGACGGTGCTGAGCGAGCAGCTCGAGCAATGCGATCTGGCGGGTCGCGCGGCCGAGGCTGGCCGGCTCCGTGATACGCCCCTTGTCGGTGAGTGACCAGCGCTCACGGGTGCGTGCCTCGAGGGCACGTCCCTGGCGCAGCAGTGATGGCATCGCCTGCGCGAAGGTGTCGCCGAGTGAGTGCTGGTAATAGCGTGCGGTGAACTGACATATCCACAGCCAGTCGGCCGGCAATGGCGCTTCGTCGATCACCTCGCTGACGGGCTTGAGCTTCTCGATGGGAAAGGCTGAGTCGCTGCGCAGCTCCGCGATCACCCCGACCAGCTGGCGACGGCCGAACTCGACGCGCACGCGCAGACCGACCTGCCAGCCATGGCGAGGTGGCTGGCGTGCTGGCAGATAGTCAAACAGGTCGCGCAGGGGGCCGGGAATCGCGATGCCCAGTACACGTCCGGGCAGGTGAGTCGCAGTCTTGTCGCTGGTGTCAGGCACGCAAGGCATCCGAGGAAGAGAGAATGAGATGACGAGAGGAAAACGCCACGCAGTCTACAGAGTGTTGCCGGCAATAAACGCCACAAAGTTTGGTCTTGTCGCAGATGGCTGGTAAAATGCGTCGCCTTCCGTCGGAGTCGGCGGAATGACCGGTTACATCCAAAACCCGTGTACGGTGCCTGGCAATCGATCAGGTGGCGGTGCACAGCGACCTGAGGTTACACACCATGAAACAGGGTATCCATCCGGACTACCAGCGCCAGACCGCAACCTGCTCCTGCGGCGCGCAGCACGAAATCGGTTCCACTTCCAAGCAGACCTTCGCGCTGGACGTGTGCTCCGAGTGCCACCCGTTCTACACCGGCAAGCAGAAGCAGGCTACCACCGGTGGCCGCGTCGAGCGCTTCAACAAGCGTTTCGGTGCTGCCATCAAGCGCTGATACCTTCAGCTGCTTGTCGCTTGCATGGCGCTGTGCATCGCGCAGCGCCATCAACGAAAAAACCCGCTTGCGAGCGGGTTTTTTTGTGCCTGTCATTCGATGCAGGTGAGGGGATTGGTGCCGAGCTGGCACTATTCCAGCGCCACCAACGCATCACCCCTCTGCGCAGGAGGCATTTCATTTCCGGCGCCGGATGCGCGCGGTCATTGCGCGGATTTTCATGAGATACGCGGGGCGAAACGCCACGCCGACCCGTCAGTGATAAGGAAAGGTTTATGACTGAGTGGGGCATCCATAACGTTAGACGAATGGCTAAAACAGTTTTTAAACATCCGTATTAATTCCTTTTATAACAACAAGTTGCGTTGGTTGTTCGCGAGGGGGTTTTTCTATATTCTGGTCACAGCCAACCCCCGCTAAAATACCGGATGACACGCATGTCTGATGCCATGAAGAAAGCAGCACTGCAATATCACGCCGAACCGATTCCCGGAAAGCTGTCCATCGAGCTGACCAAGCCGACAGAAACTGCCAAGGACCTCGCGCTGGCCTACAGCCCGGGTGTAGCCGAGCCGTGCCGCGAGATTGCTGCCGATCCGGAAAATGCCTACCTGTATACCGGCAAGGGCAACCTGGTCGCCGTCATCTCCGATGGCACCGCCATCCTGGGGCTGGGCAATCTCGGGCCGCTGGCTTCCAAGCCGGTCATGGAAGGCAAGGGCGTGCTGTTCAAGCGCTTCGCTGGCATCAACTCCGTCGACGTCGAGATCGATGCGGAAAGCCCGCAGGCCTTCATCGATACCGTGCGTCGCATCCACACCACCTACGGTGGCATCAACCTGGAAGACATCAAGGCACCGGAGTGCTTCGAAGTCGAGCAGGCGTTGATCGAACAGTGCAACATCCCGGTCTTCCATGATGACCAGCACGGCACGGCCATCGTCACCGCTGCCGGCATGCTCAACGCACTCGATATCGCCGGCAAGTCCCTGGAAGACGCGCGTATCGTCTGCCTGGGCGCCGGTGCTGCCGCGATTGCCTGCATGAAGCTGCTGGTCTCCAGTGGTGCCAAGGTCGAGAACATCTTCATGCTCGATCGCAAGGGCGTGATCCACAGCGGCCGTGATGACCTGAACCAGTACAAGGCGATGTTCGCCACCGAGACCGAGCTGCGTACGCTGGATGATGTCATCGAAGGTGCGGATGTCTTCGTCGGCCTGTCCGGCCCCAACCTCTTGAAGGCCGAGCAGCTCAAGAAGATGGCTGACACGCCGATCGTGTTCGCGTGCTCCAACCCGGATCCGGAAATCCATCCGGATACTGCTCGCGAAGCGCGTCCGGACGTCATCATGGCGACAGGTCGCTCCGATTACCCGAACCAGGTCAACAACGTGCTGGGCTTCCCGTTCATCTTCCGCGGTGCGCTGGACGTGCGAGCCACACGCATCAATGAAGAGATGAAGCTGGCGGCCGTTCACGCGCTGAAGGACCTTGCTCGCGAGCCGGTCAGCCAGGACGTGCTGGATGCCTACGAGATCGACAGCCTCGAATTCGGTCCGGGGTACATCATCCCGACGCCGATGGATGCGCGTCTGCTCGAGCGTCTGCCGGCTGCCGTGGCGCAAGCCGCCATCGATTCCGGTGTCGCGCGCAAGCCCTATCCGGCGCATTACCCGCTGACCAATGCGGATCAGGTCTACGGTTAAGCGTCATCGGGCCCCGCTTGCGGGGTGCTGAAGAAAAAGCCCTCGTCGGAGATGTCCGGCGAGGGCTTTTTGCTGTCTGTCCAACAACTTTCAGTGGCGTACTAGAAGCTGTAGAGAATCGAGGCGGCGGTGGTGGTGTCGGTCTTGGCGTCCGTGTCATCCGGCGGGCTGGTGTTGTTCTTGATCTCGTGGGAGAGCTTCAAGGCCAGGCTGGAATTGATGGAGACGGTCAGTGCGGTATAGCTGCGGCTGATGATGTTGTCCCGGGTACCTTCCACCGAGAACTGCTGCTCGAAATTCGAGGTATCAGACAGCTGCCAACGATAGTCCATGGCCGTGTAGCCGAGGAGGTAGTTCTCGTGATCCCCCTCGGTGATATTGTCGTAGCGATAGCCCGGACCCGCCTCGACAGAGAGGTTGTGCTCAGGGCCTGACAGCAGGCGAATCCCGTACCCCCCGATGGAGGTGACTTGATCGTCATAGCCGGAGAAGCGCTCCTTCTCCCAGCGCAGCAGCCCGAAGGCATAGCGATCACGCCCCAGGTCATAGCGCTCACGCTGACCGATCAGGTACTGCTCGGTGGTGGTCTCGCCGCTGCTGGACACATGCTTGGCTTCCATGCGGAAGGTGTGGGTCCAGGGCTTGAGGTGCCAGGACAGGCGGGCCTTGCCCAGCAAGGTTTCGCTGTTCGAGTTGCCGGAGAGCTTGGTAAAGCCCAGCTCGGCCTGACCGCTGAATGGCTCGGAATCCTCGCTGGCGGCGGGGGGAGCGTAGAAGAGGTCATCATCGGCACTGGCCTCGCGAAGCGGGCTCAGGGCCAGACACAGCAGCAGGGTCATGCGCAGTGTGGGCAATGGGTGAAGCATGCAGACTCCGGGCATGGTGAAAGGGGGCATTGAAGGACAGCGAGGCCAGATGGATGAAAGAAGAGCGACCATGGGTCGCTCTTCTTTCACCTCACTGCGCGCGGTGTGGACGGGCGCAGGTGACCTGCTTCAGATCAGAAGATGGCCTCGAAAGTTCCGGTGCCTTCTGAGCCGCTCTGTTGCTCCAGCTCCTTGCGGATGGTGCGTTCCTTGTAGGGCGGCAGATTGTCCTTGCGGAACAGCTCGCTGACGCCGCCGGATTGACCACTGTGCAGGCGCTTGCCGGACTCCGGGTCGATGGTCGCGCTCACGATGTCATCGGGGCGCTCCATCCTGGCGGATGGCATGCCCTTGAGGGCGCCACGCATGTAGTCGACCCAGATGGGCAGCGCGGCCTGGGCACCGTACTCGGCGAGGGTGTCATTGGAGTCCTTGCCGACCCAGACGGTCGCGACCAGCTTGCTGTTGAAGCCGGAGAACCAGGCATCACGCTGGTCATTGGTGGTCCCTGTCTTGCCAGCCAGGTCATCGCGACCAAGCGTCAGGGCCCCACGGCCGGTGCCGCGCTTGATGACGTCTTCCATCATGTCACGGATCAGGTACATGGATTCCGGCGAGGCGATGCGCTCGGCCAGCGGATACTGACGGCCATCACGATTGACGGTCACCATGCCCGGCGTGCAGTTGGCGCAGGCGACGGCCGGATGAGCTTCGTAGTCGGTCTCGTCGTCACCGCGCGTGACGGTGTCGATGTACCAGGGTTCGACACGGAAGCCGCCGTTCGAGAGTACGGCGTAGGCACGGGCCATTTCCAGCGGTGTCAGCGAGGCGCTGCCCAGTGCCAGTGACAGACCGTTGGGCAGCTCTTCGCGCTTGAAGCCCACCTTGACGAGGAAGTCGAGCGTCTTCTCGAGACCGACGGTCTGCAGCAGTCGCACGGACACCAGGTTCAGGGAGCGATAGAGACCAACGCGGATCCGGGTCGGACCAGTGAACTTGCCGCCGGCGTTCTCCGGGCGCCATACCTTGTTGCCATCCTGCATGACCACCGGAGCATTGTTGATGATGGTCGCCGGTGACATGCCGCCCTGCTCGAGCCCCGAGAGGTAGATGAACGGCTTGAAGATGGAGCCGGCCTGACGACGTGCCTGTATCGCTCGATTGAACTTGCTGGCGGAATAGCTGAAGCCGCCCTGGAGTGCGAGGATGGCGCCATTTTCCGGGTCCAGTGAAACGATGGCCGACTGGGCATCCGGCAGCTGACCCAGGCGATAGCCATCATCTTCCTTGATGACGCGCACCAGATCGCCGACCTTGGCAATCTCGGCGGCAGAGCCGGGTACACCACCGCGCCAGCGGGAGCTCTTGTACTCGCGCGCCCATTTCAGACCGTCCCAGCCAATCGTGGCCAGGCTGGCGTCTGCCAGCAGGACCTTCATCTGCTTGCCATCATTTTCCACCACGATGGCGGCTTCGAGCGGGCCATAGTCCGGCGTGCGATCCAGCACTTTCAGCCAGTTGGAGACATCGCGGTCGATGCCCTCGATGCGCTTCTCGCTCTTCTGGGCGGCCTGTCTGGCCGTTTCCAGCACTTCGGGAGAGCGAGAGATCTCTTCTTCGAGGCCGGCCTGATCGGTCTGGTCCTGAGCTTCCGCCAGTGACGCCGCGATACCGGATTCCTCCACGCCACGCCAGCCATGGCGGGTGTCATAGTCGATCAGGCCCTTGATCAAGGCATCGCGAGCCTGCGGCTGCAGCTTGCTGTCCAGCGTCGTGGTGATGCGCACATTGTCGGTATATGCCTTGTCACCGAAACGATCGACCGCGAAGCTTCTGGCCATCTCTGCGACGTAGGGCGCCTCGACTTCCGGGCGCGTGTAATGGCGTGCCGCGGTGATCGGTGCCTTGACGGCCTCGTCATAGGCCTGAGGCTCGATATAGCCCAGTTCCTTCATGCGCAGCAGGATCCAGTTGCGACGGATCAGGGCGCGCTGAGGGTTGGTGAGCGGGTTGAAGCTGGAGGGGGCCTTGGGCAGGCCTGCCAGCATGGCCTGCTCGGCCAGGGTCAGTTCATCGAGAGACTTGTCATAGTAGGTGCGTGCCGCAGCCGCGATCCCGTAGGCGCGATGGCCCAGGAAGATCTTGTTGACGTAGAGCTCGAGGATCTCCTGCTTGGAGAGGATCTGCTCCATCTGCAGTGACAGCAGGATTTCGCGAATCTTGCGCGTGAACGTCTGATCCAGCGTCAGCAGGTAGTTGCGCGCGACCTGCATGGTGATGGTGCTGCCGCCCGATTGGATGCTGCCGCTGGAAGCCAGCTGGACGGCGGCACGCGCGAGGCCCTTGGGGTCGATGCCCGGGTGCGAGAAGAAATTGCTGTCCTCGGCCGCGAGCAGGGCGTCCACAAACGTCTCGGGGATCTCGTCGAAGGTGACCGGGATGCGGCGCTGGTCACCGTATTCGCCGATCAGCTTGCCGTCACGGGTGTAGATGCGCAGCGGCGTCTGCAGCTTGGTATCCTGCAATTGATGAACATCGGGCAGGCCAGGTGCGAAATACAGGGAGGCGCCGACGATGGCCAGCAATCCCGCAGCACACAGTGACAGCAGCAGCCAGAACACTGGCGAAAGTAGTCGTCTCAATAGCTTCATGGGCAAGACAGGGTCCGTGGGTAATGAAAGGCGGGTGGCTGCGGGGGGATTGGCAATTCCATTGCTGGGGCATTATAAGTAGCGGGTCCAGATGCGGCCAGCGTTGAACCCTGTCTTGCGCGTCTGTTGTGTTATTCTGCGAAACATAATGTAACCTCTCAGCAGAAGAGGATGCCGCGGCGGTGCCGCACGGGAAGCGGCGGCCCGCCAGTCAGACGGGGTCGTCATCAGAGCAGGGGAATGCCAATTGCTGGGACTCAAATCCGCCGGCAAGGGACTGATTGGCGTCGATATCACATCGGCGACCGTCAAGCTCCTGGAGCTGTCCAGACACGGAAATCGATACCAGATCGATAGCTACGCGGTGCGCCCCTTGAAGGAAGGCGCAGTCGTCGAGCGGCGCATCCGCGACATGGATGAAGTCGTGCTGGCGATCAAGCGCGCGGTCGAGCAGGCCCAGCCGCGCTCGCGACGAGCCGTCGTGGCGGTGCCGGCCAGTGCCGCCATCACCAAGACATTGAGTTTTCCGACCAATCTGGCCGATGACGAGATCGAGCAGCGCATCGCGCTCGAATCCGAGAAGCATTTTCCCTTCCCGCTCAATGACGTGGCGTTCGACTTCCAGCATCTGGGGGTCAATGCCCGCAATCCTGATCAGCAGGATCTGCTGCTGGTGGCCTGTCGCAGCCTGGATGTCGATCAGCTCACCTCCGCGCTCGAGCAGGCCGGCCTTGAGCCGTCAGCGGTCGATGTCGAGACCTTTTCGCTGGAGCGTGCCTTCGGTGAATTGCGCCACCAGCTCCCCCCTACCTACGACAATGAAGAGTGCGTCGCGGTCGTCGATATCGGTGCCACCATGACGGCTTTTCATGTCATCCAGAATGGTCGCATCGTCTACAGCCGGGATGCCGTGTTCGGGGGGCGTCAGCTGACCGACGAGATAATGAACCGTTTCGATCTTTCCAATGACGAAGCGGGCCTGGCCAAGAAGCGTGGTGGTCTGCCGGACACCTATGACAGTGAAGTGCTGGATCCGTTCCGTGACACGCTCGTGCAGCAGATCGCGCGCTCCCTGCAGCTCTATTACACCGCCGGCAAGCGTCGTGAGGTCCAGCGCATTCTGCTGGGAGGAGGGACAGCCGCCATTCCCGGATTACGTGAGTCGCTGGCAGGGCACACCGGACTGGAAGTGATCATGGCCAATCCCTTCACGCACATGAGCGTCAACCCTCGAGTCGACATCCAGGCGCTGGCCGGTGATGCCCCTGCGATGTTGACGGCCTGCGGGCTTGCGATGAGGAAGCGCTCATGACCATCGAGATCAATCTGCTGTCGTGGCGTGAGGAGCGTCGCGAGAAACGCAGCAAGCGCTTCTTCGGCATCCTGGCGCTGGCCGCCGTGGTGGGGGTGGGAGCCGGGTTTGGCATGAGCGAGTATTACCAGAGCCAGCTCGAGGCGCAGAAGCAGCGGCATGCCTTCATCGAGAAGGAAATGGCGCGACTGAATCGCGATATCAAGGAAGTCGAGGATATCGAGAGTCGGCGTGATCAGATGCTGGCGCAGATCGAGCTGATTCGCAGTCTGCAGTTCTCGCGCCCGGAAACGGTACGTGTCTTCAATCAGCTCGTTGCGACGCTGGTCGAGGGTGCCTGGTACCAGAGCATCAGTCGCAGCGGACGTCAGATCAAGGCCAACGGCATCGCGGAGAATACGCGTCAGGTGTCCGGTCTGATGCGCACGCTTGCGGCATCGGATGTCTTCGGTACGCCGACACTGTCCGACGTACAGAGCAGCGACGATGATCGTCGCAGCTTCAATATCATGATTCCCGAGACACCGACGGCTGTCGCTTCCAGTGCTGCCGATACGAAGGCCGCCAGGCAGGGAGGTCGGAAATGAGTTTCCTCAATGCCGAAGTGCGTCGTCTCAAGTCGACGGACTTCCAGGATCTCGACCTCAAGGAGGCGGGTATCTGGCCCGTCACCTTGCAGGTGGTGTTGGTGCTGATCGTCTTTGGTGCCCTGTTCTGGGCGTCCCACTGGTTCCTTGCGGCGCCCAAGGCCGAGGATCTTGAGCGCCTGCAAGCCAAGGAGCGTCAGCTGCTGAGCCAGTTCGAGACCAAGGCCTTCAAGGCGGCCAATCTGCCCGTGATGCGTGAGCAGATGGCCGAGCTGGAGACGCGCATGGAACAGCTGCTCGAGATGCTCCCGACCGATGCCGAAGTGCCGGCTCTGCTCGATGACATCAGCGAGACGGCCATCAACAACCAGCTGGAGGTGGAATACATTCGCCTCAAGCCGGCCCAGAATCGCGATTTCTACGTCGAGCAGCCCTTCGATATCAAGGTGCGCGGCGATTACCACCGCATTGCCGCCTTCGTGTCTGGGGTCGCCGGGCTTTCGCGTATCGTGACGTTGCATGACTTCGTGCTGACACCGGTCTCGCAGGGTGAAGACCTGGAGTTGTCGCTGCTGGCCAAGACTTACAACTACCGCCAAGGCGCACCGTTGCCATCGGGAGGTAAATGATGAGTCTGACGACACGTCGCAAGCATGTCGTGCTGGGTGGTGCGATGTTGCTGACACTGCTGGCCGGTTGTGGTGACCCGCAGCTGCCTGCGCTGGAGAGCGAGCTCGAGTCGCTCAGAGGGCGGCCGACGGGGCAGGTCAAGGACCTGCCGCCTCAGCCCGAGTATCATCCCGTGACGTACGACATGGCGGATGCTCGCAGTCCTTTCCAGTCGCGACTGCCGGAGCCGGAGGAGGAGCTCGCCATGGTGGACAATGGCGTGCGGCCGGATCTGGATCGCCCCCGCGAGCCTCTTGAGGCCTGGCCGATGGAGCAGCTCAGCATGGTGGGGACCCTGGATGTGGACGGCAGTCGCTCGGCGTTGATCTTGACGCCGGAGCAGGAGGTGCAGCGTGTGAGTGTCGGCGGACACATGGGGAGCAATTTCGGCCGCATCATTCGCATCGGTGATACTCAGCTGGACCTGGTGGAAATCGTGCCCAACGGTCAGGGCGGTTGGATCGAACGAACCCGCGCCATGGCATTGACTCAACCGGCAGATGCCAGCGGTTAGCGCGTGCTGGCGGCGCTGTCTGCAGAATCGTCACGGAAGATGAGCGGTCGATGACCGACACCATAATGCTTCGACAAGAATAAGGCGCGATCAGCTTCAATGGCTGGGCGGAGCCGCAGCGAGACAGGGGACAAGGGAACATGACGCGATTGCAACGAATGAGTCTGCTGGGGTTGGCGGCTTTCGGCAGCCTGATGGCGAGTGTGGCGCAGGCGGCCTCCACGCTGCAGGATCTGGAATTCACTTCGCTGGGTGGCGATCGGATGGAGCTCAAGCTCGATTTCGCCGGCGGGGTGCCTGAGGTCAAGGGATACCGGATCGAGACACCGCCGCGTATCACCATCGATCTCATGGATACCAGCAGTCAGCTGGACAAGCGCCGCTTCGAGCTCGGCCTCAATGGGGTCGAGGAGCTGGTGGCGCTGGAGGCCGGCTCGCGTACGCGCCTGGTCATGAAGCTCAGCCAGACCCGTCCCTATGTGACGCGTACCGAAGGCAATAGCCTCTATGTCATCGTCGGTGAGCAGGGCGGTCCGGTGGCCGCCGCCGCGTCAGGCCAGTCCGCGCAGCCGCAGCAGCAGGGTGGCGGACTGGAAGTCGCGGCGGAGCCTTCCGTCAGTGGTATCGATTTCCGTCGGGGCAGTGAGGGGGAAGGGCGTGTCGTGGTCAACTTCAATCGCGCCAATGTCGAGTCTCGTGTGACCGAGCGTGGCCGCAAGATCTATATCGATCTCAAGGGTGTCGCCCTGCCGCCAGAGCTGAATCAGGTGCTGGATGTCGGTGATTTCGCGACTCCGGTCTCGAGGATCGACCCGCAGCGTACTCGTGATGGTGTGCGCCTGGTGGTGGATGCCAATGGCTACTACACCCAGTTGGCCACCCAGGCCGGCAACGAGCTGGTGCTTGAGGTCAAGCCGCTGACACGGGAAGAGCAGGCGGAGCGGATCAAGGACAAGTTCCCGTACACCGGCAAGAAGATCTCGCTGAACTTCCAGAATATCGAAGTGCGCTCGGTGCTGCAGATCATCGCGGACTTCACTGGGCTCAATCTGGTGGCCAGTGACAACGTCACCGGCAACGTGACCCTGAACCTCAAGGAAGTGCCCTGGGATCAGGCGCTGGACCTGGTGCTCAAGTCGAATGGCCTGGCCAGTCGCCGCATGGGCAACGTGCTGATGGTCGCGCCGGCGGAAGAGCTGGCGGCACTTGAGCGCAAGGAGCTGGAAGCCAATCAGCAGGTCAAGGAGCTGGCGCCCCTGACGACGGAGTACATTCAGGTGCGATATGCCAAGGCGGCGGACCTGGCGGCATTGCTGCGCGGTGAAGGCGGTATCGGCCTGCTCTCCGAGCGCGGTCGTGTCATGGTGGATGAGCGTACCAACACCATGTTGATCCAGGACACGCGCGACACTCTGGAGTCCATTCGCGGTACCCTCGAGTATCTCGACATTCCGGTGCGTCAGGTCCAGATCGAGGCGCGCATCGTGATCGCGCGCAGCAGCGTGTCGAGTGAAATCGGTGTCAACTGGGGGCTTTCCAACAGCAGCAACGGCAAGTTCGGCCTGGAAGGTGCGTCGACCGGCACGACCAGTGACGGTGGCCTGAGCGTCAATCTGGGTGACGACAGTGATCCGGGCAGCACCTTCAGCTTCGGTTACCTGTCCGGCGACATCCTGCTGGATCTGGAGCTTTCGGCGCTGGAAAGCGAAGGCAAGAGCCAGACCATCTCCCAGCCCAAGATCATCACCGCCAACCAGAAGAAGGCCGTCATCAAGCAGGGTCAGGAAATTCCCTACGAGGAGGCGACCTCCAGCGGCGCGACCAACATCGAGTTCAAGGAGGCGGTGCTGGCGCTGGAGGTCACGCCGCAGATCACCCCGGACAACCGCATCATCATGGATCTGTTGATCAACAATGACGACGTGTCCGATGACAGCTTCAATGGCGAGCCGGCCATCGATACCAATGAAATCGAGACTCAGGTGCTGGTCAATGATGGCGAGACGGTGGTGCTGGGCGGTATTCTGACCTCCGAACAGATACGCAGCGTCTTCAAGACACCTTTCCTGGGGGATCTGCCGGTGATCGGGAATCTCTTCCGCTATACCGAAGAGTCCAACGAGAAGGTAGAATTGCTGGTATTCATTACCCCGAAGATCATCGAGGACGGCCTGGCGGTGCGCTGATGCATGTGATTCCCAACGTATTCCTTGTCGGCCCCATGGGGGCCGGCAAGAGCACTATCGGCCGCCTGCTGGCGGCCGACTTGCATCGTGAATTTTGCGATAGCGACCACGTGATCGAAGATCGCTGCGGTGCCAGCATCCCCTGGATCTTCGATGTCGAGGGCGAGGCGGGCTTTCGCGGGCGCGAGCAGGCCGTGATTGACGAGCTGACCTCGCTGTCCGATGTCGTGATGGCCACCGGTGGCGGTGCCATCATGGCCGAAGCCAACCGGCGCGTGCTGCGAGAGCGCGGCACGGTGGTCTATCTCTATGCTCCGGTCGAGCAGCAGCTCAAGCGTGCCGGACGTGACCGCAATCGTCCTCTGCTCCAGCAGGATGACCCGGGGCGGGTGCTCAAGCGTCTCTTCGAGCTGCGAGACCCTCTCTATCGCGACACCGCGGATATCATCGTGCGTACCGATCGACGCAGCCCGCGTGCGGTCACCAACGAGATCCGGCGCCGGCTCAAGGCATTGTCAGACCCGCTCCACGTGCATGGCTAGACTCCCCTGGGGAGTCTGGCTCTCGCTTACATTCAGGCGCCGTCATTCGTTTCGCCGCAAGGAGAATCATCATGTCCCTGGCTCCCGCTCATCGTCTCGATGTCGCACTTGGCGAGCGTAGTTACCCCATTCACATCGGCCCGGGCCTGACGGCGCGAGGAGACCTCATTCGTGAGCATCTCGCCGGTCGTCAGGTGATGATCGTCACCAACACCGTGGTGGCGCCACTGTATCTGGAGGCGCTCAAGGCATCACTTGGCGATGGTCTGGATATTCGAGAGGTGATTCTCGAGGATGGCGAACAGACCAAGCACATGGCCAGTATCGGTCTGATCTGGGATGCCCTGCTCGAGGCCGGCTTCAATCGTCGTTGCACCTTGATCGCCCTCGGTGGGGGAGTCATCGGCGACATGACCGGTTTTGCCGCCGCCTGTTATCAGCGGGGGGCGGCCTTCATCCAGGTGCCGACCACGCTGCTGTCGCAGGTGGATTCCTCGGTGGGTGGCAAGACCGGCGTCAATCATCCGCGCGGCAAGAACATGCTGGGTGCCTTCTGGCAGCCGAGACTGGTGTTGATCGATACCTCAAGCCTCAGGACATTGCCGCAGCGTGAGCTGTCGGCGGGCATGGCCGAGGTCATCAAGTATGGCCTGCTGTGGGATGAAAGCTTCCTGAGCTGGCTGGAAGACAACATGCAGGCCTTGATGGCGCTGGATGAAACCTTGCTCGGAGAGGCCATCCGCCGCAGTTGTGCGATCAAGGCGGATGTCGTGGCGCAGGACGAGACCGAGCAGGGCGTGCGCGCACTGCTCAACCTCGGCCACACCTTCGGGCATGCCATCGAGACGGACCAGGGCTATGGCGTCTGGCTGCACGGTGAAGCCGTCGGCACCGGCATGCTGATGGCCGCTGAACTTTCGGCGCGCATGGGGTGGCTGTCGAGTGCCGATGTCGAGCGTATCGCCAAGGTGATCGGCAAGGCCGGTCTGCCGCTGCAAGCGCCGGAGGACATGGGGGTCGAGGACTTCCTGCGTCACATGCAGCTGGACAAGAAGAATGTCGATGGCCGTCTGCGTCTGATCCTGCTCGAGCGTATCGGGCGTGCGGTGATTACCGAAGAGGCGCCTGCCGGCCTGCTGGCGGACATGCTGGAGCACTGGCCGCGCAGCAGCCACTGATCCCTCGACCAGCCGTTGGCTGGTGCACGGAATCTGCCGCAGAAGAAAAGCCGTCACCTCAGGGTGGCGGCTTTTCTTTTTGTCGAGCGTCAGTGGGCACTTCAGGTGGACGTGCCCAGGGCGCATATCCGATGTACGGGTCGGGTGTGCCGGTGAGTGTGCAGGACAAGTGCATTAGCGGGGCGTGATTCCTGAATTGGTATGCCGTATGCGTAATCGGTATGGGGAGAATTGAATAAAAACGCTGTTTTTTATTCATCCAAGACTAAAGTTGCAAGGCGAAACCCGCGAGGCATGTCTACCCGCTAAGCGCTTGAGCCTACAGGGTTTTTTGGAATGAGGTGTCTCTAACCTTCGGTTTTGTCAGGTTTTTTTGCCCGATGGGCGACCTGTGGAGAATTGCGCGGTGGGGAAGCGCGGGGATATGCTCGAGGGAAATCTGGCGTCGTGTTGCGACACTGATGGCGCCACTATCGGCAGGCATAAAAATAAAGATAACCGATAACTATAACCTCGAAAATGCTTGTTGAAAAGCATCTGGACACATGATTTCTCCGTGAGGCACGCCCATGAATAAAGGTCTCCACCAACCGGGAGAGTTCCGCGACAACTGCGGCTTCGGCTTGATCGCCCATATGGAAGGGCAGGCAAGCCATGAGCTGCTGCAGACTGCCATTGAATCCCTGACGTGCATGACTCACCGCGGTGGTATCGCTGCCGACGGCAAGACCGGTGATGGCTGCGGCCTGCTGCTCAAGATGCCGGATGGCTTCATGCGCCAGATCGCCCGAGAGACGCTCGGGCTCGAGCTGGGCGAGCGCTATGCCGTCGGTACGCTCTTCCTGCCGAATGATGACGCGCGTGAACAGGCCGCGCGTGATGCTTTCGAGTCCGCTCTGACGGCACGCAACCTCGAGGTGCTCGGCTGGCGTGACATGCCGGTGGATGACAGCGTGTGCGGCCCGATGGCCCGCGACTGCCTGCCGCGCATTCGTCAGGTCTTCGTTGCAGCTTCCAGTGAACGTACCGATATCGCCTTCAATGTCGACCTGTTCATGGCGCGCAGATACGCCGAGCAGGCGCTGAAGGGCGAAGAGGACTTCTACGTCTGCTCGCTGTCCGGCAAGGTCATCTCCTTCAAGGGTCTGGTGATGCCGGAAGACCTTCCGCGCTTCTACAAGGACCTGGGCGACCCGCGCCTCGAGACCGCGATCTGTGTCTTCCACCAGCGCTTCTCGACCAACACCGCGCCGCGCTGGCCGCTGGCCCAGCCGTTCCGCTTCCTCGCCCACAACGGCGAGATCAACACCATCGAGGCCAACCGTGGCTGGGCAAACGCGCGCAAGGAGAACTTCGTCTCCGAGCAGCTGCCCGAGATCGCCGAGCTGGACGAGATCGTCAACACGGTCGGCTCCGATTCCTCCAGCATGGACAACATGCTGGAAGTGCTGCTGACCGGTGGCATGGATATCTATCGCGCCATCCGCATGATGGTGCCGCCGGCCTGGCAGAACGTCGAGCAGATGGATTCCGACCTGCGGGCCTTCTACGAATACAATTCCATGCACATGGAAGCCTGGGATGGTCCGGCGGGCATCGTGCTCACCGACGGTCGCCACGCCGTGTGCATGCTGGACCGCAACGGTCTGCGTCCGGCGCGTTGGGTCATCACCCGCAATGGCTTCATCACGCTGGCCTCCGAGATCGGTACCTACGATTACAAGCCGGAAGATGTCGTCGCCAAGGGGCGTGTCGGGCCGGGGCAGGTGCTGGGTGTCGATACCGAGACCGGTGAAGTGCTGCACACCGATCAGGTCAGCGAGCGCCTCAAGGGGGCCCATCCCTACAAGCGCTGGTTGCGTGAAAATGCCAATTACCTCGAGTCCGCGCTGACCGAGCTGGCGCGTTTCCAGCCGATGGAAGCGGACACGCTGGACGTCTATCAGAAGATGTTCCAGGTCAGCTTTGAAGAGCGTGATCAGCTGCTGCGCCCGCTGGCCGAGAGCGGTCAGGAGGCGGTCGGCTCCATGGGGGATGACACCCCGATGGCCGTGCTGTCGCGCCAGAACCGCGTACTGACCGACTATTTCCGCCAGAAGTTCGCCCAGGTCACCAATCCGCCGATCGATCCGCTGCGCGAAGCGATCGTGATGTCGCTGGAGACCTGCTGTGGCGCCGAGCTCAACATCTTCGACGCGACGCCGGAACACGCGCATCGTCTGATCCTGACCACGCCGGTGCTGTCACCGCGCAAGTTCAATGCGCTGGTCAATCATGAGGACCCGGCGTTCACCTCCCAGACGCTCAAGCTGCACTATGACCCGAGTCAGGACTCTCTGAAGCAGGCGCTTCAGGGCATCTGTCAGCAGGCCGAGGAAGCGGCGCGCAATGGCAAGGTTATCCTGGTACTCAGCGACTGTGGCTTGAAGAAGGGACAGCTGCCGATCCATGCCGCACTGGCGACTGGCGCCATTCACCATCACCTCGGAGCACTGGCACTGCGTCCGCGCGTCAATCTGGTCATCGAGACCGGCTATGCGCGTGATGCACACCAGATGGCAGTGCTGTTCGGGGTTGGTGCCACGGCGGTCTACCCCTACCTTGCCTATCAGGTGATGGCCGACATGCATCGCACCGGCGAGCTGTCCGGCAACCCGGCCGATGCCCGCGAGAACTATCGCAAGGGCATGCAGAAGGGCCTCTACAAGATCCTGTCCAAGATGGGCATCTCGCACATCGGCTCCTACCGTGGCTCGCAGCTGTTCGAGGCCGTAGGGCTCAACAGTGAAGTCATGGACATGTGCTTCACCGGCATGGCCTCGCGCATCGAAGGCGCCGGCTTCGCCGAGCTGCAGTTCCAGCAGGAGCTGCTGGCGCGTGAAGCCTGGCTGCCGCGCAAGCGCATCAAGCAGGGCGGTCTGGTCAAGTACGTGCACGGTGGTGAGTACCACGCCTACAACCCTGACGTGGTGATGAAGCTGCAGCAGGCCGTGCAGCAGGGGGACTACGGCAAGTGGAAGGAATTCGCGCGCCTGGTCAACGAGCGTCCGGTCGCGACCATTCGCGATCTGTTGAGCCTCAAGCCCGTGGCCGAGCCGCTGCCGCTTGAGGAAGTCGAGTCCGTCGAATCACTGCTGCCGCGCTTCGACAGCGCCGGCATGTCTCTCGGCGCGCTGTCTCCCGAGGCACATGAGGCGCTGGCGCAGGCCATGAACGAGGCCGGCGGGCGCTCCAACTCCGGTGAGGGCGGTGAAGACCCGGCACGCTACGGTACCGTGCGCTCCTCCAAGATCAAGCAGATCGCGTCCGGGCGTTTCGGTGTCACGCCGGCGTACCTGGTCAATGCCGAGGTACTGCAGATCAAGGTCGCACAGGGCGCCAAGCCCGGTGAGGGCGGTCAGCTGCCGGGCGGCAAGGTCAACGACCTGATCGCACGTCTGCGCTACGCCGTGCCGGGGGTGACACTGATCTCGCCGCCGCCGCACCATGACATCTATTCCATCGAGGATCTGGCACAGCTGATCTTTGACCTGAAACAGGTCAATCCGTCAGCGCAGGTCTCGGTCAAGCTGGTCTCCGAGCCCGGTATCGGCACCATCGCCACCGGTGTCGCCAAGGCCTATGCCGACCTGATCACCGTCTCCGGCTACGACGGTGGCACCGCGGCCAGCCCGATCACCTCGATCAAGCATGCCGGTTCCCCGTGGGAGCTGGGGCTGCCCGAGGTGCACCAGGCGCTGCGCATCAATCAGTTGCGTCACAAGATTCGTCTGCAGACGGATGGCGGTCTCAAGACCGGTCTGGATGTGGTCAAGGCGGCGATTCTGGGGGCCGAGAGCTTCGGCTTCGGGACGGCACCGATGGTGGCGCTGGGCTGCAAGTACCTGCGTATCTGTCACCTGAACAACTGTGCCACCGGTGTCGCGACCCAGCACCAGGCGCTGCGTGATGAGCATTTCCGCGGCACCGTCGAGATGGTCAAGCACTACTTCCGCTTCATCGCTGAAGAGGTGCGCGAGCTGATGGCGCTGCTGGGCGTGCGCCAGATCACCGACCTGATCGGTCGTACCGATCTGCTCGAAGTGCTGGAAGGCGAGACCAACGCGCAGCGTCGTCTCGACCTCACGCCGTTGCTGGGCAATGACTTCGTGCCCGAGGACGCGCCGCAGTTCTGCCAGGTCAGCCGCAACGAGCCGCATGACCCCGGCGCCAAGAACCTCGAGATGCTGGCGGCGATGGAGTCGGCGATCGACAGCCGCAGCGGTGGCGAGTTCAGCTTCCATGTCACCAACTGCGATCGCTCCATCGGGGCGCGTGTCTCCGGTGAGATCGCCAAGCGGTATGGCGAGGCAGGACTGGCGGGCTCGCCGCTCAAGGTCAGCCTGACCGGCGTGGCAGGGCAGAGCTTCGGGGTCTGGAATGCGCATGGCCTCGAGATGCATCTGGAAGGCGATGCCAACGATTACGTCGGCAAGGGCATGAATGGCGGCAAGCTGACCATCGTGCCGCCGCGCGGCTCGCGCTTCGAGAGCCACAAGACGGCCATCATCGGCAACACCTGCCTGTATGGGGCGACCGGCGGCAAGTTGTACGCCGCGGGAACTGCCGGCGAGCGCTTCGCGGTGCGCAACTCCGGTGCGCATGCCGTCATCGAAGGGGCGGGCGATCACTGCTGTGAGTACATGACCGGCGGGCTGGTCTGCGTGCTGGGCGAAACCGGCGTCAACTTCGGTGCAGGCATGACCGGCGGCTTCGCCTATGTACTGGACGAGAGTCGAGACTTCGTCGACAAGTACAACCACGAGCTGGTGGAAATCCACCGTATCAATACCGAAGCCATGGAGGCCTATCGTCGCCATCTGCGCGAAGTGATCGAGGAATACGTGGCCGAGACCGGCTCCGAGCGCGGTCGCAACATCCTGCGTGATTTCCCTGACTTCGTGCGTCACTTCTGGTTGGTCAAGCCCAAGGCGGCAAGCCTGGGGGGATTGCTCGATCAGTCCCGGCGTCAGCCGGAGTGATCGCATCCCTCACCCTGGCAAGCCCCGGGTGAGGGCCCGCACCGCGACGGTGCCCGGATTTTGAGAGAGGATTTATCATGGCCAATCAGCTCGCCAACGACTTCCAGTTCATCGATGTGGGTCGTCAGGACCCGCAGAAGAAAGATGCTCGCGTGCGTGCCCGCGAGTTCAACGAGATATACGCCGAGTTCAAGCCGGTGGAAGCGGCCAGTCAGGCGCATCGCTGCCTGGGTTGCGGCAACCCCTACTGCGAGTGGAAGTGTCCGGTACACAACTACATCCCCAACTGGCTGAAGCTGGTCTCCGAGGGCAACATCCTCGAGGCTGCGGAGCTTTCGCACCAGACCAACTCGCTGCCCGAAGTCTGTGGGCGCGTCTGCCCGCAGGATCGTCTCTGTGAAGGCGACTGCACCCTGAATGATGGCTTCGGTGCCGTCACCATCGGTTCGGTCGAGAAGTACATCACCGACACCGCCTTCGCGATGGGCTGGCGCCCCGACATGTCCAAGGTCAGCTGGACGGACAAGCGCGTCGCCATCATCGGTGCCGGCCCGGCGGGTCTGGGGGCAGCCGATATCCTGGTGCGCAACGGTGTGCGTCCGGTGATCTATGATCGTCACCCGGAGATCGGTGGGCTGCTGACCTTCGGTATCCCGGAGTTCAAGCTCGAGAAGGGCGTGATGACGCGCCGACGCGAGATCTTCGAAGAGATGGGCATGGAGTTCCGTCTCAATGTCGAGGTCGGTCGTGACATCGGCTTCGATGCCCTGCTCGAGGAATACGATGCCGTCTTCCTGGGCATGGGCACCTACAACGCCATGAGCGGCGGTTTCCCGGGCGAGGATCTTCCGGGAGTTCACAAGGCGCTCGACTTCCTGATCGCCAACGTCAATCACTGCCTGGGCTTCGAGAAGGACCCGGCCGATTACGTCTCGATGGAAGGCAAGAAGGTCGTGGTGCTCGGCGGTGGTGATACCGCGATGGACTGCAACCGCACCTCCATCCGTCAGGGCGCCGATACCGTGACCTGTGCCTACCGTCGCGACGAGGCCAACATGCCGGGCTCGCGTCGTGAGGTGACCAATGCTCGTGAGGAAGGCGTCGACTTCCTGTTCAATCGCCAGCCGGTGGCGGTGGTCGGTGAGGGCAAGGTCGAGGGCGTCAAGGTCGTGCGTACCCGCATGGGTGAACCGGATGCCAACGGGCGCCAGCGTCCGGAAGTGGTGCCGGGTTCCGAAGAGATCCTGCCGGCGGATGCCGTCATCGTCGCCTTCGGCTTCCAGGCCAGTCCTGCGCCGTGGTTCACCGATTTCGATATCGGGGTCGATGAGCGTGGGCGCATCGCGACCAGTGCCGAGCGACTCGCCTTCCAGACCACCAATCCCAAGGTGTTCGCCGGTGGTGACATGGTGCGCGGTTCCGATCTGGTGGTGACCGCCATTGATGAAGGTCGCCGGGCCGCAGAAGGGATTCTCGATTTCCTGGAAGTGTAAAGAGATCGCAGTATCACGTATCAGGCCCGCCACGGCGGGCCTGATACGTTGGGCGGGTGCCCGTGGCGGCGTCACCAAGGATGGATGGAGTGGCAATCAAATTGAGCCGGAGCAGCCTTTCCGCTAGACTGGCGACCCATCCTGATCCGTTCCCCCGGATCTCTCCTACAGCTCACGTTTTCGGCAGGTTTCCATGACACGATTTATCTTCGTGACGGGCGGCGTTGTGTCCTCGCTTGGCAAGGGCATCGCATCCGCTTCGCTGGCGGCTATTCTCGAGGCCCGTGGCCTCAAGGTCACCATTCTCAAGCTGGATCCGTACATCAACGTCGATCCGGGCACCATGAGCCCGTTCCAGCACGGCGAAGTCTTTGTCACTGAAGATGGCGCGGAAACCGATCTGGACCTCGGTCACTACGAGCGTTTCATCCGCTCGCGCATGACCCAGGGCAACAACTTCACCACCGGCCGTGTCTACGAGCACGTGCTGCGCAAGGAGCGCCGCGGCGACTACCTGGGTGGAACGGTTCAGGTCATCCCGCACATCACCGACGAGATCAAGCGTCGCGTGATCGCTGGCGGTGAAGGCTATGACGTCGCGCTGGTCGAGATCGGTGGCACCGTCGGTGACATCGAGTCCCTGCCATTCCTGGAGTCGATCCGTCAGTTGCGCGCCCAGCTGGGTAGCGAGCGTGCCATCTTCATGCACCTCACGCTGGTGCCGTACATCAAGACGGCTGGTGAGACCAAGACCAAGCCGACCCAGCACAGCGTCAAGGAGCTGCGCTCCATCGGTATCCAGCCGGATATCCTGATCTGCCGCAGCGAAGTCGAGATCGAGGAAAGCGAGCGTCGCAAGATCTCGCTGTTCACCAATGTCGAGGAACGTGCTGTCGTGTCGCTGCAGGATGCCGACACCATCTATCGTATTCCGCTGATGTTGCATGAAGCCGGTCTCGATGAGATTGTCTGCGACAAGCTGCGCCTGGAGGCCAAAGAGGCCGACATGTCCGAGTGGGTGTCGGTACTGGATGCCAAGCTCAACCCGCTCAAGACCATCAACATCGCGATGGTCGGCAAGTACATGGAGCTGCTGGACGCCTACAAGTCCCTGAACGAGGCACTGATTCATGCCGGTATCCAGGGACGTGTGAAGGTCAACGTCGACTTCATCGATTCCGAAGAGATCGAGCGCAACGGTACCGATCGTCTGATCGGCAAGGACGCGGTGCTGGTGCCGGGCGGTTTCGGCGAGCGGGGTGTGGAAGGCAAGATCGCCACCGCACGCTTCGCACGTGAGAACAAGGTGCCGTATCTGGGTATCTGTCTGGGCATGCAGGTCGCGGTCATCGAGTTTGCCCGCAACGTGGCCGGCTGGACTGATGCGAACTCCACCGAGTTCACTCACGACACCCAGCACCCGGTGGTCGGTCTGATCACTGAATGGCTGACGCCGGAAGGCAAGATCGAGACCCGTGACGCGGCATCCGACCTGGGCGGCACCATGCGTCTGGGCGGTCAGGCCTGTCGTCTGCTCAACGGCTCCAAGGCGCATCAGGCCTATGGCAGCGATGAGATCGTCGAGCGTCACCGCCACCGCTATGAGGTCAACGACCAGTTCGTGCCGGCGCTGGAAGAGGCCGGTCTGATCTTCTCGGGCCGCAGCGTCGACAACTCGCTGGTCGAGATGGTCGAGCTGCCGGACCACCCGTGGTTCGTCGCGTGTCAGTTCCACCCGGAGTTCACCTCCACCCCGCGTGATGGTCACCCGCTGTTCTCCGGCTTCGTGAATGCGGCGCTCAATCACAAGGCGGCGCGGACTCGCGGCGAGTGATAGGGTGATCGCCGGGCGTCACGCCAGAGTGGCGCCCGTGGGTCTTTTCCGCGGCGGCTCATCAAGAATGTCCGGCAGGCAAGGGCATCGCGGCTGAGCCGCCGGTGGGCAACGTTTTTGATGGACGGTGCAGTGATGAGCAACGAACAACGCGTGATCGAATTTGCAGGCCTGCAAGTCGCCAATGATCGGCCGATGACGCTTTTCGGTGGCATGAACGTGCTGGAATCGCGTGAGCTGGCACTGGAGGTCGCCGAGCAATATGTCGAGGTGACATCGCGCCTCGGCATGCCGTACGTCTTCAAGGCCAGCTTCGACAAGGCCAATCGCAGCTCCATGCACTCCTATCGCGGGCCGGGGATGGAGAAGGGTCTCGAGATCCTCGCCGAGATCAAGTCGCGCTTTGGCGTGCCGGTCATCACTGACGTCCACGAGCCTCATCAGGCAGCTGCCGTGGCCGAAGTGGCCGATGTCATCCAGCTGCCCGCCTTCCTGGCGCGCCAGACGGATCTGGTCGTGGCCATGGCGCGCACCGGTGCCGTCATCAACGTCAAGAAGCCGCAGTTCCTGGCCCCGCACGAAATGCGCCATATCGTCGCCAAGTGCGGTGAAGCGGACAATGACCGGATTCTGCTGTGCGAGCGCGGCTCCAGCTTCGGCTACAACAATCTGGTGGTCGACATGCTCGGCATGGCCGAGATGAAGGATACGGGGCTGCCGGTGCTGTTCGATGTCACCCACTCGCTGCAACGCCCGGGTGGGCGGGCCGATTCCGCCGGTGGTCGTCGTGAGCAGGTCTTCGATCTGGCCCGTTCCGGCGTGGCGCTGGGGCTGGCAGGCCTGTTCCTCGAGGCACATCCGGACCCGGACAATGCCAAATGTGACGGCCCCTGCGCATTGCCGCTGGATCAGCTCGAACCCTTCCTGCGCCAGCTGCAATCGCTGGATTCGCTGGTGAAGGGCTTTGCGCCGCTGGATATTCGCTGAACATGACTACTGGCCGTTCACTACCCTGTGAGCGGCCTTTTTGCGCTATGGGCAAGATGCCCGTCGTGGTGTTTCAATCCCCCGTGTAGAGGACGACACAAGATGGCCAATATCGTCGAAATCCGCGCCCTTGAGGTGCTCGATTCCCGTGGTAACCCGACCGTACAGGCCGAGGTCGTGCTGGAAGGTGGACAACGTGCCAGCGCCTGCGCGCCTTCCGGTGCCTCCACCGGTTCGCGCGAAGCGCTGGAATTGCGTGATGGCGACAAGAGCCGTTATCTGGGCAAGGGTGTGCTGAAGGCAGTCGAAGCCGTCAATGGCCCGATCCGCGAGCGTCTCGTGGGCATGGATGCACTGGACCAGCGTGCGCTGGATGACGCCATGCTGGCGCTGGATGGCACCGAGAACAAGGAATCGCTGGGTGCCAATGCGATCCTCGCGGTCTCCCTGGCCGCTGCCAAGGCAGCTGCCCAGGCCAAGGGCATCGAGCTCTACGCTCACATCGCCGAGCTCTACGGTCAGCCGGGCAAGTACTCCATGCCGGTGCCGATGATGAACATCATCAATGGCGGCGAGCATGCCGACAACAATGTCGACATCCAGGAGTTCATGGTCCAGCCGGTCGGCGCGCCGACCTTCCGTGAAGCGCTGCGCACCGGCGCCGAGATCTTCCACGCGCTCAAGAAGGTCCTGCAGGGCCGCGATCTGAGCACTTCCGTGGGCGACGAAGGTGGTTTCGCACCGAACCTTGCCTCCAATGCCGAAGCGCTGGCGGTCATCAAGCAGGCGGTCAGCGATGCGGGCTACACGCTGGGCACTGACGTGACCCTGGCGCTGGATTGTGCCTCCTCCGAGTTCTACAAGGATGGCCAGTACAATCTGTCTGGTGAAGGCAAGAGCTTCGATGCACGTGGTTTCGTCGACTACCTGGCCGAGCTGGCGGACGAATACCCCATCGTGTCCATCGAAGACGGCATGGACGAGTCTGACTGGGAAGGCTGGAAACTGCTGACCGACAAGCTCGGCGACAAGGTGCAGCTGGTCGGTGATGACCTGTTCGTCACCAACACGCGCATCCTGAGCCGTGGTATAGATGAAGGCATCGGCAACTCCATCCTGATCAAGTTCAACCAGATCGGTTCACTGTCCGAGACCCTGGATGCGATCAAGATGGCGCAGGCCGCTGGCTTCACTGCGGTCATCTCCCACCGCAGTGGCGAGACCGAAGACACCACCATCGCCGACCTCGCCGTGGGTACCTGTGCCGGGCAGATCAAGACCGGTTCTCTGTGCCGCTCTGACCGTGTCGCCAAGTACAACCGCCTGCTGGTGATCGAGCAGCAGCTGGGCGATGTCGCCTACAATGGCCTGAAAGAGATCAAGGGCCAGTAAGCAGGCGACAGGCTTGTGGATGCCGTCTTGGTCGTCGGCATCCACAACGCTTCCACATGACGGGGTCGTACCTTCGGGTACGGCCCCGTCGTGCGTTACACGTGCTGTCCGCGCAGGTTGCGTCTCAAGTACGTGGACTTTCCCCATCTCTGCAGTCAGTTCATGTAAGCCTTTTCCTACAAGATATGCAGGATATAGAGGATAACTGCTGCACTCCGGATACGTGTTCAATCGTATGTTTTTCTTTAGATCACTGTTTTACAACAGTTTTATCTAAAAGCTTCCTTGTTTGTCCCGATTCGTCTGAGCGGTTTGGCTAGTTGCCTGATGACGGCTTGCTGACCAGAATAGCGTCATGGAAGCGGGATGCGGCGGGACACCGCACCCTTGAGCAGGATGCTCTTGATGATCTTCCAGGGAGTACGTCGGGCAGGATGCCCGACTCGTCTGAACAGGATGTTCAGCGAACAGGAACCGTCAAGGATGACGGAAGCAGCAGCACTGCATGGCATCTTGCCCGAGGAGCGGGCAGGAATTGGCCAGGGACCACGGATGAATGGCCAGGTACAGGAAGTACCGGATCAGGAAGATCCAGAGTGACGGTATCGTCATTGGCAGCGGACGCGCAATCATGACAGGGATGGTTGATGGGTCTCGACCCGATATGCAGTCAGGAAGCTCGCCTTCACAGGAGTGACGGATGACGGGACATCATCCGTGTCAGGCAGACGAGGCAATCAGCGGCAGAATCTCGACGGCAGGATGCCGAGGCAAGGATGTCAGATCACGGAACATCATGAGACTGTCAGCTGAGGCAGGTCAGGAGCGGCACGGGCAGGATGCCGGGCAATGCATCTGCGATGCAGTTGCATGAGCAGGACAGCAGGGCAGGCAATAAGCAGAAACGGGCATTGTGGTGGGACAGCTGCGCAAGCAGTGCCACAATGCCCCATGCGTGACGGTGCGCTCTGAATGGCAGGATGCCATGACGGGCAGGGACAGCACCCAGGAACACGATCCAGGACGGATCGACAGGGACACGCTTGGAGCGGGCGACCTTTCGGGGTTGCCCTTTTTTGTGCCTTTTTTTCGGCCCCACCTGCCGGGCTGGCTGACCATGAGCGCTCAAGACGAAGACGGCAGCCACCCCTGAGGGAGTGGCTGCCGTCTTGATGAGAACCTGGTGCTTGCCCGGTCAGGTCGGGCAGGGCATTTACTGCTCCAGGTATTCGAGCTTGCCTTCGACACCATCCCACTTCTCGGCGTCTTCCATGGCGTCCTTCTTCTCGCTGATGTTCGGCCACACTTCGGCCAGATCGGCATTCAGCTCGATGAATTCCTTCTGATTCTCCGGCACTTCGTCCTCGGAGAAGATGGCTTCCGCGGGACACTCCGGCTCGCACAGAGCGCAGTCGATGCACTCGTCCGGGTTGATGACCAGGAAGTTGGGGCCTTCATAGAAGCAATCGACCGGGCAGACCTCCACGCAGTCAGTGTATTTGCAGCGGATGCAGTTCTCGGTGACGATGAATGCCATCTGGGTCTCCTGACGCGGGTCGGCGTCTCTCGTAGGTCGTGGTCCAGCGCCACTCTGTGCCGTCTGAGCGGCATCTTGAGTTTCAGGTTATAAGCGGCGCGAGTGTTATAAGGCGTTATTCTAGTGGCGCTCTGCCGCCCTCGCAATCAGCGTGGGCGGATCGTTTTGGAATGGTGCTATGCCCATCGCGCACTGTCGAGTGTCGGCAGGCGCATCGTGTCATGCGACTTGTCAGTCGACTCACTCCGCCGCTTACTGGATCTTGCGCCATTCATAGATGAGTTCCAGTGCCCGCTTGGGGCTCAGGTCATCCGGGTCCAGCTGGGTCAAGGCTTCGACGATCGGGTGAGGCGGTGCCGCGAAGAGGTCATTCTGCTGCGGTACTGGCTGGCCGAGTGCATCTTCACGGGCAACCTGCGGACGATCGACCTCCTGCTGCTCGAGACTGGTCAATTTCTCACGTGCACGCAGGATGACGTTCTGCGGGACCCCGGCCAGCTGGGCAACCTGCAGGCCATAACTCTGGCTTGCCGGCCCCTCCTCGACACGGTGCATGAAGACGATGCCATCGCCATGCTCTGCGGCGGTCAGGTGAACGTTGGCCACGCCATCGACGTGCTCGGGGAGTGCCGTCATCTCGAAATAATGGGTCGCGAACAGCGTGAAGGCGCGCGTGCGGGCCAGGTGCTCGGCGCTTGCCCAGGCCAATGACAGGCCATCGAAGGTCGAGGTGCCGCGACCGATCTCATCCATCAGCACCAGACTCTCGTCGGTGGCGTTGTGCAGGATGCTGGCAGTCTCGGTCATCTCGACCATGAAGGTCGAGCGGCCACCGGCCAGGTCATCCGAGGAGCCGATACGCGTGAAGATGCGATCCAGCGGGCCGATGCAGGCGCGAGCGGCGGGTACGAAGCTGCCGGTATGCGCGAGCAGTGCGATCAGCGCGGTCTGACGCATGTAGGTGGATTTACCGCCCATGTTGGGGCCGGTGATCACCAGCATGCGGCGCGCATCGTCAAAGCGCACGTCGTTGGGCACGAAGGGGTGGTCGCTGACATGTTCCACCACCGGGTGGCGGCCGCCTTCGATGTCGATTCCCGGCGTGTCGCTGAGCTGTGGGCGGACGAAGTCCAGTGCGGCGGCGCGATCAGCGAAGGCGGTGAGCACATCCAGTGACGCCAGGGCGCGTGCCGTCTGCTGCAGGCCATCCAGTTCGGTATTCAGGTCATCCAGAAGGTGCTCATACAGCAGCTTCTCGCGGGCCAGCGACTTGGACTTGGCCGACAGCGCCTTGTCCTCGAATTCCTTGAGTTCCGGGATGATGAAGCGCTCGGCATTCTTGAGCGTCTGGCGGCGGATGTATTCCGGCGGAGCTTCCGCTGACTGGGAGCGCGGCAGCTCGATGAAGTAACCATGAACGCGGTTGTAGCCGACCTTGAGGTTGCTGATGCCGGTGCGCTCACGCTCACGGGTCTCGAGGGCCACCAGATACTGACCGGCGTTCTCGGAGAGGCCGCGATACTCGTCCAGCTCATCGTCGTAGCCATCGGCGATCACCCCGCCATCGCGCAGCACGACCGGCGGATTCTCGATCAGCGCTTCGCTGAGCATGGCCGAGAGGGCGGGGAACAGGCGGATGCCATCGCGCAGGTCATCGATGGCACTGCCTTTCTCGACGCTGGCGAGCACGGCGCGCAGCTCTGGCAGTGTATTGAGGCCATCACGCAGGCGCGCCATGTCCCGCGGGCGGGCGCTGCGCAGTGCAACACGCGCCAGGATGCGCTCCACATCGCCGATCCGCTTGAGCAGGCCTTGCAGTTCGAAGGGGTAGTCACCCTCAATCAAGCGCTGCACTGCCGCCTGGCGCTGGCCGATCTGGGTCTGATCGCGCAGCGGGCGGTTGAGCCAGCGCTTGAGCAGGCGTGAGCCCATCGCGGTAGCAGTCACGTCCAATACGCTGGCCAGCGTGTTGTCGCTGCTGCCGCCAAGATTGGTGTCGATCTCGAGGTTGCGACGGCTGGCGGCATCGATCACGACCGAATCGTCGCGACTCTCCACGGCCAGCGCCGTCACGTGGGGCAGACCGGTGCGCTGCGTGTCACGCGCGTAGTCGAGCAGGGCACCAGCAGCGGTGACCGCGCAGGTCAGATGACTGCAACCGAAACCATTGAGGTCCTGAACGCCGAACTGATCGCACAGCAGGCGCAACGCGGTCTCATGGTCGAAATGCCAGTCACTCTGACGGGTCAGGCCCGGGCGTGAGGCAAGACTGCTTGGCAGTTCACGACTCTCGCCGACCATCAGCTCGGCGGGTGACAGACGCTGGATCTCGGCCAGCAGTTCTTCATCGCCATTGACTTCCAGTACGCTGAAGCGTCCTGAGGAAAGCTCCAGTGCCGCCAGGCCCCAGGTCTCACCGTCTCGATGCAGCGCCACCAGCAGATTGTCACGGCTGGCATCCAGAAGCGCCTCGTCATGCAGGGTGCCCGGTGTGACGATGCGCACCACCTTGCGCTCGACGGGGCCCTTGGTGGTCGCGGGATCGCCGATCTGCTCGCAGATGGCCACGGATTCGCCCATTTTCACCAGGCGTGCCAGGTAACCCTCGGCGCTGTGATAAGGCACCCCTGCCATGGGAATGGGGGAGCCGCCGGAGCTGCCACGTGCCGTCAGGGTGATGTCGAGCAGTTGCGCGGCTCGCTTGGCGTCCTCATGGAACAGCTCATAGAAGTCGCCCATGCGATAGAACAGCAGCACACCGGGGTGCTCGCGTTTGATCTTCATGTACTGCGCCATCATCGGCGTCATCTGGGGCGCGCTGTTCTTGGCCATGGCCATGGACTTCCTTGACTGCACTGCAATGGGAAAAAGACGCACATGCGAGAACACGGCATGCGGGATGCGCGATATTCTACGGACTGGCACGGCCGGCTCCAATGCCTGTGATGCCTCCTGCTCGCTTCCCTTTTCCTCAGACCACTTCTAGAAAGGAGTTCGTTCATGGCCCGATTGACGGATACGACGTCCGAGGCACCGGATGCGAATGCACTGGCCGAGCAGCTGCAGGCGCTGGCATTGGCGCGCGGAGTCCAGATCACTGCTGCAGAGTCATGCACCGGGGGTGGCGTGAGTGCCGCGATCACGGCGATTTCCGGTAGCTCCGGCTATTTCGAGGCGGGCTATGTGACCTACTCGAATGCTGCCAAGCGGCGTCTGCTCGGCGTCAGCGAAGCATCGCTCGCGGACTTCGGGGCAGTCTCCGAGGCCGTCGTGCGCGAGATGGTCAAGGGAGCGTGTCGTGACAGCGGTGCCGAATTGGGGGTGGCAATCAGTGGTGTGGCGGGTCCGGGAGGCGGCAGTGAAGAAAAGCCCGTGGGGACGGTGTGGCTGGCATGGGGCAGTGAGGCGCGACAGCAGGCGCGGTGTTTCCACTTTCCGGGAGACCGGCAGGCCGTGCGCGACGCCGCCGTGAGGGTGGCATTGCAAGGCTTGATCGAATGCGTGGAAGCCTGGCAGGGCTGAACTGGTGAGGCTCGAGACGCATGCAACCCTCTGCGTTGAGACTGCTGCCTGAAAAAGCGCATCACCGGACTGGCAGAACGATGAAACATGCGGCATCATACTGTCCATGTATACAGGGTTTTGCCATGACAGCCCAGCCGCTAGGCTGACAGTCTCTGCATCACCCGAAGCTTGAGAATTTCCTATTTCAGGTGGTTGCCCATGCGGCGCCGCCGTTCGACAGGAGGCCACATGGCACAGGACGACAATCGTACCAAGGCGCTGAACGCGGCGCTGTCCCAGATCGAGCGCCAGTTCGGCAAGGGCGCCGTCATGCGCATGGGCGATGCCCCGCGTGTGGCCATCCCGTCGGTATCCACCGGGTCTCTGGGCCTGGATATCGCGCTCGGCATCGGTGGCCTGCCTTTCGGTCGAGTGGTCGAGATCTACGGTCCGGAATCCTCGGGCAAGACGACACTGACGCTCTCGGTCATCGCCCAGGCCCAGAAGCAGGGCAAGGTGTGTGCCTTCATCGATGCCGAGCACGCGCTGGATCCGTCCTACGCCGAGAAGCTCGGCGTCAATCTGGACGAGATGCTGGTCTCCCAGCCGGATACCGGTGAGCAGGCACTCGAGATCGTCGACATGCTGGTGCGTTCCGGTGGTGTCGACGTCATCATCGTCGATTCCGTGGCAGCCCTGACGCCGCGTGCCGAGATCGAGGGTGAGATGGGTGACTCCCACGTCGGCCTGCAGGCGCGTCTGATGTCCCAGGCGCTGCGCAAGGTGACGGGTCACATCAAGAATGCCAACTGCATGGTGGTGTTCATCAACCAGATCCGCATGAAGATCGGGGTGATGTTCGGTAGCCCGGAAACCACCACCGGTGGTAACGCGCTGAAGTTCTACTCGAGTGTCCGTCTCGACATCCGTCGTACCGGCTCCGTGAAGTCCGGCGATGAAGTCACCGGTAACGAGACTCGCGTCAAGGTCGTGAAGAACAAGGTCGCGCCGCCGTTCCGCCAGGCCGAGTTCCAGATTCTCTACGGCAAGGGCATCTACCACGCCGGTGAGGTCATTGATCTGGGCGTGCAGTGTGGTCTGGTCGGCAAGGCAGGTGCCTGGTACAGCTACCAGGGCAGCAAGATCGGTCAGGGCAAGGCCAACTCCGCCCAGTATCTGGAGGACAACCCCGCGATCATGGAAGAGATCGAGAGCCAGATTCGCGCCCAGCTGCTGGCTTCTCCGGAAACCAAGGAAGAGGCCAAGGAAGAAGTGGTCGCCGAAAATGAAGATGATCTGGATCTCGATTGAGACCTGCTCGAGAACGTGTTCATTGAGCGCTGATTTCAGCGCCTTTCAGTGATCTGCAGCGCCCGCCCCGTTTTCGGTGGCGGGCGCTGTGCGTTTTGCACCGGGGATTTCGCCATCTCGGGTGCCCCTCCAGAAAGGAGCGCCAACATGCACGATCAGGAAAGAGAGACCGCCGGGCCGGACTATCAGCCCCTCGATGTCGGCGCGATGACGCCGCAACGGCGTGCCCGCAATGACGCCATCGCACGTCTGGCACGCCGCGAGCACAGCCGTCGCGAGCTGCACGACTATCTCAAGGAGCGCGACTACCTGCAGACCGTCAGCGATGATGCGCTGGCGGAGCAGTCCGCGAGTGGCGAGGAGGGCGCCGAGACGCGCTTGAGTCGTGATGAGGTCGAGCTGCTGATCGAGGAAGTGCTGGAGCGTCTGGTCGAGGAAGGCCTGCAATCCGATGAGCGCTTCGCCGCCAGCTTCCTGCGGACACGGGTGCTGAGGGGGCAGGGCCCCAGGCGTATCCAGCAGGAGTTGCGCCAGCGTGGCATCGACAACGAGACGTCAGGTGCCGTGATGCGTGCTGCCTGTGATCCGGTGCCTGATGCCTTCGGACATATTGATGCGGTGGACTTCTTCGAGCTGGCGCGCGAGACGTTGGCAAGGCGCTTTTCCTCAGCGGGCGAGGGTCACAAGGAGCGTGCGCGCCGAGAGCGCTTCCTGCTCCAGCGCGGCTTCGACTACGAGCAGTTGCGCTACGCCATGGAGTCCGCCTGGACGGAAGACGAGGCGTGAGGCCAGCCATTGCCCGGGCAATGGCTCGGAACGCGCAAACCGGTCACTCAAGCCATTTCCCCCCCTTTAGCTTGCGCGAACAGGCGTTATACTAGGTCGTCTTGCGACGGCACGGGGCAGGCGCCTTCTTTCATGCTTTTCATTGCACCTCCATGCATTCCCACATGGATGAACATGCAGAAACCATGCGGAAGTCATGCAGAAGAAGACCCCCGGAGCGTCTTTACGCACATCGCTACGGAACCTCTATGAAAAGCGCAGAAATCAGAAACGCCTTCCTGACCTATTTCGAGAAGCAGGGGCATACCATCGTTCCCACCAGTTCTCTGGTGCCGAACAACGACCCGACCCTGCTGTTCACCAACGCCGGCATGGTGCCCTTCAAGGATGTCTTCCTGGGCCGTGATCCGCGTGGCTACAGCCGTGCCACCTCGGCACAGCGCTGCGTGCGCGCCGGCGGTAAGCACAATGACCTGGACAACGTCGGTTACACCGCACGTCACCACACCTTCTTCGAGATGCTGGGCAACTTCAGCTTCGGTGACTACTTCAAGCGCGAAGCCATCCAGTTCGCCTGGAAGTTCCTGACCGAAGAGCTGGGCCTGCCGAAGGAGAAGCTGTGGGTCACCGTGCACGTCAGCGATGACGAAGCCCGCGACATCTGGTTCAACGAGGTCGGCATCGATCAGAACCGCTTCTCGCGTCTCGACGAGGACAATTTCTGGCAGATGGGCGACACCGGCCCCTGTGGCCCGTCTTCCGAGATCTTCTATGATCACGGTGAAGACGTCGCCGGTGGCCCGCCGGGCAGCCCGGACGAAGATGGCGATCGCTACATCGAGATCTGGAACCTGGTCTTCATGCAGTTCGATCGTGATGCCGAAGGCACGCTGAACCCGCTGCCCAAGCCGTCCATCGATACCGGCATGGGGCTGGAGCGCGTCGCGGCCGTGATGCAGGGCGTGCACTCCAACTACGAGATCGACCTGTTCCAGAATCTGCTGGCGGCGGCGGCCGAGATCATCGGTCATGACAACATCACCACTCCCTCGCTGCGCGTGGTGGCGGATCACATCCGTTCGTGTGCCTTCCTGATCGCCGATGGCGTGCTGCCGTCCAACGAAGGGCGTGGCTACGTGCTGCGTCGCATCATCCGCCGTGCCGTGCGTCACGGTCACAAGCTGGGCGCGCGCGGCAGCTTCTTCTACAAGCTGGTCGCGGCGCTGGATGCCGAGATGGGCGATGCCTATCCGGAACTGCGCTCTGCGCGTGAGCAGATCGAGCGTGTGCTGCTCAAGGAAGAGGAGCAGTTCGCGCGTACGCTGGAGCACGGCATGAAGCTGCTCGAGGAGGCCATCGCCGAGCTGGATGGCAATACCCTCGACGGCGAAACCATCTTCAAGCTCTACGATACCTACGGCTTCCCCTACGACCTGACCGCCGACATCTGCCGCGAGCGCGAACTGATCCTCGATGAGGCCGGTTTCGAGGCCGCGCTGGAAGCTCAGCGTGAGCGTGCACGTGCTGCCAGCAATTTCGGGGGCGACTATTCCGCCAACCTGACGCTGGAAGGCGAGACGCAATTCACCGGCTATGATCACCTCGAGGGTGAGGCGACCGTCACCGCGCTGTTCGACAGCGAAGGCAATACGCTCGAGCGTCTCGAGGCCGATACCAAGGGCATCGTGGTACTCGATACCACGCCGTTCTATGGCGAGTCCGGTGGTCAGGCGGGCGATACCGGTTATCTACATCTGGAGGGCGGCCGTTTCCAGGTCAGTGATACCCAGAAGCAGGCCGGACATCATCTGCATCACGGTGTGCTGATCGAAGGTTCGCTCGCGGTGGGCGACGCGGTGCGTCCGCAGGTCGATGCAGATCTGCGTGCTGCCTCCGTGCGCAACCACTCCGCCACGCACCTGCTGCATGAAGCGCTGCGCCAGGTGCTGGGTGAGCACGTCCAGCAGAAGGGCTCGCTGGTGACGGCCGAGCGCCTGCGCTTCGACTTCAGTCACTTTGAGGCGATGACCGCAGAACAGCTCTCCGAGGTCGAGCGCATCGTCAATGCGCAGATTCTCGCCAACGCCGAGACCACCATCGAGTTCATGACTCTCGATGAAGCCAAGGCGCGCGGCGCGGCGGCACTCTTCGATGCCAAGTATGGTGAGCAGGTCCGCGTGCTGACCATCGGTCAGGATGCCTTCTCCATCGAGCTGTGTGGTGGGACTCACGTCAAGCGCAGTGGTGATATCGGTCAGATGCACATCATCGCCGAGACTGGCATCGCCTCCGGCGTGCGCCGCATCGAAGCCATCACTGGCCGTGCGGCACGTGATTTCCTGCTGGCGCAGGAAGCGACCCTGACTCGTCTGGGCGAGCGCCTCAAGGCCAAGCCGGAGCAGGTCGAGGAGCGTGTCACCAGTCTGCTTGAGCGCAACCGCGGTCTCGAGAAGGAGCTTGAGCGTCTGAAGGCCAAGCTGGCGTCCGCTTCTGCCAGTGACATGCTGAGCGACATCGCGGATGTCCAGGGGCTCAAGGTGCTGGCCAAGCAGGTCGAAGGCGTCTCCGGCAAGGAGTTGCGTGGCCTGATGGATGACCTGAAATCCAAGCTGGGTTCCGGCATTCTGGTGCTTGGCGTCGCGGATGGTGACAAGGTCAGCCTGATTGCGGGCGTCACCGATGATCTGACCTCGCGCATCAAGGCGGGTGATCTGGTGCGTCACGTGGCTGAGCAGGTCGGTGGCAAGGGCGGTGGTCGTGCTGACATGGCGCAGGCCGGTGGCAGTGATGCCGCATCGCTTCCCGGGGCACTGGCCGGCGTGCCAGCCTGGGTAGACGCCCAGCTGGGGTAAGAAGACAAGATGAAGGCCGGGCTTCTCGTGAGGAGACCCGGCCTCTTTTTGGGCCCGCATGAGTCTCATGTGGGGACAACGCAAACGGACACGGATAACGGAAACGCACATGGCGCTATACGTTCAGAAGTTCGGAGGCACTTCGGTCGGCTCGGTGGAGCGGATCAAGGCCGTCGCCGAGAAGGTCAAGCGATTCCGCGACGAAGGACATCAGGTTGTCGTGGTCGTCTCAGCCATGAGTGGCGAGACGAACCGACTGATCGGTCTCGCCAGCGAGATCAACGATGACCCGACGCCGCGCGAAATGGACATGCTGGTCTCTACCGGTGAGCAGGTGACCATCTCCCTGCTGGCCATGGCACTGCAGAAGATCGGTGTCGACGCGACCTCCTATACCGGCGCTCAGGTAGGCATTCGTACCGATAGCGCGCACACCAAGGCGCGTATCCAGCGCATCGACACCGATGACCTGCGCGAAGACCTCGATGCTGGCAAGGTCGTGGTGGTCGCTGGCTTCCAGGGGGTCGATGATGAAGGCAATATCACGACACTGGGGCGCGGTGGCTCCGATACCACCGGCGTCGCCCTGGCGGCAGCCCTCAAGGCGGACGAGTGTCAGATCTATACCGATGTCGATGGTGTCTACACCACTGATCCACGTGTGTGCTCCAAGGCACGTCGTCTGGAGACGGTGACCGTCGAGGAAATGCTGGAAATGGCGAGCCTTGGCTCCAAGATCCTGCAGATCCGTTCGGTGGAATTCGCCGGCAAGTACAATGTTCCCCTGCGTGTGCTGTCTTCCTTCGAGGATGGCCCGGGTACCCTGATCGTCGCTGAGGAAGAAGACAACATGGAAGAACCGCTGATCTCTGGCATTGCCTTCAATGTCAACGAAGCCAAGCTGACCCTGCTCAACACGCCGGACATTCCGGGTGTCGCCTCCAAGATTCTGGGCCCGATCGCCGATTCCAACATCGAGATCGACATGATCGTCCAGAACGTCTCCCCGGACGGCAATACGACCGACTTCTCCTTCACGGTGGCCAAGAGCGACTTCAAGGCGACCCAGCGTATCCTCAACGAGACGGTCATTCCGTCCGTCGGCGGCGGTGAGCTCAGAGGCGATGACAATATCGCCAAGGTCTCGCTGGTCGGTGTCGGCATGCGTTCCCATGCCGGTGTCGCCTCCAAGATGTTCCGCGTGCTGGCGGAAGAGGGCATCAACATCCGCATGGTGTCCACGTCCGAGATCAAGATCTCCGTTCTGATCGACGAGAAGTTCATGGAGCTGGCCGTGCGTGCACTGCACACCGCCTTCGGCCTGGATGCGGAAGCCGTCAGCGACGAGACTGCCTGATTTGCATTGAATGATCAGCACAATGGTGCTCAGATGAAGTGACTTGCCACCCGTGGGTGGCTCGTCCTTCCGCCAGGGACTGCACTGCATGGAAGTGAGGCCCGGCAAGGAGCGCCAGGGGCCCTGCCTCATGCACCCGATACATTGGCGATCGCACCTTCTGGGGGAGAGCCGGTGTGTCGGGTGCTTTCATTCAACGAGTCATTCAGTTGATATGAAGGGGTGGTGTTGGCCGTCGGAGCATGCATGACGCATAATCTCCAGGCCTCATGCACCTCGGTGGCCGGCTCGTCCCTGCCGGTCGCTGACTTCGAATCCTGTTGCCGTCCCGGCTGTATGAATTACTGACAAGGAGATCAGTCATGCTCATCCTGACCCGTAGAGTAGGTGAAACGCTGATGATTGGTGATGACATCACCGTCACCGTGCTCGGTGTGAAGGGAAATCAGGTGCGAATCGGTGTCAACGCACCCAAGGACGTCGCCGTCCATCGTGAAGAGATCTATCAGCGTATCCAGCGCGAGAAGGAAGACAATGGTGATGCCATCGCCTGATGGCATGTCATGCCCACCAGATGGCTCCGGATACTCTCGAGAGCACCACACGAACGCCAACCACGCTGTCCACCTGGTTGGCGTTCGTGTTTCTGGGATATGGTCTGTGCGGTCTGGGCGTTGCCCGGTCCTGGCGGCCTGAGTGACTCGATCCGTTCAGGCTCAGATGCATGCGTCGGAGGCATCAGGCAGAGCTGAATGGGCGGCTGAGCGTCAAGTCAGTGTTCCATAAGGAAAAAATTCACTTTTTTCCTGGAAAGGGGGAGACAGACGACTTCTTCTTGGGTATTATTCCCGCTCCCTCGAACGAGACGCGACGACAGGCTAGCCATCGTCATGTTCTGGTTCATGCGGGGAGATTGCTTGGGGGCGCGCAGCCTCGAGCCTGTTGTCGAATGGTGATGAGATGCTCTGCATCGAAGCCAAAAAATCGACACAGGGGCTAGACAAAGCCCAATCAAATGAGTAAGATATGCGCCGTACCTGATGAGGAGAGGTGGCCGAGTGGCTGAAGGCGCTCCCCTGCTAAGGGAGTATAGGGTTTATAGCCCTATCGAGGGTTCGAATCCCTCTCTCTCCGCCATTAGGTACAAATGCAGTAAGATGCGCCCTTAGCTCAGCTGGATAGAGTACCTGACTACGAATCAGGCGGTCGGAGGTTCGAATCCTCCAGGGCGCGCCACTGCAATGCAAGACAGTGTTGGAAAGACACAACACTCGCAAGTCAAGTCCTGAAGACATTTGAAATGCTCAGGCCACAGATTTCAAGGTTTATGCGCCCTTAGCTCAGCTGGATAGAGTACCTGACTACGAATCAGGCGGTCGGAGGTTCGAATCCTCCAGGGCGCGCCAATTGAAAAACCCGCTTCACTGAAGCGGGTTTTTCTTCGTCTGAAGAAAAGTCAGGCATCTTCGGTCTCAGCCGGCATGGCCTCGATCCTTGCCTTCATGTCATGTCTGACAGTTCCCCGTTTTCCTTGACTGTGATGTCACGCCTTCGGGCGGACGATCGCTAGGGCGCCCTTTTCGCGAGGGGCGCCTTTTTTTGTTTCGGACGGATCAGGCGAGGGCGGGCAAGTCGGCGGATTCCGGCATGCGGGTCACCGATGTCAACAGACTCGGCGCCAATGCCAGCGAGGTACCTGCAACCAGACCGGTGAAGAATTCGGCGCGCCCCTTGTGGCGCTTGATGGCCTGGAAGCGACGTTCCGCTTCCTCGTTGCCGCTCTGGCGCATCATGTTCATCCACTGCTTGAGCAGCGGCACCATCACCTTGTCAGGCAGATGGGCGCAGCGTTCGGCGTGGGAGAGCAGCACCTGTGCACGCTGTGTCCAGTCCGTCTCGGGCAGCAACTCCCCGGTCATCTGCCAGTGCTTGATGCGCGCCGCGAGGAAGGGGTCGGCCAGGGCGGCACGCCCCAGCATCACATCGCGACAGCCGGACAGTGAGCGAGCCCGCCAGTAGCAGGGCATGTCCCAGATGTCCCCATTGGCAACGACCGGAATGGAGAGTTCGGACGTGATCTTGCCGATCCATTCCCAGTGCGCTGGCGGACGATAGCCTTCCTGTTTGGTGCGCCCATGCACGACCAGCTGCGTGGCGCCCCCGGCCTGGGCTGCCTGAGCGCATGCCAGTGCCAGGCGACGGTCGTTGAAGCCGAGGCGAATCTTGGCCGTGACGGGTACCCCGGTGCCCTTGAGGGCATTGCGCACGCCCTCCACCGCACGAAAGACGCGGTCCGGCGAGCGCAGCAGGGCTGCGCCTCCGTCGTGACGGTTGACGGTCTTGGCCGGGCAGCCGAAGTTGATGTCGACGCTGGGTGCCCCCAGGCGTGCCGCGACGCGAGCGTTGATGCCCAGCGCCTCGGGGTCGGCACCCAACAGCTGCAATGCGACCGGTGTGTCGTGTCGTGTGCGTGCCGTCCGTGTCGGGGAGGCTTCCAGCAGCTCCGGGCAGATACGCTTGAAGACGCGAGGCGGTAGCTTGACATGCGTCACGCGCACGAATTCCGTCACACACCAGTCATAGCCGCCAAGGCCGGTGAGACATTCGCGCGTGATGTCATCAATCACGCCTTCCATCGGCGCGATGCCGATGCGGCCAGCCCGCGCGAGGGCTTGTGGGGTCAACGATGGTGTCATTGCAATTGCCGTGGAATCAGGCACTTTAAAGCGATCAACAAGCACTGAATGCCGCTGCATGGGGTGTCGACAGTGGCCAGCGACGCAACGGCGTGAACGCTTGGACGTGTCGAGCATCATCGAAGGCATGGGCAATCATCGCTCATGCCGCACCCTGATTGGCGCGATGACGAGAATGACTCGAGGACACTGGCATGCAAGAGAATGATCTGCTCGGTGAAGGCTTGAACCTGATGGTGTTCGGGATGGGGTTCGTGTTCGTGTTTCTAAGTCTGCTGGTAGTCGCCATGATGGCGATGGCCAAGCTGGTGGACCGTTTTGCGCCCGCGCCGCTACCGGCTGCACCGCGCACGACGCGCGCGCCTGTCTCGGCGGCACCTGCAGCAGAGGATGACAGCGAACTGACGGCTGTCATGGCGGCGGCGATTCACCGCTTTCGCCAGGATCATCACAAGCACTGAGATGTCGCGGAAGTCGTCGGTGCTGCTGGTACTCTCGGAGCGCCGGAGCGACACCGCAGCGAGAAAGCGGCGATTCTATCATGAGCCGTCCGGTGGGGAGACCACCTCTCGAGTGCAATATTCTGTGTGGCAGGCGCAGTGAAAGGCAAGCCTGCCACCACGGCAGAACCCGATATCCACATTATAAAGAACAAGGGATCACTCATGGACAAGCAACCGCTGGGCATCACGGATGTGGTACTGCGCGACGCGCATCAGTCATTGCTGGCCACGCGCATGCGCCTCGATGACATGCTGCCGATCGCCGCCAAGCTGGACGACATCGGCTTCTGGTCGCTGGAGAGCTGGGGCGGCGCGACCTTCGACGCCTGCATCCGCTACCTGGGCGAAGACCCCTGGGCGCGCATTCGTGCCTTGAAGGAAGCGATGCCCAAGACTCAGCAGCAGATGCTGCTGCGCGCCCAGAACCTGCTCGGCTATCGTCATTACGCCGATGACGTGGTGGATGCCTTCGTCAAGCGTGCCGCGACCAGCGGTGTCGATGTCTTCCGTGTCTTCGACGCGATGAATGACCCGCGCAACCTCGAGCGTCCGCTCAAGGCAGTGCTGGATCAGGGCAAGCATGCCCAGGGCACCATCTCCTACACCGTGAGCCCCGTGCACACGCTGGAGATGTGGGTGGAGCTGGCGCAGAAGATCGAGTCCATGGGGGCCCAGTCGCTGGCGATCAAGGACATGGCGGGCCTGCTGACGCCGTATACCGCCTTCGAGCTGGTCTCGCGCCTCAAGGCGAGCCTGTCGATCCCGATCCACATGCAGTGCCATGCCACCACCGGGCTTTCCACCGCCACGGCTCTCAAGGCCATCGAGGCGGGCATCGACAACGTCGACACCTCCATCTCCTCGATGTCGATGACCTACGGCCACAGCCCGACCGAATCGGTCGTCGCGATGCTGGCAGGCACCGAGCGCGATACCGGACTGGACCTCGAGAAGCTCGAGGATATCGCGGCCTACTTCCGCGAAGTGCGCAAGAAATACGCGGCATTCGAGGGCAGTCTGCGCGGTATCGACTCGCGCATTCTGGTCGCCCAGGTGCCGGGTGGCATGCTCACCAACATGGAAGGCCAGCTCAAGGAGCAGGGCGCCGGTGACAAGCTGGATGACGTGCTCGCCGAGATTCCGCGCGTACGCAAGGACCTGGGCTATATCCCGCTGGTGACCCCGACCTCACAGATCGTCGGCACCCAGTCGGTGATGAACGTGATGATGGGCGAGCGCTACAAGTCGATCTCCAAGGAAGTGCAGGCGCTGCTCAAGGGGGAATATGGCGCGGCGCCGGCACCCTTCGACAGCGAACTTCAGTCCCGCGTGCTGGAAGGCGCCGAGCCGATCACCTGCCGCCCGGCAGACAACCTGACGCCGGAGATGGAGCGTCTGCGTGAGGAGCTCAAGGGCAAGGCCAGGGAGGAAGGTATCGCGCTGGAGAGCGGCGAACGCGAGACCGATGACGTGCTGACCTATGCACTCTTCCCGCAGATCGGCCTCAAGTTCCTGCGCAACCGTGGCAACCCGGATGCCTTCGAGCCCGCCCCGCAGGCTGTCGATGACAAGGCATCCAAGGCCGCCGCAGCGCCGGTCTCTAGTGCTCCGGCCGTCAGTGCTCAAGGCGCGTCGAGCGGCCCGCAGACCTACACCCTGAACGTCAACGGCAAGCAGTATGTCGTCGAGGTTGCCGAAGGCGGAGACATCACCCAGGTGCAGGCCAGCGAGCCTGCGGCATCGGCTCCGGCAGCCGCGGCACCTGCCGCCCAGGCCGCCTCCGGTGAGCCGGTGAATGCGCCGTTGGCGGGCAACATCTTCAAGGTCAATGTCGCCGTCGGTGACAGCGTGGCGGAAGGAGATGTCGTGATCATTCTCGAGGCCATGAAGATGGAGACCGAGATCCGTGCCCACCAGGCCGGTACCGTCTCCGCGGTGAAGGTCAAGGAAGGCGACAGTGTCAGTGTCGGCGACGTTCTGATCACCCTCTGAGCCGGTGTGTCCGGCCCGTCGGCATGTACGACGGGCCGGTCGGTGATGCTCCTCTGCAAGGCGACACGACATGGACAAGATACTCAACCTCTGGCACGGCTCGGGGCTCTACAACATGAGCTTCGGCCAGCTGGCGATGATCGTCATCGGCCTTGGCCTGCTTTATCTGGCGATCCGCAAGAACTTCGAACCCCTGCTGCTGGTGCCGATCGGCTTCGGCGGCATTCTGGCCAACATTCCGGAAGCCGGACTGGCGCTGTCTGCTGCCGAGCAGGCGGCGCATCTCGGCAAGCCGGAGCTGCTGGCTTCGATGGCCAATCTGCTCAACGTCAACATCGCCAGCCTGCCGCTGGATGAGGCGCGTCACGCGGTGGAGCAGGCACTGCATGGCGAGATTCCCGCAGTGCTCAAGCAGCAGGCCAGCAACATGGCGCTGGATGGTGGCTTCTCCAACGGCATGCTGTACAGCTTCTACAGCGTGGCGATCGCTTCCGGCATCGCGCCGTTGGTGATCTTCATGGGCGTGGGGGCGATGACGGATTTCGGCCCGTTGCTGGCCAACCCCAAGACCCTGTTCCTCGGGGCGGCGGCGCAGTTCGGCATCTTCGCGACGCTGTTGGGCGCGGTGGCGTTGACCTCGATGGGCCTGATGGACTTCAGCCTGCAGCAATCGGCGGCCATCGGCATCATCGGTGGTGCGGACGGCCCGACCTCCATCTACGTCGCCAGTCTGCTGGCACCGGAGCTGCTGGGGGCGATCGCCGTGGCGTCCTACTCCTACATGGCACTGGTGCCGATGATCCAGCCGCCGATCATGCGCGCGCTGACCACCGCCAAGGAACGCAGCCTGGTGATGACGCAGCTGCGTCCGGTCTCCAAGACCGAGAAGATCCTGTTCCCGCTGGTGCTGTTGATCATGGTGGCGATGCTGCTGCCGGACGCCGCACCGCTGCTGGGCATGTTCTGCTTCGGTAACCTGATGCGCGAGTGCGGTGTGGTGGAGCGTCTGTCGGATACCGCCCAGAACGCGCTGATCAACATCACTACCATCTTCCTGGGACTGTCGGTGGGCTCCAAGCTGCAGGCCGACAAGTTTCTGGCGGTGGAGACGCTGGGCATTCTGGCCCTCGGCGTGGTCGCCTTCGGTATCGGCACGGCCTGCGGGGTACTGATGGCCAAGCTGATGAACAAGGTCTCTAAGACGCCGATCAATCCGCTGATCGGGTCGGCCGGTGTCTCGGCGGTACCGATGGCGGCACGTGTCTCCAACAAGGTCGGGCTCGAGTACAACCCGCACAACTTCCTGCTGATGCACGCGATGGGGCCGAACGTGGCCGGTGTGATCGGCTCGGCGGTGGCCGCTGGGGTGATGATCAAGTACCTCGGCTGATCCTGTCCGCAGTACTGAGACGACAACGCCCGCCATGGCTTCCATGGCGGGCGTTGTCGTCTCTTGGGCCTTCATCAGCGGCGCTTTATCTTGTCTCGGCCGAGGGGCTGGAGGGCGTGGCAGAGACGGTGCGCTGGCCTGGCTGCATGCGAGATGCCGGGTCATGGATGGCTTGCCAGAGGCTCAGCAAGGCAGCGCGATCGACACGCTGACTGGGCAGTCGCTGGCTGTCGTCCAGAGAATGCCATTCACGTGTGCTGGTCTGGCGGGCCAGCGCGAAACGGAAGGGGTGGTAGCCGGGCGAGCCCAGGCGGGTATCGGTCACCGCCAGCAGCGTCTCACCCTCTGATGTCCGCTCGCGGCTCGCCCGCAGGTAGGGCGCGGCGAACCAGCGCAGACGCTGTCCATCCTCAAGCTTCCCGACCTCGGCATCCAGCGCTGGCTGGCGCGGGAAATCCCGTCGCGCCAGTGCCATCAATTGCTCGTCGGAATCGAAGACACCGACCATCCACTCGTGATCCGCCAGCGGCGTGACCACGCTGACCCGCCATAGCAGGCTGTTGAAGGGCGTGGGCTGCACCATGCGTGGGGCGTCCGCGAATCCCTGACTGGCCAATACCGGCGCCATGCGATGTTCCACCCAGCTCTTGGCGGCCAGCCCCCAGCCGAGATAGAGGCTCGAGAGCATCAGGCCAGTGACCAGCAATCGTCCTGCGTGGCCGCGTATGGCGACCCACAGGCCGGTGATCAGCAGCGGCAGGGCGTAGAGCGGGTCGATGATGAAGATGCTGGCCAGGCTCACCGGTCGGCTTGGCCATGGCCACAGCAGCTGGGTGCCATAGGTGGTGAAGGCATCCAGCAGCGGGTGCGTGATCAGGCACAGCAGGCAGTAGGCGATCAGGCGGCCACGCCCCAATGGTGCCAGGCGTGGAAGACGGGCGAGCAGCCAGCCGAGCAGAATGCCCAGCAGCCCCAGCACCGGCAGGGAATGGCTGAAGCCGCGATGATGGGTGTAATTGGCGACGGCGTCGCCGTAATCGATCATCACGTCGAGATCGGGCAGGGTGCCGAGTGCCGCTCCACCGAGCAATGCATAACGGATGGCAGCGCCGCGTCTTTCGACGGGCAAGTGTCGGATGGCGGGCGCCATGACGGCACCGCCCACGGCGGCTCCGAGGCAGATCTGGGTAAGGGAGTCCATCGGCGGGCTACCTGCGAGAGGGAAGGGGGAGTGAAGAGGACGAGCTGGTGTCAGGCATCCGCATGGATCGCCTCCAGGGCACCCGGCTCGGCCCAGCGCGGGCCGGCGTCCAGCACGCGAGCCTGTACCGGACAGTCGTCACGATGACAGCCCGGCAGATAGCCGCAGCTCATCAGCAGCTCGTTGACGATCTCGGGACCAGTGAAGCGGAAGGTCTTCTTGAACAGCTTGACCCAGGCGGACAAGGGTTGCGGATGATGGGCATCCAGCCATTGGAGAAAGCTGCCGTGCGAGTCCTTCATCTGCAGTACCACGCCCGCGTTGTGGATCACGGCATTGACCTTGAGGCGGTTGCGGATGATGCCGGCATCGCTCAACAGGCGCGCGCGCTCTTCATCTCCATAGGCGGCGATACGCGCGATATCGTAATTCTCGTAGGCCTCGCGAAAGGCCTCGCGCTTCTTGAGTACCGTCAGCCAGGAGAGGCCGGCCTGGTTGATCTCCAGCACGAAACGCTCGAACAGTACCCGGTCATCGCTGACCGGGAAGCCGTATTCGTGATCATGATAGGGACCATGAATCGGGTGCTGGGGAGCATTCTCGCAATAGGTGCTGGCAGTGACGACGTCGGCCATCAGTCCTCCTGCACCGCGAAGCGGCCACTGCCGAGAAAGACGACGGCCAGTGCGCTGGCGAGGAAGAAGCCTTGCAGTTCCAATGCCCAGCCACCGGACGATGACAGGCTCAGCAGCTGCCCCATGTGAGCCACCGCAATGGCGAACAGCATGTTGGCGACGACGATCAGGCCGGCGATGCGGGCGTGCACGCCGAGGATGAGCATGATGGGCGCAATGATCTCGCCGATGTAGACCCCATAGGCCACCACGCCTGGTATCCCCATCTTCTCCAGCTCGCCGGCGATCCAGCTCAACGTGCCGCCATCACCGAGCAGTTTCGAGAGGCCGTGGAACAGCAACAGCAGTCCCAGAGTCAGGCGCAGGATCAACTTGCCGAGGTCATCATTTTCGAGAAATTGCACGTCAGAGCTCCTTGCTCAGCGAGGGTTGCGGGAAATCAGCGAGAGAGGTCAGGCGTTGGGGTCGTCCACCAGCAGGCGCGAGAAGCGCACGATCTCGGCATTGCGATTCGCCCAGCCCAGACGCTCCCAGAAGCGGTGGGCCTCATGATTGTCATGCAGGGTATCCAGGTGCACCTTGTCGATGCCTTCCTGTGCCAGGGCGTCCAGGCAGCGCTCGACCAATGTTCTCGCGATCCCCTGGCCTCGCATGTCCGGGGCCGTCATCACATGTTGCAGGTAGCCGCGCTTGCCATCATGCCCGGACATGGCACATCCCACCAGCCGCACGCCGGAGAAGGCCAAGTGGCTCATGCCGGGGTTGCGGATCAGATAGCGCTCGACGGCGGCATACTCATCCGCCTTGCGGATCACCACCCCCGGGGTGGCCTCCATCATGTGCATGAAGGCCGAGTGGTCGGCGGGTGTCATGGGGCGATAGGTGACGGGTAGCATCGACGAGCCTGTCATGGAAGGTGAGCCGGTGGTCGCTGGGGCTGCCAGCTGGAGAGGATATCAGTCGCGCGGGATATCGAAATGGCCCGGGCGCGCCGCGACACGTGCCAGCCACGCCTGTATGGCAGGATAATCATCCAGCGCGAAACCGCCTTCATCAGCGACATGCGTATAAGCATAAAGGGAAATGTCGGCGATCGTGAACTGATCCCCTACCAGCCAGTCATGTTCGGCGAGATGGTGCTCCATCACCCGCAGGGCACGCTTGCCGCCCTCCTGCTTGGCGGCGTACTCGTCACGGCGTTCCTCGGGCAGGCCGAGGTAGCGATTGATGAAGCGGGCAGTGGCGATGTAGGGCTCATGGCTGTATTGCTCGAAGAACTGCCACTGCAGCACCTTGGCACGCAGGAAGGGGTCACTCGGCAGATAATCGCTGCCATCGGCGAGGTAGTTCAGGATGGCGTTGGACTCTGACAGTGTCTCACCGCGATGCAGCTCCAGCAGCGGGATCTTGCCATTGACGTTGCGGGTCAGGAATTCCGGCGTGCGAGTATCGCCGGCCAGAATGTCGACTTCGATGTAATGGTGATGGCGTTCGAGAAGGTGCAGCAGCAGCTCGACCTTGTAGCAGTTACCGGAGCGGCGATCACCATAGAGCGTCAGCATGGAGGAGCATCCTGTGCAGGCGTGTAAAAAGCGTCCTGACAGTCTAGCGAACATCGCGAGGGAAAACAGTGGTGATGCGAACAGTGTTCGATATCCGTGATGTACTGCCGTCCCTCGCAGGCCAGCGACGATCAGCCCAGGATGAAGATGACGCAGGAGGCCGTCAGTGCCCCCATCACGCGGTTGAAGATCCTCCAGGCGCGATCGGTATTCAGCAGACGCCCGATGGCGGTGCCGAAGCCTGCCCACAGGGAGATGCAGGGCAGCGCCACCAGTTCCGCGAAGCTCGCCAGCAGGATCGCGTTGAGCCACACCGGCCCGTCTTCCGGGAGAAAGCCCGCCATCAGCGCGATACCCATGACCCAGGCCTTGGGGTTGGCGAACTGGAACAGCGCGGCTGCCAGAAAGCTCATCGGCCGTGCATCCTGTCGGCTCGACAGGTCGGGTGGTGGGGCCATGGCAATCTTCCAGGCCAGATAGAGCAGATAGCCACTCCCCAACACCTTGAGCAGTGTCTGCACGATGGGGTAGCGCTCGAAGACCAGTCCCAGTCCCAGCGCGATGCCGATGAACAGCACCAGGCAGCCGATCATGATGCCGAAGATATGCGGCAGGGTGCGCCAATAGCCATGATTGGCTCCGGAAGCCGTCAGCATGACGTTGTTGGGCCCCGGTGTCAGGGTCATCGACAGCATGTAGAGCGTGGCTGGGGCAAGAAAGGCGAGGGATTCCATGGGTGTCCTTCAGCGTGTGGGGCGTTGGCGTGATGCCGCATTATTGTATGGGTGCAATTGTGATGGATGTCGGCACGTTCCAGCATTTTATGGCTTGTTGGTGCCATGTTTTGAGCATAATCTGATGACAATTACCGTCAACAGGTTTTTTGTCACCATGACAATATGGACTCCGACACTTGATCCCACCCTGCCGCGCTATCGTGCGCTGGCGGAGGCCATCCGCCTCGATATCGCCTCAGGCCTGCTCAAGGAGGATGAGCGACTGCCGCCGCAACGCCGACTTGCGGATGCGCTGGGCGTGACGATCGGTACCGTGACACGCGGCTATGCCGAGGCCGAGCGACATGGGTTGGTCAGGGCGCGTGTGGGGAGCGGAACCTACGTCAATGCGCCGGTCAGCGCGGGGCCTGTGCCCGACAGGCGCTTCGGACATGCCTTGCATGCCAGGCCATCATTCGGGATCGCGGCGGAGTCGGATGACTCCCTTTCGGCATCCTCTGGTGTGATGGATCTCACCATGAGCCTGCCACCGCCGCATCCGGCGCGGCAGCAGGGGATGGCGGCGGCGCTGACCGCGATCAGCCACTCCCCCGAGGCATTGGTGCGGAGTGTCGAATACCAGAATGAATTCGGGGTGGGCAGTCATCGCCAATTGCTGGCGAGCTGGATGAGCGAGCTCGGCATGCCGGTCGACCCCGAGGAGCTGATGCTGACGCAGGGAGGGCAGAATGGCATTACTCTCGCGCTGTCGGCCTTGCTGGCCCCCGGAGAGGCGGTGGTCACGGGAGCGCTGACCTACCCCGGACTGATCGCCGCGAGTGCTGAGCGGGGCCTGAAGCTGCTGCGAGTACCGCTGGATGAGGAGGGCATGGATGTCGAGGCTCTGGCGCGGCTGTGTCGCCAGCAGGTGCCCAGGATGGTCTACGTGATGGCCGAGCAGAACAATCCGGGGGCGGCGCAGCTGTCCCACGCACGGCGAGAGGCGCTGGTTGCCCTTGCGCGCCAGCACGATTTCTGGATTCTGGAAGACGGCGTGCAGTATCTGCCGAGGGAGGAGTGCGGGACTCGTCTCTATCAGATGGCACCTGAGCGCACCCTGTATGTCTTCAGTACCTCCAAATTGCTGGCTGGCGGTCTGCGTCTGGGCGTATTGCGCGCCCCGGTGGAAGTGCTGTCCCGGATTGGCGCGGTGCTGCGCAGTCACAGCTGGATGGTGGCACCGCTGCTGATGGAAACGGTCTGCGCCTGGCTGACCAGTGGCAATGCGACACAGCTGGTGGACTGGCAGGTGGAGGAGATGCGGGCGCGCCAGCGACTGGCACGTACTCTGCTGGGGGAGTGGACGCTCTCTTCGCGGCCTTCATCGTTCGATCTGTGGCTGGTGCTACCCGAAGGGCAGCGTAGCCAGGCTGTGGTCGAGTCATTGGCTCGGCGCGGGGTACATGTCACCAGTGCCGAGCCTTTCTGTGTCGGCAATGAACCTCCACCACAGGCATTGCGGCTGTGCCTGAGTGCCGCCGAGAGTCGTGAGGTCCTGACGCGGGCCCTGGAGATCGTCCGTGAGGTGCTGCATGCCCCGCCGCCGTTGCGTTGCACGACGCTCTAGCCGCGGGCCTCATGATCTGCCGGAGGATTCGGCCTCCTGAGCCAGCCTTGCCTGCTTGAGTTCCACTCCCCAGCGATAGCCACCGAGACCACCATCGCCACGCACCACGCGGTGGCAGGGCGTCAGCAGGGCGAGGGGGTTGGCACCGCAGGCATTGGCGACGGCGCGGCTGGCAGTGGGTCGCCCCAGAGCTTCAGCCAGTTGCCGGTAGGTCAGGGTCTCGCCGCTCAGGGTGGTATTCAGTTGCTGCCAGACACGCAGCTGAAATGCGGTACCGCGGACATCCAGCGGCAGCTCGATGAAGAGCGCCTGGCTCGTCTGTGGAGTCTCGCAGAGTGCCAGCAGGCGCGCACCGAGCATTGCATGCAGTGATTGCCCTGCCTCGTCGTCGGGTGTCACCTGTTGCCAGTCAGCCTCTGGCAGACGAGCTTCCAGAGCACTCTGCCCAGCATCACGGCTATCCGTCAGCTGGATGGCCACCACTCCACGTTCACTGAGCGCGGCGCTCAGCCAGCAGTGATGCTCGGGCATACCGAAACTGCATGGCCAGTGCATCGCCAATAGTGTCTCGCCACTGCCTCCTTTCGAACGAGCGCTGGGCGTCATGCCGCCGGCGCGTGCATGGGCACGGCTGGTGGAGCGATAGCCTGCCGTGAGGATGGCGTCGGTGACACCGCGCCCTTGTTCGAGCAGATCATGAAAGCGCAGCTGGCGCAGTCCGCTGGCATAGTCGCTGGGCGACAGGCCGAGCCAGGCCTTGAAGCGGCGCTGAAGGTGAGAGCTGCCAAGGCCCGTGAGGATGGCCAGACGGCTCAGTGACGGTGTCGGCCGGCTCTCGGCGACAGCGGCTTCCAGTTGCCGACAGACGGCGATGAGCCAGTGTGGCATGTCGGGGATATCGCGGTTGTCCGAGGATGAATCCGTCTCTGGGTGACAGCGACGGCACGCGCGCAGCCCGGCTGCATGCGCGGCGCGGGTGTCAGGGAAGAACCTGACATTGTCACGCCGTGGAGGCGGTGAGGGACAGCCGATACGGCAGAAGATGCCGGTGGTGATCACGCCATAGCGCAATGACTCACCGGCAATCGACTGGCGAGCCAGCAGGCGTTGCCAGATGGCGTCTTGTGCCGCTCGTGAAGGAGTCATCGTTCGTCTCGCTGTGACGGAGTTCCGCCCAGTATCGCCACGTGGCGACTACCTCGCACTCCGCATCTTGCACTGGCTTTCGAGATCGGTGTTTCAGAATTCCATCGATTCCTGGCGCTTTTCCTCTTCCTCGGCCTGCTTGCGCAGCTTCTTGCGAATCGCGGCCTTGTGGAAGCGCAGTTTCTGCTCCTGGGTTTCCAGGTTCAGTGGCGGCACCGGAACCGGATTGCCGTCCGGATCCACCGCGACCATGGTCAGGTAGCAGCTGTTGGTATGACGAATCAGGCGACCCTGGATGGACTCGGCGACGACCTTGATGCCGATTTCCATCGAGGAGCGGCCGACATGATTGACGGAGGCCAGGAAGGTCACCAGCTCGCCGACGTGAATCGGCTGCTTGAAGCGCACCTGGTCCACCGACAGAGTGACGACGTAGCTGCCGCTGTAGCGGCTGGCACAGGCGTAGGCGACTTCATCCAGCTTCTTGAGAATAGCGCCACCGTGCACCTTGCCGCTGAAGTTGGCCATGTCCGGTGTCATCAACTCGGTCATGATCAACTGGTGCTGACCGGGGAGGGCGTCATTGAGGGTGGCCTGATCAGGCTGGGTGTCATTCATGCAGGAATCCTTGATGAGCGAGTCAGGGTCAGAAAGGCTCGAGTGACCCTGGGGACGGGGATCGGAGCGGGATGATTCTTGTCCCTGACAGTCTGAGGGATTCGGCGTCACTTGGCACCCTGTGAGCGGCATATCAGCACTCTCTGAACGACCTGGCCCCCGAGGAATCACTCCCCGGGGGCCAGGTGGCATGACGTTGTGAGGGGCCGGGAGTCGTGGCGTTCGAACGTCTCGTCAGAGATATTTCGTCACGGCGACCTTCTCATAGAAGGGTCAGCCCCAGTGAGATGATGATACCGGTCACCAGCAGCTGCACCAGACAGAACCCCATGATGTCCTTGGCCTTCAGGCCCGCGATGGCCAGGACAGGCAGTGCCCAGAAAGGCTGCAGCATGTTGGTCCAGGCATCGCCCCAGGCGACGGCCATCGCGACGCGTGGCAGGTCGGCACCCAATGCCTGGGCGGCAGGAATCATGACCGGTGCCTGAACCGCCCACTGCCCACCACCGGAAGGTACGAACAGATTGACGATACCGGCACTGATGAAGGACCAAAACGGCAGGCTCTCGGCGCTGGCGATCGACACGAATCCCTCGGAGAGGGTAGTCGCCAGTCCGGACTGCACCATGATGGCCATGATGCCGGCATAGAAGGGGAACTGGATGACGATACCGGCGCCGCCCTTGATGGCCTCGTTCAGACTGTCCAGCAGCTTGCGCGGCGTGCTATGCAGCACGATGGCCAGGAACAGGAAGCTGAAGTTGATCACGTTGAGATTCAGGCCACCGCCACGAATCACGAAGTGATCCACCAGCCAGGCGAGGCCGAACAGCCCCACGACCCAGGCGAGGATCGGTGAGTTCTCGAGACGCTCGGCGGGACGAGGCTGGTCGCTGATCTCGGTGGGCTTTTCCTCCAGCAGGGCCGGATCCACGTACACGCTTTCCTTCTCGAAGGGCATCATGGCGCGATTGACCAGCGGCATGATCAGCAGCAGCGCCGCGACGATGGCGATATTGAAGAAGGCAAAGATGGTGTCCGAGGTGGGCACGATGCCGATGCTCTCCTCGGTGAAGTGGCCCGCGGTGGCGATGGTCAGCGGAATCGAGCCCGAGATGCCCGCATGCCAGATCACGAAACCTGAGTAGGCGCTGGCGATCAGCAGCCGGTAATCCACCTTGATCATCTTGGCCAGCTGCTTGGCGAACAGTGCACCGATCACTAGTCCGAAGCCCCAGTTGATCCAGCTGGCGATCAGCGAGACGAAGGTGACCAGCATGATGGCACTGCCAGGCGTTCTGGCCAGCGAGGCGATGCTGGCCAGGCCCTTCTTCACCGGCGGCGTATTGGCGAGCATGAACCCCGAGATCAATACCAGCAGCATCTGCATGGAGAAGGTCAGCAGATTCCAGAAGCCATCGCCCCAGTAGCGCATTACCTCGGCGGGGGAGCGTTGCTCGATCAGCATGGCGGCTGCGGCCGCGACGACGGTCAACAGCAATACGAAGATATAGGGGTCAGGTAGATAGCGCTCGACCAGCTTGACGGCTGGCCGGGATAGCGATTGCAGCATGTGATGCTCCCTGTGGCTTTTTATCGGTATGGGAGTTGGGTTGGCATGCTCACATTAGTCTATCCGATAGCAGTAGAGTATCGCGCGATGGTCGAGGGGTAGGGTTCCGGTGCGCCTGGCGAGCACTTCATCGCTGGATCAACACAGGGCGTGCTCTGCTCGATAGGGTTCAGCGCCAGTGGTGACGGCGATGATGCAGATAGTAGCCGCCGAGCACGACAGAACGAACGCTGGTAAACAGCAGGAACGCCAGCCACAGGCCATGATTTCCGAAGCTCTCGAGCAGGGGCCACAGTCCGATGAATGCCAGCAGGGAGACCACCAGCGTATTGCGCATTTCACGTGTCGCCGTGGCACCGATGAAGATCCCGTCCAGCAGGTAGCTCCATACGGCCACCAACGGCATGGCGACCATCCAGGGCAGATAGGTGATTGCCAGTTGTCGTACCTCGGGCAGGTCCGTAAGCAGGGCGATCATCTGCGGGCCAAGGAGCCATAGCAGCAGGCTTGCGGCGGCGGCAGTGACCAACGAGAAGCGCGTAGCCGCCCTGACGCTGCGAGTGAAGCGCTGCCAGTCTCCCTGTCCCACGGCGCGGCCGACCTCGGATTCAGCAGCCTGCGCGAAACCATCGAGCCCGTAGGACGTGATCATCACGAATTGCAGCAGCACGGCATTGGCCGCCAGAGTCTCGTCCCCGAAGCTGGCTCCCTGGGACGTGAAATAGGCCGTGGCGCCCAATAGACACAGGGTGCGCACGAAGAGGTGCTGATTGACGCGGATCAGTACGCTCCAGGCGGACAGTGATAACAGGGCGGCGCGATCACTGTGACCCGGCATGCGGGAGAGTTGACGTGACACCAGCCACAGGCCGGCCGCCAACCCGCAGTAATCCGCGATCACACTGGCCAGGGCCACGCCATCACTGGTCATCCCCAGGCCTGGGACGAAGGCGAGATCCAGCACGATATTGAGCACATTGGTCAGCACCAGGATACCCAGCGTCACCCGTGAATTCCCCAGGCCCAGAAACCAGCCCAGTATCACGTAATTGATCAGTACGGCGGGTGCCGACCACAGGCGAATGCTGGCGTAGTCATGGGCCAGTGCGCGAGTGGTCTCGCTGGCCTCCATCAAGCCCAGGCCCAGCGAAATGAGCGGCGAGCCGAGCAGCATCAGCAGCATGCCGATGGCCAGTGCCAGCAGAATGCCCTGTCCGAGCAGCGTTCGCAGCCGGTCGTGATCGCCACGGCCATGTGCCTGGGCCGTCATGCCGGTCGTGCCCATGCGCAGGAAGCCGAAGCCCCAATAAAGGAAGCTGAACAGCACCGCGCCCAGCGTGACGGCACCCAGATAGATCGCATCTTCCAGATGCCCGACCACGGCGGTATCCACCAGTCCGAGCAACGGCACCGAGATATTGGAAAGGATGATCGGCCAGGCGAGCTGCCAGAGATGGCGGTCGGTGCGAGCGGCCGATGGAGAAGAGGGGTCGGCTTGTCGTGAAGAATCGGTCATTGGGGATCGTTGCCGTAGTGGGTGATGCTGAATCAGTAAAAGGAGCAGCGCGGGTGACGCGGCGTGAGTCCGTTGGCGTTGACCACAGCATGAGGGTAGAGAGCTGGGCGTATGGCTTTCGGAGCGCTAATCTAGAGAACGTGAGATGGATGACACGGCTTGTCAGACGCTGGTGGTGCTTGCCCCAGTGTATAGACTCATAACAGGGACGCTTGGAGCGTCCATACGCAAGGGACCTGAGCATGAAATCCATGATTTTTCAGTCGGGCATGTGGCTGCGCAACGGAATCGCGGCTGCGGGCATGACACTGATGCTGGCATCTCCCGCCTATGCCATCGAGTTGCCCAGCGAGCAGGGGGATGATACTCCGAGTGCCGGCATGATGGTGGCTGATGCGCTTGTCGGGCGCCCTCTGCTGTTGGCGACGACGGTCGTGGGGGCAGCGCTGTTTGTCGTTTCGGCTCCGTTCGCGGCCATGGGGCAGAATATCGATGAGACTGCTCGTGTGCTGGTGGCTACACCGGCGCAGGCAACCTTCGCGCGCTGCCTTGGCTGCAAGACGACGCGTGTTGACTGGGACTGACTCCCGCTGGGGGGCGACTTGAAGCATCGCCTGTCCAGAGCCATGCAGGAATGTGACAAGACCCCGCACACGACACCGCCGGCCATCATGGCCGGCGGTGTCGTCTTTGAGGTCAGCGGAAAGAGGCTGAACTCGAGCGCTGCAATATCACGAGGCCTCATCTGGGAGAGGACGTGACTCGACGGTCTTCGGTGGGGGGCAGATTGTTGAAGCACAGAACGCGTTGACGGCCCGAGCGCTTGGCCTGATAGAGCGCGTTGTCGGCCATGCTGAACAACGTGTCGGTCGACTGACTGTCGTGGGGAGCATTGGCGACGCCGGCGGAGAAGCTCAGCCCTGTCAGCTGTCCCAGGGTGTCATGCTCGAAACTTTCTTCCCGGAAGGCTTCAAGGATGGCTTCGACGCGTGCGCGTGTCACGGCAGCGCTGGCCCCCGGCATCAGAATGACGAACTCTTCCCCACCATAACGGCAGGCTTCATCCGAGCTGCGCAGCGACTCGCGGATGATGCTGGCGAGGCGAGACAGAACCTGGTCCCCCATCTCATGACCGTAGGTATCGTTGACCTGTTTGAAGTTGTCCAGATCCAGAACTACCAGTGAAAGGGGGTTGCCGATGCTGGCTTCTGCCAGTTTCTGTGGCAGCACTTCATCCAGATGCCGGCGATTGTAGAGTCGAGTGAGGGTGTCCCGACGTGCCTCATGGGCCAGCCCCTGTTTCAGTTGCAGGTCAGCCAGCGCCAGCATGATCAATTGACAGACGTCCTCTGCCAGCGGGCGGAGGTGCTCCTGACTCTCGCTGTCAGAGGGGATCTGCAGCGTGAAGTTACCGATCACCGTATCCCCGACGCTCAGTGAGTGATTGAGTACGCAGACTTCCGTGGGAGCCGTCCCCCACTGGATATGTGTCTTCTGCTGGTGATCCGCCGGATCTGCCAGTTGCAGCGTGCCCTCGCAGCCGGCGAACAGGCTGGGCAGGCGCACATTGAGCTGGGTGACGATCTCGTCCAGTCGTGAGCAGGTCAACAGGCGTTCCGAAAGATGATGGATCTGGGTGCGGCTTTCCGAGAGGCGCGACAGCTTGAGATTGGCGATCTGGAGGTCTCGTTGCGCGCGTTTGCGATCCGTGATGTCGTGCACGATCGAAAACAGCAGGGTGCGGCCATTGAGGTCAACCGGGCCTGTGAAGATCTCGACGTCACGCAGTTCGCCGTTGGCCAGCTGATGGCTGGCTTCAAAGTGGTTGTCAGTACGGTTGACCACCGAACGGATGCGCTTCGAGAGCGTCTGGCTTGCCAGCACGTTGATGCGTCCCAGGGGCATGCCACACATCTCACCGATGCTGTAGCCGTAGAAATCGGCGGCGACCGGGTTGGCATCGATGATTTCAGCCAGTTCCGGGTCGATCAGCAGCTTGATGGCGTTGCCGGTACTGAAGACTTCCTGATAGAGCGTCGCGTTCTCCTCCAGCAATTCGATGGCGCGGCGACGGTCCTCGATGTTGTTGACCAGTACCAGGGTGCGATCCTCGCCTTCAAGCGGAGTAAGGGTGACTTCCGCCCAGAACAGATGCCCGCGCGCGGTCTGCATGTGGTATTCGTCCTGGAAGTTGCCGCCCTCGCGCTGGAGTTGCCCCCAGGCACGCTTCAGGCGACTGACTTCCTCGAGGGAGAACAGCCCCCAGAGGGACTGCTGGAAGAGCTCGGCTTCACCTCTGCCCAGCAGGTTGTGCATGGCGGAGTTGGCATCGACGATGGTGCCGCTGCAATCTGCCACGATGATGCCCACGGGGGCCGAATGGTAGATGGAGCGCAGCCGTGCCCGACTGGTGATCAGGCGTTGCTGCTGTTCCTTGATCCAGTCGATATCGCTGTGAGTGCCGATCATGCGCAATGGTCGACCGTCCGGTGAGCGTTCGACGACTCTTCCCTGATCCAGAATCCACTTCCATTCGCCGCTGCGGGTCAGCATGCGATGCTCGTTGCGGTACTCGACGCTGTGCCCCTCGAAGTGTTGCTTGAGGTCTTCCAGCGTCCGCTGCATGTCGTCAGGGTGTATGCGCGATTTCCATTCGTCGAAGCTGCTGCCGATGTCCTCTTCTTCATAGCCCAGCGTGGCTTTCCACTGCGGAGAGTAGAAGACCTGATCGCTGTCCTGCTTCCAGTCCCAGACACCGGCGCCTGAACCTTCCAGCGCGAACTGCCAGCGCTGTTCCGCTTCTGCCAGCGCACTGCTCATGTCCTTGAGTCGCTGGTAGGGGTAGACCAGGCGTGAGGAATAGATGGCGTGGTAGAGCATGCCGTAGGCGGCCACCTTGTACAGGTGCCCCAGGAGATTGAAGACGTCGTGGGCAGTGGCATACAGGGTGAAGCAGAGCTCCGAGAGGCCAGTGGCAAGCGCGGCGACGGCCAGCCAGCTGATGTTGGTGCCCTCGGGCAGACGTCGGGAGCTGAGCAGCAGGATCGCGGCGATCAGGGATCCGATCGCCAGTACCCATTCGTAACCGATCTTCCACGCCGTCAGGCCGCTTCCGGGGATGAAGGTCGCGGGGAGGTAGTCAAGATGATAGAGCCCTACCCAGCTGACCAGCAGGCCAATGACAAGCGTCAAGACGAACGCCAGTGGCAGCCGGCGGCGCGTCATCGGGCGTGAGGTGATCAGGCAGGGTGCCAGCAGCGCCACGACGAAGGCCGTCCGCCCCGCCAGCCAGAAGTGGATGGCTTTCTGTACCGACGCCTCACTGACGAAGTTCGGCATGCCGTCATAGCTGAAGATATGAATCAGGTCGAAGAAGGCCGAGAGCAGAAAGGCACAGCCCATCACCACGAAGCTGACGGGGACCGTGCTGCGATGGCCCTGGAAGATGGAGATGGCCGCCATCGAGGCGACCAGTACCGCACCGATCTCAAGCAGTGAATGCGGGATGAGGTATTGCGCGACTGACGTGAAGATATCGGGGCGTGGCAGCAGGATCAGCAGCACCATCAAGACCAGCATTCCGGCCAGACCGACCAATCCCGAGGCGGGAAGTGGAGTATGGGCTTTGAAGGCTGGCATTTTCAGGGCTGACGGCAGTTGGCGTGATGACATGTGCATTCCGTGCGCGTGAAGGGCGATCGGTGACTGTATCCCTACAGGATAGAATACTTCTGTTACTGTGTACTAACAGAAATTAACCGATAGTCGCGCTATCCACCATCATATTCTTTATCGCTGATGAAAGTGCGAGGCGCCTGCCTCCCGGGGAGTCGCGCAAGGCGAGCCGTCCTGCACGGTGTCAGCGGCTGACCGCTGGCATTGAGACTCGTGCGGTCATCGCACATCGCGAAGCACGCAGGATGGAAGAGGTTGAAAAGCCAGTGAAGAGAGAAGAGAGAAGGGAGAAAACAATAGAAGAGAGACGAGCAAGCGGGAGGAGAAAGGAGAGGCGACAGGACAGGAGGGAGAGGAATGCTGCCAAGGAGGGAATCAGGACATGGCTTCTACCGGCGTTGCAGGAGTGCCAGGCCACCACGAGCGCCTGACCGGGGCAGGCGCTCGTGGTGGCGGGCAGGTGCAGGTCAGTTGCCCAGCGCTGCCGTGATGATCTGGTACTTCTCCATCAACTCTTCCTGGCTTTCCTTGTTGGCCGGGTCGAGCGGGATGCAGTCAACCGGGCAGACCTGCTGGCATTGCGGCTCATCGAAGTGGCCGACGCACTCGGTGCACAGGTCCGGGTCGATGACATAGATCTCTTCACCCGGCGAGATGGCGCCATTGGGACATTCCGGCTCGCAGACGTCGCAGTTGATGCACTCATCAGTGATGATCAGGGCCATGGTGGTGTCCTCAGCTTGTGGCGGTGTCGGCGCCGGGCGGATTGAAGTGGCTGGCAAGAGCCTCGGCCACTATCGGGTGCACCAGACGCGACACATCACCCCCGTGTCGCGAGATTTCGCGCACGATGGTCGATGAAATATAGGAGTTCTGCAGTTCCGGGGTCAGGAACAGGCTGTCGACGTGCGGCGCCTGTGCCCGGTTCATGTTGGCCAGTTGCAGCTCGTACTCGAAGTCGGATACCGCGCGCAGGCCGCGCAGAATGATACGCGCATTCTGCTGTTCCAGCAGCTCCGTCAGCAGACAACTGAAGCCGATGACCTCGACATTGTCGAGATGCGAGAGAATCTGTCGGGCAAGCTCGATGCGCAGTTCCAGTGGAAGGGCGGGTTGCTTGCTCGGGCTGTAGGCTACCGCGACGATGACCTTGTCGAACAGGCGAGCACCACGCTCGATCAGGTCGGTATGGCCATTGGTGATCGGATCGAAGGTGCCGGGGTAGACGGCAATGTTCTTGGGCATGACGAACTCGTGCTCTATCAGCGGGCCATCGCGGACGGCCTTGCTGCAATGGACGACGAAGGGTGAGAAGCCTGTGCTCTGGTCTTGGTGCAAGACGCCTGCGGGCAACGAGCGAAAGCTGGTGGCCAGTCCGAGTGTAGAACCCCCAGCCTTGCTGTGGCCAGCAGGCTGGGGGAGCGCTCTTCACGGCAGTCGCTCACGAGGTGTCGCTAGAGTGACCCGAAGGGGTTGTCGACCTTGAGAGAGACGGCTTTCGCGTATCCCGGAATGCGGATCTCGCGATCAGTGATCTCAAGCTCCGGCCCTTCCAGCACACCCTCGCCGAAGCGGTAGGTCGGCGTGAATTCACCGCGCTGCGCCTTGTCCAGATAGTCCGCCCGACGCTGCTCACAGAGGCCGCTGCGCTCACGCCAGGCCGCCAGGGCGTCGTCACCATGTCGCGCTGTCAGCAGCTTCAGCGTGACATCGGCCGACAGCACCACGCCGCTGGCGTTGTTGCCACCGAATCCCTTGGCATTGATGAAGGCGACATCGGCCGAGAATTCGCGAGCTTCGCGTCGGATGTCGAGATGGCTGTGATGCACGTCTTCGGCGATGGCATCCAGCGTCGGAATGCCCGGCAGAATGCCGGTGGTCATGCTGCCGAGTGCCGAGACCGTCTGATCACCCGCCGCGCTGCCCTGGCTGTGGCCGACGAAGGTCTTCACCGCCACGACAGGCCATGCTTCGATACCGTTGGCCCGCGCCACTTCGTTGAGCACATGGGATTCGGTCGTGCGGTTCTTCGGTGTGGAGGTGGCGTGTGCATGCACGAAACTGCGCTGGCGTACGCCTTCATCGCCGACGATGTCTCGCGCCAGCGCCACCGCCTTGCTCAGCGTGATGTAATTGCCGACGCCCGGTGCCGAGATGGACCGCTTCCAGCCATCCGCATTGACGAAGACATCCGGGACACTGCCCAGGATGCGAGCGCCGGTCTCCAGCGCCAGCTCGTCCGCCATCAGAATCACGAACTGGGTCGCTTCGGCGATGGTGAAACCGCAGTTGCGCGCAAAGGGACGGCAGGCTTTCTGGTAATCGCTGTCAGTGAGGACTTCCAGCGCATCGAGGGCCTTGAGGCTCTCGTCATCGGCCAGCGCTCCCATGCTGCGGAACCCTTCAATGACTTCCGGCGTGATGGGCGCATCCGCCGTGCCTACCATCACCACGCGACGGCGTCCGCTGCGGATGTCATTCAGGCCCAGCTTCAGGTTGTAGAGGAAACTGGCGCAGGCACCCATCGCGGCACCGGCTCCCCCGACATTGCCAAGCACATAGGCATTCAGGAAGTCGGCCGGCATCTGGGCATAGCCCAGCGGCATCTGCTTGGAGGTGGCGCGCTCGCCGGCCACGAAGGACTTCATCAGTCCGCCCCAGCCTTCAGTGTCCATCTGGCCGATCGAGTTGCCGGCATAGACGGCAATGTCGTCGGGGTCGAGGCTGTCGCGCAGCGAGTCCCAGTCAAGTCCGCTGTCGCCGAGGCAATCGCTGGCGCCGAAGATCGTCATCGACAGGCCGCGAGGGTGATGCACGCTGCGGTAGAGCTGCTCCGGCGCGAAGCCGCTGGGCAGCTGACCGGCGGCGCGGACCAGTGCCCTGCGGTTGTCCGGCAGCAGGACATCGAATTCGCCTGCCGGTACCGTGACTTCGACGCGACGATTGTCCAGCTCGCGGATCTGCCACGCGGCGGGTGGCTGCTCCGGCAGCTGGCGGCTGCGCAGGGTGAAGCTCAGGTCCTCGGTCAACGTCAGGCGTGACTGGCGGTTGGCGGGAATCCCGGCGTCATTGAAGCGTTCGTCTTCGATGCGACGAATCAGGGAATGTGCCAGTACCTGCTCTTCCAGACGAGCCGCGAGTGCCTGTGGCTCGGCGGGCTGGCCTTCGGCATCGAACCACTGACCCTGCTCGTCGCAGCGGGCGAGATTCATGAGCGATGCAAGGCCCAGCAGGGTCTCCTGGCGGTCCGTCTCCGACAGAGTCTCGAGCACCGTGCGCCGGAAGGCTTGATGACCCGAAGTCCTGCCGGCGGCGTTGACTCCGCCCATGCCGACGATCACCGGTAAGTGTGACAAGCCGCTTTCCTCGTGAAAAATGCTGTGAGTCGTTGGTCTGGGCGACGCCTCTGCGGGCATTCGTCCAAATGATGCCGCGATGATAACACCCCCTCAATACAGGCGTCATGCACCCTGCTCTCAGGCTGCGGCGCTAGCGAGGACTCGCTGCGAACACTGTGCGATATCCTGCGTTGCAGGGTAGGCCATTCCACCGAGGTCCTGGGTCACGAAAAAAGATCAATCGTTTGTTTGATTATGGACGTGACGGATGAGATGCTTCAGGGGCTGTTTGAGTCGCTAGAGTTGGTGTAGGCGCGTGCCGAGAGGCATGCGCCTTTTTTTGTGCATTGCCTGCCGGCGCTTGCCGCCAGACCGAGCGGGGCGCGGCGGATTCCCGAAAGAGGAATCTGCTAGAATTCCCTCGTCCATTTTCTGCTCGCCTGCCACCGGAATTCCGATGTACGCCAACTCCCGTCAGATCGACTCTCCCCAGACCGGCCCCCACGAGGACATCGAGCGGCGCGTACGCCGTGCGATGGCAAATCCGCTTCGCAAGCCAGTCGCGGAGCACACGCGTGAGGCGTTTGAACAGGCGCAACGCTGGCTGGCGGAACAGGACAAGCCCTTGTGGCTGGACAGCGGCTGTGGCGTCGGGCGCTCGACCCGCCTGCTGGCACTGGCCCATCCGGATCATGCGGTGATCGGGGTCGATCGCAGCGAGGACCGCCTCACTCGCAAGCACGGCGAGCTTCCGGACAACGCGTTGCTGGTACGTGCTGATCTCGTTGATTTCTGGCGTCTCGCACTGGCGGCAGGCTGGGCGCCGGCTCATCACACCCTGCTGTATCCCAATCCCTATCCCAAGGCGCGTCACCTCAAGATGCGCTGGCAAGGCCATCCGGTATTTCCGATCATCATGGCATTGGGCGGTCGGCTCGAGTTGCGCACCAACTGGCAGATCTACGCACTGGAATTCGCTCAGGCCATCGGTCATGCCACCGGTGTCGAGGTGACGGCAGAGGCCTTTGTCCCGCACGGCGATTATCTGACCCACTTCGAGCGCAAGTATCATGAGTCCGGTCAGGCGCTGTGGCGCCTTGAATGCCAGCTCGAGCACACGCCTGAGCGTTACCCCCTGCAGGTGTGAGGCGTGTCATGCCGGCGGCAGGTTCTGGTTGGCGATGGCGGCGTGACTGTCACGGAAGGTGTCGCGCAGTGATTGGCGCAGCCAGCTGGCGGCAGGGCCGCGGGGGCTGTCACGTCGCGAGATCAATTCGATATCGATATCGGCGGTGGCGCCCAGTGCACTCAGGTCCAGTATCGCCAGCCGCTTCTGGAAGGGCGGGTAATGGGCGATGTGGCGTGGCACCTGTGCCCAGCCCAGGCCACGTGTCGTCAGTTCCGCCATGGCATAGAAGCTGTTGAGCTGCCAGAAACGCTGTGAACGAGGAGCTTCCTGGCCGGGGCCCAGCTGCTGACGCTGACCGATCATCAATTGACGGTGATCCGCCAGATCGCTGTGGGTCGGGCTCTCGAGCTGTGCCAGGGGATGGTCGCGGGCGACGATCAGCACCTGCTCCAGTCGTCCCAGAGCCTCCCGCTCCAGTGCCATGGCGCAGAGCGGCTGGCAGAACAGGATGCCGAGGTTGGCCTCGTGCTGCTCCACCCAGCGCGCCACTTCATCCTGAGCCCCATTGAGCAGATTCAGTGTCAGTGTCGGATACTGCACCGCCATCTTTTCCAGTACTTCCATCACGGGTGGCATCTCCACCAGCGCTTCATCGATCGCCAAAGTCAGGCTGGCTTCCAGGCCCTCGCTGAGGGTGCGTGCACGGGCCTCCAGGCGTTGGCATTGCACCAGTACGCTATTGGCTTCGTGCAGCAGTGCCTTGCCTGCAGGTGTCAGGATGGGGGTACGCGGGGTGCGATCGAACAGTTCGCAGCCCAGGTCCATCTCCAGATTGGCGATGGCGGTGCTGACGGCGGACTGCGCACGGCCCAGACGACGTGCCGCGGCAGAGAAAGACCCCGTTTCCGCCACGCAACGCAGCGTCGTCAGCTGTTCCAGTGTCCAGTTCATTGCCTTGCCTCTTGCCTCGATCCATCTGAATACTAGATGGATACTAACTTTCATCCATCTCCATGACCTCTAGAATGCCTGACATATCCACCTCGCACAGCCGCACGGCATCATGTGCGAAGTCTGAGCAGGAGTCTCGGTGATGCGTTCCAACAAAGAGCGATTGGCACAAGCTGGGTTGCTGGAGCTGGGCGGCATTCTGATCGTGGCCCCGCTGTCCGCCATGTTGACGGGGCATGATCTGGCGAGCATGGGGAGCCTGGCCGTGGTGATGTCCACGCTGGCCGTGATCTGGAGTACGGTCTGGAACTGGATGTTCGACCGCTGGGTACCGACTCGCCAGCGCAATATGCTTCAGCGCATCACCCAGGCACTCGGCTTCGAGCTGGGGCTGGTGCTGGTGACGGTCTTCCTCGTCGCGGCCTGGCTGGAGATCGGGCTATGGCAGGCACTGTTGCTGGACCTTGGTTTCGTGGCCTTCTTCCTTGTCTGGGCCATGATCTTCAATCCACTGTTCGACGCGGTCATGACCCGCCTGCTGGCACGCAAGGCTGCCCGTGAGCGGAAGCACCCGTCACCACATTCCATGAGGTGAGTCGATGAGTTATGTCTTTCTGGCGCTGGCAATACTGGCAGAGGTCATCGCGACCAGTGCGCTCAAGGCCTCCGAGTCCTTTTCGCGACTCGGCCCCAGCCTGATCGTGGTGGTGGGGTACGGCATCGCCTTCTATCTTCTGACGCTGGTGCTGCGGGACCTGCCGCTGGGCGTCACCTATGCGGTGTGGTCTGGACTGGGGATCGTGCTGGTCACCCTGTTCGGCGCGGTGGTCTATCGCGAGATGCCGGACCTGCCGGCGATCCTGGGTCTGGCGATGATCGTGGGGGGAGTTGCCGTCCTGCATCTGTTTTCCAGCGCCACTCCTCATTAAGCTAGAGGCATCACGGCGCCAATCCGGCTGTGACATGGATGCTCACCGACGACGTCACTGGATGCCTCATGCCTCTACTTCGCACTGCACCAACCTCTGCGCGACCTGCGTTGCTGCCCACGTTGCTCTCTTCACTGCTTCGCCCGTTCAAGGCAGCGGCACACCCCGCGGTGTCGGGAATGCCGCTGCGCTTCACGCGCTCGCTGCGCGGACTGGCCATCGCCGCCGGCGCTACCCTGGTGGCGACCGGGCCGGCGCAGGCAGCCGGGTTCGACAACCTCACTCGCCTGGCTGACAAGGGCTTCATCGTCAGTGCCCAGGCTCGCATGCTGGACACCGGCGAGACGCTGGCCTCGGTCGATCCCGGCCTGCAATTGACGCCCGCATCGTTGTCCAAGCTCTATATCGCTGGCGCGGCGCTGGACCGTTTCGGGCCGCAGTATCGCTTCTCCACACGTCTGCGCAGCACGGGCTCGATCAATGACGGCGTGTTGACCGGCGATCTGGTGCTCGAGGGCAGTGGTGACCCGGCATTGACCAGTGAAGAACTGTGGCGCCTGACCGAAGAGCTGCGCTTCAGAGGCATCCGGCGCATCGAGGGACGCCTGCTGGTCAGTCAGTGGCGTTTCGGGCCGGTGCCATGCATCAGTACCGATCGCTGCAATGCCTCGCGTCGCTCGAGCAACGCCTATGATGCGCTGCTGTCGTCAGCGGCCAGCAACTATGCCAGCTGGTGCGTGAAGGTGATGCCGGGGGCGGGCAGTCAGGCGCCGGCGCGACTTGCCAGCTGTGACACGACCCAGCCCACCGAGATCTTCGACAATCAGGTCACCACCGTCGCGGCCGGCGGAAAGAATGCCCTCAATGCGCGGCGTACCACCAGCAACGGGCGCGATACGTTGGTCGTCAGTGGCACCATCGCCGCCGACAGCCAGCCGCGCAGCATCTACCGTGCCGTGTCCAATCCGGCGCTGTATACCGGCGAGCTGATGCGCGACATGCTGGCGCGTGCCGGCATCGCGGTCACGGGCGGCGTGGACACCACCACCACGGCGCCGCCTTCCAGTGCGGTACAGCTGGGGAGTGTCGAGGGCAAGCCGATGCAGGAGCTGTTGACGCGGATGCTCAACTACTCCAACAACTTCATGGCCGACCAGCTGACATTGGCACTGGTCGGTGGCAGTCAGGCCACGCTGCGTCAGGGAGGCGCCAAGCTTGAGACCTTCGCCAGCGCGATCCCGGGTCACGGCCCGCTGACGCTGTATTCAGGCAGTGGTCTGACCTCGCAGAACCGTACCAGCGTCAATGGTCTGATCGCGTTGCTCGACAGCATGTACCACCGTCCGGCCCTGTTCCCCACTTTCGTTGCTGGGCTTCAGGCACCGGCCAATGGTCCGATGCGCTTCATTCGGCGCGGCAGCGAGACCTTCCGCAATCACGTGATGGTCAAGACGGGAACGCTCAACAATCCTGTGCCGGTGCGCGCAATCTCGGGCTACTTCCGCACCCAGACAGGCCGCTGGGGAGCCTTTGCCGTGATGGTCAACGGGCGTGCCGCCGTGCCGTATCTTTCCTGGCCGCAGGTGCTGGATCCGGTCGCGGAGGACCTGACCGCGATGATCGAGCGCAATTGATCCATCGGCCGTGACTGCATGACACGAAAGCCCCCGCCAGCTGGCGGGGGCTTTCGTCTTCATGGCCTGTGTGACAGGCACAAAAAACCCCGCCCGAAGGCGGGGTGATCCTCCACACGCCCGGCATGGCTGAGGGGAGGGCACTCGGGACGCTCGACAGGGCGTAACGAGATGCCTAGAGCATAGCGTCGTGAGGCCGCCTTGGCTAACCTCAAACAGCGTATTGCACCGCAACAATCAATGACTTGGCGCAATTTTCGAGGCAATGACGCATTTTTTCCGTGATCGGCTGCGATTCGTGGTGCGCGCCGGCATGTCAGCGGGCGGGATCCAGCAGTACGCGGCCACTGATGTTGCCGTCGATCATGGCCTCGGCACGTGCCGCGATGTCATCCAGTCCCACCGTCTCCAGCTGCATCCGCGCGTGCAGCTCGCTGGAGACCTCGGCCAGGCGTTGCCACACCTGCTGGCGACGCTCGGCATTGATCATCACGCTGTCGACGCCAAGCAATGAGACGCCGCGCAGGATGAATGGCATCACGCTGGTGGGCAGGTCGGCGCCCGCCGCGAGTCCCACGGCCGCCACCTTGCCATCGTAATGCATCTGCGCCAGCAGGTTGGCCAGTACCTGGCCACCGGCGGTATCCACGGCACCGGCCCAGCGGCTCTTCTCCAGCGGACGGCCCTTCTCCTCGAAATCGCTGCGCAGATGGACCTCGCTCGCACCCAGTGACTCGAGCCACTCACGCTGCTCGGCCTTGCCGCTGACCGCGTGGACCTCGAAGCCCTGCTCGGCCAGCATCTGCACTGCCCAGCTGCCGACCCCGCCAGTGGCACCGGTGACGATCACCGGGCCTTGCTGGGGCGTCAGGCCGGCCTCTTCGAGACGCATCACGCACAGCATGGCAGTCAGGCCCGCCGTGCCGAAGGCCATGGCCTGTTCGGCGCTCAGGTTCGCGGGGCGCTTGACCAGCCACTCGGGCTTGACGCGCATGCGCTCGGCCAGTCCGCCCCAATGACGCTCGCCCACGCCCCAGCCGGTCAGGATGACCTCGTCGCCTGGCTGGAAGTCCGGCGAATCGGAGGCCTCGACACGTCCCGCGAAATCGATGCCCGGCACGAAGGGCAGCTCGCGCACGATCTTGCCACGGCCGGTGATGGCCAGCGCATCCTTGTAATTGAGGCCGGAACGCTCGATGGCCACCGTGACAGGCAGGTCGGGTAGCTGATCATCGGAGAGTTCGACGACTCGGGCGCGTGGGGTCTCGTCGTGCAGCATCAGTGCGCGGGACATGGCAGTCTCCTCGTGATTGGCGTTGGTGTTGGCGCTCTTCCTGCGTGAAGGTGTCAGGGCGTCTGGCGTGAGACGCTCGGTCTCACAGTGCCTGCAAGCGACGCCGCGGGGAAGTCCCGAGACCTCGACATTGGGATGAGACTGACGCAACCGGGGCCGCTGATCAGATGAAGCTGCGCACGGTGGCCAGGCCGACCAGGGTCATCAGCACGGTATAGGGCAGCGCCATCCATACCATGCGCCCGTAGGACAGCCGGACCAGCGGGGCGATGGCCGAGGTGAGCAGGAACAGGAACGCCGCCTGACCATTGGGGGTCGCCACGCTTGGCAGGTTGGTGCCGGTGTTGACCGCCACCGCCAGCGCATGGAAATGCTCACGACTGATGTTGCCCGCCAGGTACTCGTTCTTTACCTGAGTGATGTATACCGTCGCCACGAAGACATTGTCCGAGATGGCGGACAGCAGTCCGTTGGCGAGGAACAGCGCCCCCGCCTGGTCCTCCATCGGCAGACTGAGCACCCATTGGATGAAGGGCTGGAACAGATGCTGCTCGTGGATGACGGCGACGATGGTGAAGAACACCACCAGCAGTGACGTGAAGGGCAGCGCTTCCTGGAAGGCGCGTCCGATCTGATGCTCATCGGTGATGCCGTTGCCGGCGGTCAACAGGATGATCACCGCCAGCCCGATCAGCCCGACCTCGGCCAGATGCAGCGCCAGTGACAGGACCAGCAGGATGGCCACCACCCCCTGCACGATCAACGCTGCGCGCTCGCGCGGGGTGCGGCGCGCATCCTGGTGGCGATCATAGTCCTCGAGAATCCGGCGGACGCTGGCAGGCAGGCGTTGGCCATAGCCGAACCAGCGGCCGCGTTCCAGCAGCACGCACAGCGCAAGTCCGGCGAAGAAGGTGGGAAGGGTGACGGGGGCCATCTGCAGGAAGAAGGACAGGAAATCCCACTCGGCGGCCTTGGCGATCACCAGATTCTGCGGCTCGCCGATCATGGTGCTGACGCCCCCCAGCGCGGTACCGACGGCACCATGCATCAACAGCGAGCGCAGGAAACCACGGAAGTCCTCGAGATCTTCGCTATGGATCGCCTCGACACTGATGTCGTTGGCGTGATCATGCTGGGTATCGAAATTCTTGCCTGACGCCACCTTGTGATAGACGGAGTAGAAGCCCACCGCGATACCGATGATCACCGCGGTCACGGTCAAGGCATCCAGGAAGGCGGACAGCAGGGCGCTGGCCAGACAGAACATCAGCGACAGCCAGGTCTTGGAGCGCACGCCGAGAATGATCTTGGTGAAGGTATAGAGCAGCAACGGCTTCATGAAGTAGATGCCTGCCACCATGAACATCAACAGCAGGATCACCGGCAGATTGCGCTCCATCTCCTGCATGATGGCATCCGGGGAGGCCATGCCGATGGCGACGGCCTCGATCGCCAGCAGGCCGCCGGGTTGCAGCGGGTAGCACTTGAGCGCCATGGCCAGCGTGAAGATGAACTCGCCCAGCAACAGCCAGCCGACGATCACCCCACCCTGAGGGCCGCTGAACCACAGCAGCAGCGGATTGGTGATCAGGAACAGGCACATCAACTGCTTGTACCAGCGCGGCGATTGGCCGAGGAAGTTGCGCGCCAGTCCGTGACCGAGTGTCTGGCGTGTGTCGTGAGATGAGGAAGGCATGGGCAGTTCCCGGGCGTTGACTTGTTGTTGTTGGATGACAGTATCGGCAATGCCGCAACATCGCGGGCTTTGCTATCATCGCCGCCGTCATCGAGCGCCTGGCGGTATTAGAGCATGCTCGGTGATGAGGTCTCGGGTAGCCTTTGGTCGTGAAAACCGCGCAGCTAGCGCTGCGAGGTCGCCAGCCGGTGTGCTGGCAGCTCTCCCCGAGACGTGTTTTTGGTAAACGTCATCGTCCGATTGAAAGATCGGCCTCTGCAGCCACCGTGCTGCGTCTGCACGAGACCCGAAGATGAAATCACGGCATACCGGCCTGACCCACCTCAAGCACTCCGCGCGTTACTCTCTCAAGGGGCTCAAGGCGGCCTGGCGCAATGAAGAAGCCTTCCGGCAGGAATTGATCCTGTGCGCGCTACTCTTGCCGTTCGCCTGGTGGATCGGGGAATCGCACATCGAGTGGCTGCTGCTGGTCGGCTCCATCCTGATCGTGTTGATGGTCGAGCTGCTCAATTCCGCGGTGGAGTGCGCGATCGATCGCATCGGCCCGGAGTTTCATGAACTGTCCGGGCGCGCCAAGGACATGGGCTCGGCAGCGGTGATGCTCGGTCTGATCTTCGCGGGCCTGACCTGGGGCACGCTGCTCTACGACAAGCTGTTCGGATAGGGCATATCGCCTGTGGGGCATGGCCGTGTCATGTCCCCTCTGCCTCCGTTATGCTGAAGGTCGGATCGAAGGAGACGACCATGCCCGACAACGCCCCCGCCTCATCACCCCACTCTTCCCGCCCGTCAGCGGATCTCCCGCTGCCGGCAGACTTCCTGCCGCTGGAGTCGCTGCTCGGCCAGCAATCCGAGCACAGTCGCCAGACACTGGAGGAGGCTGCCGGCGCCGCACGGGAGCGTCTGAACGAGAGCCTGATGCAGGCCCGGAGCCTCAGCGAGATGCGCGGCGATGCCAGCTCGCCCGTGGCGACGTTTCTGGCGCTGGGGGCGCAGCAACGTCTCGAGCTCGCCCGTCTGGTCACGCTGTCGGACTTCGCTCTCGATACCCTGTGCCGTCGCCCTGAGCTTCTGGCCGAACTGATCGAGAGCGGCGAGCTTGAACGCGCCTTGCCGCCACGGGAATTGAGCGTACGGCTGACGGAGGGGCTGTCGGCCGCCGAGGATGAAAAGGCGATGCAGCAGGTGCTGCGGCGTTTCCGCCAGCTGCGCATGCTGGGCATCATCTGGCGTGATCTCAATGGCACGGGCATGTGGGACACGGCGGGCGCGGTCTCGCGACTGGCCGAGGTCTCGCTTGAAGGTGCGCTGGGGTGGCTGGAGGCCTTTCTTGAACCGCGCTATGGCCGCCCGGCAGCGGATCGCTTCGGAGAGCCGCAGCGGTTGGTGGTGCTCGGCATGGGCAAGCTGGGGGCCGGAGAGCTCAACCTGTCCTCCGATATCGACTTGATCTTCGCCTTCCCCGACAAGGGCGAGACGACGGGCGGGCGCAAGTCGCTGGATCACCAGGAATATTTCACGCGGCTGGGCCAGAAGTTGATCGCGGCGCTGGATGCGATGACCGCCGATGGCTTCGTGTTCCGCGTCGACATGCGCCTGCGGCCGCTGGGGGACGGCGGCCCACTGGTGGGCAGCTTCTCGATGCTGGCCAGCTACTACCAGGATCAGGGGCGTGAATGGGAGCGCTACGCGATGCTCAAGGCGCGTCCAGTGGCCGGCAGCATCACCGCGGGCGAGCGACTGATCGCGCATCTGCGACCCTTCGTCTACCGCAAGTATCTGGACTTCGGCGCCATCGAATCCCTGCGCGAGATGAAGGGGATGATCAATCGCGAGGTCAAGCGCCGCGGGCTCTCTGACAACATCAAGCTGGGGTCCGGTGGCATTCGCGAAGTGGAATTCGTCGCCCAGGCCTTCCAGTTGATCCGCGGTGGCCGCGAGTCGGAACTGCAGGCCACCTCACTCAAGACAGCCTTCGCGCGACTGCCCGAGCTTGGCCTGCTGCCACAGGCGGTCGTGGATGAGCTGGTGCCGGATTACGTCTTCCTGCGTGATCTTGAGCATGCCCTGCAGGCGCAGGCCGACCGCCAGACCCAGACATTGCCGCTGGACCCGCTGGGGCGCGAGCGTCTCGCGCTGGCGATGCAGCTGCCGGACTGGGAGGCGCTCACCGAGCGACTCGAAGAGGTGCGCGCTCGCATCCGGCTGCACTTCGACAACGTGATCGCCGCGCCGGAAGACGAGGAAACCGAACCGCCCGAAGGGCAGCAGGCACTCGATGAGTGGCGTGCCCTGTGGCGTGATGAGCTGACGGTGGAAGAGGGTCGGGAGCTGCTCGCCGAAAGCGGATTCGAGGCGCCCGACGAGAGTCTGCGGCGCCTGAACAGCCTGCGTCGCTCACGGGCAGTGCAGGGGATGCAGCGCATCGGTTTTGATCGTCTGGATGCCTTGATGCCCTCACTGCTGCAGGCGCTGGGCTCGGCGGCGGGCGATCCGGAAAAGCCCGGCGAGCATGATGCCAGTCGCGTGCTGGAGCGTGTGCTGCCGCTGATCGAGGCCGTGTTGCGTCGCACGGCCTACCTGGCGCTGCTGCGCGAGAATCCTGATGCACTGACGCAGTTGATGCGCCTGTGTGCGGCGAGCCCCTGGATTGCCGAGCAGCTGGCGCGCTATCCGGTGCTGCTGGACGAGCTGCTGCACCCGCACAATCTCTACTCGCCCGCCGACAAGGTGCGTCTGGCCGATGAGCTGCGCATCGCGCTGTCACGCATCCCCGAAGATGATGAAGAGGCGTTGCTCGAGGCGCTGCGCGTCTTCCGGCACGCCCAGGTGCTGCACGTCGCGGCCTCCGACATCGCGGGGGCGCGCCCGCTGATGAAGGTGAGCGATTATCTGACCTTCATCGCCGAGGTGATCCTCGAGCAGGTGCTGGCGATGGCCTGGAAGACCCTGACCCGCAAGCACGGCTTTCCGCTGGGGCGGGATGGCCAGCCGATCACCGGGGACAGTCTGAGCGGCTGCTTCGTGATCGTCGGCTACGGCAAGCTGGGGGGCATCGAGCTGGGCTATGGCTCGGATCTGGATCTGGTCTTCCTGCACGATGCCGCCAGCAAGGGCCAGACGGATGGCCCGCGCCCCCTCGACAACCCGCTGTTCTTCACCCGGCTGGGTCAGCGCATCATTCATCTGCTGACCGCGGTGACTCCGGCCGGTGCCCTCTACGAAGTCGACATGCGCCTGCGGCCTTCCGGCAACTCCGGACTGCTGGTCTCGAGCCTGGCTTCCTTCCGTGATTACCAGCTTTCCCAGGCCTGGACCTGGGAGCATCAGGCGCTGGTGCGGGCACGTGCCGTGGCGGGGGATCCGGCGCTGGCGCTGGCGTTTGAGCAGACACGTCGGGAGGTGCTGGGGCAGGCCCGAGAGACCGATGCCCTGGGCAAGGAAGTCGTCGCCATGCGCCACAAGATGCGGGATCACCTGGGGAGTTCCGCCAAGGACCGGGATGCAGGCCAGTTCCACCTCAAGCAGGATGCGGGAGGCATCGTCGATATCGAGTTTCTGGCCCAGTACTGCGTGTTGTCGATGAGTCATCAGGAGCCGGAGCTTCTGAGATGGAGTGACAACATGCGACTGCTCGAGACGCTGGAGGCCTGTGGGCGCCTGCCGGGTGAACAGGCCAGTGAACTGCGCGAGGCCTATCTGGCCTATCGCAATACCAGCCACCGCCTCGCGCTGGAAAAGCGTGGCAGCCTCATCAATCTCGAACAGGTGCCGCTCATCGCCATGCACCGCGAGCGTGTCATCGCCATCTGGCAATCCTTGCTGGGGGAGTGATCTTGACTCAGACATTTCGTGTCCGGCTCAGGCATTCCCTGTCCCGATGACTCGCGCGGCGTGATTAAACGCCATATCAATGCTCGCAATCCCCTGTCGCCATCCCCAAGAAAGGGTGCATCAGACAACGTTGACAGGGGAGGTCAGCATGATGGAGTGGATCGCGAATCACTCGAAAACCATCTCGGCGATTGCCAGTATCGGCTCGTTCTTCATCTGGCTGGTCTACGCACAGCTGCTGTATCACAACTTCCGTCGCCAGCGGCGCCCGCGCGTGCTGATCAATCGCGGCAAGTCCAAGGGGATCGACAGCCTGTGCATCGTCAGCAACATGAGTGCCGAATCGATCTTCATCGAGCACATCATCGCCCGGCTAGATACCAGTCATGGCAGCCTGCTGATGGATGTCACCGAGTTCGAACGCAGCTATCAGGAAGGTGACGAGCAAAGTGACAATCAGCAGGACGGCGACAGCGAACAGTCCGCGAAGGAGGCTTCCAGCAGCAGTGAATGGCGTATCTCCGATACCACGCGCCAGGGGCCGCTGGGCTCGGGCGACTTCCTGCATATCGGGACGTTCTCTGAAGTCATCGAGCGCATGGCGCGCCGCAATGGCATCTCGCTCGACGGTCACTGGCCCAGCAATGAGCAGCTGAAATTCCAGCGCCTGACGCTGAGCATCATCGGCATCTATGGCAGTGAAGACCACCCGATCGGCGTCGAGCGTGCCTTCCGTCTGCACGATGCCAATGGAGAATGTGCGCTGGTACCGGAGCGCTGGGATTCCAATCGCCTGTCATCACGCCGCCAGCGTCACAAGTTGCGCAAGCTTCTGAATCGCATCAGTGGGGAAGACATCAGCGAGCAGTCTACCTTCCAGCCCCCGAGTGACGACGAGTCGCGCGACAAGACGTCATGAGCGCGGGCGCATGAGGCTAACGCATGAATCACCGGACGCATGAATCACCGGGCGCATGAATCATCGCAAGCACGACAGCGGTGTCTTCACACTGTCAGGGCGTCGAGGATGGGGTAGGCTTTCCTGGGCCCCATTTACGGAGATCCTCGGATGCAGGAACGCGTCACGCCCTTTCAGCTGTTCATTCTGGTGCTGTCACTGTATGTCATCGGTGCGATGGTCGTGGATCTGATCTTCGAACTGTCGCCTCCGGTCCAGCGACTGCTGCAGTACATGGACTACGTGGTCTGCCTGTTCTTCTTCGTCGATTTCTGCAAGCGGTTCGCCAGTGCGAAGAGCAAGCGCGAGTACATGAAGTGGGGCTGGATCGACCTGCTGGCCTGTATTCCGGCAGGCCTCTTCCAGGGGGCGAGGCTGTTTCGCGTGGTGCAGATACTGCGAGTGCTGCGCGCCATCAAGTCGATGGAGATGATCTGGAAGCTGCTGTTCCGCAATCGCGCCGAGGGGGTGTTCGCCTCTGCGGCCACTGCCACGGTGCTGCTGGTGGTCTTCGGCGCACTCACCATGCTGATGGTGGAGACTCCCAACCCCGACAGCCCCATCAACACTGCCGAGGAGGCGCTGTGGTGGGCCGTCGTGACGGTGACCACCGTCGGCTATGGGGACTATTATCCCATCACCACCCTGGGGCGGGTCGTGGCCGTGCTGTTGATGGTGGGAGGCGTGGGGCTGTTCGGGAGCTTCGCGGCCTACATCAGTTCGATCTTCATCGAGGATGACAGTGAGCAGGAGGCGCGCGCGGCGCGTGCCCAGCGCGACATGACCCGCGCGCTCTATCACCAGATCAGCGAGCTGACGACCGAGGTGCGTGAATTGCGCACCCGGCTCGATGAAGTGGCGGTGATGCAGGGGGAGTCGCTGGCGGAGCGCGAACAGCGCCGTGAGGCGCTCCAGCGTGAGGTCAATGACGAGATGGCTCGGCGTCTGGACGAGGCCGGCACCACTGCGCCGCAACGCAAGACGGACCCCGGGCCTGACGGAAAGCGTTGAGTCGTGGTCGGGCCAGAAAAAAGCCCCTGACACCCAAAGGTGTCAGGGGCTTTTGCATGCCTCGAGGCGTGCCCGGCTCAGTCGAAGTTGCGCGAGTAGAAGATCTCGAGCATTTCGCGACGCAGACGGCTTTCGATGTTGGTGGCTTCCTCGAAGGTCAGCTCGCGACGCGAGGTGCCGAAAAGGTAGTTGTCCAGCTCGAAGTCCTTGAGCAGCATCTTGGTGTGGAACATGTTTTCCTGATACACGTTCACATCGACCATCTGGTAGGCACACTTGGTGTCTTCCGCCAGGTAATCCTGGATCGAGGTGATGTCGTGATCGATGAACAGCTTCTTGCCATCCACGTCGCGGGTGAAGCCGCGCACGCGGTAATCCATGGTCACGATGTCGGAGTCGAAACTGTGGATCAGATAGTTCAGCGCCTTCAGCGGGCTGATCATGCCACAGGTCGAGACATCGATATCCAGACGGAAGGTGCTGATGCCGTTGTCCGGGTGGGACTCAGGGTAGGTGTGCACCGTGACGTGTGACTTGTCCAGATGGCCGACGACCGTCTCGGGCAGCGGGCCCGGGCCCGGCTCCGTCTGGGCGGGGTCCGTCTCTTCCAGCTCATGCTCGGCGATCAGGATGGTCACGCTGGCACCATGCGGCTCGTAGTCCTGACGTGCGATGTTCAGCACGTGGGCACCGATGATGTTGGTGACATCCTTGAGTATCTGGGTCAGGCGCTCGGCGTTGTAGAGTTCATCGATATAATCGATATACGCCGTACGCTGTTCTTCGGTCTGCGCGTAGCAGATGTCGTAGATATTGAAGCTCAACGAACTGGTGAGGTTGTTGAACCCGTGAAGGCGGAGTTGATCGCTCACGTCCAGGCCTCCTTGAGATGGGAGGGTGGTATGACATCCGATGCCTCTATCACGCCCGTGTGGCGTTGCCATCCAGGGGTGAACATCGGGCCGAAGAAGGTGTCCTGCGGCGCTCGTTTCGTGGCCGATGGCCGAGGAGCGACCGGGAAGACAACCGGTTTGAGGGGCGTATTATGCACAGGCAGGGCTGACACGCCAGCGTCAATTCCCGTCGAGCGTCGCTCGCTGGCGTGAGTCCCCCCTCTGCCACCCGCCGTCAGATCGCTCATGGCGGCGGGTGGCAGAGGGGGAGTGCCGGGAGATGATCAGGCGGCGCTGTCGATGACTTCGTAGGAGTGCGTGATCTCGACGCCACCGGCGCTGAGCATCAATGACGCGCTGCAGTACTTTTCGGCGGACAGCTCCACGGCGCGTTTTACCTGTGCTTCCTTGAGGTTGTAGCCCGTGACCACGAAGTTGACGTGAATGCTGGTGAAGACGCTGGGCACGCCATCGGCGCGCTCGGCCGTGAGGTCTGCGCGGCAGTCCGTGACCTGCTGGCGGGCCTTCTCGAGAATCTGGATGACGTCAAAGCTGGTGCAGCCGCCCAGCCCCATCAGCAGCATCTCCATCGGGCGCGGGCCGGTGTTGCGTCCGCCATTTTCCGGATTGCCATCCATGACGACGCTGTGGCCGCTGCCGGATTCCGCGAGGAACTGGCGACCATCGGTCCACTTGATGCTGGTGTTCATTGCCATGACGAATTCTCTCCCTTCGGTGAATCAATGAGTCAGTGAGGTGCACCGGTGCGCAGGCGGGACCGCACGAAGGCGCACAGAATAGCATTGCCGCGCCCGCGGCCGGAGGAACGTCCGGCGCTGAGCTTATGCCTGCGAGCTCATGCCCCCGGATGTGCCTGGCGATCGCTGAGCAGCCTGTCCAGCTCGTCCAGTCTTGCCGGCGTTCCGACGTCGATCCATTCGCCACGGTGATGCAGTCCGCGTGCCTCCCCGCGCTGCATGGCATCGCGCAGCAGCGGTGCCAGCTTGAACACGCCATCACCCTCTCGCAGAGCCGGCGTCTCGTGCAGGGCGCGCCGGATCAGGCGTGGGGACAGCCATGACACGCCGGAGAAGGTCAGGCGGTCTGCGTTGTCCATGCGCTCGTCCGCTTCATTCACGGGGCCGTCGCACACTTCGCCATCCTGCATCAGCAGGAAGTCGCCGCTCGGATGGTGTGGCGGGTTGTCCACCAGTACCAGGCCCGCCAACGGCCTTGGCGGCAGGCACTGAGTCTGGCTGGCCAGTGCCTGGGTCATCAGCGCCTCGAGATCCACATCGCACCAGACATCGCCATTGATCAGCAGGAAGGGCGTCTCGTCGGCGTCATCGGCCGTCAGAGCGCCGGGCAGTGTCAGCGCGCGTGCGATGCCGCCACCGGTCTCCAGTGGCGTCGTCTCATGGGAGAACGTCAGTGTCAGTTCGCGCCTGCGGCCCTGCCAGCGCGCCTGCAGCAAGCCGCAGGGAGAGCGAGCAGCGGCGAAATGCTCCAGGATCTTCTGCGCAAGATGGCCGACGTTGATGACGATGTCATCCACGCCTGCGGCTTCCAGCCTGAGCAGGTGATGCTCCAGCAGCGGGCGTCCTGCGACGTTCAGCAGCGGCTTGGGTGTGTGGTCAGTCAATGGACGCATGCGAGTCCCGAAGCCCGCGGCCAGAATCATCGCGCGCATCAGCCTTTCTCCTGCGTGACATCTGTCTGACGTGCCTCGGCGTTGCGCATCAGGCGTGCCGCGCGATCGGCCAGAGCGGCCAGCTCATCGTAGTCGTCGAGGTTGATCTCCGGCGTCTCGCCATTGGCCAGTCGCAGGCCTCGTGCCTCGCACTCGGAGGCCAGGCGCAGTGACAGCGCCGGGGTCAGCACCTCATCCAGCCAGTGGGTGAAGGAGATCAGTTCGGGGCAGAAGGCCAGACCTTCACGCAGATGGCCGAGGAAGCGTGGCATCAGCGTCAGATAGCGTGGCTTGGCGTCGCGCAGGGTCAGACGCGCGAAGATGCCGAGAATCTTGAGATTGCGCTGCACCCCCATGCGCTCGACGCTCTGACGATACGCGAGCGGGCTGGGGGCCGGCAGGCCAGCGGCGGCATAGCGTGGCAGGGCGGCAAGGCGGGCCTGTTCGATCCAGCGCGCCATGGCGGGCTCCGGCCAGCGCCAGTGGCGGTCACGCAGCAGCGAGATCAGGTCGTAGTTCTCGGGGCCGATGACGGCATCCTGGAAATCGATGATCCACAGCGTCTCCCGCGACTGGCCGGCATCGGCATGCAGGAACAGGTTCTGGGCATGGAAGTCGCGGTGCACGGTGACGAGAGGTTGCGCGCGCGCGGCCGTCAGCAGCTGTCCGCAGAGCGTTTCCCAGGCGGCGTAGCGGCGGTCATGCGGCATGTCGAGCAGCTGCCCCAGACACCATTCGGGGAAGAGGTCCATCTCGGCCTTGAGGCGCGCATCGTCATAGGCGGGCAGGTCGGCCAGCGGCAGTTCATGCAACTGCTCGAGCAGGCCGATGGCCTCGCCATAGTAGTGGTCGGCGTGTTCGGTGCTGGTCAGGGCCGTCATCAGTGGCGTATCACCGAGATCCTCAAGCTCCAGAAAGCCTCGGGCGTCATCGAAGGCGAAGACCTCGGGCAGGGGCAGGCCGGCCTCCCGCCACTGGCGAGCGATGGCGACGAAGCCATGGCTGTCCTCCTTTTCCGGCGGTGCATCCATCAGGATGCGGGGCGACATGCCGGGGGCGCTCTCATCGAGATGCAGGCGGAAGTAGCGACGAAAGCTGGCGTCGTCGGCCACCGCGCTCATGCGGACGGCGTCGGGGGCGAGGTCGTGGCGTGCGGCAGCCCAGGCGTGGAGGGCCTGACGGCGGGCGTCGGATGTCATGGGGCGGGGCTCCTGTCGGCGGATACGGGGGCCGGCTGTCAGTTGACGCCTGTGCCGCGGCCCCGCATGCTGGGGTGTGGTGACCACAGGACAGGCGGAACCGGCAAGCAGGAAGGCCGGTTGCTGGGCCTGTATAATACCGATTCCCCCAGCCAAGGACACAGAGCAGCCATGGCCCAGCGCAGCCATTCAATACACACGGGCAAGCCGGTGTCCGCCCTCGGGCGGCCGCATCGTCGTCTTGCGTCTTCCACGACGGCGACGCGTCTCCCCGTCAGCCAGCCGGCGACATGGCGGCTCAAGCCGCTGGTGCTGCGTCTCCTGTGGACGCTGGCCCCGCTGGCCGCTGGCGCGCCGCTGATGGCGCAAGCCGCCCCGCCGGAGCCGCTGTCGGCAAGCCAGCTCGACTGGCAGCCTTATGATGAGATGCCGCAGGGGCAGCTGTGCAGCGGTCGCTACGTGACACCGGCCTACCGGATCGATGCGGGTGACACGCCCGAGCAGGTCGCGACCTCCGCCGACAAGGCCAATTATGGCAATGACGGCGTCGCGACCCTGATGGGCGAGGTAGTGCTCAGACGGGGTGATTCCCAGCTGGAATCGCCTGAGGTCAGCGTCAACGAGGCGCGAGACACCGCGACGGCCAAGGGCCCGGTGACCTACCGTCAGCCCGGCGTGCTGCTGCGCGGAGATGATGCCCGCGTCTCGCTCAACAGCGACGCGGCCAGCGTCGACAATGGTCACTACGTCTTCCACAAGCAGCGTATCCGGGGGGATGCGGTGCAGTTGGCGCGTCTGGAAGATGGCCGATATCGCCTGAAGGATGCCAGCTTCACCTCCTGTGAGCCGGGCAACAGCCTGTGGCGTCTGGTCGGCAGCGATATCACCATCGACCGGGAGTCCGGTTGGGGGGAGGCGACCCACGCGCGCATGGAAATGGGCGGCGTGCCGGTCTTCTATTGGCCCTATGTGCGTTTCCCGGTCGATGACCGCCGCCACACCGGGTTGCTGTGGCCGCAGCTCAGCTACACCAGCTCCAGCGGCTTCGATTATGCCCAGCCCATCTATCTGAACCTGGCCCCGAATTACGATGCCACCATCACGCCTCGCTACATTTCAGAGCGCGGTGAGATGCTGGAAGGTGAGTTCCGTTACCTGCTGCCGCGTGGCGACGAAGGCACGCTGGAAGGCGCCTGGTTGGCCGATGACGATGGCGGCAGTGATCCGGATGACGATGAAGAGGATCTCATCGGCGAGGATCGCTGGTACATCAATTACCAGCACTCTGGTCGCTATGACGCGCGCACGGCCTATCAGCTCAAGTATGGCGCGGCATCCGACGGCAATTACTTCGATGACTTCGGGCGCAACTTCGGCGAGACCGAGACGGACAGCCTCGAGCGTCTCGCGCGACTGAATTACCGTGGCGACGTCTGGGATCTCGAGTTCAAGGCGCAGGGGTATCAGCGGATGGACTTTCCGCTGGATGACGAGGACAAGCCGTTCTATCGCCTGCCGAGCCTGACTGCCAACGCGCGCTGGAGCCAGACCAGCGGCTTCTATGAAGAATGGAATTCCAACGCCACCTACTTCTGGCGTGATGTGGACGAGACCGACACGGACATCGACGACGATGAAGCCGCCAACGGCACCCGTCTGCGTCTGGCGCCGGCCGTGGGCTGGCGCAGTGATCAGAGCTGGAGCTTCATCGAGCCGCGTGCCCAGCTGATCAGTCTGAGCTACGACCTGGACTACGGGGATCGCGAGACCGATCGTGACAGCAGTACCTCGGCGACCATTCCGGTGCTGTCACTGGACAGCGGCTTGATCTTCGACCGTGATACCGAGTGGTTCGGCGAAGGTTACAAGCAGACGCTGGAGCCGCGTCTGTACTACGCCTATGTCCCTGAGGTCGATCAGTCCGACTTCCCGGACTTCGACACCTCCGAGGATGCCTTCAGCTGGAATCAGCTGTGGTCTCCCTACCGCTTCAGCGGTGGCGACCGAGTAGGCGACACCAACAAGATCTCCTACGGCGTCTCCTCGCGCTTCATCAGTGACGAGAGCGGTCGTGAACGCCTCAAGCTGGGCGTTGGCCAGTCCAGCTACCTGTCGGACCGCAACATCGACATGGATGGGGACCCGGACAAGACGTCGCGCTCCGACTTCGACAGCTACTCCGATTACTATCGGGCGACGCGTGACCGCTCGCCGGTGGTCTTCCAGGCCGATGTGGTCCTCAACGACCAGTGGACCGCGACCCAGGCCGTGTTCCAGGACTTCGATCGCGGTGTCACCGAAAGTGCCCAGACATCACTGCGTTATCGCGCCAAACAGGGCACGGTACTGAACTTTGGCTTCAATCGTGAGATCGAAGGGTTCGTGCCTTACGATGATGAGGACGATGAAGACGTGCTGGGCTATACCCGCAACGAGTGGGATTTCTCGTTCGCGACGCCGGTCAGCGCAAGCTGGTCGCTGCTGGGCCGCTATCAGTACGACAGCACCAATTCCCGCTCGCTGGAGAAGGTGCTGGGTGTCCAGTACAACGACTGCTGCTATGGCGTCCAGGTCACCTGGAGGGAATGGCAGGATGACAACGACACCGCCAATACCATCTCGGATGATGAAGAGAAGAACGGTATCTTCCTGACCTTCGAGTTCAAGGGACTGGGTGGCGTCGGCCAGAGCGCGGACAGCTATCTGGAGCAGGCGGTGCCGGGCTATCGCAACGCCGGTTTCTGACCCCCGGGATGCGTCACGCACGCTGACGACAGGGCGCCGCTGCAAGGCGGCGCCATCAACATTTTTACGTCGAGAGAACACCCGATGCGCAAGACCCTGATTGCCCCGCTGGGGCTGGCATTCGCGCTGGCAAGCCTGCCGGTGAGTGCCGCCGAGTTGCTCGACCGTGTGGTTGCCGTGGTCAACAAGGACGCCATCATGCAAAGCGACATGGAGCGGCGTGTCTCCCAGGCCAGCCAACAGCTGCAGAGTCGCGGTATCAACCTGCCGCCGCGCAATGTGCTGGAGCGCCAGGTGCTCGACCGCATGGTCAATGAGCAGATTCAGCTGCAGATGGCGGAGCAGGCCAATCTGAGCATCGATGACACCCAGCTCAATGCCACCCTGCGGGGAATCGCCAAGGACAATGGTCTGAGCCTGGAGGCCTTTGCCGACAAGCTCGAGCAGGATGGCATGTCGCTGGCCGATGTGCGTGATCAGGTGCGTCGTGAACTGCTGGTGCAACAGATCCAGCAGCGTCGCGTGGCCAGCAAGGTGCGCATCTCCGATCGCGAGATCGACCGGTATCTCAACCAGCAGGGCGTCGGCAGTGATATCCAGTATCACCTGGCGCACCTGCTGGTCGCCCTGCCGCAGGAGCCGACACCGGCTCAGGTCAAGGCGGCGCGCGAGCGTGCCGATGGTCTGCGTCAGCAGATCGCCGATGGGACGGACTTCGCCCAGGTGGCAGCGGCGGAATCCGCTGGCAGCCAGGCGCTGAGTGGCGGGGATCTCGGCTGGCGCGCCGGCGGTGAGCTGCCGAGCGTATTCGCCGATGTGGTGCCGGACATGCAGGCAGGTGAGGTGTCCCAGCCGTTGCGCAGTGCCAGCGGCTATCACCTGGTCAAGCTGATCGAGAAGCGTGGCGCAGGCAAGTCATTGATTTCCCAGACTCAGGCGCGTCACATCCTGATCCAGCCCAACCCGAACATGAGTGATCAGCAGGCGCTTGAGCGTGCCGAGTCCATCCGCCGTCGCGTGCTGGGAGGCGAGGACTTCGCCGCGCTGGCCCAGGAGTTCAGCGACGACAAGGGCAGCTCTCTCAAGGGTGGCGAGCTGGGGTGGGTCAGCCCGGGGCAGACGGTGTCGTCCTTCGAGACTGCCATGAACGCCCTGAAGGTGGGGGAGGTCAGCCAGCCCATCAAGACGCGCTTCGGCTATCACATCATCGAGGTCGAGAATCGTCGTCAGCAGGATGTCACCAATTCCAGCCAGCGTGACAAGGTCCGCAAGACCCTGTTCCAGCGCAAGCTCAATGACGAACTGGAAGCCTGGCAGCAGCAGATCCGCGCCGAGGCCTATGTCGACAACCGCCTTGATGAGCAGTGAGCGCGCCATGTCGTCCGAGGTGATCGCGCTGACCGCCGGGGAGCCGGCGGGCATCGGTCCCGAGCTGCTGGTGATGCTGGCGGCTCAGGCCGAGGACTTCCCGGCGCAGCTGGTCGCGGTCGCCGATCCCGACCTGCTGGCCAGTCGTGCCCGCCTGCTGGGGCTTTCGCTTGAATTGCATGAGCTGAGCCCCGGCGACCCCCTGCCACCGGCCCGCAATGGTCATCTGGCCGTATGGCCGGTGCCGCTGGCGGTGCCCAGTGAGCCGGGGGTGATCGATGCGCGCAACGGTGATCATGTCCTGCAGATGCTCGACGTGGCCATCGCCGCCTGTCAGGCCGGACACGCCAGTGCCATGGTGACGGCGCCGCTGTCCAAGGCTGCCGTGATCGAGGCCGGCCACGCCGGTTTCACGGGGCATACCGAGTATCTGCGCGACGTCTGCGGTGTCGAGGAAGTGGTCATGATGCTGGCGTGCCCGGGACTGCGTGTCGCGCTGGCCACCACCCATCTGCCGCTGCGTGAGGTGGCCGACGCCATCACGCCGCAGGGGCTGACACGAGTGCTCACTATCCTGGCGGAAGATCTCAAACGCTACTTCGGGCGTGAGACGCCGCGCATCGCGGTGTGCGGACTCAACCCCCATGCCGGCGAAGGTGGGCATCTCGGCGTCGAGGAGATCGAGGTGATCTCACCGACGCTCGAGGCACTGCGCGCCACGGGCATGCAGCTGGCGGGGCCGCTGCCGGCGGATACCCTGTTCACGCCACGTCATCTCGATGGCGTGGATGCCGTGCTGGCGATGTATCACGATCAGGGGCTGCCGGTGCTCAAGTACGCCGGATTCGGTCAGGCGGCCAACATCACGCTGGGCCTGCCCATCGTGCGTACCTCGGTCGATCACGGTACCGCGCTGGATCTCGCGGGCACGGGTCGGGCCGATGTCGGAAGTCTCGTGCAGGCCGTGCAGGTGGCCATCGAGATGGCAGCCGCCGCGCGAGCCTGAGATAATCCCCCATCATCTGGCGTGACCGTCCATGCGGCACGCCGAGCGCGCACCTCAAGCAGGCGTCGCCGCTACCCCAGTCATTCGACCATCCAGGATGGTCTCGCCGTCCTTTCCATGTCCCTCGATGCCTCTGCATCGATTCCACAGGTGAAGGATGGCGTCTTGTTGTCGGGAGTCCACAGGGCTCCCCGGAGGAAAGTCAGTCCCATGTCCCAACATTTCCCGGCGCATCGTGCGCGCAAGCGTTTCGGCCAGAACTTCCTGCAGGATCTTGGCGTCATCTCCCGTATCGTCAGGGCCATTCGTCCGGCAGAGGGGGAGCGGCTGGTCGAGATCGGTCCGGGGCAGGGGGCGCTGACCGGTCCGTTGCTGGAAGCGGCGGGCAAGCTGGAGGTCATCGAGCTGGACCGTGACCTGATCCCCGGGCTGCGCGTGCAGTTCTTCAACTATCCCGATTTCGTCATCCACGAGGGCGATGCCCTGCGCTTCGATTTTCCGGCGCTGGTGGGCGATGGTCCGGCACTGCGCGTGGTCGGCAACCTGCCGTACAACATCTCCACGCCACTGATCTTCCACCTGCTGGAAGCGCGTGGTGCGATTGCCGACATGCACTTCATGCTGCAGAAGGAAGTGGTCGAGCGTCTGGCGGCTGAGCCGGGTGGTACGGACTGGGGCCGTCTGTCGGTGATGACCCAGTATTACTGTGCGGTCGAGAACCTCTTCCTGGTGCCGCCCAGTGCCTTCTTCCCGGCGCCAAAGGTGGACTCGGCCATCGTGCGTCTGGTGCCGCATGCCGAGCTGCCGCATCCGGCGACTGACGAGAAGCTGCTGGCCATCATCGTGCGGGAAGCCTTCTCTCAGCGTCGCAAGACCCTGCGCAACAACTTCAAGGGGCGTATCGATGCCGAACAGCTGACGGCGCTGGGCATTGATCCCTCGCGTCGCCCGCAGACGCTGACGGTCGCGGAGCTGGTGATGATCACCAACCATCTGAGCGCCCAGGGCATGACCGCCAGTCAGGCGGACAGCGCGCCCCGCAAGCGCCCCCGCAGCAATGTCGGTCACGGTGAGGTCACGACCTCGCAGGCCGCCACTGACAGCGATCACGACGCATGAGCGGCGTGGCGGACATTCATGTCGACGCCGTACCGGAGTACTGCGCCGACGAGAGTCGTCCGAGCGAGAACCGCTTCGTGTTCCGCTACACCATCACGGTGCACAATGGCAGCGACGAGACGATCCAGCTGCTGGCGCGTTACTGGAAGATCACCCAGGGAAGCGGCAACGAGCAGGAAGTCCGCGGCAAGGGGGTGGTCGGCAAGCAGCCGCTGATCGCCCCGGGGGAAAGCTTCCGCTATACCTCGCGGGCCGTCCTCGACATGCCGGTCGGCGTGATGCAGGGGGCCTATACCTTCTCCGATGCCACCCATGCGCGCACCTTCGAAGTCGCCATCGCGCCATTTCGTCTGGCCGGGCCGCATCAGGTGCATTGATGCCTGCCGAGTCTCGGGCCAGGTCGGGACATGGCCCATCGGTCTGTCGCCGTCCTGAACGAAACCATCAGCAAGTCATTCACGTAGCAGGCCGCCAGGCGGCCGGGGGAGCAGCATGACGCAGTGGGCGATTGGCGATCTGCAGGGATGTCACGTTGAGTTCGAACGCCTGTTGCAGCGTCTGGAGTTCACGCCCGGACGTGATGTGATGTGGTTGGCCGGAGATCTGGTCAATCGCGGGCCGGGCTCGCTTGAATGCCTGCGCCATGCCAAGGCTCTCGGGGACAGTGCGCGCATCGTGCTGGGCAACCATGATCTGCATCTGCTGGCGGTCGCGCATGGCTTCGGGCGCCTCAAGCGTTCCGATACGCTTCAGCCCATTCTGGACGCGCCGGATCGCGACGAGCTGCTTGACTGGCTGCGTCGCCAGCCGTTGATGGTGGAAGAGACCATCGATGCGCGGCGCACGGTGATGACGCATGCCGGCGTTCTGCCCGGCTGGACCTTGAATCAGGCGGCAGCGCTGGCCCGCGAGGCGGAAGCTGCACTGGCGGGGGACGCCTGTCGCGAGTTTCTCGGCGAGATGTATGGCGACACGCCCGATCTCTGGCGGGAGGATCTCAGCGGCATCGCGCGGCTGCGTTGCATCGTGAATGTCTTCACCCGCATGCGTTTCGTGGACCGCGAGGGTCGCATGGACTTTGCGGCCAAGGAGGGGCTGGATTCCGCGCCCGAGGGCTATCGTCCCTGGTTCCAGTTTCCGCGTCCCGAGGGGGCCTGGGATGACTCTCCGCGCCTGCTGTTCGGCCATTGGGCGGCGCTGGAAGGCGAGACTCCAGCGGCGCGCCAGGATGTCGCGGCACTGGATACCGGCTGTGTATGGGGTGGCGGGCTGACAGCGCTCGATCTCGAGACGGGGCAGCGCGTGTTCGAACCGGCGGTGACATCGCGCGACTGACTCTGCAAGGCGCCTCCCCTGAGCGGCGCACGTCCATTTTCCTGTCCCTATCTTCAGCGGAGTTCCCATGAGTTTCGAACATCTTGATCTGGCGTCACTGGCGCAATGGCGCGACGGTGAACAACCCTACGTGCTGCTGGACATCCGTGATCCGCTCAGCTTCACCCAGGGGCGCATTCCCGGCAGCCGGCATCTGGACAACGCCAGTGCGGGGGCGATCCTGGAAGAGACACCTCGCGACACACCGCTGGTAGTGGTGTGCTATCACGGCCACTCCAGTCAGCAGGCAGCGGCCTGGCTTGCCGGGCAGGGCTTCGAGAAGGTCTACTCTCTCGATGGCGGTTTCACCCAGTATCAGCTCACCCATGGCGATGATGTCGAAAGCGGTAGCTGATCCCACCTTTGCCTGATTGTCTCATCTCCCTTCTGCCAAGGAGTCCCCATGACTCGTAGTGCCCCTCATCGACTTGATGCGTCATCGGACCGCCTGCTGCAAGGGCTCGAGGTCTATCGGGTAGGGGGCGCCGTGCGCGATGCGCGCCTGGGCTGGCCATGGCATGAGTGCGATTTCGTGGTGGTGGGCGCGACGGTCGAGGACATGCAGGCGCGTGGTTTCCGCCCGGTGGGGCGCGACTTTCCGGTCTTCCTGCACCCTCAGACGCAGGAGGAATATGCGCTGGCACGCACCGAGCGCAAGTCTGGACATGGCTACGTTGGCTTCACCGTGCATGCCAGCCCCGACGTGACCCTGGAAGAGGATCTCGTGCGTCGTGATCTGACCATCAATGCCATGGCCGAGCCGCTGGACAGTCCGCCCGGCGAGGGCGAACTGGTGGACCCCTACGGCGGACTTGCGGATCTCGAGGCACGACTGTTGCGTCACGTCTCCGACGCCTTCAGTGAAGACCCGCTACGCGTGCTGCGCGTGGCACGCTTCCTGGCACGTTATCAGGGGCTGGGTTTCACGGTCGCCGAGGAGACTCGCGCGTTGATGCAGGGGATGGTCGAGAGCGGCGAAGTCTCGCATCTGGTCGCCGAGCGTGTCTGGAAGGAAACCGAGAAGGCGCTGGGGGAAGCCAGTCCTGAGGCCTACTTCCAGCTGCTGGATGAGCTGGGTGCCCTGAGCGTGCTGATGCCGGCGCTGGCGAGGGAGGCCCGTGCGCTTGAGTCAGCGCTGGAGCGGCTGGATCGACTGCCGCGACAGCTGGTCGATGAGGCGGAGATGGTCTGCTGGCGCATGGCACGGCTGGTGGAGCACCTGTCGCGTGAGGAGATCGATACCCTGGCGCAGGAGCTGCGTCTGCCCAGTGCCGTGCGCGATGCGGCTCAGCAGGCGCGTCAGTGCCGAGAGCTGAATGATGCGTCGCATCGTGAGGGTGGCGTGCAGGCGGAAGATCTCAAGGTCTGGCTGGATGGCGTCGATGCGTGGCGTCGTGGTGAGCGTCAGTCGGTGCTGGTGGCCTTGCTGGCAGTGGAAGACAAGGGGCTGGCGCGGCTGGGCAATGCCGCCTGGCAGGCCGCGACGGTGGTCTCGCCGCAATCCCTGGTCGCTCAGGGGCTCAAGGGTGCCGAGATCGGGCGGGCGATGGGCGAGCAGCGTCAGCAGGCGATTGCCGAGGCGTTGCGTGAGTGGCGAGCCACGCCAGAGGTCCATGCGCCGCACTGTGGTTGTGGCCACGCTCACTGAGAGGACGATGCACGCAGAGGCAAGGGTCGGGCTGCGGAGTGAGGGTCTACAGGCGCGGTTCGCTGCCATCGCTCAGGCGGCGCAGATTGAGCGCGTGACGCACCACGATCAGACTGGCGAAGACGAGTATCACGCCGCTCATTTCCGGCGCCAGCCACAGGCTGAAGAGCGGGGCGGCAAGCCCTGAGACGAGTGAGGCAATGGCGGCGGTGCGCAGGCGCCACGCCAGTCCGATCCACAGGGCGGCACAGCTCAGGGCCACGCCCGGTGCCAGCATCAACAGCACGCCGAAGGCGGCAGCGACAGCCTTGCCGCCTCGATGTCCGCGATGCCATAGCGGCAGGCTGTGGCCGATCAGCACCGCCAGTCCGATCAGTCCCAGCGCCCAGGCGGGCAGGGCGATCTCGCCACCCAGCCACAGGGCAGGCATGCCCTTGGTGGCATCGAAGGCCAGGACCAGCGCGGCAGGCATGGCACCGTGCAGTCGCAGTACATTCGAGAAGCCCGGATTGAAGGAGCCGGCCAGTCGCGGGTCGGTCAGGCCCAGGCGCTGGCAGATCCACACCGCTCCCAGAACCGACCCTCCCCCATAGGCCAGTGCCAGCAGCAGGCTCAGCTGCTGCCAGTGTGCCAGCGTGGCCACCCAGCCGATGATGTCGCTCAGCATGCCTCCCCCGCACATGACCCGCTGCGCGCCGTCAGCCATGTCGCTTGCGGACAGGCGCATCGCGCGGCTCGGTTTGGCCAAGCAGGGGCTGGGTGCAGTAGAATCTCGGGCATGATGGCGGGGCCTTTGGCGGCGTCGTTTTACTGGTTCATCCGACAAGCATAGAGGTAACGCCATGGATCGTGTGCTGATCGAGGCTCTGGCAGTTGAGACCGTGATAGGAGTCTATGACTGGGAGCGTACCATTCGCCAGCGTCTGGTGATCGATCTGGAGATGGCGACGGACATCCGTCCTGCCGCGGCCGGGGATGATCTGACGCATACCCTTGATTATGCTGCCATCAGCGCTCGGATCCAGACCTACGCAGACGACAGCCAGTTCGAGCTGGTGGAGACCTTCGCGGAGCGTCTCGCCGCGCTGCTGCGGGAAGAATTCGGGATTCCCTGGCTCAGGATGACGGTGCGCAAGCCGGGGGCGGTCCCGGAGGCGCAAGCGGTGGGCGTGCGCATCGAGCGTGGCACGCTCGTGGATGTCAGCGCATGACTCTGGTGCTTGTCTCCATCGGCAGCAACATCGAACGTGATCATCACGTGCGAGTCTGCCTGGATGCCCTGGAGGCGACCTTCGGGGAGCTCACGCTGTCTTCCGTCTACGAAAGCGAGCCGGTGGGGTTCGTCGACGGGCGCAATTTCTACAATCTGGTGGCGGGATTCCACAGTGACTGGAGCGTCGGTGAGCTGCAAGCCTGGTGCAAGCAGGTCGAGTTCGCCAACGGACGCCTCGAGGGCAGCCCCAAGTTCAGTCCGCGTACGCTGGATATCGACATCCTGACGGTCGGTGAGCTGACCGGCGAGATCGACGGTGTCCTGCTGCCGCGCGAGGAAGTGGATCGCAATGCCTTCGTGCTGCTGCCACTGGCGGAAGCCTTCGCCGAGCAGCGCCACCCGGTGCGTGGGGTCGACTATGCCAGCCTGTGGCAGTCATTCGTCGAGCATGGGCATGCCGAGTCGCAGCCCTTGTGGCCGGTGGAGTTCAGCTGGCGTTGCCGGAGGATCTCCCGCACCGGCGTCGCGCCGTGATGAGGCGGCATTCTGCGCGGTCTGATCACGGCGCTGAATGACGCTCGCGCCATGACCTGCGCCACATGAAGCACGAACGCCCTGCCGGGTAGCCCGGCAGGGCGTTGCTGTTTTCATCGGAACCGTTTTCATCGTAGCCGTTTCATCGCAGCTACGCCTTTTCACGGCCGCCGAGACGCGCCGGGAGCGGCAGTGATCAGTCGTGATGCCCCTGCGGCGCGGACAGGCTATCGAGAGGCCAGCGTGGTACGGCCTTCATCGGGCCAGTGTCCTGCTCACCGGCGTTCAGTCGTTGTGCACCCACGTAGGCGATCATGGCGCCATTGTCGGTACAGAAGCGACCGCGCGGATAGTAGGCGCGGGCGTTGCGCTTGGCCAGTTCATGGCTCAGGCGCTCGCGCAGGCGGGTATTGGCACTGACGCCGCCCGCCACGACCAGACGCTTGAGACCGGTCTGATCCAGCGCGCGGCGGCACTTGATGACCAGGGTGTCGACCACGGCTTCCTCGAAGGCGCGCGCGATGTCGGCGCGATGCTGTTCGTCCGGCTCGCCACTGGCCTTTGCCTTCTTGAGGGTGACCATGGTGTGGGTCTTGAGGCCCGAGAAGCTGAAATCCAGTCCGGGGCGATCCGTCATCGGGCGCGGGAAGCGGTAGCGCTTCGGATCGCCCTGCTCGGCCAGCTTGGCAACCTGCGGGCCGCCGGGGTAGGGCAGTTCCAGCATCTTGGCGGCCTTGTCGAAGGCCTCGCCTGCGGCATCATCCACGGACTCGCCCAGCAGCTCGTACTCGCCCAGCCCGCGTACCGCCACCAGCTGTGTGTGGCCACCGGAGACCAGCAGCGCCACGAAGGGGAATTCCGGTGCGTCGTCTTCCAGCATCGGGGCCAGCAGATGGCCTTCCATGTGATGCACCCCGAGCACCGGAATCTGCCAGGCTCTGGCCAGGCCATGGGCCGTCGAGGCGCCGACCATCAAGGCGCCCACCAGCCCCGGGCCTGCGGTATAGGTGATGGCATCGATGTCAGCGGCTTTCAGATTCGCCTCGTCCATCACCTGCTGGATCAACGGCAGCAGCTTGCGGGTATGATCGCGAGAGGCCAGCTCCGGCACCACACCGCCGAATTCGGCGTGCATGGCGATCTGGCTGTAGAGGGCGTCTGCAAGCAGGCCCTGGTCCGTGTCGTAGATGGCGACGCCGGTCTCGTCGCAGGAAGTCTCGATGCCGAGCACACGCATGGCTGACTCTCAGGAAATATCAGAAGTAGAGGGCGGCACGGCCAGCGAGGCTGCCTGAGCGAGCCCGAGAGGCGAGGGTGCCGTGAATGCGCGATATTCTACTGGCTGTGAGCACGGGTGTCGCGCCAGCTGGCGTTATGCGAGAGACGATTTCCGGTTTCCGCGTTTGCAAAGGCGGGGACGGGTGTCTAGAATATGGCACTCTGCAAGACTGGGTCGTGCATCCGACCACCCCGCAAAAGCTCCCCGAATCATGATTCCAGCCAGCGACGGCTACCCTCACCGGTGGTGTCGCAGGCGACTGATTGATGCTGGATCGACCTGCAGGTGGCGGTTTACCGTCGCTGGCTGGTGGCTCCTGAGGAGTGGCTGCACCGGATGTGCGTTCAAACCGAACTCATGATCTCAAGGTAGGTGAGTGTTTAATGCCTTCAGTTAAAGTACGTGACAACGAGCCGTTCGACGTCGCCCTGCGCCGTTTCAAGCGCTCCTGCGAAAAAGCCGGTGTTCTTTCCGAAGTGCGTCGTCGTGAGCACTACGAGAAGCCGACCGCTGTTCGCAAGCGTCAGCAGGCGGCCGCTGTAAAGCGCCACGCCAAGAAGGTTCAGCGTGAGCGCAAGCGTTTCGAGCGTCTCTACTGATCCGTACTTTTGGGGAGTGATCCACTGCTCTCTGGAAGGACACCAAGCGGCTGCCTCACGGTGGCCGCTTGTTTTTGTCTCTGGTGATCCGTTTGTTCCCGAGTCGTGTGTCAGTTCACTGCACACGTTGCTGTTTCTCGAGGGATGGCCTGACCCGAGCGCTGTCGTCGATGTGATCGCCCGTTGGCGTGATGTCGACTCACTGCGTTGGGGTCAGTCCGTTTTTCCATGACTTCTGGCGAACCATGGCTGGTCTCATCCCGCAAGGCTTCATAGACGATCTGCTGGCCCGTACCGATGTGGTCGAGGTGGTAGGTGAGCGTGTCCAGTTGAAGAAGGCTGGCAAGAGCTATGTCGGCCTGTGCCCCTTCCATCAGGAAAACTCTCCCTCGTTCAACGTCATTCCGGACAAGCAGTTCTATCACTGCTTCGGGTGCGGGGCGAGCGGCAGTGCCCTCAAGTTTCTGATGGAATTCGATCGTCTGCCGTTTCCGGAAGCGGTCGAGCAGCTCGCCTCGCGTCTGGCGCTCGAGGTGCCCCGTGAAGGCGGCAATCAGAGCCCCCATGAACGTCGCGAGCGCCAGCGCCGCGAGCAGGCCCGTGAAGAGGGTGTCAATCTGCTTGAGGCGGCGGCTGACTTCTATCGCCAGCGCCTGACGGAACCTGCCGCACAGCCCGCCCGTGAGTATCTTGAGGGGCGTGGGCTGTCGCGTGAGGTGATGCGCGATTTCGGTATCGGCTTTGCGCCCCAGGGCTGGGAACATCTCAAGCACCATCTGAGCAAGCTGGGTGTCAGCGAAGAGGTGCAGATCGAGTACGGCCTGCTGATCCATCACGAGGAGAGTGGGCGGCGCTATGACCGCTTCCGCGATCGCGTGATGTTCCCGATCCGTGACTGGAAGGGGCGCACCATCGCCTTCGGTGGTCGCGTGATGGGCGATGCGAAACCCAAATACCTGAATTCCCCCGAGACGCCTGTCTTCCACAAGGGGCGTGAGCTCTACGGCCTGTATGAGGCCCGCGAGGCGAATCGCAAGCTTGAGCGCATGCTGATCGTCGAGGGCTACATGGACGTCGTGGCGCTGGCGCAGTATGGCATTCGCAATGCCTGCGCCACCCTGGGCACCGCGACCAGTGAGGAACACCTCAAGCGCCTCTATCGGCTGGTCGATGAAGTGGTGTTCTGCTTCGACGGTGACAAGGCTGGCCGTCAGGCCGCGCGCCGGGCACTGGAGACGGTGCTGGACGTCATGATCGATGGCCGCCAGGCACGTTTCCTGTTCCTGCCTGAGGGTGAAGACCCGGATTCGCTGGTGCGCAGTGAAGGGCAGGAAGCCTTCGAGAAGCGGGTGACCTGCGCCTCGGGGCTCTCCGAGTTCCTGTTCGAGCAGGCGGCGGAAGGGCGCGACCTCAAGCGCATGGAGCAGCTGGAGCGCTTCGTGACCCAGGCACTGGAATGGATATCCCGGGTGCCCGAGGGGGTGCTGCGTTCACTGCTGCTCAAGGAGCTGGAGCGCCGCAGTGGCCTGGAGCGTGAGCGGCTGGATGCCATGCTGGTGGAGCGTGCCGCGGCGCGTGATGCCCAGCAGGCGCGTCTCCGGCAGCATCAGCAGCTGCGCCAGTCGCACTCCGCCGCTCCGGCGGGGAATCGCCTGGAAGGTGGCAGTCTGAATGAACCGCAGGGTGGCGACTGGTCATCGCTGGATGCGATGGCAGATGCCGGCTTCGGTGAGCAGGATGCAGAGGGCTGGCAGCCGGAGGACTGGGCGCCACCCCCGGAGGCTGGTGGTGCCTCGGGTGGGCGGTCTCGTCCGGCCGCTGCCTCGCATGGCGCGGCGCGCAAGACGTCACCGCGTCACTCGGTCAGCATGCTGACGCGCCTGCTGCACCTTCTGGTGCATGAGCCGCAGCTGGTGGCGGAGCTGCCGGCCAGCGATGAATGGATCGAAGGCGCCGGCGAGCCGGCAGACAGTGAGGATGTCCGTCTGCTGGTCGAGGTGGTGAGATTGCTCAAGGCTGGCCAGTATCGTTCGCCTCAGGTGCTGCTGGCGCACTTTCTGGGCACTGCTCAGGGGCCGCGCCTCGAGCAGTTGGCCGCGCGTGAGCTGCTCATCCCGCGTGAAGTGCGCAGCGAGGAGCTGAAGGGGCTGGTGGAGCATTGCCAGCATCAGCTGGCGCGCACGTCACCCGAGGCGGAATACCAGGCCTTGCTGGCCAAGGAAAAGCAGGGCGAGAAGCTGTCGGCTGAGGAGAAGCAGCGGCTGATGGCCCTGCTGATGCAGCTGGCAACGCGGCGCTGAAGCTCACGGAGCCTTTCGGTGACCGCATGTGGGAGATGGGCCGTCCTCGCGGATGAAAAAGCGTTGGCTGACCTTGAAAGACGCTCTCACACACACTATCTAATGGGGTAGTTCCCGATGCGGACTGCCGCAACGTAACCGATAACGCTAACACACCTGGATGGTCCGGCAAATACGCCGCTGGCAGCATCTCCCGATGGCACGCTATACTGGTGCGCTTGATGCTCTCTTCGTCCCTAACCGGCGCTTACTCGCTGAGCAGCGTCGCGTCCAGGTGCTTCATTCTTCTTCGTCGAGATTAGGGGTTCTATGGCTGGTAATGCGCAGCAGCAGTCGCGTCTCAAGGAGTTGATCGCGCGCGGCAAGGAACAGGGTTACCTGACCTATGCCGAGGTCAACGATCACCTGCCCGAGGATATCGCTGATCCAGAACAGGTGGAAGACATCATCAGCATGATCAACGATATGGGCATCAAGGTCGCTGAAGAAGCGCCTGATGCCGATACCTTGATGATGTCTGATTCCTCCACTGACGAGTCCGCCGCCGAAGAAGCCGTCGCTGCTCTCGCCGCGGTGGAAAGCGATGTGGGACGCACGACCGACCCGGTCCGCATGTACATGCGTGAAATGGGTACCGTCGAACTCCTGACCCGTGAAGGCGAGATCAAGATCGCCAAGCGGATCGAGGAAGGCACGCGTGAGGTCATGTCGTCTCTGGCCTTCCTGCCGGGAGCGGTCGACTCCATTCTCGAAGCCTACGATGGCACGCTCGGCGAGGACGGCGGACGTCTGTCCGACCTGTTCTCCGGTTTCATCGATCCGGATGAAGGCGTACCGGGTGTCGCTGAAGTCGAGGTCGAGGAAGTTGAGGAAGTCGAGGAAGGCGAGGAGTCTGAAGGCGAGGACGACGACGAGGACGACTCCGCTTCCGAGGGTGGTCCGGATCCTGAGCTTGCACGCGTGCGCTTCGAACAGATTCGCGAGCAGAATGATCTGACCAAGGCCGCCATCGAGAAGTACGGTTCAGGTTCTCCTGAGGCCAAGGCCGAGCAGGAGCGTCTTGCCGAGCTGTTCTCGCCGATCAAGCTGGTGCCTAAGCACTTCGAGCGCCTGGTCGGTCAGGTTCGCGTGTCCGTCGAGCAGGTGCGCGAGCAGGAAAAGGTCATCCTGCAGATCTTCGTCAAGCGCGGCAAGGTGCCTCGCAAGAGCTTCATCAAGGCATTCCCGGGCCACGAGTCCGACATGGACTGGTTCGACGGCTTCATCGGCGGCAGCAAGAAGTACGCCGACAAGCTCGAGCCGTTCCGTGCCGACGTGCTGCGTGCCCAGCGCAAGATCGCCTTCGAGCAGGACATGGTCCAGCTGCCGGTCAGCGAGCTCAAGGAAGTCAATCGTCGCCTGTCGATCGGTGAAGCCAAGGCGCGGCGTGCCAAGAAGGAAATGGTCGAGGCCAACCTGCGTCTGGTCATCTCCATCGCCAAGAAGTACACCAATCGTGGCCTGCAGTTCCTGGATCTCATCCAGGAAGGCAACATCGGCCTGATGAAGGCCGTGGACAAGTTCGAGTACCGTCGTGGTTACAAGTTCTCGACCTACGCCACCTGGTGGATCCGTCAGGCGATCACGCGCTCCATCGCGGATCAGGCGCGCACCATCCGTATTCCGGTGCACATGATCGAGACCATCAACAAGTTGAACCGTGTCTCGCGTCAGATGCTGCAGGAAATGGGTCGCGAGCCGACGCCGGAAGAGCTGGGTGAACGCCTCGAGATGCCGGAAGACAAGGTGCGTCGCGTGCTCAAGATCGCCAAGGAGCCCATCTCCATGGAGACGCCGATCGGTGACGACGATGATTCGCACCTGGGTGACTTCATCGAGGACGGCACCATGGTCTCGCCGATCGACTCCGCCACCGGCGAAGGTCTGATCGAAGCGACCCGCGGCATCCTGTCCGGTCTGACCGCACGTGAAGCCAAGGTGCTGCGCATGCGTTTCGGTATCGACATGAACACCGACCACACCCTTGAGGAAGTCGGCAAGCAGTTCGATGTCACCCGTGAGCGTATCCGTCAGATCGAAGCGAAAGCGCTGCGCAAGCTGCGTCACCCGTCACGCTCCGAGTCACTGCGTTCCTTCATGGAAGAGTGATCTGAAGCGTTCGGGGCCACGGTTCAGCCGCTGGCCCCGCTGACAGCACAACGCCCGCCCCCATGCGAATGGGAGGCGGGCGTTGTCGTTTCTGGACGCGAGTGAATGGCGTGGATAGCAGGCGGACATGATCGTCTTGCGATGCGCTGAGTGGTGGTGCCGTCAGGCTCCATGCCCCAGCTGATGCGAGGATGAGGTCGCGGCCACGCTGAAGATGACGCGTCCCTTGACGCACTGGCGGGACACCGGGCCCATCTGCTCACTGCTCAAGCCATCGGGGTGCTCTCCGTAAAGCCAGAGGCGGCCGTGGTGGTCGATGCGATCTACATGCTTGATCAGCCGTCCCAGCGTCGGGTGTTCCACCACGATGGTGGTACCCGGTGCCAGGGGCCAGTGTCCAGGCCAGCGCATGCTGATGACCAGACTGTGCTGCGGGAGACGGGGGGCAAGACTATGACCGTGCAGGCGGTAGCTGTTGAACCAGCGCATGTGAGGCTCCTTGAAGGTGAGGGCATGACACGGTCGGGGTCTTGTCGGTGTCTTTCCTGAGCAGTGGTGATAGTTGTAGGGTATCCACTGCTTAGTAAAATATAATCATTCTCATTTGATGTCCAGGCATTCTCATCCCCGGACGGAGGGTTGGTGCCGGGCAAGGGCCGAAAAAAAGCCGCGGCTCATGGTGAGCAGCGGCTTCTTCGGTATCACGAACGTGCGGGATTCTCGGGGTTCCAGCGGCGCTGGAGAGGGACTCAAGCGATGTGCGTCAGAGTGCGGCGTCGAGTTCGCGCAGTCGGGCACGGCGCTGGCGACCCATGCGAATGGCCAGCAGCACGATTTCGGCCACGGCGATCGCCATCAAGGTGTAGCCGAACAGTTCGGTGACTTCCTCGGCAGCATTCTTGACCGAGCGCAGGTAGGCGCTGCCCATCAGGGTTTCCCAGAACTCCGAGCGACCATAGAGGCGCGAGAAGACATAGGTGGCCAGGAAGCCGGCGCCAAACACTCCGAAGGCGAAGCTGCGACCGAAGTGTTCGAACTCGGCCACGAAGCGGGTGCGATGGCGCCATACGCCGATGATGACCGGAATCGCGACCACGCTGACCAGGATCTGCCAGCTGCCATCACCGAGCATGCCATCGAGCATGGCGTCCTGTTCACGGATCAATGACGCTGCGAACAGGCCGAACAGCAGCAGGCTGACGGTGCGAAGATCCGGGAGGCGTGAATGTACCAGCCACATGGTGGCGGCACTCAGCGCCAGCAGGGTGCTCTGCATGTGTTCCGTCCAGCTGGCTTCGCTGAAGCCGACATCGCCGAAGTGATGGGCATCATGCATTACCAGCGACATCATCGCTGCCACCACGGGGGCATAGATGGCCAGGCGCAGGCAGGCCTGCATGAACAGCGAGGTCGGCTTGCGACCATAAAGAGGCTGTTCGGCGCTGATGGGCAGCGGGACGGTATGGTGGTGTCGTGTCTGTGAGGTCAGGCGAGACAAGGGACTCTCCGGACAGTCCATGGACTGCCTGTCAGGGTGAGGGTGTCGTTTGCCTGCTCATTATAACGATGCAAAGGTGGCGGGTTAATATTGCCTTAAGAAAACTGTGAGGTGCCATTTGAGCATCGATGTCGCGTCATCAATCACTCATCCCTGTCTCAGTCGGTCGCGCTCGGCCTCTTCGACGATCCAGTCATGCACGGCCTGGATACGGCCATCGTCCAGAGTGCCGTGGGGATGGACGATGACGTAACGCTTGCCGGTCAGCACGCGCTCCGCGAACGGGGCAATCAGGATGCCGCTGTTCAGTTCATGGGTGATCAGGGTGCGTCTTGCCATGGCGACGCCCATGCCGGCGATGGCCGCTTCCATCGAGAGATGATTGCGATTGAAGGTATAGCCACGCTGAACGTTGACCTCCGGTGCGCCGATGCTCGCCAGGTAGAATTCCCATTCGGCATGGTCGTGGCTGCCGCGCCACGCAGTGACGTCATGCAGGAGGGGGTACCAGGCGAGATCCTGAGCATTGCGCAGTGGGGGGCGGCCGCGCATCAGGCCGGGGTGGCAGACGGGGAAGATCTCTTCTTCCATCAGCTCCGTGACCTGCATGCCGGGGTAGTGGCCATCGTTGAGGTCGACCGCCAGCTCGAAATCCCCCTCGCGCAAGGGTGAGTCACTGTCCTCGGCACGTACGTGCAGCTCGATGTCCGGGAAGCGTGCCTGCAGGCGGGGCAGGCGTGGTGCCAGCCATTTCGAGAGGAAAGACGGCACCGAGCGCAGGCGCAGCACGCCGCTCATCAGGCCGCTGCGCAGCCGCTTGACCTCCAGCCCCACTGCGCCGTAGGACTGCTCCACCACGCGTGCCAGACGCGCACCTTCCCCCGTCAGTTCCAGCCCGCGTGAACGGCGTAGAAACAGCTTGAAGCCCAGCCGCTCCTCCAGCTGCTTGATCTGCTGGCTGACTGCACCCGTGGTGACATGCAGTTCCTCGGCGGCACGCGTGAAGGAGGCGTGGCGCGCCGCGCAGGCGAATACCTGAAGCCAGGCGTGGGTCTGGCCATTGAGGTGGCGTGGGCTGATGGGGTGAGGCGTGGCGAGTGGCGAGTCGGAGGGCTTGGGCATGCTGGAACTCGTGCTGGCAAGAGACGACAGATGGATACTGACTGAACAGGGATGACGCTTATGACACAGTCTACGCCGTTTTTGTCTCGTATGGTTTAGTAAAACTAAAGCCATGGGCAATTTTTATGGTTTGTGACTGTGGTGCCCCTCCCTCATCATGGCGTCATTCACTCGCACGGCCACTGGCTCGGCGGGAACTCGAGATGAGGTGTCGTCATGTCCATCAGCGTATTTGATCTCTTCAAGGTCGGTGTCGGTCCGTCCAGCTCGCATACCGTGGGCCCGATGCGCGCTGCCGCACAATTCGTGGAAACGCTGCGCGCAAGGGATCTGCTCGAGCGTGTGGCGCGCATCGAGGTGCAGCTGCATGGCTCGCTGTCCGCGACCGGTGTCGGGCATGGCACCGACAAGGCTGCCATCCTCGGGTTGATGGGTGAGCTGCCCGAGACCATCGACCCGACCATCATCGAGCCCTGCGTCGAGGAGCTGCTGGAATCCCAGACGCTGCTGCTCGACAACCGCATCGCGGTGCCCTTCGTGTGGGTGCGCGACATGCAGTGGCACGACGAGCCCTTGCCCTATCACCCGAATGCCATGCGTCTGGTGGCGCATGGCTACCGTGAGGAGCTGTACCGCAATGTCTACTACTCGGTAGGCGGCGGCTTCGTGGTCGATGAGGTGGAAGCGGCGCGTGATCCGTTGCTGGAAGACGAAACCCTGCGCCTTCCCTATGAGTTCAATACCGCCAATGAGCTGCTGGCGCTGTGTCGCATGCACAAGATGCGCATCAGTGAGCTGATGATGGCCAATGAGTGCTCGTTGCGCAGCGAAGCTCAGGTGCGTCGCGGTCTGTGGCGCATCTGGGAGGTGATGAACGAATGCATCGACAACGGCCTCAGCCATGAGGGCATTCTGCCCGGTGGGCTCAACGTCAAGCGGCGTGCCAAGCGGCTGCACGCGCGCCTTCTGGATGTGGAGTCCAGCAAGTCGATCATCACCTCGACCTTCTCGGCGATGGATTGGGTCAACCTGTTCGCGCTGGCGGTCAATGAAGAGAATGCCGCTGGTGGGCGCATGGTCACCGCGCCGACCAATGGCGCGGCGGGCATCATTCCGGCGGTGCTCAGCTATTACATGAAATTCCAAGAGGATGCGCGCGAGGAGGATGTGGTCGATTTCCTGCTCACGGCGGCCTCGGTGGGCATCCTGTGCAAGAAGAACGCGTCCATCTCCGGGGCGGAAGTCGGCTGTCAGGGCGAGGTGGGCTCCGCCTGCGCGATGGCGGCGGCCGGCCTTGCCGAGCTGATGGGCGCGACGCCGGAGCAGGTCGAGAACGCCGCGGAAATCGGTCTCGAGCACAATCTGGGGCTGACCTGTGACCCGATCGGCGGCCTGGTGCAGATTCCCTGCATCGAGCGCAATGCGATTGCCTCGGTCAAGGCGATCAACGCCGCCCAGATGGCGATGTGTGGCGATGGGGATCATTTCGTCTCGCTGGACAAGGCGATCCGTACCATGCGCGACACCGGCCGCGACATGCAGGACAAGTACAAGGAAACCTCCAAGGGCGGGCTCGCCGTCAACGCCATCGAGTGCTGATGCGGCTCCCTGTTCCGACGCTCTCTTTTCTCTTCTGAAGTCTTGCCATCTTCGGAGGCTAACGCATGGTCTCCGGCCAGAGATCATGTGCTCGGCAACCCTCATTGACGCCTCTCGGCACGGATTTCCGTGACCGGGATGGCGTCTTTTTTGTGCGTCTCTTTCACCGACCGTCACCACCCGACGCCTGATATCTGGCAAGGAATCGTTCCCTTGCGCGTGCCCTGGCGGCAATCACCTGCCGCTGGCATCGCCATGCCCGATATTTCGCGCCTGTCGATGATCAAGCAGAAACTGATATATCGGCTATTGGTCGAGTGACGTGGGATGAGGCTGGCAGCGTGAGTGGCAGTGTTCTAGTTTACGTTAACGTTAATTGCGCTGAGTGCAACGCCCCTGTCGGGCGGCGCCAGCGCCTCTTCACTCAGCCTTGTCGCATAGACACTGCCGGCTTGCCGGACAGGGACGGAGACCCGACATGCCATCACCTCCCATTCAGGGACCGCGCGCCAGTGGAGGTGTCTCTGCCACGGCGCCCATCCTCGAGACACGTGGCCTGAGCAAGGATTTTCGTGGTTTCACCGCCGTCGATGATGTCGATCTGCAGATTCAGGAAGGCCACATCCATGCGCTCATCGGACCGAATGGCGCAGGCAAGACCACGGTCTTCAACCTGCTGACCCGGTTCCTGCCCGCGACCCGTGGCGAGATTCTCTATCGTGGCAAGTCGATCACCCGCATGCGCTCGCATGAGATCGCGCGTCTCGGGCTGGTGCGTTCCTTCCAGATATCCGCAGTCTTCGCGCAGATGACGGTACTCGAGAATGTGCGGGTGGCACTGCAGCGCTCACAGGGCACCTCGTTTCACTTCTGGAAGTCCGAGCGCAGCCTCGACAGCCTCAATGAGCAGGCGCTGCATCTGCTGGAAGAGGTGGGGCTGCGCGAGGACGCCAACCGAGTGACGGCCAGTCTGCCCTATGGCCGCAAGCGTGCGCTGGAGCTCGCCACCACGCTGGCACTGGAGCCGACGGTGATGCTGCTGGATGAACCGACCCAGGGCATGGGCGCCGAGGATGTAGACCGTGTGGTCGAGCTGATTCGCGTCGCGGCACGTGGGCGCACGGTGCTGATGGTCGAGCACAACCTGAGCGTGGTCAGTCGTCTGTGTGACCGCATCAGTGTGCTGGCGCGCGGACGCGTGCTGGCGGAAGGCGACTACGCCAGCGTATCGGCCGACCCCGAGGTGCGCGAGGCGTATCTGGGCAGCGAGGTGACCGATGTCACAGCGGATCAGCGCGAGGAAGTTTCATGACCCAGATTCTGGAAAGCCCGGCCAAGCGTCAGGCCCCTGCGAGTGACTCCGCCACGCCGCAAGAGCAGCTCTGCCTGCGCGAGCTGAACGCCTGGTATGGCGAGTCCCATGTGCTGCATGGCGTCAACATGATGGTGCGGCGCGGCGAGCTGGTGACCTTGCTGGGTCGCAATGGTGCCGGCCGCAGCAGCACGCTGCGCGCGATCATGAACATGGTCGGGCGGCGCAGTGGCGGGATCTTTCTCAAGGGTCGCGACACCATGAAGCTGGCCCCGCATCACATCGCCCATCTCGGTGTGGGCTACTGCCCCGAGGAGCGTGGCATCTTCTCGAGTCTGAGCGTCGAGGAAAACCTGCTGTTGCCACCGATGGTCAAGGGCGCAGGGCATGGCCAGGGTCAGAGCCAAGGTCAGGGTCAGAATCAGGGCATGTCGCTGGATGAGCTCTACGCGCTGTTTCCCAATCTGCATGAGCGGCGCAACAGCCAGGGCACGCGCCTCTCCGGTGGCGAGCAGCAGATGCTGGCGCTGGCGCGCATCCTGAGAACCGGTGCCGACCTGCTGTTGCTGGATGAGATCACCGAGGGTCTCGCGCCGGTCATCAATCAGAAGCTGGGTGAGGTGCTGATGCTGCTGAAGGCGCGCGGCATGACCATCGTGCTGGTCGAGCAGAATTTCCGCTTTGCCGCACCGCTGGCCGACCGCCATTACCTGATGGAGCACGGCACCATTCTTGAGGAGATCACCGCCGCTGAGCTGCCGGCACGCCACGAATATCTGCACAAGGTACTGGGGGTCTGAACTCCCGGTCGGGGTGAGCTGCACCGGGCTTGCCGCCATGCACCGCCGTTGCATTCGCCAATCTGAAGTCCGTACGTCTCACCACAACAATCACAATATTGCCGGGTAAACCGGTTTGGAGATGTCATGCACGCCACCGTTTCATCCAACGCCACCCCTGTCGCATCACCGTTGTCACGCCGCATCACGGCGGCCACACGCCGGCGCCTGTGGCCGCTGTCCGCGCTCATGATGGGGTCACTGCTGTCGGCGGGAATCGCGCAGGCCGATATCAGTGACGGCGTGATCAAGATCGGCTATCTGGCCGACATGTCGGGTACCTATCGTGACCTGGCAGGCCCGGGCGGCCTGGATGCGCTCAAGATGGCGGTCGAGGACTTCGGCGGCAGCGTCAACGGCATGCCGATCGAGGTATTGAGTGCCGATGACCGCAACAGCGCCGATGTCGGTGCCAATACGGTGCGCGGCTGGATCGATCAGCAGAATGTCGACATGGTCGCAGGCCTGGTGGCCTCATCGGTAAGTATCGCGGTGACGCGGATTCTCGCCGAACAGGACACGCTGGGAATCGTCTCCGGCTCGGCGGCCTCCAGCATCACCAATGAGCATTGCACGCCCAATCATGTCCACTGGGTGTATGACACCTATCCGCTGGCGCATGGCACGGCCAAGGCCATCGTCGATGAAGGCGGCGACAGCTGGTTCCTGCTGACTGCGGATTATGCCTTCGGTCATGCCCTGGAAGGAGATGTGGAAAAGGTGGTGACCGAGAACGGCGGGAGCATCGTCGGCAAGGTGCGTCATCCGTTCCCGACCAGTGATTTCTCCTCCTACATCCTGCAGGCGCAGGGTTCCGGCGCCAAGATCGTCGGGCTGGCCAACGCCGGGGCGGACACCGTCAATGCGTTGACCACGGCGAGTCAGTTCGGCGTGGTGCAGTCGGGGCAGTCGCTGGCCGGGCTGTTGATCTTCCTCAACGACGTGCACGCGCTGGGGCTTGAGGTCGCGCAGGGGCTGCAGCTCACCACCGGCTGGTACTGGGACCTCAATGACGAGACGCGTGCCTGGTCCCAGCGCTATTACGAGCGCAATGCGCGCATGCCGACCATGGTCCAGGCCGGCATCTACTCAAGCACCCTGCATTACCTGAATGCGGTGGCAGCCACCGGCAGTGATGACACCGCCACCGTACGGGCGAAGATGGGCGAGACGCCGGTCAATGACATGTTCGCCAACAACGGCACCATCCGTGCCGATGGGCGCATGGTGCACGACATGTACCTGGTCAAGGTCAAGACGCCCGCCGAGTCCCAAGGCGAGTGGGACGTCTATGACGTGATCCGCACCATTCCCGGCGCTGAGGCCTACCGACCGCTGGCGGACAGCCAGTGCGAGCTGGTCAAGGGCTGAAGGCGAACGTCAGTCGAGCCGCGAAACGCGTTGCATGGCGCTGCTGATCACGGGATCGGCAGCGCCGAACGGCTGACGCAAGTGGGCGCTGAAAAGGACTGAGCGGATGACGATGATTCTTGGAATACCCCTGATGGTACTGTTCGGCCAGCTGATGCTGGGGCTGATCAACGGTGCCTTCTATGCATTGCTGAGTCTGGGGCTGGCGGTGATCTTCGGTCTGTTGCGCATCATCAACTTCGCGCATGGTGCCCAGTACATGCTGGGGGCCTTCGCGGCGCTGCTGGGGGCGCAGTATCTGGGGCTCAATTACTGGGCGGCGCTGATCGTGGTGCCGCTGGTGGTGGGGGCGCTGGGCATTGTTGTCGAGCGCTTCCTGCTGCGCCGCATCCAGCATCTTGATCACCTCTATGGCCTGCTGCTGACCTTCGGGCTGGCGCTGATCCTCGAGGGCACGCTGGTGAATCTGTTCGGTGTCTCGGGGTCGAGCTATCCGATTCCCGAGGCGCTGAGCGGCGGCTTCAAGCTGAGCTTCATGTTCCTGCCCACCTATCGCGCCTGGGTGCTGGTGGCGGCACTGGTGGTCTGCTTCGGAGTCTGGTTCCTGATCGAGCGCACGCGTCTCGGTGCCTATCTGCGCGCGGGAACCGAGAATCCTGAGCTGGTGCAGGCCTTCGGCATCAATGTGCCCTTGATGGTGTCACTGACCTACGGACTGGGCGTGGCGCTGGCCGCCTTCGCCGGCGTGCTGGCCGCACCCTTGTATCCCGTCTCGCCGACCATGGGCTCGAGCCTGCTGATCGTGGTGTTCGCGGTGGTGGTCATCGGTGGAATGGGCTCGATTCTCGGTGCCATCCTCACCGGGCTCGCGATGGGGCTGATCGAGGGGCTGACCAAGGTGTTCTATCCCGAGGCCGCCAATACCGTGATCTTCGTGGTGATGGTGATGGTCTTGATGCTTCGCCCCGCCGGGCTGTTCGGAAAGGAGGCCTGACATGGCCGTACTGCAACAGGACCACCAGGCCGCGCGTGCAGGCAGCGCATCGCGCAGAATCACCCCGCTGGGCGTGCTGTATCTCGTGCTGTTCCTGCTCGGGTTGCTGGCGCCCTGGGTCGCCTATCCCGTCTTTCTGATGAAGATTCTGTGCTTCGCGCTGTTCGCGAGCGCCTTCAATCTGCTGCTCGGCTTCGTGGGGCTACTGTCCTTCGGGCATGCCGCCTTCCTGGCCACGGGTGCCTACATCACCGGCTTTCTGCTCGCGGAGTATCCGGGCCTGAGTCCCGCGCTGGGCATCGTGGCCGGCACCTTGGGGGCCGTGGTGCTCGGCACGCTGTTCGGCGCGCTGGCCATCCGGCGGCAGGGCATCTACTTCGCGATGATCACGCTGGCCCTGGCACAGATGATGTTCTTCTTCTTCATCCAGGCGCCGTTCACCCATGGGGAAGATGGCCTGCATGGCGTGCCGCGCGGTGAGCTGTTCGGCGTGTTCGATCTGGCGGACAACCACACGCTCTATTACGTCGTGTTCGCGATCTTCGTGGCGGCCTTTGCCCTGATCCGCCGTGTGGTGCATTCCCCCTTCGGTCAGGTGCTGAAGGCGATTCGCGAGAACGAGCCGCGTGCCATCTCGCTGGGCTATCACACCGATGCCTACAAGCTGGTCGCCTTCGTGCTGTCGGCGGGGCTGGCGGGCCTTGCGGGAGCGACCAAGACGCTGGTGTTCCAGCTCGCCTCGCTGGGCGATGCCAGCTGGCACATGTCGGGGGAGGTGATCCTGATGACACTGCTGGGCGGTGTCGGCACGCTGCTCGGGCCGCTGGTGGGTTCCGGACTGGTCATCGGGCTTCAGCATCAGCTGGCGCAGTCCGCGCTGGGGGATTGGGTCAGCGTGATACTGGGCGCCATCTTCGTGGTCTGCGTGCTCAGCTTCCGCAGCGGCATCATCGGGGAATGCCAACGCTGGATCGCGCGTCGTCAGCAGCGGGAAGAAAAATGAGCGGCGAGGGTGGGGATGAGAAGCGAGGTCAGCAAGAAGGTGCGGGTGGCGCGTTTTGCTCTTAAGCAAAGAAAATCAATGGCTTGCCGATGACTTCAGGCATAAAAAAAGTCCACCCAAGTGGGTGGACTTAAATGCCATTGTATATCGAGGGGGATACGCCGGTCCCGGATCCTCGACTCAGCAATGAGCACGCCATGCGAGATAGCCGCCATTTGCCATCTCGCTTTATAGATTGCATACCTGGTGCCAGATTTCTAGCAAGTCATTCAAAATCAATAGCTTGAGTGTTTTCTCTTCGCCAGATGCCTGCCAGGTGGCGGTCAGGCGAGTCGAGGCGTGCGCATTGCCGGGCGGATCATGGTGCGTTGCAGCATGGTTGTGCACCAAATATGTGCCATTTTTCGAGCATATCCGTACGTCATCAATAGCTTATGTGCTTTTCAGGCATCGGCCTGTCCGCTAGCACTGTATCTGCACGGCATCCCCCTCGAGGCGAACCGGCCACACCTGAAGCGAGAGCGTCTCGTCATCCAGGCATTGGCCATCCTTGAGTCGATAGCGCTGCTTGTAGAGCGGCGAGATCACCAGTGGCTCACCGGCATGATCGCCCAGCAGACCGCGGGCGATCACGTTGGCGCCGGATACCGGATCATGATGGTCGATGGCGAACAGCGTGAGGGCGTCGCTGTCCGCGCTGGAGGGTAGCGTGAACAGCGCGATCTGGAAGTCCTGGCCGGCCTGTTCCAGCCAGGCGGCCACCCCGGAGCCCGGCACCAGGTCCCCGCGCTGACAGAGTGTCACCCAGCGAAGTGGCGACTCCTCCTTGGTTGAGGTGTCAGGTGCCGTGTCCTGTGCCGTGTGGCACGCTGTGGAGAGCGGTGTGGAAGCGAGTGCAGGCGATGTCATGAGCGCACCTCCGTGGCCAGGTTGGCCGTCAGTTCTGTTGCCAGGCTGATGCCTGAGTCCGTTCCCTCATCGAGAGAGCCGCCGTCACTGGTGATCAGCTCGCCGCGGCTTGCCGGGCGTATCTGGTCACGCTCGATGATGTTGACCACGGCCGGGTCGGGTCGCTGGTCATTCACGTAGTGGCGGAAGCGCTTGAGCTTCTCGGGACTCTTGAGGGCATTGGCCCATTCGCATTCGTAGCGGTCCACCACCTGCTGCATCTGCTCTTCGAGGGTCTCACCAAGCCCCAGACTGTCCTCGAGAATCACCTCTTTCAGATAGTCGAGGCCGCCCTCGAGGCCCTCGCGCCAGACGGAGGTGCGCTGCAGGCGGTCGGCGGTACGGATGTAGAACATCAGGAAGCGGTCGATGGTGCGGATCAGGCTCTCGTCATCCAGGTCGGTCGCGAACAGCTCGGCATGACGAGGGCGCATGCCGCCGTTGCCGCAGACGTAGAGGTTCCAGCCGTTCTCGGTGGCGATCACGCCGACATCCTTGCTCTGGGCCTCGGCGCATTCACGAGTACAGCCGGAGACGGCGAACTTGAGCTTGTGCGGGGAACGCAGGCCCTTGTAGCGGTCTTCCAGCGTCAGCGCCATCGCCATGCTGTCCTGCACGCCATAGCGACACCAGGTGCTGCCGATGCAGGATTTCACCGTGCGGGTGGACTTGCCGTAGGCGTGGCCGGTCTCGAAGCCGGCGGCGATCAGCTCGCTCCAGATGTCCGGCAGTTCATGCAGCTGGGCCCCGAAGAGGTCGATGCGCTGACCGCCGGTGATCTTGGTATAGAGGTTGTAGCGCTTGCCGATCTCGCCGATGGCGATCAGCTTGTCCGGCGTGATCTCGCCGCCGGGGATGCGTGGCACCACGGAATAGGTGCCGTTCTTCTGCATGTTGGCCATGAAGGTGTCATTGGTGTCCTGCAGCGGGATGTGCGAGGACTCGGTGATCGGCGCGTTCCAGCACGAGGCCAGAATCGAGCCCACCGCCGGCTTGCAGATCTCGCAGCCCAGGGCATCCGGATGGCGGCCGTGGCTGGCCATCAGCTCGGCGAAGGTCTCGATGCCTTCGACGCGCACCAGCGAGTAGAGCTCCTGACGCGTGTGCGCGAAGTGCTCGCACAGTGAGCGATCGACCTCGACGCCACGACTTTCCAGCTCGGCATCCACTACCTTCTTGAGCAGCGCCGCACAGCCTCCGCAACCGGTGCTAGCCTTGGTGCAGGCCTTGATGGCGCCCAGATCACTGTTGCCGGCATCGATGGCGCTGCAGACATCGCCCTTGGAGACGTTGTGGCAGGAGCACAGCGTGGCGCTGTCGGGCAGGGCATCCGCGCCCAGCGTGATGGCTTCGCCACTGGCATCCGGCAGGATGAGTGCCGCCGGGTCCTTGGGTGCCGTGATGCCATTGGTGACGTACTGCAGCAGGGTGTCGTAGCGCGAGTTGTCGCCGATCAGCACCGCGCCCAGCACCTGCTTGCGGTCCTGCGAGACGATCAGGCGGCGATAGACGCCGTCGGCCTCGTCACAGTAGCGATAGCTGATTGCGCCCTCGGTCTTGCCGTGGGCGTCGCCGATGGAGCCGACATCCACCCCCAGCAGCTTGAGCTTGGTGGACATGTCGGCGCCCTGGAAGCGGAAGCGCTCCTGCGCATCGCTTGTGGCATCGCCTGTGCTGGCGGCCAGCAGGGACGCCACGCCGCGTGCCATCTGATAGCCGGGCGCGACCAGCCCGAAGATGCGCGATTGCCACAGGGCGCACTCGCCGATGGCAAAGATTTCCGGGTCCGAGGTGCGGCATTCGTCATCGATGATGATGCCGCCGCGCTCGCCGATCTCGAGGCTGGCGCTGCGTGCCAGTGCATCCTGAGGACGGATACCGGCGGAGAAGACGATCAGATCCGCTTCCAGATGCTCACCGTCGGAGAAATTCATCCGCCACTGGTACTCCTCGCCGGGCACGATGTCGGTGGTGGCGCGATTGAGGTGCACTCCCACGCCCAGCGCAGTGATGTGTTGCTTGAGTGCCAGGCCGCCATCCTCATCCAGCTGCACCGGCATCAGGCGTGGCGCGAATTCGACGACATGCGCTTCCAGGCCGAGTGACTTGAGGGCATTGGCGGCCTCAAGTCCCAGCAGGCCACCGCCGACCACCACGCCATGTGTCTTGCCATCGGCGGCAGCGCGAATCTGATCAAGATCCTCCAGGGTGCGGTAGACCAGACGATTGCTGGCGGCGGCCTCGCTTCCCGGCTCACCGAGGCCCTGGATGGGCGGCACGAAGGGGGTCGAGCCGGTTGCCAGCACCAGGCTGTCGTAGGGGTAGCGCCCTTGGGGAGTGATGACATGGCCGCCGTCGCGATCGATCGCCGTGACGCACTCGTCGAGGTGCAGCGTGATACCGGCGCTGGCGTAATCCTCCACGCTGCCGAGCGCGAGAGAATCGGCATCGCGTCCGGTGAAGTACTCCGAGAGATGTACGCGGTCGTAGGCGATGTGGCGCTCTTCGCCGAAGACATGAATCTGGTAGTGCGCGGTGGCGCCCAGCGCGATCAGCTGCTCGACGCAATGATGGCCTACCATGCCATTGCCGATGATGATCAGGTGTTTCATGCGGCCTCCTCGAAGGTGTCAGGGGTGGTGTCGCGATCAGGATGTTGAGATGCAGTGTTCTGGTGGGTCGCTCTGCCGCCGGGGTCATTCGGTGGGCCAGAGGGTGTCTCGTCCAGTTGTGCCAGCGCTTGTGCGGGCATGAGCAGCAGGTCGTCACGAATCGCTGTCAGTGGCGTGCCTGCCTTGAGGGCTTCGAACAGCGCGTTGCCGGCACTGACATCGCCGTAGAGCACCACCCCGACCAGACGCTCATCGCGCAGCAGTAGTCGGCGGTAGTCACCCAGGGCATGGTCCTGATAGACCAGCACCTCGTCAGTGGGATGTGGCATCAGCTCGCCGCAGCTGTAGAGGTCGATACCGCTGACCTTGAGGCGGGTCGCCAGGGGGGCATTGCGATAGGGCGGGGTCGCTTGCTCAAGAAGATGGCGTGCGAGCACCTCGATCTGTGCCCAGATGGGCTCGATCAGGCCGAAGGTCTCGCCCTCCACCTCACAGCATTCGCCCAATGCGTGAATATGTGGGTCACTGCTGAGCAGGTGGCCATCGACCTGGACAGCGCGCTGGCAGGCCAGGCCGGCAGCACGCGTAAGCGTGATCTCGGGGCGGATGCCAGTGGCGGCGATGGTCAGTCCGGCGTGCAGTTCACGGCCATCCTTGAGACGCACGCCAGTGATGCGGCCCGCCGGCGTCTCGAGCCATTGCTCAAGATGCGCGTCGGTGATGATCTCGAGGCCGCGCTCGCTCAGCTCCTGCTCCAGCAAGCCAGCGGCCACGTCATCCAGCTGACGGTTCATCAGGCGCTCGCTGCGCTGTAGTAGCGTCACCTCAAGGCCACCCTTGCGCAGGCCCTCGGCGGCTTCGAGCCCCAGCAGGCCGCCGCCGATCACCAGGGCATTGCCGTCGTGACCGGCTCCGGTGCGACAGGCGGCCTGCATCTGCTCGACATTCCTGAGGTCACGAAAGCCCATCAGTCCCGGTGGCCAGTCGTTGGCATCCAGTGCCTGAGGCAGGTGAGTGGGGAGCGGCAGTGGCAGCGCCGGGCGTGACCCCGTGGCGATCACCAGACGCTGATAGGGAATGCGGCGACCGCTGGCGGTCTCGACACAGCGGGCGGCGCGGTCGATCTGACAGGCGGGATCACCGCTGATCCGTGTGATGCCATGCAGCGAGAACCAGTCGGCCTGCTGGCTGATCAGGTCATCGGCTTGCGTCTCGCCCGCCAATAGTGGGGAGAGCTGAATGCGGTTGTAGGGCAGGTGAGGCTCTTCACCGATCACCGTGACTGCCCAGGGGAGCTGGCGATCAGGTGACAGCGCGACCAGTTGCTCCAGCAGCTTCTGCGCCGCCATGCCATGACCGATGATGATCAGGGGCGGGGTCGTGTCGCCGGTGGAAGATGACGGATGCATGCTGCCTCCTTGCGATGGGATATCGAGTGCAAAAAAAAAGCGCCTGCTTGCCGCCGTGAAGTTCACGACGTCAAGCAGGCGCCTTTGCCTGGAAGATGAGGGCTAAGCATTGGATAGCGAGTTGCAGTGCTGCGCGACGATACGGCTGTCACTCGGGACTGCGGCAGGTCTGACGGACCGTTGGCTGCCGTGCATCCGCATGGATGCGCGGCGAGACCTGCGATTCGGGGTCGTCATTGACCCAACCTGTCAGGAATACAGCGAATTTGGTGCCGCCTGACGAAAAACCACCAACTTTCATTGGTTTGTGAGTATTTCGATGTCGAGGGTCAGGTGTTTTCGAGTGGCTTGAGGCGCCATGGGAGCCGCCTGTCGTGAGGGAATGGTGCAGGAAGTCTCAAGGATGCACAGGGCTGGTGCGACAAGGCGGAGTGAGCGGCAGGGTCTTGCGGCTCCTGTCGACAGACTGGTGAGACTGAATGGTGCAAGTTGCTGTTATCAAAGAGAAAGAGAAATGATTGGTCTGGTATCTGCCTCTTTTACCGCATTCATGTGCAGACATGACTGAGGGATCCATGTTCGCGTCAGCAATGACGTCGGGCATTACATCCGGCCAATGGCGGCTTGATCAGTCAGTCCGCGCGATGACCCGAACCGGGTCAGATACCTAGTCAGTGAACAGATATCAGCAACAGGCAAAGGCGCCTGATGACCGCACGCTTCGTGCTCGGTCGTCAGGCGCCTTTTTCGTGGTCAACGTTCTGTGCTCAATGCACCAGGGAGTGATGTCGATGCAAGTCAGGAATCCCCCAGACGCCCCGCAACCTGCTAGATGTCGTGCCACCACCACCTGCCCGTATTGCGGTGTCGGATGTGGTGTGGCGGTCGAGCTTGAGCAGGACCAGGACAGTGTGCGCATCGTGTCGTTGAGTGGTGATGTCGCGCATCCGGCCAATCATGGCCGGCTCTGCGTCAAGGGCTCCGCGCTTGCCGAGACGCTGTCGGCCGATGGGCGTCTGACGATGCCGCAGGTGCGTGATGAGGCCGGGGTATTGCGAGAGGTGAGCTGGGAGACGGCGCTGGACCTGATCGCCGCACGCTTTGCTGATTTGAGCAGGACGCATGGCGGAGAAAGCATCGCCGCCTATCTCTCGGGGCAGCTGCTGACCGAGGACTATTACGTCGCCAACAAGCTGTTCAAGGGCTTCATCGGTACTCCTCATCTGGATACCAATTCGCGACTGTGCATGGCCTCGGCCGTCGTGGCTCACAAGCGTGCCTTCGGAGCGGACGCCGTGCCCTGCAGTTACGAGGACCTCGAGCGTGCCGAGCTGGTCGTGCTGGTCGGCAGCAATCTGGCCTGGAACCATCCGGTGCTGTTTCAGCGGCTCAAGCAGGCGCGTATCGACAATCCGTTGCTGCGAATCGTGGTGATCGACCCCCGGGTGACCGACAGCTGCGAGATCGCCGATCTCTATCTTGGCCTGCGTCCCGGCAGTGATGCGCGTCTCTTCAATGGTCTGCTGGCCTACATGGCAGATCGCGGACGCCTGGATCGCCTCTATCTGAAGGCGCACACCCAGGGCTTCGATGCGGCGCTCAAGGCGGCAAGGCGGGAAGACTGCTCGCTGGCGGCAATCGCGCGTGACTGTGATGTCGATGTGGAGCGTCTCGAGACTTTCTATTACTGGTTCGCGACCCAGTTGCATGTGGTGACGCTGTTCTCCCAGGGTGTGAACCAATCGACCAGCGGTACCGACAAGGGCAATGCGATCATCAATTGCCATCTGGCCGGGGGCAAGCTCGGGCTGCCGGGGGCGGGACCGTTCTCGATCACCGGACAGCCCAACGCGATGGGCGGCCGGGAAGTCGGTGGACTGGCCAATCAGCTGGCGGCACACATGGACTACGAGACGCCGGGCGCGCGGGAGCTGGTCGGTGAATTCTGGAACGCCCCGAATATCCCTCAGGGGCCGGGGCACAAGGCGGTCGAACTGTTCGCGGCGATCGAGCGTGGAGAGATACAGGCGCTATGGATCATGGCGACCAATCCGGCGGTCAGTCTGCCGGACAGTACGCGCGTACGTGCGGCGCTGGCGGCCTGTCCGCTGGTGATCGTCTCCGAGTGCATGGCGGACAGCGACACCCTGGCGTATGCCGATGTGGTGTTGCCGGCCAGCAGCTGGAGCGAGAAGGATGGCACCGTCACCAATTCCGAGCGCTGCATCTCGCGTCAGCGTGGGTTGCTCGCACCGCCGGGCGAGGCACGTCACGACTGGTGGCAGCTGGCGGAGGTCGGCAAGCGCATGGGGTACCAGGCGGCATTTGGCTACTCGGGGCCCCACGCGATCTTCCGTGAGCACGCCAGGTTGTCCGGCTTCCGCAACGTCGCGCCACGTCACAAGGCGGGCAGCAAGCCTCTGGCGGCTTCCTCGATCAGGCGGCTGTTCAACATCGCGCCGCTGGCCGAGCTGGATCGCGAGGGCTATGACGCGCTCAGACCGATTCAATGGCCGGTACGGCGTGGTGAGAAGGGGGAGCTCATCGGCACATTGCGGCTGTTCGAGGATGCCACCTTCAATACGCCCAATGGTCGCGCGCGGCTGGTGCCCGTGACCCCGCAATTGCCGCATCAGGCGCTGAGTGATGCGACACCGCTGCGCCTCAATACCGGTCGCATTCGTGATCAGTGGCACACCATGACACGGACTGCACGCAGCGCGCGCCTGATGAATCATCGCGCCGAACCCTTCGTGGAGCTTCACCCGCAGGATGCCGCGGCTCGCGGCCTGCAGGACGGGGCTCTGGCGCAGCTTGCAGGGCGTGATGAGCAGGGGAGCGTGCGTGGCGACTATCGTGCGCGTGTGCGTATCAGTCATGGCCAGCGTCAGGGTGAGGTGTTCATCCCCATGCACTGGAATGATCACTTCGCCAGTCACGGGCGCGCCGGGGCGTTGCTGGCCGGCCTGGTCGATCCTCTCTCCGGTCAGCCGGAATCCAAGCATGGCGCGGTCGATGTCATGCCATTGCCCTGTGAATGGCAGGCCACCTTGCTGATCGCCCCTGGCGTATGGGGTGGGCATGAAGATCTTGCAGGCGCGATGACAGAGCTCGAGGGATGCTATTGGGCGCGCATCCCGCAGGCGACATTGGTGCGCTGTCAGCTGGCAGGAGAAGGGCAGCCGGATTGGGCGCTCTGGTGTGAAAGGCATCTGAGTGTTCAGGCGGGGCTCTGGGCACAGGATGTGGCACAGGGAGGCATCAGTGCCGCGGGTTTTCGTGAGGGACGGCTGATCTGGTGGTTGAGGGTCACCGCTGGCGCGGCACGCTCCGACCGACAGCCCAACATTGCCTGGCTGGGGGAATGTTTCGCCTCTGACCAGCTTTCTGCACTTGAGCGTCGCAGTCTCCTCGCCGGACGCCTCTCTGGTCAGGCGGATGTCGGGACGATGGTATGCGCCTGCCATCAGGTCGGCGAACTCACGATTCGGCAGGCCATCCAGTCGGGTGACCGTTGCGTGGAAGCATTGGGGGCGCGATTGGCCTGCGGCACTCGCTGTGGCTCCTGCCTGCCTGAACTCAAACGTCTTGTGGAAGAGGAGCGATCCGATGAGCGGACTGATTCGTTGGAAATGGCGTGACCTGATGGCGTCGAGCATCAATTCAGCAACCCTCGGCATCTCCATGGCACGGCTGACGGAAGGCTTGCTGTCGCGTCGCGAGTGGCGTGCCATTGGCGGACAGGCACCATCACGGGCTGATGCCGGGGCCATCACGCCTGCCTGGGACGGGCTTCTTCCGGGGCAGGTCGCGTTGGTCGGAGCCGGGCCGGGGGATCCGGATCTGATGACGCTCAAGGCCTGGAGAATGCTCAATGCAGCGGATGCCGTGGTCTATGATCGCCTGGTCGGTGACGAGATTCTGGCTCAGCTCCCGATGCACTGTGAGCGCTATTACGTCGGCAAGGCCTGCGGCAATCACAGCGTACCCCAGGACGAGATCGGCGCGCTGATGGTGCGTCTGGCCAAGGAGGGTATGCGTGTGGTCAGGCTCAAGGGCGGGGATCCCGGTATCTTCGGTCGCATGGGAGAAGAGCTGGCGGCACTTGATGAGGCTGGCATCACCCGTCATGTCGTTCCCGGCATCACCGCGGCCGCCGGTGCGGCAGCTTCGCTGGGCATGCCGCTCACCGACAGGACTCATGCTCAGCGGCTGCGATTCGTGACCGCCCAGCTGTGCAACCGGAATGACCAGCCCGAATGGCAGCAGCTGGCACGCCGGGATGAAACGTTGCTCTTCTATATGGGGCTGAATCGCCTCGACACCATCTGTGATGAGCTGCAGCGCCATGGTCTGCCGTCAGACTGGCCGATGATGCTGGTGGCCAATGCGAGCCTCCCCGAGCAGCAGGCCTTGCACGGCACCCTGGGTGACATGGTGGCTCGTCTGGCAGAATGCCCGCTGCCGACACCCTGCCTGATCATCGTGGGCAGCGTATGCGAGATGGCAGCGGGGCGAGACCTCGTGATGGCTGCGGCCATGGCACATTCCTCAGAGCGCGAAGCGCGTGTCGCCTGACAAGATCAGCCGCGCCGAGGCGGCTGCAAGGTGGCCAGTTTTGTCACGGGGTCAGAAGGGGAGTCGTCCTGGAGGGCATGTGGATGAATCTTTTATCCACAGGGCCTTGAAATCAGGCCGGTGAATGCGTAAAGTACGCATCCGCTGCCGGGGACGCATGGCGTTACCAGCGGTGAAAGAGGTTTGCAGGTGATTGTTTTGTTTGATGTTTTTGAAGTCCGCTTCCAAATCATCGATTGACAATTCCGGGCGATTCGCTAGAATACGCCGCACTCCTTACGGAACAGGTGATCGGGCAACGCTCCTCACCACTGAATGATGCTTAGAGGCAGTCGATTGACTCATCATCAAGTGCTTGACTTCTCAAGCGTTCCGGATAGAATATGCCTCCTCGCTTAACAGCGACGCTCTTTAAAAATTTGATCAGGTAATTCGTGTGAGCGCTTGCCGATGAGTGGTGACAAGGTCACCAAATATCGGAGCAAGCCTCTCACGAGAAGTTTGACTCTGAACCAAGTTTGGTCTGCTTAACAGACTATCAAGCTTTCAACTGAAGAGTTTGATCATGGCTCAGATTGAACGCTGGCGGCAGGCTTAACACATGCAAGTCGAGCGGAAACGATTCTAGCTTGCTAGAAGGCGTCGAGCGGCGGACGGGTGAGTAATGCATGGGAATCTGCCCGATAGTGGGGGACAACCTGGGGAAACTCAGGCTAATACCGCATACGTCCTACGGGAGAAAGCAGGGGATCTTCGGACCTTGCGCTATCGGATGAGCCCATGTCGGATTAGCTTGTTGGTGAGGTAACGGCTCACCAAGGCGACGATCCGTAGCTGGTCTGAGAGGATGATCAGCCACACTGGGACTGAGACACGGCCCAGACTCCTACGGGAGGCAGCAGTGGGGAATATTGGACAATGGGCGAAAGCCTGATCCAGCCATGCCGCGTGTGTGAAGAAGGCCTTCGGGTTGTAAAGCACTTTCAGCGAGGAAGAACGCTTCGGGATTAATACTCCCGAGGAAAGACATCACTCGCAGAAGAAGCACCGGCTAACTCCGTGCCAGCAGCCGCGGTAATACGGAGGGTGCAAGCGTTAATCGGAATTACTGGGCGTAAAGCGCGCGTAGGTGGCTAAGTCAGCCAGGTGTGAAAGCCCCGGGCTCAACCTGGGAACGGCATCTGGAACTGCTTGGCTAGAGTGCAGGAGAGGAAGGTAGAATTCCCGGTGTAGCGGTGAAATGCGTAGAGATCGGGAGGAATACCAGTGGCGAAGGCGGCCTTCTGGACTGACACTGACACTGAGGTGCGAAAGCGTGGGTAGCAAACAGGATTAGATACCCTGGTAGTCCACGCCGTAAACGATGTCAACTAGCCGTTGGGTCCCTTGAGGACTTAGTGGCGCAGCTAACGCAATAAGTTGACCGCCTGGGGAGTACGGCCGCAAGGTTAAAACTCAAATGAATTGACGGGGGCCCGCACAAGCGGTGGAGCATGTGGTTTAATTCGATGCAACGCGAAGAACCTTACCTACCCTTGACATCCAGAGGACTTTCCAGAGATGGATTGGTGCCTTCGGGAACTCTGAGACAGGTGCTGCATGGCTGTCGTCAGCTCGTGTTGTGAAATGTTGGGTTAAGTCCCGTAACGAGCGCAACCCCTATCCTTATTTGCCAGCGAGTAATGTCGGGAACTCTAAGGAGACTGCCGGTGACAAACCGGAGGAAGGTGGGGACGACGTCAAGTCATCATGGCCCTTACGGGTAGGGCTACACACGTGCTACAATGGCAAGTACAAAGGGTTGCAATACGGCGACGTGGAGCCAATCCCATAAAGCTTGCCTCAGTCCGGATTGGAGTCTGCAACTCGACTCCATGAAGTCGGAATCGCTAGTAATCGTGGATCAGAATGCCACGGTGAATACGTTCCCGGGCCTTGTACACACCGCCCGTCACACCATGGGAGTGGACTGCACCAGAAGTGGTTAGCCTAACCTTCGGGAGGGCGATCACCACGGTGTGGTTCATGACTGGGGTGAAGTCGTAACAAGGTAGCCCTAGGGGAACCTGGGGCTGGATCACCTCCTTATCGACACTGTCTACTGCTCGCGGCAAGTGCTCACAACGAATTACCTGATCAAGTTAGTTTATCGAGTAGTAGTGTCGGGTCTGTAGCTCAGTTGGTTAGAGCGCACCCCTGATAAGGGTGAGGTCGGCAGTTCAAATCTGCCCAGACCCACCAAAAGCTTCGTGCTTTTGTCGACACGGTTTGCCGACTTTTGGGGCCATAGCTCAGCTGGGAGAGCGCCTGCCTTGCACGCAGGAGGTCAGCGGTTCGATCCCGCTTGGCTCCACCATCAAGTTCCGGTTCAAGCTTCTACTACCTGATAATGCTGACAGTTCACAGTGACAAGCATATCGCCTTCCTCGAGAAGGTTGTGTGACTTCTCACTGTTCTCTGAACAGCCGCTCTTTAACAATGTGAATCATGCTGACGATGGAATGTGCGCCAAGCACATCTCCATCAAAACGATATGTCGGAGAGGTCCGACAGATTCGTAATCCTTGACAGACCCCTTGGGGTTATATGGTCAAGCGATTAAGCGCATACGGTGGATGCCTTGGCAGCCAGAGGCGATGAAGGACGTGATAGCCTGCGATAAGCGTTGGCGAGGTGGCAAATACCCTGCGACCCAACGATTTCCGAATGGGGAAACCCACTCACCATCAGGTGAGTATCTATAGGCCAATACATAACCTATAGAGGCAAACCCGGGGAACTGAAACATCTAAGTACCCGGAGGAAAAGAAATCAACCGAGATTCCCCAAGTAGCGGCGAGCGAACGGGGACCAGCCCTTAAGCGATACAACTGACAGACGAACAAGCTGGGAAGCTTGACGATACAGGGTGATAGTCCCGTAGTCGAAGTCTGAGTATCGTGAAATCGAGTAGGTCGGGGCACGAGAAACCTTGACTGAACATGGGGGGACCATCCTCCAAGGCTAAATACTCCTGGCTGACCGATAGTGAACCAGTACCGTGAGGGAAAGGCGAAAAGAACCCCGGCGAGGGGAGTGAAATAGATCCTGAAACCGTATGCGTACAAGCAGTGGGAGCACCTTCGTGGTGTGACCGCGTACCTTTTGTATAATGGGTCAGCGACTTATATTCTGTGGCGAGCTTAACCGTATAGGGGAGGCGTAGCGAAAGCGAGTCTTAACTGGGCGACCAGTCGCAGGGTATAGACCCGAAACCGGGCGATCTATCCATGGCCAGGGTGAAGATTGAGTAACATCAATTGGAGGCCCGAACCCAAGTATGTTGAAAAATGCTGGGATGAGCTGTGGATCGGAGTGAAAGGCTAATCAAGCCCGGAGATAGCTGGTTCTCCTCGAAAGCTATTTAGGTAGCGCCTCACGTATCACCGCTGGGGGTAGAGCACTGTTTCGGCTAGGGGGTCATCCCGACTTACCAACCCGAGGCAAACTCCGAATACCAGTGAGTGCAGCGTGGGAGACACACAGCGGGTGCTAACGTCCGTTGTGAAAAGGGAAACAACCCAGACCGTCAGCTAAGGTCCCAAAATCCTGATTAAGTGGGAAACGATGTGGGAAGGCTCAGACAGCTAGGAGGTTGGCTTAGAAGCAGCCATCCTTTAAAGAAAGCGTAATAGCTCACTAGTCGAGTCGGCCTGCGCGGAAGATATAACGGGGCTAAATCAGGTACCGAAGCTACGGGTTCATCCTTATGGATGAGCGGTAGAGGAGCGTCGTGTAAGCCAATGAAGGTGGATTGAGAAGTCTGCTGGAGGTATCACGAGTGCGAATGCTGACATGAGTAACGATAAGGGGAGTGAAAAACTCCCCCGCCGGAAGACCAAGGTTTTCTGTTCTACGTTAATCGGAGCAGAGTGAGTCGGCCCCTAAGGCGAGGCGGAAACGCGTAGTCGATGGGAAACGGGTTAATATTCCCGTACCGGATGTGGTTGCGATGGGGGGACGAAGAAGGCTAGGTGAGCCAGGCGTTGGTTGTCCTGGTGAAAGCATGTAGGCCGAGGAATCAGGCAAATCCGGTTCCTCTGAGGTCGAGATGCGAGACGAACTGACCACGGTCAGGAAGTCATCGATGCCACGCTTCCAGGAAAAGCCTCTAAGCTTCAGATCACATGCGACCGTACCCCAAACCGACACAGGTGGTCAGGTAGAGAATACCAAGGCGCTTGAGAGAACTCGGGTGAAGGAACTAGGCAAAATGGCACCGTAACTTCGGGAGAAGGTGCACCGGTTCGAGTGAAGGACTTGCTCCGTAAGCTCTTACCGGTCGAAGATACCAGGTGGCTGCAACTGTTTATTAAAAACACAGCACTCTGCAAACGCGCAAGCGGACGTATAGGGTGTGACGCCTGCCCGGTGCCGGAAGGTTAATTGATGGGGTTAGGATTCGTCCGAAGCTCTTGATCGAAGCCCCGGTAAACGGCGGCCGTAACTATAACGGTCCTAAGGTAGCGAAATTCCTTGTCGGGTAAGTTCCGACCTGCACGAATGGCGTAATGATGGCCACGCTGTCTCCACCCGAGACTCAGTGAAATTGAAATCGCAGTGAAGATGCTGTGTACCCGCGGCTAGACGGAAAGACCCCGTGAACCTTTACTATAGCTTTACACTGGATGCTGATGTTGTCTGTGTAGGATAGCTGGGAGGCTTTGAAACCACGTCGCCAGATGCGGTGGAGCCAACCTTGAAATACCAGCCTGACATCATTGGCGTTCTAACTCAGGTCCGTTATCCGGATCGAGGACAGTGTATGGTGGGTAGTTTGACTGGGGCGGTCTCCTCCTAAAGAGTAACGGAGGAGCACGAAGGTACCCTCAGCACGGTTGGAAATCGTGCATTGAGTGCAAGAGCATAAGGGTGCTTGACTGCGAGACAGACACGTCGAGCAGGTACGAAAGTAGGTTCTAGTGATCCGGTGGTTCTGTATGGAAGGGCCATCGCTCAACGGATAAAAGGTACTCCGGGGATAACAGGCTGATACCGCCCAAGAGTTCACATCGACGGCGGTGTTTGGCACCTCGATGTCGGCTCATCACATCCTGGGGCTGAAGTCGGTCCCAAGGGTATGGCTGTTCGCCATTTAAAGTGGTACGCGAGCTGGGTTTAGAACGTCGTGAGACAGTTCGGTCCCTATCTGCCGTGGGCGTCGGAAGTTTGAGAAGAGCTGCTCCTAGTACGAGAGGACCGGAGTGGACGAACCTCTGGTGTTCGGGTTGTCATGCCAATGGCATTGCCCGGTAGCTACGTTCGGACGGGATAACCGCTGAAAGCATCTAAGCGGGAAGCCCCCTTCAAGATGAGACTTCCCTGAGGCCTTGCGCCTCCTGAAGGGCCCTTGAAGACTACAAGGTTGATAGGCTGGGTGTGGAAGCACAGCAATGTGTTGAGCTAACCAGTACTAATTGCCCGTGAGGCTTGACCATATAACACCCAAGGGGTTTGCACAGGCAAACCGCCGGGATTGCGACAGGATAGACGACATATCGGTCAGCATGATTCATATTGCGAGTTGCGAGGCCACAAGCCTCGAGACTCAGGCATCGCAAGATGCCACCGTTTCGCCTGACGACCATAGCGAGCGTGAACCACCCGATCCCATGCCGAACTCGGAAGTGAAACCGCTTAGCGCCGATGGTAGTGTGGAGTTTCTCCATGTGAGAGTAGGTCATCGTCAGGCACTTATACTGAACCGCCCCTGCAGCCCAGCTGCAAGGGCGGTTCTCTTTGTGCGTGAGAAAGTTGCGCTCTCAGAAGGTTGTGCGAGAGAGGGCCATGGATAAGCGAAGCCCGCTGAAACATTGACTCAAGAAGCCGCTATCATTTCCGTGATAGCGGCTTCCTTGTTTATTGATCAGTGCGGAGGGTGAAGTACGGCAGTACTCTGCTGATGATCAGTCTCATGGGCAGGCATTCCACGTTCTCGGGGGATATTCTTTCTACTGCAGAACATGATCGATGACTGCGATGTCATTGAATACCATGCACGGGACGACTCATGAACAAGCGCAAGGAGGCGGCATGTCGAGGTACTTTTCATTTATCCCATCAAGGTCATTGCTGGCAGGGTTGATGGTGCTCTTGATAGGTCTGATGGCTTCAGAGGTGGCATCTGCTGGTGAGCGTGAAGAGAAGATAAAACGTTGCCAGTTCATCAAGAACAAGATCGAATATTATACTGGCATGCGTCGTGGCGGCGGGTCTTCAGGCCAGATGCGTAGTTGGCAGTCTCAGCGCAATGACTACAAGCAGCGTTATCGGGACGAGAACTGTACGCGGGTCCGAACGGCACTGAAGTGATCTGCATCTCGTGGCAATGGCGGTGGTTGCAGCACGACCCCTTGGCTGCAAGTCAGAACAAACGATGCCCCTCAAGAGTGCTTCTCAAGAGGGGCATCGTCGTTCCATCGATCGTTCAGGAGCGTTGGCGCAGGCGCGTCAGCCCTTCCTGAGCGCTTGACGCGACCAATTCGCCATGGCGATTGTAGAGGCTGCCGCGCGAGAAGCTGCGAGCACCGCCTGCCCATGGGCTATCCATCTCGTACAGCAACCAGTCGTTGACGCGAACATCCTGGTGGAACCAGAGTGAGTGATCCAGGCTGGCCATCTGCAGCTCCGGGGAGCCGAAGCGTACACCGTGTCCTCCCAGCGCAGTGGCCAGCAGGTTGAAGTCGGAGCTGTAGGTCAGGAGATAACGGTGCAGAGCATCATCTTCCGGCAGCTCGCCTGAAAGACGGAACCAGAGGCGCTGACGAGGTGGCGCTGATGACGCGCCCTCGCTTGTCGTATCCGGGGCCTTCATGCGCAGGAACTCGATGGGATGGCCCTCGTAACACTCGATGCGTGCCCCCTGTTCGATCAACTGCTCAGGGGATTCGATATCGGGCATGGCGAGCTGATGCGTGAAGCCCTCTTCCTTGCCATGGAAGGAGGCGCTGCAGAAGAAGATGGTCTTGCCGTTCTGGATGGCGCTGATGCGTCGGGTCGTGAAGCTGCCGCCATCACGTACGCCATCGACCTGGTAGACGACTGGCTTGTGAGCATCCCCCGGGCGAAGAAAGTAGCCATGCAGCGAATGCACCTTCCGTTCCGAGGGGACGGTGCGTGTCGCGGCGGACAACGCTTGGCCAAGTACCTGCCCCCCGAACAGTTGTGGAAAGCCGAGATCCTGGCTGTGACCCCGGAAGAGGTTCTCTTCCAGAGTTTCCAGCCCCAGCAAGGTGACGAGTGATTCAAGCGGTGTCGGTGAAGCGTCGGTCATCGTCCCATCCTTCAGGAAAAAGAGTCACGGCAAGCGGCTTTGATACGAGCAAATGAGCGGGTTGGCATTAGTCGGTATCATGTCGCTTGCGCCAATGACATCAGGATACCGGAGAATGACGGTGAGCGACGAGAGCGTGAGGTCTGAGGCGGCGATGCCTCGCAAGGATCAGTACTACATGCACCGCGCCCTGGATCAGGCGCGGCTGGCATTGGAGGCCGGAGAGGTGCCGGTGGGGGCCGTCGTGGTGAACCCACAGGGGGAGATCATCGGGAGCGGGTTCAATGCCCCGGTGGGGACTCCGGATCCGACGGCACACGCCGAGATTCAGGCACTGCGTTCAGCAGCGGCCAGGCTTGGCAACTATCGGCTTGATGACTGCACGCTCTATGTCACCCTCGAGCCCTGCATGATGTGCAGTGGCGCCCTGATCCATGCCCGTGTGGCGCGCGTGGTATATGGTGCCGCTGAGCCGAAGACGGGGATGGTGGAGTCTCGGGCCAACCTCTTCGTGCAGCCGTGGCATAACCATCAGGTACAGATAGAAGGTGGGGTGCTGGCTGCCCAGGCGAAACGCCTGCTCAAGCAGTTCTTTGCCGAGCGGCGCGCTGCCGCGTTGCCAACCGATGCGTCACCCTGACTCGGCGCTTGCCATGACCCTGCGATGAAGCCGGTGCTTCAAGGGAGCATGAGGCTTCAGGCGGCGACCTGGACCTGATTGCGCCCACTGGACTTGGCGCGATACAGCGCCTCATCCGCCGCCTGGAGCAGTGCTTCCAGTCGCAGAGGTGCTCTGGCCACGCAGGCCATGCCAACCGAGACGGTGACGACACTGTCCGTGGCAGGCTGGGGGAGACCTGCCGCCTGTACGGCACGACGCAGCTCTTCCGCGAGCGTCCGGCCGACAGCACGAGGGCATTCGGGGATGCAGACGACGAATTCCTCGCCGCCGAAACGTGCCAGAATCCCTCCCGCTGCCTCGACAGGCGCTCGCGATACCGAGGCTATCTTCTGCAGATAGCGATCGCCCTCGAGGTGCCCCAGCTTGTCGTTGATCGATTTGAAGAAATCGATGTCCAGTATCATCACCGTCAGTGGCATCTGGCCATTGAAGGTCTGCACCTGCTCGAGGAAATAACGGCGATTGGGGAGCTGGGTCAGCTCATCATGACGTGCCAGCCATTGTATCTCGTTCTGCAGTCGCTCTCGGCGCGTCATCTCTTCCTTCAGGGCATCGTTGGCTTGCTTGACGATGCCATGCTCCTGGGAGACGCGGCGGTACATGTAGACCACCAGGAAGAGCAGATACGAGAGCATGATGCCGGTCAGGAGCGTGACTTCTGGCAGGCGGCCACGGCTTGCTGCGAGGTAATGCTGCGTCGGCTGCAAGCCCAGCGTCAGGTCCGTGGCGGGAAGTTCGATGGGGATTCGATGCCCCCAGGGAGCAAGACGGCTTTCCGGGCCTACATGAATGTAGACATTGCTGCGTTCTGACAACGTGATGGCAAAGGCATCATTGCGGGCGGCATCCAGTGCCTGGTCCAGCAGCGGTGCCAGATCTACCACCATGGCGATGGCGCCGAGGATGTCGCCATCACGCGGATTGCGCACAGGCAGGTAGGACACCATGCCCTTGCCGCCCTGCAGGAGATCGATGATGCCGGTGTGGCCTTCAATGCCCAGCTCCAGCGGATTGCGCAGGGGAGTATCTGGCTGGGCATCAAATAGCCTCACGCCCAGCAGATCATGGTTGCCGCCCTTGTCGGGGAATACCAGAGTCACCACGCTGTCGGGATCAATGAAGGCGATATTCTGGAAGTAATTGAAATCATTGTAATAATTTCGTGCCAGACGTTGCCATTCACCCCGTGAAGGTGTCTGCCCCATCAGGCTCCAGAAGCCGGCGAAGCGCCGCATGGCATTGAGTTGATCATCGATCTCGCGTGAGAGCTGTGTCGCGATCTTGTCGCCCAGTACATAGGTCGCCTGGTTGATGCGGTTGTTCTCATCCTTGGTCTGCTGTTGCCACGCCAGAAGACAGACGAGCGTGATGGAGGCAGAGATGGCCAGGGGCAGCACGTTGCGTCGCCACATGCGAGTGAGCGCTGGCAGCAGATCTAGCCATTGTGCAGCCAGAAGCAAGCCCAGGAAGGCAAGCAGCGTGGTTCGCTCCACCCCTACCAGCGGCATGCTGGCCACGGAGAGACTCGGGTCGGCGATGATGGCGAAGATCAGTATGAGAGTCGTCTGCGCCAGCTGTATCGTGGCGCCGAAGCCCAGGCGCATCCGCAAGAGAGAACAGCAGTTGAGCCCCAGGCATGCCAGCAGAATCAGAATCGGAGGGCGAATGTTGGCGACATGCCAGTCACCGGGCAGGGCGGTCAGCAACGCGCCCCAATGATCGACACCGACCCAGCTTTCCGGCAAGAGAAAGGTGCAGGTAAGCACCAGGTTGATGAGCAGGGACATGCCGAGAAACAGTGGACTGAGGAACAGGTTGCGCCAGTGCCACGCAGTCTGTCCTGCCGCCTGCAATGTCAGCATGATCAACAGCAGTGCATTGGCTTCGTGGCCGGCGCGAGGCCAGAGGCCCAGCAAGGCGACGCCGAAGGCAAGCAGGCCAAGCAACATCAAGATGAATCTGCGTGTCATTCCCTGTCCTTAGAAGCTCCTGATGCACCACGCCCCGTGCGCGCTTTTCTCGCCTGTCACGAGTCGCCGACAGGTTTCCCACTACCTTGTTCATGGATCACAGGATCGGGGGGACGGTATCGAAGGGATTGTTGTCCCCTTCATCATCGGTTATCTGGCGCTCATTCAGCTGATAGAACTGCTGCTGACTGCGGTAAACATAGTTGAGTATTTCATAATACCGCCGGATGTTGCGTACATAGATGACAGGCTCACCACCGCGGGCATAGCCATAACGTACCTGTTGATACCATTGGCGTTTCTGCAGCAGAGGCAGCGCCTCGCGCACATCCTTCCAGTGGTCGGGGTTGCCACCCTTCATGCGCACGATGCGCCTGGCATCCAGCAGGTGCCCGAGACCGACATTGTAGGCTGCCAATGTCATCCAGGTCCGGTCCGGCTCCTGAATTCCTTCGGGAAGACGTCCCTTTATACTCACAAGATAGCGTGACCCGCCATCGATACTCTGGACGGGGTCCAAACGATTGGCCACGTTCATCTCGCGGGCGGTGGCGTTGGTCAGCATCATCAGCCCACGTACCCCGGTAGGTGACGTCGCTTTCGGTTGCCAATGGGATTCCTGGTACCCCACCGCCGCCAGCAGTTTCCAATCGATGCCGGTATCGCGAGCGGCTTGCTTGAAGGTATCGATGTAGCGCGGGAGCCGCTCTCGTGCCTGGCGGATGAAGGTACGCGCGCCCACATATTCCAGATAGTCATCATGCCCGAAGTACTGGTCGACCAGCTGGTCCAGGGTGCCGTCCTCGCTGCGTGTCTCGAGAAAATCGTTGGCAGCGCTCAGCAAGGAGATATCTCCTTGCGCCGGGAAGGCCCAGGCCAGAGTCAATGGGTCCCCCACGGTGAAACCGTTCTCCACATTGGGGAAGAACAGCCGATTGAGCTTGAACTGGTGGGCGTAGACGACCGCCACGTCCAGGCTGTCTTCCTCGATGCGCTGCAGGAGGTCGGCCACCTCGAGTTCGCCGGTTTCCTTCCAGCTGAGCTCGGGAAGCTGCTGTTGAAGCTCATGCAGAATCAGGCTGGTACCGGCTCCCTTGATGACGCCGATCCGCTTGCCGACCAGATCTTCAAGCTCTCTGGGCGGCTGCATTCCGCGTCGATAGACCACCATCGCCTGCAGTTCGAGAATCGGGCGAGTGAAGCGCAGCCCCTGCTCTGACAGGTCAAGAGGGAGGGTGGCGGCGGCAAAATCGGCCTGATCATCACGCACGCTTCGGGTGAGGGATTCGATATTGTGTTCTGCATCCATCGACAGGCTGACGCCGAGGTAGTCGGCAAAGTCTCGCGCCAGCTCATACTCGAAACCGGTGGGGCCCTGACGGCCACGGTAGTAGGTGGTCGGGCTGTTGCGAGTCACCACCTGAAGGAAGTCGCGCGTGCGAACATCGTCAAGCCGGGAGGGCGGGGCGATCAGGGTCTTTTCCGGCAACAGCAGGGCCAGCGCCATCACCACGAGCGCAAGCCACCGGCGCGAATGGCGCAGCAGTGCTTGCAGGGGCGTGATGAGGGAGGAAAGCGAGGTCTTGAGCATGCGTCAGCATCATTCACGGCAGGGGTTTCACCATACCGACAGCGCTTCACACTGTCATCCAACGCATGTGACTGTCGGGCTTCGTTCACGGGCGGCTTTCACGTATGATATGCGCTTGCTGCCGCCGCTCGGCGGTTGTCCGTTCACGCTGCTTCAGAGGCTTTCCCTGACCATGCTCGAACTGCGAGGCGCGCCTGCCCTTTCCGCCTTCCGTCACTCCCGTCTACTGGCTGCATTGCGCGAGCTGGTGCCGGAGGTGGAATCCCTTCATGCCGAGTACCTGCATCTGGCCGAGGTCGATGGTGAACTGAGCAGTACCGACCGGACCACGCTCGAGCGTCTGCTGGACTACGGCCCCAGTCGCGACGAGAGCTCTCCCGAAGGTCATCTCTTCCTCGTCGTTCCCCGCCTCGGCACGCTGTCGCCCTGGTCTTCCAAGGCCACCGACATCGCTGCCAACTGTGGTCTCCCGCAAGTCCGCCGCCTCGAACGTGGCATCGCCTATCGCATCAAGCTCGACGCCCCTCTGAGCGAAGAACTCTTCGCCACGCTGTCTTCCCGCCTGCACGACCGCATGACCGAAACGGTGCTGACGCGTACTCAGGACGCGGCGCGCCTCTTCCAGCATCAGGCCCCGGCAAAGCTTGCTCATGTCGACATCCTCGGCGGTGGTCGTGACGCACTGGTGCAGGCCAATGGCTCTCTGGGCCTGGCACTGGCGGATGACGAGATCGATTATCTGGTCGAGTCCTTCAAGACTCTGGGCCGCAATCCTGCCGACATCGAACTGATGATGTTCGCCCAGGCGAACTCCGAGCATTGCCGCCACAAGATCTTCAATGCGGACTGGACCATCGACGGCGAAGCGCAGTCGCACTCGCTGTTCAAGATGATCAAGAACACCTACCAGCATCATCCGGATGGCGTGCTGTCCGCCTACAGTGACAATGCCGCCGTCATGGCAGGCCCGACCGCCGGGCGTTACTTCCCGACAGGCGAAGGTCACATCTATACCTACCATCAGGAACCGATCAACATCCTGATGAAGGTCGAGACTCACAACCACCCGACCGCCATCGCCCCCTATCCGGGCGCCGCGACCGGTGCCGGTGGCGAGATTCGTGATGAAGGCGCGACCGGTGTCGGCTCCAAGCCGAAAGCGGGTCTGACCGGCTTCAGCGTCTCCAACCTGCGTATCCCGGGCTTCGAACAGCCGTGGGAGCACGACTACGGCAAGCCGGAGCGCATCAAGACCGCCTACGACATCATGCTCGAAGGTCCGATCGGTGGCGCTGCCTTCAACAACGAATTCGGCCGCCCCAACCTCAACGGCTACTTCCGTACCTATGAGCAGGATGCCTTCGGCGCCGGTGGCATCGAGCGTCGCGGCTATCACAAGCCGATCATGCTGGCGGGCGGCTACGGCAACATCCGCAGCCAGCACGTCGAGAAGGGCGACATTCCGGTCGGTGCCAAGCTGATCGTGATGGGTGGCCCGGCGATGCTGATCGGTCTGGGTGGCGGTGCCGCCTCTTCCATGGCCTCCGGCAGCTCCAGCGAAGACCTCGACTTCGCCTCCGTGCAGCGTGACAACGCCGAGATGGAGCGTCGCGTGCAGGAAGTCATCGATCGCTGCTGGGCGCTGGATGACAAGAACCCGATCTGCTTCATCCACGATGTCGGCGCGGGCGGTCTGTCCAACGCACTGCCGGAGCTGGTCAAGGATGGCGGTCGCGGTGGTCTGTTCGATCTGCGCGCCGTGCCGAGCGCCGAATCCGGCATGAGCCCGCTGGAAATCTGGTGCAACGAATCCCAGGAGCGCTACGTGCTGGCGGTGGCGCCGGAGAATCTGGCCACCTTCGAAGCGCTGTGCGAGCGTGAGCGCTGCCTCTACGCCGTGGTCGGGGAAGCACTGGAAGAGCACGAGCTGATCGTCAAGGACGGTCACTTCGATACGCGTCCGGTCGACCTGCCGATGGACGTGCTGTTCGGCAAGCCGCCCAAGATGTCACGCAGCTTCGAGCGTCAGGCGCTGGAACTGCCGGCACTGGCACTGGACAACCTCGACCCGCGTGAAGCGATGACCCGTGTGCTGCAGCTGCCCACCGTCGCCTCCAAGAAATTCCTGATCACCATCGGTGACCGCTCGATCACCGGCATGGTCGCGCGTGACCAGATGGTCGGTCCGTGGCAGGTACCGGTGGCGGATTGCGCCGTCACCACCAGCTCCCTCGACAGCCACGTCGGTGAAGCGATGGCGATGGGCGAGCGCACGCCGGTCGCGCTGATCTCGCCGGCCGCCTCCGCGCGTCTGGCCGTGGCCGAGGTGATCACCAACCTCGCTGCCGCGCCGATCGCCAAGCTGTCTGACATCAAGCTCTCCGCCAACTGGATGAGCGCTGCCGATCACACCGGCGAGAATCAGGCGCTGTTTGATGCCGTCCACGCCGTCGGCATGGAACTGTGCCCGGCGCTGGATCTGACCATTCCGGTCGGCAAGGACTCGATGTCCATGCGTACCGCCTGGCAGGACGAGAACGGCGAAGACAAGTCGATCACCGCGCCGCTGTCGCTGGTGATGACAGGCTTCGCGCCGGTCACCGACGCCATGCGTACCCTCACGCCGCAGCTGCGTCGCACGCTGAATGGCGAGGCCGTGGAGACGGACCTGATCCTGATCGATCTCGGCCATGGCGCTCACCGTCTCGGTGGCTCCGCGCTGGCGCAGGTCTATGGACAGGTCGGCAATGACGCGCCGGATCTTGCCAAGCCGGAAGACCTCAAGCACTTCTTCGAGGCCATCCAGCGCTTCAATGTCGAAGGCAAGCTGCTGGCCTATCACGACCGCAGCGACGGTGGCCTGTTGACCACCCTGATGGAAATGTCCTTCGCGGGGCGTGTCGGTCTCGACATCTCCCTCGACTGGACCGCCGCCGAGCCGGGTCAGGCCACCGGCGCGCTGTTCGCGGAAGAGCTGGGTGCCGTGGTGCAGGTGCGTCGCGAGCACACCGAGTCCATTCTCGCCGAGCTCAAGGCCGTGGGTCTCGAGCACAGTGGCGTGATCGCCACGCCGCGTCATGATGAGCAGATCAACATCACGCTGCTGGGCCAGAACCTGCTCTCCACCACGCGTGCCAGTGCCGAGCGTCTGTGGGCCGAGACCAGCTATCGCATGCAGGCCGCGCGTGACAACGCCGATTGTGCCAAGAGCGAATTCGAGTCCATCAACGACGTGCGTGATCCGGGCCTCTCCGTCCAGGCCACCTTCGACGTCAACGAGGACATCGCGGCGCCGTACCTGAACACCGGTGCACGTCCGCGCATGGCGATCCTGCGTGAGCAGGGCGTCAATGGTCAGCTCGAGATGGCGGCAAGCTTCGACCGCGCCGGCTTCGAGGCGGTGGACGTCCACATGAGCGACATCCTTGAAGGACGTGTCGATCTGGACACCATGCGGGGTCTGGTCGCCTGTGGCGGCTTCTCCTACGGTGACGTGCTGGGCGCCGGCGGCGGCTGGGCCAAGTCGGTGCTGTTCAATGCGCGTGCGCGTGAACAGTTCGAGCGCTTCTTCCAGCGTGACGACAGCTTCGCGCTGGGCGTCTGCAACGGTTGCCAGATGCTCTCCCAGCTCAAGGAGCTGATCCCGGGGGCCGAGGCCTGGCCGCGCTTCGTGCGCAACGAGTCCGAGCAGTTCGAGGCGCGTGTCGCGATGGTCGAGGTCGAGAAGAGTGCCTCGCTGTTCCTCGATGGCATGGAAGGCTCGCGCCTGCCGATCGCCATCGCGCATGGTGAAGGGCGTGCCGAGTTCCGCGACAGCGCTCACCTGCGCAAGATGCAGAGCAGCGGCCAGGTGGCACTGCGCTACGTCGACAACTACGGCCAGACCACCACGCGTTATCCGGCCAACCCGAACGGCTCGCCGTCCGGTATCACCGGTCTCACCACCAACGACGGGCGCGTCACCATCATGATGCCGCACCCGGAGCGTGTGGCGCGCGCCGTCACCAACTCCTGGCGTCCGGATGACTGGGAGCAGGATGGCGCCTGGTTGCGCATGTTCCGCAATGCACGTCGTTGGGTCGATTGATCCCGCGAGAGCGCGCAATGCACAGGTGATGATTGCCTGACCGACGCCCCCATGGTGAACGCCATGGGGGCGTCTTGCGTTCTGACTGACGCGCGAGCCGATTGGCTGGCGGCATCTGGCTCCCTCAACGTGGCGTTCCACGTCGGGAGCTGGGTGTCGGACGCCGGGTGGCTTAAGGTGGGGGATGCCTCGAGGTCTGGGGCACGAATCCCTGCCTGACACATTACAAGGATGTCGTGATGAAGCTGAAATGGTCGCTGTTGCCGCGTTATTCCGTCTTTCTGCTCTGTGTGCTGGGGGCTCTCGTCTGTCTGCTTCTGACGATGCAGACCCCCTGGGTGTGGCCGCTGGCCGTGATCTTTCTGCTGTTGGTCGCCGTCGGCATCAACGACATGCGGCAGTCGGATTACGCCGTGCGGCGCAACTACCCGGTGATCGGCAACATGCGCTATCTGTTCAAGGCGCTGCGTCCGGAGATGCGTCAGTACCTGTTCGAGTCGGATACCGACCAGCTACCGTTCTCCCACAAGCAACGTGAGCTGGTCTATGCCCGCGGACGCCAGCGCAATTCCTCGCAGCCCTTCGGTACCTTGCTGGATGTCTACTCCGACAGTTACGAATTCATCGGACACTCGATGCAGACCTCCGAAGTGCCTGACTTTCGTGACTTCCGTCTGACGATCGGCAATACGCAGTGTGCGCAGCCCTACAGTGCCTCGCTGTTCAACATCTCGGCGATGAGTTTCGGTTCGCTGAGTGGCAATGCCATCCGTGCGCTCAACAAGGGCGCGATGCTGGGAGGATTCGCGCACGATACCGGCGAGGGCAGCATCAGCCCCTACCATCGGGAATTCGCCGGCGATCTGATCTGGGAGCTGGGCAGTGGCTATTTCGGCTGCCGCACCGCGAAGGGGGACTTCGATGCCGAGAAGTTCGCCCGTCAGGCGGCCAGCGAGCAAGTGAAGATGATCGAGATCAAGCTGAGCCAGGGAGCCAAGCCGGGGCATGGCGGTGTGCTGCCAGCCAGCAAGATCAGCCGCGAGATCGCCGAGACGCGTGACATTCCGATGGGCGAGGACTGCATCTCACCGGCCAGTCACAGCGCCTTCAGTACCCCTGTCGAGTTGCTGGAGTTCATCCAGCGGCTGAGAGAGCTGTCCGGCGGCAAGCCGGTCGGGTTCAAGATGTGTCTGGGCCAGCCCTGGGAGTTCATGGCCATCGTCAAGGCAATGCGCGAAACGGGAATCGTGCCGGACTTCATCGTGGTGGATGGCAGCGAGGGCGGCACCGGAGCCGCGCCGACGGAATTCACCGATCACCTCGGGACACCGCTGCGCGAAGGGCTGCTGTTCGTCCACAACACCCTGGTGGGCGCGGGGCTGCGTGATGACGTGCGCATCGGCGCCAGTGGCAAGATCATCAGTGCCTTCGATATCGCCTGCGTGCTGGCCTTGGGGGCGGATTGGGTCAATGCCGCGCGCGGTTACATGTTCGCCCTGGGCTGCATCCAGTCGCTGAGCTGTCATACCAACAAGTGTCCGACGGGCATCGCCACCCAGGATGATTTGCGACAGAAGTCGCTGGTGGTGGAAGACAAGGCCGAGCAGGTCCGGCACTTCCATCACAACACCCTGCATGCGCTGGCGGAAATCATCGCGGCCTCGGGGCTCTCGACGCCGTGGCAGATCACTCCGGACCATCTCGTGCATCGCGTGTCGGAGAATGAGGTGCGTCTGTTCTCGCACCTGCACCCCTTCCTGACGCCCGGCGCCTTGCTCAAGGAAGCGGACGATTTCCCCTTCTATCGCCGCGTGTGGGCGATGGCTCAGGCGGACAGCTTCCAGTCACGCTCGCTGGCAGACGTCTCGGGTGCCAAGCGCGAATAGACGTCATGCAAGAGGGTGCCTTGCGATGTCGATTGGCCGGGTGTGGCCCCTCTGCGACCAAACGACCGTTTCATGATGGCGTGCGGACAGCCACACTGGACCTCGAGATTGCGCTATCTGTCATTTGCCTCGCAGATACCTGATGTCGACATGGGCATTGGCTGCCCGTCGTGTCTCGTGAGCAATCGCTGACCGCCGTTTCATTCGCCGTTCGAGGGAGCCGCCATGAGTGATGCCGCAAAGTGCCCGTCCGCACGCCGCGTGACAGTGATGATCAATGAGCATGTCGCCGATGTGCGCCTCAATCGACCCGACAAGCACAATGGACTCGACTGGGCGATGATCGATGCCATCCTCGGTGCCCAGGCAGAGTTGCGGGCACGTGCCGAGGAGGGAGGGCTGCGAGCCATCGTGCTGTCCGGAGAAGGCGCCAGTTTCTGCGCGGGGCTCGACATGGCCGCCATCATGAGAGAGGCATCGCGGGTGCCGCAGTTGCTCGTCGCGGGGGCCAATGGCTGCACGCCTGAGCGCAATACCGTTCAGCAGCTGGCACTGGGCTGGCGGGATGCCGGCGTACCGGTGATCGCGGCCCTGCAGGGCAATGTCTTCGGGGGCGGGCTGCAGATCGCGCTGGGGGCGGATGTCCGACTGTGTGATCCGGATGCGCGCCTGGCGGTGCTCGAGATCGACTGGGGCATCATTCCTGACATGGGCATCAGCGTCACGGCACGTGGAGTGCGTCCTGACTGGTTGCATGAACTGAGCTGGAGCGGCCGCAAGGTTGCCGCCCGCGAGGCCCAGGAAGCCGGGCTCGTGACGCGCCTGGTCTCCAATCCGCGGGAAGAGGCATTGGCGCTGGCGCGGGAGATCGCGACACGTTCTCCCAGGGCGATTCGCTGCATCACCCGGCTGTATGCCGAGGCGCTGGCGGCACCGGAGGGCGAGGCACTTGCCCTGGAGGCCAGGCTGCAATCCGGCTTGCTCGGCCAGCCGGAGCACATGGAATGTGTTGGCGCCAGGCTTGAAGGTCGCACGCCGCGCTTCTGAGCGCACCTGACCTTCATTCGGGTTATCCACACCCGGTCGCTTTACCGCCGGGGGCGGGATCAGGATAATGGGTCTTCTGCAGGTGGATGGCTGCCTCACCCCTCATGGGCGGCCATTGCCCCTCAACCTGTGCCCCTTTTCCGTGACCCGGCGAGCTCTCATGTCTGCACCACTCTTTCTGATCATGCCGCTGCCCATGGCCGGCCCACGTGTCCTTGCAGGGAACAGCCGGCATGTTTGAGCTACGTCCCTATCAGCAGGAAGCCGTCCGGCGCACCGTGGAGCATTTCCGCAAGAGTGACGAGGCGGCGGTGGTCGTGCTACCCACCGGTAGCGGCAAGTCACTGGTGATCGCGGAGCTTGCGCGTATCGCGCGCGGGCGCGTGCTGGTGCTGGCGCATGTGCGCGAGCTGGTCGAGCAGAATCACGCCAAGTACGAATCCTATGGCAAGGAGGCCGACATCTTCAGTGCCGGCCTCAAGCGCAAGCAGGCCGCGCGTCAGGTGGTGTTCGGCTCGGTGCAGTCGGTGGTACGCAATCTCGCGGCCTTCACGCCAGGTGAGCAGACAGGTGCGTTCACGCTGCTGGTGATCGACGAGTGTCACCGGGTCTCGCTGGAGAAGGACGCCAGCTATCGCAAGGTCATCCATCATCTGCGTGAGCAAAATCCACGCCTCAAGGTGCTGGGGCTGACGGCGACGCCGTATCGCCTCGGGCAGGGCTTCATCTTCCATCGTCATTATCACGGCATGGTGCGCGGTGATGACGACTGCTTCTTCCGTGACTGCGTGTTCGAGCAACCGTTGCGCCTGATGGTGCGCCAGGGCTTTTTGAGCGAGCCGCGGCGTGTCGATGTCGCCGTGGCGCGCTATGACTTCTCGCAGCTGGCACCGGGGATCGGCGGCAGCTTCCAGGAAGCCGAGCTCAACGAGGTGGTGCAGGGCTCACGCGCGACGCCAGGCATCGTGCTGGATATCGTCTCCCAGGCACGCGAGCGACGTGGGGTGATGGTGTTCTGTTCCACCGTCGAGCATGCCGAGGAGGTCACGGGGCTCCTGCCCGAGGGTGAGGCGGCGTTGATCACCGGTGAGACGCCCGGCGATGAGCGCGAGCGCCTGATCCATGCCTTCAAGGCGCAGCAGCTCAAGTATCTGGTCAACGTGGCGGTGCTCACCACCGGCTTCGATGCCCCGCACGTGGACCTGATCGCCATCCTGCGGCCCACCGAGTCCGTCAGTCTCTATCAGCAGATCGTCGGGCGTGGGCTACGCCTGAGTCCCGGCAAGACGGACTGCCTGATTCTCGATTACGCCGGCAATCCCTGGGATCTCTACGCGCCGGAAGTCGCTACCCCCAAACCGGCAGGGGATACCGAGATCGTGCAGGTCGAGTGTCCCGTGTGCGGCAATGCCAATCTGTTCTGGGGGCGCAAGGATGGGGAGCTGGTGGTGGAGCACTTCGGGCGGCGTTGTCAGGGGCTGGTGGAGTCGCCCGACGGCGAGGGCAAGCCGCTGGTGCAGTGTGATTTCCGCTATCGCGCCAAGGCCTGTCCGCAGTGTGGCGAGGCCAATGACATCGCCGCGCGCCATTGTCACGCCTGTCAGGCGCGGCTGGTGGACCCGGATGACAAGCTGCGCGATGCGCTCAAGCTGCGTGATGCACGGGTGCTGCGCGTCAGTGGCTGGCAGCTGGAGGAGACGCGCAACGGGCGCGGTCTGCCACGCTTGAAGGTGACCTATTACGACGAGGATGGCACCGATCTGTCCGAGTGGTTCGCGCTCGAGACGTCCGCTCAGCGCCATGCCTTTCGCCTGAGCTTTCTCGCCCGGCACCTGCGGGCGCCGGGCAGTGACTGGGCGCCGAAGGACATCGCCGAGGTATTGGCCGGCGAGGAGCGCCTCAAGGCCCCTGACTTCGTCATCGGGCGCAAGAGCGGCCGCTACTGGCAGATCCGTGACAAGCTGTTCGATTACGCCGGGCGCTATCGCACCGGCATCGCGGCGGGGTGAGTCGTCTGCGTGACGCAGAGCATGACGCCTCCCGTACGAGACACGACGTCACGGGGATGCTGATCGGGGGCCGGGATTGGTAGACTGGCCGCTTCATACGTTTCAGGGAGAACTCACAAGGTGAGTGCCACCGATACCTCGGCCAGGCTGGTGTCCGGCTTACGCCCCAGCGGACACCTGACGCTCGGACACTATCATGCCGTGATCCGACGCTGGACCGAGCTGCAGTACCACCACGATGCCTATTTTCTGATCGCCGACTGGAACGCGCTGGCGGTCAGTGGGCATGCGCCCCATGAAATCGAGCAGTACAGCTGGGCCATGGTCATCGATTGCCTTGCCTGTGGGATCAACCCCAAGGTCGCCACCCTGTTCATCCAGTCGTGGGTGCCGGAGCTGACCGACGTGCACATGATCCTGTCCAGCGTGACGCCCAAGGCATGGCTGGAGCGTCTGCCCAGCTATCGTGAGATGGTGGCGGGACTCGGTGAGCAGCAGGGGGCCAGTTTCGCGATGTTGGGTGCCCCTCTGATGCAGGCGGCCGACATCCTGGCGCTGCGGGGCGAGGTCGTGCCCGCCGGACCGGAACAGCGCGCGCACATCGAGTTCACCCGCGAGGTGGCGAGGCGCTTCAACCATCGTTACGGACGCGACGCCGGCTTCGAGGAGCAGGCGGAGCGGGCCATCGCGCGGCTCGGCAAGAAGAGTGGTCGCCTGTATCGCGAATGGCTGAGTGACTATCAGGAAGAGGGGGATCTCGAGGCCTTCGAGCGCGCGCGTGGACTGCTGGCCGAGACCAGCAAGCTCAACCGCAATCAGCAGGAGCGCCTGCTCGGCTATCTGGAAGGCGGCGGGCGGCGCATCCTCGGTGAGCCGGAACACTGGCAGGGGGACAGCCAGCCGCTGCTGGGCATGGAACTCAAGACCCGGCTATCGTCGCATGAGGAGGCCATCTTCCTGCGCAGTGGGCGTGCCGAGATAGGCGCCAGCGTGCGCGAGATGCCCACCGACCCCGCGCGGGTGCGGCGCAGTGATCCGGGCGACCCTGAGCGTTGCCCGCTGTGGAGTCTGCATGAAAGCTTCACTCCCGAAGCGGACCGCAAGTGGGCGGCCGCAGGCTGTCGTGAGGCCAGTATCGGCTGCCTGGACTGCAAGGGCTGTCTGGTCGAGCATATCGATGCCACCCTGACGCCGATCCGCGATCGCGCCGAGGCGCTGGAAGGCGAGCATGGCAAGGTACGTACCATGATGACCGAGGGTGCCGAGCGTGCCCGGGACACCGTTCGCGATACTCTGGATGAGCTGCGACGCGTGATCGGCCTCACCTATCGGTGATCCGTCTTGCACAGGGCGTCGCGAATCCGGCAGGTCCCCGCGCCACCATGACCTTCGACCTCATCGCGACTCTCGGTACCATCATGCTCTCGGTACCATCATGCTCTCGGTACCATCATGCTCTCGGTACCATCATGCTCTCGGTACCATCATGACTTGGGGGATGGGCCCTGAACGGCTAGAATGCCCGTCCCCCGGTCGCCGTGCGGCTCGATGGTGCCTCCGACGACCCGGTGCATCCTCCGCCCTGGTTCTCCCGACTTCAGCCTCCTGCAGGAGACTTCATGAGCGACCTGCTCGATGGCGCCAGCTTTTCCCTGACCGATGGGCATCAGCCCGCACCGCTGATCACCGCACCTGCAACGGGATCGGCCGTGCTGGCGCGCGTCAACGACACGCCGCTCACCGAGATGCCGCAGGATCTCTACATCCCGCCTGAGGCACTGCGGGTCTTTCTCGAGACCTTCGAGGGGCCGCTGGATCTGCTGCTGTATCTCATCCGTCGTCAGAACCTCGACATTCTCGCCATCAACGTCGCGGCCATCACGCATCAGTACATCGAGTACGTCGAGCTGATGCACGCCATGCAGATCGACCTTGCCGGGGAATATCTGCTGATGGCCGCCATGCTGGCGGAGATCAAGTCGCGCAGCCTGCTGCCGCGCCAGCCGAAGGAGAGTGATGATGACGAGGAAGAGGACCCGCGCGCCGAGCTGATCCGGCGTCTGCAGGAGTACGAGCAGACCAAGCTGGCCGCCGAAGGGCTGGACGAGATGCCACGCCAGGGGCGTGACTGGTTCGTCGCCACGGCGGAGCTGCCGGAGCTGGAGACGCGTGTCGTCCACCCTGAAGTGGACCTCTCGGAGCTGCTCGGCGCGCTGTCCGGTCTCTTGCGTCAGGCGGATCTCGTCCAGGCGCACACCATCTCGCGTGAGGTGATGTCGACCCGTGAGCGCATGCTGGCGATCATGAATCTGCTGAGCCACGAGCACTTCACGCCCTTCGAGAGACTGTTCACCCTCGAAGAGGGGCGTGCCGGCGTGGTGGTCAGCTTCATGGCGATCCTGGAGCTGGCCAAGGAGGCGCTGATCGAGGTCGTGCAGAATGCGCCGCTGTCGCCCATTCACGTGCGTGCCCGTACGCCGGAGCCTGACAGCGAGGACGATGAGGACTGGCTGGCACTGGAATTCGCCGACGAAGACGAGGTGGCGGCCGACCAGGGGGCGTTCGATGACGCAGCGTACGATGACGCGGCGTTCGAGGATGCGCAGACGTCACCTTCCTTCCCCCCATCCGACGAGCAGGAGAACGCGCCGTCATGAGTTCGCGCGATGCCCCCCTCGACCAGATCATCGAAGCGGCGCTGCTGGCTGCCGGTGAACCGCTGACGCTGGAGCGTCTGGCGGGATTGTTCGATGAATATTTAAGCCCCACCAAGCCTGCGCTGCGTGAAGCACTGGGCCGGCTGGGAGAGCGCCATCCGGCCGACGCCAGTGCGTTGGAGCTGATCGAGACCGCCAGTGGCTGGCGGCTGCGTGTTCGCCAGCAGTTCTCTCCCTGGGTGTCACGGCTGTGGGAAGAACGCCCGCAGCGCTATTCTCGCGCTCTGCTGGAGACGCTGGCGCTGGTGGCCTATCGTCAACCGGTGACCCGTGGTGATATCGAGCAGGTGCGTGGCGTGACGGTCAGCTCTTCCATCATGCGTACCCTGGTCGAGCGCGGCTGGGTGCGGGTGGTCGGGCACCGTGACGTGCCAGGGCGGCCGGCGGTCTTCGCCACCACGCGCCAGTTTCTTGACGACTTCGGGCTCAAGACATTGGAAGAGCTGCCGCCGGTGCATGAACTGAAAGGCTTCGAAGGACTCGAACAGCTGGAAGCGGAGCTGTATGATGTGCCGCCCTCACAGACCTTGCCGCTGCCGGAAGACCCGGATGGCGAGGGCGACGGGGGGGCATCGGCCGATGATGCGCCGGATTCCGCTCCGTCAGGTCCTGATGCGACAGCCGTTGATGCGACAGCCGCTGATGCGCCGTCAGCCGAGACTTCCTCGGACACGACTTCCTCGAGCGAGACTTTCTCGGACGAGACGTCTTCAGACGAGACATCGTCAGAGACGAGGGGGGCTCAGGTGCCCGCCGACTGGCAGCCACCGGAGATCACCGCCGAGCAGCTGGAGGAGGCGCTGAAGGCGCGCGCGCTCGATGTCGCGGATGATTCACCGAATACCGCAGGACCCTCCGCCTCACAGGCGGAACATGATCACGCCGGGATGGCGTCCACCGGCTCGGGGTTCGACTTCGCCACGATCGAAGCGCGCCTCAGCCAACGTTTGCGCGGTGCAGAAGATGAGGACGGGGCTGGCGATACGCCACCCAATGACTCCTCCGCTGCCGGGACCGTCGATGATGACGACCCTGCGTAAGCGAAATTCCTATTGATGAAATGGTTCATGTCATGAGCAAGACAGACACTGATAAGCGCAAGGCATCACGCCAGAACGACGGCAAGTCGACCACTGGCAAGGCCTTCGCGGGCGGCAAGGCGACGGACAGCAAGGCGGCTGGCAAGCACGCTGCCAGCAAGGACGGCGCACAGCCGCGTCGCGACATGGGCAAGTCCACCCGTGGCAGCAAGGCCAATGTCGGCAAGAAGCCGGCCGCCGCCGAAGCCCCGGAATTGCGTCCGCTGCCGCCGCAGGCCAAGGGCGACAAGCTGGCCGACGACGAGAAGCTGCAGAAGGTGCTGGCGCGCTCCGGTCTCGGCTCACGCCGTGAGATGGAAGTCGCGATCAGCGCCGGCCGCGTCAAGGTCAACGGCAAGGTCGCCCAGCTGGGAGACCGCGTCGGCCCCAACGACCAGGTCAGCCTCGATGATCGCCCGCAGAACCTCAAGGGCGCCGAGGAAAGTGCGCGCCGCGTCATCATGTACAACAAGCCGGAAGGCGAGCTGTGCACGCGCAAGGACCCGGAAGGCCGTCGTACCGTCTTCGAGCGTCTGCCGCGCCTGAAAGGTGAGCGCTGGATCGCCATCGGTCGTCTGGACATCAACACCAGCGGTCTGTTGCTGTTCACCACCGATGGTGAGCTGGCCAACCGTCTGATGCACCCGTCGACCCAGATCGAGCGTGAATACGCCGTGCGTGTCATGGGTGAGGTCAAGCGTGAGCACGTCGTCAACATGGTCAATGGCGTCATGCTGGAAGATGGCCCGGCGCGCTTCACCGACGTGCAGGAATTCGGCGGCGAAGGCATCAACAGCTGGTTCCACGTGGTGATCATGGAAGGCCGCAACCGTGAGGTTCGTCGTCTGTGGGACTCCCAGGGGCTGACCGTCAGCCGCCTGAAGCGCGTGCGCTACGGCAACATCTTCCTCGACAAGCGCGCTCGCGCCGGTGAGTGGGTGGAGATGGAGCAGAGCGAGATCGATGAACTGTCCACGCTGGCAGGTCTCGAGCACCGCAAGGCGCCGGCCCTGACGCCGGATGAGCAGAACCGCTGGAGCCGCGACAAGCAGAAGCGTCGTCCAGTGCGCGCCATGAAGAAGCCGCCGCAGCGCACACGCAAGCCGCGCTGAGGCTCTGCGGAGATCGCGTGCCTTGCGCTCGCCATCTCCGGCTGGCCTCCCGTGGGCCTGACGTGCATGTCAGCCTCGACATGCCGTCGGCAAGTCTCGCAAGCCCGCGCCTGTCGCGGGCTTGCGTGCATCTGGACGGTGGATGGCGTGGGGCTCTCGAGGCGCCATGAGCGGTCAAGCTGGTCATTTGCTTGAAGTTTTTTTGCAAAAGACTTGCGTCGTCTCAGGAATGGCGGTATCTTACGCCCCGCTTCGCAAGGGTCGTTAGCTCAGTGGTAGAGCAGTTGGCTTTTAACCAATTGGTCGAAGGTTCGAATCCCTCACGACCCACCATTTCTCGAAATGGTCTCTTGCAAAGCACCCGGCGGCGGGTCGTTAGCTCAGTGGTAGAGCAGTTGGCTTTTAACCAATTGGTCGAAGGTTCGAATCCCTCACGACCCACCATCCGCCACCCAGTTTTGGGTCGTTAGCTCAGTGGTAGAGCAGTTGGCTTTTAACCAATTGGTCGAAGGTTCGAATCCCTCACGACCCACCAGATCTTGCCCCGTGCCTTCATTGGCGCGGGGCAATTTTTGTTATGCGTCAGAAAGATTCCGCGGCGTTGCCTCGACGCACGCCCGGGTACCTGGCGTGAGGTCGACTGGAGCGGGGAGCGTGGCAGGCGTATCCTTGTGCGCGAGCCACGGCTCATGTCCTTCAGAGGATGACGCTCGACAGGACACCGCCAAGGGCGATAGACGCCCAAGGCACCAGTTGCAGTCTGGGGAGCCCAGCTGCAGCGCAAGGGAGGGCCGCCACGCGCCGTTCGTGCTCATGGCCGGGCCCTGACCCACTCAGCACAGGGGGAGCCCCTGTGGGCTAGGTGAGAGACACATGAACAGCCTGACAAATGCCATGCCGGGTCGTGAGGCCCACGATAGCGTCCGCGAGCAGGTGCGAGAGCACCTCGCCCGTGCGTACTGCCCGACCCGTCCCGCGGCAGGGGATGCCGCGCTGATCGCCGAGATCAAGCAGCTGCTCATCAAGCGTGATGCCGTGCTGGTCGCCCATTACTATTGCGATGACGCCATCCAGCAGCTTGCCGAGGACACCGGCGGCTGTGTCGCGGATTCCCTCGAGATGGCGCGCTTCGGCGCCCGTCATGACGCTTCGACGTTGATCGTCGCCGGCGTTCGCTTCATGGGCGAGACCTCCAAGATCCTCTCCCCGGAGAAGCGCGTGCTGATGCCGACGCTGGAGGCGACCTGCTCGCTGGATCTGGGCTGCCCGGAAGACGAATTCGCCGCCTTCTGTGATGCCCATCCCGATCGCACCGTGGTCGTCTACGCCAACACTTCGGCGGCGGTGAAGGCGCGTGCCGACTGGGTGGTGACCTCCTCCATCGCCGTTGACGTGATCGAGCACCTCCACGCGAAGGGCGAGAAGCTGATCTGGGCCCCGGACAAGCATCTGGGCGCCTATGTGCAGAAGCAGACCGGCGCTGACATGCTGCTGTGGGATGGTGCCTGCATCGTGCATGACGAGTTCCGCGCCCAGGGCATCACCGACCTGCTCAAGGTCCACCCGGACGCCGCGGTGCTGGTGCACCCGGAATCGCCGCAGTCGGTGGTGGAGCTTGCCGACGTGGTGGGGTCCACGTCCCAGCTGATCAAGGCCGCCGTCGAGCTGCCTCACGAGCAGATGATCGTTGCCACCGACCGTGGCATCTTCTTCAAGATGCAGCAGGCAGCACCGGGCAAGCAGCTGTTCGAGGCGCCGACCGCCGGCAATGGCGCGACCTGCAAGAGCTGTGCGCACTGCCCGTGGATGGCGATGAATGGTCTCGAGAATCTGGCCGCGGTGCTGCGCCGTGATCCCGCCGAGGCCAACGGCGAGGAAATCTTCGTCGACGACAGCCTGCGTGAGCGCGCGCTCAAGCCGCTGACCCGCATGCTGGAGTTCAATCGTGGCTGATCACGCCGACGCCTGATCGACGAGAGGCGCTGCAGGCAGGCGACGCAAACCGCCGCACCCGAGGAGTCGGGGCGGCGGTTTTTCATTGTCGGCGGGAAGGGGCGGGGGAGATCAGAACGCTTCGATGGCGTTGCGGTAGTCCTTGAAGTCCTCACGCCGCGCATTGATGCGATTGGCCAGCGCGAAGTCGTCTGCCTTGCGCGCCGCCTCATCGGCCAGTTTCAGCTGGGCGAAGGCACTGTCCATGCGTCCCTCGAGCTGCTCGAATTCCGCCCGGTACAGGAAGGCTTCGGCCTGATGCCCGCTGCGGCCACTGGCCTCGGCCGCCAGATTCCACACCTTGGGATCATCGGGATGTTCGCGGCGCATGTCTTCCAGCTGTTGGCGTGCGCTGGCGGGGTCCTGCTGCAGCCTGACCTCGGCAAGTGCCAGGCGTGTCGGCAGGTAATCCGGCTGCAGGCGCAGCAGGCGTCTGGCGCGTTGCGTGGCCTCGTCATAGCGACGTGCATCCCGGGCGACCTCGATGGCACTGGCGCTGATCAGGGTGAGGTCGGGATGCTTGTCGTGCAGGCGGTCCAGCGCCGCGAGGGCGCTGTCGATCTCGTGATTCTCGGCGGCCGCCAGTGCCTGGTAGTAGGCGATGGCATCCGGATCGGCTGAGTCCTCACGCAAGGTCACCAGCCCCTGGGAGGGCTGGCTCAGGTTGAGCGCCAGCAGGGCACGGGCGCGTATCATCTCGTAGGCCAGCGTGCCCAGCGGATCAGGGGTCGCGGTCTCCAGGGCATCGGCACGCGCCTGGGTGTCACCGATACGTGCTTCGGTGACCGGGTGCGTCAGCAGGAATTCCGGCGCGTTGCTGCCCTGCAGGCTGGCCATGCGCTGCATGGCGCGAAACATGCGGGGCATGGCCTCGGGGTCGAAGCCGGCACGCGCCAGCGCCTCGATGCCGACACGGTCGGCCTCCTGTTCGAAGCGGCGTGAGTAGGCCAGCTGATCCGAGATCGCCGCCGCCTGGGTGCCGGCCATGGTCGCGAGACCGGCCGAGCCGCCACCGCCGGCCGCGATCACCATGCCGGCGAGAAAACCGGCCAGTGTCGGCAGGCGAGTTTCAGCCTGACGTTCCATGTTGCGGGCAAAGTGATGCTGGGAGAGGTGGCCCAGCTCGTGGGCGAGCACTGAGGCGAAGGCGTCGCGGTCCGGCGCGAAGGCGAACAGCCCCGTATTGACGCCGACCACGCCGCCGGGCACGGCGAAAGCGTTCAGCTGACTGCTGGCCACCAGGGTGATGATGAAGTCATTGCGGTCCAGCTCACTCCAGGGCGCCAGCTTGCGAACGATGCCATTGATCCAGTCCAGCGTGATAGGGTCATCCCATTCACGCACGTGGGCGCGGAACTGGCGCAGCCAGGCGCGTCCGATACGATATTCATCGTTGCTGGAAATGCCGCCGCTGGCGCTCCCCAGGTCCGGCAGTCCATAGTCGTTCTGCGCCACGGCGGGGGGGCTGGCCAGGGAGGCACCCATCAGCGTCAGGCTGAGCAGCAGGCTGGATAGGGTGACGCGTGTGGTGCGTGCGTGACGAACGCGACCGCTCAAGGGGGACAGCAACGACATGCAGGCAATCCTCTTCAATAAGGTGCAAGGCACAGTCGGCCCGCACGACACATGAAGTGAGCCGGACTGACCTGGCTACCCCTCACTCTCAGGGGGTGGCGGGGCGGAAAGTTGCTTTGTCAGGCAAGGTGCCCTTAAATCGGGGCGTTTTCAAGCTGCACCCTTCATGCGTGTGGCAGAACATCATAACGAGAACGGAAGGGCAGATGGCATTCGAACGACCTGGCGCTGAGACTGCGAATCCGACGGCTGATTCCACGGCCGATACCCACCTGACAACGCTCGATGCGCGCGGCCTGCACTGTCCGTTGCCGCTGCTGCGCACCAAGCTGGCACTGGCTGGCATGAGTGCCGGCGAGCAACTCGAGGTCCTCGCCAGCGACGCCGGCGCCTGGGGTGACATCCCCGCCTATCTGGCGCTGAGCGATCACGCGCTGGTCTCGCGTGAAGAGACGGCCGCGGGTGATTATCGCTTCGTGATCAAGGCGCTCACGGAGGATGACCCCTCATGACCATGAAGACCCTGTTGCGTGGCTGGTTGGAGCGCTATTTCTCCGATGAGGAGGCGGTGGTGCTGTTTCTGGTGCTGGTGCTGGTCTTCGCGGCCGTCATCTGGCTGGGCAGCATGCTGGCGCCATTCTTCACGGCCTTGATCGTCGCCTTCCTGCTGCAGAGCGGCGTGAGCTTTCTGGAGCGGTTCGGCTTGCCGCGTCTGGCCGCCGTCAGTCTGATGACGCTGGTGTTCATGGGCATCATGCTGGCCAGTGCGCTGATCCTGTTGCCGCTGGTCTGGCATCAGCTGGCCAATCTGATCCAGGAGATTCCCGGCATGTTCGCCTCGGGTCAGCGCTGGCTGGGCGAGTTGCAGCAGCGCTTCCCCGGCCTGATCACGCCGGAGCAGGTCCAGCAGTGGGTCGGCGCCGCCGGGCGTGAGCTGACCCAGTTCGGGCAACGTGCGGTGTCCCTGTCGCTGGCGTCGCTCGGCAACCTGATGGGCGTGGTGATCTATCTGGTGCTGGTGCCGATCCTGGTGTTCTTCATGCTCAAGGATCGCGAGCGGCTGGTGGAGTTCACGCTGGCATTGCTGCCGCGCAAGCGCCTGCTGATGAGTCGGGTGTGGAACGAGATGGATGACCAGATCGCCAACTTCGTGCGCGGCAAGGTGATCGAGATCGTCATCGTCGGTGGCGTCAGCTACGTCACCTTCGTCATCTTCGGATTGCCGTACTCGGCGCTGCTGGCCATCGTGGTCGGTTTCTCGGTGCTGATTCCCTACATCGGGGCGGCGGGGGCGACCCTGCCGGTGGCCGCCGTGGCCGGTTTCCATTTCGGGCTGGGCGATACCTTCATGTACGTGATGATCGCCTACGGCATCATCCAGGCACTGGATGGCAACGTGCTGGTGCCGTTGCTGTTCTCGGAGGCGGTCAATCTGCACCCGGTGGCGATCATTCTGGCCGTGCTGTTCTTCGGCGGGATCTGGGGCTTCTGGGGCGTGTTCTTCGCCATCCCGCTGGCCACGCTGATGAAGTCGCTGCTCTACGCCTGGCCGCGTCGTTCCCGCGCCGAGGCAGGCCTGCCCGAAGAAGAAGTGCAGGGCTGAGCGCATGTCCCGGGCCTCGTCCCGTGTCGCCTGCATGAAAAAAGCCCCGCCGATCGGCGGGGCTTTTTTCATGGGCGAGTGGCGGCGTTTCACCGCCATGGCCCTCCAGCAGGACCCTTGCGCACAGGCAGGCCTTGACGCTCGGGGCTTGCAGCCTTCCGGCGAGCATCACTTGCCGGCGTCGAGCTCGCGGGCGGCGTCCAGCACTTCCTCGACATGGCCCTTGACCTTCACGCCACGCCATTCGCGCGCCAGATTGCCGTCGGCGTCGATCAGGAAGGTGGAGCGCACCACGCCGAGACTTTCCTTGCCCATGAATTTCTTCATGTGAATGACGTCAAAGATCTTGCACAGGGTCTCGTCCGGGTCGCTGATCAGCTCGAACGGGTAGCCCTGCTTGGCCCGGAAGTTCTCGTGGGTGCGCAGGCTGTCGCGGGAGACGCCGAGAATCACGGTGTTGGCCGCTTCGAATTCCTTGAGGTGGTCGCGGAAGTCACCGCCTTCGGTGGTACAGCCCGGCGTGTGGTCCTTCGGGTAGAAGTAGATGACGGCTTGCTTGCCCTTGAGGCTCGCCGGGGTGACTTCGGTATCACTGGTGGCTTGTGCGGTAAAGTCGGGAATTGGCTGACCGAGGCTGACGCTCATCGTGCTCTCCTGGCGATGACTGACGGCCATGTGGCGGCTGACAGTATGGAATGAGGAAAAAAACCGGCAGTCATGGGCATCGCGCTTGCCCGGTTCTGCGGTATGTCCTGCATTACACGCAGGGCGCCCGAACTTGTCAAAGACGGGGCAGAACTCTTGTGTTTCACCGCCTTGGCGACCGGCGTCATCGGGCCCGTCCGGCGTGCATCTGTCCCGTGGACAGGCGAGGGAATCCATCGCTTTGCACAACCGGTGCAGATGGCGTCTGTACAGGCTTCGATGGTCTTTGTAACATCATCACCCTTGGCGCGACTCGCGTGTCGGCGTGCCCACGCAATCAGAGTCCTGCGTCAACCAATCTATGTCAGATGTCTGTCCCCGGGATCTGCTGTTTCAACAGCACAGGGACACGCCTGGCGCATCAGGCACCAGAGGAGAATTCGAGGGATGATCACAGGTAGCATTGTCGCACTGGCGACCCCGATGAAGGCCACCGGCGAGATCGACTGGGACGCCCTGCGCCAGCTGGTCGCCTTCCACCTCGAAAATGGCACCGATGCCATCGTCGCCGCCGGCACTACCGGCGAGCCGACCACCATGTCCTTCGCGGAGCACTTCGATGTGATCCGCTGTGTGGTCGAGACGGTCGCCGGCAAGATTCCGGTCATCGCCGGGACTGGCGCCAACGCCACCTCCGAAGCCGTCGAGCTTGCCCGTTATGCCAAGGAAGTCGGTGCGGATTACTGCCTCTCCGTGGCGCCGTACTACAACAAGCCGACCCAGGAAGGGCTCTATCAGCACTTCAAGGCCGTCGCCGAGCAGGCCGGCATTCCGGTCATTCTCTACAACGTGCCGGGTCGTACCTGCTCCGATATCTACAACGAGACGGTCTTCCGCCTCGCCGAGCTCGACAACATCGTCGGCCTCAAGGATGCTACCGGCAATCTGGAGCGTGGTCAGGAGCTGATCGACCGCCTCAAGGGCACCGATTTCGCGCTCTACTCCGGTGATGACCCCACGGCCTGCGACTTCATCCTGATGGGCGGCCACGGTGACATCTCCGTGACGGCCAACGTCGCACCGCGCCTGATGCACGAGATGTGCGCCGCCGCCGTCGCCGGCGATGCCGAGCGTGCTCACCAGATCAACACGCGCCTGATGCCGCTGCACTCCGCGATGGGCGTCGAATCCAACCCGATTCCGGTCAAGTACGCCATGCATCGCATGGCGCTGGCACCGGAAGCCGGCGTGCGTCTGCCGCTGACCTGGCTGTCCGAGCAGTATCACTCCACGGTCGATGAAGCGCTGCAACTGGCCGAGGTGCTCAACTGATGAGTCAGCGTCTTGTGCCACTGGCCCTGCTGACGGCTCTCGCGGTCGCCGGCTGCTCCAGTGATGGTTATTACTATGACCGCAACAGCGAGTATGCGGACGCCAGCATCGCGCCGCCGCTCGAGCTGCCCGAGACACGCAATCGCGCCGAATATCAGGACTCGATGCCGGTGCCACAGGCCAGCAGCGATTTCCTGGCCAGCGATGACTTCGAGGCGCCGCGTCCGCAGCCGCTGGCGACCAGCGAGAAGGGACAGCGTGAATTCGTCGCCCTGCGTCAGAGTGGCGATGCCCGCTGGCTGGCGGTGAATGCCGCGCCTGCAGCGGTCTGGACGCGCCTGCAGACCTTCGCGCGTGACCAGCAGCTGGACGTGCAGAGCATCGATGCCGGCAAGGGCGAGATCACCACCAGCCAGGGCGTGATCAGCGTCAATCAGGGCCTGCGTGCCGACGCCTCTGAAGTGCGTTGTCAGCAGGGCGGTGACGTCTCCGGCAGCTGCCTGAACGCGCTGCGTGGCTATCTGGCCGCCTCGCCTGCAGACAGCGGTGTCTCGCTGGCGGCGCAGTCGCTCAGCCGTGACGACCGGGTACGTCTGGAAGGCCGTGACGGTACCTGGCAGATCGACCTGGCACTGGATACCGAGCGCAGCTGGGCCGAGCTGCTCTACCAGCTGCAGAAGAACTTCAACACCGACTACCAGAAGCTGGTGGATCAGAACCGCTCACGTGGCGAATTCATGGTCAACTACATCCCGCGGGAAGATCGCGACGGTGGCTGGCTGGGGATCGGCGGGGATGGCGAGCCGCTGCCGATGGTGCTCACGCTGCGTGGCGAGCAGGATCATACGCTGGTCACAGCCAAGCGCGCCGACGGTGAAGAGACCACGCCTGCACTGGCCCGCGAGCTACTCGACGCCGTGGCGTCGACGCTGCGCTGAGCATGCTGCTTGATGCGTCTGCCGCCTCATTCGACCTTGCGTCGGATGAGGCGGCTGCGTTCTCGGCGCCGGCCCGCAGCGGCGTGATGTCGATGGCCTCGCTGGGCAGTGGCAGCAAGGGCAACGGCACGCTGATACGCACGCGTGAGGCGCTGGTGCTGGTGGACTGTGGCTTCACGCTCAAGGAGAGCGAGGCGCGTCTGGCGCGGCTCGGGGTGCATCCCTCGCAGCTGGATGCCGTGCTGGTCACCCATGAACATGGTGACCATCTGGGAGGCATCGGGCCGCTGGCGCGCCGTCATGGTGTGCCGGTGCATCTGACCACGGGCACCTGGCTTGCCGGCCGCGCGAAGAAGCTCGGCACGTTGCCGAGCCGTCATCTGATCACGCCGCAGCAGGAATTCGCGATCAAGGATCTCGAGATCCTGCCGGTGACCGTGCCGCATGATGCACGTGAGCCGGTGCAGTTCGTGTTCAGCCGACGTGGCGAGACGGCCACGCGGCGTCTGGGCGTGCTGACGGACCTCGGTCACGTCAGCGAGCACGTGCTGAGCTGCTTTGCCGACTGCGATGGTCTGGTGCTGGAGTTCAACCACGACCCGCAGATGCTGGCCAGTGGCCCTTATCCGCCCAGCCTCAAGCGGCGGGTCGGTGGACGGCTCGGCCATCTGGCCAACGCCCAGGCCTGTGCCGCGCTGCCGTATCTGGGGCTGGAGCGCCTGCAGCGGCTGGTCGCCTCGCACCTGTCGGAGAGCAACAATCATCCGTCATTGGCCCGGGAGGCACTGGCCCCCTGGCTTGCGGACGACGATAGCCGCCTGATCATCGCCGCGCAGGACAGCGGCTTTGGCTGGCAGGCCATCGCCTGATACTCATGACGCCCGGTCGCTTCGCGATCGGGCGTTTGTGATTCTGGATGAGCTGACCAGATGGACAGCTCTCGAATCACGCCATACACCAACGCCACGGTCCTTCTCGACTGGGCGTGACAGACTCAAGCGTGATCGATTCATCGTCGACCGCCTCAACACTCGACGCGACTAGCGTCATCAGGGGGAATCTCATGGAAAAGCGTGAAGAGCTCTACGCTGGCAAGGCCAAATCCGTCTTCGTCACCGACGATCCGGATCTTCTGCTGCTGGAATTCCGCGACGATACCAGTGCCTTCGACGGCAAGCGTATCGAGCAGCTGGACCGCAAGGGCATGGTCAACAACAAGTTCAATGCCTTCATCATGGAGAAGCTCAAGGCGGCCGGTATCCCGACCCACTTCGAGCGTCTGGTCAGCGACAACGAGTGTCTGGTCAAGCGTCTCGACATGATGGCGGTGGAGTGCGTGGTGCGTAACATCTCCGCCGGCTCACTGGTGCGTCGTCTGGGTGTCGAGGAAGGCCTCGAGCTCAATCCGCCGACCTTCGAGCTGTTCCTCAAGAACGACGAGAAGGGCGACCCGATGATCAACGAATCGCTGGTCGAGACCTTCGGCTGGGCAGAGCCCAAGCACCTGGCGCGCGCCAAGGAACTGACCTTCCAGGTCAACGACATCCTCAAGCAGCTGTTCCTCGATGGCGGCATCCTGCTGGTCGACTACAAGCTCGAGTTCGGTGTCTTCAAGGGTGAGGTCGTGCTGGGTGACGAATTCTCGCCGGACGGCTGCCGTCTGTGGGATGCCGAGACGCGCGAGAAGCTCGACAAGGACCGCTTCCGTCAGGGTCTGGGCGGCGTGATCGAAGCCTACGAGGAAGTCGGCCGTCGTATCGGGATCGATTTCACGGCGTGAGCATGGCGTGAGGCCGCCGCCTCACTCACGATGCACACATGAACGAGACGACCCTCCTGCCAGTGGCAGGAGGGTCGTCTCGTGTCAGAGGTTTGCATGTGCAGAGGTGAAGCGGTACGGAGGCGTTACCCGTGGCGCAGTCTCGCCAGCTCGATCACCTGCTGTGCGACACTCGCCAGCGCGTGATCCTGACCTTCGTCATCCAGGCTGCCATCCTCGCGAAAGGCACTGCCTGCCCGGGATACCGCGATCTGCTGGGGAGCGACCAGCATGCCGAGGTTGTTCAGATAGAGTCGCACGAACGGCAGGGCGCGCATGCCGCCCATCCCGCCCGGGGATGCCGAGACGATGCCGACCGGCATGCCGCGCAAGGCATCCATGCCGCTCTGGCCTTCGGTGTCCGGACGCGACAGCCAGTCAAAGGTGTTCTTGAGCAATGGGCTGAAGAAGCCATTGTATTCCGGGGTGGCCAGCAACAGCCCCTGATGGCTGGCAAACAGGGCCTGCAGACGGTCTGCACTGGCAGGACGCCCGTTGGCTTCTTCGCTGTCCCCATCGTAGAGCGGCATCGGGAAGTCGTTGAGGTCGAGCAGGTTGATCTCGGCTCCCTGATCGCCGGCCAGATGGGCGAGGCGAGTGATCAGGCGCCGATTGACGGAGGCCTTGCGGGTACTGGCGGCAAAGGCAAGCAGACGAATACTCATGCGGCGGACTCCCGGTGGAACACGTGAAGATGCTGGAATGCACGCCCAGTATGGTCAGGAGTCGTGACGGTTCGCCAATGCAATCTGGCATTGTCCTGATCTGGCGCCGCTCTCTCGTTCAGCTGGCCACGATGGCGGCGACCTGCATCGTCAGGCTGCCGTCGGGTTGGGTGTACGCCGTGAAGCGCACATCCACGTCCACCAGCTGCACGCCATATTGACGCTTGCCATCGGCAGTCTTGGCGGCGTGGTAGGCGGGGCGCGGGTCCTGGGCGAGCACTTCCTCGATCAGCGCGCGCAGCGTGGCACTGTCGGAGCGCTGTTCAAGCTGCTGCTCGGCTTCGTCACTGAACATGACGGCATGGCGTGGCGGCGGGGCAGGCGCGTAACCGGCGCGCGCCTGGGGCACGGCATCGACCCACGGCAGATAGGGCTTGATGTCCATCACCGGCGTGCCATCCAGCAGGTCATGGCCGCGCAGCAGCAGGCGCACTCCGCTGTGCCTGCCCGTCTGTCTGCCACCCGGCTTGTCGCTGGCGCCTGTCTCGACGCCTGCAAGCTCGACCACCGACTGGCCCAGTCGGTTGGGGCGATGGGTACTGCGCGAGGCGAACACGCCGGTGCGTGCATTGCCACCCAGGCGTGGCGGGCGGATCAGCGGCGTCCAGCGTGTGGGGCTGGCGTGGAACAGGAAGTGGATCCACAGGTGGCTGAAGCCGTCGATGTCGCGCACGCAGTCCGGGTCATCGAAGGGCGGCAGCAGGTGCAGGATGGCGGTGGCATGGCGTGCCAGACCCGGCTGGCGGGGAATGCCGAACTTGTCCGGGTAGCAGCTCTCGATGATGCCCACCGGCTGCATGGTCTGTTGCCCCAGTGCCATGGCCTGCTCACGCAGATGAGGGGGCAGCTGCGGCATGCGCCTGGCCAGTGCGGCATCGCTCATCGGGCGCTCGGCCGTGTCGGCGGTCGGATGGGGGCTGGCGGGCTGATCGGAAGAGGACATGGCAAGACCGTGGCAGAGGCTGAAGTGATGACGGGGCAGGATGTCGTGTGACATCCCGGGCCGCCATGATGCCATGCTCGTCGTCGTACGGCATGACTGGTCTCGCCGGGCTGGCTTGTGTAGTCTGCCGCGAGAGCAGTGCCCAGCGGCACTGAGTCGTGATGCTGGCGTCGGAGCGAGAGCGCTCCACGCGATTCTTGAGGGCCAATCAGACCATGTCAGACCCCATCGCCATTGCCGCCACCGCCGATGGCCTGCAGCCGACGCTGGATCTTGATCATCTGGCGCATGCGAGCCAGCAGTTGATCGAGGCCGGGCGCGCACTGGACGCTGCCGGTCAGGTGCCCGCCACGGGCGGCAACTTCTCCTGTCGCCTCAGTGATCGCCTGATGGCGGTGACTGCCTCGGGCTGCCACAAGGGCCGCCTGACCAGTGGCGATATCCTGGTCAGCGATTTCGCCGTCAGGTTGCTGGGCACATCACGCAAGGCCTCGGACGAGGCACGCCTGCATGGCCAGCTCTACGAGGATCTGCCGCAGGCGCAGGCGATTCTGCATACCCACTCCAGGGCCGCCACCGTGCTGTCGCTGTGTCATGAGGGCGACACCCTGAACCTGGAGGGCTTCGAGCTCAACAAGGCCCTGGAAGGTATCAAGAGCCATGAGACGCCAGTACGTCTGGCGGTGTTCGACAATACTCAGGACATCGATGCACTGGCGCTGGACGTGCGGGCCCGCCTCAAGGCGGATGCCGGCCTGCATGGCTACCTGATTCGTGGTCATGGCCTCTATACCTGGGCCAGCAGCATGACGGCCTGCCGCCGGCATGTCGAAGCGCTCGATTTCCTGATGGGCTGTGAACTGGAACTGAGGAGACAGCGATGAGCTTTCTGGCCATCTACGCCGAACAGGACGCCTCGCGTCCGCAGTTGATCACGACCGATGGCGCGCGGATCGCCAGCGAACTCGAGGCCGAAGGCATCCGCTTCGAGCGCTGGACGGCGGGCTGCGAGTTGCGTGATCCCACCGACCAGGCTCAGGTGCTGGCGGCCTACGCCGACGATGTCGCGCGTCTCAAGCTGGAAAACGGCTTCGTGACCGCCGACGTGATCGGTCTGACGCCGGATCACCCCGAGCGGGAAGCGCTGCGGGGCAAGTTCCTCGATGAGCATCGCCACGCGGAGCACGAGGTGCGCTTCTTCGTGCGCGGCAGCGGCATCTTCTACCTGCATCTGGGTGAGCGGGTGCTGGCGGTCGGTTGCGAGAAGGATGACCTGATCGCCGTGCCGGCCGGTACCGCGCACTGGTTCGACATGGGACCGACGCCGGACTTCACCGCCATCCGCCTGTTCACCAATCCGGAGGGCTGGGTCGCCAACTTCACCGACAACGACATCGCCGCCCGCTTCCCGCGTCATGAAGCGCTGGCGGAACACTTCACCCAGACTGCCGCCCCGCATTCCCAGGAGTCCGCATGATTCGCGCCATCGTCACTGACATCGAGGGCACCACCGGCTCGATTCGCTTCGTGCATCAGGTGCTGTTCCCCTATGCGCGCGCCAATCTGGGCGATTTCCTGCGCGCCAATGCCGAGCGCGATGATGTCGCCGAGCAGCTGGCAGCCACCCGTGAGCTGGCCGAGGCGCCCGAGGCGGACCTCGAAACCGTGATCGGCATCCTGGAAGGCTGGATCGATGCCGATCGCAAGGCCACGCCACTCAAGGCCCTGCAAGGCATGGTCTGGGCGAAGGGCTACGCGGACGGCGACTTCACCGGCCATGTGTATCCCGATGCCGTGAAGGGATTGCGTGACTGGAAGGAACGCGGGCTGTCCCTGCATGTCTATTCTTCAGGCTCGATCCAGGCGCAGAAGCTGCTGTTCGGTCACTCGGATGCCGGGGATCTCACACCGCTGTTCGCGGGCTACTTCGATACCACGACAGGGCCGAAGCAGGAGGCCGAGAGTTATCGTCGGATTGCCGCGCATCTGGGCCTGCCGGGTGCCGAGATCCTGTTTCTGTCCGATGTGGTGGCTGAGCTCGATGCCGCCGCGGCCGCCGGCTTCCAGACCTGGCAGCTGGTCCGTGAGCCCGGCATGGTCACGGGGGATCACCCTCAGGCCAGTCGCTTCGATGAAGTGTCCTTCAGCGGGTGAGAGGCAGTCGCTGATCAGACGTCTCTCGACACCCTCTGAGCCACCGCGAGTCAGCCGCATTCCCGAAAGCGAATCGCCCCGTCCCGGGGCACAAGGAGGACCTACGATTGCACAGCCAGACCGATAGCCGCGCAGCAGCCTCGCGCATCAGCATCGTGACCGCGCAGCCGCGCCACGCCGCGGATCAGGCCGAGGTGTTCTATCAGGCCGTGATGCAGGGGGCGGCCAGTCACTATGATCTGGCGCAACGCCAGCAATGGGCGTCCCGTGTGCCCAGGGATGCCGAGCGCTGGGCGGCGCGCCAGCATCGCTTCGAAGTGCTGGTGGCCGAACGGGACGGGCGCTGCATCGCCTTCTGCGAGTATGCCCCTGAATGGCCGCTGGCCCGGATCGAGATGCTCTACGTCTACCCGGGGCTGACCGGGCAGGGGATAGGCACCCGCTTGCTGGAGGAGGCCGAACAGGACCTTCGCCGACGCAAGGTGCGGGTGGTGAGTCTGGAGGCCAGTCTGATGCTGTCGCCAGGGCTTGCACGCCGCGGCTGGGAGAGTCTGGGGCTTGAGCACGTCAAGCGAGGCGGCATCTGCCTCAAGCGCGAGCGCTTCGAGAAACGTCTCGACGAGTGACGCGTGCGTCACGGTGATATCGGACATGAAGACGCCCCCACCGGTCACCCGGTGGGGGCGTCTTGCGTTCGACAGGGTAACGGACCTGGCTGGCGATCAGGCCATGGTATCGACGATACCGCCTTCCACCCGCAGCGCGGCACCTGTCGTGGCACTGGCCTGCTCGGAGGCCGCGTAGACGCTCATGTTGGCGACTTCCTCGGGGCTTGCCATGCGCTGGAGGATGGAGGTGGGGCGGGTCTGCTGGACGAAGTCAGCCTCGACCTCCTCAAGCGTCCTGCCTTGCTCCTCGGCGTTCTTCTTGAGCATCTCGAGCACGCCCTCGGAGCGGGTCGGCCCCGGCAGGATGGCGTTGACGGTGACCTGCGTGCCGGACAGCACCTTGGCGAGCCCGCGTGAGACGGACTGGACGGCGGACTTGGTCATGCCGTAATGGACCATCTCGCTGGGGATGTTGAGCGCCGACTCGCTGGACAGGAACTGGATGCGCCCCCAGTCGCGCTCCTTCATGCCGCGCGCATAGTGGCGGGACAGGCGTACCGCCGACATCACGTTGACCTGGAAGAACTGCTCCCAGGTGTCGTCGTCGGTCTCGAAGAAGTCCTGTGGGGCGAAGATGCCGACATTGTTGATCAGGATGTCGGTGTCCGGGACGGTCTGGATCAGCGTGTCGCAGCCTTCGCGCGAGCCCAGGTCCGCGGCCACGCCCTGTACCTTGCTGTCAGGGACATCACGCTTGAGCTGGGCGATGGCGTCATCGACACGTGCCTGGGTACGGCCGGTCAGGGTGACGCTGGCACCCGCGCGGGCGAGTCCCGTCGCGATGGCAAGGCCGATGCCGGCGGTGGAACCACTGATGATGGCGCTGCGTCCGTGTAGATCAATCTGCATGCAACCTCCTTCACGGCAAGCGACGGCGTTCGCACACGATGGCCTGGCACCTGGGTGAGTGCCGGGACAACGGTCACGAATCGGCTCGCTGCTGTCATCTGGATGTCCTTGTTGCGTGGCGGTGCCGGGCGCGCAATGCAAGGGGCAGCGCCGGTGCGGATCAGATCTTGCGAAGGTGCATGTGACGCAACAGGCCGCCAGGCCCGAGGTCGCGGTCTTCCATGCGCTGTATGGCATGCCCTTCCAGCAGGCCATCGAGAGGCACGCTGAGATTGGTGGCCAGCAGGCGGGCCAGCGGATTGAGCAGCCGCCGGATCACCCCGGCTGGCTGCTGACCGCGCAAGCCCTTGTCGAGCAGGGACATCTCGCCGTCCGATGCCAGCACGCGCAATGCTTCATCGAAGGCTGTCTGCGGTTCTGGCACGACCGCGAAGATCAGGTGGGCGATCACGACGTCAAAGTGGCCATCGGGAAAGTCGAGTGCCATGGCATCGCCCAGCTTGACGTTGGCATCGAAGCCCAGCGCCTCGGCGCGCTCGCGGCAGCGGCGCAGCATGGCAGGCGAGGCATCGACCACCTCGAGTTCGATGTCACGGGGCAGGAAGGGCAGGTCGAGCCCGGTACCGCCGCCGAGCAGCAGCACGCGAGTCCCGGCTTTCAGGTCCAGTGTCGCGATGGCGTCTCGGCGTGCCGAGCGCAGGGCACGCGCTGCCACGCGGTCGTAGATCGGTGCGTAGAGGCTCCAGCGGCGGGTCTGCCAGCGTCCGCCTGACACCGTGGAGGCGGCAGGCGGACGCTGATGAGGAGATGGCGAGGACATGGGGCGCCTCCCTGGCGGTATGGCAAGGCGTCGTGAAGATGGACCGGCGTCACCGGTGACATCAGCAGGACAGGAGCTGACCAGCAGGAAGACACTCACCTGTCATCTGGCTAGCGGGTCTCGACAGTGTAGATGCGCATCGACAGGTCGATGGCCGTCACGTCCTTGGTCAGCGCGCCGATCGAGATGCAATCCACGCCGGTGGCGGCGATGCCGGCCAGGGTGCTCTCGTTGACGTTGCCCGAGGCTTCCAGCACGGCTGGCTTGGCATGCGCCTTGTTGCGCGCGACGGCCTCGATGAGCTGATCGTTGTTGAAGTTGTCGAGCATGATGACGTCGGCACCAGCATCCAGCGCCTGTTCCAGCTCCGCGAAATTCTCGACTTCCACTTCGCAGGTCAGGTCCGAGGCGATATCGCGTGCCTCACGGACGGCGGCCGCGATGCTGCCACAGGCGGCGATATGGTTTTCCTTGATCAGGAAGGCGTCATACAGGCCGATGCGATGATTGTGGCCGCCCCCGCAGCTGACGGCGTATTTCTGGGACACTCGCATGCCGGGCAGCGTCTTGCGGGTATCCAGCAGACGCACGCCGCTGCCTTCCACGAGTGAAGCGTAGTGGTGGGCGCGGGTCGCGGTACCGGACAGCGTCTGCAGCAGATTGAGTGCTGCGCGCTCTCCGGTCAGCAGCGAGCGAGCGGGGCCTTCCAGCTCAAGGAAGGGCGTGTCGGCCTCGAGTCGGTCACCATCGCTGGCCAGCCACTTGAGACTGACACGCGAGTCGAGGCGACGAAAGAGCTCATCCACCCAGGGCACGCCGCACAGAATGGCCGCCTCACGGCTGATCACCCGGGCCTTGGCCCACTGTCTTTCGGGAATCAGCTCGGCGGTGATGTCGCCACCGCCAACATCTTCGGCGAGCAGGCGGGCGGCGCTGGTGCGGATATCCTCGGCGAGGGCGTCGTGGAAGTTCATGCGCGTCTGATCCTTGTGCAAGAAGTGCTGCCGGAGCTGGTATCGCGCCGCAGGAAGCCCCCCGACACAGACCCATGGCTGCCGAGCATGCCATAATGTGCGCCATTATAGGAAAAGCCGCGCGGGCGGTCAGTCCCTGTGTGCGATACCGGTGCGATATCTCGCCTGACGGTGCACCGGGCCGGCAGGATCACGATCAGGCCGTCATGAAACTCACGCCCCGCGTGCAATGTCGTTCCCGTCTGGAGTCATCGATGCCCCCCTCGTCTTCCTCCCCATGGTCGGGCCAGCTGGCGCGACTGGCCGTCACCCCTGAGCACTGGCTGGAAAATGCCCGTCAGGTGCCGTCGCCCAACCACAATGCGCGTCCCGAGGGCGAAGTGTCGGCATTGGTGCTGCATTCCATCAGCCTGCCACCGGGGCGCTTCGGGGGGCCGGCCATCGAGCAGCTGTTCACCAATCAGCTCGACCCCGGTGCCCATCCCTACTTTGCCGACATCCATCATCTGCGCGTCTCGGCGCATGTGCTGATCCAGCGTGATGGTCGTCTGGTGCAGTTCGTGCCCTTCGATCGTCGTGCCTGGCATGCGGGGCGGTCGCGCTGGCATGACGGAGCGCGTGAGCGCGTGGAGCTCAATGACTTCAGCATCGGCATCGAGCTAGAGGGCGATGAGGTGCACCCCTACCGCGAGGTGCAGTACCGGACGCTGGCACGGACGGTCGCCGGCCTGATGGCCCGCTACCCGGCGCTGACCCGTGAGCGCATCACCTCGCATGCGCGGATTGCGCCGTTGCGCAAGACGGATCCTGGTCCCGCCTTTGACTGGGCTTACTTCGATCGCCTGCTGGACGACATTCAGGACTAAGGTCGCAAGTGCCTCGCGATGGTGCAATGCAGCATGCAGGTGCCGGATTCCGGTCAGGGAGCGTAGCCACGGGGCGCGTTGGTAGTTTTATTACAAGACGTGCTCCAGGCGACGGCTGGCATGCGGCGGGAAATCCCGCTCGGCACTGGCCGAGACCCGCACGGCCACGGCGGTGCCAGTCCATGGCGCACGGCTGCGCGGCCATGCGCACCGAATTGGCACGGGGGGGTGTTTGCGGTATCTTTCACGCCAAATGACTGCATCTTGTGCCCTGCTTTGACGCACGAAGCACAACGCATCTGGCAGCCGGAGTCTCCGGTTGCCGCGGTTTTATCGGAGACGCGGCCCACTCAGAAGGCTGTGCCCACACTGAAGAGCGCCACTGGTTCCGATGTAGCATTTCGTCGGAACAACTGACAAAAAATTTCTTCACTCGGAGAGACGTCTATGAGTCTGGAGGCAAGAGAAGATCTCGATCCGATCGAAACCACGGAATGGTTGGACTCCCTGGAATCGGTTCTGGATCGTGAGGGTGAGGATCGTGCCCAGTACCTGATGTCACGCCTGGCCGACCGCCTGCGTCGTGATGGCCATCAAGTACCCTTCTCGGTGACCACGCCCCATCGCAACAGTATCCCCGTGCACCGCGAAGCGCGCATGCCGGGCGACCTGTTCATGGAGCGTCGTATCCGTTCGCTTATCCGCTACAACGCCATCGCTCAGGTGATCCGCAACAACCGTGCCCACAAGGGCCTGGGCGGTCACATCTCGAGCTTCATGTCCAGTGCGACGCTTTATGATGTAGGTTTCAACCACTTCTTCCGTGCACCGGAAGGCGATTTCGAAGGTGACCTGCTGTATATCCAGGGCCACGTGGCACCGGGTATCTATGCACGTTCCTTCCTGGAAGGTCGTCTCAGCCAGGAGCAGATGGACAGCTTCCGTCAGGAAGTCGACGGCAATGGCCTGTCCTCCTATCCGCACCCGTGGCTGATGCCGGATTACTGGCAGTTCCCGACCGTCTCCATGGGTCTGGGCCCGATCCAGGCGATCTACCAGGCGCACGTCATGAAGTACCTCAACTCGCGTGAGTTGAAGTCCATGTACGACCGCAAGGTGTGGTGCTTCATGGGTGACGGCGAGTGTGACGAGCCGGAATCCCTGGGTGCCATCTCGCTGGCGGGTCGCGAGAACCTCGACAACCTGATCTTCGTCATCAACTGCAACCTGCAGCGTCTTGATGGTCCGGTGCGCGGCAACGGCCGCATCATGGACGAGCTGGAAGGCGTCTTCCGTGGTGCCGACTGGAACGTGCTCAAGGTCACCTGGGGTCGCTTCTGGGATCCGCTGTTCGAGCAGGACAAGAAAGGCATCCTGCAGAAGCGCATGGACGAGGCGGTCGACGGCGACTACCAGAACTACAAGGCCAATGGCGGCGCGTACACGCGTGAGCACTTCTTCGGCAAGTACCCGGAGACGGCCGATCTGGTCAAGGACATGTCAGACGACGACATCTGGCGTCTGAACCGTGGTGGCCACGACCCGTACAAGGTCTACGCGGCGTATCACGAGGCGGTCAACAACGCCAATGGTCGTCCGACCGTCATCCTGGCGCACACCGTCAAGGGTTACGGCATGGGCATGGGCGATGGCGAAGCGGCCAACGAAGCCCACCAGGTCAAGACCATGGAGCACGAAGCGCTCAAGACCTTCCGTGATCGCTTCGGTATCCCGCTGACCGACGAGCAGCTCGAGGAAGTGCCGTACTACAAGCCGGCGGACGACAGCCCGGAAATGAAGTACATGCACCTCATGCGCGAACGTCTCAACGGCTACCTGCCGCAGCGTCGCACCGAGTATGAAACGCTGGAAATCCCGCCGCTGGACGACAAGATCTTCGCGTCCCAGCTCAAGGGCTCCAACGGCCGCGAAGTGTCCACCACCATGGCCTTCGTGCGCGTGCTCAACGGTCTGGTCAAGCACAAGACCCTCGGCGAGCGTGTCGTGCCGATCATTCCTGACGAAGCGCGTACCTTCGGCATGGAAGGCATGTTCCGTCAGCTGGGCATCTACACCGCGGCAGGCCAGAAGTACGAGCCGGTCGACAAGGGTCAGATCATGTATTACCGCGAGGACCAGAAAGGTCAGGTTCTCGAGGAAGGTATCTCCGAAGCGGGCGCCATGTCCGCGTGGGTGGCGGCGGCAACGTCCTACGCCAACCACAACCTGCCGCTGATGCCGTTCTACGTCTACTACTCGATGTTCGGCTTCCAGCGCATCGGTGATCTGGCGTGGGCCGCGGGCGATCTGCAGGCACGTGGCTTCCTGGTCGGCGGGACCGCCGGGCGTACTACCCTGAACGGTGAAGGTCTGCAGCACCAGGATGGCCACAGCCATATCCTGGCCTCGACCATCCCGAACTGCCGCACCTACGACCCCACCTACGCTCACGAAGTGGCGGTCATCGTGCAGGACGGCATGAAGCGCATGTTCGAGCAGCACGAGCCGGTCTTCTACTACCTGGCGGTGATGAACGAGAACTACGAGCAGCCGGAGCTTGAAACGGTGCCCGCAGACGACATCATCAAGGGCATGTACCTGCTCAAGGAAGGCGCGAAGGACGGCAAGGCACGCGTTCAGCTGCTGGGTTCCGGCACCATCCTGCGTGAAGTCGAAGCCGCTGCCGTGATGCTGAAGGACGACTACGGTGTCGATGCCGACATCTGGAGCGTCACCAGCTTCAACGAGCTGCGTCGCGAAGCGCTGGAACTGGATCGTCAGGCCTTCCTCAAGCCGGAAGAGACCCCGGCCAAGCCGCACATCACCCAGTGCCTGGAAGGACGTGACGGCCCGGTCGTGGCGGCCACTGACTACATGAAGCTGTTTGCTGACCAGGTTCGCGCCTGGGTGCCGGCTGACTATCACGTGCTCGGTACCGATGGTTTCGGTCGTTCCGATACCCGCGAGAAGCTGCGTCACTTCTTCGAAGTCGACCGCAACTTCGTCACCGTCCAGGCCCTGAAGGCGCTGGCGGATCGTGGTGAGATCGACCGCAAGGTGGTCGCGGAAGCGATCAAGACCTACGGCATCGACCCCAACAAGCCGAATCCGCTGAGCGTCTGAGCGGAGATCGCGGAACAGGCGAGCGGCACTCCATCCTCGACATCAAGATGATGCGAAGGTGATTCGGGTGTCGCTCCCCGTGCACGTTTTGGAAGGAGCACGATCTTGAGCAGCGAAATCATCAAGGTTCCCGACATTGGCGGTAGTTCCGATGTCGAGATCATCGAGATACCGGTGGCGGTCGGAGATGTCATCTCCGCCGAAGACACCATGATCACTCTTGAGTCCGACAAGGCCAGCATGGATGTGCCGGCACCGAAGGGCGGCAAGGTGGTGAAGATTCTCGTCAAGGAAGGCGACACCGTCTCCGAAGGCGACGACATCCTGGAGCTGGAAGCGGAAGGCGGTGGTGACACCTCCTCTGACGCTTCTGACGAGCAGGAAGCGCCGAAGGAAGAGGCTCCCAAGCAGGAAGCGTCTGAGCAGCAGGCGCCGAAAGAGGCCGCTGCTGCACCGAAGGCCGCTTCCGGTGGTACCCGGACCGTCGACATCGTCGTGCCGGACCTGGGCGACTCAGAGGCCGTGCCGATCATCGAGATGGCGGTCTCCGAAGGCGACGAAGTCGACGCCGAGGATGCGCTGATCACGCTGGAGTCCGACAAGGCCAGCATGGACGTCCCGAGCCCGCACAAGGGCAAGATCGTCAAGCTGACCGTCAAGGAAGGCGACAACGTCGCGTCCGGTGATGTCATCGGTCAGATGGAAATCGCCGGTGAAGGCGGTGACAGTGCCTCCTCCAACGATGCGGCCTCTACCGAGTCAGCCCCGGCAGAACAAGCGTCTGAAGAGCAGGCAACTGAAGCGCCAGCCGAAGAAGAGCAGGCCTCCGGTGAGCCGGAGCGCAAGGAATTGCGTGTCCCGGATCTCTCCGGCAGCGACAGCGTGCCGATCATCGAGATGGCCGTGGCCGTCGGTGATGAGGTCAACGAGGAAGACGCGCTGATCACGCTGGAATCCGACAAGGCGACCATGGACATCCCGAGCCCCTACAAGGGCAAGGTGGTGGAGCTTTCCGTCAAGGAAGGCGACACCGTGTCCGAGGGCGACCTGATCGGTTACCTCGAGGTCGCCGGTGCCAAGCCTGCGCCGAAGGCTGCCAAGGCGGAGGCTCCGGCCGCGCCCAAGGCAGACAAGGCCGAGCAGAAGCCTGAGCCGACACCGGCCGGTACGCCGAGCCCGGAAGCCCAGATGGCGGCCCACAAGCCGAGCAAGGGTGCCAAGGTCCACGCAGGGCCTGCGGTTCGCCTGCTGGCGCGTGAGTTCGGTGTCGACCTTGCGGACGTCTCCGGCAGCGGTCCGAAGGGCCGTGTGGTGAAGGAAGATGTCCAGGCCTACGTCAAGCAGATGATGCAGAAGGCCAAGTCCGCACCGGCAGCCCCTGCCGCGCAGGCCACCGGCGGTGCCGGTATCCCGCAGGTGCCGGATCAGGACTTCAGCCAGTTCGGTGAGATCGAAGAGTCGAAGATGGGCCGCCTGATGAAGGCGGGCGCCACCAACCTGCATCGCAGCTGGCTCAACGTCCCGCACGTGACCCAGTTCGATGAAGCCGACATCACCGAGCTCGAGGCCTTCCGCAAGTCCATGAAGGCCGAGGCAGAAGCGGCAGGCGCCAAGCTCACGCCGCTGCCGTTCATGATCAAGGCGGCTGCCCACGCGCTGGCCAAGTATCCGCAGTTCAACGTCAGCCTCAAGTCTGACGGCGAGACCCTGGTGCACAAGAAATACGTGCACATCGGTATCGCGGTGGATACGCCGGACGGCCTGATGGTGCCGGTGATCCGCAATGCGGATCAGAAGAGCCTGCTGGAGCTGGCCCGCGAATCCGTGGAGCTGGCCAAGAAGGCGCAGACCAAGAAGCTCAAGCGCGAAGAGATGACCGGTGGTTGTTTCACCATCTCGAGCCTTGGCTCCATTGGGGGTACTGCCTTCACGCCGATCGTCAACACGCCGGAAGTCGCCATCCTGGGTGTCTCCAAGGCGCAGATGAAGCCGGTGTGGGATGGCGCTGCCTTCCAGCCGCGCCTGATGATGCCGCTGTCGCTGTCCTACGATCACCGGGCGGTGAACGGGGCGGATGCAGCACGCTTCACGGCGTATCTGGCTCAGGTGCTGACCGACGTGCGTCGTCTGCTGCTCTGATCCGTACCTTGCATGACAAGGGCAGGTGCCAGATGGCCTGTCGACAGAACGGCCTCCTTCGGGAGGCCGTTTTTTTGTGCATGTCCGTTGGCGTGGCAGGGCGGCGACAGCTGTTGCTGCCCTGTACAACATGCGATGCTTCACGCCAACCTGCCGCGATCTGCCGCATCGTGCTGGCACTCCCCGGGAAGGCCGGTTCTCGCAACACACAAGGAGCAAGACAATGGAATGGTTGATGGACCCTTCGGCATGGGTGGCTCTGGCGACCCTGACCGCGCTTGAGATCGTGCTGGGCATCGACAACATCATCTTCCTGTCGATTCTGGTCGCGCGCCTGCCCGAGGCTCAGCGCCAACGTGGCCGCATGATCGGTCTCGGCCTGGCGATGGGCATGCGCATCGTGCTGTTGATGTCGTTGTCGTGGCTGATGTCACTGACGACACCGTTGTTCAGCGTGCTGGATTTCAGCTTCTCCGGGCGGGATCTGATCCTGGTCTTCGGGGGGCTGTTCCTGCTCGGCAAGAGCACCCATGAGATCCATGCCAACCTCGAGGGTGAGGACCCGGCGGAAGAGGGCGCGAAGAAGGGCGGTGCCAGCTTCATGGCGATCATGGTCCAGATCGCGTTGATCGATATCGTCTTCTCGCTGGATTCGGTGATCACGGCGGTGGGCATGGTCGACCATCTGACGGTGATGATCATCGCGATCGTCATCTCGGTGGGCATCATGATGGTGGCGGCCAAGCCGATCGGTGATTTCGTCGATCGCCACCCGACCATCAAGATGCTGGCCCTGTCCTTCCTGATCATGGTCGGCATGATGTTGATGGTCGAAGGCTTCGGCGTCCATGTGCCCAAGGGCTACATCTACGTGGCGATGGCCTTCTCGCTGGCGGTGGAAATGCTCAACATCCGGCTGCGCGGCAAGCGGGCCAAGGCGGTGCGGCTACGTCGCAGCAGCCAGGCGGAAGAGGTCGCCGAGTGAGGTCATGACCCCCAGGCCATGACGCCTGAACCCTGAAATGAGTGGAACCCTGCCATGACGCCCCTGCGACCGAGTGCCGCGGGGGCGTCATGCCATCGTGAGGCTGGATCACGAGGCGCTGCACGCGCCGATCGCCTCGTCCGTCATCAATGAGCCAAAACAGTGCCAAGGGGCGTCATGCGCGCCTTTGGTGTGCTTGTGCGATGGCCGTGTGAGCGGTATCGTCAGCCCTTGCGTTGCATAGCGATGACATAATGAGATCGTCAGTGCGTGGAGAGTGTTCGTCACGCCACCAGTCGGTCCGCTTCCTGTTTCATCCTGGTCGCAAGCCGCTCGAGGCCCCGTGGCTGTCTCCTTCACTGTCATGTCGATGGGGAGACACTGCGCAGGTCAGCGCGTGAGCCGAGTCGTCTTGAGCGCTCGGCGGCCAGAGCGCCTCGGATGGCCATCTGCCGTCGAGGGCAGGGCACACAAGCCCGGATGACCCATTTACACCCGTTTCACGCTTTTCATTTGCACACTCAAGGAGCAGTACCGATGCGTTTGATCCTGTTGGGCGCCCCCGGCGCCGGCAAGGGCACTCAGGCCCAGTTCATCTGCGAGCGTTTCAACATCCCGCAGATTTCCACCGGAGACATGTTGCGTGCAGCGGTCAAGGCCGGCAGCGAGCTGGGGCTCAAGGTCAAGGAGATCATGAATACCGGCGGGCTGGTGTCCGACGAGATCATCATCGCTCTGGTCAAGGAACGCATCAGCCAGCCCGACTGCGAGAACGGCTTCCTGTTCGATGGCTTCCCGCGTACCATTCCGCAGGCTGACGCCATGAAGGAAGCGGGCGTGAAGCTGGACCACGTGGTCGAGATCGCCGTGGCGGACGAGGAAATCGTCAAGCGTCTGTCCGGTCGTCGTGTGCACCCGGATTCCGGTCGTGTCTATCACATCGAGTACAACCCGCCGCGCGAGGAAGGCAAGGACGACGTCACTGGCGAAGCCTTGATCCAGCGTGAAGATGACCGTGAAGCCACGGTGCGCAACCGTCTGTCCGTCTACCATGAGCAGACCGAGCCGCTGGTCGAGTACTACTCCAGCTGGTCTGCCACTGGCGATGCCCAGGCACCGGCCTACCATCGCATCGAAGGCATCGGCTCCGTCGATGACATTCGTGCCCAGCTGGTCAGCGCGCTGGAGCAGTGAGTCGCGTTGCCTGAGACGGCATGAGGACCATGGCGCCGCCATGGCCCGCATGATGTGCTCTTTCGGTATCAAGCGCCTTGAAAACGCCCGCAGGCTTTGTCTGCGGGCGTTTTCTTTGGTCGCGAAAGCGAAATGGCGTGTTGCGACAGACCCCTTCTGCAGCGCAGGTTCGCGGCCTGTGGCACGACTGACGCACAGCGCCGACACCTGCCGTGGACACCCTGCGTCTTTTGCTGCTAGCGGGGGACGGGTAGAATCGCGTCACATTTTTCTGATGATGAACCGCCCATGACCACGCTTCTGGCCATTGATGCATCCTCCTCCGCCTGTTCCGTTGCCCTGTGGCAGGACGGCGTTGTTACTGCCGAGCGCTGTGAAGCTCCCCGTCAGCATACCCAGCTGATGATGCCGATGATCGAGACGCTGCTGGCAGATGCCCAGCTGACGTTGAAGGATCTGGACGCGCTGGCCTATGGCCACGGCCCGGGTTCCTTCACGGGCCTGCGCATCGCGGCTGGCACCATTCAGGGACTGGCCTTCGGGCTTGAGGTGCCGGTGATCGGTGTCTCGACCCTGGCGGCGCTGGCGCTGCAGGCCCATCGTCATCACCACGCCCGTTTCGTGTTGCCGATGCTGGATGCCCGCATGGGCGAGCTTTACACCGGCGCCTATCGTGTGGCGACCTCCGCCGAAGGTGAGGTCGAGGTCAGCCAGCTGCTGCCCGAGCAGGTCGTGGCGCCGGGACTCGTGGAGTTGCCCCAGGAGCTACGTGAGCACGACTGGCTGGCCATCGGTTCCGGGCTGGTCATGCACGATGCGCTGCCGGAAGCCTTGCGCGCCAGCATCGTGCAGCGCCTGGAGGCACCGCAGCCGGATGCCGAGGACATGGTCATCCTGGCGGCGCAGGCCTTTGCGCGCGGCGAGGCAGTCGCTGCCGTCGAGGCGCAGCCTGTCTATCTGCGCAACGAGGTGGCATGGCGCTGATGGCGCCAGGGATCGCCATCCTCTCGCGTCAGTCAGGTGGTCTGCCAAGGCTGCCGTAAGGTTTCAGCATCACACTGCGGCCCCTGATGTCGGTCGCGCATCGGCTGACAGGGAACCGTTCTGTCATCACCGCACCTCGCAGTGCCACAGGCGATGTCTGTCGTCCGTGTGGGCCATTGAGGCCCGTTACTCTTAAAAGGATGTTTCATGGAACTCATGCACGTGGTGGCGTTGGCCGTCATTCAAGGTCTGACCGAATTTCTGCCGATTTCCTCCTCCGCTCACCTGATCCTGCCCTCCCAGGTGCTTGGCTGGCCGGACCAGGGACTGGCCTTCGATGTCGCGGTCCATGTCGGTACTCTGCTGGCCGTGGTGATGGCCTTTCGCAAGGATGTCGTCAATATCCTCGCTGGCTGGTTCGGACAGTTCAGCGGTTCAGGCGGGCTTGCGGCGCGTCAGACCGACGACAGCCGTCTGGGCTGGGCGGTATTGCTGGCGACGCTGCCGGCCGTCGTCTTCGGTGGCCTGTTGGGCGATGTGGTGGAAACGGCCGGGCGTTCGACTGCCGTGATCGGCACGACCACCATCGTCTTCGGTCTGCTGCTGTGGTGGGCGGATGCCAAGGGCACGCGCACGCGGGATCTGGCGACGCTCACGCTCAAGGGGGCGTTGATCATCGGTCTGTTCCAGGCATTGGCACTGATTCCGGGCACCTCGCGTTCGGGCATCACCATCACTGCCGCGCTGCTGCTGGGCTTCGAGCGTCAGAGTGCGGCGCGCTTCTCCTTCCTGCTGTCGATTCCGCTGATTCTCGCGGCGGGCTCACTCAAGGGGCTGGAGCTGATCGAGACCGGCAGTGAAGCCCAGCTGTTCGATGTCGGACTGGGTGTTGTGCTGTCCTTCGTCTCGGCGCTGGTGTGCATCAAGCTGTTCCTCAAGGCCATCGACAGCATCGGCATGTTGCCCTTCGTCATCTACCGTCTGCTGCTGGGCGTGCTGCTGTTCGGCATGCTGTTGCTGTAAGTCGCGTACGGCAAGTTCAGTCTTTCTCCGACGGCGTCGCTCTTGCGGCGCCGTCGGCGTTTCTGTCAGCCTTGCTTGCGCTTATCATGTCGCCTTTGTGCTGGTCTTTCGCGAGTCCCAGCGTCTCTTCATTTCCATAGAGCCCGTTCATGCTGCCATCCGATCCCCTCGCTCCTTCCTCTGACGCCGCTGACGCGACCCCCGTGATCGCCATCGCTCGCTCGCAGCTGGCGGTGCATCCGGAGCTCGCCATGCTGGCGGCACACTTCGGGATCGCCATCCGGGACGATGATGCGTTGCCGGCTCTGCGGCTCGAGGTGGCGCAGGACGAGCAGGGCGTACCGCGGGTCGTGATCGCCGGGGACGAGCGCGAGTACGGCAAACCGCTGCATGTGGATTTCGTCGCTGGTCGGGCGGACCACCGCCGGCGTTTCGGCGGGGGACGCAATCAGCTGATCGCGCGGGCCTGTGGCCTGAATCGCGGCGCGCTGCCAAGCATCGTCGATGCCACCGCCGGGCTGGGGCGCGATGCCTTCGTGCTGGCCAGTCTCGGATCGCCGGTGCTGATGATCGAGCGTGTCGCCGCGACGGCGGCGATCCTGGTCGATGGCCTGACCCGCGCGCAGGGCTGTGCAGACGACGAGATACGCGAGATCGCGCTACGCATGCAGGCGCTGCAGGGGGATGCCTCGCGTGATCTGGGAGAGCTCGTCGCGCTGTGGGATCAGCCGCCGCAGGTGGTGCATCTGGATCCGATGTACCCGCACCGTGACAAGTCCGCGCTGGTGAAGAAGGAGATGCGACTCTTCCGTGCCCTGGCGGGGGATGACGCGGATGCGCCGGCCTTGCTGGATTCGGCACTGGAGGTCGCGACCCATCGGGTGGTGGTCAAGCGTCCGCGCAAGGCTGAGCCGATCGGCGGCATCGCGCCGAGTCATGTGGTGGAGGAGAAGACCAGCCGCTACGACGTCTACGTCAAGCAGGCGCTGCGCTAGCCGCGAAGGCCGGGTGATGCACCCTGACGTGCATGACCGCTCTGAAGATGACAGGACCCCGCTCGCGTCTGCCGCGAGCGGGGTCCTGTCGTTCATGCGAAGGGATGGCGTGGCACCGTTGTCAACGTGACTCGTCAGCCGAGTCAGCATTGTCCTCTGGCGTGTCCGGCGTGTCCGGCGTATCGCGCAGGCGCACATGCTGCAAGCGATGGCGCAATGCCGGGTCGAACAGGTCGCGCCCACGGGTCTGCAGGTCTTCCAGCGCTTCGCCGAAGCACAGACGGTTGTCGTCCAGCCAGATGAAGTCCAGCTCCAGCAGGGTATCCAGCAGGCCACGGAACAGTCGCTTGTCGAAGAACTCGGGCGCGTTGAGGCCCGAGAGCAGCGTCAGCCGCTCTGCCAGCGCGCCGGAGTGGGTCTCGAGGGCTTCGCGATCCAGCGTGCCGCTGCCGTGTTGCAGCAAGGCCGCGATCAGCAGGTAGCCGCGCTCCAGCGTCGGCTGGACCGGCTGGGCCAGCAGCCGCAGCTGCTCGGAGGATTCCTGGCTTGCGACCGGACGCGACCAGCGTTCGGGCGTGTTCTCGGTTGCCGGCTGGTGCTCCAGCAGGCCCTCGTCGCTGAGCAGCGCGAGGGTGGCGGCGATATCGCCTTTCAGCTCCGGGGCTTCCGGCACGAACAGTTCACGTACCAGTACGGGCCAGGCCGGGCTGATCTGCTCATCCAGCGCCTGCAGGGTGTACTGGGCGGTGTTGCGGAAGGCGAAGGCGATCAGCGCCGGCAGCGCCAGCAGATGCAGGACGTTGTTGCGGTACCAGGTCAGCAGGCTGGCCTGTTCCGGTGTGGCGATCACCAGCTCACCGAGGTGCTGGGGGCGTAGGGTGACCAGCCCCAGGTGCGCACAGTGCGCGATCCATTCTTCCGGCGTGCCTTCGGGCAGGCTGTGGTCCTGCCGGCCAGGCAGCTTGCCGGCCAGCCGCACCAGCATGGCCAGCTGGCGCTGCATCAGGCTGGACTCGATGGCGTGGTGTGCGGTGGAAAGCAGTACCAGCGCCGACAGCGAGACAGGGTTGAGGGCCGCGGCGGCATTGATGCGCGTGGCGATCTCGTTGCCCAGTCGCGGCACGGCACTGGTCAGCCATTCCGGGCGCCGCTGGTGGCGACTGGCCTGCCACTCGGGAGTGGTCTCGTCCAGCCAGGCCCCCAGCTTGAGCGGCTCGCCAATGTTGAGATAGACCTTGCCGAAGGGCTGCTTGAGCTGCCCCAGCACGCGAATCAGATCCAGCGGCGACTCCTTCTTCTTGCTGGCGCCCGACAGTTCACGCTGATAGCTGAGGCTCTCGAAGACCTTCTCGTAGCCGATGTAGACCGGGACGAAGGCGACCTCGCGGCGCGTGTCACGCAGGAAGGAACGTAGCGTCATCGCCAGCATGCCCGGACGTGGCGGCAACATGCGCCCCGTGCGTGAGCGTCCACCCTCGATGAAGTATTCCACCGGGTGCCCGCGGGTGATCAGCTGGTGGACATATTCATCGAAGACCGCGCCATAGAGGCGATTGTCACGGAAGCTGCGGCGCAGGAAGAAGGCGCCTCCACGCCGGAGGATCGGGCCGATCACCGGCATGTCGAGATTCTTGCCGGCTGCCACGTGCGGCGTCATCAGCCCTTCGTGGAACAGCACGTAGGACAGCAGCAGATAATCGATATGGCTGCGATGGCAGGGCACATAGATCAGCTCGCAGTCCCCGGCGATCGCCTTGACGCGCGACATGCCGCGGATCTCGATGCCGTCATACAGCTTGTGCCACAAGCGCTTGAGGGCGTGAGCCAGGAAGCGCTGCACGGGATAGCCCATGTTGGAGGCGATCTCGCGGCCGTATCTCAACGCGCGCTTCTCGAGACGCGCGGGACGCTGGTTCTGGTCGCGGGCCAGCTCGCTGATCACGTCCTGTACGGCGGGCGCCTTCTGCAGATTGCGGATCATGGTGTGGCGATGCGAGAGGTCCGGCCCCAGCAGTCGGGTGCGCACGCGACGAAAGTGCACGCGCAGCAGACGAGCGATGCGCCGGCGCGCCAGCGCCTGATCCTCGGGACCTTCGCGCAGCACCTCGTGGAGCTTGAGCGGCTGGCCGAAGTGCACATCCACCGAGCGACCATGCACGAGGATGGCGATGGCGCGACGCAATACCCCGGTGACACGCCAGCTGTCAGCGGAGATGAACTTCCAGAAGCCGAATTCCTTGCCCGGCGCACGCCCCCAGAACACGCTGACCGGTACCAGCTGGACCTCGACCTCATCCGGGGCGTTCTCCAGTGCCTCGATCAGCTGCGCGAGTCGTCGGGAGAGCAGGCCCTTGCCCTTGCGTGAGTGACGCAGCAGGCGCAACCGCGAGTGACTCAGTCGCATGTCGCCTATGCTCAAGGGCAGAGTGGGAGACGGCAGGCCACGCCCCTCGCAAAGCTGCTCGATCACCAGTTCATCGGAGAGCGCCTGATAGGGGAAGACGTAGACCACCGGCAGGTCGGGGTCGAGATTCAGGGCACTGTGGTCCAGCGCGTTGATGTCGGGTTCCACCGCGCGCAGCTCCACCCATTTGTCCAGCAGACGGCGGCTGAGGTTGCGCAGAGGGCGCAATAACAGGGTGACGGGCGACATGGCGGAGCCTCGCAGGTGTACTCGAAAAGTTCGATGGTGAGACGCTGTCACAAGCAGGATCGTTTGCGTTGACTCACAGGATGCGGGAGTGGCGATCCGAGGATATCGACGTTGGGTCGCCGCATGCATGATATTGATCATTATACGCATTCTGTTCGATGACGCCGATATCGGCTGTCATTGCCCAGTGCGGGAGCGACGGGAGGCATGTCATGCTCGGAATGTGGCGTTCAGGCAATCGATTTACCCTGCTGCCGGAGGGGGCGCGCTTTCTGCCCAGCATGCTGGAGGCGGTGGAAGGCGCACGTCACTCGATACTGCTCGAACTGTATCTGGCCGAAAGCGGTCACCTCAGTCGGGTCCTGATCGAGGCTTTGAGCGCTGCGTGCCAGCGTGGCGTCAATGTACTGGTGCTGCTGGATGGCTTCGGCTCGCTGGGGCTCGAGGAGGCGGATCGCCAGCGCATGACCGAGGCCGGCATCGCCCTGCGCTTCTACAACCCGATTCGCTGGTGGCGGTTCGGTCGCAACCTGACGCGGGATCACCGCAAGCTGCTGGTCGTGGATGGCGAGGTGGGCTTCACTGGCGGTTTCGGGGCGGTCGATGAGTTTGCCGAGGCCTGGTCAGAAGTGGCGATACGCATCGAGGGGCCCTGTATCCGTGACTGGGTCAGGCTGTTCGCGCGGGTCTGGGATTCCGCTGCCAGCGAGGGGCAGGGGCGTCGTGAGGCCGTGCGCAGCGTCAACATCAATGCGGTCAACGTCGTCACGGGATATCTGGGGATGCGCGGGCGTGTCGTCTGGGGCCATGGATTTCGTTATCAGGCGATTCGCCACTCGCTCCAGCATCAGGCCAGCAGCACCCGCAAGCGGCTGTGGATCTGCACGCCTTACTTCGTGCCGACCTTCAGCATGCGTCGACGCCTCAAGCGGGCGGCTCGGCGCGGCGTCGATGTGCAGCTGTTGATCGCGGGACAGCATCACGACCATCCCGGCGTGCGTTCTGCGGGGCAGCGTTTCTATGCGAGTCTCCTCAAGGCGGGCGTGCGGATCCATGAATTCCAGCCGCGCTTCCTGCATGCCAAGTTCTCGCTGGCGGATGACTGGGTCACGCTGGGGTCATGCAACTTCGATCACTGGAGCCTGCAATGGAATCTGGAGGCCAATCAGGAGGTGCAGGACCATCGCTTCGCGGCGGAGGTGGCGGCGCTGTTCGAGCAGCATTTCGCGCGCAGCGTCGAGATCACCCGGGCTGCCTGGCAGCGACGCTCTCTGGCGCAACGCTGTCGCGAGTGGGGCTATGGCACCCTGGATAGCCTGGTGACGCGGCTGCGCTAGCCAGTTCACGGATGTCAGACACTGCTTCGTGACACGACAACGCCGGACGACCCCAAGGGGCGTCCGGCGTTGTCGTGTCTGGCGCTGCGCGGCGCAAAGAGGGGGATGGCGGGGGCTCAGCGCTTCTTGCCGCCACCCTTGCCAGCAGGCTTCTTCGCGCCGCCCTTGCCACTGCCCTTGCCGCCCGCATGCTTGCCACGCGGAATGCCCGCGGCGCCCGGCGTTGCGGCTCCCTTGCGGCGCGGTGATGGCTTGGGGCTTTCCGGCGGCACGCGATAGAGCAGGTAGAGATCCAGCAGCAGTTCCGGCAGCTGGTTGACGAAGCGCTGGGCACCGACGGGGTCGGCGATCAGCTCGCCGATCTCCGGGTCTTCATCGTCGAATACGCCCGAGATGGCCATGAAGGGCAGCAGCAGCTCGGCCGCGGTCTCTTCCTGGGTCCCGAACCAGGCTTCCTCGTCCATGAAGACACCTTCCATGAAGCCTGCACACCAGTCACCGATCGGCGTCTCGACGGGGTCGAGGCCACCGAGTTCCAGCTCGAACAGCAGCTCAGGCAGGATACCGTGCTCGAGGGCGTCGATGGCATTGGCGCGCATCTGCTCGAACAGCGCGACCACCTGGGCTTCCTGCTCGGGGCTTTCATAGGCTGGCTGCCCCTGGAACAGCTCCGGCAGCCACAGGCTGGAAGGCACTTCGCGTGGTGCGATGGCCAGTGCCAGCATGAAGCCATGCGCGCTGATGATGTCGAGGGCTTCCGGGCCGACCAGGTCGGATTCAAGGAACTCATCGAGGATGTCGAGGGATTCATCATCCAGCAACGGCTGGGTCTGGACAGGCTCGGCCATAGGGAAGGTCTCACATGCGGGATAGAAGTCGGGCAGGGCGTCGCGGCCACTGCGAATGTGGCTAGTGTATCATCTCGTGGCAAGGGTTTTCGTCGCCACGAAAGCCCCTGAATCGTCGAATTCTCCACTTTCTTCAGCGGTTGCCGTTCACCTCGATCGTCTGGCATCAAGGGGTCGTCTCATGTCTTGTTCCCGTGTCGCGCACGCCGTGGATGGCAGTGTCGTCAGTCGATATCGCTTTCCCGTCGACCATGTACTGGCGTGTCTCGGTGATGCGGTCGCCGACCCCCTGCCGTTGGCCGATGAGCAGACACTGGATGCCCTCAGCGAGCCGCAACTGCATGCCATGCTGCAATCCCGTGTGCTGGCCTGTCTGGCGCGCGCACGTGCGCACTATCCCGAGATGCGCATGCCCGCCGTGTCCTGTCGTCTCAGAGGACGCACTGCCGGGACAGCCGAACCGGCGCGCCAGCGCCTGCGCTTCAACTGGCAATTGCTGTGCGAGAACCGCCATCACTTCCTGAGCCAGACCGTCCCTCATGAGGTGGCGCACTGGGTGGTGATGGAAGTGGTGGAGCGCGCGCGCGGCCAGCGGGTCAAGCCGCATGGCCCGGAGTGGCAGCAGGTCATGACGAATCTCTATGGTGTCGCACCTGAGGTGACCCACCGCATGGATGTTTCCCGCGCGAGTCCGATGCCCTGGGCCTACGGATGCGATTGCGAGACACCGCACTATCTGAGTCATCGTCGACATGCCAATGCGCTTCGTGGGCAGCGTTACCGATGCCGGCAGTGCGGGAAAGCGCTCAAGGGGCCATTGAGCGATTCCTGATGCCTGCCATCGCCTTCCGTGCTGTCCTGCCTCCCGTTTTCAATGCCGCCGTGGTGCGGTCAGTCCCTCTGGAGTGCGGGTTTTCTGCGGCGAAAGTCGCTGTGACCTTGGTGTTATTTGTTGATAAATAGTTGAAATTATTGGGAAAAAATTGTCTACCAAGGTCTAGTGTGTGGCCCCCCATGCTTGGGTTTAAGCTGAAACGGACTAGCCATGACTCGTCCGCAGCGTACCCGTGTCGTATGAGGCAGCCCGAGGCGTGTCGCCCGCCAACTTCCAGAGGTCGAACAACAATGAGCGAAGATGCCAAGGTCCACCCGGTCAAGCCTGATGTTGCCGCCCGTGCATGGGTAGATCGTGAGCGCTATCAGGCCATGTATCAGCAGTCTGTCGAGGCACCCGAGGATTTCTGGGCCGAGCAGGCGCAGTCGCTGGACTGGTTCAAGGCGCCCTCGGTGATACGCAGTACCGACTTCGGCCCTGAGAATGTCGATGTGCGCTGGTTCGAGGATGGTCAGCTCAACGTGGCCCACAACTGTCTGGATCGTCATCTCGAGGAGCGTGGCGACCAGGTGGCGATCATCTGGGAAGGGGATGACCCCAGCGAGTCCCAGTCGATCACCTATCGCGAGCTGCATGCGCGCGTCAGCCAGTTCGCCAATGGCCTCAAGGAACTGGGCGTGGGGCGTGGTGACGTGGTCACCCTGTACATGCCGATGATCCCCGAAGCGGCCATGGCGATGCTGGCCTGTACCCGTATCGGTGCGGTGCACTCGGTGGTCTTCGGGGGCTTCTCGCCGGACGCGCTGGCAGGACGGATCGCCGATTCCAGCTCGCGTATCGTGATCACCGCCGATGAATCGCTGCGCGGTGGCAAGCGAGTGCCGCTCAAGGAGAATGTCGACGATGCGCTGGAGCGCGATGGCACCGACTGCGTCGACCACGTGCTGGTGGTGCGGCGTACCGGAGGTGACGTGCACTGGGGGAGTCGTGATCTGTGGTTCCACGAGCTGGTCGACCGTCAGTCCAGCGACTGCCCGGCAGAAGCGATGGGCGCGGAAGACCCGCTGTTCATTCTCTACACCTCCGGCTCCACCGGCACGCCCAAGGGGCTGAAGCACACCACGGGCGGCTATCTGCTCTATGCGGCCATGACCCATCGTTACGTCTTCGACTACCACGATGGCGACATCTACTGGTGCACGGCGGATGTCGGCTGGGTGACAGGGCACAGCTACATCGTCTATGGACCGCTGGCCAACGGCGCGACCACGCTGATGTTCGAGGGGGTGCCCAGCTATCCGACTCACGGGCGCATGGGGGAGATCGTCGACAAGCATCAGGTCAATATCCTCTACACGGCCCCGACCGCCGTGCGCGCGCTGATGGCACACGGCGATGGCGTGATGGACTCCAGTTCCCGCGACAGCCTGCGCCTGCTCGGCTCGGTGGGTGAGCCGATCAATCCTGAGGCCTGGGAGTGGTTCCACCGCGTGATCGGCAAGGGCAACTGCCCGCTGGTGGATACCTGGTGGCAGACCGAGACCGGCGGCATCATGATCGCGCCGCTGCCGGGTGCCACGGATCTCAAGCCGGGTTCCGCCACCTTGCCGTTCTTCGGCGTGCAGCCGGCGCTGGTCGACAACGAGGGCAACATTCTCGAGGGAGCCACCGAAGGCAATCTGGTGATTCTCGACAGCTGGCCCGGGCAGGCTCGCTCCATCTGGGGCAACCATGAGCGTTACGTGCAGACCTATTTCTCCACCTATGCCGGCATGTACTTCACCGGCGATGGCTGCCGCCGTGACGAGGATGGGTATTACTGGATCACCGGACGCGTCGACGACGTGCTCAACGTTTCCGGGCACCGCATGGGCACGGCCGAGATCGAGTCATCGCTGGTCGCGCATGAGGCGGTCGCCGAAGCCGCGGTGGTCGGTTATCCCCACGACATCAAGGGGCAGGGGATCTACATCTACGTGACGCTCAATGATGGCATCGAGCCAAGCGATGAGCTCAAGAAGACCCTGACCCAGTGGGTGCGCAAGGACATCGGGCCGATCGCGTCACCTGATGTCATCCAGTGGGCACCGGGACTGCCCAAGACGCGTTCCGGCAAGATCATGCGGCGTATCCTGCGCAAGATCGCCGCCAACGAGACCGACGGTCTTGGGGATACCTCGACGCTGGCGGACCCGACGGTGGTGGATGATCTGATCGAGCATCGCGCCAACCGCTGAACTCGTCGTATGACGGCCATGCAGGCCTGACGAGACACGTCGCGACATCGAAAGCGCGGGAGCCTGGCTCCCGCGCTTTTTTCGTGTGCGTCCGGGTCATGCGCTCCTGTTTCGTGCGTGCCTGTCTCGTGAGTGCCTGTCTCGTGCACATCCTGGCCGTGTCTGAAGCAGGAAAGGTTGGCCATCGATGAGCGGCTGACTTGATAATGATGCGACAACCCGCATGCGACAGGTGGGCCTGATGGCCTCCCTGAGCATTTCCTCATTCACTTCATGATCAAGGCAGCCCCCATGTCAGCAGGCAAGTCGGATGCATCCTGCGCCACGTCTCAGCCCGCCACTTCCTCACAGGTTTCATCATCGTCATCCACCGAGGGCGAGAACCGTCCACGCGCTGTCGTGCTGATGTGCCTGTCGGCGATCTCCTTCGCGTTGATGGGCGCGATGGTCAAGTTGAGCGGTGACTTGCCGCTGTTCGAGAAGGTCTTCGTGCGCAATCTCGTAAGCCTGGTGGTTGCCGTCGTGATGGTTCGCATGGCGGGCGCTCGTCTGCTGGGACACTGGCACCATCAGCCGTTGCTGCTGGCGCGCTCGCTGATCGGGCTTGGCGGCGTGATGAGCTTTTTCTACGCCATCGATCACCTGCTGCTTGCGGATGCGACTATCCTAAACAAGCTGTCGCCGTTTTTCGTGATGCTGTTTGCCGGCATGTTTCTGGCAGAGCGCCTGGGCGGCTGGCGGCTGGTAGGCATGCTGATTGCCTTCGTGGGGGCGACTCTGGTCATCAAGCCGCAGCTGGCGTTCGCCGAGGGAGGTGTGGAGGCACTGTTTCCGGCGCTGGTCGGATTGGGCTCGGCCATGTTGGCCGGCGCTGCCTACACACTGATTCGGGCGCTGCGAGGGCGTGAGGCTTCCGCGACAATCGTGTTACATTTCTCGCTGGTCTCCAGCATCGTCACCCTGGTGCCGATGCTGATGAATCCGGTGATGCCCAGTGCGCCACAGGCACTGGCCCTGTTGGGGATCGGGGTCTTCGCGGCCGGTGGCCAGATCCTGATGACCACGGCCTATCGGCTGGCGCCCGCGGGGGAAGTGTCGATCTATTCCTATCTCACCATCGTGTTCTCCGCATTGGCCGGCTGGGCGATCTGGGGGGAAGTGCCGGACGCTGCCAGCCTCATGGGTTTCCTGCTGATTGCCGGTGTGGCACTGGTCGGTTGGCATGCGAGTCGCGTTGCGGTTAGGGTGGTCTGACTCTCCATCCGCAGGATGCTGTCAGAATTCACTTGTGCATTGTCCACTCATCATTGGGCAATCCGTGCGATACTCGTGTTCCCCGAGCGAAACATCAGTATGTCTCCCGATGGTGGGCTGCTTTGTTAAACGCGCGTTCCATGGGGTAACATGCCAGAAAATAACGGCGATCATTGACCGGCCAGGAAGGTCGGTGATGATCACCATCGGGGTTTTGGAGGAGACTCAATGGCCTTTGCCCAGAAGTTCATCGTTGCAGACGATCATCCGCTCTTTCGTGCCGCACTGACGCAGGCACTCAGGCAAGTGGCCTCACAGGCAGAGATTGTCGAAGCCGACAGCATGGACGCGACCAACGATATCGTTGCCCGCCACCCCGATGCTGATCTGATCCTGCTGGACCTGCACATGCCGGGAGCCCATGGCTTCTCAGGCCTGATCCAGCTGCGTGGTCAGACGCCGGATATCCCGGTCGCCGTCGTATCCGGTAGCGAGGAGCCCTACGTGGTGCGCCGCGCCATCGATTATGGCGCTTCCGGTTTCATCCCCAAGTCCGCAAGTCTGGATGTGATCGCCGAGGCGATCGGCGAGATTCTCGAAGGCGAAGTCTGGCTGCCGACGGATATCGCCGAAGCCATGGGCGAGTCCAGCGAAGATGAGTCCCGCTTTGCCGAAGCGATCGCCTCGCTGACGCCACAGCAGTTCCGCGTGCTCAACATGCTGACGGAAGGCCTGCTCAACAAGCAGATCGCCTATGAGCTGAATGTGTCCGAGGCCACCATCAAGGCGCACGTGACCGCCATTCTGCGCAAGCTTGGCGTGCATTCCCGCACCCAGGCCGTCATCGCGGCGCAGCGTCTGGAAGTCGAGCCGCCGAAGGTTCGCTCCTGAAGTGGCTGTGATTGACGGGATGATGCATCCCGTTCGATGAGCATGATTCTGCTTCGGAAAGACAAAAGCCCGTCCTGTCACTGACAGGGCGGGCTTTTTGCGGATACAGCGCCTGCTCGTTCACAGGCGCTGCGCGATTCACCCGCGATCAGCCATCGCCGTTCTCCGGGGCTCCGCCTGTCTCATCCGAGGTACCGCTGGCATGCTTCTCGGCACGATTGGCCTGCAGGGTACGCGTCAGCAGTGCGCGCAGCGCCGCCGGACGCACCGGCTTGAGCAGCAGGTGATAGCCGGCACGGCGTACCTCCTCGGCGACTTCGTCAGTGCGATCCGCGGTGATGACGATGCCGGGCACGGAGCCTGCCAGGCGTTCATCCAGAGCATCCAGCGCCATCAGACCGGTCACTTCATTGTCGAGGTGATAATCGGCGAGGATGGCATCCGGATCACCATCCAGATTGCGAATCACGGATTTGGCACCACCGATGGACGTGGCGGTGAAGACTTCGCAGCCCCAGCCGGACAGCATCGCCTTCATGCCTTCCAGAATCAGGCTCTCGTTGTCGATGCACAGCACGCGGGTGCCGGTCAGCTTGTTGCCGGCGCGCTTGCGGGCCGGGACGGCATCCGGCTGTTCAGCGGCCGGCAGTGTCTTGCTGATCGGGACGCTGACCGCGAAGACTGTCCCCACACCGACCCAGCTGCGCACCGTGATCGGGTGATCGAGCACGCGACTCATGCGCTCGGCGATCGACAGGCCCAGTCCCAGCCCCTTCTCGCTCTCCTTGTGACGCTCGCTCTGATCGAGACGCCGGAATTCCTGGAAGATCTCGGTCAGCTTGGACTCGGGGATGCCGGGGCCGGTGTCCCAGACTTCGATGCGAATGCGATCCCCCAGGCGGCGACAGCCCAGCAGTACGTGGCCCTGACGGGTGTAACGCACGGCGTTGGACAGGAAGTTCTGCACGATGCGCCGCAGCATCTGGCCGTCAGAATCCACCGCCAGCTGGGTCATCACCACCTTCAGGTCCAGCCCTCGGTCTTCCGCCATCACCTCGAACTCGGCCTTCAGCGGCTTGAGAATATCCGACAGGCGGAACACGCTGCGACGTGGCGCCAGCGCGCCGGCATCGAGCTTGGAGATGTCGAGCAGGGTGCTGAGCAGCTCCTCGGCGGCCTGCAGCGAGTTGTCGATGTGATTGGTGGTGGTCTTCATCTCGCCTTCCACCTGCTGGGCGAGAGCGGAGGTGAACAGGCGTGCGGCATTCAGGGGTTGCAGCAGGTCATGACTGGCCGCGGCCAGAAAGCGCGTCTTGGAGGCGTTGGCATCCTCGGCCAGCTGCTTGGCCTGACGCAGTGCCTGCTCGGCTTCCGCGCGCACACGGTTCTCGGTACGCAATGCCTCGTTGACCTGTGACAGCTCCTGGGTACGCACGCGAACGCGTTCTTCCAGATTCTCGTTGGTTTCCTTGAGGGCAATCTCGGCCAGGCGGCGTTCGGTGATGTCCTGATAGAGCGCGAAGAAGCCGAGGATGTTGCCCTTGCCGCTGAAGTGCGGCGTATAGGTCACCAGCATGTAACGCACACCGCCCTCGGGGGCTTCCAGCGAGATCTCGAAGGAAACGCGTTCCCCCGCCAGGGCGCGCGTCATCCAGGGGGCGCGCTGGCGATAGATGTCTTCAGGCATCGCCGCCTCGGCCGGCTCGCCGATGACGGCGGTACGGTCGATGCCCATCACTGCTTCATAGGCGCGGTTGGTGAAGAGGTAACGACACTCCTTGTCGAAGTAGGCGATCAGCGCCGGCACGTTGTCGGTGTAGATGCGGATGTTGTTTTCCGAGCGGATCAACGCCTCTTCGGTGCGCTTCTGCTGGGTGATGTCCTGGTAGGTATAGACGAAGCCGCCGCCGGGCATCGGGTTGCCCTGGATCTCCATCACGGTGCCGTCCTGGCGATAGCGCACGTAGCGATGCGGCTCGCCGTCACGGATGGCGTCCAGCAGCTGATCGACATGCTCTTCCGGGTCGCCCGGACCATATTCACCATTGTGCGCGTTGTAACGGAAGATGCGATCGATCGGGGCGCCGACACGGATCAGGTTGTCAGGGAAGCGGAACATGTCCAGATAGCGCTGATTCCACACCACCAGGCGCATGTGCTGGTCGACCACGCTGATGCCCTGGTGGATGTTCTCGATGGTGGCCTGCAGCAGGGCGCGGTTGAATTCCAGCACCTGTGAGGCTTCATCGACGATGGAGATGACATCCGAGATACCGATGCCGCGCCCCTGCAGGGCAGAGTTGACCACGATCCGCGCCGAGGAGGCACCGAGCACGGAAGCCAGGAAGCGCTCGGTGAACTGGATCAGGTCGATTGACGCGCGCCCGTGGAGTTCCAGCGGCTGGCCGCTGCGGCGTGCGTAATCTTCGAAGGCGCGTTCGACCTGCTCATGGCTCAGGAAGCGCTCACAGAGTACGCGCAGGTCCGAGACGGAGGTAGAGCCGGTCCACGGGCGCGAGACGCTGGTCTGACGCGTCTCGACGCTATCGACGAACAAGGATGCCTGGATGCGCTCGACCACGCGTTGCGGCGTCATCTGCGAGACGAAGATATAGCCGAACAGGTTGAGGCCGAGAGACAGCATCACGCCGTGGGTCAGCGGGTCACTGAAGCGGAAGCCGAACAGGCCATGCGGCGAGAGCCAGTCGATGCCGAGCGGACCGTAATTGACCATGTCGGCGGGCATCAGGCCTGCCTGGGCCAGTGCCGGAACCAGCAGGGTCCAGGCCCAGACGGCGAAGCCGAGGTTGAGGCCGACGATGACCCCCAGGCGATTGCCACGCTTCCAGTAGAGCCCGCCCAGCAGAGAGGGCGCGAACTGGGCCACGGCGGCGAATGACAGCAGCCCGATGGCTGACAGCGTGCTGTATTCGGCGATCAGCAGATAGAAGCCGTAGGCCAGGCCGAGAATCATCACGATGGTCAGGCGGCGGGCCAGCAGCACGATATGACTGTAGTCGCGGGCTTCGGTATCGAACCAGCGCAAACGGAACAGCAGCGGAATGACGATCTCGTTGGAGATCATGATCGAGACCGCGACCGCCGCGACGATGACCATGCCGGTCGCGGCCGAGAAGCCCCCGATGAAGGTCAGCAGGGTCAACCAGGTCTGATCTGCCGCCATCGGCAGTGCCAGCACGAAGCTGTCCGGTGACACCGAGCCATCCGGGAACATCGTCAGGCCGGCGGCGGCGATGGGCAGCACGAAGAAGGAGATGGCGATCAGATAGATCGGGAACAGCCAGCGGGCGCGGCGGGCATCCGAGTGGTGGGTGTTCTCGACCACCGCGACATGGAACTGGCGCGGCAGGCAGAAGATGGCCAGCATCGCCAGCAATGTCTGGGCCCAGAAGCCGGAGCCGAAGGTCTGGTTCTCGAGCTGTTGCTGGAGCTCCAGATAGGTGTCCGCCTTGGTGAAAAGATCCCCCAGGCCATTGAACATGCCCCAGGTGACATAGGCGCCCAGCGTCAAAAAGGCGATCAGCTTGACCAGAGATTCGAAGGCGATGGCCTGCAACAGGCCGACATGGTGCTCGGTGGCATCGGTATGCCGCGTGCCGAACAGGATGGCGAATATCGCCATCACCGCCGCGACATAGAAGGCGGTATCCCCCAGCCAGGCAGTGCGCGTGACGTCACTGGTGTCGGTCAGTACCTGATAGGCACTCGACACCGCCTTCAGCTGCAGGGCGATGTAGGGCAGGGTGCCGACCAGTGCCACCAGCGAGGCAAACACGGCCAGTGACTGCGTCTTGCCGTAGCGCGAGGCGATGAAATCGGCGATCGAGGTGATGTTCTGTCGCTTGGCGACGCGAATCATCTTCAAGAGGATCGGCCAGAACAGCAGACAGGTCAGGATCGGCCCGATGAAGATGCTCAGGTAGCTCCAGCCACTGGTCGCGGCCTGGCCGACACTGCCGTAAAAGGTCCAGCTGGTGCAGTAGACCGCAAGCCCCAGACTGTAGACTGCCGGTCGGCGACTGGCCGACCCGTGCTTCTTGGCGTTGCGATCCCCTCGCCACGCAATCATGAACAGTACCGCGATATAGCCCAGCGCCACTGCGATTAGCCACCACCCCTGGAACATGTTGCTCTCCTCTCTGGAAGCGCCATTCTACGCAGGCCCGGCCATGAGTCCCAAGCCTTGCAAGCCGCTCAGGGCTTCCTCCTGGCCATCAGACGACAAGATGTCTGCTCTCGCTCATCCGTTCTCACCCGGCCTGAGGTGTCTCCGGCAGAAAATTGCGCCGCTTTCTTTCAGTGACATGACGAAAGAGCGGGGCCGTCTCACTGTCATTTCCGACGCGTCATGAGAGTGTTTCGTTACTCATTTGGCCAATAGACCAAGGGAGTGCGTCTTTAGTTTATCTTTCAAGTATCTGTTATTTAAGGAATTGATGAGAGGCGTCATGAGGTCTTCAAGCGGATGCTCATGCTCTCGACTAAAGTCAGCCTGCGATGAGCTGGCCCCTTGGCTACTGTCAGAAGCGAGTCGCCAAGTTTCCTGATAAGCAACGCAAGACGCAGGGAATATCACTCACTCCATGAGGACGAATGATTCAGTCAATGGAGACCATTCATCGGTTCATCGCCGATGGGTCTCTCGCCAATCACAATAACAATGCGAGAACTCCGTCATGAAGGAAGAGAATGCCAAGGCGTATTGGGCCGCCAATATCAGACTGATCATGGGGTATCTCGTGATCTGGTTTGTCGTGTCCTATGGATGCGGAATCCTGTTGGTGGATGTCCTCAACAATATCCAGTTCTTCGGTTTCAAACTCGGTTTCTGGTTTGCTCAGCAAGGGGCGATCTATTTCTTCCTCGCGCTGATCATCTTGTACGCCCGTTCGATGAACAAGCTGGATGAACGCTTCGACCTCCACGAGCAATGAGCGGTGTTGAACCGCTTCCGTGGGCAGGTCTGCGATGAATTCCAGCAACGGCTCTGCAGGAAAGGAACAGGACTGAGCGTTTCATCTCTCACGACAACAAGATGATCGATATCGCCAAGGACAACGCCAATGGATGTTCAATTACTGACGTACCTTTTCGTGGGCGCCTCGTTCGCGCTCTACATCGGCATTGCGGTGTGGTCGCGTGCCGGCTCTACCAAGGAATTCTACGTGGCGGGCGGAGGGGTCCACCCCATCGCCAACGGGGCCGCCACCGCTGCGGACTGGATGTCTGCCGCCTCCTTCATCTCCATGGCGGGCATCATCGCCTATGTGGGCTATGACGCCTCCGTCTATCTGATGGGCTGGACGGGTGGCTATGTGTTGCTGGCGATGTTGCTGGCACCGTATCTGCGCAAGTTCGGCAAGTTCACGGTGCCGGATTTCGTCGGTGACCGTTATTACTCGAGCGTCGCACGTACCGTGGCGGTGGTCTGTGTCATCTTCATTTCCTTCACCTATGTCGCGGGTCAGATGCGCGGCACCGGCATCGTCTTCGCGCGCTTCCTTGAAGTGGACGTGAACGTCGGTGTCGTCATCGGCATGGCGATCGTCTTCTTCTATGCCGTTCTGGGTGGCATGAAGGGGATCACCTATACCCAGGTGGCGCAGTACTGCGTGTTGATCTTCGCCTTCCTGGTACCGGCCGTCTTCCTGTCGATCATGATGACCGGACACGTGCTGCCTCAGACCGGCTTCGGCGGCACGCTGGTGGATGCACAGGGCAACGATACCGGCGTCTATCTGCTGCAGAAGCTGGATCAGGTCGTGACTGACCTCGGCTTCCGCGAGTACACCGAAGGCTCCAAATCCACCATCGATGTCTTCTTCATCACGGCGGCACTGATGTGCGGGACCGCGGGTCTGCCGCACGTCATCGTGCGCTTCTTCACGGTACCGACCGTCAGGGATGCACGTATCTCCGCTGGCTGGGCGCTGTTCTTCATCGCACTGCTCTACACCACTGCGCCGGCCGTGGGTGCCTTTGCGCGGGTGAACCTGGTCGAGACCGTCAACGAGACAGCCTATGAGGAACTGCCGGGCTGGTTCTACAACTGGGAGAACACCGGTCTGATCGGCTGGGTCGACAAGAATGGCGACGGCATCATCCAGATGCGCGGCGGTGACCCCTTCGCGGGCAAGCCGAGCTATGAAGGCGACGCCGACAGCCAGGCCGCTCGTGGTGAGTATGGTCAGCGTCTGGTGAGCAACACGCCCACCGACAACGAGAGCGAGGTCTACATCGACCGCGACATCATCGTGCTGGCCAACCCGGAAATCGGCAATCTGCCGGCATGGGTCATCGCGCTGGTGGCGGCAGGTGGCGTGGCGGCGGCGCTCTCGACGGCAGCGGGGCTGTTGCTGGTCATCTCCTCGGCCATCTCGCATGACCTGCTCAAGAAGACCTTCAAGCCAGACATCACCGAGAAACAGGAGTTGATGGCAGCTCGCATGGCGGCAGCGGTGGCCATCGTGATCGCCGGTTACTTCGGCATCAATCCGCCAGGCTTCGTGGCGCAGGTGGTGGCCTTTGCCTTCGGTCTCGCGGCCTCGAGCTTCTTCCCGGTCATCCTGCTGGGGATCTTCTCCAAGCGCATGAACAAGGAAGGCGCTATCGCGGGCATGCTGGTCGGGCTGGTGTTCACCTTCAGCTACATCGTCTACTTCAAGTTCATCTCGCCGGAGCTCAACACGGCGGAGTACTGGCTGCTGGGCGTGTCGCCGGAGGGGATCGGCTCGCTGGGCATGGTGCTCAACTTCGTCGTCGCGGTCGTCGTCTGCAAGGTGACACCGCCGCCGCCCGAGCACATCCAGCATATCGTCGAGGACATCCGCGTGCCGCGCGGGGCAGGAACGGCAGTGGATCACTGATCCCTGACGACAGCGCCTGGCCCGCTTGACCTCTCGGTCTGCGGGTCAGGCCCTACATATCCCGAGGCCCCGTCGTGCATTCGCAGGCGGGGCCTCATGGCTTGATGATCCGTGCCCTTCGGGACGGAGAGCCAGTGGAGTCGTGTCATGCAAGCCACATTAGTCGAAATTCCGTTCGGCGAGCCGCCGTTCAGCCTGCTGGATGAGCGCAGCCGGGCACGGCTGGCCGAGAACGTCGACCTGCAGTACTTCGCGGCCCTGGAGCAACCGCTGATACCGGGAGCGGTGGGAGAGGCGCTCTTCATCATCCACAAGGGCGAGGTGGTCGAGCTGGCGGCAGAAACGCCATTGCCGGACACCGCCACCCTGGAGCAGGCGCGACGTGAGGGTCACGACGCCTGGCTGAGTCTGCGCATCGGGCATTACAGCAAGGGAGATCTGTTCGGGGCCTTGACCCTGCTCAACGGCGAATGCCGGACACGCTTCGTCTGCGAGCAGGAAACGCTCTGCTATCAATTGCCGGCCGACCACTTCCGTCAGCTGTGTGAAGGCAATCCCGGGTTCGAGGAGTATTTCCAGCACAGCCTGCGTGACAAGGCCCGGCTGCTCGCGGCGTATCGGGACACCCGACTCGGCAGCAGCCGGGACCAGACAGGCTTCATGCTGGCGAGGGTGATGGATTGCATGCGTCCGCCACTGGTGATGCCAGCCAGCAGCAGCATCGAGGCAGGCGTGAAGGCCATGGGAGAGGCTGGTGCTGACAGTCTGATCATCGAGGTACAGGGCCGTTGTGGCGTGGTCACGCGCACCGATCTGCTCAACGCACTGGTGCTGGAGGGACTTCCTGCCACGCATCGTCTCGCCCCTCTGGGCACCTTCGCGCTGGTGGCGGTCACCGCCGAGGATTATTTGTTTCAGGCACTGGTCCAGATGACGCGTCATCGGGTCGCCCGCGTGGTGGTGCAGGAATCGCTCGCTGCCGATGCCAAGGTGGTCGGAGTCATCGAGCTGACCGATGTGCTGGGCTTCTTCTCCAATCGTAGCCAGCTGGTCAGTCTCGAGATCGAGCGCGCGGCGGATCTGGAGGCGCTGGCGCTGGCCAGTGCTCGCCTGCCGGAGCTGGTCCGCGCGCTGGTTCTCCAGGGCGCGCATCTGCGCCATGCCATGGCACTGCTCAGCGCCCTCAATGGACGTCTGATCGAGCGCACCTTCGCCCTGCTGGTGGAAGAGCAGCACCGAGTCTCCTGCTGTCTGATGCTGATGGGCAGTGAGGGGCGTGGCGAGCAGATGCTCAAGACCGACCAGGACAACGGGCTGATTCTCGCTGATGGACATCAATGGCCAGACTGCAGCGACGCCATGCAGACCTTCAGCGCTACCCTGGCACGCCTCGGCTATCCACCGTGTCCGGGCAACATCATGGTCTCCAATCCAGAGTGGGTCGCGACCGAATCCCGCTGGCGCGGCAAGGTGGCGCGCTGGTGTGCCGGACGCGATGGGGAGGCGCTGATGAATCTAGCCATCGTCTTCGATGCACGCGCCAGCGGTGGCAATGCCGAGCTGGTCGACAGTCTGCGCGGACACCTGGTGCAGCATGCCCGACGTGATGAATTGCTGCTGTCGCACTTCGCGCGCCCGGCATTGCGGTTCTCGACGCCGTTGACGCTGTTCGGCTCACTGCGCTCACCCCGCCATGGCATCGACATCAAGAAGGGCGGCATCTTTCCCATCGTGCATGGGGTACGCACCATGGCGCTGGAGCGTGGCGTGATGGCGACCGGCACCTTTGCGCGTCTTGAGGCGCTGGTAGAGGAGGGGCGTATCGAGGCCAGCGACAGCGAAGATCTGTCTGAGGCCCTGTCGCTGTTCTCCGAACTGCGTCTGCGTCAGCAGTTGCGGCATCTCGAGGAGGCGCCGGCCAACGCTGGCAGACACGCTGAGCAAGAGCTGTCCGAGGCACGGGGTGACGCCAGCACCGCCAGTGCCAATCTCATCATCACCCAGTCGTTGTCTTCGCTGGAGCGGGACCTGCTGCGCGATGCCTTGAGTCGGGTCAAGGATTTCAAGCAGCGCCTGACCCATCGTTATCACCTGGATTACTGACGCGCGGCCGAGCGCCGCAAGGAGATGGCATGTTCCAGCAGCTACGTCGTGCGGCAGACCGCCGCCGCCATGGGCATGGCGAGTTTGCCGAGCTGTTCAGACCCTGGCACGCCAGTGAACATGAGGGAGAGCGGGTGGCACTGGATTGCGAGACCACCAGTCTCGATGTCGAGCGTGCCGAGCTGGTCTCGCTGGCGGCGGTACGTTTCGATGCGCGCCGGGTGAGGACGGCCAGCGCGCTGTCGTTGCAGCTCCAGTGTCCGGAAGGCCTGCGCGGTGACTCCATCCGGATTCATCGCCTGCGCGGAATCGACCTGCATGGTGGCGAGGCGCTCGGCGACGCCTTGCACCAGTTGCTGGCCTTCATCGGCAATCGCCCGCTGGTGGGGTGGTGCATCGATTTTGATGTCGCGGTGATCAATCGCCACCTGCGGCCACGTTTCGGCTTCGACCTGCCCAATCTGCGTCATGATCTCGCGCGCGACTACCTGAAGCGCTGTCGTCACGCTCAGCCCGAGGCCGCGCCGGACCTGCGCTTCGAGGCCATGGCCGAGGCGCTGCAGGTGCCGGTGATCGGGCGGCACACTGCGCTGGGGGATGCCGTGACCAGCGCCATGATGGCGCAGCGCCTGATGCTGCCGGTCACTCAAGTCGTGCCACGTCACGATGCCTGTTCAGGCTCATGAGCCTGAACCACCTGGTCCATGCGTCGCCCGGGCGACGAGCCTGTGGTTGATGGCCCTGCGATTGATGGCCCTGTCGTTGTTAAACCTCTTGGCTAATAAACCAAGGTCTGTTGCCGGAATGTCCAATGGCAAGACATCACCCGCTTGGCCACACTGGCCCCATACGACGACGCCACGCTGCTTTTCCTCATCGTGACAGGCATGCGCGAGCCCTTGTCGAACCGGATTACACGCCAGTGCAGTACCGACCAGCAACACGGTCAGCCATGCAGGATGCATTACCGAGCAGCTTGATAATCATAACGGGGTAGCGACAGCGTGCAGAGGTCATGATCGACGAAGACCTGCTGTCAGCCAGCCCCAGTCAGGCCCGAGGGATGTGAACGCTTCGCCCTGCGCGATGACGGATGCACTCTCGGGATCGCCATCACTACGCCAGGTGATGGCACCGGGCCTTGGGCACCTGCCTGAGGCCCGGTTTCAGATTGGGCACCACGCGTTGTTGCCTTTCTTGCCTATTCAGGGTTCTTGCCCACGAGGTGCGACATGCTGATCGCGACCAACACGTTATTGATCATTGGCCTTGCCATCGTTCTGTTTGCCTATTCCCTCTACATCCGTCGTACCCAGGATGTCCGGGGAGTACTGATGTTCTGGTCTCGCAAGCTGGCGCTCACCGCGCTCGAATTCCGACTGCAGCGCTTCGGCATCATGGTGATGCTGGGCGGAGTGGTCATCCGCTATCTGGAAGTCCTGCGGCTGTTCTGATCGCTTCCCGTCATCTGCAAGAATCCCCCCACGCCCGCTGACTGCGGGCGTCTTGCGTATTGCGGCAGGCCGTCCGCCTCTGTGACGTGACACTGGCCGATGCTAGACTGTGTGCCCTCCCAAACTGCCTGTCTGATGCCCCATGTTCACACCTGAAACTGACGCCACCTCCCGCACGCATGACGCAGCGGATGCCAAGCATGAGCTGAACAAGCTGCAGAAGCGGCTGCGCCGCAATGTCGGCACCGCCATCACGGATTACGGCATGATCCGCGATGGCGACAAGGTGATGGTGTGCCTGTCAGGTGGCAAGGACTCCTACACCATGCTGGACATCCTGATGAACCTGCAGCGCAATGCGCCGGTCCAGTTCAGTCTGGTGGCGGTGAATCTGGATCAGAAACAGCCCGGTTTCCCGGAGCACGTGCTGCCGGCATGGCTTGAGTCAGTGGGCGTGGAGTACCACATTCTCGAGCGTGACACCTATTCCATCGTCAAGGAGAAGGTGCCCGAGGGCAAGACGACCTGCGGGCTGTGTTCACGCTTGCGGCGTGGCTCGCTGTACGGCTTTGCCACCGAGATAGGAGCGACCAAGATCGCCCTTGGCCATCACCGCGATGACATTCTCGAGACGCTGTTTTTGAACATGTTCTTCGGTGGCAAGCTCAAGACGATGCCGCCCAAGCTGCTGTCGGATGATCAGCGGCATATCGTCATTCGTCCGCTGGCCTATTGCCGCGAATCGGACATCGAAGCCTATTCCACGGCGCGTCAGTTCCCGATCATTCCCTGCAACCTGTGTGGTTCCCAGGAGAACCTGCAGCGTCAGGTGGTCAAGGAGATGCTGCAGGACTGGGAGACGCAGCATCCCGGGCGGCTCGAGACCATGTTCCGTGCCGTCACTTCCGTGGCACCCTCGCACCTGGCGGACCGTGAGCTGTTCGACTTCGCGGGGCTGGATGAGAAGCGCGATCGCTTCCAGGCCACGCGTATCGATGCGCTGGACATGGACTCGGAGCAGGCCGGCATGGCAGAAGACCTCTTCGAAGCCGAGCGCCGTGTTCAGACTGCCTCCGAGACTGCGGCCTCATTGGGCCGGGAGCTCTAAGCCCGGATCCTGCTGACATCCGCGAATCCCGACGCCATCTCGCCTGTCGCGAGGTGGCGTCGTGCGTTTCAGGGCCGGTAATCCGTAAATGGCAAGACGGGACAGCGCTGGCGTGCGTGAGTGGAACGTCATCGAGAGTTGACGGCCCGCGACCATTGTCGTCTCGCCTGACAGGGCAACTGTCCGCATGCTCTGAGGATGTCGGATGACCCAAGGGCAGGGGGCGGTGATGGACAATGATGTCGATGAACGTGGCAATGGTCAGCAGGGCCAACGTCTGGCGGCGACGGTGCTGCATGGCTTTGATGAGTACCGCTCGCGCTTCAAGCAGATTTCCAGCGATGCCAGACGGCGTTTCATCGAGGCCGACTGGCGTGAGGCACAGCAGGCCTCGGCGGCACGCATCAACCTCTATGACGAGAAGGTCGCCGCGACCATGGAGCGTCTGGCGCGCGCCTTCGAGCCTGAGCGTCTGAGCGAATGCACCCTGTGGGGCGAGGCCCGACGCCATTACATGACGCTGATCGATCAGCGCCTGGACTACAAGCTGGCCGAGACCTTCTACAACTCCATCTTCTGCAGTGTCTTTTCCCACCGTCATATCCGGGATGACTGGATGTTCGTGTCATCCTCCCGGCAGGCGCCAGCTCGCCACTCCGGGATGAGCATCAGCCACCGTGTGCCGGTCGAGGGTGATTGGGCAGGGGCGCTGGACACGGTATTGAGCGAGGCCCCGCTGGGGATCGCCTTCGAACATCAGGGGCGCGACGTGACATTGGGCGCCGAGATGCTGCTCGAGGTGTTGCCACCCGAGGTGCGTGAGGCCTCCGATGCCACCTTCGAGGTGTTGCGCAGCGTCTTCTATCGCAACAAGGGGGCCTACCTCATCGGACGCATCGAGGGCGGCGGGCAGACGCTGCCGCTGGTGCTGCCGGTACTGCATACCGAACGCGACGGCGTCTATCTCGATACCGTGATCATCGAGCCCGAGGAAGTCTCGATCATCTTCTCCTTCACCCGCGCCTACTTCCAGGTCGAGATCGAGGTGCCCGGTGAGGTGGTGGGCTTCCTGCAGACACTGATGCCCGACAAGCCCATCGGCGAGCTCTACGCTGCCATCGGGTTCTACAAGCACGGCAAGACCGAGCTTTTCCGTGGCCTCAACGACCACGTCGCCAGCCGCACCGACCGATTCATCATCGCGCCGGGCGTGCGAGGCATGGTGATGGCGGTCTTCGTGCTGCCCAGCTATCGACTGGTCTTCAAGCTGATCAAGGATCGCTTTGCGCCCAGCAAGGACATGAGCCGCGACCAGGTGCGCCAGAAGTATCGTCTGGTCAAGCGCCACGACCGCGTCGGCCGTCTGGCGGACACCCAGGAGTTCTCCAATTTCGCCGTCGGACGCGATCATTTCGATCCCGACTGCCTGGCCGAGCTGCTGGAGGTCTGCAGCTCCTCCATCACGCTGCGCGGCAACAAGGTATTGATTCGGCATTGTTATACCGAACGCATGATGACGCCGCTCAATCTCTATCTCGAGCAGTGTGATGAGGATGAGACGCGCGCCGTGCTCAATGACTACGGCAATGCGATCAAGCAGCTGGCCGCGGCCAACATCTTCCCCGGCGACATGCTGCTGAAGAACTTCGGCGTGACCCGTCATGGTCGGGTGGTCTTCTACGATTACGACGAGATCAACTATCTCACCGAGTGCAATTTCCGCGAGATTCCCGAAGCGCTCTACCCTGAGCAGGAGATGGCCAGCGAACCCTGGTATTCCGTGGGACCGAACGACATCTTCCCGGAAGAATTCGGCCCCTTCCTGTTCGCGGATCTTGGGCTGCGCAAGCTGTTCTACGAGCTGCATCCGGAAATCTTCCAGGCCAGCTGGTGGAAGGGGCTGCAGGATGCCATCACGGCGGGACGGGTGATCGATGTCTACCCCTATCGCAACAAGCGACGTTTCGGGGTCGATCGCAGCCAGGACTTCATCGATGACTGAAGGCTTGCGTTCGGACAGGAAGCGCCCCCAGGCTCGGCAATGGGACGTCACGATCAAGTTCACAGCGAGAGAGAGTGTTGGATGAGTGAAGGTTTCAGGGATCCTGGCGCGCGCCATGGTCGGCATCTGGTCGTGCTCAGTGGCGCAGGCATCAGCGCGGAAAGCGGTCTGCGCACCTTCCGTGCGGAAGATGGCCTGTGGGAAGAGCATCGTCTGGAGGAGATCGCCACTCCGCAGGCATTTCGGCGTGATCCGCAGAAGGTGCTGCGCTTCTATGATGATCGCCGTGCCCAGGTCCGGCGGGCCAGGCCCAACGCGGCGCACAAGGCACTGGCAGAACTTGAACAGGCCGGTTTTCGTGTCTCGGTGATTACCCAGAATATCGATGATCTGCACGAGCGCGCCGGCTCGCGTGAGGTCATGCATCTGCATGGCGAGATTCTCAAGGCACGCTCGAGCGTCGACCACGGCTTGCGCTACCCGCTGCCGCGCGGTGGCATTCGGCTGGGAGATCTGTGTGACAAGGGCAGTCAGTTGCGCCCGGACGTGGTGTGGTTCGGTGAGGCAGTGCCACTTTACGGCGTCGCCGAAGGCATCGCGGCGGAAGCGGATCTGCTGTTGATCGTGGGGACCTCGCTCAAGGTGATGCCGGCCTCGAATCTCTATGCAGCGGCACCGTTGGATGCCCCCATCGTGCTGGTGGACCCGAATGCCCATGAGCTGGCGGAGCCCGGCGTGCATCCCCTGGCGGAAAGCGCCGGGCAGGCAGTGCCACGTCTTGTGCGCCATTGGTTGTATCAGGGACACCTGGGCCTGCCTGATACGTTATGATGCGCGGCTTCAGGCCTGCCATGGGCGGTGGGCCAGCAATCCCGGAGGCAAGCAACCTTCGGTGACCGGAAATTGAAAGCATGTTTGAGACGCTGAATCGTTTCTTCCCGCTGTGGGCCCTGTTGTTCGCCGGCCTCGCCGTGCTGGCGCCGGCGCCTTTCGTGGCCCTCAAGGATGTCATCCAGCCGCTGCTGGCCCTGATCATGTTCGCCATGGGACTGACGCTGTCGCGTGAGGATTTCATGCGTGTCGCACGTCGTCCGGGGCCCATCGCGCTGGGCCTGCTGCTGCAATACAGCGTGATGCCGCTGGCTGCCTTCCTGATCGCGCGGCTGCTGGGGCTGGACCCCGCGTTGACGGTCGGCATGGTGCTGGTGGGGGCCACTGCGGGGGGAACCTCCTCCAACGTGATGACCTGGCTTGCCGGTGGTCACGTGGCCCTGTCCGTCTCGATGACCATGGCCTCGACACTGCTCTCCATCGTGATGACGCCGCTGTTGACCTGGTGGCTGCTGGGGACGGACATCGACGTGCCGGTGAGCGGCATGCTGCTGAGCATCGCCAAGCTGGTGGTGGCGCCCATCGTGCTGGGTGTCATCGTGCATCACTTCGCGCGTGACGCCATCCGCGAGTGGGAATCGGCGCTGGCGAGTCTGGCCATGCTGGCGATCGTGCTGATCATCGCCATCGTGGTGTCGCTCAATGTCGGTCGCCTGGCCACGCTGGGCCCGCTGGTGGCATTGGCCGTCGTGGCGCACAACGCCATCGGCCTGAGCGCCGGCTATGGCCTGTCGCGCCTGTTCGGACTGGATGAGCGTACCTCGCGCACCATCGCCATCGAGGTCGGCATGCAGAACTCCGGACTGGCGGCGTCACTGGCCAGCCAGTTCTTCTCCGCCACGGCGGCGTTGCCGGGAGCGATCTTCTCCATCTGGCACAACGTCTCCGGCTCGTTGCTGGCCGGTTACTGGAAGCGTCGGCCGCCGAAGTTCGTGACCGGCGGCAAGCACCGCTACGAGGTATAGCCGCGACACTCGCTGAGTGAACCACGCTTGGCGACACGAGACGGCAACATGAGAAAGGGACACGCATGCTAGAATGCGCGTCCCTTTTTCTTTGGTACTGACCACCCATCATGTGTGATTCCCGTCTTACGCCGGCCGCTGGTCATCCCGCCAGCGTTGATCAAGCCGCTTCCTCCGCCCCGGAGTCGACCGAGCCGGGCGAGGCCAGCGGTATCACGACGCTTCCCAGTGGCGAGCCGGATGAGTGGCACGGACGCCACCCGCGACGGGAATTCAAGGCGCGTGGCAGCCAGGTGATTCGTTGCGAGGCCTGCCGTCTGCCCAGGCTTAATTGCCTGTGCCCGTATCAGGTCAGCGCGCAATCACGGATCACGTTCTGGTTGATCACCCACCCGTTGGAGCACTACAAGCCCACCAATACCGGGCGCCTGATCGCTGATGTGCTGGCGGGCACCGAGGTCTTCAGCTGGTATCGTGTCGAGCCGGACCCCCGCCTGCTGGCGCTGCTGGAAGATGAGCGCTATCAGCCGTTCATCATCTTCCCGGACGATCAGCCGGACTACGCTGATCGCGTGGTCGACGTGAATGCCATCGCCGGTGTCGGGCCCGAGGTGGCGACGCATACCGCCAGTGGCGAGGAGCGCATTCCGGTCTTCATCCTGCTGGACGGGACCTGGCGTCAGGCGCGTCGCATCTTCCGCAAGAGCCCTTATCTGGATGGTCTGCCGGTGCTGCCGCTGCACACCACGCGTCTGACGCGCTATCACCTGCGCAAGCCGGCGTCCCAGTCACATCTGTGCACGGCGGAGGTGGCGGCGGAGCTGCTGCGTCAGGCGGGGGAGGAGGAGGCGGCCAACGTGCTGGATGATTACTTCGACGCCTTCAATGACTGCTATCGCGCCAGCCGGATTCACTATGTGCTGGAGCCGACCGCACCGATGCGTCGGCTGTTGGCTCGCCGTGAGGCCAATGTCGGCGAATAGCCGTGACACAGAAGTGAGAACGCCCCCGTCGGAGCCATCCGGCGGGGGCGTTCGCGTTCAGGGGCGGGCAGGAGCTTGTCCGCTCCGCCTGCTCGACGGGCAGGACTCAGCGTCGCCAGAAGGCCGGCGTGAACAGAACCAGAACCGTGAAGATCTCCAGACGCCCCAGCAGCATCGCCAGAATCAGGATGCCCTTGGCCGCCCCCGGGATATCGCCGTAGTGGGTCGCGACCTCACCGAGTCCCGGCCCCAGGTTGTTGAGCGCAGAGCCGACCGCCGACCAGGCCGTGACCTGATCCAGTCCGGTGGCCAGCATGCCCAGCATCATCAGCACGAACAGCAGCAGGTAGACGGAGAAGAAGCCCCATACTGCCTCCGCGACCCCTTCGGAGATGCGCATCTTGCCCACCTTGACCGAGAGGATGGCGTTGGGGTGGATCAGACGATGCACCTCACGCACGCCCTGCTTGAGAATCAGCAGGATACGGATGACCTTCATGCCGCCGCCGGCGGACCCGGAGCACGCGCCGATGAAGGCGGCGATGAACAGCATCATCGGCAATACGCCCGGCCAGCCGGTGAAGTCGGCGACGCCGAAGCCGGTGGTGGTGGCCACCGAGACGGCCTCGAACAGGCCATGGCGCAGCGCCTTGCTGTCATCGTAGCTGCCGGTGAGCAGCAGGCCGGCGATGGTCACGCAGGTCAGGATCAGCAGCAGGATCAGGAAGAAGCGGGTCTCGGGATCGCGCAGATAATGACTGATCCGCCCCTCGCGCCAGGCGGCGAAGTGCAGGCCGAAACTGATCGAGGACACCACCATGAAGAACACGCAGATCATCTCGATGGTGGCGGAATCGAAGTAGCCGATGCTGGCATCGTGGGTCGAGAAGCCGCCCACCGCGACGGTGGAGAAGCTGTGGCCGAGGGCATCGAACCAGCTCATGCCGGCGGCCCAGTAGCTGGCGAAGCACACCAGGGTCAGGGCGGCGTAGATGTACCAGAGCGCCTTGGCCGTCTCGGTGATGCGCGGCGTCAGCTTGGAGTCCTTCAGCGGCCCGGGGATCTCGGTGCGATAGAGCTGCATGCCGCCGATACCGAGAGTCGGCAGGATCGCCACCGCCAGTACCACGATCCCCATGCCGCCCAGCCACTGCAGCTGCTGGCGATAGTAGAGGATGGAGTGGGGCAGCAGATCGAGCCCCGTCATCACCGTCGCCCCGGTGGTGGTAAGTCCCGAGAACGACTCGAACATGGCGTCGATGATCGACAGGTTCGGGTCCTCGGCGAGCAGGAAGGGCAGCGACCCGAAGGCACCCAGCACCGTCCAGAACAGCACCGTGATCAAGAAGCCATCGCGGTTGCGCAACTCCTTGCGGGCATGCCGGTTGGGATAGAACAGCGCGAAGCCGGTCAGCAGGGTGATGCCGAGGGCGATGGCAAAGGCGCTGAGGGTATGGTCCTCGAAGGCCAGCGAGATGAGCATCGGCGGGACCAGCGTCAGGCTGAACAGCATCAGCAGAATGCCGAGGATGCGATAGATGACGCGCAGGCTCATGCACGCCCCCCACGCATCATGACGCGGAAGTGGCGGCCCATGCAGCGAGCCCGGCTTGCGAGAGACATCGTGGCGGCCATCATCAGAAGAAGGTCAGCCCGACCTGGAACAGGCGCTCGACTTCCCGGATACGGCGCTTGTCGACCACGAACAGGATGACGTGGTCGTTGGATTCCACCACCAGATCGTGATGCGCGACCAGCACTTCCTTGCCACGCACCACGGCACCGATGGTGGCACCCTCGGGCAGATTGATGTCCTCGATGCGCCGGCCCACCACCTTGGAGGAGCGCTCATCGCCGTGGGCGATGGCCTCGATGGCTTCTGCCGCGCCGCGCCTGAGAGAGTGCACGTTGACGATGTCGCCCTTGCGCACATGCGTCAGCAGACCGCCGATGGTGGCCTGCTGCGGCGAGATGGCGATATCGATCTCGCCACCTTGCACCAGGTCCACGTAGGCCGCGTTGTTGATCAGCGTCAGTACCTTCTTGGCGCCGAGTCGCTTGGCCAGCATCGAGGACATGATGTTGACCTCGTCATCGTTGGTCAGCGCGCAGAAGATGTCGCAGTCCTCGATGTTCTCCTCCAGCAGCAGGCGCTTGGAGGTGGCGCTGCCGTGCAGGACCACGGTGCGGTCGAGGCGCTCGGACAGGTCGGTGCAACGGGCCAGCGAGTGCTCGATGATCTTGACCTGATGGGTGTGCTCGAGCGTCTCGGCCAGGCGCTCACCGATGTGGCCGCCACCGGCGATCACCACGCGACGGAAGTTGCGGTCCACGCGGCGCAGTTCGCCCATCACGGTGCGGATATCCTTGCGCGCCGCGATGAAGAACACCTCGTCATCGGCCTCGATCACGGTATCGCCACGCGGGATGATCGGACGATTGCGCCGGTAGATGGCTGCCACGCGAGTATCCACGTTGGGCATGTGACGACGCAGGAAACCGAGTTCCTGACCGACCAGCGGACCGCCATAGTAGGCCTTTACCGCCACCAGCTGAGCGACACCATTGGCGAAGTCCAGCACCTGCAGGGCACCGGGATACTCGATCAGGCGGCGGATGTGATCCGTCACCACCTGCTCGGGGCTGATCAGCACGTCCACCGGGATGGCATCGTGGGAGAACAGGCCCTTGCGGGTCAGATAGGCGGTGGAGCGCACCCGCGCGATCTTGGTCGGGGTATGGAACAGGCTGTGGGCGATCTGACAGGCAATCATGTTGACCTCGTCAGAATTGGTCACCGCGATCAGCATGTCGGCATCTTCGCCGCCGGCCTGACGCAGCACCTGGGGATAGCTGGCCGCGCCGGTGACGGTGCGGATATCGAGACGGTTGTGCAGCTCGCGCAGCCGCTCGGTGTCGGTGTCCACGACCGTGATGTCATTTTCTTCATGGGCCAGGTGTTCGGCGAGTGTGCCGCCGACCTGACCTGCACCCAGAATGATGATTTTCATGTCCGGCTCGTCCGCTGTTGCTCAGTCGGCACAGGATAAACCAGTGCCATGACGGAAGACAGCCGTGCCCCGGGAGTCGGGGCACGGCTGTCCTGATGTGCCAGGCGCGTCATCTCGCAAGCCGGGATGCGGTACGCCTGTCCGGTGATCCTGCCGAGCGTCAGGCGCCGGCCTTGGTGATGTGCGCCAGATAGAAGCCATCGTGGCCATTGACCTGCGGCAGCATCTGACGACCGGCACCGGAGACACGGCCCCAGTCGGCCTTGATGGTCTCGGCCTTGGCATCCGGCGTGGCGGCCAGGAAGCGATCCATCACCCGGGCGTTCTCCTGGGTGATGATGGAGCAGGTGCCGTAGACCAGGGTGCCGCCGGGCTTGAGCATGCCCCACAGGTTCTCCAGCAGCTTGCCCTGCAGGCGCGCCAGGTCCCCGATGTCGTTCGGGCGACGCAGTAGCTTGATGTCCGGGTGACGGCGGATGACGCCACTGCCGGAGCAGGGCGCGTCGAGCAGGATGACATCGAAGGCTTCGCCGTCCCACCAGTCGCGCTCGCTGGCATCGGCGCACACGACGCCGGCGCCCAGTTCCAGACGCTCCAGTGTCTCTTCCACGCGTTCGAGACGCTCGCCGTCGATGTCGATGGCAGTGGCGTCCAGCGAGGGGAAGCGCTCCAGCATGTCCGCCAGCTTGCCACCCGGCGCGGTGCAGGCATCCAGCAGGCGCACGCCTTCCCCTTCGGGGTTGATGGCCGTCACGGCGGGGGCCAGCAGCTGACCGGCCAGCTGGGCGGCCTCATCCTGCACGCTGACCAGGCCTTCCTCGAAGCCCGGCAGGGCACTGACGTCGCAGGCGCTGGCCAGAGTGATGCCGTGCTCGGCGAAGGGGCAGGCCACGGCGTCGATCTCGGCGTCGGCCAGCTGGGCGAGGTAGTCCTCGCGGCTGATGGCGGCGACATTGACGCGCAATGTCATCGGGGCCTGGGCGTTGTTGGCGGCGGCGATGGCCTCCCAGTCGTCCGGCCAGTTGCGCTGGAAGGTGTCCAGCAGCCACTGCGGGTGGGAAAGCGCCACGGCGGGGTCCTTGTCGACCTCGGCTTCCAGTGCTTCCTGCTCACGCTGGAAACGACGCAGGCAGGCATTGAGCACGCCCGTCGCCCAGCCCTTGCCCAGGCCGCGTGCGGCGCCAGCGGTCTCACCGACGGCCGCATGTGGCGCGATGCGCATGTACAGCAGCTGATAGAGGCCGAGCAGCAGCAGGGCGTGGATATCCTGGTCCTGCGCCTTGAAGGACGATTTCAAAAGCTTGCCCGCGAGTGCGTCCAGACGCGGCAGCTGGCGGCAGACACCGAAGCACAGTGCCTTGTAGAGGCCCTGGTCACGCCCGGCGACGCCAGACGGCAGGCCGTCCAGATTCAGAGAGGTCTTTGCCGCCAGTACCGGCGCCAGGGTGCGCGCAGCGGCAACCCGGACGGCAGCGCCCGGTGAGGCCGGGGCATTGTCAGGCTTGCGGCGTGCACCACCGTGCTTCGAACCACCGCCCTTGCTACGGGCCGGCGGCAGGGAGTTGCGCTTCTTGCCGTTGCCCTTGGAGGACGGGTTGTCTGACTGGCTCATGCGGAAGTCTCGGTCTGTGAATCGGAATCAGGGGCGTGGTCGGCGCCGAGGACAAGGCCCTCGGGGAAGCGCGCGGCACGTGAGTTGAGCAGGTCCTTGACGGACAGCGGCTTGGCACCGGGCAGCTGGGCACGGGTGATCTCCAGCACCTGATGGCCATCACCGCAGACGATGCGCAGGCAATCATTGCCGGGCGCCAGCAGAGTGCCGGGTGACACGAAGTCTGCGAGGCGCTGCTCGCCCATGCGCGACATCCATAGGCGTAGCGGCTCGCCGTCCAGGCGTGTCCAGGCCACCGGCCACGGGTTGAAGGCGCGAATGCGCGCGTCCAGCTCGGCGGCGGGACGGGTGAAGTCGAGTTCCGCCTCGGCCTTGGAGAGCTTGGCGGCGTAGGTGACACCTTCCTCGGGCTGTCGGGTCGCCGGAAGATCGCCATCGGCGATGGCGTCGAGGGCCGTGACGATGGCCTCGCCGCCCTGTGCCGCCAGGGCATCATGCAGCTCGCCGCCAGTAGTGCTGGCGGTGATCGGGGTGCGACGGATCAGCAGCATGTCGCCGGTGTCCAGGCCAGCATCCATCTGCATGATGGTGACACCGGATTCGCTGTCGCCGGCCTCGATGGCGCGCTGGATCGGCGCGGCACCGCGCCAGCGTGGCAGCAGGGAGGCATGGATGTTCAGGCAACCGATGCGCGGGATGTCGAGCACGGCCTGCGGCAGGATCAGCCCGTAGGCCACCACCACCATGATGTCGGCCTCGAGATCGCGCAGGATCTGGCGATCGGCCTCGTCCTTGAAGTTGAGCGGCTGATGGACGGGAAGGTCGTGCTGGAGTGCCAGCTGCTTGACGGGGCCGGGGGTCAGCTTGCGGCCGCGCCCGGAAGGGCGGTCAGGCTGGGTATGGATACTGACGATCTCATGGCGGCTTTCGAGCAGCGCGGCGAGACATTCGGCGGCGAAATCGGGGGTGCCGGCAAAGGCGATGCGCAGGGCTTTCGACATGCAAGAGCTCTCATATGGGGAGCGCGGCCGAGGGCCAGGCTCAAGGTGCTGACGGTAAAGGAGGGATTCAGGCGGTGCCGGTGAATCACTCATCAACAAGCAGGGAGGCCAGAGGAAATCCTCCGGCCTCCCTGCGATGTGACATGGCGCACCGGAGTCCCCTCCGGCGTGCGGATCACGCTTCCTGCAGCTTGTGGCGCTTCTGCATCTTCTTCATCACCCGATCACGCTTGAGCGGGGAGAGGTAGTCGACGAACAGCTTGCCTTCGAGGTGGTCGTTCTCGTGCTGGATGCAATGTGCCAGCAGGCCTTCGGCCTCGAGTTCGTAGGCCTCACCGTTGCGATCCTGAGCGTTGAGCCGTACTTTCAGATAGCGCGGCACTTCGGCGTAGTATTCCGGGATCGACAGGCAGCCTTCCTGCATCGGCTCCTGCGCTTCGCCGATGGGCGTGTATTCGGGATTGACCAATACCAGAGGCTGGGATTGATCCTCGCTGACGTCGATGACGATCAGACGACGATGCACGTCGACCTGGGTAGCGGCGAGGCCAATGCCACGCGCGTCATACATGGTCTCGATCATGTCGTCGATCAGGGTCTGCAGTTCCGCGTCGAAGGTGTCGATCGGGGCGGCAACATTGCGCAGACGCTCATCGGGGAATTCAAGAATTTCGCGCTTGGCCATGACTGGTGTAATTACCGTTGTGCTGTCAGTGGAGATTTGCCTGATATTGTAGTGTGCACAGCCGAGGAACGGAACCGATGGCCTTCAATGCTGCTACTATCGCGGCAATAGTCATGATTGATCGCGAGTTCCGTCAGGCAGGGGCAAGGCTGGGCGGCACGCGCTCGGCGCGGGTTTGAGACAGGCCATCACCACCGACAACAACAGGTGGCATCAACGCAAGGGACGCAGGAATGGGCATGAAACGACTGGTCGGCAACGCCGTGTTCACGGCACTCCTTGGCATGGCGACGCTGGGGGCAAGCGCAGGGACGTCGCTGGCGCAGGCGGCAACCGTACGTGATGACGTACCCTCCACCTATGTGGTGGTGCGCGGCGACACGCTGTGGGACATCTCGGGACGCTTTCTGCGTGAGCCCTGGCTGTGGCCGGAAGTCTGGCGTGCCAATCCGCAGATCAAGAATCCACACCTGATCTATCCGGGCGATCGCATCTCGCTCTATTACGAGAACGGCGAGCCTCGTCTGCGCCTGGAGCGTGGCCAGGGCGGCGTGGTCAAGCTCTCGCCCAAGATTCGCAAGATTCCCAAGCGCGAGGCCGTGCCACCGATCCCGCTCGAGAAGATCTCCGCCTTCCTCAAGGACCACCGCGTGGTCGATCCTGGCCTGCTCGAGAATGCGCCCTACGTGGTGGCCGGTGACGACACGCGTCTGATCAGTGGTGCCGGGGATACCGTCTATGCGCGTGGTCAGTGGCCGGCCTATGACACCTTCAGCATCTACCGGACGGGGCAGCGTTACCTGGACCCTGTCACCCAGGAATTCCTGGGCCTGGAGATGATCAGTATCGGGGATGTCCAGCTGGAGCGTCGCGAGGGCGACATCGGCGTGATGCATGTGGTCTCGGCCAATCGCGAGATTCTCAACGGTGATCTGCTGTTGCCGGCCGATGGCGGGGCCATCAGCACCAGCTTCCAGCCACAGCCTCCCGTCGAGGTGTCGGGCGGCGAGATCCTCGCGGCACCGGACGGACTGCGCAACATCGGTCGCAATGACATCGTGGCGCTCAACCGCGGGAGCCGGGATGGCGTGGAGCCGGGCTTCGTGTTCGGTGTCGAGCGTCAGGGCGAGACGATCACCGACCCCAAGACAGGGGAGCCGATCACTCTGCCGGGCGAAGAAGGCGGCCTGCTCATGGTCTTCCGTATCTATGACAAGGTCAGCTATGCCCTGGTGATGAAGGCGGAGCGCCCGCTGAGTGTCGGAGACAAGCTGCTGGAGCCGCATGGCTGAGCAGACATGCCCGGTATTTGATCCGCAACTGTGAGCATCCGCTCGGGAGGTTTGGCGTGTCGATCGATGGTGATGTCGAGCAGCGCCGCCCCTCGCGGGCGGATTTCGTCTTTCTGGCGCGTCTTCCGGGTATCGGTACGCACACCGTGGCCAAGCTGCTTGAACGAGCTGACTGGCCACAGGGGTGGCTGGCGGCACTGCCGTCGCGCCTTGCCGCGCCTGTGCGGCTGTGGTGTGAGCGACCCGCATCTTCACCGCTTCATCAGCAGGTGATGACGGATCTTGCCTGGCATGCGCCAGAGCAGGGGCGTCATCTGCTGACCCCCGCCGATGCCGACTGGCCTGCCATGCTGGCGCTGTTGCCAGATCCGCCCATCGCGCTGTGGGCCCTGGGTAGGCGCTCCCTGCTCGAGCAGCCCATGCTGGCCATCGTCGGTGCCCGCAAGGCGAGCCCCGCTGGCATGACGCATGCGCATGACCTGGCCGCCGAGCTGGTCTCCCGGGGCTGGAGCGTTGCCAGTGGCCTGGCGCTGGGCATCGATGCCGCAGCGCATCAGGGGGCCTTGAATGCTGCGCTGCGTCTGGAAGCCGATGCCTATCCCGCGCCACCCTCGACTCTCGCCGTGCTCGGGTGTGGCGTCGACGTGACCTATCCTGCCCAGCACCATCAGTTGCGGCTCCGGCTGCTGGAGAGCGGAGGCCTGCTGCTGTCGGAGCATCCGCCTGGTACCGGGGCGCATGCCCGTCATTTCCCGCGTCGCAATCGTCTGATCACCGGCCTCTCGCATGGCGTGCTGGTGGTGGAGGCCACGCTGCGCAGCGGCTCGTTGGTCAGCGCGCGTCTGGCGATGGAGCAGAACCGCGAGGTCTTCGCATTGCCCGGGCGGATCGATGACATCGCCTCCAGCGGATGTCTGGAGCTGATCCGTCAGGGGGCTACCTTGGTGCGTGATGTCGATGACATGCTCGCCGAGCTGAGTCATCTGATGCCGACGGAGCAGCGTCGCCCCTTGACCAGCCCTCGAGGTGTCGTTGACGCGCCATCCGCGCCTCGCGTCTCTTCCCCCCGTTCCGTGCCGACGGGGGCGCGCGGCAATGCGCTACCCGAGAATCTGCCGCTGCTGGAGGGGGACAGGCCTGTCGCGGAGACGTCGCCTGTGCCTGCCCCGCTGTGTTATCTGAGTGCGATGCCACTGGCACTGGATCAACTGGTGGAGCTCTCGGGGACGCATGTGAGTGTCCTGAGCATGCAGCTTCTGGAGCTGGAGCTGGAAGGGCGTGTGGTGCAGGCGCCGGGAGGCTGGAAACGCCTGTAAGCCGTTCAGACATCCCGTCATGGCCCGTCGTGTTTCACGCAAGCTTGCGCAGCGAGCCGTCTCTAGACATCAAAACGCCCTTCAGCGCTGCCTCGGCGGCATCTGAAGGGCGTTCCTGTTTTCTGCAACCCTCAGGCGAGTCACGCTCGCCTGAGGGCGTTGCCGGCCATGCATGGCCGGCAACGTGAACTCACTTGCCTTGGCTGACGCTGCCGCTCTCGGGTTGCCAGACATTCAGTGCCGCCTCGCGCATGGCACGCTTCTCTGCATCGCTTGCTCCCCAGTTGCCGTCATAGACGACACCTTCCCATTCGCCGTAGGTCGGGTTGGGCAGCATGATGAAGCGGCGTCCGAATTCACCGGCCTGCTTCTCGACTTCCGCGTGGCGTGCCGCGCTGGTGGCTTGCTGGAAGGCCTGATCGAAGTCCCCCAGGTTGTCACCCATCAGGATGACGATGTCGTGCTCGGCCGTGACGCTGGCGCGGCGTGCGGTCTTGTCGGAGCTGTCGGTACGCGGCATCACGTGCTCGGCATTCGCCTGCGGGAAGCCCAGTGCGGCGAGATTGTCGATGGTGGCCTGCTTGCCGACCGCCTTGCGATTGGTGATGTAGTAGACATCGACACCGCTGTCGTGGGCGTAGTTGAGGAAGTCGACGGCGCCCGGGGAGGCGGTGGAGACGGCGTCGTCTACCCAGTCCGCCCAGCTCTGGCTGTCGTAGGTACGGCCTTCGCGCAGCGCCCAGCCACCATAGCTGGTGGTGTCGAGCACGGTATCATCGACATCCACGACCACCGCGAGTGGCTTGTCCTCGGCACTGCGACGCGCGAGTGCCAGATTCAGGCGATCGTGCGCCACATTGAAGGCCTGCAGCGACAGACCATGGAATTCAGCGCTGCGTTGTATCCAGAGGGTCGCCAGCATGGCCTGGTCGCTGAGTGGAGCGGCCTGGGCGGCGGCGGGGGCCCCACCTTCGGTGGAATTCAGGGAAGGCGTCTGTTCCACTGTCGGGGCTCCAGAGCTGGCACAGCCGGCCATCGTCAACAGGAGGGCGGCAGACGTACTGAGGGTCGCAAGACGGCGCATGAGGCAGGGTTTCCTTGTTCGGGAGGAGAAGGTGGATTCGTGGTGACCTGCGGTCATCGTGATCCAGGGATGATGCGATTGCGGGATGATGACGTGATGTCGGTGCCATCATAAGTCATGCCTGCGCGACGCAGCGTTGCGTCGGCCTCGCGCTGAGTGGCGTGGTAGAATCCGCCGACTGTCGATGCGGCGGCAGGCAAGCCGCCTCGCCGTATCCCCTCTGCCAGTGTCCATTTCCAGGAGTCCGTGCGGATCATGAATGCCAGTGCTGTTTCGTTCGATCTTTCCGCGGTAGCGGCGGCTGCCGAGCATGTGCGTGGTGGCGGCATCGTCGCCTATCCCACCGAGGCCGTGTGGGGGTTGGGGTGTGACCCCGACGATGGCGAGGCGCTGTCGCGCCTGATCCGGCTCAAGGAGCGCGATCCGTCCAAGGGACTGATCCTGATCGCCGGCGACGTGACGCAGATCGAGCCCTGGCTTGAAGGGATCTCCGAGCAGCAACGTGAACGGTTGATGGCCAGCTGGCCCGGCCCCTTCACCTGGCTGGTGCCTGACAATGGTCGCGCGCATCCGCTGCTCAAGGGAGAGCACGTGAGTCTGGCGGTACGTGTCAGTGATCATCCTCTGGTCCAGGCGCTGTGTGCGGCGCTGGATGGCCCGCTGGTATCCACCTCGGCCAATCGTGCGGGAGACGCTCCGGCGATGACGGCTGCCGAAGTGCAGGCTGCCTTCGGTGAGGCGCTGGCGGATGACGTGATTCTGACGGGGCCGCTGGGCGGCAATCCTCGCCCCAGTACCATTCGTGATCTGGTGACCGGCGAGGTCCTGCGGGCCTGAGCGTTCGCTTTCTTGATGCAGGTCAGGCGCGCAGTCGAGTTCGTCTGCCCGGCCCGCGCGGGAGGGGTATGCTGGCGCTTTCGTTTTCCTCGGCAAGCGCAGCGACGTTATCGTCGCTTTGACATCTTTCATTTTTCGATTCATCGGAGGCATCGTGGCACACGCCAATCTTGAAGACGTGAAGGTCTACCTGCTCGACCTGCAGGACCGCCTGTGTGATGCATTGCAAGCCTGCGATGGCAAGGCTGACTTTCGAGAAGACAGCTGGGAGCGTGCCGAAGGTGGTGGCGGCCGCTCACGAGTCATCGAGAATGGCGGTGTCTTCGAGAAGGGCGGCGTCAATTTCTCGCATGTCTTCGGTCATGAGCTGCCGGCCTCGGCGACTGCCGTTCGCCCTGAACTGGCGGGCCGCAGTTTCCACGCGGTGGGGGTCAGCTGGGTGTTGCATCCCCATAATCCGCATGTCCCGACCAGTCATGGCAACGTGCGCTTCTTCATCGCCGAGAAGGAAGGCGAGGAGCCGGTCTGGTGGTTCGGAGGCGGTTACGACCTGACGCCGTTCTATCCGGTGCTGGAAGATGCCCGTCATTGGCACCAGACCGCGCACGATGCCTGCATCGCCTTCGGCAGTGATGTCTATCCTCGCTACAAGGCCTGGTGTGACGAGTATTTCTACCTCAAGCATCGCGGTGAGACGCGTGGCATCGGCGGCCTGTTCTTCGATGATCTCAACGAGTGGGGCTTCGAGCGTTGCTTCGCCTTCCAGCAGTCAGTGGGAGACAGCTTCCTCGATGCCTATCTGCCCATCGTCGAGCGCCGTCGTGACACGGCCCATGGCGAGCGTGAACGCAACTTCCAGCTCTATCGTCGCGGGCGCTACGTGGAGTTCAATCTGGTCTGGGACCGTGGCACCCTGTTCGGCCTGCAGAGCGGCGGACGCACCGAGTCCATCCTGATGTCGATGCCGCCGGTGGTCCACTGGGAGTATGGTTACCAGCCCGAGGAAGGCAGTCCCGAAGCCGCGCTCTATCGTGACTTCCTGCATGCCCGCGACTGGCTGGGCGAAGAGGCCTGATCGCGTCATTGGCCCTGATGTTTCACTGTGATTGTCACCGGAGTCCTGATGTCCCGCTACGCTGTATTCGGCAACCCGATTGCCCACTCGAAATCCCCGCTGATTCATCGTGCCTTCGCTGAGCAGCTCAAGGACTCCCTGAGCTACGAGGCGCGACTGGCGCCGGTGGATGACTTCGCGGCTGGCTGGGCCGAGTTCGTCGCTGAAGGCGGGCAGGGGGCGAATGTCACCATGCCCTTCAAGGAGCAGGCCTATCGGCTGGTCGAGGTATTGAGTCCGCGCGCTCGTCGCGCCGGTGCCGTGAATACTCTGCTGCTGGGCAAGAATGGCCAGCTGTATGGCGATACCACTGATGGCGTCGGGCTGACCCGTGACCTCGAGCGTCTCGAGGCCCCGCTCACGGACGCGCGTATCCTGATTCTTGGCGCTGGCGGCGCCGTGCGTGGCGTGCTGGAGCCTCTGTTGGCCAAGCAGCCTGCGGCATTGGTGATCGCCAATCGCACCGCTGCCAAGGCCAGCGCGCTGGCCGAGGACTTCGCGGACCTGGCGGGAGATGGCTGTCAGCTCTCCGGTGGCAGCTACGAGGCCATCGAAGGTCAGTTCGATCTGGTCATCAATGGCACCAGCGCATCGCTGGGCGGTGAGTTGCCGCCGTTGCCGGATTCGTTGTTCTCATCGCAGGCGCTGGCCTACGACATGATGTATGCCGCCGAGCCGACCGTCTTCATGCGCTGGGCCAGCGAGCAGGGGGCACGGGGCGAGGATGGTCTCGGCATGCTGGTGGAGCAGGCGGCCGAGTCCTACTTCCTGTGGCGCCACAAGCGCCCGGATACGGCACCCGTGGCGGACATGCTGCGCAAGATGCTGGTCAGCGGCTGACAGGTCGCTGAGGCAGGTCAGTCAGTGACTGCAGCCCGGGTGGCCGGGATGCATGCAGGAGCCGGCACTTCGTTCAACGACGTGCCGGCTCCTTGCGTTGCGGGGCAGAGAAGAAAGTGGATACCGAGGAGGTGGGTACGATTCTCAAGCGCTGGCAGCGGACAGCGCCGATGGCGTGCAGGTTTCCAGACGATAGCCATGTTGATACACGCTCTTCAGGCGCAGGCCACGCCGACCGTCGAGTTCCAGCTTGCGGCGCAGGCGACTGATATGGGTGTCGACGGTGCGGGTGGAGATGTCGCCATTGATCCCCCAGACCATCTCGAGCAGGTAAGCCCGCGAGAACAGCTCTCCAACACGACGCAACAGCAGCACGGCAAGCCGGTATTCGCGCTGCGTCAGATTGACGGGATGTTCGCCGCACCAGATGGTGTGCTCATCCTGTTCGATCCGGTACTGGCCGGGGAGCGCTTCCACTTCCTGCGATCCATTGCTGGCCTTGCTGTTGGCAAGGCGTCGTCCCAGCGCGGACACCCGGGCTGACAGCTCTCTGGGATTGATGGGTTTGCTCAGGAAGTCGTCGGCACCATGCTGCAAGGCATGCACGACATCCTCCTCTCCCTGGCTTGCGGTGATGAACAGGATCAACCCCTGCCAGCCGTGTTCATTGCGCAGCGTACGCGTCAGTTCCATGCCGCAGGCATCCGGCAGCTGCCAGTCGATGATCAGCAGGTCGAAGCTGCGTTCACGCAATGCGCGCAACAGTTGGCTCGCGCGTTCGAATCCTGCCACTTCATGCCCCTGGGACTCGAGACACAGGGTCAGATAATCACGTTGATCATGGTCATCTTCGAGAATGCCGATATGCATGTCGTTGCCTCCCTGCGTGGGTATGACCAGCAGTCTACGCGCCCCTTGCGTGAGACCGCGTCACAATGGTTCACGTTTGGCCCGACGATGGCGGCTTATACTCGTTCCCAGCTGCTCTCTTGCTGTCGTGCACCTCTGCTCATGGTGGCTCGTGATTGGCGATGATGCCTCGCGACGGTGAATCACTGGCCGTGATCAATGGCTACCCATGATCCACAGGAGTCTCCCTCATGCCTCTTCTCGTACTCTCACGCCGCTTCATTCTGGCGTCACGTCGCATGCGCCACTGGCTCCTGCTGATGGCGTTGTCGCTCTCACCCTTCGCCATGGCGCTGGAAGCACCGCAAGGGCCGGTCGTGCTGCGCGTCACGGGTGATATCCGTCACGTCAATGCCGGTGATGAGGCACATTTCGATCGCGCGATGCTACAAGCGCTGCCACAGCGGGAAACCGTGACCACCACGCCATGGCATGACGGTGAAGTCAGCTTCAGCGGACCGCTCGGTTCGGCGCTGATGGAGGCGGTGGGCGTTGACAGTGGCACCATGCGCATCGTCGCGCTCAATGACTACGCGGCCAATGCCCCGGTGCAGGATTACTTCGACTACCCGGTGATACTGGCCATGCAGGCCGAGGGCAAGCGTCTTCGGGTACGCGACAATGGCCCGATCTTCATCATCTATCCCTTCAGCGAGCAGCCGGATCTCCTCAACGAGGAAATCATGACTCGCTCTGTCTGGCAGGTGAAGCGGATCGTCATCGAACGCTGAGCCCACATTCTCCGCTCCGTCTGATGAGCTCTGGCAGGATGCCTGTGCATGAATCCTCTTCGTTCTCTGCATTTCAGAACCGCCATCGCCATTGCCGCGACGCTGTTTTTCGTCTCGGCACTGGTGACTGGCGTGCTGGTCTACCAACGCCAGCAGGCCCTTGAGCACAAGCTGCGCGAGAACCTGATCTGGGCGGTCTATCAGTTCGACAGGGAGGTACGCGAGCTGCGCATGGTGGTGGCCGAGGAGCAGCAGTCTCCCACGCCACCGGAACTGATGGATGACAGTGAGCTGCTGTTGCGTCTGGACATCCTGTACAGCCGGGTACAGCTGCTGCAGAACGGTCAACTCGGCAGCATGCTGGCGGGGATGCCGGAACTGCATGTCCAGCTGCTGGCGATGCTGCCCAGAATCGAGGTGCTGGACAACGGCATCATGGAGCTTGCGAGTCGTCAGCAGCGTGAAGAGGCACTCTACGCGCAGCTGCTCAGTCGCCTGGTCTCTCTTCAGGAGCAGACAGGCAAGCTGCTGCTGGATATCAACGCGGAGGCTGCCTTGCAGCGCACGAAGGAGCGTACGGAGCTTCTCAATCTGTATGCACTCGCGCTGTCACTGGTCCTGCTGATGACCCTCAGCGGCACTGTCCTGGTGGTCGCTCTGATCGTCGAGAGTCGCGGGCGGGCCTCCAAGACCCGCAAGCTGGAGGAGCGTACTCAGGAGCTGGATGGCATGGTGCAGCTGGCGCAGGCCGCCAGTCGTGCCAAGTCGGAATTCATGGCGATCATGAGTCATGAAATACGCACGCCTCTCAACGGCATGGTCGGCGTATCGGACCTCATCGGTGAGGAAGTCTCGACCCAGCGTGGGCAGCAATATCTGGTGATGCTGCGTCAGAGTGCCGAGAGTCTGCAGGCCGTCATCAATGACGTGCTGGATTACTCCAAGATCGAGGCCGGCAAGCTGGAGCTGGACCGGCGCTGCTTCTCGCTGCCCGACTTTCTCGAGTCATTGTCCGCGCATTACACCCGTCAGGCAGACGGTGCCGTCAAGGGGTGCTCGCGCATCTTCCTGGAGGAGCGTGCCGATGACCTGCCTGTCTGGGTCGAGGGAGACGTCAATCGTCTGCGCCAGGTGCTGACCAACCTGCTCAACAACGCGTTCAAGTTCTGTCCCCAGGGGACCATCCGGTTGCGGGTGTCGTCGCAAGAGGACGAGACCCTTCATTTCGAGGTCCACGACAGCGGTTGCGGTATCGCCTCTGACCAGGTGAGTCAGCTGTTTGCCCCCTTCACCCAGGTGGATACCTCGATGGCACGTCGCCATGAAGGGACCGGGCTGGGGTTGGCCATCTGCAAGCGGCTGGTGGAGGCAATGGGTGGAGAGATCGGCGTGGAGAGTCATCTTGGCCTCGGCAGTCGATTCTGGTGTCGCGTGCCGTTGCCGGTGCTGACAGCCTCCGAGGCCTGCCCCCAGCAGACGGCGAGGGAAGCCCCCTTGCCCGAGGCCCGCGTTCTGGTGGTGGAAGACAACGAGGTCAATCAGTCGCTGGCTCGCGCAATGCTGGAATATCTGGGGCAGCAGGTCACGATCGTCGAGGAGGGTGAGCAGGCGCTGGCCTGGCTGTCGCAGGCGGACCATGAGGTTGATCTGATCTTCATGGACATGCAGATGCCAGTGCTGGATGGTCTGGAGACGACACGACGCTGGCGTCAACGGGAAGCCGAGACGTCCGCGACCCGCCTGCCGATCATCGCGATGACCGCCAACGTGATGCAGGAAGATGCACGCCGTTGCATCGAGGCCGGAATGGACGGTGTCCTGCACAAGCCCTTCACTCGTGATGACCTGCAGCAGGTGCTGCACCAATATCTGACGTCCCGCCAGCAGGAGATTCCCGTGGACGCTGGCGTGGGCTCTGGCGCGGAGTCTGACGCGAAATCTGGCACGGAAGTTCTCGCCATGGCGAGCCTGGCGGAGGAGCAAGCGGCGCCTCTCAGTACGGAGCCGTCATCTGATGAGACACATGCTGGCGCCGATCCGGCCTCTGATCAGTGTGACCTGAAGGGCAACCCGTCATCGCTGCTTCAGCAGGCGACCTGTCAGGAGCTGCTTGCCACCCTGAGTCGCGAGGCTTACTCACGACTGTTGAGCAATTACCTGACGCGCCTCGAGGGGCGACTCGACGTGATGTTGACCCTGCTACAGCAGAGGGATCTCGGGGAGCTCAAGCGGGAAGCGCATTCCCTGAAAGGGGCCTCTGCTTCGTTGGGATGCAGCGGTATCGCCAGCGGTGCCAGGGCGTTGGAGGAGGCCGCGATCTCCGAAGACATGACCCGGGCCCATCATCATGTCGCCACGCTGCGCGCCTTGAGTGTGCCGACGCGCGACAGTCTTCTCGAGCAGGGATATTTGCTCTCCTGAAGGGCTTTTTCTCCTGAAGTGCCTTTTGCAGGTGTCCTCATGTGAGGGCGATAGGCGAGCGAAGGGAAGTGAAGCGGAAGAGAAAAGAGTGCAGGAAGTGCAGGGAGTGCAGGAAGTGCAGGGCTCGCAAGACAGAAACGCCACCCATGGTGACATGAGTGGCGTTTCTGTCTTGAAGGAGCATCCGCTTGCTCGAGTCGGCTTTCTTGATCCGGGCATGCGTTGATGGGAAGCCTGTCTGTCAGTGAACGGAAGGCGCATGGCGCTGGATGAGGGCGCTGACGGCAGTGGGTGGGCAGTGGCTCCAGGCATTGAAGTCGGTGACTGTCATGGGCCGCGCGAAGAGATAGCCCTGGCCGAGATTGCAGCGAGTATCGCAGAGGTAGTCGCGTTGCTGTGTCGTCTCGATGCCTTCCCCGACGACAGCGAGATTGAGTCGCTGGCCAAGCTCGACGATGGTGCGCGTGATGGCACGGGCTTCCGGGTGGCTATCGCTGCGGCCGACGAAGCACTGGTCGATCTTCAGCTCGTCAAAGGGCAGATTGTAGAGCTGCATCATCGAGGAGAAGCCGGTACCGAAGTCATCCAGTGCCAGGCGATAACCGCGCTCGCGAATGGCGTTCAGGAGATGGCGGGCGTAGGTCAGACAGTCTATGCCGCAACTTTCCGTGAGCTCCAGGGTGATCGTATGGGGGTCGACCTGATGCTGGCTGGCAAGTGCATCAAGCTTCTTCAGCATGTCACGCGAGCGCAGCAGTTGTGGGGAAAGATTGAGCGCCAGATTCAGCGTGAGGCCCTGTGATTGCCACTCCTGCTGCTGACCGAATCCCTGATTGATGACCTGCCAGGTAAGCGATTCGATGCGATTGCTGCGCTCCGCCAGGGCGATGAACTGGTTGGGCATGACCATGCCGCGCAGAGGATGCTGCCAACGCACGAGGGCCTCGGCGCCACTCAGCTGGCCACTGGCAAGATCGATCTTGGGTTGATAGACGAGATGCAGCTGCTGCTGGGCCAGGGCCTCATCCAGCTCCGCGAGCGTCAGCGGATTATGGTGTTCATCGAGATCATTGAGCATGGACGCCAGATGCTTGAGATCGAACGGCTTGCTGAGCTGTCCCAGCATGTCCAGGCCACTGCGTCGGCCCTGATTGATCATCGCCTGCATGTCGTCATCGTGACAGGCGCTCATCAGAATGATGCCCGCCTCGACATTGCGCTCACGCAGATAGCTGAGAACATCAGCGCCGGTGAAGTCCCCCAGTTCATAATCCACCAGGATGAGGTCTGCCTGCAGAGAGGAAGGGTCACAGGCGATGTCCTGCAGTCCCTCACTTTCCATGCAGCTGAATCCGAAGGTGGAAAGCAGTCCGGCGATCAGCTCACGAAAGTCCGGATCATCGTCGATGATGAGTGCATGTCGCGTCATGTGATACATCCTTGGCTGGGGGCGAGAGGACGCTCACGGTGACATTTCTCGGGGGGGAGGTGAGCGCATGTCTGAAGACTAGCAACGTCGCCACTCACAACGCGTATATCGACACATTTGGCGCCACCTTTTTACATTCATGCGCCTGGTGGGGTCGTCCGGATTCAGAGTGGCGGACGGCGGTGAGACGTCGGGACACGAGATCGATGAATGCGCGGCAGAGATGCCAGAGGCGCCCGACAGGCGCCTCTGGAAGACGGGGACGTTCTCCTGCGTAAGCCGGCTCAGCGCAGCCTGTCGCAGTTGGGCTTCTCGCCGGCGGCCCGTGCCTGCTGGTAGGTCGGCAATGCGGTCTCGAGGCGCTCGTTGAGCGCGGTCATGCGCTGCTCGTCACTGGGGTGAGTGGACATCCAGACCGGAGGCTGAGCGCCACCGGAGGCGTTCATGTTGGCCCACAGCTTGATGCTGGCACGTGGGTCAAAGCCGGCTTCGGCCATCAGGTCCAGCCCCAGCAGGTCGGCTTCGGACTCATGTGAACGCGAGAACGGCTTGAGCACGCCATATTCGGCGCCCATGCCCAGCAATCCCATGAGCTGATCACCACCGGTGCCTTCCAGCCCGGCCAGTGCCTGGGTCAGGGAAAGACCTGCGGACGTCAGGGATTGGGTCGAGACGCGCTCATTGGCATGGCGGGCCAGCACGTGGGCGATCTCATGGCCGATGACGGTCGCCAGCTGATCCTGATTCTCGGCGACTTCCAGCAGACCGGTGTTGACGCCGATGTAGCCGCCCGGCAGTGCGAAGGCATTGGCAGAGTCATCCTCGAATACCTTGACCTGCCACTCGCTGATGCCATAGCTGGCGGGCACCTTGGCGGTCACGGCATCTGCCACGCAGCTGACATAGGCATCCTGGCGGCCTTCCACCACCGGCAGCTCCTGTTGGTACTTGCTGAAGCTGGCTTCTCCCATCTTCTCCAGCTCCTGATCCGAATAGAGCGTCAATTGGCTTCGGCCCAGAGGAGAACTGGCGCAGGCACTCAGGGTGACGGACGCCGCAAGAGCCGCCAACGGGAGCAGACGGCGCAGGGCGCGGGGAGATGAGTGATCGAGCAATCCTGGCATTGAGGCCTCCTGGCAATGGTGACGATGACAACCTTCGAGTGCACGGCAAGGCGGTGCTGAACGTGCAAGAAACGTGCAGACAGCATAACCGGATAGGCGCAGTGGTGCAGTCAGCGAAATGATACGTTGCTGAGATCACAGCAACGTCAGGCCAGACGGGCTCGCCGGGCATGAGATACTGGGCGCGATCTCATGGGCCTGCCACGGCCCTTGCCCCATGTACCTGACAGGGAGTCATCATGTCACCAGAGTTTGAACACCGCCTCTCGCAGTTGCTGGACCGTCTGGAGCCGATGCTGCCGCCGACGGCTGTCGAGGTGGACTGGACACGAGACGTCGCCGCCTTGTGGACCCGCCACCCCCTGGGCGGCCGCCTGACCCCGATCGCGCCGCGTGATGCCCTGACGCTCGAGGATCTGCTCGGCATCGCCCGTCAGAAGCGCGAGCTGCTGGCCAATACCCGCGCCTTCCTGGCGGGTCGGCCGGCCAACCACGCGCTGCTGTGGGGCGCGCGTGGCACCGGCAAGTCATCGCTGGTACGTGCGCTGCTCAACACCCTGGGCAGTGAAGGCCTGCGGTTGATCCAGATAGACCGTCACGACCTGCCGGCACTGCCGGGGCTGGTCGCCGAGCTGGCACAACAGCCGCACCGCTTCATCGTCTATTGTGATGACCTGTCCTTCGAGGGTAGCGATGACGCCTACAAGGCGCTCAAGAGCGTGCTGGATGGCACCCTGACGGGCCCGCCGGAGAACGTGCTGCTGTACGCCACGTCCAACCGTCGTCATCTGCTGCCGGAGCACATGAGCGACAATCACGACACCCATATCGTCGATGGCGAGCTGCATCATGGCGATGCGGTGGAAGAGAAGATCTCGCTGTCGGACCGCTTCGGCCTGTGGCTGGCCTTCCATCCCTTCAATCAGGATGCCTACCTGGAGACCTGTCAGCACTGGGTGGAATGGCGTCTCGGCGCGGGCAGCTTCGACGAGGCGGCGCGTGCCGAGGCGTTGCGTTACGCCACTCAGCGCGGGGTGCGCAGCGGGCGTGCTGCCTGGCAGTTCGCCAATCTGTGGGCGGGACAGAAGACACTAGAGGCATGATTCTGGTGCTTGGCGATTGAGGTGCTTGAGACGACAATGCTCGCTCCATGAAAAAGCCGCCCCTGCAGTCATCTGCAGGGGCGGCTTTTTCATGGGGCAGACTAGCGGATCAGATCCGCTAGTCTGCCGTCACACAGGCGTAGTTCACGCCATCAGCGGCGTTGCTTGCGTTCCTTGCGGGCTTCCTTGGTGCGCGCCAGTGAACGCTCTTTCGCGCGCTCGCGGTCATCGCTGCCCTGGGCGCCGTCGAAGGGGTTGTCGCCTGAGCGGAACTCAAAGCGCATCGGCGTGCCCTTGACCTTGAGCACCTTGCGGAAGGTGTTGGTCAGATAGCGCTTGTAGGCTTCCGGCAGCTTGTTGGTCTGGTTGCCGTGCACCACGATCAGCGGCGGATTGGCGCCGCCCTGGTGCGCCATGCGCAGCTTGATGCGACGGCCGTTGACCATCGGCGGCTGGTGCGCCTGAGTGGCATCCTGCAGCAGGGTGGTCAGGCGCTTGGTCGACCAGCGGGCCACGGCACTCTCGAAGGCGCGGTCGATGGACGGGTAGAGGTCACCCACCGCCGTACCGTGCAGTGCGGAGATGAAGTGCAGGTCGGCGTAGTCGGCAAAGCCCAGGCGACGCTTGATCTCGGAACGCATCTTCTCCTTGGCTTCGCTTTCCAGGCCATCCCACTTGTTGACCACCAGCACCAGAGCGCGACCGCTGGTCAGCACGAAGTCCAGCAGGTGGAGATCCTGCTCGACCAGTCCCTGACGGGCATCGAGCACCATCACGGCGACGTTGCACTTCTTGATCGCTTCCAGGGTCTTGATGATGGAGAACTTCTCCACCACTTCGCGCACGTTCTTGCGGCGACGGATCCCCGCGGTATCGACCAGCAGATACGGCTTGCCACGACGCTCGAAGGGAATCTCCACGGCGTCGGTGGTGGTGCCGGCCTGATCAAAGACGACCACGCGCTCCTCGCCCAGCAGGCGGTTGACCAGCGTCGACTTGCCGACATTCGGGCGACCGATGATGCCGATGCGCACGCCGCGGTCATCCAGCTCCGGATGCAGGTCCTCGTCTTCGCCTTCCTCGACTTCCGGGTAGGGCGAGAGCACCTCTTCCAATAACGTGGTGACGTTGCGGCCATGCTCGGCGGCGATGGCGCGCGGGTCACCCAGACCCAGGGTCCAGAAGTCGGACTTGCCGATTTCCTCGTCCATGCCGTCGGTCTTGTTGACCACCAGCCAGGTCTTCTTCTGGTTGATGCGCAGGTGGTTGGCGATGGCTTCATCGGCCATGTTCAGGCCGGCGCGCGCGTCGACCATGAACAGCACGATGTCGGCCTCATCGATGGCGGCCAGCGACTGGCCCGCCATCATCAGGTCGATACCTTCCTCGTCACCGCTGATGCCGCCGGTGTCGATGACGGTGTAGGGCTTGCCACCGACCTTGCCGGTGCCGTACTTGCGGTCACGGGTCAGGCCCGGGAAGTCGGCGACCAGGGCATCACGGGTCTTGGTGAGGCGATTGAATAGCGTCGACTTGCCGACATTCGGGCGGCCGACCAGGGCGATCACGGGGTTCATGAAATCTCACAGCATTCGCAGGGATAGCATCGATGCCGGCCCCGGGCGGTCTGCTTCGAACCATGACGGCTGGAAAGCACCTTGTGCAGGCAGGGCGATAGCGATGATATCGGACTTGGGTCACTGAAGGGCGTCGTCGGCAGGCGCCTGACGAGGCGTGTCTCCAGTATGGCCCGCAGAGTGGGCCTTGGCACTCTCTGCGGAAATGATCTCGTGGCTGAGTTCAGCGAATCTGCCGACACCTTGGCGCGTCAGCCGACTCGTGTGGTCAGCGGGGGCGGTATTCTAGCACTGCGAGCATGACGCTACCAATGGCGTAGACGGCATTGCGTGCCCACAACGCATCAACGGCAGCACTGGGGCTGCCGTTGATGCGTTGCAGAGGCTTCCCGACCGGACTCAGGGAGCTTCGAGATCCAGTGCGGTCAGCTCGCCATCATTGGTGTAGACGAAGATGCGCTTGCCTTCGGTGAGCGGCGTGATGCTGATGCCGTCGCCACCGACGTCGTAGCGGCCAGCCATTTCCCCACTCTGGGCATCGATCAGGTGCACGTAGCCTTCATAATCTCCCACCACCAGCTTGCCATCGATGAAGGCGGGTGAGGTCAGCCAGCGACCCTCGAGGTCTTCCGATTTCCACAGCACGTTGCCGGTGTTGGCATCCATCGCCAGGATGTGGCTGGCGTTGTCGATGCTGAACAGGTAGTCACCCACGACGATCGGTGTCAGGTAGCTGGAGGAAGGCTTGTCCCACAGCGGCTCGCCATTGCGAGCATCCAGCGCGATCAGACGGCCGTTGTAGCTGGTGACGTACAGGCGACCGTCACGGGTCAGCACCGGCTGGCCATCCAGATCCACCAGCTGGTCCACTTCGGTACGCCCGGAGGGCACCGCGACCCGCAGGTCCCACAGCTCCTGACCCGAGCGGTTGTCCAGGGTCACGAGCTTGCCATTGGCGAAGCCGGCGAAGGTGACCGGCTGGATGACGCGCGGTGCGCCGGTGCCGCGCAGCGTCAACGCGGGGATGGTCGCGGAATAGACCCACTGTTCCTCGCCGGTGAAGCGATCCAGTGCGGTCACGCTGCCATCGACGCTCTGCACCACGATCAGCTCCTCGTTGTACTGAGGTGCGGCCAGCACTTCGCTGGAGACTCGCGTGCTCCATTCGATGCTGCCGTCCTGCTGGTCAATGGCGCTGACCTTGCCATCGCGGGTACCGACATACAGACGAGACGGGTCGGCATTCAATGCACTGGTGATGCCGGCCGGCAGGGTGATCTGCCAGACCTCGTCGCCGGTCTTGGCATCGAAGGCTTCCAGCTCACCCTCTTCTGCCGCCACGAACAGCCGGTCATTGGCCACGATGGGGGCCAGCGGGTAGTGAGCGCGACCCAGGCCGTTGCCGACCGATTCGCTCCAGGCGGAATCCAGCGCCACCGTGGCATCGAAGTCGACGAGTTCCTTGGGGGCATACTCTGGCTGGGCACTGCTGGCGCAACCGGCCAACAGGCTGACGGTCAGCAGTGACACAGGCAGCGACAGGCGGTGATTCAGTTTCATGACGGGCTCTCCACGGCGAGGTCGGCGAGTTTCAGATCCAGCCCGTAGACCGGCTGGCCGCTCTGCTCGGACAGGCGGCTGGCTTCTTGATAGGCCGCGACGGCTTCATCACGCTTGCCTTGTGCCACCAGTGCATCCCCGCGCACGGCGGCGGCCTGTGCCGCGAGGGTCGTGGGCGGGTTCTCCAGCAGGCTCAAGGCCTTGTCCTGCTCGCCGAGCTCCACATGGAGTCGGGCCAGACGCAGGCTGGCCAGCCCCTTGAGATAGCTGTCGGCGTCGCTGTCCACCACGCTCTGCAGTGCCTTGGCGGCAGCGTCGAGGTCATCGGCCTTCACCGACATGCTGGCATCCAGCAGATGGGCCATCTGGGTATAGAGACTGTCGGCGTGCTCGCTTTCCAGCTCACTGATCAGGTTGCGTGCCCGCTGGACACCCGCATCTTCCAGCGTGGGCTGACTGACGAGGCTGATCAGCTGCTGATAGCGCATGGAGGCTGCCTCGGACTGACTGGCCTCGTAATTCTGCCAGGCCTTGAAGGCAAAGATGCCGGCACCGGCCAGCACGACACCGGCGATCAGTGACTTGCCGTTCTCGCTCCACCAGCGCTTGATGGCCTCAAGCTGTTCTTCTTCGCTTCTGAGCTCTTCCGCCACGGGCGGTCTCCTTGACCTGGCCGGTACGCCGGCACATGCATTCGGGAGGCGGGGCGCACTGGCCCCGCCGGATATTCACTGGCTGTCTCAGGCGCTGAAGACACTCGCGAGACGCTCGCCGAGGGCGCGCTGATTCAGGGTTTCCTGATCACGCTCCTCGCGCAGGAACTTGAGTCCCACGGTCCCTTCGATGACTTCATTCTCACCGAGAATCAATGCCACGCGTGCGCCGCTCTTGTCGGCCTTCTTCATCTGGCTCTTGAAGCTGCCGCCGCCGCAATGCAGCACGAGGCGCAGGTCGGGCAGGGCGCTGCGCAGATCTTCGGCCAGACGCATGGATTCGGCTTCGGCCTGCTCGCCCATCGACATCAGATAGACATCGACGGTCTCACGCACGGCCTCCGGGACCAGTTCCAGTGTCTCGAGCAGCAGGATCAGGCGCTCGACACCCATGGCGAAGCCGACCGCCGGTACCGGCTTGCCACCCAGCTGTTCGAACAGGCTGTCATAGCGGCCACCGGCACACACGGTGCCCTGGCTGCCCAGTGCGGTGGTGGTCCACTCGAACACGCTGCGCGAATAGTAATCCAGGCCACGTACCAGGCGCGGATTGATGACGTACTGGATGCCCGCCGCATCGAGACGTGCCTTGAGGCCCTCGAAGTGCACGCGGGAAGCTTCATCCAGGTGATCGCCGAGACGCGGCGCGGCATCGACGACGGCGGCCATGTCCGGGTTCTTGGTATCGAGAATGCGCAGCGGATTGCTGTGCAGGCGACGCTTGGCGTCCTCGTCGAGCACATCCAGATGCTGCTCGAAGTATTCGATCAGCAGGTCACGATAGGCAGCACGTGCTTCCAGGCTACCCAGTGAGTTCAGTTCGAGCGTGACGTGCTCCAGCAGGCCCAGCTGACGCCACAGGCGTGCCGAGATCAGGATCATCTCGGCATCGATGTCCGGGCCATCCATGCCGTAGGCTTCGACACCCACCTGATGGAACTGACGATAACGGCCTTTCTGCGGGCGCTCGTGGCGGAACATGGGGCCGGCATACCACAGGCGCTGGATCTGGTTGTGGACCAGACCGTTCTCCATCGCCATGCGCACGCAGCTGGCCGTGCCTTCCGGCCGCAGGGTCAGGCTGTCGCCGTTGCGATCCTCGAAGGTGTACATCTCCTTCTCGACGATGTCGGTCACCTCGCCGATGGAGCGCTTGAACAGCGCCGTCTGCTCGACGATGGGCGTGCGAATCTCGCGATAGCCGTACTGGCCCATCAGGGTCTGCACCTGGCGTTCGAAGTATTGCCATACCGGTGAGTGGTCCGGCAGCAGGTCGTTCATGCCACGGATGGCCTGGATCTTGGTGCTCAACGTTCTCTCCTGAATCCTTGCGCATCTCCCCGCGGCAGCGGCATGCAACAGCATGACGTCAGGCGGGGAGACGAAGGCGCATCGTGATGATGCGCAAGCCGACTGAGACGTGCTCAGCCCTGGCGGATGATGGTATCGGCCTCACGGGCCTCTTTTTCGGCGACCTTGTCTCGAATCAGACGTTCCAGGTCATCGACGAGCGTGTCGTTGGTCAGCTTGCTGGCCGGCTTGCCGTCCAGATAGACCAGATTCGCCGGGCTGCCGCCGGTCAGACCGACATCGGTCTCCTTGGCTTCACCGGGGCCGTTGACGACACAGCCGATCACCGAGACGTTCAGCGGCGTCAGCACGTCCTCGAGGCGATTCTCCAGCTCGTTCATGGTCTTGATGACGTCGAAGTTCTGACGTGAGCAGCTGGGGCAGGCAATGAAGTTGATGCCCTTGGCACGCAGCTTGAGACTCTTGAGCATGTCGAAGCCGACCTTGATCTCCTCGACCGGGTCCGCGGCCAGCGAGACACGAATGGTGTCGCCGATGCCGTCCATCAGCAGCATACCGAGGCCGATGGAGGATTTCACGGTACCGGAACGCAGACCGCCGGCTTCGGTGATCCCCAGGTGCAGCGGCTGTTCGATGCGCGTGGCCAGATCGCGATAGGCGGCGACGGCCATGAAGATGTCGCTGGCCTTGACGCTGACCTTGTATTCCTGGAAATCAAGGCGATCGAGGTGATCGATGTGGCGCATGGCGGATTCGACCAGCGCGGCCGGCGTCGGTTCGCCGTATTTCTTCTGGAGGTCCTTTTCCAGGGAGCCTGCGTTGACGCCGATGCGGATCGGGATACCGTTGTCACGTGCGGCACTGACCACGGCACGCACACGGTCTTCACGGCCGATGTTGCCCGGGTTGATGCGCAGGCAATCCACGCCGAGCTCGGCGACGCGCAGGGCGATCTTGTAGTCGAAGTGGATATCGGCCACCAGCGGGATGTTGCTCTGCTGCTTGATGCGACCGAAGGCTTCAGCGGCATCCATGTCCGGCACGCTGACACGCACGATATCGGCACCGGCATCCTCGAGGCGCTTGATCTGCGCGACGGTGGCGGCGACATCGTTGGTGTCGGTATTGGTCATGCTCTGCACGGAAATCGGTGCATCGCCGCCGACGGCGACGTTGCCGACATGAATCTTGCGCGAGACGCGGCGCTTGATGGGGGAGTGACTATGCATGGGATTCCGGATCATTCACCGAGTGTGAGTTTGGCGACGGTGCCGCGTGTGGCGCTTTTCAGATCAACCGGCTCGTTCATGTATTCAAGGACGACGCCCGCAGATTTGCCGATGGTGAGCTTGAAAGGCGGCTTGCCTTCCAGCGTCTTGCTGCTGCCTGGCGGGTTGGTGCCGTAAAGCAGTTTCTTGCCATCAGCATCACGGATATCGGTCCAGGAATCCGTATTGAAGGTCAGTGTCAGCTTGCGCGGGTCAGCGGCAGGGGCAGGGGCAGGGGCGGTAGCTTCCTGTACCGCTTGCGGTTCTGTCGTGTCCTCTGCGCCGGCAGCCGCGGTGTCGCTTGCGGTGTCCGCCGCGAGGCTGGCATCCGCCGGCGTGGTGCCGGTTTCGCTGACGTCGCCGCCAGTCGTGGCCGGAGTCGCCCCGGGTGTCGTCGCGACGGATTCGCCGGCGCTGGCCTCCCCGGCATCGTCAGTGGCAGGCGCTGCTGCCGTCTGGGAGAGGGTCAGCTCGATCGAGCCATCGGCATTGACGACCGGTGAGCCATCGTCGGTCGCGCCTTCGCTGAGGGGGGCGGCGTCGGACGTCTCTGACGGTGAGGTGCGTCCATAGTCTCCACTCTGCCACCAGACGTAGCTGAGGCCGATCAGTCCGGCGATGACCAGCAGGCTGACGAGTCGAAACAGGTACTTGCCCAGCTTGCCGGGCGGGCGCACCGAGGGGCTCATCGCAGGAGGATGGCGCTCCACCTCGGTGGTGCCGAACTGGGCATTGTACTGGCCGACGACCGCTTTCTCATCCATGCCCAGCAAGCGGGCATAGGCGCGCAGGTAACCGCGGCGGTAGGCCGCGATGGGGATCTGGTCGTAGTGGTCGCGTTCCAGGTCATCGACCAGACTGGGGCGCAGGTTGAGCTGTGTTGCCACTTCATCACGTGACAGCCCCTGATGCTCCCGCTCAGCCTTGAGAAGCTTGCCAGGCAGTGTGTCGCTGACGGACATGTCAGGGGAGGGCTGATGTTCGCTCATGGCGCATCCTTGTAGGGAAGAACGGACGACCGGATACCTGTCCGGGTACTCTTCCGGTATTGCTGTGAACAGTTACTGTAAACAACTGCTGTGAACGATGGTCGTGAAAACGGGTGACTGCCAACAGGAGTGACCATCCGCTCCGGCTGTCGAGCTGACATGCCACGACGGTGACGTGACCTCGTCGGCGATGGCAAGCCGTCATGCCATGTTGACGTCGGCACTATACCAAGGCCGGGCCAGAATTTTCACCGGCATTTCGGTCTTCCGGTGCCTCAACGAAGCAACCTGTCGCCGAGTGACGCCCGGTGAGCCGGGCGCGCAGGGCGTTTCCCGCGTCACGCCACGCCCGAGCCCCGGTTTCATGGTGTGCGGATGACCGCGCGTCCGGCCTCGCGTGTTCTGATCTGCTCCAGCTGTCGGCCGTAGAGGTCCGCCAGACGTGCATCACCGCGTGCCACGGCGACATCCACGGCCAGTTCCAGACTGTCACTGTCGGTGCCGTTCAGTCGGAAATATCGGCTCAGCGCCTGCTGGGCAGCGTCATCGTCACCGGCTTCATGTTCCATGCGCGCCTTGGCGAGCCACGCCTCGGCTTCCCGCGGGTTGATCTTGACGGCACGATCGAAGTTCGCCCGTGCCTCGCTCGTCTTGCCCAGCTGCAGCTGACAGCGCCCCAGGTTGGTGTAGAGCTGGCCGCGGTTATCATAGGTCAGATCCTGCGTGGCTTTTTCCAGCTGCTCGCAGGCGGCGACGTATTCCCCGCGCGAGTACAGGAATGCCGCATAGTTGTTGCGTGCCCGCGTGAACGAGGGGTCACTGGCGATGGACTGCTTGAAGTAGTCATCTGCCAGCACGTTCTCGCCCTGACGCTGATAGATCATCGCCAGCCCGGCCTTGGCTTCGGCATTCCCCTGCTGCAGCTTGAGTGCCTTCTGGAAGGCATTGTCCGCGCGTTGCAACTGATTACGACTCAGATAGGCCTCGCCAAGTTCCACATAGGCCGTCGATGCCTTGTTGTCATCGGGGGCCGCGTAAGGGTCATTGGTTTCCACGCGCGTCGCGCAGCCCGACAGGGTCAGGCCGGCAAGACTCAGGCACAGCAGCATGCCGCGAACTCGCGCCGTGGCGCCGCGGCGGGAAAAGCGATGAAGTGGCAGACGACTCGACATGCAATCCTCGCGAGATAAGGCTCGTGATCTGCCTGCGGGCGAGGATCGCTGCAGGCAACAGAAGCGCCTCCATCAAAGCGCTGCACTCCAGACAAGTCAAGGCGGGTTTGTCAGGCAGGGCGGTGGGGGTCGTCACAGTCGCGCGGCAGGCATCCCCATGGGCCATTTGCGGCTTCCCCGCGCGAAAACGCCAGCCATGAAAAGCTCATGGCTGGCGCTGGGAGTCACCGTGGTGGCCTCAGGTATCTGGCCCCGACAAGTGCTCTGGCTCAGTCGGCGTCGAGCTGGATGGCGTTGATGTAACGCTCGGCGCGACGGGTGCGGTCCTTGACCTGACCGACCAGCTGGCCACAGGCGGCGTCGATGTCATCGCCACGTGTCGCGCGCACCGGGGCGGTGTAGCCCAGCTCATAGAGACGCTGCTGGAAGCGCATCACCTGATTGCGTGACGGCTTCTCGTAACCGGAATGCGGGAACGGGTTGAACGGGATCAGGTTGATCTTGCACGGCAGCTCGTCGAGCAGCGCGGCCAGTTCCTCGGCGTGCTGGATCTGGTCGTTGACGTCCTTGATCAGGGTGTACTCGATGGTGACGATACGCGCGTCGTCACACTTGGCCAGGTAGCGATGGCAGGAGTCGAGCAGCGCGCGGATGTTCCACTTGCGGTTGATCGGCACCAGCACGTTGCGCAGTTCATCGTTGGCCGCGTGCAGCGAGATCGCCAGGCTGACGTCCATCTCGTCGCCGAGCTGGTCCAGCTTGGGCACCACACCGGAGGTGGAGAGGGTGACGCGACGCTTGGACAGGCCATAGGCGTTGTCGTCCAGCATCAGCTTCATTGCCGGCACGACGTTGTCGTAGTTCATCAGCGGCTCGCCCATGCCCATCATCACCACGTTGGTGACTGGACGCTTGCGGGTGTCCTTGCGGTCTTCGGCGCCACGGGTGGCGACCCACACCTGGCCGATGATCTCGGCGGCGGTCAGGTCACGCTCGAAGCCCTGCTTGCCGGTGGAGCAGAAGCTGCAGTCCAGCGAGCAGCCGACCTGGGAAGACACGCACAGGGTGCGACGATTGCCGTTCTCGGACGGAATCAGCACGGTCTCGACATAGCTGCCGTCGCTGACTTCCAGTACCCACTTGCGGGTACCGTCCTTGGACTCGCCTTCATAGACGATGCCCGGCGCGCGAATCTCGGCGACCTGCTTGAGGCGTTCGCGCAGGGGCTTGGCGAGATTGGTCATCTCGTCGAAGCTGTCGACGCCTTCCTGGTGAATCCATTTCATCACCTGGGTGGCGCGGAATTTCTTCTCGCCGATGCTCTCGAAGAAGGCTTCCATCGCCGGGCGCGGCAGGCCAAGCAGGTTGGTGAGCTTCACGTCGGCAGGTGCCGCGGCATCGGTAGCGGTTGCAGTGGTATCAGTCATGGTCTCGGGCCGGTCGTGTCAGGGATGGGCAGGCGTCAGCCACAAGGATAGACGTCTGCAGGGTGGCGCTGTCAGCGGAGGTGGCGATGAATCGCGGACCTCAATGGACACTCGCAGTCAGGCAATGGGCAGGGAATGGCCGCACGGCACTGGCGGAGGTAGCTGCAGGGCTTCAAGAAAAGCGTATCGGACCTGCTCAAGCGTCGAATCTGCTTCAGGGAATGCAGGTTGGCGCACGACGCTTCAGCACGTCCGATACCACGACGGCCCCGCCACGCAGGCAGGGCCGTCGAGTCATGCACGGCTGGTGATATCACGCCCGCAAGGGACAGACATCATCAGGCGCACAAGGCGAAATCAACCGCGCGGGCAGATTTCGTTGTCGCCGAAGAAGTAGGCGATTTCGCGAGCAGCGGATTCCGGCGCGTCAGAACCGTGAACGGCGTTGGCGTCGATGGAAGTGGCGAAGTCTGCACGGATGGTGCCAGCTTCTGCTTCCTTCGGGTTGGTAGCGCCCATCAGGTCGCGGTTCTTTGTGATGGCGTCTTCGCCTTCCAGCACCTGGATCATGACCGGGCCGGAGGTCATGAAGCCGACCAGCTCACCGAAGAAGCCACGTTCGCTGTGCTCAGCGTAGAAGCCTTCGGCCTGTTCCTTGGACAGGTGAACCATCTTGGAAGCGACGATCTGCAGACCGGCCTTCTCGAAGCGAGAGTAGATCTCGCCGATCACGTTCTTGGCGACGGCGTCCGGCTTGATGATGGACAGAGTACGCTGGGTCATGGTGAATCTCCTGAGACAAGCTTTGAAGAGCCGCACGGCCTGGGGCCTTGCGGCGGAAAAAGGGCTCTGTCGACGCAGGGCTCGACAAAAGTGGGCGGCATTATAGCTGCTCGCGTCATCCACTGCATCCATCATGCGGATACTGGATGACGCGCGGATGGCAGGCGTCTTGTCTGCAATGACGCTCTACGCGCTGAGCCAGCTCTATACGCTGATGCTGGATCTACACGCTGAGCCAGGTCTACACGCTGAGCCAGGTCTACACGCTGAGCCAGGTCTACACGCTGAAGCTCTCGCCACAACCACACTCGTCCTTGACGTTGGGGTTGTTGAAGCGGAAGTAGCGGTTCAGACCGTCCTTGACGTAGTCCACTTCGGAGCCGTCGAGCACGGCCAGCGCTTCGCTGTCGACATAGACAGTCGCGCCGTGATCGACGAAGACGACATCTTCCTCGTTGGCCTCATCGGCGAAGTCGAGCACGTAGCTGTAGCCGGAGCAGCCGCTGGGCTTGACCGAGACGCGCAGGCCAAGGCCGTGGCCGCGCTCGGCCAGCACGACACGGATCTGGTCGGCGGCGGAGGGGGAAATCGACAGGTGTGCCATGAGCAGTCTCCCGGGTCAGGCGCGCAGCGAGGTCAGGGCATGCCTGAGCTCGCCGAGCGCGGATTCAATGTCGGCGGCGGTGGTGAAGCGTCCGAAGCTGAAGCGCAGTGACGCCAGCGCCAGTGGACGGGGCACCCCGATGCCGGTGAGTACGAAGGACGGTTCGACACTGGCGGAATTGCAGGCCGAACCGGTGGAAATCGCGATGCCGCGCAGTGCCATCAGCATCGCCTCACCGTCCACGCCTTCGAAGGCGAGGTTGAGGATGCCGGGGGCGCTGACGTCTATATCGGTATTGAAATGCACGCCTTCAAGGCCGGATAGTCCGGCGACGAATTGCTGGCGCAGCGCGATCAGGTGCTGGTGGTCGGCATCGAACTGTTCGGCGCACAGGCGGTAGGCCTCGCCCATGCCGACGATCTGATGGGTGGGCAGGGTGCCGGAGCGCATGCCGCGCTCATGCCCGCCGCCGTGGATCAGGGCCTCTACCTTGATCTGCGGCTGACGTCGCACGTACAGCGCGCCAACCCCCTTGGGGCCGTAGGCCTTGTGCGCGGACAGCGACAGCATGTCGATGGGCTGTCGGCTGACATCGAGCTGCACCTTGCCGGGAGCCTGGGCGGCATCGACATGGAAGGCCGCGCCATGCGAGCGGGCGATATCGCCGAGGGCATCGAGATCATTCAGGCTGCCCAGCTCATTGTTCACTGCCATCAGCGATACCAGGATCGTGTCGGCGCGCAGAGCGTCACGCAGGCTCTGGGGGCTGATGCGGCCATCCGGCTGCGGTGCGATACGCGTGACCTCGAAGCCCTCGGCTTCCAGCGCACTGGCGGTATCCAGAATCGCCTTGTGCTCGATGGTCGAGGTGATCAGGTGACGCCCACGCTCGGCATTGGCGCGCATGTAGCCGGTCAGCGCCAGGTTGTCGGCTTCGGTGGCACCGCTGGTCCAGACGATCTCGCGCGGGTCGGCGCCGATGGCGTCGGCTACCTGACGACGCGCGCCCTCGACCGCCTGCTCGGCCAGCCAGCCCGGCATGTGACTGCGCGAGGCCGGGTTGGCGAAGGTGCCGTCCTGCGTCAGGTGACGCATCATCAGCTCGGCGACGCGTGGGTCGACGGGCGTGGTGGCAGCATAGTCAAGGTAGATCGGCTGGGGCATGGTGACTTCCTGAAGACATGACGAACGGGTTCAGCTGCCGGGCATGACGGTGATCGGTGTCGGCTCGCAGGCCTTGCGCTGACGACTGGCAATCTGGCGAACCTCCTCACGTGCGACCAGGTCCGCCAGGCTGATGCCATCGAGAAAGCCATGGATCTCATCGGACAGGTCACACCACAGATGGTGCGTGAGGCAGGTGTCGCCTGCCTGACAGTCCGAGAGTCCCTGGCAACGGGTGGCATCCACCGATTCATTCACGGCATCGATGATGCGTGCCACGGAGGTGCTTTCCAGCTCGACGTCCAGCAAGTAGCCACCACCCGGGCCGCGTACGCTCTTGACCAGCCCGGCACGGCGCAGGCGAGCGAACAGCTGCTCGAGATAGGACAGGGAAATGCCTTGGCGCACGGAGATGTCGGCAAGGCAGGTCGGACCACAACTGGCATGAAGCGCCAGATCGAGCATCGCGGTGACGGCGTAGCGTCCCTTGGTGGTCAGGCGCATGGCGGAACTCGTGAGCTGGTGGAGCGAATGGCATCGGCGACAGGGCCGCAGTGTCGGCGCCGTCTGCAGGCAGACGGCGCATCAGACTGTCCATTATGGTGAGACGCGGCGAGGGGGTCAATCCCGACTGATTTGGTCAACTTTATCCGTGCTGGCGCTCGGACTCGCCATGACCGGAGGCGCTGGGTGTGGCGTCGGCTTCGCGGGTAACCGGCCGGGCCTGCGGACGCTTGTCCGCGGGCTCACCACCACAGGGCCCCAGCTCATCGATCAGCTGCGCGAAATCGGCGTCGTCCAGCTCGGGAAGGTGGCCGGCGCGATAGCTGGCATCCAGCTTGCGCAGCGTGCCGCACATCTGTTCGATCCGCTTGTCCACCGCATGCATGTGATCGAGCATCGCGTGCATGGAGCGCGCGACCGGGTCGGGCATGTCCTGGCCCATGCCGTAGGCATCGAAGCCGAACTTCTCCTTCATGGCTTCGCGGCTTTCCGGATCGACGGGCGGCTCCTCCGCCACGTCCGGTTCGGCGCGCTTGACGATCTTGCCGGGAATCCCGACCACGGTGGCACCGGCCGGGACTTCGCGTGTGACCACGGCGTTGGAGCCGACCTTGGCCCCGGCGCCGACCGTGAACGGGCCGAGAATCTTGGCGCCGGCCCCGACGATGACGCCATCGCCGAGGGTCGGGTGACGCTTGCCGGCATTCCAGGTGGTGCCGCCGAGGGTGACGCCGTGATAGAGGGTCACGTCATCACCGATCAGCGCCGTCTCGCCGATCACGACGCCCATGCCGTGGTCGATGAAGAAGCGGCGTCCGATGGTGGCACCGGGATGGATCTCGATGCCCGTCAGCCAGCGCATCAGGGTCGAACCGGTGCGCGCCAGCCACTTGGCGTTGTGACGCCACAACCAATGATTGATGCGATGCGCCAGCAGAGCGTGCAGACCCGGATAGTTGGTCAGGACTTCAAAGAAATTGCGTGCCGCCGGGTCGCGAGCAAAGACGCTGTTGATGTCTTCACGCAGTCGAGTGAACATGGCGTGTCCTCAAAGAGTGCGGTTTGCCGCGTCGGTCTGTGCCAGGCGGACCTGCTTGTCGACTGACGAGAGAATCCCGCGCAGGATGTTGATTTCCATGCTGTCGGGGCGGGCGCGCAGGTACAGTCTGCGCAGGCGTGCCATCAGCTGGCGCGGTTGTTCCGGGTCCAGGAAATCGATGCTGATCAGCGTCTTTTCCAGATGCTCGAACAGGCGCTCGAGGTCTGCGTGGCTGGCCAACGGACTGTCCCAGTCGATGCCGAATGGCTGGTCATCCTCGGCCCGCGGGGTCTCGCCGGCGGCTTCCTGATCAGCCAGCCATCCCTGGCGGCACTCGTAGGCCAGCACCTGCACGGCCGCGGCCAGATTCAGCGAGCTGAAGTCCGGATTGGTCGGGATGTGGACGTGACGATGGCAGCGCTGCAGCTCTTCATTGGAGAGCCCGGAGTCCTCGCGCCCGAACACGATGGCCACGCGGGCCTCCGGCAGGCGGGTCTCATCGGCCAGGGTGGCGCCGAAGGCGCGCGGCGTGATCATCGGCCATGGCAGATTGCGGGAGCGTGCGCTGCACCCGACCACCAGACTGCAGTCCGCCACGGCCTCTTCCAGCGTCTCATGCACGTGGGCATTGGCGACCAGAGTATCGGCGCCGGAGGCGCGTGAGGCGGACTCCTGACATTGCACCTGACAGCGCGGCGCGACCAGAGCGAGGTCGGCCAGACCCATGTTGAGCATGGCGCGGGCTGCACCACCGATGTTGCCGGGATGGCTGGTACCGATCAGGACAATGCGCAGACGTTCAAGCATGAGGACTTCCAGAATAGCGATTGAAGGGCGGGGCAATCGACGCGGCCCGGACACCGGGCAGGGCGGGACGTGCGTCAGGACCCGATATCCTAGCATGAAGCCGGCGCGGGGAGCAGTCAGGCGCTGACCGATCAGGCCGGCTCTCTTCGCCGAAGGTCGGGGATGGCGATGGCAGCCGGGCGTCGCATCTGCTAGACTTCGCCGTCCTGTTGTAGCGTATTCGCTCTCCTGCATTGCCGACCCTCGTGTCCGGCAGGTGCCATGAGCGTGGCCGTTGCACCCGCTGGCAGATTCCCGGGCCAGCTGCGTTACACACCGTTCTTTAACAGCTTCCGACTCGTCAAGGCCTTGATCATGCATCCGATGGTCCAATTTGCGCTGCGTGCTGCACGCGGCGCCGCAGAGCAGTTCGTCCGTGTTCGTGAACGTATCGAAGTCGCGCGCAACGACAACGATCTCGATACCTTCATCGCTGACACCGCACGCCGCGCCGAAGCGCACATCGTGCGTCAGCTGGAACGCGGCTATCCGCAGCACGGCCTCTCCGGCCGTTACACCGACCATCGTGATGGCGAAGGCCAGGGCGCTGACTACCACTGGCGCATCGAGCCGGTGCACGGGTATTCCAACCTGGCATCCGCCTCTTCCGGCTTCGCGCTATCCGTGGTCTGCCTGTTCAAGGGGCGTGCCGAGCACGCCGTGGTCATCGCGCCGTTCACCGACGAAGAGTACATCGTCAGCCGTGGTCGTGGCGCCCAGCATTCCGGTCACCGTATCCGCGTGACCAATGCCACCTCCATCGAAGGTGCGCGTCTGGCGATGGGTCTGCCGGAAAGCTGGCAGCGTCCGCGTCACCTGGCCACCTACCTGTCCATCGTCCAGCAGGTCGGCCCGCAGCTCGATACCCTGCGTGCCAATGGCTGTGCACTGCTGGATGTGCTCGAACTGGCCGCCGGCCGTGTCGATGCCGTCTACGTGCTGGGTCTGGAAGCCGGTGACAGCGAGATCGTCAGCCTGTTCCTGAAGGAATGTGGCGCACTGGCCGGCAGCGCCGATGGTACGCCGGTTGTCGTGGCGGAAGGCACGCTGATGGCCGCGGGTGCCCGCCTGTACAAGGCGCTGGCGCAGACCATGCAGCCGCACCTGTAAGATGCCGTGATTCGCAGTCCTGCCAGCCGCAGGGTGACGCGGAGAACGAAAAAAACCCCACCTCATGCGAGGTGGGGTTTTTTTGTGCCTGGCGATCCGTGCCGGGCTGTCGAGCGAGGCGCTTACGGCGCGCCGTCCTCGAACTGCTCCTTGGGCGGGGGAATCAGATCCACGCGCTTCAGGCCGACCACCAGCAACAGCGCCGCTGCCACGTAGATGGACGAGAAGGTCCCCGCGACCACGCCGATGATCAGCGCGATGGCGAAGTTGTGGATCATGTCGCCGCCCAGGAAGAACAGCGCCAGCAGCACCAGCAAGGTGGTGCCGGAGGTGGACAGCGTGCGTGACAGCGTCGCGTTGATCGCGTCATTGAAGATCGACGGCATGTCATCGGTACGCGATTTGCGAATGTTCTCGCGAATGCGGTCGTAGACGATGATGGTGTCGTTCAATGAGTAGCCGATCACGGCCAGCACCGCGGCCAGTACCGTCAGGTCGAAGTCGAGTCCGAACAGGGCGAAGATGCCCAGCAGGATGATGACGTCGTGACCCAGCGAGATGAGGGCGCCGAGGGCGAACTTGTACTGGAAGCGGAAGGCCACGTAGACCATCACCACGGCCAGGGCGAGCAGCATGCCGAGACCGGACTGGTCACGCAGCTGATCACCGACCTGAGCACCGACGAACTCGGCACGGATCAGGTTGACGCTATCGCCGGTGGCCTGCAGGTGCGCCACGATGTCATTGCCGATGCCGGCCTCGAAGCTCTGCTGCAGACGCACCAGAATCTCGTTGCTGGCACCGAAGGTCTGGACCGAGACGTCCTTGTAGCCGGCGGCTTCCAGTGTCTGGCGTACGCTGTCCAGCGCCGGCGCCGCCTGGTATTGCACTTCCACCAGGGTGCCGCCGGTAAAGTCGAGGCCCAGGTTCAGGCCGTGAATCACAAGGGCGCCAATGGCCACGATCGTCAGCACGATGGAGACGATGAAGGCCGCGCGCCGCTTGCTCATGAAGTCAAACTGTCGCATCACGATGGCCCCTCAGATCCAGAGTTTCTTGAGTGTCTTGCCGCCAATGGCAAGATTGATGATGCCGCGCGAGACCATGATCGCCGTGAACATTGACGTCAGGATGCCGATGGACAGCGTGACCGCGAAGCCCTTGACCGGGCCACTGCCGATGGAGAACAGGATCACCGCGACCAGCAGGGTGGTGATGTTCGCATCGACGATGGAGGTGAAGGCGCGTTCGAAGCCGGTATGCACGGCCTGGTGCAGCGGCATCTTGGAGCGCATTTCCTCGCGGATACGCTCGAAGATCAGCACGTTGGCATCCACCGCCATGCCCAGCGTCAGCACGATACCGGCAATGCCCGGCAGGGTCAGGGTAGCGCCCAGCATCGACATCGCGGCGATCAGGATCGCCAGGTTGGCGGTCAGGGCCACGTTGGCGACGACACCGAAGGCCTTGTAGCGGGCCAGCATGAACAGCACGACCAGCAGCAGGCCCAGCTCGACGGACAGGATGCCGCGCGAGATGTTCTCGGCACCCAGGCTCGGACCGATGGTGCGTTCCTGCACGAAGTAGATCGGCGCGGCCAGCGAGCCGGAACGCAGCAGCAGCGACAGCTCCTTCGCCTCGGTCGGGGAATCCAGACCGGTGATGCGGAAGCTGTTGCCCAGCGCGCTCTGGATGGTCGCCAGACTGATCAGGCCCTTCTCGGTGTAGGGGATGCGCTTCTCGACTTCCTCGCCATCCTCCATCACGGTGCGCGTGCGGGTCTTGTGCTCGATGAACAGCACCGCCATGTTGCGGCCGATGGCAGCACGCGTGACGCGGTTCATGATCGAGCCACCGGTGCCATCCAGGTTGATGTTGACCTGCGGACGGCCACTTTCATCGAAGCTGGTGCTGGCGCTGGAGACACTGTCACCGCTGATGATCACGTCCTTCATGATGTTGGCGGTGCGCCCCGGCTGGTTGCGGAAGGCGAAGGTTTCCATCTCGCTGGAGGGCGTGTCGCTGGCCGCTTCGAGACGGAACTCGAGGTTGGCGGTGGCACCCAGTACGCGCTTGGCAGCGGCCGTGTCCTGCACGCCCGGCAGCTCGACCACGATGCGGTTCGGGCCCTGACGCTGCACCAGCGGCTCGGAGACGCCCAGCTCGTTGACGCGATTGCGGATCGTGGTCAGGTTCTGATTGACCGCGTAATCCTGAATCTCCTTGATGGCGGCGGTCGTCAGAGTGAGATCCAGTACGGCCCCACGATCGACATCGCGCTCATCGTATTCGAAGTTCTGGAAGTCGCGCGAGACCAGTGAACGTGCCTTCGAGCGGTCTTCGTCGTCGGAGAAGGTCAGGCTCAGCGTGCCATCGTTGACCTCACTGCCGCGGTAGCGGATACGCTCCTCGCGCAGGGTTTCCTTGATGGCGCTGGCGTTGACTTCCAGGCGTTGCTTGACCGCGGCGTCCATGTCGACTTCCAGCTGGAAGTGGACCCCGCCGCGCAGATCAAGCCCCAGCTTCATCGGCGAGGCGCCGAGACTGGAAAGCCACGACGGCGTGGCATCAGCCAGATTCAGCGCGACGATGGCGTCATCGCCAAGGGTGTCGCTGATCAGTTCCTTGGCACGCAGCTGCTGGTCGTTGCTGGTGAGGCGAATCAGGCCGGTGGAACCATTGAGTTCCTCGGATTTGGGTGTGATGCCGGCGTTTTCGAGGGCGCTGGTGGCGCGATCGAGATCTTGCTGGTCGATGGCATCGGCGCCGCTGGCGGCACTGATCTGCACGGCCGGGTCTTCGGGGTAGAGATTCGGCAATGCGTAGATCACGCCGACGGCAAGTACCAGGCAGATCACCAGGTACTTCCAAAGCGGATAGCGGTTGAGCATGGCAGCCCTGTCCTTGGTGGAGCGGGAGAGAAATAGCATGCTGCCGGCACAGGGGCCGGCAGCAGGAGGGAGATCAGATGGACTTGATGGTGCCCTTCGGCAGGACCGCAGCCACGGCGGACTTCTGCACGTTGACTTCGTTGCCTTCGTTCAGCTCCATGGTGATGAACTGCTCGCTGACCTTGGTGATGCGGCCGACCAGGCCACCACCGATGACGATCTCGTCACCCTTGGCCAGGTTGCTGATCAGGTTCTTGTGTTCCTTGGCGCGCTTGGACTGCGGACGCCAGAGCAGGAAATAGAAAATGACCACGAAGCCGACCAGCATGACGATCTGGCCGATGGCGCCGCCGCCGGCGACAGCCGCTTCGGCTTCCGCGTGTGCGGCAGGAATCAGGAATTCCAGCATGTGTATCTCCAGAGGTTACGAGTGAACTGTTGTTATGCAATGAGCGTGATTCGAGCGCTGCTTCACGCCTGTCTCGAGTCAGATACCAAGGCGACCGGAGCGGGTTGCTCTCCGGTCGCGCTTCGATTCGATCAGTCGGCCAGCGGCGGCACCGGCAGGCCGCGCGCGGCATAGAACTGTTCCACGAAGTCCTGCAATGTACCCGCTTCAATTGCACCGCGCAAACCAGCCATCACGGTCTGGTAGTAGCGCAGATTGTGGATGGTGTTGAGCATGGAACCGAGCATTTCTCCACAGCGATCAAGGTGATGCAGGTAGCCGCGTGAGAAGTTGGTGCAGGTGTAGCAATCGCAGTCCGGGTCCAGCGGTGACGTATCGTGCTTGTGGACGGCATTGCGGATCTTGACCGTACCGGTCGGCGTGAACAGGTGGCCGTTGCGCGCGTTGCGGGTCGGCATCACGCAATCGAACATGTCGACACCACGGCGCACGCCTTCCACGAGATCCTCCGGCTTGCCGACACCCATCAGGTAGCGCGGTTTGTCCTCCGGCATCCACTCGGGGAGGTAGTCGAGCACCTTGATCATCTCGTCCTTGGGTTCGCCCACGGACAGGCCACCGATAGCGTAGCCATCGAAGTCGATCTTCTTCAGGCCCTCGAGGGATTTCTCGCGCAGGTCCGGATACATGCCGCCCTGGATGATGCCGAACAGTGCCGAAGGGGAATCGCCATGGGCATCGCGGGAGCGCTGGGCCCAGCGCAGTGACATCTCCATCGACTTGCGGGCTTCATCATGCGTGGCCGGATACGGCGTGCACTCATCGAAGATCATCACGATGTCGGACCCCAGCGAGCGCTGGACGGCCATCGACTCTTCCGGGCCCATGAAGACCTTGGAGCCATCCACCGGTGAGCGGAAGTGAACGCCCTGTTCGGTAATCTTGCGCGTCTTGCCCAGCGAGAAGACCTGGAAGCCGCCGGAATCGGTCAGGATCGGCTTGTCCCATTGCGCGAAATCATGCAGGTCACCATGCGCTTCGATGACTTCCGTGCCCGGGCGCAGCCACAGGTGGAAGGTGTTGCCGAGGATGATCTCGGCGCCGATCTCCTTGATGGATTCCGGTGTCATGCCCTTCACGGTGCCGTAGGTGCCGACCGGCATGAAGGCCGGGGTTTCCACCGTGCCGCGCGGGAAGGTCATGCGGCCGCGTCGCGCGCGACCATCGGTGGCGAGCTTCTCAAAGCTCATGAAGCATTCTTTGCGCATGGTTCTCTCTAAGGCTTGGCGGCGAAACAGGCCGCAGCGGGTGTGGGGCTAGCGTAAGCCACGTCGTGTTAACTGCGCATGACGTGGCTCATGTGATGAGGTATCGCTCGGGTCAGGCGCGTTCCAGCAGCATGGCATCGCCATAGCTGAAGAACTGGTAGCGCTCCTGCACGGCAGCCTGGTAGGCGGCCATGGTGTGCTCGTAACCGGCGAAGGCCGAGACCAGCATCAGCAGGGTCGATTCCGGCAGATGGAAGTTGGTGATCAGCAGATCCACCACCTGCCATTCATAACCGGGGTAGATGAAGATGTCGGTGTCACCGGAGTAAGGTGCCAGCTCGCCACCGTGGGCCTTGGCAGCACTTTCAAGGCAGCGCACGCTGGTGGTGCCGACAGCGACCACGCGACGGCCGGCCGCACGAGCACGCGCAATCGTGTCACAGGCTTCCTGACCGACCTCGATCCACTCGCTGTGCATGTGGTGCTCGAGAATGCTGTCGACACGCACCGGCTGGAAGGTGCCGGCACCGACGTGCAGGGTGACGAAGGCGGTCTCGATGCCTTTCTCGGCCATGGCGGCCATGATCGGCTCATCGAAGTGCAGGCCAGCCGTCGGTGCGGCCACGGCGCCATCGCGCCTGGCATAGACCGTCTGGTAGCGCTCGCGGTCCGACAGCTCGTCATCGCGGGTGATATAGGGCGGCAACGGCATGTGGCCATGCTGGTTGAGCAGCTCGATCATCGGCGTCTCGCCGTGGAAGCGCAGCTCGAACAGCGCGTCCTGCCGACCTTCGACCACGGCGGTGATGCCGCCTTCGAAGATCAGCTCGGTGCCCGGCTTCGGCGACTTGCTGGAGCGGATGTGCGCCAGACCACGGTGTGCATCCAGCGGACGCTCCAGCAGCATCTCGATCTTGCCGCCGGAGGCCTTCTGGCCGTGCAGGCGCGCGGGGATCACGCGGGTGTCATTGAAGACCACGACATCGCCGGGTTCCAGCTTCTCGAGCAGGTCAGGAAAGTGGCGATGCACGATCTCGCCGCTCTTGCCGTCCAGGTGCAGCAGACGGCAATCACTGCGCTGCTCGGAAGGGTAGCGGGCAATCAGCTCATCCGGCAGACTGAAATCATAATCACTGCGCTGGAGCGGGCGCTCGGAAGCGGAGGGGGCAACGCCAGAGGCATCGCCGGAATCGATTCGTGACATGGCCAACGGAAACTCTGGTGGCACGGCGCGCAGAAGGCGCTCCGCTGCAATGGAGATACCCTGCTCGCAGGCGTTCATGCCGTTAGCGCGTCTGTCTGTCTGCCCGCTCTCGAGAGGCAGTGGTCAGGGGCGATACGCAGGATGGACTGGCGAGCCTGGGCAGGCGAAAAAGGTGGCTCATGATACCGAATGGCATGGCTCGCGCGAAGTCCCGTTTTCGAACGACCTGTCCCGCTCAGTGCGTGAATCCGTCGCTGGGATGCGTTGCATGTGTCTGATCTGGCGTGAAAACTCGTTGACCTCGGCGTAGGCTTCCGTATAATTTCGCTCCATTGCCGGTGTGGCGGAATTGGTAGACGCAGCGGATTCAAAATCCGCCGCTTAATAGGCGTGTCGGTTCGAGTCCGACCACCGGCACCATCTTGAAAACAGTCGCTCACGAGCGGCTGTTTGCGTTTCTGGCCTTCGCCTCAGATTCATTGCTCTCAACTTCATTGCCTTGTGATCCCAGAGCACTCTTCTTTCTATTTCCTCTCTCCTCTCTGTCCTTTCTTCGCGCTCTTGCCAGATGATGGTCTGGGTGTCTGAGGCATAAAAAAGCCCCGAACGGATGTCGGGGCTTTCTTGTCTCTGGCGCATCTGCCGGCGATTCACGCCTGATGTGGAACGCTCTTGACGCGTCGGTAGATGCTGTTGCTTGCGAGGGAAGGGTCAAGGAGTGCAATGCGCGTGCTCTGTATCGCGAGTTCCTGGCGCAGGGTAGACCACATGCCGATGAACTCGCGGCAATCCTGGCAGTTCACGAGATGGTCGGCGGATGGTGCATGGTATTGATAGTCCATCTTGAGGCCGGAACATACCGGACAACACAGAGCCGCTCGAGCTTTCCCTTTCATTTCTCCTCTCCCTCTCAGCATTCGACTGAATTCGGTGAGGTTCAGCGTAGTGGTCTCATTTCCTTGAGTTCGCGAGCTTGCCAGTCATCAAGATTCGTAAGCCCACCAGCTCAGGCTTACGGATCTTTCTGGCCGCGTGGCATAGCCCCCACACTCGCGAGTCATCCTCTGACAGGGCCTTTCCCTGGCTGCACTTGCCTGTGCACTTAGCCCATCACTACGCTGAACTCGCCGCTCTCCCTGAGCAGCGATTAAGAAATTACTGATTATTGAAAACTTGTACAAGAGTTAATTTGTTGCACAAGTTTTCAGGTATGTAAGATCGTGTACTTCAAGATAGTCTCATATCAAGATGTTCTCATGTAATGTGGCGTTCGATCGTTCTGATTCGCTGGCGACGCTGTCCGGCGCGCTTGATGGTTCACGTCATGTGCAAGACCAATGTCGCCTACATGACATGGTGATGTCGCTGCCGGGCCAGTCTGACGCTTGGTACAATCGGGCGTATCCGCTGGAGCTGCAGAGGGGAAGGCTGAATACGGAAAGCGCTCTCATCCCGTCAGCCATCGCGGGCAGGGGATTCAGAACCTGTACTGAACTTGAATGGAACTCGCGTGATGCTCGAGGGGCGCCTGGCGGCGAACCGCTGTTCAAGCATCGCTTTCACGAACTGCCATGGAACATGGAAAGACTGTCATGCATTGGATGCCACTGAATCTGTGGTTGTCACTGGTTGCGCTGTGCGCCATGGGGGCGATGTCGCCCGGGCCGAGTCTGGCGATGGTGCTTCGCCACACGCTGGGAGGTGGCAGAAGTGCGGGAGTCGCCGCCGGTATCAGCCATGCATTGGGGGTCGGGTTGTATGCCGCGCTCACCGCCTGGGGACTTGGTGCCTTGATCGTTCATTATCCGGGCATGTTCCAGGCGATCATGATTCTGGGGGCGGCCTATCTGGCCTGGTTGGGCGTCAAGGCATTGCGGGCGGGCCGTGGCGGGGCGCTTGAGGCTCAGGCCGTCACCACATCCCGTTCCATGGCGATTCGCGATGGTTTCATGGTGGCGCTGGCCAATCCCAAGCTGATCCTGTTCTTCGTGGCGCTGCTCAGTCAGCTGATCACGCCGGAGATGAGCGAGATGGGCAAGTGGCTGGTGGTCGTGACGGCGATGGGCATCGACGGTGCCTGGTATGTGCTGGTGGCGATGGCACTGTCGCACTCGCGGGTGCTGCCTTGGCTTCAGGCGCGGGCGGTATGGATCAATCGCCTGACCGGTATCGTGTTGCTGGCGTTGGCGCTGCGGGTCGTATGGGGTGTCTGACCGGCGCATGTCGGGAGTGACATGCACCGTTGAGGAATGAGATTGCCTGGTAGAAGACGGCTGCCCTGACAGGTGATGTCAGGGCCGCGTTGCGTTGCAGGGGGTGGCTGGTGGAGCCGGAAGATCACGGAGTGAAGATGTCGGAGTAATCCTTCACGGGAACCCTGATCTGCTGATCCGGACGTGCCTGAAAGTGCAGGGTCACGGGAATTTCATCGCCTGACGAGATGGGCTGAGTCAGCCCAGTCAGCATCAGATGGGGCCCACCTCCCGGCCGCATCTTCAGTGGGGACTTGGGGGAGAGGGGCAGGTGCCCCAGCTGGCGCATGTGCATCCGGCCTTCGTGCATCTGCATCTCGTGCAGCTCGATGCTCTGCGCCACGGGAGAGCTGGCGCCTGTCAGCGTGACCTTGCCTCGGGGGAGCGAGAGCGTGATATAGAGTGCAGCGGTCGTCGCGCCCGGAGGCGTGGGTAGTGCGAAGGCATCTTCCAGTACGGGATTTTCCAGCACGGGATTTTCCAGCATGGGGTCTGTCGCCACGGGGGGCGTCGCGGCGCTTGCATCGGTGCGCATCCACAGGATGCCGCTCATGGCGATTGCCAGCATCAGGCTCGCGCGTGAGAGTCGTGTCACGTGGTGTCGTCTCCTTGGCCTCTCATGGCAGTACCCGTGCCAACAGATGGCGCGGTGACATGCCCGGCGGCAGCCCATGTACGCCAGTGGCGCCGGGGATGTCGGTGCCTGCCAGTCGTGTGGCGCAGAAGGCCTCGGCCACGTCGGCAGGGGCATGGCGAATCAGCAGGGCAGCCTGCCATAGCACGGCCAGTGACTGGACCAGTTGCCGGGCTCGGGCTTCCTCGGCGTGATGAAGGAGGTTGCCGCGTTCGAAGGTGGCCAGTGCGGCGTCATAGCGAGGACTCTGCCCCCGGGCGTCCCTGAGCTCGCTGAGCAGCGCCTCGCCTGCGTCGGGGTGACGGGCCAGAGTGCGCAGGACATCCAGACACAGCACGTTTCCAGAACCTTCCCAGATGGCGTTGACAGGGGCTTCGCGATACAGGCGCGCTGTCAGGTGTTCCTCTATGTAGCCATTGCCGCCCAGGCATTCCATGGCCTCTGCCAGCAGTGCCGGTGCACGACGATTGTGCCAGTACTTGGCGATCGCCGGTGCAAGGCGGGCCAGGGGGCGCGCATCCGGTTCCCGTGTGGCGTCATCGAACTGTCGCGCAATGCGCAGACACAGTGCGATGCCGGCTTCGACTTCCAGTGCGATGTCTGCCAGCACCTGCTGCATCAAAGGTTGGCTGGCCAGCGGCTTGCCGAAGGCATGACGTTGCTGACAGTGGTGCAGTGCCTCGACCAGTGCCTGGCGCATCAGTGCCACCGGCGCGGTGGCAGCATCCAGTCGGGTCTGGTGGACCATCTCGAGAATGGTGGTGATGCCACGTCCCGGCTCACCAAGGCGCTGCCCGCGCGCATCGACCAGCCGGACTTCGCTTGAGGCGTTGGCGCGATTGCCGCACTTGTCCTTGAGGCGTTGCAGTTGCAGGCCATTGTGGCTGCCATCCTCCCGTCGCCTCGGTACCACGAAGCAGGTCAGCCCTTCCTCGAGCTGCGCCAGAGTCAGAAAGGCATCTGACATCGGGGCACTCATGAACCACTTGTGACCGTTGAGGCGATAGCCTTCACCCTCAGCGTGTGCCTGTGTCAGGTTGCTACGGACGTCGCTGCCGCCCTGACGTTCCGTCATGGCCATGCCGAAGGTCGCGCAGTGCTTGTCGCGAGGGGCACAGGTTCTCGGGTCGTGGCTGCGGGCCCGCAGGCGAGGGCCCCAGAAGGCGGCCAGAGATTCATCCTGACGCAGCGCGGGCCAGGCGGCATGGGTCATGGTGATCGGGCAGCAGAAACCGGGTTCGGCCTGGGTGAGCAGGTAAAGGGCGGCGACATGGGCCTGATGTCCTCCGCAGCCTTCCGCCTCCCAGGCGACACTGTGCCAGCCACCTTCCAGGGCGATGCGCATCAGCCGGTGATAGTCGGGGTGATACTCGACGTCATCCCGCCGCCGCCCTTGTGGGTCATGGGTGTGGAGGACCGGCGGATGCGCATTGACGGCAAACCCCATCGCGCGGGTCTCGAGCGTGCCCACCTGCGCCCCGAGGTCGGCCAGGCGAGTGAGCAGGTCCGCCGAGAGCCCAGGCGCGTGACAGCGCAGCGCCTCACGCAAGGGGAGGTCATCGACGAAGGCATGGCGCAGCGGTGGTGCCGATTGATTGAGCACCTCATCGCGCCATGGAGCAGGCCGCTCCTCTTCACGAGAGTGCTCAGTCGAGGACGCAGGCAGCGAGTCGGGCATCGTGGGGTCCTGTCATGAGAGGTATGCCTTGAGCGTAGAACACCTGCGGCCTGCTGGCGGAGTGGAAGGCAGCTGCGTCGCATTCTGCTACCGTGGGGGCATCAGTCGGTGCGTGGCATCGCGACGATCAGCACAGGGAAAGGACAGGGTACGGTGATCCAGGACGAAATCATTCAATTGGTTGATGCACGCAATCGCCCATGCGGTACGGCTCCTCGTCGCCAGATGCGGCGTTATCGCTACTGGCATCGAGCGACCTATGCCTTCGTGCTCAATGCCAGTGGAGAGCTGTGCATCCAGAAACGCACCATGAGCAAGGAAGTCTTTCCAGGGTATTTCGACCTCGCCAGCGGAGGGGTGGTCGGCGCGGGCGAAGCGGTCCACGTGGCCGCACGACGCGAGCTGGAGGAGGAGATCGGTGCCCGGGGCGTCGCGCTCAGACATTGCTTCGATTTCTGCTATCGCGATGCCACCAATCATGTCTATGGCAGCGCCTATCTCGCACGTTATGACGGTCCCTTGACGCTTCAGGCCGAGGAGGTGGCTGACGCCTTCTGGGTGACACCGCAACAGGCGCTGGAATTGCATCCTTCAACGCCGGACAGCCGTACGGCGCTTGAGCGCCTCATTCGTGAGGGCTTTCTCGCCTCTGCCATGGAAGAGTAGGCAATGATGGCCTGTCGGCGGCGTGCCATGTCCCTGCGCGCGCCTGCATGTGCTTTCTCTGTCCCACTCTCCCTACCACTCTCTGTGCTGGAGTCTGCGCATGAATGCCAAGGTATCGCCCCAACAGCTGGAAGAGGTGGAGGTTGCACTGTCGAGCGTGCTGGCGGGCAAGCCGCATCAGATCCGGCTCGCTCTGTGCTGCCTGCTGTGTCAGGGCCACGTGCTGATCGAGGATCTGCCCGGGCTTGGCAAGACGACGCTGGCCCAGGGGCTGGCGCGTCTGATCGGCACCGACATGCAGCGCGTCCAGTTCACCAGTGATCTGCTGCCCGCCGACATTCTCGGCGTGTCGGTCTTCGACCCTCGTGAGAGCGCCTTCCATTTCCATCCGGGCCCCGTCTTTCACTCGCTGGTGCTGGCGGATGAGATCAATCGTGCCACGCCCAAGACCCAGAGTGCGCTGCTGGAGGCCATGGAAGAGCGACAGGTGACCGTGGAGGGCGAGACGCGTCGTCTGCCGGAGCCTTTCTTCGTCATCGCCACTCAGAACCCGCTTCAGCAATCCGGTACCTTCCCGTTGCCTGAGTCCCAGCTGGATCGCTTTCTGATGCGTCTTTCGTTGGGATATCCAGAGCCTGCGGCTGAGCGAGAGATACTGAGAGGCAATGCCGGTCGCCAGCACATCGAGGCGCTGCGTCCCCTGTTGCCGCTCGAGGTACTGCGTGAGTGGCAGGCATCCGTGACGCGCGTGCGCCTCTCTGAACCGCTGCTGGATTACCTGCAGGCACTGGTCGCTGCCACACGGTCGTCGCCGGAAGTGCCTTACGGCCTGTCGACGCGAGGCGTGCTGGCATTGGCCAACGCCTCGCGTGGCTGGGCGTTGCTCGCGGGGCGTGACTACGTGCTGCCGGAGGATGTCCAGGCCGTCTGGGCGCCGGTGGTCGGCCATCGACTGAGCGAGGGCAGTGTCGCGGAGGGAGATGCCGTGGCTCGCCATCTGCTGGGGCAGGTGGCGGTGGTGCCTGCATGACACGAGCGGCCAGTGTCGGACCATGGGGCCGACTCAAGGCGCGCATGTTGCGCAGGATGTCCATCGCCGGCGGTGAGGCGCTCCATCATGCCCGTCTGATGATCCTGCCCACGCCCTTCGGCCTGTTCTGGGCGGTGCTGGTGTGCATGCTGCTGCTGCTGGGGATCAACTACGAGAATTCCCTCGCGCATGCGCTCGCATTCTGGTTGTTCTCGCTGGCGGTGATCAGCATCTTTCGAAGCTGGCGCAATCTTGCCGGTGTGCGCGTCCAGTTGATCGCGGATGGCGAGGCCTACGCAGGCGGTGAGTTGCGCCTGCTGGTCCGGCTGAGCGGGCGGGCGCGGGCGCGCGCCATCGATGTGCGTCTCGGGAATAGTCGTCAGCGTCTCGAGATTCATGCCGGAGAGGGCAGTGCGCCTATGGGGCTGCCGGTCGCTCTTCGTGGGCAGTTCACCTTGCCGCCATTGACGCTGGAGTCTCGCTGGCCGCTGGGGCTGGTGCGTCTGTGGTCCTGGGTCGCGATCGAGATGCCGGTGATGATCCACCCCTGTCCGCAGATGCCGGCCGCACCGCAGGGCAGTCGCAATACGCTGGAACAGGTCGAGCAGGGCGACTTCGCCGGCCTGCGTCGCTATGTGGCCGGTGATCCACCGGCGCATGTGGCCTGGAAGCACTGGGGGCGCAGCGGTGAGCTGGTCACCAAGCGTTTCGAGACGCCGGCACGCCCCTCCTTGTGGCTGGACTACGAGGCGTGCCATGGCGACATGGAACAGCGTCTCGGCGAATTGACGGCACGCGTGCTGGCGGCGGAGAAGTCACAGGCGACCTATGGGCTGCGCCTGCCGGGCCAGACGCTGGCCATCGCCAGTGGTGGGGCGCATCGGCGACGCGTACTGGAAGCGCTGGCCTTGTTTGGAGGAGAGACGGTGCTGCCCTGGGAGGTTCAGCAGCAGGCCGTGGCGCCTCGAGAGCTGGCCGGGAGGGCAAAGACATGACGCGAGCACATGGCAATGTCTCTCGCCGCTGGTGGCAACGCAAACCTCTGACGCCTGATCAGGCGCTTGGCTGGCTTGAACTGCGCCACCTGTTCATTGGCCAGTGTCTCGTGCTGGCGCTGCATCTGTTGTGGATGCCGATCTGGCTTGCACTCCCTGCGCTGCTGGCGGCGCTATGGCGGTTTCAGCAATTGCGCGCCCGCGTGCCGCGTGCCGGCATTCTGCTGCGGCTGGCGGCGGTATGTCTGGTGGCAGCAGGGCTGTTTCTGGAATACGGGCAGATGTTGCGCCTGGAGGCGATGATCGGCCTGCTGGTGGGAATCTATCTGCTCAAGCTGCTGGAAACTGACAGCCTGCGTGATGGTCGCGTGGTCTGTGGGCTGGGGTTTGTCGTGCTGGCCTCCGCCTTCCTGCATGATCAGGGGCCGGTGATGGCAGCTGCGGCGATTCTGGCCGCTGGCTGGCTGATCGGTGGTCTGGTCCTGATCGCCGGAGCGCGCCGCAGTGGTGAGGCACTGCGTGAGACTTGCTGGTTGATGGGCTTGTCATTGCCGCTGATGCTGGGATTGTTCGTGCTGTTTCCCCGTCTGCCGCCACTCTGGAACGTTCCTCAGCTGGAAGAGGCCACGACCGGTCTGACGGATAGCGTATCGCCCGGTGATATCGCAGCGCTGGGGCGCAGTGACGAGCTGGCTTTCCGAGCCCGTTTCGACGGTGCCTTGCCGGCAGCTTCAGAGCGCTACTGGCGTGTCTATACCTTGAGTCTGTTTGATGGCGTGCGCTGGTCACGTGCCTCCCCTGATAGGCTGCAGAGTGCGTTGGGTGGGCCGGCGTCGCGCTATGCCGTGCGTGGCAGGGGCGTGGACGGCGGCAGCCCCCGGCACCGTTATGAGCTGTTGCTGGAGCCGGACCCGCGCCCTTGGCGGCCAAGCCTCGGCGCTCCGTTGTCGAGTGATCAGGAGGCGCGTTATCTGGTGGACGGCACTCTGGAAGGGATGTCGTCACTCAACACCCGTGCATTGCTGAAATTGAGTTCCTCCGGTCAGCCTCCCTTGGCGGCACCACAATGGATGCAGCGTCTGGATCTGCTGTTGCCTGAGGATGGCAACCTCCGTGCTCGCGCATTCGCTCGTGATCTGATGCATCAGGCGGGTGGAGACCCCCAAGGCTTCCTTCGCCTCCTGTTCCAGCATTTCCATCGTCAGCCTTACCACTACACCCTCACGCCCCCGCGTCTTGAGGGCATGAATCGTGTGGACGATTTCCTGTTTGATAGCCTGCAGGGGTATTGCACGCATTACGCATCGACTACCGTCTTTCTGGCGCGGGCAGCAGGAATCCCGGCGCGCATGGTGGCGGGCTATCTCGGTGGAGAGGCGCAGGGTGGCGCCGCGAGCGGTGAGCGTGAGTTGAGCATTCGGCAGTACGATGCCCATGCCTGGGTCGAGGTGTTCCATGGGGGGCGCTGGCACCGGTTCGACCCGACGGCGGCGGTGGCTCCCGAGCGTATTGCCCAGGGGGCGCTCAGTCTGCAAGGTCAGCCGGGTTTCATGGCAGATGCCGGTCTGCGCGCCTTCACGCTGAATAATTCCATGCTTCGTGATCTGAGGCGTCAGTGGGAGCGTTTCGAGTACCGCTGGCAGCGAAGTGTCGTGGGGTTCCGCCTGGAACAGCAGCGTAGTCTGTGGCAGCGGATGTTCGGCGAGTTTCGCTGGGAGTGGCTGGTCTGGGGGGTACTCGGATTGCTGGCCTGTGTGGTACTGGTAGGGGCGGTGCTGGTGCTCTGGTCTGGTCGTGAGGTAACGACACATGCCGGTGTCAGAGCCTACCGTCGGCTGGCGAAGCGTCTGGAGCGCTCCGGGCTTGGCCCTGGCCCGGGTGAGGCGCCCGGCAGTCACCTGCGGCGTGTCGCACGGCTGCAGCCGGAAAATGTTAAAGAATTGTTACAGCTGTCGGAAGTCGTTGAACAATGGATTTACAATGATGACGCGCAAGAGGGCGCTTCTCATGCCGGCGGCTCGTCTTCTCGTAGCATGCGTCGCCAGTGGTCAGCGTTATGCCGTAAGTTGTCATAGTTCACGTTTTCCATCGTGGTGGTGTGTGATTCCTTGTTTTCTGGGCATTTTTCGAGATTAGGTATCTCAGTCTCGTTGCGTGGCACCACTACGGAAAATTGCTAGGTTGCGGTAAGTGTTTTTGTGTATCAAAATGTAACCATCTGATTTTGTCGATCATGCCATTGCGCCCTTCGCAGCATGATGCAGCACCTTTCCCCAGCAGGAGTAAGTCCCCATGGTTCAGGTCATTCGCACAGAAGGCACAGTACTTGTTGTTTCCGCCACTAACGAGTCGCAGCGTGTCGTCAATGGAATGACGCTTGAACCTACTGCCACCCTGATCGCGCCGCAGGGAGCGATCATCGTGCTGGAAGACGGTTCTCGGTTGGTGGTGCCGCAAGGGGCCCCGATCGGTATCGAGGTACTGCTCGCAGAGTCTCGCGATGACGCACCTGTCGACCCGACGGTAGAAGCATTGCGCGAAGCGATTGCCCGAGGCGAAGACCCGACGGCCATTCAGGAGGCACCGGCAGCGGGGGAAAATGCAGGGTCTCCGGGCAGCAGTCGCAGTGGCTTCCTGGATGCCTCTGGCGTCGGTCGGGATGGCCGTGTCGAGCGCACTTCCTACGAATATGAAGGTGGGTTCACCGATCCCACCTATACCGAAGAAGACGAAGATGGCCTCGGGTTGGATCCTGAGTCGACGGAAACCGACCTGGCCTTGACCGTCGATGCGCCGGCGCTGACCTCCGACACCACGCCGACCATCGTCGGCACCACCGATGCCGAAGACGGCAGCACCGTCACGCTGATCATCACCGACAGTGACGGCAACGAGCAGACCGTCACCGCCACCGTCGAGAATGGCACCTACAGCGTCGATGCCGAGACGCCGCTGAGCGAAGGCGAGTACAGCGTCGAGGCCACTGTCACCGACCCGGCCGGCAACACCGCGACCAGCAATGACGTGGGTGAGATCGACGCAAGCGCGCCGGCTCTGACCGTCGATGCGCCGGCGCTGACCTCCGACACCACGCCGACCATCGTCGGCACCACCGATGCCGAAGACGGCAGCACCGTCACGCTGATCATCACCGACAGTGACGGCAACGAGCAGACCGTCACCGCCACCGTCGAGAATGGCACCTACAGCGTCGATGCCGAGACGCCGCTGAGCGAAGGCGAGTACAGCGTCGAGGCCACTGTCACCGACCCGGCCGGCAACACCGCGACCAGCAATGACGTGGGTGAGATCGACGCAAGCGCGCCGGCTCTGACCGTCGATGCGCCGGCGCTGACCTCCGACACCACGCCGACCATCGTCGGCACCACCGATGCCGAAGACGGCAGCACCGTCACGCTGGTCATCACCGACAGTAACGGCAACGAGCAGACCGTCACCGCGACCGTCGAAAACGGCACCTATACGGTTGACGCCGAGACGCCGCTGAGCGAAGGCGAGTACAGCGTCGAAGCCACCGTCACCGACCCGGCCGGCAACACCGCGACCAGCAATGACGTGGGCGAGATCGATCTGTCCGCCCCGGCACTGACCGTCGATGCGCCGGCGCTGACCTCCGACACCACGCCGACCATCGTCGGCACCACCGATGCCGAAGACGGCAGCACTGTCACGCTGGTCATCACCGACAGCGATGGTAACGAGCAGACCGTCACCGCCACCGTCGAGAACGGCACCTACAGCGTCGATGCCGAGACGCCGCTGAGCGAAGGCGAATATAGCGTCGAAGCCACCGTCACCGACCCGGCCGGCAACACCGCGACCAGCAATGACGTGGGCGAGATCGATCTGTCCGCCCCGGCACTGACCGTCGATGCGCCGGCGCTGACCTCCGACACCACGCCGACCATCGTCGGCACCACCGATGCCGAAGACGGCAGCACTGTCACGCTGGTCATCACCGACAGCGATGGTAACGAGCAGACCGTCACCGCCACCGTCGAGAACGGCACCTACAGCGTCGATGCCGAGACGCCGCTGAGCGAAGGCGAATATAGCGTCGAAGCCACCGTCACCGACCCGGCCGGCAACACCGCGACCAGCAATGACGTGGGCGAGATCGATCTGTCCGCCCCGGCACTGACCGTCGATGCGCCGGCGCTGACCTCCGACACCACGCCGACCATCGTCGGTACCACCGACGCCGAGGACGGCAGCACCGTCACGCTGCTCATCACCGACAGTGAAGGCAACGAGCAGACCGTCACCGCCACCGTCGAGAACGGCACCTACAGCGTCGATGCCGAGACGCCGCTGAGCGAAGGCGAGTACAGCGTCGAAGCCACCGTCACCGACCCGGCCGGCAACACCGCGACCAGCAATGACGTGGGCGAGATCGATCTGTCCGCTCCGGCTCTGACCGTCGATGCGCCGGCGCTGACCTCCGACACCACGCCGACCATCGTCGGCACCACCGATGCCGAAGATGGCAGCACCGTGACCCTGGTCATCACCGACAGTGACGGCAACGAGCAGACCGTCACCGCCACCGTCGAGAATGGCACCTACAGCGTCGATGCCGAGACGCCGCTGAGCGAAGGCGAGTACAGCGTCGAAGCCACTGTCACCGACCCGGCCGGCAACACCGCGACCAGCAATGACGTGGGCACACTGGTTGGCAGTGATTCTGGCGCGGTAACAGAGGATGGCGTTACCGAAGCTTCCGGCACGCTTGTCGATGTTGAAAGCACCGATGTGGTCGCTGGCTCCCAAAGCGATGATTACGGCACTTTCAGCATCAATGAGTCAGGTGAGTGGACCTACACGCTCGATAACGAAGCCGCTGCCGTCCAGGGGCTGGATGCAGGCGATACTGTCAGCCAGTCATTTGTGGTCGAGCTGACCGATGGGACGACTACCACGGTCAACATCGTCATCACCGGCACCGACGACCTGCCGGTCATCACGGCCGATTCTGGCGCCGTGGAAGAAGACACCACCCTGGAAGCCAGCGGTACGCTGACGGCCACGGATGCCGACAACCCGGATCTGGCCTTCGTCGCCGCCACCGATGACAGCAGTGTCTACGGCAGCTTCGAGGTCGCCGCCGATGGCAGCTGGACCTACACCCTCGACAATGACGCGACGGAAACCCAGGCACTGGCTGCCGGCGAGACCGTCACCGAGACCTACACCGTCACGCTGAGCGATGACTCGACCACCACGGTCGACATCGTCATCACCGGCACCGACGACCTGCCGGTCATCACGGCCGATTCTGGCGCCGTGGAAGAAGACGGCACTCTGGAAGCCACTGGCACGCTGACCGCCACGGATGCCGACAACCCGGATCTGGCCTTCGTCGCCGCCACCGATGACAGCAGTGTCTACGGCAGCTTCGAGGTCGCCGCCGATGGCAGCTGGACCTACACCCTCGACAATGACGCCGCCGAGACCCAGGCACTGGCTGCCGGCGAGACCGTCACCGAGACCTACACCGTCACGCTGAGCGATGACTCGACCACCACGGTCGACATCGTCATCACCGGCGTGGACGACGGCGCCGTGATCTCCGATGACAGCGGTGAAGTCACCGAAGACACCACCCTGGAAGCCAGCGGTACGCTGACGGCCACGGATGCCGACAACCCGGATCTGGCCTTCGTCGCCGCCACCGATGACAGCAGTGTCTACGGCAGCTTCGAGGTCGCCGCCGACGGCAGCTGGACCTACACCCTCGACAATGACGCCGCCGAAACCCAGGCACTGGCTGCCGGCGAGACCGTCACCGAGACCTATACCGTCACGCTGAGCGATGACTCGACCACCACGGTCGACATCGTCATCACCGGCGTGGACGACGGCGCCGTGATCTCCGATGACAGCGGTGAAGTCACCGAAGACACCACCCTGGAAGCCAGCGGTACGCTGACGGCCACGGATGCCGACAACCCGGATCTGGCCTTCGTCGCCGCCACCGATGACAGCAGTGTCTACGGCAGCTTCGAGGTCGCCGCCGATGGCAGCTGGACCTACACCCTCGACAATGACGCCACCGAGACCCAGGCACTGGCCGCGGGCGAGACCGTCACCGAGACCTACACCGTCACGCTGAGCGATGACTCGACCACCACGGTCAACATCGTCATCACTGGTACCGACGACCTGCCGGTCATCACGGCCGATTCTGGCGCCGTGAAAGAAGACGGCACCCTGGAAGCCAGCGGCACGCTGACGGCCACGGATGCCGACAACCCGGATCTGGCCTTCGTCGCCGCCACCGATGACAGCAGTGTCTACGGCAGCTTCGAGGTCGCCGCCGATGGCAGCTGGACCTACACCCTCGACAATGACGCCGCCGAGACCCAGGCACTGGCTGCCGGCGAGACCGTCACCGAGACCTACACCGTCACGCTGAGCGATGACTCGACCACCACGGTCAACATCGTCATCACCGGCGTGGACGACGGCGCCGTGATCTCCGATGACAGCGGTGAAGTCACCGAAGACACCACCCTGGAAGCCAGCGGTACGCTGACGGCCACGGATGCCGACAACCCGGATCTGGCCTTCGTCGCCGCCACCGATGACAGCAGTGTCTACGGCAGCTTCGAGGTCGCCGCCGACGGCAGCTGGACCTACACCCTCGACAATGACGCCACCGAGACCCAGGCACTGGCTGCCGGCGAGACCGTCACCGAGACCTATACCGTCACGCTGAGCGATGACTCGACCACCACGGTCGACATCGTCATCACCGGTACCGACGACCTGCCGGTCATCACGGCCGATTCTGGCGCCGTGGAAGAAGACGGCATCCTGGAAGCCACTGGCACGCTGACGGCCACGGATGCCGACAACCCGGATCTGGCCTTCGTCGCCGCCACCGATGACAGCAGTGTCTACGGCAGCTTCGAGGTCGCCGCCGATGGCAGCTGGACCTACACCCTCGACAATGACGCCACCGAGACCCAGGCACTGGCCGCGGGCGAGACCGTCACCGAGACCTATACCGTCACGCTGAGCGATGACTCGACCACCACGGTCGATATCGTCATCACCGGCGTGGACGACGGCGCCGTGATCTCCGATGACAGCGGTGAAGTCACCGAAGACACCACCCTGGAAGCCAGCGGTACGCTGACGGCCACGGATGCCGACAACCCGGATCTGGCCTTCGTCGCCGCCACCGATGACAGCAGTGTCTACGGCAGCTTCGAGGTCGCCGCCGATGGCAGCTGGACCTACACCCTCGACAATGACGCGACGGAAACCCAGGCACTGGCTGCCGGCGAGACCGTCACCGAGACCTACACCGTCACGCTGAGCGATGACTCGACCACCACGGTCGACATCGTCATCACCGGCACCGACGACCTGCCGGTCATCACGGCCGATTCTGGCGCCGTGGAAGAAGACGGCACTCTGGAAGCCACTGGCACGCTGACCGCCACGGATGCCGACAACCCGGATCTGGCCTTCGTCGCCGCCACCGATGACAGCAGTGTCTACGGCAGCTTCGAGGTCGCCGCCGATGGCAGCTGGACCTACACCCTCGACAATGACGCCGCCGAGACCCAGGCACTGGCTGCCGGCGAGACCGTCACCGAGACCTACACCGTCACGCTGAGCGATGACTCGACCACCACGGTCGACATCGTCATCACCGGTACCGACGACCTGCCGGTCATCACGGCCGATTCTGGCGCCGTGGAAGAAGACGGCACCCTGGAAGCCAGCGGCACGCTGACGGCCACGGATGCCGACAACCCGGATCTGGCCTTCGTCGCCGCCACCGATGACAGCAGTGTCTACGGCAGCTTCGAGGTCGCCGCCGACGGCAGCTGGACCTACACCCTCGACAATGACGCCGCCGAGACCCAGGCACTGGCTGCCGGCGAGACCGTCACCGAGACCTACACCGTCACGCTGAGCGATGACTCGACCACCACGGTCGACATCGTCATCACCGGCGTGGACGACGGCGCCGTGATCTCCGATGACAGCGGTGAAGTCACCGAAGACACCACCCTGGAAGCCAGCGGTACGCTGACGGCCACGGATGCCGACAACCCGGATCTGGCCTTCGTCGCCGCCACCGATGACAGCAGTGTCTACGGCAGCTTCGAGGTCGCCGCCGACGGCAGCTGGACCTACACCCTCGACAATGACGCCGCCGAAACCCAGGCACTGGCTGCCGGCGAGACCGTCACCGAGACCTATACCGTCACGCTGAGCGATGACTCGACCACCACGGTCGACATCGTCATCACCGGCGTGGACGACGGCGCCGTGATCTCCGATGACAGCGGTGAAGTCACCGAAGACACCACCCTGGAAGCCAGCGGTACGCTGACGGCCACGGATGCCGACAACCCGGATCTGGCCTTCGTCGCCGCCACCGATGACAGCAGTGTCTACGGCAGCTTCGAGGTCGCCGCCGACGGCAGCTGGACCTACACCCTCGACAATGACGCCACCGAGACCCAGGCACTGGCTGCCGGCGAGACCGTCACCGAGACCTATACCGTCACGCTGAGCGATGACTCGACCACCACGGTCGACATCGTCATCACCGGTACCGACGACCTGCCGGTCATCACGGCCGATTCTGGCGCCGTGGAAGAAGACGGCATCCTGGAAGCCACTGGCACGCTGACGGCCACGGATGCCGACAACCCGGATCTGGCCTTCGTCGCTGCCACCGATGACAGCAGTGTCTACGGCAGCTTCGAGGTCGCCGCCGACGGCAGCTGGACCTACACCCTCGACAATGACGCCGCCGAAACCCAGGCACTGGCTGCCGGCGAGACCGTCACCGAGACCTACACCGTCACGCTGAGCGATGACTCGACCACCACGGTCGACATCGTCATCACCGGCACCGACGACCTGCCGGTCATCACGGCCGATTCTGGCGCCGTGGAAGAAGACACCACCCTGGAAGCCAGCGGTACGCTGACGGCCACGGATGCCGACAACCCGGATCTGGCCTTCGTCGCCGCCACCGATGACAGCAGTGTCTACGGCAGCTTCGAGGTCGCCGCCGACGGCAGCTGGACCTACACCCTCGACAATGACGCCGCCGAAACCCAGGCACTGGCTGCCGGCGAGACCGTCACCGAGACCTATACCGTCACGCTGAGCGATGACTCGACCACCACGGTCGACATCGTCATCACCGGCGTGGACGACGGCGCCGTGATCTCCGATGACAGCGGTGAAGTCACCGAAGACACCACCCTGGAAGCCAGCGGTACGCTGACGGCCACGGATGCCGACAACCCGGATCTGGCCTTCGTCGCCGCCACCGATGACAGCAGTGTCTACGGCAGCTTCGAGGTCGCCGCCGATGGCAGCTGGACCTACACCCTCGACAATGACGCCGCCGAAACCCAGGCACTGGCCGCCGGCGAGACCGTCACCGAGACCTACACCGTCACGCTGAGCGATGACTCGACCACCACGGTCAACATCGTCATCACCGGCGTGGACGACGGCGCCGTGATCTCCGATGACAGCGGTGAAGTCACCGAAGACACCACCCTGGAAGCCAGCGGTACGCTGACGGCCACGGATGCCGACAACCCGGATCTGGCCTTCGTCGCCGCCACCGATGACAGCAGTGTCTACGGTAGCTTCGAGGTCGCCGCCGATGGCAGCTGGACCTACACCCTCGACAATGACGCCACCGAGACCCAGGCACTGGCCGCGGGCGAGACCGTCACCGAGACCTACACCGTCACGCTGAGCGATGACTCGACCACCACGGTCGACATCGTCATCACCGGCGTGGACGACGGCGCCGTGATCTCCGATGACAGCGGTGAAGTCACCGAAGACACCACCCTGGAAGCCAGCGGTACGCTGACGGCCACGGATGCCGACAACCCGGATCTGGCCTTCGTCGCCGCCACCGATGACAGCAGTGTCTACGGCAGCTTCGAGGTCGCCGCCGACGGCAGCTGGACCTACACCCTCGACAATGACGCCGCCGAAACCCAGGCACTGGCTGCCGGCGAGACCGTCACCGAGACCTATACCGTCACGCTGAGCGATGACTCGACCACCACGGTCGACATCGTCATCACCGGCGTGGACGACGGCGCCGTGATCTCCGATGACAGCGGTGAAGTCACCGAAGACACCACCCTGGAAGCCAGCGGTACGCTGACGGCCACGGATGCCGACAACCCGGATCTGGCCTTCGTCGCCGCCACCGATGACAGCAGTGTCTACGGCAGCTTCGAGGTCGCCGCCGATGGCAGCTGGACCTACACCCTCGACAATGACGCCGCCGAAACCCAGGCACTGGCTGCCGGCGAGACCGTCACCGAGACCTACACCGTCACGCTGAGCGATGACTCGACCACCACGGTCAACATCGTCATCACCGGCGTGGACGACGGCGCCGTGATCTCCGATGACAGCGGTGAAGTCACCGAAGACACCACCCTGGAAGCCAGCGGTACGCTGACGGCCACGGATGCCGACAACCCGGATCTGGCCTTCGTCGCCGCCACCGATGACAGCAGTGTCTACGGCAGCTTCGAGGTCGCCGCCGATGGCAGCTGGACCTACACCCTCGACAATGACGCCACCGAGACCCAGGCACTGGCCGCGGGCGAGACCGTTACCGAGACCTACACCGTCACGCTGAGCGATGACTCGACCACCACGGTCGACATCGTCATCACCGGCGTGGACGACGGCGCCGTGATCTCCGATGACAGCGGTGAAGTCACCGAAGACACCACCCTGGAAGCCAGCGGTACGCTGACGGCCACGGATGCCGACAACCCGGATCTGGCCTTCGTCGCCGCCACCGATGACAGCAGTGTCTACGGCAGCTTCGAGGTCGCCGCCGACGGCAGCTGGACCTACACCCTCGACAATGACGCCGCCGAAACCCAGGCACTGGCTGCCGGCGAGACCGTCATCGAGACCTATACCGTCACGCTGAGCGATGACTCGACCACCACGGTCGACATCGTCATCACCGGCGTGGACGACGGCGCCGTGATCTCCGATGACAGCGGTGAAGTCACCGAAGACACCACCCTGGAAGCCAGCGGTACGCTGACGGCCACGGATGCCGACAACCCGGATCTGGCCTTCGTCGCCGCCACCGATGACAGCAGTGTCTACGGCAGCTTCGAGGTCGCCGCCGACGGCAGCTGGACCTACACCCTCGACAATGACGCCGCCGAGACCCAAGCACTGGCCGCGGGCGAGACCGTCACCGAGACCTACACCGTCACGCTGAGCGATGACTCGACCACCACGGTCGACATCGTCATCACCGGCGTGGACGACGGCGCCGTGATCTCCGATGACAGCGGTGAAGTCACCGAAGACACCACCCTGGAAGCCAGCGGTACGCTGACGGCCACGGATGCCGACAACCCGGATCTGGCCTTCGTCGCCGCCACCGATGACAGCAGTGTCTACGGCAGCTTCGAGGTCGCCGCCGATGGCAGCTGGACCTACACCCTCGACAATGACGCCACCGAGACCCAGGCACTGGCCGCGGGCGAGACCGTCACCGAGACCTACACCGTCACGCTGAGCGATGACTCGACCACCACGGTCAACATCGTCATCACCGGCGTGGACGACGGCGCCGTGATCTCCGATGACAGCGGTGAAGTCACCGAAGACACCACCCTGGAAGCTAGCGGTACGCTGACGGCCACGGACGCCGACAACCCGGATCTGGCCTTCGTCGCCGCCACCGATGACAGCAGTGTCTACGGCAGCTTCGAGGTCGCCGCCGACGGCAGCTGGACCTACACCCTCGACAATGACGCCACCGAGACCCAGGCACTGGCCGCGGGCGAGACCGTCACCGAGACCTACACCGTCACGCTGAGCGATGACTCGACCACCACGGTCGACATCGTCATCACCGGTACCGACGACCTGCCGGTCATCACGGCCGATTCTGGCGCCGTGGAAGAAGACACCACCCTGGAAGCCAGCGGCACGCTGACGGCCACGGATGCCGACAACCCGGATCTGGCCTTCGTCGCCGCCACCGATGACAGCAGTGTCTACGGCAGCTTCGAGGTCGCCGCCGACGGCAGCTGGACCTACATCCTCGACAATGACGCCGCCGAGACCCAGGCACTGGCTGCCGGCGAGACCGTCACCGAGACCTACACCGTCACGCTGAGCGATGACTCGACCACCACGGTCGACATCGTCATCACCGGCGTGGACGACGGCGCCGTGATCTCCGATGACAGCGGTGAAGTCACCGAAGACACCACCCTGGAAGCCAGCGGTACGCTGACGGCCACGGACGCCGACAACCCGGATCTGGCCTTCGTCGCCGCCACCGATGACAGCAGTGTCTACGGCAGCTTCGAGGTCGCCGCCGACGGCAGCTGGACCTACACCCTCGACAATGACGCCACCGAGACCCAGGCACTGGCCGCGGGCGAGACCGTCACCGAGACCTACACCGTCACGCTGAGCGATGACTCGACCACCACGGTCGACATCGTCATCACCGGCACCGACGACCTGCCGGTCATCACGGCTGATTCTGGCGCCGTGAAAGAAGACGGCACCCTGGAAGCCAGCGGCACGCTGACGGCCACGGATGCCGACAACCCGGATCTGGCCTTCGTCGCCGCCACCGATGACAGCAGTGTCTACGGCAGCTTCGAGGTCGCCGCCGACGGCAGCTGGACCTACATCCTCGACAATGACGCCGCCGAGACCCAGGCACTGGCTGCCGGCGAGACCGTCACCGAGACCTACACCGTCACGCTGAGCGATGACTCGACCACCACGGTCAACATCGTCATCACCGGCGTGGACGACGGCGCCGTGATCTCCGATGACAGCGGTGAAGTCACCGAAGACACCACCCTGGAAGCCAGCGGTACGCTGACGGCCACGGATGCCGACAACCCGGATCTGGCCTTCGTCGCCGCCACCGATGACAGCAGTGTCTACGGCAGCTTCGAGGTCGCCGCCGATGGCAGCTGGACCTACACCCTCGATAATGACGCCGCCGAAACCCAGGCACTGGCTGCCGGCGAGACCGTCACCGAGACCTACACCGTCACGCTGAGCGATGACTCGACCACCACGGTCGACATCGTCATCACCGGTACCGACGACCTGCCGGTCATCACGGCCGATTCTGGCGCCGTGGAAGAAGACACCACCCTGGAAGCCAGCGGCACGCTGACGGCCACGGATGCCGACAACCCGGATCTGGCCTTCGTCGCCGCCACCGATGACAGCAGTGTCTACGGCAGCTTCGAGGTCGCCGCCGACGGCAGCTGGACCTACATCCTCGACAATGACGCCGCCGAGACCCAGGCACTGGCTGCCGGCGAGACCGTCACCGAGACCTACACCGTCACGCTGAGCGATGACTCGACCACCACGGTCGACATCGTCATCACCGGCGTGGACGACGGCGCCGTGATCTCCGATGACAGCGGTGAAGTCACCGAAGACACCACCCTGGAAGCCAGCGGTACGCTGACGGCCACGGACGCCGACAACCCGGATCTGGCCTTCGTCGCCGCCACCGATGACAGCAGTGTCTACGGCAGCTTCGAGGTCGCCGCCGACGGCAGCTGGACCTACACCCTCGACAATGACGCCACCGAGACCCAGGCACTGGCCGCGGGCGAGACCGTCACCGAGACCTACACCGTCACGCTGAGCGATGACTCGACCACCACGGTCGACATCGTCATCACCGGCACCGACGACCTGCCGGTCATCACGGCTGATTCTGGCGCCGTGAAAGAAGACGGCACCCTGGAAGCCAGCGGCACGCTGACGGCCACGGATGCCGACAACCCGGATCTGGCCTTCGTCGCCGCCACCGATGACAGCAGTGTCTACGGCAGCTTCGAGGTCGCCGCCGACGGCAGCTGGACCTACATCCTCGACAATGACGCCGCCGAGACCCAGGCACTGGCTGCCGGCGAGACCGTCACCGAGACCTACACCGTCACGCTGAGCGATGACTCGACCACCACGGTCGACATCGTCATCACCGGCGTGGACGACGGCGCCGTGATCTCCGATGACAGCGGTGAAGTCACCGAAGACACCACCCTGGAAGCCAGCGGTACGCTGACGGCCACGGACGCCGACAACCCGGATCTGGCCTTCGTCGCCGCCACCGATGACAGCAGTGTCTACGGCAGCTTCGAGGTCGCCGCCGACGGCAGCTGGACCTACACCCTCGACAATGACGCCACCGAGACCCAGGCACTGGCCGCGGGCGAGACCGTCACCGAGACCTACACCGTCACGCTGAGCGATGACTCGACCACCACGGTCGACATCGTCATCACCGGCACCGACGACCTGCCGGTCATCACGGCTGATTCTGGCGCCGTGAAAGAAGACGGCACCCTGGAAGCCAGCGGCACGCTGACGGCCACGGATGCCGACAACCCGGATCTGGCCTTCGTCGCCGCCACCGATGACAGCAGTGTCTACGGCAGCTTCGAGGTCGCCGCCGACGGCAGCTGGACCTACATCCTCGACAATGACGCCGCCGAGACCCAGGCACTGGCTGCCGGCGAGACCGTCACCGAGACCTACACCGTCACGCTGAGCGATGACTCGACCACCACGGTCAACATCGTCATCACCGGCGTGGACGACGGCGCCGTGATCTCCGATGACAGCGGTGAAGTCACCGAAGACACCACCCTGGAAGCCAGCGGTACGCTGACGGCCACGGATGCCGACAACCCGGATCTGGCCTTCGTCGCCGCCACCGATGACAGCAGTGTCTACGGCAGCTTCGAGGTCGCCGCCGATGGCAGCTGGACCTACACCCTCGATAATGACGCCGCCGAAACCCAGGCACTGGCTGCCGGCGAGACCGTCACCGAGACCTACACCGTCACGCTGAGCGATGACTCGACCACCACGGTCGACATCGTCATCACCGGTACCGACGACCTGCCGGTCATCACGGCCGATTCTGGCGCCGTGGAAGAAGACACCACCCTGGAAGCCAGCGGCACGCTGACGGCCACGGATGCCGACAACCCGGATCTGGCCTTCGTCGCCGCCACCGATGACAGCAGTGTCTACGGCAGCTTCGAGGTCGCCGCCGACGGCAGCTGGACCTACATCCTCGACAATGACGCCGCCGAGACCCAGGCACTGGCTGCCGGCGAGACCGTCACCGAGACCTACACCGTCACGCTGAGCGATGACTCGACCACCACGGTCGACATCGTCATCACCGGCGTGGACGACGGCGCCGTGATCTCCGATGACAGCGGTGAAGTCACCGAAGACACCACCCTGGAAGCCAGCGGTACGCTGACGGCCACGGACGCCGACAACCCGGATCTGGCCTTCGTCGCCGCCACCGATGACAGCAGTGTCTACGGCAGCTTCGAGGTCGCCGCCGACGGCAGCTGGACCTACACCCTCGACAATGACGCCACCGAGACCCAGGCACTGGCCGCGGGCGAGACCGTCACCGAGACCTACACCGTCACGCTGAGCGATGACTCGACCACCACGGTCGACATCGTCATCACCGGCACCGACGACCTGCCGGTCATCACGGCCGATTCTGGCGCCGTGGAAGAAGACACCACCCTGGAAGCCAGCGGTACGCTGACGGCCACGGATGCCGACAACCCGGATCTGGCCTTCGTCGCCGCCACCGATGACAGCAGTGTCTACGGTAGCTTCGAGGTCGCCGCCGATGGCAGCTGGACCTACACCCTCGACAATGACGCCACCGAGACCCAGGCACTGGCTGCCGGCGAGACCGTCACCGAGACCTACACCGTCACGCTGAGCGATGACTCGACCACCACGGTCGACATCGTCATCACCGGCGTGGACGACGGCGCCGTGATCTCCGATGACAGCGGTGAAGTCACCGAAGACACCACCCTGGAAGCCAGCGGTACGCTGACGGCCACGGATGCCGACAACCCGGATCTGGCCTTCGTCGCCGCCACCGATGACAGCAGTGTCTACGGCAGCTTCGAGGTCGCCGCCGATGGCAGCTGGACCTACACCCTCGATAATGACGCCGCCGAAACCCAGGCACTGGCTGCCGGCGAGACCGTCACCGAGACCTACACCGTCACGCTGAGCGATGACTCGACCACCACGGTCGACATCGTCATCACCGGTACCGACGACCTGCCGGTCATCACGGCCGATTCTGGCGCCGTGGAAGAAGACACCACCCTGGAAGCCAGCGGTACGCTGACGGCCACGGATGCCGACAACCCGGATCTGGCCTTCGTCGCCGCCACCGATGACAGCAGTGTCTACGGCAGCTTCGAGGTCGCCGCCGACGGCAGCTGGACCTACACCCTCGACAATGACGCCGCCGAGACCCAGGCACTGGCTGCCGGCGAGACCGTCACCGAGACCTACACCGTCACGCTGAGCGATGACTCGACCACCACGGTCGACATCGTCATCACCGGCGTGGACGACGGCGCCGTGATCTCCGATGACAGCGGTGAAGTCACCGAAGACACCACCCTGGAAGCCAGCGGTACGCTGACGGCCACGGATGCCGACAACCCGGATCTGGCCTTCGTCGCCGCCACCGATGACAGCAGTGTCTACGGCAGCTTCGAGGTCGCCGCCGACGGCAGCTGGACCTACACCCTCGACAATGACGCCACCGAGACCCAGGCACTGGCCGCGGGCGAGACCGTCACCGAGACCTACACCGTCACGCTGAGCGATGACTCGACCACCACGGTCGACATCGTCATCACCGGCGTGGACGACGGCGCCGTGATCTCCGATGACAGCGGTGAAGTCACCGAAGACACCACCCTGGAAGCCAGCGGCACGCTGACGGCCACGGATGCCGACAACCCGGATCTGGCCTTCGTCGCCGCCACCGATGACAGCAGTGTCTACGGCAGCTTCGAGGTCGCCGCCGACGGCAGCTGGACCTACATCCTCGACAATGACGCCGCCGAGACCCAGGCACTGGCTGCCGGCGAGACCGTCACCGAGACCTACACCGTCACGCTGAGCGATGACTCGACCACCACGGTCAACATCGTCATCACCGGCGTGGACGACGGCGCCGTGATCTCCGATGACAGCGGTGAAGTCACCGAAGACACCACCCTGGAAGCCAGCGGTACGCTGACGGCCACGGATGCCGACAACCCGGATCTGGCCTTCGTCGCCGCCACCGATGACAGCAGTGTCTACGGCAGCTTCGAGGTCGCCGCCGATGGCAGCTGGACCTACACCCTCGATAATGACGCCGCCGAAACCCAGGCACTGGCTGCCGGCGAGACCGTCACCGAGACCTACACCGTCACGCTGAGCGATGACTCGACCACCACGGTCGACATCGTCATCACCGGTACCGACGACCTGCCGGTCATCACGGCCGATTCTGGCGCCGTGGAAGAAGACACCACCCTGGAAGCCAGCGGTACGCTGACGGCCACGGATGCCGACAACCCGGATCTGGCCTTCGTCGCCGCCACCGATGACAGCAGTGTCTACGGCAGCTTCGAGGTCGCCGCCGACGGCAGCTGGACCTACACCCTCGACAATGACGCCGCCGAGACCCAGGCACTGGCTGCCGGCGAGACCGTCACCGAGACCTACACCGTCACGCTGAGCGATGACTCGACCACCACGGTCGACATCGTCATCACCGGCGTGGACGACGGCGCCGTGATCTCCGATGACAGCGGTGAAGTCACCGAAGACACCACCCTGGAAGCCAGCGGTACGCTGACGGCCACGGATGCCGACAACCCGGATCTGGCCTTCGTCGCCGCCACCGATGACAGCAGTGTCTACGGCAGCTTCGAGGTCGCCGCCGACGGCAGCTGGACCTACACCCTCGACAATGACGCCACCGAGACCCAGGCACTGGCCGCGGGCGAGACCGTCACCGAGACCTACACCGTCACGCTGAGCGATGACTCGACCACCACGGTCGACATCGTCATCACCGGCGTGGACGACGGCGCCGTGATCTCCGATGACAGCGGTGAAGTCACCGAAGACACCACCCTGGAAGCCAGCGGTACGCTGACGGCCACGGATGCCGACAACCCGGATCTGGCCTTCGTCGCCGCCACCGATGACAGCAGTGTCTACGGTAGCTTCGAGGTCGCCGCCGATGGCAGCTGGACCTACACCCTCGACAATGACGCCACCGAGACCCAGGCACTGGCTGCCGGCGAGACCGTCACCGAGACCTACACCGTCACGCTGAGCGATGACTCGACCACCACGGTCGACATCGTCATCACCGGCGTGGACGACGGCGCCGTGATCTCCGATGACAGCGGTGAAGTCACCGAAGACACCACCCTGGAAGCCAGCGGTACGCTGACGGCCACGGATGCCGACAACCCGGATCTGGCCTTCGTCGCCGCCACCGATGACAGCAGTGTCTACGGCAGCTTCGAGGTCGCCGCCGATGGCAGCTGGACCTACACCCTCGACAATGACGCCGCCGAAACCCAGGCACTGGCCGCGGGCGAGACCGTCACCGAGACCTACACCGTCACGCTGAGCGATGACTCGACCACCACGGTCAACATCGTCATCACCGGCGTGGACGACGGCGCCGTGATCTCCGATGACAGCGGTGAAGTCACCGAAGACACCACCCTGGAAGCCAGCGGTACGCTGACGGCCACGGATGCCGACAACCCGGATCTGGCCTTCGTCGCCGCCACCGATGACAGCAGTGTCTACGGCAGCTTCGAGGTCGCCGCCGACGGCAGCTGGACCTACACCCTCGACAACGAGTCGGCCGCGGTGCAGAGCCTGACGCCAGATGACACCATCAGCGAGCAGTACACCGTGACGCTGACCGATGGGACGACCACCACGGTCGACATCACCATCACCGGCGCGACCGATGCCGCGCCGACCATCACGCTGGCAGACAAGGAAGTGACCGAGGCCACGGGTGCCACTGTCACTGACACCTTCCAGGTCGAGGCAGATGCCGGCATCGCCAGCGTCACCATCAATGGCACGGATATCACTTCGGCGTCAGTGGATAACCCCATCGTGATTCCGGGCGCGACTGATGACGAAGGGATGCTGACCATTACCGGCTACGATTCAGGCACCGTGTCCTACACCTATGTGGAGGATGGTACGGCTGCGGATCACACGGCTGGTGACAATAGCGTGTTCGACAACTTCGCCGTGGTCGTCACTGACTTGGCAGGACAGAGCACGAGCGACAGCCTTGACGTCAAGATTCTGGATACCGCGCCGGTTGCCAACCCTGATGAACGCACCATCGAGGAAGATGCGACGGATGAACTGACTGGCAACGTGATTGACGGTATCAATGACACCGCCGATACGCTGGGCGCCGATACGCCGTTCATGGTCTGCAAACTGGACGATAAAGGGATTGCCGACGGCGGCAGTGCGACCGTCACCGGCGACTATGGCACGCTGACACTCAATAGTGACGGCAGCTATACCTACGTATTGGATACCACCAAGACGCAGTCGCTGGCTGATGGTGTGCAGGCGGAAGATGTCTTCACTTATGTCCTGGAGGACAGTGATGGTGATACGTCTACCACCACGCTGACCATCAACATCACGGGGTCTGACGATCTGCCGGTACTTACCGCAGACACTGGTGCCGTGAGTGAGGACGACGTACTGAGTGCCACTGGTGCGCTGACGGCTACCGACGTGGACGGCATCGCTCCGACCTTCGTCGCCGCCACCGATGACAGCAGTGTCTACGGCAGCTTCGAGGTCGCCGCCGACGGCAGCTGGACCTACACGCTTGATAACGACAGTGCAGACGTACAAGGCCTGATTGAAGGACAGACCGTCACCGAGCAATACATCGTGAGCCTGTCGGATGGCACCAGCACTACCGTCGATATCATTATTACCGGTGCTGATGATGGTGAGCCGACCATCGACTCGTTGGAAGATCAGTCAGTCATCGAGGGTGAGGGTGCGACCGTCACCGATACCTTCAATGTCCAGGCTGATACTGGCATCGCTACCGTCACCATCAACGGCACCGATATCACCGGCGCGACTGCAGACAATCCGGTCGCGATTCCTGGCACGGATGGTGATGAAGGTACGTTGACCGTCACTGGCTACGATGCCGACACGGGCACCGTCTCTTACCGCTATGTGGAAGATGGTACTGCCGCTGATCACTCTGGCGGCGATGACAGCGTTGTCGATAGCTTCACCGTGGTGGTGACGGATGTTACCGGTGCAACAGCCACCGACAGCCTCGACGTCACGGTTCTGGATACCGCGCCTGTCGCCAATGATGACACCTACACCATTCGTGAGGACGATACTTCCCCTGATGGTGAGCCGGTGATCAGTACCAATGTCATCACGAGTGTTTTGGGTCGTGGTCAGGATGAGCTTGGTGCCGACGCCGTGACCATCACGAAACTGGACGGCATCTTGCTGGCAGACAACGGGGGTAGTGTTACCGTCGATGGCAGCTATGGCAGCCTGACCCTCAATACCGATGGCAGCTTCAGTTATGACCTGGACGATGTACGTGCCCAGGCATTGGGAGCGGGTGATCTGGTCAAGGAGGAGTTCGAGTACACCATTCTTGATGCGGATGGGGATTCGGATACCGCTGTCATCACCATCAATGTCCAGGGCTTGAACGACAAGCCGGTGGCCTATGACGATGGCCCGATTCTGGTCGAGGAAGATACTCCGGTCAGCGGCAACGTCCTGAGCAACGATGTTGATGCCGATGGTGATGAGTTGAGCGTCTTCAGCTTCACTGTTGACGGCGATACCTACGACCCGGGCGAGACGGCGGATCTTGGCGAAGTCGGCACGCTACTTATCAATGCCGATGGTACCTTCACCTTCACGCCCGGCGAGAACTACAACGGTCCGGTGCCTGATACCACCTATGTGATCACGGATGGCACCGAGTTCGATGAAGCCATTCTCAGCTTCCAGGATGTCACGGCGGTCGATGACCCGGTTGTCATCAGTGCCGATGATGGCGCTGTTGCCGAAGATGGTGTGACACAAGCGTCGGGTACGCTGACCGCGACCGATGTCGATAGTGTTGCGCCGACATTCGTGGCCGCGACCGATGACAGCAGTGACTACGGCAGCTTCACTGTCAATGCTGACGGTAGCTGGACCTATACGCTCGACAACGACACAGCTGCTGTTCAGGGGCTGACGTCTGAAGACGAGATTGTCGAGCAGTACACCGTCACGCTCAGCGATGGTTCCACCACGACAGTGGATATCGTGATCACCGGTACTGATGATGCACTGCCGGTCATCAATTCACTGGAAGATCAGTCCGTCACCGAAGCGACAGGAAGTACGGTCACCGATACCTTTACCGTGAAAGCTGCGGCAGGTATTGCGGCAGTGACGATCGCTGGTGTGGATATCACGGATGCCAACACCTCACCGGTAGTGATCTCCAATCCAGATGGCGAAGGGACGCTGACCGTCACAGGCTATGATGCCGACACCGGGGTGGTCTCCTACAGCTATGTGGAAGATGGCACTGCGGCTGATCATTCCGGTGGCGATGACAGTGTCGTTGACGACTTCGCTGTCGTGGTGACGGATCTTGCCGGTCAGAGCACCGCATCCAGTCTGGATGTCACCGTTCTGGACACCGCGCCGATAGCCAATGCTGATACCCGCAGCATGAACGAGAATCGCAGTGCTGCCGTTACCGGCAATGTGGTGGACGGCTCATCTGCGACGGCGGACACCCTGGGGGCCGATGCGGTCACCGTCACCGCCGTCACTTCCGGATCAGAAACCGTCGCGGTGAGCGATGGCGCGGCGGCTGTGATCACTGGTGCTCATGGCGAGCTGACGCTTGAAGCGGATGGCTCCTACAGCTACCAGTCAGCACGCGAAGATCTGCAGTTCCTCGCGGCGGGTGAGTCGGTCACGGATGTCTATACCTACGTGATCAGGGATGCTGACGGTGATACCTCCAGCACCACTCTGACGATCACCATCAATGGTCGCAACGACGGCCCGGCGATCAGCGTCAACAGTGGTGATAGCGCCTCCGCCAGTCTGACGGAAACGGACTCCGCCCTGAGCACCAGCGGTACGCTGTCGGTGACGGATGTGGATCTCAGCAATAGCGTGACGCCAAGCGTGACCAGTGTCTCCAGCAATGGTGATACTGGCGCGCTGGACAACGATGATCTGCTTGCGCTGCTGGGGGTGGACACCGGCGCCATCATCGATGACGAGAACACTGAAGGGACGCTCAACTGGACCTTCGACAGCAGTGCTGCCGGGGAAAGCTTCGACTACCTGTCTGCAGGCGAGTCACTGGTCCTGACCTACACCGTCACTGTCACGGATACGGCGGGAGCGACAGCTACCCAGGATGTCACCATTACCATTCAGGGGACGAATGACGCTCCGGTGGTGACTGCGACTGAAGGCCGCGTCAGCGAAGAAGGGCTCGAAGGCGGTATCGCCGACAGTGATGCGGCTGATGGCTTCACGGATACTACCGATGCCACCATCGTCACCGGTACGGTTTCGGTCACGGATGTCGACAGTGACAGTGTCTCGCTGGTGCTGACGGCGCCTGCCACGGCCATCACCTCCGGTGGCAGTGCGGTGACCTGGTCCGGCAGCGGCACCCAATCAATGGTGGCAACCGATGCCGAGGGCAATGAAGTCGCGACGGTCACCATCGATGACAGCGGCACCTATACCTTCACTCTGAGTCAGGCGGTTGATCACTCGGGTGACGGGGAAGATGTCCTGTCTCTGGACTTCGGTGTACTCGCAACGGATAGCGAAGGCGCAAGCTCCACCGGCACGCTGACCATCGGCATCGAGGATGATGCCCCCGAGCAGCAAGAAGCACAGAGCTTCTCCTCGACGTTGGTGGATACCAATCTCACTATCATTCTTGATGTGTCAGGTTCCATGAATGCAACTGATGGAATCGATGGTGAAACTCGCCTGCAGAGCGCTATTGATTCCATCAAGTCTCTGATTGAGGCCTACGATGACTTTGGTGACGTACGTATCAATCTGGTGACATTCTCATCCATCGGTACGGCTCAGAATGCTTGGGTGACCGTAGGAGAGGCTGAGAGCATTCTGGATAACCTGCAGGCCGGTGGTTATACCAATTATGATTCCGCTCTTGCAGCTGCTATCGAGAATTATTCTGAAGATGGAGCATTGGAGGATGCGCAAAGCATTTCCTATTTCTTCTCCGATGGTGAACCTAACTTTGGTGATGGTGATGATGAAGCCCTGAATGTGCTTGTGGGTAATACCATCTTCCGTTCAGATGCAGGTATCTCGGAGAGTGAAGAGAATATCTGGACAGATTTTCTGGTTGAGAATGGCATCAAGTCATACGCGATAGGACTGGGAGGCAGTGTCGATGAAGACAACCTCAATCCAATTGCCTACGATGGTTCAGCGGACGAAGATATCGATAGTACAGTCGTGACCAGCTTCGAGGATCTCGACGATACGCTTGCTGCCACGGTCCAATCACCCGTCAGTGGTCAGCTGGTATCAGGCAGTTCCGTAGATGGCAGTTTGTTGGGAGCGGATGGTGGTTATCTGCAGTCGGTCACTGTGGATGGCACTACCTACAGTTATGATCCGGATACCAATGCTGTTTCTGCCACTGGTACCGACAACAGCAGCTACGATGCAGGCAGCCTGGAGTTGACCATCTCGACGGATCTGGGTGGCAGCATGCTGTTCAATCTGGGGACCGGTGACTTCTCCTATACGCCGCCGGACAATGTCAGTGCGCGTTCCACGGACAGCTTCGATTACGTCACGGTCGACAACGACGGGGATACCAACACTTCAAGTGTCAGTATCGACGTCGACAAGCTGTCGGTCCTGATCGGGACCTCTGGCAACGACACCCTGACAGGCGATGGCGATGGCCCGTTCTATGCCGATTATCTGATTGGCCAGGGCGGCAATGACATCTTGAGTGGCGGTGCGGGCAGCGATCGTCTGGAAGGCGGTAGCGGCAACGATACGCTGAGAGGTGGTACCGGCAACGATATCCTGTCCGGTGGCGAGGGCGATGATCTTCTGGTGGGTGGCTCCGGCAACGACATCCTCACCGGTGGCGATGGGGCAGACACCTTCCAGTGGATGAGTGGTGATGACGTCAACAGCGAAGGCGGCATGGCGACGGATACCATCACCGACTTCAGTGTGGCGGATGGCGACGTCATCGATCTGTCGGATCTCCTTCAGTCCAATGGGGACGCCGATGCGCTCTCGAGCTTCCTGCACTTCGAGTCAGATGGGGACGGCGGTACCACCATCGAGATCAGTGTGGACGGCTCTGGGGGCAGCAATGTCACCCAGGAGATCACTCTGCAGGATGTGGATCTGACATCGGGCGGTGATTCCGATGCCCAGATCATCCAGTCGCTGCTGGACAGCAACAGTCTCAAGACAAATACCAACGTTGACGGTTGATGCAAAAGATAAGGGAGATGGCTTAGGCCATCTCCCTTTTATTGCATTAGACTTCACCGAATGAATGTCTGCGAAGTGCCCCACTAAGGAGGACAGGTTGAGCGATCAACCCACGCCATTGAGACCAGAGCCGGTCGGCGAAAGAGAGGGCGACCCTCTGCTGAATGCGCTGGTGTTCATGGCGCGTTACCACGGCAATCCCCGGTCAGCCGCCGTGCTGACAGACGGACTGCCGATGGAGGACGGGCGTTTGCCTCTGGCGCTTGTCAGCCGTGCAGCCGCGCGTGCCAATCTGAGCGCCAAACTGGTCAATCAACAGATCACCGCGATCAGCGATCTGTTGATGCCCTGCATTCTGATGTTGAATGAAGGGCGCGCTGTCGTGCTGCTGGAAGTGGATGCCAAGACAGAAAAGGCGCGAATCCATCAACCGGAAGCGGAAGGCGATGCATGGATCGAACTGGAAACGCTGACGGCACGCCATGATGGACGAGTGGTCTACCTGAAGCAGGAACACCGTTTCGATGAGCGCGCCCCGGAAACGCTGGAACAGAGCGATGGCCACTGGTTCTGGTCGACGCTGAAGCTCTCGACGCCTATCTATCGTGACGTGATTCTGGCCTCTGTCCTGATCAATCTGTTTGCCGTGGCATCGCCACTGTTCGTGATGAATGCCTATGACAAGGTGGTGCCCAATCTGGCGTTCAACACCTTGTGGGTCATGGCGACGGGCATGGCGATCATCATGGTATTCGATTTCGTGATGCGGCAGACGCGTGCCTATTTCATGGATACCGCCGGCAAGAAGTCCGAGGTGCTGCTGACTTCCAAGCTGTTTGCCAAGACCATGAATCTGCGCATGGAGTCGCGCCCCGGCTCCGTGGGCGGCTATGTGAAGCATCTCCAGGAATTCGATTCCATTCGCGAGTTCTTCACGTCAGCGACGTTGACCACACTCGTCGACCTGCCGTTTGCGCTGCTGTTTCTCGCCATCATCTGGATCGTCGCCGGGCCCCTGGTACTTGTCCCCCTGATAGCTCTCGTCATCCTGCTGATCTACAGCCTGGCGATACAGAGACCGCTTCGCAACAGCATCGAGAAGGGCTCGCGGCTGGCGACCGAGCGCAATGCGCGTCTCGTGGAAGCGGTCTCGGGGCTCGAGAGCCTCAAGCTGGCCAATGCTCAGGGAGAGACCCAGCGCCGCTATGAGCGTGCGGTGGGTCAGATCGCTCATTGGGGGGTGAAGAGCCGCAATCTGACGACATCCGTCAGCTCGCTGAGCATGTCATTGACGCAGGCCACCACGGTGGCACTGGTCGTGTTCGGGGTCTATCTGATCGCGGATGCACGACTCTCGGTGGGTGGGTTGATTGCCGCGGTCATGCTTTCCGGGCGTGCGCTTCAGCCCTTGGGGCAACTGGCGCTGCTGATTACCCGTATCGGGCAGACGCGCAGTGCCATGAGTGCGCTTGAGCAGATCATGGCGTTGCCTGAAGAGGCAGAAGATCGTCGTTACGTGCATCGCGAGACACTGCAGATGCGGATCGAGTTCGATCGTGTCGGCTTCGCCTATGCGCCCAACACGCCGCCGGCGGTGACCGATATCTCGTTGACCATCGAGCCAGGCGAGCGAGTGGCCATCATCGGCCGTATCGGTGCCGGCAAGAGCACCCTGCAGCGCCTGATCTGCGGACTCTATCGCGCTACCGCCGGCAGCGTGCGAGTCGATGGTCTTGACCTCAACCAGATCCATCCCGCCGATGTCCGGCGTCATATCGGGCATGCCGGTCAGGACAGTGCGCTGTTCTTCGGCTCTATCCGCGACAACATCACCCTGGGGCAGCCGCATGCCAGTGATACCCAGATTGAGCTTGCGGCCGATGCTGCCGGCGTGACCGAGTTCACTCGCCATCACCCGGAGGGACTTGATCGCCAGGTCGGGGAAGGGGGACGGATGCTGTCCAGTGGCCAACGTCAGACGGTCCTGATGGCTCGGGCGCTTCTGATGCGACCGCCGCTGCTGTTGCTCGATGAGCCCGGTTCGCACATGGACAATCGTGCCGAGCTGCGTCTGAGGCGTATGCTCAAGTCATTGCCGCGTACCCAGACCATGGTGCTGGTGACGCACAAGAGCAGCATGCTGGAAGTGGTAGACCGCGTCATCGTGATGGAAGGTGGGCGTATCGTCGCTGACGGTCCCAAGGACAAGGTATTGAATGCCTTGAATGAAAGGCGTGTGTCCGGGCGCAAGCAGGAGGCTCAACGTGGCTAAGGCACCGATTGAACAGCGCGATCTTCACCACCTGGATGACGTAAGCTCAGCCGTTCTGCTGGCGACCCCCTGGAAGTCACGCATCCTGATCTGGATGGTGCTGGCCTTCATCGTGGTGTTCGTCATCTGGGCCAGCCAGGCGAGCCTGGAGGTCGTGACGCGAGGTTCCGGCAAGGTGGTGCCCTCCACCCACCTCCAGGTCGTGCAGAATCTGGAAGGGGGGATCGTGCGCGAGATCTACATCAAGGAAGGGCAGATCGTGTCGCCCGGAGAGCCCTTGCTGCGCATTGATGACACCAGCGCCGGTTCCGACCTGCGCGAGCGTGTCTCGACCCTGGATGGCCTGCAGGCCACCATCATCCTGTACGACACCGAGCTGGATTCCATCGCGGTGGACGCCTCTGCCGATGACTGGAAGGACCAGGTCGTCATGACCCGCGTCCCCCTGCCATTCGATGAGGAGTTCAAGACTCGCAGTCCTGCACTTGTCGCGCGTGCGATGACCGCCTATCGCACCCACCTCAACCAGTTGAACAGTGGCTTGAATGGCTCTCGTGAGCAGATTCTGCAGAAGGAGCAGGAGCTGAGAGAGCTGAAGTCACGCATCAATAGCCTGGAGCGCAGCTACCAGCTGTCACGTCGTGAGCTCAACATGACAGCACCGCTGGTACGTGAAGGCGTGGTATCGCAAGTCGATCTGCTCAAGATCCAGCGTGAGGTGAATGATCTGCGGGGGGATCTGGAGTCGGCGCGACTGGCAGTGCCCGGCAAGCAGTCGGAGCTGGATGAGGCCATCTCGAATCGTGTCGGTGTTGCCCAGGAATTTCGCTCGCGTGCAGCAGATGAGCTGGCCAAGACTCAGGCGGATCTCGGGCGATTGCGTGAGGGGCGTACCAGTCTTCAGGACCGTCTTGACCGTACTTTGGTGACGTCTCCCGTTCAGGGGGCCATCAAGACCTTGAATATCAATACCATAGGCGGGGTCATCGAGCCTGGCGAAGATCTGATGGAAATCGTTCCCATCGAAGATCAGCTGCTGGTCCAGGCCCGGGTGGCACCCAAGGACATCGGCTTCCTGCGTATTGGCCAGCCTGCCGTGGTCAAGCTGTCCGCCTACGACTTCACCATCTATGGGGGGCTCGAAGGCGAGGTGGAGCAGATCAGTGCCGACACCGTTCAGGATGAAGAAGGCAACAGCTTTTATGAAATCAAGGTGCTCACGGAGCAGAACCACCTTGGAAGTGACTCAGACCCGCTCACGATCATCCCGGGCATGCAGGCCAGCGTGGATGTCATCACCGGTGAGCAGACCATCCTGCAGTACCTGATGAAGCCGATTCTGCGCGCCAGGCAAGGTGCCTTGCGTGAACGTTGATCATGGACATGAAGTATTCAAGGGCAACCCATAATGAAAAAGACACTCTTGGCATTGAGCGTGATGGCGGGGATGAGTTCCAGTCTCTCCGCCTCTGCGCAGTCATTGGAAGAAGCCGTTTCCAAGGCAGTGATGGAAAATCCGCGTACCCGCTTGCAGGTGACCCGTCATATCCAGCGTCTGGAAGAAGCGGAAGTCCAGCGTGGGGCCTATCGCCCGACGGTCGATCTGACCGGACGACTGGGCTATGGCAAGTTCGACTCCGAGGATGATGGGGTCAATGACGAGGATGACTGGCACGATTATCGTCGGTTGGATCTCACCATTCGCCAGCTGCTCTGGGACGGTGACACCACGATCGAGCGCATCCGTCAGGCAGAGACCGAAGCTGACTATCAGCGCCTGCAGACGGCCGCCGAAGCCAATGAAGTCGCGTTGGATACGGCCGGGGCCTATCTGGATGTCATGCGTGATGAGCTGATTCTCAAATATGCGCAGGCCAATCTCGATGCGCACCGTCGTATTTCCAGTGATATCGGGCGTCGTGCAGAGTCCGGTCTCGGCGCACGCAGTGACGTGCGTCAGGTGGATGGCCGCCTGGCCAATGCCGAGGCCAGCGTGCTGTCCGCCCGGAACAACCTCGAGGATTCCCGCTCGGCGTATCTGCGTCTGGTCGGTGAGCTGCCCACGGATCTGAACCTCCCCAGCCTCGATACCGATCTGATCAGTGCCGATGTGGAGAGTGCCTATGTCCAGGCCAATCAGCGCAACCCCCTGCTGGCAGCGGCACGGGTGTCCATTGATGCGGCTCGTCATGAGGTGAACGCTGAGAAGGGTGACAACTACCCGGAATTCAGCATCGAAGGCAATCGCACGCTGACGGACGATTATGATCAGGACGAGAGCAGTTCCGATGACTGGAGCGTCGAACTGGTCATGCGCTACAACCTGTATCGCGGTGGGCGGGATCAGGCCGAGATTCGCGGACGCCAGGCGGCGCTGGAAACCGTCGAGCATGACAATGATCGCGTGATGCGCGATGTGCGTGACGAGATCCGACTGGCCTGGAATGCACGCGAGAATCTCAAGCGTCAGATCGATTATCTGGAAAGCTATGTGCGTGCCGCGACGGATACGCGCGAAAGTTATCGCAAGCAGTTCGATATCGGCCGCAGGACGCTGCTGGATCTGCTGGACAGCGAAAGTGAGCTGTTCACTTCGCAGCAGAATCTGATTCGTGCACGTTTTGACCTGGAAACGGCCAACTATCGCTTGTTGTCCGCGACAGGTGCATTGCTGGATTCAATGAACGTTGCCGTACCGACCCGACAGGGTTGAGTCGCTCACGGCACCATCAGGAAGTGGTGCCGTGGTCATACTGACGGCTGATGAGGAAATCAGATGAGTCTTTCGCGCCGCCTGTTTACCTTGATGTTGTTGGTGCTGTTGGTGTTTTCCTTCGGTATCTTCTTCATTCAGGTCAACAATACCCGTGATTCACTGGCCGAACGACAGCGTGTCGAGCTCTCGAATCTCGCCCAGAGCCTGAGTCTTGCACTGGTGCCGCATGTCGAGCTTGGTGATGCTGCCAGCGCGGAAACCCTGATTCGCGCCACCCTGGATGGTGGATATGTCCGGGATATCCAGCTGGAAAGCGTCGCGCTCCCGGCCCCCATCGCGTTTGACATCACACGAGAAAGCCAGGCACCCGAGTGGTTTCAGCAGATGATTCCCATGCCGGTAGAAACGGTCACCCGTGAATTGCCGGGTGGGTGGGCCTCTCTGGGGACGATCTCGCTGACGGGAGAGCCGGCCCAGGGGCACGATGACCTCTGGAAGCTCGCCAAACGGCTCGGACTCTGGTTGCTGTTGGGGGGCTTGTTGACCCTGCTGGTGGCCTCGCTGGTCATGCGTCGCCTGCTGCGCCCTCTGGACCGCCTCTCCGCACGTCTCAACGAGATGGAGACACAGCGTTTCGACGCGCCTCTGGAGGAAACCAGTGTCAAGGAGCTGCGTGGCATCACGTCGGCGGTCAATCGACTCGGGCAGCGTCTGCATACCCAGTTCGAGGCTCAGGCGGCGCAGTTGGCGCGCCTGCAGCGCCAGGCAGAACAGGACGCTGTCTCGGGGCTTGGCAACCGTGGTTACCTCAATCGTGCAGTGGATGAATGGCTGAGTGAGCCTCTGGGAGGCAGCTTCGCACTGTTGCGGGTCGCGCAGCTTGAAGTCGTCTATCAGGAGCAGGGCTACAAGGGACGCGATGCACTGCTGCGCGCCATCGCCCAGCGGCTTGAGCAGCGTGAGCTGGCCGGGGAGCCCATCGTGGCAGGGCGATTGGCCAATCATGACTTCGGCTTGCTGTTGCCAGAAGCCGATGAGTCCGCGCTGCAGGCCTTCTTGAAGGGCATCACCGAAGATATCGATCGACTGCTGGATGCCAATCCCATGGCGAACAGCCGCCCGATCGGTTGTGTCATCGGGGCGGCAAGGCGAGAGCCGGGCATGACCCGCACCCAGTTGTTCACGGTGGCGGACACGACCTTGCTGCAGGCCATCGAGCATGGCAGCAGCGTCGCGCTTGCCGAGGAAGGGGATCAGGCGCGTCCACGCGGCGAATGGCGAGACGTCATCGAGCAGTCGCTGGAGCGCCCTGATGGGCTCGATTTCGTGGCGCAGCCCGTGCTGTTCAATGATGGCAGTGAGCTGCACCGGGAGCTGTTCGCGCGTCTGCGTGAAGGGGACCAGCTGCACCGAGCCGGCGATTTCCTGCCGGTCGTGCGCCATTTCCGTCTGGGAGCACGCTTCGACCTGCATGCGCTGGAGTGGCTGGCTGCCCATGTCGATGGCATCGAGGCCCCACGTCTGGCGCTCAACCTCACCGAGGAGACGCTGGATGATGAGGCGAGCTTCTCGGGACTCATCAGCTGGTTGGGAGTCCATCCGCGTCTCTGCAAGCGTCTGGATATAGAAGTGTCGGAAAGCATCGCGCTTCGCCATCTGGAGCGCGTCAAGCTGCTGTTCCGGCGTGCACGCCGGCTGGGCGCGCGTGGAGGCATTGACCGCTTTGCACGTGAGCTGAAGGAGCTCAGTTATCTGGAGGCGCTGCGTCCGGACTACGTCAAGATCGATCAGGCATTCTTCAAGCGTGACGATGTGGACACCGAGCTGTTGCAAAGCCTGTGCATGACGGCGCATCAGGTCGAGTCTCTGGTGATCGTGACACGGGTCGAATCCGAACAGGACCAGGCGCGCGTGATGTCCCTTGGCGCCGACGGCTATCAGGGCTATGTGGCACCGGCCGTCGATGTCATGGCGAGGAAGCCCTGATAGACAGCCAGGGGCTGGTCGCCATGTGGCAGAGACGCTGCTTCAGCTGGCTGATCGCCTGGGTATTGATGCTGTTCACGGTCGGTTCCGTACTGGCCCGCGATACGCAGGCACAACGTTTCATCGAGGTCTATGGTCAACCGGGGTGGGCGAGAGTCCAGCAATGGGAGCAGCTGCTCGTGGATCTCGACGGGCAGCCGGCCAGGCGTCAGCTCAGTGAGGTCAATGATTTCTTCAACCGGATGCATTTCACCGATGACATGCGCGTCTGGGGGAAGGAGGATTACTGGGCGACCCCGCTTGAGTTCCTGGGGGCCGGCGCAGGGGACTGCGATGATTTTGCCATGGCCAAGTATCTGACATTGCGTCAGCTGGGCGTGCCGGAGAGTTCCTTGCGCCTGCACTACGTCAAGGCATTGAGGCTCAATCAGTTCCACATGGTCGTCACCTATCAGGGCGCGGGCATGTCGATGCCTGATGTGCTGGACAACCTCAACAGCTCCATCCTGCCGGCCAGTGAGCGCACCGATCTCCTGCCGATCTACAGCTTCAATGGCAACGCGTTGTGGATGAGCAAGCGGCTGGAGGGGGGAGAGCGCATCAGCGACAGCCGAGGGCTGTCGAGTCTCACGGACTGGCAACGACGCTACAAGGACGGTGTCCTGAAAGCTCCCCTGCGCAAGCGCCCCTGAGGCGAGGGGCAGTTCAGCGTCGAAGCGCGACAGGTATCAAGCAGAACGCCCCGTGGCCGGACCGCCACGGGGCGTTCTGCTTCATGCGGTGTCGGATCGCTTCATTCCGGCGTGTTGCCGCGCAGATGGAGCACTTCGAGCAGGTTGCCGTAACGGTGACGGCTGGGCATGGTCGCCAGGCCGGAGAACAGCAGCCAGAAGAGGCGCTTCCCGCGAGTGAGCTGATGCGTATGCTGCAGCAGGCGCGACAGCAGACGGTTCTCGTCGCGCTCCTTGTAGCTCGGGGCCATGCTGACCTGCTCACGCACCAGCACCGGGGCCATTTCGAGTCGATACAGCGTTTCGAGTTCCCGGAAGCTCAGGCCGTGTGCCTCGACCACTTCGGCCATGTGCTGATACTCCGCCTCGCGGGGGTCACGCTCCTCCCAGAGAGGCGCCAGCGCCAGCCAGACCTCCTGGCGGCGTTCGAGCAGGGCGGCCACATCGGGGGCGAGGTGAGCGTTCTGGTCGTTCATGGAGAGATCCCGAGCGAAGGCTGTCAGACAGACACACCATCAACGGATGGCGCGAAGCAGGACAGCGGTGTGATGGCGGTGTGCTGAATGCGTCACATGATACGGCAGTCGTCATGGAGGGCTCCAGTGACGTGACATCAGCGCGGGTTGGCCCGCCGGGGCGGACAGCGTCGCCGACAGCCGCTAGAATAGCGGCCAGCAGCAGGCACACACGCCTGCATGTCCTGATTCGACAGCCAGACTTACCAGACGTTTTCAGAGCAAGGTACCGGTCGCGCAGCGTGCGCCGTGGTCATTGCATACTGGAATCGGGCATCAGCATCGGCGGGTACACGCCGGGCCAACAGCAAACGAGGTTCTTACGTGATCATCAAACCCAAGGTTCGCGGCTTCATCTGCACCACGACTCATCCCAAGGGCTGCGAGCAGAATGTTGCCGAGCAGATCGCCATCACCCGCAAGACGGTCGGTGACAAGCGCGACGGTGGCCCGAAGAAGGTGCTGGTGATCGGTGCTTCCAGCGGCTATGGCCTCGCGGCGCGTATCACGGCAGCCTTTGGTTACGGCGCGGACACCCTGGGTGTCTTCTTCGAGAAGCCGGGCACCGAGAAGAAGGCCGGTACCGCAGGCTGGTACAACTCTGCCGCCTTCGACAAGTTCGCCAAGCAGGAAGGGCTCTACAGCCAGGCCATCAATGGCGACGCCTTCTCGCACGAGACGCGCGCCAAGGCCATCGAGCTGATCAAGGCCAACATGGGCGAAGTCGATCTCGTGGTCTACTCGCTGGCCTCTCCGGTGCGCAAGCTGCCGGACAGCGGTGAAGTGAAGCGCTCCGTGCTCAAGCCGATCGGCGAGACCTACCGGGCGACCGCCATCGACACCAACAAGGACACCATCATCGAAGCGGAGGTCGAGCCGGCCACTGAGCAGGAAATCGAAGATACCGTCACCGTGATGGGTGGTCAGGATTGGGAGCTGTGGATGCAGGCGCTGGACGACGCCGGCGTGCTGGCGGATGGCGCCCGCTCCGTGGCCTTCAGCTACATCGGTACCGAGATCACCTGGCCGATCTACTGGCACGGTGCGCTGGGTCGCGCCAAGGAAGATCTGGACCGCGCCGCCGGCAGCATCCACGAGAAGCTGTCCGCCAAGGGCGGTCGTGCCCACGTGGCCGTGCTCAAGTCCGTGGTCACCCAGGCCAGCGCCGCGATTCCGGTCATGCCGCTCTACATCTCCATGGTCTACAAGATCATGAAGGAGAAGGGCCTGCACGAAGGCACCATCGAGCAGCTCAACCGCTTCTACGCCGAGCGCTTCTATGGTGAAGGCGAGATCGTCACCGACGAGTCCGGCCGTCTGCGTCTCGACGACTGGGAGCTCAAGGACGACGTCCAGCAGGCCTGTCAGGAACTGTGGCCGCAGGTCACCAGCGACAACCTGTTCGATATCACCGACTACGCCAGCTACAAGCAGGAATTCCTCAAGCTGTTCGGCTTCACGCGTGATGATGTCGATTACGATGCCGACGTCGCCACCGACGTCGAATTCGATGTCGTGCAGATGTAAGAGCGCTTCAGCAAGCGCAGAGGTCAGGGTAGCGAGCGCTGCCAGCTGACCGCTGCCCGCTGAGCGATGACGACGCCACCCTTCGGGGTGGCGTCGTCGTATGTGGCGGCCTCATCTTGAGCGTCATGCCAGTCCGGGCCAGGCACAAGTGCCAGAGGCATGGCACAATATGGCGGCAGGTTTTCCCCACCCTCACGCGATGGACCTCGACTCACACCCATGCCCGTGGATTCACTGGTTTCCCCCCAGGCCCAGCAACGCCAGATCGGCTTCGTGCTGTTGCCCGGCTTCTCGTTATTGTCCCAGGCCTGTGCGCTGGAGCCCCTGCAGGTGGCCAATCAGCTCGCGGGGCAGACACTCTATCGGGCCGTCACCTTTGCGCTGGACGGGCGCGGTGTGGCGTCCGCTGCGGGCTTGAACCTGTCACCGGACAGCCTGGTCGCCAGTGATTCGCGCCATCTGGACGCCCTGTTCGTGTGCGGTGCTCAGCCGGCGGGTGAGGCGGGCCTGCAGGAGGTGGCCTCGAATCCCGCGCTGCTGGCCTGGCTCAAGCGTCTGGCCGAGCGTGGCGTGATGCTGGGCGGTATCTCCACCGGCACCCGTGAGCTGGCTCGCGCCGGGCTGCTTGATGGCTATCGTGCGACGATCCACTGGCAGCGTGCCGAGTCGTTCCGTCGCGACTTCCCGCAGGTCAACGTCTCCCATCAGCTGTATGAGCTGGACCGTGATCGTGTCACCTGCGGCGGGGGTACCGCGGCGATGGACATGATGATGACGTTGATCGCCCAGCAGCATGGCCGCGCCCTGGCCGAGAAGGTCTCCGAGCACTTCGTCTGCGAGCGTATCCGGCTGGCGGACGAGCCACAGCACGTGCCGCTCAAGAACCGTTTCGCCCATGCGCCCCAGCCGCTGGTGGAGGCCGTGACCCTGATGGAAGCCAATATCGAGGAGCCGCTGTCCACCCACGAGATCGGCGAGCACCTCGGGATCTCGCGGCGTCAGCTGGAGCGGCTGTTCAAGAAGCATCTGCAGGCGGTGCCCAGCCGCTACTATCTGGATCTGCGTCTGGCACGCTCACGTCAGCTCTTGCGCGAGAGTGATCAGCCCATCGGCGAGATCGCGCTGGCCACCGGCTTTTCCAGCGCCGCTCACTTCTCCACGGCGTTCCGCAACCATTTCGGGCGCAGCCCGCGCGACGAACGTCTCATGCTGCAGGCCTGAAATGTCGCATCGGTGACAAAAGTCGCCTCCTGACATAAGTCGTCGTCCTTTCGCTGAAAGTCTTTGTCATCTCGCCTCCCTATACTCGGGAGTCATGACCCGTGGCTCGCCGATCATCGGCCTGCCACGCAACGCCCCGCGATGAGGAAGAGACGATGACCCAGCTGACCCGTGCCGATTTCGACCATGCCATGGTGCCCAACTACGCACCCCAGGCTGCCATTCCGGTACGCGGCGAGGGCAGCCGTCTGTGGGATCAGGAAGGTCGTGAGTACATCGACTTCGCCGGCGGCATCGCCGTCACCTCGCTGGGTCACTGCCACCCGGCACTGGTCAAGGCGCTCAAGGATCAGGCCGACAAGGTCTGGCACCTGTCCAACGTCTACACCAACGAGCCGGCCCTGGCGCTGGCCAAGGCGCTGACCGAGCGCACCTTCGCCGACAAGGTCTACTTCTGCTCCTCCGGTGGTGAGGCCAACGAAGCCGCGCTCAAGCTGGCACGTCGTTTCGCCCACGACACCCATGGCGAGAAGAAGGACAAGATCATCTCCTTCCGTCAGTCCTTCCATGGCCGCACCTTCTTCACCGTCAGCGTCGGTGGTCAGCCCAAGTATTCCCAGGGCTTCGGGCCGATTCCGGGCGGGATCCAGCACGCCGAATTCAACAACCTCGACTCCGTGCGCGAGCTGATGGGCGATGACACCTGCGCGATCATCGTCGAGCCGCTGCAGGGCGAGGGCGGCATCATTCCGGGGGAGCAGGCCTTCCTCGAGGGGCTGCGTGAGCTGTGCGACCAGCACGATGCGCTCTTGATCTTCGATGAAGTCCAGAGCGGTGCCGGGCGGACCGGCCACCTCTACGCCTACCAGCACTTCGGCGTGGTGCCGGACATCCTGACCACCGCCAAGGGCATCGGTGGCGGTTTCCCGTTGGGCGCCATGCTGACCACGGATCGCATCGCGCCGGCCATGGCCATCGGCACTCACGGTTCCACCTACGGCGGCAACCCGCTGGCATGTGCGGTGGGGCTGGCGGCGCTCGAGACCATCGACACGCCGGAAGTGCTCGAGGGCGTCGCGCATCGCCACCAACTGCTGCGCAATGGCCTGGAAGGCATCGCCAAGCGTCACGGTGTCTTCAAGGAAGTGCGTGGCATGGGCCTGTTGATCGGTGCCCAGATGGCGCCGGACTATGCGGGCCGTGCCAAGGACATTCTCAATCTGGCGATGGAAGAAGGTCTGATGGTGCTGGTCGCCGGGCCTGACGTGCTGCGTCTGGCACCGTCGCTGGTGATCAGTGAAGCCGAGCTCCAGAGCGGTCTCGACAAGCTCGACCGTGCCGTGGCGAGCTTCGTCGCCGCCTCTGCATCTGCATGAGCAGCGCCATGAGCAGTGCCCCGATGCTGGTGGTGCGGCCTGCCGAAAGCCGCGATCTGCTCGCCCTCGAGCGGCTCGCGGCCTCGGCCACGCCACGCCTGACCAATCTGCCGGCACATCGTGACCGCCTCGAGGAGCGCATCACGCGCTCCCAGCGCAGCCTGCGTGCCGAGATCGATTTTCCCGGTGACGAGATCTACTGCTTCGTGCTCGAGGATCTCGATAGCGGGGAAGTGGTCGGTACCGCCTCGCTGCGCGCCGAGGCTGGCGCGCGGGAGGCCTACTACACCTATCGTCAGGAAACGCTGATCCACGCCTCGCAGCAGCTCAACGTGCGCCATGAAGTGCAGACGCTGTCGCTGTCGCATGAGGTGTCGGATGCCACGCTGCTGTGCGCGCTGTCGCTGGATGCCCGCTACCGCGAGACGGATGCGGACAGCCTGCTGCGTCGTGCACGCATGATGTTCATCGCCCAGTACCCGGAACGCTTCGCCAATGAACTGGCGGTGGCCTTCCCGGGCTATCTGGAAACGCGCGACGAGCGTCAGGTCAGCCCGTTCTGGGACAGCGTCGGCCAGCACTTCTTTGATCGTGATTTCAATGACATCAACCAGATGGCGGGGGTGCGCTCCAAGAGCTTCATCGCCGAGGTGATGCCGCCGTTCCCGCTCTATCTGCCGCTTCTCACGCCCCAGGCGCGCGCTGCCATCGGGCGCGAGAATCCGCGCCACGAGTACGCCATGCAGGAGATGCTCGCCGAAGGCTTCTCGCGCTCGCGCCACGTCGACATCTTCGATGCGGGCCCCTTGCTGCTGGCGGAGTGCGAACGTCTGCACACCTTCAAGCAGTGCGGCTGGCACCCGGTGCGTATCCGTCCGCAGGAAAGCCTGCCGGACGCGGTGCCGGCGATGGTCGCCAACCAGCGGCTCGGCGATTTCCGCTGCGTGCTGGCGCGCTATGCACTGACGCCGACCGGCCAGCTGATGCTGACGCCGCAGCAGGCCGAGGTACTGGGGGTGGAAGAAGGGCGTGCGGTGCTTGCCGTGCCGATGCCCTTGCCGGCGGTCGATGAGGGAGAGCTGTAATGCGTATTCGTCCTATCGCTCGTCACGATATCGAAGGCCTCAAGGTGCTGGCGCGGGAAACCGGCGTCGGCTTCACCTCACTGCCGGACAATCATGAATTTCTCAGCGCCAAGATCGAGCGCACCCTGGCCGCCTTCGAAGGCTGGGAACCCGGCGATGATCGCCTGTACTTCTTCGTGCTCGAGGATGAGCGCGACGGCAGCATCGCGGGCTGCTGCGCCATCGAGGCCTGTGTGGGCACCGATGCGCCGTTCTATCACTACCGGCTCGGCTCGCTGGCGCATTCCTCGGTGCAGCTCGATCTGCATCGCACCCTGGATACGCTGACGCTGTGCTCCGATCACACCGGCGATGCCGAGGTCTGCTCGCTGTTCCTGCGTGAGGGCTGGCGCAAGGACCGCAACGGTGCGCTGCTCTCCAAGGTGCGCTGGCTGTTCATGGCCCAGTTCCGCGAGGCCTTCCCCGACAAGGTGCTGGCCGAGATGCGCGGTGTCTTCACGCCCGAGGGGCGCAGCCCGTTCTGGGAGTGTCTGGGCAGCCACTTCTTTCCGATGGACTTCAATGAGGCCGACCGCCTCACCGGCATGGGCCAGAAGAGCTTCATCGGCGAGCTGATGCCCAAGTTCCCGATCTACACGCCGTTTCTCTCCGAGCAGGCGCGTGCCGCCATCGGGCAGGTGCACGAGCACACCCGCCCGGCGGTGGCGATGCTCAAGAAGGAAGGGCTGCGCTGGGAAGGCTATGTCGACATCTTCGATGGCGGCCCGACGGTCGAGGCCTATATCGATGACGTGCGCGGCGTCCGTGACAGCCAGCTGGCATGTGTCGAGGTGATCGCGTCTGATGCCCCGGCCTGTGAGCGTCCCGCCGTGATGGCCGCCACCACCGGTATGGCGGACTTCCGCGCCAGCTGGATCAGCCATGCTGTCACGCGGGACGACGCGGGTGCCTGCCATGTGCGCCTTCACCGTGATGAGGCCGAACGCCTCGGCGTCACCGGCGGTGACACGCTACGCGTGCTGGCCAGCTGAAGCATTCGCCCCGGGCATCCGCTTCTTTGCGCCATCTCGCAGGCCCATGTCGCCTTGCGTCCTTTTGCCATCAGCGGGGCAGATCGCCAACTGCCCCGTTATCTCCTTGTTCAGCGTCGCTTACGCGGCGCGCCCTTTCGATGAGGCATGCCATGACCACTACGACTCCGACTCCCGCCACACTCAACGTGCGTCAACAGCTCTTCATCGACGGCGCGTGGCAAGCGGGGGAGGCCGAATCCTTCACCAAGACCGACCCCGTCTCCCAGGCACGCCTGTGGCAGGGCGCCTCGGCCACTGCCGAGCAGGTCGAGCAGGCCGTCGCGGCAGCGCGTCAGGCATTCCCGACCTGGGCGCGTCTGGGCTTCGAGGCACGTCTGGCGGTGGTGGAGCGTTTCCGCGATCAGCTGGAGCAGCATCGTGAAGCGCTGGCGATCTGCATCGCCAGTGAAACCGGCAAGCCGCTGTGGGAAGCGCGTACCGAGGTCGGCGCGATGATCGGCAAGATCGCGATCTCGGTGAAGGCCTATCACGAGCGTACCGGCGAGCGCGCCAAGGATGTCGCGGGCACCCAGGCGGTCCTGCGCCACCGCCCGCATGGTGTGATGGCCGTCTTTGGCCCCTACAACTTCCCGGGGCACCTGCCCAACGGCCACATGGTACCGGCGCTGCTGGCGGGCAATGCCTGCGTGTTCAAGCCCTCCGAGCTGACTCCGGCCACCGCCGATCTCACCCTGCAATGCTGGGAGGCCGCGGGCCTGCCGGCCGGCGTGATCAATCTGGTGCAGGGCGCGGCGGACGTCGGTCAGGCCCTGTCCCAGTCCGAGGGCATCGATGGGCTGCTGTTCACCGGCAGTGCCAAGGTCGGCAAGCTGCTTCACCGTCAGTTCGCCGGTCAGGTCGGCAAGCTGCTGGCGCTGGAACTGGGCGGCAACAATCCGCTGGTGGTGCGTGATGTGCAGGATGAAACCGCCGCGGTGCTGGCGATCATCCAGTCGGCCTTCGCCTCGGGCGGTCAGCGCTGCACCTGTGCGCGCCGCCTGATGGTGCCGCAGGGCGAGGTCGGTGATCGTCTGATCGAGGCGCTGGCCACGGCGCTGCGCGAGTTGCGCGTGGCGGGGCAGTTCGAGCAGGACGCGCCCTTCTATGGCGGCTTGGCCAGTGTCGCGGCGGCCGAGGGCCTGCTCAAGGCGCAGGATGATCTCGAAGCGCTGGGCGGCAATGTCCTCGTGCGCATGCAGCAGCTTGAAGAGGGCACCAGTCTGCTCAGCCCGGCGCTGATCGATGTCACCGGCCTTGCGCTCGAGGACGAGGAATTCTTCGGTCCGCTGCTCAAGATCCATCGCTACACCGACTGGGACGAGGCCATCGCGCTGGCCAATGACACCCGCTACGGTCTCTCGGCCGGGCTGATCGGCGGTGAGCGTGCTGACTGGGACGACTTCCTGCTGCGCATTCGCGCCGGCATCGTCAACTGGAACCGCCAGACCACCGGCGCCTCCGGCGACGCGCCCTTCGGTGGCATCGGCGACAGCGGCAACCACCGTCCCAGCGCCTATTACGCGGCCGACTATGTCAGCTATCCGGTCGCCTCGATGGAAGCCGAGGCGCTGGCGCTGCCCGCGACCCTGCCGGCCGGTATCCGTCTGTAAGGCCGTCCGTTCGGGCACCGCTGCCGCTTACCCATTGTTGACCACGACGCTCGCCGTGCCTGCTCCCTGAGGTGCCAAGGCGTCGTGGCAGGAGACCTTCATGTCCGATACTCCGTATCAAGAGATCAATTTCGATGGCCTGGTCGGCCCGACCCACAACTACGCCGGTCTGGCGCATGGCAACGTGGCCTCGATGCGTCACGGCGGGCTGGCCTCCAACCCGCGCGAAGCCGCGTTGCAGGGCCTCGACAAGATGAAGTCGCTGGCGGATCTGGGTTATGCACAGGGGATTCTGCTGCCGCAGCAGCGCCCGGACCTTGGCGCACTGCGTGATCTCGGCTTCACCGGCAGCAATGCCCAGGTGTTGAAGGCGGCCAGCGAGCAGGCACCGCAGCTTCTGCGCGCGGTGTGTTCCGCCTCCAGCATGTGGACGGCGAACGCCGCCACCGTCACGCCCTCGCGCGACAGCGGTGATGGCCGCGTGCACTTCACGCCGGCCAACCTGCAATCCAGTTTCCACCGCTACCTGGAGCCCGCGACCACCGGACGCATCCTCGGTGCCATCTTCGCCGACGATGCCCATTTCGCGCATCATCCTGCGCTGCCCGCGACGCCGGCCTTCTCCGATGAAGGTGCGGCCAATCATACGCGGCTGTGTGATGGCCACGGCGGGCCGGGCGTGCATCTCTACGTCTATGGCCGTCAGGCCTTCGGCGGTGACGGCGTCGAACCGCGTCGCTATCCGGCGCGTCAGACACTGGAAGCCAGTCAGGCCGTCGCGCGTCAGCATGGCCTGAGCGAGGATCAGGTGGTGTTCGCCCAGCAGCATCCGGAGGCCATCGATGCCGGTGTCTTCCACAACGATGTCATCGCGGTGGGCAATGGCCCGGTGCTGTTCTATCACGAGCTGGCCTTCCGCGATGAGGAGGCGGTGCTCAACGAAATTCGCGCGAAACTGTCCACACCGCTGATCCCGATCCGCGTGCCGCTGGAAGCCGTCAGCCTCGAGGATGCCGTCTCCTCCTACCTCTTCAACTCGCAGTTGCTCTCCAATGACGATGGCAGCATGACGCTGGTGGTGCCGGGCGAGTGTCAGGAGAACGAGGCGGTATGGAATGCGCTGCAGAATGCGATTCTGGCCGGCCCGAACCCGATCGGGGAAGTGCTGGTCAAGGACGTCAAGCAGAGCATGCGCAATGGCGGTGGCCCGGCCTGCCTGCGTCTGCGCGTGGTACTGAGTGACGCCGAGCGCGCCGCGCTGTCCGGGCGTGTGATGATGACGGATCAGCTGCACGGCGAGCTGGGTGACTGGGTCAAGCGTCACTATCGTGACAGCCTGACGCCGGCGGATCTCGCCGACCCGCAGCTGGCCGAGGAGACACTGGCGGCGCTGGATGAGCTGACGCGGCTGTTGAAGGTCGGCAATGTCTACGCCTTCCAGCGTTGATCGCCTGGCCCGAGCCCATACGACACAGCCCCCATCGGGTTCGCCGATGGGGGCTGTGTCGTTGTGGAGGTGTGGTCTGACATTTGAGAATCAGATGCCGTGGCGCGACTCAGGCCAGTTGTGGCTGCACCATGCGCTTGGGCTCGCGGCGCACCGGCCAGTGCACGAGCGCGGCCAGCAGACCGAAGATGCCGCTGGCGATCCACAGCAGGTCGTAGCTGCCGGTCAGCTGATAGACCACACCACCGCCCCAGGCCCCCAGGAAGGCGCCGACCTGATGCGCGGCCAGCACCATGCCGAACACGAAGGCCTGACGCTTCTGGCCGAAGTAGAGCGCGACGGCCTGGCTGGTCAGTGGCACCGTCGACAGCCACAGCACGCCCATGATCGCGCCGAAGGCGTAGAGCAGCATGCTGCTGGGCGGGATGACCACCATCGCCATCACTAGTGCGGCGCGGCACAGATAGATCAGCATCAACAGCTGCGGCGGGTGACGGCGGCCGCCCCAGGCACCGAACAGGATGGTGCCGGCGATATTGAGCGCGCCGATGATCGCCAGCGTGTTGCCGGCCACGTTCAGGGGCAGACCGCAGGCGACCACGAAATTGGGCAGGTGGGTGGCGATGAAGGCGACGTGCACGCCGCAGACGAAGAAGCCGCCGGCCAGCGCCAGAAAGCGCCGGTCCTGCAGCAGCGGGCCCTGGCTCGGGACATCCTCTGCCTGTGTTTCACTGCCGGCCGGCGGGCGACGCAGCAAGGGCAGGGCCATGGGAATCAGCAGCAGACAGCTGGCGCCGAGCGCCAGCATGGCGATCTTCCAGTCGATCAGCACCAGCATCGGGGTCGCGACCGAGTAGACTAGCTGCCCGAAGGAGCCGCCGGCCGAGGCGATGCCCAGGCCGATGCCACGATGCTGGAGGGGAACCACGCGCGTGACGGCGGCCAGCACCAGCGGGAAGGTGGTCGCCCCGATACCGATGCCGGCCAGCACGCCGGCGCCCAGCATCCACACCGTCGGAGTCGGCCAGAGGGCGGTGACGCCCATGCCGACCGCATAGCACAGGCTGCCGACCAGGAAGACGCTGAGCGTGCCGAAGCGATCCGACAGCTTGCTGGCGATGGGCGCGGCCAGCCCGAAGACCAGATTCTGGATGGCGAGGGCAAATGACAGGCTGCCCATGCCCCAGGCAAGCTCGCTGGCCATCGGTGGCAGCATGAAGCCCATCGCCTGGCGCGCGCCGGTATTGATGGCGAGTATCAGCGCTGCCAGCGCGATCGCCGCCTTCCAGTTGAGTTGCATGTCAGATCCTCATGCCGGGAATCGTTATTGTCGTTGTTCTTGCAGTTCTTGCAGTTCTTGCAGTTCTTGCAGTTCTTGCGGTCCCTGCGCCCGGTGCTGGCCATGGGCGGAACATCCTCCATGAGGACTCTCGCTACATTTCACTTTATTCTCATAAAAGTACAGATGCCGGATACGCCACTGTCAGACGCGTCTGCGACACTCTCGTCCATACCAGGCAGTCACATGGCTTCGCGGGAGTCCTCGCTCCGGTGCGCCGCCATCATTCTCGACCGCTACCGGCCCAGTCCCGAGGCGGACCGATGTCATGCAAACATCTGCCGATGACAAGGCGTGAAACGCTATACTGTGTGGCATGCGAGACAGCATCTGCATGGCCATGATGAGCCCAGTGACATCACACTGTTTCCTTTTTGGCACCGTGGTGCCGAATCGTGACCTGTAGAATTCACCGATTCGAATCGTGCCAGGCCTCAAAGCCTGGGGTCGGTCCCTGACGCCGAACCCACGCCACGTCAGTCAGATGACGCCATGGCTGGCCGCGACACCCTGCACGCGTTGTCCGAACCCTGTCCCCCTGCTTCATGCTCCTGAGGAGAAGCCCCTTGGCCAACTTCACTCTGAACGGCAAGGCCGTCAGTCTCGAGGTCGATCCGCAAACCCCGTTGCTTTGGGTGCTGCGTGAACACCTGGGCCTGACCGGTACCAAGTTCGGTTGCGGAATCGCCCAGTGCGGCGCCTGCACCGTGCACCTGAACGGCACCGCGGCGCGCACCTGTGTCCTGCCGGTACTGGCCGCCGAGGGTGGTGACATCGTCACCATCGAGGGGCTGGCCGAGAACGATGACCACCCGCTACAGCAAGCCTGGGTCGAGGAGCAGGTGCCGCAGTGCGGTTACTGCCAGTCCGGCCAGATCATGCAGGCCGCTGACTTCCTCAAGCACACACCGAACCCCACCGATGAGCAGGTCACTGCCGCCATGGCGGGCAACCTGTGTCGTTGCATGGCGTACGTGCGTATCCATCGTGCGGTGAAGCGTGCCGCCGCGATCGCCAGTGAGCGCGACACGGCGCAGGTGATGGGCCAGCAGACCGAGGCCACCGCCGCGACTGCCGGTGTCGGCACATTCGATCCGCGTGCCACGGCAGATGCCGTGAGCCATTCTGCTGCCGAGGAGACATCTCATGGCAAGGTTTGAAGATACGCTGGGCCGGCATCAGCGCGCTCAGGCAGCCACTCGTCACCCCTCGAGCCAGCACGGCATCACGCGGCGTGGTTTTTTGATCGGCAGTGTCGCGGGTTCCGCGATGCTGGCGTTCGGGGTCTCCGGCGCAGCCCTGGCTAGCGGCGCCGATGACGGCCGCTCTGCCAGCGAGACGCTGTCCGCCGGCGCCTTCGAGCCGACCATGTGGTATGCCATCGGCACTGACGGCACCATCACCATCCATATCACCAAGGCCGAGATGGGACAGCACGTCGCCACCAGCCTGGCGCGTCTGGTCATCGAGGAGCTCGAGGCCGATCTGGCCTCCGTCGAGATCGTCTACGTCGACAGCGATCCCAAGTGGGGCTACATGATCACCGGCGGCAGCTGGTCGGTGAATCACAGCTACCAGCCGCTGTCGCAGGCGGGGGCTGCCGGGCGTATCGCGTTGATCGAAGCGGGCGCCAGACAGATGGGCGTGTCTGTCGAGAGCTGCAAGGCGCGCAAGGGCCGTGTCATCAGTGGCGATCAGTCACTGGGCTATGGCGAGATCGTCGCGGCAGGCCTTGAGCGCAGCTTCACGGAAGATGAGCTGGCGGCCATCGAGCTCAAGCCGGCCTCCGAGCGCCGCGTGCTCGGCACCAAGGGCAATGCGCTGGACGTGCCGGCCAAGACCAACGGTCAGGCGGTCTACGGCATCGATTACACCCTGCCTGCCGAGGTGGAAGCCCGTGTCGGCAAGACGCTGCATGCGCGCCCGGTGTTGCCGCCGAGTCGCTTCGGCTGCAAGGTCACGGCCGTGGATGACAGCGAAGCCCAGAAGGTCATCGGCTATCGCCAGACCATTGAGCTCAAGGATCCGTCCGGCATGTGTCAGGGGTGGCTTGCGGTCATCGCCGACAACTTCTCGGCGGCCATGCGTGCCACTGACCTGCTCAAGGTGGAATGGAGCAAGGGCGACAGCTATCACGTCGATGAGGCGGCGATCCAGGCAGAAGGCCAGCGACTGGTCAGCGCCCCGAGTCGTGACAATGGCTCGCTGATGGTGGATCAGGGTGACCCTTCCGCGCTGATCGAAGGTGCGGCGACCACGGTGGAGTCCACCTTCACCACCTCAAGCGTGCTGCACTTCACTCTGGAGCCGGCCAATGCACTGGCCTATGAGGAGGAGGGGCATTGGCATGTCCACTGCGGCAACCAGCAGCAGTCATTGCTGATTCCCCTCGTCGCCAAGGCGCTGGACGTCGAGGATGGCAAGATCACTCACCACCAGCTGTATCTGGGCGGTGGCTTCGGGCGTCGTCTCCACGGTGACTACGCCGTGCCGGCGGCACTGGCGGCCAAGGCCGTGGGGCGTCCGGTCAAGATGATCTTCACGCGCCCGGACGATAGCCGTTTCGATTGCGTGCGCTCGCCCTCGGTGCAGCGTGTGCGTTCCGGTCTGGATGCCGAGGGCCGTGTCGTGGCCTCCGAGCACGCCGCCGCGGCAGGCTGGCCGACTGCCGCGCTGATGCCGAGCTTCCTCGCCGAAGCCGTGGAAGGCGGTGGCAAGCTGGATTCCTTCTCCATCAGTGGCGCGGACCACTGGTACAACGTCGGCACCCAGCGTGTCTGGGCGCAGCAGAACAAGGTCGCTCATGAGGCCTTCGTGCCGGGGTATCTGCGCTCCGTCGCACCGGGCTGGACGCTATGGGCGGTCGAGCAGCACATCGATGAGCTGGCGCAGGCAGCCGAGCAGGATCCGGCTGAATTCCGCCTCTCGCTGCTGGACGCCGAAGGCCGCAATGCCGGCAAGGCGCCGGTCAGCACGGGCGGGGCGGAACGTCTGCGCAACGTGCTCACGCGCGTGATGGAGAAGTCCGGTTGGAGCGAGCGTGACAGCCTGCCGGAAGATACCGGCATGGGCGTGGCGCTGAGCTTCGGTCAGGAACGCAGCATGCCGACCTGGGTGGCCTGCGTGGCACGGGTCAAGGTCGATCGCGCCACTGGCGAGGTCAAGATCGAGAAGCTGACCAGTGTCGTCGATGCCGGTACCCTCGCACACCCGGATGGCGCCATGGCGCAGCTGGAGGGCTCGCTTTTGTGGGGCGTCTCGATGGCGCTGCACGAAGGCACCGAATACCGCGAGGGTGGCCCGGTGGCGCAGAATCTGGGCGCCTACCAGCCGCTGCGCATGCATCAGGTGCCGCAGATGGATCTCGAGTTCGTTGACAGTACCGAGATGCCGGTCGGTCTTGGCGAGCCGGGTACCACGGTGGTCGCACCGGCGGTGGCCAATGCCATCCATCACGCCGTAGGCGTTCGTCTGCGTGATCTGCCGATGCGCCCGGCGGCGCTCAAGGCCGCGCTCAGCGAGGCCTGATCCTCACCGGTGAATGCGTCTGATACCCGCCACTCCGGCATGCCCGGGTGGCGGGTTTCGTGTCTTCTGGCTGGGAGCCGGCTTCCGATATGAGAGATTTTTGATGCAACATCTTGATCTTGAAGTGATCTGTCAGGCGATCGACTGGCTGGCGCCGTCAGATGGCACGCGGCCTGACAGCCCGATCTGGCTGTGTACGGTGCTGTCCACCTTCGGCTCCTCACCGCGTGAGCCGGGCGCCTGGCTGGTGGCGCGTGCCGATGGCCAGCATCGTGGCTCGTTGTCCGGTGGCTGTGTCGAGGAGGACTTCCTGGCGCGCCTGGCGGGAGGCGAATTCACCGCGAGCGCCCAGGTGATCCGCTATGGCGAGGGCGGCCATCAGGGCGCGGGGATCGCCTTGCCGTGCGGTGGCTTGCTGGACGTGCTGGTCGAGCGCTTCACGGCCAGCGAGGCGGACATCGCGCATCTCAAGGCACTGCGCGAGGCACTCGAGGGTCAGACGCCGCGTCTGCGTCAGGTCATGCTGGCGGGGGATGGCGCGCGTACGCTTCAGCAGGACAGCGGGCTGGGGGAGCGGGTCGAGCCACTCAAGGGTCACGAGGGCGAGGCGTACGGCTATCAGCTCAGGGTCGGGCCGGTGGCGCGTCTTCTCTTGGCGGGACTCTCGCCGGTGGCGGAAGCCTGCGCGGCCTTCGCCGTCAGCCTCGGCTTCGAGGTGATCATCTGCGAGCCGCGTGAGGAAGTGCTGGCGGACTGGGATGCCCGCAAGACGTCGCACACCGGTGTCACCCTGCGTCGTGAGCTGCCCTCGCGCTTCATCGCGGCGGGGGGCTGTCATGCGGCCACCGCCGTGGTGGCGCTGACCCATGATCCACGTATTGATGATCTCGCGATGATCGAGGCGGTACGCCAGCCCGCCTTCTACATTGGCGTGATGGGCTCGCAGCGTACCTCTCAGGCGCGCGCCGAGCGGCTGGCGCGCAGTGGCGGGCTCAGCGCTGAGGAAATTGCGCGTATCGTGATGCCGATCGGGCTCAATCTGGGCAGCAAGACGCCGGCCGAGATCGCGCTGGCGGTCATGGCCGATATCGTGCGTATCCGGCGTGGGCGCGCTCGGGAAAGTCTGTGAGACCCGACATGAGTGAGACGATCATTCTGGTGATGGCGGCCGGTCAGAGTCGCCGCTTTGGCAGTGACAAGCGTCAGGCTTGTCTGGCGGATGGCCAGACACTCCTGATGGCGACGCTTTCGCAGGTCATGCCCTGTGAGGTGGACTGGCGTCTGCTGCTGCGTGAGGACGATGATCCCGCCGCACTGCTGGGAGATGACTTCGCGCGTGAGCATGCCCGGCGAATCTGGCGTGCGCCGCAGGCGGGCAACGGCCTCGGCGCCAGTCTCGGCGATGCCTTCCGTCAGCTGAGTGAGGACGCCACCCTGGCGCATGTGCAGGTGGCGGCGGTATGGCTGGCGGACATGGCGCAGATCACGCCGCAGACCTTTCACGCCTTGCACCGTGAGGCGAGTGCGGAGCATGTGGTGCGGCCGGTGCTGACAGGCGAGAAGGGCAGCCCCGGGCATCCGGTGCTGTTCGGGCGGACGCTATGGCGTGAGCTGGCAGCGCTTGAGGGCGGTGAGGGTGCGCGGGAAGTGATCCTTCGACATCGTGATGCCTTGCGTGAGGTGGTCGTCAGCGATGCCGGCATTCTCGAGGATGTCGATACACCGGCGATGCTGGCGGAAAGGCGGCGAAGTCTCCCACCCCCAAATGTCTGAGCAAGCGTTGGGCGGCAAGCCATCGCGCCAGACACAAGGACGCCCCGTCACCTTCAGGTGACGGGGCGTCCTTGTGTCTGCTCATCCGCATTCTACAGCGTGCGCACGTCCAGCAGCTTGATGCGCTGGATGCGTGGCTCACCCCAGCTCAGATCCAGCACCCACTCGGCATCGAAATGCGTGTGCAGCACGCTGCCGTCGTGATGCGCGGCGCGGTGCTCGCCGCCCATGCGCAGGGTGGCCGTGTCGAGACTCTCGCGTCGGGCACGTACCCAGCCCAGTGCATGACTGTTGATCAGCAGATCATCTCGGCGCTGTTCCCAATTGGTCAGGAATTCGCTGCCAGTGAGCGTCTCATCCAGCAGCTGGATCACGGCATCGTCTCCCAGCAGCTCGGCCAGCTCGAGGGACGGCGCCAGGCGGTTGAGCAGAGAGAACCAGCGATGCGCGAAGTTCTCGAGTTCAGCCTCAAGGGCCAGATCATTGAAGGTATCGGCGTACATGCTACCCGCTCCCGAGTATTGAACAATGTAGGTTCGGCGGTGTGCCGAGACGATGCGGCGAGGCAAGCCAGTGCGGCGAATCATCTCGCGTCGCCGCACTGGCGGTGTGGTCCGTGAAGCCCCGGCTTCTCTAGGTACGCTTCTCGACCATCCTGCGGATGCCGACATAGAACAGTGGCGTCAGCAACAGGCCGAACACGGTGACGCCGATCATGCCGGAGAACACCGCCACGCCCATCGCCTGGCGCATCTCGCTGCCGGCGCCCGTGGCCAGTACCAGCGGTACCACGCCGGCGGTGAAGGCCACCGAGGTCATCAGGATGGGCCGCAGACGCAGGCGACAGGCCGTCAGCACGGCATCCAGGCGACTCTGACCTTCATGCTGCTGCTCACGGGCGAACTCGACCAGCAGGATGGCGTTCTTGCAGGCCAGCGCCACCAGCACGATCAACCCGATCCGCGTGAAGATGTTGTTGTCGCCTCCCGTCAGCCACACGCCAGCCAGCGCCGACAGCAGCGTCATCGGCACGATCAGGATGATCGCCAGCGGCAGCGACCAGCTCTCGTACTGGGCAGCCAGCACCAGGAACACCAGCAGCACCACCAGCGGGAAGATATAGATCATGGTGTTGCCGGCCAGCACCTGCTGGTAGGTCACCTCCGTCCACTCGTAGCCGATGCCCTGGGGCAGATTGGCTGCCAGCACTTCCTCGATGGCGGCCTTGGCCTGATCACTGGAGACACCCGGTGCCGGCGAGCCGTTGATGTCGGCGCTGACATAGGTGTTGTAGTGCATCACGCGGTCCGGCCCGGTGGTCGGCGTCACCTTGACGAAGCTGCCCAGCGGAATCATGCGCCCGTTGTCGCTGCGCACCTTGAGATTACGGATGTCATCCGGGTCGAGACGCGCCGACTGCTCGGCCTGGGCGCGTACCTGATAGGTCCGCCCGAAGCGGTTGAAGTCATTGACGTACAGCGAGCCCATGTAGATCTGCAGGGTCTCGAAGGCGCGTTCCACCGGGACGCCCATGATCATCGCCTGTTCGCGGTCCACATCGATGTCGTACTGCGGCACCTGGATGCGGAAGCTGGAATAGACGCTGCTCAGGCGCGGGTCGGCATTGCCCTTGGCGGTGATGGTCTGCACGGCGGCGAACAGCTGATCGAAGCCCTGGTTACCGCGGTCCTGCAGCTGCAACTTGAAGCCGCCCGTGGTCCCCAGACCCAGAATCGGCGGCGGCGGGAAGACGGCGACGAAGGCCTCGTCGATGCCGGCAAACTTGCGGTTGAGCTCGGCGGCGATCGCCTGGCCGGAGAGCTGGGGCGACTGGCGATCCTCGAAGTCATCCAGCGGCGTGAACAGGATGCCGGAATTGGAGGCATTGACGAAGCCGTTCACCGACAGCCCCGGGAAGGCCACGGTATGGGCGACCCCCGGTGTCTCGAGTGCCAGCTTCTGCATCTCGTTGATGACCTCGGTGGTGCGATCAAGGCTTGCCGCGTCCGGCAGCTGAGCCATCGCGACCAGATACTGCTTGTCCTGTCCCGGGATGAAGCCGCCGGGCACGCTGTCGAACAGCTTGCCGGTGGCGCCGAGCAGTGCCAGATAGATCACGCCGACGATGACACCGAAGCGCAGCAGCTTCTTGATCAGGCCGGTGTAGCCGTTGGACATGGCATTGAAGGCCCGGTTGAACGGCGCGAACAGCCAGCGTCCGAACAGGCCATCGATGAGGCGTGTCAGCCAGTCCGGCTTGGCACCGTGCGGCTTGAGCAGCAGGGCCGAGAGCGCCGGCGACAGGGTCAGTGAGTTGAAGGCCGAGATCAGCGTCGAGATGGTGATGGTCAGCGCGAACTGCTTGTAGAACTGGCCGCTCAGGCCGCTGATGAAGGCGGTGGGCACGAAGACCGCCGTCAGCACCAGCGCGATGGCGATGATCGGGCCGGTCACCTCGCGCATGGCGATCTGGGTCGCCTCGATGGGAGAGTGGCCCAGCTCGATGTTGCGCTCGACATTCTCCACCACCACGATGGCGTCATCGACCACGATACCGATGGCCAGTACCAGTCCGAACAGCGACAGCGTATTGATCGAGACACCCATCAGCTGCATGACCGCGAAGGTACCGATCAGCGAGACCGGAACCGCGATCAGCGGGATGATCGAGGCGCGCCAGGTCTGCAGGAACAGGATCACCACGATCACCACCAGCAGGATGGCCTCGAACAGGGTATCGATGACCGCCTCGATGGAGCCGCGCACGAAGACGGTGGGGTCGTAGACGATGTCGTAGCTGACGCCATCGGGGAAGGCATCGGACATCTCGCTCATGCGCTCGCGGACCGCATCCGACAGCGCGATGGCATTCGAGCCGGGGCGCTGGAAGATCGGCATCGCCACCGCATCCTTGCCGTCGAGTTGCGCGCGCAGCGAGTAGCTGTCGGCACCCAGTTCGACACGTGCGACATCCTTCAGGCGCGTCAGGCGGCCATCCTCATCGACACGGATGACGATGTTCTCGAATTCCTGCGTGCTCTCGAGACGTCCGCGCACATTGAGCAGGCGCTGGAACTGGTTGTCATCCGGGGCGGGCTGGGCACCGACGGAACCGGCGGCGACCTGCTGGTTCTGGGCGCGCAGCGCACTGATCACGTCACCGGCAGACAGTCCACGCGCCGCCACGGCGTCCGGGTCCAGCCATACGCGCATGGAATACTCGCCAGCACCGAACAGGCGCACGTCACCGACGCCGTCGAGACGGGCGAGGTTGTCCTTGAGATTCAGGCGCGCGTAGTTGGATAGCCACAGCTGGTCATAGCGGCCATCCGGGGAGGTCAGGTGGACCACCATCGTCAGGTTGGGCGAGGCCTTCTCGGTGGTGATGCCGAGCTGCTGCACTTCCTGTGGCAGTCGCGGCGTGGCGCGTGCCACGCGGTTCTGCACCTGCACCTGGGCCTTGTCCAGATCCGTGCCCAGCGCGAAGGTCGCGGTCAGGGTCAGGTTACCGTCGGAGGTCGCCTGGGAGTCCATGTACAGCATGCCTTCGACGCCGGTGATTTCCTGCTCCAGCGGCGTGGCGACGGTCGAACCGATGACTTCCGGGTTGGCGCCCGGGTAGTTGGCGCGCACCACCACGGTAGGTGGCACGACTTCTGGATACTCGGAGATGGGCAGCTGGAACAGTGACAGCAGCCCCGAGATGACGATCAGGATCGACAGCACCGCGGCGAAGACCGGGCGCTTGATGAAGAAGCTGGAGACGTTCACGTACGGCCTCCTGCTGCCTGGCGGTCGGCCTCGGCCAGCGCCGCGGCATCCTGATCATTGTCGTGCGACGGCTGATCCTTCTGGTGTTGCGTCAGGCGAGCGACACGCTCGGCGAGGGCCTTGAGGGCACCATCGTCGGACATCTCGACCAGCTTGGGCGTGATCGGCATGCCCGGGCCTGCCTTGGCGGGGCCGGCGGCCAGCACGCGATCACCGGCGGCCAGGCCATCGGTGACGGCACGCAGCGGGCCAAAGCGCGGGCCAGTGGTGATGCCACGGTAGGCGAGGGTGTCATCTTCGCCGATCACCAGCACGAACTGACGATCCAGATCGGTGCCGATGGCACGCTCCGGGATCAGCACGGCATCGCGAATCTCGGGGGAGGCGATGCGCAGGCGCGCGAAGGCGCCTGGCCGCAGGGCAGGGTCCTCTGCGGCGAAGGTGGCGCCAATGCGCAGGGTACCGGTATCGATGTCGACGCTGTTGTCGATGAAGTCGAGCTCGCCCTGGAACGGGAAGTCCTGCTGGCCTGTCAGCTGCAGTTCCACCGGCAGATGATCCTCGGCGGAGACGTCGGCAAAGTCCTGATTCCAGGTCAGCTCGCTGATGTCGATATAGGCGTCCAGCTGGCGAGTTTCCACCAGGGTGGTCAACACGCTCTGACCGGCTTGAACGGTATTGCCGCGCGTGATGCGGGCATTGGACAGTCGGCCATCGATCGGGGCACGCACCGTGGCGTAGTCGAGATCCAGACGGGCGCGCTCGAGCTGGGCGATGGCGGCCTTGAGCTGGGCGTTGAGACCGGAGACGCTGGTGCTGCGTGAATCGGCTTCCTCGCGGGAGATCAGGTTGCGCTTGACCAGGCTGGCCGCGCGTCCGGATTCACTGCGGGCGTTGGCCAGTTCTGCCTTGACGCGAGCCACCTCGGCTTCCAGACGATCAACCTCGGCCTTGAAGGGGCGCTGATCGAGGCGGACCAGCGGGGTGCCGGCGCTCACCTGACTGCCTTCGGTGAACAGGACCTCTTCGATTTCACCGCTCACGCGCGGGCGCAGCTGTACGCTCTGCGGAGATTCCAGGCGGGTGGTGTAAGTGTGCCAGGCCGCGACCGGCTGAGCCTTGGCCGCGACGACTTCCATCGTGGGAGGTGTCGGCTGGGCGCCAGCGGAAGCCTCGTCATCGCCTTCACTGCAGGCGCTGAGCGCAAGGAGACCGCCAAGGGTCAACAGCAGGGAAGAGGCGATACGAGAAAGGCGCGCCGGACGTGAAGGATGTCTCGACATGGGGGAGCTACCGTTGCAGGAGTGGGATGCTGGGCATCCTAGAGAGGCCGGGCAGACGGGATAAGCCCTCTCAGCCACACTGCTTTGGTTCTCAATTTGCACCAATTGTGCAAGGGGACGCGATGACTTGGCATCTGGCTCAGGCGTGGCGGGGGCTTGCTCTCATTCCCCGGCGGCGCTGATGAAGGGGCTGGGTCGGGAATGACCCTGTCTCAACGCAAAAGTCCCGCGGCAGATGCCAGCGGGACGTGTTGTCTTGCGTGTCACTTGCGCCTGTCAGCTCGCGCGCGTCATGACATGGGAGGCGATCTTACTTCTTCTCGCCGAAGTACTTGGTGTGGATGGTGTCGTAGGTACCATCGGCCTTCAGTTCCGCCAGTGCGCCGTTGATCTGCTCGGCCAGGTCCTTGTCACGCTTGCGCATGGCGATACCGAAGCCGTCGCCGAAGTATTTCTTGGGCTCGGTGACCACTTCCCCCACGGCCTTGTAGTTGCCGTTGCCGCCATCGATGAGGGTGGACTTGCCGACCGGGAAGTCGAGGAAGGCGATGTCGAGGCGACCCGCATCCATGTCCAGCACCAGGTCATCGGCGGTGGTGTAGCGCTTGACCTCGGCATTCTTGGCGTAGAGATCCGTGACGTAGTTGTCCTGCAGGGTGCCGCGCTGCACGCCGATGGCCTTGCCCGCCAGGGCCTCGGTGGAGGTGGCGCTCAACGCGCTGTCGGACGGCGCGAACCAGGCAGACGGCGGCGTGATGTAGGTGTCGGAGAACAGCACCTTCTCACGGCGTTCTTCGTTGATGGTCATCGAGGACATGATGGCATCGTACTTGCGTGCCATCAGGCCGGGGATGATGCCGTCCCATGCCTGGATGACCCACTCGCAGTCGCGGTTGATCTTCGCGCAGATGGCATTGCCCAGCTCGATGTCGAAGCCGGTCAGCTCGCCGTCCGGTGTCTTGTATTCCATCGGCTCATAAGGCACATCGACGCCGATGCGCAGTGTCTCGGCGGCCTGTGCGCCACCGGCCATCAGTGCTGCACCCAGCAGGGAAATTCCCAGAAGCTTCTTCATGTCGTTCCCGTTCCTCGTTGTTGTTGGTCGAGCTGACGTGTCAGCGACACCAGACGCTCCCTGAAAAGGTATCAGGCGTCTGCGCCGATGAAGACAGGACTGTCGTCAGCCATTGTTCTCCACACTAGCCCAGTCCTGCGCTGTGGTGAAGGGGGAAAATGGTCGGATTCAAACGTTCGTTAAACGAGATGCATTGCTGGATCAGGAGTGAAAAACGAAAGAAGCGCCCGGCAAGGGGCGCTTCTTTCAGTTCAATTCAATGGTTTCAAGTGTGCCAGCAGACGTTTCTCCAGCTGCCTGAAGATGGCAATGATGGTGAAGGTCAGACACAGATAGATGGCGGCGACGAACAGGAAGGCCTCGAAGGGGGCATAGAAGCGTGCATAGATGTCACGCGCCGCCCCGGTGAGATCCAGTAGCGTCACCACGCTGCAGATGGCGCTGGCATGCAGCATGAAGATGACTTCATTGCCGTAGGCCGGCAGTGCACGTCGGAAGGCACTGGGCAGAATGATGCGACGCATCATCTTGCCCCGCGACATGCCATAGGCGCGTGCAGCTTCCATCTCGCCCTTGGGCGTGGACTGGATGGCACCATGGAAGATCTCGGTGGTATAGGCCGCGGTATTGAGCACGAAGGCCAGCAGCGCCGGGACGAAGGGGTCACGGAAGTACTCCCACAGCCAGGTGTCCTGAATGCTGGGGACATGCACGCTGGTGATTCCCAACGAGATGTCGAAGCCATCGAAGAACACCACTCCGTAGTAGATCAGGTAAAGCTGGATCAGCAGAGGGGTACCACGGAAGACATAGGTGTACAGGTAGACCGGCATCTTGATCCAGCGGCGGCGCGAGCCGCGCAGGATCGCCAATGGCACGGCCAGCACCAGCCCGATGATCAGCGACAGGAACACCAGCTGCACCGTGGTGACCAGCCCCTCCCAGTAGTGCCAGAGAGTGGTGGCGGTGAAGATGTAGTTGTCGCTCAGCACATCATCGAGCATCTGGCCAAGCTGGGCGATGATGCCTGTCGGGCCCGCATCGTTCAGTTGTTCCATGCGCTGGCCTCCCCGAATCCGGTGTTGTAGCGCTTCTTGAGGCGCGAAAGCCCCCATTCGGACACGGTGGCGATCAGCAGATAGCCCGCCGCGACCGGCAACAGGAAGGTGAAGGGCTCATGGGTCGCCTTGGCGGCCTCGCTGGCGACACGCACCATGTCGACCAGCCCGATCACCGACACCAGGGCGGTGGTCTTGAGCAGTACCATCCAGTTGTTGCCCAGCCCCGGCAGGGCGTGACGCATCATCAGCGGGAAGCGAATGCGCTTGAAGACCTTCCAGTTGCTCATGCCATAGGCACGTCCGGCCTCGATCTGGCCAGCATCCACTGCCATGAAGGCACCGCGGAAGGTCTCACCCATGTAGGCGCCGAAGATGAAGCCGATGGTGATGACGCCCGCGGTGAATTCGTCGACGTTGACGAAGACATCGATGTCATAGCGGTCATACAGCCAGTCGGTGACCATGTTGATGCCGATCTGACCACCGAAGAACAGCAGCAGCATCAACACGATGTCCGGTACGCCACGGATGATGGTGGTGTAGAGCGTCGCGATCCAGCGCAGTGGTGTGGAACGCGACATCTTGGCGGTCGCTGTCATCAGCCCGAGGGCGATGGCCAGCAGCTGGGCCAGCACGGCCAGCTGCACCGTGACCCAGGCACCCTCCAGCAGACTTGGCCCGTAGCCTTGTAGGTCGATCATGGGAATCCTCCCGTGAAGCGCCGTGCAAACCGCTCAGCGGTTTACTGGCTGTTGGCGGTCGCGGCGCTGGCGAAGTACTTGGCGTTGAGACGCTCGAGCGTGCCGTCGGCCTTCAGCGTGTCCAGTGCCTCGTCGATGGATTTCTTGAGATCACGATCGCGCTGCTTCATGGCGATGCCGAAGCCGTCACCGAAGTACTTCTTCGGTTCGCTGATGGCGCTGCCGGTATTGACGAAATTGCCATCATTGGCCTCGACCAGGGTGTCCTGACCGACCGGCAGATCAAGGAAGGCGACATCGACGCGACCGCTGTCCATGTCCAGCACCAGATCATCCAGTTTGGTATAGCGACGCACCTCGGCCACGCTGGCGTAGAGGTCGGTGACGTAGTGATCCTGCAGGTTGCCGCGCTGGACACCGATCACCTTGCCCTTGAGAGCCTCGGCATCGAGGCTGTCCGCGCCGGCCAGTGGGCTGTCCGCCTTGACGAACCAGCCGGACGGCGGCGTGAAGTAGGGCGCGGAGAACAGCACCTGACGTTCACGCTCCGGGTTGATGGTCAGCGCGGACATGATGACGTCGTATTTGCGTGCCATCAGGCCCGGGATGATGCCGTCGAAGTCCTGCTCGACCCACTCGCAGCGAGTGGCGAGCTGCTCGCAGATGGCATTGCCCAGCTCGATCTCGAAGCCGGTCAGCTCACCGCTCGGCAGCTTGTAGCCGAAGGGCGCGTAGGGCACGTCGATGCCGAGGCGCAGCGGGTCCGGTACATCGGCGGCCTGCACGGCGCCTGCCGAGATGGCGAGAGTGGAGAGGCCGAGGGTGAGGCCCATCAGGGCGCGTGTCGCGAACTGTTTCATCACTTTCATTCCTGAAATCTCTTGCGCCTCGAGGCCTGCCGATGGCATGGCGCTCGCGGTGCTGAATCATGTGCCGGACACGGGATCACCGTGCCGGGGGAAGCGCCGGCGGAGCGAGCGGTTGATCAGAGCCGTCCGTCAGTCCTGTTCATCAGTCCTGCCTGTCAGTACTTGGGCGCCAGGAACTGCTTGAGTCGCTCTGACTGGGGATTGCCCAGTACCTCAGCCGGATCGCCGGCTTCCTCGACCAGACCCTGATGCAGGTAGACCACCTGACTCGAGACGTCGCGCGCGAAGCTCATCTCGTGGGTCACCACCACCATGGTGCGGCCTTCCTCGGCCAGGTCGCGCATCACCTTGAGCACGTCACCGACCAGTTCCGGGTCGAGTGCCGAGGTCGGCTCGTCGAACAGCATCACTTCCGGCTCCATCGCCAGGGCGCGCGCGATGGCACCACGCTGCTGCTGGCCCCCCGACATCTGGGCCGGGTAGTAGTCGGCGCGTTCGAGCAGGCCGACGCGATCCAGCAGGCTGCGCGCGTGCGCGATGGCTTCTTTCTTTGGCTTGCCGAGCACGTGGATCGGCGCCTCGATGACGTTTTCCAGCAGGGTCATGTGTGACCACAGGTTGAAACCCTGGAAGACCATCGACAGGCGCGCGCGCATGCGCTCGACCTGACGCCAGTCCATCGGCTCGCGACCGCGGCGGGTGTCCTTGAAGCCGATCTGCTCGCCATGGACGAAGATGTCGCCACCGTCCGGCTGTTCCAGCAGGTTCATGCAGCGCAGAAAGGTACTCTTGCCGGAGCCAGAGGCACCGATCAGCGTGATGACGTCGCCCTTGCGTGCCTTGAGCGACAGGCCCTTGAGCACCTGATTGCTGCCGAAGGACTTGGTGATGTCGCGAACCTCGAGGGGCAGCACCTCGCGGTTCGGGGTCTCGATCCCGGGGGATGTCTTGGTCATGCCGTTACTCCGATCCAGACGCAGCGCATCGCTGCCTTGCCAGGCGGCGCGGGCGCGTCCTGAGTCTGCCGCAGGGCGGCACGGACCCGTGGGAACTTGTGCGTTGTCGACACGGCGGCACAGGGTGCATGACGTCGCCAGGCGAGACTGAATCTCGCTGGCAGCTGGCCATGTCGTCGCAGCCGCTCGAGTGGTATCACGGTCGTGATCGTGAAAGGGGGCAGATTCTACCAGCTCAACGCTGGGTTAACTGCTTCCTTGGAGCGTCGCCGGATACGACTTTGGTTGAGCGCGTGTCGGCAAGAGTCGCTGGCTGGCGACAGGAGGGACAGAACGGCAGGAATGCGTCATGAGTGGGGACCTTGTTGTCATTATTGGGGGCGCCCACCCTGCCGATGCGCCGTGCTGCGTGGGGCAGTACGGCGGTGGCTGCGGGTGGGGCGCATTTCATGATCAGGCTGTCTCGGGGGGAGCACAGCTGGCCAGCAGCAAGGCGGCGCGAGCGCCGATCTCGACACTGGCATTGGGGAATACCACGCTCAGCGGCGTGTCCCCGATGATGCAGGGGCCCGCCTGCGCATCCCGGGCGATCAGCGTGCCGGGGGCGAAGCGGGTGAAGTTGGCGACGTCCTCGCTGAAGCACAGCGCGAAGTCTGCGGAGTGGCGCATCAGCTCCACTTCCACCTTGAAGTAATCCATGGCACCGGGATCAGACTCATCCGGCGGCGTTCCAGTGGCTAGAGCCGCGAGCAGGCGGGACATCGGCGCCAGTGCCGCCATGTCATTGGCGCCGAATGGACGCACCTGGCCCAGCTCCAGCGTGAAGGCATCGGCATCATGGTAGTGGCGCGAGTAGTGCGAGAAGGTCCAGCTGTGCTGATGTTGATGCAGCACGGCCTGGAGGCCGGCAGCGCTCAATATCGACCACTGTGAGGGACTGATGGCCTCTCCCTCGCTGAAGGGCACCACGGCAAAGCGCGGGTAGTGACTGTCGCGGATCGCGGTATGCATGTCGTAGTGCAGGTGTCGCGTGCCATCGGCCGGCGGGAAGCGGGCGTAGAAGTCATCCACTGCCGCCATCAGCTGGCGGGCGCGTGCCGGCTCATCATTGGCTGGACAGTCATTGGCCTTGCCGGCAGCCGCGTTGCCGGCGTCCACCGAGATGGCGGTCGCCGTCTCGGTACGTCGGAACAGCCGATTGAGGTTGGTCGCATGGAAGCGCTCACCGGTGCGGATGGCGGGTAGGTTGCCCAGAATCAGCAGCAGCGGGGCACCGGCGATCAGGTGGCCGCTCTCGAGACCGGCGATCAGCTCACCCAGCAGTTCGATGGGCGCCGTCTCGTTGCCGTGAATTCCCGCCGAGAGCACGCAGGGGCGAGCCGCAGGCCCTTGGGTGTCCGGACAGATCTCCAGCACGCCGGGGGCGACGATCTCATAGCGCCCACCGGGGATGCGTCCCATGCCACGCGCGCTGGCGTGGCCTTCGAGTGTCAGGTCAAGCCAGTCGGCAATCACGGGGTGGAGTGCTCCCTTGGGCTGTCCTGACCGGTATCGGAGGATTCGGTCAGGTGGGTGGATTCGAAGATCTTGTCGGCACTGGCGGCCACGAAACCCTGATACAGCTTGCCGTCGGCATCCGGATAGCGACGGGCGAACTCGTAGTAGCAGGTCGCGATCTCGTGCTGCTCGCCGCCGGCGAAAGTGAAGGTCTGGCGGTCGGCGAGGGTGGAGGCCTGCTCCAGCAGGACCTCGGGTGAGCCCTTGATGCGTCCGCCGGCCGGATTGATGCCCAGGCCAAGTGCTTCGACGCGCGTCAGTACCTTGTCGAGCGTGTCATGACGGGTAAGTGCATTGACGCTGATGGTGAAGTGATTGGCACGCAGGCCGATGATCGACAGCCAGGCCGCGTATTCGCTCTCCTCCATCAGACGCTGATACTGCTCGAAGGTCGGCGCGTCCCACAGGCGACCTGACCACAGCACGGAGGGCTGGGTGGCGGCATCCGGCGAGATCTGGCTGACCAGACCATCGATGATCGACTGGGCGCGCTCGGAAAGCTCATGACATTTCAGCTCGGAGAGGAAGACGCGCGGCATGTCGGGAGACGGCGGCAGATAGCCGAAGGCGCGCAGTTTCTTCTCAGCGAAGTCATAGGGGGCGAAGCGGGTGTAGCCGAGCGCCAGCAGATGAGGTTCCAGCGCGCTCAGGGTGATCGGCCCGCGGTCGAAGGTCCGGAAGGCCACGTGGTCGTTGACGATGGTCTCGCCGTCGGCCACGAAGGCATCCTGGATCTGTTGGGCCTGGGGCGTCATGGCGACGTAATCATCCCATAGGGCGCTGAAGAACTGCTGGATATCCATGGCACGAGCTCCCTCTGAACTGAGTTGCCCAGTGCAGCGAGGTGTCACTGACACTGGGCGACGGCATGTGGCGATTGGCAGCAGGGCAGCGCACTCGGCGAGACGCTGCCTCGGCAGATTGTCAGCTCACCATTGGCGAGCCGCTGGCGCGTGGCAAGAGGCAAGGTCGGTTGGATGAAAGCGGCTGTCCGCACCATGTAAACGTCACGTGTCGGTTTAGACCTTGGGTGGAGCCTGCGCCGTGAGCAAGCGCCTGCGTCATCAGCTCTCGCCGTCAGCGACGGGACATGTCTCACCCTGCTCGACCTTGATCAGTGAATCGGTGGCGAAGCCGAGCTCGGCGGCCTGATCGACCAGCGCCTGATAGGTGCCGTCATCCAGCTGCGGCTCGCGCGCCAGTATCCACAGGTAGTCGCGATCGGCACCGGCCACCAGCGACCACTGATAGTCATCATCCAGTGCCAGCACGTTGTAGCCACCATAGAAGGGGCCGAAGAAGCTGACCTTGAGGGCCGCGGTCTCGCTGCCCTGCGTGAAGTAGGCCCGCCCTTCGGCCTGACTCCATTCGCCCTTGTCGGCATCAAGGCCGCGATTGATGACGCGCACGCCGCCGTCCTCGCGGGGCGAGTAATCGGCGGTGACGCAGCTCAGTCCCTCCTCGAAGCTGTTGGGCAGGCGGGCGATCTCGTGCCATTGCCCGTAGTAGCGTTCGAGCTGGAAGTCCCCGACGGGCTGGGTGCCGGACGGGACACCGGCACAGCCGCCAAGGAGGCTGAGGCCAGCGAGCGAGAGGGCGAGATGCGGCAGGCGTGTCATTGGCGGGCTCCATGAGACAGGACGCCCCGGCGAATCGTCGCGGGGCGTCGTTACGTGATGAAAGGCTGCACAGGCATCCTTCTCTCATTGGGGCGTCTGCGGTTGTCTCAAGAGGGAGGGGGCATCATTCGTGGTGGAGGCTCACAGCACCAGGCGCAGCGGGTTGGCCGCGACCACTCGCCCGCGGCCACGTTGCTTGGCTTCATACATGGCACCGTCCGCACGCGCTATGATGGTTTCCGGCGTGGCACCGGAGAAGGGGAACAGACAGACGCCCACGCTGGCGCTGACACCGATGATCAGCGGCTCGCCGTCGACCTCGAGGTGGATGGGCCTGCTGATCGCGTCCACCAGACGATTGGCCAGTGTTTCCGGGCCCTGGCGGCTATCGCCTTCACGACTGATCAGCACGAGAAATTCATCGCCTCCCAGGCGGCCGACGATATCGTTGCCACGCAGGGTGTCTCCGAGTCGTTCGCCGATGATGCTCAGGACCTGGTCGCCGATGTGGTGACCATGGCGGTCATTGATGGGCTTGAAGCCATCCAGGTCGATGAACAGCGCAGCCTGTATGACGCCGGGTGCCTGGATGTCGAGCACCTGATCGAGATGCTCCATCAGGGCGCGTCGATTGAGCAGTCCGGTGAGCGAGTCGCGGGTCGCGTGGTCACGCAGATTGTCTCGCTCGTCGGTGACGTGACATTCGCGCAGGAACAGCAGGCGGCTCTGTCGCTCTCGCGAGTAGGCGCTCATGCCGGCCAGCAGGTTGGCGGACATCATGAAGAAGGCTTCGTTGGCTTCCACCAGCACGCCGGTACCACTGTGCAGGATCGCGCAGCTGGCGGTGCAGCCCATCCAGATCAGCAATCCGCAGGCCAGTGCATAGATGAACTGCAGCCCCAGCAGGGTGTAGGTCCAGAACACCAGCAATAGCAGACTGACGAAATAGGCCGGGAATTCACCCTCATGCATCTCATGGTGATCCACTGCGTGGTCATTGCCGAGATGGAACATGGCCAGCGTGCCCAGCGCCGCGCTCAGGGAGGCCAGGCACAGCAGGCCATTGACCCGGTGTCTGTATCGCGCATGGCGTGACAGCAGGAACAGGCTCAGGACACTGACGAGAATGCCGGCGCGCAGCAGCAGCAGGCTCTCGAAATGGTGGGTAAGACTTATCTCGATCAGCGCATAGGACGCGAACATCACACAGCTCAGCGGGATGGTGAACCGGCTGAGCTTGTGTGAGGTCTCGATCTGTTGTCGACGATAGCGTCGTTCCAGGGTGTCATCCGCAAAGCAGAGCGTCATGGGATTCATGGGCGGTACCTGAGTAGCCAGAGTCTCAGGATGCCATCGCCTTGCGTGGTCTGCTGCCGGGACTGGGCGAATTGAATCACTGAGCTTCAACGCTCGCGGGCCGTCGTCAGTCCAGCTGGCGCGCTGTGACGCGCAATGCCGATTCCACCATGTCGTAATCGACGTAGCAGCCTTGCAGGTGCCGGCGCCCGGTGGTCGGGTCGAAGGACCGGCGCCCATGCATCACGCGGCGGTTGTCGAAGGCCACCATCTGACCGGCCTCGAGCTTGAGGTGCAGGCGGAAGTCCGGTTCGCGCAGGATGCTCCAGTAGTGGCGGTAGGCGTCGTACCAGGCCTGCATCCGTTCCAGCGGCAGGCGCAGGCTATCGCGGATCCAGTTGTTGAAACGCACCTCGATGACCTTGCCGCTGGCATCCAGATGGATGACCGGTTCGCGCACCACGAGGTCGGTCTGCTCATCCGCGAAGCGAAAGTCCACCGGCGTCTCGGCCAGCAGGCGGAAGGCGGCAGGGTCACGCCGGCGCAGTTCCTCGGCGACGGCCATGCCGTCACCGAAGATCGACTCACCGCCCTCGGCGTCATTGACCAGGCAATAGAGCATCTGGATGTCCGGCGGCTGGCGCCAGTTGGGCAGATCCGTGTGCAGTTCCAGCGCGATGGGCGTGTAGGCGGCATTGTTGGGCGCCTGCTTGGAGAAGACCTCGAAGCGCCCGCCGAAGTTGGTGGCACGGATGGGGCCGATGGTGGCCGCGATGGCATCGATCTCACCGCCTTCACAGGTGCCGCCGTCCAGAATCGCGAAGCCGTCGCGGCACAGCGCTTCCAACCAGCCAAGTCGTGCCTGTCCACCGGCCATGTAGTCGGCAAAGGCGGTAGCGTGAGGCTGATGGCCCTGCTGCCAGGCGCGGCTTGAGGGGACCGGCGTGGCTGGCGGCGCATCACTCGGGCGACGTTGCAGCAACCAACCGGCATCGAAACGACTGGTGTGGCCGTCCTGCCAGATGACGACGAGATTGCCTTGCTCGACACGCAACTGATGCACCGTCAGGGCCGCATCATCCATGAGCATGAAGGTGCGCTCGAAGGTCTGCGGATGACGGCAGGCGTCGCAGGCGCAGTGATCACGCAGCCAGATCAGCGGAAAGCGTGCCTGATCCCCATCGGCCCAGCTCAGAGTCGCCAGTGCCTCGTCATGGGTCGCCTGAATCAGGGGAGTGCCGCGATGATGGGGCTGATATTCCTTCATGTCCCACTGATGACGCGTGCCGGCATCCGTCGCTGCCGTGTCGGTAGTGTCGGTAGTGTCGATAGTGTCGATAGTGTCGATAGTGTCGTTCGTATCGATAGTGTCGTTCGTCACGCTAGTGTCGCCAATACCATCAGTGTCGCTGGTACCGAAAGTGTCGGAATCAGATGCGGTGAGAGTCTCCATGGGCGCCTTCCTTGTCTCTGTCGGTGTCGGTGAGTCTTGTGCTGAGAGTGAGTCTATTGTCTTGCGTGTCATGAGGGCTGACCAACGCGAAATATGACGCCCATGGCTTAGCTGAGCTAATGTGTGGTCATGCTCCTCCATTGTCCGCCACGAGATTGCCATGCACGACTCACCTTCCTCGCCGCCGAGTGTCTTGCCCGTTTCCTTGTCCAGCCCGTTGCCACCCCTGGCCTGGCTGCAGGCCTTCGAGGCGGCGGCACGCCTGATGAGTTTCACGCGGGCGGCCGATGAGCTGAGCGTCACCCAGTCCGCCATCAGTCAGCGTATCCGCCAGCTGGAGGGTCGGCTCGGCCAGCCGCTGTTCGTGCGCCATGCTCGCAGTCTGAATCTGACACCGGCCGGGCAGGCCTGGCTGCCGGCGCTGCAGGATGGCTTCCAGCGTCTGCAGGAGGGCACGCTGGAAGTCTTCGGACCCTCGCGCGCCGCGCCGGTGAGTCTGCGTGCGACGCCGATGAGCCAGCAGGCCTGGTTGTTGCCGCGTCTGGCCAGCTTTCATCGAGATCAACCCGAGATCGCCCTGCGGCTGGTGAGTGCCTTCTGGGCGCGTGATTTCGATGGCGAGGAAGTGGATATCGAACTGCGCTATGGCCAGGGGGACTGGCCGCAGGTCGAGGCGATCAAGGTGGGAGCGGAGCAGGAGCGGATGATCGTCGTGGCAAGCTCGGCACTGAGCGCCCGGTTGAGCACGGCGGCGGATCTGACCGGAATGACGCTGCTGCATGCGGCGGGATTCGCGGTGGGCTGGCGTCGCTGGCTGGTCGCGGCCGGTCAGCTGGGACTGGAGAAGACGACGTCCACCATCAGTTGTGACACCCAGGTCATGACACTGGAAATGGCGCGTCTCGGCATGGGCGTGGCGCTGGTGCATGAAGGCCATTTTCAGCAATGGATGGCCTCCGGCAATGGCGGACTGGAGCAGGCCTTCCCGCTGGCGATTCCTGCCGAGCAGCATTTCTGGCTGGTACGTTCCTCCCAACGTCCCATGCGACCCACGGCCCAGCGTGTCTGGGATTACCTGGTGGAAAAGTCAGCAGTGACCGACTCAGGTACTGCTCTTGATGCATCGGGGAATCGCAATGGCGGGCCCGCCGCGGCACACCCTGATTGATATACCGTTAGCTTGAGCCGGTGGTGGAGGGGGTGAGCGGTCGCTATTCATTGTCCGGATCTTCTTGTCTGCCCGTCTACCTGCCTATCTGCCTGTCTGGCTGTCAGGCGATCAGTCGTGAGCCGTCGGGCAGCGTGGCAATGGCGATTGATGGAAGAAGCGTTCCAGCAGGGCATACAGCTCGGGATAGGCGGCTTCGAGGGTGTCCGGTGCGGTAAAGAAATACTCGCAGCACACGGCGAAGCATTCGGCGGGGTGACTGGCGGCGTAGTCATCGATCGGCGTGGGAATGCCGTGTGCCAGGCGCTCGCTCAGGTCATCCCAGACGGCGGTGAAGGTGGCGTGCCATTCCTGAGCACTGATGTGGCCAGGCAGAGGCGGAAAGCCATCGGCATCGGTGGCGTTGGCCATGTCGAGCTTGTGGGCGAATTCGTGGATGACCACATTGAAGCCGCTCCAGTCACCGCTGGCGGCCAGGTCCTGCTGCGTGACCACCACCGGCCCCTGGTACCAGGTCTCACCGGCACGGGTGTCCTGGAAGACATGCACCACGCCTGCCTCATCCATCTCTTCCACTTCACGGCGGATGGCCTCGAACGGCAGCATGATCTCATGGACGCGAGCGCCGGCATCCTGCCAGCGCTCGGCATGCGCCCAACCATTGAGCAACAGCATCGCCTGAGCCGCCAATGCCAGCGCCTCGACCTCCTCGAGAGGCTCGGCGCTGGTCAGCTTCCAGTCATGCAGTTGCCGGCGGGCGCGGCGCTCGAGACGCGTGAGCGCCTCGGCGTCGAGTCCCTCGAGGATCGGCAGACGCTCGCGGACGGATTGCCACAGGGTGTCCCCCTCCTGGGGCTGGGAAGAGAAGGGGGCTGAGGCGTCGGCATCATGGCCGTGGCGCTCGGATCGCTGCCACAGTCGTTGCCACCAGGGGGGCATCGAGTCAGTCCTGACGACTGCCGGACTTCCAGGACCAGTCGCGCAGGCGCAGGTCGAAGAGGTCCTTGCGACGGTCCTTGAGGTTGGTCACCGAGCCTTCGCTGCGCACGACCTTGAGACGTTCCAGATCAAGATCCGAGAACATGATCATCTCGGTGTTCGGGGTCGTCTCGGCCATCACCGCATCATGCGGGAAGGAGAAGTCAGAGGGCGAGAATACCGCTGACTGGGCGTACTGGATGTCCAGACTCTCGATGGACGGCAGGTTGCCGACACTGCCGCAGACCACCACATAGCACTCGTTCTCGATGGCGCGCGCCTGGGCGCAGTGGCGGACGCGCAGGTAGCTGTTCTTGGTGTCGGTCCAGAACGGCACCATCAGGATGTCCATGTCCTGGTCGGCCAGCAGGCGTGACAGCTCCGGGAATTCCACGTCGTAGCAGATCAGCATGCCGATGCGACCGGCATCGGTCTCGAACACGGCCAGCTCGTCGCCGCCCTTGATGATCCAGTCACGGCGCTCCTGAGGCGTGATGTGCAGCTTGGCCTGACGGTCGATCTCGCCATCGCGGTGACAGAGATAGGTGACGTTGTAGAGCTCGTTGTCATCACCGACCTCCACCATGGACCCGGCCACGATGTTGATGTTGTAGGCCACCGCCATGCGCGAGATTTCCTGCTTGAAGCGCTCGGTGAAGCCGGCGAGGAAGCGGATGCAGCGCACCGGGTCACTCTGGTCTTCCAGCAGGCCGATCAGCGGCGTATTGAACAGCTCCGGGAAGACGGCGAAGTCGCTCTGATAGTCCGAGAGAGCATCGACGTAATATTCCACCTGCTGCAGCACGGATTCGACACAATCGAACTTGCGCATCTGCCACTGGACGGCGCCGACGCGAATCATCGTCTTGCGGCTTTCCAGCACACGCTCGACCGGCTCGAAGAGGATGTTGTTCCACTCGAGCAAGGTGGCATAGCCCTGTGAGCTCTCGTCTTCCGGCAGATACTGGCGCATCAGACGCTTGACCAGAAAACCATTGGCCAGCTGGAAGGACAGGATGGGGTCGTAGATCTCGCGTCGCTCGACCTTGTCAATGTAGTCGGTCGCGGACAGCTCCGCGGCATACTCGTGATACTGGGGAATGCGCCCACCGGCCAGAATCGAGCGCAGATTCATGGAGCGACACAGTTCCTTGCGCGCTTCATACAGGCGGCGGCCGAGACGATAGCCCCGGTAGTTGGGGTCGATCAGGACATCCAGGCCATAGAGCGCATCTCCCTCGGGGTTGTTGAGGATGACTTCGCGCTGGCCGATCAGATCATCGTACTTGTGCGGGTTCGAGAAGGCGTCGTAATCCACCAGCGCCGTCAGCGCGACCCCGACCAGCATCTCGCCGTCCTCGATCACGATCTGACCATCGGGGAATTCCGCGACCAGGCGGTTGATGGTGTGTTCCGGCCAGGCGCCGCCGATGTCGTCGTAGATGCCGTCCATCAGGCGTTTCAGCTGGGGGTAGTCGGATGCCTGCAGGTTGCGCAGGTTAAGGTGCAGGTCTTCGACGGACATCGAGACTCCTTGGGAAATGAGTGATGAGAGCAGGGCGAGACGCGGCGGGTGCGACAGCTTGGATCCATTATTCGCGCTGTCGAGGCCGAGTGTCATCAATATCCTTTGGTCAATGACCGGCGCGTGTCGCGAATCCCTCCTCAATGGGTCCAACCTCGCGCCACTGCAAGGGTGAGCGGGTGGAAGCACGGCGAGCGGCGTATCGGCGGGATATTGAACGAATGCTCATTTTGCTTGCATTTGCGCGGCACAACGTCCAAAACATTGCCATGGGCAAGACGCCCACGGCGACGTCATGCCGAACATCTTGAGCTTGAATGACACCGGAGGATACCTGCATGACCCCAGTACTCTATGAATTGCGAGGTCGTGATGACCGTCTGCGTTTCTCGCCGTTCTGCTGGCGCGCGCGGCTGGCCCTGGCCCACAAGGGCATCGAGGCGGAACTCGTTCCCATGCTGTTCACCGACAAGAGCCCGATCGACTTCTGCGATTCCACCACGGTGCCGGTACTCAAGGATGATTTCGGCGTGTCGATGGACAGCTACGACATCTTCCAGCACCTGGACGAGCATTATCCGAATGCAGGCCATGGCCCGCTGATCGGCGATGCACTGGCAAGGGCGCGCCTGAATTTCGTCAAGGTCTATGCCGAGCAGGTCATGGCCGTCGGTTTCTTCCGCCTGGTGGCGCTGGATCTGGTGCAGGCCATTCACCCGGATGACCGTGAATACTTCCAGAGCGCCCGAGAAGCCCGCTTCGGCATGTCGTTCGAGGAGTTCCACGATGTCGAGATCGCCCGTGGCATTCTCGACAGCGCCTTCAAGCCGTTGCGTGGCCTGCTGGGCAATCAGCCCTTCATGGATGGCGAGTCACCGGCGGCGGCGGATTACCTGATCTTCGGCTTCTTCATCTGGGCCCACATCGTCTCCGACACCTCGCCCTTCGGCGAGACGGAAGACCCCGCTGATCCGCTGGTGCAGTGGCGCGAGCGCATGATGGATCTCCATGACGGCATGGCACGCAAGTCGCCGCGTGCCAGCGATATCCCGCAGTAAGCCCTCGATCGCGTCAGCGATGCGCTTCCTGATGGCTCGAACGCTTCCAGGCGTTCGGGCCATGTCGTCTTGCCCTCGAAAAGGTGCTCACGATGATTGACCTGTATTACTGGACCACGCCCAACGGCCACAAGATCACGATCTTTCTGGAAGAGGCCGGCCTCGAGTACCGACTCATACCGGTGAACATCAGCAAGGGCGAACAGTTCGCGCCAGCGTTTCTGGCCATCTCGCCCAACAATCGCATGCCGGCGATCGTCGATCATGCGCCGGCCGATGGTGGCGAGCCGATTTCCGTGTTCGAATCCGGCGCGATTCTGGAATATCTGGCCGACAAGACCGGCCAGTTCCTGCCGCGCGAGACGCGCCCACGCAATGATGTGCTGCAGTGGCTGCATTGGCAGATGGGCGGCCTGGGGCCGATGCTCGGTCAGGTGCACCACTTCACGCACTACGCGCCAGAACCGGTGGAGTACGCCATCGAGCGCTATCACAAGGAAGGCGAGCGCCTCTACGGCGTTCTGGAGCGCCAGCTTGCGGGGCGTGACTTCGTGGCGGGGGACGAGTTGAGCATCGCCGACATGGCCATCTGGCCGTGGCTGAAGGCCGAGAAGCAGGAGATCGATCTGGCCCGCTTCCCGGCGGTGGCTGCCTACCGCACTCGCATGGCAGAGCGTGATGGCGTCAGGCGGGCGATGGCGCGCATCGACGACATCAATCCGGCGGCCAATGTGGCGATGGATGAAGAGGCGCGTCGCCACCTGTTTGGCCAGGGCCGCTGAGTCGCGCTGGTACGTGAGGCCTGCGGGGCTAGGGCTGCCCCCAGTCCTTGGGCACATGGCGCCGGATACGATCCAGCAGCGCGCCCAGCTTGCGCGGCGGGTGCCCGAAGGGGTAGTGCAGGCTGACCGGAATCGAGGGCCCTTGCCACTCGGGCAGACAGGCCTCGAACTGGCCGGGATGTGCCACGGAGCGGGTGCGCACGTGGTGGTCCGGCAGCAGGCCGATACCGGCGCCATGCGCGATGTGGTCGGCATGTACCACGACATTGTCGACCGTGAAGCGCGAGGGCGGCAGGCTCACTCGGTACTCGCCCTGTTCCGGATGGTGGAGCACCAGATCGGGATGATGGCGGTCGATCAGGTTGACCCAGTCGTGGGAGGCAAGCTCGCCGGGATGCTGCGGATGGCCATGCTGGCGCAGATAGTCCGGGTGGGCATACAGATGCTGACGCTGGTGGCCCAGCACCTCGTCACGCAGGCCGCTGTCACGGGTCGGACCTTCCCACAGCCACAGCATGACCTGATCATCCTCACGTGTCGGAGGCTGCAGGTTCGAGGTCAGCGTCAGGCGAATGCCCGGATACTCCTCGATGAACTCGGTGAGCAGACGATTGAACCAGCCACGCAGGAAATGCGGGTGGACGCTGATGCTGAGATCACCGCTCACCTCCTCGCGCAGCTCGTCCAGTGCCATCTGCGAGCGCTCGCCCAGCGACAGCATCTGCTGGCAATACTGATGGAACAGCGTGCCGGCCTCGGTGGGAATCAGGCGGTTGGCTTGGCGATGCAGCAGCGGCTGACCGAGCTGATACTCGAGGTGACTGATCCGACGGCTGAGCGTGGACTTGGAGATACCGAGGTGTTCGGCGCCGGCGCCCAGGTTGCCATGGCGCATGATGGCATCGAAGGCACTGAGGCCCTGAAATTCGTCAAGTACGGGAGGCATGGATTGGTGGCACCTGAGACTGTCTGCCACTCGGGCAGCCGATGGCATGAAATAGAGAGCGTGGAGGCAGAGTGCGCCGCGGATCTGGCGCAAGGGCCAGTGGCGAGTTGCCGATTTGGCCAGCATTGTAGCCGATTTGGCGGGGGGAGTGGCATGCATGAAAGTGATTCGCGTTCTCTGCTGGCGGGCGCGTTCAGATAATGGGGCTCACGATTCCAGCTCGTTGACGCCCATCCGCGCCCGAGCGGGATGCATGTGGCGGGTGGGCGCGGCATCATGGCATGCAGCAGTGGCACGCGCTGTCGCTGCGTTTCACTCTTCCAAGGCCCTTTCGCGGCCTGACAAAGGACCTCGTGATGTCACTCGCCACGCGCTTGCGCGCTCACTTTCGCTCATGCCAGGAATCCGCCTGCCTGAGACGCACCTCTCTGACGGCCCGCTCGACACTGCTGATGACGTTGGTGGCGCTGCTGGCGGCACCGGTGCAGGCCGACGAACCCACCCGGATTCGCGTCATGGCTGCCGCCTCGCTGCATGATGCGATGGATGCCATCGAGGCCCGCTACGAGCGCCTCGCCAACGTGGATATCCTGCCGGTCTACGCCTCGTCCTCGACCCTGGCGCGTCAGCTGGCCAATGGTGCTCCAGCCCAGTTGTATCTGTCGGCCAACGAGCGCTGGATGGACTGGCTCGAGCAGCAGCCCGGCGTGGTGGTGACAGGGCGTCATGATCTGCTGGGCAATCGTCTGGCGCTGGTAGCCGCCGGGGCAAGTTCTCTGGATGCCGGCGTCAGCAATGCCCGGGACGTGACGGACGTGGCCAAGCGACTGGCCGCGACGGGCGACGCCTCCCGGCTGGCGGTGGGGGACCCGGATCACGTGCCGGCGGGCATCTATGCACGTCAATCGCTGGAATCGCTGGGTCAGTGGCAGGCACTGCGCTCGCATCTGGCCAGTGCCGAGGATGTGCGTGCGGCGCTGGCGCTGGTCGAGCACGGTGAAGCCCCACTGGGCATCGTCTACTCGACGGATGCCTCCGTCAGTCATCGCGTCCATCAGATCGGCCTGCTGCCCGAGAGCAGCCACGACCCCATCCACTATCCTGCCGCCTTGATCACGCGGGGCGGGGATGCGCCCGACGAGGCAGCGGAAACCTTCGCCCACTGGCTGTCCAGCAATGAGGCAGGGGCCATCTTCCATCGCTTCGGGTTCACCACCCTTGGGACCCAGGCTGCACCCGCCACCGCTGACAGCCAGTGAGAGCGCCCCGGCGGCCGGCATGTCCCGGAGGCACGCGGGCCGCTACACTGGAGGTTTTCCGTGGCATCATTGCGGCAATGACGTGGCTGGCAGAGCGAATCATCGAGCGGGCCATGGCGATGCCATGGGCGCGAGTCGTCTCGTGATCGCGCTGCCCTGCGCCACCTGATCTTGTTCGAGGAGAGTGCATGCTGAGCGCACTGGAATGGGAAGCCCTGAGCCTGAGTCTCAAGGTCGCCTGCGTGGCCGTCGGCTTCAGTCTGATTCCCGGCTTCGCCGCGGCCTGGTGGCTGGCGCGACGCGAGTTTCGTGGCAAGGCGCTGGTGGATGGCCTGTTGCATCTGCCACTGGTGCTGCCACCGGTGGTGGTCGGCTATCTGCTGCTGGTCACCTTCGGACGCAACGGCGTCATCGGTCAGTGGCTGGCGAAGATCGATATCGTGTTGCCCTTCACCTGGCAGGGCGCCGCCGTCGCGGCAGCGGTCATGGCCTTTCCGCTGATGGTGCGTGCCATGCGCCTGTCGCTGGAGGCCATTGACCCGGGGCTGGAGGCCGCGGCTCGTACCTTGGGGGCCAACCCGCTGCGGGTGCTGTTCACGGTGACGATGCCGCTGGCGCTGCCCGGCATTCTGACCGGCGGCATGCTGGCCTTCGCGCGCGCGCTGTCGGAATTCGGCGCGACCATCACCTTTGCGGCCAACATCCCCGGCGAGACCCGTACCTTGCCCCTGGCGCTCTATACCCTGATCCAGACGCCGGGCGAGGAGGGCGCGGCCGCGCGTCTGTGTCTGATCGCGGTGGTGATCGCGATGCTCTCGCTGTTGTCTTCCGAATGGCTGGCGCGCCGGGCCCGACTCCGGATGGAGGGGCGTGATGCTTGATTTCCACCTTTGCCGCACGCTGGGCGCCTTCCATCTCGATGCCGAACTCAAGGTGCCGGCACGCGGGGTCACGGCGCTGTTCGGACGTTCCGGCAGCGGCAAGACCAGCATCCTGCGCATGATCGCAGGGCTCGACCGCCCGGATCATGGCCATCTGCGTCTCACGGGCGAGTGTCTGATCGGCGGCGAGCATGATCACTGGGTGCCTGCCCATCGGCGCAATCTGGGCGTGGTCTTCCAGGAGCCTCGTCTGTTTCCGCACTACAGCGTGCGCGGCAATCTCTGCTACGGCATGCCGCTGGCACTGACGCGTGCTCAACGCCAGCGCAACCGTGACCACCTGCACGAGATCGTCGCGCTGCTGGGCATCGAGGACCTGCTGACGCGCATGCCGGGTCAGCTGTCGGGTGGCGAGGCGCGGCGTGTCGCCATCGGGCGCGCCCTGCTGTCACGCCCACGCATGTTGTTGCTGGATGAGCCGTTGACCGGCCTTGATGGCGCCCGCAAGCAGGAACTCCTGCACTACATCAGCCGTCTGGCTCGCGAGATCGAGATTCCGATCCTGTTCGTCAGTCACGATACCCGGGAGCTGTTCGCCGTCGCGGACCGCCTCGCGCTGGTCGACAACGGGCGCATCACCGCCAGCGGCGAGATCGGCGACATGTTGTCACGTCTTGATCTGGCCCCGCAGACAGGCCGTTTCGAAGCCGGCTCACTGCTCAGTGCCGAGGTGCTCTCGCACGATGAGACGCATCAGCTGACCCGCCTGGGGCTCGGGGCGGGATTGAGTCTCAAGCTGGCGCGTCTGGCGATGCCGGTCGGGCGTCGGGTACGCCTGCGACTGCGTGCCCGTGATGTCAGCATCGCGCTGGAAACCCCGCTGAATACCAGCCTGCGCAATACGCTGCCCGCCGTGATTCACGAGATCGAGAGCGAGCGCGGCCACGCCAGTGCGGAACTGGTGCTGGGCATCGCCGGCCAGCGGCTCAGAGCGCGCGTGGACCGGCTGGCCTGCAAGGAGCTGGGGCTCAAGGTCGGCCTTGGCGTCAAGGCATTGATCTCGAGCGTCGCGCTCTCCGGCCCGGACGTGATCAGTCTCGATGTCGGAGACGAGGCCGCGCAGCAGGATGAGGCGGCCGGCACCAGCGAGACGACGTCTCCCTGAGTCTCCCGCGGTCCCGCTCCCCTGAGCCCCCTCGGGCCTGGCATTCTGGTAATGTGCCTCGCTCGGTATCCATCGACAAGGAAGACCCTGATGCAGCTGACCCACCTGTGGCGCTACCCCTTGAAGTCAGGCGCCGCCGAGGCACTTGAGAGCACGACTGTCGGCGAGGAAGGCCTGACGCAGGACCGCCGTTTCGTGGTGGTCGCGGCACGCGGCAAGTTCGTCACCGCACGCACGCATCCGCAGATGCAGCGTCTGGCACTTCGCGAGCAGTCGCCGGGCCACTGGCGGCTGTGGCAGCTGGACCGCCCGGCCTGCGGTGAGGTGAGCTTCGCGACCCGTGATGAGGCCGAGCGTCTCGACATCCAGGTGTGGGCAGACCAGTTCAGCGCCCTGAGCGTCAGTGACGAGGCGGATGCCTGGTTGAGCGAGCAGCTCGGCATGCCGGTGCGGCTGTGCTGGCTGGGCGAGCGCTCCGAGCGCTATCGCGAGATCATCCGACAGCGCGTGAGTGCCGCGGACGGCTTCCCGCTGCTGCTGGCCAACGAGGCCTCGCTGGAAGCGCTCAATCGCGAGACGCCGACGGCGGATCACGGCATGAACCAGTTCCGGCCGAATCTCGTGATCAGCGGTGCCGAGGCCTGGGCCGAGGATGGTTGGCAGGAGGTGATGATCGGCGAGGTACGTTTCCGCCTGGTGTCATCCTGCACGCGTTGCGCGATGGTCAATGTCGACCCGGCCACCGGCGAGAAGCGCGGTGACAGGGAGCCGCTGACGACACTGGCGCGGGTGCGCCGTTTCGAGGATGGCCAGGTGCACTTCGGCTACAACCTGGTGGCGGTGGACCCGACGCGCCAGCCGCCGCTGCGGGTCGGTGATCCTGTCGAGGTCACGGCCTTCAAGTGACGCCTCGCGGCTGAACGCAGACGCCCGCCATCGAAGGTGGCGGGCGTCTGCGTTCAGGGGGCGGTTGGCAAGGCTCAGTCCGGCGGCCCGAACAGGGCAGGCTGACCATGTGCCTCACGCCAGACATCCAGCGCTGCCCGGTGCAGCTGACTGTGTCGCCACGCCAGCGCCTCGATATCACGGTCATAGCCGCCGCCGATCACGCAGGCCACGGCCGCGCCCGCCGCGCGACAGCGCCGGATGACATGCCGCTCGCGCCGGTAGAGGCCGCGGTCGCTCAGTTCGAGATGGCCGAGCCTGTCGGCGGCGTGCGGGTCGACCCCGGCATCGAAGATCACGAGTTCCGGCTGCACCCGCGTCAGCACCGCCTCCAGCGTGCGCTCCAGCACCGCCAGATAGTCCTCATCGCCCATGCCTTTCGGCAGGGGCACGTCCAGATCACTCTTCTGCTTGCGGGCCGGGAAGTTGCTCTCGGCATGCAGCGAGAGCGTGAAGACCCGTGGCTCGTCAGCGAAGATCAACGCGGTGCCATCGCCCTGATGGACGTCGAGATCGACGATCAGCACCCGCGTCACGCCATCTTCCAGTGCCTGATGCGCCGCCACGCCGATGTCGTTGAGCAGACAATATCCGCTGGCCGCCTCGGGATGGGCGTGATGGGTACCCCCGGCGGTATTGCAGGCCAGGCCGCGCGTGAGGGCTTCGCGCACGGTGGTCAGCGTGCCGCCCACCGCCAGCACGCTGCGCTCGCGCAGGGCCTCGCTCCACACGAAACCGCTGCGACGCTGGGCCTGATGACTCAAGGTGCCACTGAGAAATTCATGCACGTAGCGGCGGGTGTGCACGCTGAGCAGGTCTTCCTCCTCGGCGGGCTGGGGCATCACCCACTCGACGGCCCAGGCGCAGTCGGCCAACTGGCGGTCCAGCAGCCGTTTGAGCACGCTGAACTTGTCCATCGGGAACGGATGCTTCTCGGGCAGCGCGATGCGATAGCCGGGGTGATGGATCAGCGCCAGTGGCGGGCAGGCAGCCTCAGCGACGTGGGACAAAGTGCACCTCCCGGCCCTCGGTGGTCAGCTGACGAATGGCGATGGGGCGGCCCTTTGCATCGAGATCCACCAGTCCGATACCGCAGGCATTCAGCAGGCGTTCGCCGTGACTTGCGGCATCGTGACGACGTGGCGTGATGCGCATGTTGCGACGCCGTGTCAGCAGGTTGAGCGGTGAGCGTGGGGCGTACAGCCAGCGATTGAGGCGATCCAGCACGTCAAGCAATCCCACCGGGAAGCGGTTGCGGATGCCGCTGCTGGTGATCTGCCAGATGTGCGGGCTGGAGCGGCGGTGCCTGAGGCGCACATCGTAGGCGAAGGAGTAGTGCACATCGCCGGACAGAATCACGAAATGCTGCGGCGTGCGCGAATGGCGGAAGATGTTGAGCATCACGCTGGCGGCGCCCTGGTGGGCCATCCAGTTCTCGGCGTCCACCATCAGCGGCTTGCCGGCGAAGGTGAACAGCTTCTGGATCGTCTCGATCAGCTTGACCCCGAACACGGGAGCCGGAGACACCAGTACCACCGCGCGCTGCTCCACCAGACGTTGCTGGAGTTCACACAGCGCCTCCCAGTCCATCAGACCCGAAGGGTGCGACAGCTTGCGCTCACTGCGCCAGCGGCGAGTGCGGGTGTCCGCCACGATCAGGGCCGGCGTGGTCTCGAGCTGATAGTCCCAGCGCTCGCAGCGCTCGAGCCGGGCGATCAACGCCTCCTGACGCTCGACGTCGAAATGGCCCTCCGGCGCGGTCTCGGTGTCGGCATGCGCATCGGTGAACAGCTCGCTGGCCTGCTCCAGCAGCTCACCGAGCGCCCGAGGTGCGTTGCCCGCGCCCTGACACAGCAGGTAGCCGGTCAGCGCATTGCCGATGATGCGCCGCGAGAAGGGATTGCCGTAGGCGGCTTTTTCCCAGGCGGCACTCAGATTCCAGTCATCGGTGACGTCGTGGTCATCGAAGATCATCAGGCTGGAGACGTTGGCCAGCAGGCGGCGCACCTGACCGAGCCCAGCGCGGAAACGTGCCAGATGGCGTGCCTCGCGGGCATGGCGCTCGCGGGTGGCCTCGTCATGGCCTTCGAGCGCTGACGGGTCTTCCAGTTCGACCCCGAGGGCCGCCCACGGCACGTCGGACCACACCAGCAGGTACATGGCGACGACTTCCGACAGGCCGATCAGGTGATTGTCAGCCCCGGTGGAGGTGAAGATGGGCTTGCGCTTGGCGCCGAAGAAACTGGCGGCCAGTCCCTCATTGGCTGGCATGTCCGGTAGCAGCTGCGGGCGATGATAGAGGTGCGACGGGTGCTGGCGCAGTTCGCGGCTGTCGGAGACCTCGGCGCCCAGCAAGGTCTCTTCCGGCAGTCCCAGGCGCTCGATCACCTGATCGATGGCCCCCAGCATGGGGCCGGCGACGTCATCGGCGTAGATCTGATCGCCCGTGAACAGCATCACTTCCGGCCATTCCAGCGGTGTGGTGCGCCGCTCACTCAGCCAGTGATCCAGTGCGACCAGACCGTCGCCGGCCGGGCCTTCAGGAGCGCTGTCACTGGCGTTGGCACAGACGCGTTCGGCCTCCTTGTCACTCAGGCCGTGATGCGGCTTGCGGCAGCTGCCATGCGCGATGCGGGTCAGCTTCGCCGGCAGACGGAAACGTGGCAGAGGCTCGCCGGGGTAGCAGATCTCTGGGCCCCACTCGGCGATGCCATGCCAGTCGCCGTCCTGCGGCGCGGCGCTACTGTCAGCGGTGTCCTCGCGCTCGCTCAGTGCCAGCTCGTAGGCGATGGCGCAATCGGCGGGCAGGGGAGACTCGGCATGGGCCTCCAGCAGCATCAGCCAGGCATGGGTGCCCAGAGGGATGGCCAGATGCTCCGTCAGTCGGGCAGGTGGCGTATCTGGGAGCCCCGCGAGCGGTGGGCGGCTCTCGTCTTCCGGCAGTAGCCACACGCGGGCCTGTTGAGGGCGCGAGGTCACCAGCCACAGTACGATGCTGTCTGGCGTGACGCGCCTGAGCATCGGACCCGCGAGAACGCGTGGCAGGAGAAGGGAAGGCTCGGGGGACGCTGGGCAATCAGTCATGAACGAAACGGACTCGACGGGTGAAAATGGGCAGCGCTGCAGATCGCGGCCGGCAGCATGGTGTGGGTCCCCGGTCAGGCGACACGACGCGACGCCGAGCGTTCAGAGCGGGGCCGGATGCAGGCCTTCAAAGGCAGCCGAGTCGTCAGGCACGCCTTGTCGCAGGCTCGCAAAGCACAGGGTGGCTGACGTAGAGTTGTGGCTCTCTGCGGACGTGGCGTTGGCAGGATAGCATGGGACAGCAGGATGAAAGAGTGCATGGCAGGCCGCTTCAAGGCCATCTGGACAGAGGCAGAAAGCACTCTGGTGGCGCCTGACAAGACCGGGAAGACAGCCGTGGCGATTCGCGCATGGCGTGGGGCGCGGCGGGTCTCCTCGCTGTGCCTCGCTCTGTTGGCGGCAGGCCTTGCCCCGTCTGCCTTGGCGGCGCACGCGTCAGTGCCCCCTGCAAGGGAGGCTCACCCGCTCAAGGCCAACGAATGCCTGCCTGCGCCCAAGGGCAAGGTCGTGCTGACCATCAGCGGCGTGGTGACGTGTGGCAATGCCGGCAGTGAGGCGTCGCCATTGGCTCGCTTTGACATGCCGATGCTGGAGGCGCTGCCCTCGCGCGTGAATGCCACCCACACGCCATGGACCCAGGGAGTCGTCCGCTTCAGTGGGCCCTTGCTGCGCGAGCTGATCCAGCGGGTGGGGCAGGATGTCTCGACGGTGAGCGTGAAGGCCATCAATGACTTTTCCGCCGATATCCCGATGTCGGATATCACGCGATACGAGGTGTTGCTGGCGACGCGCCGCGATGGCGAGCCGATGCCGGTACGGGATTTCGGTCCCTTGTTCATCCTCTATCCCTTCGATGCCCATCCGGAACTGATGACGGAAGAGATTCGCTTCCGTAGCGTCTGGCAGGTCAACGGGCTGGTGCTGCGATGACCAAGGCTGCGATGACGGATGTCGTCAAGTCGCCTCCGGGCGCCGTCGTCCCGGGCATCCTCGTCCCGGGGACCCCCTTCCTCAGGTACCCTCTGGCTCGCGCTTGAATCGGATCTTCTCGTCTCCCTCGTCCACGCCCGGCAACCCACATGATGGTGAGCCGTCTTCCCCCTCGTCGGTGGCGGGCTCCACTGCATCACGGGATGAGGTGCCGGGCGGCGAGGCAGACTCGCACGCCATGCATGCTCTGGCCCAGGCGCCACGGACACGCTGGCCGCTGTGGGTCGGTATGGCCATCATCATCGCCTTGCTGCTGGCGGCCGTGGGAGTGGGCGGTGTCATCCTCCACAACCAGGTAAAGCTCGAGAATCGCACTCGCGATGATGCCGTCTGGACGGTCTATCAGCTGGACCGCGAGGCCATCACCCTCACCAATTCCCTCGCGCGCTATGCCCAGGCGCAGGGCGTGAAGCGTGGTGCGGCCTGGCAGGAGGTGCTGGAGGATTTCGAGCTGCTCTACAGCCGGACCTTCATCTTCCGGCGCGGCGACTTCCGTCATCATCTGATGAGCCTGGCCTCGGTGCCCATGCTGGCCGATGAGGTGATGAGCCAGATCGACTACCTCGACATCCGATTGGGCGTATGGCGGGAAGAGGGGGAGTGGCGGAAGGAGGCAAAGTGGCGTGAGGGCAGAGAGTTGCCGGACGCCGCCTCTGTCGCGAGGCTGCAGACGCTGAGCGACGAGATCAGTGACGTCACCCAGACGTTGCTGCTGCGGGTGAGAGCCCAGCTTGCCGAGGAGTCCACCCAGGAACGCCAGCAGCGCGATCGACTCGTGCATTGGATGCTGCTGCTGCTCGGGCTGATGGTACTGACGACCCTGCTGGTCAGTCGCCAGGTCTGGCTGCAGGCCCGTGCGCGGGAGCAGGCCCGCCAGCAGCTGCTGAGCCTGTCCACGGCCCTCAAGCATGAAGCCGAACGCGCCGAGCAGGCCAGCCGTGCCAAGTCCGAATTCCTCGCCACCATGAGTCATGAGATTCGCACGCCACTCAACGGTGTCATCGGCATGAGCGAGCTGCTGCTGGCCGAGCCGCTGGACAACAGCGCGCACCGGTATGCCACCAGCCTGCGTGACAGCGGGGAGGTGTTGATGGGGCTGGTGGATGACGTGCTGGACTTCTCGAAGATCGAGGCCGGCAAGTTGACCGTCGAGCGGCGACCCTTCGATCTCCAGCAGGCCGTCGATGGCGTCATCGATCTGTTGCTGCCGCAACTGGACAGTACCCGTGTGGCCTTCGTCGATCATCGCTCGGCCCAGCTGCCACGCTGGGTCATGGGAGACTCCGTTCGCCTGCGTCAGGTGCTGCTCAACCTGTTGTCGAACGCCTTCAAGTTCACCCGGCACGGCAGGATCACCCTGATGGTGCATCCGCTGCCGGCGGGGCGAGTCCGTTTCGAGGTCAATGACACCGGTATCGGCATCAGCGAGATGCAGGCCAAGCGTCTGTTCGAGCCCTTCACCCAGGGGGATGCCTCGATCGCGCGGCGCTTTGGCGGCACCGGACTGGGACTGGCCATCGCGCGCCGCCTGGTGGAGCTGATGGGGGGGCGTCTGGGCATGAACTCCCGCGAGGGCGAAGGCGCCTGTTTCTGGTGCGAGTTGCCGCTGCCGCTCGCCCCCATGAGCCAGCCGCAGACCGACTCCCACGCGCCTCTGCCGCTCAGCCGTGGAGAGAAGGTGCTGGTGGTGGATGACAACCACATCAATCGTGAAGTGGCGCGCGCCATGCTGTGCAGTCTCGGCTATGCGGTGACGGTGGTCGAGAGCGGTCAGGCGGCGCTGGACTGGTGTGCGGAAAACGACGATATCGTGCTGGTGTTGCTGGATCTGCGCATGCCGCGGATGGATGGCTTCGCCGTGGCGCGAGGCTTGAGGGCACTGGAGCGGCGCGACGGACGCACCGCCAGCTTGATCGTGGCGATGACCGCCAATGTGGAGGCCGGTGAACGGGCGCGCTGTCTCGCGGCCGGCATGAATGACTTCCTCTCCAAGCCGATGCGCCGTCACCAGGTCGCCACCATGCTGGCGCGCTGGCAGCTGCGGGACGGAGGCCTGGCTGGCTGGCATCAGGGTGAGGCGGAACCGGACTGGAGGGGCGAGCCGGGGCCTGGCCTTCGCGGCGACGCCGGGGGTGAGGCTCAGCGTGATGCTCAAGGGAGAGCATCGCCGGGAGCATGCGCCGAGACGCCAGGCCGCCCAGGGCCGGCACCACAAGCCCGTCATCTGACGAGCCCATCCCCCTCCAGCTTGCGCGATGAGCTGGACACCGCCAGCATCGCCGAGCTCGAGAAGGCCTTCGATGCTCAGCTGACGGAGCAGCATCTACGTCTGACGCGTGCGCTGGCGCAAGGGGATCTGGCGCAGCTCACCCATGAGGCGCATCTGCTCAAGGGCAGTGCCGCAGCGCTGGAGCATGACCTGCTGAGCGATGCCGCGGAGCTGCTTGAACAGCACCTCGCCCGGCAGGCACCCCAGGGACGTATCGAGGCCGCTGTGGATGCGCTGCTGGCGGAAATACGTGAGCATCGTGCCACGGTGGGCGGGCAGGATAGCTGAACCGGTCGCGGGGCCGGGCCCGGCGGCGCGTGAGGCGTCTAGCGGCGACGCAACTCGCGTTCCACCAGGGTCAGGCCCGGCGTGATATCGCTCTGGATGGCGGCGAGCGCCAGGGTGAGGGTGGTATCCGCGATGCGCTGGTGGCACTGGGGCAGCGAGTGGATCGGCAACGGCAGGAAGTCGAGCAGGCGATCATCGCCGAAGCTGGCCATCGCCCTGGGGGCGTTGACAGGCGGGCCCTTCGAGAACAGCACGTCCAGCACGCCGTCCATCAAGGTGTAGGAGGCGGTCACGATCGCCTCCGGCATGGGCGAGTGCGCGAGATATCCGCGCAGTGCCTCGGCACCGGCGGCGCGCTCATAGCGGGCGGCGTGCAGTGTCGTCGCCTCAAGCGGCGTCTGGCTCTGATGGGTCTCGAGCGCCGAGCGCATGCCCTGGGCACGTTCCCGCGATATCTCGAGTTCCGGCAAGGCATCCAGCCACAGCAGGTCTCGTGGTGAATGCTCAAGCACCGCACGGGTCAGCTGGCTGGCGGCATCGGCATTGTTGCTGACCACGCTGGCGAAGTGGCGCGTGTCCAGTGCGCGGTCCACCCCGATCACCGGGAAGCCATCCAGCGTCAGTTCGCGGTAGAAGGGATCATCCGGTGCCAGACAGCTGGCGGTGATCAAGGCATCGACCCTGCGAGCCTTGAGCATGCGGGCCAGTTCGCGCTCCGTGTCGGGGATGTCGTCGGAGCAGACGATGAACAGCTGATAGTCGCGCTCGCGGGCACCGCGTTCCAGCAGCTTGGCGAGGCGTGCGTAACTGGCGTTCTCCAGATCGGGCAGCATGAACCCCAGTGTCCGGCTTTCCCCACGGCGCAGGGCGGCTGCCTGGGCATCGATCCGGTAGTGATGGCGTTGCACCACCGCCATCACGCGCTCGACCGTCTGTGGGCTGATACGTCGTGCCTGTGCCTGCCCATTGACCACATAACTGGCGGTGGTACGTGAAACGCCTGCAAGACGCGCGATTTCTGCCAGGGTCATGCCACTGTCCTTGCTGGAAGAGGGAGAACGGGACCTGCGAGCTCCATGTGCGAGGAATGATGCTCACTTGTGGCCTGAGGTGCAAATCCTCACTGATGACGGTATCCCTCGACCGACCCCTCGCAACCCCGCACCACAGGCGGCTCTACGCCCAATGTCTAGTCACGAAAACCGCTCATCTGCATGGCATTCACTTGATCACGCGCAAGAAAACGGCCAGCATGAATCCATTGAGGTGACACGATTCAGCAGTATTCGTCATCACGCCACGCCGCCGCTACCCTTGTGGTACTCGCCCCATGAAGTGCCGGTGCGTCAGATGTCACGCCCGCGCCGCACGTCACACATCCAGGCCTCTTGCCAGAGAGGGGCCTCAAGGAGCCCGCCATGCTCAGCCTTGCTCATGAGGATGTCCTCCTCGCCGCCCACGCCAATGACTGGCGCGACGCCCTGAATCAGGCCGCTGATGCCCTGGTTGCCGGTGGGCGCGCCACGCCGGCCTATCGTGAAGGTCTGCTGGCTCGCGAAGCGCAGTCTTCCACCTACCTGGGGCAGGGCATCGCGATTCCCCATGGGACACCCGACAGTCGTGAGGCCGTGCTGGCCACCGGCGTGCGTGTCCTGCAATTCCCGCAGGGGGTGGAGTGGCACGATGGCAACCGTGTCTTTCTGGTGGTGACCATCGCGGCGCAGTCCGATGAGCACCTCGATATCCTGCGTTCCCTGACGCGCGTGCTGGACCGCGAAGGCGTCAGTGAGCGCCTGGCATCCGCGACGACCGCGGAGCAGATTCTCGCCGAGCTTGGCCGCGAGGTGATTCCGCCACGTCTGGATGCCGATACCGTGCTGTGTGGCTTCCCGGCACGCGACCGCGATGAGCTGGTGCTGGCAGGCGCGGCGCGATTGCGTCAGGCCGGTTGCGTCGGGGACGGCTTTCTCACCGCGATGCTCCAGACCGAGCCGAACGCTCTGGGCCAGGGCATCTGGCTGGTGCAGTCCCGACAGGACGTGAGCCAGCCGGCGCTGTCCGTGGTCACGCCCGAGAAGGCGCTGGATACCCGTCACGGGCGCATCAACGCCGTGGCCTGTCTGGCACTGGACGCTGATGGCGGGCAGCACCGCGTGTTGCTGGAGCGTCTGCTGACGCTGCTGGAAGATGGCGCAGGCGAGCGCCTGCCGGGGCTGTCCACCTCTGCTCTGCTGGCGCGGCTGCTGGGGGAGTCCTCCACGGCACAGCTGGCGAGCGTGACGCTGCTCAATGCACATGGCCTGCATGCCCGTCCCGCCAAGCAGCTGGTGCAGGCCGCGCGGGACGCCGGCGAGAGTTTCGGCATCATTCCCTCGCTGCGCCTCGAGCAGGGGGAAGGCGGTATCGTCAGTGCCGCCAGCCTCACCAAGGTGCTGGGGCTGGGAGCACGTCGTGGCCAGACGCTGGTCTTCAGTGCCAACGGCGAGGATGCCCGGGCCAATCAGGCCGCGCTGGATGCCATGGTCGCGGCGGTCAAGGCAGGACTTGGCGAGTCCGTGGAGCCGCTGATGGACCAGCGTCCCGAGGCCAGTGCGCCGGATGCCCAGCCGGCTTCCGACAAGGTGGCAGCCCCCGAGGCCGACAGTGTCGTGCCGGCGGTGGCGGCCTCGCCGGGCATGGCCATCGCGCCCTGCTGGGTGATGTATCAGCCGCGCTTTCTCTATGAGGCGCGCAGCGATGCGGGCGCCGAGCACGAGGCCCAGCGGCTGGCGAGCGGCATCCAGACGGCGCGTGAGCAGCTGCAGGAGCTGGTCAATCGGGCCGAAGGCGCCGAGATGGCCGAGATTCTCTCCATGCACGAAGAGATGCTCGGCGACCCGGAGCTGTTTGCCGCGGCGCGCGAGAGTCTCGAGGAAGGCCACAGCGCCGAGGCTGCCTGGTGGTCCGCCATCGACAGCGCCGCGCGAGCCCAGGAAAACCTCGCGGACCGTCTGCTGGCCGAGCGTGCCGCTGACCTGCGCGACGTCGGGCGCCGTGTGCTTGGCGTGCTCACCGACACGCCGCTGCCCAGCGCCCCCGAGACGCCGCATGTGCTGGTGACCGAGGATATCGGCCCGTCGGATGTGGCGCGTCTGGATACCTCCCGGGTGCGTGGACTGGTCACGGCCCTGGGCGGGGCCACCTCGCACAGCGCGATTCTGGCGCGTTCACTGGGCATTCCGGCGGTGGTCGGGGCTGGTCCGAGCGTGCTGGCGATCGCCGATGGCAGCGAGTTGATCGTCGATGGTGAGCGCGGGCGTGTCAGCGTGATGCCTTCCGCCAGTCGCCGCGCCCGGGCCGAAGAGGCGATCGCCGGCCATGAACAGCGTCAGGCCGCGGCCTGGGAAACCCGCATGGCGCCAGCCATCACCCGGGATGGCCATCAGGTCGAGGTGGTGGCCAACCTGGGCAATACCGCGCATGCCGGCGACGCCGTCGAGCGCGGTGCCGAAGGGGTCGGCCTGCTGCGGACCGAATTCGTGTTCATGGCCCATCCGCAGGCACCGGATCTCGCCACCCAGACCGCCCAGTACGGTGAGGCACTCGATGCGCTGGATGGCCGCCCGCTGGTGGCACGCACCCTGGATGTCGGCGGTGACAAGCCGCTGCCGTACTGGCCGCTGCCGCGAGAGGACAATCCCTTCCTCGGGCTGCGTGGCATCCGTCTGGCGCTGACGCGTCCGGAAGTGCTCGAGACTCAGGTCAGGGCACTGCTGATGGCGGCGGGCTCCCGCCCGATCCGCCTGATGTTCCCGATGGTCAAGGACCTTGCCGAACTGCGCGCTGCACGTGCCATCGTCGAGCGCGTACGCAGCGAGCTGGACGCCGCCCATGAAGCCGAGCACGGCCAGCCGCTGGTGCGTGACGTGCAGGTCGGCGTGATGATCGAGATTCCCTCGGCGGCGCTGACGGCCGCCAGCATCGCTCCCGAAGTCGATTTCTTCTCGGTGGGCACCAACGATCTCACCCAGTACACCCTGGCCATCGACCGCGGCCATGCCACGCTCTCCGCACAGGCCGATGGGCTGCATCCGGCAGTACTGCGTCTGATCGAGATGACGGTGGCGGCCGCGCATGCCCATGGTGCCTGGGTCGGCGTCTGCGGTGAGCTGGCCAGTGATGATCAGGCCGTGGGTGTGCTGGTCGGCCTGGGGGTGGATGAACTGTCCGTCTCCAGTCGCCAGATTCCGCTGGTCAAGGCGCGGGTGCGTGAGCTGGATCTGACCATGGCGCGCGAACAGGCACGCGTCGCCCTGGCGCAGCCGACGTCGGAAGACGTGCGCAGTGCGCTGGACAGCCTGATCGAACAGAACGCCCAACCCCATCCCCGGCAGGAGGAGCAGGTGTGATGACAGCTTCCCATCACTCGCCATCACACTCGGCTGCTGACTGTCCCGTGCTGTGCGTGACGCTCAATCCTGCGCTGGATCTGAGCATCGGGCTGGACAGTCTGACGCTGGGAACGGTCAACCGTGCACGCAGTCATCATCTGGAAGCCGCGGGCAAGGGCATCAACGTGGCGCGCGTGCTGGCGACGCTGGGCCACCCGGTGACCTTGAGCGGCTTTCTGGGGGCCGACAATCAGGCCGATTTCACCGTGGCCTTTGCCGACTGGGGGCTGGTGGACGCCTTCGAGCGCGTGGCCGGTGCGACGCGCATCAACGTCAAGCTTGGCGAGGCCAGTGGCCGGGTCACCGACGTGAACGGTACCGGCATGCGGGTGGACGAGGACGCCCTGGCGCGCCTGGAAGCGCGCATCGATGACTGGATCGACCGCCAGCAGGCCGAGGGCAATCTGCCACGTTGTGCGGTGGTGATCGCCGGCAGTCTGCCGCCGGGGATCAGCCATGCCCAGCTGGCAGCACTGGTCAGTCGCGTGCGCGAACGCCATGTCGCCTGCTGGCTCGATACCAGCGGCGCCGCGCTGGAAGCGGGGCTGGCGGTGCCGCCCACGGCGGTGAAGCCCAATGAACAGGAGCTGGCGCTGTGGGCCGGGGAGCCGCTGGACAGTGATGCGGCCCGCGAGCGTGCGCTCAGGCGTCTGATCGATCACGGCATCGAGCAGGCGCTGATCTCCGCCGGGCCGGAAGGCGTGCTGTGGGCCAGCCCCGGCGCCGCCATGCTGCGCGCTCGGCCGCCGCGCATGCAGGTCGTCAGTACCGTCTGCGCCGGCGATACCCTGCTGGCCGCCATGCTGCATGGCGTGCTCTGTCAGCCCGATGCCTCACCCGAAGACCGCAAGCGGATTCTGCGCCATGCCACCGCACTCTCCGCCGAGGCCGTGACCCATCCCGGTCCCGGCAATCCGCTTGCCACCACACTCAAGACCCTCCAACAACACACCAGCATCGAGACATTGGCGTCTGCCGATGTCGAGACAGCCGGAGAGCCACGCCAATGAACGTCATCATCGTCACCGCCTGCCCGAGTGGCATGGCGACCACCTTCCTGGCGGCGCGCCGCCTGGAGCAGGCCGCGCGTCGTCGTGGCTGGAATCCGATCATCGACATGCGCTCGCGCATCGAACCCGAGATCACCCTCAGCGAGGCGCAGCTGGCGGAGGCGGAGCTGGTGCTGATCGCCGCATCGCCGCTGGCCAGCGTGGCGCTGGACGACTTTCTCGGCAAGCGGGTGCATCTGGCCCCCATCGAGGATGCGCTGCCGGACCCGCAGGCCTTTCTGGAGCTGGCCGACTCGCGTGCCCGGGTGCTGGAGCGCAAGGACATAGCGGCCCTCACGGACTCGGCCGCACCCGCGTCTGCTGCCGGTGGGACACCCGTCACGTCGTCCCGGGGGCCGTCCATCGTGGCGGTCACGGCCTGTCCCACCGGTGTGGCGCATACCTTCATGGCCGCCGAGGCACTGAGCGAGGCCGGGCGGACGCTGGGCTATCCGACCCGTGTCGAGACCCAGGGCTCGGTCGGTGCCCAGGATGCGCTGACCGAACAGGAGATCGCCGAGGCCGAGGTGGTGATTCTGGCCTGTGACATCGAGGTCGACCCGACCCGCTTCGCCGGCAAGCGCGTCTGGCGCACCTCCACCGGTACCGCGCTCAAGAAGCCGCGCGACACCATCGAACAGGCGCTGGAAGGTGCTGAGGTGGAATCCGCCACGGCCTCTGGCGGTCAGGGTGGCCAGCAGAAGGGCGAGAAGCGCGGCCCCTACAAGCACCTGCTGACCGGGGTGTCCTTCATGTTGCCGATGGTGGTGGCGGGCGGCTTGATGATCGCGCTGTCCTTCGTGTTCGGCATCAAGGCCTTCGAGGAGGAGGGCACGCTGGCGGCGGCGCTGATGCAGATCGGTGGTGGCTCGGCCTTCAAGCTGATGATTCCGGTACTGGCGGGCTACATCGCCTACTCGATCGCGGACCGTCCGGGGATCACGCCGGGCATGATCGGGGGCTGGCTGGCCGCGACACTGGATGCCGGGTTCCTGGGTGGCATCATCGCCGGCTTCCTCGCGGGGTACACGGCCTCGGGGCTCAGCCGCTACGTGAAGCTGCCGCAGTCCATCGAGTCGCTCAAGCCGATCCTGATCATCCCGCTGGTGGCGAGCATGGTCACCGGGCTGGTGATGATCTACGTGGTCGGCACGCCGGTGGCGGGGCTGATGACGGCGCTGACCGAGTTCCTCGAGTCCATGGGCTCGGCCAACGCGGTCCTGCTGGGCATTCTGCTCGGCGCGATGATGTGCTTTGACCTGGGTGGGCCGGTCAACAAGGCCGCCTATGCCTTCGGGGTCGGCCTGCTGGCCAGCGAGACCTACGCGCCGATGGCCGCGATCATGGCCGCGGGCATGGTGCCGGCGCTGGGCATGGGACTGGCAAGCTTCATCGCACGTTCCAAGTTCGCCGAACCGGAGCGTGAGGCCGGCAAGGCCAGCTTCATTCTCGGGCTGTGCTTCATCTCCGAGGGCGCGATTCCCTTTGCCGCCAAGGACCCGCTGCGCGTGATTCCCACCTGCATGGTCGGTGGCGCCGTGACCGGTGCCCTGTCGATGCTGGTGGGTGCCAAGCTGCTGGCGCCGCACGGTGGTCTGTTCGTACTGCTGATCCCCAATGCCATCAACGTGCCGCTGATGTATCTGGGCGCCATCGTCGCCGGCACCCTGGTGACCGCGATCAGCTATGCGATGATCAAGAAGGGCGCACAGCAGGTCGAGACCGTCGCCGCGACCTGAAATGTCCGGTGCCTCGGGTACCCGTGACGTGATGGCGCAGACATGGAAAAGCCCCCGCCGGGAGACCGGCGGGGGCTTTGCGTTGCAGGCCGAGCGTAGGCTCGGCAACGGGTGACGACTCAGTCGATGTCGGTCTGCTTGCCGATCACGCCTGGCATCACCGGGGCTTCATTGACCGTATCGTTGCGCACGAAGGCCAGATGCTGCTGATAGGCGGTGACCACTTCATCGAGCACCTGAGCACGCGACAGGCCGTTGAGCTCCTGACCGCTGCCACCCTCGGAGAGGTGGACGGCCAGACGCAGGTAGTAGTCATCGTTGGCATCGATGAAGCTCGGCGTCTGGTGACGCACCGAACGCACCTGGTAGACGAAGTTGGAGGCATCCTCGAACTCGACTTCCAGTGTCACGCGCGGCAGCGGCTCGCCCTCTGCCGTCTCTTCACTGACGGAGGAGACCTGGCCGCGACGGTTGAGCTCTTCGGCCAGCTGATTGAGTGCCGGACGAATGGAGCGCTTCAGCGTTGCCTCGGCACTGCCGCTCTTGGCGAAGTCGAGCACGTGATCCAGACGCTCGTGCCAGTCGACCCCTTCATAGACGCAGCTGTTGTCCTGACGCACGTTCTCCTTGCGGTCCTCGATCATCAGCGCCTTGTACATGCCGATCATCATGAAGATCAGCACGATGGAGAAGGGCACGGCGGTGATCACCACGGCGCTCTGCAGCGCGCTCAGCCCCCCGACCATCAGCAGAGCCAGCGTCAGCAGGCCGATGATGGCGGACCAGAAGATGCGCAGCCAGATTGGTGCATCGTGGTTGACGTCCTTGAGGATGGACGTGAAGTTGGCCAGTACCAGCGCGCCGGAGTCGGCGGAGGTCACGAAGAACACGATCCCCAGAATCGCCACCACGGCGGTGGTGATGGTGGAGTACGGCAGCTGCTCCAGGAAGGTATAGATGGTGTTCTGCGGTGCGTTCAGGGCTTCGGTGGCCAGTGCGCTGACGCCCTGGTTGGCGACCATGTCGATGGCCGAGTTACCGAAGACGCTCATCCATACCATCATGAAGCTCAACGGGATCAGCAGCGCACCGAACACGAACTGACGGATGGTGCGGCCACGTGAGATGCGCGCGAGGAACAGGCCCACGAACGGGGTCCAGGCGATCCACCAGCCCCAGAAGAACAGGGTCCAGCCGCTCATCCATTCATCGGTACCCGGTGTGTAGGCATAGGTATCGAAGCTCTTGGCGGTGAACTGGGTCAGGTAGTCACCGATGTTGAGCACCAGCGCGTTGAGCAGCTGGGAGGTGTCGCTGACGGCCAGCACGAAGATCAGCAGGGCGGTGGCCAGCAGCATGTTGAATTCGGACAGCAGGCGGATGCCCTTCTCGACACCGGTGATGACGGAAATCGTCGCCAGAATCATCACGCCGATGATCAGTGCCGCTTGCACGGCGAGGTTCTCGGGCACGCCCAGCATGAACTTGAGACCGTAGTTCAGCTGGATGACGCCGATGCCCAGTGAGGTGGCGATCCCGAACACGGTGGAGATGATGGCGAAGATATCCACGGCGTTGCCGATCGGGCCATTGATGCGGTTGCCCAGCAGCGGATAGAAGGCCGAGCGGATGGCCAGCGGCAGGCGGTGGCGATAGCTGAAGTACGCAAGCGACATGCCGGCGAGCACATAGATGCCCCAGCCGGAGAGCCCCCAGTGGAAGAAGGTTTCCACCATGGCGTTGCGGATCGCCGCCTGGGTCTCGGGGTCCCCCGTGACCGGTGCCACATAGTGGGACAGCGGCTCGGCGATGCAGTAGAACAGGATGTCGATGCCGATACCGGCGGCGAACAGCATCGCGGCCCAGGACATCAGCGAGAATTCAGGACGCGAGTCGTCCGGTCCCAGGCGGATGCGCCCGAAGCGTGAGCAGGCGATCAGCACACCGAAGACCAGATAGGCCACGATGGCCAGCATGTAGAACCAGCCGAAGGTATCGATGGTCCAGCTCAGGGCATTGCCGATCCACTGGTCAGCCAGTTCGGTGAACAGCATCGCGAAGGCGAGGAACGCCACGATACCGATGATCGATCCGTAGAAGACCGTCGGATTGATGCGACTCGAGGTCGGCGCAGCGCTCTCGGAGGAAGCGGGTTTCTGCATGAGGAACTCCTGTCATGGGGAAGTTTCACTCGTGCGTAGTGCTTTGCTGACAGCCTGCGGCTGTGGGGGCAACGGCAGGGTGTCAGCAAAGACGGACACGAACGGCACGGGCCTCGCTCAGCGCCCGTCATGGGCAGCGCTGAAGCGGTGGCAGTGTCGACTGGCAGGCGGAGGAATGGCAGGTCCATCCGCAGGCAGCAGGCGAGAACGGCCTCAAGGCGATTCACGAAGGTCGGTCGGCGGGCGCCTCGGCAACGGCATGCCTGGCGACTGTCTCGCGACCTTCATCATGGTGAACGTTCACAGGGCGCTGCTGGACGTCAGAGACTGTCTTGCGAAGATCTCTGACTCCGACATCTGCGCGGCGCGAATTCCTTCGCGGCCAGTGCCGGGTCCGCTTTCCGCTGACGGTTGCAGGCATCCCCTTGCGGCGGCTTCTGTCATGGACACCGTTGCTCAATGCCCTGTCGTTCGAGAGAACCCTCGGACGGGGGAGCTCAGCAGTCAGGAAAGCACGACTCTCATCATCACGCCATGTAATGCTCAAGGCCTCGCAAAATTATTTTAATTGATTGTTCAATAAAAATATAACCCCCATTACCCAAAAAGACAGGGGGACTGTCGCTTTCTCTTATGAACCTGTCGCGATCCGTCGGGCGCGAGCCCTCATGCCAGAGCCTCCCGTCAGGAATGTCGCGGAGAGAGACATTTCTGTCGCCAATGGACGAAAACGACACCGCCCCGACCACCAGAAGGCGGCCGGGGCGGCATCGTTTTCGCGTTTTCTTCCCCACAAGACCGATCAGGGTCACTTCATGGGGCGTGTCTGGCTGGCACCTGAAAAGGGGAGTCGCCTCTCAGGTGCCGCGCATCAGGCCTGCGGAGCCGGCTCGCCCGGTCCCTCCTGCGGACCACCGTGCGGGCCGCCATGACGCATGCCATTGGCCATGAAGGCCTCCAGCGCGTCCAGCTGTTCGGCGGACAGGACATCAGCCAGTTTCTCGCGGCCTTCCTGACGCAGTTCCAGGCGCTGCTCCTTCATCTCCTTGCGCATTTCCTGACGGGCCGCGACACGCTCCTGTCTGGTGTCGGCGTCCTTCATGGCATCCTGCATGTCGTCGTGCATCTCTTTCATGCTGTCATGCATCTCGTCACGCATTTCCTTGCGGACTTCCTTGAGCGCCTGCATCTGATCATCGCTCAGATTCCAGCTTGCCAGCAGGGCCTTCATGCCTTCGCGCTGCTGACGCTCCGCCATCTTCGGGCCGCGCTTGTCGCGCTGGTGCATCATGTCCAGCACCTTGATCTGGTCATCGTTGAGCACCTTGGCGAGGCGCTCGTGCTGCGTCTCGCGCAGTTCCTTGAAGGCGGCCTTGCGCGCTTCACGCGAGTCGAAGTCGGTCTCCTTGAGCGACTTCATGTCGTCGCGCATGGCGTCGAAGGAATCCTTGAGGGACGCACGCTGGTCCTCATCCAGGTTCCAGCTGTCGAACAGGGCGCCCATCAATGCCATGCGCTGATCGCCATCGCGTCCCATGTGCTTGCCGCCGGCCGGCTTGTCCTTCATGGCCATCGGCTTGTCGCCATGCTTGCCGGCTCTATCAGGGCGCTTGGCATCATGCTTGCCGTGCATCGGCTTGCCTGCGGCCCAGTAGGCTTCAAGCACCTTGACCTGGTTGTCGTCGAGAATCTCGGCGAGGGCCGCCTTGTGCTGGTCACGCTGGGCCTTGATGGCATCACGACGTGCTTCGCGAGAGTCGAAGGTCTGTTCCTTGAGCTGCTTGCGGCTTTCCATCTGCTGCTGCTTCAGCGTTTCGAGCTTCTGTTTCTGGGCATCGCTGAGGTGCCAGCTGGCGAGAATCTTGTCCAGGCCTGCCTGGCGGCCGGCGGCACCGTCGTGCTGTTCCTGTTGCTTGACGCCGCTGGCGGCCATGGCGGTCATCGGCAGTGCCAGGGCGGTCAGCAGACCGGAAACGATGAGCTTGCGAGAAATGCGGTTCATGGCGTACTCCGTATGTCGAGATAAAGAACTGCGTTCATGCGATATAGCGAGTATCGGCGGCGAATGTGCCGGGATTGTGCAAGTACTCGCGGGTAAGTGTGCAATGTGTCATGTCAGGATCTGCAACGCTGTCGCGGCAGCCTGCCACGAGGCCGTCAGTGCCGGGCTTGCTTGCCCGTGCTGGCCTTGTCGGGGTAGTGGCGATCGAAGTGCTGATGAAAACGGCTTGTCTGCTCGGCGTTCAGGATTCTGTCGACCTTGGCCAGATAGTCCTGACGGGCCTTGGCCAGCGCCTTTGCATCGTGGTGGCTCTCGGCCGCCTGACGCTGTTGGCGGTAGTGACGATATTGCGTGTCGAGGGTGTCGCGCTGACTGACGTTCAGGCTGATGCCATCCAGCAATACGCTCAGGGAGACATCGGCGGCGCTGGCACTGCTCACGGTCAGCGGTGACACCATCAGCATGACGCTCAGCATGCCGGCACTGATCAGACGAGTGCGAGGACGCGCACGCTTGGCAGGACGGTGGGACATGGCGAATACCTCACTTGTGGCGTGAGCCCGAGCCTATGCGGCAGTCGATGTCGCGTACTCAGGCAGTGATGACAGTATCCGTCGCAGTTGGACAGCAAGTTAGCACCGCGGGTGCAACAAAAACGCAACCGCCGTCTGTGGTCACAGACGGCGGCTGTCATGTTGCTGAAAGGTTCGCGGGCCTGGGGAGAGGCGGGGAGTCAGTCCAGCACGTCAGGCTCGAACTTGTAGCCGACGCCATAGATGGAGCGGATCACGTCGCGCTCCGGCCAGGCACTGGCGATCTTGCGGCGCAGCTTCTTGACGTGGGAATCCACGGTGCGCTCCGAGACGATGCGGTGATCCCGGTACATGTGGTCCATCAGCTGATCACGGGAGAAGATGCGCCCCGGTGATTGCATCATCACCTTGAGCAGCTGGAACTCGACGGCGGTCAGCCCCAGGTCATGGCCATCCGCCAGGGCCTGCCAGCCTTCTTCGTTGAGCGTCAGCTGGCCCTTGGCGGAGCTTTGCGAGAGCGTCTGGTCGAGTGCCTGGCTGCGACGCAGCACGGCCTTGATGCGGGCGACCACCTCGCGCGGGCTGAAGGGTTTGCAGATGTAGTCATCGGCGCCCAGCTCCAGCCCCAGCAGGCGATCCACTTCCTCGACGCGGGCGGTCAGCATCACGATGGGCAGCAGGGCGTCTTCAGCGCGCAGCTGACGGCACAGGGTGAGGCCATCGGTGCCCGGCAGCATCAGGTCGAGCAGGACCAGTGCCGGTCTCTCGTCATTGACCGCGGCGATGACGGCATTGCCATCATCCACGTGGCGGGTGCGATAACCGCTGCCATTCAGATAATCGCACAGCAGGCTGGCGATCTTGGGCTCATCCTCGACCACCAGAATCAGTGGCTTGCGAGATTGTGCCTGGTCATCGGAGTGGTCGGCGTGAATGTCGCTCATGGTCAAGAGTCCTTGCGGATGAAAAAGAGTCAGTCTCAAGTAGACAACAGCGGCAGGCGAATGTCCCATCGCAGCCCGCCCAGTGTGGAGTGCCCCGGCACCAGCTCGCCTTCATGGGCACTCACTAGCGCGCTGGCGATGGCCAGCCCCAGCCCGCTGCCACCGCTTGAGCGATTGCGCGAGTTCTCGACGCGATACAGTCGCTCTGTGAGGTGGGCAAGCTCGGCGTCCGGCACGCCGGGGCTGGAATCCTCCCAGCGCACGATCGCCCAGCCGGGGTGGCCGGCTCCCTGGGCGGGGCTGGCGGCTTCGTGCAGCAGACTGACCTTGAGCCTGCCCGGTGCATCGGTATAGGCACGGGTGTTGCTGGCCAGGTTGCTCCACAGCTGATGCAGGCGTTGCGTGTCGCCCAGCACCCGCAGCGGCAGCGGGATGTCGGTCTCCAGTGCGATCCCGGCATCCGCCAGCCAGCCGCGCAGGTCGTCCAGGCTGTCACGGAGCTGGGTATCCAGCGCCAGCGGCTCGCGCCAGGCTTCCAGCGTACCGGCATCGCTCTGTGCCAGCAGGCGCAGGTCCGCCACCAGGCGATTGAGGGCGTCCACCTCCTGGGCCAGCGAGCCGAGGCTTGAATGGCTCATCGGGCGGAAGCCATCCTGCATGGCTTCAATCTCGCCCTTGAGCACCGCCAGGGGAGTCCGCAACTCGTGGGAGATGTCGCTGACCCAGCGCTGGCGGGAATCGCGATTGCTCTCCAGTGTCGCCGCCAGGGCATTGAAGTCCTCGGCCAGCCGCGACAGCTCATCCTGCCCGCGGACCGGCAGACGGGTGGCATAGTCGCCACTCGACAGGCGATTGGCACCAGAGGCCAGGTCACGGACGCGGTGCCCCAGCCACCAGGCGATCCCGGCGGCCGCCAGCAGCGAGGCGAAGGCGGATGAGAGCATGATGATGGCCAGATCGCGCGACTGACGTTCCAGATACTGGTCCTTGCCGCGCTTCAGCATCTCGCTTACCGGCAGATAGCCGAGTTCTCCGATCTTGCTGCCATCAAGCATCAGGTCCTTGAACTGCATGCCGGGAATGGGGCGCGGTGCCCCATTGAGACGCTGGCCATCGGCATCACGCAGCATGTAATCCTGTGGGCGCGTCATGTTGGGCCCCAGCAGCATGGCCTGCTCTCCGACCGGCGGGCGCGACATGCCGGGGCCGGGCATCATGCTGTCCTCCCGTCCCGGCGGGCGCGACATGCCGGGGCCGGGCATCATGCTGTCCTCCCGGCCTGGCGGCGGTGACATGCCGGGCCCGGGCATCATGCCGTCCTCTTCGCTCGGCGGGCGGGAGTGCACGATACGCCCCCAGTTGCGCCGACTCTTGAGCCATTGCCAACTGCCCTCGGCGGCATAGGCGCTGATCAGGTCCGTCGAGATCATCTCGACGCGCTCCTGCTGGGTCTGCTGCAGGTACTCGGCGAAGCCCTTGTCCATGCTCTTGGAAATGAACAGGTAGATGCTGCCGCCGATCACGACATTGGTCAGCAGCAGGATCACGAACAGGCGGACCGAAAGTCTCGAGCGCAGGGCGGTCACGGGTTGGATCATGACGCACGTTCCTCCTGAGACGGGGTGCGGGGCGGCAGTCCCAGCAGGCGACGCAGGCTGTGCTGCAGGTCTTCCAGCAGCAGATAGAGCGACGGCACCAGGATCAGCAGGATGACCGTCGCGAACAGGATGCCGAAGCCGATGGAAACGGCCATCGGGATCATGAAGCGAGCCTGGCGCGAGGTCTCGAAGATCATCGGCGCGAGACCGAAGAAGGTGGTCAGCGTGGTCAACAGGATCGGGCGCAGACGTCGCGTGGCGGCCATGATGATCGCCTCACGCGCACTGGCTCCGGCCAGCCGCTGGCGGTTGGCATAGTCGATGAGGACCAGCGCATCGTTGATGACGATGCCCGACAGCGCCAGCATGCCCATCAGGCTGATCACCGATAGCCCGTAGCCCATCAGTTGATGGCCGATCACCGCGCCGATCAGGCCGAAGGGGATCGCCGTCATCACCAGCAGCGGCTGCAGATAGCTTCTGAAGGGCAGGGCCAGCAGCAGATAGAGCGCCGCCAGGGTCAGCAGCAATGAGACCTGCAGGGACCCCAGATTGTCGGCGGTCTCCTCCTGACGCCCGCCATAGCCGATGCTCAGAGTTGGATACTGACTCTTCAGCTCGGGATAGACATCGCTTTCCAGACTGGTGATCACCTGACTGACCGCATCGGACGGCGTGACGTTGGCGGTGACCTCGATCACGCGGCGACCATCGATGCGCAGGATGCTGGAGGCAGCGCGCCCCTGTTGGATGTCGGCTACCAGTCCCAGCGGCACGCTGACGCCGTCGGCCGTCTGCACGCCGAAATTCTCCAGCTGGGCCAGACTCGCGCGCTGGGCTTCGGGCAACAGCACCTTGACCTCGACCTCATTGCGACCCTGCTGCTGCTTGAGTGCCGTGGCGCCGGACAGCGGTCCGCGCAGCTGGTTGGCCAGCGTCGCGCCGTCCAGTCCCAGCGAGCGTCCATAGGCATTGAGCTGCAGATAGAGCTCGCGCTTGCCGTCATCCAGGCCGCTGTCGATATCCGACAGCGAGCTGTAATCCTCAAGCGAGGTCGCCAGGGTCGCGGCGGCCGCCATCAGCGCGGCACTGTCGGAGGATGACAGTCGAATGGTGAGGCCCGCGCCGCGTCCCGGCCCGCCGATATCGGACTCGAACAGCAGCGATTCGGTATTGGCGATGGTGCCTGCTTCCTCGCGCCAGGCCTTGATCAGCTGCGAGGGCGACCAGTTGTTCTCCACCGTGGTGTCCAGATTGGCGATGATGCTCAGCGAGTTGCCTTCTATCTCGGCGCTGGTGGAAAAGACCGCCAGGTCGGCTTCGCGCTCGCGCACGCGGTCCAGCGCCGCCAGCAGCAGGGTGCGCACTTCGCGGTCCTGGCTGATCGGGCTGCCCACCGGCAGATTGGCGGTGACGCCGGCACGGTTGGATTCCACGCGTGGCATCAGCGAGAAGCCGAGACGGCCACTGGCCATCCAGGCCATCGCCAGCACCAGCAGCGCCAGGCCACAGATGGCGGTCAGGCCACGGTAGTTCAGACATCCCTCGAGGAAGGGCTGGAAGCGCTGACGCGTGAAGCGCTCAAGTCCGTGCTGGACGCCGTGACGCACGCGGTCCAGCGGTGCCAGCCAGCGAATCGGCTTTTCGCTGGTGTGTCCCAGGTGCGCGGGCAGGATGAAGATCGCCTCGATCCAGCTCAGCGCGAAGATGCTGATCACCACCAGCGGGATGATGCCGAATACCAGCCCGAGGAAGCCGGGCAGGAACAGCAGCGGAATGAAGGCCACGATGTTGGACAGGATCGAGAACGCCAGTGGCACCGCGATCTCGCGTGCGCCGAGGATGGCGGCTTCGCGCATGCTGGCGCCGCGCTCGCGATGCGAGTGGATGTTCTCGCCGACGATGATGGCGTCATCCACCACGATGCCCAGCGCGATGATGAAGGCGAACATCGAGATCATGTTGATGGACACGCCGACCAGCGGCAGGAACAGCATCGCGCCCAGGAAGGCCGTGGGGATGCCCAGGGTGACCCAGAAGGCGAGGCGCGCCTCCAGGAACAGGCCCAGCAGCACCAGTACCAGCACCAGCCCCATCCAGGCGTTCTTGAGCAACAGTTCCAGACGGTCCTGATAGACCAGCGAATCATCGTCCTCGACACTCAGCGTCAGGCCGCGCGGCAGGCTGGCGGACAGCTCCGGCAGCATCGCCATGGTCGCGGCGGACAGCTCGTTGGGTGTCTGGGAGCCGACCTGATAGATGTCCAGGCCGATCGCCGGCTCACCGTCATAGAGCACTTCCTTGTCACTGTCGGCGAAACCGTCGGTGACGGTGGCGATATCGCCCAGGCGGATGACATTGCCTTCCTGACTGGAGATCACCGGCAGCTGCGCGAACTCGGCGGCACCGTCGCGCCGCGCCTCGTAGCGCACCAGGTACTCGCCCTGCTGGGTGTCCAGGCTGCCGCCGGCCAGGTTGAGCGCCTGATTGCCGATCAGGCTGGCCACATCCTGATGCGAGAGGCCGTAACGGCGCAGCGCTCCTTCCTCCAGTGACACGTGCACTTCCCGGTCACGGATGCCGGTCAGCTCCACCTTGGTGATGTCGTTGCTGTCCAGCAGGCTCAGGCGCAGACGCTCGGCGACGTTGCGCAGGGTCTGGTCATCCGTCTGGCCGTGCAGCTTGAGTTCCATCACGCTGCGCGAGCGACCTGCCAGCGAGTAGACGGGCGGGTCGGACTCATCGGGCAGGGTAGTGATGCTGTCGATGGCCTGCTGGATGTCCTGGTAGGCGCGCATGGTCTCGACGCCATCCTGAAGCTCGATGGACAGTGAGCCGAGGCCTTCCTCGGCCGTGGCGGTGATCTCCTCGATCCCCTCCACGTCCTGCACCGCGGATTCCATGGCCTGCAACAGACTCTCGGACACTTCATCGGGGGTCGCGCCGGAATAGCTGACGCTGACGTTGATGATCTCGAGCTCGAAGGAGGGGAAGACCTCCTTCTTGATCTGGCTGGACATCAGCAGACCGCCGAGAATCAGACACAACATCAGCAGGTTGGCGGCGACACCATGATCATGCATCCAGCGGATGGGGCCCTTGAGGCGCGACGGTGCCGTCATGAGTCACTTCCGGTGGTCGTGGCGCGCTTGTCGGCAACCGGGGCGTTCTTGTCACCAGTCGCGGTGTCCTGCTCAACTGTCGCGGTGCTCTTGTCGCCAGCCGTCGTCTTGTCGTCAGCCGCCTTGTTATCAGGGGTCCTGGTGGTCGGCGTCGGCGCATCACCGCGGGCACGCAGCGCCATGCCGGCCTCGACATTGCTCAAGGCACTCACGATGACCCGCTCGCCATCGCTCAAGCCTCCGGCGATCAGCAGGGTGTCGTTGCCCAGATGGCGCACGCCCACCGCACGTTTCTCCAGATAGCCATCCTCCGTCAGCACCCAGACCTGCTGGCCGCTGCGCAGGGCGCTGACCGGCAGCTCGATCAGCGATGCGGTGCGCTGAGGTGTCAGAGTCGCTTCCACCACATCGCCCAGGCGCAGGGCCGGCGTGCTGGCGCGCGCCTCCTCGGAGACGTCGAGCGCCAATGGGTCTTCCACTGCCACCATCACCTGGGTCAGCAGGCCGTTGTCCTCCAGGGACGGCAGGACGCTCCACACTTCGCCGCGCCGATGCTGGCCCTCCGGCCATGCCTTGCTGGACAGCAGGACCGGCGTGCCCTGACCGTCACGGGCATGGGTCGAGAGCCATTCCATGTCGGCCTGCGGGAGATTGAGACGCACCCAGAAGCGGTCGGTGGCCACCAGCGTCAGCAGGTCGGTGAAGGCGTTGAGGTCACTGCCTTCGCCGACCAGACGCTCGCTGATCAGGCCGTCATAGGGCGCGCGGATTTCGGTACGTTCCAGATTGAGTCTGGCCTGGTCGCGGCTGGCGCGGGCACTGTCCACCGCGGCCTGAGCCGACTTGAGCTGAGGCTCGCGCAGCACCAGCGCTTTCTGCGCCGCCGGCAGGTTGCGACCGAAGGTCTTGTATTCCGAGGCCGCGCGGATCTGCTCGCCCTTTTCCGAGGCGAGGCTGGCTTCTGCCGCGGCGAGATCCGCCTCGGCCTGACGCAGTGCCAGCTGGTAATCCAGCTGGTCGAGGCTCGCCAGCAGCTGGTTCGCGCGGACTTCACGGCCCGCCTCGATGCCCTCGGGGAAGGGGGCCAGCTGACCGCTGACCCGGGTGGATACGGTCGTCTGACGATCGGCGATCACGCGGCCGTAGCCTTCCAGTGTCGGTGCACTGGCCGTATGGCTGACCGTCACCACTTCCACGCTGGGAACCGGGGCGTCACTGGGCGCACGCTTGGGGGCGCCGGGGCGGTGGGTCATCCACCAGGCCGCCAGCGCTATCGCCAGCGCGAGAATGATCAGCGCCAGCAGGCGCATCCAGATCAGACGGCGGGAGGAGGGTGGCTTGCTGCCAGTGGCGGAGGGTGGCGATGCCGGGGTTGGCGACTCAGGGCTGTTGTCCATGCGGACTCCGGACGAAAGATGTCAGGCCCTGATGCGCAACGGCCTCTGACCAGTCGCGAGAGCGCCGGGCAGAGACGTAGGATCATGGGCCAGAATGGCGGACGAAAGGGTGGATGATCGCATGATGTCATGCAGGCGCAATGCAAAAGTGGGAAATAGCGTGCAAGACGCGCGATAGGGAATTCTGGCATTTGCCAGGCACAAAAAAAGCTGCCACACGCCGTGGCAGCTTTTCGTCAGCGCTCCGGGTCGCGGGTGTCTAGAGGAACAGCCCGATCAGCAGCGCCATGCTGACGCCGATCACGCCGATCAACGTCTCCATCACCGTCCAGCTTTTCAGGGTGTCCTTCTCGGTCAGGCCGAAGTAGCGGCTGACCAGCCAGAAGCCGGAGTCATTGACGTGACTGAGCACGGTGGCGCCACTGGCGATGGCGATCACCACCAGTCCCAGCACCGGACCGGACAGCGCCAGCGTATCGATGACCGGCGCCATCAGGCCGGCGGCGGTGATCATCGCCACGGTAGCCGAGCCCTGGATGACACGCACCGCGGTGGCGATCAGGAAGGCGAGCAGGATCGGTGGCAGATTGCTGTCGGCCATCAGGGTGCCGAGCACGTCACCGACGCCTGAGTCGATCAGCATCTGCTTGAAGACACCGCCAGCCCCGGTGACCAGAATGATGATGCCGGCCGGCTCGAGTGCCTTGGTGGCGACTTCCATCACCTGTTCACGCGTCATGCCGCGACGCGTGCCCAGCAAGGTGAAGGCCATCAGCGTGGCCAGACTCAGCGCCACGAAGGGATGGCCGAGAAAGCCCAGCCAGCCGACCAGCGGACTGTCGTCACCGAACAGGAAGCCGGAGACGGTGTTGAGCACGATCAGCGCCAGCGGCAGCAGCACGATGGACAGGATCAACCCGAAGCCCGGGGCGCGCTGATTGACCTCTTCATCGCTCATCACGCTGCCGGCATTTTCCATGTACTCCGGGATCTTGGCATCGATACGCTTGGCGATGAAGCGACCGAAGATCGGGCCCGCGACAATCATCGCCGGCAGACCGCACAGCGCCCCGAACAGGATCACGTAGCCGAGGTCGGCGCCGATCAGCTTGGCGACCGCGATCGGCCCCGGGGTCGGCGGAATGAAGGAGTGGGTGACGGCCAGACCGGCCAGCAGCGGAATGCCGTAATAGAGCAGCGAGCGGCCGCTGCGACGCGCCAGTGCATAGACCAGCGGCACCAGGATGATGAAGGCCACATCCAGGAATACCGGAATCGCGACCAGGAAGCCGGTCAGCGCCAGCGCCCACTGGGAACGTGAGGTCCCGAAGCGCCCCAGCAGGGTATTGGCCATGCGGTCGACGCCGCCGGACACTTCCAGCATCTTGCCGAACATCGCGCCGAGCCCGACCACGGTGGCCACGAAGCCCAGGGTGTTGCCCATGCCGTTGGTGACGGAATCGATGATGGCATCGGGCTGCATGCCGGTGGCCAGTCCGACCCCCAGACTCACCACCAGCAGGGCAACGAAGGCATGCAGGCGCAGGCGCATGACGAGGTAAAGCAGCAGCAGAATGCCGCCGAGGGCGGCAAGGACGAGGGTGCTATCTGGGGACATGATGGCGAACTCTTGCGGCTGGCAACGGCGTGATCATCGGCCATTGCCCAAAGGCGTATTGTGTGAGGCGTCGTGGGTCGTGCAGGATGAAAGTTACCGGTAACATTAACGCTTACGCAATGATCCGAAAGGTGCATGAGGGACAAAAGTCTGTCGCGTCTGGCAGCTGACTGTCCGCCAACGGGCAGTCGCTCAGTGCGCGACAGCCGTCCCGAGGCGCCGGAGAAGGGATTGATCGGCAACATCGGGTACGCTGGTGGGCCATCGTTTTCATTCAGGGGGAGAGGGTTTTCATGCAGCAGCAGGCAGAAGGAGCATCAGCGGTCGCGTCGATGCCGACCAGGTCAGAGGCTCTGGCCGCTCAGGGTGGCGTGCGTCTGGTGGTCATGGGGGTGTCGGGCTGTGGCAAGTCACACGTCGGGCAGCAGCTGGCGGCGTGCCTGGGCGCGCAGTTCATCGATGGTGACGATTATCACGGTGAGGCCAACGTGGCCAAGATGGCGCGCGGCATCCCGCTGGATGACGATGATCGCCACGGCTGGCTGGCCCGTCTGGCCGAGCTGATCGAGGATGCGCGTCGCGACGGGCGCAGTCTGGTACTGGCCTGCTCGTCCTTGAAGCGACGTTATCGGGATCAACTGCGTGGCGGGGACCCCGCGCTGGGCTTCGTGTTCCTCGAAGGCTCGCGCGAGCTGCTGCTGGAACGCCTTGAGGCGCGGACCGATCATTTCTTCAAGGGCGCTGACATGCTCGACAACCAGCTGGCGACGCTCGAGGTGCCCGGCGACGATGAAGGGCGCATCCACACCCTCGACATCAGCGCCACGCCTCAGGCGCTGGTCGAGAGTGTCTGTCAGCAGATCCTCGACGCGCCGGAGCGCTAGTCAGCCGCCAGACGTCTCACGGCGACAGGTTACTGCCGCGTATCACAACTAGAGGCTGCCACCACGTATTCACGAGGACAGGCTACCGCCAGTCTGCAGGCTGAAGCCCAGGTCTTCCCACAGGCCGTGGGGCGTGGCGTCGAGATCGCCGCTCAAGCGCGCCAGCAGCAGGGCGGCGGCGCGTTCGCCGATCTTTCGGCGCGGCGTGACCACGCTGGCAAGCGCAGGCCAGGTGCCACGGGTCATCTCCAGACCATTGAAGCCGGCCAGCGCCAGCCGTGCCGGCACTTCCAGGCCGCGACGCTGACACTCGAACAGTGCACCGGCGGCCAGGTCGTCGTTGCAGCAGAAGACGGCGTCGAGATTCGGCCACCGAGTCAGCATCTCGTCCAGCAATTCGCCGCCCAGCTTGACGCTTGAGGGTGCCGGAGTGGTCATCAGGTACTCCTGTGACAGGCCGGCGGCCTCGACGGCGGCGCGCCAGCCCGCCAGACGCTGCTCGACGCGGCGGTCCATGCGCGCGGCCAGAAAGCCGATGTGCCGGCGGCCGCTCTCGATCATCGCCTCCGCCATGGCGCGGCCGGCGGCGTGCTGATCCAGCCCCACCGCCATGTCCAGTGGCGCCTCACGCTTTTCCATGCACTCCACCACGGCACAGCCGGAGCGCGCGATCATCTCGGTGACGCGTTCGCTGTGGCGGCTGCCGCACAGCACCAGACCGTCCACGCCGAACGAGAGCCAGGTCTCGATCAGGCGCTCCTCTTCTTCCATCGAATAGCCGGTATGGCCGATCAGCAGCTGATAGCCGGCGGCGGCCAGCGGTGCCTCAAGCCCTCGATGCAGTTCCGAGAACACGGCATTGGACAGTGACGGGATCAGCAGCGCGATCAGCCGGGAGCGACCACTGGCGAGGCTGCCGGCCTGGCGGTTGGGCATGTAACCCAGTTCGCGGGCGCACTCCCGTACCCGCTCGCGCATGGCGGCGGAGACCTTTTCGGGCTGGTTGAGCGCGCGCGAGACCGTGACCTTGGTCACGCCCAGGCGAGCGGCGATGTCGGCGAGCGTCACGCGTCTGGGGCGCGGTGGAGTGTGATGCAGAGGCGGCATGGCAATGTCAGGCGCTGGAAAGAGAGAGGCCGAGTGTCACCGTTCCGGGGTGTCATCGGCAAGGACCACGACGTCAGACGTGGCTGAGCGAGAGCAGGAACAGGATCATCGGCGGCGAGGCCAGCGAGAGCAGAAAGCCGGATACGACGGCCACGGGCACGCAGGCAACGCCGCCGGTCTGCTGGATGACCGGCAAAGTGAAGTCCATCGAGGTCGCGCCGCCGAAGCCGATGGCCAGCGGCGTGAAGCGTTGGATGGTCAGCGGGATCAACAGGAAGGCGAGCAGTTCGCGGCTCAGGTCATTGAAGAAGGCTGCGCCACCCAGAATCGGCCCGAGCTGATCACCGATCAGGATGCCTGACAGCGAATACCAGCCGAAACCGGCCGACATCGCCATGCCCTGATTCCAGTCGAGTGCCAGAAGCGGTGCCGCCAGCAGTCCGCCCAGCAGCGAGCTCGCCATCACCGTCAGCGCGATGAACAGGCCATGGCGGTTGAGCAGGATCTGGCGCAGGCTCATGCCGGAGCTTCTCAGCTGGCAGCCGATCAGCGCCAGCAGGGCATAGAGTGCCCACTCGGCCAGGGTGTCGGTGTCGAGCGAGATCTCCATCAGTCCCAGCACGACGCCCGCCGCGACGCCCAGCGCGACCGCCGCCGCCAGTGTCAGGGAGCCGGACAGCGCTTCCCAGCGGGTCATCGGCGCTCCCTCCACCACGCGTGAGGCATCCGCACGCAGTGCACTGCGGCGTGACAGCGCCCACAGTGCCAGCAGATTCAATGGCGTGATGATGGCGAACAGAATCACCGCCTGCCCGCTCATGGCGGCCATGCCGGCGCCGAGTTGCTCCAGCCCGGCAAGCCCCATGCCCATCAGGAACAGGATGACGTAGATCGAGGCATTCACCAGCTGATTGACGACCGCCAGACGTGCGGGCTGCTCGATACGCACCAGATAGCCGAGAATCAGCGGCAGCAGGATGAAGATGAGACCCGAGAGCATGACCCTTCCTTGTCATTGGCCGTCGACAGGACCAGAGCGACGTAAGCGATTGATTGTCAGTGAGTATCACTGGGAAGGGTTACTGTAACGATTGCCGGGGACAGAGGGTATCCCCGGGAGTGGATCCTGCGCGATAACTGCTGATGGGGGGTCAGCGCGGCTTATGCCGCGGCCTGGACACTGAGTTCTGGACTCAGAGCACCGGACACCGAGCCTCACGACGGGTCACGGACTGGCCTGGCGCCGCGAGCTGCTGAGCCGGTCGAGGGTCAGATGTGCGGAGCGCTCGGGGACTTCACCTGCGGGGCTGTCCTCGTAGTCGAGGTAGTCGAGAGCCACCATCAGGCCCGGCCAGCGGGGGGCCAGCCACAGGCGGTAGTGCTTCTGATCACGATGCTTGCGCCAGGTGTCCAGCCGCAGGGTGCGGAAGGTCTGACCGGCGGCCACGCGGGATTCCTGGGCCTGGATCTCATACATCAGTGTCCGGGTGCGTCCCTTGTGATCCAGATATTCCAGCGCACAGGGGGCTCCCGTCAGGCAACTTCCCGCGGCCCACTGGGCATCGGCCTGCTGGCTCAGCAGTACCAGCAGGGTCTGGCGGTCGGGGAGGAGCGTCTCGTCAGGCTCGGGTGCCTCGCGGCTGTAGTCCTTGCCGATACCCGCCAGACGATAACCGGAACGATACCCGGCCGGCTGCAGCTGGCCCTCCTTGAGGAGGAAGCGTCCCTGCTCGTAGCCGCTGGCCACCTTGATGGAGGCCTCCATGCTGGCGATGTAAAGCTCCCCGCTCTGGCTGATGCGCTGCGTGATGGGCACATCCGGCCAGCCGTCCAGCACCAGGATGTATTGAGCGGTGAAGGGCACGGGAGACTCCGCGCTGCTCACGTCAGCGCTCGCCTGTTGCGCCGTGCTCAACAGGGCTGATCCCAGCAGCATCGCGCCAAGCCAGCCGTTCAGGCGGCGAGGCGAGGGTATCCGTCGCAGGCGTGTCCAGTGGATTCGTCGTGGTACAAGGGCAAGCATGGTGACTCCTGTCGAAGCTTTCTGTCCGCAAATGGGGCCGCCCTTGGGGAGTGGTGTCGTTCGGGGCGAGAGCATGATGATTGGGCAGCGTGGCCGCATGCAAGGTTCCCTCGCGCTGGCGCACCTCTCCTGCAAGTCGTGGATGATGCATGAGGACCTGCTGGCGATGGCCCCGATGACAGGCGCATCAGGCACAGGACGCTATTTCAGCGCTTGCTCATGCGCGCCGGACAGGTACTCTGGGAACGCCTTGTGCGTGAGCTGCAGGCTTCCCGACATGTCAGGCAGAGGTGATGTCAGGCGAGCGCGATGCAGTGATGCCAACCCCCGTTTGTTCAATCAGGAGATCATCATGGCCAGCATTGTCATCATTGCCGGAGATTTTGTGGAAGACTATGAGCTGATGGTGCCGTTCCAGGCGCTGCAGGCGATGGGTCATCGGGTCGATGTGGTATGCCCGGACAAGCGTGAAGGCGATATCGTCAAGACGGCGATCCACGACTTCGAAGGCGATCAGACCTATACCGAGAAGCCGGGTCACAACTTCGCGCTCAACGCGAGCTTCGCCGACCTCAAGGCGGAAGACTACGATGCGCTGCTGATTCCCGGTGGCCGCGCCCCCGAGTACCTGCGTCTGGACGAGCGCGTGCTGAACCTGGTGCGTCACTTCGTCGAGGCCGACAAGCCCATCGCCGCCGTCTGCCATGGCCCGCAGCTGCTGGCGGCTGCCATGTCGCTGGAAGGCCATCGCGTCAGCGCCTATCCGGCCTGCGCGCCGGAGGTCAAGCTGGCAGGTGGCGAATTCGTGTCACTGGAAGTCACCGATGCCGTGACCTCCGGCAAGCTGGTGACCGCGCCGGCTTGGCCGGCCCACCCGGAGTGGCTTCGTCAGTTCAATGCCCTGCTGGCATGAGGCGTGACTGACCTCCATTGCGGCTGACATGCATTGCGACTGACATGAGCCGTGGCACGAGCTGCCATCGCGCCTCGTGATGCTCGACGACGACACCCCGCCTTGGCGGGGTGTCGTCGTTTCAGGCGGTGAGTCTCTCGATCCAGGCGCGATGCGGGGCGAGGCGTGACTGGTGTTCCGCCCGCCAGACGGGGTCGCCCAGGGTGCTGGCGTAGCGGCTGGCATGATCACAGGCCAGCAGCAGCCAGCTACCCGTCAGCGCCTCGCCGCGGGCGTGCTTGAGCTCGAGGGTTTCCAGCAGGCCCGCGAAGGCGGTGCCGGTGGAGGGCCCGACGGCAAGCCCGGCATGCTCTGCCAGCCATAGTGCCGCCGCCTGGCTGCGGGCATCCGCGATGCGTCGATAATCATCGAAGTGCACGGGGTCGAACGCCTCCAGTACACAGGGGCGGCCAATGCCCTCGATGGGGTTGGGTGCCTGAGGCGCGGGTAGTGAGGTCATGCGGGTGCCATGGGTGTGATGGTGCTGCCAGCAGGCATGATAGACGGAGTGTTCGGGGTCCACGCCGATCACGCGAGCGCCATGGCCCCTGTGGTGTAGAGGCCCCGAGTGGTGAAAAGGCCCCGTGTGGTGTAGAGGCCCCGAGTGGCGAAGAAGACCCTTGTGACGCAGATGGCGCGCGAAGGTGGCGGCGCTGCCGCCGGTGCCAGCGCCGAGAAAGACCGCCTCAAGCTCCGGCAGCTCGCGTTCGGCGATCTGTGCCAGACACTCGCCCGGCAGGCTTGTCTCGCTCTGCCAGTCGCTGGCCGTGGCGGCATGCTGGAACTGGTTGAGGAAGTGGCCGCCGCTGTCCTCGGCCAGCGCCTGGGCGGACTGGCAGAGGTGGACGGCATTCTCGATCTCCACGACACGCCCGCCCTCGTCACGAATCGCCTTCAGCTTGTCACATGCGGTGCCCTTGGGTACCACGGCGATGAATTCCAGTCCCAGGCGGCGTGCCAGCCACGCTTCAGAGACCGCCGTGGAGCCTGACGAGGCGTCGATGACCGGGCGTCCGGGACTGAGACAGCCTTGCTTCAAGGCCTGCTCGAACAACGCCATGGCCAGTCGATGCTTGAGTGAACCACTGGCGTGGGCGCGCTCGTCCTTGATCAGCACGCGCGCCTCGCCAAGCCCGCAAAGCGCAAGCTCCCTGAGCGGAGTGACGGGCGTGGCTGCCTTCAAGGCGGCCAGCTGTGCCAGGCACTCCTGTCGCCATGCTTCCAGAGGCGCCCTGTGCAGCAAGCCCTCCGTAGGAGTGGCGAGTGAAGAGGGCGCACACGGCGAGCGAGGGGGAAAGGCAGTGGTCGGCATGGCAGCGGTTCCTGTCGCGGGGAGGAGCCTTCATGGTACGACCGGCTGTCAGGCAAAACTTGCCAGTTGTCATGGCGTGGGCCATGTTCTGTAGCAAGATTTTGTCGTGAGGAGGGAGTATGGAGAAAATTGTGCTCGATGCCACGGACCGCGCGCTGCTGCGGCTGTTGCAGCGTGATGCCAGCCTGTCATTGGCGGCACTGGCGGAGTCGGTGCATCTGACCACCTCACCCTGCTGGAAACGCCTCAAGCGGCTGGAGGAATGCGGGGTGATCACCGCGCGGGTGGCGCTGCTGGATGCCGAGCGGGTCGGGCTGGGGCTGACCGCCTTCGTGCAACTCAAGACCCGCGATCATTCGCGGGCCTGGTTCGAGCGGTTCGTGGCGGTGATCGAGGAGATCGAGGAAGTCACCGAGTTCTATCGCATGGCGGGCGACTATGACTACCTGCTCAAGGTTCAGGTCGCGGACATGAATGCCTACGACCGCGTCTACAAGCAGCTGGTCAATACCCTCGATGACCTCACCGATGTCTCGGCACGCTTCGCGATGGAGTGTCTCAAGTCGACCACCGCGCTTCCGGTGTGAAACGCACGCCTCAGTAGCCGTGTTCCAGACTGATGCCCGTCAGGGACTCACCGCGCTGCACGCGGCGGATGTTCTCCGCCAGCTGGTCGGCGGCCTCGGAGACCGGGGTCGGGGCGGCGGCGTGCGGGGTGATGATCACCTTCGGGTGCTGCCACAGCGGGCTGTCGCCGGCGAGCGGCTCATGCTGGAAGACATCCAGCAGCGCGCCGCGCAACTGATCCTTCTCCAGCGCCGCGAGCAGATCCTCCTCGACCACGCTGCTGCCGCGGCCGGGATTGATCAGCACGGCGTCATCGGGCAGGGCCGCGAAGACCTCTGCATTCAGCACGTCGCGAGTGGCGGTGGTGTTGGGCAGCAGGTTGATCACCGCCTTGAGGCCAAGCGTTTCATCTCCCAGCACTGCCTTGAGCGAGCGACCGCCTTCCCCCTGTTCATGGTGGCAGGTCACGCCCTCCAGGGTGTGGGCGCTGCGGCTGAAGCCATGCACGGGGTAGCCGTCTGCCGCCAGCGCCTCGGCGATCTGCCGGCCGATGGCACCCAGGCCGAGCACCGCGACCGGATAATGCCTGGCGCGCACCACGCGATGTGGCGCCCAGTGACGCTCTGACTGCTGGACAGCGTAGCGATCGAAGTCACGTCGGAAGTGCAGCAGGCCGTAGCGCACGTAATCGAGCATGTGGCTGGCCATGCCGGCATCGCGCAGCTTGAGCACCGGCACCTCTCGAGGCAGGGCGGGATTGGCCAGCAGGCTGTCCACGCCGGCACCCAGATTGAGAATCGCCTTCACGTCGCGATGCCGCTCGAACAGTGCCGCCGGGGGGGCCCACACCACCAGGATGTCGCCCAGTGTCTCGCCGTCATCGGCAAGGATCTCGATGTCGCTGCTGTCCAGACGCTCACGCAGTGCCTCGCACCAGCGTTCTGCCCGCTCGTGATGTACCAGAATTCGCATGTGGCTCATCTGAAAGAGTCTCCTGAAAGGCCCTGGAGTATTTCCCGGTGATGTCGTGATGATGGCGCGGCCCTTGCAAGGGCCGAAGGGAAGGGCGACAGTGCCAGAGTCGCCTTTGACCCGCTGTCGGCAGAGTGACAGACTCGAATCAAGAGGGGAATTCGGATGTTCGCATATACGTTGACGGCTCTGGGCACCAGAGGCGCGCGTAAGGCTCCGCCCCGACGTGCTGCTTGCCTCAAGGCCTGATTGAACAGGAGCGCTGCATGAGCCAATTCCCGTCGCATCCGCCTATTGCCCAGCCTCCATTCGCGGGGCTCTACAACTTGCCGAATGGCGAAGCGCAGGCGATGCCCGACAACTGGGTACCGCGGCCACTGTCGGCCGGACGCCAGGCCTTCACCATCGGGGAATATCACGCCCGTATCCAGCGTGTCCGGGAAGCGATGGCGCGTGCCGGCATCGATGTGATGGTGATTTCCGACCCCTCCAACATGGCCTGGTTGACCGGTTATGACGGCTGGTCCTTCTATGTGCACCAATGTGTACTGCTGGGTCTGAGCGGTGAGCCAGTCTGGTACGGACGCCGTCAGGACGGCAACGGCGCGCTGCGTACCTGCTGGATGGGCGAGGACAACATCCTGTGGTATCCGGATTACTACGTGCAGAATCCGGACATGCATCCGATGGAGTTTCTCGCCCAGTCTATCCTGCCGCAGCGCGGCTGGCACGACGGCGTGGTGGGGGTCGAGCTCGACAACTACTACTACTCGGCGCGTGCCCATCTGGCGCTGGTCAAGGAGTTGCCCCACGCGCGACTGGTGGACGCCAACTCGCTGGTCAACTGGTGTCGGGCGATCAAGTCCGAGCAGGAGATCGCCTACATGCGCGTGGCGGGGCGCATCGTCGAGCGCATGCACTCGCGCATCCTCGAGATGATCGAGCCGGGCCTGCCCAAGAGTGCACTGGTCGCCGAGATCTATCGTGTCGGGGTCGAGGGTGTGGTCGGGCCGAATGGCGAGATTCTCGGCGGCGACTATCCGGCCATCGTGCCATTGCTGCCGACCGGCAGTGATGCCGCTGCCCCTCACCTGACCTGGGATGACACGCCGTTTCGCGAGGGCGAGGGCACCTTCTTCGAGATCGCCGGCTGCTACAAGCGCTATCACGCGCCGCTCTCGCGCACCGTGTTTCTCGGTCGGCCGCCGCGCGATTTCGTGCGTGGTGAGTCCGCCCTGCTGGAAGGCATCGAAAGCGGCCTGGCCATCGCCAGACCGGGCAATCGCTGCTGCGACATCGCGCTGGCGCTGGGCGCGGCGATGGACAAGTACGGCTTCGACCGGGGGGGCGCACGTTGCGGCTATCCCATCGGCATCAGCTATCCGCCGGATTGGGGCGAGCGCACCATGAGTCTGCGCCCCAGTGACGAGACGGTGCTGGAACCGGGCATGACCTTCCACTTCATGCCCGGCATGTGGATGGATGACTGGGGGCTCGAGATCACCGAGTCGATCCTGATCACCGAGAATGGTGCCGAGCCATTGTGTGACGTGCCCCGCCAGCTGTTCGTCAAGTGACGGGCTGGCCGTTCGTCAGTGATGCGATGCCATACGCCTTTGTTGTTGTGAGTTCGTCCGGCCAAGGAGGCCTGTCATGCGTGAATCTCCCGTCAGCCTGACCATTGACCTGAACGCCGATGGCCTTCAGCACGGCTTCTTCAAGTTGCCGATTTCCACCGATGAGTCTGCCTGGGGTGCCGTGATGACCCCGATCAGCGTGATCGCCAACGGTGAAGGCCCCACGGTGCTGCTCACCGGCGGCAATCACGGTGACGAGTACGAGGGCATCACCGCGCTCTACAAGCTGGCGGCCCGCCTCACGCCCGAGGACGTGCAGGGGCGTGTCATCATCGTGCCGACCATGAATGCGCTGGCGGCCAAGGCCGGCCGGCGCTGCTCGCCACTTGATGGCGGCAATCTCAATCGCAGCTTCCCCGGCGATCCCGAGGGGGACCTACCGAGCAGATCGCCGACTATTTCACCCGGGTGCTGGTACCGCAGTGTGACTACGCGCTGGACCTGCATTCCGGTGGCCGCACCCTGGATATCCTGCCGTTCGCGGCCGCGCACCGCCTGGACTATCTCGAGGCGTCGCTGGGCGTGGAGCAGTGCCGTCATCAGGAAGCCGAGAGTCTGGCCGGCGCGCTGGCCTTCGGTGCGCCTTCGGCGATGATGATGTTCGAGCTGGATGCCGAGGCGCTCTACGACACTGCCGTGGAGCGCCAGGGCAAGGTCTTCGTCACCACGGAGCTGGGGGGCGGCGGTTCCACCACGCCTGAGCGCCAGGCGATCGCCGACCGTGGCGTCGACAACTTCCTCGCCTTCAGTGGCGTGCTGCGCGAACGCAGTCGTGCCGACCTGGAAGGCGATGTCGAGCGACGCCATGCCGACCAGGCGGCCAGGCCGCTGCTGATCGACATGCCGGATGCCAGCTGCTACGTGCAGAGTGAGCATGAAGGCCTGCTGGAACTGTGCGTGGCGCTGGGTGAGCAGGTCAGCGCGGGGCAGTGCGTGGCTCGGGTCTACCCGCTGGGGCGGGCCGGTCAGCCGGCGGTGGAATATCGTGCCGAGCGCGACGGCGTGCTGGTGGCCCGGCGTTTCCCGGCGCAGGTCAGTCTCGGCGATACGCTGGCGGTGATCGCCGAGGTGGTGGACGATCTGGCGCGAGATGCCTCATGAGTTCAGGCGCTGCGCGCGCGATGCCCGCGCCCAGGCTTGATGCCTTCGATCTGAAGATTCTGGCGATCCTCGAGCGCGATGGTCGCATTACCAAGTCGCGGCTGGCCGAGGAGATCAATCTGTCGGTCAGCCCGTGCTGGGAGCGGGTCAAGCGCCTTGAGCAGGCCGGTATCATCGAGGGCTATTCGGCGCGCATCAATCAGGCGCTGCTCGAGGCGCAGCGCGGCGGCGCCGTGGTGGCAGCCCCGCGCACGCCGGTATGGGTGGAGATACACCTCAAGCATCACGATGCCGAGAGCTTCCAGCGCTTCGAGCGCGCCATGCGCGAGGCGGACGAGGTGATCGAGTGCGTGGCGGTCGGCGGCGGCGTGGATTATCTGCTGCGTCTCGAGACGGCGAGCATCGATGCCTACCAGCGATTGATCGACCGCTGGCTGGTCTCAGAGCTGGGGATCGATCGTTACTTCACCTACATCGTCACCAAGCAGGTAAAATAGCGCGCCATTGCAGCCGACCTTCCTCTTTCGCAGCGCGAGATATCATCACCATGGCGCCTTCCACCGCCCCTTCAGGCTCCGTTGTCAGCCAGTCCCATGTCCTATCTGACGCGCCTGACGCGCCGGTGCTGATCTTTGATTCGGGGGTCGGAGGACTCTCGGTGGCGGCGGAGATTCGCCGCCAATGGCCGACGTTGCCGCTGGCCTATGTGTGTGACAACGCCGCGCTCCCCTACGGCACCAAGGCCGATGACTGGCTGGTGACGCGCATCGCGCAGGTGTGTGCGGCGGCGGTCGAGGCAAGTGGAGCGCGTGCCCTGGTGGTGGCGTGCAATACCGCCAGCACGCTGGCGCTGCAGGCATTGCGCGAGACGTTGTCGATTCCGGTGATCGGTACCGTACCGGCGATCAAGCCTGCCGCGCTGCTGGCGCGCAGCCGTCAGAGCGCGGTGCGCCGCGCACAGGGCGAGCCGCCAGTGTTCGGCTTGCTGGCCACCTCCGCCACGGTGAGGCGTGCCTATACCGAGCAGTTGATCCATGATTTCGCGGCGGACTGCCAGGTGATTCGCGTCGCGGCGGACCCGCTGGTCGCCGAGGCCGAGCGCCGTCTGCGTGGCGAGGCTGCTCGCCCCGAGGTGGTCGCGGCGAGTCTGGCGGATCTCGCGGCGGTACCGGGGCTGGAGGTGGTGATTCTCGGCTGTACCCACTTCCCGCTGCTCAGTGCGGACATCGCCAGCGCCTTGGGCAGGAATGCGCCGGGTGAACCACCGCTGGCGCTGGTGGATTCCGGCGCGGCGATCGCACGGCGCGTGGCCCAGGTGCTGGAGTTGCCGGCCCGCACGGCGCAGGCCACGCTGGCGCAAGACGAGGTGTCTGGCGCAGGCATCGCCCTGGCGACGGACGCCTGTCAGCCCGGCCTTGCCACTGCACTTGAAAGCCAGGGGTTTGCCGCCCCTCGAGGACTCGCGCTCGGCCCCTGACGGCCCCAGTCGCTGCATGAGTCACCAACCCGTGCTTGAGCTTCGCGCTGCCGGTGGTAGGCTAGCGCGCCCAACCTTTGAATGGACGTGATCGGCATGGCTTGCCATGACCCCATCCGCGTCCCTTTGCTCATCGTTTCAGTGCTGCGGTATGCCCGCAGGCAGGAGTCAGTGTGGCCATCGCCATCGTCGATCCCAGTCAGTATGAACAGCAGCTTGCCGAGAAGGCCGAGCAGACCCGCGCCCGTTTCGCCGCCTTCGATGCGCCGGAGCTCGAGGTGTTTCCCTCGCCGCCCAGTCATTACCGCATGCGCTGCGAATTTCGTATCTGGCATGAGGATGACGACCTCTACTATGCGATGTTCGAGGTGGAATTCGACGACGAGGGCAACAAGAAGAAGACGGTCGTGCGGATGGACGACTTCCCGGTGGCCAGCCAGCGCATCAATACGCTGATGCCGCTGCTGCGTGAGCGACTCAAGGCCAGTCCGGTGCTGCGTGAGCGTCTGTTCCAGTGTGAATTCCTCACCACCCTGAGTGGCGAGGCACTGGTCACGCTGATCTATCACCGCAAGCTGGAAGAGGACTGGGAAGCCGAGGCGCGCGCGCTGGAGCAGGAACTCGACATCATGATCATCGGGCGTTCACGCAAGCAGCACCTCGTGCTGACGCGCGATCACGTCTTCGAGCGTCTCGAGGTCGATGGACGTGAATATGTCTATCAGCAGGTCGAGAACAGCTTCACCCAGCCCAACGCCGAGATCTGCCGCTCCATGCTCAGCTGGGCGCGCGACGTGACCCATCCGGACAAGGCGCGAGCGGAAGGCCGGGAGCAGGGCGATCTGGTCGAGCTCTATTGTGGCAACGGCAATTTCACCATCGCGCTGGCCGAGAACTTCCGTCGCGTGCTGGCCACCGAGATCTCGCGGACGTCGGTGGCCTCGGCGCAGGTCAATCTGGCGGCCAATGGCATCGACAATGCCCAGGTGGCGCGCATGTCCGCCGAGGACTTCTCGCTGGCACTGGCCGGTGAGAAGGAGGGGCGTCGCGTGGCGGAGATGGACCTCGAGAATCATGACTTCCGCACCGTGCTGGTGGACCCGCCGCGCGCCGGTCTCGATGCCGACAGCTGCGAGCAGACCGCGCGCTACGAACGGATCGTCTATATCTCCTGCAACCCGCAGACGCTGAGCGAGAATCTCGAGGTGCTGTGCCGCACGCATCGCATCGAGCGTTTCGCGCTGTTCGACCAGTTCCCCTATACCGATCACCTGGAGTGTGGGGTCTATCTCGTCAGGAAGTGAGTGAAAGCAGGCGTGTCAGCAAGTGAGAGACGGCGGAGCGTTTTCCGCCTCGACGCTTGAAAAGCCGAGGCCCCGTTGCCAACTAGACTCCAGATCCGGCTCCATGAGCCATCGGGAGTGATAGTGGTGGCGGGGCCTCGTCGTGTCTGTCTCGATGAACGTCTTGTTAGACTTTCGTTTCATGACGCGAGGCGCAAGTCAATACCCGATGCACAGATGTCATGCAGCATGACCAATATGGAACAGGCATGGGGCCGAGGCACAGACTGCGCTAGTCTGTGATGCACTGCATGAGCCTGCGCCTTGGCATCCTGTCACGGGTGCGAGCGTGGGCTCTCTATGACTATTCTTCCTGATACTTCCATCAGGTCAGTCGAGGTGATTGATGCTACACGTGGCGACGGACGGCAAGCAGGAATTCCTTGCGCAGCTCCAAGAGCAGCTGGACAAGCGACTTCCCAAGGACAAGGTGCAGGAAATCGCGGCCTTTGCGCGCGATTATCATGCGACGGCTTCCTTCGAGGACATGGCCGAGCGCAAGCTGGATGACCTCTACGGCTCCACTCTGGCCATATGGCACTTCCTGCAGAGTCACGCTGCCCCCAAGGTGCGCGCCTACAACCCTGACTTCGAGAAGCATGGTTGGCAGTCCACCCATACCATCATCGAAGTGCTGCACCCGGACATGCCCTTCCTGGTGGACTCGGTGCGCATCGAGCTCAATCGTCGCGGCATCACCGTGCATGCCATCCACAATGCCGTGCTGGCCGTGGCGCGCGATGCCTCCGGTCAGCTGGAGCGCGTGACCGCGCCGCGCGCCGAGAACGCTCCCGAGACGCGCGAGTCACTGATCTACATCGAGATCGATCGTCACAACGATGGCGAGATGCTCGAAGATCTGGAAAACAGCCTGAGTGAAGTGCTGGCTGAAGTGCGGGTCGCCGTGGCGGATTTCGAGGCCATGCGCTCCCAGGGGGCTCAGGCGCTCAGAGAGCTGCGTGACAACCGTCCTGCCACCGTGTCCGAGGCGGATCACCAGGAAGCCTGCGAGTTCATGGAGTGGATGGGCAACGATCACTTCACCTTCCTCGGCTATGACGAATACACCGTCGAAGAGCAGGAAGACGGCACTCGCGTGCTGAGCAAGGTCGAGGGTTCCGAGCTTGGCGTCCTGAAGCTGGACCTCGAGCGCTATCACGAGCAGTCCCGCCATCAGCAGAGCGTCAACAGCGATCAGTACGTGCTGATCCCGGAGCTGCTGTCCTTCGCCAAGAGCGCCTTCCACGCCCGCGTGCACCGTCCGGCCTATCCGGACTACATCACTGTCGAGCGCTTCGATGCCGAAGGCCGCGTGATCGGCGAGCGTCGTTTCCTGGGGCTCTACACCTCAACGGTCTACAACCAGAGTCCGCGCAACGTGCCGATTCTGCGTCGCAAGGTGCAGGACGTCATGGAGGCCGCCGGGGTCAACCCGAAGGGCCACAACGGCAAGCACCTGCTGCAGATTCTGGAAGTCTATCCGCGTGATGACCTCTTCCAGATCTCCACGGATGAGCTGACCCGCACCGCCACCAGCATCCTCAATATCCGTGAGCGTCGTCGCGTGCGTCTGATCGTGCGTGAAGACCGCTTCGGCAAGTTCTTCTCCGTGCTGGTGTTCGTGCCGCGCGATGTCTACTCCACCGACCTGCGCGTGCGCATCCAGAATCTGCTCTGCGAAGAGCTGGATGCCACCTTCGGTGATTTCACGCCGTATCTGTCCGAGTCCGTGCTGACACGCATCCAGTTCATCCTGCGCTTCAAGGGCGACGAGCCTGGTCAGTACGACATGCGCGCGCTGGAGAACAAGATCGCCCAGCTGGCACGCAGCTGGCGTGACGAGCTGCACGCCGCGATGGTGGAAGGCTTCGGTGAAGAGCAGGCCAATGAACTGATGAGCCGTTATCGCGATGCCTTCCCGGGCAGCTACCGTGATGACTTCTCGCCGCGCACCGCCGTCTACGACGTGGGCCATCTGCGTGCGCTGGATGAAGGCGATGTCGTGGCCTTGAGCACCTATCGTCTGGTCGAGGATGACAACTCGGGTGTCAACCTGAAGCTGTTCCACAAGCATCAGCCGATTCCGCTGTCCGACGTGCTGCCGGTTCTCGAGAACCTGGGGCTGCGCGTCATCGGCGAGCGTCCTTACGAGATCGAGCGCAGCGATGCCACCTGCTGGATCCACGATTTCGATCTGGAGCACCACGGCAAGGGCGCAGTCGAGCTGTCCGAAGTGCGCGAGAGCTTCATCGAAGCCTTCAAGAAGATCTGGTCCGGTGAAGCCGAATCCGACGCCTTCAACCGCCTGATCATCGGCTCCGGCCTTGATTGGCGTGAAGTGGCGATGCTGCGTGCCTACGCGCGTTACCTGAAGCAGATCCGCTTCGGCCTCTCCCAGGCCTACATCGCCAATGCCCTGGGCAGCCATCCGGATATCACCCGCGAGCTGGTGCAGCTGTTCAACCTGCGCTTCGACCCGCAGGGTCAGGGCGATGAGGATGACGTCAGCGCCTGCCGCGAGCGCATCAATGGTCTGCTCGATCAGGTCTCCAGCCTCAACGACGACCGTCTGCTGCGTCGCTACGTGGATCTGATGATGGCCACCCTGCGCACCAACTTCTTCCAGCCGGCGGAAGATGGTCAGGCCAAGGACTACATCAGCTTCAAGCTCGATACCCGTCAGATTCCGGACGTGCCCAAGCCGCGTCCGATGTTCGAGATCTTCGTCTACTCGCCGCGCGTCGAGGGCGTGCACCTGCGCGGTGGCAAGGTCGCGCGCGGTGGTCTGCGCTGGTCCGACCGTCACGAGGACTTCCGCACCGAAGTGCTGGGGCTGGTCAAGGCGCAGCAGGTCAAGAACGCGGTCATCGTGCCGGTGGGTGCCAAGGGCGGCTTCGTCTGCAAGCGCATGCCGGAAAGCAACGACCGTGACGTGATCCAGAAGGAAGGTATCGCCTGCTACCAGATCTTCATCCGCGCACTGCTCGACATCACCGACAACCTGTCCGGTGGTGACGTGGTACCGCCGAACGCCGTCGTGCGCTATGACGAAGACGACCCCTACATGGTGGTCGCGGCGGACAAGGGCACCGCGACCTTCTCCGACATCGCCAATGCCATCTCCAACGAGTACGGCTTCTGGCTGGGCGATGCCTTCGCCTCTGGTGGCGCCAACGGCTATGACCACAAGGGCATGGGCATCACCGCCAAGGGCGCCTGGGTCAGTGTGCAGCGTCACTTCCGCGAGATGGGCATCAACATCCAGGAAGACGAGTTCAGCGTGGTCGGTATCGGTGACATGGCCGGTGACGTCTTCGGCAACGGCATGCTGCTGTCCGAGAAGATCCGTCTGGTCGGTGCCTTCAACCACCGCAACATCTTCGTCGACCCGAACCCGGACACCGCGAAGAGCTTCGCCGAGCGCGAGCGTCTGTTCCGTCTGCCGCGTTCCAGCTGGGACGACTACGACAAGAGTCTGATCAGCGAAGGTGGCGGTCTGTTCTCGCGTGATGCCAAGACCATCACCATCACGCCGCAGATGAAGGAAGTCTTCGACATCCGCGAAGACCGCCTGGCGCCCAACGAGCTGATCAACGCGATGCTCAAGGCGCAGGTCGATCTGATCTGGAACGGCGGTATCGGCACCTACGTCAAGGCCTCCACCGAGACTCACGCCGATGTCGGTGACAAGGCCAACGACGGTCTGCGCATCAATGGCAACGAGCTGCGCTGCAAGGTGGTCGGAGAGGGCGGCAACCTGGGGCTGACCCAGCGTGGCCGCATGGAAGCCGCAGCCAAGCGTGGCGTGCGCGTCAACACCGATTTCATCGACAACGCCGGTGGCGTGAACTGCTCGGATCACGAGGTCAACATCAAGATCCTGCTGGACGACATCGTCGCCCGCGGTGACCTGACCGACAAGCAGCGCAACCAGCAGCTGGCCGAGATGACCGACGAGGTCGGCGAGCTGGTGATCAAGGACAACTATCGCCAGACCCAGGCACTGTCGCTCTCCGAGCTGCAGTCCAAGGAAGGCATGGGCGTCTTCCGTCGCTTCATCAATGAACTCGAAGCGGCCGGTACCCTGGATCGCGAGCTCGAGTTCCTGCCCTCCGATGAGGCGCTGATCGAGCGTTCCAATGCCGGTGAAGCCCTGACCCTGCCGGAACTGTCCGTGCTGGTGTCCTACGCCAAGAGCGATCTCAAGACCAGTCTGATCGCCTCTGACGTGCCGGATGACAGCTACGTGCAGCAGCATCTGGAGCGTGCCTTCCCGCGCGTGCTGATGGAGCGCTTCCCGGAGGAAATGTATCAGCACCGTCTGAAGCGTGAGATCGCCGCCACCCAGATCGCCAATGACCTGGTGGATCACATGGGCATCGCCTTCGTGCGTCGCCTGGAAGACACCACCGGTGCCGGCAAGGCCGAGATTGCGCGTGCCTACATCGTGGCGCGTGACAGCTTCAACCTGGAAGCGCTGTGGACCCAGATCGAGGCGCTGGATCACCAGGTGCCGGCCGACATGCAGTACCGCATGATGAGCGATCTGATGCGCCTGATGCGTCGCGCCACCCGCTGGTTCCTGCGCCAGCGCAGCAGCATGGGCGTCAAGGAGAGCATCTCGCACTTCGCGCCGCGTCTGGCTCAGCTGTCCGAGAGCATCGGCGAGCGCCTCAAGGGCGAAGCCCGCGAGCACTGGGAGGCTCGTCGCGACCACTACGTCGAGGCAGGCGTTCCGGAAGCGCTGGCCAGCACCATCGCGGCGACCTCAAGCCTGTATGCCGGTCTCGGCATCATCGAGGCCGCCAAGGTGACCGGCGAGAAGATCAACCGTGTGGCGGAAGCCTTCTACGGCATCGGCCATCGTCTCGAGCTGCCGTGGGTCGGCGACAAGATCAACGGCCTCGAGGTGCAGGACAGCTGGCAGGCCCAAGCGCGCGAGAGCTTCCGTGATGACCTGGATCGTCAGCAGCTGGCCCTGACCGTCAGCGTGCTCAAGCAGGACAATGCCCCGCGCGAGATCGATGAGCGTGTCGACAACTGGATGGCAAGCCATGAAGGACTGGTCAGCCGCTGGTGCTCACTGCTCGGCGAGATGAAGAGTGGTGCCCAGTTGAGCTTCCCGCTGTTCGCCGTCGCACTGCGTGAACTGGTCGATCTGGCCGAGTCCCGTCGCGAGGCGTGAGCCGGGCAGGAACTCTGCTGACCCGCGATACGCACATCTGTAAGCGTCATCGCTGAACGAAACCCCCGCCAATGGCGGGGGTTTTTTTGTGCAATCAAGAAAATCGCGATTGCCAAGGCTGGGGTAAGGTAACTGTCGTCGAGGGTCTGGTATGCTGAGGGCAGCGAGTGCAACCCCTGTTTCCTGAGCCGCATGGTTGCCGCGATGGCAGCGGTCGGCTTACGTTATCAAGAACTTCAGTACAACAAGGCAGAGACACCATGTCACAACGTGCGTTACCCCTTGCCTGCGCCATTGCGCTCGGCCTCTCCAGTCTCGCATCCCAGGCCGTGCTGGCAGATGGCAGCCCTGCACAGCAGCGTGCCGAAGCCGCTGCGGGCAAGCTGGATATCTCCAAGTTTCTCAAGCCGCGCAGCGATGCCCACAGCCAGAACTTCCAGTTCGGTGGTACCAGTGTCCATCAGTTCACCATCAAGGAAGCCGGACGTTATGAGATCGACGGCAACGCCAACTTCGATGTGAGTGATCCCTACACCCTGGATGCCAGCCTGGAAGACGAGCAGGGTGCGATCATCGCCACGGGCACGGGTGACAGGGCATCGGATGGCCTGAACATGAATGTCGAGCTGGAGCCCGGGGTCTACAAGCTGCGCGTACGCGCCGACAAGCTGGGTGCCGGCAAGTCGGGTGGCAATACCTATGAAGTGAACGTGGCGGGCCTCAGCGAGAGCGGTGAGAAGCTCTCCGCCGAGGAAAGCGGCATCGAGACCGGTGACGGTCTGGTGTTCCTGGACACCGATGGTGATGGCCGCCGCACTGCCTTCGTCGATGCAGACGATGAAGTGGCGACCATCAAGCCGGCCACCGTGGCCGCGGCTGAGCAGGCGGCGCGCGAGCAGAAGGCCGCCGAGACCGGCAACGCTGCCGCGGAAGGTAGCGCTACTGCCGGTGAAGCCGTCGCCAGCACGGCGACTGGCACGGCCGAAGCTGCCACTACGGCGTCTGCCACTACGGCGTCTGCCACTACGGCGGCGGCGACCGGCAGCGCTGCTGTCACCGAGAGTGAAGCGGAGCCGGACCGTCGTTTCGATGAGATCGTCACCGATGTGCGCATTCGCGAGAAGGGCGAGGTCATGACCTTCGATGTCTCAGATCGCGGCACCGTGACCATCGACAGCGAGACCTTCCCGGGCAGTGAAGGTACCTACAAGCTGCAGATGCGTTTGCTGGATGAGAACGGCAATACCGTTGCCAGCGACAAGGGCGAAGGTTTCGAGGGCGACTTCCACCTCGAGACCGTGCTGGAACCGGGGCGCTACACCGTGTGGGTCAGCGGTCAGAAGTTCGGCACTGCCATGGAAGGGGTCAACAACTACACCGTGCGGGTGCGTCAGCTGGACGTCAAATAAGTCCAGCGATCAGACCCTGACAGTGACAAGGAAGGCGGCCCTCGGGGCCGCCTTCCTTCGTGTGTCGCTTCCTTGCCGCCTTCCTCTGTGCCTCATCTTCGTCACTTCTCTTCGTTCTCCCTCGTCATTCTTGCCTGAGGCAATCGCGTCCGGCGGAGTGTCTGTCGCGACGGGCTTCGGGTATACTTCGCGCCCAGTTCCGCTGTCGTCATGCCCCCTGTCGCTGCTGCCTGGAGATCACCATGTACTCGTTTGCTCGCTCGCTTCTGTTCAAGCTCGATCCGGAAACGGCTCATGGTGTGACGCTCAACGCCCTGGACATGGCCCATCGGCTTGGCATGGCGCGTGGATTGGGCGGTGAGGCACCACGTGACCCGGTGACGCTGATGGGCCTAGAATTCCCCAACCGTGTCGGGCTGGCTGCCGGTCTCGACAAGAATGCCGATCACCTCGATGCGCTCGCCGCCCTGGGATTCGGTTTCGTGGAGGTCGGCACGGTGACGCCGAAAGGGCAGGCTGGCAATCCGAAGCCGCGCCTGTTCCGCCTGCCGGAGCACCAGGCGATCATCAACCGCATGGGCTTCAACAATGCCGGGGTTGAGCATCTGGTCGCGAAGGTCAAGGCCAGTCAGGCGCGTGGTGCCTCCGGTGTCGTGTTGGGGATCAACATCGGCAAGAACCTGACCACGGCGGTGGATGATGCGCTGAACGACTATCTGGTCTGCCTCGCGGCCGTGCATGCTCACGCCGACTACATCACCGCCAACATCTCGTCGCCCAACACGCCGGGATTGCGCAATCTGCAGTTCGGGGACCACCTCAATCAGTTGCTGGCGGGGCTGCGCGAGCGCTGTGATCAACTCGATGCCGAGCGTGGCAAGAAGGTCCCGCTGGTGATCAAGATCGCCCCTGATATGGACAGTGAAGAGATTCTGTTCGTGGCGCGGGCGTTGGCGGACAACGGCATCGATGGCGTCATCGCCACCAACACCACCATCGAGCGTACGGCGGTAGCGGGTAGTCCGCATGCGCAGGAGGCGGGCGGACTTTCCGGCGCACCGGTGCGTGAATCCTCCACCCGTGTGATTCGTGGCCTGCGTGAAGCGCTGCCGAACATGCCGATCATCGGTGTGGGCGGTATCACCGATGGCGAGAGTGCACGTGAGAAGATTGCCGCGGGGGCGGATCTGGTTCAGCTGTATTCCGGGCTGATCTATCGCGGCCCGGCGCTGATCGGAGAGTGCGCGCGTGCATTGGAGAAGGCGGATACGCTCATCAAGCTGTGATCAGACAGCCAGACAACGAAAGAGCCGCCTCCTGACATCAGAAGGCGGCCTCGGTACCGGCGTGAATGATGATGTGGCAGTGTCAGCGATGTGTCTCGTGAACTGACATTGCCGTGTTGGCTGCCATGTCCAGCCAGCGTGCACGATGCGAAGCGCTTTTGCCGTCAGGAACGGCGGTCGGGTATTGGCCCATCGAGCTCATCGGGTCCGTGGATGGTGATAGCAGGCCTGCAAGAAGCCTGCTGATGCAGTCAAGGTGAACGTTTGCCCGTGTCGTGCTCCGCGCTGAACCGTCGTTCATGCAGGCCGTCGCCTGCCGCGCATTCTCTGGAGCCATGTCGCGAGGGAATCGACACGAGCGCCAACATCTCGGCCTTTCAAGCGGAGAAGCGAGTCGGCCCCATTGCCTACTGCTTCACGCGCCTGACAGTGCCGTGCGTCTTCAAGATAGAAATAAGGCGTTACCTCCCTGGTGGCTTGTCATGTCGCTAAGCGACGTCCTTGGGATTTTCCGGGTGACATCAGCATCGACTGAGTCACCGTGAACACCTCGAGTCCTCTCTGTACGTGCCTTCCGGCGCCATTGATCAGGCGATCCGGTAGACTGATGCCGGAGAATCCGCTTGCGCAGCGCATCAGGCTGCGTGGGCGGGGTGAAAGGCGCCAGGCGCCATCTTCAGGTGTCACTCCTTGACGTCATGCATCCTGAAAGTCATCGGGACGGGAATCAACATCCCGGTGGGAGTATCCTGGTTTGTCCATTGCCGGAGCCCGCTGGGGCTCAGGACAGCACCATGGGGTTCTTGTGGATGCCGGACACGCCGGTCATGCCAGACCATTGGTCGCCACGTCCTTCGCGCCAGCCACTCATCCAGAATTCACGTAGATTGACATCGATACTGGGACAATCATCACGGGAACGACCGGTAACGCCGGCCTTGTAGCCGTGAACATAGGCACGCTGAAAGCGATCACGTTTCTGTCTCTTCATGGATGACCTCTATGTGAGAACCCATCGGCATTGGAGTCACTGTCGTGGTGTCTCTCGAGGAGACATCGTCCGGTGGCAGCGACTCGATACAGCATGGCTTGCCGAGTGAGAGAGTAGGCCGATGACCCGAAGGTCACTGCCGGCCTCGTGCTTCATCACCTCAGTGGCCACTGACCAGCCGTGTCGGGAAAGGCCGTGGATGTGAGATGATGGAGGGTCTTGCCAGTACATGCTCGAGCGTGATGGTGGATAGGTCACTGCAGGCCCGGATCTCTGCTCTGAAGGTTGTGTCATCAGAATCCTGTTTCATCGGTGGCAATGGTCACCGAGATGCAGTCGGGCATGCTGCCTGAATGAGGGTTTCGCTCCGTGAACCTCCTTTTCGCTTGGCGTGTCACCTTTCCGAATTGTAGCTACACCTATAGTTTTTAGAACACTGCCTCTGGCTTGTCGACAGCCGTATAGGAATATCGCTAGTGCCAGAAGCCAACTCACAGGAATAAGTCCGGCCTTTGCCGGTGAGAGATTCATGACTGACACGACTTCTGCGACTTCGCCGCGCGCCCCCAGCAACCCGCTCTCCACCTGGTTTGCGACCTGTCCGCGTGGCCTCGAGACCTTGCTGGCTGACGAGCTGACGTCGCTGGGTGCCGAGGTGACCGGCACCACCGTGGCCGGCGTCCACTTCAATGGAAGTCAGGAGACGGCTTACCGCACCATTCTGTGGTCACGCCTGGCCAATCGCATCATTCGCCTGCTGACCCGCGTGGGCGGCGTCGACACCGGCGAGCAGCTGCGCAAGGCGAGCGCCGGCGTCGACTGGGCAATGGAATTGCCGGATCGTGCCTCCATCGCCGTCGATTTTCACGGAACATGGAAAGATATTCGACACACCTTCTTCGGCGCTCAGACCGTCAAGGATGGCATCGTCGAGGCGATGTTCGAGGAAGGTCGCCACAAGCCGACCGTCGATGGCAAGAATGCCGATCTGCGCATCTATGCGCATCTGCACAATGGCTTCATCACCCTGGGCATCGACCTGGTGGGTCGCAGCCTGCATCAGCGTGGCTACCGCCCCGACCTCGCCCATGCGCCACTCAAGGAGAATCTGGCCGCGGCACTGCTGATGCGTGCCGATTGGCCGGCACGTGCGGCGCGGGGTGAGAGCCTGGTCGACCCGATGTGCGGTTCCGGCACGCTGCTGATCGAGGCGGCCTTGATGGCGGCGGATATCGCCCCGCAGTCGCTGAATGAAGACTTCGCCTGCCGCCACTGGGGGCGTCATGACGAGCGTATCTGGAAAGGCCTGCGCGAGGAGATGGAGCAGCGTGCCATCGCCGGGCGCCGCAAGGTCACCGCGCGTCTGTTCGGGCGTGATCATAGCCCGCAGGCGATCTCTGCCGCGCGCTCCAATGCCATGCGTGCCGGCATTCCGGCGCTGATCGAGCTGGAAGGGGCCTCCGTCGCCGAGCTGACCTGTCCAGAGGGTGCCGCCACCGGCCTTGTGATGACCAACCCGCCCTACGGCGAGCGTCTGGGTGAGCTGCCGGCATTGGTGCCGCTCTATGCAAGCCTCGGTGAGCGCATGAAGCGTCACTTCGGCGGCTGGACGCTGGGCATGTTCACCGGCAACCCGGACCTCGGTCACCGTCTGGGCCTGCGTGCGCATCGTCAGTACGCCTTCCGCAACGGTCAGCTGGATTGCAAGCTGCTGATGATCGACGTGGCAGCGCGTGAGCGAGCGGTCGACGAGGACAGCGTGGCGGAAGATGCCCGCAGTCAGCCGGCACTCAGCGAGGGCGGCCAGATGTTCGCCAATCGCCTGAAGAAGAACCAGAAGTCGCTGTCCCGCTGGCTCAAGCAGAGCGGCACCACCTGTTATCGCCTCTATGATGCCGACATGCCGGAATACGCGCTGGCCATCGATATCTACGGGCGTCATGTGCACGTGCAGGAATACACGCCGCCCAAGTCCGTGGATGCCAGTCAGGCGCAGCGTCGTCTGATGGATGCCCTGGCGGCGATTCCGCAGGTACTGGGCTGCTCGCCCAACGATATCCATATCAAGCAGCGCACGCGTCAGGCGGGCAAGGCGCAGTACACCCGTCAGGATAGCTCCGGTCAGCGTATCGAGGTGCAGGAAGGCGACGCCAGACTGTGGGTGAACCTCAAGGACTACCTGGATACCGGCCTGTTCCTGGATCACCGTCCGGTGCGCAAGCTGCTGGGCAAGGAAGCGGACGGCAAGCGGGTGCTCAACCTGTTCTGCTATACTGCGACGGCCACCGTGCACGCGGTTTTGGGCGGTGCCAGCGAGAGTGTCAGCGTCGACATGTCCAATACCTACCTGGACTGGGGGCGCGAGAACTTCAAGCTCAATGGCATCAGCGAGAAGCGTCACCAGCTGGTGCGTGCCGACTGCCTGAAGTGGCTGGAGCGTTCCCGCGAGGAGTTCGACCTGATCTTCCTGGATCCGCCGACCTTCTCCAATTCCAAGAAGATGGAAGGCACCCTGGATATCCAGCGTGATCACGCGCGCCTGATCGACCTGGCGATGGCCAGCCTGGCTCCGGGCGGCACGCTGATCTTCTCCAACAACCATCGTCGCTTCGTGATGGATGACAGCGTCAGCCAGCATCATGTGGTGGAAGACCTGTCGCGCAAGCTGCTGGACCCGGACTTCAAGCGCCGTCCGGATATCCACCACGTCTTCCGCATCCGTCGCGCCAGCGACGTGAAGGGCTGAGCGATGGCCAGCGTCCCACTGTGGCTCTACACCACGGCGGGCTGTCATCTGTGTGCTCGGCTGGAAGCCACGCTGCAGGCGCTGGGGGCCGATGTCACGCTCACGCGGGTCGAGATCGCCTTCGACGCGCAACTGAGCGAGCGTTACGCGACACGCATTCCCGTGCTGGCAAGCGCATCGGGTGCAGAGTACTCGCTGGTAGATGGCGAAGAGGCCTTGCCGGGCTGGTTGCGCGCGCAGGGCGTCGAGCAGGGCGTCGATCGGACGCCCCCTGCCAGGCGTGACTCAGGCGTCGAGCCGCAGGGGCATGTCATGCGCCATGGGCGTCGCTTTCTGCGCTGATTCGCATCATGTCCGGGCCTGAACGAAAGACCGCCGCTACCTCAAGGTAGCGGCGGTCTTCTTGTCTGCGGGTCCCTGCGGCGGCCTAGCCTTCCAGCAGTGACATCTGGCGCATGGCATCTTCGGCCTCGGGGCTGTCAGCCGTGGCCTCCAGCACCTTGGTGAAGCCACGTGAGGCCTGGATGTGAGCGAGGTCACTGACCCAGGTCATGGCCTGCTCGTAGCTTTCGGCCAGATCGTGCTTCAGTCCGCCGAACTGGGTGCCGATCTGGCCCCAGGAGCGACTGACGATCCAGTCGCCGAACATGTCCTGATGTACATGGACCAGGACGTAATCATGATGGCTTTCCCAGCGGATGATCACGCGTGACTCCCGAGGTGAAACAGAGGTGGCATGTGGATAGCTCGCAAGGCGCTGCAGGCTTGTGGCGCATGCTGCGTACGCCTAAGATGGCACGGCGGCGAACGCTGAATCATACCATTGTAATCTTCGCATGCCTTGCGGCAAGTCAGAAGCTTTGCAAGACGCCATGCACGCGGCAACGACCGCAACGCTACCCACCGGCACAGCAAGGAACAAGGCAACAGATGCACATCATCGTGGATGATAACGTCCTTCTGGCAGAAGAGTTCTTCTCTGAATTCGGGGAAGTGATCTGTCTGCCGACCAGCGAGATCACCAATGCCGTCCTCAAGGAAGCCGACATGCTGATCTGCCGCTCCACGCTGAGGGTGGATGAGGCATTGCTGAAGGGCACTCGGGTGCGCTTCGTCGGCTCGCCGATCATCGGCACGGATCATGTCGATCTCGACTGGCTCGAGTCGGCAGGGATTCACTTCACCAATGCGCCGGGCTGCAATGCCGATTCGGTGGTGGATTACGTGCTGTCCTCGCTGTGGCATCTGGCGGAGCAGGAAGGCTTCGATCTGCAGCTCAATCGTCGTTTCGGCGTGGTCGGTGCAGGTCAGGTCGGCTCGAGGCTGATCAAGCGTCTCGAGTCGCTGGGCGCCGAGGTGCTGGTCTGTGATCCTCCGCGCGCGCTGGCGCAGGAATCGGGAGAGGAGGCGGTAGAAGCACTGAATTTCGTCGATATCGATCATCTCGTGGCCGAGTGTGATGTCATCTGCGTGCATACCCCGATGGTGACAGGCGGTGAGTACCCGACCCATCACCTGATCAATGCCGAGCGCATCCGTGCCATGAAGCCCGGCAGCGTATTGCTGAGCGCAGGACGCGGTGGTTGCGTGGATACTGCCGCGCTCAAGCAGCGTCTGCTGGAACAGGCTGATCTGCTGACCGTGCTGGATGTCTGGGAGAACGAGCCGGACATCGATGCGGAGCTGGCCTCGCTGGTGGATATCGCCACGCCGCATATCGCCGGACACAGTCTGGATGGCAAGATGCAGGGAACCGAGATCATCTATCAGCAGGCCTGCCGGCATTTCGGCCTGCCGGCACGGCGCAAGCTGGGCCAGTTGAAGCCGGACCCGTGGCTTCGCAAGCTGGTGCTGACGGGGTGGGCGCCTCCGGAAGAGGCCCTCGGTCTCTGCGTTCGGGCCTGTTACGACGTGCGCCGCGATGCCTTGGGTCTGCGTCGCTATCAGCGCCGCTTCGGCAACGCCGAGGGCTTCCTGCGTTATCGGCGTGAATATCCGTTGCGTCGCGAGTTCTCCACGCTGCGCGTCGAACTCAAGAAGAACGCCCGTGAGCTGCGTGAAGTGCTGGAAGGCTTCGGCTTCTCGCGTGTGAAGCTGGCCAGCAAATGATGTGACATGTCATCTCTCCTGCGAGATCCATCTGCAGGAGGTGTCGAGGCCGAGTGACGGATCTCGATCGTCAGGCAGTCAGAACGCCTCTGTCAGCTTCGCTGGCAGGGGCGTTCTCGTCTCAGGTACGGATGTGGGGCGGATGACCCGGTAGATGAAACCGGTTCTCGGACGTTTCGGACTGCGACCTTGGTCGATATAATGTCGCCCAAAATTACGCTGACGACAGATGTCAGGGCGCGCCCCGGGCGACTTGTCCGAGGGTGGTGTGGCCCGCTGGCTCCCCGCGTACTCCCCGTTTCTCGTGCCTTCTGCCATGCCCGTCACGACGGCGCGTGTCGGCGTCCTCATTTCCTGAAGATGGTGTCCTGAATGCAACAATCTCCTGATAGACCAGCCGAGGGCGGTGGCTTTCGCCCCCCCTCCCTGCTGGATGCCCTGATCCCCATCGTGCTGGTCATCGCCATGCTGGTGCTGGCGGTCGTGCTGTTCGGCGCCGATGCTTCCTGGGGGCCGAATCAGGTGGCATTGCTGTCTGGCGCGATGATCGCGGGAGTCATCGGCCTCAAGAACGGTTATCGCTGGAGCGATATCGAAGAGGGGATCAACAAGGGGATCCAGATCTCGTTGGGCGCGATCCTGATCCTGCTGGCGGTAGGCGCGATGATCGGTACCTGGATTCTCGGTGGCACCGTGCCGGCGATGATCTACTACGGGCTGGATGTGATCGCGCCTCAGTATTTCTATGCCTCGGCATGTCTGCTGTGCGCGCTGGTGGCGCTGTCGGTGGGGAGCTCCTGGACGGTGGCCGGCACCATCGGCATAGGCCTGATCGGCATTGCCGATGGACTGGGACTTTCCGAGGCGATCACGGCAGGTGCGGTGATTTCCGGGGCCTACTTCGGTGACAAGCTCTCGCCACTGTCGGATACCACCAATCTGGCGCCGGCGGCGGCGGGGACCACGCTGTTCGCGCACATTCGTCACATGCTGTGGACGACGGTTCCCAGCATCCTGCTCGCGCTGGCAGGCTTTCTGTGGCTGGGCCACGACTCCGTCTCCAGCCTGCAGACGCCGGAGCAGGTCGCCAACCTGCGTGCCCAGCTGGGTGAGCAGTTCAACATCGGCCTGCACCTGCTGATTCCGCTGCTGGTGCTGCTGGTGATGGCCGTGCGTCAGATGCCCGCCTTCCCGGCGATCTTCATCGGTGCGGTGCTCGGGGGTGTCTTCGCGGTCATCTTCCAGCCACAGGCCGTGGCGGGACTGGCGAATGTCCCTGACATGTCCACCGCCATGGCGCTGCTCAAGGGCGTATGGATGTCGATGTTCGATGGCTATGTCTCCCACAGCGGCGATGAGGTGATCGACTCGCTGCTCTCCAAGGGCGGCATGAGCAGCATGCTCAACACCGTGTGGTTGATCCTCTCGGCGATGACCTTCGGCGGCGTGATCGAACGACTCGGCCTGCTGGAGCGTCTGGTGCAGAGCCTGCTGGGCGCGACGCGCAATGCCGGTTCGCTGGTCATCACCACGCTGGGCACCTGCCTGGCCTCCAATGTGGTGACCGGGGATCAATACATCTCGGTCATCCTGCCGGGGCGCATGTATCGCGCTGAATTCCGCCGCCGTCGCCTGGCGCCGGTCAATCTGTCGCGGGCACTGGAAGATTCCGGCACCATCACCTCGCCACTGATTCCCTGGAACAGCTGCGGCGCCTACATGGCGGCAACGCTGGGGGTCGCGACTCTCAGTTATCTGCCGTTTGCGCTGTTCAATCTGGTCAATCTGGTGCTGGCGGTGGCCTATGCCATGGTCGGTTTCAAGCTGGAGCGTCTGGCCGAAGGTGACGAGGCGGATGGCGGAGAGCCGACTCCGCTGGCCGAATCTCTGGTGCTGGATACCCCTCATGAGACGGCAGAGTCTCGCTGATTGACGTACTGGGTGATAGAGACAGGCAAGCCCGCCGCGTGGTGAACGCGGCGGGCTTTTTCATGGGCACTCGAGGGGACGTCCAGCGTTCAGTCAGTGCACTGATGACGTGTGAGGCGTATCAGGAACTCGCGATAGCGCTCCAGTTCGGCGATGTCGATGTACTCATCCGCCTTGTGGGCCTGCGCGATGGAGCCTGGCCCGCAGACGACAGTCGAGAAACCGCGATCCTGGAACCAGCCCGCTTCCGAGCAGAAGCCGACACCGCAGCGTTCACGCTGACCCGTCAGCGCAAAGGCCAGCGTCTCTGCCTTGCCGTCGGGCTCCGGCGTGAGCGCCGGTACCGAGGCGTAGTCCTCCAGTGTCTGGATGGCGCACTCCGGTGAGTGCTCCTGCATCTCGAGGGCCAGTCGGGCGGTGAAGTCATCGACTCGCGCGCGTACCGCGTCAGGGGTATCACCGGGCAGGTTGCGCAGCTCCCAATGCAGGCGAGCATCCTTGGCAATGATGTTGGTCGCATTGCCGCCCTGGATGGTGCTGACGTGCAGCGTGGAGTACGGGGGCTCGAACAGTTCGCCCCGTGAGGCCTGGGTGCGCAGGTCGTTTGCCGTGCGTTCCAGCTCCGAGATGATGCGCGCGGCGTAGAACGTGGCCGAGACACCCAGGTCCGGTCGGCTCGAATGCGCCGGCACGCCGGTCACTTCCGTGCGCCAGGCATGCACCCCCTTGTGCGCCGAGACCACGCGTCCCTCCGTCGGTTCTCCGATGATGACGGCGGCGACGTCGGGCAGCGTGTCGCGCATGTGGTCGATCAGTGGCAGACAACCCAGACAGGTGCTTTCCTCATCGTAGGAGAAGGCAAGGTGGAGTGGCCGCTTGAGGGGAGCATCAAGAAAATCCGGCACCATCGCCAGGCACAGGCCGATGAAGCCTTTCATGTCCACCGAGCCACGACCGTAAAGACGACCCTCCTTCAGCGTGGCCTGATAAGGGTCATGGGACCAGTTCTGGCCGCTTACGGGCACGGTATCGGTATGGCCGGAGAGCACGACACCACCGGCCACCGCGGGCCCTATCGTGGCGAGCAGCGAGGCCTTGTCGCCTTCGGCATTCGAAAGCACGCTCGCCTGGATGCCATGTTCGGCCAGCAGATCGCGAACGAAGTGGATCAATGCCAGATTGGAGCGATCCGAGGTGGTATCGAAGGCGATCAGGCGAGTGATGATGTCGAGGGTGCGTTGCATGTCGAGCCTCATGAGGCATGGCGCCGTTCGGGGAGGGGCCGGATGTGAAAGCCCGAGGGGATCACATTGGCGCTGAACGGACGCAGGAGTCTGCTTTATGCAGTTGCCTGCATGCCAAGTCAATCGTGGCCGCAACCCCCTGTGGCACTTCGTGGCTGATCACGATGTGCCGCGAGGCATGCTTGGGAGTCTGCAGGGGCAGCCCTGACGCAAGAAGCCCGCCACGTGACTCACGTGGCGGGCTTCCGCATCGCTCAAGTGTGCGGTGCTGCTCGAGGCTTACTTGTAGGCAGCGGCCTTGAGCGCGGCGATACGGTCATCCAGCGGCGGGTGGCTGGCGAACAGCTGCTCCATCAGCTTGCGGCTCTTGCCGGTGGTGATGGCGAAGGCGGTCATGGTGTCGGGCATCTGGTCCGGCAGCTCATGTTCCTGCTTGAGGCGTGCCAGCGCGTTGATCATCGAACCGCTGCCCGCGAGACTCGCGCCTGCGGCATCCGCACGGTATTCGCGCCAGCGCGAGAACCAGGCGACGATCATCGAGGCCACCAGGCCCAGCACCAGTTCAAGGACGAAGACCACGGCCATGTAGCCGAAGAAGCCCAGGCCGCCGCTGTTGTCATCTCGCTTCAGGAAGGCGTCGATGGCATGTGCGGCAATGCGCGCGAAGAACATCACGAAGGTGTTCACCACGCCCTGGATCAGCGTCAGCGTCACCATGTCGCCGTTGGCCACGTGACCGATCTCGTGCGCCAGTACCGCACGCACTTCCTCGGGACGCATGCGATTGAGCAGGCCGGCCGAGACGGCGACCAGCGCATCGTTGCGATTCCAGCCGGTGGCGAAGGCATTGGATTGCTGCGCCGGGAAGATGCCGACTTCCGGCATCTTGATGCCGGCGTCGCGAGACAGTTCCTCGACGGTCGTCAGCAGCCAGCGTTCGGTATCGTTCTGTGGCTGTTCGATGATCACGGTGCCCGTCGAGGACTTGGCCATCATCTTGGACAGGAACAGGGAAATCACCGAGCCGGCCATGCCGATGATGAAGCAGAAGATCAACAGGGCGGTGTAATTGATGCCGTTGGCTTCCATGTAGCCATCGAAGCCCAGCAGGCGCAGCGTGACACTGGCCAGCAGCACCACCGCCAGGTTGGTGATCAGAAAGAGGGCTATCCGCATCATGGGGTCAGGTCTCCAATGCCAATCTATCGGTAAGGCGCAATTATCTGCCCGCCATGCTGACAGTGAGATGAATCACTGCGACATGGCGGGCAGATGGCGCGTAACAGGAAGGTATCACCACCGTGCCGGTGTGCGTAGACCTTTCGTGAGGCAGGTATCGACACCGTGGCGTCAGGCCGTCTCGAGGCTCAGTGCTGCGGGAGCTTGCCGCAGGAAAGAGGTGTCTCAGCTCTTGCGGCGGCGCGCCAGGAAACGACCGAGACGCTCGATGGCCTCTTCCAGCTGGTCGGCGTAGGGCAGGGTGACGATGCGCAGGTGATCCGGATTCGGCCAGTTGAAGGCGGTGCCCTGCACCAGCAGCATCTTCTCTTCCAGCAACAGCTCCAGCACCATCTGCTGGTCGTCCTCGAAGGGATACATCTCCGGGTCGAGACGCGGGAACATGTAGAGCGCGCCCTTGGGCTTCACGCAGCTGACGCCGGGGATCTCGTTGAGCTTCTTCCAGGCCGCATCACGCTGGGCCAGCAGACGGCCACCCGGCAGCACCAGGTCATTGATGGACTGATAGCCGCCGAGTGCCGTCTGGATGGCGTGCTGGGCCGGGACATTGGCGCACAGGCGCATGCTGGCCAGCATGTCGAGACCGGAGATGAAGTCGGCCGCCGGGCGCTTGTCACCGGAGAGAATCATCCAGCCCGAGCGGAAGCCCGCGCAGCGATAGCTCTTGGACAGGCCATTCATGGTCACGACCAGCAGATCGTCGGCCAACGCACCGGTGGAGACGTGCTCGGTATCGTCATAGAGGATCTTGTCGTAGATCTCATCCGAGAACACCACCAGACCGTATTCCCGTGCGACCTGCAGGATGTCCTTCACGACGGCTGGCGGATAGACCGCGCCGGTCGGGTTGTTCGGGTTGATCAGCACGATGCCCTTGGTGTGGCTGGTCACCTTGGCGCGGATGTCCTCGATGGAGGGAGCCCAGTCCTGCGCCTCGTCACACAGATAGTGCACGGCACGACCGCCGGCCAGATTGGCGGCAGCGGTCCATAGGGGATAATCCGGTGCTGGTACCAGCAGCTCGTCACCATCGTCGAGCAGGGCCTGCATGGCCAGCACGATCAGCTCCGAGACACCGTTGCCGATGTAGATGTCCTCGATGCCGACACCCTGGATGTCCTTGCGCTGACACTCCTGCATGATCGCCTTGCGCGCCGAGTAAAGCCCCTTGGAGTCACAGTAGCCCTGCGCGGTCGGCAGATTGCGCATCACGTCCTGCAGGATCTCTTCCGGTGCCTCGAAGCCGAAGGGCGCCGGGTTGCCGATATTGAGCTTGAGAATGCGATGACCTTCGTCCTCGAGACGCTTGGCGTGTTCGAGAACCGGCCCGCGAATGTCGTAGCAGACGTTGTCCAGCTTGTGTGACTTGCGAATTTCGCGGGGCTTTCTTTGCTCGGTATCCATGGTGCTTTCCGTAGATCTCCGTCACGTAAGGTGTAGGGGCGAGTGTCCAGCATATCGCGCCGCCTGCCTGCCGCGCCACGGCCAAGGGCCAATAGCGTGGTTAAATTTGCGGTTTGAAATGTTCAGGCAGAAAAAAATCCCGCCAGAGGTTATCTGGCAGGATTTTCAACTGGCTTGCAGGCATGGTCCGCGAATGAGATCTGAATTCGACCGTCGTTATCTCACTGTTCTGGTAGCGTTATTCGCTCGCAGACTCAGGTGGTTCGCTCATCCGTGCGCCATCTTGCGTCTCGCCACTGGCTTCCGGCACCGGCTCGGCGGGAATGTCCGCCGGCGTTTCCAGCGTCAGGCGCCCGAGCTTGCCATCGCGCAATTCGTGCAGCAGCACCTCTGCACCGCGATGTAGATCGATGATGCCACCGGCGCGCAGGCCGCCACGCTTGCTGGCGATCTCTTCCAGAATCGCGACCCCGTTGAAGCCCGAGAGCGCCATCAGATCGACCTTGCGCGGGCCATCACTCTCGACTCGCTCGGCGTCAGGGTTGGCACTGTAGGCCGGCAGTGACTTGAGCTTGTAGCGAGCGATAAGCTCATCGGGATAGCGCCTGGCCAGCTCCGCCGCCACGACCACCGCCACATCGGTGTAGTCGATGGCGGTATCCCGAATCGCGCCGCTGCCGGCCAGACGGTAGGCGCTGGCCTGATCCTCGATCTTTGGCCACATCACCCCGGGGGTGTCGATCAGGGCGATGCCGCCATCGATGCGAATCTTCTGCTGACGCTTGGTGACGGCGGGCTCGTTGCCGGTCTTGGCGATCTTGCGACCCGCCAGACCATTGATCAGCGTCGACTTTCCGACGTTGGGGATGCCCATCACCATCACGCGTGCATCACGATCGACACGGATATGACCGGCCATCTCGCGACACAGCCGCGGAATCTGCTTGAGATCACGCGCCTCAAGCGTGGTGATCGCCAGTGCACGGGTGTTGGGCAGGGCATCGAAATACTCGACCCATTCGCGCGTGCGTGCCGGGTCCGCCAGGTCTGCACGTGACAGCAGCTTGAGGACTGGCTTGTGGCGGGTCAGCTCGGACAGCACCGGATTGGTGCTGGAGTAGGGGAGGCGGGCATCGAGGACTTCGATGACCACGTCGATCTCGGGCAGCGCGTCCTTTATCTGACGACGCGCCTTGTGCATGTGTCCCGGGTACCAGCCCAGCATGTTGCTTCTCCTGCCGTCAGGGGTATGACGGTTGTCCTGTCACCTCTTGTCCTGCCTCCTCGCCCGCCTGTCAGGAGTCGCTCACCATTGGAGGCGGCGATAGATGACAGGCAGCAAGGAGAGGGGACGCGTATGGCGGCGCATTCTACCAGAGGCGGCTCGGCCATGGAGAAACGCTGGCTTCGTCTTCTCGCGCTCTGGCGTCTCAGCTGCGCACCGGCTTGAAGCGCAGCGACACCGAGTTGATGCAATAGCGCTGTCCTGTCTCGGTGGGGCCGTCGGGAAAGACGTGTCCCAGATGGGATTCGCAACGACGACAGCGTACTTCGACACGTCGCATGCCATGGCTGGTGTCGAAATGCTCTTCGACGGCGGCATCCGCATAGGGCCGATCAAAGCTCGGCCAGCCACAGCCGGCGTCGAACTTGGTGTCGTTGTCGAACAGCTTCGCGTCGCAGGCGATGCAGTGATAGGTGCCCGGTATCGGGCTGACCTCGTGATCGCCACTGAAGGGGCGTTCGGTACCGGCTTCACGTGCGACGCGATACTGCTCAGGCGTCAGACGCTTGCGCCATTCCTCTTCACTGCGGATCAACTTGTCCTGGGTCGGCTTGTCTTGCTCGCTCATGGTCTCTTCTCTCTATGCGTTTCTCGAATCGACGCCCGCGCGAACCTGCAAGCAAGTTCCCGTGAGCGGCAATCCGAAACAATGGCTACCGGTCTTCACTCGACACCCGGTACATACCCCAAGAATGCGGGCGTCAGGGCGTGACCACAAGCACGTGGTGGATGCACTTGGCCAACGCCGGAAAAATCCTGTTGAAGCAGGGGGTTGACGAAGGGGAGGGGGCTTTGTAATATACGCGCCACCTCGACGAGGCAAGAACGTTACGTCCCATTCGTCTAGTGGTCCAGGACACCGCCCTTTCACGGCGGTAACAGGGGTTCGAACCCCCTATGGGACGCCACTTCTTGCAGCGTAGAGATCGGAGTGCGGGAATAGCTCAGTGGTAGAGCACAACCTTGCCAAGGTTGGGGTCGCGAGTTCGAATCTCGTTTCCCGCTCCAAAGGAAAAGGCAATGCGACAAGGTCGCGAGCTGGTTCGCCAGTCCGATCGAATCTCGTTTCCCGCTCCAGTGTGTCCCATTCGTCTAGTGGTCCAGGACACCGCCCTTTCACGGCGGTAACAGGGGTTCGAACCCCCTATGGGACGCCATCTTCGGTCTTGTGTGGTCGCATGATCTGCTTGTGTTGCGGGAATAGCTCAGTGGTAGAGCACAACCTTGCCAAGGTTGGGGTCGCGAGTTCGAATCTCGTTTCCCGCTCCAAAGGAAAAGGCAATGCGACAAGGTCGCGAGCTGGTTCGCCAGTCCGATCGAATCTCGTTTCCCGCTCCAGTACGTCCCATTCGTCTAGTGGTCCAGGACACCGCCCTTTCACGGCGGTAACAGGGGTTCGAACCCCCTATGGGACGCCATGCAGAGCATGATGGTGTGGCAAGCCAGCAGTAAGACAGATGTCGTGAGCACAGCTTCATGACACCCGGTGCGGGAATAGCTCAGTGGTAGAGCACAACCTTGCCAAGGTTGGGGTCGCGAGTTCGAATCTCGTTTCCCGCTCCATTCGGAACAAGTGGTGTGACAAGGTCGCGAGCTGAACGTCAGCCCGGTCGAATCCCATCTCTCGCTCCAGAGGAAAAGGCAATGCGACAAGGTCGCGAGCTGGTTCGCCAGTCCGATCGAATCTCGTTTCCCGCTCCAGTACGTCCCATTCGTCTAGTGGTCCAGGACACCGCCCTTTCACGGCGGTAACAGGGGTTCGAACCCCCTATGGGACGCCATTCTGTTTGACTGCGCAGTTTTTGGTTTCGACAGGCGGGAATAGCTCAGTGGTAGAGCACAACCTTGCCAAGGTTGGGGTCGCGAGTTCGAATCTCGTTTCCCGCTCCAGTCGAAAAGTGGAAAGTCATTGGGTCGCGATCTGGAGCGCCAGTCCGCTGGAACGCCAGTCCTATCGAATCTCGTTTCCCGCTCCAGTCGAACACGATGTGATTGATGAAATAGCAGTGCCCCATCGCCTGACAGACACGATCATCGTGCCACGTCACCGGCGATTTTTTTGTGCCTGAAATTCCTCCTCAGGCCGTTCTGCACCGGTCCTTGGTGTTGTCCTCCCAGTTGATTTTTCCCTCCTGCTTGTTTCCCGTATCGCACTAATGCCTTTCCTGCAGCGTGCCTGATGTGGCAGCGCTGAATGCGTTACCATGCGCATCCAATGTCTTGTGTCTGATTTTCATGTTCGAGCTGCTGCTCAGCGGTGTCGCTACTGTTGCGCAATTGTTCTCAGATGCGTCTTTTCTGCTGTGCTGGCTGACAGCGCCAATTTGATTACAGGTGTCCGATGTCACGACTCGCCTTGTCCATTCGTGGCCTGACCAAGGTCTACGGTAACGGTTTCGAGGCGCTCAAGGGGATTGATCTCGATGTCCCTGAGGGCGATTTCTTTGCACTGCTGGGGCCCAACGGGGCCGGCAAGTCCACGACCCTGGGGGTGGTGAGTTCGCTGGTGCAGAAAACCGCCGGCAAGGTCGAGATCTCGGGCATCGATATCGACAAGGATTTCTCGAAGGCCAAATACCATCTCGGTGTGGTCCCTCAGGAGTTCAACTTCAATCAGTTCGAGAAGGTGCAGGATATCGTGATGACCCAGGCAGGGTATTACGGTATGCCCATGAAGGAAGCGCGCCCGCGTGCCGAGCGCCTGCTCAAGGATCTCGGGCTGTGGGACAAGCGCGATACCCCGTCACGCATGCTGTCCGGTGGCATGAAGCGCCGTCTGATGATTGCCCGCGCGCTGATTCACAAGCCGCGTCTGCTGATTCTCGATGAGCCGACTGCCGGGGTGGATATCGAGCTGCGTCGCTCGATGTGGGAGTTCATGCGGCGCATCAACCGTGAGGAGGGCACTACCATCATCCTCACCACGCATTATCTGGAAGAGGCCGAGAGCCTGTGCCGCAATATCGCCATCATCAATCACGGCGAGATCGTGCATAACACCAGCATGCGCGAGCTGCTCAAGGAGCTGGACGCCGAAACCTTCCTGCTCGATCTACGTGAGCCGCTTGCCAGCGCGCCGGTCATCGAGGGATTCGAGGTCTCTCTGAGCGATCCCCAGCAGCTGTCGCTGTCCGTACGCAAGGGCCAGTCGATCAACACCGCCTTCGCGGCGCTGGATCGCGCCGGGATCACCGTGGTGTCGATGCGCAATCGCGCCAATCGTCTCGAGGAGCTGTTCGTCGACCTGGTCGAGCGCTCCAATGCCGAAAGCGGTATCGCCTCCAATGTCGCCAAGGAGATCACGCAGTGAACCCCCGTCAGCTATGGGTGGCTCTGGTCACCATCGTCGTCAAGGAAGTTCGTCGTTTCACGCGTATCTGGCCGCAGACGCTGCTGCCGCCGTCCATCACCATGACGCTGTACTTCGTCATCTTCGGCAATCTCATCGGCTCGCGCATCGGTACCATGGATGGCATCAGCTACATGGATTACATCGTGCCGGGGCTGATCATGATGTCGGTGATCACCAACTCCTATTCCAACGTGGCCTCGTCGTTCTTCTCCAACAAGTTCCAGCGCAGCATCGAGGAGCTGATGGTCTCGCCGCTGCCGTCCTGGATCATCCTGCTCGGCTATATCATCGGTGGCGCCGTGCGCGGGCTCGGTGTCGGCATCATCGTCACCGCCGTGGCCTTCCTGTTCACGGATCTCGATATCCATCACCCGATCCTGACCATCATGGTCGTGGTGCTGACGGCGCTGCTGTTCTCCATCGGTGGCTTCGTCAATGCGCTGTTCGCACGCAAGTTCGACGATATCTCGATCATTCCGACCTTCGTGCTGACCCCGCTGACCTATCTCGGTGGCGTCTTCTATTCCATCCACATGCTGCCGGACTTCTGGCAGACGGTGTCACTGGCCAACCCGATTCTCTACATGGTCAACACCTTCCGCTACGGCATTCTGGGGGTCTCGGACATCAGTGTCGGTCCGGCGATGGCGGCCATCGTGGCCTTCATCATCGGCCTGTTCGCCTTCGCGCTGTGGCTGCTGGAGCGTGGCAAGGGCATCCGCAGCTGAAGATGTCGCCCAGAGGATGATGGTAAGATGCGCGCTATCGCGCCAGTGCACGAAACGCCGGCTTCTGCCGGCGTTCTGCTGTCTGCGCCCCTGATATCGATACGTTATTGGCCTATTTCACAGGAGTGCTGTCATGGCTCACCCCACTGCCGTCAACGTGCCCGACGAGGCTCGCCCCGAGACTCTCAAGGATGCCCCGCTCGGGCGAGAGTCCGCTTACCCCGAGCACTACGATGCTAGCCTGCTGTTCCCCATCGCGCGGGCGGCCAATCGTGGTCCCATCGGTATCGATGATGCGGCGTTGCCGTTCGTCGGTGAGGATGAATGGCACGCCTTTGAGGTCTCCTGGCTGGATGAATCCGGCAAGCCGTGGGTGCGTGTGGCCCGTTTCCGCCTGCCGGCGGCTTCCCCGAATCTGATCGAGTCCAAATCCTGGAAGCTCTATCTCAACAGCCTCAATCAGAGCCGCTTCGCCGATCAGGCGGCCGTGCAGACGACGTTGGAGCGGGATCTTGCCGCCGCGGCGGGTGCGCCGGTCGAGGTGCGTCTGCTGGGACTGGATGATGACGAGCTGGACGTCGGGCGCCTGCCGGGAGAATGCCTCGATGACTTGCCGATCACCGTCGAGCACTACACGCCATCGCCGGAGCTGCTCAGCGCCGATGACGCCGATATCGTCAGCGAAGACCTGCACAGCCATCTGCTCAAGTCCAACTGCCCGGTCACCGGTCAGCCGGACTGGGGCAGCGTCTGGATCCGCTATCGCGGCCCACGTATCGATCGCGAGCGCCTGCTGGCCTATCTGATCAGCTATCGCCAGCACCAGGATTTCCATGAGCACTGCGTCGAGCATCTGTTCGTCGACCTGATGGCGCGCGTGAAGCCTGAGTCCCTGCTGGTGATGGCGCGCTATGTGCGGCGTGGCGGCCTGGATATCAGCCCGTGGCGTGCCACGCCAGATCTCGAGGCCGAGGCCCGTGCCAGCCTGCCGCTGCGTCTCTCGCGTCAGTAGTCCTCTCTATGGTCATGTCGTCTGATCGGCTTGCCAATCAGGCAGATAGCATCGAGTGATGAGACGGCGTGCTGGCGAGATGCTAGTGTGAGAATCATTCTTATCTTAAGTCTGTGACAGGAGAGACGATGGACGCGCTGACGTTACTGCATGAACGCAATTCCATGGGCAAGCTGATGGCGCCAGCCCCGAGCGATGCGCAGATGGAGGCCATCTACCAGGCCGCCCTGCGCGCGCCGGACCACGCCGAGCTGACGCCCTGGCGCTTCATCGAATTCACGGGCAGCGGGCTGGAGCGCCTCGGCGAGCTGTTTGCCGAGGCGGAGCGCAACACGTCGCCGGCAGGTGACGAGGCAGCCCAGGCCGCGGCCAGCAAGAAGCCGCTTCGTGCGCCGATGGTCGTCGCGGTGATCGCCAAGGTCACGCCGGACCACCCCAAGGTGCCGCGTGTCGAGCAGGTGGTGAGTGCCGGTTGTGCCGCTCACGCCATGCTGTTTGCCGCTCAGGCACAGGGACTCGGTGGCATGTGGCGCACGGGCGGCTACGCGTTCGACCCAACCGTCCACGCCGGACTGGGCATGAGTGAGCAGGATGAGCTGGTCGGCTTCCTCTACCTCGGCACCCCGGGCGGACGTCTCAAGCCCTTGCCGAGCCGCGAGAGTGCCGACTTCGTCGAACGCTGGCAGTGAGGCGCTGAATGAACGAGCAGTTGCGCTCGAGTGGTGAAGCCTGGCCACCGCTGCCTTTGCCGCGTGACGGGCAGGGGCGGTCGGGCACTTTCGCGGCGCCGGTCAGTGAAGACCTGTCACGGTTCCGAGATTGGCTGAGTCAGGCGATTCCGCTGGCTGCCCACATGGGGCTTGTCGAGATGCAGTGGTCAGAGCCCGAGCGCTCGACGGGGCAGCTGAGCTGGCATCTGCATCTGCCGCCCAATCTCAACGACAAGGGCACGGCCTTCGGCGGGGCCATGAGTCTCGAGGCCACCTTGTGTGGCTGGAGCTGGGTGACGCTGTGGCTGCGTGCTCGCGGTATCCAGCGCGATCTCGTGGTGTCGCGTGCCAGTCAGCAGTTTCTGGCCCCGGTCAGTGGCGATTACCACATCCGCTGTGCGCCGGATGACATGGCCGCGCTGATCGACGTCGGCGAGCGTCTGGCGGCAGGGCGGCGAGCGCGATTGTCGCTGACTCAGCAGTTGTGGTGTCAGGTTGATGGGCAGTCTTCCCCGAGGCTGTGTTTCGAGGCCCGTGGCGATTACGTGGTGCTCGGGCCGTGATGCCGAGCACGGTCTCGGCCCGACCTCGGCCCGAGTGCGGTGGGTGAGGGCGCTGACGCTATCTATCTGAAAGATTTTGGAAAAAAGGCTTGCGTCCCTCAAGGGTTATCGATAATATACGCCGCGTTCTCAAGGGAAACACGACGCAGTCGGGTGACCAATGAGAGCACTGATCTGGAGGGGTGTCCGAGTGGTCGAAGGAGCACGCCTGGAAAGTGTGTAAGTCGAAAGGCTTCGAGGGTTCGAATCCCTCCTCCTCCACCAGATTCAGAAAAGCCCGCATCTCACGATGCGGGCTTTTCGCGTTTCTGAGGGGGGGCCTGGTCGAATTGCCTGCTCTCCTCGTGATTCCCTTCGTCTACTGGTGCCTCAGTCTCCTGTCATTCCCCTCTCATTCCTCCCTCATCGCGCGCGCCAGCATATCCACGACAGGCTTGCCGACATAACTGGCGAAGCTGCGCTCACCGGTACGGATCATCACTTCGGCAGGCATGCCGGAAAGCAATCGCATGCTCTCGGTCATGTTGCTCTGGCCGGTCCGGGTGACGCGAATCCGCGCCTTGTAATAGCGGGCACGCGTCGCTTCATCCTCGAAGCTGTTGGCGCTCACGTGCGTGACCTCCCCATCGATGATGTTGGATAAGCGCTGATTGAATGCGCTGAAGCGAATCTCTGCGGGCTGGCCGAGGTAGAGGTGGTCAATATCATGGTCCGGGACCCTGGCCTCGACGATGAAGCCGTCGCCGGCGGGCACGATATCGAGCAGGGGGTCGCCACTGCGAATCACCGCGCCCAGTGTATGGACCTTCAGGCCGACCACGGTGCCGGCCACCGGTGCGATGACCTTGGTACGCCTGAGGTTGTCATTGAGCGCGACCAGTCGTTCTTCCGCATCGGTGACCTCTGCCTGAACCTGGCGCAGAGACTCGCCGATCTGTTGCTGGAATTCCTGCAGGCGAATCTGTTTCTGCAGCTCGTTTTCGCTGATCTGGGAACGCAGCCGTGCGACCTCGGCAAATTGGCCGGCATTGTCGCTCTGGTATTCGAGACTCTCACGCTCCATCTCACGCAATCGCTGGTTATTGATCAGACCATTTCGGAACAGCTTGCGATGGTTGGCAACGTCACCATTGAGAGAGTTGATGCGTCGTCTTGTGATGGCCTGGGTATTCTCGAGACCTGCAATCTGCTCGTTCATCTGCACGACCTGCTCATCCAGGGCTGCCATGGCACCGTTCAGCGATTGACGACGTACGTCAAAGAGCCGCTGCTGTACTTCAAGGACCTCCCGCACACGAGGATTGGTCGACTGCCTCAAGGCTTCCGGGAAGGTCAGGGTCTCGGCGTTGCTGTACTCGGCAAGCAGGCGTATCTCACTGGCTCTGGCAATCAGGTATTCAGCCTCGACGATCTTCTGCTGAGAGCGTGCCTGGGTGTCATCGAAGACGATGAGCACGTCGCCGGCCTCGACATGATCGCCATCCTCCACGCGAATCGACTCCACGATGCCTCCCTCGAGGTGCTGGATGGTCTTCGTGAAGCTCTCTACCGATACCGAGCCCGGTGCCACCACGGAAATTGCCAGGTTCGCCATGACTGACCAGCTGCCGAATCCGCCGACCGCGATGAGCAGTACGGCCAGGCCGAGGCGTCGATAATTGTGGTCGCGTAGCGGAAGCTCACTGTCAAAGCCGCCATTCATGGAGTGGGAGGTGGTCATCTCGGGCTCTCCTCACCGCCTTCATGGCGGCCTCTGGCACTGGGTTTCAGCTCGGTGACACGCTGTGCGTTCCTGGACGGAGTCGAGTGCCCTTTCCCTGCCACGGCCCGTGCAACGGGTCGTCCTCGCGTCGGCGGGGACAGTGAAGCCACCTGGCCATCCTTGAGGACGAGGATGCGGTCGACCTGCTGCAGAAGACGTTGACGATGGGTGATGATGATGGCGGTGGTGCCTGCCTGGCGCAGTTGCATCAGACACTTGGCCAACGCCTGCTCGCCACTTTCATCCAGGTTGGCGTCCGGTTCGTCGAGCACTACCAGCACCGGTTTTCCATAGAGTGCCCGCGCCAGGCCGATACGCTGTCGCTGACCCGCGGAGAGGGCGGCTCCCCCGTGGGACAGCCAGGTGTCATAGCCTTGCGGCAGGCGAAGGATCATGTCGTGGACACCGGCGCTCTGGGCGGCTTGCACCACGAGTGACGCATCGACCTCCTGAAAGCGCGCGATATTCTCGGCGATGGAGCCATCGAACAGCTCGATATCCTGCGGCAGGTAGCCAAGATGAGGCCCGAGCGCGGTCCGCTTCCACTGACTGACGTCCACGCCATCGAGGCGTACGCACCCCAGCTGCACTGGCCATAGGCCGAGTATCACCCGTGCCAGGGTGGATTTGCCGGCGGCGCTGGGGCCTACCACGGCGATGTGCTCACCCCTGGCAAGTGTCAGAGTGATGTCCTTGAGGGTCGGTAGACGCTCGCCTGGCGGCGCGGCGTTGACTGCCTCCAGTGTCAGTCGGCCCTTGGGGGCCGGCAGAGGCATCGAGGGCGCCTCGGCCGGCACGGCCTCGAGCAGCTCCTCGAGGCGGGCTCGTGAGGTGCGTGCACCGCTGAAGCCTTTCCAGCCGGTGATTATCTGATCGATCGGCGCCAGCGCCCGCCCCATCAGGATCGAGCCGGCAATCATCATGCCGGGCGTCAGGTCGCCGGTCAGCACCAGATAGGCGCCAAGACCGAGGATCAATGACTGGAACATCAAGCGCAGTACCTTGGAGGTGTTGGTCAAGAGACCTGCGCGGTCGCTTGCCTTGGACTGCAGCACCAGATACTCACGGTGGCGCGCCTCCCATCGATTCTGTATGCCCGGCAGCATGCCCATGGCGTGGAGCACTTCGGCGTTGCGCAGATTGCTGTTGGCAAGGTCCTGGGACAGGACATGTTGGCCGTTGGCATCGCTCAGCAGCTTCCTGGTGGTCTTCTCGTTGATCAGCGCAATGACGGTCAGAACAAGGCCCGCGCCCAGGGCGAACAGACCAAACCATGGGTGAAACAGTGCCAGCACGCCGATGTATATCGGCACCCAGGGCGCGTCAAAGAAGGCGAACAGGCCGTTGCCGGAAAGGAATTGGCGAAGGGTGGTGAGGTCGTTCAGCGGCTGTGCGGAGGGCTTGCCCGGCGTCATCAGGGAGTGCTTGAACATGGCAGTGTAAAGTCTCGGGCTGATCAGTACGTCCAGTCGATTCCCGACTCGGACCAGAATTCTCGAGCGAATCAGTTCAAGGGCCCCCATCACCATGAAGAGGAACACGACCACCAGAGTCAGCATCAGCAGCGTTTCCTGGCTACGTGTCGTGATGACTCGATCATAGACCTGCAGCATGTAGAGCGGCGGCACCAGCATCAGCAGATTGATGAACAAGCTGAAGAGGCCGACATAGACAAAGCTGTGCCGACAGTGGTCCAGGATCTTTTGCAGGTCATTACCTTCCCGGGAGATGGCCATGGTGTCGTTCCCTAGCGTCGTTGTTGTTCTTTTTATCCACGTCACCGTCGTTGACGGCTACCTGAGCTCGGATATTTCACGTTGTCTTGAGGAGACGCCATGGCTCTGTGGTCAATATTGATCATCTATTTATTAGGCTATTCTTTTTTATTCCTCTGGCTGCCTGTTGAAATATTGCTGCTGAATGATCGGCGAGCAAGTGAATATTTCAATGATCAATAAAAAACTTTCCGGGTTTTATTTTGTTGGTTTTTGCTGTTTATTTTGCTCATGTCTGATGGTAAAGATCCATATGGTTTACGTTTTTCAAAAAGTATGACGGTTCTGGCTTTCGACAAGATTATCTTCTCTGGTATTCAGCATTGTTTTTCTCCTCACGCAAGTCGTATCGAGGGTTTATAGGGGTGGTGTTTTATTATTTCAAAGCATTCAATGTATTGTTTTCATTGAGTTTATTTTGATGTGGGAATCTGATGCATATTGCCATTTCGAGGGTGAGTGGAAATACCTCTTGTCTTGCGATAGGCCGCGTCTAGACTCGTTTTTGACGGGTTTACGAGCCTTTGCCGGTCATGTTCGAACTCTTTGGGAAAGCGTTGGAGAGTGGAACGTCATCGGGGATTCATTGCCGGTGAGGGACGTCGTGTCGTGAGGTCTCAAGATGGCGTAGAAATCGCCACTAAAAATTATTCGAGGGGTAGGGAAAATGTATTCCATGTCATTCGTATCGAGTCGTCTTGAGTCCATGGCATCACGTATCAGGAGTGGTGATCGTCTTGAGGGAAAGACGTTCCAGGATCACGAGATAATGGTTACGCCATTTCCCTCAGCGTGGGGGATTCCATCAAGTCAATGCGAATGACATTCGAGGATGCGCAGGATCGACTGTCGGTATTTGAGCGCTTTGAGCGTCCCTTTGTCTTTGATCATCTGCCTACCCCTCTATCAGGCAAGCTCAAGATGATGATCGAAGCGTTGGACGAAAGGGGCGAGGTACTGCCCGGGTCTGGTGAGCAGTTCGGCTTCGAGGTCGAGTCACCGGATGTTGTCGCCGAGGAGGTGAGTGACCAGGAGGTGAGTGACCAGGAGGTGAGTGACCATGAGGACACGCCGCAAGCCGCCCAGGCGCTACTGACCAGTAGTGATGAACCTGCTGCGGGCACAGGACCTGCCTTGCTGGCCGAACCTGCCCCTCTGGCCACGGCGGCGCTCATCGCACCGGAAAGCTTCACTACCCTTCGTATCGAGGCCGAAGACCTCAGCGATGACGACGGAGATGGCAATGCATCCTCCATCGGTGGAGCCGGTATCGAGGTGGTGACCGGGGGGGATAATCCGTCCAATACCGCCAATGCATCAGGCACTGCCTACGTGGACTTCGGCGGCGCGACCGGCGAGACGCTGACCTTCACCTTCAGCGTCACCGAGGCCGGTGAATATGAACTCGCGCTGGGGTATGCGCTCAGCCAGAATGGCGATGGGTCTGATCGAAACCGCCCATTGCGCCTGGACGTCAATGGCGAACTTCAGGATCGAATGTTTGATCTGCCGAGCACGTCCCTGACCGGCGACGCCACTGATTTCAGTGAGTTCGGCGAGCGTACCATTCGCGTTCAGCTGCAGGCGGGCGAGAACACGGTGTCCTTCACCTCCAACGGGGCCAGTGGCCCCAACGTCGACTATCTGGAAGTGCGTGCACCGGACCCGGACGTCTTCGTCATTCAGGGTGAGGACCTCGATATCGGCCCGACGTCTGATGTCGCCGACGCTGGCACCAATCGTGTGGTGACTCTCGACAATATCGCCAGCTTCACCAATGGCAGGGAAACCTTCCGGGTCGGCGCCGAAGGCGCCAGCTATCTCGACTGGGCATCGGGCAATGCCGAGGCCTACGGTGACTTCACTCTCGAGGTGGCTACCGCCGGCACGTACAGCGTCACCGCGACCTATGCCAGCAGCTCGGCGCGTCCCATTGATCTCTTTTTGGTCGATGACGACACGCAAAGTCAGGTCGGCACCTTCCAGTTCGCAGCGGTAGAGGCGCCGGGCTACTACCCCGATGATGTCGATGATGTGCCCGCGGACAACCAGCCAGGCAATGGCGGGCCTTCCGCGTGGGAGGGCTGGTCGACCGAGACGCTGGAGATCACGCTGGCCGCGGGCAGCAATACCCTGCGTCTGGGCGGCGCGACCAACGGGCCGAACATCGACAAGATCGAGGTGGCGCTTCTGGAGGCCGATGCGGTGGAGCCTGTCGATCCGGTGATTGCGCCAGTCGTGATGCAAGCCGAGGATGCCGTGCTGGGCGCTGACAACGGGGCCGCCACCGTGGTGCGTGACGCCGCGAATCCCGAGGCCGGTGGCTTTGTCGGACTGCGCCCGGACTTTTCCGGCACCGGTTACGTGGATTTCGGCAGTGCGCCGGGTGACAGCCTGACCTTCACCGTCAATGTGGCCGAGGCGGGCGACTACGACCTCAACTTCCGCTATGCCAGCAATGGCGCGCGTCCGTTGGCTCTCTCGATCAATGACGGCGAGTCCTCCGAGCTCGCCTTTGTCGGGACTGACCCCAACGCCGGCAACGTCGACCCTGAGGGTTTCGATGTCTGGAGCTACCACACCCTGACGACGAGTCTGGAGGTCGGTGACAACACCGTCACGCTGACGATCCCTGATGGACGCAGCAATGGGCCCAATGTCGATCGCCTGGAGGTCACCACGGCGGGCACGGGCCCGGTAGGGGATGTCGTGGCGGATGCCGATGCCTCTGTGCTGACCTTTACCGCCGTAGACCCCCTCCTCAATGGCGCGACCGTCGGTGAAGCGGGCTTCAGCGTCAGCGGACTGGATGCCGACATCACCTTCGTCGGCGTGACCTTCGATGAGGGAATCACGGTCCAGGAGGTGGTGCCGAACCCGGATGGCAGCTTCACGCTGGACCTGTCGGGATTCGCTGATGGCGATCTGTCGGTCACGCTGATCGCCATGGATGCCTTCGGCAACCGTGCCGAACAGAGCCTGGCACTGACGCTGGATACCACCGCCGATGAGGGGGGCGACCTGGCACTCGAAGGCCCGCAAGATGCCATCGAGGCGGATGACAGCGCCAGCGTGGTATTCGGTGTCGCGGGGATCGATGACGGCTCGACTCTCGAGATCAGCTTCGACGGCGGCGTGACCCGTCAGTCCGTTGTCAGCGATGGCGACACCTTGACGGTCGATCTCTCCACACAGGCCCCGGGCGATGTGATCGTGACCCTTATCGTGACCGATGCCGCCGGTAATGAGGCGAGTGTCGCGGAGGCAGTCACGCTGGCCGTCGTCGGCAGCGTGACGCTGGATGTCACCTTCGATGACGCCACGATCAGCGCCTACAACGCGACCCAGGACAATCCCACCGTTGGCACGGGGGCGGTGGTGGAAGACGACGGTGGCACTCTGACGTTGAACGACAATGTCTGGAAGCGGGCAGCCCTGCCGGAGGACTACACGATCACCAGTGGCAGCATCCTGACCCTGGATGTGGCCATATCCGATTCGCCGGTCCCCGAGATCGTTGCCATCGGCTTCGATGCCGATTCCAATCCGTTCAATGGCGGAAACAGTGTCTATCAGCTGGGCGGCAGCCAGACGCAGGGTGGCTTTGTCGATCTGCGTGGGCAGGGCATCGACAATGGCGATGGCACCTTGCGCTTCACCATCGATCTCTCGGCGCATGCGGGCATCACCCTCGATTCGCTGGTCTTCGTCAACGACGATGATGTGGGCGCCAAGGGCAGTGCGAGCTTCAGTGGCGTAAGCCTGTCAGAAGCCGATGTCGATGACACCAACAGCGCACCGCGCGTGGTGGGGGGTGGCATCGCTGATCTGAGTCTCGACGAAGGCGCGAATCTCGAGGTTGACCTGCCCTTCGTCGATGACGATGGCGATGACCTCGCCTTCAGCTTCCGGGTCACCGATGGCGATGGCCTGCCGGTCACCGTGGACGGGCTGAGTATCAGCGACACTGTGCTGTCCGGGAGCCTCGCTGGTCTGGTGCCGGGCGATTACACCATCACGGTGACCGCCGATGATGGCACCGCCAGTACCGATACCGACTTCGCCTTGAGCATCGAGAACGTCAACGACGCCCCGGTGGCGGAGCCTGCCGCTCTCGAGCCCTACTTTGGAGAGGTGGGCGAGAGCTTCCTCCAGATTCCGCTGGCGGACTTCGCCTCGCTGTTCTCCGATGCCGATGGCGACAGCCTGACATTGACGGCCGAGGATCTGCCTGCCGGACTCGAGGTGATCGATGGCGTCATTCAAGGCACGCCAAGTGAAGGAGGCACCTTCGATGTTGTCGTGCGCGCCACCGACCCGAGTGGTCTGTCAGCGACCCAGTCGCTGAGCTTCATCATCGAAGGCACCCAGGTTGGCGATAGCATCACGATCGAGGCGGAAGATTTCACGGATCTCGACGCCGGTAACCTGATCGTCACCGGCAGTGCGTCGGCGTCCAACGAGCAGCTGATTCGTCTGACCAGCAATGCGCCGGCGACGATCGGCACTGATCTCTCGGCGGGCGGCGTGGAGCCGGGCTGGTACATCGTGCGCCTCTATGTGTTCGATGAAACCGACGGTGAAGGCACCTTGACCCTGACCATCGGTGACACCGTGCTTGAAGCGCGCAACACGACAACCGATAGCCTGAGCGCCGACGTGGTATTGAACGACGACTTCGGCACCTTCGTCGGCAGTGGCGCGCGCGGAAATGCAGGCCAGAGCGGCAACCGCAAGGAAATCGTCTTCGAGACGCCCGTCGAGGTCACCGCCGGTGATCTGGCAAGCCTCGAACTGCGTGGTGCCGGTGGCGAGCTGATGCGTATCGACTCGCTTGAATTCGAGCGTATCGATGAGCCGGTCAATACTGCCCCGACCCTGGCGGGACTCGGTGCCGCGATCAGTGTCGACGAGAACAGTGCTGGCGTGGCAAGTCTGGTGCTTGAGGATGCCGATGGCGACAGCCTGACGGTGACGCTGTCCGGTGCCGATGCCGCGCTCTTCACCTACGACGTGGCGAGTGGAGGAATCGCCTTCCTCAATCCACCGGACGCGGAGCTGGCCGCCGACAGCGATGAAGATGGTGTCTACGAGCTGACCGTGACGGTGACCGATGGCGAGGACAGCGTGTCACAGGACACCCTGATCACCGTGGCAGATCTCAATGAGAGCATCGCCATCGACCAGACCGCGTTTGCAGTGGATGAGAACCTGACCGAGATTGGCGCGATCCCGCTCGTCGATGAAGACGGGGGGACTCTCGGCCTCAACGCGCCGGTATTCGCCATCACTGGCGGGGCTGACTCTCCGCTGTTCACCATTGACGCCACCACCGGCGTGCTGAGCTTCACCAGTGCCCGCGATTTCGAGCTGGCGGTCGATGATGACGAAGATGGCGTCTATGACGTCGAGGTCAGCGTCAGTGACGGCGACCTCTCCACCACCGCGCAGCTCTCGGTCACCGTGAATGATGTCGATGAAGCGCCGTTCTCGCCCCTGCGTCTGCAGGCCGAAGACGGCACGGTGACGAGCTTCGATGACGGCGCCAACGCGACGGATACCGTAGTGCGCGATGCCGACAATCCCGAAGACAATGCGAATCTGGAGAACGGTCTGCGGCCGGGCTTCTCCGGTACCGGCTATCTGGACTTCGGCGACACGGCTGGCGATAACGTCGCCTGGCAGATCGAGGTGGCCCAGGCCGGTCAGTACGACATCAGTGTGCGTTACGCCACCAATACCGATCGTCCGCTGGATCTGGTGATCAATGGCGGCGATCCGCTGATGCTGGCCATGGCCAGCACGGACCCGGACGGCAGCGGCGGGGAAGAAGGCTTCGACCACTGGGTCTTCGAGACCTTCACTGTCAGCCTGGAGGCGGGCAGCAACGCCATCGTGCTGGCGATTCCCGCTGGCGCCACCACCGGCCCCAACATCGATCGCATCGAAGTGACCGACGCCGGCAGCGGCCCGATCCCGGAGGATGTGAGTGCCGATGAGGACGGCGATCTCGCCATCGTCGCGGCTGACGACACTCTCGATGCCAGTCAGCTGGCGGCGGCAGTCTTCAACGTCTCCGGCATCGATGATGACGTGACCAGCGTTGCCGTGTCCTTCGACGGCGGCGCGACCCGTGAGGCAGTGACGCCGGACGCCGATGGCAACATCACGCTGGATCTGAGCGGCCAGCTCGATGATCAGAGCGGCGATCTCGCCGTCTCGCTGTTCGTCACCGATGCCACCGGCAATGAGGCCAGCGCCAGCGAGGTGGTCAGCTTCGCGGAAGGCGACGGCACGCCTGCATTCAACTTCGCCATCGAGGGCGAGGCGCTGACCATCATCGATACCGACGGTGATACCCAGGTGCGCGATGCCGACAATCCGGAAACCAATGTCGCCTCCGGGCCAGATGGGCTGTGGGATGACTTTACCGGCACCGGTTATCTGGACATGGGAGCCGACGCCGGTGACGCCGCCGAGTTCCAGGTGGCGGTCGATGAGGCCGGTACCTACACCCTGGAGGTTCGCTATACCAATGCCGGTTCCAACGGCGCGAATCGCCCCATGGACATCCTGGTGGACGGGCTGAGTCAGGGGAATCTGGCCTTTGCCTCCACGGGGACCGACGCCGCCGGCTGGGAGAACTGGACCACCACGACGCTCGAGGTGGAGCTCGAAGCCGGCGACAACACCATTCGCCTTGCCAACCTGGGCAACGCCGGCCCCAACATCGACAGCCTGACGGTGAGCCGTGATGGCGTGGTGCCGGAGCGTCCGGTGGAGCCGGGCGAGCGCTTCTCGGTCAAGATCAACTTCCAGCCCGAAGGCACCGCGGTGCCGGATGGCTACATCGCCGACAACGGCAAGGCCTTCGGCACCCAATCGGTGACCGTGGACGGCCAGACCCATCAGTACGGCTGGATCACCGAGGCGTCGATCTACGACGGCGAGCCCGGCACCGAGCCGCTGGACATCAGCGCGCTGACCAGCGTGGCGGTGAATGATCGCACCGATGACATCGCCGGGCTCGACCCGCGCCAGGGCACCTACGCCCACTTCGACCAGCCGGGAAGCGCCTATGTGCGCGCCGGCTGGGAGATCGAGCTGGACGATGGCTACTACGAGGTCACCGTCTCCATCGGGGATACCTCCGGGCCCTACGACAGTCGCAACGTGCTCAATGCCGAGGGCGAGCTGTTCAATGATCCCTTCACCCCGTTCCGGCCCGATGATTTCCCGGCGGACGGCAATCCGTCAGATGATACCGATGGCTTCCGCTCGGATCTGGTCACCCGCATCGTGCAGGTCAGTGATGGGCGATTGACACTGGATTCCCTGGGGCTCGACAACGAGAACACCGAGATCCAGTACCTCGAGATCCAGGCATTGCCGGACCTGACGCCGGAAGATGATCGCATCGCCGCCGAGGATTACGCCTTCTTCACTGACGCGCGCGCCATCGCTGGGGTCGGTGACAACGAGGTGGAAGTCGATCTGGACCCCGACGACGGCGGCCTGCCGAGCGGGGTCGACCCGACGTCCGACATCTTCGTCGGCATCTCGGTGGTGGACGGTCGCGGCGGGGCACTGCTCGAGAGCCTGGCTGACGGTTCGATCCGGCTGATCGAGACGCTGACCGGAGAGGAGGTCAGCTTCAACGCCAACACCACCGGTGGCTTCGATTCCCTGACCATCTCGCCGAGCCAGACGCTCAAGGAGTTCACCAGCTATACGCTGATCATCGACGGCTTCCAGGATCGTGGCGCCAACGACGACCTGGACGCGCCGACCCGTGAGTTCCAGAAGTACACCAACACCTTCATCACCGGCGAAGCCCCGGAGATCGTCGCTCGCGATGTGGCCTTCAATGATGTGGTGGAACTCGACGGTGCCTCTGACAACGCCTTCGGTTTCACCTCGCTGGAGATCACCGCCGATGGCTCGACGATGTACATCGCGACCATTGGGGGGCAGATCCTGCGCTACGACATCGACCCCGTCGATGGCTCCCTCGGCAACCGTCAGGAGCTTTCGCTGCCGAGCGATTACTTCCATCAGGACGGGGCCGATGCCAGCAATGATCGCCGCGGGATCATCGGGCTGGTGATCGACCCCACCGATCCCGACGTGCTGTGGATCACCGACAACTATCCGATCCCGCTGTCTGGCCGTGACAACGGCGTGCCCGACTTCAGTGGCCGGATCACCAAGATCACCCTGGAGGGCGGTAGCGAGTTCTCGGGCACCGCCGAGCCCTACATCACTGGCCTGCCACGCTCCAATGGCGATCATGTGACCAACAGCCTGGAGTTCCGCGCGAATCCGGATTACGACGCCGAGACCAATCCCGATGTCCCGAGTCATCTGCTGTATCTGATCCAGGGCTCCAACTCTGCCATGGGCGAGCCGGACAGCGCCTGGGGCAATCGTCCGGAGCGTCTGTTGAATGCCGCGGTGATGGAGATCGACCCGACCCGCGATGCGCCTCCCGGTGGCTTCGATGTCACTACCGAGCCGCTTCCCGACAACGGCCAGAATACTCGCTTCGATGACCCGGATGGCCATCCCAAGGACGACCCGATCCCGATGGGCAATGGCGAGTTCCTGGTGTTCGATGATCGTGGTGTCGCCACGGTGCAGGACGAGTCCGGCAACGTGCTCGAGTCCTACTACGACCCCTACGCCAGCGACGCGGTGCTGACGATCTTTGCCACCGGGGCGCGCAACGCCTACGACCTGGTGTGGCATTCCAATGGCTTCCTGTACGTGCCGACCAACGGTTCGGCGGCAGGCGGCAACGTGCCGGATGACCCGTCGACGCCGGAGGACGAGCGCTACACCAGTGTCGAGAAGCAGGATGACTATCTGTTCAAGATCGTCGAGGGAGGCTATTACGGGCATCCCAACCCGCTGCGCGACGAGTACATCCTGAACGGCGGCAATCCGACCAGTGCCACCGACCCCAATCAGGTCGACAAGTATCCGACAGGCACCAACCCCGAGGGCACCTACGATATCTCGGGTGTCTATTCGCTCGGCGAGAATCGCTCGCCCAACGGCGCAGTGGAATACACCAGTGATGTCTTCGGCGGCAATCTGCAGGGCAACGTGCTGTTCACCGAGTACTCCGGCGGCGATGACGTGCGCTCGATCACGCTGGATGCCAACGGCAACGTGATTGGCGATGACGTACTGCGTGATCCTGAGGGCAACGTCATCAGTTACGTCGACCCACTGGACATCATCGAGAATCCGGTCACCGGCCAGCTTTATCTGCTGACCCTGAATCGCGGCAATGGCCAGAGCCAGATCATTCGCCTCGACCCGGCACCGGGCGGGGTGGTGGACCCGGTCGACCCCGTGGACCCTGTCGACCCGACGGATGAGCTGGTCTCGCTGCTGGTCATTCAGGCCGAGGACAGGACGCCTGACGACGGCACCGCCGTGACGCTCGCGACGGGGACGGACGCCGAGATCCAGATTCGCGACATCGACAACCCCGAGACCAACCAGCCGGACCTGCCCAATGGCCTGCGCCCCGGTGCCTTCGGGCTCGATGGCAATACCGACGACACCGACGGCACGCCAGGTGGCTATGCGGACTTCGGGTCTACCAATGCCGACTTCCTCACCTTCACGTTCGAGCTGGATGCCGAGCAGGCTGGCGACTCGGTGCTGCATCTGCGCTATGCCAACGGCGGCAATGCCGATCGCCCGCTGGAAGTGTTCGTCAACAATGTCAGTGTCGGGGTGTTTGACTTCAGTCCGCCCGACGGCCTGACGGGGGATGCAGCCTGGGCCGAGTGGTTGACCGAGGCCGTGGCAGCGACGCTGGTCAGTGGTCAGAACACGGTGCGCCTGCAGGCCACCGCCGACACCGGCCCCAATATCGACCAGCTGGAGATCCTGCAGGAAGCGCCGGATACCACGCCTGGCGTCGATGAGTACGAGGCCGAGGGGGCAGTGCTCGATGGCGCCGTGGTGGTATTGACAAGCGATGATGATCGCAACGCGTCCGGTGATGGGTACGTCGACTTCGCGGGAACGGGTGATCAGACCATTACCTGGACACTCGATGTCGCCGAGACGGGAAGCTATGACATCGCCTTCCGCTACGCGCTTGCCGCGACCAAGGATGACCGTCCCCTGGGGCTTGCGATCAATGGTGTCGACCTCGGGGTGTTGAACTTCGAAGGCCAGAGCAACGCTGACGAGAGCGACTGGTTCTTCCAGAACACGCTGGTCGCTCTGCAGCAGGGCAGCAACACCATCACCCTGACCGCGCCGGGTGCCGTGGGGCCGAACATCGATCTGCTGCAGGTGCCGAATGCACCGTCCGACAGCTTCATCCCGGTCTATGCCGATGTCTCGAACGGGTCGCGCATCGAGCTCGAGAGCGGTGACAGCGCACGCACCCTCAACGAGCTGACCGCCGACTTCTACTTCAGCGTGGACAGCAGCGGACTCTATCGTCTGGATCTGGCCGCGAACGCGGGCGCCGATGATGGTCAGGGCCTGGCCCTGACGCTCAACGGGCAGTCGGTGAAACTGCTGGCCTATCCGGGAGTGGGTGACGCTGGTGAAGAGGGTACCTATGTCGAGCTCGAGGCCGGGGTGGAGTACAACCTGCGTGCGGTGTCCACCGCCGATGGTGCCGATGATCTCGACTATCTCGATGTGATGCCGGTGGTCGGCAGCGACAACGCCGATATCGTGGTAGAGAGCGGTGATGCCGCCTACTACTCCGATCGCCTGCACTTCAGTTATCTGGACGACAACAGCGGCTCGAATCCCGATCGTGACTTCAAGGAAAGTGCCACGGTCACCATTTCCAACACCGGCAGCGATGTGCTGGAAGTGCTCGATGCCGACATCGACGGCCCCTTCACGCTGGCGGACCCCGAGGTGTTTGATGGCCTGACGCTGGCCGCGGGGCAATCCCTCGAGGTCACGGTGCTGTTCGACCGGGACAGCTACACCGCGCCGTCCAACAATGCCGGTGATGGGGTCTTCGAGGGCCGTATCCGTCTCACCACCAACGATGCCGACTCTCCGATCGCCGAGATCCACATGGCAGGCTTCTGGCAGGCGCGTGACGAGGGTGGCTGGGAGCCCAACGTCAACGAGGTGTGGGAGGTGTTCGGCTTCGGTAACCGTATCGAAGGCTTGTCGACCGTCGGTGGCGGAGAGAATTCGGTACTCAACGACTTCGATCTGTATCGCCCGGTCAATGATGACGAGGTGCTATCGCGCTACTGGTCTCTGGCCGAGGGGGCTGGCGAGGCCAGGATCACCCAGCTGGCGGCCTATCACGGCGGTGGCGGGGCGACGCTGGGTATCCACAACCCCGGCGACAAGGGGCAGGACGTGATCTTCTCCAATCACGCGGGCGACAATAACCAGTCGATCCTGCCGGTATTGGGCAACGGCAACTTCGCCACCGCGACCTTCGGGCTCGATGATATCCCGGCCGGGTGGGCCGGAAGTGGCGTGTTCGGTATCGAAGTGGCCAATCTGTCCACGGACCCGTCACTCAACCCGACCGGAGGCGGCACCCCGCCGGCCGATGCCGAGGGTATCGAGCGCGGCTATACCGTGCGCATGTTCCGGGCACTCGATGCCGAGGGCAACGTGATTCCCGACACCTACCTGGGGATCATGGATTACACCGGGATCAACTATGACTACAACGACAACATGTTCCTCATCGAGGGCGTGACACCGGTATCTGGTGGTGAGCTGACGGTCATCAACAATGACGGCGTGCCTTCCAACGATCGCCTGGTGATGTCGCGCATCGAGAATCCGGCCAATGCCGCGCAGGAGGTGCATGACGAGGTGACCGTCACGCTGAGAAATGATGGCTTCGAGAGTCTCGACATCAGTCGCGTCGAGGTCAGTGATGCGACGCTGTTCGAGCTGACGGAGGCCTTCACTGCGGTGACGCTGGAGCCGGGTGAGTCAGTCGATGTGATCGTGCGCTTCATCGCCGATGACCCCAACGATGGCAGCCTCTACGAGTCCAGCCTGATCATCACTTCAAGTGATGCGGATGAGGGAGAGAAGGTCATCGAGCTTGCCGGCCTGGCCCAGAATCGCTCAGAAAGCGGCCAGGAACCGGGAGTGCAGGAGATCATCGATGCCTTCGGCTACTCGACCAATGTTGCCGAAGGGCAGATGAACCAGGGAGGGCTGGTGGAGGCCAACGGCGATGAGATCCTGTCTCCGTACTTCCAGCGCGCCGATGGAGGCTCGCCGATCAAGATCACTCAGCTGGCGGCTTACCATACCCAGGGCGACGTGGCACGACTGTTCATCCACGACGTCGACAGCCGTGATATCGACGAGGTGCTGGCCCACGACGAGGCCGATGGTCAGACGTTGCTGCCACGCACGCTCAATGAGGGAGATCTGCTGACCACCACCACCCTGGATCGCGATGCGCCCTTTGGTTTCTTCGCTGAGATATCGGGCCGCCAGGGCTATATTTCCTGGTCCGATCCCGACGCCAACCTCCATGAGGACACCGTCGATGCCATCGGCACTCCCGGCAACAATCTCAACTGGGACGAGAATGATGGTCATCTGATCCGTGTGTATGTGGCCAGGGACGCCGCCGGCAACGAAATCCCGGATACCTATATCGTGATCCAGGATTACGCGGGGGTGAACTACGACTACAACGACAACATCTTCCTGGTGGAGAACGTCACTACCTACGATCCCGCAGGGGCGGAAGATGCTGACGGCAATGGACGAGTGGATCTGTACGACGACGATGACAACGACGGTGTGCCGAACTTCCTCGACAATCCCGAGCCGGTGGGACAGAGCGCCTTCAATGCCGGCGAGACTGCCTGGGCGGTGGGAAGCGATGGCCTGACACTGGAAGCGCGCCTGTTCGACAACGGTGGCCAGGGCGTCGCCTACAACGACACCACGCAGGCCCACCAGGGCGATGGCTTCCGATCAGACGAAGCGGTGGATATCTCCAATGGCAGCCTGGCCATCGGCTATGTGGCCGACGGTGAGTGGCTCGAGTACACCCTGAATGTCGAGACGGCGGGCACCTATGAGCTGAACTTCTCCGCCTCGGCGACTTCCGACGGCAAGTCGATCACCGCCGCCTTCGAGCAGGACGGCAGCTTCTATACCGAGGGCCAGGCGGTGGCGGTACCGGACACCGACGGTTTCACCAACTTCACCGATGTGGGTCCCTTGACCTTCACGCTGGAGGAAGGTGAGCAGGTGCTCAGGTTGACCTTCAACGGCGGACAGCTGGATCTGGCCTCGCTGAATCTGACGCTGGTGGCGCCGGTGGACGATGGCCAGCAGGCGCACACCGACGATGGTCAGCCCTGGCAGGTAGGCAGTGACTTCAGCCTTGAGGCGGTGAATTACGATGAAGGCGGACAGGATGTCGCCTACAACGATTCCAGCGAGGTGCAGGAGGGGACCGATGTTCGCGGTGAGGGCGTGGACATGGCCAGCGGCGGCAGCGCCATCGGCTGGATCGAGGATGGCGAATGGGTGGAGTACACCTTGAACGTCGAACAGGCCGGTACCTACGACATGGCCTTCCTGGCTTCCCTGGGAGTCACGGGGGGAGGGCAGCGCAGCATTACCGCAACCTTTGCCAAGGAGGCCGACGCCCCGTACGCCAGCGCCACACCGGTAGGGGTCTCACCGACCGGTAGCTGGACCAGTTTCGTGGGTACCGAGACCGCCCAGGTGACCCTGGAGGCTGGAGAGCAGGTGCTGCGACTGACCTTCAATGGCGGTTCCATGGACCTGCAGGGATTCTCGCTCTCCCTTGATGGTCAGCAGGCCTTCAATGCGGGAGGCATCCCCTGGCAGGTGCAGGCGGATGAGGGACTCAGCCTCGATGCCGTCAACTTTGATGAAGGCGGGCAAGGGGAGGCCTACAACGAGCTCTCCAGCGCTCAGTTCGGCTCGAACTATCGCGATACACCGGTGGATATCGTCGGTGAGGGGGAAGCGATAGGCTGGGTAGAGGATGGTGAATGGCTTGAGTACACCATCGATGTCGAGCAGGCCGGCGCTCACACGCTGTCATTCGTCACCTCCGCTCCTGACAATGGGCGCAGCATCACGGCCTCGGTGGAGAAGAATGGCTCGTTCTATGACGAGGCCAGTGGCACGCTACCCAATTCCGGTGCCTGGGGAGTCTATGTCGATGGCCCCTCGCTGACGCTGGACCTGGAGGAGGGGGTGCAGGTGTTGCGTATCACCTTCAATGGCGGTTCACAGGATCTGGCGTCCTTCCAGATCACGCGTGATCCGGATGTGACTCCGGCTGGCTCACCGAATGCACTCGCGATGATGAGCATGCTCGAGGACGGCGACGCGATTCCGGTCTCCAATGATGAGCAGGCGCCGATGAGCGACGATGTCGGCCTTCAGGGCATACAGGATGATGTCCAGGCCGGCCTGCTCTAGAAAGACGGCGCAAGATGACGGGGAAGGTGTGAGCAAGTGGCCGGGAACATGGCATGTGCTGGAACCTTGCCTTTCCCGGTCCTCGTAGCTGCCTGGCAGGACATGCGTGAGTCTCTGACGCGCATGTCCTGCCAGGCATCTGCGTGTCGCCAGTTCCCCCCCTCCTTCTTTCGGTGTGACGCTCCGAGATCTCCCGGCAACACCTGATGGCGCGAGACGGGTCTCGATCTCCGCGCCTGCGTCTGGCGTTACCGGAGGCTCGCCTGTCAGAAGCGGCTGCGAACACGCACTGCAGCGTCTGTCTTCCTGAGCTGTTATCATGCCCGCCTTCAGATTCACCTTGTTGGCTGTTGTCTCCCTCATCTTTCGTCTGGCCTCCCGCCATGTCCCTCGTCATGCGCCTGTTGTCGCAGGTCGTCGCTGACAGGACGGCACCTCGGAGGGACAGAACGCGAACCGGGAGAAGACAGGCACGCATTCGCTTGCAAGAGGACATGAGATGGCTCGTATTGCCATGGCACGCCACATTCTGGTGAAGACCGAGGCCGAGGCGCAGCGTCTCAAGCAGTCACTGGAGCGCGGCCAGCCGTTCGAGAAGCTGGCGAAGAAGCACTCCACCTGTCCTTCCGGCAAGCGGGGCGGTGACCTGGGCGAAGTGCGCCCCGGCCAGATGGTCGGCGGCATTGATCGCGCCATCTTCAAGGGCCCGCTCAATACCCTGCAGGGGCCGCTGAAGAGCAAGTTCGGCTATCACCTGCTGGAAGTCTTCTTCCGTGGCTGATGCCTGACGGACCGCGATTCCAGACCCCGTATCATCCGGCGCCAGCGTGACGCTTCGTCACCGCCCACCTTTTCATTCCAAACGGATATTCCCTCGTGATCTCTACCGCCAATCTCACCATGCAGTTCGGTGCCAAGCCGCTGTTTGAAGACGTCTCCGCCAAATTCGGTCGTGGCAATCGCTATGGCCTGATCGGCGCCAACGGCTGCGGCAAGTCGACCATGATGAAGATTCTCGGCGGCGATCTTGAGCCGTCCGGTGGCCACGTCATGCTCGAGCCCAACACCCGTCTGGGCAAGCTGCGTCAGGACCAGTTCGCCTATGAGGAATACACGGTGCTCGACACCGTCATCATGGGCCACGAGCGCCTGGCCGTGGTCAAGGCCGAGCGTGATCGCATCTACTCGCTGCCGGAGATGAGCGAGGAAGACGGCATGAAGGTCGCCGACCTCGAGGTCGAATTCGCCGAGCTTGACGGCTACACCGCCGAAGCGCGTGCCGGTGAGCTGCTGATGGGCCTCGATATCCCCATTGAGCAGCACCTGGGGCCGATGAGTGAAGTCGCGCCGGGCTGGAAACTGCGCGTGCTGCTGGCGCAGGCGCTGTTCTCCGATCCTGACGTCCTGCTACTCGATGAGCCGACCAACCACCTGGACATCAACACCATCCGCTGGCTGGAAGGCGTGCTGACCGCGCGCTCCAGCACCATGATCATCATCTCGCACGACCGTCACTTCCTGAACAGTGTCTGCACCCACATGGCGGACCTGGATTACGGTGAGCTGCGTCTGTTCCCGGGCAACTATGACGAGTACATGACCGCCGCCACCCAGGCGCGTGAACAGCTGCAGGCCGACAACGCCAAGAAGAAGGCGCAGATCGCCGAGCTGCAGTCCTTCGTCAGCCGCTTCTCCGCCAACGCCTCCAAGGCCAAGCAGGCGACCTCGCGTGCCAAGCAGATCGACAAGATCCAGCTCAACGAGATCAAGCCGTCCTCACGCGTCAGCCCGTTCATCCGCTTCGAGCAGACCAAAAAGGTCCACAACAACGCGGTGATGATCGACAAGCTTGCCAAGGGCTTCGATGGCAACACCCTGTTCGAGAACTTCAGCTTCACGGTCGCCGCCGGTGAGCGTGTCGCCATCATCGGCCCGAACGGTATCGGCAAGACCACGCTGCTGCGCACCCTGGTCGGCGAGATGCACCCGGATGCCGGTGAAGTGAAGTGGACCGACGCCGCGGAAGTCGGCTACTACGCGCAGGACCACGCGCATGACTTCGCCAACGACATGAGCCTCTACGACTGGATGTCGCAGTGGACCGGTGGGGGCGAACAGGTCGTGCGTGGCACCCTGGGCCGCATGCTGTTCTCCAATGACGACATCCAGAAGTCGGTCAAGGTGCTTTCCGGTGGTGAGCAGGGTCGCATGTTGTTCGGCAAGTTGATCCTCAAGCAGCCCAACGTGCTGGTGATGGATGAGCCGACCAACCACCTGGACATGGAGTCCATCGAGGCACTCAACCTCGCGCTGGAAAACTATCCGGGCACGCTGATCTTCGTCAGCCACGACCGTGAATTCGTCGGCTCGCTGGCCACGCGCATCATCGAGCTGAATGCCGAGGGTGTGGTCGACTTCTCCGGCACCTACGATGACTACCTGCGCAGCCAGGGCGTCATCGTCTGAGCGAGCACGTCTGCTCCCTGGCGTGAAATCGTCGCTCTGATCGCCCCCGTTGCCTCTGGCAGCGGGGGCGATCTGCCATCTGGCGTCGACGATCCGCGCCATTCGATTGCGCGATGTGACTGCATGTGAGAATCATTCGCCGATGAGGTGTATTTGTCTTATCATCTGCGCCTCTTGATCGCACCCGCGCGAAGGCGTGTGCATCCACCTTGTCGTCGCTCACCCCAGGAACAGAGTCATCATGTCAGATGTCGCACCCGGTGCCCCCGCTCAACGGCCCGCCTCGCGCGCCACTTCCATGCGTCAGGACACCCCCCGTCAGCGAGGGCGGCGCAAGACCCTGGCGCAGCGACTCAATCCCTGGATCCGCTCTCTGCATCTGTATTGCGGCGTCGCGCTGGTGCCCTTCGTGCTGTTGTATGGCGTGAGCGCCTTCCTGATGAACCATCCCGGTCTGTATCGCGACATCCAGCAGACACCCTTGTCGTCCGAGGCATTGCAACGCGCCGCGTTGGGCCCGGTGGATGCCCAGGCTCTGGCCGTGGCCACCGTGGCGGAAATGAACCGAGTCTCCTCGGGGCGTCACGAATTCACGCTGGTTGACCCGCAGGCGCTCGAAGGGGCGCCGTTGTCTCTGCTGCTGGATTCCCGGGGAGCGGACATGCGTCAGCGCTACATGGTGGATCTTTCCCACGGTGAGGGGCGGCGCATCGCCATGCAGGAAAACGCCGCGGGAAATGCGTCGGCTCGTCCTGCTCGCATGCCGCTGGCCGGCCAGACCCTGACGCTTCCTGACACCTCGCCACTGGCGGTGCCACTGGTCAGTCAGCAGGCCCGTCTTCGCGAGGCGATCGGCGCCAGTGAACGTCAGCCGCTCAATGGCAAGGGGACGCTCGACTTCACACTGGAGGACGGCAGCGGCCAGCGCTTCACTGCTCAGCTGGACCTGTATTCAGGCAAGCTGAAGGGCCAGCCCGTCGGGCAGGTCCAGCCCGGCGCGGGGCTTGGCGAAACCCTGACGCATCTGCACAAGCAGCATGGCTACAAGAGCAGCGTGCTGGAGTGGCTGTGGGCCGTGGTCGTGGATGTCATGGCCTGCGTGATGGTGATGTGGGGGCTGACTGGCCTGTGGATGTGGTGGCAGATGAAACGTCGGCGCCCCCTGGGCGGCCTGCTCATGGCGGCCGGTATCGGTCTGTCGGCGGCTCTGGGACTGGGGCTGCATGCCGGAATGTGACAGGTGAGGTGAGCAGGCTCTTGGCTTGACGTCATGTCCAGCGAGACACGACAGAACCTGACGAGATGGCATGTCAGCTGACGTGCGAGCTGACGTGCGAGCTGACGTGCGAGATGAAAAGGAGCGCTGTGGATATCCGCAGCGCTCCTTTTGATGGCCAATCCGCGTTCCACATGTTGCCAGGGGGCGGTGGGAGCCCGAAACCGGGCGTGGCTTCTGGTAAACTGCGCGGCCGGTGTCTGGCACAGTCGGGCCACCACGGTGCCTCTACTCGAGCACTCGGCGTTTCAGCACCGTCTTTCTCTTCTTGTTGCACGAGGTTTCCAGCATGGCCACATACGACGTCATCATCATCGGCGCAGGCGCGGCAGGCCTGATGTGTGCCGCCACGGCGGGCTATCAGGGCAAGCGCGTGCTGGTGCTGGACCACGCCAACAAGGCCGGCAAGAAGATCCTGATGTCAGGTGGCGGGCGCTGCAATTTCACCAACCTGGATGCCGGGCCGTCCAACTTCTTCTCGCGCAATCCGCACTTCTGCATCTCGGCACTCAAGCGCTACACGCCGCATCACTTTCTCGAGCTGGTGGAGCGTCACGGGCTGGAGCATGTCGAGAAGAAGCCGGGGCAGCTGTTCTGCGCGGATTCCGCCAAGGATCTGCTGGCGATCCTGATGACGGAGTGCGAGTGGGCCGGGGCGGAGATTCGTCTCAACACGCGCATCACTTCGCTGGAACGTGCGGGTGAGGGCATGCGGGTCGAGACCAGCAACGGCACGCATACGGCAGGGCGGGTGGTAGTGGCGACCGGTGGCATGTCGATCCCGACGCTGGGCGCGACAGGCTTTGGCTATGATATCGCGCGCCAGTTCGGGCTCGAGGTCACCGAGACCTACGCGGCGCTGGTGCCGTTCACGCTGACCTCGCAGTGGAAGGAGCGCCTGTCGCCGCTGTCCGGGCTTGCCTGTGACGTCAGCGTCACTGCCGGCAAGGGCCAGTATCGCGAACCGATGCTGATCACCCACCGTGGGCTTTCCGGCCCGGCGATGCTGCAGGCCTCCAGCTGGTGGACGCCCGGTCAGCCACTGGACATCGATCTGCTGCCGGGGGTGGACGCCTACGCCGAGCTGCTGGCCCTGCGTGAGCAGCATCCCAAGCGCCAGATCGGTCCCTGGCTTGGCGAGCGCCTGCCCAAGCGTCTCGCCCAGTCGCTGGTCGAGTGGCAGGACGCCGATGCCGGCCGCATCAGCGAGCGCAGCCTCGCCGAGCTCTCCAACGCGCGTCTCGAGCAGCTGGCCAAGGCGCTCAACCACTGGCAGCTCAAGCCGGCGGGCACCGAAGGCTGGCGCACCGCCGAGGTCACCATGGGCGGCGTGGTCACCGATGCCATCTCGCAGAAGGACTTCAGCGTGCGCGATCTCCCGCAGCTGGCCTTCATCGGTGAGGTGCTGGATGTCACCGGCGAACTGGGCGGCTACAACTTCCAGTGGGCGTGGTCCTCGGCGGTGGCCTGCGGGCTGAACTGCTGACCAGCACGTTCTCACCACTGGCCGCGTCTCATGCCATCTGCTGGCGGATGGCGGGCAGGCGCTGCTCGACCAGCGCGACGAAGGCCTCGGTCACCGGTCGGCCCGGTGTGGTCGGATAGTGAAGCTCCAATGGCACCGCCCCGAGCGCCGGACGCAGGGGAATGAACTGACAGCCATCGCACTGCAGACGGCGGATGCAGCCGGGCGCGATGGCGACCCCCAGTCCGGCCGCGACCTCACTGAGCAGCGTCTGCATCATGGCCGGCTGGCGCTGGAGGCGCGGCGAGAAGCCGGCATCGCCGCAGGCGCTGATGATCTGGTCAAATAGCCCCGTCGCCTGCGTGCGCTGAAACAGCACGAAGTCCTGCTGCGCAAGCTCGCTGAGGGCCAGTCGTTTGCGGTGCGCCAAGCGATGCCCCTGGGGTATCACCGCCATCAGCCTATCCTCGTAGACCGGCAGAGCCGTCAGGGTATCGCGCTGCTCGATGGGCAGCGGACGCGACAGGCCGAGGTCGATCTCGTCACGCGCGAAGGCATCCAGCTGCTGCTGGGCGCTCATCTCATGCAAGGTGAGGCTGACCTCGGGGTGGCTGGCGGCGAAGTCGCGCATCAGGCCGGGCACGAAGCTTGCGCAGGCCGAGCTCATGTAGCCGATGCGCAATGTGCCGGTCTGGCCGCTGGCGGCCATCGCCACGCGCTTGCGTGCCTGTGCCTCCAGCGCCAGCATGCGCTGCGCTTCTTCCAGCAACGCCTCGCCGGGTGCCGTCACTCGCACTTCCCGCGTATTGCGCCACAACAGACTCACGCCCAGTTCGGCTTCAAGATCGGCGATCTGGCGACTGATGGCAGGCTGAACGGTGTGCAGCTCGCGGGCGGCGGCCGAGAAGCTCCGGTGCGTCGCCACGGAAACGAAGGTTCTCAGTGTGCGCAGTTCCATGGCAGCTCTCGTCAGTTGATTGATGTTCATCAAGTATAAGTCATATCAAGTATCGTCATTTCTATTATCAATGCTCGCTCATTAGTCTGGGGACCTGCCAAGCCTCCCTCCGTCAGCTTTCTTCCTCTCGCGCCCTCCCGGCTTCCTGTCTCACAAGCCAGGAGGGCGCGGCGATGCAGTGGCTGGCAAGAGGGCCCTGTTTCCGAGTGGAGCCGATATGACGACATCAACTTCCCGAGATATCGCGCAGGATACGCGCGATACCTCTCGATCACTTTCTGGCGGCGGGCGTTTCACGCTGCTGGCGGTCGCCTGCCTGACCATCATGGTGGGTACCGTGGTGGCGCCGGGGCTTCTGAGCATCGCCTCGGCGCTTGAGGTGGAGAGCCATGCCAGCTGGCTGATCACCCTGCCGTCGTTGGGTGCGGTGCTGTTTGCGTCTATCGCCGGACGCATGATCGACCGCCTCGGGGCCTATCGCGCGCTGACTGGCGGGCTGTTCCTGTATGGTCTGCTGGGGGCGGGCGGGGCACTGCTGGAAGGCACCGTCGCCGTGTTCGCCGATCGTATCCTGCTGGGGGGCGTCACCGCGGTCGTGATGGCGGGCGGCACCACGCTGATCTCCGAGTGGTATCACGGCCATGCGCGACTCAAGATGATTGCCCAGCAGGGCATGTCCATCGAACTTGGCGGCGTGATCTTCCTGTTCGTCAGTGGCGTGCTGGCAGGCATCGCCTGGCAGCTGCCTTTCCTGCTCTACCTGCTGGCCTGGTTGCTGCTGGCCATGCTGTGGATGATGGTGCCCAGGCAGTCACCTGCAGCCCCTGATGAAACGGTTGGCAAGTCTGGCCAGCAGGCGCTGTCCGCTTCGCTCACCAGTGTCTATCTGGCGGCGGCCATGGCCATGACGCTGTTCTTCACCGCCATCGTCATGCTGCCCAAGCGCCTGAACCTGCTGGGGCTGAACGAGGCCTCGACCGGCATCTTCCTGGCGGCGATCTCGATGGTCGCGGTGGTGGCGGCGATGTGGATGCCGAAGGTCTCACGTGCCTTGCGCGAGATGCCGACGCTGGCACTGGCCTTCGTGCTGTATGCCGCCAGCCTGTTCGTCTTCCAGCAGGCCGAGAACATGGGGGTGATGAGCGCGGGTGCCGTGCTGGCCGGGATGGGCTTCGGCTTCTCGATTCCGCTGCTCAACCACATGACGGTGGAGCGCAGCCACGCACTGGTGCGTGGACGCAATCTCTCCTACCTGACGATGGCGATCTTCCTGGGCCAGTTCCTGACCTCCTTCCTGGAGTTCCTGCCCGGCGATGGCCGCCATGTCTTCGGTTTTGGCGCCGTGCTGGGCCTGATCTTCGCGGCTCTCTATCTGGGCATCCATCTGCTCAAGCGCGACAGTCGCGGCGCCTGAGTCATCCCGGGCAACGCCTGCCCGCTGCATATCGAGACGTGCGACGAAAAAAGCCCCGCGACCTGAGTGCCAGGTGGCGGGGCTTTCGGTATGTATCGTGATCACTTGTCGAACAGTATTCTCAGGCGGCGAATCATCACCCAGCCCATCAGGCCACGCTTGATCAGGCTCAGGCCCTTCTTTGGCCGGAAACCTCCCCGCGCGGCAATCAGGCCGCCCACCAGAACCAACGGGCCACGGTATTGCTGCACCTTGGCCCAGCCACGGTCGATGGGGGCGGTTGCCTCCTTGAGGTCACGCATCGCATGACTGACGTCGAGGCGCTGCTGGCTGATGCGTGCTTCGAGTTCCGCACGCCTGGCATCGCGCGAATGCGCTTGCCGGCGACCGTTCCCCCCTGAGGGGGGAAGTGCCGGCTCACGCTGCGCGAGGGACTGTCTGGAAGAACTCATCTCGCCTCCTTGGCAGGGGCTGGCAGGCGGGGGGCATCAGAGGTTTTCGCGTTGGCGCTGGCGTTCCAGTGCGTCGGCGCGGACGTCCTTGAGGCTGTCGCTGTCGCGGCTCAGATTGCTGAGCGTCGAGCGCAGCAGGCTGCGTTGGGAAGCGATCACCTTGACCCGCCAGGCGATCAATCCGCCCAGTGCCAGCAGGATACCGCCGCTCAAGGCGATGGCCAGCAGGCGATGGGTATCCCAGAAGGCCACGACCACCAGCAGGATCGCCAGGCCGATACCGAAGCAGATCAGCATCAGGGCGATACCTGACAGCAGCAGCATCACGAACAAGCGTTCGCGTTCCTCCTCGAGCTCCAGCACGGCGAGACGCAGACGCGTCTCGCCACTCTCCACCAGGCTCGCGGTCAGACGACGGATGGCGCCAAGTACGCGTTCAACCGGCCCTTGCTCCTGCATCAGCGACGGCCAAGCAGCATGCCGATGACGACACCGGCGGCAGCGCCGATACCGACACTGGTCCACGGGTTGTCGTGCACGTAGCGGTCAGCGCAGTCCGCGGATTCACGCGCGCTGGCGGCCAGACGGTCACCCTGGGCACTCAGTCGGGCACGAGTGGCTTCCAGACGGGTCTGGGCGCGGGCACGCGCTTCCTTCATGCTCTCGCGGGAATCCTCGGCCGAGGCGTGCAGCAGTTCCTCGACGGTCTGGGAGAGATGACGCAGGTCTTCCTTCAGCTGCTCGGTGTTGGCACCGGTGGCTGAATTGGCTGTGGTCGTATGATCACCGATTTTCTGCATGGCCATGTTGTGTCTCCTTCCCGTGTGTCGAATCAGATTTCGTGAATTGTGAGCGCCAGAGGGCGCGCATGACTCTCGAACTCAGTCTTCCCTGGGGCGCCGCTGGCGGCAGGGCATGACCTTTTCAGGTCGCAGCGATTCCTGCCTGGCTGCGTCTTTTCTGGTCATGAACAAATCCTTGGGGCCACCGGGAACAAACACAAGGGCTGGCAATGCCTGGATGATGATATCGGGGGAGCCGAGGCGCATTCGTTGATCTGGATCAGGGAGGGTGAATCCTGTCTGCACGGCCTGAAACGACGCAACGGGCAGCCTGGGCTGCCCGTTGCGTGGCGAGGGGATCATGGCTCGGCGGCCCGTGAGAGGCGCGCTGGCCGAAGATCAGGTCTCTGGCAGGCCGGCGAAGAAGGTGTTGATCGAGAAGCCCAGCCCCAGGCGGTTCACGCTGTGGTCGTAGTCGATGAGGCTCTCGCCATAGCCGTGGTAGTACTGCACGTAGCCGCGCACCTTGCCGAACAGCGGGAAGGAGTAATCCAGCTGGTTGCCGAAATTGCCCTTGGAGGGGTTGCCGCGCACCATCCAGGTGAACTCGTGCTGATCCGCGGTATAGCCCACGGTGATGTCGCCGTAGCCGATGTAGTTGTAGAGGTCCGGATTGTCGTCCTCATCGGACTCCTCCGGCACGCGCCAATGCGGCGTGATCGCCACGGCCCAGTCGCCATTCTGGAACATCATGTCGGCATAGACCCGGTTCCAGCTGCGAGACAGCGGGTCGGAACGCCCGTTGGACTGATGGGCGAAACCGATGCGATTGCGCGTGTTGGTCCAGCCCAGCAGTTCATAGCGATTGTCGAACTGAAGGAAGGCTTCCGGCTCGTAGTTGGTCTCGCGGAACGGCGCCGAGGCATCGGAGTTGTAGGCCTGCCACCAGCTGCGCTGGGTATAGGCGAAGTACAGGTCGCCATTGTCATCGAAGATGTCATTCACCAACCCGACCTTGAGACTGAGCTGGTACTTCACCTCGGTGTTGTCCACCTCGCCTTCGCGGGTCACCTGGGCGAAGCTGCTCTCATTCGGGGTCGAGTTGTAGGCCCAGGGCAGCAGATAGTTGCGCTTGTAGGCGGTGATGGCCAGGGGATTGCTCTCGGCATCGTCCTCGAGCACCACCCGCTCCTCGGCACGTTTCTGAGCCAGGCTGTCCTGCCCCTGACTCTCCTGACCTTCCACGGTGGCAGGGGCGTCATCACTCGCCGCCAGCTCTGCGCCGCCACGTGCGGGCTGCGTATAGATCGGCGTGCGACGTGGATCGCTCTTGCGTGCCCCTGCACGCGCCTGGGCCGGAGTCATCCCCAGTTCTCGGGGCGTGAAGCGCTGGCCATTGGCCAGTACCACGCGGCCCTGGCTGTCCATGGTGTAGGGCACGTCTGCGCTGGCCAGTGGGGCGCAGGTCAGCAGCGCTGACGCCAGCATTCCGGACAGGCATGCCGCGACTGGCCGAGAGCCGGTGGAGGTAGGGCAGAGAAGCATGGAAATATCCTGTCTGTAACACCGCAAGAGACGAGCAGCGCATTATGGGGCAACGATCATGACAAGTCTGCCATTCTACTGGCTGGCAGGCGTGGGGTGCCAGCTGGCAACCGACGACACCTCTGTCGCCTGCCGCTCACATCCCCATGGTGCGCTTGGCGGGGAGGTGTCGGAGCGATTGCGCCTGACGGAGGCTCAGTTGACAATGCAGGCATCGTGGACCCCGAGAGGTCTGCCTCTGGTAACGATGCGGGTGAGGAGATGGATGTGTCAGGCATGAATTCCTTGAGAGCGACGACGCGATGGATCGTGATGATGCTTGTCGTGCTGCTGTGCGCCTTGCCCGGCATGGCACAGGCCGTCGTGGAGCGCAGCGATGTGCAGGGCCAGCTGGAGGACCTGCAGAGCGTCGAGAAGCCTGACGCGGAGACACGCCAGCGGATCGCGGATCTCAAGGAAACCCTGACGGTACTCGATGATCTCGGTGAGGCCAACAGCAACCTCAAGGACATCAAGGCCGAGGTGAAGACGGCGCCGGGTGATCTGGCCGAGGCCCAGGCAGCGCTGGCGAGCCTGCCTCGCGACAGCACCAGTCAGCTCGATGAAGCGAGTCTCGCCGAGGAATCGGTGGAGGCATTGGATGCGCGCATGACGCGTATCCTGGACGAGCTCCAGAGCCTGCAGGACAAGCTCGCGAGTACCAATCGGCGCCTCATCAATGCCCAGAGTCTGCCGGAGCGCTCTCGTTCGACCCTGGCAGATGCCCAGCAGCAGGTGCAGCGCCTGCAGACCCAGCTCTCCGGCAGCGACAGCCAGGCACTGACCGGCACGGGCCGAGACCTGCTGGAGGCGCGTCTGGCCCTGGCCGAGGCACGTGGCGAGCTCAGTCACACCGAGCTCAACTCCAGTTCGCAGCTGCGAGAGCTGGCGCAGGTACGCAAGACGCTCTACAGCCGGCGTATCGAGACTCTCGAGCAGGACCTCAAGGTGGTGCAGAGCCTGGTCAACGCCAAGCGGCGAGACCAGTCCGAGCAGACCATCGCGGAGGCCACCAGCGGCGAGAATGCCGAGCTGACCAGCAACCCCATCTTCCAGCAGGTCTTGAGTCGCAACCGTGAACTCAGCAGCCAGCTGCTGGCGATCACGGATCGCGTCAACGCCGTGATCCGCGATGGTCTCGAGGTGCGCACCCAGCTGGACCGCGTCACCCAGGTCGAGCGCACCATGAGCGAGCAGATCGAGGCCATCAAGGGCAGCGTGCTGCTGGCGCGTATCCTGCGTGAGCAACAGAGCCATCTGCCCAAGGTCGACGTGCGTCAGGACCTGAAGGAAGAGATCGCCGATCTGCGCCTCAAGCAGTTCGAGCTCAACAAGGTGCGCGAACAGCTCGCGGACATTCCGCACTATCTGCAAAGCGAAGTGCTGAGCGAAAGCGCCGCGCTGGAGCGCCCCGGCGGCAACGCCGATGCCCAGACGGTCAGCTCCGAGCTGCGTCAGGCGCTGACTCGCCAGCTGGAGGCCCGCAAGGAGCTGGTCGACAAGCTCGACAAGGAATATGACAGCCTGCTGGCGCGCGCCATTGATCTGCAGCTCAACCAGCAGCAGTTGCTCGAAGTCTCCGGACGCCTGCGCCAGACCATCGAGGAGCAGCTCTTCTGGGTCGCCAATGGCAAGCCACTGGACCTGGACTGGCTGTCGCGTACTCCACAAATGCTGGCGGACGAGCTCAAGCCCACCGTATGGCGCGGCGTGGTGGCGGGGCTGTCCAAGGGCTTCCAGCTCAATGATCTGTGGGTGGCGCTGCCGGGGCTGCTGTTGCTGATCTTCATCACCTGGAAGCGCTCGCACATCCGATCGCGCCTGGCGGACCTGCATGCCCAGATAGGCCGCCTCAAGCAGGACACCCAGCTGCACACTCCGCGGGCGATCCTGCTCAACGTGATGCTGGCGATCCCCGGTGCACTCGCGCTGGCACTGATCGGCAGCGTGCTGTCGCTGGGGGAGGGCGTCATGCTGTGGGCGCTGGGCCAGGCGCTGCTCAAGCTGGCGCTGGCATGGGGGATCTTCGCCATCTTCCGGCGCCTGCTGGTCAAGGACGGCGTGGCCGAGCGTCACTTCCAGTGGCCTGCCAACTACGTGGCCGAGCTGCGCCGCCATCTGTGGTGGCTGGGCTGCGCGCTGCTGCCGGTCATCCTGACCACCAACATCATCAGCGAGGCGGATCTCAATCTGCTGGAGCGCCCGTTGGGTCTGCTGATCCTGTTCTCGGGGCTATGCGCGATGAGCTTCTGTCTCTCGCGGTTGATTCTGGCGCATGTGCCGTTCTTCGGTCTCAAGCTGTTCCGCCTGATTCTGGGGCTGGCCATGGCCATGGTGCCGGTGGCGCTGGGCGTGCTGATCTGCCTGGGGTATGAGTACACGGCACTGCGCCTCAGTGGACGCTTCATCACCACGCTGTTCCTGTTCGGTGCCTGGATTCTGGTCGAGGCCACCGTGGTGCGCGGGCTGGCAGTCGCGGCGCGCCGTCTGGCGTATCGACGTGCCGTGGCGCGTCGGCGAGCCCAGGTGCAGGAAGGCGCGGAGGGCGGCGTCGAGGTGGTCGAGGAGCCGCCGCTGGACATGGAGCAGGTCAACTCCCAGTCGTTGCGTCTGTCGAAGCTGATTCTGGTCATCAGCTTCATGTTCATCTTCTATCTGGTCTGGGCGGATCTGCTCAATGTGCTCAGCTACCTGGACAGCGTCGTGGTCTGGGAGATCGCCGCCTCGGCCGAGGGAGATTCCGCGACCCCCATCTCGCTGGCGGACCTGATCGCGGCGCTGGTCACTCTCGGGGTCGCGGTGATGATGGCGCGCAACCTGCCGGGCCTGCTGGAGGTCTCGATCCTGTCGCGGCTCGAACTCAAGCAGGGGTCGAGCTATGCGATCACCTCGCTGCTGTCCTACGTGATCATGGCGACGGGCTTCGTGATGACACTGGGCAGCATGGGCGTCAGCTGGGACAAGCTGCAGTGGCTGGTGGCGGCGTTGAGTGTCGGCCTGGGCTTCGGTCTGCAGGAGATCTTCGCCAACTTCATCTCGGGTCTGATCATCCTGTTCGAGCGCCCGGTACGCATCGGCGACACCATCACCATCGGCAATCTGCACGGGACGGTCAGTCGTATCCGTATCCGTGCCACCACGGTGACGGATTTCGACCGCAAGGAGATCATCATTCCCAACAAGGTGTTCGTGACCGACCAGCTGATCAACTGGTCACTCTCGGACAACGTGACGCGGGTGGTGCTCAACTTCGGCGTCGCCCATGGCAGTGATCTGGATCTGGCGCACCGCCTGCTGATGCAGGCCGCCCAGGAGAACAGGCGGGTGCTCAAGGACCCGGAGCCTCTGGTGTTCTGTCTGAGCTACAACAAGGACAACTTCGGCTTCGAGCTGCGCATCTACGTCAACGACCTTACCGACCGTCTGTATGCGACAGACGAGATCAATCGCTGGGTCGATGCACGCTTCCGCGAGAACGGTCTCAAGGTGGCCTTCCAGCAGATGGATGTCTGGCTGCATCGTCAGGATGGCACCGAGCGTCTCATCGAGCAGCGAGCGGCCACGGGCGAGCCGCTCAGAGCGGCCAGCGGCTCGCCGGAAAGCGTTGGAGCCGAGACGGGAGACGCACCGTCAAGCAGCGAGCACCGTGAGGGCGGCGCCTTGATCGCTCGTCGCAAGCCGACCACCGGCGTGGGCGGCCGTGAAGATGCCGGGTTGCGCGAATCCGCGCCCGACGCGACGGACGGCGACGGGGGGGATGGCGGCGGCCGCTAGTCGTCGAGCGTGGCCGGTGTTGCTTGAGTCTCAGGCGCAGGCCTGGTTTCAGACTCAGACTCAGACGCAGGCTCAGAGCCAGACCTGGGCCCGGGCGCCGGGGCCCGAAACTCCAGCGCCCAGCGGCTCAGGAAGCTGGCCTGCTTGAGCCTGTCGAGGGTGGCGAGCAGGCCGGGGCCTATCTCGATGGGGCGCAGCGCGTTGCCGAGACGTTCACGCAGATCACGCGCGCTGCCGTCACCGCTCACCTCGGGATGCAATGCGCCCAGATCGCTGTCACTGGCCACCGCCTGTTGGCCCTCAAGACTCAACCACCAGTCCAGAAATGCCTCGCCGGCATCACCATGCGGCGCCTGGCGCGGCACGAACGCCAGTCGGCGCTGAATCAGCACGTAGTCTTCCGGCACGATCACCAGCAGCTCAGGGTGCGCGCGGGCAAAGGAGATGGCATAGGGCCCGACCAGGTTGTAGGCGATATCCACCTCGCCGTTGGCCAGTGCCTCGAGCATGGCGCCGGTGGTGGTCACCAGCCGTGCATCGGCCTGACCCATGGCGCGCACCAGTGTCCAGTAGCGAGGCGACTGACGGGCATCGGAGACGGCATAGGTGAAGCCGGAGCCGCTGCGACGCGGGTCGTAGGTGATCACGCGACCGCGCAGCAGCTCCCGGCGTGTCTCCAGCAGATGCCAGAGATCCCGATGACTGCGCAGGGCATCGCGAGGGTCGCGCAGTCCTTCGCTGTCGGCCAGACGCTTCAGCGCATCGCGGCGCGCCACCATCACGATGGGCTCGAAGCTCATGGCGAACAGCTCATTGCGCCAGCGTGAGCTCTCGGGCCAGCCTGTCAGGTTCGCGGCTTGCAGCGGGCGTGCATGGCCGCCATTGGCCAGACGGTACTGCAGGCCCATGGCCGAGGAAATCATCAGGTCGGCCCGAGGTGTCAGGGGGGCGGCCAGATAGCGGGCTTCCAGCGCCAGCGCGGAGCGATTGACGTAATGCAGCAGCATCCCGGGGTGTTCGCGGCTGTAGCGTTGCAGCAGCGGACGAATCTCGGGCAGATCCAGCGCCGCATGGATCACCAGATCCGCCTCTTCCCCGGACTGGACAGCCTGCGCGGCCACGGGCTCTCCTGCCTTGAGCCAGAGTGCCTGATGCTCATCGAGTTGCGGGTCGAAGCTCGCGATGTCCTGTGCCGAGCACAACGACGCGATGGCCAGCCCGACGACGGTGAGCACGGCGGCCCAGCAGCGGTGCGTTCTCAACATGCATCCCCCTTGGGGCCGGTCGATGCCTCGCGTGAGGCTGGGGCAGTGGCGGTCACGGGAGGCGGGCAGGGCAGCAGGTGAAAGCTCACGCGCAGTCCCGGCCGAGCGCCATCAGCGGGGGCAGGGTCGGAGGCCTCCAATGACAGCCGGGCATCGTGGTGGCGGGCAATGCCATCGACGATGGCAAGCCCGAGCCCTGCGCCACTCTGCTCGGGTGCCTGGCCGCCTGAGGCATCGGACATCGGCTGGGCGGCCGGGTGCTGGTCTGCCCGGGCATGGCGATGAAAGGGGCGCAGCACCAGCAGACGCCGCTCCGGCGTGATGCCCGGGCCATCATCCTCGACGCTCAGGCGCAGACGGCCTGGCGTGGCCGATTCACGTGCCGCGTCTTCTCCGCTGGCGGGTATCGCGTGCTCGCGGCTCAGCGTCACGGTCACCACCCGCGCGCCATGCTTGCAGGCGTTGTCGATCAGGTTGGCCAGCGCCTCCTGCAGTTGCCAGTCCACACCCGGCGTCCAGGCGGCATGGTCGATGTCCGGCGCGATCTCGAGGCCGAGATCCACACCGGCGCGATCACAGCGCAGGAAATGACGGCTGACCGTGTCGCGCACCAGGCTCGAGAGCTCCAGCGGCACCCGAGGAGGTTGCACTTCCGGATTGTTGAGACGTGTCAGTGACAGCAGCTGATTGGCCAGGTGGGCGGTGTGGCTGGCGGTGGCCTGCATCTGTGCCAGTGCCGCGTGCCAGGCGCTCGGGTCCTGCTGGCGCAGGGCCAGCTCGGCATGCGCGGAGAGACCGGCCAGGGGCGTGCGCAACTGATGGGAGGCATCGCCGATGAAGCGCTCCTGATTGGCACGGACCCGGCGCATGCGGGACAGCAGCTCATTGAGGGCATGCTTGAGTTCCTCAAGCTCGCGCGGCAGCGTCAGCTGCAAGGCCGCCAGGCTGCGCGGGTCGCGTTCGCGGATGGCTCGCCGCAGCCGCGTGAGGGGCGCAAGCGCCATGCGCACGCCCACCAGCACCACCATCAGGGCCAGAATGGCCATGCCTGCCAGGCGCACCAGCGAGCCACGGTACAGCTCCTGGGTCAGCGCATCGCGCCCTTCGCGGGTATGGGCGACACGAATGCTGAAGCGTTGGCCATGACGCGGGTCATCACCCCAGCCACCGAGGCGGGTATCTAGCGTGCCCAGGCGCAGTGCCTGCCCCTGCCAGGCGATGTCGCGAAAGGCCAGTTCGCCACTGCGTCCCGCCATCTCGTCCCGCGTGCCATGTGTGCCGGCCTCGCTTCGTGCATCGGGCAGCCGCGTGTTGCCCGTGACCTGCTCGCCATCGGCGTCCACCAGGCTGTAGAAGACCCGCTCCTGGGCATCGGTGGCCAGCATTTCCAGGGCTGCCGGCGGCAGGTCGAGCCATAGCTGACCATCCTGCCATTTGACCTGCTCGGCGATGGTCACCAGCGAGGCTTCCAGCAGACGATCATAGGCGCGGTCCGCGGCTTCACGCGCGGACAGGAAGGCCTGCACCAGCAACAGGGTGCCCAGGGCCAGCAGCGGGATCAGCAGCCAGCTCAGCAGACGACGATAGAGACTGACGGGCTGTTGGGCATCGCGTGGGGGCTGTGGGGATGCCGTGGCCTGGTGTGAGTCGAGCGCGCTCAAGGAGTCCGGCTCTCCGCCGGGGCCTGTTCCAGCAGATAGCCGAGGCCGCGAATGGTGCGCAGACTGACGTCGCTGCCGTCCAGGCGCTTGCGCAGGCGGTGGACATAGACCTCGATGGCGTTGTCGCCGACCGCCTCCTGCTCGCCGAAGGCCTCGCGGGTCAGGCGGGCCTTGTCCACCGGCTCACCGGCGTGCTGGATCAGGCAGCCAAGCAGACGCTGCTCGCGCGGGGGCAGTGACAGCGGTGCCTCGGCCAGCAGGAAGCGACCATTCAGCGGCTCGAAGGCCAGACTGCCCACCACCAGTCGCTGTTTGAGCGCCCGGCCCTGATGCGTGGCCTGGCTGGCCTGATGATTGGCATGACGACGCAGCAGAGCACGCACGCGGGCTTCCAGTTCATCGAGCACGAAGGGTTTGGCGAGGTAGTCGTCGGCACCGAGATCCAGTCCGCGTACGCGATCCTCGATGGCGCCGCGGGCGGTGAGAATCAGGACCGGGGTATGGCGATCGTGCTCACGCAGGGCGGCCAGTATCTCGAGCCCCGAGGCGCCGGGCAGGTTGAGATCCAGCACGACCAGCGCGAAGCCGTGCGGCTGTCCTGGCGAGAGTCGCGCCAGCGCCGCGCTGCCATCGGCCAGGTGCGTGACGTCGAGTCCCTCGCTGATGAAGACACTGTGCAGGGTACTGGAGAGCAGTGCGTCGTCCTCCACCAGCAGCAGTGACGGCGTCTGTCGGGAAGGGGTGGAAGGTGTCGATTGCGTGGGGGTCATCCGGGCTCCGGGAGATGCACGGTATTCCCGTTCAGGTGGCTGCCGAAGGCACCACGATTCACGGTAGGATCATCAGGGCAACAAGCCATGTGGCTAGCGTACCATCACAGGCTCCCCTCGTGCCGCTGACAAGGATGTCGGAATGTCACTCATCTCGTTCGTGCGCGCTGTCAGACAGCGCTTCAGGACTCCATCCGTGGATAACGATCAGTGGAAATCGCTGGCGGTCTCGCTGGCGCTGGGCGTGGCGGGAGGCAGCCTCTTCCAGCTGACCGGCATGCCGCTGGCGTGGATGCTGGGGCCGCTGGTCGCCAATCTGCTCGGTGCCATGGCAGGGCTGACACTCGCCGTGCCGGAGCGATTGCGCAGCCTGTTTCTCGGGGTGCTGGGTCTGACGTTGGGAGCGCGAGTGTCGCCGGAGCTGGTCTCGCACCTTGCCAGCTGGTGGCTGTCGGGGACATTGCTGTTGCTCGGCGTGCTGGCCTCGACACTGGCCTGTGCCGCCTGGTATCGACGCTGCGGCTTCGATGCCACCAGTGCCTGGTTCGCCTCGGTGCCCGGGGTGCTGACGGCGATGGTGATCATCGGGGAGCGCAGTGGCGGCGATGCCCAGCGTATCGCGGTGGCCCAGTCGCTGCGCGTGCTGCTGGTGATACTCATCCTGCCGCCGCTCTACTGGCTGCTGGAGGGAGGCGGTGGAGCGGACAGGGTAGGCGACCCGCCAGTGAGCGGGCTGTGGCTGGTACTGACGTTGCCGTTGCTGTTGCCTCTGGGCAGGCGCCTGCGCTTGCCGAATGCCGCGTTGCTGGGGCCATTGCTGGTGGCGATGGCGTTGTCATTGGCCGAGGTGGTGCGCTTTGCGCCCCCGATATGGGGGACGGATGTGATGCAGCTGGTGCTGGGCTGCGCCATCGGGGCACGTTTCAAGGGGCTCTCACCCGCCAGACTGGCGGGGTTAATGGGGCAATCGGGCATCGCGACACTGATCGCGCTTGCGGTACTGGGTGGCTTCGCCGAAGTGATCCATCAGGCAATGGGCGTGCCGCGCGATGTGGCCTTTCTGGCACTGGCACCGGGCGGGATCGGCGAGATGGCACTGCTGGCGGTGGCGCTGGATCTCGATCCCGTCTTCGTCGCCTTTCATCACCTTCTGCGCATGATCGTACTGATGCTGGCGCTACCGCTGATGGTGCGCCATTTCCGGAGGCGTGCGCCGGTACCTGACGGCGAGGCGTGCGATGAGAGGAAGGGGGATTGAGGCGCTGCGACATCCCCTCTTGTGAGGGCGGCAACACGCTGTTATAGTGTGCGCCTTGATCACGCCAAGTGCTTGAAGTTCAAGCGATTGGCTCGGTAGTTCACCGATTGATCATGTCTGTGGTGGCCCTGTTGGTCCTCCCGCAATGCTAGGCTGCAAACCCCGCCAGGCCCGGAAGGGAGCAACGGTAGTGGCTGACGCGTGTGCCGGGATGTGGCTGATGGGGCCGCCTCCATTTCAGGGCAGCAAAGATCCGCATGCCTGAAATGCCACGTCTACGTGTTCCCCCGCAAGTCCCCTGATCGACCCTTCGTACGTTGCCATGCCCTGTCGGGCGTCTTGTCGTATCCGTCTTGTGCCTTTGGCTTCCCTGTTCGGCGCTTATGTTCGACATCCGCGTCCAGCACCCGCGTTCGGCGCTTATGTTCAACACCCGCGTTCGGCATCTATGACCAACACCCGTGTGCGATCCTCATGCTTGATCGTCATGTTCGACTGTCATGTTCCGCCGTCGGGCCCGTCATGCGGGCCTGGAGACAGCAATCCCGTTGCACAAGTGGTTACGTGCTTTGAAGCCACTCGGCAAGTCGCTAGAATGAGCGCATTCTCAGCGAGGCCGCGTCATCGGTCTCCGTCTGTCGACTGTCGGTGGTGACGCTTATCCGGGTCGTGCAGGCTTTCCGCTCATGTTTCAGATCACCCAAGGAATGCCTCGCTCAATGAGCTATCAGGTATTGGCGCGCAAGTGGCGCCCGCGCAATTTTCACGAACTGATCGGTCAGGAGCATGTCAGCCGTGCGCTGGTCAATGCCCTCGATCAGGGGCGCCTGCACCATGCCTATCTGTTCACCGGGACTCGCGGTGTCGGCAAGACGACGCTGGCGCGCATTCTCGCCAAGTGTCTGAACTGCGAGGAGGGTGTCAGCTCCAGACCCTGCGGCGTGTGTGGCACCTGTCGCGAGATCGACGAGGGGCGCTTCGTCGACCTGATCGAAGTCGACGCCGCCTCGCGGACCAAGGTCGAGGACACGCGTGAGCTTTTGGACAACGTCCAGTACGCCCCGACCCAGGGACGCTACAAGGTGTACCTCATCGATGAGGTGCACATGCTGTCGACCCACAGTTTCAATGCGCTGCTCAAGACGCTGGAAGAGCCGCCGCCCCATGTGAAATTCCTGCTCGCGACCACTGATCCGCAGAAGCTGCCGGTCACCATCCTGTCGCGCTGCCTGCAGTTCACGCTCAAGAACATGCCGCCGGTCCGCGTGGTCGAGCACCTCACCGACATTCTCGGGCGTGAGGAAGTCAGCTTCGAGGAAGACGCGCTGTGGTTGCTCGGCAAGGCCGCCGATGGCTCGATGCGTGACGCCATGAGTCTGACGGACCAGGCGATCGCCTTCGGGCATGGTCAGGTGCGGCGCGAAGATGTCGCCGCCATGCTGGGCACCCTGGATCACCGTCATGTGCTGGCGCTGCTGGAATGTCTGGCGGAATTGAACGCCGCGAGTCTGCTGGCGGAGGTCGCGACGCTGGCCGAGCAGGGCCCGGATTACGGTGGGGTGCTGGATGACATGGCCTCCGTCTTCCATCGCCTGGCGATCGCTCAGATGGTGCCGAGCGCGCTGGACAACGGCCATGGTGACCGTGATGCACTGCTGGCGCTGGCCAGCCGCTTCACAGGCGAAGACGTGCAGCTCTATTACCAGATCGCCCTGCAGGGGCGCGCCGACATGGCCAATGCGCCGGATGCCCGCACCGCGCTGGAGATGACGTTGCTGCGCATGCTGGCCTTCCGCCCGCAGGGCGTGCCGCGTCCGGCGCAGACGCCGCTGCCGATGACCGGCCAGCCGGAGGGCGCCGCTCAAGCCCCGGCACCACAGGCGTCCGCGCCGCAGGCTTCGGCTCAACAAGCTCCGGCTCAACAGGCTCCTGTTCAACAAGCTCCGGCTCAGCAGGCTCCTGTTCAAGAAGCACCGGTACAGCAGGCCCCGGCTGCCTCGGTGGCTCCCGCAGCTCCGCAGTCTGCCGCACCGGTGACTGAAGCACCGCCGCCGATGGCGGACGAGCCGCCCCCCTGGGCGACGGAGGACGTTCCCCATGACGCCCGGGATGCCGGCTTTCGCGACCTGACACAAGATGAGCCCCAGACATCGGCCGCGACAGGGTCAGCGCCGGCTGCCGAGTCAGCTCCGGCGATGTCTGCCACGGGGGCGCAAGCGCCGCAGCCGTCGGAGCCGGTGGCTGCGCCCGCACAGGTAGCCGCTGCGCCCAGCTCGGCGATGTCACGCCTGAGCGCCGCCTTTGGTTCGGCGCAACCGGAGCCGGAACCGGAGCCGAAACCGGAGCCGGAGCCCGCTGAAGCATCAGCACCGGAGCCCGCTGAAGCATCAGCACCGGAGCCTGCTGAAACAGCAGCGCCGACGTCTGCTGAATTGTCAGCGCCAGCACAACCAGAGCCTGCTGCGCCGGTCGTGTCTGAGCCCGCCATCTCTGAGCCGGTCATGCCCGAGCCTGTCGAGGCAGCGGCTCCCGCGCCGGTTCAGGCATCAGCGCCTGCGCCATCCGATGCGCCGAGTGGTGATGGCCGCTTGAATCACGCGGCGTGGCTGGAGCTATTCCCGGCGCTGGGGCTTGGCGGCATCACACGCAACATCGGTGCGCACTGTCTGGTCGAGCACGATGATGGCACGCACCTCAAGCTGAGGCTGGACCCTGCCCAGTCCGCGATGATGGCGGATGTCCACCGGGAGCGCATTCACAAGGCGCTGGCAGGGCAGGGCGTGGTGCGGGAACTCGAGATCAATGTCGGCCCGCTGCCGGAGGGTCTCGAGACACCTCACAGCCGACGCATTCGTCTGCTGGGCGAGCGTCAGCTGCGGGCGGTTGAAGCCTTGCGTGCTGACCCGCATATCCAGTCATTGGAGCAGCAATTGGGCGCGCGCTTGATCGAGGAAAGCGTCAACTCCTTCGAGCCGGACAATTTCTGATCGAGCGTCATCGGTCACCGCGACCGGTGACGCTCCCGGATTCCGGGGGGACGTGCTTGCGGGCATGTGCCCCCACGCCAGCCATGCCAGATGGCGCGGCTGGCAGACAGCATTTATCGTTAGTTCATGTACAACACGTCATTGATGAGGTGAGCCATGTTTGGTGGAAAAGGCGGTATGGGCAACATCATGAAGCAGGCGCAGGAAATGCAGGAGCGCATGCAGAAGGTCCAGGAAGAAGCGGCCAAGGCCGAAGTCCAGGGCGAAGCCGGTGCCGGCATGGTCAAGATCACCATGAACGGGCGCCATGACGTCTCGCGCGTCGAGGTCGACCCGAGTCTGATGGAAGAGGACAAGGAACTGCTGGAAGACCTGCTGGCCGCTGCCGTCAACGACGCGGTGCGCAAGGTCGAGGTCAATTCCAAGAAGCAGATGGAAGAGGCGACTGCGGGTCTCAACCTTCCGGCCGGCTTCAAGATGCCGTTCTGATGGGATTCTCGCCGCTGGTCGATCAGCTGCTGGATGCCCTGCGCGTGCTGCCGGGCGTCGGTCCGCGTACCGCACAGCGCATGGCGCTGCATCTGCTGGAGCGTGATCGCATGGGGGCCGACCGGCTGGTCGGTGTACTCGGCGAGGCGCTGGAGCGTGTCGGCTATTGCGCGCGCTGCCGGACGCTGACGGAAGAAGAGATCTGTCAGCTGTGCCTGAGTCCTCGGCGTGATGAGCGAGTGCTGTGCGTGGTGGAGTCCCCCGCGGACCAGCTTGCCATCGAAGGGGCGGGTGGCTACGTGGGACGTTACTTCGTGCTGCATGGCCACCTGTCACCGCTGGACGGCATCGGGCCTGAGGACATCGGCCTGGATGCGCTGGAAACCCGCGTGCGCGAGAGTCAGATCGAAGAGCTGGTGCTGGCCACCAACCCGACGGTCGAGGGTGAAGCCACCGCGCACTACATCGCCGAGCAGCTTCGCGATGTGGCGCATGGCGGGCAGCCCCTCAAGCTGACACGGCTGGCCTATGGCGTGCCGATGGGTGGCGAGCTGGAATATGTCGATGGTGGTACGCTGAGTCGTGCCTTCAGCGGCCGATTGCCCTTTACCCTCGGCGAGATCTGAACGTGTCGGGTTCGCCCGGTCGCGTTTCGCCAGCGGCATGTCCTTGACGCAGAGCGTCCGAAAGGCAACAACAGCAGCACGTCTGCGGGCGTGGTGGTCAGGAACCACCACGCCCGCCGTCGTTTCCGCCCGGTGTCTGGCGAGTGCCCGTCACCCTTCATTTATCGCTTGCCCGGGCAAGCCAGTCACCATGAGATATTCTTGCAGATGAGTGATCAATCCGCCGCCACCGCACTGCTGTCAGAGCTAGACTTCGACGCCATCTGGGTCGAGACCCCCGAAGCGCTGGCCGCTGCCTGTGCCGAACTTGAGGGCGCCGACTGGTTGGCGCTGGACACCGAGTTCATCCGTGAGTCCACCTTCTTCCCGATTCCGGCACTGGTGCAGCTGATGGCGGCCCGCGATGGTGAGCTGCCTGGTGCGGATGGCAAGACGCCGCGCATCTTTCTGATCGACCCCACGGTGGTGCCGGCCAGTGACGCGCTCAAGCGTCTGCTGGGTCCTGAGGGGCCGCTCAAGCTGCTGCATGCCTGCGGCGAGGACATGGAAGTCTTCCTGCGCTGGGCGGGCGTGGCGCCGGCACCGCTGATCGATACCCAGATCGCCGAAGGGCTCACGGGTGGCGAGGCCTCCATGGGCTATCAGCGTCTGGTCGAACGTGTGGCCGGCATCACGGTGCCCAAGGAAGAGACGCGCTCCAACTGGCTCAAGCGTCCGCTGAGTCAGGCGCAGTGTGACTATGCCGCTCTGGACGTGCTGTTCCTGCCGCAGGTCTGGGCACAGCAGCGTGAGGCCCTGAATCAGCTGGGTCGCATGGCCTGGCTGGAAGAGGACTGCAGTGCCCCGGGCAGCAGCGGGGGTGCCACGCCGGACCCGGAGTACTGGAAGCGCCATCGCAGCCTGTGGAAGCTCACGCCGCGTGGGCTGGCCGCCTGGCAGTCCCTGTGCGAGTGGCGTGAGGCCCAGATTCGTCTGCGTGACGTGCCGCGCTCGCGCCTGCTGGCGGATGCCCAGCTGTTCGCCATCTGCGAGCGTCTGCCGGTCAATCGTTTCGAACTGGCCAAGGTCGAGGGGCTCCACCCGCCGCAGATCAAGCGCATCGGCGACAGCGTGCTGGAAATTCTCAAGGACGTGGCGATGATCGATGACAGCCAGTTGCCGCGCGTGCCGCCGTCGCCGTTGGCGCCGGAATGGAAGGCGCGCATGAAGCGCCTCAAGCGTGAGGTCAACGCGGTCGCCGAGGCCCAGGACCTCAAGCCGGAGATTCTCGGCAAGCGTCGCGACATGGAAGCGCTGGTGATCGCCGACTACGAAGGTGAGCCGCTGCCGTTGCCGGGTGGCTGGCGCGGCGCGCTGCTGGCCGAGCGCCTCGCCAAGGCGTTCCAGCCGGAATGAGTCAAGGATTGCCTCCGGCATGGCCGGGGGCGATCACGTAACCAATGTGAGACGTCGTGCGCTCGTGTCCCGTGCGCACGCTGATGCGCGCATGCGCTGCAAGATGACGTGATGGGTGGTCCCGATGACTGATGACAAGATGATCTGCGAGATCTACAAGAGCGCCCGCAAGGACGAGATGTATCTGTACGTCGAGAAGACGCGAGGTCTCAAGGATGTGCCGGAGTCCCTGCTGGAGATCTTCGGCAGGCCTGCGCCGTTGATGACGCTGTTGATCCGTGCCGACAAGCCGCTGGCACGTGTGGCCAGTACCACGGTGCTGGAGAAGATTCGGGAGCAGGGCTTCTACCTGCAGATGCCGCCGGTCAAGGAAAATCTCCTCAAGGAGATTGGCGTGACGCCGCCGGAAACGCACTACTGACGACTGCCCGTCGTCAGACGAGACCGACTGGACCGACCCTGCTGCCCGGCAGGGCGAGGAGAGCAAGATGAGTGATGTTCCGCAACCTGACGGCGAAAAACGTGAGCGTTTCTGGGAGCGGCATGCGCTTTCGGAGCTGAACACGGCCGAGTGGGAGGCACTGTGTGATGGCTGTGGCCAATGCTGCCTGCTGAAATTCGAGGATGAAGACAGTGGCGACATCGCGGTACTGGATGTCGCCTGTCGCCTGCTGGATGTGCGCAAGGTCAGCTGCCGTGATTACCCCAATCGCGCCACACGCGTGCCGGGCTGCATCCCGCTGGATGTCGAGACGGTGGGCAAGCTGCGCTGGCTGCCGGAAACCTGTGGTTATCGCCGCCTGAATGAAGGCCGTGAGCTGCCAGAATGGCATCCGCTGCTGACCGGGGATGCCAGAAGCGTCAAGCGTGCCGGTGTCGCGGTGTCACGCTTCGCCGTCTCCGAGGCCTCGGTGCGCCAGCAGGATCTGGAAGACCATATCATCGCGATCATCGACCCGGAGAGCTGAGGCGCTGACGTTTTCGCGTCTCCCTGTCTGCCCGTCTTGATCGTGCAAGCGCAGCTCCTTGAGCTGCGCTTTTTCTTTGCCTGTTTTTCCTTGTCTGGTCTGAGGCAGGTGGGGCCTGGTGGTGTCTGCATCAGAGCCGTCGTCTGCATGGCAGGCATGGGGTCGGCTGGCGCAATGGCTGGTTGTAAATAAATGAACGTTCATTTATTTTGTGTGGATTCTCATCCTGAGCAGATCCAGAGGCAGACAGGCCATGCGCCATCGTGATGAACACAAGCAGCAGGCGCTGCTGGAAGCCACTCTGCATGAGGTGGCCGAGCATGGTTTTGCCGTGACCTCCGTGGCACGCATCGCGCGTGCTGCCGGCATGTCCCCCGGAACGCTCTATCTTTACTATCGCGACAAGGACGACTTGCTGGAGGCCACCTTCAGCGAGGTCAGCCGCCGCATCATCGAGGTGGCGCTTGATGCCTTCGAGGCCGAGCCGGACGCGCAGGTATCACGGGTCACATCGCCCGCGATGTCCCCCGCGGCCTGGCAGCTCAAGTCCGCGCTGTGTCGGGTGTGGCACGCCCTGGTGATGCTGGGGCGCCGCCAGCCCGCCTTGTTCCGCTTTCATGATCAGTTTCTTCACTCCTCGCATATGCGGGACGCCTTGAAGGTGGCCAACCAGGAGCGGGCCGCACCCTTGCTGGAAGCCTTCGCGCAGGGCCAGCGGACCGGCATTCTGAAACAGATCGACATCGCTCTCATCGAGGTGTTCATGTTTCGTTCGATCTACAGCCTGCTGCAGGGCTCGGGCTGTCAGGTGCCGGCCATCAGTGATGCATGCTTCGACCAGGCCTTCGAGATGGCCTGGGACGCGATAGCGCTTCGTCATCCAGCACCGTGAGCCACGGCCGTACGCATTGCCGGACAGATGACAGATCTTCGTTTTGTGCTTTTCCATTCCAATGACTCAAGGGCCTGCTGATGAAACTTCGACCTGGTGCCAAGCCACACCTGCGTACTCCCGCCGCCTGGCGCGGAGGCCTTGCCCTGCAGCTGTTTGCCGGTCTGCTGCTGGCCCTCGGGCTTTCGGCCTGCAGCGAGGCCGAGGCGCCGCTGAAGAAGCAGAAGGTGCATCCGGTCAAATTGCTGTCATTGTCGGATGAGGGGGGCGGTGTCATTCAGCGCTATCCCGGCGTGGTCGAGGCCTCCGAGCGTTCCAATCTCTCGTTCCGGATCGGCGGTGAGCTGCGTGAGCTCAACGTGCAGGCCGGCCAGGAGGTCACGCAGGGTGAGCTGATCGCGCAGCTGGATGATCGTGATGCCCGCAGTCAGCTCAACAACGCCCGTTCCAGCTTCAATCTCGCCCAGGCGACCTACAAGCGCATGAAGTACTCGGTGGAGAAGGGCGCCATCAGCCGTGCACGCTTCGATGAGGCGCAGGCGGAATTCCAGTCGGCACAGGCTCAGTACTCCCAGGCGCGGGACCAGCTCAGCTATACCGAGCTGAAAGCCCCCTATGACGGGGTGATCGCCCGAGTGCCGGTGGACAACTATCAGGTGGTCACGGCGCAGGAAACCATCGCGGTGCTCCAGCAGCCCGGTCAGATCGACGTGACCTTCAATCTGCCGGAACGCCAGGTGCGCGCCATCGACCGTGAGCGTGCCATGGCCGGGCGTCAGGAGGATGCAGCGCTGGCCTGGGTACGCTTCGGGCGCGGTGAACAGCGCTATCCGGCGCGCTACAAGGAGCATGACACCAGCGCCAGTGAGGGCTCGCTGAGCTATCAGGTCACCCTGACCCTGCCGGAGCCTCAGGACATCACCGTGCTGTCCGGCATGAGCGCGACGGTCGAGCTGGACATGCAGCAGCTGACGGGGGCCACCGGGGGGCAATGGCGTGTCCCGGTGGAAGCGGTGGTGATGCGCGATGCCGACCCGCAGCAGGCCGTGGTGTGGCGTTATATGGAAGACGGCTCTGCTGCCACCGAGACGTCACCGGACGTCGAGGACGAGGGCAAGGCAGGGCAGGGGACGGTGGAAGCCGTGCCCGTCGAGGTGCTTCAGGCCACGGGCGAGGGGCTGGTGATCACGGGGGAGTTGAATGCCGGTGATCGTCTGGTGACCGCGGGTGCCAGCCGCATGCAAGCCGGGGAGCCTGTGCGCCCCTGGGTCAAGGAAGCGGGGCTCTGATCCATGGTCGATTACTTCCTGAGACACAAGGTCATCAGCTGGATGGTCACGCTGTTGCTGTCGGTGGGCGGCGTGGTGTCATTCTTCAATCTTGGCCAGCTGGAGTTTCCCGAGTTCACCATCCGCAATGCGGTGGTGATCACCCAATATCCGGGCGCCACCCCCAAGCAGGTGGAGGAGGAGGTCACGCTGCCGCTGGAGAAGGCCATCCAGCAGATTCCCAATCTCAAGCGTGTCAGTTCGGTCAACAGCTCAGGCCTTTCGCAGATCACGCTGGAACTCGAGAGCAGCGTGCGCGCAGGCGAGATGCAGCAGTACTGGGATCTGTTGCGGCGCAAGATCAATGATGCCCAGTCGAGTCTGCCACCCGGCAGCTCCTCCTCGGTGGTCAATGATGACTTCGGGGACGTGTTCGGCCTGCTCTACAACCTGAGTGGCGAGGGCTACTCGGCGCATGATCTCGAGGATCAGGCCGATTTCCTGCAACGCGAACTGACGCTGGTGGAGGGCGTGAAGAAGGTCTCCATCGTCGGCGCGCGCAGCGAGCAGGTGATCGTGGCGCTGGACCGTGATCGCATGCAGGCGCTGAACATCTCGCCGGACCAGCTCTCCAATCTGCTCAACGCCCAGAACGTGGTCGGCAATGCCGGTCGTATCCGTCAGAACGGCCTGTCGCTGGAATTGCAGCCGGGCGGGGAGTTCCAGAGCGTGCAGGACCTGGAGCGTCTCGTGGTCGGTCGCCCCGGCAATGGCGGCCTGATCCGTCTCGGGGATATCGCCTCGGTCAGCCGCGAGTACACCGAATCGCCGTCACGTCTCTATCACACCGATGGCGAGACCGCTCTGTCGCTGGGGATCTCGTTTGCCTCCGGCGTCAATGTGGTGGAGGTCGGCGAGCGAGTCGACCAGCGTCTTGGGGAGCTTGAATCGCGGATGCCGTTGGGCATGGAGCTGACCACCGTCTATCACCAGCCGCAGGTGGTGGATGAGGCGGTCTCCGGCTTCCTGCTCAATCTGGCCGAGGCCGTCGGTATCGTGATCCTGGTGCTGCTGCTGTTCATGGGCGTCAAGAGCGGGGTGCTGATGGGGCTGGTGCTGCTGATCACCATTCTCGGCACCTTCGTGATGATGTCGATCCATGGCATCGAGCTGCAGAAGATCTCGCTGGGCGCGCTGATCATCGCGCTGGGCATGCTGGTGGACAACGCCATCGTGGTCACGGAAGGCATGCTGATCGGCCTCAAGCGTGGCAAGACCAAGCGTCAGGCTGCCTTCGAGGTGGTCAACCAGAATCGCCTGCCGCTGCTGGGGGCCACGGTGATCGCGATTACCGCCTTCGCGCCCATCGGTCTGTCGCCGGATGCGACCGGGGAATTCGTCGGCTCGCTGTTCTGGGTGCTGTGTTACTCGTTGCTGTTGAGCTGGATCACCGCCCTGACGCTGACCCCGTTCTTCTTCGACATGTTCTTCCGCGAAGCGCGTGAGACATCGGGCAACGACAAGGACGGCGCCGAGCATGAAGACCCTTACCGGGGCGTGATCTTCCGTGGCTTCCGAACCCTGCTGGGCTGGGCGATCCGTCTGCGCTGGCTGACCCTGGGCGGGGCGCTGGCACTGCTGGTCGTGGCCGTGATGAGCTTTGGCCAGATCAAGAATGCCTTCTTCCCGGATGCCTCGACACCGCTGTTCTTCGTCGATGTCTGGATGCCGGAAGGCACCGATGTGCTGGAGACCGAACGGCATGTCTCGCGTCTGGAGCAGCAGGTGCTGAAGATGGAGCGCGTCAATCATGTCACCAGCGTGACCGGGGGCGGTGCCCAGCGCTTCACCCTGACCTACTCGCCGGAAGACAGCTACGCGAGCTTCGGTCAGCTGATCGTCGAGACCGAGGACCGCGACAGCCGCGAAGCGCGCATGGAGGAGGTGATACGCCTGTTGCGCGCCGAATATCCGCAGGTGGAATACAAGGTGCAGGCCTTGCAGGTCGGCCCGTCCGCCAAGGCCAGTCTCGAGGCGCGCCTCTACGGCGAGGACCCGGCGGTACTGCGCCAGCTGGCCGCCGAAGTGCGTGACGTCTTCGAGCAGGAGCCGCTGGCAGACAGCATTCGCCTGTCGTGGCGCAATCGCGTCAATCGCATCGAGCCCGAGTTCCTGGATGATCAGGCGCGGCGTGTCGGCGTGACGCGGGATGCATTGCATGAGGCATTGCTGATCAACAGTGATGGCGAGAGCGTCGGCGTCTATCGCGAGGGCTCCGAACTGATCCCGATCCTGCTGCGCGGTGAGGAGCGCCAGCGCTTTGATCTCGACACCCTGGCCAGTCTCAACGTCTGGAGCGACGAACAGGAAACCTATGTGCCGGCGGGAGCGGTGATGGGCCCGCTCAAGGCCGAGCTGCGCGATCCCCTGATCAAGCGGCGCAATCGCGAGCGCATGCTGGCGGTCTATGCGGAGCCGATGCCACTGTCCGGCGAGACGGCCGCCAGTGTATTGAGTCGCATACGACCCAAGGTCGAGGCCATCGAGCTGCCGGAGGGATATCATCTGGAGTGGGGCGGTGAATACGAGACGTCCACCGATGCGCAGAAGGCGCTGTTCTCCTCGCTGCCGATGGGGCTGTTGGGGATGTTCGTGATCACGGTGCTGCTGTTCTCCAACCTGCGCCAGGCGCTGGCCATCTGGTCCATCGTGCCGCTGACGCTGATCGGTATCGTCAGCGGGTTGATCGTGTTCGGGGCGCCGTTCACCTTCATGGCACTGCTGGGCACCCTGAGCCTGGTCGGCATGGTGCTCAAGAACGCCATCGTGCTGGTGGAGGAGATCAACGTGCAGCTGACCGAACAGGAGGACCGCTTCCAGGCGGTGATGCTGGCGGCGGTCAGCCGCGTGCGGCCGGTCTCGATGGCGGCGATCACGACCATGCTGGGCATGATTCCGCTGTTCTCGGATGCCTTCTTCTCGAGCATGGCGGTGGCGATCGTCTTCGGTCTGGGCGTCGCGACGCTGCTGACGCTGGTCGTGCTGCCGGTGGCCTACTGTGCACTGTTCCGTATTCCGGCAGGCAAGCACGAGGCGGCGTAGTCACGTCCCCCATGGCCATCCTCCCGGGAGGGCGCCATGCCGTGATGCCAAGCACTGATGGCAAGCACTGAGGCATGCCGTGCGCCCGATGACAGCGCCTGTCGTCGGGCGCACTGCCGTTGGCGAGTCAGCGGTGTTCTCACGCGTCATCGCGATGCAGTCGATCCCGCATGGGGGCATCGCCAACAGCGCCTTTCCGTTACACTATGCGCCGCCAGTGGTGTGTTTAGGGTCCGCTGCTGGCCCGTCGTCATCAAAACCTGTCGAGTCGTGAGGTGTGCCTTGGTCGAACCCCTGAGTGCCTGGTGGGGGCAGCAGCTGGTGTTGTGCGGTTGGCGTTTCAGTGCGACACCCGAAGCGGTGTGGACATCCGAGGAGGCGCGTGCGCGCCTCAAGGCGCTGGAAGTGCCGGATGCCGGCGAGCTGGGCTGGCGCTTGCTGGAAGCGTTCCCCAGTGACATGCCCGACTCGCTGCGTCAGCTGGAAGCGCTGGAGCTGCTGGCGTTGGCGCGGACGGCTGGCTGGCTGTCCGAGGCGCGCACGCGTGCCTGGCTGGTGCGACTGCTCATGGCCATCGCATCACGTTTCACCTCGCTGGATGACTGGCTCAAGGCGCTGGCGCATTCGCGCAGCGATGCTGGCTGGACACGCGGCGATGACGGCTTCTTCGAGGCCAGTCTCGCGCTGTCCCGGCTGGAGCAGGAAGAGGCGGGCGTCACCTGGCCGCGTCTGCTGGAGGCGCTGGAAGGCCGTCAGCCGGTACCCGCCACCGAGCTGTGGCCGCAGGGTGAGCGTGACCGGGTGTGGATGGCGCGCGCCATCTTTGCGCCCTGGGTCGGCGGGACGACACTGACGTCGACGGATGACGGCCTCTGCGAGGCGAGTGACAGCGGTTTCGATGCGCAGGGTCACTGGCCCGACGTGCAACGCTGGCTGCGTGATACCTGGGCGATCCGCACTCGTGACGAATTGATCCGTCTGCTGTTGTGGCTGGCCTCGCAAGGGCATCGCTATGGCTGGGACATCGACAGCGCGCGCATGCTGTCGGCCAGTCAGGATGAGCGTGACAAGTGGCTCGACGAGCTGGAGTCTGACGCCGCCTCCGAGGAGGCCGAGCGCAAGGCTCAGGGGCTCGCCGGCACCCCGGCACATGCGGCGGCCAGTGCGGAGCTGGCGGCCGCTGCGGGTCTCGAGCAGGGCCCGTCGCCCGTGGCCTACGGGGAGCTGCTGCTCCAGTATCTGGATCGTGGTGAGCCACTGGAATTTGCCGCCTGGGACTGGCTGCGGCTGGTGGATCTGGCCTTTGCCGGTCTGTGTGCCGGCTGGTTGAGTCGTGAGGAGGGCGAGGACTTCGCCGCTCATGGTATCGACCTGCTGGTGCGTCGCTACGCGGATTGGCAGGGTGTGGCGCGCGCCTATCAACGCGGACGCAGCCTGTTCGAGGGGGCGGATCTCACCGGCTCCACCGACAGTGACTGGCGGCCATTGATGGCCTCACCGGTGACGCCGCTGCGCTGCGAGCTGCACGCGTTGCTGCCGGAGGCCATCCGGGATCGCTCACGCACCGCCATGCGTCAATGGCGCAGTGACAGCCGCCACTGGGTGCTGGCCATTGCCAGCATTCGAGAGCCGGACCTGCTCTATCGTCAGGGGCTGCCTGCGGATGTGGCGGACGCGCGGCGTGAAGAGGCGCGTCAGTACCTCAACGAGACGCTGGCCCTGGATACCCGCGATGGCGTGGCCGGCATGGCGCGTTTCTGGCTGCCGGCGCAGGCCCATCACCTCAATCAGCTGGCGGCCGATGCCGCACGGGGTGGGCTGCCTGATCCTCAGACGCCTTTCGGTCGCGCCGATAGCGCCGAGCTGGAACGGCGACAGCGGCTGGCAGTCTGTTATCGTCATCCTGCCAGCATCGTGATGGCGGAGAAGTACGCGTTCTATCTGCTGATGGTGCAGGACAGCCGCGATTTCGATGCCGGTGAGCTGGCGCAGTGTGCCGAGCGCCTGCGCAGCGCACTGTGCCGCTTCTATCCGGACGCCGTCCGGCTGCTGGAGGCCTGGGCGGTATGGGAATCCGCGGTCCCGGAACTTGAGGACCACCCGCTGGTCAACGAGATCCGCTGGCATCTCGAGGACCCCGGCAGCCTGTTCCACTGGCTCGATTGGCGCGCCAGTGACTGGCAGGAGCCCGGCGAGCGCCCCAGTCTGGATCGTTTCACGGCGCTGGCACTCAGTGGCCCGCTCAATTCGCCGTGCTGGGGCGAGCCGATGGTCGAGCATGGCCGGGGAGTCGAGGAACTGACCGGCTGGCTGGAAGGTCATTATGGTCTGGCCAACGCCGAGATGCTGATCGGCTTCCTCGATTTCCTGCGTGATGCCGGGGATCGGGACGAATATCAGATCAATTACGGCCCCTATACCCTCAATCGTGCGCGTCTGGACAACGAGATCGATGTGCTCGAGAGCGGTGAACGCGGCGAGGATGAGCAGGTGCACCTCGATCGCCTGCGCCGTGTGCGTGACAACGAGGCCCGCTGCAATGAGCTGGACATGGCAGCCTGGGACATCGCGCAGCTGGTGGATCTGGCGATTGCCGGCCGTCAGCTGGGGTGGCTGGATGCGGCCACCTTCACGGCCTATCTGGACAGCGCCCATGCGATGGCGCGAGCACACTACGGCAGCTGGAAGGAATATGCGCGCGGGCTGTTCGCCGGCTATGCCTTCTTCATGGGCGATACCGATCAGCGTGACAGCTTCCTGCGCGGCTTCCGTGATGTATTGATCCAGTGGCTGACGGCGGCGCCGCCATTGGCCGGACCCTGGGCCAGTCTGGATTTCCCGGGCGCGCGTCCGGGGCATTGGCCGGCGCTGCATCTGGATACCCTGAGCGGTGATGCTCGTCTGCTGCATTGAGTATTTTCTGATGCTTTAGTCTATCTTGTGAGGCGATGGCATACGGATTGCGGCAATATGCACTACCCTGCTGCGAACGGCATTCAATTGCGTCACAGGTCTCAGGGCATGCCGTTGATCCTGTTGATTCACGTTTCAGGCATGCAGGCATCTCGTGATGACGGGATTCCTGCCGGCTTTCTGTCTTGTCATGCATCACCTGTTATCGCCGTCCGCAAGTGCTGATCACGTTTTGTCTCATGGCACCGGGCCCACGACGAGGAATGTTGGATGCGTCACACGTTATTGTGTTGTCTTTTACTGTTGCCGCTAGGTGTGGCGGGGTGTGCCAGCCATTCACAGCCTCCGAGTGACATGGCCTATTACGATGTCGATCTGCCGGAATTGCCCAAGCTCAAGCGTTACCGTCAGCAGGCCGGCCAACCGCAGGGTCCGGCAGAGCCGCAGCTGGCATCGGGTCCCAGTATCCGGGAAGTGTTGCTGGAAGAGCATGATCGCTGGGCGGGAACGCCCTATCGCCTGGGCGGCACCAACTCACGGGGCATCGATTGTTCTGCGCTGATGCAGCATGTGTTCAGTGACGGTTTCGGGATCGAACTGCCACGTACCACCCGTGATCAGGTCAAGCGGGGCAAGCGTATCGACAAGTCGCAGTTGAAGCCGGGTGACCTGGTGTTCTTCCGCCCCTCACGTCGTTACAACCATGTGGGCGTGTATGTGGGCAACGGCTATTTCCTGCATGCCTCCACGTCACGTGGCGTGAAGCTGTCGCGGCTGGACAATGTCTACTGGTCGCAGCACTACTGGCAGTCGCGGCGGCCCATGCCCCACGAGGCCATGCAGATGAAACTGGCCATGCGCAGTCAATGACGACACTCGCATGATGGACAACACCCGGCCCTGGCCGGGTGTTGTCGTTTTCGGCCCGCGAATTCTCGAGCCCCGCCATGTCCGGCAGCCCGCCTCATGGACTTTCGCGTACCACGGAGTGCTCGATCACGAAGTCGACGAAGGCCTGTTCGGCCCGCGACAGTCCACGCTCACGTCGCCAGGCCAGCGACAGGTCCAGCCAGGCGGGTTCACTGAAGGAAATGGCGGTGAGGTTGTTTTCCTCACGGTCATCCTCCACCACGCGCTTGAGGAAGGTGGTGATACCGAAGCCGCGTGACACGATCGCCTTGTTGAGCGCGATCAGGTTGGATTCGAAGGCGATACTGGGAATCAGACCGTGCTGGCTTGCCAGACGTTCGATGAAATCGCGATGGAAATAACCGCGCTTGAAGACGACCAGCTCTTCAGCGAAGAATGCTTCGAGGCTGATGTGCTCCCGTGTCGCCAGCGGGTGGTCGTTGGGCAGGCAGACCACCATCTCTTCGCGCAGGAAGTGCTGGCTGACCAGCCCGCTGGTGGCGCTGCCGGGGTGTTCCTCGACGATGACGCCCAGATCCAGCTCGCCATTGTCGATCATCTTGCGAAGACTCAGGGTGCCGCCCTCGATCACGCTCAAGGTGATATCAGGGTGGCGCGCCTTGAAGGCCATCAACAGGGGCGGGAAATAGTAGGACCCCAGCATCGAGGACACGCCGATGCGTACCTCACCTTTGACCAGGCCATCCAGTTCGGCCATGGCCAGGGCCGCTCGCTGCGCCTGTTGCAGCAGAGAGCGTGCATGCACGAGCAATGTCTCACCGGCGGGTGTCAGACTCACGCCCTTGGTGCCACGTATCAGCAGCGGCTGGCCCAGCCGGGACTCCAGATTGGCGATCGACTGACTGACGGCCGACTGGGCCAGTTGCAGCGCCGTGGCGGCGGCGGTGAAGCTGCCGCGCTCCGTGACACTCACGAAGATCTCCAGTGCCCGCAGATCGAAGGGCAGTTTCATGTCGCGCTCTTCATGTCTGATGCCATCCTCATTCATCTCCCTTGTCCCCGACCCTGACCGGCGTCCCTTGCGGCCATCACGCCGTCCAGTCCCTGGACGTCATTCACCATGCGCAGGCGGTCTGACGGCGTGAGGCCTGCAGGCCGGTGGGTCAGGCTCATGGGTATCACTTTTGCTGATGGCTGGCATCATGTCGAGCTATTTTACTGATGGTGTTCGAGGGCGCAGACTCACGCCATCCCCATGATTGACTGCAGGTACCTGATGGCTTCATCGCTGAGTGCGTCTTCCACCGCCCCATCCGACTCGGGGCATCACGATACTGCCGGGCAGCCAGTGCTGCCGTCCCCTCTCAAGGTGCATGGCCGTGATTGGCGACGCATGACCCAGGCGTTGTGTCTGGGCTCCTTCGTCGTCTTCATCAATCTCTATGTGGTGCAGCCGATGTTACCGCTGCTGGCGACCGACCTTGGCCTGAGCTCGCTGCAGGCGAGTCTGTCGTTGTCGGTGACCACCCTCACGCTGGCACTGGCGTTGCTGGTCTTCGGCCCGCTATCGGATGCGCTGGGGCGGCGACGTCTGCTGCTCTGGACATTGGCCGGGGGGGTGGCCTGCTCGGGACTTGCCTTGCTGGCTGAAGGTTTCTGGTCGCTGTTGGCAGTACGTGCGTTGCAGGGCTTTCTGCTCGGGGGCTTGCCGGCGGTCGCGGTCGCCTACATGAGCGATGAGATGGAACAGCCGGCGTTGATGGCTGCGGTGGGGCTCTATATCAGTGCCAATTCGCTCGGCGGCATCAGTGGGCGGGTCGCTGGAGGTGTCGTGGCCGAGCACTGGGGCTGGCAGATGAGTTTCGCGGTGATTGGCGGTATCAGCCTGTTGCTGCTGGCGGCGCTGTGGCAGTTGCTGCCGCGTCAGCGACGCTTCGTGGCACAGCCCTTCCATCCGGCCAGCATGCTGGCAGGGCTGGGGCGCCATCTGCGCAATCCACGGCTGTGGCCGGTGTTTCTGCTCGGTGGACTCAACTTCTTCATCTTCGTGAATCTCTACAGCTACATGACCTTTCGCCTGAGCGCGGCCCCCTGGTCACTGGGGAGTCAGTGGTTGGGATTGCTGTTTCTGACCTATCTGGCAGGCACCTTCGGTGCCTCGCAGTCCGGCCGGCTGGCACAGCGTCTGGCCGCCGGGCGGGGGCAGGCACTCGCGCAGGGAGCGCAGCGACAGGAGGAGCAGGATGGTGCGCAACGCCGCGCCCAGGCACTGACCATGATGCTGGGCACCGCGCTCTTGATTCTCGGCACTCTGGTCACGCTGAGCCATTCGTTGATCGGCATGCTGGCCGGCCTGAGCCTGAATGCCTTCGGCTTCTTCCTGGCACATGCCACCGCGTCGGCCTGGGTCGGGCGCAATGCCGAAGGGGCGCGGGCCAGCGCCAGCGCGCTCTACCTGACGGCTTACTATCTCGGGGCGAGCCTGGGCGGCTTCTGGCTGGAGCCCTTCTGGCAGCAGGCAGGGTGGCCAGGGGTGGTGGTGGGTGGCGTCAGCGTTCTGCTTGTCACCCTGGGGTTGGCGATGCTGTGCTGGCGACGGGCCACGCCGCAGCATTGATATCCACCGTGAGATTCCTGCCTGACACGCAAACGGCTCGCCAGATGGCGAGCCGTTTGCGTGTCAGTGGCAGGCGAGGCGACTCGACGGTGAGACTCAGTGCGCCGGGGCGTCATCTCCCCAGATTTCCTCGAGACGGTCATCACGGCCACAGCCCGCGCGATAGAAGCGATAGCGCACCGGGTTCTTCTGGTAGAAGTCCTGGTGATATTGCTCGGCGGCATACCAGGGGCCCGCTGCCTCGATCTCGGTGGCGATGCCTTCGGGGAATCTCTCCTTCAAGTCGTCGAGGCTCGCCTGGGCGGCGTCTTGCTGCGCTTCATCCACCGGATAGATGCCACTGCGGTATTGGGTGCCGGCATCGCAGAACTGACGATCCACCGCGACCGGGTCGATGTTGTGCCAGAAGACCTCCAGCAGGGTGTCATAGCTGACCTTTTCAGGGTCATAGACCACCTTGACCGCCTCCGTATGGCCCGTCCTGCCGGCCGAGACCTGCTTATAGGTGGGATTGTCCGTCTCGCCTGCCGTGTAGCCGGACGTCGTCGAGATCACGCCGTCAAGCTTGTCGAAGGGGCCTTCCATGCACCAGAAGCAGCCACCGGCGAAGATGGCGACCTCCTGGCCTTGAGTGACACCCTCGGCGACGCCTCTGGGCGCCTGTTCCGGGTCAAAGGCATTGGCGTGGCCGGCAATCAGCAGACCGCCAAGTAGGCTGGCAAGCGGTGTGAGACGTTTGAGCGCAGAGGAGGGGAATCGCGTGTATCGGGTCATGGTGTCTCCGGGAAAGGCGTCGTTCCTTCGAAGTGAGAACACGGAAATCTCCATGTCTCGATGGGCCGCGAGGTGGCTTGCCTTGCCATTCCCTCACTGCCTGTATCAGGGTTCTACGCGAATCAACGTGGGATGGATGCGAAGATGTCGTATGAAACGGTACTGTTACCGTGATCATGATGAGGTCGTTCGCGTCATCATGACCTGATGAGTGCATCCAGTCAGCAACGCGTCTCGTAAGGACACGGTACATCCCAATGACATGCCCATGACGGCAGGAATCGAAAAGGAAATCGCCAGTGAATAAACGCAAGTTACTGCTTCTGGGCGCCATCGTCGCTGCCATCGTGGTCTTCTTTGCCAGTGGGGCACAGGACTACTTCACTCTGCAGAGCCTCAAGGCCAGTCAGTCGGAATTTCAGGCACTCTTCGAGGAATCGCCGTTCAAGGTCGCGGGTACCTTCTTCGTCGTCTACGTGGCAATGGCGGCACTCTCGCTGCCGGGTGCGGCATTGCTCACCCTGCTGGGCGGCGCCCTGTTCGGGTTTGGCTGGGGTCTGTTGTTGATCTCCTTCGCCAGTACCATCGGTGCCACCCTGGCCTTCCTCATCTCCCGCACGCTGTTGCGCGAAAGCATCGAGAAGCGCTTCCGTCGTCAGCTGGAATCCCTGAATCGCGGGGTCGAGCGTGAAGGCGGCTTCTATCTGTTCACGCTGCGTCTGGTGCCGGTCTTCCCGTTCTTCATCGTCAATCTGGTGATGGGCCTGACCCGCATGCGTGTGGTCACCTTCTATGTGGCAAGCCAGCTGGGCATGCTCGCCGGTACCGCCATCTACGTGAATGCCGGTCGCGAGCTGGGTCAGCTGGAGTCGCTGTCCGGCATCCTCTCGCCGGGGCTGATCGCCTCCTTCATCGCGCTGGGCCTCTTCCCGTTGATCGCCAAGAAGATCGTCGGCGTGCTGCGCAAGCGCAAGCAGCAGGCGGCCTTCGACAAGCCGAAGACCTTTGACTACGACATGGTCGTCATCGGTGCCGGTTCCGCCGGGCTGGTCACCAGCTATATCGCCTCCGCCGTCAATGCGCGTGTCGCGCTGATCGAGCGTCACAAGATGGGCGGTGACTGCCTCAACACCGGCTGCGTCCCCTCCAAGGCGCTGATTCGTGCCGGGCGTGCGGCTCATGAGATTCGTCAGTCCCAGCGCTTCGGGATCACCGCCAATGAGCCGGAAATCGACTTCGCCAAGGTGATGGGGCATGTGCAGGACGTGGTCGAGAGTGTCGAACCGCATGACAGCATCGAGCGTTACGAGAGTCTGGGCGTGGAAGTCCACACCGGCAATGCCAGACTCAGGACGCCCTGGGAAGTGGAAGTCGATGGTCGCGTGCTGACCACGCGCAACGTGGTGATCGCCACCGGTGCCCGCCCGCGTGTTCCTGCGATCCCCGGTATCGAGCTGATCACGCCGCTGACCTCTGACAATCTGTGGGATCTCAGGGTGCAGCCCAAGCGTCTGGTGGTGCTGGGCTCCGGCCCGATCGGCATGGAACTGGGGCAAAGCTTCGCGCGCCTGGGCAGTCACGTCACCATCATCGAGGGTGCCCCGCGGGTGATGCCGCGTGAAGACGAGGAAGTCAGCGCGCTGATGCACGAGCAGCTGGCCGGTGAGGGCGTCGACCTGCGCATCAATTCCACCGCCACGCGCATCGAGGTGCTCAAGGACAAGGACAGTCAGCCGATGCGCCATCTGGTCGTGAGTTCTCCCGACGGCGAGGAGAGCTGGATCGAGTTCGACGAGCTGCTGGTGGCCATCGGACGCGAAGCCAACGTCGAAGGCTTCGGTCTGGAAGAGCTGGGCATCGCGGTCTCCGAGCGCGGCACCATCGATGTCTCCGAGTCGCTGCAGACGCTGCAGCCGAACATCTGGGCGTGTGGCGATGTCGCTGGCCCCTATCAGTTCACCCATGCGGCAGGTCATCAGGCATGGCACGCCGCGGTCAATGCACTGTTCGGCGGCCTGAAGACCTTCAAGGTCGATTACCGCATCATGCCGATGGTCACCTACACCGAGCCGGAAGTGGCGCGGGTCGGCCTCAACGAGACCGAAGCCAAGGCGCAGGGCTATGACTATGAAGTGACCCATTACGAGATGGGCGAGAGTGACCGTGCCCTGGCCGAGCGTGCGACGGAAGGCTTCGTCAAGGTGCTCACCGAGAAGGGACGCGATCGTATCCTGGGCGTGACACTGGTCGGTGCCTATGCGGGGGAATGGCTGGCGGAGTTCACCATGGCGATGAAGCATGGCATCGGTCTCAACAAGATCCTGTCCACCATCCATCCGTATCCGACACTGTCCGAGGCCAACAAGGCGGCAGCAGGCATGTGGAAGAACGCCCACAAGCCGGAAGGCGTGCTCAAGGTGCTGGATCGTTACTTCACCTGGCGCCGCAATGGACGCTTCGAGCCGACCAAGACACGCCAGGCGGATGACGCCACCCCTCCCGTGACGGTCGACAAGCACTGATCCTTTCCCATGCCGCGAACCTGCTCGTTCAGGGTCGCGGCATCTTGCTATCAGGAGAAACCTCCATGGCTACGACATGTCTGCCGGGGCGACGTCGCGCACTGGCATTGATGGGTGGGTCACTGGTGTTGATGGCCGGCATGAGTGCCATGCCCTGGGCCACGTCACTGGCGTACGCCGCCGATGCCGCCAAGGGGCGGGCAGTGCCGATGCTGGCTGCACTGGAGTGGAACGTGATCGCCGACAAGGCACGCGGTCAGCGCATCGACTTCCACGCCTGGGGCGGGAGTGAAGCCACCAACGCCTATCTGCGCGCCCAGGCAGAGATCGCGGCACGTGAGCACGGTATCGAGGTGCGTCACGTCAAGATTGCCGATACCGCCGAGAGCGTCTCGACCTTGCTGGCCGAGAAGGCGGCGGGGCGCAGTGATGGCAGTATCGATGTCATCTGGATCAACGGCGAGAACTTCCGCGCGCTCAAGCAGGCCGAGCTGGTGTGGGGACCCTTCGTCGAACGCCTGCCCAACAGCGAGTATCTGCTCGAGGAGATCGGTGCGCGTGACTTCGGGCTCGCCACCGAGGGAATGGAGGCACCATGGGGGCGTGCCCAGCTGATCTTCATGTACGACAGTGCCTTGCTGGAATCGCCGCCACGCTCGATGCGGGCGCTGCTGGACGTGGCGAAGGCCAACCCCGGGCGCGTGACCTATCCGCAGCCACCGAGCTTTCATGGCACCACCTTTCTCAAGCAGGCGTTGCTTGAGTTGATGCCGGGCGAGCAGCGTGAGCTGCTGGCTGCGCCGGTGGCGAGTGATGCTCTGTTCGCTGAGGTGACCGCACCGCTGTGGGACTATCTCGATGCACTGCATCCGCTGATGTGGGCGCAGGGCGAGCGACAGCCAGCCGGCGCCGAGGAGCAGATGAAACTGCTGGCTCAGCGCAGTGTCTGGATCGCGCTGAGCTTCGTGCCCCAGGAAGTGGCCAATGCCCGTCAGGAAGGGCGGCTGCCACCGACCATTGAGCCGTATATCCATGACGGCGGCACTCTCGGCAATGTGCACTATCTGGCGATTCCGGCCAGTGCGCCTCACAAGGCGGCCGCATTGGTGTGGGTCAATCAGTTGATGTCCGCCGAGGCACAGGCCGCCAAGGCGGACCCCTCACGCTGGGGTGACGAGACGGTGCTGGACGTGACGCGCCTGCCGGCGGCACAGCGCGCTGCCTTCGACGCCTTGCCGGAGCTTGCGGGTGGCATGTCGCCCGAAGCGCTGGGCACGCCGCTGAGCGAGCCGCATCCCAGTTGGACCGATGCACTGGAGGCCGAGTGGGCGCGACGCTATCGCAACTGACGCAATGGCTTGCCGAGCGCTGGCGCGCTGAGCGCCCGGCGGGGCGCCTGGCATTGACACCGGCTCGCCTGCTGCGCTGGGCAGTACTGCTGTTGTTGCTCGGCCCTACGGCGCTGGGACTGGCAGGACTGGTCGCACCGGCCCTCGGGCTGTGGCCGGCGCTTGGCTTCGAGGAGGTCTCGGCGATCGCCTGGCAGCGCTGGTGGGCCTTGCCGGGACTGGCCGACGGACTGCGTCTGACCCTGGTCAGCGGCATCGGCGGCACGCTGCTGGCGGTACTGCTGACCATGGGCTGGCTGGCCGCGGCCGCCGGTACCCGTTTCGGCGAGCGCCTCGAACGTCTGCTGGCACCGGTGCTGGCGATGCCGCATCTGGCGCTGGCTCTGGGGCTCTTGTGGCTGGCCGCTCCCAGCGGCGTGCTGATGCGACTGCTGCTGGCACCCTTCGAGGTGCTGGCCCCCCCGCAATACCCTCTGCCGGACGCGCATGGCATCACGCTGGCGCTGGGACTGGCACTCAAGGAAGCGCCGTTTCTGATGCTGATGGCCCAGACGGCGCTCTCGCGTCTGCCGGTCACCGCGCAACTGCAGGCGGGCCAGGCGCTCGGCTACAGCATCCCCCAGCTGCGCTGGCGAATTCTGATGCCGCAGGTGATGCGGGCCATCGCCCTGCCCATCGGTGCCGTGCTGGCCTATTCGCTGGCGGTGGTGGATGTCGCTCAGGTACTGGGGCCGACACGTACGCCGACCCTGGCGGTGCGTCTGGTCGAACTGTGGCGTGACAGTGACCCGAGCTCACGTCTACCGGCCAGTGTCGGGGCACTCCTGCTGGCACTGCTGGTCATCGTGGTGATGGCGCTGGGTGCCGCTGTGGGACGTTATCTGTTGAATCGCCATCGTGACTGGGTGCTCGACAATCCTGCACCTCGGGCGGCAGCACGCCCGGGACGCAAGGGGCAGCGCGGGCGCGTGATCCGCGTTCTGCTCGGCACGGTGACGGCAGTCTCGCTGCTGGCCTTTGCCGTGATCGCCGTTCAATCGCTGGCCAGAAGCTGGTTCTTCCCGTCACTGCTGCCGGCTCGCTGGGGGCTGGAAAGCTGGCAACAGGCGCTTTCAGGACTGGGTGGGGCCTTCAGCAACAGTCTGTGGCTCGCCGTGCTGGTCGCCACCCTGGCGGTGATGCTCAGTGTGGCGGTCTTCGAGCGTGAGCGTGAGGTGGGTCGCCTGCGAGGCTTCGTGGTGTGCCTCTACCTTCCGTTGCTGCTGCCTCAGGCAAGCTTCCTGTTCGGTTTCCAGGTCGGCTGGCTGAGCCTCGGCGCGGATCCGGGCTGGGTGGGGGTGGTGATCGGCCATCTGCTGTTCGCCTTGCCCTATGCCTGGCTGACGCTGGCCGGCCCCTGGGCCCGTTTCGACGTGCGCCTCGAGCAGGCAGCACGACTGCTGGGGCGCTCGCGGCTTGAGGTGCTGATCGGCATCCGGCTGCGCTTGATGCTCAGGCCTCTGGCCATCAGCTGGGCAGTGGCCTTCGCGGTCAGCATCGCGCAGTACGTGCCGACGGTGGTGCTGGGCGGTGGACGCGTCCCCACCCTGACCACCGAGACACTGGCGCTGGCCACGGGGGCGGATCCTCGCCTGACGGCGGTCGCGGCCTGCCTGCAGGCCTGTCTGCCGTTGCTGATCTTCCTGCTGGCGAGAGCCGTGCCTGCCGGGCGCGCGCTGGCACCGATACGTGGCTGACGCCTGACACCTTCCCCATTCAATCATTCTGGAGTCGATGAAGCATGCTGGACAAGTGGACCTCACGCTGGGTACAGCCACCCCTGAAACGCCTGGCACGTAGCGCAGCGGAAGGCGGTCTGCATCCTGACCAACTGACGCTGGCTGGCTTCGTCATCGGCATGCTGGCATTGCCGCTGCTGGCCTATGGGCAATTCGGGCTGGCACTGATCGCGATCCTGATCAATCGGGTGGTGGATGGGCTGGATGGTGCCCTGGCGCGTCATGCGGGCTTGAGCTCGGACGCCGGCGGCTTTCTGGATATCTGTCTTGATTTCCTGTTCTACGCCGCCGTCGTGGTGGGCTTTGCACTGGCAGACCCGGCCACCAATGCCATGCCGGCCGTGGCGTTGCTGTTCGCCTTCGTGGGCACGGGATCCAGCTTTCTGGCCTTTGCCATCATGGCGGCCAAGCACCAGCTGGAGCGCCCCAACTTCACCCGCAAGGCCTTCTATTATCTGGATGGCCTGACAGAAGGCACCGAGACGATCGGCTTCTTCGTGCTGGCCTGTCTGATGCCGCACCATTTCGCATGGCTGGCGTGGATCTTCGCGGCGGCATGCATCCTGACCACGCTGACGCGCGTATGGGGAGGGTATGTCACCTTACGGGCCCAGGACCGAAGCGAGCAGCACGGCACCGACCCGGACTGATGCGTGCCAAGCGCGGTACCTGGCCCTGCAGGTGACTCGTCCCGTCATCTTTTTTCATCGCGTTGTTCAAGCGCTCCGGAGTCTTGCCAATGAAAACCACTTCCCGTCAGTTGTCTTGCTTCCTCCCCATGCTCGCGGCAGTCGCCTCCAGTGGCCTGCTGGCGGCGGCGATGCCCTCCGCGGCGCTGGCGGCTGACCAGACCTTCATGCCGGCCGAGATTCTCGCCTGGGGCGAGAAGACCTTCGAAGGCCAGACCGCGTATCGCGTGGTGGAGCGCGAAGGCCGTCCCGCTCTCGAGGCGCGTGCTCAGGGGCAGGCCTCCGCACGCTATCTTGAGGAAGATATCTCGCTCGAGGAGACGCCCTATCTGAAGTGGTGCTGGCAGGTGGACAGCATCTATCCGGGCGTAAACGAGAAGACCAAGGGAGGGGATGACTACCCGGCGCGCCTCTATGTGGTCAACAAGACCGGCATCCTGCCGTGGCAGGTAGAGGCCATCAATTACGTCTGGTCCAGCAGTGAAGCGAAGGACAGTCATTGGGACAATGCCTTCACTGACCGCGCCGTGCTGCTGGCGGTGGAGTCCGGTGATCAGAAGGTGGGGCAGTGGGTCGCCGAGGTACGCGACCTGCGTGCCGACTACTCGGCGCTGTTCGGTAGCACGCCAGACGAGATAGCCGGGCTTGCGTTGATGGCCGACGGTGACAATGCCGGAGGCGACGCCACGGCGCTGTTCCGTGGGCTGAGCCTTTCCAGTGATGCCACGCCGCCCAGCTGCGGCGCCTGATCTGCAGAGCGAGCCTTCGGGAAGCCTCATCAAAGACAGCATCATCAGAACCGGGCTTCAGAACCGGGCCTCAGAACTGGGCCTCAGAACTGGGCCTCAGAACTGGGCCTGAGAACCAGGTTTCAGACATGAAAAAGCCCCGCGACCGAGAATTCGGTGGCGGGGCTTCAGGTTCAGGCGTCACACCTCTCGTGTGAAGCACTCATCGGGCGACAGGGCCACCCGATGAGGGAAGGGGCGGAGCTTAGTGCTCCACGCCACCTTCACCGTGAACGTGGCCGTGTTCCAGCTCTTCGGCGGACGCTTCGCGCACGTTGGTGATCTCGACGTCGAAGTTCAGGGTCTCACCGGCCAGCGGGTGATTGCCATCGACAGTGACGGTGTCGCCTTCGACCTTGGTGACGGTGACCATCAGCGGGCCACCCTGGGTCTGTGCTTGGAACTGCATGCCGGCTTCGATCTCTTCGACGCCCTGGAAGGCTTCACGCGGCACTTCCTGCACCAGCGCTTCCTGGACATCACCGTAACCTTCTTCCGGAGAGACAGCGACTTTCAGCTTGTCACCGGAAGTCTTGCCATCGAGTTCCTTCTCGAGGCCCGGAACGATGTTGCCGGCACCGTGGATGTAGGCCAGCGGCTCACGGCCTTCGGAGCTATCCAGCACTTCACCTTCGTTGTTGGTGAGGGTGTAGTGGAAGGATACGACGGCATTCTGGGCGATTTGCATGTTGAGGGCCTTTCGATAGGTATATGAACGGTCAATGGTAACGTGACCCTGAGGTGGCTGTCAGGGGGCTACGAGGAAAAATCCCGCGTATCGCGTGGCTTGCAGCTTGTTGAACAGCCATCCTGCAGGGCATGTCATCCACGTCACCGTGTCTTGAAATACTAGGTGACGCCCTGAAGGAGGCTTTTCAACCCGGTCCCCGAATTTTTTCTTGCCTGTTGCCCCGGGTGAGACTACACGCCTGCGCGAGCTTCCAGGGCGGGAAGGCGACGGGCATGGAGGAGAGAGGGGCTTGAGGGAAGATTGAGGGAAGAAGGAAAGGGGGAGGAACAGGAGAGAAGAAAGAGGAGAACACGAGAGAAGAAAGGGGGAGCTGGCCGCGCTTCGCTCTACGAGGCAGGGCAACTTCAGGCGCCAATCACGGTCTCATGACCAATGACCGACAATGGTTGGTGCTGTCCGCTTGCGAGGGCATCGGGGGGCCGTTACTCTGCCTGTTCAGACTGCGAATTCTGACGCGGGCCTTTCGTTACCGGCTCCGCTCGCAAGGTCTGCCCCGTGGCCGCTGGCGGGAAACGACAATCATATGTTCCATGCGACCCTATCTTTCAGGAGAGAATTTCGATGACCGTGACACTGATCTGGCTGGTGAGCTTCGCCGCGCTCTTCATGCTGTGCTTGAACCGTTGGGAGGGCTCGCTGGGTGCCACCGTCAAGCGCATCCTGCCGGATGCCCTGAGCATCGACAGCGGTGATCGCTATGTCTGGGGCGCAGCGCTTGCCGTGCTGGGCGCTACTTTCATCGTCAACCCCATTTCCATGCTGATGGCGCTGATCATGCTGGCACTGATCGCCTTCATCGGCGGCAAGCTGATCTGCTGGGGCATGAGCAAGGTCAAGATGCACTGATCTGCCTTTATCATCCCGGGAGGCTTCAGTCCGCGTGTGACGCGCTGATCCGTTGCCTCCCACGGACGCACGAAGGCCGGGCAGATGCCCGGCCTTCGTGCGTCTGGCACGCCTGTTCTCACCGTCGGTCTCTGGTCTTCACAGCCAGGTGGAGAGCGTGATGGAGCCGAACTGATCGCTTTCCTGTTGGGTCTCGAATTCGTGCGTGCGCCAGACGTTGACGAAGGCGAGCTGCCAGCGCTGCCAGCTCAGGGCAAAGCCGAGCTGGACATCTCCTACCAGCGGGCGACGGTCCACCGAGTCACTGTCCTCAAAGCTGTTGCCGTCCAGCAGCATGTTGCGCGCTACGGCACGGCCTTCCAGATTGGCGAACAGATACCAGGCGAATTCACCATCCGGCTCGAAATACTGACGCCCGCTTTGGGAGGGAGCGACGGTCGGGATGCCGTAGCTGCGTGACAGTCCTTGGCCGATGCGCACACCGCCCCCCACGCCGGCGTAGGTATACAGGTTGCCCAGTGCCATCGAGGCAGAGGGGCCGTACTCCATTTCCAGGCCCCCCAGGCTTGCCGGCAGCCACAGCTGGCTCTGCCAGCCGGCATTGACCACGGCTTCATTGTGAAGCTGATGGTCCCAGCCCTGTGGGTCATCACTGCCGGTGATCTCGTGGACTCCCTTCTGCGCCTTCTCGGCACCTGAGGCGGGACCGACGATGCCGAGGTCCAGATTGAAGGTATCGACCCGTCGCCAATCCTCTCCCTCTTCACCGGCGAACAGCGAAAGGCCACCGAACAGATAGCCCGCATAGGGGCGATCATCCTCGTTTGGTTGCTCGCGAGTGATGTCGTTGGGGGTATAGATCTGCTGTCCGAAACGATAGGCCGTGGCATCCAGACGTGCAGCGCTGAAACCGGGCACCCAGTCGGCGAAGGCGCGAGACCAATGCTGATCCGGTGTCGCGAAGGTATAGCTCAGCGCAAACCCATTGGTGTAGTGGCCGTCATCGCCGGAGGCGAGAAGATCATTCTCGACCTTGAGAGACAGCACGCCACCCTCGTCCTCGTCAGCCTCCACGATGGGGGCCAGCGCCACCGCGCCGAGCATGATCAGCGCCAGCCCCAGCCGTCGCGTGGAGAAGGCGGGAGCTATCTGCGGGACATGGCGGGTGACGATAGTCGCGCACGGACTCTCATTACCATAACGGCGGTGTCCGTGGGAGGAACTGGTCAAGGATGACGCGCTGCAAGGCGTCTGGCGGGCGCTCTGAGGAGAATCTGTAGGACGGGCAGTGACGGGACGCATCGCAACTCCTGGGACGAAAAGTTGTACACAGAGTCTAGTTAAGCTGCATGTGTATAACTTTGCACAAAAAATCACGATTTCATAGCCTGTTAATCAATAGATGACCAATGGATCACTCCGTACGGCGCGCCGCTCATGCGTGAGGAAGAGAAAGAGAGAGCAAGGGAAAGAGAAAGAGAGAGGAAAATATCGATACGCCAGCGTCAGGCGCGTGCGAGGGACCAGGCAAGCGCATGAATACCGGGAAGGCGAGGGCAGCAAGCAAAGCCGCAAAACGGCAGGAGCCTCTTGAGTGCAGAGAGGCCTGCAACAGAAGTCGTTCAGGGAGGGAAGACACTGAATGGCTGGCACCCGGCAAGGGCACCAGCCATCAAGAGGATCAATACGGGGCGACGCTCAGGTTGGCACCGTAGCCGACCAGGCGGACACGCTGGCCAACCGAGAAGGCGGTATCGGCCTTCTGGACGACGATGAGGCTGTCGCCAGCATCGCGACGCACCTCGATCTCGTAGGCGTCGATCTGGTCGACGTTGTCAGCGATCGACTTGCCCGCGACGCTACCGCCGATGGCACCGGCGGCGGTGGCGATCGCGCGGCCGGAACCGCCACCGATCTGGCTGCCGAGCAGGCCGCCGACGACCGCGCCACCCAGGCCGCCAAGCACGCCGCTGCCTTCATCCTGTGCCTGGATCTGCACCGGGCGCAGCGAGGTGATGGTGCCGTAGCTGACGGACTGTGCGCGCTTGGCCTGATCGCCGGTGTAGACGTTGCCGGAATAGATATCGCTGTTCGCGCAGCCACCCAGTGTCAGCAGGCCAATGGCGATCACTGGCAACCAGCGTGCCGAGCGTTTCGCGTCAGGACGTCGTTGTGAGTGGGTCGGGAAGCTCATGATGTATTTCCTCGCAGGAAGCGGTGCAACATTCGGTTGTGATGAGGTCATGGGGTGTGGAGGCCGATGACGACGGATGAGAGAAGCTGGCTGGCACGTCCGTTGGCCGCCACCGTGTCGTTGCGCTGTCGAGGGCCGAGGCAATGCCCCCGTGACAGTGCAAGAACACTGTTTCCTAACAGTATAGACCACGTCGCCATTCTCGGGTTCCCCTGCACGCCATCCCGGACGGGAGCACCCGTGCCACTGTTGCGTCGCGCCCCATGCACCGAATTCTGGAACGACGAAGACACGCAAGCCCGCGTGAACGGGCTTGCGTGTCTTCGGATGGTGACTCTCGGTCAAGTCTCTGTCTCGCCGAGGGTTGTCTGCTGTCTGCAGGGAAGTGCTGGGATCAGAACTGGTCTTCCTCGGTAGAGCCGGTGAGGGCGGTGACGGAGGAGTTGCCACCCTGGATGACATTGGTCATGTCATCGAAGTAGCCGGTGCCGACTTCCTGCTGGTGTGCCACGAAGGTGTAGCCCTTCTCGGCGGCGGCAAATTCGGCTTCCTGTACCTTCTCGACGTAGTGCTTCATGCCTTCGCCCTGGGCGTAGTCGTAGGCGAGATCGAACATGTTGAACCACATGTTGTGGATGCCGGCCAGGGTGATGAACTGGTACTTGTAGCCCATGTCCGAGAGTTCCTGCTGGAACTTGGCGATGGTGGCGTCGTCGAGGTTCTTCTTCCAGTTGAAGGAAGGCGAGCAGTTGTAGGCCAGCAGCTGATCCGGGTATTCCTTCTTGATCGCTTCCGCGAAGCGGCGTGCTTCCTCGAGGTCCGGCTTGGCCGTCTCGCACCAGATCAGGTCGGCGTAGGGCGCGTAGGCCAGACCGCGTGCGATGGCCTGATCCAGGCCGGCATTGACGCGATAGAAGCCTTCGTCGGAGCGCTCGCCGGTCAGGAACGGCTTGTCGTAGTCGTCGACGTCAGAGGTGATCAGGTCAGCGGCGTTGGCATCGGTACGCGCGATGACCAGCGTCGGCACGCCGGCCACGTCAGCGGCCAGACGCGCGGCGACCAGCTTCTGCACCGCTTCCTGGGTCGGCACCAGCACCTTGCCCCCCATGTGACCACATTTCTTGACCGACGCCAGCTGGTCCTCGAAGTGCACGCCGGAGGCGCCCGCGCGGATCATGGCGGTCATCAGCTCATAGCCGTTGAGTACGCCACCGAAGCCTGCCTCGGCATCCGCCACGATGGGCGCGAAGTAGTCGACGAAGCCGGCATCGCCCGGATTGGCCCCTTTCTGCCATTGGATCTGGTCGGCGCGACGGAAGGTGTTGTTGATGCGCTTGACCACGGTCGGCACGGAATCCACCGGGTAAAGGGATTGATCCGGGTACATGGCCTCGCTGGTATTGTTGTCAGCGGCGACCTGCCAGCCGGACAGGTAGATGGCTTCGATACCGGCCTTCACCTGTTGCATGGCCTGGCCACCGGTCAGGGCGCCAAGACAGTTGACGTAGCCCTTCTTGGCATCACCATTGACCAGTTTCCAGAGCTTTTCGGCACCACGCGTCGCCAGGGTGTTGGCTTCCTGGACGGAGCCGCGCAGGCGCACCACATCCTCGGCGGAATACGGGCGTGTCACGCCTTCCCAACGTGCATTTTCGGCCCAGTCCTTTTCCAGCGCTGCAATCTGTTCGGCACGTGATTGAGTCATGGTGCATCTCCTGATGGCTTCGTCGCAGGGCCTCGAGGGCGCCTGGCATGTCGTGGTGTCTTGTGTCTGTTGCCGTGTCATCTGGTGAATCAGGGCGGGACCTGGTCAGAGACTGGCGTGCGGAAATGTCGTGAGACCCTCCGGGCTGCCTGCCGCTCATCGCCGCCAAGCGCTATCCATCATTTGTCATTGTCATCGTGGGATAGCGAGATCATCGTTTGTTGTTGTGGGTCTTGAAGTCGTGTCGGTCAGGCGAGTTCTCTCGAGCAGTACCTGATGGCAGCCCTCGCGCATCTCAGGATGAGGCTGCAGAGTCAGACGCTCGAGCCAGGGCTGCAGGAAGTAGAGGCTGGCCTCCAGGACTGGCACCGTGCAGTTCGCAAGTCTTGCCGTGACGCGGGGAGGGCGGCCATCCGGCGCTCTGAGGCGCGCGATGAGCTCCCCCCAGCAGAGCGCCTCTCGCACACTGCCGATGTGAGCGATATCGAGCCCGGCATGGCGTTCGCCGCGATGCCGCGCGGCGGCCAGCGTCCAGAAGGCCAGCGGGAGGGGGCGTCCGGCGATCATGAGCCCCTTCACGGCTTGCTCGAGCCCGGGTAGCGCGAGGCGTGAATCAGCCGCCAGTCCGTCACCCTGACGTGCCACCTGCCAGGTGTCGTCGCGCAATCCCGGCTCCGGTCTCGTCGACGCGGGCTGCGAGGTCCCATCGAATCGTTGCCATTGCCAGTCGTTGCCTGCCAGGTGCCAGCGCTTGTCACGGCTCAGATGACAGATCGTCTGTGCCTGTGCAGCGGTCGGTTCTGGTGGAACGCTGGGCAGGAGGTCGATCATCGGGCGAGCCAGTCTGGCGAGGCGTGCCTGCATCTCTCGGGAGTGCCACAGCTCACTCCGGGCTTCCTCCAGTGGCTTCCCCGTGATGCCACTGGTGGCGCTGCGTCCCGGCACATGGCTGCTGACGTTGGCCATGGAGCTCCCGCTGGATGTGGCAAGCGTTGCAGAGGGTATGCCATGCATGGGGAGGCCTCCTGATTGGCGATGCCGCAATGCAGCGTGATGGGGATGACTCCTAGCATCGCTGTGAATCATCGCGTTGTCTTTCATTCCTTGGTCGTATTAAAACGCCCGTTTCATACCATTTCAACGCTGCGGATAATTCGCATGACAAACGAGTGTTTTAATATTTTCAATATCATCATCATGTCAGGTTTAATGGGCCCTGGGGAATGATGACTTGGTCACGTTTCACGTTGTAGCCAGACTACAAGATATTTCAAGGCATAAAAAAACCGGCCCCCACAGGGAGCCGGTTTCTGGTGACAAAACGTCGCTTTTCAGTTGAGAATCAAGCGCATGCTGCGGTGCGGTATCCCGGCATCGATGAATTCCTCACCGAAGGCCGTGAAGCCCAGGCGTTGATAGAATTCCAGAGCGTGGATCTGGGCATCGAGCAGTACCTCTGCGTGACCCGCCTGGCGAGCGGCATGAATGGCCGCCTCCATCAGGCGCAGACCAAGCCCCAGCCCCCGTGCCTGGGAGAGCACGGCGACGCGACCGACATGGCCATCCGGCAACAGGCGAGCGGTCCCGACGGCACGCCCTTCAAGGCGTGCCAGGAAATGGACGCACTGCTCGTCGCGGCCGTCCCATTCCTCGTCCTGCGGGACCTGCTGCTCTTCGATGAAGACCACGCGACGGATCTCGCTGGCCTCATCGGCGAGGGTCTGCCAGTCACCGCGTTCCAGACTGATCATGGCGTCACTCATGCGTCATCTTCCTCCTCGTCCTCTTCGTCCTGCAGGTCGCATTCCAGAATCAGACTGCCGCGATTGACCAGCGCCGTGAGCAGGCTGACCACGGCCTTGCGATCAAGGTCGGCCGTCGTGTAGTCAAGCAACACCGCCGTCAGGCGTTCGCTGGAGGCCAGCGCTTCCGCGAGCGCCGGGGTCGCGGGGACGCCATCGCCATCGACGAACAGGGTGCTGGTGTCATTCTCACCGTGACGGAAGGCGAAGCGCGAGCCCAGCGAGCGCACCAGTACGCCTTCATCTTCTAGATACTCGACCAGCTCATGCGTCTTGAGCGCCGGCTCACGGGCGGCGAGCTGCTCCAGATACTTGGGCTGGGTCATGTAGCGACCGAACCACTGGGCCAGCTGGGTCGGGTTGTCCAACGTGCTGAGCAACAGTTCGCGTACGCGCTCGAGCGAGGCGTCGTCCAGCTCGCCGGCATTGGCGACCGGTGCCATGCCCTGGTCACGGTAGCGCAGCGATTCCGGCAGGCTGGCGCCCAGGTAATCGGCATAGGAGGTGACGACTTCATCGGCGGAAGGGGCACGGAAGCCGACCGAGATGGTCATGCAGTCATCGGACTGGCTGACGCCGTGGTGGGCCAGACGCGGCGGCACGTAGAGCATGTCGCCCGGCTCCAGCACCCAATCCTCGCCCGGTGTGACCTCGAAGTGCTTGAGGATGCGCAGGTCGATGCCATCGATGATCTCGGCGTCATCACCGTGCATGCCGCCCAGCTGCCAGTGACGCTGGCCTTGCGCCTGGAGCAGGAAGACATCGTAGTTGTCCAGGTGCGGGCCGACGCTGCCGCCGGTGGGCGCGTAGCTGATCATGATGTCATCGAGGCGCCAGCGCGGCAGGAAGGTGAAGGGCTCGAAGAGGGCAGCGACGTCCGGGACGTAATGGTCCACTGCCTGCACCAGCAGGCTCCACTGGCTGTCGTCCTTGGCATCGAGGCGCGCAAAGGTGGCGTCATCGAAAGGCCCGTGGCTGACCTGCCAGGCCTTGTCGGGACCATGCTCTTCCACCAGGCGTGCCTCGATGCCGTCCTCGCAGGCCAGTCCCGCCAGTTCATCGGCTTCCAGCGGCGTCTCGAAATCCGCGAAGGCGCCGCGAATCAGCAGCGGCTTCTGCTGCCAGTAGTCGCGCAGGAATTCGCGGATGCTCAGGCCGCCCAACAGTGCCAGTGGCGTGTCGGTGTCGTGGGGGGCGGGGGATGTGCTCATGCAGAACCTCTCGAACGTGAGCCGCGGCCCTTGGTGGGCCTGCGTGTCTCGCGATGACGTCGGTGAAGCCGCTTCCGGTTGGCTGGCGGCAATGCGATCCATGCCGGCCCGCGTGGGGCGTGACATGTCGTGCGCACTGACGTGGATACGTCAGTGGTCGTGAATTCATGGTCGTGAATACATGGTCGTGCAACGAGCGCCGCATGCAGCGCGTCGCCTGATGCCTGCTGTCTGATGTGTAATACGTGATACGTGATACGTGATGCGTAATGCATGACGCCGGAGCAGAGGCCCCGGCGTCATCTGACATGCAGTGCGCAATGTCGCTTAGAGCGCCTTGGCCTGTGCAATGGCGTTGCCGATGTAGCTGGCCGGGCTCAGAGCCTTCAGCTCGGTCTTGACGTCTTCCGGCAGTTCCAGCGTCTCGATGAAGGCGGCGAAACCGGCCTGGTCGATGCGCTTGCCACGGGTCAGCTCCTTGAGCTTTTCGTAGGGCTTCTCGATGCCGTAACGACGCATGACGGTCTGGATCGGCTCGGCCAGCACTTCCCAGCTGTTGTCCAGATCCGCGTTCAGGCGTTCCGGGTTGGCTTCCAGCTTGCTGATGCCCTTCAGGGTCGCCTGGTAGGCGATCAGGCCCTGTGCCAGACCGGTACCGAGATTGCGCAGCACGGTGGAGTCGGTCAGGTCACGCTGCCAGCGGGAGATCGGCAGCTTCTGCGCCAGATGGCCCAGCACGGCGTTGGCGATGCCCAGATTGCCTTCGGAGTTCTCGAAGTCGATCGGGTTGACCTTGTGCGGCATGGTGGAAGAGCCGATCTCGCCGGCCACGGTGCGCTGCTTGAAGTAGCCCAGCGAGATGTAGCCCCAGACATCACGATCGAAGTCGATCAGGATGGTGTTGAAGCGGCAGACGGCATCGAACAGCTCGGCGATGTAGTCGTGCGGCTCGATCTGGGTGGTGTACGGATTGAAGGTCAGGCCGAGGCTCTCGACGAAGGTTTCGGCATTGGCCGCCCAGTCGATGGCCGGGTAGGTGGTCAGGTGGGCGTTGTAGTTGCCCACGGCACCGTTGATCTTGCCGAGCATCTCGATGCGTTCGATCTGCGCCAGCTGACGACGCAGACGCGCGGCGACGTTGGCCATTTCCTTGCCCAGGGTGGTCGGGCTGGCAGTCTGGCCGTGGGTACGCGACAGCATCGGCTGTTCGGCGTGCTGGTGAGCCAGTGCGACGATGGCCTCGGTCACTTCACGCATCTGCGGCAGCAGCACGTTGTCCAGACCGCCACGCAGCATCAGGGCGTGAGACAGGTTGTTGATGTCTTCACTGGTGCAGGCGAAGTGGATGAATTCGGTGACGGCGTTGAGCTCAGCGTTGCCCTCGACCTTCTCCTTCAGGAAGTATTCGACCGCCTTCACGTCGTGATTGGTGGTGCGCTCGATGTCCTTGATGCGCTGGGCATCCTCGACACTGAAGTCGCTGACGATGGCGTCCAGTACGGCGTTGGCTTCCTTCGAGAAAGCCGGCACTTCAGCGATCTCGGCGTGGGCGGCCAGGCGCTGCAGCCAGCGCACCTCGACGGTGACACGGGCACGGATCAGGCCGAATTCACTGAAGTGCTCGCGCAGGGCCTCGGTCTTGGCGCCATAACGGCCATCGACAGGAGACAGAGCGGTGAGGGCGGACAGCTGCATGATGAGAATCTTCCGATGGTGGCAGGACAGGACGTGCTGCCAGTTCAAGTGTCTCGGAACCCGCTTGACGGGTTCCAGCGTTGTTGAAGCGAATTCGGGGTGTGCGCGGTGTTGCCTGGCGGGCGTGCTGCCGGCCAGGCGAGCCGGCATCAGTCCAGCTGGCGCAGGGATTTCTTGAGCGCGGAGCGCTGGAAGATCAGCTTCCAGCGACGGCCGCCCTGCTGGTCCCACAGCAGCGCGAAGCGTACGCCGGCCAGCAGGGCGCAACGGATGCGCTCTGGCATCATGCGTTGCTGCAGCAGACCGGGATCGCCCTGCACCACGATCCGGTAACGGAAAGTGGAGAGGGTCTGCTGGTAGAGCTCGCCGAGGCTTGCGATCACGTTCTCGTGGGTCGGCCCGAAGTGCTCGGCCTGGCCCTGAATACGCGTCAGGCCTGCCCCCAGCTTGTCCAGCATGTCCGGGTCCTGCTTGAGCTTGCTCATCAGCATCACCAGCGAGAAGCCATAGCGCATCACCACGGGGGAGACCTGACGCCGATCCATCACCGCACTCACGGTGTCGATGCCCAGGCGCAGGCGGTTGTGATGCCCGCCGTAGATGGCCTCGAAGCTTTCCGGGTTGGTGTCCAGAGTGGCGTTGACCAGGGTTTCCCAGGCGCGCTCGTCGCACTGGCCGTGACGGGCGAGCTCATCGACCAGCGCGGCCGCCTGGAAGACGCCCGCCAGCGAAAGCGCCTGGCGGGTGGTGGTATCAGTGACGGGACGGATCGGCACGCTGGTCATTGCGCGGCAGACTCCTCGGGGCCAGAGAGCGGGGCGGCGGCCATGCTGCTGGCCGCTGCCGGAAGTTTCCAGGCGGCATCGATCACGCCGCCACCCAGACAGATGTCGCCGAGATAGAAGACGGCTGACTGACCGGGCGTGACGGCACGTTGTGGCTCATCGAAGCGTACCTCGACACGCTGGCCGTCATTGACGATCAAGGTCGCGGCCTGATCTTCCTGACGGTAGCGATTCTTGCAGCGGATACGCAGTTCGCCGTTGGCATCGGCCGCGGGCGGCTCGCCCGCCACCCAGTCGACGGACTCGGTGCTCAGGACCTGGGTGTAGAGCAGCTCGTGGTGCTTGCCCTGCACGGCGATCAGCACATTGCGCTCCAGATCCTTGGCACAGACGAACCAGGGAGCGTCCGGATGGTTGCGCAGTCCGCCGATGCCCAGGCCCTGGCGCTGGCCGAGGGTGTAGTACATCAGGCCCATGTGCTCGCCGATGACCTCGCCGTCAGGTGTCTCGATCTTGCCCGGCTGGGCCGGCAGGTACTGCTTGAGGAAGTCGGCGAAGCGTCGCTCACCGATGAAGCAGATACCGGTGGAATCCTTCTTGCGCGCGGTGACAAGCTCATGCCTTTCGGCGATGGCCCGCACTTCGTGCTTCTCCAGTTCTCCCACCGGGAACAGGGTACGCGCGATGGCGGACTCCGGCACGGCGTGCAGGAAGTAGCTCTGGTCCTTGTTGGTGTCCAGGCCCTTGAGCAGGCGCGCACGACCGTCACGCACGCCGCCACGCACGTAGTGGCCGGTGGCGATCAGCTCGGCACCCAGCATCTCGGCATACTCGAGGAAGACCTTGAACTTGATCTCCCGATTGCAAAGGATGTCGGGATTCGGCGTGCGACCGGCCTTGTACTCGGCCAGGAAGTGCTCGAAGACATTGTCCCAGTACTCCGCGGCGAAGTTGGCGGTATGCAGCTTGATGCCGAGCTTGTCGCACACGGCCTGGGCATCGGCCAGGTCTTCGATGGCGGTGCAGTATTCGCTGCCGTCATCTTCGTCCCAGTTCTTCATGAACAGGCCTTCGACCTGGTAGCCCTGCTCCATCAACAACAGGGCAGAGACAGAGGAGTCGACACCGCCGGACATGCCGACGATGACCTTGGTTCCGGTACCGGTTTCAGCGGTCATCAGTTCTCTCGTCACCCGCGTGGCCGCGAGTCGTCACAAACAGGGGAGGCGGCGGATACGTCATTCTGGCACCGCTTGATTGACCGCGATTATACCTGAAGGCGTGGGTGGGATTCACCCCGCCTGCAGCCTCTGACGCACGGCAGGCGCCTGAGCGGTCACGATGGCGCGTGTCAATCGTGGATGACGTCGAGCGGGAAGCGCTTGCCACGCAGGCTGTCGCGGATGCGGCGGGTCACCAGCGGGCTGCGCAGACGCCCCATGGCCTCCAGCTGCTCGATTTCCTCGAGAGTCAGCCAGTGGGTCCTGACGATGTCAGGGTCGAGTGGCGTGTTCAGGTGCTCCAGCGCCGCTGCCTCGAAGCCATGCGAGTGGAAATGGGTGCCATCCCCGGCAACGTGCACGTACAGGCCAAGATAGCCTGTCAGCAGGATACGCCAGGCCGTTTCCTCACGTACCTCGCGCTGCACGCCATCAATGATGCGCTCGTGGGGCTCGAGGTGGCCGGCCGGCTGGTTGAACAGCGTCGCGGGGCCGCCCTTGTCCTCTTCGACGATCAGGTAGCGCCCGGCGCGTTCCACGACACAGGCAACGGTGGCATTCGGGGTCCAGCGTGCAGCCATCAGGATTTTCTTCCTTTCTTGTGGGAGGGGGGGCGCGAGGAGGAGGGACGCGAAGATCCGCCGCTGCGTTTGCCTGCGGCTGCCTTGCCCGACGCTGGCTTGCCGTCGGCATGGTGGCCGGCCTGCCTGTCGGACTGTCGAGGCTTGCGCTTGTCGGCACCCCTGGTGCGCTGCTTCGGCCCCGAGCCGTTCTTGCGCTCCCCGGAGCCGCCGCCAGCGTTCCTGCCACGAGCGGGCGGGCGCGCCTGGCGTGGCGGCACGGGCATCTCGCCCTCCTCGCTGCGCCACTCGCCGGGTGCCAGGCCATCGAGCTTCCAGGGGCCGATGGCGGCTCGGACAAGGCGCAGTGTCGGCAGACCGACATGTGCGGTCATCCGGCGTACCTGTCGGTTGCGACCCTCGCTGATGATGATCTCGAGCCAGTGGGTGGGAATGCTGGCACGAAAGCGCACGGGAGGTTGCCTTTCTGGCAACGCCGGTGGGTCGATGAGCCTGACCTGGGCCGGTCGGGTCATGCCATCCTTGAGCTCCACGCCGGCTCTCAGCGCGGCGATGGCCTGCTCATCAGGGGCACCTTCCACCTGCACCCAGTAAGTCTTGGGTTGCTTCTTCTTCGGATGTGCGATCTGGTGGGAGAGCGCGCCATCACTGGTGAGCAGCAGCAATCCTTCCGAATCGTAATCGAGGCGTCCGGCGGCATAGACATCCGGCACGTCGATGAAGTCCGCGAGGGTCTGACGGCCCTGATCGCGGTCGGTGAACTGCGTCAGAACGCGGTAGGGCTTGTGTAGCAGATATATGAGAGACATGGTTTAGACTTTTGTCGCGGCTGCCGTATAAGCCTACTGTGAGAAGCGGCACGGGTGCTATACTCGCGCCTCCACTGAATCCATGACAGGGGAGTTATCAATGGGGTTCCAGAAGATTGTCGTCCCGGAAGGCGGTGCCAAGATCACCGCAAATTCCGACAATACCCTCAACGTTCCGAATAATCCGATCATCCCGTTCATCGAAGGCGATGGTATCGGTGTGGACGTGACTCCGGCCATGAAGATTGCCATCGACGCTGCTGTCGAAAAGGCCTATGGCGGTGAGCGCAAGATTCACTGGATGGAAGTCTACGCCGGTGAAAAAGCCACTCACGTCTATGACGCTGACACCTGGCTGCCGGAAGAGACTCTCGAGGCTGTCAAGGATTACGTCGTTTCCATCAAGGGTCCGCTGACCACTCCGGTGGGCGGTGGTATTCGCTCCCTGAACGTCGCGCTGCGTCAGAAGCTTGACCTGTACACCTGCCTGCGCCCGGTGCGCTGGTTCACGGGTGTGCCGAGTCCGGTCAAGAAGCCGGCCGACGTCGACATGGTCATCTTCCGCGAAAACTCCGAAGACATCTACGCAGGTGTCGAATGGAAAGCGGGAACGCCGGAAGCCGACAAGGTCATCAAGTTCCTGCGCGAAGAGATGGGTGTCACCAACATCCGCTTCCCGCAGAACTGCGGTATCGGCGTCAAGCCGGTGTCCGAAGAAGGTACCAAGCGTCTGGTCCGTCAGGCTGTCCAGTACACCATCGACAACGACCGTGAGTCGCTGACCCTGGTGCACAAGGGCAACATCATGAAGTTCACCGAAGGTGCCTTCAAGGACTGGGGCTACGAAATCGTCAAGGACGAGTTCGGCGGCGAGCTGCTGGATGGCGGCCCGTGGATGACCTTCAAGAACCCGAACAACGGCAAGGACATCGTGGTCAAGGACGTCATCGCTGACGCCATGCTCCAGCAGATCCTGCTGCGTCCGGCGGAATACGATGTCATCGCTACCCTGAACCTGAACGGTGACTACCTGTCCGACGCTCTGGCGGCGGAAGTGGGTGGTATCGGTATCGCGCCGGGTGCCAACCTGTCCGACACCGTCGCCATGTTCGAAGCGACTCACGGTACTGCACCGAAGTACGCCGGTCAGGACAAGGTCAACCCGGGCTCCGTCATCCTCTCCGCCGAGATGATGCTGCGTCACATGGGTTGGGTCGAAGCCGCGGATCTCGTGCTGAAAGGCGTCGAGAAGGCCATCGCCAAGGGCGAAGTCACCTATGACTTCCATCGCCTGATGGACGATGCCAAGCTGCTCAAGTGCTCCGAGTTCGGTCAGGCTGTCGCTGACAACATGGATGCCTGAGATCCGACACTTGTCTGACAGGGACTGACGTTCCGTTTCAGGCAGTGCAGGGTTTTCAGAAGAAGGCCCCCGGACGTGTCCGGGGGCCTTCTTGCGTCTTGAGATGTCGTTTCGTCTTCCAGGAGACGACATTCCGGCGCGCTTTGCGCCCGCTCGCGAGCACACTTGAGCGCAGGGCGCTTGCATCATGCGCGACATGCCCTCATCTTTTCCTTATCCCATCAACGTCAATGCCCGGCGATGGAAGTGGCCTTCCGTCGTGGCGCGTTGAGGCAATCAGCTTCGCCACTGCTTGTGTTCACCGGATCAGCCCCTTATGTTCAAGACAGACACATCGTGCAGCAGCTTCTCTTTCTCGCAGCTGTTGCGGATCAGGAATCAGGCTCCCTCGGCACAGGAGCCGTCGCACCAGGAGGATCAGGATGGCGATCTGGCGTTCGCTACCGCTGAGCCCGAACTGGCGCCACCGCCCATGTACAAGGTCGTTCTGCACAATGATGACTTCACGCCGATGGATTTCGTCGTGGAGGTGCTGACCACCTTCTTCAACAAGGATCAGGAGCAGGCAGTACAGATCATGCTCGCTGTCCATCATCAGGGAAAAGGAACCTGTGGCATCTTCAGCCGCGACATCGCGGAAACGAAATGCCACCAAGTGAATCAATATGCTCGAGAGTGCCAGCATCCGCTGCTGTGCGACATCGACCGGGCGGAGTGATCCGTCCAAGACGCGGCCTAGAGGGGACTTGCCATGTTGAGCAAAGAACTTGAACTGACCCTGAACACGGCCTTCACCGTGGCACGTTCCAAGCGCCACGAATTCATGACCGTGGAACACCTCCTGCTGGCACTGCTCGACAATGCCTCCGCTTCGGACGTCTTGCGCGCCTGTGGCGCCAATCTGGACAAGTTGCGAGTCGACCTTCAGGACTTCATCAACTCCACCACCCCGCTGATCCCGGAAGAGCAGGAAGACCGCGAGACGCAGCCGACGCTGGGCTTCCAGCGCGTGCTTCAGCGTGCTGTCTTCCATGTCCAATCCTCCGGCAAGAGTGAAGTGACCGGCGCCAACGTGCTGGTGGCCATCTTCTCCGAGCAGGAAAGCCAGGCGGTCTACTTCCTCAAGCAGCAGAATGTCGCGCGGGTCGATGCGGTCAACTACATCGCCCACGGCATTTCCAAGGTGGCGGGTCACACCCAGGCGCCTCAGGCGTCGGTCGAGAGCGAGGAAGGCGAGGAGAGCAGCGGCGAGAGCGGCAACAGCCCGCTGACCAACTACGCCACCAACCTCAACGACCAGGCACGTCTGGGCAAGATCGATCCGCTGATCGGCCGTGATGAAGAACTCGAGCGCGTGGTGCAGATTCTGGTGCGCCGTCGCAAGAACAACCCGCTGCTGGTCGGCGAGGCCGGTGTCGGCAAGACCGCCATCGCGGAAGGTCTCGCCAAGCGAATCGTCGAGGAAGACGTCCCGGAAGTCATCAAGGAAGCCGTCGTCTACTCGCTGGATCTCGGCGCGCTGCTGGCGGGTACCAAGTACCGCGGTGATTTCGAGAAGCGCCTCAAGGCTCTGCTGGCGGAGCTGCGCAAGGAACCGAACTCGATCCTGTTCATCGACGAGATCCACACCGTCATCGGGGCGGGGGCGGCGTCCGGTGGCGTGATGGATGCCTCCAATCTGCTCAAGCCACTGCTGTCTTCCGGTGAGCTGCGCTGTATCGGTTCCACCACCTTCCAGGAATTCCGCGGCATCTTCGAGAAGGACCGTGCGCTGGCACGTCGCTTCCAGAAGGTCGATGTCATGGAGCCGTCGGTGGACGACACCATTCGCATCCTCAAGGGGCTGCGAGGTCGCTTCGAGGAACACCATGCCCTCAAGTACACCGATGCGGCGCTCGAGACGGCGGTGCGACTGGCGGATCGCTACATCAACGATCGTCAGCTGCCCGACAAGGCCATCGATGTGATCGATGAAGCCGGTGCTCACCAGCGTCTGCTGCCCGAGAGCATCCGTGTCGATACCATCGATACCGAGCAGGTCGAGGCGATCGTGGCGTCCATCGCCCGCATTCCGCCGAAGACGGTCTCCAGCTCCGACAAGAAGCTGCTGTCCAATCTCGAGCGTGATCTCAAGATGCTGGTGTTCGGTCAGGACGATGCCATCACCGGCCTTTCGGCAGCCATCAAGCTGTCGCGTGCCGGACTCAAGGCGCCGGACAAGCCGGTGGGCAGCTTCTTGTTCGCTGGGCCGACAGGTGTCGGCAAGACCGAGGTCGCGCGTCAGCTGGCAGCGTTGATGGGGATCGAGCTGGTGCGCTTCGACATGTCCGAGTACATGGAGCGTCACACTGTCTCGCGCCTGATCGGGGCACCGCCGGGCTATGTCGGTTATGACCAGGGCGGGCTTCTGACCGAAGCCATCACCAAGCAGCCGCATTGTGTGCTGTTGCTGGATGAGATCGAGAAGGCACACCCGGAAGTCTTCAACCTGCTGCTGCAGGTGATGGACCACGGCCGCCTGACCGACAACAACGGTCGCGAAGCGGACTTCCGCAACGTCATCCTGGTGATGACCTCCAATGCAGGGGCCGAGCAGGTGGCGCGTCGCTCCATCGGCTTCAAGCATCAGGATCACTCCACCGATGCGATGGAAGTCATTCGCAAGACCTTCTCGCCGGAATTCCGCAACCGTCTGGATGGCATCATCCAGTTCGGCGCGCTGGATCTCGCCGTGGTGCGCAATGTGGTCGACAAGTTCCTGGTCGAACTGCAGGCACAGCTTGACGAGAAACGCGTGCAGCTGGACGTGGCGGATGAAGCGCGAGACCTGCTGGCGACTCTGGGCTATGACCCGGCGATGGGGGCTCGTCCGATGGCGCGCGTCATTCAGGAGAAGCTCAAGAAGCCGTTGGCCGAGATGATCCTGTTCGGTGATCTGTCGGAGTCCGGTGGTATCGTGCATGTCACGGTCGATAACGGCGAACTGCACCTGGAGACCGAGGCTGAAATGGCCTGAGGGTCGCCGCGTCTCGTGATGTATTGATGCCCCGCAGCATCATCACAATGAACGGTCAGTGCTCAGGCACTGGCCGTTTTCTTTTGCCCGCAAGAGCGCATTTGCGCAGTGATTCCGCTCCGCCGAGGATCAAATGCCGACAGCAGGGTCCATGGCGGAAAGGACGGCCGATGGTGCAGCCAAGACAGAGGCAAGAGAAGCAAGAGAAGCAAGAGGGCAAGGGAGCGTGAGCCAGGTGCGTGAACAAGGAGTATCTGCAGCCAGCCAGCAAGGTGCCAGTCAGCAAGGAAGAAGAGGGGGTGAGGACGGATTACGCAGAAGGGGAAAGGTGAAAGGCGCCCACGCCAAGGCCTCTGCCGCAAGGGCAGCGTGTCATGGCAGGGGCGGGGGCATGGATGAGCCGCTTGTCCTCATGGGATGGGAGCGAAGGCCAGACGGGCGTTCGGGCTCAGTACGCATCCACGGGGCAAAGCGGCATCATCGGAATACTCTGGCGCGCACCATCGAGACGCGCCTTCAATGTCACGAGGAGTCGTGTCACGAAGGGCTGGTGGTGCGCTGTTCCGGGTCCGAGCGGGGGGATCAGGCAGGAAAGGCTTCCATGTCTGAAATGCCAGGACGGCCGGTTCAGCCAGCCGGTGTCACAGGGAGCATTGGCAAGTGGGGTGAGGGCAGATCTTGATTTGCCATGCCCCCGCAGCCTGATGCTCGATGTCGAGTGACCGGCAAGGCAGTCAGACCGTGCTCAGCGCGAACGGTAGACGATACGGCCCTTGGACAGGTCGTAGGGAGTCAGCTCAACCTTGACCTTGTCACCGGTCAGGATGCGGATGTAGTTCTTGCGCATCTTGCCGGAGATGTGTGCGGTCACGATGTGGCCGTTTTCCAGTTCTACACGGAAAGTGGTGTTCGGAAGGGTGTCGACGATGACGCCTTCCATTTCAATATGATCTTCACGCGCCATATAGGCTGATCCTCATCTGATACAGGGAGTAATGCGGTGGGTTCCGAGCCATCCGCGCACAGAAAAGTGCCGGATTCGGGACTTCGATAGGCGATATTGTGCCGCAAGGGCGGCAGCAAGGCAAAGTCGAAGCGAGATTGTACGCTCCTTGAGCGCTCGTGGGCAGGCCGCAGGAGCGATAAAATCGTATCCAGTGCCACCGACAGGTTCCGCCGGCGGTAGGGGCTGCCCCTGTCCACTCTCGAGCTTCCCTTTCGAATCCCCTCTCGAGAACCCGCTGCACCGAGGTTGGGCAGCGGCACTGCCATGAGGTTCCCCATCCTTTCAGGAGCGGGAAGGCGAAGGCGGGCCCTAGGCGTCGCGCTGCAGGCTGTCACCAGTCTTGATGAGGCTCAGGGGGAGGTGAGTATCATGGAAGCTGAAGGGGATCCGACGACGCCAATGGCTGCCATCCAGGTATTCCAACGGTTGGAAATGCTGCTTGTAGTTCATCTTGCGGCAATCCCGTATCCAGTAGCCCAGATAAAGATGCGCCAGAGCCTCCCGGCGCGCCTGCTCTATCTGCCACAGTACGGCGTAGGTGCCGAGGGAGCGCGACTGGAAGGCTTCATCGGGGTCGTAGAAGGTGTAGATGGCGGACAGCCCATGGCTCATGCGATCCATGGCCGCGACCGCCACCAGTCTGCCATCGAGCCGGAAGCTGATCAGGCGTGCATATTCATCGCGTGACGTCAGAAAGGTACGGTATTGCTCGTGGCTTGGCGGGAACATGTCGCCATCGGCGTGACGGCTACGGATATAGTGCGCATACAGACGATAGTGTTCGGGATCGAACAGTGCCGGGCCTTCCTCGATGGTGAGATCGGCATTGCGCTTGAGCAATTTCTTCTGGGTACGGTTGGGCGTGAAGTCGGCGATGGGGACTCGTACCGAGATGCAGGCGCGGCAATCGCCGCAGTGCGGTCGATAGAGGTGTGAGCCGCTGCGACGAAAGCCGAGCAGAGCCAGAGCATCATAGACGCCTGAGTTGGGCGCTTCCTGTGGGTCGAGGAACAGCGTGGTCGCCTGGCGTCCTTCCAGGTAGCTGCAGGCATGGGGCACGGTCAGGAAGAAGCGCAGATCGCGTTGCGGTTGTTTGGGGGTATTGCTGCTCACCTTCGCTTCATCTCCCTCACTGCATCAGTGTGGACGCCGGCAGCCCATCGTCGGTGATGACCTGCGCCAGGATGGCGGTATCGTTCCAAGGACCTGATGACCTTCACCTTGCGATATGGCTCACAGGTCTTGATTGCCGTGTTTCAAGGGCTCGGTTGTCAGTGACCACTTGCCCTCATGCCCTTCGCCAGTGGCATACTGGTCAAGATAGCTGATGAATTCGCTGCGAGCGATGCTGCAAGCCCCAAGGCTCTCCAGGTGCGGGGTGTGCATCTGGCAATCGATCAGCGGAAAGCCGCGTGCTTCAAGTTCACGGCACAACACGACCAGTGCCATCTTCGAGGCATCCGTGGTGCGAGAGAACATGGACTCACCGAAGAAGACCCGGCCACAGGCCACGCCATACAGGCCGCCTACCAGGCTGTCACCCTGCCAGACCTCGACGCTGTGGGCGTGACCCATGGCATGCAGAGCGATGTAGGCCTGCTGCATTTCTGGCAATATCCATGTGCCGGCCTGCCCCTCACGGGAAATGCTGGCACAGGCATCGATGACGCCGGTAAAGTCGCGGTCGATGCTGAAGTGGAACCCGCCATTGCGCAGGCGTTTGGCCAGACTGCGACGTACGCGCACCTCCTCGGGTCTCAGCACCATGCGCGGGTCTGGCGACCACCACAGTATCGGGTCACCCGGGCTGAACCAGGGAAAGATCCCGCGAGGGTAGGCCGCCAGCAACCACTCGGGGCTGAGGTCGCCGCCCGCGCACAGCAGGCCATCGGGGTCGCTCAGCGCTTCGCTGGCATGCGGGAAGCGTACGGGGGCAGGAGGAAGCCAGGGCAGCATGGGCAGTCTCTTGTTGGATCGTGAACAGCTCAGTGCAATGCGCTCGTGACACCTGGATGTCATGGGCAGACGTGAATCGGCAATTGTGACGTCACTGCCATCGGATGGTTATGATAACCGGCTGAAGGTACATGGAAAATCGCCCACAAGGTGCAAGGGGGATGGCGACTTGACTGCCAAGAGTGCCAGAAAGACAAGTCGGGATCAGGCGAAGCCGGAGACCCGCAGCCGCCGCGCGGCAGCAACACCGAGAAAGCGTGCCCGCCAGAAGGCGGATGCGCCAGGCTTCTTCGCTCGTCTGCGGGGCGCTTCAGCGGCCAGCAAGCCCGCGCCCCGCAAGACGCCCAGAGTCTCGGGCAAGCCCGCGAAGAAGGACACGAGCAGGAATGAACCGCGCGAGATGAGCGCGGCGGCCCTGCGCCGTGAAGAGCGCCAGGCTGAACGCGAGGAGCGCAAGGCCATCCGTGCCGAACGACGCGCGGAAGCCCAGGCTCGCCCGCCTTCACGACTGACGACCACCTTGCAGGGTGTCAGCCGTGAAGGCGTGGTCATCCTCATGCTCAGCCTGTGCGTCTTCATGCTGCTGGCGTTGTTCAGCTACGCGCCGACGGACCCCGGCTGGTCCTACAGCGGTCCTGAGTCGACGACGAGCAACTGGATGGGCAGCATCGGTGCCTGGTTGTCCGACGTCCTGTATTCCCTGTTCGGTGGCAGCGCCCTGTGGTGGCCTGCCATGCTCGGTTTCGGTGCCTGGCGTCTGATGCGTCAACCCAGCACCGAGCTGGTGTGGGACCCGACCACCATCGCGGTGCGTGCCGGCGGGCTCTTCCTGTTGATCATGGCGACTTGCGTGATCGGCGATATCCAGTTCTACAGCCCTGACAGCCAGCTGACCAATGGTGCCGGCGGTATTCTCGGCAAGGGCATCGCAGGAGCGCTCACGCCCTTGATCGGCATGGGCGGCACCGTGCTGGCGTCGCTTGCCAGCTTCCTGTGTGGTTTCACGCTGTTTACCGGCATGTCGTGGCTGACGGTCATGGACGAGCTGGGCAATGGCTGCATGCGCCTTGGCGTCTGGCTGAAGGAGCGACTCAATAGTCGTCGTGATGATGAATACGATGACGAGGCGACCTATGCCGAGGAAGCGCTGACTCACGACGAGAACGATGCCGACAACGAGCCGGAGCGTGATGATGAGCGACTGAGCTGGTGGCAGCGTCTGTTGCCGCGCCGTCGAGACGAGCGTGTCGAGTGGGAAGAAGACAGTGACGAGATACTGCTTGGCGCAGCGCAGGCTGACGACACTCTGGCGGCTGAGCCACGTGGCAAGCGTCGGGTGGAACCCTCGCTTGGCGGTGACGACGATTTCGCCAATGATCGCAGCACGGATATCCCCTGGCAGACAGCCGAGACCACGCCTTCCGCCAAGGTACCGGGGGCTGCCTACACCGAACGCATGACGGTGCAGAGTGCCACGGTCAACATCGAGGGCGTCGAGCTTGCCAGCGCCGTGCAGGCGGCCGTGGCGTCCCAGGCTGCCGCGGCCCCCAGAACGGCAGCCTCGCTCGAGAGCGCCGCAGACTCACGCGCCGATGTGACCCGCTCGCGCCTGCCGGATGCTTCTGCCATCGAAGCCGAGCGTCAGCGTCACGCCTCGGCGACTCGTGACACCGAGGCGTCGACGTCCGGCAGCACGCCGCCAGTCGATAGCTCGGTGAGCGAAACCGCACCGGTGACAGATTCCCGGCCAGCGAAGGAGTGGGACGCTGCGTCTGCCTTCGCACCTGCAGCGCGTCAGGACACTCGCCAGGCAGAGTCGACCTCCCGCGAAGCTGACAAGGCGCCGCAGAGCCAGGCAGACCGTGAGACTGAGGCGGCCCGCGAAGCAGAAGCGGCACGTGAGGCCGAGGCAGCGCGTGAAGCAAAAGCGGCCCGTGAAGCCAAGGCAGTCCGTGAAGCAGAAGCGGCACGTCAGGCCCAGCATGAGGCCGAGACCTCCCGTCAGGCCGCCGCGCAGGAAGCCGAACGCGCTCACAAGGCAGCCAATCCGGCGCTTCAGCCGCCTGAGCCGCGTGATGAAGAGGATGCACCGCTACCGAGAGAGTCCTCCCTGGCAGGCGCTGCGGTCGGTGCCGGGGTGATGGCTGCCGGTGTGGCAGCAGCGGCCTCGCGCAAGGCCGTCGTCTCCTGGGATGATGCCTTCGAGGCTCCCACCGGCAAATCCACCGATGCCACGCCCACCGCATCGGGTCCGGCAACTGCTGGTGCGAGCGGTGCTGGTGGCGTCCCGACGTCAACTTCGGCTCCGACACCGACACCGGCAGAACCGACGGAGCCGGCGCCACGTGCGTCAGAGCCTGAGCAGGTTTCCCGAGAGCCAGCTTCTCGAGAGCTGGCCGCTCGTGAGTCGGCCGCCCCGTTGCAGCCGGCAGAGCCGCAGGTGCCGGAAGACGAGATCGAGCCGCAGCAGGCCCCCGCCAACGCGACGCCTGAGCGTCCGAGCTGGGCCTATGACGGCGATGAGTCCGGCATGGTGCCGGGCGCCGGGCGACTGGCCACGGCGGAAGATGCGCAGGAAGCGGTACGGGATCCCTCCGGGCCGACTCTCTGGACCGTGGAGCACCTGCAGAGTCAGCGTCACGAAGGCTCGGATCACGAAGAGGCACCGGAGGGCGATCTGCCACAGCTGAGCCTGCTGACGCCCCCGGATGAGCAGAAGCCCAACTACAGCGAAGAAGAACTCGACCAGATGGCCGAGCTGCTGGTGGTGCGTCTGCGCGAGTACGGGGTGAAGGCCGAGGTGGCGGATGTGTGGCCGGGGCCGGTCATCACGCGCTTCGAGATCCAGCCGGCGCCGGGGGTCAAGGCCTCCAAGATCTCCAACCTGTCGACTGACCTGGCGCGCTCACTGCTGGTCAAGAGCGTGCGGGTGGTGGAGGTGATTCCGGGCCGTCCCACGGTCGGCATCGAGATCCCCAACCCCAACCGCGCCATGATCCGTCTGCGCGAAGTGTTCGATTCCGATGCCTACCAGCTGGCGGAATCTCCGGTGACATTGGCACTGGGTCAGGACATCGGTGGCGCACCTGTCGTGGCCAACCTCGGCAAGATGCCGCACCTGCTGGTCGCCGGTACCACCGGCTCGGGCAAGTCGGTCGGCATCAACTCGATGCTGATCTCGATGCTGCTCAAGGCCACGCCAGATGAAGTGCGCATGATCATGGTCGACCCCAAGATGCTGGAGCTGTCGGTCTATGACGGCATCCCGCACCTGCTGGCACCGGTGGTGACGGACATGAAGGAGGCCGCCAATGCCCTGCGCTGGTGTGTCGCCGAGATGGAGCGTCGCTACAAGCTGATGGCCGCCATGGGGGTGCGTAACCTGGCCGGCTTCAATGCCAAGATCGATGAAGCCGAGGCGCATGGCGCCCAGATCGCTGACCCGCTGTGGGAGCCGCAGCCCTGGGAGATGCACCAGCATCCGCCGGTGCTCGCCAAGCTGCCCTACATCGTGGTGGTGATCGACGAGTTTGCCGACATGTTCATGATCGTCGGCAAGAAGGTCGAGGAGCTGATCGCACGTCTGGCCCAGAAGGCGCGTGCCGCGGGGATTCACCTGATTCTGGCCACTCAGCGCCCATCAGTGGACGTGGTGACCGGCTTGATCAAGGCCAACATCCCGACGCGCATGGCCTTCCAGGTCTCTTCCAAGATCGACTCGCGCACCATTCTCGACCAGGGCGGTGCGGAAGATCTGCTGGGCCATGGTGACATGCTCTATCTGCCGGCCGGTGCCGGCATGCCGACGCGTGTCCACGGCGCCTTCGTCGATGATGACGAGGTGCACCGGGTGGTGGATGACTGGAAGCGTCGCGGCACGCCGGAGTATATCGAGGAGATCCTCACCGGCGGCGTGCAGGCGGATGCGCTGGCCGGGCTTGAGGCCGAAGGCGAGGACGGCGATGCCGAGCAGGATGCACTCTACGATGAAGCGGTCGCCTATGTGGTCGAGTCGCGCCGTGCTTCCATCTCCGCCGTGCAGCGGCGCTTCAAGATCGGCTACAACCGTGCCGCGCGGCTGGTCGAGGCCATGGAAATGGCCGGTGTCGTCTCCGCGATGGGCACCAACGGCTCGCGGGAAGTGCTCGCCCCCAACCATAGCGGCTAGGGCAGCCAAGCGTTTGAGTTGAAACATGAAAGACACGAAGGGGAGCTTTTGGCTCCCCTTCGTGTCAAAGACGTCAGATCACCTGTCAGACTCGCGGCGAGACTGGCAGGCCACAACCCGAATCGCTGACATGAGGTGGATATCGCGCGTCGAGGCCTCAGGCCGCAGCCATGTCCGTCTCATTGCAAGGAGTGTCATGAATACACCGTCACGTTCTTTCGTTTCCTCATTGACCACCCGTCTGGCCAAGGGGCTGGGCGCCGCCTTGATGCTGGGCATGGCCAGCCTGCCGGCCCACGCCGATGACTCCGCCGGAGAGCGTCTTTCTCGCCTGCTGGAGCCCCTCAAGACCTATACCGCCGACTTCGATCAGCAGATTCTCGATGCCTCGGGCCAGCGTCTGCAGGAAGCCCACGGCAAGATGTGGCTGTCACGCCCAGGCAAGTTCCGCTGGAGCGTCGACGCGCCATACCGCCAGGAGGTGGTCTCCGACGGCAAGGAAGTCTATCTGCATGACCCGGATCTGGAGCAGGTCACCGTGCAGCCACTGGATGAGCGCGTGACCCACACGCCGGCACTGCTGCTGTCCGGGCGTTCCAGCGAATTGACCGCCAACTACGATGTCGAGCGCCAGCAGCAGGGGGCCCGCGAGACCTTCACGCTGACGCCCAAGCAGGCCGACACCCTGTTTGAAAGCCTCAAGCTGACCTTCGACGGCGAGCAGCTCGACATGCTGCAGATGGCCGATTCCACCGGCCAGCGTACGGCCATCGATTTCCATGATGTCCAGTACAACCCGAGTCTGGAGGCCAGTCGCTTCGTGTTCCAGATTCCTGAAGGTGCGGATGTCATTCGCGAGCAGTGATCCGCGAGCAGTGACATGATGATCAGACGACAACGCCCGGGCCAGATGGCCCGGGCGTTGTCGTTTCTGGCGCTCACGACTGGGCGTCAGGCGTGTTCCGGTCGGCGTGGTCATCCAGCTCGCGGCGCCAGCGCTCTATCTCGGCAAAGCGCTTCTCGCCGCCATACTGGGTCGGGCGGTAGAACTGCTGTACCGGCAGTTCCTCGGGCCAGGCGTTGTGCGCCGTGCCGGCGGGATAGCCGTTGGGCTCGTTGTGGGCATAGCGATAGCCTTCGCCCATGCCCAGCTCCTTCATCAGGGTCGTCGGCGCATTGCGCAGATAGACCGGCACCCCGAAATGCGGCTGCTGGCGCACGAAGGCTCTGGCCTCCTTCCACGCCGTGTCGATGGCGTTGCTCTTGGGGGCGATGGCCAGGTGGATCGCCGCATGCGCGATGGCACGTTGGCCCTCGTAGTCGCCCAGACGCAGATAGGCGTCCCAGGCCGCGATGGTCAGCGGCAGGGCACGCGGGTCGGCGTTGCCCACATCCTCGGAGGCAATCGCCGCCAGCCGACGCACCACATCCAGCGGATCCCCACCGCCATCCATGAAGCGCGCCATGTACAGAAGCGCCGCGTCGGGGCGTGAGGAGCGTACCGACTTGTGGATCGCCGACAGCAGGTCGTAATAGTCATCGCCCTGCTTGTCGAAGCTTGAGGCCTGATGGCCCAGCACGGCCTCCAGCGAGCTGTCCTCGAGTATCTCGCGCGTTCCCCCCTGGGCATCTGGCTCACGGCGCACGAAGTCGCAGGCGGTTTCCAGAAGGCCCAGGGCACGACGCGCGTCTCCCGAGGCTGCTCGCGCAATCCGGGTCAGCGTCTCGCGGCTGGCATCGATCTGACGCGTACCGAGGCCATTGACCTCATCGCGCAAGGCACGGGTCAGCACCTCGATCAGATCCTCCTCGTCCAGTGCCTTGAGCACATAGACCCGCGCCCGCGACAGCAGTGCCGAGTTGACCTCGAAGGACGGGTTCTCGGTGGTCGCGCCGATCAGCGTCAGCAGACCCGACTCCACATGCGGCAGCAGGGCGTCCTGCTGACTCTTGTTGAGGCGGTGGATCTCATCGAGAAACATCACCGTCTGGCGCTCGCTGGCCTGATGGTGGCGCGCTCGCTCCACCACCTCGCGGATGTCCTTCACGCCCGCCATCACCGCCGACAGCTGTTCAAGGTGTGCATCACAGCCGTGGGCCAGTATCTCGGCCAGCGTCGTCTTGCCGACGCCCGGCGGCCCCCACAGGATCATCGAGCGCACCACGCCGGATTCCACCATCTGGCGCAGCGGCATGTCAGGCCCGACCAGCGCCGCCTGGCCGATGTAATCTTCCAGCGAGCGCGGTCGCATGCGGTAGGCCAATGGCGCATGGGAATTCGAGGCGGTATCGGCAAAGAGATCCATCGGCGAGTCAGGCTCCGGCAGGCGTGGGCGGGGAATGCGCTCATCATGGCCGATCCCGCAAGCCTGTACAAATCAGCAGGGCTGGCGCGGCCTGCCAACGGCATCAGGCCATCCGTGACTTCTTCACGGACTGTCATGTTTTCCTGACAGCATGCCTCGCGCATTCAGGCAATCCCGCCCAACGTCTAACGGGCGCTCATGGGATGTGTCCTACACTTCAGGATGACGACATTGCTACATTCGGTAGCAATGCCCGAGGCGGCAGCGCTGTCTGCCAGCATCGGCCACCTGTTCCGTCAGGAGGAGGAAGTCATGCCCAATGTGACTCAGCTGCGCCAGGACCACGCCAACATGGCGCGTCTATTGCACGTGCTCTCGCATCGCCACAGGACACTGGTCAGTGGCGAACGCCCGGACTTTCGCATGATGCGGGAAGTGGTGGATTACATTCTCGATTACATGCAGGGCTTCATCATTCCGCTGGAGCGTCAATGCACGCAGATGTTGTGCGAGCGCTCCGAGGATGCCTCACCCCTGTGTCAGCGGCTCATCCAGCAGTATCACACTCTGCACGGCCGTCTCTCCAAGCTGTCCGACAATCTCGACAGCATCCTGATGGATCAGATCATACCGATGGATCAGTTCATCCATGATCTGCGCGACTATGTCGAAGCGCATCGTGACTACCTGCGTGCCGAGCGTACCGAGCTGTTTCCGCTGATGCGGGACAATCTCAGTGATGAGGAATGGCAGCAGCTGACCGACGCCATCCCGCATGCCCGTGCAGAGCTTGAGCGTCTGCAGGAAGCCTATCCGGAACTCTACGCCGAGCTGACCGAAAGTGAGGTCGTGACCGCCTGATCCCCTGTACATGAAGGCCCTGTCGTCTCGTGAAGGTGAGGTCGCGCTCCAGAGCACTGCGCCGGAGCGCGCCCCCGTCTGACAGAAAAAAACCGCCATTTCGCCCGCCACAACAGAAAGAACGCCAAGCCTCTGGCGGGCATTCCCGAAAGTCTCCTCCCGTCACATCCCCCACACTGAAGTCACTGAAACGCGTCCTTCGCAGGCCTCGGGCTGCGCGAAGGACACTGCCCATGCAGTGCTCAGTGATGTGCATCCTTGCCGATATCCACAAGGGGCAGATCGTCTGAGTGTCCAGATGACGGCCCTTCGGCCGGGGAGAGCGCCATGAGTGTCCAGACCCTAACCCGTCAGTGGGCCAGCGCCAGCGATGGCATGGCACTGGAAGACCCGCGACTGTTTCGTCAGCTTGCCTACGTGAACGGCTGCTGGGTGCATGGTGAGGCAGGCCGTGAGGAAGCGGTCTTCGACCCCGCCACCGGCGAGCGCCTCGGTCAGGTGCCGTGGCTCGAGTCCACGCAGATCGATGCTGCCATTGCCGCGGCCGATGAGGCCCAGCGGGAATGGCGCAAGCTGCGGGCGGACCAGCGCGGCGAGCTGCTGGATGCCTGGTATGACCTCATCCGCGCCCACAAGCAGGATCTCGCCATGCTGATGACCCGTGAGCAGGGCAAGTCACTGGACGATGCCCGTGGCGAGGTGGAATACGGCGCAAGCTTCGTTCACTGGTTCGCCGAGGAGGGCAGCCGTGCCTTCGGCGAGACCATCCCCAGTCATATCCCGAATGCCGCGCTGGGCACCGTGCGTGAACCCATCGGCGTGGCCGCGCTGATCACGCCGTGGAACTTCCCGCTGGCGATGATCACCCGCAAGGCCGCCGCCGCGCTGGCGGCCGGCTGCACGGTGCTGGTCAAGCCCGCCGGCGAGACCCCGTTCTCGGCGCTGGCGCTGGCGGAGCTTGCCGAGCGTGCCGGGATTCCCGCCGGTGTCTTCAGTGTCATTACCGGCGAGGCCGCGGAAGTCTCGAAGCAGCTGTGTGATGACCCGCGTGTCGCCGGGCTCTCGTTCACCGGCTCCACCCGAGTGGGGCGTCTGCTGCTTTCCCAGTGCGCCGACAGCGTCAAGCGCGTCTCGCTGGAGCTGGGCGGCAATGCGCCCTTCATCGTCGGGCCGGACATGGACCCCGAGGAGGCGGCGCGTGCCGCCGTCGATGCCAAGTTCCAGACCTCCGGTCAGGACTGTCTCGCCGCCAATCGCATCCTGGTGCACGACAGCCTGTATGAGGATTTCCTGAGCCACTTCGTGCGCCTCATGAAGCAGCTCAAGGTCGGCAATGGGCTGGTCTCGGGTATCGACATGGGGCCGCTGATCCACCGTGACGCCGTGGCCAAGGCGCAGACCATCGTCGATGACGCCGTCGAGCAGGGCGCGCGGCTGATCCACGGCGATCAGAGCATGGCTCCCGGCCCCAACTTCTTCATGCCGGTGCTGCTGGCGGATGTCACGCCGAGCATGCGCGCCTGGCGCGAGGAGACCTTCTCGCCGGTGGCCGGCGTGACGGCCTGGCACGATGAGGAAGAGGTGATCGCGATGGCCAACGACACCGAATACGGCCTGGCCGCCTACGTCTACACCCACGACATTCGCCGCGTCTGGCAGCTGATGCGCGGCCTGCGCTTCGGCATGGTCTCGGTCAACTCGGTGAAGATGACCGGTGCGCCGATTCCCTTCGGCGGCGTCAAGCAATCCGGTCTCGGGCGCGAAGGGGGTCGCCAGGGGCTGGAGGAATATCTGGATATCAAGTACTACTGCCTGGGTGGGATGGAAAGCGCCTCCGGGAGTTGAGACGGGCATCATTCATTGTCACGGGCGGTCAGGGCCACGGCGCGATCGCCCCTTGTGGACCATTCGGAGAGTCACATGAGCACCGATAACACCCAACGCCAGTCTGTCGGCTTCGATGACAGCATCAGCACCGACGAGCTGATTCGCCGTGACCGCAAGGTCACCTTCCATGCCTCCACCCACCTGCGTGATTTCGCCCAGGGCGATCTGCCGGGCCGCGTGATCACCGGCGGCGAAGGCATCCGCATCCGTGAGCGCGACGGGCGTGAGCTGATCGACGGCTTCGCCGGCCTCTACTGCGTCAACATCGGTTACGGGCGCACGGAAGTCGCCGATGCCATTCACGAGCAGGCCCTCAAGCTCAGCTATTACCACACCTATGTCGGCCACTCGAACGAGCCGCAGATCGCGCTGTCCGAGAAGATTCTCGAACTGGCCGGGCCTGACATGTCCAAGGTCTACTACGGCATGTCCGGCAGCGATGCCAACGAGACCCAGCTCAAGCTGGTGCGTTACTACCACAACGTGATCGGCAAGCCGGAGAAGAAGAAGGTCATCTCGCGCTGGCGCGGCTATCACGGCTCCGGCATCGCCTCAGGCTCTCTGACCGGCCTGGCGGCCTTCCATGATCACTTCGATCTGCCGATCGCCGGCATCCTGCATACCGAAGCGCCGGACTACTACCGTCGTCCCGCGGAATGCGCCGAGATGAGCGAGCGTGAATTCTCCGCCTGGTGTGCCGACAAGCTCGAGGCGATGATCCAGGCCGAAGGGCCGGAGACCGTCGGCGCCTTCATCGGCGAGCCGGTGCTGGGCACCGGCGGCATCGTGCCACCGCCGGAGGGCTACTGGGACGCCATCCAGGCCGTGCTCAAGCGCCACGACATCCTGTTGATCTGTGACGAGGTGGTGTGCGGCTTCGGGCGCATCGGCAGCCAGTTCGGCTACCAGCACTTCGGCATCAAGCCGGACCTGGTCACCATCGCCAAGGGCCTGACCAGCGCCTATCAGCCGCTGTCCGGGGTCATCGTCGGCGACCGCGTGTGGAAGGTGCTGGAGCAGGGCACCGGGGAATTCGGCCCCATCGGCCACGGCTGGACCTACTCCGGCCACGCGCTGGGCGCAGCGGCAGGTGTCGCCAACCTGGAGATCATCCGTCGTGAGGGGCTGGTGGACAACGCCCGCGATACCGGCGCCTATCTGCAGAAGGCCATGAAGGCAGCCTTCGCCGATCACCCCATCGTCGGCGACGTGCGTGGCATCGGCCTGCTGGCGGCGCTGGAGTTCTCACCGCAGCCGTCAGAGCGCAAGGCGTTCGATTCCGCACTCAAGGTCGGCCCGCGCATCTCGGCGGCGGCACTCGAGGAAGGGCTGATCGCCCGCGGCATGCCCCAGGGCGACATCCTCGGCTTCGCACCGCCGCTGGTGATCACCCCCGAGGAGATCGATGACATCATCGCCCGCGCGCGCCGCGCCGTGGACAAGGTGCATCAGGAGCTTCTCGACAACGGTGATCTGGCCTCTGGTGACAAGTAGGCATGGTATTGACCCTACCCCCGCTCAAGCATCCACGGGAAACGCCGCTGGCGCTGGCTGATATCCATGCCGCGCGCCAGCGGCTGTTTCATTCATCGACGGCCACCGGTGTCGAGCGTACGGCGCTGGTGCCATCCCCGGCACTGTCACGACGCTTCGATGCCGAGATCCTGCTCAAGCTGGAAACCCGTCAGCCCACCGGCGCCTTCAAGCTGCGTGGTGCCAGCAACCTGCTGGCGGCCGTGGCCGAGCAGTCGTCGGGGGATGCCGTGACGCGCCTGGCGCGCGGCGTGACCACTGCCTCCACCGGCAATCACGGTCGGGCGCTGGCCTATGCCGCGATGCGCCGTGGCCTGAAGGCCATCATCTGTCTCTCCGAGCAGGTACCCGCCAACAAGGTACGGGCCATCGAGGCGCTGGGCGAACTGGGCGGTGCCTCCGGCGGCAGCGTCGAGGTACGCCGTGTCGGCCGCAGTCAGGACGAGGCCTTTCGGGAAGTCCATCGGCTGGTCGAGGAGGAGGGCATGCTGGCGGTGCCGCCCTTCGATGACCCGCTCATCGCGGCCGGTCAGGGCACCATCGGGCTGGAGCTGCTGGAGGATTGCCCGTCGCTTGATCATGTGCTGATCGGGCTCTCCGGCGGTGGACTGCTCGGCGGTATCGGGGCGGCGCTCAAGGCGATTCGCCCCGAGACCCAGGTGCATGGCATCAGCCTCACCGAGGGCGCCGCCATGTGGCACAGCCTGCAGGCGGGCGCCCCGGTGGAGGTGGAGGAGGTCGCAAGCCTCGCCGATTCACTGGGCGGCGGCATTGGCCTGGACAACCACACCACGCTGCCGCTGGTGCATCGCGTGATGGATCACCACCATCAGGTCAGCGAGCGCGCCATCGCCCGCGCCATGCTGATGCTGCTGGAGGAAGAGAAGCTTCTGGTGGAGGGCGCTGCGGTGGTCGGGCTTGCCGCACTCGAGGCCTCGCGGCGAGGCGAGACCGACCCCGCGCTCGCCGAGTCGATCCGTGGCCAGCGCGTCGCGCTGATCATCAGCGGCAACGGCGTCAGCCTGGAAACGCTCGATCAGGCCAGAGCGCTGCTGGCAGACGCTCAGGGGCAAGGCCAGAACGCCTGAAGACACCAGAACGCCTGAAGACACCAGAACGCCTGAAGACACCAGAACGCCTGAAGACACCAGAACGCCTGAAGACACCAGAACGCCTGAAGACAACAGAGCGCTCGATGACACCCGAACCCCCGGAGGAGGACGCATGACGGAACCGACTCAGGACAGCATGCAGAGTTATTCACGCGAACAGATCGCCGAGGTCGTGGGGCTGGATACCACTGCACTCAAGGCCATTCGTGATGCCTTCATCGCGTTGGGGCAGGGCAAGGTGGTGCAGCCGCCGATCCTGTCGATGGCCATCGAGGAGGCCAACGGCGAAGTGGACGTCAAGACGGCCCACATCCAGGGGCTCAAGCACTTCGCGATCAAGATCAGCCCCGGCTTCTTCAACAATCCCGCCCGCGGCCTGCCGAGTCTCAATGGCCTGATGGTGGTGTTCTCCGCCGAGACGGGCCTTGCCGAGGCGCTGCTCAATGATGGCGGCTACCTGACGGCGGTGAGAACCGCGCTGGCCGGCGCCGTGGCCGCCGACGCCCTGTCTTGCCCGGACAGCAAGCGGGTCGCGCTGATCGGGGCCGGTGAGCAGGCCGGCCTGCAGCTGGAGGCCTTGCGGCTGGTGCGCGACATCGAGAGTGTCGATGTCTGGGCGCGGGACAAGCAGCGTGCCGAGACCTTCGCGCGGGAGACGGAGGAGCGCCTGGGGCTGACGGTGCGCAGTCATGACAGCCTGCATGCGGTCTGCCAGAACGCCGATATCATCGTCACCGCCACCCCCTCGCGAACGCCGCTGCTGGACTACTCGATGCTGCCGGAGGGCGTGCATGTCACCGCGATGGGCTCCGACAGCCCCGAGAAGCGTGAGCTGGAAGCCGATGTGCTCCTCGAGTGCGATCATTTCGTGTGTGATACCCGCGCCCAGTCCGAGACCAACGGCGAGCTGAAAGGGCTGGAGGCCGAGCAGGCCAGATCACGTGACGTGCATGAGCTGGGCCGTCTGCTGGCTGAGGGGCGTGATCTGCGTTCAGGCGGGTCGGCTCCTGATACCTGCATCACGGTGGCGGATCTCACCGGTACCGGCGTGCAGGATACGGCCATCGCCAGCCTGGCGCTCTCGCGGCTCGTCCGGCGTTAGTACGGGAAGTGTCGGTACGGAAAACGTCGGTACTGGCAGCGTCAGCGCTGGAGCGCCTGAATGGTGCGGCGGACTTGCCCGCAGCGTCGCCGCATGCGAGGGTCACGCAGGTGACGGCAGGAAGCCGTTGACGCCCCTTGCCACTCGGAGCCTGTCGTGACTCGTACCTCGTCCTCATCTGCCGCCCGGCCGCGTGCCCTGAGCGCTGCGCCCGATGTCGAGATCTGCCGCACACCGCTGGCGGATCTCTGCGCCGACTGTGACGCCGTGACCCTGCTGCCGCCGCTCTCGCCGCCGGAGGAGGGCCATGTGCGCCACCACTGTGCGCTGGATGCCCCGCTGGCGGTGTTCGATCTCGACGATACGCTGCTCGATGGCGACTGCACTGGCATGTGGATGCGCTGGATGGTCGCCTGTGGCTGGATCAAGGCTGTCGATGCCTTCATGGCCATCGGCGAGCGTCATCAGGTGCAATACCATGCCGGCACCCTGGACATCCACGAGCACACCGGCCATCTGCTCAGCCCGCTCGTCGGGCGGCATCGTGATGAGGTGCGTCGCGAAGTCGATGATTTCGTGGAAGAAATGGTCATGCCGCGACTGCTGGAAGGTGGCATCGCGCGGCTGGCCGAGCACGGTGAGGCCGGCCATCGCACCCTGATCATCTCCGCCTCCATGCATCATCTGGTCGGGCCCATCGCCAGTCGTCTGACCGCCGATGGGGCGCTGGCCACCCATCCGGCCTTTGATGGGCAGGGCTGCTTCACCGGAGCCACCAGCGGTATCGTCACCTTCCGCGAAGGCAAGCTGGCGGCGCTGGATGACTGGCTTGCGGGTGCCGAGCGCATCCATCGCACGCCGCAATCCCTGTGGGGCTATTCCGACTCCCACAATGACCTGCCCCTGCTGGAGCGGGTCGATTTCCCCCACGCCACCCAACCGGACGCACCGCTGCGCCAGCTGGCCGAGGCGCGCGGCTGGCCAGTGGTTGACTGGCGCCTGTCGCGCCTGTCGGACTGATGTCATGAACCCGCTGGCCGGGCGAGAAGCCGCCTCCCACGCCTCGCGGCAGGCGCGGGGCGTGGCGATGACGGCCTGCGGGGTGCTGTTGATCTCGCCGGACGCGCTGCTGCTGCGACTCGCCGATGTCGCCGATGGCCCGCTGGTGTTCTGGCGCGGTCTGCTGACGGCCATCGGCTTTGCACTGTTCCTGCTGGCCCTCCAGCGCGGCACTCCCGCACAGCGCATCGCCAGCGCCCTGGCGCGCATGCGTGGCTGCGGGCGTACCGGCGTATGGGTCGCGCTGCTGTTCACCGGCTCCACCCTGGGTTTCGTGCTCGCCAACCAATACACCCGCGCCGGCAACGTGCTGATCATCCTCGCCGCCAGTCCGCTGTTCGCGGCGCTGATGTCGCGCCTGTGGCTGGGCGAGCGTCAGCCACGCCATGTGTGGGGCGCGATTCTGGCCTCGCTGGCGGGCATCACGCTGCTGGTGCTCGATGAGGCCGGCAGCGGCACGCTCACCGGCAACCTGCTGGCGCTGGGCTGCAGCCTGTCGCTGGCCGGCAACTTCACGCTGTGTCGTACGCGCCCGGGGCATGACATGAGTCCGATGCTGACACTGTCCGGGCTGGTCACCGCGCTGTGCGGCCTGCTGGCGTGCCTGTGGAGCATGACGCAGGGCGGCGGTGACGTGCTGACGCAGCTGTGGCCTTCGCACGGTGCCGATTTCGCCCAGCGCGCCGGCTGGCTGGTGCTGCTGTGCCTGGTGCTTTCGCCGCTGGGCTTCACGCTGATCCAGCGTGGCCCGATCTATCTGCCCTCTGCGGAAGTGGCGCTGCTGATGTTGCTGGAAAGCGTGTTCGGCATCCTGTGGGTGTGGTGGGTGCTGGAAGAATCGCTTACCCCGCGTGGCTGGGCGGGCGGTGCACTGGTGCTGGGCGCGATGCTCATCAAGAGTCTGATCGACCGTCGTCACCGTCAATCGGTGACGGCGAGCGCGCGTTCTGCGGATGCGTCCACCGGTCGCAGCTGATACAATCCCGCCCATCCCCGAGTTTATTCACTGTCAAATGACAGCCCTCTGGACGCCTCACGGCGACCGGAGCGAATAGCTCATGGCGCGAAGAAAGCCACAGGGCGACCGGAAACGACAGCGGCATCACGACGCAAGCCAGGCGCGAGCGGCACTGCCCCTGACGGCAGCGATGAAGATTGCCACGACCGGACGCCAGACTGACTCGACAGCGCCAGGATTCAGCACGCACACCACCTTCCCCAACCTGTTGCGGACGACTCGATGACAAGCAGCCTCAAACAGCAGTGGCTTTCCAACCTCCGGCCCGACATCCTGTCCGGCCTGGTGGTGGCATTGGCCCTGATCCCCGAAGCCATCGCCTTCTCCATCATTGCCGGTGTCGACCCCAAGGTCGGCCTGTATGCCTCCTTCTCCATCGCCGTGGTGACCGCCATCGCCGGTGGCCGTCCGGGCATGATTTCCGCCGCCACCGGTGCCATGGCACTGCTGATGGTCGACCTGGTCAAGGACCACGGCCTGGAGTACCTGCTGGCCGCCACCGTGATGACCGGCGTGATCCAGGTCATCTTCGGCTACTTCAAGCTCGGCTCCCTGATGCGCTTCGTCTCGCGCTCGGTGGTCACCGGCTTCGTCAATGCACTGGCGATCCTGATCTTCATGGCCCAGCTGCCGGAGCTGACCAACGTCACCTGGCACGTCTATGCCATGACGGCCGCGGGCCTGGGCATCATCTATCTGCTGCCGCTGGTGCCGAAGATCGGCAAGCTGCTGCCGTCGCCGCTGGTCTGCATCATCGTGCTGACCCTCTTCGCGATGGTCGTCGGTCTGGATATCCGCACCGTCGGTGACATGGGTGAGCTGCCGGACAGCCTGCCGGTGTTCCTGATTCCGGACATCCCCTTCAATCTGGACACCCTGTGGATCATCCTGCCGTACTCGCTGCCGCTGGCGGTCGTGGGCCTGCTGGAATCCCTGATGACGGCCACGCTGGTCGATGATCTGACCGACACGCCGTCCGACAAGAACCGTGAGTGCAAGGGCCAGGGCGCGGCCAACGTCGTCACCGGCTTCCTCGGCGGCATGGCGGGTTGCGCGATGATCGGTCAGACGATGATCAACGTGAAATCCGGCGGTCGTACGCGTCTCTCCACCATGGTGGCGGGTGTCGTGCTGCTGATCCTGGTCGTGTTCCTCGGCCCGTGGGTCTCGCAGATTCCCATGGCCGCACTGGTCGCGGTGATGATCATGGTCTCCATCGGCACCTTCTCCTGGCAGTCGATCCGTGACCTCAAGAGCCACCCGATGTCCACCAACATCGTCATGCTGGGCACCGTTGCCGTGGTGGTCGCGACCCACAACCTGGCGATCGGCGTGCTGGTCGGCGTGCTGCTCTCGGCGCTGTTCTTCGCCAACAAGATCGGCCAGGTGCTGCATATCGGCAGCGACATGAATGCCGATGGTCGTACCCGCGAATACCGCGTGGTCGGTCAGGTGTTCTTCGCCTCCAGCGAGCAGTTCCAGGCCGGTTTCGACCTCAAGGAAACCGTCGAGCGTGTCGTGATCGACGTCAGTCGTGCGCACTTCTGGGACATCACCGCCATCGGCGCGCTGGATACCGTGGTGGTCAAGTTCCGTCGTGAGGGGACCGAGGTCGAGGTACGTGGCCTCAACGAAGCCAGCGCCACGCTGGTGGATCGCTTCGCGGTGCATGACAAGCCGGACGCGGTCGAGAAACTGATGGGTCACTGATCACGCACGCATGACCCTGCGCGATCGAGGCACTTCGCTTGATCGCGCCGCGTGACAAGGTCAGACGGCGGGCAGTCCTTCACGGGCTGCCCGCCGTTTGCGTTCATGGGGTCGGAAAGTGGTAATCTCGAAACAGGCCGCGCCGGCATCGCTGGGGAATGTCACTCCTCCTTCTGCGTCGCCCCGGTCGGCACGCCATCTCCGTTGTCAGTACTTTTTGTTGTCAGCACAAGGAAGCCCGCCATGAGCCAATCCTCTGCCAGTGCCGCGACAGGCCATGACAAGGTCACCGCCTGCATTGACGGCTCCGCCTTCGCCGCCCCCGTGTGTGACGCCGCCGTCTGGGCCAGCCAGCGCCTGTCGGCACCTCTCAGCATCCTGCATGTGATCGACCGCAATGAAAGCGCCGAACCCGCCAATGGCGATCTCTCCGGCAGCATCGGTCTCGGTGCCCGGGAGCACCTGCTGGAAGAACTCGCCACCCTCGATGAGCAGCGCGGGCGCATCGCCCAGGAGCAGGGCCGCCTGATGCTGGAAGCCGCCTGTGAGCGCGCCACCCAGGCCGGTATCACCGAACCACGCCCTCGCCAACGCAATGGTGAGCTGGTCGAGACACTGGCCGAGCTTGAGGACGAGATTCGCCTGCTGGTGATCGGCAAGCGCGGGGAAGGGGCGGAGCAGGCCAGTGAGCATCTCGGCAGCAATCTGGAGCGGGTGATTCGCAGCCTGCATCGTCCCGTGCTGGTAGTGCCGGGCGAGTTTCAGACGCCGACACGCGTGTTGATCGCCTTCGATGGCAGCGCCACCATCAAGCGTGCCATCGAGGTGCTGGCGGCCAGCCCCTTGCTGCAGGGCGCCGAGCTCCATCTGGTGATGGTCGGCGCGGACTCGGTGGAGCATCAGGCTCCGCTTGAGACCGCGCGTGACACCCTCCAGTCAGCGGGCTTCAACGTGCAGGCCAGCCTCAAGGCCGGTGAAGTGGAAGCCTGTCTGCGCGAATACGCCAAGGAGCACGCCATCGACATGCTGGTGATGGGCGCCTACGGCCACTCGCGCATCCGTCAGTTGCTGGTCGGCAGTACCACCACCGAGATGATCCGCAATGCCACGGTGCCGCTGCTGATCCTGCGCTAGCACGTTCAGCACACGCCCTGCCGGGCAATGAGAACGCCGCGCCTTCCCGTGTCATGTCGGGATGGCGCGGCGTCGTCATTTCCGCCCCTTGGGCAGTGGCCACAGATACGCAAGGCAGAAACCCTCACGACGACTGGAAAATACCCCGCAGGTCGCGTTGCGCCGCTCGCCGGAATCTGGAACGCTGATGGCCGCTTATCCTCATTGCGCGCCATGCCGCTGAGGGGCTTTCCCTTACGCTGGTGCGTCTTTCACCACTCCAAGAAGAACGGCACAAGGACACTCTCCATGAGCGATATCCAACGTCACGATACCAAGGCACGCATGAGCCGCGCCGTCATCCACAACAACACCATCTACCTGTGTGGTCAGGTCGCCGGGCCGGAACAACGCTTCAGTGATATCACGGACCAGGCCAACAGCATGCTCGCGCGTGTCGATGCGCTGCTGGAAGAAGTCGGCACCGACCGCGAGCATCTGCTCTCCGCCACCGTCTATCTCAAGACAATGGACGACTTCAAGACCTTCAACGACATCTGGGACGCCTGGGTACCGGAAGGTCACGCCCCCGCCCGTGCCTGCGTCCAAGCCGCCATGGCCAGCCCGGAACTGCTGTGTGAAATTACCGTGGTCGCCGCCGTTAAATAACACGCAGTATGGTTTTTCTAACCCTGTTAGAGTTTTCTCTGGCAGGGTTTTTTTATGTTTATTATTGTTGTAATTATGCTTTTTAATTAAAGGTGTGATTATGGCGGGTTTGGAAGTTTATTTATCGCTTAACTCTTTGTTAGTAAAGCCAGAATATGCACAAAGAGATTTGAGTAGTTTGCTAAAACCTGGCTCTATGTTTAATGAGTATGATTTAAGTGAGGAGCATGAACTTGATGCCGAAGGAAAGCTATTTGTTAAAACACCTGTTGCTAATGAGCCAAAATGGCGGAGTTTTGCTGAAAGTGTAGTTGGTGAGGAACTAACAGGGTTACAAAATATTTCTAACTCTGCCGTATTGCTAATTAAATCTAACGGCAAGGTTGTAGCATTTACGTTTGGCTACGGACGTTTTTTGTTAGACTTAACATGCTTTGTTCCCGACTTTGGAATAAAAACAGCTTTGAATACGTTAGATCATAGTAGTCTCCGTAGCGTAGATGTTTTGACTTTAGATGATCAAGCAGTCCAGAAAAAATCACAATCTTCAAAAGAAGCTGGCGTTGATATATTTGGTATTGATGTATCTAGAGATATATTGAGAGCTGTTACAGGTTCCGCTAAAGATGGAGTCGAGCTAAATAGAATTACTGGCGGTGATGCTATCTACTCGTTTAGCTTATCTATTAGTGTATCTGAGCTTCCTAGTTTAATAGATACTCTTTACGGCTACTATAACAATGAATCGTATAAAAACGAATTTTCATGGGTTGATAATATTAGAAGAGTAAAAAATGATGGAGAAATATCTAGTTTAAATGAAAGCATGTTGGATAACGTAAAACTAAAAAATTCTGTGATAAAAATCACTATGCCAGAGATTATCAACTGGGATCTAGTGCATGGGTTTAGCTATACGCGTGCTAAAACTCAAGTCAATCCAACAATCGAGACGGAAGATTATTTCGATACTATAAATGCTACGAGTATAACGATTGAGTCTATAAAAAGCGATAAGCTGTTCGTCTTTTATTTAGATGGTAGTGTTAAAGAGTATTCTATATACAAGTGCTTATATTATGAGTTTGTGAGTGGTGATAAAACTTATGTGATGTTTTCTGGTGTATGGTATGAAATAAACAATAAGTTCATCTTGGACATAGATGCTAATTTATCTAGGATACCAATATCTAGCCTATCTTTTCCAGATGTACATGTTTGGACCGATAGAATTAACGAAAAAGATATACTTAAAATTGAATCAGAGGGGCATTATAACTCTAGAGTGTCGACAGGCAGTAATTTTTACTTGTTAGATAAAAACCTAGTTAAAACAAGTAAATCTACCAGTAGTATAGAGCTTTGTGATTTAATGACAATTGACAGAAAGTTCGTGCATGTTAAACACCGTAAAGGAGGATCTTCTGGCTTGAGTCATTTATTTGCACAAGGTTATGTATCCGCTGAGCTGACTTTGAGTGATCGAGATTTTCGAAAAGAAGCTAGGAAAAAACTTAAGCCGATAAGTAGTTCGCTTAGAGATACCATCCCAATTGATGGTTATAAAAGTAGTGGTGTCGAAATTGTGTTTTTGGTTTTAGGTGAAGATTCGGCAAGTTTAATTTCTAATTTACCTTTGTTTAGTAAGGTTAATCTAAGTAAAGTATATGACAATTTGATACATCGAGGATTTGACGTAAGCGTGGCTGGTGCAGCTAAATTAGATATAAGTCAGTGATCGAGTAGCAGGTTTATATGATGCTTTGTCGTTTTGTTTTTGCCTCATACCTCACCCATTCCCGATAAAACCCGTCCAGTCGTTCTGTCTCGTTGAGGTGTGATGCCTCGGCGAGGCGTTTGCGTGCGTCTGTAGGCAGCATGGCGATGCGGGCGTCGAGGTCGTGGGCGTGGCGGGGGTTGTGGTATTCGAGGTCCAGCCCGAGCGGGAGGGTGGCGAGGCCGACGAGGACATGCCCGTGACGGTGGGCGATGGAGACGTAGAAGCCTGCCGGTAGCGCAGGGTGATGGGGTGCCTGGCCACGCGGTGACCAGTCGGCCAGTGGCAGCGCAATGCCTTGGGCCGCGGCGAGTTCGCCGAGCAGAAGGCGGGCGAGGTGGGATTCGGCTTCACATTGCTGGCGACGGCGGGCCTTGGCAGATGACACGGGAGTGTCCGCGTTATCCACATCCGTCTGGCGAGGGCGCATCAAGTTACCGCTGGAAGCCTCACCCGAGGAGTTGATAGAGGGAGCAGCCGAATCAGCACAGGATGCTGGCAGCACACACGCTTCGGCCAGCCACAGGCGGGCTGGCCGAGGGGAAGATTCAGAGCAGGTATTTGGCAAGGCGCAGGCTGCCGCAAATCCCAAGGAAGCGGCGAGAGCATGGGGATCATGCGAGATCAGCGGCTCGCCGTTGGACAAGTCGGCGCTCGGCGAACCAGTGCTCGGCGAACCAGTGCTCAGTGAACCAGTGCTTAGTGAAGCGGAGCCATGCGATACCGCATGCCCCAGCACCACGCAGCGGTAGGCGGGGTGATCGGTCGGGCGCGCCGCAGGAGTATCCGCCGCGCGCGCCGAGCTGCCCTCGACCGGCTCGCCTGTCTCACTCACATCCTTGCCTTCCCTGGCCGTCATGATGGCGAATCAGTTCTTCGGATGCAGGATCACCAGATCCCCGCGCAACGCGACGCCCGCGACGACATTGCCCGCGTGGCACTCGTACTTCTCGCTGCTGGAGTAGGGCACGTTGTCATAGTCGCTGCGAATGTTGATGACGGCATTGGCCCCGTATTCCCGCGCCTTCTCCTGCAGCTCGCGCAGCGCCGACAGGAACACCCAGCGGCAGGCCGCGGCATCGCTCTTGTTGGTCGCGTTGGTCTTCGGGTTCACCCGTGCCCAGCCACGCTTCTCGATGCGCTCGTAGGGCTGCTTGTCACCGAAGAAGAAGGCCACATCCTTGCCCAGTCGCTGACTGGCCGCAGTGCTGGCCATCACCGGCATGATGGGCAGGAAGTGCTGCGTATCCCGCGCCTGTGCCGGCGCGGAGGCCAGCAGCCCGGCCGCGCCGAGCACCAGGGCGGACACCAGCACGCGTCCCCGCGACAGGCGGCCGGCCGGCGCCGTGCTGGCGTGGGCCATGGGGTGTGACGAGGAAACGAACGACTGAGCAACGGATGACGCCATCTGACACCTCTCCTGACAGGGTTTGACTGGCTCGACGCCAGGGAATATCGCCTTCATCCAGCCAACGGCGTGAGCCAATCACACCATAGACCATGCAGCGGGCGCGTATCTTGCGCCAGTTGTGACCCGCTGCAAAGTCGTCTGGTGGCGACAGTCACGCGCCCGATGACCCCGAGGGCCGTGCGGGCGTCGTCAGCCCTGCCAGCGCCGCAGGATCAGCGAGGTATTGATGCCGCCGAAGGCGAAGTTGTTGCTCATCACCGTATCCGTCTCGATCTCGCGGCCGCCGTCACGCAGGTAGTCCAACGTCGCGCAGCGCGGGTCGATGTCCTTGAGGTTGGCGGTGCCGTGGAACCAGCCTTCGCTCATCATCTCGATGGCGATCCAGGCTTCCAGCGCGCCGCAGGCCCCCAGGGTATGGCCGGTGTAGCTCTTGAAGGCACTGATGGGCGTGCGTTCCCCGAACACGGCATGAGTGGCGTGACTCTCGGCGATGTCGCCGCGCTCGGTGGCGGTGCCATGCGCGCTGACATAGCCGATCTCGCTGGCCGAGAGGCCGGCATCGTCAAGGGCCATGCGCATCGCGGCCTCCATCATGTCGGCGTCCGGCTGGGTGACGTGGCGGCCATCGGAGTTGGTGCCGAAGCCGAGAATCTCGGCGTGGATGGTCGCGCCACGCGCCAGGGCGTGGTCCAGCTCCTCGAGGATCAGCGTGCCGGCACCTTCGCCGATCACCAGCCCGTCACGCTCGGCATCGAAGGGCCGCGGCGAGCGGTCCGGGCGGTCATTGCAGGTGCTGGTGGCGAACAGGGTGTCGAACACCGCGGCATCGGCGGCGGACAGCTCCTCGCAGCCCCCGGCGACCATCGCTATCTGGCGGCCGAAGCGAATCGCCTCATAGGCATAGCCGATGCCCTGGCTGCCGGAGGTGCAGGCGCTGGAGGTGGTATGAATCCGCCCCTTGATGCCGAGAAAGACCCCGATGTTCACCGGGGCGGTATGCGCCATCATGCGGATGTAGGAGTTGGCGTTGAGGCCATCGGTGGAGTGGTTGATCAGCATGTTGCCGAAGTCCGCCACCGCGTCCGGCTCACCGGCGGACGCGCCGTAGGCGATGCCCATCTGGCCGCTCTCCTTGAGCGGGCTGTCACTCAGTCCTGCGGCTTCCAGCGCCAGCTCGCTGGAGCGGGTCGCCAGCTGGGCCACGCGCCCCATGCTGCGCAGCGCCCGGCGGTTGTAGTGCTTGGGCAGTTCGAAATCGCTGACCGGCGCGCCGAGACGCGTGTTGAGACCCTCGTACTTGTCCCAATCCTCGATATAGCGGATGCCGGTGCGGCCCGCGGCCAGATTGGCGCGCAGGGTCGGCCAGTCATTGCCGATGGGCGAGAAGCCATGCATGCCGGTGACGACGACGCGATGGCCGCGCAGCGGGGAAGAGGGAGCTGTCATCAGAACATCCCTCCGTTCACCGCGATGGTCTGGCGGGTGATGTAGCCGGCATCCTTCGAGCACAGGAAGGCCACGGTGGCGGCGACTTCCTCGGCCTCGCCCGCGCGGCGCATGGGAATCATCTTCAGCGCCTCGTCCATCTCGACCCCTTCGGTCATCTCGGTGGCGATGACCCCCGGCGCGACGGCATTCACGGTGATGCGGCGCTTGGCCAGTTCCACCGCCAGCGCCTTGACCGCGCCGATCAGCCCCGCCTTGGCGGCGGAATAGTTGACCTGACCGCGATTGCCCATCATGCCGGACACCGAGGACATCACGATGATGCGCCCCGGCTTGCGGCGACGCACCATCGGCATCGCCAGCGGCTTGACCACGTTGTAGAAGCCATCGAGGTTGGTGCGGATCACGCTGTCCCAGTCCTCATCGGTGAGCGCCGGGAAGGCGTTGTCGGCGTGGATGCCGGCATTGCAGATGACGCCGTAGTAGCAGCCGTGGGCCTCGACATCGGCCTCCAGCGCGCTGCGTGCGGCCTCGCGGTCGGCGACATCGAAGTTCAGGATGCGCGATTCACCGCCCAGGGCGCTGATCTCACGCGCGACCTCCTCGGCGGCATCACGGCGCGAGCGGCAATGCAGCACCAGATTGTAGCCTTCGCGGGCCAGACGCAGCGCGATGGCGCGGCCGATGCCACGGCTGGAGCCGGTGACCAGAATCCACTCGCGCGTCTCATTGGCAGCGGCGGCCCCCTGGTTGTCAGCAGGGGTAGTTCGAGTAGCGGGAGGTGTGACAGACATCAGACATTACCTTGCGGTGCGGCACCGGCAGCATCCTGCTGACCGGGTGAGTGTTCTTGTGAGTGTTCTGGTGAGCGCCCCTGTGGGCCTGCTTCAGAGCTTCCTTCCTCCGACACGGCAGACGCCACGGCCTGGGCGGGCGGCTCGAAGACATTCACGCCGGCACGGGCGACCTGCGTGCCGTGCTCGTCGCTGAGGGTGGCCTTGAAGGCGCCCAGGCCGTTGTCGGCGCGATAGTCGAGCTGCACGTCTATCTGCCAGCGTTGCCCGCAGGCGAAGGCGTGCAGTTCACTCTCATAGCGGCGGCTGCCGAGCAGAAACCCGACGCGGGGTGACTGGCCTGCGCGCGCGGCCTGCAGGCCCGACCAGGCGGCGATGGCCTGGGCCATCCACTCGAGCCCGACCCAGGCGGGAATCACGGCCTGGCCAGCGCCGTCCAGCTCCGCGAACAGATCCTCGGGCGAGGGGCGCACGCTCGCGCTCAGCGAGTGCTCGTCACAGGCCAGCACCTCATCCAGCAGGCACATGCCCGCCTCGTGTGGCACATAGGGGCCGATGGCGCAGGGCATGACGGGATAGCCCTCGTCATGAAAAGACGTGCCGTCGGGTAGCGGCGTGGCGGGGGTAGCGGTCGGGGTCAGCATGCAGAGGACTCCGGGTCGGTGGCGTGACGCTCCAGTATCAGCGAGATGTTGTTGCCGCCGAAGGCGAAGGCATTGCTCATCACTCTGAGCGGCGGGGTCTCGGGGCGGTCACGATAGACGATGTTGAGCGCGGGCAGTGTCGGGTCCAGTGCTTCACGCGGGGTGGCGTGCGGCGGCAGGCGACCATGTTCCAGCGTCAGCCAGCAGAAGGCGGCTTCCAGCGCCCCGCAGGCCCCCAGCGTATGGCCGGTGAGGGCCTTGGTGGAACTGACGGCGGGCGGACGGCTTGCGGCCTCGTCGCCATCGGGACCGAACAGGCGGCTGATGGCGAGGCTTTCCATGGCGTCATTGAGCGGCGTGGCCGTGCCGTGCAGGTTGATGTAGTCGATCTCGCCGGGGGCGCGGCCGGCGCTGGCGAGCGCGCCACGCATCGCGGCCTCGGCACCGCTGCCATCCGGGCAGGGCGCGGAGATGTGATGGGCATCGCTGGATTCGCCGACGCCGGTCAGCTGCACGCCACCGTGCTCCGGCGTGACCACGAACAGCACCGCGGCCTCGCCCAGATTGATGCCGTCGCGCGCGGCGCCCAGGGGCTGGCTTTGCTGGCGGCTGACGGCCTCCAGACTCATGAAGCCCTTCACCGTCATGTGGCACAGGCTGTCGGCCCCACCGGCGATCACCGCATCACACTGCCCGGAGGCCAGCAGACGCCGTGCGCTGGCCAGGGCCTTGGCGCTGGAGGTGCAGGCGGTGGAGAGGGTGTAGACCGGCCCGCGCGCGCCGCTCAACCAGGCCACGCACTCGGCGGGCGCGCCCAGTTCCTGACGGCGGTATTCAAAGCTCTCCGGCCAGCTGTCGGCGCTCGGCGTGCCCTGGGCAACGGCGGCGCGCTGGGCGTCCATCGCAGCTTCCGTCTCACCGATACCGGAGGTACTGGTGCCCAGCACCACGCCGATGCGCTCCGGCGCGATGCCCTGGCGCTTGAGGGCCTCAAGCTCCGGTGTCAGCTGCTCAAGCGCGGTGGCCAGCAAGCGGTTGTTGCGTGAGCGCAGCGGGGCCGGCCAGTCGCTGTCATCCACCAGCCGCGCGGTGACACGGCCCAGTGACAGCGGCGTGCCGGGACTGAAGTCATCACTGACGCGCAGGCCGCGACTGGCGCTGAACAGCGCACTGCTGATCAGCCCGTGGTCGGCGCCCAGCGGACAGACGATACCGGGCCGAGACAGACGGCATGGGCTGCGAGGGGTGAGGCCATGGCGGGTATCAGGTGCCTCGGGTGTGACGGGTTCAGTCATGCGGGGAAGCTTCCGGTGAGTCGTCAGGGGCTGGGGGAAGACAGGGGATCTAGCGTCATCTGCATCTCGGTGGCCGGGTCCCGCAGGATTACGCGGCCTTCGGCGTCGCGGGTCAGCTCGGCCATGCGCTCGCCATCGCGCAGGATGAGGCGCTGCGCGGTCTGGTGAGGCGTGTCCCACTCGCCGTGCTGCACCAGTTGCCAAACGCTGCCGGCAAAGGCGTCATCGATCGCGGCCTGTGGCCAGTGGACCCAGGCGATGCGACGGGCCAGCCAGTCGGCGGTGAAGGGCAGCTTCTCGAGCACCTCGGGGCGGGCCTTCTCGAAGCGGCTGCCATCGGCGTCATGCACCAGTGTCAGCAGTCGCTGGCCCTGCACGCTGAGCAGCACCAGCCGCATGGCCTCGGGCGATTGGCGCAGCACGCCGATGAGGGGCGGCAGGTCGCGAGCCTCGTCCTCAGCGGCGTCTGCTGCCGCGCGATTCTCGCTGGCCTCACTCTTGTTACGCTCAACGCGCAGAATCAGACGTTGGGTGCTGCTCTCCTGCAGGCTCGTCAGGGCCGGCATCGGGCTCTCGGCGCTGAGCGGACCGGGCACGAGCAGGCTGCAGCCGCTCAACAGCAGGCTGATCGCCAGCAGCAGTCCGACGGATCGCCGCCCGACTGAGACGGCATGAGGCGAGAGACGCATGGATATCATGACGATACTTTACCTTTTCTGGCGTCATTCTGCCGCGTGCCGGCCGTTGAGAGAGCGCTTGCGGCGGGCTCGCAGGTCTCCGCTTGCGTCGCCTGCGCTGCCGAGAGCGTGGCCAGTGCGGTCAGGCGACGACGACTGGCGCTGACGAAGGGATTGGCCTCGTCCCAGGCGTAGCCGGCGAGGACCGAGCTGATCATCTGGCGAATGCGGTCCGGCGAGCGAGGGTGATAGATGATGTCGGTCAGGCGGCTGTCGTACCAGGCGGTGACAAACTCGCGGAACACCTCGATGCCACGTCGCAATGGCAGCTCGTATTCGCTGGCCCAGTCCGGGCGCTGCTCATCGCGGGTCGCGGTCAGTTCGCGCGCGACCAGCGGCGCGGCGCGCAGGGCGGATTCCAGCGCGATGGTCACGCCGGAGGAGAACACCGGGTCCAGAAACTCGCCGGCATTGCCGAGCAGCGCATAGCCCGGGCCATGCAGGCGGCTGACATCGGCGCTGTAACCGCCCAGCGACTGCACGGCATTGGCGGGCGTGGCATCGCGCAGCAGCTCCGCCAGGCGCGGTTCTTCCATCACCCACTGCCACAGGTGTGTCTGCGCATCGTCCCCGGCGGCAGGCTCGATCAGCTCACGCGGGCCGACCACGCCCAGCGAGGCGCGGCCATTGGCGAAGGGAATCAGCCAGTACCAGACATCCGGATGCCCCGGGTGCGAGGCGATCAGGATAGTGTCGCGACGATAGCCCTCGGCGGGCGGCGCGAGGTCGGCGATGCCATCGTGGACATGGCCGAACAGCGCCATGCGCGGCTCCAGACGCGGATCACGCTCAAGCGATTCGAGCCGCGCCAGCACGCGCCCATAGCCGCTGGCATCCAGCACGAAGGCGGCCTTGAGCTCGCGGCCATCTTCCAGCGTGAGGCAAGGCCCCTGGGCATGGCCGGTGGCGTCGCTCTGCGTGGGGCGAGCGGGAGTGAAGCCCGTGACCGTGACGCCGAATTCGACCTCGGCGCCTGCCGCCCGTGCGCCCTCGATCAGACGCTGATCAAAGTCGGCGCGCTCCACCTGCCAGGTGGTGCCGGGGCCGTCGCTGAACTTGTCGCGGAAGTCGATCACGCGATGCTCGCCGCGCCGGGTGAAGGCCGCACCGGTCTTGCGCTGATAGCCACCGGCGGCGGCGGCCTCCATCAGGCCACAGGCCTCCAGATGCTGCATGCAGCGCGGCAGCAGGCTCTCGCCGATGGAGAAGCGCGGGAAGTGGCTGCGCTCCAGCACGCGTACCGCATGGCCGGCGCGCGCCAGCCAGGCCGCCGCCGCCGCCCCGGCAGGTCCGGCGCCGATGATGATGACTTCCTTGCGTGGTGGGTTGTTGCTGTGATCTGCCGATTCCATGGCATCGTCCCCTGTCGTTGTCGTTATGTGTTCATGACGGCATTCGTGTTCCCGCCTCCGTCTGGCCCGCGTGACGAGATCGCCTCAACTGCGGGCGAAGGGCACCAGGCACCAGGTGGCCGTCAGCCCCAGCAGGCAGGCCAGCCCCAGTGCGGCCAATGCCGGTGTCTGACTGAAACTCAACAATCCGAAGGCTAGCAGGCTGGAGGCACATGACAGCGAGATCGCCAGCAGACTGGCCTGCGAGGCGCGGCTGGCGGTGTCTCCGCTCCTGTCTTTTTCTGCGCTGCGCGCAGGATGCTCGGCACAGAAGATACCCGCATCCAGGCCAATCCCCAGTACCAGCAGCAGGCCCAGCAGGTGGAACAGGTTGAGGCCGACGCCCGCCAGCGTCAGGGCGGCGAGCGTCAGTACCAGTCCGCCCAGCGGCGGCAGCAGGGCGCGCCAGGTGCTGCGGCGATAGCGCAGCGCCAGCAGCAGGCTGATCACCACCACCGCAGCACTGACCAGCCAGGCCATTTCGCTGCGAATGCTGCCGAGCGTCGTCGAAAGCCTGGCGACCTGATCGACGTACTCGAGGCGGTCATCGCCTGCCGCGAGGCGTGCCAGGGCGGCGCTGCCCTCGGCCGTGACATCACCAAAGCGCACGATGCCGATGGCGGCGGTGCGGGAGTCGAGCCACAGTCGCTGGCCCATCTCACCGGCGGGCAGTGTGACCCAGTCGGCCGGGCGCAACGGATGGGCGCTTTCGATGGCCTGCTCGGCACGTTTCACCAGCGCGGCGGGCAGGCCCGCCTGACGAAGCACCTGGGGCAGCAGGGTGCGGGTGCGTTCACGCATGGCGCCGAGGTTGGCCTGCTGCTGTTCAAGCGTCGGCAGTTGCTGGGCGAGGCTCGCCCAGTGCCCCAGTTGCTGCTGGGCATCCAGCTGCTGGAAGGTGTCTTCCAGTGCCTGCAGGCGCGTGAGCAGCGCGGCATCATTCTCGGCCTGCACGATCAGGTAGCGCAGGCCGTCCGGTTCGGCGAGCAGACGCTGGACCTCGCGCTGCTCGTTGATCAGCGACGCAGGCGAGGGGTTGAGCTGAGTGAGACGGTCATCGCTGCGCAGTCCGTAGAGGCTGGCCAGCGCGGCCACCAGCAGCAGACCCAGCGCCTGCCAGCTGCGCCTGCCGGGAATGGCGCGCGCCAGACAGCCTGCGGCGCGGGCGGCGGAGGAGTCCTCGCGAGTGGCCTGTGCCGGCAGTGGCAGTTGCGGCAGCCACAGGCGTACGCTCAGCCAAGCGCCGAGCAAGCCGAGCGCCGCGAACATGCCCATCTGGCGCAGGCCGGGCATCGGCGTCAGGGTGATGGCCAGATAGGCGGCGAGGCTGGAGCACAGCCCCAGCGTCAGGCCCGGCCATAACGCAGCGAGTCCGCCACGGCCCTTCGTCGTCGCCAGTCGGCGCATGCACTCCAGATGCAACACGTAATCGATGGAGATGCCGATCAGGCTGGCGCCGAAGGCCAGCGTCAGCACATGCAGGCTGCCGAAGGCCCACCAGGTCAGCGGCAGCGCGAACAGCACGCCCGTGGCCACCGGCACCAGCAGCAACGGCAGCCGCCGTGGGGTGCGGAACACCGCCCACAGCAACAGCAGCACGCCGATCAGCGAGCCGAGCCCGATGGTCGACATTTCCTGTCTGGCCTGCTGCGCTCCGGCACTGGCATGGAAGACCAGCCCGGAGCGCAGCAGCCTGACGTCGGGGTAGTCGGCCCTCACGCCATTCACGGCCTGTTCCAGCGCCTGCTGATCACCCATCGCGTAGGCGCTGCCGGTGAGGGTGGCGCTGATCAGCCGATAGCCGCTGCCAGGCTGCTCACCGCTTGACGTCGGCGCGCGCAGCAACAGCTGGCCGCCGGACAGCGACAGGTTGGCGGGTGTCAGCCAGTCCTGCCAGGCGCCGGCGAGACCGAAGGGATCATGGATCAGGTCGCGCTGGCCGCCGGGCTGGAACAGCTGCCTGAGGGCGCGCGCCTGCCACTGCTCGTCACTCAGCTCGGCAAGCCGCGGGGCGATCAGGGCCGGCTGGACCTCGGCCGGCAGGCGCAGGCTGGCGAGGCTCTTGCCGTCATCCAGCGTCGCGAGGGGGGCGAGCGCCTGACGCAGCGCCTGGGCGGCGGCGTCACGCTGCTTGAGTGACGTGGCGCTGGCATCGCGTGCGCCGACCAGCATCACCAGCCGATTGGCGGTGTCCTCCAGCGATTCGGCGCGCGCGGCCAACGGGCTGCGTTCCTGCGCTGGCAGCATGGCGGTGATGCGGGTGTCGATCGCGCCTCGCCATGGGCTCTGCGGGGCGAGCTTCCCGGCCAGCAGCACCGCGCACAGCAGCAGCACGCCGGCCCACAGCCAGCGCCAGGCGGCGCGATCCAGCCCCGTGTCATGCGAGTCGCCGCGCCCTGTCATTCGGGGCACTGATCGCGCGGTGTCAGGGTCAGGGCAAGACGGTCACCGTCGCCGCTGGTGAGGGTCAGGTGGTCAAGCCAGCTGCCACCCTCGATCTCGAGGTGTTCGATGGCCTCGGCCAGACGGGCATCACGCGGTGTCAGGCTGGCCTGCCAGTCATCCGCGCTGCCGGTGAGCTGGAGCGTGAAGTGCTCCTCGAGCGCCTGCCAGTCGCCGTGGAAGAAGTTGACCAACAGCTCCGCCATCGCCTGCTGGTCGGCGGGCAGCGGCTCGCCGTCCGGGCCTTCGCTGGCATTCGGGCGCATCTCGAGACGGTCCTCGATGGGGGAGGTGGTTTCCCACACCAGGCCTTCGGGCGCGTTCGGATCACCGATCAGATGGAACTGGCCACGACTCTTGAGCTGTGCGCCGACATCCTCGAGCCAGCGGGTCTGCTGGAAATCACCGCAGACAGGGGCGGTGCGCGCCAGCTGTTGGGTCAGGGCGCGGGCGTCGAATTCGGCGGCGCTGGCCCCGAAGGCACTGGCAGTCAGCAGCAGGGCAGTGGCGGCAATGGCAAGGCGTGACGTCATCACGGCGTTCCTCGTGTCGGGGGCGGGGTGGCAGGCGCGTCCTCGTCGGCTGTCTGTGACGGGTCTGCCTGCGACGGGCTGGTCTGTGACTGGCTGGCCTGCCAGGCGGCCAGCCGCTCGCTGAGCGCAGGCGGCGAGGCCAGCAGCATCTCACCATCCGCGAGTCCGACGGCGACCTGCACGCTATGGCCACGGGTCAGGCGCTTGCCGCTCTCGACATCGCGGATCACGTAATCGAGCTTGAGGCGGTTTTCCCACTCGCGCAGGCGCGCGGTGACGGCGATGCGCTGGCCGAAGCGCGCCGGGCCCGCGTAGCGCAGGCGCAGGTCGATCACCGGCCAGGCATAGCCTGACTCGCGCATCTGCGGGTAGTTGTAGTCGAGCATGTCGAGCAGCTTGCAGCGGGCGATCTCGAGATAGCGCACGTAATGGCCGTGCCAGGCGACTTCCATCATGTCGACGTCGTGGAAGGGCACTTCCATTTCCACCGTGGCGCTGGGTATCGGCGTTTCGGCGGGCTGGTTCATGGCGTTTTTCTCGCTCGTGGCTGTCTGCTCGCTCAGAGATGTTTTCTCGCTCAAGGCTGTCTGCTCGCTCAGGGCTGTCTGCTCGCTCATGCGTTGGCCTCGTCTGCGCTCAGGGCCCAGTGGCGCTCACGGATGCGCGCACACAGCAGGCGCAGATCGGCCTCCAGACCGCGATCTTCCTCGAGCGGGGCGATGTCCTCGCGCAGCTCGCTGACGAAGGCCGCCAGGCTCGGTGGCGTGGCGCTGTGGCCGGCGATGGCGGCGCGTTGCTCACAGCCCTGCGCGGCGGCGTGCAGGGTGGCGGCGGCGACCTGCTCGACCAGCGCCAGCACGCGCAGGGCATCCCGCGCGGCGATGGTGCCCATGCTGACCTTGTCCTGATTGTGGCATTCGGTGGAGCGCGAGAAGACGCTGGCCGGCATGGTCAGCTTGAGGGCTTCCGCCGTCCAGGCCGAGGCACCGATCTGCACCGCCTTGTAGCCATGGTTGAGCGGCGCGCGCTCCGGCGTGGCACCGCTGAGGTTGCTGGGCAGGCCACGGTTGTAGCGGCTGTCGACCAGCAGGGCCAGCTGGCGGTCGAGCAGGTCGGCCAGGTTGGCGACCGCCGTCTTGAGGCTATCCATCACCATCGCCACATGGCCGCCGTAGAAGTGGCCGCCGTGGAGGATCTTGCCGGCCTCGACATCGATCAGCGGGTTGTCGTTGGCGCTGTTGAGCTCGGTCTCCAGGAAGCGGCGCCACCAGTCGAGACTGTCCTCGACCACGCCGATGACGTGGGGCGCGCAGCGCGTCGAGTAGCGGTCCTGCAGGCGCGGTGAGTTGATCGGTGTGGCATCGACTTCCGGCGCCGCCGGGTGGGCCAGATCATCACGCAGCCACTGCGCCACGCGGGCCTGACCGGGATGCGGCTTGGCGGCGAACAGGTCGGCATCGAAGTGGTAGGGATTGCCTTCCAGTGCCTGCACGCTGAGCGCGGTGATGCGCGCACTCAGACGGCTGAGGTAGCAGGTGCGACCGAAGGCCAGTGCGGCGAGGGCCGTCATCACGGCGGTGCCGTTCATCAGCGCCAGGCCTTCCTTGGGGCGCAGCACATAGGGTGTCAGGCCGTGCTGGGCGAAGACGTCAGCGGTCGGGCGCAGTGCATGTGGCTGGCCTGCGCCGGGGCGCACCCACACCTCGCGCTCGCCACACAGCACGGCGGCGAGATAGGACAGCGGAGTGAGATCGCCACTGGCGCCCACCGAGCCTTCCTCGGGGATGCGCGGCAGGATGTCGTGGTCGAGCAGCCAGACAAGGCGTTCCAGCAGCGCCAGGCTGACCCCGGAGACACCACGGCACAGCGAGACGAGGCGCACCATCACCACCGCGCGGCTGCTGACCACGTCAAGGTCCGCGCCCATGCCACAGCCGTGGAAGGTGTAGAGGTGGCGTGGCAGGGCCTCGAGGTCTTCCGCGCCTTGCACGGCGCGGGTCACGGAATCGCCGTAGCCGGTGGTGACGCCGTAGACCACGCCTTCCTCCTCCAGCAAGCGTTCCAGCAGGGCGGGGCCGGCCTCGATGCGCGCTCGGAAGGCAGGCGCATCACTCAGACGTACGCCACACCGGCCCTCGGCGACGTCGATCAGCTGCTCGAGGGTGATATCACTGCCGTCGAGCGTCAGCGCCGGGGCAGTGGTTGAGACGGGATATGACATGACGAGGTACCTGAAAGCCGAGAGCCTGAAAGACGGACAACTGAATCTGAACCTGAACCTGAATCTGAATCTGAATCTGAGCTTGAACCTGAACCTGAATCTGAAACTGAGAAAGACGGGGTGACGCGCCAGCCGTCAGGTCACTCGCTCGGACTCCGAGGCACCTTCGCTAGAGGTCGGGACGTCGGGCGCCTGGTGCCAGAAGTCGAAGAAGTTGAACCATTGCAGCGGGTGGCGTCTGACACGCGCCTCGAGATGACCGGCATGGCGCTGCATGGCCTGCTCAATCCATGCCTCGCGGGTGCTGCGCTTGATGGCGCGGCTGTCATCGAAGGGCGCGAAATCGACCCGGAAGCGGGGATTGGCACCGCCCTGCTCGCGCACGCAGCTCAGGGTGTAGACGTGACAGCGCAGCAGCGCCGCCAGCATGAAGGGGCCCACGGGGAAGGGCGCAGGTTGATCGATGAAGTCGCAGTGCTGGACACGGGCGCGGGTGACGGCGCTCTGTTCCACGCTCTCCCGCTCGCTTCCCCCCGCGTTTTCCCGTTCTGCCGCCACGCTTTCGGGGGGAATCGGCACGCGGTCCGCGGCGATGACCACGAAGCCACCGCGATTGACGCGGTCACCCAGCGCCATGGCGGTAGCGGGGGTGATCTCGCTGACCTCGATCATCTGCGGCGGCTTGCGCCCGGTGGCCTGTTCCAGCAACTGGTTGAACTTCTCGGCGTGACGCGTGTGCACCAGCGCGCACAGGTCGATGTCGTGGCGCTCGCCGATGGCATTGATCACATCCAGATTGCCGTGGTGGGCGACGAGGATGATGCCGCCCTCGCCACGCAGCGCGGCATCGCGCAGGTCTTCCGGACCGGTGCCGGTCAGCGAGGAGAGCGGAATCTCGCCGCTCCAGGCCGAGACCTTGTCCATGATCGCCTCACCGAACTGCATGAAGTGGGCGAAGCTTCTGGCCCACAGGCGCACGCCACCAAGTCCGGGCTCCAGGCGTCTGAGGTAATCGAAGGAGGCACGTCGCGCCACGCCGCGCAGCAGGAAATACCACATCAGCACCGGGAACAGCGCGATGCGAAACGGCCAGGCCCCGAGCCGACGGCGGATCGTCACCATCAGCCGCATGCCGCTCAATGAGCCGGTTTCGGACAGGCGGGCCCAGTGATTGGGCGCGACGCTGTCGTCGGCGGTCTGTGCTGCACGGCCTTCGCCATCTGTCAGCGCGTCATCTTGAGCGTGGGCGGTTTGCCGCTTGCCGCCTCGGCGGCTCAGCGTGCGCCAGGCCAGTGTCGGCGAGCGCAGCAGCATGCCGCAGAACAGGCGGGTATGCATGGCGCTGATCAACAGGTTGTCGTGGCCGGGGCGGAAGTGGCTGACGCCTCCGGTGGGATAGCTGACACGCACCGGCAGGTTGGCCACCTCGCCCCCGGCCCAGTACCAGCGCACCAGTACCTCGGTGTCGAAGGACATGCGATCGCCACAGTCATTGCGCGCCAACAGGCGATTGGTGGCGGCCAGCGGGTAGAGGCGCACGCCGCACATGGTGTCGCGGATGGCCAGCGACAGGGTGTTGATCCATACCCAGACATGTGAGGCGTAGCGACCGTAGAAGCGGATGCGCGGCACGCTGGCATCGTATTCGGGATAGCCGATCTGCAGGCAGTCGGGATTGTCCTGCATGCCCTTCAGGAAGGCGGGCAGGTCACTGACATCGTGCTGGCCATCGGCGTCCACCTGCAGGGCATGGGTGAAGCCGAGCTGCTCGGCAGCCTGCAGGCCACTGCGCACCGCCGCTCCCTTGCCGCCATTGTGCGTGCGACGCACCAGGTGATGGCCCTCGGCCGCCAGCTGATCGAGTACCTCGGCGCAGGGGGCACTGCAGCCATCATCCACTAGCACGATGGGCAGGCCGAGCGGTGCCAGGCCCGCACAGACGCCGGCGATGGTGGCGGGGTGATCGTAGACCGGGATCACCACGCAGGCGCGCAGGGCGTTGCTCTGTTCAGGAGCGCTCTGGCGAGAGAGATGCTGCTCAGAATCGTGCTGCGAGTCGCTCACAGGCGCAGGGGATTGGCTCATGACGCCTCCGAGGTGGAATGGGGGGATGGGGTGGCCGCGGGCCCGTCATCGCGGGTGACGTCCGGAGCATGCGGCTGACCATGACGCAGCCGTCCACTGGCATGCAGGCCTGCGCGGGATTCCAGCCGGAAGTCGAGCCGCAGGCCCTGGGCGTCTTCCAGCAGGTGAGTGCTCAGCGTGAAGCGCATGCCGGGCAGCAGCAGGTTGGAGAACTTGAGGCGTTCCAGGCGCAGGAAGGGCGCATCGTCCATGCCTACGCCGTTCACCCGCAGTGTCCTGCCTTGCTCGCGTGCCCACTTGAGCATCACCACACCCGGCACCAGCGGTTGGGCGGCGAAGTGGCCGTCGAGATAGACCAGACCATCAGGCACCTCGGCTTCCAGGGTGCTCTGCTGTGGCCCGCTGGAGGTGTCCCCCAGCCAGCGTGGCAGGCGCGGATCATCGAGATCGGCGAACAGCCGCGCGATGGAGTCCGCGGTGAACTTGCCCTGGGCATTGAGCGGCAGGCGCGTGACGAAGCGCCAGTAGCGCGGCAGGGCGATGCGCTCGAAGCCCGGCATCAGCGCGCGGCGCAGGCGGGCGATCAGATCGCGGCGGCTGGCGTGATCCTGCGGCAGCGCGCGCTCCTCCATCACCACCACTGCGCCCAGGCGATGATCGCGGGTGGGCATCGGCAGGCAACGTACCTCCAGCACCTCCGCTTGCTCGCTCAGGCAGCGCTCCACCGCGCTCAGCGAGACCCGCTTGCCGGCCAGCTTGACCAGCCGATCACTGCGCCCCAGTAGCTGGAAGCGTGGTGCCGCGTGGTGCTCGCCTTGCGACGACGTTTCAGCCGCCACTGGCGCGGCGTTGTCGGCCTGCTGCCACCACTGATCAGGCGCTTCCAGAAATGGCGAGCGCACCGCGAAGTCCGGCGAGAAGGTGATCTCTACTGCCGGCAGCGGCGTCCAGTGGGCTGTCTCTTGCTGGCGGCGCCGGGCGATGCCGCCCGTCTCGGTGCTGCCGTAGAGTTCGATCACCGGTGCCTTAAGGCTGGCTTCGGCATGACGGGCAGCCTCTGCCGGCAGCGGAGCGCCCGAAGAAAAGACCCGCAATACCTGACCGAGTTCCGCCAGAGGGACGGCGGATGGCGTCTGTTCATCGGTCTGTGGCAGACGCGCCAGCTGGGCCGGAGAGCTGACCAGCTGGCAGCGATGACCAAGCCCGGAAAGCTGAGCGATGGCGGCGGCCAGCTGCTCCGGGTAGTGGCAGGCTTCGCTCAGGAACGGCACGCCTTCGCTGAGCGGACGCAGCAGCGAGACCAGCAGACCGTAGATGTGCTGATGGCTGACCTGACTGAGGCTGACGGTGTCCGGCGTGGACGCCAGGGCTGTATCAGGGCCTGTCGCCAGCGGCCATAGCACGCGATGCACGGCCAGTTCGGCCTCGAGCTGGTCGAAGCGCTTGGCGATGCGCAGTGGCTCGCCGGTGGAGCCGGAGGTGCAAAGCTCCAGTGCGATGCGTGCGGCATCGGGCGTGGTGTCCGGTCGTACAGGGGCAGGTGCAGAAGCCGTCGCGGCAGTACCTGAAGGGGCGGGCTGTCCCGGTGGCCAGCCATCGGCGGTGGTCTCGGGGAGCTGGCCGGCGCTGCCGCCCGCCAGACGTGCCAGGGTCTCGGGGCGGTCATCTCCCGGCAGGATCGCCCGCATGCCGCGTTCCCACAGCGCCAGCAGCTGCACGCAGGCGCCCAGCGTGGTGGGCTGGAACAGCACCCAGCGTGCACCGGGCTGGCGGGCGTCGTGATCACCGGGCAGGCAGTCCAGCCAGTGATGCCAGGCGTCCACGCGCGCCATCAGTTCGGCACGCGTCAATGCGCGCAGTGGGTGACCGGGGATGGCCAGCCAGCAGGCCGGCGCCTCGGGTGACTGTTCGGCGAGTTGACGCCAGACATGCTGCGTCAACAGCGACGTGACCGGCGTATCCGGGCTGACGGGAGATGAGTCAGGCATCAGGTGTGTGAACTCCGCAGGCGACGGCGAACCAGCCATTCACCGCCGAACAGGAGGCCCATCAGCACATAGCTGATCAGGCCGTTGTAGAGCGTCCAGGTCGCCAGGTCGGCATGCAGGGCCGTCCAGCCGGCGATGCTGGCATTGAAGAGGAAGAAGGCACACCACACCCGGGTGACCTGGCGGGTGTAGCGCACGCCGGCAGGGGGCAGGTCGGGTTCCTTGAGGCGTGCGAGGCGCTCGACCACCGGCATGCCGCGCCACAGGCTGGTGGCGAAGACGCTGAGCATGGCCAGATTGACCAGTACCGGATAGGCCCGCAGCCCGAGTTCGGCCTCGCTCGCCACGCTGATGCCCACCAGCAGGGCGGCCAGACCCAGGCGCAGTGCCGGATGCAGCGGCAGGCGCTGGATCAGCAGGGCGCCGAACAGGATCAAGGCCCACACCCAAGGCGACGAGTGTCCACTGACCGCGCCGCTGTCTGCGGTGAGGCGCGACAGCAGGGCGTAGACCAGCAGTGGCCAGCCAAGAGCGGCCACGATGCCCAGCACGCCGAGCAGCACCCTGCTCAGTGCGGGGCGCGTGCGGCTGTCAGGGGACGACGGCGTCATGCCTGGCGCTGTGTCAGCTGTTCGACGGCGGTGACCACATCGTTGAGCGTGCGCACGCTCTTGAAGTCGTTGGCGTCGATGCGTCGGCCGGTGAACTTCTTGAGCTCGACCACCAGGTCCACGGCATCGATGCTGTCGATGTCGAGATCCTCGTAGAGGCGCGCCTCCGGGTGGATGTCAGCGGCCTCGATCTCGAACAGCTCGATCAGGGTGCTGCGGACATGGGCGTAGATCTCCTCGCGGGAGGGGGTCGGTTGATCAGCGCTCACGACGGGCCTCCACCATCTCGCGCAGCGCGTTGAGGCTGGCGAAGTGGGCCCGGGTGTCCTCGGATTCGGCATCCAGGGTGATGCCGTAGCGCTTCTGCAGCGCGAGGCCCAGCTCCAGGGCGTCAATCGAATCCAGCCCCAGGCCGTCCACGAACAGCGGCTCATCGGCGACGATGTCGTCCGGGGTGATGTCTTCAAGCTCCAGCGTATCGATGATCAGCTGCTTGAGTTCCAGTTCCAGCGAGGTGGTATCACTCATGGGAAATCCTCTCTCTAGCGCGTCAGGGTCGTTGATCCATGGATCAGCGATGATGTCGGGGGTCAGTCATTCAATAACGGCAGATATGCCATCTGGATGAATCTGCGGCATGCCTTCGTGACATGTCTGCCACTCATGCCTGGCCTTCCTGCACAGACTTTCATGCCTGATGGGGGCTGTCAGGCTCCGCGATGGCCTGCTGGAAACGCTCGAGCTGCGTGGCGAAGGTGCCCGCCAGCTGGCGGGTCAGTTCGCGGGCATCCCGGGACAGCGGCGCCTCCGGCTCATCCTGCTCCTGTGTACGGGAGACCTCGGGGGCCATGTCCGGCAGTACCTTGAGATTGAGCATCACGCGCTGCGCGGGGATGTGGTACCAGGGCTCGCCCTTGGTCAGCGTGCTGGGCTGGCAGTCGATGAGCACCGGGGTGATGTCACAGGGCGTGCGCAGGGCGATGTTGGCGGCGCCGCGACGGAACTTCAGGGCGCGGCCCGGCACGCTGCGCGTCCCCTCGGGGAACAGGATCAGGGCGTTGCCCTTGGCCAGGCTCTCGCGGGCGGCATCCAGCACGCCTTGTGGCTCGTTGTTGGTGATATAGCCGGCGGCGCGGATCGGCCCGCGAGTGAACGGGTTGCGGGCCAGACGCCCCTTGACCACGCAGTCTGCGTGGGGGATCAGCGCGATCAGGAAGACCACGTCGATCAGTGTCGGATGATTGGCCAGCACCAGCAGCCCCGGGCGCTGCAGACGCTGACAGTCGTGCAGACGGTAGTCGAGCACACCCAGGCCGCGCATCAGCTGGAGGAAGCCGCGCATGGCGTGATGGATGATGCGGCGCGCCAGGCGCTGGCGGCGTTCGCCATCGCGCATGCTTACTGTCAGCAGGGGCAGCAGCCCCCCCAGCAGCAGGCCACCCAGCCCGAAGACGCTGAAGCTGATGGCGGTGGCGATGCCACGCCACAGGCGCCCGAGGGGGGAGGATAGCCCGAAGGCACGAGGAGACGTCATCACTGCGGCGCGGCGTCAGTGGCGGGAGGAGGGTTCAGTTGCCAGGCCTGCCGGCGACAGACGAGCGGTGTCTGTCCGGCGGCTTCCAGCCACTCGATCACCTCGATGGGGGTCGGGGCGTGGCGGGCCGGCTCCTCGGCGTCGACTGGCAAGGCGGCGAGCCGCGGGGCCTCAGGCGAGGTGCGGCTCAAGCGCATGGCGACGGCACTGGCATGCTCGGGATAGTCGCCGTGGTGCTGGAAGGCCTCTGGCGCGGCGATATCGGAGAACAGCACGATGACTTCCTCCCGCTCCCCCAGATAGCCGAGCGCTTCGCTCATCAGTGCATCGAACTCGTCACCGCAGGCGGCGAGCGCCTCGAGCGGCTGATGGGACTGACGCGTGATCGAGTACATGCCAAGGATGGCGTTGTGCACCGAGAGCGAGAAGCGTGCGGGTGACAAGGCCTCCTGCGGCTGGGTGGCCGAGTCGAGCAGGGCAAGTATCTTGCTGGTGTCGCCATGTCGGGAGGCGTGGATGATCGGCAGATCGCCCTCAGGGTCGAGGGTGAACAGCAGCTTGCAGCATGCCTGCCCGACCGGACTCAGTCGGCGGCGCAGCATCGCCGGTACCTGTTCGGCACGCGGGGAGGAGGTGATGTCGGTGCGACCGTCGTGGGTCGTGCGTGTCGCACTCGCCTGCCAGGCTCGCCAATCAGTCAGACGCATGAGGTTCCTGTCCGTGAACGCATCGTTGCCATATTGGAGCCTCAGTGTACCGCAGGGGAAACGGCCAGCCCAAGCCAGCGGCCCATCAGGCCGACCGTTGGTGCTCTGGTGGACAAATGCCCGATGCCGCGCGAGTGAGACGTCGCGGACCCGGCACCTCGCGCCACCGCGCGCTGGGCGCCTTGCGGGCATGAGCACTGGACTGCCCGCGATGACGGTGTAAGGTGTCGCTTCAGCGAGCCAGAGGCCGAGGGCCTGAGGGCGATGGGAGCGCCGGCAGCGGGGGCGTGTGCGCCTGCCGGGCGGTCCTGTCATGCCTTCTGGTGGTCATAACGAAGGGTGAGGATGGGGAATGAAGCCGATCATGCGTGAGGCAACGTCATGAGCACGCCGAGGGAGGCGAGAGCGGGGGGCCACGGTGCCGCCTTGATGCGCCGTCTGCAGGTGACGGAGTGGCTGCCGGTGGTCCGGGTGCTCGGCCTGCTGCTGTGCGTGGTGGCGGTGATGATGCTGGTGCCGCTGCTGCTGTTGCTGGAAGAGGGCGATGCGGATGCGTGGGCCTTCGCGATATCGCTGGGCATCACGCTGGGGTCGGCTCTGGTGATGCTGCTGGTCTCGCACCAGGTGGAGCTGCAGCTCAAGCCCCGCGCGATGTTCGTGCTGACGACCCTGAGCTGGGTGCTGGTGTCAGCCTACTCGAGCCTGCCCTTGATCTTCGGCGCGACCCACCTGGGCGTCACCGATGCCGTCTTCGAGTCGGTCTCGGCGATCACCACCACCGGCTCGACCGTGCTGACCCACATCGAAGGACTGTCGGATGGCCTGAAGCTGTGGCGTGGCCTGATGCAGTGGGTGGGGGGGATCGGCATCATCGTGATGGCCATCGCGATCCTGCCGTTCCTGAAGGTGGGTGGCATGCGTCTGTTCCAGACCGAATCCTCGGACTGGTCCGACAAGGTGCTGCCACGTGCCGGGGGTGTCGCCAAGGCGATCGGGCTGGTCTATGTGGGGCTGACGCTGCTGGCGATCCTGAGCTACTGGCTGGGGGGCATGCTGCCGCTGGATGCCGTGGTGCATGGCATGACCTCGCTGGCCACGGGCGGGTTCGCCAACTACGACAGCTCGATGGGCATCTATTCCGATCGCCCGCATCTGCTGTGGATGGCTTCCGCCTTCATGCTGCTGGGGGCGCTGCCCTTCGTGCTGTTCATCCGCGCCTGGCAGGACAGTGCCGGGGTGATGTGGTGCGACGCCCAGGTGCGCGGCTTCCTGCGTTTGCTGGGCTGGGTGATCGCGGCGCTGACGCTCTATCGCGTCGTGCTGGGGGAGGATCTCTTCACGGCGCTGACCCAGGTGACCTTCAACGTCATGTCGGTGGTGACCACCACGGGCTATGCCAGCGATGACTACAGTGCCTGGGGGCCCTTCGCGGTGGTGGCCTTCTTCTATCTGACCTTCGTCGGGGGCTGCAGCGGCTCCACCAGCGGGGGCATGAAGATCTTCCGCCTGCAGATCGGCCTGATCATGCTCGGCAATCACCTGCGCTCGCTGATCCATGCCAACGGGATCTTCTCCCAGCGCTACAACGGGCGCGCCCTGCCGGATGAAGTGGTGCGCGCGGTCATCGCCTTCTCGTTCTTCTTCTTCATCACCATCGGCGGGCTGGCACTGGCGCTGTCATTGATCGGGCTGGATCTGGTGACCGCCGTGACCGGTGCCGTGACCGCCGTCACCAACGTCGGCCCCGGGCTTGGGGACATCATCGGCCCGGCCGGCAACTTCGCACCGCTGCCTGACAGCGCCAAATGGCTGCTGTGCATCGGCATGCTGATGGGGCGCCTCGAGATCCTGACCGTGCTGGTGCTGTTCTCGCCCAGCTTCTGGCGCAAGTAGGCGCTCGCCGGCAGCAGGCTGCATGAAGCGGGCAGACACGACAACGCCACCGTCGCAGGACGGTGGCGTTGTCGTGTCCAGGGAGATATCCCGTGAGCGTGATCAGTCGGTGGCGGTGGCCTCGGCGGCGTCCAGCTTCTCGTCGAGATCGATGGACAGGCCTTCACGATTGAGGATCGGGTTGGCGTACTGCACCAGCCACCAGTCCCTGAGCTCACTCGGCACGCCGGCGAGACGATTCTCGAACACGGCGCGCTCGGCACCACTGATGGCGGAGACATCCAGCGCGGCGGCCAGGCGTGGCTCGTCACGCAGCTGCGGACGGCTGGCAGCCAGTTTCTCGAGGGCCAGCTGGTGGCTCGGGTAGAGGGTGTAGTGCTGGAGTACCTGACGGTCGACTTCGGCGACCACGTCGTCCGGAGTGGCGAAATCACCCTTGAGCGGCTCGCCGAACACCAGCTTGACGCGCCCCTTGTGACCGCTGATGCCGGCGGCGATCGACTGGATGTCCTCGTACTGCACCTTCTCGTAGCGCCCTTCATTGGCGATGGCCGCCAGCTCGCGCGCCTTCTGCAGATCGCAGGGGTCGAATTCGTAGCTGATGGACACCGGCACGATGTTGAGCTCGCTGACGCTCTCGCTGAAGGGGCGTGTCTTGTCGGCGGTGCGGGCCGCCATGGTCAGCATCTTGATGATGGCGCTTTCGGTGCCGTCACGGCCATCCTTGGCACGCCCTTCCCGCTGGGCCAGCCAGATGGAGTGCCGATCGTGGATCAAGGAGTGACGAATATAGCCCGACAGTGACTGGTAGGCCGCCAGCATCGCGCGCTTGCCCTTGGCGGAGCGCGGCACGATGAAGCTCTTGTTGAGGCGCATCAGGTCGGTGACGAAGGGCTTCTGCAGCAGGTTGTCGCCGATGGCGATGCGCACCGTGTCGCGGCCGTGACGATAGAGCGCGTAGTTGACGAAGGCCGGGTCCAGCGAGATGTCGCGATGGTTGGACAGGAACAGATACGGCGTGTCTTCCGACAGCCGCTCGAGTCCCACCGTCTCGAAACTGGTGGTGGTGGTATGGATCATGCGCGCCATGTAGCTGGCGATGCGGGTCTGGAAACTGGCCACGTCCTTCACGCCCATCATCTCGCGCTTGATGGCCAGGCGAGCGATCTGGCGCGCCAGCCACGGGAAGCGCTGGGTCAGTCCCGGCAGGCGGAAGCGAGTCAGGGTGTCGAGCAGTTCGCGGTCCTGCTCGAGGCGCACCAGTACCTCACTTACCTCGTGATCGTGGTAGGGGCGAATCCTGGCGAACGGGTCCTGTTCGTCAGGCGTGGCAGGCTTGGGCGTTGCTGTGTCAGTCATCGACGCACGTCATCCGGATTGTCATTCTTGAGAAGAGAAGAAAGGGGGTGGCGCTCAGCTTCCCGGCTGAGCTTCGCCGCCCAGCCAGGCGGTCATCTGCTCGATCACGCCGGAGAGCACCTGGGCCATCAGCGCGAAGTCGGTCTCCAGTCGCAGGATGGGGTCTTCACCATCCTCCTGGGCATTGGCTTCATCGATGACGGCATCGGCGAACTTGAGGCTCTTGAGCGCCATGTCCTCGCCGAGGATCAACGCCACGCGGCCCTCGACTTCTAGTGCCAGCTTGCTGACCACGCGGCCCAGAGTGAGCGCCGTCTGGATTTCCTCGCCGTCGAGGTCGAACTGACGGGCACGCAGCACGCCATCCTCGCCGCCCGGCGCCTTGAGCTCGACCTGATCACCGACGATGAGGTCATCCGGACGCGAGGCCACGTCCTTCAGCCAGGTGGTCATCACCTGGGAGGGCGGCTGGGCGACGGCCAGCGGCGTGACCTTGAGCGAGCCCAGCGTCTGGCGCAGCAGGTCGAGGACTTCCTCGGCACGCTTGGCGTTCGAGGCATTGATGGCGATCAGCCCGCGACGGCTGTCCCACCACAGGTCAGTGCGCGAGGAGCGCGTGAAGGCGCGTGGCAGCAGCTCCTCGTAGATCTGCTCCTTGAGGGTCAGCTTCTCGCGGCGACGCAGCGGACGACCTTCCGCCGTCTCGCGCTCGGCGACTCGCTCCTCGAGTTCTTCCTTGACCACGGCAGTGGGCAGGACACGTTCCTGACGCAGTGCGCTGATCAGATAATGGCCCTGGATCTCGTGGACCAGCATGTCGCTGTTGCGACCGCCCGGTGCCACCCAGCCGATACGCTTGGCTTCGACGCCGGTGACCGGGCGGAAGACATGCTCCGGCAGGGCGTCGGCGAGACGACCCTCTTCCAGCGGTGCGCTATCGTGCAGGCGATACAGTTGCAGGTTCTTGAACCACATGCGACCAGTCCTTGAGTCCGGTGAACGGGGGCTGCCCGTCTGAATGGCGCATATTATGGCGAAACTCATGCGGCGGGTCATCCGCCGTGGACGTGACCCTGCGTCACACTGCGGTTGCCGACCATCGCGCGCGAGCGCAAAGACATACTGTGTGCACGCTGTGGCGCTAGTCTGAGATCGACCTGGCGGTGCACGGTCTGGCGGTTTGCGGTATCGCCCGACAGATATCGCCCGACAGATATCGACCCGCAGGCATAGACCATCAGATTTGAGACGCGGAGGGCGGCAGAGTGATCGACGACGGTGTTATGAAGACTGCTGTGGGGACTGCTGAGGAGACGGTTGTGGCGGCTTTTGTGAAGAGCAGAGCGTCGGGCGCGAGCGCGCTGAAACGGGCACGGCCACTGACGCTGGCGGCGCTGACCCTGCTGCTGTTCGGCTGCAGCGGGGAGGATGACGCGCACGACAGGGCGGCCAGCACGGCGGCGGCCAGTACAACGGTCACGAAAGAGACAGTCGTTGCAGAGGAAGCCACTGACGGCGAACCTGCCCCGGCGGCGGTTGGACTGGATCCTCAGATATTTGCCGCGGGCGCGATCGTCGGTGAGGTCGAGACCGTCGACTGCACCTTGAGCGGCGGCACGCAGACGACCTGCTATCAGTTCCGCGTGGCCGGTGCGCCCGCGGACCCGGAAACCTCGCCGGAGGGGCCTTTCTGCCCGCCCAATATCCATTCCGGTGAGGAGGAAGGCGGCACCTGGATGGATGGCGAGGGCACCCTCTATCAGGTGGACGGCGAGTTCATCAAGAATCTGGCCACTCTCTATCAGGACAAGGAGTGGCAGATGTACGACGTCAACACGGGCGAGATCACCGTGATCGATGGCGCGCGTGGCTGCGAGGTGGCGGGGAACCCGAACCCCATCGAAGGCTTCGACAACTTCTGTCTCGAGTGTCCGCTGGAGGAACTGGGCGGCGGCATCGAGAAGACTGTCGTGATCCCCAAGGTGCCGGTACCGGCCGCCGAGCCGACCTCGCTGGCCGGCCGCGCCAACACCGGCGTGGCGCTCAATGGCGTGCTGTTCGGCCCGCCGGCACCGCTGGAGCTGATCCTGAGCTCTCACACCCTGGGGGTGCTCGATGATTGTGGCGCGCATGCCAATCCGCATGAGGGCTATCACTATCACACCGCCACCGGCTGCTCCGAGATCGGCATTCAGGAGGATGGCCATTCGCCGATGATCGGCTATGCGCTGGATGGCTATGCCATCTATGCCAGAGAGGACAAGGACGGCAATGTTCCCGCTGGGCTGGATGACTGTGGCGGCGAGACGGACCCGGTGCGTGGCTATCACTATCACGCCTCCGCGCCGGGGGTTAACCAGATCTTCGGCTGTTTCATGGGCGAGAAGGGGCACTTCCTCGACGAGGAGGGAGGCGAGAGGCCGCCGCAGGACCCGCCCGGCGAGTAGCCGTCCTGCAGGTCTGGACGTGAAGGGCATCGCCCGTGGCAGATCCCGCCGCCTTGTCAGGATGGCGTGCAGGGCGGGCGCCATCATTCAACCAAGCGTTTGTTTTTCTGCTCGTGCCCGGCCTAAGATCTGATGACGAGGGCCGAGCAGGCTCATCCGTTTCCCGCACAGGAGGCAAGGATGCAACAGGACAGCCGTCAACAGGACGCCGCCGATGAGACCGCCGGCACTTTCAGTCGCACGACACTGACGGTGCGAGGTTATCACCTGGATGGCTATGGGCACGTCAACAACGCCCGGTATCTGGAGTTCTACGAAGAAGGGCGCTGGGAGTTCATGCTCGCGCATCTGGACCTGGCGGACCTCAAGCGCGAGGGCATCGCGATGGTGGCGGTCAATGTCAATCTGGACTGGCATTATCCGGCCACCGTGCATGATGAGCTGGTGATCACCACGCGACTCGCTCGGGTCGGGCGGCGCAAGATGATCATGCATCAGGAGATCCATCTGGGCGAGACGCGCATGGGCGAGGTGCATCCGCGCTCCGGCGCACTGGTCTCCCGCGCGGATTTCACCTTCGTGCTGATGAATACCCAGACCGGACGGGCCATGCCGCTGGAGGGAGAAATCGGCACGCTGCTGGTATCATTGCTGTCGCCCGAGCCGCAATGAGCGCTGTCAGCGACAGGGGCGCGGCAGTGGGCCGCGTGCCCTTGAGGCCGTACTACCGTACTGACATCCGTTTGCGGGCTCGTGTGAGCTGCTAGGTGAGCGCGCAAGTGATATAATCCCGCCACTTCGGTGCCGCGGAGCTGGCACCCCGTGTCCGCTTCACGCCACTGCCGCGCTGCAGTAGCGACCGAAACCTGATGCTGCCCGAAATACGGTTGCTGCCCCGAAACATTGTCGCTGCCGCAGTGGCGCCAACAGTTGAGTTCAAGGATTTGACGAATCATGGGTGAGATCGCCAGAGAGATACTGCCAGTCAACATCGAGGACGAGCTCAAACAGTCGTATCTCGATTACGCGATGAGCGTCATCATCGGGCGTGCCTTGCCGGATGTCCGCGATGGCCTCAAACCGGTTCACCGTCGCGTGCTGTTCGCGATGCACGAACTGAACAATGACTGGAACAAGGCCTACAAGAAATCCGCCCGTGTCGTCGGCGATGTGATCGGTAAATACCACCCGCACGGTGACAGTGCGGTCTATGACACCATCGTCCGCATGGCCCAGCACTTCTCAATGCGTTATGTGCTGGTGGATGGTCAGGGCAACTTCGGTTCCATCGATGGCGACAGCGCCGCGGCGATGCGTTACACCGAGGTGCGCATGGCGCGCCTGGCGCACGAGCTGCTGGCCGACCTCGAGAAGGACACCGTCGACTGGGTCGACAACTATGACGGCACCGAGCGCATTCCTGCCGTGTTGCCGACCAAGACCCCGAACCTGCTGGTCAACGGCTCCTCCGGTATCGCCGTGGGCATGGCCACCAACATCCCGCCGCACAACATGGGCGAGGTCATCGATGGCTGTCTGGCGCTGATCGACAACGGCGACCTGACCATCGATGAACTGATGGAATACATCCCGGGGCCGGACTTCCCGACCGCGGGCATCATCAACGGCCGTGCCGGCATCCTCGATGCCTATCGCACCGGCCGTGGTCGCATCTATGTGCGTGCCGTGCACACCATCGAGCACCACGACAAGAGCGGTCGTGACCACATCATCATCACCGAGCTTCCCTACCAGGTGAACAAGGCGCGTCTGATCGAGAAGATCGCCGAACTGGTCAAGGACAAGAAGATCGAGGGCATCGCCGAGCTGCGTGACGAGTCCGACAAGGACGGTCTGCGCGTGGTCATCGAGACCAAGCGTGGCGAATCCGGTGAAGTGGTCGTCAACAACCTCTTCTCCCAGACCCAGCTCGAGACCGTGTTCGGCATCAACATGGTCGCGCTGCACGAAGGTCAACCGAAGATCCTGAATCTCAAGCAGATTCTGGAATCCTTCGTGCGTCACCGTCGTGAAGTCGTCACCCGTCGTACGCTGTTCGAACTCAAGAAGGCGCGCGAACGCGGCCACATTCTTGAAGGTCTGGCGGTGGCGATCTCGAACATCGATGAGGTGATCGAGCTGATCAAGGGCTCGCCGAGCGCGGCGGAAGCCAAGGAAAAGCTGATCGATCGTGAATGGCAGCCGGGTCAGGTGGTCGAGATGCTCGAGCGCGCCGGTGCCACTTCCTGCCGTCCGGAAGACCTGCCGGAAGGTCTGGGGCTGTCTGAAGATGCCAGGCATTATCGTCTGTCGCCGGCTCAGGCTCAGGCCATCCTCGAGCTGCGCCTGCATCGCCTGACCGGTCTCGAGACCGAGAAGCTGCTGGCCGAGTACTCCTCCATCCTCGAGCGCATCGCCGAGCTGATGGAGATCCTGTCCTCTGCCGATCGCCTGATGGAGGTCATCCGCGAAGAGCTGCGTGAAGTGCGCGCCCAGTACGCCGATGAGCGTCGCACCGAGATCATGACCAGCCGTCGCGACCTGACCATCGAAGACCTCATCAACGAGGAAGACATGGTGGTGACGGTCTCGCGCAGTGGCTATGCCAAGACGCAGCCGCTGTCTGACTACCAGGCCCAGAAGCGCGGTGGCCGTGGCAAGTCGGCGACCGCGATGAAGGACGAGGATGTCATCGAGCACCTGCTGGTCGCCTCGACCCATGACACCGTGCTGCTGTTCTCCAACAAGGGCAAGGTGTACTGGCTCAAGGTCTACGAGATGCCGCAGGCCTCGCGTGGTTCGCGTGGCAAGCCGCTGGTCAACCTGATTCCGCTGGCGGAAGGCGAGTGGGTGACCACCATCCTGCCGGTGCGTGATTACGCCGCCGACAGCTACATCTTCTTCGCCACGGCCAACGGCACGGTCAAGCGTACGGCGCTGAGCCAGTTCTCGCGTCCGCGCAGCGTCGGCCTGATCGCGCTGGACATCGAGGAAGGCGACCGTCTGATCGGCGCCGACATCACCTCCGGCTCCGACCACGTCATGCTGCTGTCGTCCAACGGCAAGGCGATCCGCTTCGAGGAGCAGAACGTGCGTGTCATGGGCCGTACCGCCCGTGGTGTGCGCGGCATGCGTCTGATCGGCGATGCTCAGGTCATCAGCCTGATCATCCCGCGCACCACGGCCATCGATGACAACGAGGCTGACCTCGATGATTCGCTGGATGTGACGGCGGATGGCGTGGAGAGTGCTGATGTGGCAGCCACTGATGTCGCGACGGATGAAGGCGTCGCGACCGGTGAGGTGCCGCAGTGCTACATCCTGACGGCCTCGGCCAATGGCTACGGCAAGCGTACGCGCCTGGAAGAGTTCCCGCTGCGTGGCCGCGGTGGCCAGGGCGTGATCGCGATGCAGACCAGCGAGCGCAACGGCGATCTGGTCAGCGCGGTTCAGGTCAGCGACAACGATGAACTGATGCTGATCACCGACCGCGGCACCCTGGTGCGGACCCGTGTAGCCGAGGTGTCCATCACCTCGCGCAACACTCAGGGCGTGACCCTGATCCGCACAGCGGAAGAGGAGCGACTGGTGACCACGGTGCGTGTCGACGAGCCGGAAGATGTCGTGGTGATCGACGAAGACGGTACGGTCGCTCACGACGTCGAGGGTCAGGAAGAAGGCAAGAAGGACGCGCTGAGCACCGATGAACAGGTGCAGGCGGGAGACGCTGCCGAGTCGACGGATACCCCGCCGACAGACGTGGAATAAGACGCTGGATTGCGACCGCCTTCGGGGCGGTCGCTTCACTTTCGGGAATTAAGACGACATGACACGCAAGTTCAATTTCTGCGCCGGTCCTGCTGCACTGCCGACCGCTGTCCTGGAACGCGCACGCGCCGAGATGCTGGATTATCAGGGCCGCGGACTGTCCGTCATGGAGATGAGTCATCGCTCCGACGACTTCGTGGCCATCGCCGAGAAGGCCGAGGCGGATCTGCGCGAACTGCTCGACATTCCGTCCCACTATCGCGTGCTGTTCATGCAGGGCGGCGCTTCCACCCAGTTCGCGGGGGTGCCTCTGAACCTGCTGGGTGAGGGTGGCAGCGCCAACTATCTCTATACCGGTATCTGGGGCAAGAAGGCGATCAAGGAAGCCGAGCATCTGGCCGTGGGCAGCCATGTGGCCGCCTCCAGCGAAAGCAATGGCCTGATTGCCGTGCCGCGTCAGAATGCGATCCAGCTCTCGGGTGATGTGGGCTATCTGCACTACACCGCCAACGAGACCATCGGCGGCCTCGAGTTCGACTACATTCCCGAGGTGGCAGCGGATGGCGTGCCGCTGGTGTGTGACATGTCGTCTTCCATCCTGTCGGGGCCGCTGGATGTCAGCCGTTTCGGTGTCATCTATGCCGGTGCCCAGAAGAACATCGGTCCGGCGGGTCTGACGCTGGTCATCGTGCGTGAAGATCTGCTCGAGCGTGCGCGCAAGGACTGCCCGACCATGCTGAACTGGAAGACGGCCGCCGAGGCGGGCTCCATGTTCAACACCCCGCCGACCTATGCCTGGTATCTCTCAGGCCTGGTGTTCGAGTGGCTGAAGGATGAGGTCGGGGGTCTCGATGCCATGAATGCGATCAATGATCGCAAGGCGCAGGCACTTTATGCGGCCATCGACGGCAACGACTTCTACTCCAATCCGATCGTCACCGAGAACCGTTCACGCATGAACGTGCCGTTCGTGCTGGCCGATGATCGTCTCGACAAGACCTTCCTTGCCGAGTCCGAGGCGGCGGGTCTGCTCAACCTGGCCGGTCACCGCAGTGTCGGTGGCATGCGTGCCAGTCTCTACAACGCCGTGCCGGAAGCTGCCGTCACTGCGCTGGTGGACTTCATGGGCGACTTCGCGCGTCGTCACGGCTAAGGGAGAGGTGAGATGACGGATTCCAAGCAGAATCCTGCGCCGCAGGTGGCTGCCAAGGCGGTCACGCTGGACGAGCTGCGTCAGCGCATCGATACCATCGACAGCGAGCTGCTGCGCCTGATCAGCGAGCGGGCGGGCTGTGCGCAGCAGGTGGCCGAGGTCAAGATGGCGGCCGGTGACGTGGGCGAGGATGGCCAGGTGCAGTTCTATCGTCCTGAGCGTGAAGCCCAGGTGTTGCGCCGTATCATGGCCGACAACCCCGGCCCGCTGAAGGGCGAGGAGATGGCGCGTCTGTTCCGCGAGATCATGTCCGCCTGTCTGGCGCTGGAGCAGCCGATTCGTCTGGCCTATCTCGGCCCGGAAGGCACCTTTACCCAGCAGGCCGCGCTCAAGCACTTCGGTGACAGCGCCGTGACCAAGCCGATGGCCGCCATCGACGAGGTGTTCCGCGAAGTGGAAGCCGGCGCGGTGCAGTACGGCGTGGTGCCGGTGGAAAACTCCACCGAGGGCGTCATCAATCACACGCTGGATTCGTTCATGGGCTCGCAGCTCAAGATCTCCGGCGAGGTGGTGCTGCGCATTCACCATCACCTGCTGGTGGGCCCGAATACGCGTCGCGAGAAGATCTCGCGCATCTATTCCCACGCCCAGTCGCTGGCCCAGTGCCGCAAGTGGCTGGATGCCCACTTCCCGCACGCCGAGCGCATCGCGGTGTCCTCGAATGCCGAGGCCGCGCGTCAGGTGCGCACCGAGTGGCACAGTGCGGCGATTGCCGGTGACATGGCGGCCAAGCTCTATGAGCTGGAGAAGGTCGAGGAGAAGATCGAGGACAGCCCGGACAACTCCACGCGTTTCCTGATCATCGGCGACAGCTCGGTGCCGGCGTCCGGTGATGACAAGACCTCCATCGTGGTGGCGATGCGCAACCAGCCGGGGGCGCTGCATGACCTGCTGGCACCGTTCCACCGCCACCAGATCGATCTGACCCGCGTCGAGACGCGGCCGTCGCGCTCGGGTGCCTGGAACTATGTCTTCTTCATCGACTTCCGTGGCCACCGTGATGATCCGCTCATCACGGAGACGCTGGAAGAGCTGCGTCAGTGCGCGGCGGACGTCAAGGTGCTCGGGTCCTACCCGGTCGGTGTGCTGTGAGCGAGTCGGAACAGGCAGTGACTGGCGCGGCGGCGGACATGCTGTCCTCGGAGCGGCTGGCCGGCGAGCGGCGTATCCTGCTGGTCGGGCTGGGGTTGATCGGTGGCTCGCTTGCCGCCGCATTGCGTGCGGCGGGTCATCGCGGCGAGATTCTCGCCTGTGATCGGGATTCCAACGAGATCTGCCTCGGTCAGCGCATGAAGCTGATCGATGGTGGCAGTACTCAGCTGGCTGGGCTGGTGCCCGGCGCCTCGCTGGTGGTGCTGTGCGTGCCGGTGATGGCGATGAAGGGCGTGATGGCGGAGATCGCACCGCTGCTGGACGATGATGCGGTGGTCACCGATGTCGGTAGTACCAAGGGCGCGATCCGCGACGCGGCGATCGGCGTGTTCGGTCACATGCCGCCGAATCTGGTGCTCGGGCATCCGATCGCCGGTTCCGAGAAGAGCGGGGTGGCGGCGTCGAATCCCGAGCTCTATCGCGATCACAAGGTGATTCTGACACCGGAACCGGACAGTGACCCCGAGGCCGTGGCACGCGTGGCCGCCATGTGGTCGGTGTGTGGTGCTCAGCTGCTGGACATGAGCGTGGCACGCCACGACGAGGTTCTGGCACGCACCAGCCATCTGCCGCATCTGCTGGCGTTCTCGCTGGTGGACAGCTTGGCGCGTCAGGATGAGCGCCTGGAGATCTTCCGCTACGCGGCGGGCGGTTTCCGCGACTTCACGCGTATCGCGGGCAGTGACCCGGTGATGTGGCGTGACGTCTATCTGGCCAACCGCGATGCGGTGCTGGAGGCGCTGGATGAATTCGAGGCCGGGGTAGCGCGAGTGCGTGCTGCCGTGACCGCGGGCGATGGCGAGGCGATGCTGGGGATATTCACCCGCGCCAGCCACGCTCGACACTACTTCAATACCCTATTGAAACAGACGAGTTATCAGACAATGGAACAGCAGAACGTGCGGTACCGTGCACTGCCGGGTGGGCAGGTTCAGGGGCGCATTCGTGTGCCGGGTGACAAGTCCATGTCACATCGCTCCATCATGCTGGGCGCGCTGGCGAACGGCGTGACCGAGGTCGAGGGCTTCCTCGAGGGTGAAGACAGCCTGGCCACGCTGCAGGCCTTCCGCGACATGGGCGTGGTCATCGAAGGCCCGCATCAGGGTCGTGTGACCATTCATGGCGTGGGCCTCAACGGCCTGAAGCAGCCGCCGGGCCCGCTGTATGTCGGCAACTCCGGCACCGCGATGCGTCTGTTCGCCGGCCTGCTGGCCGGTCAGGCCTTCGATACCGAGCTGACCGGTGATGCCTCGCTGACCAAGCGCCCGATGGACCGCGTCGCCAACCCGCTGCGCGAGATGGGCGCGGTGATCGATACCGCCGAGAATGGCCGTCCGCCGCTGCGTATCCACGGTGGTCAGCCGCTCAAGGGGATCCGCTACGAGATGCCGATGGCGTCCGCTCAGGTCAAGTCCTGCCTGCTGCTGGCCGGTCTCTACGCCGAAGGCGAGACCCGCGCCATCGAGCCGGCACCGACGCGTGACCACACCGAGCGCATGCTCAACGGCTTCGGCTACAAGGTCGAGCGTCAGGGCGCCGAGGCGTGGCTGACCGGTGGTGGCAGCCTCGAGGCCTGCCCGATCGACGTGCCGGCTGACATCTCCTCCGCGACCTTCTTCCTGGTCGCCGCGGCCATCACGCCGGGTGCCGATCTGGTGCTGGAGCACGTCGGCATCAACCCGACGCGCATCGGCGTGATCAACATCCTCAAGGCGATGGGTGCCGATCTGAGCATCTCCAACGAGCGTGAAGTCGGCGGTGAGCCGGTGGCGGACCTGCACATCCGCTATGCGCCGCTCAAGGGGATCGACATCCCGGAAGATCAGGTCCCGCTGGCCATCGACGAATTCCCGGCGCTGTTCATCGCGGCGGCCAATGCCGAGGGCATGACCCGCCTGCGTGGCGCCGAGGAGCTGCGCGTCAAGGAGTCCGACCGCATCCAGGTGATGGCGGACGGTCTGGCGCAGATCGGTGTCGAGCACGAAGTCGTCGCCGACGGTATCGACATCCGTGGCGGTGCCTACGGTGGCGGTCTGGTCGACAGTCACGGTGACCACCGTATCGCGATGGCCTTCAGCGTGGCGGCGCTGCGTGCGCAGGGCGAAATCCTGATCGATGATTGTGCCAATGTCGCGACCTCCTTCCCGAACTTCGTGGCGCTGGCCAGTGAAGTCGGCATGCAGGTCGAGAACCTCGGTGCCGTGGCACCCGGACAGGAGGCGTCATGAGTGGTGAAGCGACTCCGCATCACAGCCAGGTGAGCGATGAGCCGGTGCTGACCCTCGATGGCCCCGGCGGGGCCGGCAAGGGCACCATCAGCCGTCTGGTCGCGGCGAGCCTGGGCTGGCACCTGCTGGACTCCGGTGCGCTGTATCGTCTGACGGCTCTGGCCGCCGAGCGTCACGGTGTGGCCTTGGAGGACGAGTCCGCGGTGGCCACCATCGCCGAGCACCTCGATGTCCAGTTCGATGCCGAGGGGGATGCCACTCGCGTGATTCTCGAGGGTGAAGACGTCACGCGTGACATCCGTCTCGAGACGGTCGGCAACAACGCCTCCATCATCGCGGCCCAGCCGCGCGTGCGCACCGCACTGCTGGCACGTCAGCGTGCCTTCGCGCGTGCGCCGGGCCTGGTGGCCGACGGTCGCGACATGGGCACGGTGGTCTTCACCGAGGCGCCGCTCAAGATCTTCCTCACCGCCTCGGCCGAGGAACGTGCCCGCAGACGTCATGCCCAGTTGCAGGAAGCGGGTGTGGATGCTAATATTTCGAGCCTTTTGACAGAAATACAGGCGCGCGATGCACGCGACATGGGCCGGGCAGTCGCCCCGCTCAAGCCGGCAGATGACGGCGTGATCCTCGATACGACGGATCTCGACATCGAGCAGGTGGTCGAGCGCATCCAGCAGCTGCTGGTCGAGTATGGCCTGGTGGCGGAACGCTGAAACGGCATGTCCGTGGCCTTCATCGGCAAGCGTACCTGTTGTGTCAGGACAATCGATTGATAGCCTGCTGCTGCATCAAGGCCTTCGGGCCGGGCAGTGGCAGGCTTCGCTCGCTCTGCGAGCGGAGACGCAGGACAAGGCACGACCCAGATGACACTGCGGTGTCATCAACCCCCCGGCCAGGTGTCATGGGGTGCATCGGCGGCAAGCGGAAAGCCGGTGTATCTCGAACCAGCGTCAACGCCCCCGGGGATATGTAGATATGGCCCGTGCTTGCTGGTGGTACGGAGACTGCGGTGCAAGCCGCCCCAAACGTTGATCATGTAGGAATACCATGAGCGAGAGCTTTGCTGATTTATTTGAACAGTCACTCCAGGACATCAACATGGAGCCGGGCGCAATCGTGTCCGCTACCATCGTCGATATCGATGGCGACTGGATCACTGTCAATGCCGGTCTGAAATCTGAAGGTCAGATTCCGTCTGAACAGTTCCGTGACGAAAGTGGCCAGCTGTCCATCAGCATCGGCGACGAAGTCATGGTCGCGCTGGAAGCCGTCGAAGATGGCTTCGGTGAGACCCGCCTGTCCCGCGAGAAGGCCAAGCGTGCCGAAGCGTGGAAAGAGCTGGAAGCCGCCTTCGAGAAGGACGAGATCGTCAAGGGCGTGATCAACGGCAAGGTCAAAGGTGGCTTTACCGTCGACATCAACACCATCCGTGCCTTCCTGCCGGGTTCTCTGGTCGATGTCCGCCCTGTGCGCGACACCGCCCACCTCGAGAACAAGGAACTGGACTTCAAGGTCATCAAGCTCGACGCCAAGCGCAACAACGTTGTCGTGTCTCGTCGTGCCGTCCTCGAAGCCGAGAACAGCGCTGAGCGTGAAGCCCTCCTGGCCACTCTGCAGGAAGGTCAGCAGATTCAGGGTATCGTCAAGAACCTGACCGACTACGGCGCCTTCGTCGACCTCGGCGGCGTTGACGGCCTGCTGCACATCACCGACATGGCCTGGAAGCGCATCAAGCATCCGTCCGAGATCGTTGCTGTCGGCGACGAGATCAACGTCAAGGTGCTGAAGTTCGACCGCGAGCGCAACCGTGTGTCTCTGGGTCTCAAGCAGCTGGGTGAAGATCCGTGGGTCAACATCAAGGCTCGCTACCCGGAAGGCGCCAAGATCAACGCACGCGTCACCAACCTCACCGACTACGGCTGCTTCGCCGAGCTGGAAGAGGGCGTCGAAGGTCTGGTCCACGTGTCCGAAATGGATTGGACCAACAAGAACATCCACCCGTCCAAGGTCGTCAATGTCGGCGATGACGTGGAAGTGATGATTCTGGACATCGACGAAGAGCGTCGTCGTATCTCCCTGGGTATCAAGCAGTGCACCACCAACCCGTGGGAAGACTTCAGCGGCAAGCACAACAAGGGCGACCGTGTCTCCGGTACCATCAAGTCAATCACTGACTTCGGTATCTTCATCGGTCTGGAAGGCGGCATCGACGGTCTGGTTCACCTGTCTGACATCTCCTGGAACGAAGCTGGCGAAGAAGCCGTGCGTCGTTACAAGAAGGGTGAAGAAGCTGAAGCGGTCATCCTGTCCATCGATCCGGAACGTGAGCGCATCTCTCTGGGCATCAAGCAGCTCGAGAGCGATCCGGTCTCTGAATACCTGGCCGTCAACGACAAGGGCGCCATCGTGTCCGGTCGTGTTGTCGACATCGACGCCAAGGAAGTTCAGGTCGAGCTGGCCACTGACGTCATCGCCATCCTGAAGGCGTCTGAAATCAGCGCTGATCGTGTCGAAGACGCACGCAACGTCCTGAGCGTCGGCGATGCTGTCGAAGCCAAGATCGTCGGTGTGGATCGCAAGAGCCGCCTGATCAACCTGTCCGTCAAGTCCAAGGACCAGGTGGAAGCACCGCGTCGCGATGCTGCCAAGCCGCGTACCCAGGAAGTCGAGAGCAACGGCCCGACGACCATCGGTGACCTGATCAAGCAGCAGCTGGGTCAGGAGTGATCCCGAGACATTCCGCCTCCTCGTGAGGCGGGATGTCCGGATCCACGCTGAGGTGGCATGCCTCTGGTTGCCACCTCAGCGTCTCCGAATCGGTATCCTGCACACGACGCATGTCATGCGCAGGAACGAAAAAAACCGCCACCCTTCGGGGTGGCGGTTTTTTTGTGTCCAGAGATCGTGTCCGGGAAGTGCGGAGATCGTGTCTGGAAAGTGCAGAGATCGTGCCTGTGCACCCTGTCCTCGCTGTGCGGACGTTACCGGTTGATTCCGCTGGCGAGAGAATGCCCGGAGTCCACACGCTGACTGTTCTGGGCGAGAAGCTGCATCTGGCGCAGGGAGATGGTGCAGTAGAGGCTGCGGTACTGTGCCGGCTGCTCCGTCGGGTCGATCTGATGCAGGCGCTTTTCCAGTTGCTGGATGTCGCGGGCCAGTTGCTGAGGGCTGAGAGAGGCTGTCTGAGTCATGGTGGGCGCTCCTTGAGTTCAATGAACATCATTGCAAGGGTCAGGCGTGACGCCTCTCGTGGCGAGCTGTCGCGCGCTCATCGGGAGTCTTTGCCTGAGGTGGCGGCAGGGGCGGCGGGGTCTGCGTGACCCTGCCACCTTCCGTCGCGAGTCATCGTCGTGACCACTACAGTCTGGACGATGTTCAAGCGTGCGCCTTGATCCATGTCAGGACGATGACGTCGAGCTGACAGTCTGCCTGTGGGATTGGCGCGTCGGGCCAGCAGACCAAGTACCAGTCGTTGCCGGCCCCATCGTCTCTTGATTGGCCCATCCCCGCCCAGCCCTGCGTGGTCTAGTCGTTCTCGCTCTGATCGGGCTTGGTGGCTTCAGCGGCCGCGGTCTGGCGTTCCAGGTTGGCCAGCATGCCGCGCAGGATGGACAGCTCACGGCGTGTCGGTTCGGCGCGGGCAAACAGTGCACGCAGACGCTCTTCGGTCTGTGAGTGCGGTTGATTGAGGAAGCCGGAACCGCGCAGGGCACGGCCGAGGTGCTCGTGGAAGTGGCCGAGCTGCTCGCGGGTCGGCAGCTGGTCATCCTCACGACGCGCGACCGGAGCCTCGCTGGTCGGCTCCAGGGTGCGACGCCAGGCGCTGCGACACTCGTGGGCGAGTACCTGTACGGCCTGGGAGACATTGAGGATGCCGTAGTCGGGGTTGGTGGGGATGGACACCTGGTGCGTGCAGCAGCCGATCTCCTCGTTGGTCAGCCCGAAGCGTTCACGGCCGAACACCAGCGCCACCTTGCCATCCTGGGCGGTATCGATGACGCGCGCGGCCATCTCGCTCGGCTCATCGAAGTGAGGCAGCGGCAGACTGCGCAGGCGGGCACTGGCACCGATGACCAGCTGGCAGTCATTGACGGCGTCTTCGAGACGCTCGACCACGCGGGCGTTTTCCAGAAGCTCCGCGGCGCCGCTGGCCATGCGTGTGGCTTCCTCATCGGGGAAGCAGCGCGGGTTGACCAGCACCAGGTCCTTGATGCCCATGGTCAGGATGGCGCGAGCGGTGGCGCCGATATTGCCGGGATGGAAGGTCTGCACCAGCACGACACGCACGTTGTCGAGGGTGGCTGGGCTCGAGGCAGAGCTGGAGGTATCAGTCATGAGAAGAAGATCCTGGGCAAGCGAGGCGCGCGGCCTGAGCGGTTGTCGTCATTGATCGTGGGCGTCAATGCGCTGCCAGCCTCGTGCACTGCCAGCGTCATGCACTGTCATCACGAAGAGGCAATGTCTCAGGTCGCCGCAAAAAAGTGGCGCCTAGTGTAGCGTGACGGGCGAGAGGAGTCAGGTAGCGGCCTGCGCCGTGCAAGCGAGGCATGTCACGGCGGGGAGCGTGAATGTCAGGCATGAAAAAACCGCCCCTGCTTGCGCAGGAGCGGTTCGGGTCACGACGGGTGAGTCGTGGGGTGAGGCTGGCTTACATCATGCCGCCCATGCCACCCATTCCGCCCATGCCACCCATGTCGCCGCCGCCGGCAGCTGCCTTGTCTTCCGGGTCTTCGGCGATCATGCATTCGGTGGTGATCATCAGGCCGCCGATGGAGGCTGCGGACTGCAGGGCAGAGCGCGTCACCTTGGCCGGGTCCAGCACGCCCATCTCGAACATGTCGCCGTAGACACCGGTGGAGGCGTTGTAACCGTAGTTGCCTTCACCTGCCTTGACGTTGTTCAGCACGACGGAGGCTTCTTCGCCAGCGTTGGTGACGATCTGACGCAGCGGCGCTTCCATGGCGCGCAGCGCGATGGCGATACCGTGAGTCTGGTCTTCGTTGTCGCCTTTCAGCTCGGTCAGCTGGTTGAGGACGCGAACCAGGGCGGTACCACCGCCAGGCACGACACCTTCCTCGACGGCTGCACGAGTGGAGTGCAGGGCGTCTTCGACGCGAGCCTTCTTCTCTTTCATCTCGACTTCGGTAGCAGCACCGACGCGGATGACGGCAACACCGCCGGCCAGCTTGGCGACACGCTCCTGCAGCTTCTCGCGGTCGTAGTCAGAGGAGGTTTCCTCGATCTGCGCGCGGATCTGGGAGACACGAGCTTCGATGTCGCCTTCGTTGCCGGCGCCATCGATGATGGTGGTGTTTTCCTTGGACATGGTCACGCGCTTGGCGGTGCCCAGGTGGTCCAGGTTAGCCTGCTCGAGGTTGAGGCCGACTTCTTCGGAAATCACGGTGCCGCCGGTCAGGACAGCGATGTCCTGCAGCATGGCCTTGCGACGATCACCGAAGCCCGGCGCCTTGACGGCCGCGACCTTGACGATACCGCGCATGGTGTTGACGACCAGAGTCGCCAGCGCTTCGCCTTCGATGTCTTCGGCGACGATCGCCAGCGGCTTGCCGGACTTGGCGACGCCTTCCAGCACCGGCAGCAGTTCGCGGATGTTGGAGATCTTCTTGTCGACCAGCAGGATGTACGGGTCTTCGAGCTCGACCGCCATGGTGTCCTGGTTGGTGACGAAGTACGGAGACAGGTAGCCACGGTCGAACTGCATGCCTTCGACGACTTCCAGCTCGTCTTCGAAGCCACGGCCTTCATCGACGGTGATGACGCCTTCCTTGCCGACTTTCTCCATCGCTTCCGCGATGATCTCGCCGATGCGAGAGTCGCCATTGGCGGAGATGGTACCGACCTGGGCGATGGCCTTGGTGTCGGTGCACGGCACGGACAGCTCACGCACGGCCTTGACGGCTTCGATGACGGCCTTGTCGATGCCGCGCTTCAGGTCCATCGGGTTCATGCCGGCGGTCACGCCCTTCAGGCCTTCATTGACGATGGACTGAGCCAGCACGGTGGCGGTGGTGGTGCCGTCACCCGCGACGTCGGAAGTCTTGGAAGCGACTTCCTTGACCATCTGGGCGCCCATGTTCTCGAAGCGATCCTTCAGCTCGATTTCCTTGGCGACGGACACGCCGTCCTTGGTCACGGTCGGTGCGCCGAAGGATTTTTCCAGCACCACGTTGCGGCCTTTCGGGCCGAGGGTAGTCTTGACGGCATCCGCCAGGACATTGACACCACGCGCCATGCGCTTGCGAGCATCATCGGAGAAACGAACGTCTTTTGCAGCCATTGTTATCTCTACCTTTAATCAGTAAGTCGTAGCATTTAAACCGGAAACGCTGGAAATCAGCCTTCCACCACGGCGAGGATGTCGCTCTCGCTCATGATCAGCACTTCTTCGCCGTCGATCTTCTGCTTCTCGACGCCGTAGCCATCCTTGAAGATGACGGTGTCGCCGACTTTCACGTCAAGCGGGCGAACTTCACCGTTCTCGAGGATGCGGCCGTTGCCGGCGGCAAGAATTTCACCGCGCGTCGGCTTTTCCTGAGCGCTGCCGGGCAGAACGATGCCACCTGCAGTTTTCTGTTCTTCTTCCACGCGACGGACCACGACGCGATCGTGCAAGGGACGGATGTTCATTGCTCACGTTCTCCTGATGGTAAATCCCGCCATCTGCCGGTCTTTGCCGGCACGTCTGGCGTTCAATGGGGTTGCCTACCGAGTGTTGGGCCTCGCAGAGGCGAGGCCGTTATCCATTGCACCGCTTTTATGGTGGCGAGAGGACAGCTTTCAAGTAGGCGAACATAAAAAAATTTCAAATCTCGTCATCAACTGCGTCGCCTGAAAGGCACGCACTTGAGGTGCCGACTATCCCGATGCACTACTGTGAGTTGAATCAAGCAGTTGAGTGTATCTGAGCCATACGCCTCTGGCATGTGGACGCCCGACGGTGAATGACGTCCATTGGTACTAGGTGTCAGCGATGAGGCGCGTTGCACAGCGCGGCCATGCACAGCGCGGCCATGCACAGCGCGGCCATGCATGGCAACGAAAAGCCCGGCAGGGGAGATGGGCTCCCGTACCGGGCTTTGATCATCATCATGCAGTGGGGGCTCGTCGGGCTCTTTGCCTGTCGAGGCGCGATGCTGGCCTACAGACGTGGCTCATCGCGGCTGATGTAGTCGCCTTCCAGCGGCTGCCCACCCTTGTCGCCGCTATTGGCGCGGCCTGATTCGCGCTGTGGCTCCTCCTGCTGGGCAGTGCCGTGATTCGTGGACTGCCAGTTGCCGGAGTGCGTCTGACGTGACTGACTCTGTGCGGAGAAGCGACCCTTGAAGAAGCGTGCGATGACGTTATTGCCGCTCAGGCCTCGGGTCAGCAGTCCACGCGAGGCCGGCAGTAGGCAGAGCAGTCCCAGGCCATCCGAGAGAAATCCCGGTGCCATGAGCAGCGCGCCACCGAAGATCAGCGCCGCGCCTTCCATCAGTTCACCGGAGGGCATCTCGCCACGTTGCAGGCGCTCCTGGGCACGCATCAATGTCGCGCGACCTTCGCGTCGAATCAGATGCAGGCCCACGGCGCCGGTGATCAGTACCAGTGCCAGCGTCGGCAACAGCCCTATCTGGCTGCCAAGACTGAACAGCACCACGAAATCCAATAACCCGAACAGGGTAATCACTAGCAGTATGGGCATCGTCTCTCCCGAATCCGGTAAATGGCAGCTTGCACCAATGCGTCAAGGGTAAACCAGCAGCAGGATGGGGAACAGTCGAATCGGTGTCATGAAAGGCTCATGCCGGCCGACGTGGATGGCTGGCGCTGGTGGTAGAGCGGTGCCATGCTGGATGTTGCAGTGCACAATGACAGCGAGTGATACCGTGTCAGGCGCGACGGATGTCTCAAGTGTCCGAAGGTAGCAACGATACGCCTGACCAGGCGGGCCCCATGGCGGCCGGAAGCAGCATGGGCACGCCGCATCAGCACCCGCCTGCAGGCCGCTACGTTGATGACGAGACCGGTTGCGTTGGCCGGTTGGGCCAGCGTTGAGGCAGGACACGTCGCAATCTGTTGCACTGCGTCATGCAGATTCACCGTGAGCCTGCAGCGTTCGTCATCCGTGACAGCTCCAGTCACGGTGGCACACGCGGATGGACGCGGTGCGGGACACTCGACACATTGATCGTGACGCTCGTACGGCATGCGGGCCTCGCACCCGGCAGGCATTTCTCGCTGTCGGCAGACAACCTGGGAGACGGGACATGAAGCTTGACGACAAGGTCATCGCGATTACGGGCGGCGCTCGTGGGCTGGGGCTGGCCATGGCGCGACATCTGGGTGAGAAGGGCGCCGTGCTGGCGCTGCTGGATATCGAACAGGGCGGTCTGGATGACGCTGTCTCGAGCCTGGAAGCGGCGGGCATCAAGGCGCAGGGGTTCGTGACCGACGTCGCGGACGAGGCCTCCGTCACGCAAGCCTTCTCTGCCATCAAGGCGGCGCTGGGTCCGGTGAGTGGTCTGGTCAACAATGCCGGCATTACCCGAGATGGTCTGCTGATCAAGGCGCGTGATGGAGTCGTGGAGAAGACCATGTCGCTGTCCAGCTGGCAGCAGGTCATCGATGTCAATCTGACCGGTGTCTTCCTGTGCACGCGTGAAGCCGCCAGTCAGATGATCGAGGCCGGTCAGCCGGGCGTGATCGTCAACATCTCCAGCATCTCGCGCGCCGGCAACATGGGGCAGAGCAATTACACCGCAGCCAAGGCGGGTGTCGCCGCGATGAGCGTCACCTGGGCCAAGGAGCTGGCGCGCTACAAGATTCGTGTCGGTGCCGTGGCACCGGGCTTCATCGCCACTGAAATGACCGCCGGCATGAAGCCGGAGATGCTCGACAAGATCAAGAGTGGCATCCCGATGCGTGATCTGGGACGTCCGGAAGACATCGCGGGCAGCGTGGCCTTCATCTTCGACAATGATTACTTCACGGGGCGCGTGATCGAATGTGATGGCGGTCTGCGTATCTGAGCCGATGTCTCCTGCCTGACGTCATGCCTCCCTCTGTGAATGCGCAAGCCCCCATGCCGGATCTGCCGATATGGGGGCTTTTTCGTGCATGCGAGAGAGTCGACTTGCGTGCGAGGGCCAAGGTGACATGCATCCAACGAGGCGTGCCGTGCGTAATCCCGGTATCGCGGTTCATATCGGATAAAGGAGATTCGTCATGCAACGTCGCCAATTCATGGGGCTTGTATTGGGTGGCGGTGCGATGTTGGCACTGCCGGGATTGGCTGCCGCTCGCCCGGAGCTTGAGCTGGAGCGCTCGCCGGACATTGCCGAGCTCGTGCTGGATGATGACGAGTGGCGCGCACGCCTGAGTGCAGAGCAGTATCGCGTGCTGCGCGAGGAAGGCACCGAGCGCTCAGGCTCCAGCGCGCTCAACAAGGAATCGCGTGACGGTGAGTACCGTTGTGCCGGCTGTGACCTTACGCTGTTCACCTCGCGTACCAAGTTCGAGTCCGGCACTGGCTGGCCGAGTTTCTTCGATCATATCGAAGGGCATCTGTTGACCAAGACGGACTACGGGCTGGTGTGGCCGCGTACAGAATATCACTGCGCACGCTGCGGAGGGCATCAGGGACACGTGTTCGAGGACGGCCCCAGGCCCACGGGACTGCGCTGGTGCAACAATGGGGTGGCGCTGCGTTTCGTGCCGGCCTGAGGGGGCCTGTGAAGCTAAAGCAATCCACGGGCTTTGTGGTAACGTGACGGCATCGTGATGCAGGCGGCCCGGTCGACTCAGCGACCGGGCCGCCTGCGTCTTGTCACCAGAATCATAGTCGTGAAGGGATCGATGTTTCATGGACGCTACCGCAACTGACGCCACTACCGCTCGCCCTGCACCGACGCTGTCGCCTGCTGCTACCGCTCGCCGTATCCAGCAGGCGCTGGCGGCGGAGCTGGACGTGCGTGAAGAACAGATCACCGCGACGGTGGAGCTGCTGGATGGCGGCGCCACCGTGCCCTTCATCTCGCGTTACCGCAAGGAGGCGACCGGCGGGCTGGATGACACCCAGATGCGTCTTCTGGAAGAGCGCCTGCGCTACCTGCGTGAGCTGGAAGAGCGCCGTCAGGTGGTACTCGAATCCATTGCCGAGCAGAGCAAGCTGACCGCGAGTCTCGAGCGCGATGTGCTGGCTGCCGACAGCAAGCAGCGTCTGGAAGACCTCTACCTGCCGTATCGCAAGAAGCGTCGTACCAAGGCCCAGATTGCCCGTGAGGCGGGTCTTGAGCCGTTGGCGGATGCCTTGCTTGGCGACCCGACGCTCGTGCCGGAAGACGAGGCAGCTGGCTTCGTCGATGCCGACAAGGACGTGGCCGACCCCAAGGCGGCACTGGATGGGGCCAAGCAGATTCTGATGGAGCGCTTCGCGGAAGACGCCGCGCTTGTCGGTCGTCTGCGTCAGCGTCTGTGGGATGACGGTATCCTCAGTGCCCGGGTGATGAAGGGCAAGGAACAGGAAGGCGCCAAGTTCTCCGATTACTTCGAACACGACGAGCCGCTGCACAAGGCACCGTCGCATCGCGCGCTGGCCATGCTGCGGGGTCGCAATGAAGGCGTGCTGAGCCTCGCGCTCAAGCTGGAAGGCGAGGACGAGTTGCCGCGGCACCCGATGGAGGGTGCCATCGCGGCGCATTTCTCCCTCGAGGACCAGGGGCGCGCCGCGGATCGCTGGTTGAAGGAGGTGGTGCGCTGGACCTGGCGGGTCAAGCTCTATACCCATCTGGAAAGCGAGCTGATCGGCCGCCTGCGTGAGCGTGCCGAGCAGGAGGCCATCCAGGTCTTCGCCGACAACCTGAAGGATCTGCTGCTGGCAGCCCCGGCGGGGCCCAAGGCCACCCTGGGGCTGGACCCGGGCCTGCGTACCGGCGTCAAGGTCGCGGTGGTGGACGCCACCGGCAAGTATGTCGATCAGGCCACCCTCTACCCGCATGCGCCTCACAATCGTTGGGATGCCTCGGTGGCGGAGCTGGTCAGGCTGGTCGAGCGTCATGATGTCGAGCTGATCGCCATCGGCAACGGGACCGCATCACGCGAGACCGACAAGCTGGCCGCCGACGTGCTGACCCGCCTGTCCGGTCGTCGCCTGCAGAAGGTGATGGTCAACGAGGCAGGGGCGTCCATCTACTCCGCTTCGGAATATGCCGCGCGTGAGTTCCCGGATCTGGACGTGACCATTCGTGGCGCGGTCTCCATCGCCCGTCGCCTGCAGGACCCGCTCGGCGAGCTGGTTAAGATCGAGCCCAAGTCCATCGGGGTCGGCCAGTATCAGCATGATGTCAGTCAGGTGCAGCTGGGGCGCAGTCTGGAGGCGGTGGTCGAGGACTGCGTCAATGGCGTCGGTGTCGATCTCAACATGGCGTCCAGTGCGCTGCTGTCACGCGTCGCGGGTCTGAATACCACGCTTGCCGAGAACATCGTCGCGCATCGTGATGCCAATGGCCGCTTCGCCTCGCGCAAGGAGCTTCTGAAGGTCAGTCGGCTCGGGCCACGTACCTTCGAGCAGTGCGCCGGCTTCCTGCGTATTGCCGAGGGTGAGAACCCGCTGGATGCCAGCGCCGTTCACCCTGAGGCCTACCCGCTGGTCGAGCGTATCGCCAAGGCGCATGGCCGTGAGCTACCCAGCCTGCTGGGCGACAGCAGCTTCCTGCGCAGCGTGAAGCCTGCCGAGTTCACGGATGATCACTTCGGGTTGCCGACAGTCACGGACATCCTGCGGGAGCTGGACAAGCCGGGGCGCGACCCGCGTCCTGAATTCCGCTTCGCCGAGTTCAAGGAAGGGGTCGAGACGCTCAAGGATCTCGAACCGGGCATGAAACTTGAAGGTGTCGTGACCAACGTCACCCATTTCGGGGCCTTCGTGGACATCGGTGTGCATCAGGATGGCCTGGTACACATCTCTGCTCTGTCGCAAAAGTATGTTGCCGACCCGCGTGAGGTGGTGAAGGCCGGTGACATCGTCAGCGTCAAGGTGATGGAGGTCGACATACCGCGTGGACGCATCGCGCTGAGCATGCGCATGAGCGATACTCCCGGTGAAAAAGGCGCGGGAGGCGAGGCGCGACGCGGGGGCGAGGGCAATCGTGGAGGGCGCTCCCAGACCGGCGGTGGCCGTCAGGAACGAGGCGGTCGCGCCAGCGGCTCCAGTGAAGGAGGCGGAGCGGCACCCGCCAACAATGCCATGGCAGCGGCCCTGCTCAATGCACGCAAGTCGAAATCATAAGCCTTGAAAGCATTTTTTACGCGCCCATAATGTGGGCATACTGACTGACGCGAACGGTGGATGCCGTTCGCGTCTTGCATGGCATCCGGTGCAGTCCGCGGGCCATGGTCATCCAACTCGACCGGAGAGGCTGGGCTTCTCCCCATGCGAAAGGGTCAATACCTTGTCCGAGCAACTCGCGTCCGCCATTGCGCGACTCAAGGCCCCCGCCCGTCAGGGACTCTTCGGGCGTCTGCGCCGTGGCATCGAGAAAGAAGGCCTCAGGGTCGACGCCGACGGCCGCATCAGCCAGACCCCGCACCCGCGTGCTCTGGGGTCCAAGCTGACTCACCCGTACATCACCACGGATTATTCCGAGTCGCTGCTCGAGTACATCACGCCGGTCTTCTCGCGTCCCAAGGATTCCCTGGAGTTTCTGGCGGACCTGCATCGTTTCAGCTATCGCAATCTGGGGGATGAGCTGATCTGGCCGGCCAGCATGCCGCCGAGGCTGAACGGCAATGACAGCGTGCCGATCGCGGATTATGGCACCTCCAACACCGGCACCATGAAGCATGTCTACCGCAAGGGACTGGATGTGCGCTACGGGCGCATCATGCAGTCCATTGCCGGTATCCATTACAACTTCTCGCTGCCGGATGATTTCTGGACGCTGCTTCAGAAGATGGAGAATGCCGAAGGCGAGGATGCGCGTGACTTCCGCTCGCGCCGCTACTTCGAGCTGATCCGCAACTTCCGTCGCCATAGCTGGATTCTGCTCTATCTGTTCGGCGCCTCGCCGGGGATCGACGAAAGCTTCCTGGATGGCGGCAATGATGACCGCCTCAAGCGTCAGGCCGACCGCAGTCTGGTCTCGGCCTATGCCACCAGCCTGCGCATGTCGGACCTGGGCTACCAGAACAAGGTCCAGGCGCAGCTCAAGATCTGCTTCAACTCGCTGGACAACTTCGTCGGGACGCTGCGTCACGCCATCGTCACGCCGTGGAAGGACTACGAGAAGCTGGGGGTGAAGCAGGCTGATGGCAGCTGGTCGCAGCTCTCCAGTAACATCCTGCAGATCGAGAACGAGTACTACTCCGACATCCGTCCCAAGCGTGTCACCCGGCACAACGAGACGCCCAGCCAGGCGCTGGAAGGCCGGGGTGTCGAATACATCGAGGTGCGCTGCCTGGATCTCAATCCCTTCCTGCCGGTGGGGATCGACGAGACGCAGATCCGCTTCCTCGATACCTTCCTGATCTGGTGTCTGCTGACCGAGAGCCCATGGATCGATGACGAGGAATGCGCCAACCTTGACGACAGCAAGCGACGCGTCGTGGAGGCGGGACGTGACCCCGAGCTGACCCTGAACGTCAAGGGTGAGGAGCGGCGTCTGCGTGAACTGGCCGCCAACGTGATGGATGAGCTTGGCGAAGTGGCAAGCCTGCTGGACGAGAATCACAAGTCAGGCAGCGAGCATCGCGATGCGCTGGCGGCACTCGCGCCGCGCTTTGACGATGCCCAGACCACGCCCTCGGGCCGTCTGCTGACCAGCATGCTCGACAACGGCAGCAACTTCGTCGATGAAGTGCTGGCACTGGCCAAGGGGCAGGCCGAGCAGTTCAAGACGGAGCCGATGGAGCGTGCACGTGGCTACCTGCTGGATCAACTGGTCGAGACCTCCCTGCAGCAACAGGGCGATATCGAGGCCGGCGACCATCAGGACTTCGATACCTTCATGGCCGAATACTTTGCCTCGGCGCATGCCACGCAACCGGCCTGACTCGTCGATGCAACGCCGATTCATGTTCAGGTCATCCCTGCGCGGCATGATAGGCATCCATCGCTGATCGCGGCGACACCGGCCATCGCGACATCATCGGCGCCTCAGACTTGAGGCGCCGATGATGTCTCTGGCCCATGCGTGCGTCCTGGCCAGGCAATGACGCCACGCATGCTCTGAGGTGGTCATGGAGAGATGTCTTCGTGATCGCGCCATTTCTCACCAATGACTCCAGCGGAGTCGGACGGCAAGGACAGCAAATGACACACGCGGACAATCAATCAGGACAACAGCCGACACGCCAGGGTGGGGGGCTCGCCTGTCTGGCGCGCTGGAGCGGTCGTCAGTGGTGCCTGCTGGGGGCGCTGGGGTGCGCGTTGCTGCTCGGTGTCGCCTTCGTGCTGCAGTTTGCCTTTGGTCTGGCACCGTGTTCGCTGTGCATCTTCCAGCGCGTGGCGGTGGCCGTGGCAGGCGTCTTCTTCCTGCTGGGTGCCGTGCATGGGCCGGGGCGTATCGGTACCCGCGTCTATGCGCTGGGTGCGCTGGCGGGCAGTGTGGGTGCCATCGTGCTGGCCGGTCGTCATGTCTGGCTGCAATCCCTTCCGCCGGATCAGGTGCCGGCCTGTGGCCCGGGCCTCAACTACATGCTGGAAGTGCTGCCGGTATGGGACGTGATCACCCAAGTGCTCAATGCCTCCGGTGAATGCGCGCAGATCAGTGCCCAGTGGCTGGGGCTCTCGATCCCTCAGTGGTCGTTGATCGGCTTCTGTGCTCTGACGCTGGTACCGCTGGCCATGCTGTGGAGCAGCTTCCGGCGTTGAGGGCATGACGCCTGCCACCATGGTGGGGGGTTGGCAGCGTCCGTCGCATGGAGGATAGTGGGTTGGCAGCGGGGTGAGCACCTGATGTCAGCCCCACCGTTCGGGTCATGCCAGAGGAGGCGCCCATGCTGGAGGAATGCACCACTGCGGCGGAACGCTTTCGTGGCGTTCATCAGTTGGTTGATCGCTGGCTGGATCAGCGACGCGAGATGCTGGTCTGCTTCATGGATCTGCACGAGGCCTGCGTCAATGATCTCGAGCAGCTCGACATGACACGCGTCAATCGCTTCATCGAGCTGTTGATGGATTACATCTCGGCGGGCCATTTCGAAGTCTATCCTCAGCTCAAGGAAGAGGGGCGTGTCTTCGAGGATACCCAGGCTCTGGCCGCTGCGGAGAAGTTGATGCTGCGTCTGGAGCCCTCGACGGAGCTGGTACTGTCCTTCGATGAAGACTTCTCGAGTCCGACCCGCTGCCAGCACTACCGCACACGCCTGCCCGAGTGGCTGGCCCGTCTTCAGGAGGGGCTGACGGAGCGCTTCGCGCTGGAAGATCAACTGATTCAGCGCCTGCATGCGGTACACGAGCCACTGGCTCACTCGCGGCAACCCGTGGCATGAGCGAATGACTCAGGCAGACATGCTGTCCGCCTGAGTGCTGAGTGCTGAGTGCTGAGTACTGAGTGCTGAGTGCCAGCCGCCGTCAGTGGCAACACGAAAAAGCCCCCGTCAGCAGATGCTGGCGGGGGCTTTTCGTTCGGCTCGACTTCCTTCAGCTCACCTGCGCGGCGGTTGGCGCCGCGCGGCGTATCACATCAGGGAAGAGGCTTCCGGGCGTTCGAGTTCGGTCAGCTCGATCTCGCCGGTGAGCAGGTCACGCTCGAAGGCATCCTTGTCGATGTTGAAACCAAGGAATTCCTGAGCGAGATACATGTCCTTCTCGGCGTTGCCCAGACAGCTGGTGCCACCCGGTGACGGCGTCATGTTGAAGACGATGCCGGTGCCCGGATTGATCTTGGCTTCGCCCATCACGAGCTTCTGCTTGCTCTTGTCGATCAGCTGCGGGCGTACGCCGCCGAAGCCCTTGGCGAAGCTGACATCCTTGACGTCCAGGCTCGGGACGATCTTCTTGATGTCGCCGTGGAACAGGCGCTCACGCAGTACCGGCACCTCGAACATGAAGTTCTTGAAGATGTAGTTGCGGATGTCGCGCACCTTCATCAGGTCCCACAGGGCCTTGACGACGTTGCGGTCCATGCGCAGTACCTTGAGGAACTCCCAGAAGGTCTTGCCGTTGTAGCGCTCCAGCAGCGGCAGCATCAGAGCGGTCGGCCCGAAGCGGGTCTTGCCTTCCACCAGCACGTCCGGGTCGCCGTGGACGGCGGCGAACGGCAGGTTCTCGTTCTGGATGGTGTAGACCTTGCCGTTGAGCACCTTCGGCGTGAAGTAGAAGGAGCCAGCCATCGGCAGGCAGGACTTGTCCAGTCCGTAGCCCATCTTGTGGGCGAACAGCAGGGAGTGACCACCGGCGCTGACCACGACATAGCGTGCGCTGAGCTCGCCCTTGTCCGTCTTGACCTTGTAGACGTCACCTTCCTTGCGGATGTCTTCCACGGCGGTCGAGAGGCGAACGTCGAAGTTCATGCCTTTCTCGGCCGCTGCCTTCTCGCCTTCGCTGACGAAGGCCTCCGACAGGGTGGTGTAGTTGACGGCGGTGTATTCGTCGGTGGAACCCAGCGCGACGATTTCCTCGTCCGGACGGCGACCTTCCACGACCTTCGGCTCAAGCTCAGCGATGTCATCACGCTCGAGCAGCTTCAGATTCGGGAACAGTGGCTTGAAGGTCTCGAAGCGCTTGCGCAGGAACTGGCATTCCTTGGCGCCGACCGCCAGTACCATCTTCGGGTACTTGTAGACGATGTGATCGCGCTCACTCTCGCTGAGCTTGGTGGCGAAGTTGACCACCATGCCTGCGGTGCGCTTGGTCACGCGCGCCTTCTCGACCGTGTAGTTGGTCTCGATGTCGCCGCAGTGGATGGTCTGGGAGTTGTTGCGACCGTGCGAGTTGACGATCGCGACATGGTCGTATTTTTCCACCAGGCCGACCGACGAGAGGTCGGTGTAGCGGGCGAGTTCATAGAGAAGGGCGGTGCCGGACACGCCGCCACCCACAATCAGGACATCGTATGTCGTTGAGGACATGGCTGCTCACGCTCAGAGTTGGTGAGGGACATCCCCCGGCACCCGACCGGGCTACCGGGGGCCGTCCTGCCGTGACGGGGCATGCCTCGTCAGGCTCGACGGTTCGATGGACACACATTATAGACACATCGGACGCGAAATGATTCAGCAAATAAGGTCGACTTTATGGTGAATGCCTGTAGCCACATGAAAACCTTATAGATGAAGCTGCATTCCCTTATAGGTCGATTATTTGTTTTAAAATCAATGGCTTGTCAGTCGCGCAGTGAGATGATGCGCCATCCGCGCTGCTGGGCGGTCGCCAACAGTTGCTCATCCGGGTCCACTGCAATGGCAGTATCGACACGCTCGAGCAGCGGAAGATCATTGATGGAGTCACTATAGAAGGTGCTGCCATCCAGGGTGTGATCACGCTCGGCAAGCCAGGCTTCGAGGCGAGTGACCTTGCCGCCCTGGAAGCTGGGAACTCCGTCGACGCGGCCGGTGTAGCGCCCGTCGATGATCTCGGGCTCGATGGCGATCAGGTCATCCACGCCAAGGCGCTCGGCGATGGGGGCAGTGATGAAGCGGTTGGTGGCGGTGATGATCAGCAGCGTATCGCCGCGTGCACGGTGACGCGCCAGCAGCTCTTCTGCCCGTGCCAGAATGATGGGCTCGATCTTGGCGGCCATGAACTGCTGGTGCCAGGCGGCGAGTTGTTCCGGACTGTTCTCGGCCAGCGGCTTGAGTGAGAAGGCCAGGTACTCGTGAATGTCCAGTTCGCCACTCTGATAGAGCTGGAAATAGCGCTCGTTGGCTTCACGGTAGGTGTCAGCGTCGACAGCGCCTTGTTCAACCAGGAACTCGCCCCAGGCGTGATCGCTGTCCCCGGCGATCAGGGTATTGTCGAGATCAAAGATGGCCAGACTCACGGAGAACTCCTTGCTCAGCCCAGCCGTTGGCGTGGGCGACGGACGCAGACAGAGGGGCGCGGCAAGGTCGCCGGCCCAGTGTTTGCGCGGGTGTACGGGGGCCAACGGAGGATTTCCGAAGGCGGTGTTGCAGTGCAATACGGTGAAGGGGTCGATTATTGCAGACGTGCCTGGCCTTTCACACCGCCAAACCGCGTATTGAAGCGCTTTCAGCCTTTGTGGAAGAATGGTTTCAATTAACGAATCAAAGGTGACATCCGTGATCGACGCTGACGGCTTTCGCCCCAACGTTGGCATCATCATTGCCAACTGTGAGGGCCAGCTGCTCTGGGCGCGCCGGGTAGGACAGAATGCGTGGCAGTTTCCGCAAGGGGGCATCAAGCCAAACGAGACACCGCAACAGGCGTTGTATCGTGAACTCGAGGAAGAGATCGGCCTCAAGGCCGAGGACGTCGAGATACTGGCCTGTACCCGAGGTTGGCTGCGCTACCGGTTGCCCAGACGCATGGTGAGAACGCACTCCCGACCGATCTGCATCGGTCAGAAACAGAAGTGGTTCCTGTTGCAGATCCGCTGTCAGGACAACCGCGTGAGTGTGGATTCCACGCCCAAGCCGGAGTTCGATGGTTGGCGGTGGGTCAGTTACTGGTATCCGCTGGGTCAGGTCGTGGCCTTCAAGCGCGAGGTCTACCGGCGCGCGTTGCGTGAACTGGCACCGCGTCTGCAACGACTGGTGGATTCGCAGGGCAACCTGCCGCTCTCGGCGGTGCAAGGCAACATGCCCTGCAGCGAGGACAAGGTCGCCATCAGGCCGACGGGAAATGATCGCCACATCCCCGATTGAGGTCGGGCTCATCATCTGCAACGTGCGCGTCCGGGCCAGGAACCCTGTTTCCTCGTGAGGCGCGTCATGCTCGAGGTACACCATGCTTGAGGTATTGCGGCGTATCGTTCAGGAGGTCAATGGCGCGCGTTCACTCGACGCGGCGCTGGCGACGATGGTGTTGCGCATTCGCAAGGCCATGAAGACGGATGTCTGTTCCGTCTACCTTCTGGCGCCCGAGACGGACCGATTCGTGCTCAAGGACACCATTGGCCTGCGCTCGTCTTCCGTGGGACAGGTCAGCATGGCGCGCGGTGAAGGGCTGGTGGGCATGGTGGCGCTCAGAGAGGAGCCGCTCAACCTCGAGGATGCCCCGGCGCATCCCCAGTTCCGGTATTTCGAGGAAACCGGCGAGGAGCGCTTCTCCAGCTTCCTGGGCGTCCCCATCATCCATCAGCGCCGCGTGCTCGGCGTACTGGTCATCCAGCAGCACGAGAAGCGTCGTTTCGATGAGGGCGAAGAAGCCTTTCTTGTCACGCTGGGCGCGCAGCTGGCGGGTGTGCTGGCGCATGCGTTGGCGACCGGGGCACTGGGCAAGCTGGCCGGGACCAGCGGCCAGGCGACCTTCAAGGGAGTCGCCGGGTCTCCCGGCGTCGTCATCGGCAAGGCCTTCGTGCTCTCTCCGCCGGCGGATCTGGACTCGGTGCCGGACCTCATTCCCACCGACATCGACTTCGAGATCGCTCGCCTGAAGGAGGCGATCAACGCCGTGCGCGAGGAAATCCGTGTCGCGGCAGAGCGGCTGGCCAGTCGTATCTCCACTCAGGAGCATGCGCTGTTCGAGGTCTACCAGCAGATGCTGGGCGACGCGGCGCTGGGCCAGGAAGTCGAGAAGCGTATCCGGGAAGGGCAGTGGGCGCCTGCGGCACTGGCCGATATCGTGCGCCGGCATGTTCAGTATCTCGAGCGCGTGGATGATGACTATCTGCGTGAGCGCGCCGCGGATATCCGCGATCTTGGCCGGCGGGTGCTCGCGCATCTGCAGGAGGAGGGCGACAGCGGCCCGATCGAGTACCCCGAGAACACCATCCTGATCGGCCATGAGATCAGCCCGGCGACACTGGGCGAGGTACCGCGTGAGCGGCTCAAGGGACTGGTGGCGGTCAGCGGGTCCAGCACCTCCCACGTCGCCATCCTGGCGCGGGCCATGGGAATTCCGACCGTGCTCGGGATGGTGGATCTGCCGCTGTCACGCCTGGGTGGCGCGCCGGTGATCCTCGATGGCCATCGCGGTCGTCTGGTGGTGCGTCCGGAGCATGAGCTCAGCGTGCATTATTCGCGGCTGATCGCCGAGGAGCAGGCGCTGAGCGTGCTGCTGGAGCAGGAGCAGGATCTGCCGAGCGTGACGCCTGATGGCCATGTGATGCCATTGATGGTCAATACCGGCCTGGCGCTGGATGCCGTGGCCTCGCTCAAGACCCGGGTTGGCGGCGTGGGGCTCTACCGCACGGAAGTGCCCTTCATGATGAATGATCGCTTCCCCAGCGAGCAGGAGCAGGCACGACTCTACCGTGAGCAGCTGGCCGGTTTTGCCCCTCTGCCTGTCACCATGCGTACGCTGGATATCGGGGGCGACAAGGATCTTCCCTATTTCCCCATCAAGGAGGCCAACCCCTTCCTTGGCTGGCGCGGCATACGCGTGACACTGGATCACCCGGAAGTCCTGATGGTGCAGCTGCGTGCCATGCTGCGCGCCGCCGAGGGCCTGGACAATCTGCGTATCATGTTGCCGATGGTCTCGGGGATCGAGGAGGTGGATGCCGCGCTGGCGCTGGTCAATCGTGCCTTGATCGAGCTGGCGGAAGACGGTGTCAACGTCTCACGGCCCAGCGTCGGCGTGATGATCGAGGTGCCGGCGGCCCTCTATCAGCTGGAAGCGCTCGCGACCCGGGTCGACTTCTTCTCGGTGGGGTCCAACGACCTCACCCAGTACCTGTTGGCGGTGGACCGCAATAACCCACGAGTGGCGAGTCTCTATGATGCGTGTCACCCGGCGGTATTGCGCGCGCTGGCGCGCCTGGCGGAAGAATCGAAAGCGCTGGGCATGCCGGTGAGCGTCTGCGGTGAGCTGGCCGGTGACCCTGCCGGTGCCTTGCTGCTGCTGGGAATGGGCTTTGATGGTCTGTCGATGAATGCGCCCAGCCTGCCACGTGTCCGTGCCGCCATTCGCCGCGTGTCGTTGGCGGCAGCCCAGGGGCTGGTCAGCGAGGTCCTGTGTCAGCCGACGGCCAATCAGGTGCATGGCCTGCTGCTGGAGCGCATGCAGGCATGGGAGCTGGCGCATCTGTTGCCACCGCGTGACCACACGCCGGATGCCAGTGCGGTCCAGGCGGCAGTCTCTCGTTAGCGACTTGCAGGCAGGATCGCAGACCTGCGCTCCTGCCTCGGGTGGCGTCCTCTCGCTGGCCTTCCTTCAAGACGTCCCCTGCAGGCAATCGTCAGCTCAGATGCCATCCCCGTGTCGCTTCCTCCTGGAGGTGCGACACGGCCTTGCGATGAGCGACGCACTGGCCTTGTGGTGAAAAGCGGCGCTCATGCAGTGTCAGTGAGGCCCGCTTGTCATCTCGCTGCCAGCGCACCAGGGTGGCAGCGCGGGTGCCGTACTCGGGGCTGGTGATGAAGGGGCTGGACAGCAGGGCTTCCCGCTCAAGCGCCAGGCCGGTGGCCGGCAACTGTGCCGTCGGCGGCCGCCATCCATCCTGCAGGATACCCAGACAGGCATCGTCATCGTGCATGACCGCAGACGCCTTCAGCGCGGCAAGGCGCTGTCTGAGTCGCCGCTGCTTTGGCCATTCATTGTCCGGGTGACCATTGGACAGGCTATGCAGCCCAGGGAGGAGTCGGATCAGCTGGCTGCCGTCGGGCCCATGATGGAGTCGCCAGAGAGTCCGGCCATCGCAGACCAGCAAATTGCACCAGTCAAGTGCGCTCAAGCTCAGGGGTTCGCAGTGCTCGGGAGAGTCCGCCGCGAGCCTTGCCATGACGGTCTCGCCAGCGCTCAGGGCCTCCAGCCAGTCCCCAAGCGACAGGGTGGAGGCATTGGCCACCGCCTGGCGCACGGCGGCCGTGACCAGCTGACCGCGACTGATGGTGGCCGCATGGGAGGGGCGGTCCAGCTGGCGGACATTGGTCAGCGTCGCCAGGGCGCCGGCCCGATGCATGACCAGCCATCCCCCTCCTGCCACCAGATCACGACCACCACACAGGGCGGTATCCGGCCAGCGGCACAGGCCAGTGGTCGCACGGGCATGAAACTCGTCGCGGTTGCCCAGCAGCGTGAGGCAGTGACCTGTCGTGGCATCTGGCTGCCAATCGAATGCCATCAGGCACATGGCGAGACTCCGAAAGAGGGTGGGCGAGGTTCCCGGGGATCAGGATGTGACAGGTGTCGCGCCGGGAACATGACGCCCGTCAGTGGCTTGCGTATGCTGCAGTCTTGTGGCGAACGGGCCGACGATCTGCCGTGACGTCGGGCTACGGGCAGCATGGCTCGATGCGACCCGATCGTACTGCTGCGGCAATGTCACGCCACATCACGAATCGCTGCACCCATGCCCGATGGTTTTTGCTGTCAGGTCCATCTACAGGATGCTCCCAGACCATGTTCTCGCGCCGTCCTCCCCCTGTCGAGCCAGCGTCACGCTCGCCCGAGGCTGAATCTTCCCAAGCGGAGGCTCCCCCGACGGGAGCGTCCGGCGTCACCGGCGACGCCACTCGTCTCGAGGATGGCGGCAGTGCGGGGAACCGCAGTGAGAGCAGCCCCAGTGGACTGGAATCGGTATGGCGGCGCATGAGTCGCCTGACGGTGGGCCCGCTGCTGCTCGCCGAGCTGGCAGTGGCGCTCAGCTGTCTGGTCGGGGCCTGGGTCACCTGGGACAGCGAGCGGCACAAGCTCGTGGACAGCGCCTTGGGCGAGCTTCGCCAGCAGCATTCGCTGGCCACTGCCTTGGTGAATGAGCGCTTCGAGGCGCAGCAGCGTCGTCTGAAGATTCTGGCGCGCTACACGCGTCGCCATCTCGACCATGCCGGGGACGAGGCGGATTCGTCATTGAATGAGCTGGTGTTGACCGAGGAAGGTCAGCTGTTCCGGCCGATCACGCGTGGCGGCGCTGCCTTGTACGGAGAGTTTCACCGCGCATTGGATGAGCAGGATCACGACGTGGCGCGACGCCTGATCCGGATGCAATGGCTGTTGTCGGATCTGTATTCCACGGACCCATTGATCTCGCGGCTGTTCGTCAGTCTCGACAACAGCATGATCATGCTCTACCCCTGGTTCAACGTGCTGGATGCCTTCTCACCGGGCACCAGGCTCCTTCCCTACACCGATGTCACACCTGCCACTCAGCGCCAGCTGGCCAGCAGCTCGGACAACGGCGCGCCGCGGGTCGTCTGGCTGCCGCCACATCCCGGTCCGGCGGGCCTGCCTCAGATCACCGCGCTGGTCGAGGTGGAACTCAACGCGGGACAGAAGGTCCATGTCGGGCTGGATCTCGCGGTCCCCCAGATGGAATCTCGCTTGCTGCTGCCTGGTCAGGGCCGCACGGCCCCCTATTGGCTGATCGGTCAGGACCTGGAAGTGTGGGCGGCCAGCAGCAATACGCGTGACCCTCGGCCGCGACGCCTGCCCGATGACGTGGCCCAGGCGGTGGACGGCGGTCTGCGTGGCGCTATCTTGCTGCCAGGACCTGCGGCGCGTGCCGTCGTCTGGGACACCTTGCCCGTCAATGGCTGGCGACTGGTGGCGCGGCGCGATCTTGACGTGCCGGGCGAGATGCCATTGCTGTCATTGCTGCTGGGCAGCGCCGGTGCCTTGCTGCTGGTCTTCGCGGTGAGCATGCTGATTCTGCAATGGCGCCTGCGTCGCCTTGATCAGCGCCTGGGGCAGCCACTGGAATGGTTGGCACGCCAGAGCGTGCGGCTCGAGCAGGGGCAGGTCATGGAGGAGTATCCCGTCTCGGCCCATCAGGCGTATCCGGCCGACGAGATTCTGCGCCGTCACCGTGCTGCCGTGGCACTGCTGCGCCGTGGTCGTGGCCACGAACTGGATGCCTTGCCACTGCCTGCCTTCGTGATGCGTCATGGCCTGCTGGCGATGGCCAATCCTGCCTTCGAGAAGCTGTTCGGGCTGGTGCTACATGAAGCGCTGGGGCGCTCGGTCGGGAGTCTGCTGATGCTGGAGCCCAACCCGAGCGTACCCAACAGTCGAGAATTGCGCGTCCATGATGCCGAGGGCCGCATGCGGCGCATGCGTCTCGAGCTGTGCCGTTTCAACAACGACCCCGCCCAGGTGCTGGGCGTGATGATTGATGAATCAGAACATGATCAGGCCAGCCAGCAGTTGCTGGTCGCACGCGACAGGGCGCGCGAGGAAGCCCGCCTCAAGAGTGACTACCTGGACATGCTGCACGCCGAGTTGACGCCTCCCTTGCAGGGATTGGTGCGCAAGCTGGGGCAGTTGCGTCGCGAGCGTCATCTGGAGGATGCCGAGCTGAGCCTGCTGCAGGGGCGTCTCGATAGCGTGGCACAGCTGCTGAATGTGCTGACGGAGCGCGACGATGTCGTGCGCACGCCGCTGGAGGAGAATCTGTTCACGCCCGCCGAGGCGCTGGGAGCGCTGCTCAATGACATGCAGCAGCGCTACCACGACGTGGGACTGCCCTTCGAGTGGCAGCTGGGCGCGCTGCCTGCATTGCTGCGTGGCGATGTACGGCGTCTGGCGCAGCTCTTCGAGCATCTGTCGGAAGATGGTTGTCGACGCGCGAGCGCGGGTCGGCATCGCGTGTTCGTCGAGGTGGTGGACGCCGAGGGTGCGTCGTCGCTGGCCGGTGGCCCGACGGGAGCTGGCCTGAGGGACACGGAGACAGGGGGTCAATGCTGGCTGAGGCTTGAGCTTCACGATCACTGTGGCCTCGATGTCGGGCGCAATGCGCCTTCCTCGCTGTTGATGGCTCGTCGTCTGGTGGAGGAGCTCGGCGGGCGCTACCGACAGCATGAGACGCAAGGGGAGGAGGTGCTGGAGATCCTGGTGCCGTTGTCCTGGCCGGACAATCCTGTCGAAACTCGCATTCTGGTCGTCGATGATGGTCCGGTGAACGCCATGCTGGCGCGCACGGTGCTCGGCCGCCAGGGGTTGGTGGTGGATACGGCGAGCAGTGGAGAAGATGCGCTGGCCGCGCGCGAGCGCCATTTCTACGACCTGGTGTTCATGGATATCTTCATGCCCGGCATGGATGGCGTCAGCGTTACCCGGAATTGGCGCGAACAGGAGGCCGGGGCCGGCAGTGACAGGCGTAGCGTGATCATTGCCCTGACGGCCAATGCCAGCGAGGCGGACCGCGAGCGTTTCTTCGCGGCAGGTCTGGATGATTATCTTGGCAAGCCCTATCGTCCTCAGGCGTTGATCGACAAGGTTCGCAAATGGCTGCCTCGGGCCACGATGAAGGCACCGGGAGCAGAAGGTGGCGTGACGGGTGATGGGGTCTGAGTTGGCAAGGGTGAGCGATGAGCCATCGGTTCATGGCCTCAACCCGGCCCTTTGACAGAGGTTCTCGATGAAGACAGGTGCAAGGAGTGGGGCATGTGGTGGTGGTATCCCGTGTTGGGGGCCGTGGCGGGTCTGATCGCCGGCCTGTTCGGTATCGGTGGCGGGCTGGTCATCGTGCCGGTGCTGGCGGCAGCCTTTGCGCTGCAAGGTGTCGCCACTGATGTCTTGATGCATCTGGCGATAGGTACCTCACTGGCGACCATCGTGGTGACCTCGCTGTCATCGGCGCGTGCGCATCATGAGCGTGGCGCCGTGCGTCTGGACTGGCTCAAGCGCCTGCTGCCCGGACTGGTGGTGGGAACCGCGCTGGGGGTGGTGCTGGCGGGCGGACTGAGCAGCGAGATGCTCAAGCTGCTGTTCGGTGGCTTCGTGCTGCTGGTCGCCGTCAAGATGGGACTGGATCTCAAGGTGGGTCAGCTGGCGCAGGCGCCGGGGCGTGCCGGGCAGTTTCTTGGCGGTGGCACCGTCGGGGTGGTATCCGCACTCTTCGGGATCGGAGGAGGGACGGTGATGGTGCCGATGTTGACCAGCTGGCAGGCGCGCATGACCGAGGCGGTCGGGACGGCGGCCGCGGCCGGGTTTCCCATCGCCTTGGTGGCAGCGCTGACCAATATCGCGGTGGGCTGGCACGCCCCGGGCTTGCCGGAGCATGCCATCGGCTATGTACATTGGGTTGCCTGGCTCGGCATCGTGCTGGTGTCGGTGCCTTTCGCGCGAGTGGGCGCACGGCTGGCCCATGCGTTGCCGGCGCTGTTGCTCAAGCGGTTGTTCGCGTTGATTCTCGTGATCGTGGGGCTGCGCTTTCTCGTCTCGTGAGTCATCTCGGCATGTCCGCTTTGCCGGAAAGGGCTGCTAGGTGGCGTTCATGCGCGAGCTGTTATCCTTCGCCACCTGACCGGTAGCGCATCGGATTGATGGCGAAAGACTTGCGACTGGCGTCAGTCGTGCCGACTTATTCATTCAAGGTTTTCTCATGTTGCAATATCCTCAGATCGACCCCGTGGCGTTGGCATTGGGGCCTTTCAAGATTCACTGGTATGGATTGATGTACGTGATCGGCTTCGCGGCGGCCTGGGGGCTGGCGCGTGCCCGGCGCGGGCGGGTCGGCCTGAGTCAGGATGCCGTGGGAGACCTGATCTTCTTCGGTGCGTTGGGCGTGGTGCTGGGTGGGCGCCTGGGGTATGCGCTCTTCTACGGCTTCGACAAGTTGCTGGCGGACCCGGTGTGGATCTTCAAGGTCTGGGATGGCGGCATGAGCTTCCATGGCGGCCTGCTGGGTGTGTTGATCGCCATGCTGGTGTTCGCGCGTCGTCACCAGCTGACCTTCTTCCAGCTGACTGACTTCATCGCGCCGATGGTTCCGATCGGCCTCGGTGCAGGGCGCCTGGGCAACTTCATCAACCAGGAGCTGCCGGGGCGTATCACCGATGTCTCATGGGGCATGGTCTATCCGCTCTACGGGCCGGAGCCACGCCATCCCTCTCAGCTCTATCAATTCGCGCTGGAAGGCGTCGCGCTGTTCGCGATCCTGTGGTTCGCCTCGCGTGAGCCGCGCCAGAAGGGGTTGATCTCCGGTCTGTTCCTGCTCTGCTACGGCAGTTTCCGCTTCATCACCGAGTTCTTCCGCCAACCGGATTCCCAGCTCGGCTTCATCGCCTTCGACTGGCTGACCATGGGTCAGCTGCTGTCGCTGCCGATGGTGCTGTTCGGGTTGCTGCTGATGGCATGGTCGCGTGGTCAGGACGTGGCGCAGCCGCCGCTGCCTCGCGCATCCTGAGGTGGGAATGCAGGTGTGATTACAGGGGGCAATCGGTGTAAACTGGCCCCCTGCCAGATACGCAAGAACGCGGCCATCGGGCCGCGTTCTTGCGTATCTGGCAGCGTAAAATATCGTCAAGTGAACGATTCGAATTCATGAAGAGGCTGGTGCAGGGCCGATCCCCCCGGATCCGCTCGCCGAGTCAGCCTCTGATCCGCCGTACGGACCCGCTGCCCATGCAACCCTATCTCGATCTGATGCGCCACGTGCTGGAAAACGGCACGCAAAAGGGCGACCGCACCGGTACCGGTACCTTGAGTGTCTTCGGTCACCAGATGCGTTTCGATCTGGCCGAAGGCTTTCCGCTGGTCACCACCAAGAAACTGCACCTGCGCTCGATCATCCACGAGCTGCTGTGGTTCTTGAAAGGCGACACCAACATCGCCTACCTCAAGGAAAATGGCGTGCGTATCTGGGATGAGTGGGCCGATGAGAATGGCGATCTCGGGCCGGTCTACGGTTATCAGTGGCGCAGCTGGCCGAATCCAAAAGGCGGCAGCGTGGATCAGATCACGCATCTGATCGAGCAGATCAAGACCAACCCGGACTCGCGCCGTCTGATGGTCTCGGCCTGGAATCCGGCGCTGGTGGATGAGATGGCCCTGCCGCCGTGTCATGCCCTGTTCCAGTTCTATGTCGCCGATGGTCGGCTGTCCTGCCAGCTCTATCAGCGCAGCGCCGACATCTTCCTCGGCGTGCCGTTCAACATCGCCAGCTATGCGCTGCTGACCCAGATGATCGCTCAGGTCTGTGGCCTCAAGCCGGGGGAATTCATACATACCCTCGGCGATGCCCACCTCTACAGCAATCATCTGGAGCAGGCGCGTGAGCAGCTGACGCGCGAGCCGCTGGCCCTGCCGACGCTCAAGCTGAATCCGGACGTGACGGATCTGTTCGACTTCACCTTCGATGACATCGCCATCGAAGGCTATGAATCCCATCCGCATATCAAGGCGCAGGTGGCCGTATGAGTGACAAGGAATTTTCTCCGCTGAGTGCCGCCGCCGAGACCGTGGTCCCGGTGGCGATGATCGCCGCCATGTCGGTCAATCGCGTGATCGGTGTCGACAACAATCTGCCCTGGTACCTGCCGGAAGACTTGAAGTTCTTCAAGCATGCGACCCAGGGCAAGCCGGTGATCATGGGGCGCAAGACCTTTGCCTCCATCGGCAAGCCGCTGCCCAATCGACTCAATATCATCGTCACGCGTGACAGCGAGTTCCATCACGATGGCGTACGGGTCTGTCACGATCTGGCGGCGGCGCTCAACATGGCGGATCACCATGCGATGATCGAAGGTGTGGACGAGATCATGGTGATCGGGGGTGGACTGATCTATGCACAGGCACTGCCTGTCGCCACGCGTCTGTACCTGACCGAGGTAGCGGTCGAGATCGAAGGCGATGCGCACTTCCCGGAGCTTGGTGCTGACTGGGAAGAAGCTCAGCGTGTGCCGGGAGAAAGTGGTGAAGGCCTGCCTGCCTATGACTTCGTGCGCTATGAGCGCAGGGACGACTAGCGCTTGCGCCTGCCAGCGGGAACTTTACAGTCAGCAGGTACTGACACAGACTGGTGCCAAACGGAACTGCCCATAGCGTGCAAGGGAGGCTCAGGCCTTGACGATGGATCGCCTCGAAGCGCTGTACTCTGCGCTTGAACATGAAGCCGACACCCAGCGACAGCAGCGTGACGGAGAGCGTCAGGCTCGTCTGGCGCTGGAATCGGAAAATGCCCAGCTACGCGAGACGCTGGCCGCGCTGCGCCAGCAGATGCAGGAGCAGCAGGCGCAGCTGACCGGGCTGAGCGAGGCCTTGATGGCGCGTGATGCCGAGCTGCGCGAGTTGCGCGAACGCAGCGCACAGTCCCCCGCGTCACAGCCGGTGGAGGATGCGCGTCCCAGTGCTGCGCAGGTGGAAGCTGCCGCGGAGCAGCTGGCCTCCGCGAGCGAGTCACCCGGTGTGGCCTCGGGTGAGACCGCTGACGCCGAGTCTGCACCGTCGCCAGCAATGTCTAACGACGCGCCAGCCGAATCCGCTGGCTCTGACGAGACACCGGACCAGGCAACGCCGCCGTCGCCCCAGGCGCTGCTCAAGCAATGGTACAAGCGCTATCCGGATACCTTCTTCAAGGGCCACACCCGTCCCTTGAAGATTGGCATCCATGTCGAGTTGCTGGAGAACGAGCCCTGGGACGAGAAGCTCGTGCGCCGCGCTCTGGCGGGCTACGTCCACTTGCCTCGATACCTGAAGGCCGTTCGTGCCGGCACGCAGCGGGTCGATCTTGAAGGTCAGTCCGTGGGTGCCGTCACTGAAGACGAGGCATTGCATGCACGTCAGCAGCTCGCGGAGCTGACTCGTCAGCAGAAGGAGCGTGAGGAGCAGGCTGCCAGCCAGCGCATCAGCCACAAGCTGAGTGAATTGATGACCAAGCACCGCTAGCGACGTGCCGTGCAGGCAGGCCCCATGGCCAGCCCGCACATGTCACCTTGATCGTCAGTGTTCAGAGCCCCTGTGCGGATTGCCGCACAGGGGCTCTGTCGTTGGTGGGTGGAAATCCGCACACCGGGCCGGCGCTGTCGGCAAGTCCACTCATGTCGCGAAGAAGGGTTTTCGCCACAGGTATCTGAATTCAATCGAAAAAACTGGGAATGTGCTGCTCATGGCGCGGTACTCGCTATACCCAGGTGTCCCTGCTCGCGCTCATGTCTGGCGTTGCGACTCGCGCTCATGCCGAGTGTCGTGATGCAGCACACGCCAGGCGGGATGAACAACAGATGACCAAACCCCAATAACAACCAAGATTCCGAGAGGAACTGCCATGCGCCTTTTCAAGCCTGCCCTGACAGCCCTGAGTGCCGCCATTCTGATGGCCTCGACCGCTGTCATGGCCGACCCCATCACCATCAAGTTCTCTCACGTCGTCGCGGAAAACACCCCCAAGGGGCAGATGGGCAAGAAGTTCCAGGAGCTGGTCGCAGAGCGACTGGGGGATCAGGTGGCCGTTGAGCTCTATCCCAGCTCCCAGCTCTATGGGGATGACAAGGTGCTGGAAGCCATGCTGCTGGGCGATGTCCAGCTGGCGGCTCCGTCACTCTCCAAGTTCCAGAAATACACGGATCAGCTGCAGGTCTTCGATCTGCCGTTCCTGTTCAAGGACATGGAAGCGGTGGAGCGTTTCCAGAGCAGCGAGACAGGCCAATCCTTGCTGACGGCGCTGGAGCCCAAGGGGCTGGTCGGACTCGGGTATCTGCACAACGGCATGAAGCAGCTCTCCGCGTCCTCACCGCTCACGGTGCCAGATGATGCGGATGGCAAGAAATTCCGCATCATGACCTCTGACGTGCTCGAGGCGCAGTTCGATGCGCTGGACGCCGTCTCGCTGAAGAAGCCGTTCTCCGAAGTCTTCATCCTGCTGCAGACCAAGGCCATCGACGGTCAGGAAAATACCTATTCCAATATCTATTCCCAGAAGTTCTTTGAAGTGCAGCCTTACATCACTGAATCCAATCACGGCGTGCTGGATTACATGGTGGTGTCCTCGGCACGCTTCTGGAATGGGCTTCCGGAGGAGGTGCGTGGCGAGGTCAAGTCAGCGCTGGATGAAGCCATCGCCTATGGCAATGAGCTGTCCCAGGCCAAGAATCTCGAGGCCAAGCAGGCCATCATCGACTCCGGTCAGAGCGAGATCATCACGCTGGACGATGCGCAGCGCCAGCAGTGGGTGGATGCGATGAAGCCGGTGTGGGGTGAATTCGCCGATGATATCGGTCAGGACATCATCGATGCCGCTCAGGATGCCAATCGCTGAGACGCGCAGGCTGACAATCACTTGCCTCGCCGGGAGACGCGACATGTCCGTCCTCTCGTGCGAGGCAAGTCTCCATGAAGGGCATGAGGACATTGCCATGAAACTTGGATGGCTACACAAGGCAGAAGAGACGCTGTTCTCGCTGCTGCTGGTGGCGATGGTATTGCTGGTCTTCGTCGAGGTGGTGCTGCGTTTCGTCTTCAATACCGGTATCAGCTGGTCCCAGGAAGCCACTCTCTATCTGGCGGGCTGGTTCGTGCTGATCGGCGTGTCGTGGGGCGTCAAGCAGGGCGCGCACATCGGTGTGGATGTCGTGGTGAAGATGCTGCCACTGATCTGGCAGCGGGTGGCTACCCTGGCCGCGCTGGTCATCTGCATGGCGTACTGCGTGATGCTGCTGGTCGGCAGTTACGAATATCTGTCCTTGATGCAGATGATCGGTATCGAACTCGAGGATATCGCGATACCCAAGTGGTATGCCCTGACGATTCTGCCCATCGCGATGCTGCTGCTGATGCTGCGCTTCGCGGTATTGGGCTGGAAGGTGATACGCGGAGATGCCAGCGGTTTCGGCTTTCACGACGAAGGCGAGGACAGCATGCACCTGGTGCAGCCGGCTGACTCGGTCATTGGTGACAGCTCCGATGGTGCCGGTGGTAAACGCGACAGTGATCAGGAACCCAGACGATGACCATAGCCACTCTGTTCGCGCTGCTGTTCGGTGGCATCTTTCTCGGCATGCCGATCGCCTTCGCGCTCGGATTTTCCAGTGTCACGACGATACTGCTGTTTTCGAGTGATTCGCTGGGCTCGGTCGCCATCAAGCTGTTTGAAGCCCTGTCGCATCACTACACCTTGCTGGCGATTCCCTTCTTCATTCTTTCCAGCACCTTCCTTTCGACGGGAGGCGTGGCACGCCGCCTGATCACCTTCGCGACCGATGCCATCGGCCATGTCCGTGGCGGGCTTGCGATGGCCTCGGTACTGGCCTGCATGCTGTTTGCCGCCGTCTCGGGGTCCTCTCCGGCCACGGTCGCGGCGATTGGCTCCATCGTGATCGCGGGGATGGTGCGCCAGGGCTACAGCGAATCCTTCGCGGCCGGGGTGATCACCAATGCCGGTACCCTGGGGATCTTGATTCCTCCCTCCATCGTGATGCTGGTGTACTCCGCGGCCACGGAGGTCTCGGCGGCCAAGATGTTCATGGCGGGCCTGATCCCCGGGCTGTTGATGGGCGGCATCCTGATGGTGGCCATCTATATCGCTGCCCGAATCAAGAAACTGCCTTCACAGCCGTTCCCGGGCCTCAGGACGCTCGCTCGCTCGGGGCTGGTCGCGATGGGCGGGCTGATGTTGATCTTCATCGTGCTGGGCTCGATCTACGGCGGGGTGGCCAGCCCCACCGAGGCGGCGGCGGTCGCGACGGTCTACGCCTGGTTCATCGCAGTGGTGGGCTATCGCGACATGGGGCCCTTGAAGGACGTGCCATGGCGCAGAGGCAACGAAGCATGGGGCAGGGCCGGGTTGCGTGCTCTCTGGCAGGTGCCGGCAGGCCTGGTGGGCTCATTCTCGGACCAGGAGGTCAAGAAGGTGGTGCTGGATGGTGCGCGCGTCTCGATGATGCTGCTGTTCATCATCGCCAATGCGATGCTGTTCGCCCATGTGCTGACCACTGAACGCATTCCTCACACCATCGCCGAGACCATCATCGGCTGGGGGCTGCCAGCCTGGGGATTCCTGATCGTGATGAATCTGCTGCTGCTGGCGGCGGGCAACTTCATGGAGCCCTCGGCCATCCTGCTGATCATGGCACCGATCCTGTTTCCCATCGCGACGCAGCTGGGCATCGATCCGATCCATCTCGGCATCATCATGGTGGTCAACATGGAGATCGGCATGCTGACGCCACCAGTGGGGCTCAACCTGTTCGTCACCGCGGGTATCACCGGCAAGCCGATGACCTGGGTCATTCGTGCCGCACTCCCGTGGCTGTCGTTGTTGTTGCTGTTCCTGGTATTGATCACCTATGTCCCGTCGATCTCACTCTTCCTGCCCAACTGGCTAAGCCAATGATGGCGCCATGCTCCATCGCGGTTTTGAGGCGACAGGAATGTGGAAACTTCGTGCAGGCGACATGTCGATCCTGCGCTATCCCTCACCAGAGTCGCGACGTGAGGTACTGCCGTCAGTGATGCTCTGACCAGCGGCATTCAGCCTGATCATGATCAGGCCACCATGGACTACCCCGGTCACTCCATCGAGTGATCGGGGTTTCATCACGTCAAGGTCATCGGAGGAAAGCGGTGAGTCGTTGAAGAAGACACCGAAAATTGACTGCCATGTCATTTTTCACCGAGGCGCGTCCATGCTCGTTTTCCTTTCGATTCCAGAGATTTGCACGATGGCATGCAAGGGGAATGATGAGCTTCCAATGGCGTGAGATGACAAAGAATTCATCGGCTCAGTGCATGCTACTTTTGTCTTGCATGTCATGGCTGAGGCAAGTGTGTCTTCGCTCTGACTGCCGGGAAATCAGTGAACGTCAAAACCCTCGAGAAAACCCATGGTTGTCATGAATCCTTCATTCTTCCGCTCTAGAGTGTTGGCACGCCAGACAATTGACCGGCGTATTGGTTCAGGACCAGTGATCGAAAACAGTGTTTTTTTCTGTTGCACATCCTGAAAGCCCGGTATATGGTTTCCCTGCGAGCATTGGATAATAACAAGGCCACAGGGTTTTAGAGGCGTCATCAAGCGCCCGGAACCTCGGCCACTGCCACCGGCAGACACGATCGAACAGTTAACGCTAGTTAAGGAACTATCGCGATGAAAAAGACACTTCTGGCTACTGCCATCGCCGGCGCTGCTGCCCTGGCTGCTACCTCCGCTTCCGCTGCAACCGTCTACAATCAAGACGGCACCAAGCTGGACATCTACGGCAACGTTCAGCTGGCATACTCCTATGTCGACCAGCTCGGCGGTGACCCGGAAAGTGAACTGGGCGACAACGGTTCCACCTTCGGTGCCAAGGGTGAGCACAAGATCAACGACGACATCGTCGGTTACTTCAAGGCCGAGTGGGAATACGACGCTGACGAATCCAAGGGCAGCGGCAACGGCCTGAACGATGGCGACCAGTCCTACGTCGGTGCCAAGGGTTCCTTCGGTGACGCGCGTATCGGTTCCTGGGATCAGCTGATGGACGACTGGATCCAGGATCCGATCTCCAACAACGAATACTTCGATCTGACTGATTCCAGCACCCAGATCGACGGTGACAGCCAGACTCGTGAAGGCAACAAGCTGCAGTACATGTCTCCGGTCATGGGCGGCCTGCAGTTCGCTGTCGGTTCCAACTTCGAAGGCGACGGTGAAGACGAGAACGTCACTGATTCCAACCAGGCGTCCTTCTTCGCAGGTGCCAAGTACACCGTCGGCGGTTTCTCTGTCGCTGGTGTGTATGACAACCTGGACCAGTTCGAAGCCACCAACGGCAGTGACATCGGCGACCAGTACGGTATCACCGGTCAGTACACCGTTGACGCCCTGCGCATCGCCGTCAAGGCTGAGCGCTTCGCGGGTGAAGAAGATGACACCGACGTTGATTACTACGGTATCGGCGCACGCTACGGCTACGGCATGGGCGACGTCTACGGCGGCTACCAGTACGTCGACGCTGAAGACAATTCCACTCTTGCTTCTGACAACGGTGGCGACGACAGCTTCAACGAATTCAACCTGGGTGTGACTTACAACATCTCTTCCGCGATGTACACCTACATTGAATACGCCCAGTACGATCGCTCTGGCGATGACGGTGACGGCGCTGCAGTCGGCATCTACTACGGCTTCTAAGACGCTCTCAAACGTCTAGCAAGCTAACGAAAGCCGGTCCCTCGGGGCCGGCTTTTTTACGTCTGATAGGTGCCGACTTGAGACGGAGATTGCGTGGCTTTCTGCTGCGCTTCGCAGGCATATTTGTTGTTGGTTGGTCTTGGTCAAAAGACGCAGGGCTGTCATGACATCTGGCATGTGTACGTAGAACATGTACTCAAGACATGTACTCAAGACATGTACTCAGAATATGAACCAGGAACTTGAACTCAGAAAACCAAAAGCCCCGCTGATCATCAGATCAGCGGGGCTTTTACGTGCGCGTCTCAAGATTGTCGCTGGCTCTGAGGTGGCCAGTGACGTCACTCGGGCCGCTCACTGCATGGCGGTGAGGTCTTCTCGAGTCGGTAGCGCGGCATAGGCACCAGGGCGAGTCACGGCAAAGGCGCCGCAGGCTGCTGCACGCTCAAGCGCAGCCTGAAGATGGCTCTCTTCCTCGCACCAGTCACGCAGCAGGGCTGCATCCACACCGGCTTCGCTGAGCGACGAGAGGAAGCCGCCGATGAAGGCATCACCGCCGGCCGTGGTGTCGATGGCCTTGACTACCGGCGGCGTGATGCTGACGGCCCTGGTCTCGCCGCTCTGCTTGCGCACCAGTGCGCGGATGGTGCCCGGGCCGTCGGTCAGCACGATCAGGCGGACGCCGGCCTGCAGGCGTGCCTGCAGCCAATCGGACTCTTGCTGGCCGTCAGTGAGTGCCTCGACCTCTTCCTGGGAAAGCTTGAGGATATCGGCGTTGTCCAGCAGGCGAGTGACCAGTGACACGTCGACCTGCTGATTCGGCCACAGGTTGTGACGCAGATTGGCATCCACGCTGACCAGGGAGCCAGCAGCACGTGCGCGAGACGCCAGCACGAAGCTGGTGTCCGCGATACTGGCGTCGGTCAGGCTGTTGCTGCACAGATGGAAGATGGCGGGTTGAGCGAACAGCTCCGGGCCTGCATGTTCCGGACGAAACAGCAGGTCAGCTGCCGGCGGACGATAGAAGTCGAAGCGACGCTCGCCATCCTCGTCGCGCGAGACGAAGGCCAGCGCGGTGCGTGCCTCGCTGGTGCGCTTGACGTGATCCAGGCGTACGCCATGGGTGGCCAGTTCGTCGTGCAGGAAGTCACCGAAGCTGTCCTGGCCCAGCATGCCCACGAAGTGGCTGGGCAGCCCGAGACGTGCGCAGGCCACGGCGACATTGGCGGGCGCACCACCAGCGTAGGGCGTGAAGGTTTCCTGCTCGACGGCCTGGCCGCCGAGCTTGTTGGACAGCATGTCGACGAGCGCTTCGCCGAATGCGATTACCGGAGTCATCAGGAGGTTGCTCCCTTGGTGGTGGCCGTCGGGGCCTTCTTGCTTGATTTGGTGCTGGTCACGCCTGCCTCTGGCTGCATGCTGTCTCCTGCGGCCGGGAAGTGCTCGCGCACCAGTGCCAGCAGGCCCTGGGTGGAGGGATCGAAGGCCTGGACGTCAGTATCGATGCGTGCGCTGATCTCGCCTGCGATGCGCTTGCCGAGCTGCACGCCCCACTGGTCGAAGGAGTTGATGTTCCAGATCACGCCCTGCACGAAGACCTTGTGCTCATAGAGAGCGATCAGCGCCCCCAGGTTGCGCGGTGTCAGCTCATCAAGCAGCAGCGTGCTCGAGGGACGGTTGCCCGGGCAATTGTAATGCGGGTCGAGGTTGCTGCCGTCCTGGCTGCCTTCCATGAAGGCATTGGCCTGGGCCAGCATGTTGGTGATCAGTGCGAAGTGGTGCTCTTCGGTACCCGGCTCCGGCTTCAGGGAAGCGATGAAGTCGATGGGCACATAGCGAGTTCCCTGGTGCAGCAGCTGGAAGAAGGCATGCTGACCGTTGGAACCGGTCTCGCCCCACACGATCGGGCCGGTCTTGTAGTCGACAGGACGCCCGAAGATGTCCACCGACTTGCCATTCGATTCCATGTCGAGCTGCTGCAGGAAGGCGGGCAGCTGATGCAGGGCTTGATCGTAGGGCACGATGGCCTGGGTTTCGGCACCCATGAAGTTGATGTACCAGATACCGATGAGGGCCATCAGGACCGGCATGTTCTCGCCTAGCGGCGCTTCGATGAAGTGCTGGTCCATCTCATAGGCGCCTTCCAGCAGTTCCATGAAGCCGTCATAGCCGATGGAGAGGGCGATCGGCAGACCGATGGATGACCACATGGAATAGCGGCCCCCGACCCAGGCCCAGAATTCGAAGACGTTCTCTTCGCGGATGCCGAATTCCTTGGCCGCCTTGCGGTTGGTGGAGGCCGCGACGAAGTGGGCGCCGACGTCGGCATCCTGACCTGCCTGCTCCAGGAACCAGCGACGTGCTGACTTCGCATTGAGCAGGGTCTCCTGCGTGGAGAAGGTCTTGGTGGAGACGATGAACAGGGTCGTGGCCGGATCGAGGCGCTTGAGCACCTTCTGGATGTGGTTGCCATCCACGTTGGAGACGAAGTGGAAGTTCAGCTCCGGATGACGATGCTTGAGCAGGGCGCGGCAGGCCATGTTGGGGCCGAGGTCGGAGCCTCCGATGCCGATATTGACGACATCGCGGATGCGTTGTCCGTCATAGCCTTTCCATTCGCCGCTGCGCACGCTTTCGCAGAAGGCGCGGATCTGCTCGCGAGTGCTGTGGATCTCCGGCATCACGTCCTTGCCGTCGACGATGACCGGCGTATTGGACTGGCTGCGCAGGGCCGTGTGAAGGACGGGGCGATTCTCGGTCACGTTGATGATGTCACCCGAGAACATCTGGGAGCGACGCTGAACGAGGGCAGAGTGGTCTGCCAGCTCGATCAGTGCCTTCATCACTTCGTCGGAAATGTGGTGCTTGGAATAGTCGAGGAACAGGCCGCCGACCCGGAGACTCATCTTCTCGAAGCGCTTGGGGTCCGCGGCAAAGTAGTCGCGAATACGGTCGTTGCGGGTTACCTCGCCTAGCCGGGTCAGCGCCTGCCAGGAAACACTACGGGTCAATTGCAGCATGGAAGTGTCCATCGTATGGGTTGTGGATAGCTTGTGTCGCCAGTCTGCAGTCCGTCGCTGACCAGCGCGCCTTGAGCTGACGAATGACGCTGGCAGGCGTGGCATGACACGATTCAGTGCCATGGAAAGGCGCCTGCCGATGATTGCCTGCTGATCGCCGCTCGGTAGCCACCTGTCAGTGGGAAGCTGACAGGTGGTGTATGGATCGTGAGTGTCACCCTTCCTGTTTGAGAGGGGAGATGTGCTGTACCAGCAGATGTTGCGCGCCCGGCGGCAGCCAGACGGGGTCAAGGCGGGTACAGGCAGTCTCGACACACAGGAAGCCACGGGCGTTCTCGACGCTGGTATCGGCCGGCGGTGCATCGCCCGGGTGCCAGACGACCGTGGAGTCGGAGCCCTGCTTTGCAATGCGCAGTCTGCGCTGGCCATCCTCGAGCACCTGGACCTGGCTTGACTGGTAGATGCGATCCAGCGGGCCGCGAATGCCCAGCTCGCCTTGCTGATCAAGACGCGAGAAGTCCTGACGCTTGTCCAGATAGCTGGCGCCGGCGAGGCCGGTGACGCGGCACTGGAAGGCATCTTCCACGGCAAAGTAGGTATGCAGGGCGCCGGTCATCTTGACCGGGTCCTCGCCGCGATTTTCCGTGATCAGCTCCACCTTCAGAAAGTGGCGACCCGCGAAGATGACGACGCGAGGCGAGAGTGCCGCGTGCAGGGGAGATTGCGGAGAGGCGTGGATCTCGACGCCTTCCTCCTCGTCTTCCTCTACCGCGTCGATGCGCCACTCGGCCTTGCGCGCCGGGCCATGCAGCTCTGTCTCGCCCTCAGGATACTCGTCAGCGAACCAGGGCCAGCACAGCGGAATGCCGCCACGAATGCTGCCCGGAAGCGTCGCCGGCGTCTCGGTGACCCACAGCCAGGGGCGCTGGGAGGCTGGCTGGTAATGCAGCACCTGGGCGCCCTGGTGGCAGACGACCAGCTCGCCCCAGGCGCGGTTGAGGATCAGGAGCATGCGGCCTTGCCATTCGCAGGTACGTTGGCCGCTCGTGGCATCCACCAGTGCGCGCAGACTTTCAGGAATCATCTCGAGCTTCCTCGACGGTTCAGGAGCGTGGCCGACGGCATCGCGTCAGGCCACCTCTTCATTGTGCAGTGCCTCGGCGGCCCCCAGCAGACCGGTCCACGGCGCGGTCACCACCCAGGTAGGGATCGCGGCATTGTAACGGCTCATGCGGTTCTTGTCGGCGAAGGCGCGGCGAAAATCGCTTTGCCCGAGCAGGTCAAGGTTGCGCGGCAGGACGCCGCCGCAGAGATACACGCCGCCACGCGCGCCGAGCGCCAGGGCAAGATCCCCGGCCACGTCTCCCAGAATCTTCATGAAGCGCAGCACGGCATCGCAAGCCAGGCTGTCCTTGGGTTGCCCGTGCGCATCGCGGGCATGGGCGGCCTGGCTGACGTCCGCGGCACTTTCGAGCGGAGTCGGCAGGCCGCGCAGTTCGCCCAGCGCCCGGTAGATCTCGAGCATTCCCTGGCCACAGAGCAGGCGTTCCACCGAGACTCTGCCGTGCCAGCGCCGGAAGATCTTCAGCAGCGCATCCTCGAGCGCATCGGTGGGGGCAAAACTGACATGCCCACCTTCGGTGGCCAGCGGAATCCAGTTGTGGGTGCCATGTACCAGACCCGCGACACCCAGCCCTGTTCCCGGGCCCATGATCAGACGGGGGGCGGCATCATTGCCCGCTCCTTCCGTGAGTTCCTCACCGATGGGCAGTCGCTCATCGGGCTCGATGTGCGGCACGCCCAGTGCCATGGCGGTGAAGTCATTGAGGCACTTGAAGCGTGTCAGGCCCAAGGATTCGCGCACGTCGCTCTTGGCGAATGACCAATGGTTGTTGGTCATGCTGACCTGCTCCTCATGGACCGGGCAGGCAAAGGCGAGGCAGGCCTCCTTGGGTTGTTCGTCAGGGGCAAGCCCCAGTCTCTGGTAGTAGGCCTGGACGGCCTCCACGAGTCCGGAATGCTCGGCGCAGGCCAGCGTGTGGATGTCATGGAGGGTGTGGCTGCCCGGCTGGACAAGCGCCAGCCGGGCATTGGTACCACCAATGTCGCCTACCAAGGCAAAGCGGCTCGGTGTCTCACGAGTCATCGTGTGGCGTCCTCAGTCGACTTGCGTGGCTGCTCAGTGGGTATTGCGGTCGTGGCCGCTGCCGGGCTGGTCGCCGTAGCCTGCGAAGCTGGAGGCACCTTCTTCGGCGCCACCGACCAGGGAGCGCATCCCGGAGAACAGCTCACGGCCCAGGCCATGGTGGTAGCTGTCACGGGAGATGCCTTCGGCCTCACGAGCCTGCCATTCGCCTTCCTCGACCAGGGCTTCCAGTGTGCCGGCGTTGGCATCCAGACGAACGATATCGCCTTCGCGCAGTCGTGCCAGCGGCCCACCGTCCAGCGCTTCCGGGGTCATGTGGATGGCGGCCGGCACCTTGCCGGAGGCGCCGGACATGCGGCCATCCGTCACCAGCGCGACCTTGAAACCGCGGTCCTGCAGGATACCGAGATAGGGCGTCAGCTTGTGCAGTTCCGGCATGCCGTTGGCGCGCGGACCCTGATAGCGGACCACGGCGACCATGTCCTGTTCCAGTTCGCCGGCCTCGAAGGCGGCCTTGAGCTCGTCCTGATCGCTGAACAGCTTCACGGGGGCTTCGACGAGGCGGTGCTCTTCCTTGACGGCGGAGACCTTGATCACGCCACGCCCCAGATTGCCTTCGAGCACGGTCAGGCCGCCTGTCGGTGCGAACGGATTGGCGACCGGACGCAGCACGTCCTCGTCGAGGCTGTCGGTGGGGCCATCCTTCCAGACCAGCTTGCCGCTCTCGAGGAAGGGCTCACGCACGTAGCCGGCCAGGGTGCCGCCGTCCTGGGTGGTGATGTCGTGCAGCAGTCCCGCCTTGAGCAGCTCGCGAATCAGGAAGCTCATGCCACCGGCTGCCTGGAAGTGGTTGATGTCAGCCTGACCGTTGGGATAGATGCGCGTCAGGCTGGGGACCACGGCGGAAAGCTCGGTGAAGTCATCCCAGGTGATGGTCACGCCTGCCGCACCCGCCATCGCGACCAGATGCAGGGTGTGGTTGGTGGAGCCGCCGGAGGCCAGCAGGCCGACCATGGCGTTGACGATGGCGCGAGCGTCGATCTGGCGATAGAAGGGACGATAGTCGCCGCCGACTTCGCTGTTGCGGATGGTCTGCTCGGCAGCGTGACGGGTCAGGGCGTCGCGCAGCGGGGTGCCCGGATTGACGAAGGAGGCGCCCGGCAGGTGCAGGCCCATCAATTCGATCATCAGCTGGTTGGAGTTGGCGGTGCCATAGAAGGTGCAGGTGCCCGGACTGTGGTAGGAGGCGGACTCGGCTTCCAGCAGCGCGTCGCGGCCCACCTTGCCTTCGGCGAACAGCTGACGTACCCGCGCCTTCTCGTTGTTGGGCAGGCCGGAGGGCATCGGGCCCGCGGGCACGAACAGGCTCGGCAGGTGACCGAAGCGCGCCGCGGCGATGAACAGGCCCGGCACGATCTTGTCGCAGACACCCAGGAACAGGGCGCCGTCGAACATGTTGTGTGACAGGCCGATGGCGGCGGCCATGGCGATCAGGTCGCGGGAGAACAATGACAGTTCCATGCCCGGCTGCCCCTGGGTCACGCCATCACACATCGCGGGTACGCCGCCGGCGAACTGGGCCGTGGACCCCATCGCCTGCACCGCTTCCTTGATGATGCGCGGGTAATCCTCGAATGGCTGGTGCGCGGACAACATGTCGTTATATGACGAAATAATGCCGAGGTTGGCCGAGTTCATCAGCTTGAGGCGATTCTTGTCGGTCTCACCGCAGGCAGCGAAGCCGTGCGCCAGGTTGCCGCAGGAGAGTTCGGAACGATGGACGCCACGGCGTTGCTGGCTTTCCATCAGTTGCTCATAGGCAGCACGACGTTCGCTGGAGCGATCAATGATGCGCTGAGTCACGCGCTCGACGGTCGGATTGACGGACATGCTCTTACCTCATGGGTCAGGCGGCGCAGGGCGCCGAGGCTGGCGAAGAAATGGGGGCTTCCCGTGCATCGGGCGTGCCTGTCTAGGGCGACGCTAGCCAGTGACGGCGGCACTGTAAAGTCTGGAGTCTCGGTCATCCTGCCGAGAGCAGGCTACAGTAGCGCGTCACGTTGCTCAGGAAACGCATTTGTTCGAAATATTCGGTAAACTTAACAAAAAAACTGCTTGAAGACTGGACGACTTTCGGCCAAATTAACGTAAAAGCGTGTAGGATACTTTCATGAGCCACGTTGGTCTGCCCGGGATGCGCCAAGTCTTCCCGAGCAGTGAAGCCATGTGCCAACCTGCACCTGCCATACGCCACAGGAGTTGAGTCATGACATTACGCGTCGCCATCAACGGTTTTGGTCGCATCGGTCGCAACGTGCTGCGTGCGCTGTATGAAGGCCAATACAATGATCGCATTCAGGTCGTTGCCATCAACGATCTGGGAGATCCGAAGCTCAACGCTCATCTGTTGAGCCGCGACACCGTGCATGGTCGTTTCGCCGAGACGGTCTCTCATGACGAAGAGAACCTGTTCGTCGGTGAAGACAAGATTCGTATCCTGGCGGAACGCGATCCGGCCAAACTGCCGTGGTCCAGCCTGAATGTTGACCTGGTGATGGAATGCACGGGTCTGTTCACCAAGCGTGCCGCTGCCGCCAAGCATATCGAAGCCGGCGCCAAGCGTGTGCTGATCTCCGCGCCGAGCGGTGATGCCGATGCCACCATCGTGTTCGGTGTCAACGAAGACACGCTGAAGGCGGAGCATCAGGTCGTGTCCAACGCGTCCTGCACCACCAACTGCCTGGCACCGGTCGCCAAGGCGCTGAACGACGAAGTCGGCATCGAGAACGGTCTGATGACCACCATCCATGCCTACACCAACGATCAGAACCTGTCGGATGTCTACCACTCCGACCCGTACCGTGCCCGCAGTGCCACGCACTCCATGATTCCGACCAAGACCGGTGCCGCGGCAGCCGTGGGCCTGGTGCTGCCGGAACTCAATGGCAAGCTGGACGGTCTGGCGATTCGCGTGCCGGTGATCAATGTCTCGCTGGTCGATCTGACCTTCACGGCCTCTCGCGAGACCTCCATCGAAGAGATCAATGCCATCGTGACCAAGGCTGCCGAAGGCTCCAGCGTGCTGGCCGTCAACGAGCTGCCGCTGGTGTCCATCGACTTCAACCACGATGCGCATTCCTCCACCTTCGACAGCAACCACACTCGCGTCAGCGAAGGGCGTCTGGTCAAGGTCATGGCGTGGTACGACAACGAATGGGGCTTCTCCAATCGCATGCTCGACACCGCACTGGCCATGCAGGCCGCCAAGTAAGATGACTCAAGGCCTCGCCTGAGGTTCCCTGAAGAGGCCATCTCTTCAGGCTGGCACAGGTGAGGTCTCAGAATTTGGAGCCCTGTCAGAGACTCGACAGGCTCCCCCCAGGTGAGGACGAGTGGCCCGAGGATTCTCGCGTCGCGCTCAGGCTCCACGGACAAGGCAATGTCACTCGTCCCCTCTCAATCGTGTGTCGGTCAGGGTTGGCGCCAAGACCGGCTTCGATGCTGCTCGGAATGACATCGCGTCATCCACTCTTTGAACCTCCCAGTCATGGGAGGTTTTTTTTCGCCTGAATCTCGAGATGAGGGCTTGCCTCGCGATGCTCGTCCTTCAGGCATTCGTGTCTTCGTTTGGCATCATTCGCGTGAGGCATGAGAGACAGAGATTACAAAGATGGCGACACTCTCTGAAGTTGGTCGGCATAACGTGCGGTGAAAAGTGCCGAATGGCAGGCAATGTGCCGCTTTCTTGTGGGTGGTGTCGGTGTGATTAGCGAAACTATGAACATGTGTTACACTTTGCTCTTGACATGCGCCGTGTACGTCGCTCGTGAGCGCGGGTGGCATGTCAGATCATGCAGGCACGCTTTCGTCCTGCGAATGTTCATGTACTGGGGCAATGCAGGGAAGGTATTGCCACACTGCCGCTGTTCTCGGCAGATCTCTTGACTTCCAAAGCAGGCTGTCTCAGATGCACGATGCCATTCGCGAAGCCCACGAACTGATCGGTGCGACGCTGCGCGATCCCGGGACACAACGTCAGGGACGCGTGGTCGGCATGGATCTCGGGCGTGTGCAGCCGGCCATCTATGTTCTCTGGCAGGAGAGTGCCGCCGCAGAGCGCATTGACATGACGCCGGATGACTTTCGTTCATTGCTGGAGCACTCCCGCGCCCGTGGTGGTGAGCGGCAGGAAACTGCCACGCGACGTCACGCTACCGGCGCGGCGCAGAGGCGAGCCAAGGCGCCCTCTGCGGCGAGCCGAGTGCGCAAGGATGTCGCCCGCGATGGTGCCCCGCATGACACGGTCAGCGAGCCGGATACCCTGCAGGCTGATGCCATGGTCGGTGCACGTACCGCACAAGGCTAGCACCTTCCGCTCTGACCCCTTCACGCCCGACCCGGACTCTGTTCCGGGTCGGGCGTTTTCGTGCTGCCCATCGAGATTGTCAGTCCAGAGGCGGCATGGGCCTGCCTGCCCTTGACGGTGACGTGCCCTCCAGCGTTGGCGTGACGCACTGGTCTTGCGCGGGGTGATGACGCACTCTGAGGGGCGACGTCTGACCCAAAGGGGAGTCTCACATTGCTGGAATCGTTCTCAGATGCCCGCCTGCTGCACCATTACCATGCCGTCGCAGGGGATGTCCTGTTCATGTTGAGCGCGGACGGCCAGCGCTTCCTTACCCTGAATCCTGCAGTGGAGCGTCTGCTCGGGTATGGCGAGCGCGACTTCCTCAAGCATCCCGAACTGTGGTTCTCCCTGATCGTGGCGGCAGATCGTCAGCGAGTCAGAGACTTCCGGGCCTCCGGTGCTCCTGCCGGGTCGATGACCTATCGCATCAGGGATCGCAGTGGACACGGCGTGCTGGTGGAGGAAACACTCTGGCGCTCCGGCGCGAATCACCCGGTCTGCGGTCGAGTCGTCGATATCTCCCTACGAGAACAGGCACTTGCCCACGAGCGACAGCAGCTTCAGGCATATCGCATGATGCTGATGCGCAGCAGAGACCCCATGGCCATGCTGGAGGTGAGAGGAACCTCCCTGTACCTGCATGAGGCGAATCCGGCATGGCACCTCTACCATGACGCCGCCATGGCACATGCGGGACAGACCCTGGAGCGGGTGTATCACTCCCACGTCATGCATTGTCTGGAAGGAGCCGGGACCTTGCAGTGTGACGTCAGCCTGAGCTTGCCACGTGGCGATTGTCGTCTTTCCGTCCAGCTGGTGAATCTGGGCCGGACGCAGCAAGGAGACTCGCCTCGAGTCGCCGTGATGGTGCGTGACATCAGCGCGACTCACCACCGGTTGGAGCAGGCGGTCAATCAACGTCAGCGGTTGATGACTCAGCTCAATGACACCCCGGGGGTGCGCTATTGTGCGCGAGGCCCCTGGCCACTGGAGGAGCTGCAATCCATCTCCTCCGGCGTCGAGATGTTGGCGGGCCTGTCGCGGGACCTGCTGCTGGCCAGCCCGCGAATCTGGCAGTCACGCATCTGCGAGGATGACCTGGCGGAATGTCAGGCACGCTTTCAGGAGGCCGTCGACTCGCGCAGTGCCAGCGTCAGCCTGCGTTACTCCTTCCGCCATGTGGATGGCCGCCAATGCTATCTGCAGGATGACATGCACCTCTACTATGCGGCCGGAGGCGCCGTCAGAGAGGTGTTGGGGCAACTGAGTGACATCAGTGAAAGCGAGGCTCACCGACGCCAGCTGGAGTATCTGATACAGCAGATGCCGGGCATGGTGTTTCAATGCCGGCTCAGCCGGGAGGATGAGTTCACCTATACCTATCTATCGCCGGTCGCCCATCAACTGCTGGGAGAGGAAGTTGACGCGACACTTGAGGATGCCTCGCGCTTCCTGTCGCATCTCAATGACCAGGAGCGGCAAAGACTGCTTGAATCGGCACGCGCCAGTGCCGAAACCCAGTCGCCCTGGGAGCCGGATATCTACTATGAGCATCCAGATGGGGAAACCCGGCGACTGGCCTGCGTGGCCTTGCCCCAACCGATGGACCCCATCGATGGCAGCGTGACATGGAATGGTTACTGTGACGACATCACGGCGCGCCATCACATCGAGCGGGCGCTGCGTCAGAGCGAGGAGCGCTATCGATTCATTCTCGATTCCGTCAGCGACATGGTCAGCATTGAAGGCAGTGACGGGATCTGTCAGTACATCAGCCCATCCGTCGAGAGGCTTTGCGGGTTTGGCGTGAATGACATCGAGGGCAGCGAGATCAAGCTGCTGATTCATCCGGATGACAGAGACCGCGTCGCCAGGAAGGTCCATCGTTCCGCCTGCCTTGGAGAGGTCTTTCGTGTCGACTTCCGAATTCTCCACAAGCAGGGCCATACGCTGTGGTTCGAATCCATCTCCACGCCCTCGATGGACCCCAAGACCGGCCGCTATCTCCGGATTCTGTCGGTCTCGCGCAATATCAATGAACGCAAGCTGATCGAACAGCGGCGCGAGCATGAAGCCATGACGGACGCGATGACCGGTGCCATGACCCGCAGCTGCTTCCTCTCCATGCTGGATACGTTGCTGGTATCCGCCTCGCGGGACCAGATTGCCCTGGTCCTGTTCGATGTGGATCACTTCAAGCGGGTCAATGACAGCTTCGGTCATGCCGCCGGGGACCAGTTGTTGAGTGGGTTGGGCGGCATCTGTCAGCAGCAATTGCGGCGCAATGACTATTTCGGGCGATTGGGGGGCGAGGAATTCGGCATCTTGCTGGCTGATGCCGGGGTCGCTACCGCTGTCGGCATGGCAGAGCGTCTGCGTCAGAAGATTGCCGGCATGACCTTCGCGTTCATGCAGCAGGAGCTGCTGTGTACCGTGAGTCTCGGCGTCGCCACGCCGCTGCCCGGGGAGAGCCGTGACGACTTCCTGCATCGTGCTGACATGGCGCTTTACAGTGCCAAGCGGAGTGGTCGTAACCGGGTGGTAGTGGCATCAAGCTCGGTGAGCGAGGACAATCGGGAGGAAGGGATGTGACCGCGACACGACAGTGGGCACGTTCCATCATTCTGTACTCTGTCAATCTGCACAAGGAGTGGGCGATGCGTATGTTACGTGGCTGGTGCGCCGGAAGTCTGTTGTTTGCACAATCGGTGCTGTCCGCGGGGCAGGCATTGGCGGCCGATGATGGCACCCTCGTCGACCGTCTCGAAGGGCCGCAGGTCGTCACCGAGGTCGTGACCTATCGTGCCAATGGTGAGGAGCATGTCGGGCTGATCGCGCGTGATGCCAAGGCCAAGGGGCGTCGCCCCGGCATACTGCTGGTCCATGAGTGGTGGGGGCTCAACAGTTATGCTCGCAAGCGCGCGGAGCAGCTGGCGGGGCTCGGCTATGTCGTGATGGCGGTAGACATGTACGGTGAAGGCCGCACGGCGGAGCATCCCGAGGATGCCAAGGCCTTCTCGTCGGCGGTGATGAGTGACTGGCCGAAGGCCGAATCCAGCTTCAATTCGGCGCTGGCGGTGCTGCGTTCTCGCCCCGAGGTGGATGGTGACCGCCTTGCGGCCATCGGCTATTGCTTCGGGGGAGGTGTCGTGTTGAACATGGCGCTTTCCGGCGCTCCGCTCAAGGCTGTCGTCAGCTTCCACGGCAGCCCTGGAATCGCCGTCGAGAATCCCGAGCCCTTCGCCGGACGCGTCGTGATCCAGAATGGCGAGGCGGATTCTCTGGTATCGCAGCAAGGATTGGACACGCTGCTGTCTACCTTTGAATCCCTCGGTACGCGGACGACCCTGATCCAGTATCCGGGGGCGAAGCATGCGTTCACCAATCCGGAGTCGGATGCCAAGGCCGCCAGGTACGACCTCCCGCTCGGCTATGATGCGTCGGCGGATGCTGCCTCCTGGCAGGTCATGCTCAATCTGTTCAATGGCGTGTTCAAGTCACCGAAGACCCAGCCGCAGACATGAGCAGGTTGTCGTGACGCCGAATGCGTGACCTACATGAAGAAGCCCGTTCAGGCATCATCCTGAACGGGCTTCTTCATTGCTGGGTGACGGTGTCAGGGGCGAGCGCGTCAGTCTGCCGTCTGATCCAGCTCCTTGAGCGAGAGCACCTGATGCGCGAGACGAATCATGTCCGGATCACCCGTATGCTTGCTGGACACATCCGACAGCTTGATCACCGGCACCCAATCCTGACCCTCGGGCCGGGCTTCCGTCATCTTGATGACCATGTTCATCGGCTGGGGGCCGACGTCATTGGTGAAATTGGTGCCGATCCCGAACGACATGCCGATACGACCGGCACAGTAGCGCACGATACGGTCAACCTTGTCGGTATCCAGACCATCCGAGAAGATGATCGTCTTGGTCTTGGGATCAATGCCCAGCGACTCATAGTGGCGAATGGTCGCTTCGGCAAACTCGATGGGATCACCGCTGTCGTGCCGTACCCCATCAAACAGCTTGGCGAACTTCTTGTCGAAGCTTCTGAAGAAGGCACGACTGGTAAAGGTATCTGAAAGCGCGATCCCCAGATCACCCCGGTAGACCTTCACCCAGTTTTCCAGCGCCAGGATGTTGGCCATCTTGAACCCGAAGCGCGCTGCATGAAACATGAACCACTCGTGAGCATGCGTCCCGATGGGCTTGGTGCCATGACGCTGGGCCATGTGGACATTGCTGGTGCCGATGAAGCAGCCACGGCCCTGTTCCTTGAGGGCGGCCACTACCTGATCATGGACCGCATAGGAATGGCGACGACGCGTCCCGAACTCGGCGACACGTACCCCCAGACGCTTGTAGTGCTCGATCTTGGTCAGCGTACTGTCACGCACGCTCTTGTCGCTGTCACGCTGATCGCCACCAAGGCGGTACCAGAGCTCACTGATCATCGCCATCAGCGGGACTTCCCACAGGATGGTGCGGTACCAGTAGCCCTCGATATGGACCTCAAGCTCCTCACCCGACTGGGTGATGGTGATTTCCGCGGGATCGAAGCGAAAGCCGGCAAGAAAGTCACGATAGGTGGGGTCGAGGAAGGGGCACTGTTGCTCCAGAAACTCCTTTTCCTCAGCACTCAGCGCCAGGCGTGCCATGTCATCCACGGCCGCGCGCAGTGCTTCGCCGAATCCCGGGGGGAAGGCATGCTGGCCCCGGTTGATGAAGGCGTAACGGGTGCGTGCGTAGGGAAACAGTTTCACCACCGCGTTCTGCATGGTGAACTTGTAGAAATCATTATCGAGAATCGAGTGCAGCATCGAGGCTCGCTCAGGTATGAGGCGGCTCACAGGAGCCGGAATCGCTGGCGGGAGCACACCAGGTGCTCAAGGCGGCAGGGTGTCCCGCTGGCATGAAAATCGGGGGGCAGGCTGAAGGAGGGTCGTCCTGCGTCAGCTGCTGAACGCCATGATACCGAACATGGTGAGCATCATGCCGCCGAACATCAGCAGACCCGCCAATGACAACGCGATGAGCAGGTAGCCCAGTATGAGGCCGGCCAGCGCCCAGCTATCGCCGGCATCACCGCGCTGGCGGATCTGTCGGCGGGCGAGATGACCGCAGACGATGCCACCCAATGCCGCGGGTGCCAGCAGACAGCCCAGCACGCTCAGGGCAAAGGAGGCCAGTGCCATGGCATTGGTCTCGGCGCGGGTTTCCTGCGCAGAGGGAGTGGTGGGACGCTCGGTAGCCGTCGCCGTATCGCGCGTGGGCTCAGGCTTGTCGGCGGGAGGCGATGTATCAGTCATGGCAGTCTCATTGTCTTGCATCATGGCGACACACTAGCATGTCCTGGGGCAGGCGGCATATCGGCCGGGCGGCAGGGTGGGCATCTTCAGAGGAGAGCAGGGTGAGCGAGCACCGGGAAGCAGGGCATCAGGAGAGTGATGCGTCGCGAAGGCAGATCGGGACTGAGGCCACTGACAGACGTGGCGCGAACTGGCATCTGGACGTGCTCTCGTCGATCAGCGCTGTCACGCCCGCAGAATGGGATGCGCTGGCGGGAAAAGAGTATCCCTTTCTGCAACATGCCTATCTTCGTGCACTGGAAGACAGCGGCGCGGCCTGCGCGTCTACGGGCTGGTACCCGGCGCACTTGCTGGTGCGTGACGAGTCAGGACGGCTTGTCGCCGGCTTGCTGCGCTATCTCAAGCTGCACTCGCGGGGCGAGTATGTCTTTGATCAGCAATGGGCCGAGGCGCTGGAGCAGGCCGGTGGGCGTTATTATCCCAAGCAGCTGTCGGCAGTTCCCTTCACGCCGAGCGCTGGTCCGCGGCTGGTCCTGGCCTCATCGGAGACGGGAGGCCCTTCCCGCCGAGCGTTGCTTGCCTGGTTGTGGCCCAGGCTTCAGGCCGGCGTGGCACCCGCCGTCGACGCAGGCGGGCCCTTGCGACGCTTTGAGCACAGTGGCTTTCATCTGTTGTTCGCGGATCTTGACGAGTGCCGCGACTGGCAAGCCGTCAGTCCGCAGCTGATGCTGCGTGGTGGCATGCAGTATCACTGGCAGTCGCGAGGTGAGCGAGACTTCGATGAGTGGCTGGGCAGTCTGCGCTCCAAGCGACGCAAGGAGATCCGCCGCGAGCGCCGCAAGGTGCTCGAGCAGGGCATCACCCTCGCGCGTCTCAGCGGTGAAGCCATCGGTGAGAGCGATCTCGAAGCTTTCCATCGCTGTTACTGCATGACTTATCTGGAGCGCGGACAACGGCCCTACCTGACACTGGCGTTCTTTCAGCGCTTAAGGCGCAGCATGCCCGAACAGCTGCTGCTGGTGCAGGCGCGTGATGAACATGGCGATCCTGTGGCGGCTGCGTTGTGCCTTGTCGGTGCCGATTGCCTCTATGGGCGCTGGTGGGGCAGTGAAGTGCAGGCGGACTGCCTGCATTTCGAGGTCTGCTATTACCAGGGGCTGGAGTTCTGCCTTGAGCGGGGACTGACGCGCTTTGATCCGGGCACACAGGGTGAGCACAAGATCAGCCGCGGCTTCTCGGCCTATGACACCTGGTCATTGCACTGGCTGGTACATCCCGGACTGCAGTCAGCCGTGGCTGACGCGCTTGAGGAGGAAGCGCGCTGGTTGAGCGGGGCGCGACGCCAGGTGGAGGCGATGCTGCCCTATCATCATCAGCCTGATCTATCCTGAAGGTCTGTCCTGAAGCGCTATTCTTAAGGTCTGTCCTGAAGCGCTATCCTGAAGATCTGCCCTGTACCCGTTTCTCCCCTGCTTGTTCCCCCTGGCTGGATGCCCTGACAGGTAGCAGGTGGCAGAGATGGCACTGCGATGACTACACTGAAAACATCTTAATGTTCTAAATTTAGAGGCTCCCATGCTGCTCAAGGATTGTGACTCCAGGGAGTATGACGTTCTGGTACTTGAGGTATTGGCGCAGAATGCCACCTTGAGCACCCAGGAGCGCCAGCAGGTTCTGAGGATGCTGCGAGGCGTTCGAGCGCATCAGGAGCGTCGTCGTTCGCTCGCCCGATTCCTGAACACCCTGTTCGAGTCGCGCGATGACTGGGTCGTGCTGCATGACCTGCGCCTGGAAGGGGATGATGGCGTGATCGAGCTGGATCACGTGTTGATCAATCGCCTCATGCAATTCTGGGTACTGGATGCGTCCTGCTTTGATCTCCCGCTGACGATCTCGCCATTTGGCGAGCTGAGCGCGCACCAGGGCCCCTCTGTCGAGCAAGGCGCTTCCGTCGGGCAGGGCTCATTGGAAGATATCGGGGAGGTCGTTCAGAGCGGTGATGAGTTGCGGTTGACGCCATCACCACTGCTGGCACTCAAGGAACAGCAGCAGTGCTTTCGCCGCTGGCTGGAGAGCTCAGGTCTCCTGCCTTCCAGACTCGGGATGGTGCTGCAGCCACAATTGACGCATCGGTTGGTCATTGCCGCCGAGGAACAGGTCAGCCGGCCTCCCGAAGATATTCTGGACAGTCGAGCGCTGGTGGACCTGCGCGGGTTGTCCGAAGAATGCCTCAATCTGGGGAGCGGGGCGGCCTCCGTCGCCCGCATGCGTGATTTCACCCACCGGATCGACCCGCGTCGTCTGAGGCGTCTCGGTCGTGCCATCCTGGCGCAGCATGGCCCATCACGGGTCGACTGGGCGTCGCGACTCGGCTTGTCAGAACATGCCACCGTGGCCATCCATCCCGATGAGCAGACGGCCTACGCCTGGGTGCCACCCCAGGACCCATCCGCTTCCCCCTCGGTGGCCCCCGTGCGTGATGACGCCATCCCTTCTTCAAGCGGGGATGACGCTCCTCAGGTCACGCCTCGCGAGGAGGGGCCAACACCTGCCGAGACTCGCCGGGCCACTCCTCCCAAGGCCATCTCATCCTCTTTCCAGACACTGGTGTCCGGCATGACGCAGACCATGCCCTCGTCCACGTGCCACGGCTTGCAGGCTCAGGACTGGCAGCCTTCAGTTTCTGACGTGAGGCTGCAGGGCGTGTCTTCCGCTGGCGCGAAAGCCTCTGACGTGTCGCACGGCCATCGTGGCATGGGGTCTGGCCATGATGAGATGCAATACCTGCAGCCACGTTGTGATGAGTGTCGTCGCTGGTTGTCCAAGGCCAGTGTGGCGTTATGTCGTAGCGAGGGTCAGCGCGAATTGCTGGGCGACAGGATGTTGTGCCAGCGATGTCGTGCGAGCGACTGAAATCTTCATGACATTCAGGGGCTTGGCGTCTCTGGACAAGAGGGGAGTCAGCCCGGCAGCAGACTCGCAGGGCAAGGTGGTTGATCAATATTGCGTTCCTGATGTTGCAGTGCAGCAAGAGGTGGCTTATGCTGCACTGCAGCGAGGATGGAACCTGTCGAGAATGCTGGCTTGCAGTGAGATCTCGACCTCATGGCTCACAAGCTTGGTTCAGTCCTGGTAGCCAACGGAGCAAAGCTCCGCTTCATTTTCCGTGTGATGCCAAACCCTGGAGGGTGCCCCATGTTCAACACCAATCTTGAGAAGACCACTCAGCAGTTCGACGACATGTTCTTCGCTCCGCTGCGTGCTTTCAGCGCCCTGAGCCTCGATTACAGCGAGAAGCTGGTCAGCGCCCAGATGGATCTGACCAAGTCCTACGTTGACACCTCCATGGCGCAGGCGCGTTCCATGCTCGAGATCAAGGACAGCGAAGGCCTGAAGAACTTCGTCAAGGAACAGCAGGAGACGGTCAAGTCTCTGGGCGAGAAGCTTCAGAACGACACCCAGAAGGTGGTCGAGCTGAACCAGGAATACGCCAAGAAAGGTCAGGAACTGGCAGAGAACAATGCCAAGTCCGCCTCCGAGGCCATGCAGAAAGTCGCCAAGTAAGCGGCTGCTGCTGACGCTCTCAGGCGAGCGTCTACAACGCCCATCCGGTCTTCCGGGTGGGCGTTCGCGCGTCTGGAGTCTTGAATCTGATGGCTCGTTGCGGGAGGAGGAAGCGTTGGCACCATCCCCTTGAGCGTCAAGGCAATGATGGCGGTGAGCGGGTAATATCGCAGTGAGCGCGCTGACGCTATCGGTCGGTCTTATCCGGCAGGGCTATCAGGCAGCGTTACCAGGCAGCGTTACCAGGTCATGTCACCGCAAGTGACGGTCATGGATGATCGAGCAAGGCTCCCCGGCGGCATATGTCGGGAGGCATCAACACAAGGAGTGTGTGATGAATTCTGTCAGTGCGGCATTGGCAGCATTAATGGACGCGGTATCCGGCATGAGTGGGCAATTCGGGGAGGGGGTAGCGTCTCATCTGACGTCGACAGCAGGGCTTCAGCGAGAACATGTCGAGACCCGCTATCAAGGGCAGATGATCGATTTCGATACCTTGCAGTGGCGTGTTCTCAATGACTCCGTGTGTGCCAACCAGCGGCAGAATGCCATGGCACATACCCGCTGCAGCCAGGCGGCCAGTGAGATGTTCGCTTCCACCTGTCAGGAAATGACCGCCAATCCTCCGACCCTGCCCTCCCAGCGTTACCACAGTACGCGGCGCATGGCCTGCCATGCGGCGGTCAGCTATCAGCCCAGCATCGGCAATATCCAGTGGGCTGAATCATCAGGTGCCGATCAACTGGCAGAGGCGGAATGCAATGCTGCCACAGCGGCGTTGCTGGGCAGCAGCGACCTTGATGCCATCCAGTATCAGCGCCGGGTCTGTGGCGGACGCTAGCGGCGAGCGTCGCCTTGGGCCACAATGTGCTGCCACGCCGCCGGTGATTGCCGGCGGCATTTATTCGATCAGTGACAGGTGATAGACATGGCACAGGCCACAGCGCGTCATATTCTCGTTTCCAGCGAAGAACAGTGTGCAGCTCTCAAGACCGAAATCGAGAACGGCCGCGATTTCGCTGATGCCGCTCGCGAGCACTCCTCCTGCCCGTCCGGTCGCAGTGGCGGTGACCTGGGCGCCTTCGGCCCGGGCATGATGGTCAAGGAATTCGACGAAGTCGTGTTCAGCGCACCGATCAACACCGTGCAGGGCCCGGTGAAGACTCAGTTCGGTTATCACCTGCTGGAAGTCACCAGCCGCACGTGATCTCTGGATCACGCTCATGACACGTCATGAGCGGTTGGCAGCAGGCCATTGAAAACGCCCCGACCAGTGATGGTCGGGGCGTTTTTCGTGCGGCTCAGCGCGTCAGCCTTTCGTGCGCCAATCCCTCTACCTATACCTCCTGATAGAGCTGGCTGCCTTCGCGCTTGAACTTGTCAGCCTGCTCCTGCATGCCGGCCATCACGCTGTCGGCGTCACCGGTCAGGCCGTGTTCGTTGGCGTAGTCGCGGACTTCCTGGGTGATCTTCATCGAGCAGAACTTCGGCCCGCACATGGAGCAGAAGTGGGCGACCTTGGCCGAATCCTTGGGCAGCGTCTCGTCGTGGAAGCTGCGCGCGGTGTCCGGGTCAAGGCCCAGATTGAACTGGTCTTCCCAGCGGAACTCGAAGCGTGCCTTGGAGAGTGCATTGTCACGACGTTGCGCGCCCGGATGCCCCTTGGCCAGATCCGCGGCATGCGCGGCGATCTTGTAGGTGATGATGCCAGTCTTGACGTCGTCCTTGTTGGGCAGGCCCAGGTGCTCCTTGGGGGTCACGTAGCAGAGCATGGCGCAGCCGAACCAGCCGATCATCGCGGCACCGATACCGGAGGTGATGTGGTCGTAGCCCGGGGCGATGTCGGTGGTCAGCGGGCCGAGGGTGTAGAAGGGCGCCTCGTCGCACTCGCTGAGCTGCTTGTCCATGTTCTCCTTGATCAGGTGCATCGGCACGTGACCCGGACCTTCGATCATGACCTGGACATCGTGCTGCCAGGCGATCTTCGTCAGCTCGCCGAGCGTCTCGAGTTCGCCGAACTGGGCGGCGTCATTGGCATCGGCCACCGAGCCCGGGCGCAGGCCATCGCCCAGTGACAGGCTGATGTCGTAGGCCTTGCAGATCTCGCAGATGTCCTCGAAGTGGCGATAGAGGAAGCTTTCCTCGTGATGCGCCAGACACCACTTGGCCATGATCGAGCCACCGCGCGAGACGATGCCGGTCACGCGGCTGGCGGTCAGCGGCACATAGCGCAGCAGGACGCCGGCGTGGATGGTGAAGTAGTCGACGCCTTGCTCGGCCTGCTCGATCAGCGTGTCGCGGAAGATCTCCCAGTCGAGATTCTCGGCCACGCCATCGACCTTCTCCAGCGCCTGATAGATCGGCACCGTGCCGATGGGCACGGGAGAGTTGCGCAGAATCCATTCACGGGTCTCGTGGATGTTGGCGCCGGTCGAGAGATCCATCACGGTGTCGGAGCCCCAGCGGATCGCCCAGGTCATCTTGTCGACCTCTTCCTCGATGGAGGAGGTGACCGCCGAGTTGCCCAGGTTACCGTTGACCTTCACCAGGAAGTTGCGGCCGATGATCATCGGCTCGCTTTCCGGGTGATTGATGTTGGCGGGAATGATGGCGCGGCCACGCGCGACTTCCTCACGCACGAATTCGGCGGTGATCTCGTCGGGCAGGTTGGCGCCGAAGCTGTGACCCGGGTGCTGGTGGCCCAGAATGCTCTCGACGGAGTCGCTGCCCTGATATTCCTCACGCAGCGCGATACGACGCTGATTCTCACGAATCGCGATGTACTCCATCTCCGGCGTGATAATGCCCTGGCGCGCATAGTGCAGCTGGGTGACATTCTTGCCCGGCAGGGCACGACGCGGGCGGTGGTCCAGCTCGAAACGCAGGGACGACAGGCGCAGGTCGGCCTGGCGCACGCGACCATATTCGCTGCTCAGCTGATTGAGCTGTTCGGTATCGCCGCGCTCCTCGATCCACTTCTCGCGCAGTGGCGCCAGCCCGCGACGAATGTCGATCTCGACCGCCGGGTCGGTGTAGGGGCCGGAGGTGTCGTAGACGACGATCGGCGGATTCTCTTCCAGACCGCTGGAGGTCTGGGTCGGCGAGCAGCCGATCTCGCGCATGGGCACGCGGATGTCCGGGCGGGAGCCTTCGATGTAGATCTTGCGCGAGCCGCTCAGCGGCGCGATGGCGGCGGCGTCGACTTGGGCTTCACTGGCGAGATGGCGACTGCCATCCTTGCGACCGGCACGTGCGCGCGCCTTCGGCGCAGCCTCAGGCTGGGGGGCGAGCGACGGTTCTGCGGCGTTGGTGGCTTGCGGATCTTGAGTCGTGGGGGTAGTGCTCATGCAGGTCTCCTCAAAGGGCGACGTCACGGCAGACGTCATCATGGGAAGACCGTGCGCAGGGAGAGGATGGCCATCGCCGACTCCTTGCCAACAGGTGGCCCGGGAGCGAGGCGGCCGCGGGCAGCGGCTGACCATCAGCTTGATTCCTACGCCGGTCCTAACCGGTTCAGGTTCCACGGGACCCCTTGCTGGCAGCCTCGCCCATTTGGCGGCGAGGTGATGCATGCAGGATCTCAGCCGGTTCCACCGGCACCCCGTCAAGCGTGCTCAGAATTCAATGCGGGCATGACCTGTGCTGAGCGTTGTGCTGGCCCAGGTCATCGTGCTCGCATTCAGGCTCTGATGGCCTGTGGTGTGTCTGGATGATTGGCGAGAGGACCACGTCCCCAGGCCGATGAAAATCGGTGTGTCTTCCGTTCGCGCAGGCGCGGCCTGTCAGGCGACGGCCTGCCACGGATCAGTCGCGATCAAGGCCCATCTGCCAGAAGTCGATCTCGAGACGCGTCGCATCGCGGAAGACATCCACCAGCTCGCCCAGCCGGCGCTCCGAGACCTCCGAGAGCCGAGCGTCCAGCCATTCACGTTCGGCGTCCACCGCTTCCTTGAAGTCATCGCTGGAGTACATCGCGATCCAGTCCGCGTACGGATTGTCCTCGATCTCGGTGGTGTCCTGATCCAGCAGCCACTCGGCGATCTCGCCGTAGCCGATCAGGCAGGGCGCGAGCGCCACGTGCAGATCGAGAAGATCGCCGCGCTGGCCGCAATCCAGTACGTAACGGGTATAGGCCAGGGTGGCGCGGGATTCCGGCAGCTCACTCAGGTCATCCTCGCTGATGCCCCACTCGCTGCAGTAGCCGATATGCAGATCGAGCTCGGTATTGAGGATGGTGTCGAGACTGGCCGTGGCCTGACGCAGCTCCGCGAGGGTGCGGCTCTTGTAGGCGGCAAGCGCCCAGGCGCGCGCGAAGTGGATCAGGAACAGGTAGTCCTGCTGCAGGTAATGGCGGAAGGACTCCTCTGGCAGACGACCTTCCCCGAGCTGGCGAACGAAGTCATGCTCGAGATAGTCGCGCCATTCCTCGGCGCAGGCACTGGTCAGGTCTGAAAAGCTGGGCATCGACGCATCCCTCGGTGAGCGTGCTGCCAATCCGTGATGGAGTGGCAAAGGTCTGGCTCGAGCGTGGTCAGGTCCGGCAATCTGCAGGGAAAAAGCGGGGGAGGTGCGGCGTTCACCTGGAAGAGGTGAAGATGATGTGCGGCAACACTTCGCGCTTGATCCCTACGCCGGTACTAACCGGATCAGGTTCGGCGGGATCGTCATTCACGCACCTCGATGCAAGGCCTCGAACAGTGCGAATGACATCTCAGCCGGTCTTACCGGCACCCCGTCAAGCTGTGACTCAGACGTCACGATATCTCGAGTGTAACAGTCCTGCGGTGCAGGAAAAGCCTCTGCCGCCCTAAAACCCATGCGACTTTGGGAGGCCTTCTGCGATGCGGAAAGGGCTTCCTGCGATGCGGGAAGCGTGTCATGCGCTGCAGGAAAGATGTCATGCAGGCTGACAGGAGGAGAGGTTCGCCATCAGGGCTGGGAAGTGTCGCCTCAGGCGCACCAGATCGTGAGGCTCATCGACATCCCAGCTGACAGGCAGGCAACCGACGCTTCTGCCTGCCTGAGCCAGCAGTGCAAGAGTCTCCCGGCTCACGTCGGCATGGCTCCAGTGATCCAGCTGGAAGGCCGCCGGGCAGGCTGCTTTCAGGCCAATCAATCCGTATCCCCCGTCTTCGCTGGGCTGCAGCACCGCCTCATGGTCATGCAGGCACCGCGCCGCCTCGCGCAGACGTTGACTGTCCAATGCGGGCAGGTCAGAGCCCATCAGCAGCACGGGGCCTGCGGGCAGGTGGCGCAGCATGGCCTGATGCATGCGCTCCCCAAGCCCACCCTGTGGCTGTGCCTCGAGCGTGATCCGCCTGCCATGTGCCGCCATGCTCTCTGCACGCAACTGATCCTCAAGGTCCGTCAGCAGGGCTGCCTGCTCAGGTTGCTGCCGGGCGTGCTCGGGGGAGGGAGTCAGCATCACGACCACCTTGCCGAGGCGTGAGGCGCAGGCCTGCTGAACGATTCTGCGCAGCATGCGCGAGTAGAGGCGTGCCGCCCCCTCGGGACCGAGGGCAGGGATCAGCCGCGTCTTGCATTGTCCGGCCAGTGGCAGGCGGCCGAAGATGATGAGCGTCGGGCGCATGTCATACGCGGCCGTGTCGGTTTCCCTGTCAGCAAGCGAGGCTTCAGGCATGAGGCAAGCCACGCTGTTCACACGCCTGAGCGGCGGCACCATAACCATAGAGGCGCGCCAGACGGACAGGAGATACGCCACCCCAGGCTGCCAGGCGCAGCCCCCACATCTTGAGGATGGTGCGACAGACGCCATGGGTTTCCCAGCGTCTTCCACTGGTAGTGACTCTGGCGGAGAGGTTCAGCGGCGAGGTCAGTCGCTTGAGCCTGACGCTCAGCTGGATGTCCTCCATCAGGGGCACGACGGGAAAGCCCTCGATGGCCTCGAAGGTGGAGCGTCGTACGAACTGGGTCTGATCACCCGTGCTGATGCTGGTCAGGCGTGAGCGCAGATTCATCAGCGTGGCGATCACGGGCAGCAGCGGAGAATCTCCTTCGATGTCGACATCGAAGCGACCCCAGTCGCACTCGCGATGCTCGACGAGGGTCTCTGACAGTACCGAGAGGACATATGCCGGCAGGCGCGTGTCAGCATGCAGGAACAGCAGCCATTGGCCACGAGCCTGAGAGGCACCGGCGTTCATCTGCGTTGCCCGGCCCGGATCACTGCTCAGGCAGCGATCGCACAGCGGCGTTGCCAGCTCGCGGGTAGTATCCGTGGAGCCGCCATCGACCACGATGACCTCGCAATCCCCGCTCGCGCGCATTGGGCTCAAGGCGATCAAGGCCGAGACGATACCGGATGCCTCGTTGTGGACTGGCATGATGATGCTCAGCCACGGGGGGCGCGTCAGGGCGCTGCCCGAACGGACAGCCCCGGGGGTAGGGCTGGCAACTGGCGAGAAGATGGAGGGCTTTGTCATGGCGCAGGCTCCGGCGATGGCGTCGTCCTGAGAGCATACGCATGTGATCACCCCATGGATGCAGAGCGTCGAGACGCTCGCTCAACGCTTGGGCGAAGAATCAACGCGTGAGCCGCCGTGTCGGGTCAGAGGCGGCTGGAGGTCACTGAGAAAAGGTGATCCGATAGAGTCCTGAGGCTCCGGTATCGCTGGTCAGGTAGAGGCTGCCATCCTTGCCGAATGCTACATCCAGTGGGCGTATCCAGCGCTCGCCGCTGCTGCTGTCCTGCAGGCCGGTCAGTACCGGCACTAGGCGTGCTTCAGTGTCTGGCGTCGCCAGCTTGAGGCCCAGCAGGCGAGGCTCACGACGACTGGCGGGGTCTCCCCACGCCTTGCCGGACGGTGCCGTGCCCCAGCTGCCGTGGACTGCCACCACGACATCCATGTCAGCAGCCAATGGATGCCCTGGCGGTACCACCGCGATTCCCATCGGCGCACTGCGAGCGGGGATCTCGGCCAGTGGCGGTGCAATCTCGTCACGCTCGCGCGGTGAATCGCTCGTGATGCAATCATCTGCCTGCCAGCGGCCATCGATCCACTGATACCAGGGCATGCCATGGAAGCTGCCTTCGCGGGCAGCGACCACCAGCTCGCGGGGATGCTCGTAGCCCCAATGGTCCGGTCCGTTGTTGGTGGCCAGCAGGCGCGTCTCTCCTGTCGCCAGTGCCTGCCAGACCAGGCCGACGGGGTTGCGCAGACCACTCGCCCACGCACGCCACTCGGGAGGCTCGCCACTTTCCTCAAGGCGCATCACTCCCCCACGGCGCTGTTGCTGTGGATAGCGAGGCGAGGTGCCCGCCAGATATTGATCGGAGCAGTTGCCCTGGATCCCCAGCGCCAGATACAGGCCATTGTCAGGGCCCAGGCTCAGCGTACGCGAGTTGTGGCCGCCGCCGCCGGGAATCGCGATCACGCGGTGGAAGTCGCTCGGGGCAAGGGAGATCCCGGGATGGTAGTCCGCGACCAGCAGGGCGTCCGTGGTCGCGACATACAGGCGCGCATCGCGGACGACGGCAGAGTGGGGATAGCCTTCCAGCTCGACCAGCACTTCCATGCGCTTGAGGCTGCCATCATCGGCCAGCTGGCCTCGGTAGAGCTTGCCGGCCCGCGAGCCGATCAACACCTCATCGTGAGCGGTGAGGTGCAGCATGCGAGGCGCCTGAAGCGATGCCAGCCGAGTCATGCCGGCCCCTGGTGGCAGCCTCAGGGAGGGGGCGTCCTCGGGAACCGAGCTTGCCGCCTGCAATGCCAGAGTCGGGGCATGAGCAGAGGTCTCGCCATCGAGGGTGTCGTTGCTCCTTGCCTCGCTCCAGGCAGGAGACGACGCGCAGAGACAGCCGATGAGTGCCGTCCCCATCAGCTGTCTGATGCTTGCGTATCCACGGATTTCCTGTTGGCGCTTGCTCATGTGCTCCACTGCCTCCCTGGCCTGTCGCGGCTGCCTCGGCAAGTCGACTGGCATCGCTCGCCGCCGTGCAGGAAAGTCTGGAAGCTTGTGCCGGTTTGCGCCAGTGCTGCCCTGTCCCTGGAGAGTCAGGAGCGCTTCGCGTTGCGGCGGCGGTACTTGAGGTGGCGGCGCCAGCCCTTGAGGGAAAGCCAGGAGTCGTCCCGAGGATAGAAGCGCTTCTCACGCCAGCCCGGCTGCTCGTCCAGTTCTTCCGGGCTCTTGCGCCAGCGCTTGTATTCCCATTGATACTGCGCGGGCGCCAAGGCGATCGCGGCTTCCACTGAGGCATTCACTCCCCGCGCCGAGATGACCTCGTCTTCAGTGTAGACCGCCTCATCCGCGGCGAGGAAGTGGATGGCGAAGCCATGGCCATCTTCCAGGCGTTGAGCGACACCGGTCACCACGCGGGCGTCGGTTCTCGCCACCAGCTTGGGGAGCAGAGTGGCGGTGTAGGCGGGGCGGCCGTAGAAGTCGGCGAAGACACCGCTGCCGCGTCCCGGTTCCTGATCCGGCAGGATGCCGATCGCCTCGGCGCGCTTGAGCGCCTTCAGCAACGCTGCCACGCCGCGGGAGTTGGTAGGCACCAGTCTCGCCCCCATGCGCTCACGCCCGTTGCGAATGATCGGGTCGAGCCGCTCGAACTTGGGCGGCTCGTACATGGCAGTGAAGGGGAAATGGCTCGAGAGCCAGAAATTGAGCACTTCCCAGTTGCCGAAGTGCGGCGCCAGCACGATCACGCCACGTCCCTCGGCACGGGCTTCGTCGAGCAGATTGCGACCGTGCACCTCGAGAATCGAATCGCGCACCGCGTCTTCATCACCCAGCCATACCTTGCCCAGCTCCAGCATGGTGGCGGTGGAGTGCGCGAGGCTCTCGGTCACGAGGCGTGCGCGTGCCTCACGCGGCTGATGAGGGAAGGCCTGGCCAAGATTTCTGCGCGTGACGCGCCGTTCCCGCGGATTGAGCAGTTGCACGAGACGCGCGACCGGGCGCGCCATCCACCACAGCTGGCGGGTGGTCAGGCCCGAGAGTCGCTGCCATAGCCAGGCGACGGCGTTGGCCTTGAGAGGTAAAAGGCGTTGTTCCATGGCCTTTTCAAAACGCTTGAGAGTCTTTTCCATCGTCACACATGAAGTTCCGGTGGTCTGGCGTGAGATACCGCACTGGTCAGAGGGCGAGTCCTGCGCTGCCCGTCGCGCCCCATTGTGCCAGAGGGGCGTACGTCATGCAGGTTCGAGGCATCGGGGGACGCGCACTGACCTTCGTCGTGTGTGGCACGGGGCGTGCGGCCCGTTTGCTCTGCCAGTATCATGCTGGCATCGGCACATCCGGGATCACGTCGCTGGCGTGGTCCCGAGGCGCTCTGTCAGACAGTCAGACCACGGCACTGCCCGAGCGGTTCTCGTGTGCCGTGCTTTCCAGTAGTGCTTTTCGGTGATGCTTTCCCTGATGCGCTTTCCCTGATGTGCTCGTCCTGTCATGTCTTGTGCCTGTCATGTCTTGTGCCTGTCGTGTCCCTTGCCCTGTGCGGAGCCCTGATGTCATCTTCCCCCATTGCCCCCGAGTTCCCGGCACAGGCATTGCCTGAATCCGACCATCAATGCCCGTTATGCGCGACGCATGGCAGTCAACCGGTGCTTCATCTGGTGCAACGACGCAAGCCATGTCCGCAGACCGGTCAGCGTCCGCCTGCCGACGAGCGTGATTACCTGCGGTGTGGCGAATGTCATCTGCTGTATCTCGCGCCCTCTCAACGACTGGATGCCCGCGCAGAGCAGGACATCTACGACCAGCACGAGAACGACCCGGCAGACCCGCGCTATCGCACCTTCCTGTCCAGGCTGTTCACGCCGATGTGCGAGCGGCTGGCGGCCGGTGCCAGCGGGCTCGATTTCGGTTGTGGGCCGGGGCCAGCCCTGGCACGGATGTTCGAGGAAGTCGGCCACCCGATGGCATTGCATGATCTGTATTACCACCCGAACCCGGCAGCGCTCGCCCGTCAGCATGATTTCATCGTCAGTACCGAGGTGATCGAGCATCTCTACGCGCCCGGCGATGTCTTCCGTCAGTGGCTTGGGTGTCTCAAACCCGGTGGCCTGCTGGGGATCATGACGCAACCCGCCGCGGATGATCTGGATGCGCTCAAGCGTTGGCACTATCTGCGTGACCCGACCCATGTCTGCCTGTTCAGCCCGACGACCTTCGCCTGGCTGGCGCGGACCCATGGCCTGGCCTTCGAGCAGGTTGCGAGCGATAGCGTCATCTTCCGTGTTCCGATGTCCTGAAGGGCTCGCGTGGCAGGTGTGGAGGGAGGATGCCCGCTACCGAGGCATGATCCAGCCGCCCCACGCGTGTGCGCCTGACCGGGCTGGCCGCGAGATTCGGGGCGAGACAATGAACGATGTCGCGAAATGACGTGAAGCTGACGCAAAAACACTTGGATTTGGCGCAGACTGTCACTATATTGCCCGCGCCTTGCGAGATTCCTGCAGGGCGCTTCCCTCTCCCGTAGCTCTCCGCACCTTGCGGCATTGGCCGAACGCAGTCCTGCGCCTGGCCGAGGAACTGGTCATGCCCCGTCATCTGTTGTTGATGTCTCTCGCGCCCTTGCTGGGCCTTGCCTTGCTGGGGATCGGCAATGCCATGCTGACTTCGCTGGTCCCCCTGCGGCTGTCTGCCGCCGGTGTCTCGAGCGAGGCGATCGGCCTGATCAGCTCCGCCTACTATCTGGGGCTTGGACTGGGAGCGCTGGTCAACGACCGCCTGCTGCTGCGCATCGGACACATCCGCGCCTACGCCGGCTTCGCCTCGCTGGTGGCAGTCGCCGCCCTGGCCATGGGACTGGGGGATCATCCCGTGGTGTGGTTCCTGCTGCGCATGATGATCGGCTGGTCGCTGGTCGGCGTCTATCTGGTCATCGAGAGCTGGTTGCTGAGTGCCGCCGACCCCGCCGTACGCGGACGCCTGCTGGCGCTTTACATGATCGTGCTTTATGGCGCGGGCGTGCTGGGGCAGCTGCTGCTGGGAGTAACCGCCATGCTGAGTCTCGAGGCGGCCTTCATGCTGGTGGCGATGCTGGCGGCGGCGTCCGTATTGCCGCTGGTGCTGCTGCCGCGCGTATCACCGCTGATCGAGCAATCCGAGCCGTTGAGCCCCTGGCGTCTGATTCGCATCACGCCGACCGGCGTGTTTGGTTGCCTGGCCTCGGGGCTGGTGGTGGCAGTGCTCTACAGCCTGCTGCCCTTGGCATTGGGGGAGGGCGGCGTGCTGGACACCGCGGAGATCGGGCAGCGCATGGCGCTGGTGATTCTCGGCGGCATGCTGCTGCAGTACCCCATCGGGCGCTGGTCTGACAGTCATGATCGTCAGCAGGTATTGATCATCCTGTCGGTGGCCATCATCGGGTTCGCCGCCTTGCTGATGGGGCCGGCACGCGAAGGCATCGCGCAGTTGACGGTGTTGTTCCTGCTCGGCGGCGCGGCCTTCACGCTCTATCCGGTCGCGGTCAGCCATGCGGCAGACCGTGCCCCCGCCGGGGCGCTGGTGCGCATGAGTCAGGGATTGTTGCTGATCAATGCCGTGGGCTCGACCCTGTCACCGCCGGCCGTATCACTGCCGATGGCCGAGATGGGTGCCATGCCCGGCATGGCGCTGAGTCTGGCGGTGATGGGCGGTGGCATGCTGGCCTTCTTCGTCTGGCGACGCGTGATGCGTCCGGCGCCGCAGCCGCTGGCCCCCTTCGAGACCCATGCGCCACAGACGCCCCTGGGAACGGAGCTTGCCGTCGGGCCGGAACTGGTCGAGGCCGCCGAGGAGCACCTGCGGGATGCCGAGGTCAATGACCCGCTGGTCGAGGTGACTCGCGAGCTGGCCGTCGACATGCCGGAGCTGATCACCGAGGCGTCCCTGGATAGTCTCGAGGAGATCGAGACTCATGAGGGTGAAAGCCAGCGCCAGGCGCCCCGCCATGGCGAGGCTTCCGACGGGCGCAACGCAGATTGAGGCCTTGTGTGAGCGGCATGCCTCACGTGCGTCGCAAGGGGGTAGGAGAGGGTAGAGGAGTAGGTCGCACTAGCGGGAGGGGTCGACCAGGTTGCCCTGCGAGGCGTTGCGGCGGAACCAGCCGGTCACGCTGGCGCGCGCCTGTTTCGTCGGCAGCACCTCGTGGGGGATCCGTTCGGAAAGGAAGCACACGAAGGTCCCGGCCTCGGGGGTGACACGCCGGATTTCACGGCTGTCATCTTCGGGGTCGTAGAGCACGATCTCGCCGCCGGCGTCCGCCGGCCAGTCGGCATTGAGATAGAGCACGCTGGAAATCAGGCGATTGCCACGCCCGCGGAAGCTGTCCAGATGCTTGCGATAGAAGCTGCCGACTGGATAGTGGGCAAAATGCGCCTCGTACTCGAACAGCCCCAGATAGAGGGCACGGTTGAGTTCATCCTTGAGGGCATTCATCGCCTCCAGGTAGGCACGCTGGGCACGCGAATCGCGATCCAGCCAGCGAATCGCATCCCCGCGGATGTCCGGGCGAAGGTCATGCTCTCGCCCGCGTCCGATTCCCGCAGCCGTCAGTCGCTGATGGCTCTCCAGCGCCCGCAACTCGTCATTGAGATGGCGGATCAGGTGTGCCGGCAGAAAGTCCGGGCGCACGCTGTAGCCATGCTCGACCAGTTCATCGATCAGCAGGTTGAGCGCGGTGGGGTCCAGCAGTGGGGCGGGTGCAGCGGGCATCGGGCGCTCCGGAAAAAGGGCAGAAGGCATCAAGGCGCAGTGTTATAGAGCAGCACGCGCAGGGGCGCAATGCCTTGAGTGAAGGCCTGGCAATCCTCAGCCCGCGAGACATGCGTCAATCACGCCAGAGGCTCATGCCCGTGGTGCATGGGGGCGAGGTGGTAGGTGGCGCAACGGAGCCCCGGGCGGTGGCGGGGAGGACAGGCTGATGGTGTGTCCGAACCCGATGGCCATCATCTCCACCAGCATCATCGCGGAAAGCCCCCACAGCAGCTGCCCGGCCACCTGATAGCCGGGCACGTACCAGGTGTCATCGCCCACGCGGATGACGTCGGTGTGGGCGCGTTCATCGCGCAGCAGCATGCTCAGTGGCATCTCGAAGATATGCGCTATCTCGCCGGGGTCGGCGCGCAGCGGCAGGTCGGGAGCGATGCGTCCCACGAAAGGCGTCACGGTCATGCCGTGCAGCGAGATCACATCGCTCAGTTGCCCGTATATCTCCACTTCGCCGGAGGGCAGGGACACTTCCTCCTCGGCTTCACGCAGCGCCGTGGCCAGCAGACTGATATCCTCCGGCTCCGCCTTGCCACCGGGGAAGGCGACCTGGCCGGCATGCTGACTCAGGTGACTGGCGCGTTGCGTGAGCAGCAGCGTCGGTTCCGGGCGGTCGATCAACGCGATGAGTACCGCAGCGCGTGGCTGGTCGTTGCTCACGATACGGGGGTGATGGGATTGCAGGCGCTGGCGCAGAGCTTCTAGCATGTCGGGTCCTCGTTGACCTTCATCTTGTGGCGTGGGATGTGAGGCGGTCAAGATGTGAGGTGACAGCCGGCCGAGTCAGCGGCACCATTTCCAGAAGCCGAGCCCGGGCATCGGCGTTCAAGAGTTTCACGGGAGAGCGAATGAACTACTGCAGCCATTGTGGTGAGACGGTGCGTCTGGCGGTGCCACAAGGAGATGATCGACTGCGCTACCTGTGTGATAGCTGCGGCACCATCCATTATCAGAATCCACGCATCATCGCCGGTACCCTGCCGATACGCGATGGCAAGGTGCTGCTGTGTCGCCGCGCCATCGAGCCGCGCCTGGGGTACTGGACACTGCCGGCCGGTTTCATGGAGAACGCGGAGACCACCAGTGAGGCCGCTGCCCGCGAGACACGTGAGGAAGCGGGGGCCGAGGTCAACCTCCAGGGCCTCTACACCCTGATTGATCTGCCGCACATCAATCAGGTCTACATGCTGTTTCGCGCCGAATTGACCAGTGATTTCTCCGCGGGTATCGAAAGTCTCGAGGTGGCGCTGTTCGCCGAAGAGGAGATTCCCTGGCAGTCACTGGCCTTCCCGACCATGGAAGTGACGCTGAGGCGCTATTTCGAGGACCGTCGTGCCCGCCAGGGAGAAGGCGAATTCCCGTTGCATCTGGAACAGATCGATCTCGAGACGCGCGAGCGCTTCTTCAAGACGACACATCTACCCAAGCACTGAGCGGGCCGTGGTCAGGCTTCACCCCGGGACCTGCCGTCGCTTGACGGCGTGACCGGGGTGGGCATCGCACCTTCAGAAGCTTTCCAGTCGCCAGCAGTCAATCGGCACTTCCTCGTAGGGGTGCGCCTCGCGCAGTGCGGCCACTGCCGTGCGAATCAGCGCGTCCTCACACACCATCTCGACCTTGACCTCCTCGACACGTTCCAGCGTGCCGCGTTCGCCGATATGCGGATTGGCACCGGCCAGCGGACGAAACTGCCCCGTGCCGCGCGTCTCGAAGCAGCAGGCCTCGTACTCGCCCATGCGTCCGGCACCCGTGGCGAAAAGCGCTTCCTTGACACCTTCCAGTGCTTCGTGTGGAACGAAGAATGCCAGTTTGTACATGGTGGGCCTCCTTGAGGGACGTGACGGGCGATGAGTGCCAGGGCACCAATCGCCCCAGGGAATGACGTGCGCTGGCGAGGACGCAGTCAAGCGTGGCAGAGCCTGCGCGGCGTCCCCTGATGATGGCATAATGCCCGCTGCAACGGCCAAGGACACTGCCATGCTCAAATGGATCAATATCTCACTGCTGCTACTGCTGGCTCTGCTCCAGTACCGGCTGTGGTGGGGCGAAAATGGCGTCACCGAATTGTTCGACATCCGTGCCCGCGTGCAGCAGCTCTCCAGGGAAGCGGCGCAGCTGGACAACCGCAATCAACGCCTGGGCGCTGAAGTGGTCGACCTCAAGAATGGTCTGGCGGCCATCGAGGAGCGTGCGCGCAACGATCTCGGCATGGTGCGCAAGGATGAGCAGTTCCTGTGGGTGCCCAACGTCGAGGTACCCAAGCGCCAGGTCTCGTCCGCGGATGAAGTGGCGGAAGGGGCGCTGGAAGGCAAGGGACTGGAAGAGGGCCTGCCCAAGGTGCTCAACCCATGACTCGCATGAATGATGCCCCGGCGCCGCGTCTCTGGTATCTGGTGCCCGCCGCAGGCGTGGGAAGCCGCATGCAGGCTGACCGTCCCAAGCAGTATCTGGAACTGACGCCCGGCGGCAGTGTCCTGGAGGCGACCCTCACCACCCTCAGGCGCGCATTGCCCGAGGCCGGGTTGTGTCTGGTGCTGGGCGCGGAGGATGCCTATTTCACGCCGACGATGGTGCCATGGCAGGAGTGGCTGCGTGCCGATGGTGGCAGCGAGCGTGCCGACAGCGTGCTGGCAGGACTCGAGTGTCTGAGCCGAGTGGCGAGTGATGATGACCTCGTGCTGGTACACGATGTGGCGCGTCCCTGTGTCCGCGAGAGCGACATCCAGGCGCTGGTCAAGGCGGCACGCGAGAGTGATGACGGCGCCATCCTGGCCGCTCCCGCCAGTGACACCATGAAGCGGGCCGCTGTACTGAGCCATGCCGTGGAACGTACCGATGGCTCAGCGCAGCGCATCGCGCATACCGAATCCCGGACAGGGCTGTGGCATGCCTTCACGCCCCAGGCATTTCCGCTGGGCCTGTTGCGCACGGCGCTGCGTGCCGCCCTCGCGGAGCAGCCCGAGCGCATCACCGATGAGGCCTCGGCACTCGAGGCCTGTGGACGATCCCCCGTGCTGGTGCCCGCGGCGCGCGACAATCTCAAGATCACCCATCCGGAAGACCTCGCCATGGCGCGCCTGTTGCTGGCGGCCCGCGAGGATCACGCCGACAGACCCCGGACACCTGCCTGACATGATGGATCACCCCGTGACCCCCGACACTTCGAGTTCCACGACCTCCCCCGCGACCTCCGGGCATGTCCCGATGTCACTGCGCATCGGGCATGGCTTCGATGTCCACCGTTTCGGCGACGGCGATCATCTGATGATCGGCGGCGTGAAGATCCCCTACGAACATAGCTTCGTGGCGCATTCCGATGGCGATGTATTGCTGCATGCGTTGTGCGATGCGCTGCTCGGGGCCTGCGGGATGGGCGACATCGGCAAGCATTTCCCGGATACCGACAGCGAGTGGTCCGAGGCGGACAGTCGCGGCCTGCTGCGCCACGTCGTCGGGCTGATCAATGCCGCTGGTTTCGGGGTCGGCAATGTCGATCTCACCGTGATGGCGCAGGCCCCCAAGATGGCGCCGCACATCCAGGCGATGCGTGAGGTGATCGCCGAGGACCTGCGTGTGCCGGTGGCGGTCGTCAACGTCAAGGCCACCACGACCGAGCGTCTCGGTTTCACCGGTCGCAAGGAAGGCATCGCCGCCGAGGCCGTGGCGGTGCTTGGCAGGCTGCCCGCCGCGGGTGGAGCCGAGCATGTCTGAAGTGAATGCCATGTCTGAGCCGCCCGAGTCCGATGCGCTGTCTGTCGCGGCGCGAACGGCACTGGAAGCCGCCGGCAGCGAGCCATGGGTCAAGGAAGCCGAGCTGATGCAGCGCTGGCCGCATGCCCATGGGGGCCCGCTGGGCGCAGGTGACTTCCGACACACGCCGGAAGACTTTCGCGTCACGGAATTGATGGACTTCGTGCCCGAAGGTCACGGGGAGCACCAGTGGCTCTGGATCGAGAAGCGCGGTCTGACCACTGACGAGCTGTGCCGCGAACTGGCAGGTCTTTGTGACGTGGCACCGCGTGACATCGGCGTGGCGGGACTCAAGGACAAGCAGGCGATTACCCAGCAGTGGGTCTCGGTATGGTTGCCGGGGCGTGAAGCCCCTGAGCATCTGAGTGAGGCCTTGGCCGAGAAGGGGGCCCGCGTGCTGGCCAGCGTGCGGCACCCGCGCAAGCTCAAGCGTGGCGTGCATCGCGGCAATCGCTTTGCGCTGCGAGTGAGCGGCGAGGCCGTGGCCCATCCGGATTTCGAGACTCGCTGGCAGACATTGATACGCGATGGGGTGCCCAACTATTTCGGTCCGCAGCGTTTCGGGCACCAGGGGCATAACCTGGGGCGTGCACGCGCCGTACTGATACGTGGCTGGCGCAAGCGTGATGATCGCAGCGGCATGCTGCTGTCCACCGCGCGCAGCTTCCTGTTCAACGAAGTGCTGGCCGCGCGTCTCAAGGCTGGCTGCTGGGCGACGGCGTTGAGCGGTGAGGTGTTCGCGCTCGACGGGACGGGATCGCGCTTCGTCACCGATGGCAGCGAAGCTGTCGAGACGCTGACCCGGCGCCTTGCCGACGGGGATATCCACCCCACGGGCCCGCTGTGGGGCACCGGCCGTGGCGAGTCCCATGCGCAGGTCGCGGCGCTTGAGCAGGTGCTGGCGTCCAGCTGGCCTCAGCTCTGTGACGGCCTCGAGAAGGCTGGCGTGAAGGCCGAGCGTCGGCCACTGCGCCTGATGCCTGCCAATGCTCGCCTGGAGTGGGACATCACGCCGGCCCAGGCCGATGCCGAGGCGACTGCGGCCAGTGCGTGGCTGCATTTCGATCTTCCGCGCGGCAGCTTCGCCACCGGCCTGTTGCGTGAGCTGATTGCCCACCCGCTGCTGTAGCGGCCTGCCCAGCGTGCGCCACGACATGACACCGCGATGAACATGAACAGGTGAGACGATGCGCAAGATTCTGCTTTCCAATGATGATGGGGTACATGCCCCCGGGCTCAAGGCCCTGCATGATGCGCTGTGTGATCACGCGCGAATTCGCGTGGTGGCACCGGACCGTGATCGTTCGGGTGCCAGCAACTCCCTGACCCTGAGTCGCCCGCTGATGCTGTCCGCGATGGACAACGGTTTCTACAGTGTCGACGGCACCCCTGCCGATTGCGTCTATCTGGGGGTCAACGGTGTCTGGGACGAGAAACCGGATATCGTGATCTCCGGCATCAACCACGGTGCCAACCTGGGAGACGATGTGCTGTATTCCGGCACTGTGGCAGCGGCGATGGAAGGCCGCTCGCTGGGCATGTCGGCGATCGCGATGTCGCTGTGTGGCAAGACCCATTTCGAGACGGCAGGGCGTGTGGCGGCGAGTCTGGTCGGCGCGGCCGAGACGCTGGCCTTGCCGCCGCGTTCGCTGCTCAACGTCAATGTGCCGGATGTTCCCTGGCACGAGATCCGCGGATTTCGCGTCACGCGTCAGGGGCATCGTGGTCCGGCGGGCGCACCGATCGCCGTGCGGGACCCTCGCGGGCGCACCCGGTACTGGATCGCGCTGGCCGGGGACGGAGTCGACGATGGTGAGGACACCGATTTCGCGGCCATCGCGGCCGGCTATGTGTCCATCACGCCGTTGATGACCGACCTGACCTCCCATGCGGCGCGTCAGGATGTGGAGCAGTGGCTGGAAGCACTGAGTTGACCTCGCGCGCCACCGCCTGGCGGTCAGGGGTGTCGGGGATCGATCAGCAAGCCGGCGCAGGCGCGTCGGTCGACAGGATGTAATTCGATGTCATGAAGGACGTGTATCAGAACGGTTTTCCCGCCGCGCAGTCTGAGAGTGGGCAAGCCATGGCGGATTCGTCGGCCACTCGAACCTCATCGCCACCGGTGCCCATGCGCCTGGAGCGCCCGAATGCCGCGCAGTTGAGCGGTATCGGCATGACCTCTCAACGGACGCGTGATCGCATGGTCACGCGACTGGAAGAGGCTGGCATCCAGGACGAGCGGGTACTGGATCTGATGGCGGCGGAACCGCGCCATCTGTTTCTCGATGAGGCGCTGGCGCATCGCGCCTATGAGGATACCGCCCTGCCGCTGGGGCAGGGGCAGACATTGTCGCAGCCCTACATGCATGCCCGCATGACGGAGCTGGCTTTGGCCTCGGCACCGCGCCCGCGCGAGCAGTGTCGGGTGCTGGAGGTCGGCACCGGTTCGGGCTACCAGACCCTGCTGCTGGCGCGGCTGTTCGGTCAGGTGGCCTCGCTGGAGCGCATCGCCTTGTTGCATCTGCGTGCCCGGCAGCGGCTTGAGTGGTTCGGGCTGGACAATGTCCAGCTGCGTCACGCCGATGGCGGGCACGGCTGGCAGACCACGGCGCGTGAGACGGCCGCACAGGAGTCGGTGACCCTGCCGGGGTTTGATCTGGTGGTGGTGACGGCATGTGCCTCGCACTTGCCGCAGGCATTGCTCCAGCAGCTGGCACCGGAGGGAGTGATGATCGTGCCATTGGCGGAAGACGGCAGTGATCGTCAATGGCTGACACGAGTGCGCCACGTCGGCGACACTCAGGATATTCAGCGGCTCGAGGCTGTGCGCTTCGTGCCGTTGCTCGAGGGAGTGATCAGGTGAAACGAGCATTGAGCGTGTTCTTCAAGGGGGCGGGCATGGGCGCTGCCGATGCCGTGCCCGGCGTCTCGGGAGGCACGATAGCCTTCGTGACGGGCATCTATGAAGAATTGATCGAAACCATCAAGCGCTTCGGACCTTCCGCCATCGGTGTCTGGCGTCAACAGGGCGTCAAGGCGTTGTGGCAGCACTTGAATCTGGCGTTCTTGCTACCGCTTGCCGCCGGCATTCTCGCCAGCCTGATCAGCGTGGCGCACCTCGTCACCTGGCTGATGGAGGCGCAGCCGCTGCTGCTCAATGCCTTCTTCTTCGGTCTGGTGGTGTGTTCCGGTGTGGTCGTGGCGCGGCGCATTACCGGCTTCAGGGTCGGGTATCTGGTGTGGCTGGTGCTGGGGCTGGTACTGGCCAGTCAGCTGCCCAGCCTTCTGCCAGCGGGCACTGATGCGCCCTGGGTCATCGTCGCCGGGGGGGCCATCGCCATCAGTGCCATGTTGCTGCCGGGCGTTTCCGGCAGCTTCCTGCTGTTGACCATGGGCCTCTATGGCACCGTGATGACAGGTATCAAGAGCTTCGATCTGACGCTGATCCTGTTGTTCGGAAGTGGCTGCGCCATCGGACTGTTCACCTTCTCGCGTGTACTGTCATGGTTGTTTCGTCACCATCACACCGCGACACTGATGCTGCTGGTCGGCTTCATCCTCGGCTCGCTGCCGGTGCTGTGGCCCTGGCGCACGATCACCGATTATCGACTGGGCCCCAAGGGGGAGCAGGTACCGCTAGATTATCAATTCATGATGCCGGAGACCTATACCAGCGTGACGGGTGAGCCTGCCCAGTTGTGGGCGGCGCTTGCCCTGATGCTGGCAGGTATCCTGCTGGTCTGGTTCGCGGGTGAGCGCTCAGGACCGGATGATTCTTCCAGTGATTCCCGCAAGGAGCAGGAACATGCCTGACATGATGGACAAGGGATTCAAGCTGGCGCTGGCGGGTCTGGCGCTGGGCGCTCTGACGGCGTGCAGTACCGCCACGACGCGTCCGCAGATCCAGGATCTCAGTGGTGGTACGACACGCATCACTGCAGACAGCTATACGGTCCAGCGCGGTGACACGCTCTATGGCATCGCCTGGCAGAGTGGCCAGGACTTCCGTGACGTGGCGCGCATGAATGGCCTGCGCCCGCCCTACACCTTGCAGCCCGGGCAGACTCTGCGCCTCGACCCTCAGGCACCGTTGCCCGCGAATGCCGGCAACTCCCGTACGGCCGGCACGGCATCGGGGTCGGCATCAGGCACGGGCGTGGTGGCGACCGGGCTTGGCGGCAGCGATGACGCCATCGCCAGCGGCGGCGAGGTGCCGGACTGGCTGGCTCCGGATGAGTCGGCCATTGCTCAGCAGAAGCAGCGTGCTTCCCAGGCGCAGTCCCTGACCACCGGTAGCGGCGGCGTCGCGGCGGCTGCCACGGGCGCGGCCGCTGCTGCGGGCGTCGGCCCGGGGCCCGTGTATCAGGAAGGCAGTGAAGAGGCGCTGGCGGAGTCTGCGCGTGCACAGGCCGCGGACGAAGCCTCCCGAGCCGGCGAGGCACTGGAGAGTGCCGGCAGCAATGCCCAGGCCAGGGCGAGTGAGGCCGAGGCTGCTGCTCGCAAGGCGGCGCAGGAGAAGGCGGATCGCGAGAAGGCCGAGCAGCTGGCAGCGGCCAAGGCCGAGCGTGACAAGGCGGCGGCAAACGTGAAAAGTGCCTCCGACAAGGTTGAAAAGGGCACCAACGTTGCGGGCGCCACACCCGAGGCGGCACCGGCCAAGAAAACCTATGTGCCGGTAAAAAACGTTGACTGGCAGTGGCCTACGCAAGGCGAGATCATCGGCAAATTCGGTGAGTCCGAGAGTGTGACGGGCGGCATTGATATCGCTGGTCAAAAGGGGCAACCTGTCAAGGCAGCAGGGCCGGGGATTGTGGTCTACGCGGGGAGTGGAGTGCGCGGTTACGGCAACCTCATCATCCTCAAGCACAATGACCGTTATCTGAGTGCCTACGCCCACAACGACAGCCTCCGCGTCTCGGAGAATGATGTTGTCGAGGCCGGACAGGTAATCGCCACTCTGGGAGCCACTGACGCCGAACGTGCGCAGCTGCATTTCGAGATCCGCGAGGATGGGCAGCCGAAGGATCCCTTGAAGTTCCTGCCCAAGCGCTGACGTCCACCGCTGCCACAACAAGAAGTTCCTGGCACCAGACCAGAGACAACGGGGTATCGACATGAGCATGCTGGAAAAGGATATCGATCAGGCCGAGGTGGAGCTGTCCCTCGATGATGTCGAGGAAGACGATACGCTTGAGGCTGAAGCGGAAGAGGCGGCATTCGAACGCGCCCTGAACCGTGAAGAGCGCAAGCACTACCAGAGCCTGGATGCAACGCAGATCTACCTCAACGAGATCGGCTTCTCGCCATTGCTCAAACCGGAAGAGGAAGTCTATTTCGGGCGACTGGCGCAGGCGGGAGACCCTGCCGGTCGGCAGCGCATGATCGAATCCAACCTGCGTCTGGTGGTCAAGATCGCACGGCGCTATCTGAATCGCGGATTGTCACTGCTCGACCTGATCGAGGAGGGCAATCTGGGCCTGATACGCGCGGTGGAGAAATTCGACCCCGAGCGCGGTTTCCGCTTCTCGACCTACGCCACCTGGTGGATCCGTCAGACCATCGAGCGCGCGTTGATGAATCAGACGCGCACCATCCGGTTGCCGATTCATGTCGTGAAGGAGCTCAACATCTATCTGCGCGCTGCTCGCCAGTTGACGCAGAAGCTTGACCACGAGGCGACGGCCGAGGAAATCGCCGATTTCCTCGACAAGCCGGTGGAGACGGTCAAGAAGATGCTGGGGCTCAATGAGCGAGTGTCCTCGGTGGACTATCCGATGGGCGGCGAGAGTGACAAGCCGTTGATCGAGACGATCGCCGATGAAAATGACACCAGCCCCGAGTCCAGTCTGGTCGATGTCGACGTCAAGGCACATGTCGATGAGTGGCTGGCGGAGCTGACCGACAAGCAGATGGAAGTGGTGGTACGCCGCTTCGGGCTACGGGGTCACGAAGCCGCCACGCTGGAGGAGGTCGGCGAGGAGATCGGTCTGACGCGTGAGCGAGTGCGTCAGATTCAGGTCGAGGCGCTCAAGAAACTGCGTCGCATGCTCGAGAAACAGGGCCTGTCGCTGGAATCCATCTTCGAATGATTCGCTGACATGTCATCGTCAGGGCTGGCAGCTGTCATCGTCTGGCCCGATATCCGTGACATCCTGCTGGATAGTGGACGCAACACGACATGAAAACGGCCCCCCGCTTGCGGGCGGGCCGTTTTCATATTTTCTGAGCATTGGTTTGGCAGGCTATGGGGTCGGCAGAAAGATGACGGTGCATATGATTCGACACCGGGGCCGTGTTGCATTGTTGCTGGGATGGAAACGCTGTAAGGCAAATGAAGTTAGCCAACTAACTGGACGCCTTGCAAGGCGACGATTAGACTGAGTCCTTTTTCCACGACCCGCCCCCGAAGGGGCTGATGCCGTCATCAGCCGGCCCGTGAAACGACCTTATCTCCCCTTGCCTTGGTGCCTTTGGCGCATCATGCAGGTCACGACTGACTGTTACCGATCAGGAATACGCATACATGGCCAACATACGCATACTGCCTCTGGTGCTGGCGATGGGTTTCGCGACCCAGGCCCAGGCTGCCGATCTGCTCGACATTACCCGTGATGCGCTGACCCACAATGCCAGCCTGTCGTCCTCTCGCTCTCTGTATCAGAGCGTCGAGGACAACGAGCGGATCGAGCTTTCGGATCTGCTGCCACAGATCTCGGCCACCGGCACCGTGTCACGCACCGATGTCACGGGCAATTCCCAGAGCGGTGTGGAAGGGGATTACACCGACAGCAACATCGTGCTCAACGTGAATCAGCAGCTGTTCGACGCTGCCGACTGGTATGAGCTGGCGACCAGCAAGGACAGTACCGAGCAGCAGAAACTGCTGCTGGATTCCGATCAGCAGCAGCTGTTGTACGATGTGGCCTCCGCGTACTTCACCATCCTCAACAACCGGGATGTGCTGGATGCGCGCATCGCGCAGGAGAAGGCCTTTTCCCGTCAGCTGGATCAGGCCAATCAGCAGTTCGAGGTCGGGCTGATCGCGATCACCGATGTCCAGGAGGCCAGAGCGTCCTTTGATGACGCACGCGCCCAGCGGATTGCCGCGGAAGCCGACCTGCAGGTCAGCTTCGAGGCACTTCAGCAATTGACCGGCCAGCAATACGATTCCATCGATGGGCTGGAAGAGGATCTCGCCATCGAAGCGCCGGTGCCCGCCAGTCGTGGCAAGTGGGTCGAGATGGCGTTGGTCAACAATCCCTTGATCGGTGCCGCGCAGAAGGGTGTCGATGTCGCCAAGGGTGACGTCAAGACCTCGCGTGCCGGTCATCTGCCGGAAGTCGGTGCCTTCGCGACCTACTCCTATGATGAAACCGACGTCGCATCCTCCGGGGGATATCAGGAATACAACCAGATCGGTATCCAGGCGTCATTGCCGATCTATACCGGTGGTCGCACATCCGCGCAGGTACGCCAGAGCACGCACCTGCTGGAGCAGAGCCAGTACGACCTGCTGGACCAGCAGCGTTCCACCACCCAGAGCGTGCGTTCGCTCTACAGTCAGGTCCGCAGCGACGTCCTGACGGTCAAGGCGCGCAAGCAGGCCATCGTCTCCAGCCGCAGCGCGCTGGAAGCCACGCGCTCGGGGTATGAAGTCGGTACCCGTAACATCGTCGATGTGCTGGATGCCGAGCAGGCGCTCTATCAGGCCCTGGCGGACTATGCCTCCTCGCGTTACACCTACGTGCTGGATCTGCTCAACCTGCGCCAGGCGGCGGGCATCATCGACGTCAACACCGTGCGCGATCTGAACGAGAGCCTCAAGCGCGATCGTCAGGTATCACTGGTTCTGCAGGACGAAGACGATACCGAGCTGGATGGCCCGGCCCAGTGATCTGATACTGGCCTGACCGGCTTCTCCTGACACCCCCATCGGCCATTGCCGGTGGGGGTGTTCGCGTATCGGGGGGCAGAAATCTCGCCGTGAAGCGTGAATGACAACAGCTGTGATGCTTGTCTGGAGGAATATGCCATTGATTTGATGAAAACCAGAGATAACGTCAAGAAGTTGGCTTGATGTTTGGTGGTTTTCACCGTGACCTTGGCGCGATGATGGAAAATAATTGATGGCTGGAGAACGCCTGCTCCGGTTGGCCGCCTCCTTTTCATGGTGCGTGCCTTGCTCGCTCGTTGGCAGGTCCCAACTTGCTGCGTCACCCGTGCGTGATTCGTCGTGTCTGTCCCTCTTTCTCATTGTCTGGAGTTGCCTCATGTCCCGCCCGTTGCGTGCTGATATTGATCTGGATGCCCTGCGCCACAATTATCAGCTGGCCTGTGAGCTGGCGCCGAATTCCCGCTCGCTCGCCGTGATCAAGGCTGACGCCTATGGCCACGGGGCCGTGGCATGTGCCCGTGCGCTGGCAGATCTGGCACCGGCATTTGCCGTCGCGACCATCGAAGAAGCGCTCGCGCTGCGGGAAGGCGGTATCACGCATCCGGTGGTATTGCTCGAAGGTGTCTTCGAGGCATCGGAATACCAGCTGGCGGCGCAGCATGACTTCTGGTGTGCCATCCACAGTGAATGGCAGCTGGCCGCCCTGGAGGCGGCAACGCTCCCCGGGCCGATATCCTGCTGGATCAAGTTCGATTCCGGCATGCATCGTCTCGGCTTCGATGCCGAGCAGGCCAGGGCGGTCAAGGAACGCCTGGTGGCGAGTGGCAAGGCGCAGGACCTTCACCTGATGACGCATTTCGCCACGGCCGACAGCCTGACGCCCGATTATTTCCAGCATCAGATGGCGGCAGTGGAAGCGCTTGCCGCTGAGCTTGCCCTGCCACTCTGTCTGGCCAACTCCCCGGCGACGCTTGCCTGGCCGCAATCGCATGCCGCCTGGAATCGTCCCGGCATCATGCTGTACGGCGCGGACCCGCTGGAAGGGGCCAATGATGCCAGCCGCCGTCTGAAGCCGGTGATGACCCTGTCTTCCGCCATCATTGCCGTACGCGAGATCGCCATCGGCGAGCCGGTGGGCTATGCCGGACGTTTCGTGGCGACGCGTCCGACACGTATCGGTGTCGTCGCCTGTGGCTATGGGGATGGCTACGATCGCCATGCGGTGGACGGGACCCCCGTACTGGTCGATGGCCAGGAAACCGTGCTGGCCGGCAAGGTGTCGATGGACATGCTGACGGTGGATATCACCGACCTGCCGGAAGCGGGCGTCGGTTCTCGCGTGGTGCTGTGGGGCGAGGGGTTGGAGGTCAATCGCGTGGCCGCCAGTTGTGACACCATCAGCTATACCCTGCTGACAGGGATCCTGCCGCGTGTTCCCAAGCATTATCACGGTAGTCAGGCACGCGAGGCGGACCCGATGGCCTCTCAGGCAGTGGATACGTGCGCCTGACCTGACGGCAGGGCTCGGGCGGTCTACAATGGCCGCCGTTGCCCGTTGAACGAGAGAGTCATGGCCAAGAAGACCTACCCCGAGAGTTTTGCGCATCCCCGTTACTGGCCGGCCTGGCTGGGAATCGGGGCCATGAAGGCCTCGGCCTTCCTGCCCTGGTGCGCCAAGCTGTGGCTGGGGCGCGGCATCGGTGAGCTGGCATGGCGTTTCGGCAAGCGTCGTCGCCATATCACGGACACCAATCTCAAGCTGTGCTTCCCCGAATGGAGCGAAGCGGAGCGTGCGCGTCAGGTACGCAAGACCTTCCATGCCAACGGCATCGGCATCTTCGAGACCGCCACGGGGTGGTGTCGAGACCCGGAGCACATGCGCGACCGCGTGACCTTCAAGGGTCAGGAGCACATGGAGCGCGCCATGGCGCAGGGCAAGGGCGCGCTCATCGTGGGCATCCATTTCTCGACACTGGATCTCGGTGGCGCACTGCACTCGCTGTTCTTCCCGGCCGATGTCGTCTATCGCCCGCATGACAACCCGCTGTTCGAGCGTTTCATGACGCGCGCGCGCAATGGCATCTTCGGCACCGCCATCGACCGTCATGACCTGCGGGGTGTGGTGCGCCGCATCAAGAGCGGGCATGGCGTGTGGTATTCGCCGGATCAGGATTTCGGTCGGGACGTCAGCGTCTTCGCGCCGTTCTTCGGTATCGATGCCGCCTCCATCAAGCTGACGGCCAAGATCGCCCGCATGACAGGGGCGCCGGTGATGCCCTTGATGTTCCATCGCAATCCGGACAATCGTACCTATACGCTGGAGTATCTCCCGGCACTCGACAACTTCCCGAGTGGCGATGATGTCGCAGATGCCACGCGCATCAATGCCTTCATCGAGGGGGCGATCCGCAAGCATCCCGAGCAGTACCTGTGGTTGCATCGCCGTTTCAAGACTCGTCCAGAGAAATCCGATCCGTCCCTGTATTGAGGTGAACCATGAGCAATGACACGTCTTCTCTCGCCACTCTGGCCGATGTCGAAGCACGCCTGGCGGCCGGCGATACCTTCGTCCTCAATCAGATTGCGCAGTGGTGCCCGGACTGCACCGTGCGTCAGCGTCCGGCGCTGCCGGCCTTCGAGGCGGCCCTGGCGCGAGGTGGTCTGCCGCTGGTGAGTCTGTGCGTGCAGGAGACTCGCGGAGTCTATCTGAGTGAGGCACATGCGCAGCTGAGCGAGCGCATCGGTGGGGCGGGCTATCCGCGTACGCTGCTGGTGAAGGAAGGGCGGCCTGCCAGCGTGGACAGTGGCCTGAATCGGGTCGAGGTCATGAGCGAGCCGGAGCTCATCGCCTATGCCGAGGCCATGATCGCGGCGCTGTAAACGTCACTTGAGCCCATGTGTGAGCCGACGAGATCTGCCGTGACGCGACACGCATGGGCATCATCGAAAACGCCCCGCCAGGAACTTCCTGGCGGGGCGTTTTCGATGGAGATCAGGCGGCACCCGACAAGCAGCGCCACTTGTCCGAGCTGCATGCGTGCGGCCAACCGGATGCCGCCTGCCGTGTGCCTGAAAATAGACCTGCGGATGATGAGGGAGGCTTTCAACCCGCGCGGGAAAATCTTTTACCAATTCGAGACATGGCCTTGACTTTACTTGTATTGATTACCATCTTCACATGGACAAGGTGATCAAGCGGTCTGTCGTGACTCCGCCCTCTGGCAATCACGTCAGCAGCCACACCTGATGAGCGAAGGGCGAGCGCGTCGAATGAGGCGCCACATGCAGAGGCAGTCGTCGTGCCGCTGCGGTCGTCGCCCACTACCGGTTCTCCATGACATAAGGAATTGCCATGCTCAACTATGCCATCATCTTTCTGATCGTTGCCGTGATTGCCGCCGTACTCGGCTTTGGCGGTATCGCGGGTACTGCGGCCACCATCGCCAAGGTACTGTTCGTCGTCTTCCTGGTGCTGTTCCTGGTGTCGTTCTTCAAGGGGCGTCGCAAGCCCTGATACGGACGGCTTTCATCACGACGCAAACGCCCGCAGACGGTAGCGACCGCTGCGGGCGTTTGCGTGTCACCAGGCCATCAGGCCTTCAGGTCAGCAAGCCATCAAGTCATCAGGCCAGCAGCAAGTCATCAGGCCAGCAGCAAGTCATCAGGCCAGCACGTCACCACGGGGTACCTGGCAGCGTCAGACGATGATGCCCGGCCTTGAGGCCCTGCTCGATGAAGCGCCTGTCCACCTCGAACTGTGCCTGGGCAAGGATGGCCTCCACCACCTTGTCGGCATGTTGTTGCAGCAATGCCAGTTGCGCGTCATCGCTGCCCAGCAGTGACAGTGTCTTGAGCAGCGAGAGCAGCGCCAGACAGATCGAGAGGTCATCACGACCATAGTGCAGGATGGGGGAGATGCTGCGGTAGAGCAGACTGTCGAAGCTCTCCATCTCCCAGCTGACCCGTATGTGATCTTCCTCATCCACGCAGCAGTTGCACAGGGGCAGCTGCATGCGCTCACTGAGCAGTTCGGTGAGTTGATGCAGGCACAGGCGTGCGGTGCCCGGATCATTGATGCCGGGAGACAGCGCCTTGATGGCGACTTCCATCAGCTGGGTCAGGCCGTGCTCGTGAAGGTCATCGACGGATTCCCCATCCAGATAGCCCAGTGCCGCGCGCAGCTTCTTGATCAGTCCTGCCTGATGGTGCTCATCGAGCTCATCACCCGCCGAGACGCCTTCGGGCAGGCCCGCAGGCCATTCGATGCGCATCAGCGGCATGCCACTGACGATGAAGGCCCCGAGCGCGAAGTCCAGGTGCACGATCATGTCGTGGTCGATGGCCAGCTGGCGAAGGGCCGCGAAATCGACCTGCTGCACATAGCCGCGTCGCTTTGCTCTCAGCAGCTGACAGCGTGACGTGTCGCGAGTGATCTGGCGCTCGCCGAAACCGTCGTGGCGATTGCGCTCTCGCAGTCGTTCAAGCGAGACCCGCGTGCGCCCGGACAGGCGGCGAGCCACGGCATTGATCTGCACGGATTGTGATGCCTGGTGGATGAAGTAGATGAACATCCCGAGGCAATTGACCATCATCAACACGCCCAGATAGACCGCGATGGAGCGCCATAGCGTTGGCGAATCGCCGGTATTGGGTACCATCAGGTTGATGAGCAGGAACAGCAGACTGCCCAGATAATGTCCCAGCACCAGCTGATGGTGACGCTCGGTCACCAGCCCCAGCAGCAACTTGTGGGAGAACTGTGCGCCCGCCTGGGTCAGCACGCTCATCACCATGGTGAAACTGAAGACCATCAGCGAAATGAGCCCGCCGACCAGTGCCGCCAGCAGGGTGCGCGGCGTGTCGTGCTCCTTGAAGGTCAGGGCATTCAGCATCTCGCTGGCTGGCAATTCATGTGGCTCGGGGAGGCCGGAAGGCAGCACCGAGATCAAGCCAAGCAGGATATAGAGCGTCGCCAGCAGGCTTGGCAGATAGGCGATGCTGGTGGTGAAGGTGCGTAACCACATCAGCGGCTGTTGCAGCCAGCGATTCATGGGCAATTCCTGATCCTGTGAGTGGCGCGACGGCGTGTGCGACGGACGGCCGTGAGTGACGGCAAGCATTCGCCCCGTTATCTCCCGTGTTCGGCCTGACTGCAAGTGCCAGAGGCGAAGCAGGAGCGCCCTCGTGAGGCTTGCCTCAAACGCAGGACGCCCTTGCGGCGTCAGCGGCAAGGGCGTCCTGGTCAATCCAGCGGTTCAGATCACCGGATCAGGCATCGATACGCTTGTACTTCATGCGCTTGGGCGCATCGTTGCCGACACGCGCATGGTAATCCTCTTCGTACTCGCTGTAGCTGCCCTCGAAGAACACCACGTTGGAGTCCCCTTCGTAGGCGAGGATGTGGGTCGCGATGCGATCCAGGAACCAGCGGTCGTGCGAGATGACCAGTGCACAGCCCGGGAAGGCGAGCAGCGCCTCTTCCAGTGCACGCAGGGTCTCGATGTCCAGATCGTTGGACGGCTCATCCAGCAGCAGCACGTTGGCGGCCTGCTTGAGCGTCTGCGCCAGCTGCAGACGACCACGCTCACCACCGGACAGATCAGACAGACGCTTCTGCTGATCCGTGCCCTTGAAGTTGAAGCGGCCGACATAGGCGCGCGACGAGACTTCATGGCCATTGATGTTGAGCATGTCCTGGCCGCCGGAGACGGCTTCCCAGACAGTCTGATTGTCTTCCAGGCCATCACGCAGCTGCTCGACGTAGGCGATCTTGACGGTCTCGCCCAGCACCACTTCGCCGCTGTCCGGGGTTTCCTTGCCGGTCACCAGCTTGAACAGCGTGGACTTGCCCGCACCGTTGCCGCCGACGATACCGACGATGGCACCCTGGGGAATGGTGAAGGACAGGTCGTCGAACAGCAGCTTGTCCTCGAAACGCTTGGTGACGTTGTGCAGCTCGATGACCTTGTCGCCCAGACGCGGTCCCGGCGGAATGTAGATCTCGTTGGTCTCGTTGCGCTTCTGGAAATCACCGGACTGCATTTCCTCGAAGCGGTTGAGACGCGCCTTGCTCTTGGCCTGACGACCCTTGGGATTCTGGCGAACCCACTCGAGCTCCTGCTGGATGGCCTTGTTGCGTGAGGCTTCCTGCTTGGCTTCCTGCTGCAGGCGAGCGTCCTTCTGCTCCAGCCACGAGGAATAGTTGCCTTCGAAGGGAATGCCCTGGCCACGGTCGAGCTCGAGAATCCAGCCCGCGACATTGTCGAGGAAGTAACGGTCGTGGGTGATGGCGACCACGGTGCCGGCGTAATCGTGCAGGAAGCGCTCCAGCCAGGCGACGGACTCGGCGTCCAGGTGGTTGGTCGGCTCATCCAGCAGCAGCATGTCGGGGCTCGAGAGCAGCAGGCGGCAGAGGGCGACACGGCGGCGTTCACCACCGGACAGCACGCCGACATTGGCATCCCACGGCGGCAGGCGCAGCGCTTCGGCGGCCACTTCCAGCTTGCGCTCGAGGTTGTGGGCGTCGGAGGCCTGGATCAGGTCCTCGAGCTTGGCCTGACGCGCGGCGAGGGCGTCGAAGTCGGCGTCCGGCTCGGCGTAGGCGGCATAGACTTCATCCAGCTCCGCCTGGGCATTCTTGATGTGGGCCAGAGATTCCTCGACGCACTCGCGCACGTTCTTGGAATCATCGAGCTCCGGCTCCTGGGGGAGGTAGCCGACATTGAGGCCCGGCATGGGACGCGCTTCGCCGTTGTAGTCCTGATCCACGCCGGCCATGATGCGCAGCAGCGAGGACTTGCCCGAGCCGTTGAGACCGAGCACACCGATCTTGGCACCCGGGAAGAAGGACAGCGAGATGTCCTTGAGAATCTCGCGCTTCGGGGGGACGACCTTGCCCACCCGGTTCATGGTATAGACGTATTGCGCCATGGAATCCCAATTTGGTTGGAGAATGGAATGACGCGCTGATGATAGTGCCCGTGGTCACGCTTGACCAGTCAGGGCCATCGTTGGCGTGACGGCGGCCATTCCATGGCCGGTTCGCTGACGGGGCTGCAACCCCCTGGCCTTCACCGGGAAGCGGTGTGGCGAACCTTCCCTGAAGGGGCATCTCGAGGCCAGCCCCGGCCTCATCGCGAGGCGCTCACTCCTCCTCTCCCCAGTCACTGGCGTCCAGCAGGTCATCATCATCCGCTTCATCGTCCCAGCCTTCACGGATGGAGCGTGCCAGCGCACGTTCTTCCAGCAGGGCTTCGAGGCGCTGGCGTGAGTCGCTGCGCTGGGGCCTGGCGGGGGTGGAGCTGGAAGACAGTTCGAAGTCCACGTCGTTGGTGGCTTCCTCCGCCAGGGCGGTAGCATCGATATCGTCGAGGAATTGTTCGCGGGCCATGGGCGGACCTCCCGATCATGAATCAGTCTGCCAGACGCGAGGCGTCAGACACCGCCTGCGGCGACCTGCCGAAGGCTCCTTCGCTATATAGCGCTGGAGAAGTTCGATGACAAGTCCTGTGTGCGTGGAAGCATGCTCTGGTGGGTCGCGGGGAAGTTTTCGTCTGCGCACGAACGCCAACGCCCACCGGGTGGTGGGCGTTGGCGAGTGGTTCATGGCCGAAAGGAGGGGAGCGTGTCAGTGATCACTCGACATCGCTCTTGCGGGCTTCCCGCAGGCGCTCCAGCTCCTCATGCGCGGTCATCAGGCTGGTGACATCCTTTTGGACACCGACGAAGTACTGGAGATTGTCGTGCTCGTCGAAGACCGGTGTCATGGAGAGTTCGTTCCAGAACAGGCTGCCATCCTTGCGATAGTTGCGCAGTATCTCGCGGCACGGGCGCTTGTCGCGCAGCGCGGCACGGATGTTGTCCAGCTGTGGCTGGTCACGGTCGTCATTCTGCAGAAAACGGCAATCGCGGTAGAGAATCTCGTCGGCGCTGTAACCGGTAAGGCGCTCGAAGCCCTGATTCACGTAGATCAGGATGTTCTCGTCACCTTCCTGTTCGGCCACCACGATGCCATCGTCCGAGGCATTCACCACTCTCTCGAGCAGCTCGGGGCTGATCATGTGGGGTCTTTTCATCTGGCACTGATCCTTGCGGCTAAAGAACCCGGCCCTTGTGACCGAGCCCGAGAGTACGGGTATCGGGTGCCTGTCCGTGTGCCCGGACATTCCAGCACCATCATCGGTTTCACTATGGCGGGGAGACGCGGCTTATGCAATCGCAGCCGCTAATGTGTCGGGGGCCAGCGTCTGTCCCGGGCCCCCGTCGCGAGGTTTGGCAGACCGCTCTGTCCGGTATCAGTCGTCTTCCACTTCCGGCAGACGTTGCGCACACAGGGCGGCCGCCGTGGCGACACCGGCCAGAATCAGCAGCAGCCACTCGCTGCCCAGCCATTGGGCCAGACCGCCGATGGCCAGACCCAGCACCAGCATCAGCACGCCGGTGAGGGTGTTGGACAGAGCCACGTAGAGCGCGCGATTGTCAGCGCTGGCGAGATCCACCACGTAGGTCTTGCGTCCCAGACGGATGCCGGAATGTGCGATCACCAGCAACCCGTAGACCACGGCATAACTCCAGACGCTGTCGGAAAGCGCTCCGGGCCACCACACCATGCTGCCGGCCAGCGCGCAGCACACGGCGGCACCGGCGCCGGCGTTGCGCATCACGCGCCGACTCGAGGTATCGGCAAGCTTGCCCCAGATGGGGCTGGCGACCATGCCCGCCAGGCCTGACACGACCACCAGTACCCCGAGTCCGCCGAGGCTTTCGCCACTCTGCTGCTGGCCCAGCAGCGCGATGTAGGGGAGGGCCAGGGCACTTGAGAGCAACAGCGCACGCGCCAGATTGAAATTGCGGAAGGCGGCGTCATGGCGCAGCTGGCTGAACCCCTGGCGCACGGTGTCCCAGGCATTGGCACCGCCGCTGGTGGCGCCGCGATCTTCCTTGATCAGCGCCGCGCAGAAAGCATTCAGGCTCCAGCCCAGTGCCGCGATCGCCATCAGGGTGGCAAGCACCTGTTGACCGGGCTGCTCGCCCAGCAGCATCAGAACACCCCCCGCGAGCAACGTCATGGCGCCGGCCAGGCTGCCACTCCATCCCATCAGGCGGCCACGGCGCTGCTTGGCGATCGTCTTGCCCAGCACGTCCTTGGTGGCGATGGAGGCCACGCCACGCCCCAGTGACAGCACGACCAGACACCCCAGCACCAGGCCACCGGCCAGGCTGCCGCCCAGGCCACTGTCACCGTCGCCTCGAGAGAGCAGCGTGATGATCACCAGGCTGAAGGCCATCAGCGCTTGCAGCACGGACCCCGCGACCCAGACCCATTTGCGCCGCGGGAGCGGGCGGATGAAGCCCGCCACCACCAGTTGCGGCAGCAGGGCGCCGGCTTCACGAATCGGCACCAGCAGCCCCACCATCCACACCGGGGCGCCGATCAATCCCAGCAGCCACGGCAGCACCAGGCGTGCACTTGCCAGCTCGTCGGCCAGCTTGGTCCCCAGCGAGGCCAGCAGATGGCGCCAGACATTGCCGGGCTGCTGATGGCAGGCATCCTCGGAGATATCCTTGCACATGCGCGAGTCTTCATCGCCGGTCATGCGCTCGAAGAAGCGGCTCTGGGCGCCGCTGGTGGTGTCCTTGACCTGGTCCTGCTCCGGGCGTTGTCCCGTGGCGTGCTCCTTCTGGGGGTCAGGCGTCCCTGTCGTCGTGGCCTCCGTCGAGGCATCTGACGAGGGCCTTGAGGCCGAGCGCGAGGAGGGAGACGATGGGGACGAGGACGATGACGGGTCTGACATGCATGGCTCCGAAGGTCGGCGGCTGAATCCTCATTATTCCGTGCCCGTGCGGGGATGCCCAGTGCCAGTTGTCGACGCTCTCATCCCTGCACGCATTTCGGCATTGACCCGAACGCCTCGCTGCAGTGAAGTGGGAACGGCAACTCTTCACTCACGATTGGAACGCTCGCTCTCATGGATCAACCGTCCACGCTCAAGATTCGCATTCACTACTGCACCGGCTGCAACTGGCTGCTGCGCGCGGCCTGGTATGCCCAGGAACTGCTCTCCACCTTCGGGGAAGCGCTGGATGAGGTCGCTCTCGCGCCCAGTCACGGCGGACACTTCGAGGTGCTCTGCCAGCCTGCGCCTGACGCCGAATGGCAGGTGCTCTGGGAGCGCAAGCGGGATGGCGGCTTCCCGGACAGCCGTGACCTCAAGCAACGCGTGCGTGATGTGCTCGACCCGGAGCGCGATCTCGGTCATATCGACCGCGCCAGCCGCGAACAGGGCACCCCGACACCGTGACGGATGCCCCGATCCGCGTCACCACCATTTCTTGCGCTTGAGCAGCCACATCTGCATCGCGACGACCCCAAGCGTCATGCCGACGAACAGCGTGAAGCCCCATGGGCTCTCGCTGCCGGGAATCCCGCCGACATTGACGCCCAGCAGTCCGGTGAGGAAGCCCAGCGGCAGGAAGACGGCGGTGATGACGGAGAGCAGGTACATGCGCTGGTTGAGCTGCTCGTTGTGCTCACTCATGCGCTGCTCGTGAAGGATCAGGGCGCGTTCCTGCATGGCCTGAAAGTCCTCCACGTAACGCGACAGCTGGTTGGCGATCTCGCGCAGGTCCAGTCGCGCCTGCTCATCGATCCACAAGGGCCCCTGAGCCAGCTGGGCCAGGCAGTCGCGCTGAGGCCCCATGAAGCGCCGCAGGGTGATCAACGGGCGGCGCAGCCGCGTGATGTCGTCGGGATCGATCTCCACGTCATTGAGCTGATCCTCCTCGAGGATCGCCAGTTGATCGTCAAGGCGGTGGCTTAGCTCGGCGACGCGATCGACCAGCGCATCGCTGATCATCGCCAGCAGCCAGGAGATGTTTTCGGCTCCCTGGCCGGCTTCCAGCTGCTCGCGTACCTGGGTGATCGACTGGAAGGGGCGTCGGCGCAGGGTGATCAGGCGAGTCGGGCTCATCCACAGGCGCAGGGACAGCAGGTCTTCCGGCGCGGCACCCGGGTTGAGATTGATGCCGCGCAGGGTGGTGACGATGCCGCCGCCGAAACGTGCGACGCGTGGGCGTGTGTCCAGCTCGGTGAGGGCCTCGATGCTGGGATCATCCAGCTGCGCGATGCCGGCGAGATAATCATTGACGTCGCCTCGCGTGTAATCGAGGTGCATCCAGATCAAGGCCTCCGGCTCCTGCCAGGCCTGGCGCAGCTCATCATCGCTCAAGAGGGTCGCGCTGCCCTTGCCGTCGAGACGGTAGGCGCTGACCAGCGCCGTGGAGGGGGGATCGGGCTGCGGGTTGGCGTGCGGTAGCTGCGAAGAGGGGCTGGTGGTCATCGTAAAGCGTCCTTTGCGTACACGGGCTTGCAGCTGCACGCCACGCGCGCGATGCTCAAGCCTGCGACGCGCATGGCGGGCATGGGCGTCAGGTCGACACCGCCAGGATGGCGGTGTCCGAATTGCGAGGAAGCATGCCATGAGTCAGGACAGGGAGGCCATGCTCTATGGTCTGGGAGCGGTCGGGTTGTGGTCGACCGTGGCAACGGCCTTCAAGCTGGCGCTGGCGCAGATGTCTCCGCTGGAGCTGGTGTGGCTGGCAGCGCTGGTCTCCTGGCTGTTGATCGGCGTGCTGATGTGGCGTCAGGGTCGGCTGCGCGAGGCGCTCGCCAGCGGCTGGAAAGGCGGCTGGCGGACAGCGGCCTGGGCCGGACTGATGAACCCGGTCGGCTATTATCTGGTGCTGTTCGGCGCCTATGCACGTCTGCCGGGGCAGGAGGCCATGGCGCTCAACTATACCTGGGCACTGGCGATGGCCTTTCTTGCCGTGCCGATCCTCGCGCAGCGCCTGACGCGCATCGATGTCGCGGCAGGGCTGATCGCCTACGCCGGGGTGTGGACCATCGCCACCCGCGGGCAGGTGTTCGATGTCGCCTTCGCCGACCCCCTCGGCGTCGGACTGGCGCTGGGCTCGACCCTGCTGTGGGCCCTCTACTGGCTGCTGAACGCGCGGGATGCCCGCGCCCCGCTGGTCGCCCAGTGGCAGAACTTCAGCGTCGCCTTGCCGGTCCTGACCTTGCTGGTGGCCATCGGGCCGGGGTTTGGCAACTTCATCGGGGAAGACGCCAATCCTCAGGCGCTGATGGCCGGGCTCTATGTCGGCCTGTGCGAGATGGGCATCGCCTTCGTGCTCTGGCAGCTGGCGGTCCACAAGGTGTCGCGTACCGCCAAGGTCTCCAATCTGATCTTCCTGTCTCCCCCCGTGTCGTTGACGCTGCTGCACTTCATCGTCGGCGAGCCGATCCTGACCTCGACACTCGCGGGGCTGGTGCTGATTCTGGCAGGCCTGGGCCTGCAGCAGCTGCAGAAGGCGCCGGAGACACTGTCACACACGACATGAGCGCGCTCCGCCCGCGCCTGCATCCTCAGGGGCGTACTAGTCCGTGGGCAGGATCAGACGGCCGGCATCCACCACGATCAATGGGTCCGGCGTGCCGATCAGCCGTGTGTCCTTGCCGGGGTAGTCGAGCTGGCTGAGCACATGGCGCAGTGCGCCGATGCGAGCACGACGCTTGTCATCGGAGCGAATCAGCGTCCAGGGCGCGTGGCGACTGTGGGTACGCGCGAACATCGCCTCGGCCGCGGTGGTGTAGTCGTCCCACTTCTCCTGGGCCACGGCGTCCATCGGTGACAGTTTCCAGCGCGTCAGTGGGTCGGCGGCGCGCTTGGCGAAACGATTGGACTGCTCTTCCCGGGAGACCGAGAAATAGAGCTTGACCAGATGCAGGCCATCCTCGACCCACAGGCGCTCCTGCTGTGGCACCTGGATGAGAAAACGCTCGACCTCGTCAGGGCTGGCGAAGCGCATCACCGCCTCGACTCCTGCACGGTTGTACCAGCTGCGATCGAACAGCACGACTTCACCACTGGTGGGAAAGCGCGAGACGTAGCGCTGGAAGTACCACTGTCCCTTCTCCGTCTCGTTGGGCTTGTCCAGTGCCACGATGCGCGCGAAACGCGGGTTGAGGTATTCCATGAAGCGCTTGATGGTACCGCCCTTGCCGGCGGCGTCACGCCCCTCGAACACGATGGCAAGCCGCTCGCCACTGTCACGCAGCCAATGCTGGACCTTGAGCAGCTCGATCTGCAGGGCCCGCTTCTCGGCCTCGTAGACCTTGCGCTTGAGCCGCTTGTCGTAAGGGTAGGCGTCGCTGGAGACCGGCCCGAGCGTCATGTGGGGAGTTTCGGGGGCCGACGGGAGCTGCCCGGTTGCCGCATGCGCGGGTGTCGCTGTGGGGGCTGACTTGCCGGGGGCTGCCTTGCGGGACTTGCTCATGGTGGAATCCTCAGTGCTCTGAAGGGCGAAGCGCCCCGGGCGGGGCACGATGGACGAGCGTGATGAAAAGCGTGGCGGCAGGGCATGACAAGAGGGCTTGTCGGGAGGGCTTGTCGAGAGGGCGTATCGAGAGGGCGTATCGAGAGGACACGCCCTTCGGGAAACCACCGTCACCTTTGATTCTGGCCGGGATGCCCCATGTCATGTTCAGGCAAGGTAGACACGTGCAGGGTCACTGTGTGGCAGGTAGCGCGAGCGGCTTGAGCGTCGGCCAGATGTTGTCCAGCAACCTCGGCTGGGCCTTGGCCGTCGGGTGGATACGGTCCTGTTGCATCAGTTTCTGGCCGGCCGGTGCCGTGGCGATGCCCTCGAGAATGAAGGGCACCAACGGCACGGAGTATTCGTCGGCCAGCGCCCGATAGACTTGGCGGAAGGCGTCGGTATAGGCCGGGCCATAGTTGGGCGGGATCTCGATCCCCAGCAGCACGGGCTGGGCGCCGGCATCTTCCACGGCATCGATCATGCTGGCCAGATTGGATTGCATGCGCGCAGGTGGAAGGCCGCGCAGGCCATCGTTGCCGCCCAGTTCGATCATTACCAGCGAAGGGTCGTGTCGGTCGAGCAGTGCCGGCAGGCGATTCAGGCCGCCTTCGGTGGTATCGCCGCTGATGCTGGCATTGATGACCTCCGGCGCATCGTTGCCCAGGGTGTCCTCGAGGCGCTCGTCGAGCAACGCGACCCAACCCCGGCTGCTGTCGATGCCGTAGCCGGCCGAGAGGGAGTCGCCGACCACCAGCCAGGGAGCCGGCGCCTCTGCCAGCGCCACCTGAGGCGCCAGCACGGCCACGAGGGTCAGTGCCGAACTGGCAAGCGCATTGCGCAGCCGCGTGAGTCCGGCAGTCTTGCGCGCGGCGCGCGGTTCGGCGACTCGGGACAGACGTTGCGTTTCACGGCGATTCACCAGCCATCTCTGCATTCCTCATCTCCATCATCTGCACACGTTTCACATCCGTTTCGGGGACTGGCGTTCATGGCCATCCCGTTCACTACCATAAGCGAGCAGACACGATGTCACATAACGCCTCCATTAACGACGCCCCCTTTGCGTCGGATCATGCGTCAGTCGCGGCACCGTCAGCAGCGAATCCGCAGGCGCCGACGGCAGTCCTCAATGTCACGGGTCTGACCCAGCGTGTCGCCAGCGGTGACGGCCAGTTGACCATTCTTGAAGATCTAGAGCTTGCCGTGGCAGCCGGCGAGAGCGTGGCGATCATCGGGGCCAGCGGTTCCGGAAAATCCACGCTGCTGGGGTTGCTGGCGGGGCTGGACAGTCCGACCCAGGGCGATATTCGCCTGTTCGGCACCTCGCTTGCCGGATTGGATGAAGACGGGCGTGCGGCGCTGCGCGCGGGGCAGGTGGGCTTCGTGTTCCAGAATTTCCAGCTGCTGCCGACCCTGACGGCGTTGGAGAACGTGCTGATGCCGCTGGAGCTGGCGCCCCGGGGCGATATCGAGGCCAAGGCACGTGACTGGCTGGCGCGGGTCGGGCTGGGAGAGCGTCTTGATCACCTGCCGCGTCATCTGTCTGGCGGCGAGCAGCAGCGGGTGGCGATCGCCCGCGCTTTCGTGGCGGGACCGGGGCTGGTGTTCGCCGATGAGCCCACCGGCAATCTGGATACCGCTACCGGTGATCGCATCGCGGAGCTGCTGTTCACGCTCAACCGTGAGCGCGGCACCACGCTGATTCTGGTCACCCATGATCTGACCCTGGCCAGGCGCTGTGATCGCTGTCTGACGCTGGAAGCCGGCAAGCTGGTCGAATGGCAGGACGATGCCTCGGCACCTGCGGTAGCCACACCGCAAGGAGGGCAGCATGACTGATGCCAGCATGACATCTGACGCGCGATCGCCGCGCGGGGGCGCCATGCGTCTGCCGCTTGCGTTGCGTGGCCTGCTGCGGGACCTGCGTGCCAGTGATGTGCGGGCGCTGTTTCTGGCGTTGATGCTGGCGGTGGCCGCGACCACCATGATCGGCTTCTTTCTGGATCGTCTGGATCGTGGCCTCACGCGCCAGGCGGGACAGCTGCTGGGGGGAGATCTGGTGCTGGAGTCCAGCAATCCACTGGACCCGCGTTTCCGGCAGGCCTTCGAGGAGGCCGGGCTCGAGATGTCGCCGCAGCTGGGCATGGTCTCGATGGCCTCGCATGGCGACAGCTTCGTGCTCTCGAGCCTCAAGGCAGTCTCGCCGGGGTATCCGCTGATGGGGCAGGTCGAGCTTGCCTCCGATACGCCCGAGACCCGAATCGCGGGGGCGGACGGCAAGCCTGCCGACGACGGGTCGGCTGATGGGGAGAGAGCCGCCACGCGCCCCGCCATCCCGCCACCCGGGGAGGCCTGGCTGGTGCCACGCCTGGCCACGGCGCTGGGAGTGTCGCCGGGGGATACCCTCACCGTGGGACGCAAGACCCTGACCCTGACCGGCCTGATCACTCGTGAGCCGGACCAGCAGGGCGGTTTCTCCGAATTCAGCCCGCGCCTGATGTTCAACATGGCGGATCTCGAGGCGACCGGTCTGATCCAGCCCGGTTCACGCATGGAATATCGCCTGCTGGCCGCTGGCGATCCGGCGGCGGTGCAGCAGGCGCGCGATGCCATCGCGCCGCTGCTGGCGAGTGCCGACAATGCCGAGGTGCGCCTCAAGGACGTGCGTGAGGATCGCCCGCGACTGGGGCGCTCATTGGAGCGTGCCGACAAGTATCTGAGTCTGGCCGGGCTGGTGGCGGTGCTGCTGGCCGGGGTCGCGGTGGCGATGTCGACGCGCCGCTATGTGGAACGCCATCTGGACAGTGCCGCGCTATGGCGCTGCTTCGGGGCTTCCCAGCGTCAGCTGTCACGGTTGTTTGCCGCTCAGCTTGGCTGGCTGGCGCTGCTGGCCAGCACCCTGGGGGCCGTATTGGGGCTGCTGGGGCAGATGGGGCTGGTGGCACTGCTGGAGCGCTTCCTGCCGCTGGAGCTGCCGGCGCCGGGCCCCTTGCCGCTGGCATTGGGGATTCTGACGGCACTGGCGGTGCTGGCCGGCTTCGCCGGTCCGATGCTGCTGCGCCTGCGTCAGGTCAGTGCGCTCAAGGTGCTGCGGCGTGAACTGGCCCCGCTGCCGGCCTCGGCGTGGGTGGTGGTGGCGATGGCCAGTCTGGTGTTCGGCGCCTTGATGTGGCTCTACTCGGGCGATCTCATGCTGGCGGCCGGGTTGCTGGTCGGCGGCATCATCGGGCTGGGTCTGTTGCTGGTGGTGGGGCAGCTGCTGCTGTCACTGATGGTCAAGGTGGTGGCGCGTACGCGGGGACAGGGTGGCTGGAGTCGGCCGGTCCGTCTGGCGGGCGGGTTGCTGGCGCGGCGTCGCGGCGCCAGTCTCGGTCAGCTGGTGGCCTTCGCCGTCACCTTCGCGGCCGTGGCACTGATCGCGCTGGTGCGTGGTGATCTGATCAGCCGCTGGCAGGCGCAGATTCCGGCCAATGCCCCCAACCACTTCGCCATCAACATCCAGCCGGGCCAGCAGCAGGCCTTCGGCGAGGAGCTGTCGGCCATCGTGGAGGCGCAAGGGGCTGAGTCGCCCCAAGACGGCCTGAGTGAGCTCTATCCGATGGTGCGAGGGCGCATCACCGCCCTGAAAGGCGAATCCTTGCTGGGTCGCTCACAGCAGCGGGCGCTGGAAAATGCCGCTACCCGTGAACGTCAGCCGGACACGGAACAGGCGGCCGGTGGCATGCAGGAAGGCACCGGGGAGGCTGAAGCCTCACGCGGCGTGCCCCAGCGAGAGCTCAATCTCACCTGGCATCGTGATCTGCCTGATCACAACCGCGTGACGGCAGGTGACTGGGCGCCGCTCGAGGACTTCGCGGATGCCGAACCCTCGCGCCGTCAGGCCATCGCCGAGGCGCAGGGGGTGCCGGTCTCGATGGAGGAAGACCTGGCGCAGCGCATGGGACTGTCCATCGGCGATAGCCTGTCGTTCACCATCGGCAGCGAGACCCTCAAGGCGCAGGTGGTCAATCTGCGCCATGTGGACTGGGACAGCTTCATGCCCAACTTCTATGTGATCTTCCCGCCCGGGGCGCTCGAGAGCTTCGCCCACAGCTACATGACGGCGTTTCATCTCGAGGAGGAGGGAGCGCTGGCACCGCTGGTGCGCGATTACCCCAGCGTGTCCCTGATCAACATCGACGCGATTCTCACGCGGGTGCAGGAGCTGATCGCCCAGGTCTCGCGGGCCGTCGAGCTGATTCTCGGTCTGGTACTGCTGGCCGGTGCCAGCGTGCTCTACGCGGCCCTGGTGGCCAGCCGCCCCGCACGAGAACACGAAGGCGCGCTCTACAAGGTATTCGGTGCCGGGCAGAGCCTGCTGGCCCGTCTGCAGGCTGCCGAGTTCGTGCTGCTGGGGGCATTGAGCGGTCTGCTGGGTGCGATGCTGGCGGAAGGCGCGGCGGTCGGGCTCTATTCCGGCTGGCTGGGCCTGCCGGTGGTGCTGCATCCGTGGCTGTGGCTCGGCCTGCCGCTGATCGGCGCTGTGCTGGTCGGCGGGCTGGGCTTCTGGCTGTCGCGGGAAGTGCGCCGCCAGCCGCCCATGGCAGGGCTGCGCGCCCTGCAGTGAGCACGGAAAGGCAGCATCAGCGCAGTGCATGACGCCGCCGCAGGATGGCCTCGGGATCGTCGTGTCGATCGTGAGGCCATCTTGCGTTAACAATGATGCTGATTCATGTGAATCGGACCGCCGGCTGAGGTATCATGCTGGTCCTGATCTTACCCCTAGATGGCGATCCGGCCGCGCCGGAATTCGCTGTCGTCATCACCCTTCAGGCGAGGACACCCGATGTTCACCCGTGACATGCAGATTGCCGGTTTTGATGATGCGCTCCTGAGCGCCATGGACGACGAAGTCGTTCGCCAGGAAGCTCACATCGAGCTGATCGCCTCCGAGAACTACGCCAGCCCCCGTGTCATGCAGGCGCAAGGCTCCCAGCTGACCAACAAGTACGCGGAAGGCTACCCGGGCAAGCGTTACTACGGCGGTTGCGAGTTCGTCGACAAGGTCGAGCAGCTGGCCATCGATCGCGCCTGCGAACTGTTCGGTGCCACCTACGCCAACGTTCAGCCGCACGCCGGTTCCCAGGCCAACAGTGCCGTCTTCCAGGCGCTGGTCTCGCCGGGCGACACCATTCTGGGCATGAGCCTGGACGCGGGTGGTCACCTGACTCACGGTGCACGTCCGAACTTCTCCGGCAAGCACTACAACGCCGTGCAGTACGGTCTGGGCGAGAACGGCCTGATCGACTACGCCGAAGTCGCGCGTCTGGCGCGTGAGCACAAGCCGAAGATGATCATCGCCGGCTTCTCCGCCTACTCCCAGATCATCGACTGGGCCGAGTTCCGCAAGATCGCCGACGAAGTCGGTGCCTACCTGCTGGTCGACATGGCCCACGTGGCCGGTCTGGTCGCCGCCGGTGTCTACCCGAGCCCGCTGCCCCACGCCCACGTCGTCACCACCACCACGCACAAGACCCTGCGCGGTCCGCGTGGCGGCCTGATCCTGTCTGCCGAAGGCAATGCCGACATCGAGAAGAAGCTGAACTCCGCCGTCTTCCCGGGTGGCCAGGGTGGTCCGCTGATGCACGTCATCGCGGCCAAGGCGATCTGCTTCAAGGAAGCGATGGATCCGTCCTTCAAGACCTACCAGCAGCAGGTCGTCAAGAACGCCCAGGCCATGGCGTCCGTGTTCCTGGAGCGTGGCTTCGAAGTCGTCTCCGGCGGCACCGAGGATCACCTGTTCCTGCTGTCACTGGTCAAGCAGGGCCTGACCGGCAAGGACGCTGATGCGGCACTGGGCCGTGCCCACATCACCGTCAACAAGAATGCCGTGCCGGGTGACCCGCAGTCGCCGTTCGTCACCTCCGGTCTGCGTATCGGCACCCCGGCCGTCACCACGCGCGGCTTCAAGGAGCAGGAGTGTCTGGATCTGGCGGGCTGGATCTGCGACATCCTCGAGGCGATGGTCGCTGGCGATTCCGCCGCTGCCGAAGCCGAGGTACAGGCCAAGGTCTCCGAGGTCTGTGCACGTCTGCCGGTCTACGCCTGAGTTCCTGACGGATGGCGCTCGCCGACACATGATGTTCGCATCATGAGGGAGCTGGCCATCGGTTCGGAGTGAGGTGCTCGAGAACGCCTGTCGCGAAAGCGGCAGGCGTTTTTTTGTGCCCGGCTCACGTCCAGATAGGACGACATGTCGTTGATCCGTGGTCCACAAGCGCTCAGAAAGATCAGTCCTGATGCTCGCGGGGACACGCTAGGCTTCTTGATGCGTGATCCATCTCGTGGTGAGGAGACTTTCATGGCCGTGAAGACGCACGACGTTATGCACCATGCCTTCCTGATTCTGGTCGAGCACAGTGGCAATACCTCGCTGAGCAGCCAGGGGAGCGGGGAGATGCGACTCTCCGTCGCGACACTGGGCTCGCTCAAGGCGGCCGAGCGACTGGTCAGTGAGCTTATCGCCCAGGGGGTCAGTCAGATCGAGCTCTCGGCAAGCTTCGGCGCGGCAGGCGAGGCCGCGGTGAGAACGGTGGTGGCCGACAGCGGCGCCGAGCGAACGGTGATGATCGGTCGTGTCCGGTTCGCGACGTGAGCGAAGATGGCGCGAAGTCTGGTGAAATTGAATAATCCTTGCGCAACATGGAGTTGCGTAAAGGTGTGACCAAAGTCGGGTCTCACCCTTGGTCTAAGGTGTCTTGTTGGCATGTCTGACATGGGCTATTCCTTGACGGACAAGAGCGCACCGCGACCCATCCTGCGAGGGAGGTGAGCGAGCCACAATTGACGCGCCACGCCATCAAGGAACGTTCGATCATGCCCACGCCACCCAGGAGTGCTGCAGGCGGCCACCCGCGTGCCAGCACGTCATCCCCAACGTCAGCGTCCGCCAGTGAATCGTCGACCACCGCCCGTGTCGATGTGGCGGAATGGCTGGCGCAGGCCATCTTCGAGAATCGTTATCCGCCGGGCAGTCTGATCCCTCGTGAGCTGGATCTCTGCGATCAGCACGCCCAGAGCCGCGCCACCGTACGCACCGCGATCCAGAGTCTGGTCAATGCCGGCATCCTGACCCGCACCACCGGGCAGGGCACGCGCGTTAATCCGCTCAGCGAGTGGCATCTGCTCGACCCACGCGTCACCGGCTGGATGACACGCTATGCGATGCCGCATCCGCAGCTGGCACGGGATATCTACGCCTTCCGCATTTCCATCGAACCCTTCGTTGCCGCACTGGCGGCCACCGAGGCCACCGCCCAGGACCTGTCCGCCATCGAGCAGGCCTACGACGGCATGGCGGCGGCGGTGCATGGCGGCAGCGCCATGGAGGAGTTCGATCGCGCCGATATCGCCTTCCATGACGCCATCTTCGCCGCGACCCACAACGTCATCTGGGCGCAGCTCGGCCATGTGCTCAAGCCCTCGATCAGCCTGCTGGTGGCGACTTCCAATCACAATGCCTCGGAGCTGGGCGACAGTCTCGGTCGCCATCGTGCGGTGATGGAGGCGATTCGTCTGCGCCAGCCGGAGGCGGCCCATGCCGCGACCCTGCATGTGCTGGATCGCACCGGGCGCGATCTCGGGCTCGCCATGCCCGAGGTGGCCGATGGGCCGCACGGTGTCGGGCGCGCCCAGGAGCCGCTGGAGCTGCTACGTCGTTTCGGTCAGCTGCCCAGTCTCTCCGCCCCTCTGTCAAGAGAGTGACCCGCGCCCTGGGCGTCGCCACGCCGGGAAGTGTCTGCACGTCTTCCCTCCGCCAAAGAACGTCATAACACGTCATAACAACACGCCAGGAGTTCCACCATGCCGCATTCCACCACGTCCCAACGTCCGTCCCTCGCCTCCGGGCGTTTCGCGCTCAAGGCGCTTGCCCTTTCCACGGCGCTGGCCGCCAGTGCGATGGCCGCGCCCAGCTGGGCGGCCGAGTACGAATGGACCTTCCAGACCTCGGAAACGGCCGGTGAGCCGCAGTTCGAGGTCAAGAAGGCCTGGGCCGAGAACATCAAGACCATGTCGGATGGGCGCATCGCCATCGAGATCCTGCCGGTCAATGCCGTGGTACAGGCCAACCAGACGCTGGACGCCGTCAGCTCCGGCATCCTGCAGGGCCACCTGACGGACCCGTCCTACTTCTCGGGCCAGAATCCGGCCTTCGGCATGCTAGGCAACCTGGTGGGTGCCTGGGGGGATCCGCTGGAATATCTCGAGTACATGCAGCACGGCGGTGGTGAGGCGCTCTACAACGAGCTGGTCGAGCCCTACGGCGTGCATCTGATCGGCGCAGGCGCCACCGGGCTTGAGTCCTTCGTCTCCAAGAAGCCGGTGCGTACCGTCGATGACCTCAAGGGCCTCAAGGTGCGTGCGCCGGAAGGCATGGTCTACAACATCTTCCAGAAGGCCGGTGCAGCCCCCGTCAACCTGCCGGGCTCCGAGGTCTACACCGGTCTCGAGAAGGGCGTGATCGACGCGGCGGATTACACCGTGTTCGCCACCAATGATGACCAGGGCCTGCACAGCTTCGCCAAGTACCCGTCCTATCCGGGCTTCCACTCGCTGCCGATGGTGGCGGTGTCGATGAACAAGGACATCTGGGACGGCCTGCCGGCGGATCTCAAGGCGATCATGGAGACCGCGACTGACTCGATGGCCTACGACATGGTCTTCACCCTCAAGGCGCGTGACCTCAAGGCGGTGAGCGCGGCGCGAGCCAATCCGGATATCGAGGTGATCGACATGGCGCCGGAAGAACGCGCCAAGTTCCGTCGCATCGCCCAGCAGGAGTGGAAGGTATGGGCCGAGAAGAACGAGCTGACCGGCAAGGTCTACGAGTCCGTGGTCACCTTCCTCACCGACCGCAACCTGATGTAAGCGTCCACTCGCTGTCATCGGCCGCGTGACAAGAGTCGCCGGGACGAGACGTCGACAGGATCAAGACGATCAGGAAAGACGCGGGAGATGATGATCGGCGTGCTCACTGGGCGCGCCGATCCTCCTTGAGCAAGCCAGTTAGCAAGGAATTCGATATGGCAGAACATGATGTGGCGTCGCCGGGCCTGCCGGAGGCGTCGGATGACCACGACCCGAATCTGGGCACGCGCACGCCGCTGGACCGACTGGTCGGCAAGGGCACGCGCGCCGCGGCGTGGCTGGTATTGCTGGCGATGGCGATCAGCGTGTTCGAGGTGGTGATGCGCTATGGCCTCGACTCGCCGACCTCCTGGGTCCACGAGACGGTGATCTTCCTGGTCGCGACCAGCTTCGCGCTGGGCGGGCCGGCGGCGCTGGCCAACAACCGCCACATTCGCGTGCGTGTGCTCTACGACCTGGTCGGCACGCGCTTTCGCTACGTGCTGGACTGCTTCAATGACGTGATGACGCTCGTGTTCTGCATGGCGATGAGTTACGCAGGCTGGGTGATGTTCTGGCGCGCCTCGCACAGCCCGCTGGGCGAATGGCAGCTGGAGCGCTCCGGTACCTCGTGGAACCCGCCGTTTCCAGCGCTGACCAAGGGCGTGATCCTGTTCGCGCTGGCGGTGATGACCCTGCAGGCGCTGTGGCATCTCTACCAGACCTTCTTCTCTCCCCGTCCGCCCGAAGGGGGAAGTGACGCCGCTGCCCACACGGCACAAGAGACGCGTACCACGTCAGACAAGGAGCAGCGCTGATGGATATCGCAACGGCTACCATGCTGCTGGTCGGCGGCATCTTCGCGCTGCTGGTCACCGGCCTGCCGCTGGCCTTCGTCACCGGCCTGGTCGCGCTGGCCTACACCTTCGGCTGGTTCGGCCCGATGGCGCTGCCGCTGGTCACCAGTCGTGTCTATGGCTTCGTCACCGAGTATTCGCTGGTGGCGGTGCCGATGTTCGTGTTGATGGCCTCGCTGCTGGATCGCTCGGGGATCGCCAAGGACCTGTTCAATGCCATGCGCGTGATGGCAGGTCGCCTGCCCGGCGGCGTGGCGATCCAGACCATCGTGGTGGCGTTCTTCCTGGCGGCGATGTCCGGCATCATCGGCGGCGAGATCGTGCTGCTGGGGATTCTGGCGCTGCCGCAGATGCTCCGGCTCGGCTATGACAAGCACATCGCCATCGGCGTGGTGTGTGCCGGGGGCTCGCTGGGCACCATGATGCCGCCCTCCATCGTGCTGATCATCTATGGCCTGATCGCCAACCAGTCGATTGCCGATCTGTTCACCGCGGCGATCACCCCGGCCATCGTGCTGATGGCAAGCTATATCCTCTATGTGCTGATCCGCTGCCTGCGCAATCCCGCGCTGGGGCCGGTGATGCCCGAGGAGGAACGGCGTGCCAGCTTCCAGAGCAAGCGTGAGCTGCTCAAGGCCGTCGGCGTGCCGGCGATCATCGCGGGACTGGTGCTGGGTTCCATCTATGGTGGGGTGGCCTCGGTGACGGAGGCAGCGGCGATGGGCAGCTTCGGCGTGCTGGTGGCGGTGATGCTGCGGGGTGAATTCTCCATCACCCTGATGCAGCGTGCGCTGTCCCAGACCATGAACACCTGCGGCATGATCATCTGGATCGGTATCGGGGCGGCGGCGCTGGTCGGGGTCTACAACCTGATGGGCGGCAACCGCTTCGTGTCGAGCATGATTCTCGGCCTCGATATCCCGCCGCTGGCGATCATCATGGTGATGATGGCGATCCTGCTGCTGCTGGGGCTGTTCCTCGACTGGATCGGCATCGCGATGCTGACCCTGCCGATCTTCGTGCCGATCATCATCCAACTTGGCTATGACCCGGTATGGTTCGGCGTGCTGTTCGCGGTCAACATGCAGGTGTCCTTCCTGTCGCCTCCCTTCGGGCCTGCCGCCTTCTATCTGAAAGGCGTGGCACCGGAAGGCATCAGTCTCAAGGATATCTTCGTCTCGCTGCTGCCGTTCATCGCCATCCAGCTGTGCGTGCTGGCGATGTTGCTGCTGTGGCCGCAACTGTCACTGTGGCTGGTCTAGTCTCAACAGATGTTGCTGATGGCCGAAGACTCGACGCCCTCGCAGATGCGAGGGCGTCGTCGTTCGTGACGACAGGTTTGCGCTGCAATGTGGCGACGCGACATGCATCAGGGGATTTGTGCTCATTGTTGGTGCAAGCAAGCCGGCGGTGAATCAGAGTTGAGAGTTGAGAGGCCAGACTGTCATTGCGACTGCACCATCTTGGCACATTCCCTGCAATGCTCTTGGCAGGCTTGCCTGGCGCAACGAGACCGCACCGCGGGGATGCCTGGCACGCTGCAGCACTTCATGAGGAGAGTTCACATGTCAGAGACTCAAGCACCGCTGTTGTTGCTGACCGACCTGGATGGCTCGCTGCTGGACCATCACGATTACTCGCCGGGTCCGGCGCGCAGCTGGCTGACCCGCCTGCGTGCTCGCGGCGCCTGGGTCGTGCCCAATACCTCCAAGACCGCGGCTGAACTCACGCCCTTGATGCGCTCGCTGGGGCTGGCGGGTCAGCCCTGGATCGCCGAGAACGGAGGCGTCGTGGCGCTGCCGGCCTCCTGGCTCAGTGCCTATCCACTGGAGGAGGCCAGTGCCCCGGATGCGCACGGCCTGTGCCGTATCGCGGTGGCCATGCCGCGCCGCGCGATTCTCGAGGTGCTGGAGGGACTGAGCGAGGAATTCGCCTTTGAAGGCTTTGCCGCGATGTCGGTGGCAAGAATCAGCGAGCTGACGGGGCTGGGAGAGGCGGATGCGGCGCTGGCGGGGGAGCGTGATGCCAGTGAACCGCTGGTATGGCAGGACGCGCCGGAGCGCCTCGAGGAGTTCCGCACGCGCCTGGCCAGCCATGGCCTCAAGCTGACGCGGGGCGGGCGTTTCCATCATGTGACGGGCGACACTGACAAGGGGGTGGCGGCGCGCTATCTGATCGCGCGCTACCGGCTCTGTGAGCGGGTGCGTCCCTGGACACTGGGCTTCGGTGATGGCGCCAATGATCTGCCATTGCTGGCCGCGGTCGACAACGCTGTCCTGATCCCCAGCGTCGGTGATACCTCACAGCGCGATCGGGAGCTTGCCGAGTATCCGCTACTGGCGGATGAACGCCGCTGTTTTCGCGCCAATCACCCCGGGCCGCAGGGATGGGTCGAGGGATTACGTCACTGGCTGGCCAATGGCCAGCCGGAAGAATGGACATCCAGAGGCCTGCGCGCCTGACGCCTGCCTGATGCGTGTCTTCGGTATGACAAGGAGCTGACATGAGCGATTTTTACCAGAATGGCATCATCACCAACTTCCATAACCTGACCGACCGTCCGGTGGAGGACCTTGAAGCGGATCTGATGCGCTTCTCCCGCAAGCGGCCGATGAGCCTGATTCTGCCCTCGCTGTATTCCGAGCTGGAAGGCCCCGCGCTCAAGCACATCGTCGATGAGCTGGCGCAGGTGCCGTATCTCAGCGAGATCGTGATCGGGCTGGATCGTGCCGACCGCGACCAGTTCGAGCATGCCAAGGAGTTCTTCTCTCACCTGCCACAGCATCACCGTATCCTGTGGAACGACGGGCCGCGCCTGCGTGCACTGGATGAAGAGCTGACCGAGCATGGTCTGGCACCGATGGAGGCCGGCAAGGGGCGCAACGTCTGGTATTGCTCCGGTTACGTGCAGTCATCAGGCATCGCCGAGGCGGTGGCACTGCATGACTGCGATATCGTCACCTATGATCGCGGCCTGCTGGCGCGTCTGATCTACCCGGTCGCCCATCCGCAGTTCAACTACGAATTCTGCAAGGGCTACTATTCGCGCATCGCCCAGGGCAAGCTCAATGGTCGCGTGGCACGTCTGATGGTCACGCCGTTGATCCGTGCGCTCAAGAAGGTCTATGGCCCGCTGCCGTATCTGGATTATCTCGACAGCTATCGTTATCCGCTGTCCGGTGAGTTCTCGATGCGCACCGACGTGCTGGCGGACATTCGCATCCCCAGCGACTGGGGGCTGGAGATCGGCGTGCTGTCCGAGGTGCATCGCAACTATTCCACCAAGCGTCTGTGCCAGGTGGACATCGCCGATGCCTATGATCACAAGCATCAGCCGCTGTCCGAGGAAGATGCGCTGGGCGGCCTCAATCGCATGAGTCTGGATATCGCCAAGGCCATGTATCGCAAGCTGGCGACGCTGGGGGTCGAGATCCATGGCGAGACTTTCCGCACCATCAAGGCGACCTACTATCGCATCGCGCTGGATCTGATCGAGACCTATTACAACGACGCCGTCATGAATGGCCTGACGGTGGATCGTCACAGCGAGGAAGCGGCAGTGGAGCTGTTCGCCGCCAACATCATGGATGCCGGCAGCGCCTTCCTCGACAACCCGCGTGACAAGCCCTTCATTCCGAGCTGGAATCGGGTGCAGTCCGCGGTGCCGGACCTGCTCGAGCGCATGCATGAAGCGGTGGAGCTGGACAACCAGTAACGACACCTTTCACCAACCGCTTTCATGGGTCACGCACGTTGCGGCAGACACGGGAAGGTAAAACGACAACGGGGCTGCCACTGGCAGCCCCGTTGTCGTTGGCAGGCACGTCGTCAGGTCAGACGACCTCGATGGCCGGTGGGCGCACCGACTGCTCCATCAGCCAGGCGGCCTGATAGGGGCGGCGCGCCATGGCGGGGTCGAAGGCCTTGTCATGACACAGGTGGTCGGTCAACGCGAGGCCCTGCCAGCTTTCCGGCAAGGGCAGCACACGCGGCTGGTCGGTGACATTGAGGGCGAACAGCAGGCGACGTCCCTCGTGGGTGACGCGCTCGAAGACGAAGAAGTCCGGCCCCAGGTCGAACACCTGCTGATGGGCATCGGGGTGGAAGCATGGCTCCTCGCGGCGCAGTGCCATGCGGCGCTTCAAGGCATGGAAGACCTCATGGGTCGCGGTGTTGGGGCTGGACAGCAGGGCTTCCAGTTCATCGCGCTGCCACTTGCGGCGGTTGATGGCGCGCAGATGCCCGTCGCGTTCGACCCCTTCCTGGTGATTGGGGGTGGCGGTCAGTGAATGAAGATAGAGGCCGGGAATGCCCTGCAGGCTCAGCATCAGGGTCTGACTGGCGATGAAGCGCTCGATCTGCCACGGGTCCCGTCCACGCCGCGTGCCCTTGAGGGCATCGAAATAGCTGATGTTCAGCTCATAGGGAGTGTCGGCGCGCCCCGGATTGGCGCGCATGCTGACGTAGCCACCGAAGTCGTGCACCAGTCGCACGAGGGTATCGCGCTCATGGTCCGGCAGCAGGCCTTCCAGCGCACGCACGCCGATGCCATCGTGGCTGGCCGTGAAGTTGAAGTAGCTGCATCCCGCCGGCAGAGAGGGCAGGCTGGCGGCCCATTCGGTCAGCGCACTGGCATCCCCGGAGGTCAGGGTATGCAGAGTCAGCGGCGGCAGCGTGAACTGATAGATCATGTGGGCTTCATCGGCCTGGGCGCTGCCCTCGAGGGAGGTCAGGTCCTGCTCGGAAAGGCGGTCGAGGCCGAAATACGACATGTTCTCGGCGTGGGGCACGTTGGTTTCCGTGATCAGCAGGCTGCCGGGGGCCAGATGATCCACGATGGCGCGCAGCAGGCGGACCACGGCATGCGTCTCCGGCAGATGCACGCAGGAGGTGCCCAGACGCTTCCACAGGAAGGCCACGGCATCGAGGCGGATCATGCGCGCGCCCTGCTCGAGGTAATAGAGCAGGATACCGATGAACTCCAGCAGGACGTCGGGATTGGCGAAGTTGAGGTCGATCTGGTCATCCGAGAAGGTTGCCCACAGATGACGCAGGCCACGACGGGTATGCACCGGCGTGAGCAGGGCCGAGGGGCGTGGTCGCACCACGCTGGAGACGTCCGTTTCCGGGTCCATCTCGATGAAGTAATCGCGGCCGGGTTGCACGCCGGCCAGATAATCGGCGAACCACAGCGATTCCCGCGAGCAGTGGTTGATGACGAGGTCCGCCATCAGGTCACGTTGCTCGCTCAGACGCTGGATGTCCTGCCAGTCGCCGAGGGCCGGATTGACCTCACGGTAGTGGATGACGCTGAAGCCGTCGTCGCTGCTCCAGGGGAAGAAGGGCAGGACGTGCACCCCGGAGAGGCAGTCACCCAGACGGCTCGCGAGGAAGTCATTCAGGGTGGCCAGCGGGGCCTCGCCTTCCTGTTGCACGCTGTCGCCGTAGGTGATCAGCCACTGATCACGTTCGCTCCACAGCGGTTCGCCCTCGGGAACCCGGGGGGCAAGACGCGAACGATGCAGCTCCATCAGTGTCTCGAGACGCCGCAGCACCTCATCCTTGCGCTCGGGATAGATCACCGCCAGCAGCGTCTCGGCGTGGCGGGCGAAGGCATCGTTCGAGAGCGGGTGTGACAGGGAGCGTGGGCCCGGTCGAGCGGCGTGTGAGGAAGAGGTGGAAGGATCGGGAGGTGGCATGTCGGGCATGAGCGGTCCTCGAAGTCATCAGTGCATGTGACTTGACCATGCAAGACGACGGCCAGCCCACTGGTGCAGGCTGGCCGTCGTCGAGTCATGGCGGGTGAAACCGGCGGGGAAAGCCATGTGATCAGCTCCTGTCAGGCCATAGAGCCGATCAGGCTCACCCGCACTGCTTGCGAAGTGCTCGCGAAGTGCCTGCGAAGTGCCTGCGAGCGGGTCGCGGGCTACCTGCGAACGACTCGATACAGGATCAGCAGGATGATGGCACCGAGCACGGCGATGACGAAGCTTGCCAGATTGAAGCCGGTGACATCTCCGAAGCCGAGCTGCGTGCCGATCCATCCCCCTACCACGGCACCCAGGATGCCGATGATGCTGGTGACGATGATGCCACCGGGGTCCTTGCCGGGCATGATGACCTTGGCGATGATGCCGGCGATCAGTCCGAAGATGATCCAGGCGATGATTCCCATGTCGCGTCTCCTTGCGTCATTAGTAAGCACTTGGTCGTGAAGATCATTCACTCATGTGGCGAGCATCCTTGTGGGAGTTTCTCGCCGGCCTCGGTTCTCGGGAGTCTATGCGGATTCCTCTTCCGCTCCTCAAGGCTAACGCAGATAGGATCTGACTGACATAGGCTCCCGTGCACGAGTCTTAACGGTTACAATGGCGCCCATTCCATGTCTTTCGGCTGTGCTGCCGTGGCCCGACGCTGCTCGGCAGTACCGGAGGCCGAAGTACGCAACGCCGCCACCTCGCACTCAAGCAGGCTCCCAACAATGCACTGTCCCTTCTGTGGAACTCATGAAACCAAGGTCACGGATTCCCGGCTGGTGGTCGAGGGTGACCAGGTGCGTCGTCGTCGCCAGTGCGCGGCCTGCGGCGAGCGTTTCACGACCTACGAGACGGCAGAGCTGGTCATGCCGCGAGTGGTCAAGGGTGACGGTTCCCGTGAGAGCTTCGATGAGCACAAGCTGCGGGCAGGCATGTTGCGCGCGCTGGAGAAGCGTCCTGTCTCCTCGGAGCTGATCGAGGCGGCTGTCGAGCGTATCCGTCAGCGTCTGCGCGCCACGGGGGAGCGTGAGATCGAGGCGCGCCGGATCGGCGACGAAGTGATGCAGCAGCTCAAGCGGCTGGATCAGGTCGCCTATATCCGCTTCGCCTCCGTCTATCGCCGGTTTCAGGATCTGGACGAATTCCGTGCCGAGATCGACCGCCTCGCCCAGGAGCCCAGTTTCCTGCCCGGCGAGGAAGACAGCCGCTCCTGATCCGCGCATCGCCCGACCGTCCTGCGGTCCGACTGTCGGGGCGGTCCATGTTGTCGTCACACGCCGATAGGTATTGCATGTCCCTCACCTCTCATGACACCGCAGTCGGCCAGGAGCCTGGTCACGATATTCGCCACATGGCGCATGCCTTGCGCCTTGCGCGCCTGGGAAGCTACACCACCCATCCCAATCCACGGGTCGGGTGCGTGCTGGTCGACCCCGTCACTGACGAGGTGATCGCCACCGGCTTTCATGTGCGCGCCGGGGAAGGGCATGCCGAGGTCAACGCCTTGGCCGCCGCCGGTGAGCAAGCCCTGGGCTGCGTGGCCTACGTGACGCTGGAGCCCTGCTCGCACACCGGGCGAACCGGACCATGCTCACGCGCCTTGATCGCGGCGGGCATCTCGCGGGTGGTGATCGCCATGCGGGACCCGAATCCGCAGGTGGCCGGGCGTGGCATCGCCATGCTTCAGGGCGCTGGCATCGCCGTGACGGTGGGCGTGCTGGAGCAGGAGGCGCGTGCGCTCAATCCCGGCTTCCTGTCGCGCATGGAGCGCGGGCGCCCCTTCGTGCGTCTCAAGCAGGCCATGAGTCTGGACGGTCGCACCGCGATGGCCTCCGGTGAATCCCAGTGGATCACCGGCCCGGAAGCGCGCAGCGCCGTTCAGCGACTGCGCGCACGCTCCAGCGTGGTGATGAGCGGTATCGAGTCGGTCATCTTCGATGATTCGCGCCTCAACGTGCGCGCCGAGCAGCTGGGGCTGGAGGCGCATCCGCTGGGGCTCGAGGCGCTGGTGACGCGTCAGCCGTTGCGCGTGGTGGTGGATACGCATCTGCGCCTGCCCCTGGCGGCGCGAATCCTTGAGCAGGACGGCAGAACCCTGGTGGTCTGTGTCGCGGATGAGACAGCGGCTCAGGCAGAACGGCGCAGACTGTTGGAAGCGGCCGGCGCCGAGGTGCTGGCGCTGCCGGCGGGCCCGGAGGGACGTGTGGATCTCGAGGCGCTGTTGCGCCATCTGGCCGAGCACGAGCAGGCCAATGAGGTCCTGCTGGAGACCGGTGCGGTGCTTGCCGGTGCCATGCTCAGTGCCGGGCTGGTGGATGAGATGCAGCTGTTCATGGCGCCGACGCTGCTGGGCGGGGAGGCGCGTCCGTTGCTGGCCCTGCCCGGACTCGAGCACATGGCGCAGCAGCGGCGGGTCGAGATCCGTGAGATTCGTGCCGTGGGGCGCGACTGGCGCATCACGGCAGTGCCCGACAACGGCGAGCCTGTCGGCTGAACTGACTGAGAGAAATTGCCTGCCAGCGCAAGGACTTGCCGCTGTCTGGCGACAGTGGCGTCGCGGGGCGCTGGCGCAAAACCGGGTGGCGGGGTACCCTGACGCCCGACTTTTTGATAACACGCGTGGGCCGGGCAACCGTCGGCGCGGTCCGAAATGTGGAGCAAGCATGGCGCTATCAGGCATCGCAGCACTCGTCGAGGATATCCGGCAGGGCAAGATGGTCATCCTCATGGATGACGAGGATCGTGAGAACGAAGGCGACATCATCATCGCCGCGGAAGCCGTGACAGCCGAGCACATCAACTTCATGGCGCGTCATGCGCGTGGCTTGATCTGCATGCCGATGTCGCGTGAGCATTGCGAGCAGCTCCAGCTGCCCTTGATGGTGCAGGCCAACGGTTCCGGCTTCGGTACCAAGTTCACGCTCTCCATCGAAGCCACCGAAGGCGTCACCACCGGTATCTCCGCTGCTGATCGCGCACGTACCGTGCAGGCGGCTGCCGCCCGCAACGCCCGTCCGCAGGATATCGTCCAGCCGGGGCATATCTTCCCGCTGATGGCGGAACCGGGTGGCGTGCTGCGTCGTGCCGGCCACACCGAGGCGGCCTGTGATCTGGCCTCCATGGCGGGCTTTGGCGCGACCGGCGTGATCTGTGAGGTCATGAACGACGACGGCAGCATGGCGCGTCGTGAGGAGCTCGAGCGCTTTGCCGCCGAGCATGATCTCAAGGTCGGCACCATCGCGGACCTGATCGAATACCGCATCCACAACGAACAGACCGTGGAAGTGCTGGACAGCGAGCAGGTCGAGACGGCCTTCGGCGAGCTGACGCTGCACTGCTTCAGCGATCGCATCCAGGGCCGTCACCATCTGGCGCTGGTCAAGGGCACGCCGACGCCTGACGCCTTGACCACCGTGCGTGTGCATGTGGAGGACCCGATGCGTGACCTCCTGACCCTGCGTCAGCCGGGCAGCAGCAGCTGGGCGCTCCATGATGCACTGTCACAGGTCGCTGCCGCTGATGCGGGCGTGCTGGTGCTGCTGGACACCGGCAGTGATTCACAGGATTACAAGGAACGTCTCGATGTCTTCCTCGGACGACGTCGTACGCCGCGCACCAACGAATCCGATGGTGCGGGCAACTATCTGACTACCGGTACCGGTGCCCAGATCCTCAGGGATCTCGGCGTCGGCCGGATGCGTCTGCTCAGCTCGCCGTGGAAGTTCTCTGCGCTGTCCGGTTTCGGCCTCGAAGTGGTCGAGCTGATCGGCAGTGATGACGCGGCCAGTGGCACAGACACCGTGGGTGCATAAGGCCCCGGCACTACCCAAATGGCGGGAGTGGTGACCAGTCGCGGTCGTCGCTCCCGGTATGATTGATATCTCCGCCCCGGTTCGCCGGGGCGCTAGCATTGTGGACTGACCATGCAACCGATTGCTCAACTCGAAGGCACCTTCACCAATGTCGATGGCCGTTACGTCATCGTCGTCGGGCGTTTCAACCACCACGTCGTCGATAGCCTGGTGGAAGGCGCGGTCGATTCCCTCGTACGCCACGGCGTCGATGAGGAAAACATCGACCTGATCCACGTGCCGGGCGCCTGGGAAATCCCGCTGGCCGTCAAGGCCGTGCTGGCCAAGGTCAAGCCGCACGCCGTCATCACGCTGGGCGCGGTGATTCGTGGTGGCACGCCGCACTTTGAATATGTCGCCGGTGAATGCAACTCCGCCCTGTCTCGTCTGCAGCTCGAGTTCGACACGCCGGTGGCCAATGGCGTGCTGACGGTCAACTCCATCGAGCAGGCCATCGAGCGTGCGGGCACCAAGGCCGGCAACAAGGGCACTGAAGCCGCGATGGCCGCCATGGAAATGGTCTCGCTGCTCAAGGCCATGGGAGGTGATGCATGAGCGAACGTCAGCAACGTTCCGAGCGTGAACCGTCCAAGCAGCAGCAGGCACGCCGTGCCGCGCGTGAGCTGGCGGTCCAGGGCATCTACCAGTGGCAGATGACCGGCAAGAGCATGACCACCATCGAAGCCGAGTTTCGCGGTCAGCAGGTCGATGACGATGTCGAGCTGCACGAGAACTGGGTCGAGGTGATGCGCATCGCTGACCAGGCGCTGTTCCATGAGCTGCTGCACAACGTGCCGCGTTTCCAGAAAGAGCTGGATGCCAGCATCAGCCCGCTGCTGGATCGTCGTCTTCAGGATCTCGACGAGATCGAGCTGGCCATCCTGCGTCTGGGCGCCTACGAGCTCTCCAAGCGCATGGAAGTGCCGTACCGTGTCGCCATCAACGAAGGGGTCGAGCTGGCCAAGACCTTCGGTGCCACCGATGGTCACAAGTACGTCAACGGGATCCTCGACAAGCTGGCAGTCAAGCTGCGCAGCGCCGAGGTGACCCAGGCCCGCCTGCGCTGACATGCCGGGCGAATTCGAGTTGATCGCCCGCTACTTCCAGCGCGATCTGTCCGGGGCACCGGGCGTGCTGCTGGGGCCGGGTGACGACTGTGCGCTCCTCGCCGCCGGTGATGGCATGCAGCTGGCGATCAGTGTCGATACCTCCGTGGCGGGCGTTCACTTCCCGCCGGATGCTCCGGCGTCCTCGATCGGGCATCGCGCCCTGGCGGTCAATCTTTCCGATCTGGCCGCCATGGGGGCGACGCCGCGCTGGGCGTTGCTGGCCTTGACGCTGCCGGAGGTCGACGAGGACTGGCTGCATGGCTTCGCTGCCGGCTTCCATGCGCTGGCCGAACGTCATGGCATCGCCCTGGTCGGGGGCGATGTCACACGCGGCCCGCTCTCCATCACGATCACCGTGCATGGCGAGCTGCCGCTGATGCTGGAGGATGCAGGCCATCCGGATAGCGTATCCCGTCCCATCCTGCGACGTGATGGTGCCCGTGAAGGCGACCTGGTGGTCATCACGGGCGCACCGGGAATGGCGCATGCCGGTCTGAAGGCATGGCAGTCCGGCACGCGGGATGTGCTGGACCCGTGTCTGGCCGCCTATCTGCGTCCGGAGCCGCGTGTGGAGGCGGGCCTCGCACTGCGCCAGCTGGCCAGTGCGGGCCTGGATGTCTCCGATGGCGTGATGGGTGACCTGGCACACATCTGTCGTGCCAGTCAGCTGTCGGCGGCGCTGGAGCTTGGCGAATTGCCGCTGGCGCCGGAGCTGATGGCGGCGCTGGGCGAGCAGGGCGCGCGCGAGGCGGTCCTCAATGGCGGTGATGATTACGAGCTGCTGTTGACGATGCCGGAAGAGCATCTCGAGAGCGCCATCAACGCGCTGCGCCCCCTGAATCTGTCCTTGAGTGTCATCGGGCGCATGCAGGCAGTGGAGGGAAGCGAGCCGCGTGTCATCCTCGAGCAGGAAGGGGTCGAGCAGGCCGCCGCGGGACTCAGCTGGCAGCACTTCCCGCCGGCGGATGCCACGGAGGTGAGCTCATGAATCGTGCACCTGCCAGTGTCTGGCGTCGTCCCGTCCATTTCCTGGCCTTCGGGCTCGGCAGTGGCACGGCGCCCTTCGCGCCCGGCACCTTCGGCACCCTGGCCGCCATTCCGTTCTATTGGATGATGGCGGGACTGGGGCTCTGGCCCTACATCGCCATCGTGGTGGCCGCCTCCGTTCTCGGGATCTGGATCTGTGATCGCACCTCGAAGGATCTGGGCGTCCACGATCATTCCGGCATCGTCTGGGATGAATTCGTCGGCTACTGGATCACCATGGTCGCCGTGCCGTTTTCATGGCAGGCTGCCCTCTGGGGGTTCGTGGTCTTCCGGGTCTTCGACATTCTCAAGCCATGGCCGATCCGCTGGGCTGACCGTCGTGTGGCGGGGGGATTCGGCATCATGCTCGATGACATCTTCGCCGGCATCTTCGCCTGGTCGACCATGCATCTATGGCTGTGGCTGCATTGAACAGGAAGCGAGGCACTGCGTGGTGGGTGTGACGCTTCAACAATGATAAACAAGGGATAACAACGATGGGCAAGGGACTCGTAACTGCGGCGGCTGTCGTCGTCATCGGTGCTGCCGGCTATGTCGGTGGCGTGGCGTATTCCAGTCAGCGTTTCGAAGACGAGATGGCGCGAATGGTGGCGGAGCTCGACAGCAGCGCCGACATCAAGGCCAGCCGCGATGACGTGCAGAGCGGCTGGTTCGACTCGAGCGGTCGACTCAAGATGGAGCTTGCCACGGGGGAGCAGCAAGGGCCCGTGCGTGTCGTGCTGCCTTATGAAGCCGGTCATGGCCTGCTCTCCACCAGCATGAAGGGCAACATCAAGCTGCAGTACGGTACACCGGCCCGCGATGTGCTTTCCGAGGTCATCGGGGATGGAAAGGCCATCGCCTTCGATGGCAGCGTCGACAATTTCAGCGGTGCCAGCGATACCACGGTGACACTGCCTGTCTTTGAATGGCAGGACCCGGAAAGCGGCACGCGCTTCGACTTCAAGGGCGGCGAGCTGACGGCGTCACATGATGGCGGTGATACTCCCGAGATCACCGTCGACGGCGAGGTCTCTCCCTTCGAGATCACCAATGGTGACGAGAAGATCAGCGTCGGTACCCTGAGCCTGAACGGTCTTTATCGTGGTGCGGACAACGACTTCCGCCAGGATGACAAGATCGAGCTGGATACGCTGACCATCGATAATGGCATGGGGCAGCCGCCGGTGGTGGCGACCGATATCAGCTATTCCGGCGAGACGCGGCTAGACCCGACCGAGCTTCGCTATCTGATGAAGCTGGCCGTGCAGGACGTGAGTGCCGGTGATCAGCAGATGGCCAGCGGCAGTCTGGCGCTGTCGATCGACCGTCTTCAGGGCGCGGCGGTCTATGATTTCATCACTCAGCTGCAGGGCCTGCTGGAAGAAGCCGGCAAGCCGTTTGAAGAGCTGACGGAAGATCAGCAGGTCGCCATGCTCGAGAAGGTCGAGGCGCCGCTGTTCACCATGCTGAGCACGTCTCCTCGTCTGACGCTGGAGTCCCTCAAGGCGCGCAGCGAAGTCTTCGGTGTCGACATGCAGGGTGAGGGGCAGCTGATTCTCGATGGGGCCGGGATGACCGATCTGAGCATCGCCGAACTGCAGACCATCGAAGGGCAGCGTGCCTTCCTGGATCGCATGAGTGGACGTTTCGAATTCCGCAATGTGCCGCCGATGCTGGCGATGATGGCGGGCATCCCGCCGGACTCCGCTGACAAGAACCTGGTGCTGACCATCGATGGGGATGCGCTGCTCGTCAATGGCAAGCCGATCTATTGAGCCAGCCTGACTGAGCCGGTCAGATTGAGCCGGTCTGACTGAGCCGGTCTGACTGAGCCGGTCTGACTGAGCCGGTCTGACTGAGCCGGCCTGTCTTTCACAGGTGGCTGAGCCACCTTCGGATCTGACCGTACCCTTCTGTCTGCCATCGTGCTGGACAGCTGACAAGGCCCGCCTTCTGGCGGGCCTTGTCGTATCCGTCGGCAGGTGGCGAACCGGTGCCGATAGACAGGCATCCCGTCAGACAAGTGCCCGACAGTACTTGATAAAGTGTCCGACAGACCACATTGGTGAAGATGATCGCCTCAACCGAGGCCCGGTTTCACGAGGGTTGCATGTCACGTCACGAAGATACCTCCGATCACGACAACGTTCTGTCCGGTTTTGAAGATGCCAGTCAGGAAGAGCCTGAGCATTCCCCGGGGGCTGGTGGGCTGGTACCCAGTGGTGATCAGCTGCCTGAGCGCCTTTACCTGCTGCCGATCCACAATCGTCCCTTCTTTCCGGCTCAGGTCCAGCCGCTGGTCATCAACAAGCAGCGCTGGGCAGAGACTATGGAGCGGGTCGGCAACACGCCACACCATGCGGTGGGGCTGGCCTTCGTCGGTGATGTCGAAGTCGACGAGATGGGGGCAGAGCATTTTCCCGAGATCGGTTCGGCAGTGCGTGTCCACAAGCCCGAAGATGGCCAGGATCAGGTCCAGTTCATCGCGCAAGGGTTGCGCCGCTTCCGGATCACCCGCTGGTTGTCACGCAAGCCGCCCTATCTGGTCGAGGTGACCTACCCGCGCGAGCCGGTGGATGCCGAGAGCGATGAGGCACGTGCCTACGCGATGGCGATGATCAATGGCATCAAGGAGCTGCTGCCGATCAATCCGCTGTACGGCGAAGAGCTCAAGCAGTACCTCAATCGCTTCAGCCCGCATGAACCCGGCCCGCTGACCGACTTTGCCGCTGCCATCACCTCGGCCAAGGGGCCGGAGTTGCAGGAGGTGCTGGAATCGTTGCCGGTGATGGAGCGCATGCAGAAGGTACTGCCGCTGCTGCGCAAGGAGATCGAGGTCGCCCAGCTGCAGACCGAGATCTCTCAGCAGGTCAACGCGCAGATGGAAAAGCATCAGCGTGAATTCTTCCTGCGTGAGCAGCTCAAGGTCATCCAGCGTGAACTGGGCATCTCCAAGGATGATCGCGAGAATGATGTGGATACCTTCCGCGGACGCCTCGATGAGCTCAAGGTTCCCGAACGGGTGCAATCGCGCATCGACGACGAACTCGACAAGCTCTCGGTGCTGGAGACCGGCTCGCCGGAGTACGGCACCACGCGCAACTATCTGGACTGGCTGACCTCGCTTCCCTGGGGCATCACCTCCACCGACCAGCTGGATCTCGCCCATGCGCGCAAGGTGCTCAATCGCGACCATGACGGGCTGGATGACGTGAAATCACGCATCATCGAGTTCCTGGCCGAAGGTACCTTCAAGGGCGATGTCGGTGGCTCGATCCTGCTGCTGGTGGGCCCGCCCGGCGTGGGCAAGACCTCGATCGGGCGCTCCATCGCCCAGGCACTGGGGCGCGAGTTCTATCGCTTCTCGGTCGGCGGCATGCGCGATGAATCGGAGATCAAGGGGCATCGCCGTACCTACGTGGGCGCCATGCCCGGCAAGCTGGTGCAGGCACTCAAGGAGGTCAAGGTCGAGAACCCGGTGATCATGCTGGATGAGATCGACAAGCTGGGGCAGTCCTTCCAGGGCGATCCGGCCTCGGCGCTGCTCGAGGTGCTGGACCCGGAGCAGAACGTCGACTTCCTCGATCACTACCTCGACGTACGCCTCGATCTGTCCAAGGTGCTGTTCGTGTGTACCGCCAACACGCTGGATAGCATCCCGGGGCCGCTGCTGGACCGCATGGAGCAGATACGCCTCTCCGGTTACATCGCCGAAGAGAAGATGGCGATCGCCAAGCATCACCTGTGGCCGAAGCTGCTGACACGCGACAACATTCCCAAGAAGCGCATCAATCTGAGTGACGCCGCGCTGCGTCAGGTGATCGAGGGCTATGCTCGCGAGGCGGGCGTGCGTCAGCTGGAGAAGCAGCTGCACCGCATCGTGCGCAAGGCGGCGGTCAAGCTGCTCGAGGAGGACCTGCCGACGGTCAAGGTCTCGGTCAAGAATCTCGAGGAATTCCTGGGGGCGCCAATCTTCCGTCGCGAGAAGGTCCTGGCCGGCGAAGGCGTGGTGACCGGGCTTGCCTGGACCAGCATGGGCGGCGCGACCCTGCCCATCGAGGCCACACGTGTGCACGGCCTGACGCGTGGCTTGAAGCTGACCGGCAAGCTTGGGGAAGTGATGCAGGAATCGGCCAATATCGCCTATTCCTATACCCTGGCGAATCTTGAGGCCTACGATGCCGAGGCTGACTTCTTCAATGAGTCCTTCATTCACCTGCACGTGCCGGAAGGGGCGACACCCAAGGATGGCCCGAGCGCTGGCGTGACCATGACCACGGCGTTGATGTCGTTGGCCAGGCATCAGGCGCCGCGCAAGGGACTGGCGATGACCGGTGAGCTGACATTGACCGGGCAGGTGCTGCCGGTGGGCGGTATCCGTGAGAAGGTCATTGCCGCACGCCGCAGTGACATCTTCGAACTGATCCTGCCACAGGCCAATCAGCGGGATTATGATGAGCTGCCGGACTATCTGAAGGAGGGCATGATCGTCCACTTCGCGGCCCGCTACGCGGATGTGGCACGAGTGGTCTTTGACAGCGACAACGCGCAGCGCCACTGACAACGCACGGCGCAGAATGGATGGCGACATCCGACGAAAAGCAGAAGCCCCGCCAATCGGCGGGGCTTCTGCTTTTCCGTGGGGCGTCGTGTGCATGCAGACGTCACGCTCGCGGGCATTCAGGCGGTATCGAGCTGTTCCAGCACGGCGGCTTCCGGTGCATTGCGTCCGACACTGGCAATGCCGTTGTCGCGGCCGGATTCCGACTTGTACATCTGGCTGCGGCCGATCTGCTGGCTGTTGGCGGCCAGCAGCGTGAAATAGAAGCGACCATCCTTGGCGACTTCCTTCGTGAAGCGTTTTTCCTCGGCGGCGTTCTTGCGCACGGATTCCACGCCGTTCAGGCAGCCGCGCTTGTCGGCATAGCCTTGGCTCTGGAGGATCTTTTCACCGTTGCCGGCCTTGAGCGCAAAATAGAACTTGCTGTCCTTGCCGCGGGTGATGACGAATTTTCCGGCCATGGGTGACTCCTGTTCCTTGAGGGATGTCTGACACTGCCTGATATGTCATCTTCCAGTGTAAACAGCGCCTCTCGGGGGAAACCCACGCTAGGAGTTGCGGCATTCAACGTTCGGGAGCCATCGCGGCGTCTTTCACGCTGCCGCCGCGTACATGCGATGCTATCTGGTAGGCAAGCAGGGGCGGGACATGACAGAATTGAGCTCAGGCAGATAGCGGTGGCTCACATGTCCCGCATCTCCACTGGACACTAGGTCTGCGTCTTTTCACAAGCGAAGCGCAGCCTGATCAAAACAGAAGCCACTCCCGTGCGAAGGATCACCCGGACAAGCCCCGCGCGAGGGGATGTTCTCCGTCGATCGTTCTGCACAGGAGAGTGGCCAAGCATCATTGACGAGGACACCATGCCAGAGTATCGCTCCCGTACGACCACCGCAGGTCGTAACATGGCCGGCGCCCGCGCCCTGTGGCGCGCCACCGGCATGAAAGATGGTGACTTCCAGAAGCCGATCATCGCCGTTGCCAACTCCTTCACCCAGTTCGTGCCCGGCCACGTCCACCTCAAGGACATGGGGCAGCTGGTAGCGCGCGAAATCGAGAAGGCCGGCGGTGTCGCCAAGGAATTCAACACCATCGCGGTGGACGATGGTATCGCGATGGGGCACGACGGCATGCTGTATTCGCTGCCGTCGCGTGACCTGATCGCCGACAGCGTCGAATACATGGTCAATGCCCACTGTGCGGATGCGCTGGTGTGCATCTCCAACTGCGACAAGATCACCCCCGGGATGCTGATGGCCGCCATGCGCCTCAACATCCCGGTCATCTTCGTTTCCGGCGGCCCGATGGAAGCCGGCAAGACCAAGCTGCTGGACCACGGTCTCGACCTGGTCGATGCGATGGTCATCGCGGCCGATGACAGCGTCGACGACGAGACGGTCGCCGAGATCGAGCGCAGCGCCTGCCCGACCTGTGGCAGCTGCTCGGGCATGTTCACGGCCAACTCCATGAACTGCCTGATGGAAGCGCTGGGTCTGGCGTTGCCGGGCAACGGTACGGTGCTGGCGACTCACTCCGATCGTCGTCGCCTGTTCGAGAACGCCGGGCATCGTATCGTCGAGCTGGCACGCCGTTACTACGAAGGCAACGAAGAGCACCTGTTGCCGCGTGCCATCGGTTCACGGGCGGCGTTTGCCAACGCGATGACGCTGGATATCGCCATGGGGGGCTCGACCAACACCATCCTGCACCTGCTGGCCGCCGCTCAGGAGGCCGGTGTCGACTTCACCATGTCCGACATCGACAAGCTGTCCCACAGCGTGCCGCAGATGTGCAAGGTGGCGCCGAACACCCAGAAGTATCACATCGAGGATGTCCATCGTGCCGGTGGCATCATGGGGATTCTGGGCGAGCTGGACCGCGCCGGCGTGCTGGATACCTCGGTGCCGACCGTCTATGGCGACTCGTTGTCTGCGGCGCTGGAAGAGTGGGACATCATGCGCTCGCCCACCGATGAGGTGATCGAGTTCTATCGTGCCGGTCCGGGGGGGATCCCGACCCAGACCGCCTTCTCCCAGAGCGCGCGCTGGCCGAGCCTGGATGGTGACCGCGCCCAGGGCTGCATCCGCGATTACGATCACTGCTTCTCCACTCAGGGCGGCCTGGCCGTGCTCTACGGCAACATCGCGCTGGATGGTTGCGTGGTGAAGACGGCAGGCGTCGATGATTCCATCCTTGTCTTCGAAGGCCGTGCCTATGTCTGCGAATCTCAGGATCAGGCGGTGGAAGACATCCTGGCCGACAAGGTCAAGGAAGGCGATGTCGTGATCATCCGCTACGAAGGGCCGAAGGGCGGTCCGGGCATGCAGGAAATGCTCTACCCGACGTCCTACCTGAAGTCCAAGGGACTGGGCAAGGCGTGCGCGCTGCTCACCGACGGTCGTTTCTCCGGCGGTACCTCAGGTCTGTCCATCGGCCATGCGTCTCCGGAAGCGGCGGCGGGTGGCGCCATCGGCCTGGTCGAGCACGGTGACACCATCCTGATCGACATCCCCAATCGCACCATCAATGTCCAGCTGAGCGATAGCGAGCTACATGAGCGTCGTGAAGCGATGGATGCGCGCGGCAAGGATGCCTGGAAGCCGAGCATCCAGCGCAATCGTCGTGTCTCCGCCGCGCTCAAGGCCTATGCCTTGCTGGCGACCTCGGCTGACAAGGGCGCCGTGCGTGATCTGAGCAAGCTGGATTGATCCCGTCCGCTCCGTCCGCCAGTGCTGGCGGTCAGTGCCTGTTGAAGACCGGCAGCACTGATCACCAGGCAGGACGCCAATGACATGCAAACGGCCACCCCTCGGGGTGGCCGTTTGCATGTCTGGCATTCGAAGTGGCTGCCGTGCATTTCAGCCGCCTCGGGCCCTGAGTCAGTCAGTACCGGCAGGCTTTGGCGGCAGGTTGGTCAGCGTACCGGCGTCAAGCGGCATGACCGGGTCTGGGTCGAGAAACCGTACCCGGTTGCATCCCTGGCGCTGGGCTTTCTTGAGCGCCTGCTGGGCACGGTCCATCAACTCGAGTCGATTGGCCAGTCTCATGGTATCGGGGGCCGGATGATAGCCGGTCAGGCCGACACTGCAGGTGATTGGCCGATCCAGCCCTGACAGTTCGGCGGCGGCATGGCGGACGCGTTCGGCAAGGATGATCGCGCCGCTGGCATCGGTGCTGGTGAGGATCGCCATCAAGGAGTTGTCCTCACGCATGCACAGGAGATCGCTCTTGCGGCTGGCGTTGCGCAGGATGGATGCCACCTGCTGCAGAGGGCGTTCTCCCGCCACGTGGCCATATTCGCGCGTGTAATCCTCTAGGTCATCCACGCTGAGGATCAGGATGCACAATGGCTGGCCATGGCGTGCACTGCGCGCGATCTCGTTGTCCAGCTGTTGCTCGATCAATTCGAACGGCATCAGCTTGTCGAGTGTCGAGCCGGGGAGTCGGCCAGCGGCAGGCGAGCGAGTTTCCAGTTGGTGGCGCAGCTTGGTCAGGCTCGCTTCATGAGCACGGCGCTCGCTGATGTCTTCATGCTGGGAGAGAATGATCCCGGCGCGACTGTCGATCACCTTCAGCTCCAGCATCACGTCGATCATCTGGCCATGACGCCCGAGATAACGGTGTGGCTGCCGATATTCGCTGATGTCGCCCGTCCGCATGGCGCTCAATGCCTCGCGGCACGTCAGCATGTCCTGTGGGTGCGAGATGTCTTCCAGGGCACTGCATGTCAGTTCCTTTGGCTCCATGCCCAGCAGTCGGGAAAAGGCCGGATTCATGCGGGTCCAGTGGCCATGAAAGTCCATCAGGGCCATGGGCAGGCTGCAATGGGAGAACAGTCCTTCCATTTTCTGGTAGGCGAGACGCAGGTTGTCGAGCTCACTGCGTGTGCGCTCTTTCGCGCGCTGGACATCCAGCAGCTGGCCCAGTGCCGTGGCAAGCGTCTCCACCAGGGCTCGCTCACTGGCGGTGAAGTCCTGTTGGCGCGGTGTTTCATCGCCGAAGCACAGCGTGCCGGTCAGGCGACCTTCAGACCAGAGTGGCGCTGCCACATAGCTTTCAAAGGGCATGCAGGAATAGGCAGCGTGGGCGCGAGTGTCTTCTTCAGCGCTGATGTGGCGATGAGCCACGCAGGCAGCCTGCGCGATGACGCTGGAACACCAGGTCTCTTCCAGTGGGCATTCGCCTCCGACTTCTCGCCCAGCAGGGGGATTGACCGCCGCCATGATCTCATAGCGACTGGATTCTGCATGTCCGAGGATGGCGGTGGTCATGCCAAGCAGACGGCAACCGGCATCCAGATGGGCTTCCACGTGGCGTTCGTGGGAGGGCTCAGGTGTCAGGCTGAGCGCCAGCAGTGCCTGCAGGTGCTCTGGCAGCAGGGAATCATGGGGGTGTCCGGCGTTGCCCGAAGGCAAGGGCACGGCAGAGAATGAGCTTGGCATCATGCGATATCCTTATCTGACATGCTGCAGGAGAGGGAGGGCTTTCCATACCACACCTCAATATACGACTTGCCGGGAGGCGTGACAGGCGAGGAAATCGATTGTCTCAACCTTTCGCAAACGCAGCGGGCAGTCTGTGCAGGCTGACAAGGGCAGAGCCCCTCAGCGAGGGTCTCGATGAGGGGCTCCGAAATGAGGGCTCCTTGCCTTCGCCATGGGTTGGCGTGTCTTCGCAAGGACGTTGATGGCGGTCTGCTGGTACTGCTCACGAGTCGTGGGCGGGAGTCAGGCCGCCTCGGCCAGCGGTGGTGCCGGCTGCTGCTGAGCTTCCAGGTCTTCCAGTGCCAGTTCGATACTGAACCAGTTGCTGTCAAGCCAGTGATCGATCACTTCTTCGTTCATGCACATCGTGAAGCCTCCCCGAGAGTGTTGGCGAGCCATTGAGTGTATGGGTGTGCTGCCGGTAAGCAGCACTCTCCAGTATGGCTGGTTCCGGGAAGACGCGAGTGAAGATCGTGTGATGCCTTGATGTCAGTCAAAGACAGGCAAACCTGCAGGACATTGACCATGTATGCCTACCCATGCCGAAGCGTGGGCAGCCCTTCGTGGCAGGTGGAAGGGCGAGGCGGTCATCGTCTTGCCCGGTCAGCGCGTCAACGACGTGTGAATGAGCGAAGGAGGCTGCGAATCAGGGAGCGTCCCAGCTGCGACCCCAGCGCGCGCATCACCGATTTCAGCAAGGTTTCCATGACGCCCTGGCGCTTGCGGCCACCTCCGGTGTCCCGAGAGGGCCTGGCGGCAGCGGGCGGCCGGGTGGCTTGCGCCCCTTCAGGCCGGGCTTCTTCAGGATCAACGTCTTCCGATGGACGCTGGCTTGGGTCACGGTCTGCCTCCCCGGGCCTGGTCTTGTCAGGCTCACGGGGGGTCGTGGCATGTGAGGCTTGCGCCTGGGCGGCAAGTCGCGCCTCCAGTCGCTCATGGGCGGACTCACGATCCACGCGCTCGTCGTAGCGCCCGGCCAGGGAGGAATCGGCCAGCAGCGTGGCACGCTCCGCGTCGCTCAATGGACCGATGCGTCCTCGCGGCGGGGCGATCAGCGTGCGTTCCACCTGCGTCGGTGTGCCGTTGGCATCGAGTACCGAGACCAGTGCTTCGCCTACGCCCAGTTCCGTGATCACCTGCGCCGTATCGAGTTCCGGATTGGGGCGGAAGGTGTCGGCGGCCGTCTTGACGGCCTTCTGGTCACGCGGTGTGAAGGCGCGCAGCGCATGCTGTATGCGATTGCCCAGCTGACCGAGCACCTCATCGGGGATGTCGGCGGGTGACTGGGTCACGAAATAGACACCGACGCCCTTGGAGCGAATCAGGCGGACCGTCTGCTCCAGACGCGTCAGCAGTGCCTTGGGGGCTGAATCGAACAACAGGTGCGCTTCATCGAAGAAGAACACCAGTACTGGCCGGTCGGCATCCCCGCGCTCGGGAAGCTCGCGGAACAGGGTGGACAGGAACCACAGCAGGAAGGTGGTGTAGAGGCGAGGGCTCTGCATCAGCTCGCGACCGTCGAGCAGATTGATATAGCCACGGGCCTGCTCTGCATGCCCGCGCGTCGCCAGCATGTCGTGGATATCCAGTGCCGGTTCGGCAAAGAAGCGTTCGCCGCCCTGCGTGGCCAGGACGTGGACCCGACGCAGCATCGCCCCCAGGCTCTGGGGACTGACGCTGCCGTAACGCGCCTCGAAGCTGTCACGCTCGCGCTCGATGTGCTTCAGCAGGCTGATCAGGTCCTTGAGGTCGACCAGCTCCAGACCCTCACGCTCGGCGTGATCGAAGGCCAGATGCATCAGGCCGCCTTGGGTCTCGTTGAGCTCCAGCAGACTAGCCATCAGCTCGGGCCCCATCGATGCCACGCTTGCGCGAACCGCGTGACCGCTCTTGCCATGGAGGTCCCATAGCCTGACGGGGGCGGCGTGCGGCTGCCAATCATCGATCCCCAGGCTGTTCAAGCGCTCATCGATGCGAGGATGGGGAGTGCCGGCGGCAGCGATGCCGGAAAGATCGCCCTTGATGTCGGCAGTGAACACCGGCACCCCCATGCGCGAGAATTCCTCGGCCAGTACCTGCAAGGTGACGGTCTTGCCGGTGCCCGTCGCGCCCGCCACCAGCCCATGGCGATTGGCCAATGCCGCGTCCAGCGTGATGTGGCCTGCCGAACCTTGTCCCGCGCGGCCCCCTATCAGCACATCTGGCATGTGATTCTCCTGTCGTGGTCAGCATGTCGGTGGCGGTGCCCGTAGAGAGGATGGTGCTGTGCACTGCGAGTGGCCGCGAGGAAGTGTCCTTGCTTCTCAAACAGAGTTACAAAATGTTTCGTTGAGTAAAATACTGCAAGCGAATCCTGGGCATCCGATCGCACTGGATGGCTGCATCGTCGGGCTGGAGCCTGCTGCCGTGCTGTCCTGGAGCGGGGTGGGCGCTAATTAAACGCGACGCGACAATTCACTCTTGTACAAGTAATTCTCTGGCAGATCATTTTTCTTTCCTTCCTGTGCTTGAAACTCAGCCCAAGTAGTTCCATATCTTTAGGCATCAGACGCTGTGTGATGGAACACGCTCAATTAGATCAATGTCATCACTCGCCAGCTCGTCACGCTTTCACGGTACAACTCTAGTGACGGTTTTCGAGTGATCACGAGCGCTGACGATGTCACGACAGGATGTCTTGGCAACCCTTATCCGCAAGACGCAGGTGAATCGCTCGCCCGTCGTCTTGCCTGGCCCGGATGACAGAGGATCACTTCGATCCCGATGCATGCCGCGGCTCAACGGCAACGGTCGAGTGAATCATCTGCTCGCCTTTTGCATCAGACCGCTACTGGAGGATGGATCATGAACAAGCTGACTGCTGCACTCATCGCAACTGCCTTTGCACTGCCGACCGCCGCTGCCTATGCCGATCACCACGAATCCAGCAATACCGGTTCCGCCAATACCGGTGCTCACTCCACCAAGGTAGAGGGTGGCACAGCCGCTGGCCATGAAGGTGGCATGGTGCAAGACGATGCCGAACGCAATACCGAAAGTGGTTCTGCCAACACCAAGAAGGATTCCATGATGGTGGAAGGCGGGACCGCACAGTCTGAATCCGCCAAGCACGGCAAGGTGATGGACGAAGGCGAGGACCACATGGGTGTGAGCCCGGAGTCCGGCTCGGCCAACACTGCCGATGGCAGCATGAAGACCGAGTGAACGTCTTCTGATCCCGAGGATGACTCGGGTACGGCATGATCTCGTGGTGTGTCCGGGCAGGTCGCCAGCACGATCCGTCCGCTGACATCACGGGTGAAACGACAAGCCCCCGCCATTGGCGGGGGCTTGTCGTTGTCTGAAGAACAGCGCGAGAGGGCAGGGCCAGGGCACGCCCGACGCCTTACCACCAGTCGGGGCTATGGAGCTCCTCGCCGGCCAGCAGGCGTTCCCTGGCCATGAAGAGGGCGGCGATGGCCCGCGCCTCGTGGAAGTCCTCGCGTGCCAGCAATGCCGGCAGCTCGTCGAGGCGATGGCGCTCGACGACCAGAGGTTCCGGCTCATCCCCCGGCAGACGCTTCTCGTACAGGTCACGCGCCAGCATGACGTTCATGCGGTGATCCATGTAGTTGGGTGCCAGGCTCAGTTCGGCCAGCGGCTCGATGTCGTGAGCGCCGAAACCGCACTCCTCCATCAGTTCACGGTTGGCGGCGGTCACCGGGTCTTCGCCGGGGTCGATCAGCCCCTTGGGCAGGGTCAGCACGTACTGCTCCGGCCCGGCGGCATATTCACGGATCAGCAGTACGTGATCCGGGTCTGGCATGGCGACGATCATCACCGCACCATGGCCACCACTCTTGAGACGCTCGAAGCTGCGCGTCGCGCCATTCGAGAAGGTCAGTTCCAGCGCCTCGACGGTAAACAGCCGCGAGCGAGCCACCTCGCGTCGCGAGTCGATACGGGGGGGGGTCAGCGCGTCTCCATCGGCGTAGTGCCCGATGGTCGAGTGATCGGGGCGTGGCGCATCATCCATCGGAAGTCCTCAAGGCAGAGATCAAGAAGCGGGCGCCGGGCAGGCGGTCATGCCCGAGCATCGAGCTGTCGCGCCCATCGTGGCAGGCTGTGCCGGGCAGGGCAATTGTCGTGAGCTTGCCGGCATCGCTGATGTCCCATGTGGGCACATGCGCAGCGCAGGACCATGCTTTACACTATACAACCCCAAATTCCCCGCCGGCTGACAGACTACCGATGATTGACTGGACCACGATCGACACCGTGCTGCTCGACATGGATGGCACCTTGCTGGACCTGCATTTCGACAGCCACTTCTGGCTGGAGCACCTGCCACGCCGCTACTGTGAGCTGCATCGTCTCGATAGCGCGCTGCAGGCGGACCTCAAGGCGCGCATCATCAGCGAATCCGGCACGCTCAACTGGTACAGCCTCGATTACTGGAGCCGCGAGCTGAAGCTGGATGTTGTCGCGCTCAAGCGTGAGGTGCAGCATCTGATCGGGTATCGCCACGAGGCAGAGGACTTTCTCGCCTGGCTACGGGATCAACCGCAGCGCGTGGTACTGGCGACCAACGCGGACCGTCACGGGATCGAGCTCAAGTTCGGTCTGACCGGCATGGGCGATTACTTCGATGCCGTCGTCTCCTCGGCGGATCTCGGACACGCCAAGGAGGAGCAGGCCTTCTGGCATCGGCTCAACGAGATCGAGCCCTTCGAGCCGGCACGTACCCTGTTCATCGATGACAATCCCCAGGTGCTGGAGAGTGCGCGCACCTACGGTATCGCGCATCTGCTGGGCGTGCGTCAGCCGGACTCGAAGCGCGAAGCGCGTGACTTCGAGCACGTGCACGGACTGGACGGCTTTGCCGTGCTGACGGCGGGTGGCGGCCTTCATCTGGAACACGAGGAGCGCAAGGAGTCTTGATGAGTGACCAGGTACGCATCGACAAGTGGCTATGGGCGGCGCGATTCTTCAAGACGCGCGGCATGGCCAAGAAAGCCATTGAAGGTGGCAAGATCCAGTACAACGGCAGCAAGGTGAAGACGTCCAAGACCGTCGAGGTCGGCGCCTTGATCGAAGTGCCGCAAGGTTGGGATCGGCTGGTGGTCGAAGTGCTGGCACTCAGCGACCAGCGCCGTGGCGCCCCCCAGGCGCAGGCACTCTATCAGGAGACGCAGGAGTCGCGTGCGCGCCGCGAACGGGAGGCCGAGGTGCGTCGCCTTGGCAATCAGGGCATGAGCCCGCCCGTGGGACGTCCCGACAAGAAGCAGCGGCGCAGCATCCACCGCTTCCAGCGCCAGGATTCCGAAAGCTGACGACACAGGCTCTCGCCACCCTTGCGGGGGGAAAGCCTGTGGACGTCACGTTGATACTTACCCAATTCATGACGCACGGCCCGGCCTTCGGTGCTGAAGCCGAGGCAGGCCTGCGTCGTCGCCGAGGTTCATCGCTGCCACCAGCTCGTGGTCCACGAGCTGGTGGCAGCGATGGCTCGGTTCGAGGAGCCCCCAATGAGTGATCACGACATGCAAGACCCTGACAAGCAAGCCGGCGACGCCCACGAAGAGACGGCGCCGAATTTCGATCAGATCCAGCGATTCCTGTTCGACGCCACCAATGTGCGCGGCGAGATCGTCACCCTGGACAAGGCCTATGCCGAAGTCCTTGATCGTCATGCCTATCCCCAGGCCATCTCGCGCCAGCTGGGCGAGATGCTGGCAGCGGTGGCGCTGCTGACCGAGACCATCAAGCTGGATGGCACCATGACACTGGAAGTGCGTGGCACGGGGATCGTGCGTCAGCTGATGGCCGAGTCCAATCCCGGCGGTGAGCTGCGTGCCATTGCCCGTCTCAGTGACGAGGAAGTGCTGCCGACCGATGAAGCCACGCTGCAGGCTCTGGTGGGGCAGGGGCAGATCGTCATCACGCTGGACCCGCGTGACGGCAAGCGTTACCAGGGGATCGTGGCGATCGATCAGGACAGCCTCGCCGGCTGCCTGGAAAGCTACTTCAGTCAGTCCGAGCAGCTGCCGACGCGTCTGTGGTTGATGGCCGATGCACAGCGTGCCGGTGGCGTGATGCTCCAGCAGCTGCCTGACGACGATGCCAACAAGGACCCCGATGCCTGGGAGCGAGTCGTCCATCTCGCCGACACCCTCAAGGCCGAAGAACTGCTGGTGCTTGATCAGCAGGACGTGCTGCACCGTCTCTATCACGAAGAGACCGTGCGCATCTTCGAACCCAAGGCGCTGCGGTTCGGTTGTACCTGTTCTCGTGAGCGTCTCGGCGCGGCACTGCACAGCATCGCCGCGGACGAATTGCGCCAGATCGTCGCTGAACATGGTGAGCTGGCCACGCAATGCCACTTCTGCCATACCCGGTATTCCTTCAATGCCGCGGAAGTCGAAGCCATCATCGAAGACCCGGCCGCAGGCAGCCCGATCGTCCACTGAGTCCAGCAATCGCGCTGGCGCCAGCGCGGCCTGTTGGCCTGCCTTGCGTCAGCTCGGGCAGTGTTGGCCGAAGTCTCGAGCGTAGGCTGTCGATGCGCAGCAGCTGTCGATGGGCAGGCGCTGTCGACGATGGGCAGGAGGGGCAGGAGTGCAGGAGGGACGCACATCATGAGGCCAGCGGCAGGGGGGCAGCCGAGCGATGTGAAATTGTCGGACATTTCGCGTCTCGAGTGTCAGTCAATGCGCTGTCGGGCGTTGCAGCAATCAGCGTTTCCGCCCGAGTCCCTTTTTGCCATAATGCCTTGCCAGTACGGGGCTGGACGCTCCGTTGCGGCAACATGGCCTGTAGGCCATGGTCGATTCCGGCAGCATCGTTCGATACCCCAAAATAAGCCTGCGGCATGTACCGCCGGCATCTGGCAAGAGCCATCAAGAGAGAGGGCGGCCCTGAGCCGCGGAGACGCGAATGAGCAAGCATCAAGACAGTGCGGTGACCACTCACACCAATCTCAGCAGCGCAGAGCTGATCGAGCTGGCAGTGGCTCGCGGCGAAGGACGTCTGGCCGACAACGGCGCGCTGGTCGTGGAGACGGGGGCTCGCAGTGGTCGCTCCCCGAACGACCGCTTCATCGTCGATGAGCCGTCCACCTCGGACGCCATTGACTGGGGAAGCGTCAACCGCCCGTTCAGTCCTGAGCGTTTCGACGCGCTGTGGGACCGGGTCGAGGACTACCTCGGTGCGCAGACAAGCTTCGTGTCCGAACTGCACGTCGGCGCCGATCTCGAGCATTACCTGCCGATTCGTGTCACCACGGAAACGGCATGGCACAACCTGTTCGCGCGTACCATGTTCGTGCGTCCGGACAGCTTCAATGCCAAGGACAAGAGCGAGTGGACCATCCTCAACGCGCCGCACTTCGTGTGTGAGCCCGAGCGCGATGGCACCAACTCCGATGGCGTGGTGCTGATCAACTTCGCACGTCGTCGCGTTCTGCTGGCTGGCATGCGCTATGCCGGCGAGATGAAGAAGGCAATGTTCTCGGTGCAGAACTTCCTGCTGCCGGAAAAGGACGTGCTGCCGATGCATTGCTCCGCCAATGTCGGTGATGACGGCGAGACCACGCTGTTCTTCGGTCTTTCCGGCACCGGCAAGACCACTCTGTCCGCCGATCCGGCGCGCCATCTGATCGGCGATGACGAGCACGGCTGGGGCGAAGGCACCGTCTTCAACATCGAAGGGGGCTGCTACGCCAAGTGCATCGACCTCTCCGAGAAGAACGAGCCGGTCATCTGGAATGCCATCAAGTTCGGCGCCGTGCTGGAAAACGTGGTGCTGGACGACCGTCGCGGTGCGGATTACGGCGACGACACTCTCAGCCAGAACTCGCGTGCGGCCTACCCGCTGGAGCACATCGAGAAGCGCGTGCCGGAAAATCGTGCCGGTGAGCCGAATGCCATCGTCTTCCTGACCTGCGACATGTCCGGTGTGCTGCCTCCGGTGTCCGTGCTCAGCAAGCAGGCGGCCGCCTATCACTTCCTGTCCGGCTACACCGCCAAGGTCGGCTCCACCGAGATGGGCTCCACCGCCGGTCTCGAGGCGACCTTCTCCACCTGCTTCGGCGCGCCGTTCTTCCCGCGCCCGGCGCGTGAGTACGCGGATCTGCTGATCAAGCGCATCGAGGCGTTCGGCTCGCGCGTCTATCTGGTCAACACCGGCTGGACCGGTGGTGCCTACGGAGAGGGCGGCTCACGCTTCTCCATCCCGACCACCCGCAGCATCATCAGCGCGATCCAGAACGGCGCACTCGCCGATATCGAGACGCGTCACATCGACGTGCTCAACCTGGATGTGCCGGTGCGTGTGCCGGGTGTCGATTCCAGCCTGCTCGACCCGCGCGAGACCTGGGAAGACCGCGCTGCCTATGACAGCAAGGCGCGTGACCTGTCCGCCAAGTTCGTCGAGAACTTCAAGAAGTTCGCCGGAGTGGATGAGGCGATCATCGCGGCGGGCCCGGCGCTGGTCTGATCGACCGCCGTTCTCGCGATACGCCAGATGAAAACGCCTCGCTCGGGTGACCGAGCGAGGCGTTTTCATGTCCGGACAGCGATGACACCGCCTTCGGATCACGGCTGCGACATGGCGTGGCTCAGGGGCTGCCACCGGCGGCCAGAGAGCGACTGGCAGGCGCATCCAGCGCCTCTTCGTCTGACAGCGGGTTGCCGGTGGTATTGGCGCTCAGGATGGCCTCCGTCGCCAAGGCGTCCTGTGGTGCCATCCTGCGCTCGTCGTGGGCCGTATCAGGAGGCTCGGGCATGTTCTCTCCGGGCATTTCACTGTCCGGCAGGCGCTCGGCGACGAAGGGAGCGGGGGCCTGATACCACCAGCGGGTGGTCCAGGCGCGCATCACCCGTTCCGGGTACCAGGTCTTGCCGAGGCTGCCATTGTAGCGGGCCAGTGCATCGGTGATGTCGCCCTTCTCACGCTTGAGGTAGTGGGCGAGGATGGTGGCGCCGTAGCGCAGGCTGGTGTCCTGGTCGAGCAGGTTGTCGCCCGGCTCGCCGATCTCGCGCTTCCAGAATGGCATCACCTGCATCAGCCCTCGCGCGCCGGCATGGGATACCGCCGTCGGCTTGAAGGCGCTTTCCACCTGGATCACGGCCAGAATCAGCTCCGGTGCCAGCCCCGTGCGGGTGGCTTCGCGGCGGATCTTGCGCAGCAGGTCGATCCGGGCGGCGCGATCGGGCATGTAGCGCTCCAGACGCTGCTGCATGCTCAGCACCCAGTGCAGGGCATCGATGGGGTCGTCGAAGGCTTCAGGCTCTGCCAGCGCTTCTCTCAGGCTTTCACGCAGTGCCGGAGAGAGGCCGTGCTCGGGGATGGCGGCCGCAGCATGGAGGGGCGCGCTCTGCAGCATGGCTACCATGCTGCCCACCACGAGACAGGCTGCTCCCGCCAGGTGGCGGAGCAGGCGTTGATGGTGTGGAGTACGAGCGCCTTCGGGGCGTGGTGTGGTCATGCGCAGTCCCTGCGTATCGGTCATGCCGGCATTATGCCGTGTTCGCGGCGTTGACGTTAATGACCCGGTCAATCAGCCGCCTGAAACGACGACAGCCCGCCCCCCGAGAGGGAGGCGGGCTGTCGTGCTTCGCGTCAAGGAAGCACCCTGGGCGGCGCCTGAGGCTTACTTGCCGCTGCGCTCGGCCAGGAAGTCCATCAGGTTGTCGACGGGGACCATGGTCGCGTCCGCGTCCGTGCGGCCCTTGTACTCATACTCGCCGTTGTCGAGACCGCGATCACCGATCACCAGACGATGCGGAATGCCCAGCAGTTCGCCATCGGCGAACTTGTTGCCCGGACGCAGATCACGATCATCCAGCAGGACATCGTAGCCTGCGGCGGTCAGCGCCTGATAGACACGCTCGGAGGTCTCGCTGACGCGCACGGACTTGTGGGCATTCATCGGCACGATGGCGATCTGGAAGGGCGCGATGGCTTCCGGCAGCACGATGCCGCCCTTGTCGTTGCCCTGTTCGATGGCCGCGGCCACCACGCGGGTCACGCCGATGCCGTAGCAGCCCATCCACAGCGGCTTGGCCTTGCCGTTCTCGTCGAGCACGGTGGCGTTCATGGCATCGGAGTACTTGGTGCCCAGCTGGAAGATATGACCCACCTCGATACCGCGCGCGATGTCGATCACGCCGTGACCGTCCGGTGACGGGTCACCCGCGACGACATTGCGGATGTCGGCGACTTCCGGCAGCGGCAGGTCGCGCTCCCAGTTGAGGCCGAAGTGGTGCTTGCCTTCGATGTTGGCACCGGCACCGAAGTCGCTCATCAGAGCGACGCTGCGATCGATGATGATCGGCATCTCGAGTCCCACCGGACCCAGCGAGCCGAAGCCGGCGCCGACGGCGGCACGCACTTCCTCGTCGCTGGCCATGGTCAGCGGCTCGGCGACCTGTGGCAGGTGTTCGGCCTTGATCTCGTTGAGCTCGTGATCACCGCGTACCATCAGCGCGACCAGCCCTCCCTCGACACCTTCGGCCGCCTTGACGATCAGCGTCTTGACGGTCTTCTCGATGGCCAGGCCATGCTGCTCGACGAGGGCGGCGATGGTCTTGGCATTCGGTGTATCGACCAGCTGCATGTCCTGAGTCGGTGCGGCGCGTTGCGGTGTCTCGCCCAGCGGTGCGGGCAGAGCCTCGCACTTCTCGATGTTGGCAGCGAAGTCGGAGTCGGTAGAGAAGGCGATGGCGTCTTCTCCGGAATCGGCCAGCACGTGGAATTCGTGGGAGCCGGTACCACCGATGGAGCCGTTGTCGGCGATGACGGGGCGGAAGTCGAGACCCAGGCGCGTGAAGATGCGCACATAGGTGTCGTACATCACCTGATAGGTGTCCTTGAGCGAGTCTTCGCTCAGGTGGAAGGAATAGGCATCCTTCATGATGAACTCACGGGAGCGCATCACACCGAAGCGCGGACGAATCTCGTCACGGAACTTGGTCTGGATCTGATAGAAGTTGGCCGGCAGCTGCTTGTAGCTGTTCAGCTCGCGACGCGCGAGGTCGGTGATGACTTCCTCGTGGGTCGGGCCGACGCAGTAGTCGCGCTGATGACGATCAACGACACGCAGCAGCTCCGGGCCGTACTGTTCCCAGCGACCGGATTCCTGCCAGAGCTCGGCAGGTTGCACGGCGGGCATCAGCACTTCCTGGCCGCCGGCGCGGTCCATCTCTTCACGGACGATGCGCTCGACCTTGCGCATGGTGCGCAGACCCAGCGGCATCCAGGTGTAGAGCCCGGAGGTCAGGCGACGAATGAAGCCGGCACGCAGCATCAGCTGGTGGCTTATGACTTCAGCATCGGACGGGGTTTCCTTGAGAGTGGAAATCAGCAGTTGACTGGCACGCATGGGCTCAGCGATCCCTCGACTTGTCGCTTTGATCGGTACGCTTCGCAATCGCGAAGCAAGAACAGGCAGGACTTCGGCACGCCAACGGCGGGCGTATCAGCGAAGCAGACTGGGGGCATTGTACTGCCGCGAGGCTTTGTGGAGCAAAGTGCTGCGACAGACTGGAAAAAAGTGCGCCGGCCTGCCGATACTGGTGCAGGGCGCAGGGCGTCCTGTGTCAGAGGCATGAGGGCACTGCAGGACGAAGACTGCCTCGTCAGGTGACGGGGAGGGTCGCTCAAGGAGAGGTGGACATGGCGTCACAGGATCATCACGCGGGATGCGCTCCCGTCAGACGACACCCGCGGTGGCGGACCGCTCTGGTGCTGATGGTGCTGGTGTCATGTCTGGGGCTATCCCTGTGGCTGGTGAGCCACCATCTGCCGATTCCCTTCGTCGATGAGGGAGTCCATTTCGCGCAGATCCGCCAGTTTCTGGAGGGCGACTGGCATCAGCATCCCAAGCTGACCACGCTGACGCTCTATCACGCCAGCATGGCGCTGGTACTGATGACGCTCCAGACGCTCGGGGACTGGCTGAATCTGCCGCTGGCGACAGCCACCATGACGGGACGCTGGCCACAGATGCCGTCGGTGGACTGGGTGCGCGGTCTTTCGCTGGTGGGCTTCAGCGTCATGGCGTTCCTCCTCTGGCGGGCATTGCCGCAGGGCTACCGGCGTCTCGCTCCTTCGCTGGAGGCGCACGACGCTCGTCACCAGGCCAGCCGTCAGTGCTGGCAGTGGCTGTGGCTGCCGATCATCTTTCCCTATCTGGCGCTGGTGTATACCGACCCCTGGATCATCGCGCTGGTCGCGTTGCAGCTCGTCGCACTGGTGCGAGAACAGCGTCTGCTGCTGCTGGTATTGATCATGGCGGGATTGGGGTTGCGTCAGGACAGCATCGTGCTGCTGGGGTTGTGGGGCGGCCTGCTGCTGTGTCTGACCCATCACAAGGCCGTGAGCGAGGCGCGGATGGCAGGACTGGCGACTCCCTTGCGCGCGCCGCTCTCTCGGCTCTCCACCTGGTGGGCACTGTTCATCAACTGGTGGTGGGTGCTCGGGCTACCGGTGGTCGCCTTTCTCGGCTTCCTTCTCTGGAATGGCGGCATCGCCATGGGAGACACCACGCGCCATCAGGCCGGTTGGCACACCGGCAATCTCGGCTATTACCTGGCGGTGATCGGCATGGTGTTCCTGCCGCTGTGGCTTTCGGACCTGCCGCGTCAATGGCAGGGGGTGAAGCGTGCATGTTCGCGGGAGGGATGGCGGCGAGGAATGCCGTTGCTGCTGCTGGCGGTCGGCCTGTGGCTGGTGCTGGCAATGAGCTTCGAGCTGACCCATGACTACAACTTCCAGCGCTGGACGATTCGCAATGTCTGGCTGATGTGGTGGAACGAGCACCCGGTCGCGCGCTGGATCACCCTGCTGATGTCCACCAGCGTGGCCTTCTGGTGGCTGAGAGCACCGTTGAGACTGGGGCATGGTGGGCTGCTGCTGGTGATGCTCGCGCTGATGATCTGCACGCGGGAATTGATCGAGACGCGCTACATGCTGCCGTTGATCACCGTGTACCAGCTGCTGCGTGTGCCTGAGCGTCCCGCCGTGGAGCGCGCGATGACGCTGTGGGCCATGGCGATGGGAGTGATGCTGCTGGCGGGACTGGTGCTGACCCGCACCTTGCCCTGAAAGCCGTAGGGCGAGGGAGCAAGGTGCGGACTGGAGGCTGTCAGGCCTCGTCGTGCTGATGGCGGGCTTCTGCCGAGGCGTGCGGATCGGTGCTCGGAGTGCTGCCACGGGGTGACTCGGCCACCCAGGCATAGGCGGCTTCTCGCTCGGCAGGCGAGAAGTGGCGGACTTCGATGGAGCGCACCAGATGCTTGCTGAATTCGGTGACGTGACGCAACCACTCGGCCTTGCTGATGATGGCCTCGCGTTCGAAGTCGCCAAGATGACGCAGGGCGTAGCCGATATCGTTGAGCAGCGCGGCCGGCGTGATCAGCCCGAAGCGCTCGATTTCCACCAGCAACGAGATGCGCTCATGGCGCGCGAGGCGCTCATCACATTCGCGGATCACGGGAGCGAGCGACGCCTGATCGATGCTGCCTTCCAGCCGCAGGGCGACGACGTGATCAGCGGGACTCTTGAGCAATGTCAGCATGTTGGGCTCCTGCACGTGAGCGTGGTGGGGGAGTGGGTCACACAGCCACTCTGACAGCGATGTGACACATTTCAGTGTAGTCGCATGTAGCCATCGCAGCAGGCGCATCTGTGCGCCAGCATCATGGGGAGAGTGCCATGACGGCGTACCCCGGCCTGTCACTCACACCGTTTCGGACGCAGTCCGTACCACAATGGCAGCGCGACCAGCAGGCTGCCGCCCAGCAGGTTGCCGATGCCTGCCGGCAGGATGTTCCAGCGCATGGCGTCCCACCAGCCGGGGCCTTCTCCCGTCGGCATGATCATCGAGAAATAGGCCATGTTGGCCGGGCTGTGCTGGAAGTTGCCTGCCACGAACAGACTGACGGCCAGCACGATGGGCACGAACTTGTCGATGATGGTCCTGCCCATCACGGCGAGAAATGCCGCCATCCCGACCATCCAGTTGCCCAGCATTCCCGACAGCACCAGCGAGAACCAGCCTTCGGCACCTCCTGTCTGCTGATAGTGCATCTTCTTCGCCACCAGTTCGGCCAGCAGCTGATAGTGCTGGGGGAGTAGACCTGTGCCACCGAGATCACCCAGCCTGTCAGCATCGTGCCGAGCAGATTGCCTATCCAGGCCAGTACCCAGAACTTCAGGCCGCGCCGCAGCATGTCACTGCGGGAGCAATTGAGCGCACTGACCGGCAGAATGACATTGGCCTCGGTAAAGAGGGCGGCGCCGGTCAGGATGACGAGGAAGAAGCCGACCGAGAACCCGACCCCCTGAAGCAGCAGCTGCAAGCCATGTGTCTCGACCCCGGTCGACAGCAGGATGGAAAACAGCGCCCCCATGGTGATGAAGGCGCCGCCCAGAATGGCCAGTACCAGAATGCGGGGTGCCGACAGGGTATGAATGTGTTCGCAGGCTTCTCGACAGATTTCCTGTGCCACATCACGGGAAGCGATGAACTGGGCGGCAGGGCGGTGGGACGAATCGTCGGACATGGGGAGTTCCTTCGGCCATTTCATGAGGCGGCAATGAGGTGGGCGGCAACGAGGTGATGCGGCAATGAGATGATGCACACTCACGTGGGCTCAGAGGAAATAGACCTTGGGGAGCAGAGAAGCCAATTCAATCGCACAGGGCACCTGGCGGTGAGTATCGAGCAGGTAATGGCAGCTCAGCAGGTAATGGCAGCTCAGCAGGGGGTGGCATCTGGCGAGGTTTCTGGACGACAGGCATGAAAAAGCGCCGCCCGGACATGATGAACATGACATGGCGACGCTCTTGAATGCTGCTTGAGTCTGTCCTGCTTGGCGTGGTGCTGCCTGAAGCGATGGTACGGCCAGCCGGACTCGAACCGGCACGCCCGAAGGCAGGAGATTTTAAGTCTCCGGTGTCTACCGATTCCACCATGGCCGCGCAGACTGGCGCATAACTTAGCATATTTCAGAACAAGGTCAACTTTAATGCGTGACATACGAGGGTTAACTGTTTGTTCTGCAATCCCTTTGCCTCATCACTGAGGGCAGTGGTGCACATGACGCGCGTTCGGGCATCAGAGCGGACAGGCGCAATGAATCCTCTGCGCAAGACGTGTGACAGGGGCTCAGGCAAGGATGAGGGATGAAAAGGCCAGCGGGAAATGATGCAGGTACTGAAGGCGAAAATCAGAGAAGACCGACAGGGAGTGTCAGTGATTCAACAGATGAAACGAGATGGATAAAGTAGAAAAGCAAGACGACCAGGAGGGAAGGTGTCTTGTCCATTTCAGTGCAGGACAGGGGATGTCAGGCGTTCTGAAATGGAGGCTGGAGTCGGAATCGAACCGGCGTACACGGAGTTGCAGTCCGCTGCATGACCACTCTGCCATCCAGCCTCAATGATCGAGATGTCAGTCGAAACTGATGTCTGATCCGAGGTTTCTCTGCGCATTGCACAAGAGAATTGAGTCAATGTCGAAGTGCCGTCAAGGCCACCTGTTTCATTGGAGCGGGAAACGAGATTCGAACTCGCGACCCCAACCTTGGCAAGGTTGTGCTCTACCACTGAGCTATTCCCGCTGAACTCGAGGTCGAATTATACGGATAATTCCCATGCTGTCAAACAGTTAATGAAAAAATGTCTCGCAGACCTGGTGGTCGGAAACGACGACGCCCACCTGCCGAAAGGGCGGGTGGGCGTCTCGAGAACTGGCCTCTGCCAGTCGGGCAACTTGCTGGGCCCGTGTCGTACTGAACATTTGTCGTTCTGAACATGTGCCGCGTGTCAGACGGAACGTATCAGTTCCGGCCATGCCGCACGCAGGTAACTGATCATCGACCACAACGTCAGGGCAGCGGAGATATACAGCAGGCCGAGGCCGGCATCGCCCCCGAGACTGCCTGGGGAGAAGTACAGCAGCATGAACAGGGCGAGCATCTGGGCAGCGGTCTTCAGCTTGCCGACCCATGAGACTGCCACGCTGCCGCGCTTGCCGATCTCGGCCATCCATTCGCGCAGTGCGGAGATGACGATCTCGCGACCGATGATGATCAAGCTGGGAATCGTCATCCACAGGCTGTCGTAGCGTTCGATCAACAGTCCCAATGCCACGGCGACCATCAGCTTGTCAGCCACCGGGTCCAGGAAGGCGCCGAAGGGCGTCGTCTGATTCCAGCGTCGCGCGAGATAGCCATCGAACCAGTCGGTCACTGCCGCCAGGGCGAACAGCAGGGCGGTGACGGGCAGGCTCCAGTCATATGGCAGATAGAAGCACACCACCAGCAGCGGAATGAACAGGATGCGGATCAGAGTCAGGATATTGGGAATGCTCATCGTGACGGCACGAGTCCTTGCATGAAGCGTCGGGTGGCTGGGCGAAATCAAGGGCGACGCCCCGAAGGGGCAGATCGCTCCGCTAGCGCCGCACAAGTCGTCTATTCTAGCCTGCCGGTGAGGTATTCAGCCATGCCAAACCGCAGGATATTCAAGCCGACTTCCGTTACCCCTGCCTGTGCGGCAGGCTGAGGGCGACAGAGGTCGGCGTGGGGTGTCGATGTATCCCCTGCTGCATGATCGGTCAGCCGTGCAGTGCCTGATGGATCACCTCGGCAAGGGATTCGCTGATGCCGGGCACCCGCGCCAGTTCCGGCTTGGAGGCCTGCTTGACCCCCTGGAGTCCCCCGAAGAACTTGAGCAGTTCCCGGCGGCGCTTGGGCCCGACCCCCGCGATGCCCTCGAGGCTCGAGGTGCGGCGCGCCTTGTCACGCTTGGCGCGGTGGCCGGCAATCGCGAAGCGGTGCGATTCATCACGGATATGCTGGATCAAGTGCAGCGCCGGTGAATGGCTGTCGAGATCCAGGGTGTCATGCACCGTCTCGATGAACAGCGTCTCCAGGCCGGCCTTGCGCGTGGTGCCCTTGGCGACCCCGAGCAGGATGATGTCGGTCACGCCGAGCGACACGAAGACCTCACGCGCCATGTTGAGCTGACCCTTGCCGCCATCGACCAGCAGGATGTCAGGGCGCTTGCCTTCTCCCTCCTGCAGACGCTTGAAACGTCGCGTCAGCGCCTGCTGCATGGCGGCGTAGTCATCACCGGCCGTCACTCCCTCGATGTTGAAGCGTCGATAATCCGACTTGATGGGGCCCTCGTGATCGAACACCACGCAGCTGGCCACGGTCGCCTCACCGTGGCTGTGGGAGATGTCGAAGCACTCCAGGCGCTTGGGCACTTCCGCGAGTCCCAGAGCATCGCGCAATGACAGAAAGCGATTGGAGAGCTGCTGGCGGCTGGCCAGCTGAGTGGCCAGATGCTGCTCGGCGTTGGTCTGTGCCAGCGTGAGCCACTGGGCGCGATGGCCACGTACCTGGTGTGCCACGCGAACGCGGCGACCGGCTTTCTCGCTCAGTGCACCTTCCACCAGCGGCGCATCCTCGAGTGCCAGTGAGGTGAGCACCTCATCGGGCATCTCGCGATCCTGACCCAGGTAGTACTGACTGACGAAGCCGGTCAACAGCTCGCTGCTGGTGAGGTCCAGTCCGTTGCCCGGCGAGAAATGACGCGCTCCGAGCATGCGCCCCTGGCGGACTGACAGCACGCTGATGCACAGTCCACCCGGGCGCTCGGCGAGTGCCAGAATGTCGGCATTGCCGGTGCCGGTATCGACATATTGCTTCTCCTGCATCCGACGCAGCTGGGCGACCTGATCGCGCAGGCGTGCCGCCTCCTCGAATTCCAGGCGCATGGCGGCATCTTCCATCGCCCGACTCAGCTCATCGGTGACCTGATCGCTCTGGCCGTTCAGGCACATCACCGCGTGTTCCATGTCGCGACGATAATCCTGCTTGCTGATGTAATCGACGCACGGCGCAGTGCAGCGGTTGATCTGATATTGCAGGCACGGACGCTCACGATGCGCGAATACCGAATCCTCGCAATTGCGCAGCCGGAAGATCTTCTGCATCAACGTCAGCGATTCCCGCACTGCCACGCTGCTGGGATAGGGGCCGAAATACCGGCCATCGTTGCGCTTGTGGCGCACGCGCTTGAACTCCAGCGCCGGATAGTCGTGATGCTGACTGATGAAGACGTAAGGGTAGGACTTGTCGTCGCGCAGCAGGATGTTGTACGGCGGACGCAGCTCCTTGATCAGGGTCTGCTCAAGCAGCAGCGCTTCCGTTTCGCTGCGGGTGATGGTGACCTGGACATCCGCGATGCGCCCGACCAGTGCCTGGGTCTTGGCATTCAGGCCGGTATTGCGGAAATAGCTGGAGAGGCGTGCCTTCAAGCGCTTTGCCTTGCCGACATAGAGCACCTCGCCGGCGGTATCCAGCATGCGATAGATGCCGGGCGCATCACTGACATGCTTGAGGAAGTGGCGCGGATCGAAGTCATTCGCCTCGGTCGCCGGGGCGGAGGCATCGCTGGTGATCAGACGACTGGACACCCGAGCGGCGTCACTGCGCTCGCGGTTCGCGTTGGACTCGTTGGCGGATTCCGGTGGCGTGGAATCGGGATGCTGCTTGGCCATGGGGTTCCTCGTTCGGAGATGTCGCCAGTCTATCAAACAAGCCGAAGGCCCGATCAAGGGAGCTGCATGTCCATCTTCAGGTGCCGTGGCTGTCTTCAGGGGCAATGCGCATCGGCAGGCAAACAGATCAGATTGGGGCGGGTGTCCCGCGCAGCAAGGGGGCAGAAGTCTTGGCGGGGTGGGATGCCCGGCGATGTCGGGCGCCGCCATGCCCATCGAGAGATGCCAGGCGAGCGATGCCCGTGGAGAGATGCCCGTGGAGAGAAGGAAAGGCCAGCAAGACGATCGGAGAAAAGCCCACGGCCCGATGATGCCTCCCCTGAGGGATGGTGTCATCGGGCCGTGGGCTTTCCCGTCAGCGAATCACTTCGCTGTCGCCTGCGTGGCTCAATCCGACAGCGGCCGAGCCTCGAGAGCATAGTCGTCGAGCAATTGATGGCGCATGGCCAGATGCGTCATCTCGACGTCACTGGTCACGCCCAACTTCTCGAAGATGCGATAGCGATAGGTATTGACGGTCTTGGGGCTCAGGTGAAGGCGGTCGGAGATCTCGTTGACGCGATGACAGTTGACGATCATCAGCGCCACCTGCATCTCGCGGGTCGAGAGTTGCTCGAAGGGATTGCTGCATCCGGTGTCCATGCCCGAGAACACCAGGCGTTGCGCGATCTCCGGGGTCAGGTAGCGTTCGCCACCGGCGACTCGGCGAATGGCGCGAATCATTTCATCGAAGGGCGTGCCCTTGGAGATGAAACCGAAGGCCCCTGCTTCCAGCAGGCGTTTGGCGAAGGATTCCTCGAGATAGGCGGTCAGGACGATCACGCGAACTTCCGGCAGGCTGCGAACGATCTTGCGCGTGGCTTCAAGTCCATCGACGCCGGGCATGCGAATGTCCATCAGCACGATATCCGGACTGTGCTCACGGCAGAGTTTGATCGCGGTTTCGCCATCCGAGGCTTCTGCAATCACCTTGAGCCCATCCTCTAGCTCAATGGTACGGACGATGCTGGTACGCACCAGGTGGTGGTCATCAGCGACAAGAACCTTGATCAAGGCGGCTCCAGTAAAGATGTCATCAGGCGTGTTAGTTAGTATGGCTTTCAATGTACCCATTGGCCATGGGCTTGTCGATGCCACTGTCATCCCGTGCGTCGCATGCAAGATGACCACCCTTCATCAGCGTGCTTCGTGACGGTGAACGCGGGAAATCGCTGCAAAAATAAGGGGTTGACGGCTTGTCATGTGGTCTGTAGTATTCGCTGCATCGTGAGCACGGGGCCTTAGCTCAGCTGGGAGAGCGCAACACTGGCAGTGTTGAGGTCAGCGGTTCGATCCCGCTAGGCTCCACCATGTCACGAGATGCCAGCATACCGGCATGCAGGGTCAACTCTGCGAAGTATGGCGCGCAACTTGAGCGCGCAGTGGGGCCTTAGCTCAGCTGGGAGAGCGCAACACTGGCAGTGTTGAGGTCAGCGGTTCGATCCCGCTAGGCTCCACCAGAATATTGAAAAAGCGGCCATCCTTCGGGGTGGCCGCTTTTTTTTGGTTCATTGCCTCTTGCCCTTCACAGGGCCATCCCCGCCGTCGGCCGCCTGCGGTAACGCAGGCATCAGCAGCGCTCGCCCGAGCCATTCGCCGTGTCAGTGCCACGGCGAATGGCGGTCAAGCATTCACATTCCCGCGTCGCTGTCTTCCAGTCGTTCGAACAGGATCAGGTGATCGGCCTGAATGCGCAGACTGACGTCTTCCCCGGGGTGATAGTCATGGTGGCTGTTGAAGGCCGCCTCGACCTCACGACCTGACGGCAAGGCCAGGCGATACAGGGTGCTGGTACCGGCGAAGGTCGCGCTGAGCACGCGCGCCTTGAGATCACTGGTTTCCGCCTCTCCTTCAGCCAGTACCAGATCATCCGGACGCAGCAGCACGTCCACCGGTGTCCCGGCGTCATACGGATAGGCACGGTTGCCGCGGATCACCCCGAGTTCGGTGGAGACGCTTTCGTTGTCCGCCAGCGTGCCGGGGATGAAGTAGCCCTGACCGATGAAGTTGGCGACGAAGCGCGTGGCCGGCTCGTGATACAGATTGAACGGCGTATCCCATTGCTGCAGATGCCCGGCATGGATGACGCCGATCTGGTCCGCCATCGCGAAGGCTTCGTTCTGATCATGGGTGACCAGTACCGCGCTGATGCCGAGGTGCTTGAGAATCCGGCGCACCTCCTGGCTCAGCTGACGGCGCAGCTCCACGTCCAGATTCGAGAACGGCTCGTCGAGCAGCAGGATGCGTGGCTCCGGCGCCAGCGCGCGTGCCAGGGCCACGCGCTGCTGCTGTCCGCCCGAGAGTTCATGCGGAAAACGCTCGCCCAGATGCCCCAGACCGACCAGTGTCAGCAGTTCCGCTACCTTGGCATTGCGCTCGGCCTTCGGCATGCGGCGTACGCCAAACCCCACGTTGTCCGCCACGCTCAGGTGCGGAAACAGGGCGTAATCCTGAAAGACCATGCCGACGTGCCGCTCTTCCGGCGCCGTCAGCTGGGTGGCGCTGGAAAGCACTTCTCCCTCGAGGCGAATCTCGCCGACCGCCACCGGTTCAAAGCCGGCGATCGCGCGCAGCAGGGTCGTCTTGCCGCAGCCGGACGGGCCGAGCAGGCAGGCGATATCCCCCTTGTTGAGAGAGAAATTGATGTCACGGGTCACCACGGTGGTGTCGTAGCGACATTCCAGAGAATCAATCTGCAGGAGCGGTTGCATGATGGCGGGTCGGTCCAGAAAACGAGAAGGGCAGCGAGTGGAACAGCCGGCGAGGGCATCAGGGGCGGGCGCTGAGCTCACGCGCCCGCCTGTCTGTGCATACGATGTCGCCGCCGGCATGGATGCAGGCGGCGACAGGCAGGGCTGATTCAGTCCTGACGACCCAGCATCAGGAATTCGAGCAATGCCTTCTGGGCGTGCAGACGGTTGCCGGCTTCCTGCCAGACGACGGCGCGCGGGTCATCCAGCAGTCCCATGCTGATCTCTTCGCCGCGGTGTGCCGGAAGGCAGTGCAGGAAGATGACGTCATCGGCGGCCTTGTCGAGCATGGCTTCATCGACCTGGTAGCCGGCGAAGTCGGCTTCGCGCTTGAGCTGCTCCTCTTCCTGGCCCATGGAGGCCCAGACATCGGTGGTCACCAGATCCGCGCCCTGGACGGCTTCCTGCGGGTCGCGGTGGATGCTGACGCGCTGACCGGCTGCCGCGACGATCTCGCTGTCCGGCTCGTAGCCTTCCGGGCAGCAGATGCGCAGGATGAAGTCGAACTGGCGTGCGGCGTTGATCCAGGAATGGCACATGTTGTTGCCATCGCCGATCCAGACCGCTGTCTTGCCCTTCACGGAGCCACGGCACTCGGTCCAGGTCATCACGTCAGCCAGCAGCTGGCACGGATGGTAGTCATCGGTGAGTGCATTGATGACCGGCACGCTGGAGGCATCGGCGAAGGCTTCGATATCGGAGTGCGCGAAGGTGCGGATCATCACGCCATCCACCATCTCGGAGAGCACGCGCGCGGTGTCACCGATCGGCTCGCCACGGCCCAGCTGGGTATCGCGCGGCGACAGGAACAGGGCATGGCCGCCGAACTGGGCCATCGCCGTCTCGAAGGACACACGGGTGCGCGTGGAGGACTTCTCGAAGATCATCGCCAGGGTACGGTTGGCGAACGGCGTGTAGACCGGACCTTCCTTCTTCAAGCCATCCTTGATGGTGATGGCGCGCTGAATCAGGTAATCGAGTTCTTCCGGAGAAAGGTCAAGCAGAGTCAGAAAGTGCCGGGTGGCCATCGAGCGGGCTCCTGTCAGGGTCTCGGGCAGCACCATCGAAAAGGGCGCCATGCGTCGGAGGGAAGGAAGTCGCCGACGATCACGGCGCCCGATTGGCGCTGCCTGTCAAAAGAGCCATCCTAGCCAGCTGAGCGGGCGGGCGCAACGCCGAGGCGTCTCGCGAGGCATCGAGAGCCCTTGCCTCGCCCCGCGCGTGCGCCGGTCAGCCTGCCGACAGCGACATCGCCGGCCTGCCCTGCAGACACCAATCTCGCCCTGGGGCAATATCGGGGGCTGAATTCGTGGCTCACCCTCAGTAGAATGAGGGAATGACACTCACGGGCCTTGCGCCCACCGTCCGAGGATTGCACATGAGCACCACCATCGAATCGATCGAGAAGCAGATTGGCGAGAACCCCATCCTGCTGTACATGAAGGGCACGCCGCAGCTGCCGCAGTGCGGTTTCTCCGCCCAGACCGTCCAGGCCGTGATGGCGTGCGGCGAGCGTTTCGCCTTCGTCAACATCCTGGACAACCCGGACATCCGTGCGGAGCTGCCGAAGTACGCCAACTGGCCGACCTTCCCGCAGCTGTGGATCAACGGCGAGCTGGTCGGCGGCTGCGACATCGTGGTCGAGATGTACCAGAACGGCGAGCTGGAACCGATGATCAAGCAGGCCGCTCAGGAAGCGGCTGCCGAGTGATCGGTATTCCCGGGTCAGACATGTTCTGATCTGAGCGGAGCCTGTCAGACAAAACGCCCCCGCAGCCAGGCTGCGGGGGCGTTTTCGTGTGGCGATTTCACAGGAGTGTCTGGCGCGGCCGGGCCGGGCAAGCCCCTGGCTGTCAGGTGGCAGGCGTCTCGAGCGAGGCAGGCACCTCGTCGTTCATGCCCTGTTCCTTCATCGCCAGATCCCAGCCGCCCAGGTCCTTGAAGCGATTGACCATCGCGCAGAACAGCTCCGCGGTGCGCTCGGTGTCATAGCGCGCCGAGTGGGCGGAGGCGTTGTCGAACTCGATGCCGGCGGCGCGGCAGGCGCGGGCCAGTACCGTCTGGCCGTAGACCAGGCCCGCAAGCGAGGCGGTATCGAAGCACGAGAACGGATGGAACGGATTGCGCTTGATACCGCAACGCTCCACCGCCGCGTTCAGGAAGCCCTGATCGAAGGCCGCGTTGTGACCGACCAGCACCGCACGTGTGCAGCCATGTGCCTTGATGGCCTTGCGTATCGGGCTGAAGATTTCGCCCAGTGCCTGATTCTCGGCCACGGCCACCTGCTTGCGTACCGGGTTGTCCAGATCGATCCCGGTGAAGTCCAGTGCCGACTGCTCGATATTGGCCCCTTCAAAGGGCGCCACGTGAAAGGCGTAGGTGGCATCCGGCACCATGTTGCCGTCGTCATCCATGGTCAGCGTGACGGCAGCGATCTCGAGCAGTGCATCTCCGGCGGCATTGAATCCACCTGTCTCGAGGTCCACCACCACTGGCAGGAAGCCACGGAAGCGTTGTGCCATCAGCGTGCGCTCGCTCGCCTGGGTCATCAAGATCTCCAATCCCGTCATTGCGTCTCGTGCTGCGCCGTGCGTCTCGCCGGCGCTCAAGGAGAGCAATTGTAGCAGGGCGATACGGACACGTCGCGGCGCAGGCGTCAGGGCGGCCCCGGCAGGGGGACGCCAGGTCCCGTTCTGCCCATGACAGCGCCTGTCAGCAGTATCGGTGAGGTGCCAGCCTCGCTATAATCGGCCCCACATCGTGATTCGAGTGGCAACGGGCGGCCACCTGCTGGGCAGGCCTTCCTCGCGACCGTACGATCCATCCCCACCTGCGTCCCCGTCCTCGGGCGGTGGCATCGCGGGAACTACAAGCATCAACTCAGGAGTCAAGCATGTCCGACGTGCAAAAGGTCGTTCTCGCCTACTCCGGCGGCCTGGACACTTCAGTCATCGTCAAGTGGCTGCAGGAAACCTACAACTGTGAAGTCGTGACCTTCACCGCTGACCTCGGTCAGGGCGAGGAAGTCGAGCCGGCGCGTGCCAAGGCGGAAGCCCTCGGCGTGAAGGAGATCTACATTGAGGATCTGCGCGAGACCTTCGTCCGCGATTACGTCTTCCCGATGTTCCGTGCCAACGCCATCTACGAAGGCGAGTACCTGCTGGGCACCTCCATCGCACGTCCGCTGATCGCGCGTCGCCTGGTCGAGATCGCCAACGAGACCGGCGCTGACGCCATCTCCCACGGTGCGACCGGCAAGGGCAACGACCAGGTGCGTTTCGAGCTGGGCGCCTACGCGCTGAAGCCGGGCATCCAGGTCATCGCGCCGTGGCGTGAGTGGGACCTGAACTCCCGCGAGAAGTTGATGGAATACTGCGAGCAGCACGGTATCGAAGTCGACTACGCCAAGAACAAGAAGAAGTCGCCGTACTCCATGGACGCGAACCTTCTGCACATCTCCTATGAAGGTGGCGTGCTGGAAGACCCGTGGACCGAGTGCGAAGAAGAGATGTGGCGCTGGAGCGTCAGCCCGGAGCAGGCGCCGAACGAGGCGACCTACATCGACCTGACCTACACCAAGGGCGACATCACTGCCATCGATGGCAAGGAAATGGCCGCTCACGAAGTGCTCGAGTTCCTGAACAAGGTCGGCGGCGCCAACGGCATCGGTCGTCTCGACATCGTCGAGAACCGTTATGTCGGCATGAAGTCCCGTGGCTGCTACGAAACACCGGGCGGCACCATCATGATGCGTGCTCACCGTGCCATCGAATCCATCACCCTGGACCGCGAAGCGGCTCACCTGAAGGACGAGATGATGCCCAAGTACGCTGAGCTTGTGTACAACGGCTACTGGTGGAGCCCGGAGCGTCGCATGCTGCAGGCGGCCATCGATGAGTCCCAGAAGGTCGTCAACGGCGTCGTGCGTCTCAAGCTCTACAAGGGCAACGTCATCGTCGTGGGTCGTCAGTCCGAGGATTCACTGTTCGACGCCTCCATCGCGACCTTCGAGGACGATGCAGGCGCCTACGACCAGAAAGACGCTGCCGGCTTCATCAAGCTGAACTCCCTGCGCCTGCGTATCGCGGCCAGCAAGGGACGTGGCATCGAGTAAGGCATCACCGGATGCGCATGCTGAGAGATCGCCTGCCCATCTGACCCGATGACGATGTCTGTCGGGTCATCAAGACGCCGGCCCTGGTGGCAGTCCCCGGACTGCTGACGGGGCCGGCGTTCTGCCATCTGTGCCATGCAAGTCGTGCCATGCAAGTCGCGATATGCAAGCCGCGCCATGCAAGCGGCCAGCGCGACGCCCGTACGCGTGCCCCGGATGGCATGCGGCTTAGTGTCTGGTGGGAAGGTCGCATTTCCCCCGGCACGGGGGCGTGGCATGCTGAGGGTCTCATCATAAACTCTCATTTCTTTCACTTTTTCCAGGTGAATGCCGGTGACACTAGAGGCCGGCCACCGAAGGATCCTTCAACATGCTGGGAATGCTCAAGAAACTGTTTTCCGCAGGCGAGCCTGCGCCGGTCAAGGAACCGGAGGCCGTCGAGTACAATGGTTACCTCATCGTCGCCATGCCGCAGAAGCACGAAGGGCAGTACCGGGTCTCCGGCGTGATTCGCAAGCCACTGGAAGGGGGCGAGACGCTGGAGCATCGCTTCGAGCGCTCCGACACCGTGCCGGGAGAAGACGGCGCCGTGGAGCTGACCGTGCTCAAGGCGAAACGCACCATCGATGATCTGGGCGACACGATCTTCGAACGCTGAGCCGACGTGATGGGTACCCAGCGGGTATCCTCGTCGAACTCGGCATCGAAGCCTGCGTTCAGGAAGCACGATTCAGGGAGACGACATGATCACGGTGCACCATCTGGAAAACTCACGCTCGCAGCGCATTCTGTGGCTGTTGGAAGAGCTGAATCTGGAATACCGCCTGGAAATCCATGCCCGTGACGCCGGGAGCATGCGTGCGCCCCGGGCACTCAAGGACATCCACCCGCTGGGCAAGGCGCCGGTGATCACCGACACCACGCTGTCCGGTGACACGGGAGCGCCTGTCGTGGTCGCGGAGTCCGGCGCCATCATCGAATACCTCATCGATGTCTATGGCTCGCAGGGCAGTGGGGAGAGTGCCCACCTCAGACCTGCCCCCGGGACTCAGGCCGAGCGCGATTACCGTTTCTGGCTGCACTTCGCCGAAGGCTCCGCCATGCTGCCGCTGATGCTCAGGCTGGTGTTCTCGCGTCTCGACAAGCCACCGGTGCCGTGGCTGATCCGTCCGGTCGCCCGCCTGCTGGCCAAGGGAGTCAATGACAAGTTCATCAGCCCGGAGATCAAGGCGCACCTCACCTACATGGATACCTGTCTCGAACGTCGCCCCTGGCTTGCCGGTGACGCCCTGACCGGTGCCGATATCCAGATGAGCTTCCCGATCCAGGCGCTCGATACGCGTCAGGGGCTCAAGAATCATCCGAACATTCAGGACTGGCTGGCGCGCATCCGGGCGCGCGCCGCCTTCCAGCGCGCCGTGGACAAGGGTGGCGAACTGGCCCTCTGATCCCCGAGCGACCGGAGCGACACGTCGCCCCTGCACCCCCTGCGCAGACAGGGCGTGTGGACAGGGCATGTGAACAGGGCATGCAGACCGGCATGCAGGCAGCAAAGGCCGAGGTGGTGCGACATCGGGATGTCGCCTGGGCCATCACGCGGGTGATCGGGAATGTGATTCCCCCGCGAGGCTATCCGGGTGGGTGACGGGTAGCGGGACAGGGAGTCAACCGGGGACGAGGGAATGACACGCAAGAGTCTACGTGAGCAGTCGCTTGAGGCCACGATCCAGCAGATGGAGCGCGACAAGGCACGTCTGGAGCGCCGTGTCGCGAGTCTGGAGGAGAAGTTGTCGTCGACCCTCGACGGCACGGGCCTGCGTCTCTGGCAGCTGGAAGTTCCCACCGGCAAGCTCACCATCTTCAACTATCGCTGGGGGCGCATGCTGGGTTATCAGCCCGGCGAGTTGAACGCTCATTTCGATGTCTGGCGAGATCACCTCCATCCGGAAGACCGCGACGAGGTGCTCGCCAATCTCGAGGACCATCTTGCCGGGCGCACCGAAGTCTATCAGGTGGTGCATCGCATGCTGGCCCGAGACGGCAGCATCACCTGGGTCGCGGACAGGGGGCGAGTCGTCGAACGTGACGCGAATGGCAAGGCGCTGCGCCTGCTGGGCACCCATACCGACATCAGCCACGAGAAGGATTACGAGACTCGCCTCAATGCCCTGGCCAGCACCGATGCACTGACGGGACTTTCCAATCGCCAGGCCATCAATGGCTGGTTCAAGCGTCAGCTGGCGGACGACAGTGCGCTGTTGTTCATCGACGTGGATGGCTTCAAGCAGGTCAATGATGCGCTGGGACATCGTGCTGGCGATGAAGTGCTGGTATTGCTCGCCCACGGTCTCAATGAAGAGCTGCATCATCTGGGCGTCCATCACCACCTGGCCGCGCGCTTCGGTGGGGATGAGTTCCTGTTCCAGCTGCCGCGCATGACACCGGCGCGTATCGAGATGATCGTGCGGCGCTGGCTGGCACGCTTCGGCCAGCCCCTCGAGATCAGCACGGGACAGGCCAGCATCGGCCTGAGCATCGGGGTCTGCTTCGGCCGAGACGCCACCGGCAACTTCGCGACCGCACTGGAATATGCCGATCAGGCGATGTATCGCGTCAAGCGCAGCGGCAAGCACGGCTACCATCTGCATGCCCCCTTGCGGCATGGCGAGGCGCCCCACGTCAGCGCTTTGCAGGACTCTTCCTCCAGAGCGCGTCACGCCGCTGGCACCTCCCCGCGTCTGCCTCCCGAGATCCCCGTCGCCTCGCCGCTGGACACTCTGGCCCAGGCCTCCGCCGCGACACGCGCAGACAGCGCCACCCCCCTCACACCTGCGCGTGACCCCGCCCCCCGCCCGGTCATCGATGAGTGACAGCGCGGATGGCAGGCTGACGCCGCATTGCCATGTGCTTGTGCTATCACTGCCTCTCAGAACTTCTGTCATCTCGGAGCTTCTATCAGCTCGGAGCTTCTGTCAGCTCGGTATCGTCCTGTCATCTCTGTCTGCCTCGGGACTGATCGTCATGTCGGATGGCAATCCCGCATGGGCAATGGTTGACTGACACTGGCAGAGAGATGACAGGCGTCATGTCACCAGCAGGGCGAGGGTCCTCAAGGAGTGAAGGATGAGTCACAACGAGACAGGCCGACAGTGCGTCAATCAGTTCTTCCATCAGTCGGGCGATATCATCGGCGCGGCGCTTTCCGGCAGTGCCCAGTTGCAGCATCCCGATGGCAGTGGCCTGCGTCTGTCCGCGCCGGACAGCGGCATGCGCCTGGTGGTGCGCGATGACTGGCAGCGCGATCAGGTCGCGCTGATTTCCGGCGGGGGTTCCGGGCATGAGCCCGCGCATGCCGGTTTCGTCGGGGCCGGCATGCTCACCGCGGCGGTATGTGGCGAGCTGTTCGCCTCACCGACGGTGGAGGCGGTGCTCGCGGCGCTCAGAGAGGTGACCGGTGACGCGGGCACCCTGTTGATCGTCAAGAACTACACCGGAGACCGCCTCAATTTCGGTCTGGCGGCCGAACGGGCACGTCAGGAAGGACTCAAGGTCGAGATGGTCATCGTCGCCGATGATGTGGCGCTCCCTGACAACCCGCAGCCGCGCGGGCTGGCTGGCACCTTGCTGGTCCACAAGATCGCCGGGGCACTGGCGGCAGGCGGCGCGGATCTCGAGGAGGTCACCGCCGTGGCGCGCCGGGTGGCGGACAGCAGCTCGACCCTGGGCATGGCACTCGATGTCGGGCGTCATCCCGGCAAGCCGCGTGAGCCACGCGCGCCGGAGCTGGGACTCGGCATTCATGGCGAGCCGGGCGCCACCACGCTGGAGTTCGGCAGCCACGCCGGAGACTGCGACGTGCATGCCCTGATGGATCAGGTAGTGACGGCGCTGATACAGGGGCACTCGCGCAAGGAGGCCGGAGGTGACCTGCCCGCCACCGGCCATCTGCTGATGATCAATGATCTGGGTGGCTGCTCGGCATTGGAGCGCGCGGTCCTGCTCGACGAGGCGCTGGCGCATCCGTCGCTCAAGGCGCTGGGCATTCACGCCGTGGTGGGGCCGCAGCCGCTGATGACCTCACTGGACATGCACGGCTTCTCGCTGACGCTGTTGCCGCTGGACGGCTTGCTGGAAGAGGCACTGGATGCCCGCTGTGCGCCGCGTGCCTGGCCCGGTGTTCAGCGGGTGGTGCCGCTGGCGCATTTCACGCCTCGTCAGGAGGGGGGCGCACTGTTCAAGACGCCTCCACGCTTGCCGAGCGCGCCCGGGTCAAGGCCGATTGCCAGGCGCGTGCTGCCCGGGAAGGCCGGGCGAGGGTAGCGCTGCCGGGCGACCCTCAGGTCGAGCAGCGGCTGCGTGCTGTGCTGGAAGTCCTGCTGGCCAGTGAGGTGGATCTCGATCGTCTCGATGCCATCAGCGGGGACGGGGATACCGGCACCACCTTTGCCGGCGGTGCCCGTGCGGTGCTGGAAGCGCTGGAGGACTGTGAGCTGGCCTGTGGTGACAGTGGCGAGCTGATGACCTCCATCGGCAAGCAGCTGGCCTACGGCATGGGCGGTTCCAGTGGCGTGCTGCTCTCGACCCTGTTCACCGCGGCGGCGACGCGGTGGAAGATGCAAGCCAGCGAGGCAGACGCCCGTGCACCTGCCTCGCTGGGGCAGCGCTGGCATGAGGCGCTCGATCACGGCGTGGGGCGGATGCAGCATTACGGCGGCGCCGTGCGCGGGGACCGCAGCCTGCTGGATGCGCTGTTGCCGGCGTTGGACGCACTGCAGGCGTCGGTGCAGGGCGAGCGCATCGACTGGGCCGCGATGGCACGCGCCGCCCGCCAAGGGGCGGATGCCACCGCGGAGATGGCCAAGGCACGGGCCGGACGCTCCGCCTATGTGCCCGCCGCCCATCTGGTCGGCCACAACGACCCGGGCGCGGAAGCCGTGGCGCGTGTCTTCGAAGCGCTGGCGGACGCCGCCGAGGAAGCGGCGGGCTGATTCGATTGACCCGAATGACCCGCGTCTGAGCTCCCCAGATCCACAAAGCACTAAAACCAGAAGGCCCGCCCATGAACCTCACGTTCAGGGGCGGGCCTTCTGGCATTGCGCGGCAGCCGTCAGGCGACTTTCTGGCGAGTCGGCAGGCGAATCAGACGGGTGGCGATGGCGGTGCCCAGCAGGGTGATGCCCATGCCGGTGAGGATGCGCGCATCGATCACCTCATCGAGCAGCATGTTGCCCCACAGCAAGGCGCTGACCGGTACCAGGAAGGTGACGGAAGTGGTCGCGGTGGCGCCGGCGCTGGCCAGCAGGCGGAAGAAGATCAGGAAGGCGAGGCTGGTGCTGAGTACCGCCAGCGCGATGGCGCTGCCCCAGGCCTCCAGGCTGACGCTGGCCTGCGGCCACATCCACAGGCCCGGAACCAGCAACAGCAGGGACGACATCAGCGAGCTGCCCGCGGCCAGCACCGGTGAGGGCAGGTGGCTCAGGCGCTGGCGCGAGAAATTGGAGGCGAAGCCGTAGCAGAAGGTCGCCCCCAGGGCGGCGAGGATGAACCAGCCATCGCCGCCGAGCTGGAAATCGAGGCGGTCACTCGACAGCACATAGACCCCGCTGAAGGCCACGGCCAGCCCCAGATACTGTTGCTTCTGAATTGGCGTGGCGAACAGCGCCATGCCCAGCAGCGCGGTGAACAGCGGCGTGGTGGCGTTGATCAGCGAGGTGAAGCCGGCCTCCAGCTGGGTGGTGGCCAGCGCCAGCAGGCAGAAGGGCAGTGCCTGACTGGTCAGGCCCAGCACCGCAAGCGAGCCCTTGTGTTCCCACAGCATCTTCAGGCGGCCCGCGCCCAGCAGCAGCGGGGCCAGCACTAGCGCGCCGATGCCCATGCGCAGCAGAATCAATGTGGTCGGGCCGAATTCCGGCGCGGCCACGCGCATGAAGATGAAAGACATGCCCCACAGGGTGGACAGCAGGACAAGACGCAAGGCATCGCTGGCGGACATGGTGTTCTCGACGTGGCGTGTGGAAGGCAGTCCGCTAGGCTAGCCCCTCACGCGCATCACGGGAAGCACGACCTTGTGTCTGTCGCTGTCCAGCTTCTGCCCAGCTTCAGCCTAGCCCCAGCCTAGCCCCAGCCCGCTGGCCTCAGGAGGACGGAATCGCCCCACGCTGGATGGCGGCGATGTCCCGGGCGGCGCGTTCCAGTGCCGGCAGATGCTTGAGCATGTCCTCGCGCGACTGACGCATCACCGGCGCCTGGATCGCCACGCCGATGTTGGAGGGCCCGTCCGGGTTGGGTGCCAGCACCGCGATGCACACCAGCCCGGGCAGGAATTCCTCATCATCCAGTGCATAGCCTTGCCGGCGGACCTGCTCGATCTCGGCCTCGACGGAGTCGATGTCGGTCAGGGTATTGCGCGTCATCGCGTTCAGCGGTGTGCCCTTGAGCAGGCGGCGGCGCTGGGCGGGCGGCATCTGGGCCAGAAACAGCTTGCCGCTGGCGGAGCAATGCACCGGCACCCGGGAACCGGGATGCAGATAGAAGCGCAGCGGCGCCTGGGTCTCGACGCGATCCAGATACAGCACTTCGCTGCCCGACAGCGCGGTGATGTTGCAGCTTTCCCCCACCTCTTCCATCAGCCGGCTGAGCACGCCGTGGCGCGCGCCCTGCACGGTATCGTTGAGCAGCAGATTTTCCGCCAGACGGCGCAGCCGACTGCCCTTGCTGTAATGGCGGTTGTCCGCCTCGCGCTGCAGCATGCCGCTGCCTTCCAGCTGCTGGAGCATGCGATGCAGCGTCGGCTTGGGCAGGCCGGTCTCTTCCACCAGTCCCTGCAGCGTGAAGAACTGATCCTTGGCGGCGATCACCTCCAGCAGCGCCAGCAGACGCTGGGCGGGCGTATCGCCTTCTATCTTGCTGCCTTCCTTGCCGGTGTCCCTGTCAGCGTCCTTGCTGGCACGCGGCAGGCTTGCCTGGGGCTGGGTGGCACTGTTCATGGGCTATTCCCTCCTTCAATCCGTGCGCGGGGCAGTGTGGCGCCGAAACGCTCGGCCCGTCAGTGCCTTGCGTTGCTGTGCCTACTTTAACAGTACTCCATTCATCGGAAGAAGTTTCTAAAAAAGGAGTGTTTTTGATCATTTTCCGAAATCAGGCTTGACGGGCCGCGCGGCGAGGGCTAATTTTGGTCGCATGTTTCGGTAATCGGAACTAAATGTACCAATAAACATAAAATTGATAGTTGGAGACGCCATGAGCACTCAAGACAGCGCAGACAACCGCAAGGTCGTGCAGGGCAAGCAGAAGATGACGCCCTCCGAGGCTTTCGTGGAAACCATGGTCGCCAATGGCGTCACCGACATGTTCGGCATCATGGGTTCCGCCTTCATGGATGCGATGGACATCTTCGCGCCGGCCGGCATCCGTCTGATCCCGGTGGTGCATGAGCAGGGCGCCGCTCACATGGCCGACGGCTATGCGCGTGTCTCCGGTCGTCATGGCATGGTCATCGGCCAGAACGGCCCGGGCATCTCCAACTGCGTCACCGGCATCGCGGCCGCTTACTGGGCGCACAGCCCGGTGGTCATCGTCACCCCGGAAGCCGGCACCACCGGCATCGGCCTGGGCGGCTTCCAGGAATGCAAGCAGCTGCCGATGTTCCAGGAATTCACCAAGTACCAGGGCCACGTGACCCACCCGTCGCGCATGGCGGAATACACCGGCCGCTGCTTTGATCGCGCCATGTCCGAGATGGGCCCGACCCAGCTCAACATTCCGCGTGACTACTTCTACGGCGAGATCGAGTGCGAGATTCCCAAGCCGGCACGCGTGGACCGTGGCCCGGGTGGCAGCAAGAGTCTGGATGAGGCAGCCGAGCTGCTGGCCAGCGCCAGGTTCCCGGTCATCGTCTCCGGTGGCGGTGTGGTGATGGCGGATGGCGTCGAGGAGTGCAAGGCACTGGCAGAGCGTCTCGGCGCGCCGGTGGTCAACAGCTACCAGCACAACGATTCCTTCCCGGCCAGCCACCCGCTGTGGTGTGGTCCGCTCGGGTATCAGGGCTCCAAGGCGGGCATGAAGCTGATCGCGCAGGCCGATGTCGTCATCGCGCTGGGCACGCGTCTCGGGCCGTTCGGTACCCTGCCGCAGCACGGCATGGACTACTGGCCGAAGGACGCGAAGATCATCCAGATCGACGCCGACCACAAGATGCTGGGCCTGGTGAAGAAGATCTCCGTCGGCATCTGCGGTGACGCGCGTGAAGCGGCCATCGCCCTGACCGAGCGCCTGTCCGGTCGCAATCTGGAATGCGATGCCACCAAGGATTCGCGCCTCAGCACCATCCGCGAAGAGAAGGCCGCCTGGGAAGCCGAGCTTGACGAGTGGACCCACGAGAAGGACGCCTTCAGCCTCGACGCCATCGACGAGGCCAAGGATGAGAAGCCGTTCTCCGGCGGCGAATACCTGCACCCGCGTCAGGTCCTGCGCGAGCTGGAAAAGGCCATGCCGGAAGATGTCATGGTCTCCACCGACATCGGCAACATCAATTCCGTGGCCCATAGCTACCTGCGCTTCGACAAGCCGCGCAGCTTCTTCGCCCCGATGAGCTTCGGCAACTGCGGCTACGCCCTGCCGACCATCATGGGTGCCAAGACCGCCGCGCCGGAACGTCCGGCCATCGCCTACGCCGGAGACGGCGCCTGGGGCATGAGCCTGATGGAAATCATGACCGCCGTGCGTCACGACATTCCGGTCACCGCCGTCGTCTTCCACAACCGTCAGTGGGGCGCCGAGAAGAAGAACCAGGTCGAGTTCTACAACCGTCGCTTCGTCGCCGGTGAGCTGGACAACCAGAGCTTCGCCGAGATCGCACGCTCCATGGGGGCCGAAGGCATCACCGTCGACCGTCTGGAAGACGTGGGCCCGGCGCTCAAGAAGGCCATCGACATGCAGATGAACGAAGGCAAGACCTGCGTCATCGAGGTGATGTGTACGCGCGAACTGGGCGACCCGTTCCGCCGCGACGCCCTCAAGAAGCCGGTGCGTCTGCTCGAGAAGTATCAGGATTACGTGTAACGCCCGGTCCTTGCGCGCCTGAGTGGACAGGCGCGCAAGCGAACATGGCGCAACACGCAAGCTAGACGGAACCTCTCCCTTGCCCCGGCCATTTCTGATGTCCGGGGCTTTTTGGATGTGTCGGCTGCCTGCAGGGGCAGCGAGGAGACAGACATGAAGGCACTCAACAACATTCTGGCGCGGGCCAAGGCCGACCCGCGCCGTATCGTGCTCTGCGAAGGGCAGGACATGCGGGTGGTGCGGGCAGCGGTGAGCGCGGCGGAGCAGGGCCTGGCGCAGGTGATGCTGGTGGGCGACCCGACCGTCATCGCCGCCACCGCCAGAGAAGCCGGGCTCGAGGATGGCTCGCTGGGAAGGTGTGAGCTGATCGACCCCGCCACCTCCGAGCACACCGCCAGGCTTGCCGAGGCGCTGCACGCGCATCGCGCGGCCAAGGGCATGACGGCGGAGCAGGCCGCCGAGAAGATTCGTGATCCGCTGATATTCGCCAATATGCTGGTGCGCGAAGGGCTGGCGGATGGCTCGGTGGCGGGGGCGGTGAATACCACCGCCGATGTGGTGCGCAGCGCCATCCAGTTACTGGGCCTGGCGCCGGGCAGCAAGCTGGTCTCCAGCTTCTTTCTGATGATGCTGTGCAAGCCATTCCACAACCTGAAGGGCGGGATGATCTTCTCGGACTGCGGGCTGGTGATCGACCCCGACGCGGAAGAGCTTTCGCAGATCGCGCTGGCCGCCGCCGACAGCGCCCAGGCCCTGCTCGGGGAAGACCCACGGGTGGCGATGCTGTCGTTCTCCACCAATGGCAGCGCGCATCACGCTTCGGTGGACAAGGTGGTGCAGGCCGCGCATCTCGTGCGGGAGCAACGCCCGGAGATCGCCATCGATGAAGACGTGCAGCTCGACGCCGCCATCGTGGCGGAAATCGCCGAGCGCAAGCTGCCCACCTCACGCGTCAAAGGCACCTCCAACGTGCTGGTGTTCCCCAATCTGGAAGCCGGCAATATCGGCTACAAGCTCGCCGAACGCATCGGCGGCGCAGAAGCCATCGGCCCGCTACTCCAGGGCCTCGCCAAACCCGCCAACGACCTCTCGCGCGGCTGCTCCACCGCCGACATCCTCAATGTCATTGCGGTCACTGTCGTCCAGGCACAGCAGCGCACCCCGCAAGACTGATTTTCTCCTTCTTTTCCTTCTGTTAGCCGCTCACCGCGGATAGGGCAGGCGAAAGCCTGCCTATTATCTATGCAGTTGTGCTTTTCCTTTCATGTTAAGTGTGTTTTTAGCGTTAAATAGTTCTTTTGTAATTTTTGATGAATTGATCAATGACTTCTAATATTATTCAAACCGACTTCTGTTATTGTGAAGAAAAATAAACTGAGGGCTCCTATGAGATTTTATAATATTGACACTTTTGAACAGCGTATGGCTACTCAGTCAGTCTCAATAGCTTTCTTTTGTTTTAAATATCATAACTGCACTTTGGAAATTGCCTACTCTAGAAAGCAGCGTAAATTCATTATTGCTTTTGTCGATCATAACTTAGGGTTTACCTGCTCTGTTGATAATGGTTTTGTATGCTCTTATATAAATCATAAAGATGCTGTAAAACAATTAATGAGATGCCGTAACCACGATAAATATGATCCAAAGGACTTTCTTGAATTACTTAATGATTATTTGCCCGAAGCCAATTTTTGTCAGGTTAACGATAAGAGATATAACTATATTCTTAGTAGGGCTGTTTCTAACTTCGAAGATAGAATATATTTTAATCATTGGCGAAGCTCTAACATGTCTGATAGGCAGAAAGAGAAAACTATAGAGCTCATGGGATATGAAGTGTTGTATTTCTGCAAAGAAAATCATGTAATTCCAGTATTTTTTGCTCATCCTACATCTAGGACATTAGCCGCGTTTGAAGATTATAAAGCGGACTACTTTGTTAACGGCACTAAAATATAAATAAAGTAATTGCAGCTTCTTGGTTTCTAGCTTCAAAGCATACTTCGGAGAGTATTATGTACAATTTGTTAATTACATCAGAGGAAGGCGCTTGGGATAAAGAGAGTTATATCTATGACATAAGTAGGTTTCTTGAGTACACTCATGAAGATATAGCTTCGAAGTTTAAATTTGGCTCTAACTTATCTCTAGATGAAAAATTCATCTCATCGATAAAAAGCTACCCATGCCTATTTGTCTATGAAAGAGGTATGGGGGTAGCAAGAATGGGAAGTATCAATAATATTACGCGTGTTAGTAGAAGAAGAATAAAAATTGATTTTTCCATATATAGAGATTCTCCAGAGTTAAGTTATATAGACTTAGATATGCTTGGTAGTGATTTGGACATAAGGAAGTGGGAGATTAATCGTACGCATTGGGCAATTAAAGACATAGATCTATACAATGTGCTTTATGACTATATTGATCATAATATTCCATTTGGAGATGATAATGTAGGCGAAGAAGTTGATCTTCCTGAACAAAAAGAGCATGTTATAGTACATTCTGTTGTAGAATTTATTGAAGAGATATCGGTATTTAATGAGTTGAGGAGAGAGAGCGAAATATTCTATCGCGGACATTCTTGTGCAGGGAAGTATATGCTTGCCCCTTCACTTTTTAGAAAGGATGAAGAAGGTAATTATTTATACAAGGATAGAGAAGATGTGATATATCGCGAGCTAATGGTATCGAATTCAGGGGATTTTAGACATGATCATTATACCTTGGATAGTTTAGTGCGTATGCAGCACTACTCATTGCCTACTAGGTTATTAGACATCACTTCAAATCCTTTAATAGCCCTGTATTTCGCCTGTACCTCGAATCTTAATGAAGTCGGAGAGGTTATAATATTTACGATGGCTAAGGAGCGGATAAAATATTTTGACTCTGATATAGTGAGTTGTTTGGCGAATTTATCTAGACTCTCCTCGCACAGTAAAAAAGCCATAGATTTTTCTTTCTCTGAATTAAGTGAGTTCAATGATCAAGATTCAATAAAAAAGCTTATACATTTTGTTAAAGAAGAAAAAGGTTATTTCGAAGCAAAGATTAATCCTATAGATTTACAAAAAATAGTTTGTGTGAAGGTTAAAAGGAGTAATGATAGAATATCATCTCAGTCTGGTGCTTTTCTTCTATTCGGGCATGAAGTTATTTTTGATGAAGATGGTAATGAAGAAATCGATATAAATCGAATCAGAATTGTGAATAAAGAGTCAATATTACAAGAGCTAGATTTTCTTAATATAAATGAAAGCACTGTTTTTCCTTACATAGAGAATTCGGCAAAATATGTTGCAAGTAAGTATAGATTTGAAAATTAATGGCCTAGTATTGATGTTATAGATAATAAGTGAAGCTATATGGTGATGTTTTTTAGAGTAAGCAAAATAATTTCTAAATCCATGTTTTGTTAATTGTTTTGAGATTTACATCCCTTGATGCCGACACGCCAGCGCCATGTGATACACGATTTCATCGGCGAGGGCGTTGTCGAGGGTGCGCTCAAGATCGATGATCAGCTGATTGGGGTAGTAGGCGCTGAGGTCCAGCCCGACCCCGAGGCCGAGGATGGCCTGTCGGCCGGAGCGGGTCTGTTGCGCGACAACCTGCTTGAGGTGGCTGTCGAGGTATTGCTCGTCATTGGCGGTGTTGGTGGCGCTGTCACAGGGGCTGCCATCGGAGATGACGACCAGCAGACGGCGCGCGCCTTCGTCGGCAGGGGCGTTGTCTGCGAGACGTGAGCAGGCCCATTGCACGGCTTCGCCATCCACGCCTTCGCGGTAGAGATCGGCCTTGAGCAGGGCGCCGAAGTGGCGGCGCGCACGTCGCCACGCCAGTGAGGCGGGCTTGAAGATCAGATACTGCACTTCATTCAGGCGGCCCGGACGCGCGGGCTTGCCGGCGCGTCGCCAGTCCTTGAGGGCGCGGCCACCATTCCAGGCGCCAGTGGTGAAGCCGAGCACCTCGGTGGGCACACCGGCCATGTCCAGCGCGCGGGTGAGTATCTCGATCAGCATCGCCACCGCCTCGCCATGCACCTTCATCGAACCGGAGCAGTCGATCAGGAAACTGACCTGGGCACTGGCTTCGGGCACCCAACGCTCGCGCTGGAAGACCCGCCGCTCGGCCGGCGAGGAAATCACCTGACTCAGCCGCCGCCCATCGATGATTCCTTCCTCCTCCCCGAAGTGCCATCCCTCACGCTGTGGCGAGCTGAAATGCCGCGCCAGCTGACGTGCCAGGCGCCGCACGTTGATCTTCTGCTCCGCCAGACGCGTATCCAGCGCCTGACGATACTCATCGAGCAGGGCCGCGCGCATGCGCCTGGCCGGTTCCAGCTCGCGGTCATAGGCCGTGGTGAACACCTGATAGGGCAGCAATTCCTCCGGCGCGCCACGCCGGTGACTCGGCAGCGGCGATGCCGCCTGCTCCTCGAGCAGACTCGCTTCATCATCCTCGTTTTCCAGAAACAGCGCGAAGCGTTGTCTGGCCTCGGAGTCGTCATCTTCCTCGCCGTCCTGCTCCTCCAGCGATTCGGCCAGCTCCTGCTCCAGCCACAGGCTGATGCTCAGCGCATGCTGCTGATAGGCCGCCTGATCGAAACGCGTGCGTCTCAGCCCCGCCATGTCAGCGCCCAGCGCCTGATAGAAGGAGGCGCGCGTCGTCTCGATGTAATCCTCCGTCTCGTGGATCACCGCGCAGGCCATCAGGCGCGACCAGCACGACTGGATGACGCTGTAGATCAGGATGCCGCTGCTCGTCTCGGTCAGGCCCGCGTGATAGAAGGCCAGGCACCAGTCGGTGAAGCGCCGCGCCAGATTTTCCTTCACGCCGGGCATGTCAGGATCGACCAGCGCCTCGACGCGCAGCTGCTCAAGCAGGTCATAGATCAGACGGGTTTCCGGCAGCGCCGGGCGCGCCGCCAGATGCAGCGCCTCGTCGGTGTGGAGCAGGCGCAGCGCGATGGCATCGCTGACCGCGCGATAGTTGTCGAGCGTGCAGTCATCCTCCTCAAGGCGCAGATGCGGCGTGCGCAGTGGCAGCGCCTGCGCATGCCGACTCAGGCGCCGCCCTCGATAGGCCCAGCCGGCCTGACCGCTGAGTGCCCCGAGACTCGCCGCCGCAAGCTCCTCGAGATACTGCTGACGACGGCGTACCTGCTGGGCCGCACTCATGCCCGGGCTCCCTTGTCGATGTCCTGTTCACTCATCAGATCGCTCTCCATCAGCGCCGCGGATTCCTCAAGCTCCCTGGCGAAGCAGCGCTGATAGAACTCGGCGACCAGCGGGCGCTCATGCTCATCGCACTTGTTGAGGTAGGAGAGGCGGAAGGCCAGCGCCGGGTTGCGGAAGATCTCGCAGTTCTCCGCCCAGGTGATCACGGTACGCGGCGACATCAGGCTCGACAGATCACCATTGGCGAAGCCCTTGCGGGTGAGGTCCGCCACCGCGACCATCGCGCGAATCAGCGCCTGGCCACGCTCGTTGTCCTTGGCGGGCACGCGGGCCAGCACGATCTTCACTTCCTCATCACGCGGCAGGTAATCCAGCTTGGCGACGATGTTCCAGCGGTCGATCTGCGCATGGTTGAGCAGCTGGGTGCCGTGATAGAGCCCATCCTGATTGCCCAGCCCCACGGTATTGGCGGTGGCGAACAGCCGGAACTGCGGGTGCGGGCGAATCACGCGGTTCTGGTCCAGCAGGGTGAAGTGGCCGTCGCGCTCCAGAATGCGCTGGATGACGAACATCACGTCCGGGCGGCCGGCATCGTACTCATCGAAGATCAGCGCGATGGGGCGAGTGAGTGACCACGGCACGATGCCTTCCTGGAATTCGGTGACCTGCACGCCGTCGCGAATCACGATGGCGTCCTTGCCGACCAGATCCAGCCGGCTGACATGGCCATCGAGATTGACGCGCAGGCACGGCCAGTTGAGGCGCGCGGCGATCTGCTCGATATGGGTCGATTTGCCGGTGCCATGCAGGCCCTGAACCATCACGCGACGGTTGTTGGTGAAGCCGGCGAGGATGGCCAGCGTGACATCGGGATTGAAGCGATAGGCGTCATCAATTTCCGGCACGTGGGCGTCGCGCTCCAGAAAGACCGGCACCTTGAGATCACTGTCGATGCCGAACAGCTCGCGCACGCCGCGCAGCTCAGTGGGCTGCAACTGACCGGCGGGCAGTGGCTGCTCGGCATTGGCCTGGTCATTGCGCGGGTCGGCGCTGGCATGATGCATCGTGGTGGCGTCGCTCACGGGGTGTCTCCCTCGTCATTCTTGTCGGTGGCTGCCAGGCAGACCTGTATCGGGGAGGTCGGCAGACCTGTCGCGGAGACGCAGGAAACCGGGCAGCGGCAATGGCTTGAATATAGCTTTGTTTCTAAAAATAATGCAAATCGTATCGAAATATGAGATTTGTGATTATTCATTCCCCCGCAGGAGCAAGGCAGATGAGCGATACCCTGATCATTGGTGGCGGCGTGATGGGCATGATGATGGCGTGGCAGCTGGCCGAGGCCGGCCAGACGGTCACGCTGCTGGAGCGCGGCCAATGCGGACGCGAGGCGTCGTGGGCCGGGGGCGGCATCGTCTCGCCGCTGTATCCGTGGCGCTACTCGAGTGCCATCTCGTCGCTGTCACGCTGGTCAGAAGGCGAATACCCCAGGCTTGCCGAGGCGCTCAAGGAGGCCACCGGCATCGACCCCGAATACCGCCAGAAGGGCTTGATCTACCTGCGGGTGGAGGACGAGGCGCTGGCGCTGGACTGGGCGCACACTCAGCACAAGCCGTTGGAGGTGATCGGGCGGGAGGCGCTCTACGCGCGTGAGCCGTATCTGGCGGCGGGCCATCAGCAGGCGCTGTGGATGCCGACGCTGGGCAGCATCCGCAATCCGCGTCTCGGACAGGCGCTGCGTGCGCGTCTGTTGGCGCATGTGCGTGTCGAGGTGCGCGAAGGCTGCGAGGTGCAGGAGCTGATGATCGGCGCGGATCACCACGTCACGGGGGCACGGCTGGTTGATGAGACCGTCAGCGCAGACAGCGTCGTGGTGTGTGGCGGCGCCTGGAGCGGCAGGCTATTGGCCGCGGCCGGTGTACTGCTGCCGGTGCGCCCGGTGAAGGGCCAGATGATGGTGTTCAATCCGGTGGCGGCGGGGCTTTGCAGTGTGGACGAGCCACTATTGTCGCGGGTGGTGCTGTGCGATGGCCGCTACGTGATTCCGCGCGCCGATGGGCGGATTCTGATCGGCTCGACGCTGGAGCATCAGGACTTCGACAAGAGCACCACCGCGCAGGCGCGCGAATCACTGCATGCCAGCGCCGCGAGCATTCTGCCTGCGCTGGGTGAGCTTGAACCGGAGCATCACTGGGCCGGCCTGCGTCCGGGCACGCCGGATGGCACGCCCTTCATAGGCGCGGTGCCGGGGCTTCACGGCCTCTACGTGAATGCGGGCCACTACCGTAACGGCCTGGTGCTGGCGCCGGCTGCCACGCGTCTGCTCAGTGACCTCCTGCTGGGCCGTGAGAGCTTCATGTCGGCTCATGCCTTCACGCCACCGGGAGTCGAGATCGCCACCGCTCTGGCGAGTTGACCCCGCTGTCTCGCGCGGGCTTGCGGGGACGATGGGTCCAGTTGGCACCAAACACGCCGCAATGGCGTCAACTGGCCCAATCGCTGGCCGCCAACTGGTGCTAAAGGGCAGTGATGGCAGGGGCGTAGTCTCGGGGCATGGCGCAGCGATCGCTGCTGCCCTTGCTCAAACGACACGCTCGAACCACAAGCCCAACAACAAGACTGCGGAGCCCGACCCATGACCCACCAAGCCACCATCGAACTGCTGAGTGCCTTCTGCGATGCCCTCAACCGTCACGACATCGACGATTGCCTGTCGATGATGACCGATGACTGCGAATTCCTCGCCATCGCCGGGCCGGAACTCGAAGGCAAGACCTTCGCCGGTCAGGACGCAGTGCGCGCGGGCCTCTCCGCCGCCTGGCAGAACGCGCCGGATGCCCAGTGGATCGACGCGGAAATCTTCGCCGATGGCGAGCGTGGCTTCGTCATCAGCACCTACACCGGCACCACCGCCGATGGCGCGCGTAGCGAAGCGCGCATGATCGATGCCTTCACGCTGCGTGACGGCAAGATCGCGATCAAGAACGCCTTCCGCAAGAATCGTCCGCCCGTCAATGTCTGAGCGCCAGCGGCGCATCGATCAGGGAAGCGGTTTCTGAAGCTGTCTTTGCCCCGGGGGCAGCACGTCATGGCGTCAGGTTATGGCGTGCGCGCCCTGCGGGTGAGAGGAGGTGTTCGAGATGGAAACTATCGTGCAGCACGGCGCCCGGCCAGATGAGGTGGGCAGCGAGTCAGAGCAGCGCCCGGCCACTCAGGCTTCTCAGCCGTATGACCCGGCCTATGACCCGCTGGTGAGCGCCACCCCCGGCGAAGGGCGCGACTACGCGCCGACCTACTGGGTCGCCACCGCCGGTGAGCCGCCGCAGGATGATGGCCCGGTGATGGGCGATATCGACGCGGATGTGGTGATCGTCGGCTCCGGCTTCACCGGACTCACCGCCGCCATCGTGCTGGCCGAGAAATACGGCATCAAGGCCACCGTGCTGGAGGCCAATCGGGTCAGCTGGGGCTGCTCGACCCGCAATGGCGGCCAGGCGCAGTGCGCCACCGGTCGCCTCAAGCGTTCGCAGTGGATCGAGCGTTATGGTCTCGAGGCCGCCCATGGCCTGCATCGCGAGTGCGTCGAGGGCATGGAGAATTTCAAGGAACTGATCAAGGACATCGACTGCGATCCGCAGCCGGGCGGTCACCTGTACATCGCCCACCGCGAGCGCATGATGCCGGGGCTGGAGAAGGAGGCGCGCCTGTTGCGCGAGACCTTCCACTACGATGCCCGCATCATCGATGGCGCCACGGTGCGCAACGAGTGGGTCGGGGATGAAGAGGCCTGCGGCGCGATGCACGAGCCGGAAGGCATCGGCGTGCACCCGGGCAAGTTGGCCTTCGGCTATCTGCGCAAGGCGCGACGTCTGGGGGTGAAGGTACACCCGGCAAGCCCGGTGGAGAGCTGGGAGACCCGCGATGGCGTGCACTATCTGAGAACGCCGGGTGGCGTGGTCAAGGCGCGTTCGGTGGGCATGGCCACCGGCGGTTACACCTCCGGCAAGCTGCATCCGGAGCTCGACAAGCGCCTGATGCCGGTGCTCTCCAACTCGCTGGTGACGCGCCCGCTGACGGCGCAGGAAATCGAGGCGACACGCTTTCATACCCACCAGGTGCTGACCGACACTCGCGTGCTGCGCCATTACTACCGCCTGCTGCCGGACAACCGCCTGCAGATCGGCAGTCGCAGTGCCGTATCAGGCCGCGATGCACCCAAGGCGCAATACGAGCAGCTGCTGATCGCCGACATGCATCGCAAGTTCCCGGCGCTGACCGGCATCGAGGTCGATTACTCCTGGTGGGGCTGGGTGGATGTCAGTCACGACATGATGCCGCGTATCCATCAGCCGGACCCGAAGCAGAGCGTCTATTACGCCATGGGCTATGGCGGCAACGGCGTGATGTATTCCGCCCAGGCGGGCAAGCGTCTCGCCCAGTGGATCGCCAGGGACGCGGCGGATCTGGTGCTGCCGATCTTCCAGTCTCGCCTGCCGTATCCCAATGTGCTCAACAAGGTGGAGTCGCCGCTGTTCGCGCCATTCCGCCGTACTGGCCAGCGTTGCCTGTATCGCTGGTATGCGATGAAGGACGAGGCGCAGTAGCCTGCAATTGACATGGTCTGCAAGCACGATTGCCTGAAGGACAAGAGGCTCCCTGATTGCCACGTCTTGTTGGTCAGTCAGGGAGCCTCTTTTTTATCTATAGGGTAATCATTTGCCATTAGTGCCTGTCGAGAATCAGGCGCTCATGTCAGTGACCCTGTCGGGTGCCTGCATCGCCAGTGGCACCAGCTCGGCCAGTTTCATGATGCCGGCTTCGATACGCGATTCCGGAATCGCCGAGAAGCCGAGGCGGAAGTAGTGGCGATGACGATCGCGATCGCAGAAGAAGTGCAGATCGCCCACCTCGATCAGAATGCTCTGCTGGCGGGCGAGGGCGGCCAGTCGATGGGCATCCAGGCTGGCCGGCCCGTGCATCCAGAAGCAGGAACCGCCATAGGTGGAGGGCGTGCTCATCATCGGCAGGTGACGCAGGATGGCGTCGCGCATCACCAGGAAGCGGCGCTGCATCACCTGATGCATCTGGTTGAGCAGGCTGTCGTGATAGCCCCGCGCGATGAAGAGGCCCACCGCGCGCTGATTGTTGGTCGGCGGATGTCGCAGCATCAGGCGGCGCAGTGCACGCGCCTCACGAATCAGCGTGGGGTGCGCGACCATGTAGCCCAGACGCAGGCCGGGGGCGAGGGTCTTGGAGAGGCTGCCGACATAGATGACCCGCTTGTGGCGGTCGAGGCTCTTCAGTGCGGGCGTCGGGTTGTCGGCGTAGTTGCTCTCGCTCTCGTAGTCGTCCTCGATGATCAGGAAATTGCCCGTCTCGGCCATGTCCAGCAGCTGGCGGCGGCGCTCCAGCGGCAAGGTCACGCCGGTGGGCGACTGGTGACTGGGCGAGACGAACACCAGCCGGCAGTCCTTGAGCGATTCCACCGGCTGCAGGCCCTTGCCGTCGATGGGCAGCAGCTGGATGTCGTCCGTGAAGGTACGCGCGATGTTGTACATGTCGACGTAGCCCGGGTTTTCCATCGCGAACCGCTGGCCCTGCTTGAGCAGCAGCATGCAGCTGATCCACAGCGCCTGCTGCGCCCCCACCGTGATCAGGATCTCCTCCGGGCTTGCCCAGACCCCCCGGCGTGGCAACAGCCGCTGGTGAATCTGCTCGACCAGCAACGGGTCATCATGATTGATGTGGTCCACCGACCAGCTGCGAATCGACGGCACGCTCATCGAGTCCCGGCTGCATTCCCGCCAGTGCTGGGTGGGGAAGAATTCCGGGTCCAGCTGGCCATACAGGAAGGGGTAGTCGTACTGGTGCCAGTCGCCGGGTTTCTCGATGGCACGTTGCACGGAGGGCTTGATGGCCAGGCGCTCATCCCAGTCGAGGCTGTCGGCGTCGATGTCATTGAGGCGTACCGGCGTGTCGGCGCGGCCCTTGAGAATGTCGGGGTTGATGAAATAGCCGCTGCGCTGGCGCGCGATCAGGAAGCCGTCATCCAGCAGCTGGTCATAGGCCAGCATCACGGTATTGCGCGCGACATTCAGCTCGCGGGCCAGCTTGCGGCTGGAGGGCAGTGCCTCATCGCGGGGCAGATGGCCCTCGAGAATGGCTTGCGAGATCTGCTCGCGTATCTGGAACTGCAGACTTTCCTTGCGCGAGGCATCGAGGTGAAACAGCGGGTGGCTCATGCATCTTCTCTGTTGTTGTCGCGGGGATCTTCGTGGAAGTCCCCGTTTTTCATGCATTTTTCATACCTGCCTGTCCCGTCATGTCCAGGGCGAGCGGTGAGCTTGATCGCCTCGTCATGCGTCGGGAATGCCCTCATTGAGGCAGACGGCGCGGGGCAGGGCAAGCGCCTGGCGAGACTGGCCCCATCGATGGGAGTGGACTGGTTCTATGGAGGTCTGGCGCAGGGGAAGAAAGTGAAGTGGCAAGCACAGTGACAGCACGACGCGACTTCCCACTCCCTCTCTTGAGGGCTGCAGATGAGTGTGTGATGGACCTCGTGAATGACAGACCGACGCTGCTGGAGGTGGGAGGCAGAGAGGGCGTCATTGACGAGTGCCGGTGCAGTGCCACGCTCGCGGTCACACGCAGCCGTCAGGAGCCCGCAACAACAATAACGACGGGACAGACAAGATGATCGACTCGACACAGACCCAATCAGCAGACCTCCGCGACTTCTCTGGCGCCAGCGCGCTCAAGGCGTCATTGGCCGTCGCGGTGACGGCCGCGAGTCTGGCCATGGCCGGGGGGCCAATGCCGCGACCTGGAAGATGGCCCTGGGGGACGCCGCCGGTGGCACCCAGTACGAGCTGGGCAAGACCTTCGCAAGCCTGGTGGAAGAGAAGTCCGGCGGTGACATCAAGGTTGACCTCTTCCCCAACGGCCAGCTGGGCAGCGAGCAGGACACCGTCAACAACGCCAGCATGGGCCTGGTGGATCTGTCAGTGGTGGCGATCAACAACCTGACGCCCTTCTCGCCGACCGTCGGCGTGCTGACCCTGCCGTATGTCATCCACGGCCCTGACGATGCCAAGGCGCTGACCCACGGCAAGATCGGCGATGAGCTGCGTGACAATACCCTGCGCGATTCCGGTATCCGCATTCTGGGCTGGGCCTATTCCGGCTGCCGTCGTCTGACCAATTCCAAGCAGGCCGTCGCCTCACCCGAGGACCTGGCCGGCATGGTCATCCGCGTGCCCAAGAACGAGATCATGATCTCCTCCTACCAGTCCTGGGGCGTCAATCCCAACCCGCTGGCGTGGTCCGAGACCTTCACCGCCCTGCAACAGGGTGTCGTCGATGGCCAGGACAATCCCTACATCACCATCGATGCCATGAAGTTCTACGAAGTGCAGAACCATGTCACCGACAGCTGTTACGTGTTCTCGATGGAACCGCTGATCATGGGCGAAGGCACCTTCCAGAGCTTGAGTGAAGAGCAGCAGACGCTGGTGCTGGCGGCGGGTGAAGAGGCGACGTCCCACAGCTACGACTACCTGCTGGCCACCGAGGATTCCATCAAGAAATCACTGGTGGAAGAGCACGGCATGACCATCACCCAGCCCGCCAATGACGAAAAGGAATGGATCGCCAAGGCATCCAGCATCTGGCCGGACTTCTACGACAGCATCGGTGGGCGCGACAAGCTGGTGGAAGTGCTCGAGACACTCGGGCGTGATCCGTCCACCGCTCCCTGATGACGCGCTGAGCTGCTGAGGCTTTCAACGGCTCGTCCGTCATTCCCCTGTCTGTCGTCCTGCGAAGGGCGCCAGGCAGGGGATGGCGAACGCCATCGATGTCAGGAGACGTATCTGCATGCGGATATTTCTGAAGTGTCTGGACAATCTCGAGAATTATCTCTGCCAGTTCCTGCTGGTGGTGTTCGTCATCATTCTCTTTGCGCAGATCATGCTGCGTAACCTTTTCAGCTACTCGATTCCCTGGGGAGACGAGCTGGCGACCTATGCCTTCGTGTGGTTTGCCTATCTCGGGGCGGTCTATGCCACCCGCATGTCGGCGCACAACCGCGTGACCTTCCAGTTCCGTTTTCTGCCGCGCTGGGTGGAAACCGCCTGTGGCGTGCTCACCGATATCATCTGGATCGCCTTCAATGCGGTGTTCATCTATTACAGCTACGACTTCGTGTTCAACAAGATGAACCTGTTCTGGAAGTCGCAGACGATGGGCGTGCCGATGAAGTACTTCTATCTGATTCTGCCGCTGGCCTTTACCGCCATGACGGTGCGCATTCTCCAGACCAACTATCTCAAGTTCGTGCGCAAGGAAGACATCGTGGACCCGGATTCCCAGGCAATGCAGGAGCTGAAGCAGACAGGACCATCCGTCAATGATGACGACAAGCGCGGGAGCGGGACACCATGATCGATTCCACCATCATCTATATCCTGTTTGGCGTCTTCTTCCTGCTGCTGGTGCTTGGCGCACCGATCACCGTCTCGCTGGGGGTCGCGGCACTGGCGACCTACCTGAGCATCGGCGAGAACCCGATGGCGTTCGTGCAGATCGCCTTTACCTCGGTGGGCGCCTTCCCGCTGATGGCATTGCCGGCCTTCATTCTGGCCGGGGCGCTGATGGAGGCCGCCGGCATCTCGCGGCGTCTTGTCGATATCGCCGAGGCCTTTGCCGGCCCGGTGACCGGGGGACTTGCCGCTGCCACGGTGTTTGCCTGCATGTTCTTCGGCGCGATTTCCGGCTCCGGACCTGCCACCACGGCGGCGGTCGGCATGCTGATGATTCCGGCGATGGCCAAGCGCGGCTATGACCGGGGATATGCCTCGGCGGTCACGGCGTCTTCGGGTGGACTTGGCGTGGTGATTCCGCCCTCGATCCCGATGGTGATCTTCGGGATTTCCGGCATGGGGCTGCAGCCACCTCCCGAAGCGGTGGCGCTGCATGGCGATTTCCAGACACTCTCCATCCCGAAGCTGTTCATCGCGGGTGTCATGCCCGGCGTGGTGATCGCCGGCTTCCTGCTGATGATCAACTACGTGATCTCGAAGAAACGCGGCTATCGCGGGCTGACCAACAGCTGGTCGTGGACACATATCCGCGCCACCTTGAGGAAGGGGATCTGGTCGATGCTGGCGCCCTTCATCATCCTCGGCGGCATCTACAGCGGCCTGTTCACGCCGACCGAATCCGCCATCGTCGCCATCGTCTACACCCTGATCGTCGGCATCTTCCTGCACAAGGAACTCAAGTGGAAGCCGACGCTGCGCACTCTGGAAACCACCACCTGGATCACCGGTCGCGTGCTGCTGATCCTGTTCACGGCGACGGTGTTCGGGCGGCTGCTGGTCGAGCAACGCGTGCCGGCCCATATCGCCGAGGGCATGCTGGCGATGACCGACAACCTCTATCTCATCTGGGCGATGATCATCGTCTTCCTGCTGTTCGTCGGCATGTTCATGGAGACGCTGGCCGCGATCATGATTCTCACCCCGGTGCTGCTGCCGATCATGTACATGCTGGGGATGGACCCGGTGCACGTGGGCATCGTGGTGGTCTGTGCGCTGGCCATCGGCTTCCAGACGCCACCGCTGGGGGAGAACCTCTTCGTGGCCTCGGGGATAGGCGGGGCCTCCATCGAGGAGATTTCGCTCAAGGCATTGCCGTTCGCGGCAGGGTCGGTGGCGGCCATCTTCCTGATCGCCTATGTGCCTGAGATCTCGCTGTGGCTACCCAGGGTGATGGGTTACTGAAAGGCCAGCGGCACCTGATGCCTCTCATCAACTGCAAGGAGAGTGGATATGCCGGCAGTCAGACGAATCCTGTGTTGTGTGGGCCTGCGCGGAGACTGTGAGCGGGTACTGGCGCGCTCGGTATGGTTGGCGGGCGCGACGGGCGCCGAGCTGCATGTGCTGCATGCGGTGAAGGCGCTGTCGGATGACGTGATGAACACCCTCAAGGTCAACATCCGTCACAAGCCGACGCTGGAGGGCCTGATGCAGCAACGGCTCGATCAGGCGAGGGAGAACCTGGAAAAGATGATGGAGGACTTCTGGAGCACCCATGACGACGGCGATCCACGTCCGATGATCGCCGGGTTGAATGTGGTGGAGGGCTATCCGGCCTCGGAGATCATCCGCTACGCCACGCGCCATGACTGCGACATGATCATCATGGCCACCAACAAGCGCGGCTTCGTGGCCTCCTATGCGGGCAAGGTCACCAAGGGGGTGATCAAGCGCGCCAGCATTCCGGTGGTGGTGGTACCGACGCCCTGAGCCCAGGGGGAGAGACGCCCCGAAAGAGACGCCTCGAAAGAGACGCCTTGGAAACAGGCGGAGGCAGCAAGACGGCATATGAAACAGCTCGCCCCCACAGGACAGTGACTGTCTGCGGGGGCGAGCTGTTTGGGTGTCATGCAACTCGAGCGATGCCAGTCGGGCGATGTCTTTCGGGCGATGCAGCGGGGAAGTCGCGGGCTAGAGCGTGCCTTCCAGTTCAGTGGCGATCTGGCGCATCAGCGGTGCCCACTCCAGCAAGGACTCGATGGAGTGGCGCAGGCGCGGCGCATGGATCGCCAGGGTGGCCTGGATCTGGCCGACCTCATCGAAGACCGGCACGGCAATCGCCACCATGCCCTGGATGAATTCCTCGTCGTCGGTGCTCAGCTGATTGCGCACCACGGTGTCGAGCGCCTCTTCCAGCGTGGCCCGGGAGGTCAGCGTGCAGGGCGTATGGGCCTCGAGCGCGAGACTCTGCAGCAGCGCGCGGCGACGGTGCAGCGGCATCAGTGCCAGAAACAGCTTGCCGCTCGCGGTGCAGTGCAAGGGCAGGTGCGATCCCGGGGCCAGCTGGATACGCACCGGCCAGTTGGTTTCCACGCGGTCGTAGTACATCACCTCGTGGCCATCCAGCAGGGTCAGGTTGCAGGTCTCGCCGACCTTCCCGGCCAGTTTCTCCAGCAGCACGCGGCGTGGCGCCTTGAGGCCCTCATTGGCCAGTGCACCCAGCGACATGCGCCGGAAACGCTGGCCGGGCAACAGGTGACGGCCATCCAGATCCCGGCTGATCAGCTGCTGTTCTTCCAGCTGCTTGAGCAGACGGTGCACGGTGGGCTTGGGTATCTCGAAGCGCTTCTCGAGATCCGCGGCGCTGATGGGGTGCTGAGCGGTGACGACCTCTTCCAGCAGGCCCAGCGCGCGAAAGAGCGTCGAATTCGTGGGAGTGTCCTTGCTCATCTAGTGTCCTCATCCTGCCTGTCGGTGCATGTCGCGGAAGGTCTCAAGGGACATGTCGGCCGTCAGGTGCAGGTTGGCAGGGCGTCAGTGCATCGATTCATCACGTCAACCGGGAACGGGGGTGTCCGCAGCGGCAATGAGACGAAGACAGCCCCTGGCGGGGCTGTCGATGAGGCTAGTGTTACAGGTTTACCAGGAACAGGGAAAGAGACGGAATCAGACAGATGGCCAGCCAGCAGGCCATCAGGGCGATGAAGTAGGGAATCACGTACTTCACCAGTCTGACGTAGGAGATGCCGGTGATGCTGCTGGCGACATACAGATTGAGCCCGAAGGGGGGCGTGACGAAGCCGATGGCCGCACCGACCAGGAAGATGACCGAGAAGTGGATCGGGTCCACGCCGGCCTGCTGGGCGATGGGGGCGAGAATCGGCGCCAGGATGATGGTCACCGGCAGGCTTTCCAGAATCATGCCGGCCAGCAGGATGATCAGCATGCAGGTGCCAAGCGTCAGATAGTAGTTGTCGATACCGCTGAGCATCTCGCTGAGCGCCTGACCGGCCCCCAGTACCGACAGCAGCTGCTGCATGACCACCGAGATGGCGATCAGCGGTGCCAGCATGCCGGCGATCTGGCCTGAGCGCAGCATGATGGTCGGCAGCTTCTTCAGGCTGATTTCCCGTGTGATCAGCAGTCCCGCGATCATGGTGAAGCCTACGGTGATGGCGGCGGCTTCCGTCGGCGAGAACTTGCCCGAGTAGATGCCGTAGACCACCACGCCGATGGTCGCGAAGCCCAGATAGGCCTTGCGTGCCAGCCTCGCGCTGACACCCGCCTTGAAGGGTTGCAGCTGGCCCCAGCCATTTCGGCGGGCCACCAGATAGCAGGCGACCATCATCGCGATGACCATCAGGGCGCCCGGCACCATGCCGGCGATGAACAGGTCGCTGATCGACAGATTCATCATGAAGCCGTAGACGATGAAGATGATGCTGGGCGGAATGATGATGCCCACGGTGCCGCCGGAGGCGGCCGTGGCGGCCGCGAAGCGTTCGTCATAGCCGTTCTTGACCATCTCGGGCTGCATGATCGAGCCGATGGTGGCGGTGGTGCCGGCGTTGGAGCCGGAAATCGCCGCGAACAGGCCACAGGCGCCGAGGGTCGACATGCCCATGCCGCCGCGCATCCAGCTCAGGGTCGAGTAGGCGAAGTCGGAGAGTCGCTTGGCGATGCCCGCCGCGTTGATCAGGTCCCCCGTGAGGATGAACAGCGGCAGCGCCAGCAGGCCGAAGAAGCTCAGGCCCTGGAAGAGAGTGACCCCGACATTGGCCAGCGTGAAGTCGATCACCAAGCTGGTGCCGACCACCCACAGGCCGATGACGAGGAAGATGGGCACCCCCAGCAGGAAGAAGGCCGTCACGCCCGCCGTGATCAGGGAGATCCAGATGCTGTCAGTCATGATGACCTCCTCAGTCCATGATGGACGGTTGCAGGTTGAAGGACTCGCCGCGGCGATAGCGCGCCCAGTCGGCGTAGAGATTCTGCAGCACGCGATAGATGATCATCACCCACGCCAGCGGCGTGGCGAGGTAGAACCACCACTGCATGACGTTGTCGGTGCCCGGCACGATGGCGTAGTTGTCATAGGCCAGCGTCACCTGGGTGGTGGTGAAGTAGATCACCATCAGCCCGAAGCCGATCCACAGCACGGCATCCAGAATCAGGCAGGCGAACTGGCCACCGCGCGGCAGCTTCATGCGTATCTCGTTGAGGCTCAGGTGGGTGCGCTTCTTGACGTTGAGAGAGGCGCCGAACCAGGTCAGCCACAGGAACAGCAGCACCGGAATGCTGGTGCTCCAGGGGGCCTGCAGGCCGAAGAAGAAGCGCCGGATGACTTCGACGAAGATGATGCCGGCCATGCCGGAATAGGCGATCAGGATGACGACCTGTTCCAGATGAGCATCCAGCCACAGGAAGGGACGCGCCCAGGGCGCGGCCTTCTTGATGGCGGGGTGCTTGGTCGGTTGGCTGAAGATGGTGGTATCGCCCATTACCCCCTCCACCAGCGCTGCGGCTTGACGTTGACGGCGGCAGTGTCGCGGGAGATCTCACGCGCGACGGCATGGATTTCCTGATAGATGTCGAGACCGCCGGACCACTTGTTGAGGCGCTCACGCCATTGCTCCCACGGCTCGGGATTGAATTCCGGCGAGCACATCTGTTCGGCACGTGAGCGCTCGGCATCCGACAGCGGTGCCACGCGCACGTTGTTCTCGGCGAAGACGGTGCCGGGGGCGGGGTGCTCGGTGGCCCCGACGATCTCGAAGCGCCCGGCCTCGTTCATGCCCTGGGTGAAGATCTGTGCGCAGTAGGCGGACTCCATCACCTGGTCCTGCAGTTCTGCGCCGAGGCTGTCGAACTTGGGCAGGCTCATGCCGGTGTGCTCGGTGCCGGCGAAGAAGCGCAGGTCGACGGCCTGGGAGACCACCGGGGCCATGCCGGCGTAGGCCACGGCGCTCATCCAGGTCTCGGCGCCATCCAGCAGGCCCTGACGCAGGCCATCGAGGGTCTCTTCCCAGGCGACCGGCACCGGATTCAGGCCCAGCTGCTCCATGGCGATCCGGCCCATCTGGGTGCCGGTGACGCGGTTCTTGGTGCCCTTGAGCTGGTCGATGCTGGTGACCAGCGGTTTGTCCTGCCACTTGAGGCCGAGCATGATGCCGCGCAGGTCACAGTGGGTGAACAAAAACTGCAGGTTGTGGCGCTGGCGCAGGGGTTCACGCAGCAGCTGCTCGCTCTTCCTGTGATAGAAGAAGTGGAACATCGAGGCGACGGTGGGGAACAGATAGGCGAAGTCGAGCACGTTCAGGTAGGGCGCGCTGCCCGAGGAATTCTGGGTGGAGGCCGAGTAGATGTCGACGATGCCCTGCTGGGTCTTGGCCACGCAGTCCAGCTGGTTGCAGACCTCGTTGCTGCCCATGAATTCGACGCGGATGGCGCCGTTGGTGCGTTCCTCCAGATCCCGCGCGAAGAACAGCTGGCCGGACTTCTGGATATCGAGATTGCGCTCGTTGAAGCCCGAGGCACCGAAGCGCAGCTGGAACTTGGGCGCTGTCCTGTAGCGTTTCTGCTGCTCCTGATCGGCGGCACGCGCCAGCGTGGACGCGGTAAGACCTGCGCCGAGGCCGGTGGCGGCCAGCAGGGTCGAGGTCAGACCGAAGCGGCCCGAGATGTCGAGAAAGTCACGGCGTGACAACTTGCTGAGTGGCGTTGGCATGGTAGTGCTCCCGGTGTTGTGTTTGCTTTTGTGGTGGGATGCAGTCTGGGCTGAACGCAGTGGGAATCTGGTGTTCCCTGGCGTCATGACACCTGTTGGCGTCTTTTTCTTGTGGTGTCTTTTCACACGTGACGAAAGCGAGCGTGTGACTGGGTTCCGCTTCGGCTCCGCTTCGGTCCCGGTTCGGTTCCGCTTCGGCCCCGGTTCGGTTCCGCTTCGGCTCCGCTTCGGCTTCGGGGGGCGTTTCACATCCCTTGCCGGCGCGAGACAAATCTCAATGTAGGGCAGTTCTTGTGCTTTGGCAAAATAAACGAGACGTTTTGTTTCGTATTTGACGAAACATGCTTTCGATACCATGATTACGAGACAATATGTCTCAATATGGTTGAGAAAATAATGAAAACAACACGTTACGCCAATGCAGACGCCAAAGCCTTCTATGACTACATCGTGATCGGGGCGGGTTCCGCCGGTTGCGTACTGGCCAATCGTCTCACCGAAGACCCTTCCATCAAGGTGCTGCTGCTCGAAGCGGGTGGCTCGGACTGGAATCCGTGGATCCATGTGCCGGTCGGGTATTTCAAGACCATGCACAACCCCGCCACCGACTGGTGCTACCTGACCGACCCGGATGCCGGCATCAATGGTCGTCGGCTGCAATGGCCGCGCGGCAAGGTGCTGGGGGGGTCCAGTTCGCTCAATGGGCTGCTGTACATTCGTGGCCAGCGCGAGGATTACGACGACTGGGCCGCCGAGGGCAATCAAGGTTGGGACTATCAGTCGGTCCTGCCATATTTCCGCAAGTCGGAGTGCCAGGCGCGGGGGGCCAACCAGTGGCATGGGGCGGATGGCCCACTGCATGTCTCGGATCTGCGCCTCAAGCGAGAGATCGCCGAGCGCTTCATTCAGGCTGCGGTGGAGGCGGGGATTCCGCTCAACCAGGACGTCAATGGCGAGCGTCAGGAGGGGGTGGGCTATTTCCAGCAGACCACGTATCGGGGCCTGCGCTGCAGCACGGCCAAGGCATTCCTGCGTCCGGCGCTCACGCGCAGCAATCTGACGCTGGTCAAGCATGCTCACTGCCGTCGGGTATTGCTGGAAGGCAAGCGCGCGGTCGGGGTCGAGTACGAGGTGAAGGGCAATGTCTGCTCGGCGCGGGCGGAGCGCGAAGTGGTGCTGTCCAGCGGCGCCATCGGCAGTCCGCAGATCCTGCAATGCTCCGGCATCGGGGACCCTGAGCATCTGGCCAGTGTCGGGGTGGAATGCCTGCATGCGCTGCCGGGCGTCGGGGAAAACCTGCAGGACCACCTGCAGGTGCGGCTGGTGTTCAAGACCCAGTGCCGCACCCTCAATGATGAAGTGCGCAGCCCGATCAAGAAGCTGGCGGTCGGCACCCAGTACCTCTTCACACGCACCGGCCCGCTGACCCTGGCGGCCAGCCAGGTGTGTGCCTTTACCCAGTCACGCGAGGGGCTGACACGCCCGGATATCCAGTTCCACATGCAGCCGCTGAGTGCCGACAAGCCCGCCGATGGCGTGCATCCGTTCTCGGCGTTCACCTCGTCCGTATGCCAGTTGCGTCCGCACAGCCGCGGCCATGTGCGCATCACCAGCGCGGATGCCAGCGTCTATCCCTCCATCCAGCCCAACTACCTCAGTGCCGAGGAAGATCGCCGCGTGGTGGTGGACGCCATCAAGGTGGCGCGGCGTATCGCCCGGGCGGCACCGCTGGCCGCCGTGATCAGCGAAGAGTACGTGCCTGGCGTGCAGTACGAGAGTGACGAGGAGTTGCTGGAGGCCGCGCGCCAGTTCAGCCAGACCATCTATCACCCGGCGGGGACCTGCAAGATGGGCCACGACCCGCTGGCGGTGGTGGATGACGCGCTGCGAGTGCATGGCCTGCACGGGTTGCGGGTGGTCGATGCCTCGATCATGCCGGTGATCGTCTCGGGCAACACCAATGCCCCGACCATCATGATCGCCGAGAAGGCCGCTGACATGATCAAGGCGGCTCAGCGCGAGATGGCGCAGGCGAGCTAGCAGGTACCGGCATCTGTCATCTTCCAGGGCAGGGCTCAGGCCCTGCCATCCTGCTTGCCTTTTCATGGGATATTCGCGTGGCCAATCACGACAGCTCATCACTTCACGACACATCGACACCGCCTACCCGTCTGTTGCGGAATCTGGAAGGGCGCGTGCGCATCATCATGCCGGGCCTGCTGATCTGCATCCTCATCGCGCTGGCGACCACCTTCATCGCCGATCACTACGGCGGCCCGACGCTGCTGTATGCCTTGCTGTTCGGCATGTCGCTGCACTTTCTTTCCGAGGACGGACCCTGCAGGGCGGGGATCGAGTTCGCCTCCAAGACGGTACTGCGCCTCGGCGTGGCGCTATTGGGCGTGCGCATCACGCTGGAGCAGGTCGCAAGTCTTGGTGTTGGCCCGGTGATCACGGTGGTGCTCGGGGTGGTGGCCACCATCGTGTTCGGCGCGCTGCTGGCGCGCGTGATGGGGCTGGACCGTGACATGGGGCTGCTGACCGGTGGCTCGGTGGCCATCTGCGGTGCCTCGGCGGCACTGGCCCTGTCGGCGGTGATGCCGCGCAACGCCACCAGTGAGCGTCACACCATCATGACCGTGGTCGGGGTGACGACCCTCTCGACCGTGGCGATGATCACCTATCCGCTGATCGTCAGACTGCTGGGGCTTGAGGATACCGAGGCCGGCATCTTCCTCGGCGGCACCATCCACGACGTGGCCCAGGTGGTGGGGGCGGGCTACATCATTTCCGAGCACACCGGCGATGTCTCCACCTTCGTCAAGCTGCTGCGCGTGGCGATGCTGGTACCGGCGGTAATGGTCTTCATGCTGCTGTTTCGCAGTGCACGTCAGGCCAATGGCGATGAAGGGGGCAAGGTGCCGATGTTCCCCACCTTCCTGATCGCCTTCGTGGCCCTGGTGCTGATCAACAGCCTCGGCTGGGTGCCGAGCGTCGCCGTGGAAGGCTTCACTGACCTCTCACGCTGGTGTCTGGTGGCGGCGATTGCCGCGCTGGGCGTCAAGACGTCGTTTCAGAAGCTGGCGGTGGTGGGGTGGAAGCCGGTGATCCTGATGGTGGTGGAAACCCTCTTCCTGCTGGTGCTGGTGACGCTGTGCATCAAGTTCGGGCTGGCCAGCGTGTGACCTGACGGTATGGAGCGCACGGGGGCAGAACGACACGGGCCCTGCCATGACTGGCAGGGCCCGTGTCGCTGATGAGGGAATATCCCGAGGGGGCAGATGTCAGCCCGTGAGCGGCTGATACAGCCAGCCAATCAAGGCGATAAGATGCCTCAATTGCTTATCGGCCCACGAGTCGTATGATCTGCGCTATCGGTACGTGTCTGACGCTGAGCCGTCAGCGCAGCGCGCCGCATCCCCATTCTTCTGGAGTCCGATCATGTCTGAATCCCTCGTGCTGGCCTGTCCGCAATGTCTTGCCCTCAATCGTGTGGCCACCGCGCGTCTGGATGACAATCCCGTCTGCGGCAAGTGCAGCGCCGCCGTGCTGCCCCAGGAGCCGCTGGAACTGACCAGCGCCAACTTCGAGGCACTGGTCACGCGCAGCGAGATGCCGGTGGTGATCGACTTCTGGGCCAGCTGGTGCGGTCCGTGCAAGATGATGGGGCCGATCTTCAATGAGGTCGCGGCGCAGATGGGTACCCGCGTGCGCTTCGCCAAGATCGACACCGAAGCCCAGCAGGCGCTGGCCGGTCGTTTCGGCATTCGCAGCATCCCGACCCTGCTGGTGATGAAGCAGGGCAAGGAGCTGGCGCGCGAATCCGGCGTGATGCAGGCCGGTCAGCTCAAGCAGTGGCTGGCACCGCACGCGGTGTGACCACGGCCCGCGCGCGAGAAGTCCGCAGTTGAGCGTTCAGGGAAACCCGGACGCAGCTCAAGAACTGACAACGCCTGACGTGCAATCGCGTCAGGCGTTGTCGTCTCAGTCGGCCTTGTCGTCTCAGTCGGCCTTGTCGTATCAGTCGGCGTAAACCATCTTGCGGGTCATGCCGCCATCGACGACATGATTCTGACCGGTGATGAAGCCGGCCTTTTCCGAGATGAGGAAGGCCACCAGCGCGGCGATGTCATCGACATGGCCGACGCGTCCGACGGGATGCTGGGCGTGGTCTTCGTCACTCAGCGACTCCGCCTCACCGTCCTTCTGCAGGCGGCTTGCATCGATCCAGCCCGGACTGACCGCATTGACGCGAATCTCCGGCCCCAGGCTCATCGCCATGGCGTGGGTGAGGGCGACGATTCCGCCCTTGCTGGCGGCGTAGGCTTCGGTATCCGGCTCGGATTGCAGGGCGCGGCTGGAGGCCAGATTGACGATGCTGCCGCCGGTCTCGCGCAGATGGCGCGCGGCGTGCTTGGCGGTCAGGAAGCTGCTGGTCAGGCTGGTATCCAGTACCTGATGCCAGCGTTCAAGGGACAGTTCCTCGAGCTTGCCCTGGAAGGGGTCGGCGATCGCGGCGTTGTTGATCACGGCGTCCAGGCCCCCGAAGGCCTGGCAGGTGGCCGCGATGCTGGCGGCGACGGCGTCTTCATTGCGCACGTCCACGGCCTCGACGCGCAGGCTGTCCGGCTCGCCGTGGGTCGCGGCGTGACTCGCCAGATACTGCTCGCCCGCCCGGGCGTCGATATCCACCACCGCGACTCGCCAGCCATGGGTGAGCAGGTAGTCACTGATGCCGCGTCCGATTCCCTGGGCACCGCCGGTGATATAGGCCACTTTGCGTGTCATCATCGTGAAGTCTCTTGCGTTCTGGGTGGGGAATGTCCTTCATGGTCTCTCGTCCTGCCGGGTCTGCCACGTCGTTTCCGACGTGGCGCCGGCCTTCGACATGGTGACCCTGATCTGTGTCCTGATCGTGAGGATGACAAGCGGGGCATGCGAAAGCATGACGTGACGAGACATTGCCATCATGCCAGCTACTGGTCGAGTGCCCCGTGGCAGACGCGACGACCTGATGAGACTGGCTGATTCTGTTGGTCTGTCCGCCTTGGCGACTTATCGCTTCGTCTAACAGCTGTCACACTTGGCACTGAAGTATTCGGAACTTCGCATTTACCCCCTCGCGAGTGGTGATCCGTCGTCTGGCCGTGTCAGGGGACGGGAACCCCTGCGCGACAGGATTGCCTGAAAGACGCCATCCCCGAATTTTCAGGAGCGCTGCCCATCACGGGAAATGGGCAGCGACATGAGGAACGAACATGAAGGATCACAGGCAACGCGGACTGATGGTGGGCGTGGCGATGCTGCTGGCGCTGGCGAGCGGCTGTGACGAGCTGGGTGCGCCGCGCCCTGCCAGTGTCACCACGCTGCTCGAGCACTCGGAGGCCTGGCAGGGCGAGCAGGTGGCCGTGCAGGGCAGGATACGCAGTGAGCAGGTGCCGGAGCGCTATTGGCTGGAAGGCGCCGGGCAGCAGCGTATCGAGCTGCATCCCCCCGAACGCATCGGTGCCTATCTCGGGCGCGAAGTCCAGATCAGCGGTCGTTTCGAATTCAAGGTGGGTGGGCAACGGCTGATCGAGATTTCCAACGTCACGCCCCTGGACAAGCCGACTCCCAAGCAGTGAGTGCTCACGGACCCCCGGCGAGAGCGGGTGTCTTGGAGCATCAGCGCATGAAGCCCCGCCAGAGCAGACTCTGGCGGGGCTTCATGGTTCATGGTTCATGGCTCATGGCTCATGGCTCATGACGCTTCTCTGGTGTCGCCAGAGGCACTCGAACCGCTCAGGCCTTCTTCACGAACATGGACTTGAGCTTCATCGGGCCGACGCCATCCACCTTGCAGTCGATGTCGTGGTCCCCTTCGATCAGGCGGATGTTCTTGACCTTGGTCCCGACCTTGACCACGGAGGAGGTGCCCTTGATCTTCAGGTCCTTGATCACGGTGACGGTGTCGCCATCCACCAGCTCGTTGCCGTTGGCATCACGATAGACCGGCCCGGTGTCCTCGACGACGGCCTCCTTGGACCACTCGTGGGCACACTCCGGGCAGACGAACTGCATGCCGTCGTCGTAGGTGAATTCGGAATTGCAGGCCGGGCAGTTGGGGAGGGCGCTCATCTCGGTGTCCTGAAGTCTGTCCCGCTTGTGTCGTGCGCCTGCGGGGGGCGCGGCGCTCAAGGCAAGGACATGCGATGGAAAGGCGCGCATCGGGCTCAAGCGGTGCGCGGAAGCCGGCAAGCCTACACCGATTGCGGGCAGATGGCCCGCTGCTGCGGCGCTTGGTCGCAATTCCGGCGGCAACCTTCCCCGCTCGCCATCAGCCGTTCGCCATCAGAGCCTGGCCGACGCGTGAGCCATTTGGGCGCCCTAGCTTGCGGCTGATCCAGTCGCCGGTCGCGGCCAGGCGTGCCAGATCCACGCCAGTGTCGATGCCCATTCCCTGCAGCAGATAGACCACATCCTCGGTGGCGACATTGCCCGAGGCCCCCTTGGCATAGGGACAGCCCCCCAGTCCGGCCACCGAGCTGTCGATCACCGCGATGCCTTCTTCCATCACCGCGTAGAGGTTGGCAAGCGCTTGCCCATAGGTGTCGTGGAAGTGGGCGGCGAGGCGTTCGACCGGCACCTCGCGGCTGACGCGCTCCAGCATCTGCTTGGCCTTGAGCGGGGTGCCGGTGCCGATGGTGTCCCCCAGCGAGACTTCATGACAGCCCATGTCACGCAGCTCACGCGCGACCGCCGCGACCTGCTCAGGGGCAATCTCGCCCTCGTAGGGGCAGCCCAGCACGCAGGACACGTAGCCGCGCACACGCACGCCGGCTGCCGCTGCACGCGCCATCACGGGGGCGAAGCGCTGGAGAGATTCCGCGATCGAGCAGTTGATGTTGCGCTGCGAGAAGGACTCGCTGGCCGCACCGAACACCGCCACCTCACGCACGCCACACTCAAGCGCCGCCTCCAGCCCCTTGAGATTGGGAGTGAGGGCGGAGTAAGTGGTCACTCCGCGGGTGTCATGCTCGGCCAGTGCCAGCATGATCTCGCGATGGTCCGCCATCTGGGGTACCCAGCGGGGGGAGACGAAACTGGCGGCTTCGACATGGCGCAGGCCCGAGTCGGCAAGGCGCCGGATCAGTTCCAGCTTGGTCGTCGTATCGACATGGGCGGGCTCGTTCTGCAGGCCATCACGCGCGCCGACCTCGACGATGCGTACGCTGTCAGGAAAGTGCATGCTCACTCACTCCTTGGCGTCGTCAGCCGTGAATTCCAGCAGCACGTCACCCTGGGTGACGCTGTCGCCGGCACGGAAGTGGAACTGCGCGACCTGACCATCGGCGGGCGCATTCATGGTGTGCTCCATCTTCATGGCCTCCATCACCATCAAGGGCGTGCCGGCCGTCACCGCGACGCCAGCCTCGACCAGCTGGGCGACCACGGTGCCATTCATCGGGGCGTTGAGGGTCGCCTGGGTCTCATGCTGCGCGTGGTCGACGGCGTCCGCGCGGCGCCACAGCAGGCGCGACTCGGACGGGAGTGCGTCGCTGCTCTGCGCGCAGGTCAGCACCAGCAGCTCGCCGCCACGCGCCGGGGCGTGACTGGCCTGATAGCGACGACGGTGCCCGTCCAGCGTCACGGCGATGGCATTGCCGGCAAGACGCGACAGGTGGCCATCAAGGCGTGTCGTCTGGCGCTTCCCGTGAGAGTGAGTGCTCACTTCCAGCTGCCAGCCCGAGGCAGGCACAGGGGCGTCGTTCACGCTCGCGGGCCCGCCCGAGGCACGCGGGCGGCGGGCGATGACCTGGGTCACCTTGTCGCTGTGTTCCTCGCATTCGGCGTCCCCGGGCAGGCAGAACGCCAACGTCACCTGGTGGGGCGTGCCATTGCGCCAGCCATCACGGCGCTGCCAGGGGCTGGCGGGCTGGGTCGGCGCGGACGAGCCAGACGCGTCATCGCTGTCACTGAGGCGTGCCAGGGCCAGCAGGGCACTCGTCGCCAGCGTGCCGGGGTCCAGCTCAGGCGTCGGAAACAGACTGGCGTGGTGACGCTCGATGAAGCGGGTATCCAGATGGGCGGCGCGGAAATCCGGATGCGCCGCCAGTCGCGTCAGGAAGGCACGGTTGGTGGTGACACCACGGATCTCGAGCGCCGCCAGGGCACGCAGCAACGCATCGAGTGCCTGTTCACGGCTCGGGCCGAAGGTGATCAGCTTGGCCAGCATCGGGTCGTAATGCATCGAGACGTCATCGCCCTCGGCGACGCCGCTGTCCAGACGCACCTTGAGGGCCGTCGAGCCGGAGGCCTGTTGCGCGCTCTCGACCTCGGCACCGGCAAGTCCAGCGCCGATGAGATCCAGTCGGAAGCGTTCCAGCAGACCGGTGGCAGGCAGGAAGTCGTTGTCGGGGTCCTCGGCATAGAGCCGCGCCTCGAAGCTGTGACCCTTGAGCTCAAGCTCATCCTGCTGGCGGGGCAGTGGCTCGCCACGCGCGATGCGCAGTTGCCATTCGACCAGGTCCTCGCCGGTGATCATCTCGGTGACGGGATGCTCGACCTGCAGACGAGTATTCATCTCCATGAAGTAGAAGGCGCCATGGCTTTCGCTGCCGGGCTGCGGGGCATCGAGCAGGAATTCGATGGTACCGGCGCCGACGTAGCCGATTTCCCGTGCGGCGCGTACCGCGGCCTCGCCCATCTCGCGGCGCAGTGCCGGTGTCAGGCCGGGTGCCGGGGCTTCTTCCAGCACCTTCTGATGACGACGCTGGACACTGCAATCGCGCTCGAACAGATAGACGCCACTGCCATGACTGTCACAGAACACCTGCACCTCGACATGGCGCGGCTGGGTCAGATACTTCTCGATCAGCATGCGCTCGTCGCCGAAGGCCGCGCGGGATTCGCGTCGGCAGCTGTCCAGCGCTGCCTGGAATTCCCGAGCCTGCTCGACCACGCGCATGCCCTTGCCGCCACCGCCGGCGCAGGCCTTGATCAAGACCGGGTAGCCCATGCGGTCGGCTTCGGACTGCAGTAGCGCGTCACTCTGGTCATCGCCGTGATAGCCGGGCACCAACGGCACGCTGGCGGCCTGCATGCGCGCCTTGGCGGCCGACTTGTCGCCCATGGCCGCGATGGCACTTTCCGGCGGGCCGACGAAGATCAGTCCGGCCTCGGCCAGGGCGCGCACGAAGCCGGCATTCTCGGACAGGAAACCATAGCCCGGGTGCACGGCATCGGCGCCACATTGGCGGGCTGCCGCGATGACCTTGTCGACATCCAGATAGCTCTCCCTGGCGCTGGCAGGGCCGAGGCGCACGGCTTCGTCGGCTTCCCGCACGTGCAGGGCATTGGCATCGGCATCGGAGTAGACCGCAACGGTCTGGATGCCCATGGCGCGAGCGGTGCGCATCACGCGGACCGCTATCTCACCTCGGTTGGCGATCAGCAGCTTGCGGATCTCACCGCAACCGGTGGGCAGTCGCTGTTCAGTATCGCGATTGACGTTCATGGCAAGATCCCGTGGCGAAGTGGAAAAAGGGGGCGGTCGCAAGGCGCGTCTCAGCAGAAGACCGAGGGTGGCTCAGGACGTTGTCCGCGAGTCGATGAAGGGCGCGTCATGATGATGCGCTGTCGTCATCGGATGGCGCCCAGGGCGGGCGAGTCCCGGCGAAGAATGCCGCCAGTCCAGCCTGTCCCTGTTCACTGACCCTCAGCTGACTGATCACCTCACAGCAGCGTGTCTGACGCCGGGTGTCGTCCTCGACGACGGCCACCTCGGCGAGCAGGGCCTTGGTGGCGCGGCTGGCCTCGGGCGAGGTCGCCAGCAGCGTGCTCACCATGTCGGCGACGCGCGCCTCCAGCAATTCATCACTGCACACGTCATGCACCAGCCCCAGCTGGTGGGCGGTGTGGGCATCGATGACTTCCGCGGTCAGTGCATAGCGGCGCATCTGGCGCATGCCGATGGCGCGCTGCACGTAGGGGCTGATCACCGCCGGTGCCAGGCCGATGCGCACCTCGGAGAGACAGAAGCGTGCGCGTTCGGCCGCCAGCACGATGTCGCAGCAGGCCGCCAGACCCACGGCGCCGCCGAAGGTGGCCCCCTGCACGCGGCACACGCTGGGACAGGGCAGTTCATCGAGCAGCTGCATCAGGCGGGCAAGCTCCCGGGAATCGGCAAGGTTATCCTCGCGCGAATACTCGACCATGCGCTGCATCCACTTGAGGTCGGCCCCGGCCGAGAAGCTCTTGCCTTCGGAGGCCAGCACCATCACGCGTACCTCGCCCTGACTCGCCAGGGCGTGCAGGTGCGTCAGATGGCCGTTCAGCGCCTTGATCAACCGGTCATCAAAGGCGTTGTGCACCTCGGGGCGCGCCAGGGTCAGAGTGGCGACACCGCGCTTGTCGATCTCGAGTCGGCAGAATTCAGTCATCGTCACCTTGTCCAATCAGTTAGCCAATGGATCATCATTCATCCAGTGAGTCGGCTGTCAGGGCGTCTCTATGGTTGAGCGAATCACATGCGGAAGACACCGAAGCGACTCTCCTCTATCTCGGCATTCATCGCGGCGGCCAGGGACAGGCCGAGAATGTCGCGGGTCTGCAGCGGGTCGATCACGCCATCGTCCCAGAGTCTGGCGCTGGCATAGCAGGGGTGGCCCTGATGCTCGTATTGTTCGCGCACCGGTGCCTTGAAGTCCTCCTGTGCCTGTTGCGGCCAGTCGCGGCCCTCCCGCGCATGCTGCTCATACTTGACCTGGGCCAGCACGTTGGCCGCCTGCTCGCCGCCCATCACCGAGATGCGTGCGTTGGGCCACATGAACAGCAGGTTGGGGTCGTAGGCGCGGCCACACATGCCGTAATTGCCGGCGCCGAAACTGCCGCCGATCAGCACCGTGAACTTGGGGACCCTGGCACAGGCCACCGCCGTCACCAGCTTGGCACCGTGCTTGGCGATGCCCTCGTGCTCGTAACGTGAGCCGACCATGAAGCCGGTGATGTTCTGCAGGAAGATCAGCGGAATCTTGCGCTGGGCGCACAGCTCGATGAAGTGGGCGCCCTTGACGGCACTTTCCGAGAACAGCACGCCGTTGTTGGCGATGATGCCCACCGGATGGCCGTGCAGGTGAGCGAAGCCGGTCACCAGTGTCTCGCCGTAGTAGCGCTTGAATTCATCGAAGTCCGAATCATCCACCAGCCGACCGATCACTTCGCGCACGTCATAGGGCTTCTTGAGGTCCGTGCCGACGATGCCGTAGAGCTCGTTGGGGTCCAGGCGTGGCGGGCGGGATTCGCGCAGCGCGAGCTGCCCCTTGCGCTGCCAGTTGAGGCGCGAGACGGCTCGCCGTGCCAGTTGCAGGGCGTGGGCGTCATTGTCGGCGAAGTGATCGGCCACGCCGCTGATCTTGCAGTGCACCTCGGCACCACCGAGTGCCTCGGCGCTGATGTCCTCGCCGGTGGCCGCCTTCACCAGCGGCGGGCCGGCGAGGAAGATGGTGCCTTGCTCGCGCACGATGATGGATTCATCGGCCATCGCCGGAACGTAGGCGCCACCGGCGGTGCACGAGCCCATCACCACGGCGATCTGCGGAATGCCTTCGGCGGAGAGCGTCGCCTGGTTGTAGAAGATGCGGCCGAAGTGATCGCGGTCCGGGAAGACCTCGTCCTGATGGGGCAGATGCGCGCCACCGGAGTCCACCAGGTAGAGGCAGGGCAGGCGATGCTTGCGGGCCACTTCCTGGGCGCGCAGGTGCTTCTTCACCGTCAGCGGAAAATAGGTGCCGCCCTTGACGGTGGCATCGTTGGCGACGATGACGCATTCCACACCGCTGACGCGGCCGATGCCGGTGACCAGTCCCGCGCCGGGCACCGGGCTGTCATAGACGTCATGCGCTGCCAGTGCCGACAGCTCCAGGAAGGGTGAGCCCTCATCGATGAGGTGGTCGATACGTTCCCGCACGAACAGCTTGCCGCGCGATTCGTGGCGTTCGCGGGCCTTGTCGCCACCACCGGCGGCGACGCCGTCCAGCAGCTGGTGCAGGCGCTCGACCTCGGCCTGCATCGCGGCATGATTGGCACGGAACTGGTCGCTACGCGGATTGATCAGGGAGGTCAGAATGGCCATGCGGCAGCTCCATCAGCGAAGGGAAACGGATGGTGTGGGGCGTCATGCGCTTTCATTGAACAGCTCGCGGCCAATCAGCATGCGGCGTATCTCGCTGGTGCCGGCACCGATCTCGTAGAGCTTGGCATCGCGCAGCAGACGGCCGGTGGCGTACTCGTTGATGTAGCCATTGCCGCCCAGCAGCTGGATGGCATCCAGCGCCATCTGGGTGGCCTTCTCGGCGCAATAGAGGATGACGCCGGCGGCGTCCTTGCGCGAGGTCTGGCCGCGATCACAGGCGCCGGCCACGGCGTAGAGATAGGCGCGGCAGGCATTCAGCGTGGTGTACATGTCGGCAATCTTGCCCTGCACCAGCTGGAACTCGCCGATCGCCTGGCCGAACTGACGGCGCTCATGCAGATAGGGCACCACGATGTCCATGCAGGCCTGCATGATGCCGATGGGGCCGGCGGCGAGCACGGTGCGCTCGAAGTCCAGTCCACGCATCAGGACCTTCACGCCGCGATTGACCTCGCCGAGCACGTTCTCGGCCGGCACCTGACAGTCCTGGAAGACCAGTTCGCAGGTGTTGGAGCCGCGCATGCCCAGCTTGTCGAGCTTCTGCGCGGTGGAGAAGCCGGGGAAGTCGCGTTCGATGATGAAGGCGGTGATGCCCTTGGAGCCGGCGTCCGGGTCGGTCTTGGCATAGACGACCAGCGTGTGGGCATCCGGGCCATTGGTGATCCACATCTTGTTGCCGTTGAGCACGTAGTGGTCACCGCGCTTCTCGGCCTTGAGCTTCATCGAGACCACGTCCGAGCCTGCGCCGGGCTCTGACATCGCCAGGGCACCGACATGCTCACCGCTCATCAGCCTGGGCAGGTAGCGCGCCTTCTGCTCCGCGCTGCCGTTGAGCTTGATCTGGTTGACGCACAGGTTGGAGTGGGCCCCATAGGACAGCGCCACCGAGGCACTGGCCCGCGAGATCTCTTCCATGGCGATGCAGTGCGCCAGATAGCCCATGCCACTGCCGCCATCTTCCTCGGGGACGGTGATGCCCAGCAGGCCCATGTCGCCGAACTTCTGCCACAGGTCATCGGGGAAGGCATTGCTGGCGTCGATCTCCGCGGCGCGTGGTGCGATCTCGTCGCGGGCAAAGGCATTGATCTGCTCACGCAGCAGGGTGTGTGTCTCGTCGAGTCCGAAATCCAGCGGCGTATAGAGGCTGTGCATGAGCGGGCATCCTTTGCAGCGATGAGATGAGAAGCGCTTCGCGCGCCTTGACTGTGCGTGCAGCCACGCGACAGGCGAGGCAGTGTTCATGGCCGGTGCAGGCGGTGGGAGATTCGTCAGTGACAGCCCGCCTGAGGTGGCTCTGGAATCACTCTAGAGTAAAGTTGACGTTAACGTAAAGGTTATCATCATGCGCTTTGACCAAGGTCGCAGGCAGTGTCAGCTGACGTGTGCTGGCTCTTGTGAGTGCGCGGGCACTCACGCCTGCACTCACGCCGTGACCAGAGTCGCCTGACCTGCGTGTCACTGTTAATCTGAATAGCAGGCAAAAGGCCTGACCGACGGGCAGGCGCCGTCATCGTTGCCCACCTCTCACCTGCAAGAAGGATCTTCTCGATGAGTGATGCTCGCGCCCCGGCGGTTCGCTTTCGCGATCTGCACAAGGGCTTTTCGGGTCAGCGATTGTTCGAAGGCATCGACCTCGAACTGCCGCGTGATCGTATTACTGCGCTGGTCGGTGCCAGTGGCTGCGGGAAGTCCACCTTGCTGCAGCTGATCAACGGGCTGATACGTCCGGACAGCGGCGAGGTACAGGTCTTCGGCAAGGGGGTGGACTATGCCAATCTGCCCGCCATGCGCAGACGCATCGGCTACGCCGTCCAGCAGATCGGCCTGTTTCCGCACCTCAGCGTGCGCGACAACATCGCCATTCTGGCGGACCGCGAAGGTTGGACGGCGGACAGGGTCAAGGCGCGCATCACGCGGCTGTTCCAGATGATGGACCTGGATCTGGCGCTGTTGACGCGTTATCCGCATGAGATTTCCGGCGGGCAGGCGCAGCGGGTCGGCCTGTGTCGCGCGATGATGCTGGAGCCACCGCTGCTGCTGCTCGATGAGGCCTTCTCTGCGGTGGACCCGATCACGCGCATCGAGGTGCATGCCCAGTTCCAGCGCATGCAGCAGGAAGAGCCGCGCAGCGTGGTGATGGTGACCCATGACATGAATGAGGCACTGAGTCTGTCCGACCACATGGTGGTGATGGCACCCGGCGTGGTGCTGCAGGCTGCCAGTCCCGAGACGATCGCCAGGGCGCCAGCGGATGAGCGCGTGGCCCGACTGCTGGAGGCACGCGCATGAAGACGCTGATGACGACTCCCGTCCTGCAACGTTCGCGCCGCGGGCTGTCCGGCGCGCTGATGATCGCCGGCCTGGCGCTGGCGAGTCTGGGGGCCCTGGTGAGCAGCCCGCTTGCCAGCGCGGAAGAGGAAGCCGCGGCATGGCCCGAGGACAAGCCCATCGTGGTGGGCTCCAAGGCGGATCGCGAAGGCCATCTGCTCGGCGAGATCTTCGCCCAGGTACTCGAGGATGCCGGCTTCACGGTCGAGCGTCGCCTCGGGCTGGGGCAGACCATCATCACCTATCAGGGGCTGGCGGAGGGGGAGCTGGATGTCTATCCCGAGTACACCGGCACCTTGGCGCACGCCATCCTCAATCTGGACAGCGTGCCGCCGCTCGACAAGCTCGATGCTCTGAGTCGTGAACGGGGGCTCAGGGTGCTCAAGCCACTGGGCTTCAACAACACCTATGCCGTGAGCATGCGGCGTGAGCAGGCCGAGTCGCTGGGGATCAGGACGATCGGTGATCTGGCGGATCACCCGGAGCTCTCGATCGCGATGTCGCATGAGTTCATCAAGCGCTCGGATGGCTGGCCGGGGCTGGCGGATGCCTACGCGCTGCCGCAGGTGCCCCGTGGCATCGAACACGGCATCGCCTATCAGGCGCTGCGCGAGAGCAAGATCGACGCCACCGATGCCTACTCCACCGAGGGTGACATCCAGCGCTTCGACTTCGTGCTGCTCGATGACGACCAGGGCTATTTCCCCGAGTATCTGGCGGTGCCCTTCGTGAATGCCGCCTTGCCGGAGAAGGCTGTCGCGGCGCTGGATCAGCTGGCGGGCAGTCTCGATGAGGACAGCATGCAGGCGCTGAATGCCGAGGTCTCCACCGAGGAGCAGAGCTTCGCCCAGGTGGCCAGCCGCTTCATTCAGGAACAGGGCATCACCACCGAGCAACGCGAAGTCAGTGGCGCCAAGTGGGACAAGCTCGGGACCAATCTCATCGAGCATCTGCAGTTGACGCTGTCCGCGCTGCTGCTGGCGTGTCTGGTCGGTCTGCCGCTGTCACTGCTGGTCTACCGCAATCCGAAGGTCTCGCGGGTCGTGCTCTACGTCACCGGCCTGCTGCAGACCATCCCCTCCATCGCGCTGCTGGCGTTGATGATTCCGCTGTTCGGGATCGGGGTGGTGCCGGCGGTGATCGCGCTGTTCGTCTACTCCCTGCTGCCGATCATCCGCGCGGCCATCACCGCACTGCTGACGGTGGACCCGCTGCTGGTCAAGGTGGCGCGCGGGATGGGGCTGACGCGCCGTGAGCAGCTGCGTCACGTCATCCTGCCGCTGGCGACGCCCAATCTGCTGACAGGGATCAAGACCGCCGCCATCATCAACATCGGTACCGCGACCCTGGCGGCCTTCATCGGCGCGGGCGGGCTGGGCGAACCCATCGTCACGGGGCTTTCGCTCAACGACTATGATCTGGTGCTGTACGGCGCGATTCCGGCGGCGCTGCTGGCCATCTGCGCGGAGCTGTTGTTCGAGTTGTTCGAGCGCATGGTGATTCCGGCGCATATGCGCGGGCTCAAGGCGCGTTGACCTGGACGGATGCCGGAAAAACCCAGACAGGCCCGTCGCGATTGTTGTACACGGTGTGCAGCAATCAAGGAAAGGCGTTGCGCAGGATTATCGTTGGCCACCGATGTGAGTAGAGTGAACGCCATAGTGAAGACTCGCTGACGGGAGTCTTGTGTAGCGAACCTTGAATTGGAGACGTCTCATGCGTATCAAGAATCTGTTCCCGATCGCGCTGGTCGCGGCCACACTGGCACTCGGCGGTTGTGGTCTGTTCGATCATGGTCATGGCGGCCACGGCGGCGGTCATGGTGGCGGCCAGCAGCACGGCATGATCGACACCGGCTCTCAGGCCTCCCACCTGTCCTGAGTCTGCGTGAGGGCTGATGGCCCCGTGAAGAACCGCCCCCGACGCATGCGTCGGGGGCGGTTTTTTTTGTCTTCGCCAGAAGGCAAGAGGCGGCTGGCCAAGAGCGCTTGCGAACGCGACGCGCCTGACAGAACGCAAAGCGCCAGAAGGGACGGGAAGAGCCGGCAGGGCTGGAAGAGCGGGAAGAGCTGGCAGGCCTAGAGTGCGTGAAGGGCCACGATGGCGGGCGGGCTGCCATCCTCTGGCCAGTCGACCCGTGCCTCGATGGCGTAGACCTCGCGCAGTCGCTCGGCGCTCAGTACCTCGCGCGGCGGGCCGCTGGCCGCCAGACGCCCGCGATCCAGCAGCCAGAGCTGGGCGGCATGCCGCGCGGCCAGGCTCAGGTCATGCAGCGCGACGATCACGATGCGGTGACGGTCGCGGGCATCGCGGCCAAGCCAGTCCAGCACCGCCAGCTGGAAGTGCAGGTCCAGGGCGCTGGTGGGTTCATCCAGCATCAGCAGCGCCGGCTCGCGTACCAGCGCCTGCGCGATGGCGACACGCTGGCGCTGTCCGCCGGAAAGCTGCCCGAGTCGTCGGGAGGCCAGCGGGGCCAGCTCCAGTGCGCTGACCAGCGCCTCGCAGTGGCGTAGATTGGCCTGCTCGTCCAGATGGCCGGCCAGGCGTCTCGCCAGCAGCAGCGACTCGAAGACCTCAAGCATCGCGCCGCCTTCACTGAGCTGCGGCAGGTAGCCGATACGTGCCGCGCGCTGGCGTGGCGTGAGGGACGCCAGTGCCTCCCCGTCGAGACACAGCTGGCCGCTGGCCGGCAGCAGCCCGGCGATCGTCTGCAACAGGGTCGATTTTCCGGCACCGTTCGGGCCGAGCAGGGCGGTCAGCTCGCCACGGTTTGCGCGCAGCGTGCCCGGCATGTCCAGCACCGGATGCCCCCCGCGCAGGACGCTGAGATCCTGAAGCACGAGCCCCTGGCCATCGAGAGCGCCTTCGTCGCGAGACTGCGCGAGGCGGGCTGGCGCGTCGGATTCGGCGGTGGGCGCGTCATGTCGCTGGTTCATCCGTCGTGTCCTCGGCGCTTGAGCGTCAGGCTGACGAAGAAGGGCAGACCGATCAACGCGGTGATCATGCCCAGTGGCAGCAGCACGCCGGGGATGAGCGAACGGCTGAGGATCGAGGTCAGCGACAGCAGCAGGGCGCCGATCAGCGCCGAGAGGGGCAGCAGGCGCTGTTGCTGTTCACCTACCAGCAGGCGGGCGATGTGGGGCGCGACCAGGCCGATGAAGCCGACGCTGCCGACGAACGAGACGGCGGTGGCGGTCAGAAGCGCCGTGCACATCAGGCCGCTCAGACGCAGGCGGCGCACGTCCACGCCCAGCGCACGGGCCTGGGCTTCCCCCAGGCTCAGGGCGGTCAGCTCGCTGCGTCGACGATGAAAGACCACCGCACACAGCGCGATCACCAGGCTCAACACGGCCAGGCGTGACCAGCTGCTGCGCTCGAGGCTGCCCATCGACCAGAAGATCAGCTGCTGCAATGCCTCGGGCGAGGCGACGAACTGCAGCACGCCCAGCAGGGCATTGAAGAAGAACATCAGCGCGATGCCCAGCAGTACCAGAGTCTGTACGCCGACGCCGGGCAGGCGCTGTGCGCTCCACAGCACCAGCGAGGCCCCCAGCGCGAAGAGGAAGGCATTCAGCGTGACCCCAAGCCCCGCGCCTGCGAGGCTCTGCCATGAGGGCAGCACCAGTTGCACGAGGTCGAGATGCAGGATCAGGCCAAGCCCGGCACCGACGCTGGCCGCCGCCGAGACTCCCAGCGTGAAGGGGTCGGCCAGCGGGTTGTGCAGCAGGGTCTGCATCTGGGCACCGGCCATGGCCAGAGAGGCGCCGACGGTCACCGCCATCAGCGCGATGGGCAGGCGCAGTTGCCAGAGGATGGCGTGGGCGAGCGGATCGTTCGCTTCGCTCTGCCACAGTGCGGGCAGCAGACGTGCCAGGGGCAGCTCGCCACTGCCCTGGCTGATATCCAGCAGGCAGGCGGCCAGGACCGCGAGGCCACTGGTCCAGAGCCACAGGGCACCATGGCGCTTTCGACGGCGCCAGTCGGCGATGGGTGAGGTGACGGGAGAAGTCAGGGAGTCGGGCACGGTGAGGTCCGGCGGTGGCGTGTCAGTGTGAAGCACGGGCGGCAGCCTGAAGTGCTTGCGTGTCACAAGCCTAGCGACTTGGCGTGGGAAGGAGAAGCCACGAAAAAGACCTCCCCGAAGGGAGGTCTGGAAGAGGACGACGCCCCGGGAGGGGATCTGTCTGCCGTGACAGTGCGTCGGGGACGTGGAGGGCCGGATCAGCCGTTCATGGCCTGCGGCAGATAGAGCACGATCTCCGGGAAGACGTGCATCAGCACGATGGAGAAGATCATCAGCAGGAAGAACGGCAGCGTCGCCTTGGTGATGGTGATGATGTCCTTGCCGGTCAGGCTCTGGATCACGAACAGGTTGAAACCCACCGGCGGGGTGATCTGCGACATCTCGACCACGATGATCAGGTAGATCCCGAACCAGATCAGGTCGAAACCGGCGGCTTCGATGACCGGCATGATGATGGAGGTCACCAGCAGGATCAGCGAGATGCCATCCAGGAAGCAGCCCAGGATCAGCAGGAACAGCGTCAGCACCACCAGCAGCATGGTCGGCGACAGCCCCAGGGTGGCGATGCCTTCGGCCAGCTGCATCGGAATCTGGGTGAAGCTCATCGCGGAGGACAGGAAGGAGGCACCGGCGATGATGAAGGCGATCATGCATGAGGTGCGCAGCGCCGCGAACAGCGATTCCTTGAAGGTGGCGGCGCTCATGTGGCCATTGAGTCGCGCGATGATCAGCGACAGCACCACGCCGACCGCCGCCGCTTCCGTTGGTGACGCCAGGCCACCGTAGATGCTGCCGAGGATGCCGCCGATGAGTGCCAGCAGCGGAATCAACTGGGCGCTGTTGCGCAGCTTGGCCATGAAGCTCATGTGCGGCTCATCATGGCCGGCACGGCCCTGCGGCTCGCCGACGACCTTCGACCAGATCGCCAGATAGCCCATGAACAGGGCCAGCAGCAGCATGCCCGGCAGGACACCGGCGATGAACAGGCGCGAGATGGACTGCTCGGTGACCACGCCGTAGACGATCATCATGATCGACGGCGGAATCAGCAGACCGAGGGTCGAGGCGCTGGCGAGGGTACCGATGGCCAGATTGCTGTCGTAGCCGCGACGCTCAAGCTCCGGCAGGGTCATCTTGCCGACGGTGGCACAGGTGGCGGCGGAGGAGCCGCACACGGCGGCGAACAGCCCGCTGCCGATGATGTTGGAGTGCAGCAGGCGGCCCGGCAGGCGATTGAGCCACGGTGCCAGCGCGCGGAACATGTTGTCGGCGAGTCCGGAGCGGAACAGGATCTCGCCCATCCACACGAACATGGGCAGGGCGGTCAGGTCCCAGCCGTAGCTGGCACCCCAGAAGTCCGAGGCCAGGATCGGGCCGGTCTCGAAGGTGGAGAAGAAGGTCAGCACGATCCAGCCGGTGCCGATCAGCGAGAAGGCGACCCACACGCCGCCGCCGAGCAGCAAGGCGAGGGCCAGCAGAGTGACGAGGATGAGTGTCAGCATGTCATTCGGCTCCGTCTTCGGGCTCGGGCGCCACGTAGCGTGAGGGCGCGGTGAAGGCGGTGCGCAGCGTGGCGATCAGTGTCTCGAGAATCGCCAGGCACAGAAGGCCGGTACCGGCGACCAACACGCTCTGCGGAATCCACAGCGGCAGGGCCAGCAGGCCGGAGGAAATGTCGTGGTACTCGAGGCTCTCGCCGACCAGCAGTACCAGTTCATGGGTGATCAATACGCTCAGGCTCAGTGCGATCAGCAGCGCCAGGCTCTCGACCCACACGCGCACGGCGGGCGGCAGGCGATTGATGACCAGCGTCACGCGGATGTGCGCGTGGTGCGTGAAGGTATAGGCGAGGCTCAGGAAGGTGGCGCCGACCAGCAGGAAGGCGGCCATTTCCGAGACGCCGGAGATCTCGAAGCCGAGACGTTCGGCACCGAACATCACCAGGATGGCGTCGATCAGGCGCAGGAAGACCTGCAGGCTGACCAGGGTGCAGATCAGCAGCATGCAAGCTGCCGCACCCCACGCGCCGAGGCGATAGAGTCTGTCGAGGAAGTAGGTCATGACATGCACTCACAGGGAAGGTGAGGGTGGCCACGCGATGCCGTGTCGGGGAGACCCGTGTCGCGTCTGCCAGCGGGCAGAGGCTGACAGGGGAGCGACGTGATCATCGCGTGGCGGGGTGACGATACCGGCCAGGTGCCGAGCGTTCAGTTGATGGGACGAACGCCCGGCGCTGGCAGGCGGGGCTCAGGCATCGAGATCGGCGCGATAACGCTCGAGCAGCTGCTGGCCTTCATCGCCGGCGCGTGATTTCCAGTCCTGGAACAGCTTGTCACCCGCGGCCTTGAGGTCTTCGGACAGCTTCTCGTCCGGCTCGGTGATGGTGAAGCCATTCTCGGTCAGCACCTTGGCGCTCTCGTCGGCATCGGCCTTGCTGGCTTTCCAGCCGCGAGTCTCGGCGGCCTTGGCGGCGTCCAGCACGGCCTGCTGGGTGCTCTCGTCGAGGCGATCGAAGGCGCGCTTGTTGACGAAGACGATGTTCTTCGGCAGCCACAGCTTGGCGTCGTTGTAGTGCTTGACGTAATCCCAGGCCGACATGGACTTGCCGGTGGAGCTGGAGGTGATCATCGCGTCGACACGGCCGGTGCTGAAGGCGGTGGGGATGTCGGCTTCTTCGGTCTCGGTGGGCTTGCCGCCGACGTTCTCGACGAAGCGCTGGGTGTTGATGTTGGGCGCGCGGATGCGCAGGCCCTTGAGTTGGGAGACGTCAGTCAGGTCGAAGTCGGTGTAGATGCCCTGGGCCGGCCAGGCGACCGCGTACAGCGGCATCAGGCCTTCCTTGGCGAACAGCGCGGTGATGTCCGGCTTGGAGGCCTGCCAGAGAGCGAAGGCTTCCTCGTAGCTGGAGGCGACGCCCGGCAGGGTGTCCAGCTCGTAGACCGGCGATTCGTTGGACAGGATCGACAGGAAGATCTCGCCGGCCTGGACGGTGCCGCGACGCACGGACGGCTTGATCTCGCCGTGGGAGATCAGCGAACCGCCGCTGTGCACGGTGATGCTCAGCTCGCCATCGGTGGCCGCGGTGACCTCCTCGGCGAACTGCTTGGTGTTCTTGGTGTGGAAGCTGGCATCGCCATACGGAGTGGCGAGGTTCCACTGTGCCGCGAGGGCCGAGCCACTGAAGGCCAGGGCACCGGCGGCTGCCAGTCCGATGAGGGTACTGGAGGTGGCAGATTTGCGGGTGAGGGAGTCGCTGGGCTTACGCATGTCTAGTTCCTCATTATTATTGAATGTTGTCGGCAGACGATTTCATTCTTCAAGTGACAGGCCATCCCGTCCAATCGTTAATTCTGATTCACAGTATCGATGAAATCTTTCATCGTGTCGTCGCATGAAAGCCTTTGGCGATATTGTTAGACCTTGGTATGACGTGCCCTGGCGCACGATCAACCCTGTCTCAGCGCATGCATGACGCTTCGATCAGGCGGGGGGAGGCGCGTGCTGGCGAGAGTAGGTCTCGGCACACTGGCGACCCAGGCGCGCGACACTGGCGCAGAAGTCGGGGTAATTGGCATTGCGCCAGATGGCCTCATAGACCATCGGCGGCAGCGGGGTCTCGAGTGGCAGACGCACCAGTTCGCCGTGATTGATCACGTCCTCGACGGTGGCGACCGGCAGGACACCGATGCCCAGTCCTTCGCTGCTCATGCGCAGAATGGTCATCAGGGTGCTGGTGCAGTGCACCTTGGGTTGGGTGATGCCCTGTTCGGCGAGGTAGCTGACAAGCTCCGTATAGGGACGGGCCTGCTTGCTGAAGGAGATGAAGGGGGTTCTGGCGAAGCATTCGCCGTCCTGGGCCAGCTGCTCGGCGAGGGTCGGCGAGGCGAACATGCCCATCTCGAAGGTGCACAGCGGTGTCTGGGTCGCGTAGGGGCCCATGGCGGCGCTGTCCATCGCGAACAGCATGTCGAGGTCATTGTCGGCCAGGCGCTGATGCAGAAAGGGCGAGATGTCGACGGTCATTTCCAGCGTCAGCTTGGGGTAGCGCTCGGCCAGCTGGCGCATGAAGGCCGGGAACCAGCTGTTGGCGATGGTCTCGATGACGCCCAGACGCAGCGTGCCGGAAAAGGCGCCTTCCTCCTGAAACAGGCGCATGGCTTCCTCGCGCCCGCTCAACAGGCGTTCGGCATGCGCGAAGAATTCCCGACCGCGCAGGGTGGGCTGGATGGGGCGGGTGGCACGCTCGAGCAGCGATTCGCCGACGGCGGCCTCAAGACGGTTGATGCGGTCCGAGATGGAGGGCTGGGTGAGGTGCAGCTTGGTCGCGCCCTTGCGGAACGAGCCGAGCCGCACGACCCAGACAAAGGCCTCGAGTTCCTTGAAATCGAACATGACAGATGCCCCGTGATGAATCGTTGAGACCGACCATCTTGCCGCATGCCGTGCAGGGCGTCAGCTTTCATCACCGGGCATGCCCCGCACGAGACGGGGCGCGGGACCTTCACTTGCGAAACAGCTGGCTCTCGCGGTCCTTGAAGGCCTTGAACTCCAGCGCGTTGCCGGTGGGGTCGAGGAAGAACATCGTGGCCTGTTCACCGGGCTCGCCCTTGAAGCGCACATGAGGTGCGATCTCGAATGTCACGCCTTCGGCAGTGAGACGATCCGCCAGTGCCTGCCAGGCCTCCATCTCGAGTACCACCCCGAAGTGCGGCACCGGGACGCCATGCCCATCGACCGGATTGCGGTGCTGGGCGAGCGGGTTGTCAGGGTCGGCCAGTGCCGGGTTCAGGTGGCAGACGAACTGGTGGCCGTAGAGGTCGAAATCGACCCAGCTGTCCGAGGAGCGTCCCTCCGGACAGCCGAGGAATTCGCCATAGAAGCGCCGGGCTTCGGCGATGTCACGCACTTGAATCGCGAGGTGGAACGGATCACTGACGGCCATGTGGAAAATTCCTGTTGTTGTGGGTGGTTCCGCCAGACAGGACGCGTCGGTCGCCTGAGTCAGGCCGGCATTCGGAGAGATGACGGCCCTTTCGTGGCTGTCCGGGGTGCCCCAGACAGAAGCATGTGGCGGTCTGACAGGCAAGCGGATGATTGACTGGGCTTTCATACCTTCTGGTAATGAAAGATTTCATCGATATAACGAATCACAAAATACGATTGGATACCGAGGCATGGCCTTACTTAGAGTGGAGGGATAACAACACACAAGATCATCCTGCGAGGTGTCTCAATGTCCCGTTCCGCTCCCTCCCTCCCTCTGCTCAATTGCGACATGGGCGAAAGCTTCGGCAACTGGAAGATCGGCCTCGATGACGAGGTCATGCCCTACGTCGATTGCGCCAACATCGCCTGTGGCTTCCACGCCTCGGACCCCACCATCATGCGCCGCACCGTGCGGCTGGCGGTCAAGCACGACGTGCGCATCGGCGCACATCCCGCCTATCCGGATCTGCAGGGCTTCGGGCGCCGCTCCATGGCCTGCTCGCCTGCGGAAGTCGAGGACATGCTGCTCTATCAGATCGGCGCGCTCGACGGTATCTGTCGCGCCGAAGGCACTCGCGTCCAGTACGTGAAGCCGCATGGTGCGCTCTACAACGACATGGCCGCTGACCCGACGCTACTGCGCGCCGTCATGCAGGCCGTGGTGCGCTATGACGCCAGCCTGCCGCTGATGGTGATGGCGACCGCCAATCCGGCACCGATGCAGGCACTGGCCGACGAGATGGGCATCACGCTGTGGTTCGAGGCCTTCGCCGACCGTGCCTACGACTCGCGCGGTCACCTGGTCTCGCGTCGTGAGCCCGGCGCCGTGCATCACGACAGCGAGGTGATCATCGCCCAGTCGGTGACGCTGGCGCGCGGTGAAGCCCTCACCGACAGCAGCGGCGGTGATCTGGTGCTCAGTGCCGACACCCTGTGCGTGCACGGTGACAACGCCGAGTCCGTGGCCGCGGTGCGTGCCATCCGTGACGCCTTCGATGCGCTGGCGGGTGCCTGATGGCTGGGGGGAATAGCCACGAACGTGGCTCGTCACCGCAACTGCGCCTCGAGACCGTCGGCATGGACTCGCTGATCATCCGGCTGTTCGACCGCATCGAGGAATCCAACATGGCCTGGATTCTGGCCGCTGACGGGGCCTTGCGTGAGGCCTTCGGCACGGCGCTGGTGGATCTGGTGCCGTCCTATACCACCTTGCTGCTGCACTATGACGTGGCGGCACTGGAAGAAGGCGAGGTGCGTGCCCGTATCCAGGCGGCCCTCGAGAACCTCGCTCCGCAGAGCGGTCAGCAGGGCCAGCTGCACGAGGTGCCCGTCTGGTACGACGACAGTGTCGGTCCGGAGCTTGCGCCGATCGCCGCGCGTCTCGGCATCAGTGTCGAGGCGTTGATCGCGCGGCACGGCGCGCATGATTACTGCGTGTTCGCGCTTGGCTTCGCCCCCGGTTTCGCCTTCATGGGCGTGCTGGAGGAGGCATTGACCACACCGCGTCTCAAGACGCCGCGCCAGAAGATCGCCCCCGGCAGCGTCGGCATCGCCGACCGTCAGGCCGCGATCTACCCGTCCCGCTCTCCCGGTGGCTGGAACATCCTGGGCCGCACGCCCATCACGCTGTTCGGCCGCAACGAGGCCGGTGAGCCGTCCAGTCGCTTCATGCCCGGTGATCGCGTGCGTTTCGTTTCCGTGAGCCGAGAGGAATTCGTTCGCCTGGGCGGCGATGTCACCCCGCTGGAGGAGCGCGCATGAGTGCCGACAACGACAAGCGCGTGAGGCTCGACGTCAAGCGCAGTGGTGCCCTGGCACTGGTACAGGATGCGGGACGCCTGGGTGTCCGCCATCTGGGCGTGACCCAGGGCGGCGCGGCGGACTGGGTCTCGCTGGGCTGGGCCAACTGGCTGCTGGGCAATGCCCCGGATGCGCCGGGACTCGAGATCACCATGGGCGCCGGCCTGACCCTCAAGGTCGGGCAGGCGGGCACGCTGGCGCTGTGTGGCGCTGATCTGGCGGCGACACTGGATGGTGAGGCGTTGCTGCCCGGGCAGGCCTTCGCCGTGACGGCGGGGCAGGTGCTCAAGTTCGAGCGTCCGGTCGCCGGGCTGCGCGCCTATCTGGCCTTCCCGGGTGGGCTGGATGTCGCCCCGGTGCTGGGCAGTGCGGCCTGTACCGTGCGTGATGGTCTGGGCGGGCTGGATGGCGAAGGCCATGCATTGGCCAGCGGCGATGTGCTCACGGCGGCCGGCAATGAGCTGTCGCTGCGCGAATTGCCGGCGTCGGCACAGGCATGGCAGCAGTCGCTGACCCTCGAGGAGGGCGAGGCGCTCGAACTGGCGCTGGTGGTAGGCGCCCAGATTGCCGAATTCAGCGGCGACAGCCTCTTTCGCGCCTTCAACCGCGACTGGGCGGTAGATGGTCGCGCGGATCGCATGGGCGTGCGTCTGACCGGCCCGCGTCTGGAGCGTGACGGTGCCGGGATGGTCTCCGAAGGCATTCCGCTGGGCGCGGTACAGGTGCCCGCCGATGGCCAGCCGATCATCCTGCTCAATGATCGCCAGACCATCGGCGGCTATCCGCGCCTTGGCGCACTGACGCCGCTGGCCTGCGCGCAGCTCGCCCAATGCGTGCCGGGCACCAGGGTGCGGCTGGCGGCCGTGACGCCGGGCCAGGCGCGACAGGATCACCTCGCGGCACTGGCCGCCTGGCAGGCGTGAGGGCTCGCTGATCCAGTGCGCCATGCCGTGCCGATGAGCTGACGGACGGCGTGTCGGATCAATGGCTCGCACCGGCAGGAATCGAGCTGACAGCACGAGCAGACAAAGCGAGCAGACAAAAAAAGGGCCTCCAGATGGAGGCCCTTTCGGTTTTCCCGTGAGGGAATCTTTGATGCAGTCGGCGCGGATTGATCAGATCAGCGCCTTGATGAACAGATTCCCGGAGAAACGGTGCGCGAGCATCGGGAAACTGTGCACTGGCACATGGAAATGAAAGACATGCTCCAGTGCGGTCATCATGGTGAGGAAGACCCTCTTGCATGACGACGGATAACGAACGGCTTATCCCCCGAACGGGACTGTACTGGCAAGAATAACGGTTGATGACAGTGGATGCCAGTCATTTACGAGCGGTGTTTTCTAATTTTTTTCACGCCGGTATCGGACTGGCCTCACGCGGGAAACCTCCAGGCTCATCACCGTCACGGATGGCGGCGCTTGCGCAGTCGCCACAGGTGCACTTCCAGCCAGCCGGCCTCCAGCGCCTCGGCCAGATTGTGCTGCATCGTCGGAAAATGCGGCCCGAAGATCAGCTCCGGTGTCAGCGCCTGGCTGGCACGCTGGGCGGGCGAGAGTGGGGGCTGGCCGGGGGCGCCGGGAGAGGGTGTGCGCAGACGCCGCGCCTGCCAGGCGAGCACCTGAGGCGTCAGTTCGGCGTGCGCCTCGACCTCGAAACCACTGTTGGCCATCGCCTCGTGCAGTTCCTCGCAGCTGGCCAGGTGATCGGCGCGGGGTGTCAGTGCCCAGGGCACCGGCAGCTGCGGACGCTCATGGAAGGCTTGTGCCTGGACGCTGAGCACCGGCTCATGCAGCACCAGATAGCCGTCATCGTTGAGGCAGTCATGCCACTGACGCAACACGTCGGTCTTGTCGCTCAGATGGACCAGCAGGTGCTGGCTCAGGATGCGGTCGACATGTCGCCCCGTCAGGGCGGGATGCAGCTCGGGATAGCAGGCGTCACCCTCCAGCACTCGGATACGCTCGCGCAGGCCGGTGGCACGGTTGAGCGCGATGGCCAGCTGGCAGAGGCTCTCCGAGAGATCCAGGGTGGTGACGTGATGCCCGACGCTGGCATGTTGACTGACCAGCATGCGTGCCAGTCCGCCGAGCCCGGCACCGGGCTCGAGAATCGCGAGTGGCATGCCCTCGGGGGTCTCGAGAGCCGCCATCGCCAGCAATTCGCGGCTGCCGGCCGCGCCTCCCAGATGCAGCTGATCCAGCCCTGCTAGCGCCGAGGGCGGCAGGACGGGCTCAGGATGCGCCTTGATCAATGCCTCGAGTGCCTCCTCCAGTGCCGCGTGATGCCGAGGGGGCGCGTAGTGCGCCACCTGGGCACAGGCCGTGCTCAGGTGGCGAGCGGAGGAGGCGTCGTCGCCTCTCGGCGTGTCGTGACTCATGCGCTTGTTCTCCGTGGCCCTCCGAAGTGCCCGTTCATGGCTTGAGACCCAGCTCCGCCGTGGCGGTTTCGCGCATCTTGAATTTCTGGATCTTGCCGGTGACGGTCATCGGGAATTCCTCGACGAACTTGATATGGCGCGGCACCTTGAAGTGGGCGATTCTGCCCTGGCAGAACGCCTTGAGGCCTTCGGCATCCAGCTGCTCGCCTTCCTTGAGCTTGACCCAGGCCATCACTTCCTCGCCATAGCGCTCATCGGGCACGCCGATCACCTGCACGTCCGACACGGCAGGATGGGTGTAGAGGAAGTCCTCTATCTCGCGGGGATAGATGTTCTCGCCACCGCGGATGATCATGTCCTTGATGCGCCCGACGATGGTCACGTAACCGTCCTCATCGAGGGTGGCGAGATCACCGGTATGCATCCAGCGGCCACTGTCGATGGCCTTGGCGGTGGCGTCCGGGTTGTTCCAGTAGCCGAGCATCACGCTGTAACCGCGTGTGCACAGCTCGCCCTTCTCGCCGCGCGGGACCACCTGGCCTGTCTCGGGGTCGACGATCTTGATCTCCAGATGGGGATGCAGGGTGCCGACGGTGGAGACACGCTTGTCCAGCGGTGCCTCGCGGGTGGTCTGCAGACTCACCGGGCTGGTCTCGGTCATGCCATAGGCGATGGTGACCTCCCGCATGTGCATGCGCTCGATGACCTGGCGCATCACCTCGATGGGGCAGATGGAACCCGCCATGGTGCCGGTGCGCAGGCTGGAGAGATCAAACTCGTCAAAGCGCGGGTGCTCGAGTTCGGCGATGAACATCGTCGGTACGCCGAACATCGCGGTGGCGCCTTCCTCGCTGACCGCCTGCAGCGTGGCCAGCGGATCGAAACCCGCCTCGGGGTAGATGATCGTCGCTCCGTGGGTCAGGCAGCCCAGATTGCCCATCACCATGCCGAAGCAGTGATAGAGCGGCACCGGCATCACCAGTTTGTCGTGCTCCGTGAGATTCATGCGCTCGGCGACGAAGAAGCCGTTGTTGAGAATGTTGTGATGCGAGAGCGTGGCCCCCTTGGGGGCCCCGGTGGTGCCGGAGGTGTACTGGATGTTGATCGGGTCATCGAAGGTCAGGCTGGCCTGCAGTTCTTGGAGTGTCTCGAGACTGACCTCTCCGGCGCCGCCCAGCACATCCTGCCAGTGGAGCATGCCGGGCAGGGCATCCTCGGCCTCGAAGCAGACCAGACGCCTGAGGTCCGGCAGCGCGCCATTGTGAATGCCATCACGGCCGCGGGCCTCCCTGGCCTCAGGGAACAGCTCCTCGAGGATCGAGACGTAGTCCGAGGCCTTGAAGCGTGCCTGGAAGATCAGCGTCGCCGCGCCGGACTGCTTGAGCGCATAGGCCAGCTCATGGCCGCGATAGCTCGGGTTGAGATTGACCAGCACCGCGCCGATCTTGGCGGTGGCGTACTGGATCAAGGTCCACTCGGCGCGATTGGGTGCCCAGATGCCGACCCTGTCGCCGCGCTCGATCCCCATCGCCAGCAGGCCGCGCGCCACGCGCTCGACCTCTGCATGCAGCTCGGCCCAGGTGTAACGCAGCCCCTGATGACGGCTGATCAGAGCGTCGCGCTCGGGCCAGCGCGCGGTGATGCGATCGAGACAGTCGCCGATGGTTTCCCCCATCAGGGGAGTGTCGGAGAGGGTGCTCAGATAGCTGAGAGACTGGCGTGTGGCAATGGCGTCCTGTGACATGGCGTTGTCCTGTGTCCCTGGTTGTTATTGGTGTGGCAAGGCGTATTCAGGGGGAGCCGCCCGGCGGGCGGTCACGCCGCTAGGGGGCGGCGGCGTGAATGTCATGGTGCTTGTTGTCGTTATCGGTCTTGCTGTCGTGATGCTCTCAAAGGTGTTGGAAGAGGGTGACAGGTGTCGCGCATCATCCGTGTGTCGTCAGGCGGGCCAGCGCTTCCCGCGCCCGCGTCTCGACATCGTCCAGCTCGCGCTGCATGGCGGTGAGGTCGCGCAGCTGGCGCTCCAGTCCTTCACGTTTCTCGGCCAGGATGTCGAGCAGCCTCGTGAGCTGCTTCTCGCCGCCGCCATCCGCGGCATCGTAGAGATCCACCACCTCGCGAATCTCGGCCAGCGAGAATCCCAGCCGCTTGCCGCGCAGCGTCAGCTTGAGGCGCACGCGGTCCTTGTCGTGATAGATGCGCGTCTGGCCGCGTCGCTGGGGATGCAGCAGGCCTTCTTGCTCATAGAAGCGGATGGTGCGTGTGGTCACGTCGAAATGACGTGCCAGCTCGCCGATGCTCCAGGTGCGTTGGGTCGGGCGAATGGCGTCGCTGGTGCTGGTGGCACTCAGCAGGCCTTCCATGCCGACGCCATCGTCCGGACTCTCGGAGGCTGTCGGGTTCTGGGTGTCAGGCGTTGAGGTAATCATCGTATCCGTCATGGGCACTGCCGCTCCGAATGCTGTGTGCGCCGAGGAGATGGCATGCCCCTCTGCGCAGTGGATGCCAGCGGCGTCTGGCCGTGAATTTTCTACAGACTAGCATTGTTTACGTTAACGTAAAGGGTAATAGTATTTGCAGCCAACCAAGCAGATGCTAGGTTGAGTCAGATCGCAATGTCGGCTTGCCGCTTTCGGCAAGATGGCTCTGGCTGACGTCTCCGGCTCTGCTGACACGCCGTCCTTCACCCAATAACAACAGACACAGGAATGCCACGTCATGTCTTCGACTACCCTCACGTCCGCAAATGGCTCGCTTGAGTTGCTGTCACGACTGCGCGCCGTCGTCGCCGGTGACAGCGCACCACTGGTATTGCCACAGCTGATCAATGGCCAGTTTGTCGCAAGCTCCGCCGATCAGCACCTGAGCGTGACCAACCCGGCCACCAACGCTGAAGTGGCGCGTGTTCCACTGACGCCGCTCAGCGAACTGGACGAGGCGCTGGTGCATGCCGAGCAGGCCTTCCAGCGCTGGCGCAACACCCCGGTGCCGACCCGTGCCCGTCTGATGCTCAGTTATCAGCATCTGCTCAAGCAGCATCATGACGAGCTGGCCGAGATCATCTCTCATGAGCTAGGCAAGACCTTCGAGGACGCCAAGGGCGATGTCTGGCGCGGCATCGAGGTGGTCGAGCATGCCGCCAACATTCCGAGTCTACTGATGGGCGAGACGGTGGAGAACGTCGCCACCGGCATCGACAGCTACTCCGTGACCCAGTCGCTGGGCGTCTGCCTGGGCATCACGCCGTTCAATTTCCCCGCCATGATACCGCTTTGGATGTTCCCGCTGTCCATCGCCTGCGGCAATGCCTTCGTGCTCAAGCCTTCCGAGCAGGTACCGCTGACCACGCTGCGTCTGGCGGAGCTGTTCATGGAAGCGGGAGCGCCCGAGGGCATCCTGACCGTGGTGCAGGGCGGGCGCGATCAGGTCAATCACCTGCTGGCCCACGAGACACCGCGCACCGTGAGCTTCGTCGGTTCGGTACCGGTGGGGCAGCACATCTATCGTACCGCCACCGACAACCTCAAGCGCGCCCAGTGCTTCGCGGGTGCCAAGAACCACATGGTGATCATGCCGGACGCTCCGGCGGACCAGGTGGTGAATGCGCTGGTCGGGGCCAGTGTCGGTGCGGCGGGTCAGCGCTGTATGGCGATCTCGGTGGCGGTCTTCGTCGGTGATTCGAAGGCCTTGATCGCGCGGGTGCGTGATGCGCTGGCCGAGGTGCGCCCCGGTGCCTGGAATGACAAGGGCGCCAGCTACGGACCGCTGATCTCGCCGCAGGCACTGGAGCGCGTGACGGGCTGGATCGGGCAGGGCGTCGAGGAAGGGGCCGAGCTGCTGCTGGACGGTCGCGGCATCTCGGTGGCGGGCTATCCCGACGGCAACTGGCTGGGGCCGTGCCTGTTTTCCAAGGTGACGCCGGAAATGGTGCTCTATCGCGAGGAGATCTTCGGGCCGGTGCTGTGCTGCATGGAGGCGGCGGATCTGTCCGAGGCCATCGAGCTGATCAACAACAACCCCTACGGCAACGGCACCTCCATCTTCACGCGCTCCGGCGGCGCGGCACGCCGCTTCCAGAATGAGATCGCGGTGGGCCAGGTCGGTATCAACGTGCCGATTCCGGTGCCGCTGCCGTTCTTCTCCTTCACCGGTTGGCGCGGCAGTTTCTTCGGCGATCTGCATGCCTATGGCAAGCAGGCGGTGCGCTTCTATACCGAGACCAAGACGGTGACGGCGCGCTGGTTCGATGATGCGCCGGCCGAGGGCAATCAGCCCAACTTCTCTATTCAGATGCGCTGATGGCTCTCTTCACAAGACCGCTGATGACTCTCTTTACAAGACCGCTGAGGGCTCTTCAGATGCGCAGAGGGCTCTCTTCACAAGCCCGCCGAGGACTCGGCGGGCCTGGAGATAAAGAACAAGGACAACAGGAGGCAGCTGCATGAACTTTTCGCTGACCGATGACCAGCGTGCCCTGCAGGAGGGCGCGCGTGCCTTCGCGGATGCCGAGCTTGCCCCGCATGCCGCCGAGTGGGACGCCACGGCCCATTTTCCCATCGAGACGCTGAAGAAGGCGGGTGAGGCTGGCTTCATGGGGCTCTATGTCCCCGAGGAGCATGGCGGTCTTGGCCTGCCGCGTCTGGACAGCTCCATCATTCTCGAGCAGCTGGCCACCGGCTGCATCTCGACCACCGCCTACATCACCATCCACAACATGGTCGGCTGGATGATCGCGAGCTTCGCCAGTGACGAGTGCCGCGAGCAGTGGGTGCCAGCGATGGTGGCGGGCGACAAGCTTGGCTCCTACTGCCTGACCGAGCCGGGCAGCGGCAGTGATGCCGCCAGTCTGCGCACCCGCGCCGAGCGTGACGGCGATGACTACTACCTGAGTGGCTCCAAGATGTTCATCTCCGGTGCCGGGGCGACGGACGTGCTGGTGGTGATGGCGCGCACCGGCGAGCCTGACAGCGGCGCGGCGGGTATCTCGGCCTTCGTGGTGCCAGCGGGTGCCGACGGCATCAGCTACGGCAAGAAGGAAGACAAGATGGGCTGGAACAGCCAGCCGACCCGGCTGGTGAGCTTCGATCGCGTGCGGGTCCCGGCGGACAATCGTCTGGGCGAGGAGGGCGAGGGCTTCCGTTTCGCGATGAAGGCGCTGGATGGCGGACGCATCAACATCGCCACCTGCTCGCTGGGCGCGGCCCAGAAGGCGCTGGAGCTGTCGCGGGATTATCTCGGCGAGCGCAAGCAGTTCGGGCGCGAGCTGGCGCAGTTCCAGGCCCTGCAGTTCAAGCTGGCCGACATGGCCACCGAACTGACCGCGGCGCGCACCCTGGTGCGGCTGGCGGCCTTCAAGCTCGATGAGGGCGACGGCGAGGCCAGCGCCCACTGTGCAATGGCCAAGCGCTTTGCCACCGACATGGGCTTCGAGGTCTGCAATCAGGCACTCCAGCTGCATGGCGGCTACGGTTATATCCGCGAGTACCCGTTGGAGCGGCTGGTGCGTGACACCCGTGTGCACCAGATTCTAGAAGGCACCAACGAGATCATGCGTCTGATCATCGCGCGCCGTCTTCTGACGCCGGGCATGATCGAGTCGCTGGCGTAACGGCGCCTCCACTTCAATTCGTCAGTGGTTACCATCTTTCAGGGAGTTACGTGATGTCATCCAATCAAGGGCCATGCCTCGTTCTCGAGAAGGATCGTCATATCGCCCGTGTCACCATCAACAACCCGCCGGCCAACACCTGGACGGAGGCGTCCTTGATCGAGCTGGAGCAGTTGCTCGATGAGCTGGAGGGCGATGGCAGCGTCAGTGCGGTGGTGATTACCGGTGAGGGCGACAGGTTCTTCTCCGCCGGCGCCGATCTCAAGACCTTCGCCGACGGTGACAAGGGCGTCGCCGCCACCATGGCGCGCCGCTTCGGGCTGGCCTTCGAGCGGCTGGCCAACTTCCCCGGCGTGACGATTGCCGCCGTCAACGGCTACGCGATGGGCGGCGGGCTTGAATGCGCGCTGGCCTGCGATATCCGTATCGTCGAGCGTCAGGCGAAACTGGCGCTGCCGGAGGCCAAGGTCGGTCTGCTGCCGTGCGCGGGCGGCACCCAGCATCTGCCGTGGCTGGTCGGCGAAGGCTGGGCCAAGCGCATGATCCTGTGTGGTGAGCAGGTGGATGCCGAGACCGCCGGTCGCATCGGGCTGGCCGAAGAGGTGGTCGAGACCGGCCAGAGCTTGGAGCGCGCGCTGGCGATGGCCGAGAGCGTCGCCAACCAGAGCCCGAGTGCGGTGGCGCGCTGCAAGGCGTTGATCATGTCATCTCGCCATCGCGGCATGAGCGATGGCCTGCGCATGGAACGCGAGCTGTTCGTCGAGCTGTTCGATGACCCCAACCAGAAGGAGGGCGTGAGTGCCTTCCTGGAGAAGCGTGCACCGCAGTGGGTCTCGCATCAGAAAGAGGTGAAGGGAGGAGGGCGCTCATGAGCCAGATAGAAGGTGTCACTGCCAAGGCCGCGACCGATGTCGAGGCGCCCGTGGTGTTCGAGACGCGTCGCGCCCGCGACGGCAAGCAGCTGGGCATCATGCGCCTGAATGCGCCGCGCTCGCTGAATGCGCTGTCGCTGGCCATGATCGAGCGCATCGAGGCCCAGCTGGATGCCTGGGAGCTGGACAGCAGCATCGCCATGGTGTGGCTGGAAGGCGCCGGCGAGCGTGCGTTGTGTGCCGGTGGCGATATCGTGGCGCTCTATCAGGCGATGACCACCGCACCGGCAAGCGAAGGCGCAGACCCTCTTGAAGCGCTGGAGGATTTCTTCGCCACCCGCTACTTCACCGCGGAATACCGGCTCGATCACCGGCTGCATACCTTCCCCAAGCCGCTACTGGTGTGGGGCGGCGGCATCGTGATGGGCGGCGGCATGGGGCTGTTCGCCGGCGGTTGCGAGCGCGTGGTCACCGAAAGCTCACGGCTGGCGATGCCGGAGGTCAGCATCGGCCTGTACCCGGATGTCGGGGCCAGCTGGCTGCTCAATCGCCTGCCGCGTGGCATCGGCGAGTATCTGGGAGTGACCGGCGCGCAGTTGAATGCCCGCGATGCGCTGGATCTCGGGCTTGCCACACGCCTGATTCCCGACGCGCAGCGCGAGGCGCTCAAGCAGGCGCTGTGCGAGGGGGAATTCGGGCGTCATCCGTCGCGTCATCTGAGCCAGGTGCTGAGCGAGTTCGAGCGCCGTGAGCTGGCGCCGCCGGGACAGGTCATGCCGCTCTTTGATCATCTTCAGCAGCTGGTCGCCGGGCGCGAAGTGCTGAAGGCCTGTCAGCGGATCCTCGACGATCCCCAGGCGCGCAGTGACTGCAATGCGTGGCTGAACGCCAATCGCGAGCGTCTGCTGGCCGGCTGCCCCAGTTCCCCGCATCTGGTATTTCGCATGCTGGCACGTCACCGTCATTCCTCGCTGGCGGAAGCCTTCCGCGACGAGCTGACCCTGTCGGTGCGCTGCTGCATGGGCACCGAGCTTGCTGAAGGGGTGCGCGCCCTGCTGATCGACAAGGACAGGCAGCCGCAGTGGGCCTATGCCTCGATCGCGCAGGTCTCCGAGGAATACATCGACGGCTTCTTCGCGCCGCTGTGGGAAGAGGACGAGCATCCGCTGATGGATCTGTAAGCGCGCTTTTCAGCACGGGCGGCAGGTGCGGACATGCCGCCGGACGCCAATGACAACAAGAACCTGTTCACGAGGAAGCATTGCCATGACATCCATCGGTTTCATCGGGCTCGGCAACATGGGCGGCCCCATGGCCCTCAATCTGGTCAAGGCCGGCCATGAGGTGAAGGTCTTTGATCTGGTCGAGTCGGCCATGAGCCAGCTGGTCGAGGCGGGTGCCTCACGCGCCGAGTCGCCACGCCAGGCGACAGAGGGCGTTGACGTCGTCATCAGCATGCTGCCGGCGGGGCAGCACGTGCGAAAGCTCTATCTGGGTGACAAGGAAGACGGCGAGGGTGGCCTCTTGGCGACACTCGACGCTTCGGTACTGGTGATCGACGCCTCGACCATCGCGCCGGATGATGCCCGGCTGGTCGCTCGCCATGCCGCCGAGCGTGGCATCACCTTCATGGACGCCCCGGTGTCGGGCGGGGTCGGTGGCGCACGTGCCGGCACGCTGAGCTTCATCGTCGGTGGCGAGGCCGACGGCTACGCGCGTGCCGTGCCGCTGCTGGAAGTGATGGGCAAGAATCTGTTCCATGCAGGCCCGGCCGGCAGCGGTCAGGTCGCCAAGATCTGCAACAACATGCTGCTGGGCATCCTGATGAGCGGCACCGCCGAGGCGCTGGCGCTGGGGGTCAAGAACGGACTGGACCCGGCCGTGCTCTCGGAGGTGATGAAGCAGTCCTCCGGCGGCAACTGGGCGCTCAACGTCTACAACCCCTGGCCCGGGGTGATGGAGGCGGCACCTGCGTCCAACGACTATCAGGGCGGCTTCCTGGTGGACCTGATGGCCAAGGATCTCGGCCTTGCCTGGGAAATGGCGCTGGGCTCGAAATCGGCAGTGCCAATGGGCTCCCAGGCGCGTAACCTGTTCGCCCAGCATGCCGCCCAGGGTGCGGGACGTCTCGATTTCTCGAGCATCCAGCGTTTCTATCGTTGCGGCGAGGCGGATGTGTGAGGTGTCACGCAGGCGGTGAGTGGCATGCATCATCAGGACGATATCATCTGCAAGGAGGACCCCATGATTCGACCGGTCAGTGAGCTGGTGGCAGCGGCCGAGAAGGAGATCGACACCCTGTCGCCTGAGGCGCTGCGTCAGGCGCTGGAGGAGTCTCGCGCAGGCGGTACACCCCTGATCCTGGTGGATATCCGCGATGTGCGTGAGCTGGAGCGGGAAGGCCGCATTCCCGGGGCCATCCATGCGCCACGCGGCATGCTGGAGTTCTGGGTCGACCCGGCTTCGCCCTATCACCGTGCCGATTTCGCCCGTGAGGGATGTTATGTGCTGTTCTGCGCCGGCGGACTGCGCTCGGCGCTGGCCACCAAGTCGCTCAAGGACATGGGCTTCGGGCCGGTGGCCCATCTCGGTGGCGGCTTCGCGGCCTGGCGTGAGGCGGGGGGAGAGGTCATCTCGCCCTTCATGCAGGGCAACTAGTCCGGCTTGCAGCCCCCTGAGCCGCAAGGGAACTGCTCTCGCCGCGCGGATGTCTTACACTGTGCCCGTCCTGCACGACGGATTGCACGACAGATCGTACGATCGATAGCCCCCGATGGCCCCGCAGGCAGCTCGCCTGACGGGGCCGTTTACTGTCCGGAGCCTGCATGCCTGAGCCTGCCAACCCCACGTCCTCTTCCTCTGCCAGAAACCCGTCCCCGCGTGGTCGGCGTGATCTGCTGCGTGATCCGATCGCCTCGACGCTTGCCCGCATGACGGGGCCGGTGATCGGCGGCATCGTCACCATGATGCTGTTCAACCTGGTGGATGCCTGGTTCATCGCCCAGCTGGGCACCGCGGAGCTGGCGGCGGTCACCTTCACCTTTCCGGTGACCTTTGCCGTCATCAGCATCGCCATCGGTCTGTCCATCGGCACCACCGCCGTGGTGGGGCGCAGGCTCGGGCGTGGCGAGTTCGAGACGGTCAAGGCGCGGGCCACGGATGCCAGTCTGCTGGGGTTGCTGCTGGGCGTCGTGATGATCGTGGCGGGGCTTGTCAGCATCGGGCCGCTGTTCGGGTTGCTGGGGGCCGATGACACCCTGATGCCGCACATCCAGGACTACATGCAGGTATGGTACTTCGGGGCACCCTTCGTGTTGCTGCCACGCGTGCTGGGCAGCGTGCTACGCGCCGAGGGCAATACCCTGGTGCCCTCGCTGGTGATGGCGGCGGCAGGGGGACTCAATGCGCTGCTCGACCCGCTGCTGATCTTCGGCATCGGAGATTGGCAGGGCATGGGCGTGGCGGGGGCGGCGCTGGCCACGGTGCTGTCGTGGCTGGCGATGACGCTGGGCTTGCTGGCATTGCCATTGCTGCGCGCGCGGCTGGATCTGCATCAGCTGTCGCTGACACGTCTGATCACCTCATGGCGAGAAGTGGGGGCCATCGGCTTGCCTGCGGCCATGACCAGCGTGATGACGCCGATCGCCACGGCGCTGGTCACGCGGATCGTCAGTCAGCATGGTCATGCCGCCGTCGCGGCCTATGGCATCGGTTCACGCATCGAGTCACTGGCACTGATTCTGGTGCTGGCACTCTCGATGACGCTGTCACCCTTCATCAGCCAGAATGATGGTGCCGGGCAGCACCGGCGGGTATGGCGAGCCATCCACGGTATACTCGGCTTCATTCTCGTCTGGCAGCTGGCGGTCTGGCTGGGGCTGGGGCTTGGCGGTGAGTGGATCGCGGCGCGCTTCGCCGAAAGCCCGGAAGTCGCGCAGCTGGTGGTCACCTACCTGTGGCTGATTCCCGCCGCACTCGGCGCCCAGGGCGTGATCATCCTCGCCAACTCCAGCCTCAATGCGCTGCACGAGCCACGCCGGGCGATGACACTCTCGCTGGTGCGACTGTTCGCTCTGCTGGTGCCATTGGCCTGGCTGGGGGGGACGCTTCACGGTGTGGTCGGTATCTTTGCCGGGGTGGCGACAAGCTATCTGCTGATGGGCGGTATCAGTTATCTGGCGCTGCGCTCCGTGCTCAGGCGACGCGCCTGAGCACGGTATCGAGAGACAGAGATCGAGACGAAAGAAGCCGCCGTGCTCGAAGGCACGGCGGCTTCTTCATGTCTGGCTTTCAGTGCCTCAGGCGGCTGTTTTCCCAGTGCCTTAAGCGTCTTCGTACTTGCACAGATAGGCGGACTCGACCGTGGTGCGCACCTCGAAGCTCTGGTTGGCTTCGACGATGAAGCTTTCCCCTGCGGCAAGCTGGTACCACTCTTCCGCGCCTGGCAGCAGTACCTGCATGTCGCCGCTGATCAGGGTCATGTATTCGCGTTGGCTGGTGGAAAACACGAATTCGCCGATGGCCATTACGCCGACCGTGGCAGGCAGATCTGCGCTCTGGAAGGCGATGGAGGCCACCTGGCCGTCGAAGTAGTGGTTGGTGTGGAACATGGGGAGACTTCCTGCGTGAGTAGGGGGGTTGTTGTGGTCGATGTGTGTTGTTGGGGGCTAACGTAGCGCCGGGTATCAGCGCGGTGAGAAGCGGCGTGCCAGGCCGGTCTCGGCGATCATGCGCGTCGAGATCTCTTCGATCGAGAAGCGCGTGGTATCGATGTAGGGCACCTTGGAGCGGCGGAACAGCGCCTCGGTCTGCTCGACTTCCTGCAGACACTGGTCGATCGAGCAGTAGCGACTGTTGGGGCGACGCTCGGTACGGATGGCAGCCAGGCGGCGCGGGTCGATGGTCAGTCCGAACAGCTTGTGGCGATATTGCGCCAGTGACGCCGGCATCTTGAGGGTGCCGGATTCGTCGAGATCATCCTCGGTCAGCGGGTAGTTGGCCGCGCGGATGCCGAACTGCAAGGCCAGATACAGCGAGGTCGGGGTCTTGCCGCAGCGTGAGACGCCGATGAGGATGACGTCGGCCTTGTCGTACTGGTGGGTGCGCGCTCCATCATCGTTGTCGAGGGCAAAATGCACCGAATCGATGCGGTTCATGTAGACATCATCCTGACCGATGGAGTGGGTCTTGCCGACGCTGTAGGACGAGTGGGTATCCAGCTCCTCTTCCAGTGGCTTGAGGAAGGTGGAGAAGATGTCGACCTTGAAACCGGAGGATTCCGAGATGATGTCACGGATGTCCTGATCGACGATGGTGTCGATGATGATGGGGCGCTCACCGTCCGTGGCGTGGGCGCTCTCGATGGCCTTGACCAGCGCCGTGGCCTTCTCGGAGGAGTCGATGTAGGGCTTGGTCACCATGCGGATGTCGGTGTTCTCGAACTGGGCCAGCAGACTGCGTCCCAGTGTCTCGGCGGTGATACCGGTTCCATCGGAAATGAAGAAGGCGGTTCGGGTCATGACGGGCACTCGTGAAGAACGAATCGAAGACACAACCCGGCGCAGGGTGTCGTCTCGTGAAGTCCCAAGTGTCGGCGTTCACTGTCGTGCTTGCAATATCCGGCGGATGGCCAGTGGCGCGATATGGGAAATCTCGTGTTCCCGTTCTCCGGCAAAGCGGCCCATGACTACATTCCTGTAGCGGCCGTTTCTGGCTTGTCGACATGTTCGGCGACGATAGCGACAGAACGCCTGAAACAGTCTCAGGGTTGTAGTCCTCCTCCACTGACTAGCCGGTTAGACCAATGGCTAATACTAGAGAGAGCTTGTTAGGGTGGCGTCATTGCTGAACGGAAGGCGGTTCAACGTCCTCCATCGGTCATTCGTTTCCATCCATTGGTACCAGGGGGTTCCCTTGTCACAGCAAGCCACATCCGAATACGTCGTCGATTTCGATCAGCTCGGCATGAACGATGTTGATCGCGTTGGCGGCAAGAACGCCTCGCTCGGTGAGATGATCTCCAATCTGGCCGATGCCGGTGTCACCGTGCCCGGCGGCTTTGCGACTACCTCCTTTGCCTATCGCGAGTTCCTGGCTCACGAAGGCCTCGACAAGCGTATCAATGCCGCCCTCGATGCTCTCGATGTGGATGACGTGGTCGAACTGGCGCGCGTCGGTGCCGAGATTCGTCAGTGGATCATCGATACGCCGCTGCCGCCGGCCTTCGAGGCCGAGATGGAACGTGCCTATGCCGAGCTGCAGGCCAGACACCCGAATTTGAAGGTTGCCGTGCGCTCCTCCGCCACCGCGGAAGACCTGCCGGACGCCTCCTTCGCCGGTCAGCAGGAAACCTTCCTCAACATCGAAGGCTTCGACAACATCAAGCGTGCGGTGCACGAGGTGTTCGCGTCACTGTTCAACGACCGCGCCATCTCCTACCGCGTGCACAAGGGCTTTGATCACTCGCTGGTCGCGCTGTCTGCCGGCGTGCAGAAGATGGTGCGCTCCGAGACGGCCGCTTCCGGCGTGATGTTCACGCTGGATACCGAATCCGGCTACCGCGACGCCGTCTTCGTCACCGGCTCCTGGGGCCTGGGCGAGACCGTGGTACAGGGCGCGGTCAACCCTGACGAGTTCTACGTTCACAAGACCACGCTGGCCGCCGGCCGCCCGGCGGTACTGCGCCGCAACCTGGGCTCCAAGCTGATCAAGATGGTCTACACCGACGACACCAGCGCCGGGCGTTCCGTGGCGACCGTCGACGTGCCGGTGCCGGAGCGTCATCGCTTCTGCATCAGCGACGCCGATGTCGAGGCACTGGCGCGCCAGGCCATGATCATCGAGAAGCACTACCAGCGTCCGATGGACATCGAATGGGCGCGTGACGGCGATGACGGCAAGCTCTACATCGTCCAGGCGCGTCCGGAAACGGTCGTCAGCCAGGAAGAGGGCGGCAATCTCGAGCGCTTCCAGCTGCGCGAGAAGGGCCGCACCCTGGTGACGGGGCGTGCCATCGGTCAGCGTATCGGCCAGGGCGCGGTGCGCGTGATCGACAATCCCGAGCAGATGGACAAGGTGCAGGTCGGCGACGTGCTGGTCACCGACATGACCGATCCGGACTGGGAGCCGGTCATGAAGCGCGCCTCCGCCATCGTCACCAACCGTGGCGGACGTACCTGCCACGCGGCGATCATCGCGCGTGAGCTGGGCATTCCGGCCGTGGTCGGCTGTGGCGACGCGACCTCGGTGCTCGCCGAAGGCCGCGAAGTGACGGTCTCCTGCGCCGAAGGCGATACCGGTCATGTCTATGACGGTATCCTCAACTTCGACCGCACCGTCACCAGCGTCAACGAGATGCCGGAGATTCCGTTCAAGATCATGATGAACGTCGGCAACCCGGACCGCGCCTTCAGCTTCTCGCGTCTGCCGAATGCCGGTGTGGGCCTGGCGCGCCTCGAGTTCATCATCAACCGCATGATCGGCGTGCACCCCAAGGCGCTGCTCGACTACGCCACCCTGCCCATCGATCTGCAGCAGACCATCGATGCGCGCACCGCCGGCTACGCAAGCCCGGTCGACTTCTACGTCGACAAGCTGGTCGAGGGTATCTCCACCCTGGCAGCCGCCTTCCATCCGCAGAAGGTCATCGTGCGCATGTCGGACTTCAAGTCCAACGAGTACGAGAACCTGATCGGCGGCAAGATGTACGAGCCGGGCGAAGAGAATCCGATGCTGGGCTTCCGTGGCGCCTCGCGCTACGTGTCCGACACCTTCCGCGACTGCTTCGATCTGGAATGCCGTGCCCTCAAGCGCGTGCGTGACGAGATGGGGCTGACCAACGTCGAGATCATGGTGCCCTTCGTGCGGACTACCGGCGAGGCGGAACAGGTCATCAAGCTGCTGGGCGAGAATGGCCTGGTGCGTGGCGAGAACGGTCTGCGCGTCATCATGATGTGCGAGCTGCCGACCAACGCGCTGCTGGCGGATCAGTTCCTCGAGCACTTCGACGGCTTCTCCATCGGTTCCAACGACCTGACCCAGCTGACCCTGGGACTGGATCGCGACTCCGGCATCGTCGCTCACCTCTTTGATGAGCGTAATCCGGCGGTCAAGCAGCTGATGTCGATGGCGATCCGTGCCTGCAAGGCGCAGGGCAAGTACGTGGGTATCTGCGGCCAGGGGCCGTCGGATCATCCGGAGCTGGCCAAGTGGCTGATGGAAGAGGGCATCGACAGCGTCTCCCTCAACCCGGATTCCGTGCTGGAAACCTGGTTCATGCTGGCGGACAAGGAACTGGCCTGATCCCGCTCGCGAGCGGATGTGATGCCCAGCCTCGGTATCTGACCCAGTGAGAGGCCCTAGGCTGGCGCACTACCAGATGCTGGCGCCAGTCGCCGGCTGATCAAGCGCCCACTGCACATCATGTGCGGTGGGCGCTTTTCATTTTCGCGCCCGAAAACTGAATGGATGGTCAGCTTGCGACACTAGACCAATGGTGTAGAAACCGGCAGAAGCATGTCAGTTCGTAACAAATAGCAACAAAATGATCTCGAATTCGCGACTAAATGATGATCATCCTGCCTCGTGTGGAAAAGGCAGTCATTTATAATCCCAGCCACCCCGCTGACCACAATATCCATGGTGGTTATGAATCCATGGTGACCATGCATCCATGGTGACCATGACGGCAGGCCTCACCAGTAGCCAGCAATGCGGTGGCACGCAACAACCGACCTTTCAGACACAATCCAAGGTAGTCGTAACGTGAAACAGTCTTTATGGAAGAACATCGGCGTCCAGGTAGTCATTGCCATGATACTGGGCGCTGGTGTAGGCGCTTACATGGGCGAGAGCGCCGCGATGTTCGCGCCACTCGGTGAGCTCTTCATTCACCTGATCAAGATGCTGGTGGTACCGCTGATCGCGGTCTCCATCGTGTCGGGAGCCGCCAATCTGGGCGATAGCCCTTCTGCCGGCAAGATCGGTCTCTCCACCTTCGCCTTCTTCATGCTCACCTCAGCCGTGGCGGTGATGCTGGCGCTGGTGATGGGGCATGTGTTCCAGCCGGGCAGTGGGGTGGATCTGGAAAGCGCCAAGGGCATGTTCTCCAACGCCTACGCCGACAAGGGCAGCGTGCCGGGCGTGATGGATACCATTCTGGGCATGGTGCCGACCAATATCTTCGGCGCACTCACCGATGCCAACATCCTGCAGATTCTGGTGTTCTGCCTGTTTCTCGGCATTGGCCTGTCCAAGACCGGCGAGCGTGGCAAGCCGCTGATCGAAGGCCTGAATACCGTGATCGAGGCCTTCGTGTGGATGATCAACGTGGTGATGCTGATCGCGCCGATCGGCGTCTTCGGTCTGATGGCGGACGCCGTCGGCACCTTCGGCTTCGATGTGCTGACCCTGGTGATGAAGCTGTTCCTCGTCTACATGGGCGCCATCCTCATCTATGGCTTCGTGTTCTACCCGCTGGTGGTCAAGTTCGGCTCTGACGTGCCACTGGGTCGCTTCCTGTCGGTGATGAAGAAGCCGCAGGCCGTCGCGCTGTCCACGGCGTCCTCCATGGCGACCCTGCCGGTCAACATGGAAGTCTGCGAGAAGGAGCTGGGCCTGAAGAATGCCACGACGGCCTTCGTGCTGCCGCTGGGCGCGACCATCAACATGAGCGGCAACGCCATCTATTACGGGCTGGTGGCGATGTTCTTCGCCCAGGTCTTCAACGTCGATCTCGGCTTCTCCGCCTACGCCGCCATCGTGTTCACCGCGACCCTGGGTGCCATCGGTCAGGCTGGCGTGCCGGGGCCGTCGTTCCTGGTGGTTGCCGTGCTGCTGGCGGCCGGCATTCCCATCGAGGGCCTGCCGCTGCTGTTCGCGCTGGATCGTATCTTCGACATGACGCGTACCGCGCTCAACATCACCGGTGACGCGGCCTGCGCCGCCGTGGTGGATCGCTTTGCGCGTGCCGATGATGCGGTCGCCGAGCGCCAGGACACCGCATCAGGTGAGCCGGTCAGCGTGCGCTGAGACAGACACGACTGACAGGAAAACGCCCCCGCAGCCAGAACGGTTGTGGGGGCGTTTTCATTGGGGGCTTGAACGGTTCGACCGGTGGTCGGGAACCAATCAGGGCGTCGGCTGGGTGCGAATCAGGGCTTCCTTCGAGGTGACGATGCCGTTGTTGTCGGCGTAGAGGAAGTCGCCCGGCACGATGGTGACACCGGCAAAGGTGACCGGGATATCGCGCTGGCCTTCGCCACGCTTGATGCTGGGACGCGGGTAGCAGCCGAGTGCCTGCACGCCGAGCTGGGTGGCGTGGATCTCGTCGACATCACGGATGCAGCCATACATGATCACGCCGGCCCAGCCGCTCTTGGCGGCCTGCTCGGCGAGCATGTCGCCCAGCATGGCGCAGCGCATCGAGCCACCGGCATCGACGACCAGCACGCGCCCTGCACCGGGTTCCGCGACCGCCGCCTTGACCAGCGAGTTGTCCTCGAAGCACTTGATGGTCACGACTTCGCCGCCAAAGGACTCGACGCCGCCGTAGTTGATGAACAGGGGCTCGAGGACTTGCACATCAGGGAACTCATCGCAGAGATCGGGGGTGGAGATGGAGTGCGTCATGTCGGATTCCTTGTGCTGGGCGGCCCGGTGAGGGTCGCTTGGGGACGGAGCGCTGGCGATTGCTGCAATGCCACAACGTCGAGAATGCCCGATACGCCAAGGCTTTGCACCTGTGCGAAGGGCTAAGCGGGCCTCGGGCGCGTGCAAGCGAGGGACGGGAGGGTCACGAGGGCATGTTGCTGACTGGCGACGTGGGAAGTAGTGAAAACGCCACTCTTGAAACACCGTTCGATATCTACCACGATGCTCCTGCACCCATGGCAGGCGACGTTGAACCAGACTGCCTCTGGCAGGTATCCGCCTGTGCCGCCCATTGGATCAAGGAGCAACACATGAGCAAGTCACGTCTTCTGGCCGCCCCGTTGGCCACCGTTTCCTTCGCCGCTCTCGCTCTGGCGCTCAGTGGTCACGCCCAGGCGGCAGGCAATGCCACCGAAGGGCTCTATATCGGTGCCGGTACCGGTTTTTCCAGCCTGAAGAACGATGATTCCGATGAGGCCGGCGATTTCATCGACTCCGGCAGCGATGACTTCGACGTGGATGATGACGACAACGTCTACAAGGCCTTCGTGGGCTATCAGTACAACCCGTACTTCGCCACCGAAGCCTTCTATACGGATCTCGGGACCGTTCAGCTCAAGGGCAATGACTTCGGCAATACCGATCTCAAGTCCAAGGCCTACGGCGTCAACGTGGTGGGTATCCTGCCGATCGGCCAGTACTTCTCGCTGTTCGCCAAGGCGGGCATGGCCAAGTGGGAAACCGATGTCGACGGCAATCTGGGCGATTCCAGTGTCGACCTGAAGGACAATGACGGCTTCGACCCGGTCTATGGTGCCGGTGCCCAGGTCAATCTCGATCCGTTCCTGATCCGTGCCGAATACGAGCGTTATGACTTCGACAGCGACTATCAGGTAGATGCCTTCACGGCCTCTGTCGGTTACAAGTTCTAGGCCGAGCAGGTCGTCAGGCCGTCTCGGGCGGCGGGCGAGAACGCCAGGCATGAAAAAACGGGCCGTCCCTGATGGGGCGGCCCGTTTCGTTGTCTCGCTGGCAGCTCTGGCGTGACCAGTGACGGCTGCTGTCCAGAGAGGCGCCGGACATTGGAGCCCGGCGCCTCGCCTGATCAGGCTTCCTGAGTGACCGGAATCACGTTGGAGGCGGCGTTCTGGAACTCTTCGATCTCATGGAAGTTCAGGTAGCGATAGATCTCGCCGGCCATGGCATCGAATTCGCCCATGTAGCCCTGATACTGCTCGACGCTCGGCAGACGACCGATGACCGCGGCGATGGCGGCCAGTTCGGCAGACGCCAGGAAGACGTTGGCGCCGTCGCCCAGACGGTTCGGGAAGTTGCGCGTGGAGGTGGACACCACGGTGGACTTGGCAGCCACACGTGCCTGGTTACCCATGCACAGCGAGCAGCCCGGCATTTCCATGCGCGCGCCGGCACGGCCGTAGATGCCGTAATAGCCTTCGGCGGTCAGCTGGTGCTGGTCCATCTTGGTCGGCGGTGCCAGCCACAGCTTGGTCTTCAGGCTACCGGCCGGCTGCTTCTCAAGCAGCTTGCCGGCGGCACGGAAGTGACCGATGTTGGTCATGCACGAGCCGATGAAGACCTCGTCGATCTTCTGGCCGGCCACGTCGGACAGCAGACGCGCATCGTCCGGGTCGTTCGGGGCACACAGCACCGGCTGATCGATCTCGTCGAGGTCGATCTCGATGATCTCGGCGTATTCCGCGTCCTTGTCGGCACGCATCTGGCTCGGGTTGGCCAGCCACTCTTCCATGCCGGCGATACGACGCTCGATGGTACGGGCATCGCCGTAACCGTTGGCGATCATCCACTTGAGCAGGGTGATGTTGGACGTCAGGTACTCGGTCACGCTCTCGTCGGACAGCGTGATGGTGCAGCCCGCGGCGGAGCGCTCGGCAGAGGCGTCAGACAGCTCGAAGGCCTGCTCTGCGGTGAGATCTTCCAGACCTTCGATTTCCAGAATGCGGCCGGAGAAGGCGTTCTTCTTGTTGGACTTGTCGACGGTCAGCAGGCCCTGCTTGATGGCGTACAGCGGGATGGCGTGGACCAGGTCACGCAGGGTGATGCCCGGGCGACGCTTGCCCTTGAAGCGCACCAGCACGGATTCCGGCATGTCCAGCGGCATCACGCCAGTCGCGGCGGCGAAGGCCACCAGGCCAGAGCCTGCCGGGAAGGAGATGCCCATCGGGAAGCGGGTGTGGGAGTCACCACCGGTACCGACGGTGTCCGGCAGCAGCATGCGGTTCAGCCACGAGTGGATGATGCCGTCGCCCGGACGCAGCGACACGCCGCCGCGGTTCATGATGAAGTCCGGCAGGGTATGGTGAGTCTCGACATCGACCGGCTTCGGGTAGGCGGCGGTGTGGCAGAAGGACTGCATCACCAGGTCGGCCTGGAAGCCCAGACATGCCAGATCCTTCAACTCGTCGCGAGTCATCGGGCCGGTGGTGTCCTGGGAGCCGACGGTGGTCATCTTCGGCTCGCAGTACATGCCCGGACGCACGCCTTCCATGTTGCAGGCCTTGCCGACCATCTTCTGCGCGAGGGTGAAGCCCTTGCCGGTGTCCTTCGGCTGCTCCGGCAGACGGAAGACGTCAGAGGCGTCCAGTCCCAGCTCGGTACGTGCCTTGTCGGTCAGACCGCGACCGATGATCAGCGGGATACGACCGCCAGCACGCACTTCGTCCAGCAGGACCTGCGTCTTGAGGGAGAAGGTGGAGATGACTTCGTCGGTGTCGTGACGGCAGACCTTGCCTTCGTACGGGTAGATGTCGATGACATCGCCCATGGCCATCTTCTCGACGTCCATTTCCACCGGCAGGGCACCGGCATCTTCCATGGTGTTGAAGAAGATCGGCGCGATCTTGTTGCCGAACACGAAGCCGCCAGCGCGCTTGTTGGGCACATTCGGGATGTCGTCACCGAAGAACCACAGCACTGAGTTGGTGGCGGACTTGCGTGAGGAGCCGGTACCGACCACGTCGCCGACGTAGGCGACCGGGAAGCCCTTGGCCTTCACTTCCTCGATCTGGGCCAGCGGGCCGATGACGCCTTCTTCCTGCGGGATGATGCCATCACGCGGGTTCTTGAGCATCGCGTTGGCGTGCAGCGGGATGTCCGGACGTGACCAGGCGTCAGGTGCCGGGGACAGGTCGTCGGTGTTGGTCTCGCCCGGCACCTTGAAGACGGTCAGGGTGATCTTGTCCGCCAGGGCGGGCTTTGACAGGAACCATTCGGCGTCCGCCCAGGACTGCAGCACGGATTGCGCGACGGTGTTGCCGGCCTTGGCGCGCTCGGCGACATCGTGGAAGGCATCGAACATCAGCAGGGTGTGCTTGAGCTGTTCGCCGGCTTCCTTGGCCATGGACTCGTCGTCCAGCAGCTCGACCAGCGTGGCGATGTTGTAGCCGCCCTGCATGGTGCCGAGCAGCTTGGTGGCGTGGGTCTTGTCGATCAGCGGTGAAGAAGCTTCGCCACGCACGATGGCGGTCAGGAAGCCAGCCTTGACGTAAGCGGCTTCATCGACGCCCGGCGGGATGCGATTGGTGAACAGGTCGAGGATGAACTCTTCTTCACCGGCCTGCGGATTCTTGAGCAGTTCGACCAGATCAGCGGTCTGCTCTGCATTCAGCGGCTTCGCCGGGATGCCCTGCTGGGCGCGTTCTTCAACCTGTTGACGGTAGGCTTCAAGCACGTGGGAGACCCTCATCTGTAATCGTGTCGAGATGCGTGTGCCAGTCGTCACGCGAACCGGCAGAGACATCCCGAGGCTTCTTGCGGGTAATTCAAGCGTCTTATTGCGAGCGAATCAGGCGCTACGGGGCGAACGCGAGTCTACTCAACTTTGTCGACAATGTTAAGGAGCACCCCCGTGTGGGGGCTGAGACTTTGGTCGTCATCCAGGGCGCCATTTCGACCTTAACAGCTTGATATTGCATTTCTTTGTCGCGCTTCAGGCATGGCGCGGCTCGCATCGCCCGATGTCGCGTCGAGGTGACTCGAGCCTTGCGGTCTCCGTGCACCGCTGTCGAGCTCAGCAGGCGCACGGTATGATGCTGTTATCCTTTTTCCTGAAATTTCGCCGCAAGCCGAGGGCAGCATGAGCCGTATTCTTTCTCCCTGCGTCGGGGTGTGTTCCACCACGGTGGGTGACAACGTCTGTCGTGGATGCCAGCGCCATGACCAGGAGATCCTCGATTGGTTCGGGTATGACAGTGAGCAGCGCACGCAGCGCATGCGCGAGCTGGATGCGCTGCGCAGTGACGTCGCCGGGCGCTGGCTGTACGTGCATGACGAGGCGGCGCTGGCGGAACAGTTGACGCGCCACCGGATTCGTTTTCGTGAGGATCAGTCGGCGCTGTCACGTGCGGTGGAGCTTCTGCGGGTGGGACGCACCAGGATCCGTGACCTCTCTGCCTATGGCATCACGCCGTGCAGTGGCGGCGAGGAACTTGAGCCGGAACAGCTTTTTTCGCGAATAAACGATGAAATCATGGTGGAAGCGGCAAAGCGGGCCAATAATGAAGTGAGTCCGGCAGGTCATCCTCCTGATGCAACGCAAGATGACGCTGGCAAGAGAAAAGACTGACATGATGGACGATGGCATGACCCTGATGACTGACCGCGAGCGTTTCGCGACGGATGAGCATGACGCTCGGATGGCCCATGAGCTTTCACGCGTCATCAAGGCGCCGCAGGGGCCGAGCAACGAGGATACCGATGCACTGCTGCCGGACTCCCTGCTGGCCTTTCTCGGTTGCCGCACACCGCACGCCTGGGTAGAGGCGGCGCTCGACAATCCTGAGCTGTTGCTGATCGACCACGCGCAGTGCGAGAAGAAGGCGGCCTCCACCGCGATGAGTCTGATGTACCGCTATGTGGACCACCCCTTGCTGCTGAGCAAGATGTCACAGCTGGCTCGAGAGGAGCTTCTGCACTTCGAGCAGGTGGTAGGACTGATGGAAAGGCGTGGAATCGTCTATCGTCATATCAAGGCTTCCCGATATGCAGAAGGGCTGCGTCAGCAGGTGCGCAAGGAAGACCCTCAGCGGCTGGTGGATATCCTGCTGATCGGGGCATTGATCGAAGCGCGGTCCTGCGAGCGATTCGCGCGTCTGATCCCGTATCTTGAGCCCGAGCTTGCAAAGTTCTATCGCACTTTGGTTAAGTCTGAGGGACGCCATTATGAGGATTACCTCATGTTGGCCGAGCGTTACAGCAAGGAACCATTGGAATCCCGTCTTGCGGTACTGCGTGCGGTGGAGAAGGAGCTGATCGAGCGTCCTGATGTCAGCTTCCGTTTCCACAGCGGCATCCCCGTCACGAATCGGGTGGAAAACGCCTCAAGCCAGGTGAGTTGAGGCAGTACAGACACAAGGCAAGGCTCAAGAACAGGGGACCTCCGGCGCCATGGCTGGGCTGGCGTTTCGTTCGCGACTTTGAAATGGATGACACATGACGCAGGAAACATCTGGTCAAGCTCAATTGGCGCTGCTGGGACATTTCCAGCTGACCCTGGGCGATGACACGCTGACGCAGTTCAGCTACGACAAGGTCAAGGCACTGTTGCTGCATCTTCTGCTGCATGATCAGGCCGTCTCGCGGGCGGGGCTGGCAGAGCTGCTATGGCCGGATCAGGGGCTGTCCTCGGGCCGCACCAACCTGCGCCATGCCCTGCATTGCCTGCGTCAGAGCCTGGGGGAGGAGGCCGACAATCTTCTGACGGTCTCACGTCAGACGATCGCGCTGTCGATTCCGGATTACTGGGAGCTGGATCTCGACGAGCTCAACGGCCTGTTGCTGGCGCCGCCCTCGGTGGCGACGCTCAACGAGGTGCTGGGACTCTACCGGGGCGATCTCGTCGAAGAGCTTGCCCTGACCCAGTGCCCGGAATTCCAGCGCTGGATGATCAAGGTGCGCGGCGAATGGCGTCAGCGCGTCATCCAGTATGCCGAGCGAGTACTGGCGACCGATGAGCCGGTCCCGGACGATGTGCTGCGGACCCTGGTGAGCCGCTTCTCCGGATATGGCCCCTTCCATGAACGCCTGGTACGTCAGCTCGCGGAAGATGGTCAGTCGGCTGCGGCGCATGAGCAGTTCAATGCCTTCCTGCAACAGCTGGCACTCTCCGGTCAGCAGCCTGATCCGGGATTCCTGCAGCTGGCCCGTTACTGGTCCGATGGCAAGAGCGAGCAGATGGGAGCGCTCACGCCGCAGGGCGCCATTTCTCGCACGCTGTCGCTGGACAGCGCGCCGCTGCGTGAAGACGAGATCGACCACCGTCAGCTGTCGGTCATGGCGATTCGCCTCAGCGTCAAGGACAGTCATCGTGATCGTGTCTGGGCCCGCGCCAGTCTGACCCTGCAGATCGAGCTGCTGCGCTGGCTGGAGCAGCAATGCCACCACCTGGGCGGTTTCTGGCTGCCGGGTGCCACAGGTGGCGTCGGCCTGGCGTGCTTCGGCACGCATGGCCCGGCCCATCAGCTGGCAGAGCTCGTGGCGCTTTATGAGCACTGCAGCAAGGCGATGCCGGATGAGATCGAGCGGATCTGGGATGGCGAAGGCAAGCCGCCGGTCTTCTCGCTGTCGGCGGGTCTCCACTCCGGGCAGGTCATCTATCTGCCGGAGCGTCAGCTGGCCGACCCGCTTGGCCAGGTGACCCAGTATTCCCTGGAATTGATGACGGCGGCCGAAGGCAGCGAGCTGGTGATTTCCCAGGAGGCCAGTCAGCACATGCCTCCCGCACTGGATCTGCAGCCACGTCTCACGTCACGCCTGTTGGCAGCGGACGGACGAGTGCGTCTGCGCGCGTTGGTCCTGAGCAGCAGCGTGGGGCATCGTGAGGCGTCACTGCCGACACTGATCGGACGTGAAGGCGAGCTGCGCCGTCTGCGCGATGCGCTGGCGCGTGCCAGTATCGGGCTGCGTCAGAGCGTGCTGGTCAGCGGCAACTCCGGCATGGGCAAGTCGGCCCTGATGGTCAACTTCCGGCAGCTCGAACAGAGTCAGGACGTGGGCCTGTGCTGGATGCCGACGACTCGCCTCTCGCAGCTGGAACCCTACAGCGTGGTGCGCACCCTGATGCGCTGGCGCCTCGATGGTCATGTGGATCGTGATGGCGTCGAACAGGTATTTGAATCCTCCGAGGCCTTGCAGGCTCTCGACGAGGACGTGCGTCGCTCCTTCCATGCGGTGCTGGGGACCGCGGAGGAGGCCTCGGAAGATGAATCCCTGATCCAGAGCAGCGAGACGGTCGAGCGTGTGGTGCGTGTGCTGCATCTGGTGATCGAGAAATCGGCAAGCCTGCGTCCGCTGGTGATGATGATCGACGACCTGCAGTGGCTCGATGAACCGTCGCTCAAGGTGCTGGCGGGACTGCAGGCGCGCCTGCCCATCAACATCGGCTTCATGCTGGCGGCCAGCCACAACGGCCGCGACAGCCTTGCCGTCAAGCTCAACTGGGACCAGCATATCTCGCTGGGTCGCCTGGACCCGATGCAGGTCTCGCGTCTGCTGTCGCATCTGTCGCGTCGCTATCGTCTGCATCTCAGCCCGCGCATGCGCAGCCAGCTCATCGAGCGCTGCGATGGTGTGCCGCTCTACCTGCAGGAGATCTGTCGTCGTCTCGACATGGATCGCCGTGAGGGGCGTCCGGTGCAGCTCGACGAGCTGCCCAAGGGCTTGATCGGCCTGCTGTCCAGCCGTATCGACCAGCTGGAAGAAGGCCGCGATGTGGCCCACGCCGCCGCTGTGCTGGGACGTGTCTTCAAGCTGAGCTTCCTGCGCCAGAGCTGCGAATTCGAGGAAGGGCGCCTCAAGCGTTCCATCGAGAGCATGCAGCGCCTGGAGATCATCGAGGCCTGTGGCAACGATAGTGAATTCGACTACCAGTTCACCCACCAGCTGATCCAGGAAGCGGCCTATCTGTCCTGCCCGCGTGACGTGCGTCGCCGCATTCACCTGCAGGTCGTGGCCCTCATCGAGGACAAGCATCCTGCCTGGATCAGCCGTCACCCCGGCTATTTCGCCGTCCATCTGCGCAAGTCACAGAACTTCAGTCGTGCTGCGCGCTATTTCGAGCTGTCGGCACGTGAAGCGCTCAAGATCAGCGCCAACCGTACCGCGCTCAAGATGGCCGACAGTGGTCTGGCGTGTCTCAAGCATGTCGAAGGGCAGGAGGAGCGTGAGGTCAGCCTGCTGACCGTACGCGGCCAGGCCGGCTTCGCGCTGGAAGGGCATGGTTCCCGCATCGCGCACGAGAGCTTCGTGCAGGCGCGCAATCTGCTCAACAGTCCGGCGCTGCTGGAAGATGATGAGCCGGATCTCGAGCAGGCCTTCATCGTGAAGTGGGGACTGTGGGTCGGTTGCAGTGAGCGCCATGCGCATGCGGATGCCTTCGCGCTGGCCTCGGGCCTGAGTGATCTGGCGGAAGAGCTGTCGGATGGCCGTTATCGTCGTCTGGCCGACTATGCGCGGGCACACTGCGAATTCTGGGCCGGTCGCGTACGCGTGGCAGGTGAGCATCTCGATGAGATCGATCCGGTCCACAATCCCATGGTGCTCGAATGGTTGCCGTTCAGTGATCACCCTCAGGTGGCAGCGGCATGTCTGCAGAGCTGGACGTCCTGCCTGCGCTTTGACTACGTGCAGGCCGAGCAGCAGGCCGAGGCGGCCATCCGCATGGCGGAGGCCATCGGTCAGCCGGGCTCGTTGGCCATGGCGTTGATGTTCTCCACCTCGCTCTATCGTCAGCTGGGGCATACCCATCTGGCCACCCAGCGTGCCGAGCGGGCGCTGGAGCTGACCCGCTCCGCGGATCTGCACCTCTGGCACATGGCGGCGCATGGCGTGCTTGGCTGGGCGCGGGCAATGAACGGCGACCGCGACGGGCTCGCGATGCTGCAGTCCAGCATCAACGAGTTCGCCGAGCTGACCGGGCGTGAGCGGCATCAGCGGCCCAATCTCTGGTACATGGATGCCGTGATGGCGCTGGGTGAGCATTCGGCGGCCGAAGAGTACATGGAGAAGGTGCTGCTGGTGGCTCAGGAGCGCAACTCCTTCTATCTGGCAGAGGTCAGCTACCTGGTGGCCGCGTTGCGTGCCGCTCAAGGTCTGCCGAGCGAGAAGGTGCGTTCCTTGATCGAGCAGGGCCTGGCCTACTCCATCGAGCAGGAAAATCCGCATCATGAAGCAATGGGACTCGCTGCCTGGTTGAGGCTGGTCGATGCGCAGGATGCCGAGCGCTGCGAGCGCCTCAAGGCACTGCTGGATGAGCTGCCGGCAACGGATGCACCCGCGGTACTGGGGTGGCATCAGCTGGTGGAGGCGGTGGAAGGGCGTGCGCGTCGCAAGGCGTCCTCGCCGGCCTGACGCGCACGCCCGGCGCTCCGGGCTGAGCAGACTCTGAACGGCGCCAGTCGCTTCGAAAGCCGAGGCTGGACAAGGAAAAGCCCCCGTTGCCACTCAAGGCAACGGGGGCTTTTCATGGGCGTTGCAGGCGATCAGCCGTGGGTGATCGCATCACACAATGGCAATGCGAATTCCCGCAGGGTCGGTCCCTGGCCGCAGGCAATGATGTCGAAGGCGGTATCGGGGCGCCAGTCGCCCAGCACGATGCGGCGCGCCGCTTCGCCATCGATCTCGAGTTCATGTACCGCCGGGCGATGGGTGTGGCCGTGGATCAGGGTGCGCACGCCGTGCTCGCGCATCTCGCGAACCACTTCCTCGGGCGTGACGTCCATGATCGCCTCATCCTTCTCGCTGTTGGTCTCGCCGGACTGCATGCGCAGTGACTGGGCCAGGGCCAGTCGCTGCTCCAGCGGCATGGCCAGAATCTGTGCCTGCCACTGAGGGTCGCGCGTCATGGCACGAAACTTCATGTAAGCCTCATCGCGGGTACACATGCTGTCGCCATGCATCAGCAGCACGCGCTCGCCGTCGAGCTCGATCACGCTCGGGTCGGGCAGCAGGGTCACGCCGGCCTCGGCCGCGAAGGTCTCGCCGATGAGGAAGTCGCGATTGCCGTGCATGAAGTAGAGCCTGGTGCCGCGGGCCGAGACGCGCTGCATGGCCTCGCTCATGCGCTGGGTGAAGTCGTCGCGATAATCATCGCCGACCCATACCTCGAAGATATCCCCCAGCAGGTAGAGGCGATCCACCGCAGGTTCGCAGGTCGCCAGGCGCGCCATGTAGTCGAGAAAGCCCTGGGCGATCTCGGGAGTCTCGGGCTGCAGGTGCAGGTCGGAGATGAACAGAGTGGTGGCAGTCATGGTCAGGTCCACGGGTCGGGGCGGGTGTCGTCATGCGCAGCAGGCGACGGAAGAGGCCGAGTGAGAGAGCAACGCAAACCGCCCGGCCTGACGCTCGATATCACGAGGCAAGGCCGGGCGGCAGGTACGCGGTGAGGCGCGATCAGCGGAAATCGCTTATTCGGTGATTTCGGCGCTGGTGATGATCACGTCTTCTGCCGGCACGTCGGCGTGGCCGTCGCGACGCGTGGTCTTGACCGCCTCGATCTTCTCGACCACGTCCATGCCTTCGACGACCTTGCCGAACACGCAGTAACCCCAGCCCTGGCTGGTCTTGCTGGTGAAGTTCAGGAAGTCGTTGTCATTGACGTTGATGAAGAACTGGGCGCTGGCGGAGTGAGGATCCATGGTACGTGCCATGGCCACGGTGCCGCGGTCGTTCTTGAGGCCATTGTCGGCTTCGTTCTCGATCACGCCGTTGGTCGGCTTCTGGTTGAAGTCGGTGTCAAAGCCACCGCCCTGAACCATGAAACCCGGGATGACGCGGTGGAAAAGGACGTTGCTGTAGTGGCCTTCACGCACGTATTGCTCGAAGTTGGCCGCAGTCTTCGGGGCCTTCTCGTGGTTGAGTTCGAGGGTGATGTCGCCGTAGTTGGTGTGAAGAACGATCATGCGAATTTCCCGGTCATCTGTCTTGCTCAAGTGTCAGGCAGGCGGGGCCTCATGGCATCGCCTGCGGGCGTCGCGCTATAATAGCGGCTTTGTATCCTGAGACGAAAGCCTGAGGGGGCGGCAGGCCCCGGAGACGCACGCCAGCGCGCGTCACGATCGCCTGCTACCCAGTGCCAGTCCCCGTGACGTCCCGGAACACGACGCCCAAGAACCACACAGAGGTGCAGCGAAACTTCATGAGTACCGAGACCCAGAGCGCCCCGAACTTCGTGTTGAACCAGATCCGCGAAGAACTCGACGCCGGCCGCGCCGAAAAGGTTGTCACGCGTTTCCCGCCGGAGCCCAACGGCTTCCTGCACATCGGGCACGCCAAGTCGATCTGTCTGAACTTCGGTCTGGCGCAACAGCTGGGTGGCGACTGTCACCTGCGCTTCGATGACACCAACCCGGCCAAGGAAGAGCAGGCCTATATCGACGCCATCAAGGAAGACGTCGAGTGGTTGGGCTTCGAGTGGGCCGGCAAGGTGCGCTTCGCCTCCGATTATTTTGATCAGCTCTATGCCTGGGCCCAGCACCTGGTGCGCGAAGGCAAGGCCTATGTCGATGACCTCTCGCCGGACGAGATCCGTGAATACCGTGGCACGCTCAAGGAGCCGGGACGTCCCAGCCCCTACCGTGAGCGTAGCCCCGAGGAGAATCTCGATCTCCTCGAGCGCATGAAGAAGGGCGAGTTCGGCGAGAGCGAGAAGGTGCTGCGTGCGCGCATCGACATGGCGGCGCCCAACATCAATCTGCGCGACCCGATCCTCTACCGCATCCGTCATGCCAGCCACCATCAGACCGGCGACAAGTGGAAGATCTATCCGTCCTATGATTTCACCCACGGTCAATCCGATGCACTGGAAGGCGTGACGCACTCCATCTGTACGCTGGAGTTTGAAGACCACCGCCCGCTGTACGAGTGGTTCCTCGCCAATCTGCCGGTGCCGAGCACGCCGCGTCAGATCGAGTTCGCGCGTCTGAATCTGGATTACACCGTCACTTCCAAGCGCAAGCTGAAGCTGCTGGTGGATGAAGGCGTGGTCGATGGCTGGGATGATCCGCGCATGCCGACCATCTCCGGCATGCGTCGTCGTGGCTATACCGCGGCTTCCATCCGCAAGTTCTGCGACATGATCGGCGTGAGCCGTGCTGACGGCGGCATGGTCGAGATCGGCATGCTGCACCACGCCATTCGCTCGGACCTGGAGGACAACGCGCTGCGTGCCATGTGCGTGCTCAACCCGCTCAAGGTGGTGCTGACCAACCTGCCGGAAGGCCATGAGGAAGTGTTCGAGGTCCCCGGCCATCCGGCGCGTGATGACATGGGCACGCGTCAGATTCCGCTGACCCGTGAGCTGTGGATCGACGCGGATGACTTCATGGAAGACGCGCCGAAGAAGTTCTTCCGTCTCGCGCCCGAGAAGGAAGTGCGTCTGCGCAACGGTTACGTCATCCGCTGTGATGAAGTGATCAAGGATGACGCCGGCGAGATCGTCGAGCTGCGGTGCAGTGTCGACCTCGATACCCTCGGCAAGAACCCTGAAGGCCGCAAGGTCAAGGGTGTCATCCATTGGGTCAGCGCCGAGCATGCAGTGCCGGTCGAGGTGCGTCAGTACGAGAATCTGTTCCTGGAAGCCGAGCCGGACCGTGACAAGGATGTCGATTTCCTTGAGCACCTCAATCCGCAGTCGCTGAGCATCGTCAAGGGCTTCGGTGAGCCGAGTCTGCGCGATGCCGCGCCGGAAACGCGCTACCAGTTCGAGCGTATCGGCTACTTCGTGGCGGATCGTCATGACTGCGTCGATGGCGCGCTGGTCTTCAACCGCACCGTCAGCCTGAAGGACGGTTGGGCCAAGGCACAGAAGAAGGGGTGATGGTCGGCGGGCTCCCGCGGGAGCCCTGTCGTCACGCTTTCGTGACCTGCTTCACGGCCCGCAGTCTGATCCTGTACCTTCTGTGACGAAGTTGCATGACCGGCCTGCGGGCCGTTCCATTTTGAAAGGCTGACAGCTTTCTGTCAGCAAAGTAGCCAAGGGCGATGACTGAATGATTCCACTCGAAGATGCCGCGAGCACACTGTCCATCTACAGTACCCTGAGCCGGACCAAGGCACCTTTCGTGCCACTGGAAGGCAACAAGGTGCGCATGTACGTCTGTGGCGTGACGGTCTATGACCTCTGTCACATCGGGCATGCGCGTGTGATGGTGGCCTTCGATGTCATCACGCGCTACCTGCGTGCGCGCGGGTATGACGTCACCTACGTGCGCAACATCACCGACATCGACGACAAGATCCTCAAGCGCGCCGACGAGAATGGCGAGGCCTTCGATGCGCTCACCGAGCGCATGATCCAGGCGATGCATGAAGATGAAGGGCGCCTGGGGATTCTGCGTCCTGACCTCGAGCCGCGTGCCACCGCGCACATCGCTGACATCATCGCGATGACCGAGACGCTGATTGACAAGGGCTATGCCTATGCGGCCAGCAACGGTGATGTCTACTACCGTGTGCGTCGTTTCGAGGGCTACGGCAAGCTCAACAACCGTCAGCTCGATGACATGCAGTCCGGTGCGCGGGTGGAGGTCGAGGAAGCCAAGGAAGATCCGCTCGACTTCGTGCTGTGGAAGGCTGCCAAGCCGGGCGAGGCCAGCTGGCCGTCGCCCTGGGGGGAGGGGCGTCCTGGCTGGCACATCGAGTGCTCCGCGATGTCGACCTGCTGCCTGGGCAACACCTTCGATATCCACGGCGGCGGGCCGGACCTGACCTTCCCCCATCACGAGAACGAGATCGCCCAGTCCGAGGCCGCCACGGGCCAGCAGTACGCCAACGTGTGGATGCATGCCGGCGCGGTGCGTGTCGGTCAGGACAAGATGTCCAAGTCGCTGGGCAACTTCTTCACCATTCGTGACGTGCTGGAGCAGCACAACCCGGAAGTGGTGCGTTACCTGCTGGTGGCCAGCCACTATCGCAGCGCGATCAGCTATGAAGCCAACTCGCTGGATGAGGCGCGTCGCTCGCTGGAGCGCTTCTACAATGCGCTCGAGACTGTCACGCCCGAGCAAGGCGAGGTGTCAGGCGATTGGCGGGCACGCTTCGTGGCCGCCATGGATGACGACTTCAATACGGCGGGTGCGCTGTCGGTGCTGTTCGAGCTGGCACGCGAGCTGAACCGTGCCAAGAAGGAAGCACCGCAGCAGGCGCCGGCGCTGGCCTTCGAGCTGATCTCGCTGGGCGGTCTGCTGGGTCTGTTCGGGCAGGACCCGGCAGTCTTCCTCAAGGGCGATACTGCGGCGCTGGCGTTGTCTGAAGACGAGATCCAGGCGCAGATCGAGGCGCGTGCCGCCGCCAAGAAGGCCAAGGATTTCGCGGGGGCGGATCGCATCCGTGACGAGCTGGCCGCACAGGGCATCATCCTCAAGGACTCCCGTGAGGGGACGACCTGGGTGCTGGAAGGCTGATGTCACTGGCGTGATGCGATGTCAGCATGAAAAAACCGCCGTCCCATGAGGGGCGGCGGTTTTTTGTGCGCTGTCGACCAGCACCGCTTTCGAGCCGTCTGCGATCAGCTGGCGAGTCGCTTGACCATGGCATCGACCATGCGCGAGGACTGGCGTGCGGCCACGTGCAGGAATTCCTCGAAGGACTGGCTGTTGTTGTCCTTGCCGGCGATGTCGGACAGCGCACGGATGACCACGAACGGCATGTCGTAGAGGTAGCAGGTCTGGGCGATGGCGGCGGCTTCCATCTCGGCGGCCAGCATGCTCGGGAAGCGTGAGCGGGTCAGCGCGACCAGTTCCGGGTCGGACATGAAGATGTCGCCGGTGCAGATCAGGCCTTCACGCGCCTTGATCTCTCCCTGGGCCTCGACGCACTCGCGCGCGACCTTGACCAGCTCAGGGGCTGACGGGTAGGCCGCCGGCATCTGCGGCACCTGTCCGTGCTCATAGCCGAAGACCACGGCATCGACATCGTGATGGCGCACTTCGCTGGAGATGATCACATCGCCGATCTCGAGATCAGACGCGAAACCACCGGCCGAGCCGGTATTGATGATGGCATCCGGCTGGTAGCGCTCGATCATCTGGCAGGCACCGACGGCGGCATTCACCTTGCCGATACCGGATTGCAGCAGCACGATCTTCATTCCGTGCAGCTGGCCGACATGGAAGGTGGAGCCGGCGTGGGTGCTGGTGGTGCTGTCTTCCAGGCGCTCGGCGAGAATGGCCACTTCCTCGGCCATGGCGCCGATGATGCCAAGAGTCTTGAGGGTCATGATGCGATCCTGAATCAGACGCGATGAAGGCCCGTTCATGTCGGGCCTCCATCACGAGCTAGAGAGAAGGGCGAGGGGGTTACTCGGCGGTGAGGCGCGCGTCGTGCAGCTCGGCGGCGAACAGGGTGTTCTCCAGCAGCGAGGCCACGGTCATCGGGCCTACCCCGCCGGGGACCGGCGTGATCCAGCCGGCGCGCTCCGCGGCTGGCGCGAATTCCACATCGCCGACCAGCGAACCGTCCTCGAGACGATTGATACCCACATCGATGACGATGGCGCCGTCCTTGATCCACTCCCCCTTGACCAGGCCCGGCTTGCCCACGCCGACCACGACCAGATCCGCCTGGCGGACCTTGCTCTCAAGGTCCTTGGTGAAGCGGTGGCAGACGGTGGTGGTGCAGCCAGCCAGCATCAGCTCCAGCGCCATCGGACGGCCGACGATGTTGGACGCGCCGACGATGGTGGCGTCCATGCCGCGCACCTGCAGGCCGCTCTCGGACAGCAGCGTCATGATGCCCTTGGGCGTGCAGGGACGCATCACCGGCAGGCGCTGTGCCAGACGACCGAGGTTGTAGGGATGGAAACCGTCCACATCCTTGTCGGTGCGGATCCGTTCGAGGATCGGGCGTGAGTCGAGGTGCTCCGGCAGCGGCAGCTGGACCAGGATGCCATCAATGCTGGCATCGTCATTCAGCGAGTCGACCAGTGCCTCAAGTTCCTGTTGGGTCGTGTCAGCAGGCAGACGGTGCTGGGTGGAGAGGATGCCTGCCTTCTCGCAAGCGCGGTGCTTGTTGCGGACATAGACCTCGGATGCCGCGTCTTCGCCGACCAGCACGACGGCAAGCCCCGGGATTCGTTCACCGGCATCGCGGCGCGCTTCGACCTGGCGGCCGACCTGTTGGCGTACGCGTTCGGCAATGGCCTTGCCATCAATCAGTTGTGCTGCCATCAGCGATCATTCCTTCTCATAGGCAAAAATGCAGGAGGGGAGAAACCGGGGACAATTTTCGCATGCCCTGTCTGGCAGTCAACGCCGAATGACGACCTTGGTCGAAAGCAGGTGCAAGTATCGCCTCTTTTGGAGGCGTCTCGTGGGCAGGCAGCGGTGCTGATTGCCCACGAGTCTGGAACTCGACGTCGTGAGACCACAGCTGTCGGTTCTCTCAGCCGGTTCTCTCAGCCAGTTCTCTCTGTCAGACCTTTCTGTCAGTTTTCCAGGGATCCGTCAGACGAGGCGTTCGTGAGATGCCTGATCGAGGAAGAGAAATAGAAAGAGAAAAAGAAAGAGGTAGAGGTAGAGGTAGAGGTAGAGGTAGAGGTAGAGGTGGAGGTAGAGGTAGAGGTAGAGGTAGAAAGGGCGATCGACGTGATCAGCTTCGAGGAGAAAGAGAAGCTCAGACCCGATGGTCGGGCCACGGATGCCGCTCAGTGGAAGTGAGTCGTCACTGATCTCGCCCGGTGCCAGGGTAGGGGCGAGAGTGAGGTGCCCGTATGGAGGTGGGAGCGCACCCCGCGTGTATCACTGGATGCTGACATGACAGTGGCGTGACAGCAGGAAGGGAAACGATTCTTTTGGAAAGAATTCACGTAAGGGCTTGACCGCAGACGAAAGTTCGGTAGAATACGCCTCGCATCGACGGGGTTCGACGGTCGGTTGAAGACGGTTTCGGGATATAGCGCAGTCTGGTAGCGCGCCTGCTTTGGGAGCAGGATGTCGGGGGTTCGAATCCCTCTATCCCGACCATTTGAATGCAGCACCTCGCAAGACTTCGGTCTTTCGAGACATGCATTCAAGGCTTTGTCCGGAGGTTGACTCGCAGCATCAGTTTCTGCGCCTATAGCTCAACCGGATAGAGCAACGGCCTTCTAAGCCGTAGGTTGCAGGTTCGAGTCCTGCTGGGCGTGCCATCACGATAACGATTGTTGTCATGATGGGAATCGGATTGCTCTTCATTGAGCCTGATGATGGCGACCAGACGATGTGAAGGTGTTCATGCAGTGGTGGGTGTAGCTCAGTGGTAGAGCCCCGGATTGTGACTCCGGTGGTCGTGGGTTCGAACCCCATCATCCACCCCATTGCATGTCAGCTTGAGCAGTATCAACGAGATGGAGACGGCAGGCTTTCTGTCCAACCTCCAGAAGTGGTGGGTGTAGCTCAGTGGTAGAGCCCCGGATTGTGACTCCGGTGGTCGTGGGTTCGAACCCCATCATCCACCCCACGTCTCGATGAATATCAGGATGCTGCCTGTCCCGCTTGGGCGGGCGGCATGCCGCAAAAGGGGGAGAAGGCCAATGGCTTTCTCCCCCTTTTTTCGTGTTTTTTCGCACTGCTTCGTCTGCGATCTGACCGGGTTGACGGGCGCTCCATGCGCCTGTCAGGCGGGAGGACGGAGCAGAAAAAGGCCTGGCTCCTTGAATATCTTGGACCAAGGCACCATATGGCAGGTCATATCCGCGCTTGCCAGCGCGTGGCGGGGTTTCTACAATCTTCGCCTTTATGATTCGAACGCCACCAGTGGGTAGAGGAACTTTCATGCAAGCTTCTGTCGCAACGACTTCTCCGATCGAGCGCAAGGTCACCATTACGGTGCCGGCTTCTGAAGTCGACCAGGCCGTCAACGCCCGTCTTCTGGAAACCGCCAAGACCGTTCGTCTGAACGGCTTCCGCAAGGGCCACGTGCCGATGGCAGTGGTGCAACAGCGTTACGGCAAGGACGTGCGCAACGAGATCGTTGGCGAGATCATGCGCCAGCATTACGTGACCGCCGTCACCGAAAACGAACTGAACCCGGCTGGCTGGCCGAAGATCGATGCCACCGTCGATGAAGCCGGCAAGGATCTGGAGTTCGTCGCGACTCTGGAAATCTACCCGGAAATCGAACTGAAGCCGATCGAAGGCGCTGAAATCGAGCGTCCGCAGGCCGAAGTGACCGACGCCGACGTCGAAGAGATGATCGAGACCCTGCGCAAGCAGAATGCCTCCTGGACCGACGTCGAGCGCGCTGCCGCTGACGGCGACCAGGTCAAGATCGATTTCGAAGGCTTCCTCGGTGAAGAAGCCTTCGAAGGCGGCAGCGCTGAAGGCCACGAGCTGGTGCTGGGTTCCAACAGCTTCATCCCGGGCTTCGAAGAGCAGCTGATCGGTGCTTCTGCTGGCGACGACAAGGAAATCAAGGTTTCCTTCCCGGCTGACTACCAGGCCGAGCACCTCGCCGGTCAGGAAGCGACCTTCAAGGTCAAGGTCCACGCCGTCAAGGCTCAGGAACTGCCGGAAGTGAACGAAGAGTTCATCGCCCAGTTCGGCCTGGAAGCTGCCGATGTCGAAAGCTTCAAGGTGGAAGTGAAGAAGAACATGCAGCGCGAGCTGAAGAATGCGATCGAGAATCGCGTCAAGCAGCAGGTGCTGGCTGAGCTGACCAAGGCCAATGACATCCTCGTTCCGCAGGCACTGGCGGATCAGGAAATCGACGGCCTGAAGCGTCAGGCAGCACAGCAGTTCGGTCTGGGCGAAGACTTCGACGTCTCCCAGCTGCCGGGTGAGCTGTTCCAGGACCAGGCCGTCCAGCGCGTCAAGACTGGCCTGCTGCTCAGCGAAGTCGTCAGCAGCAACGAGATGGACGTCAGCGACGAAGAGCTCAACGCTCGCGTTGAAGAAATGGCCCAGCAGTATCAGGATCCGGCTCAGGTCACCGAGTACTATGGTTCCAACGAACAGGCTCGCAACCAGCTCAAGTCCGTCCTGCTCGAAGAGAAGGCCGTTGACAAGCTGCTGACACAGGCTCAGGTTAAGGACGTTACCATGTCCTACCAGGAAGCCCTGCAGGCAGCACAGCAGCAGGAAGAAGCCGAAGAAGAAGCGGCAGAAGCAGAAGAGCAGGCCTGATACCTGTCTGCTGACCTAGCGTGCTGACTTTCTGCATGTGATTCCAGGACCCGGCTACGGCCGGGTCTCTGGTCAGTGGGCAGGGTAAAGTGGCATGCTCAATGGATATCAATGTCATCGGATGAAGGAAGCCCCCATGAACGACTTCGACATCAAGAATGCAGGCGGTCTGGTTCCGATGGTTGTCGAGCAGAATGCTCGCGGCGAACGGGCCTATGACATCTATTCCCGCCTGCTGAAGGAACGGGTGATCTTCCTTGTGGGCCCGGTTGAGGATTACATGGCCAATCTGGTCGTGGCTCAGCTGTTGTTCCTCGAGTCTGAAAACCCGGACAAGGACATCCATCTGTACATCAACTCGCCGGGTGGCTCCGTGACTGCAGGGATGGCGATCTACGACACCATGCAGTTCATCAAGCCCGACGTGTCCACCGTATGCATCGGCCAGGCGGCCAGCATGGGGGCACTGTTGCTGGCAGGCGGTGCCGCTGACAAGCGTTACGCGCTGCCCAATTCTCGTGTGATGATTCACCAGCCGCTGGGTGGCTACCAGGGCCAGGCAACGGACATCGAGATCCACACCAAGGAAATCCTGACCATTCGCGAGAAGCTGAACCGCATTCTCGCGCACCATACGGGTCAGGACTTCGACACCATCGCCAACGATACGGACCGTGACAACTTCATGGCCGCCAATCAGGCGATGGAGTACGGCCTGATCGACGCCGTGCTGGAACGCCGTCCGGACGTGGAATGATCCACGCACACGGCTGACCTGACGTCGGTAAACATGCATTTCCGGTGACTCCCCGGGGAGTCACCGCCATTGAGAGGTACGCGAATGGCTGACGGCAAAGGCAAGGACGAGAACGGCAAACTGCTGTACTGCTCCTTCTGTGGCAAGAATCAGAATGAAGTGCGCAAGCTGATCGCGGGACCTTCCGTCTACATCTGCGACGAATGTGTCGATCTGTGCAATGACATCATTCGCGAAGAGGTCCTCGAAGCCGACGCCGAAGGTGATGATGATCGCCTGCCGGCGCCGCGTGAGATTCGCTCGACTCTCGACGACTACGTGATCGGTCAGGACCGCGCCAAGCGCGTGTTGTCCGTCGCGGTGTACAACCACTACAAGCGTCTGCGTGCCGGTCAGAAGGCAGTGGACGAAGTGGAGCTGGGCAAGTCCAACATTCTGCTCATCGGCCCGACCGGTAGCGGCAAGACGCTGCTGGCCGAGACGCTGGCACGCCTGTTGAACGTTCCCTTCACCATCGCGGATGCGACCACCCTGACCGAAGCGGGTTACGTCGGTGAGGATGTCGAGAACATCATCCAGAAGCTGTTGCAGAAGTGCGATTACGATGTCGAGAAGGCCGAACGCGGCATTGTCTACATCGATGAGATCGACAAGATCTCCCGCAAGTCTGACAACCCTTCCATCACCCGTGATGTCTCGGGTGAAGGTGTGCAGCAGGCACTGCTGAAGCTGATCGAGGGCACCACTGCCTCGGTGCCGCCGCAGGGCGGGCGCAAGCATCCTCAGCAGGAGTTCCTGCAGGTCAACACGGCCAACATCCTGTTCATCGTCGGCGGTGCATTCGCCGGTCTGGACAAGGTGATCCGTGAGCGCGCCGAGAAGGGTGGCATCGGCTTCAATGCCGAGGTCAAGAGCAAGCAGGACGAGAAGACGGTTGGTCGCGTACTGGCGGATGTCGAGCCGAGCGATCTGGTCAAGTTCGGTCTCATCCCCGAGTTCGTCGGGCGTCTGCCGGTCATCGCGACATTGACCGAGCTGGACGAGGACGCGCTGGTACAGATCCTGACCGAGCCGAAGAACTCGCTGGTCAAGCAGTACTCGCGCCTGTTCGATATGGAGGATGTCGAGCTGGACCTGCGTGAAGACGCACTGCGTGCCGTGGCTCGCAAGGCCATCGAGCGTCGTACCGGCGCACGTGGTCTGCGCTCGATTCTCGAGGGCGTGCTGCTCGATACCATGTATGACATTCCCTCGGAAGAGAATGTCAGCAAGGTGGTAGTGGATGAGTCAGTGATTGCCGGCGACAGCAAGCCGCTGCTGATCTACTCCCAGAGCGAAGAGAAGAGTCAGGGCAAGGTGGCCGGCAAGGACGGCTGAAGCGTCCAGGCCTGAGTCGCACCAACGGGGGGCCGCAAGGCCCCCCGTTGCGTTTGCCTTCGTCACTCGCCTCTCTGGCAATGTTCCTCATGACTCGCGTGCGGCTTCATTCAGCGTTGAGTTACCGCCCATGCGTCTCAGGATCATTGCAAAATCATGACCTTGCCCCCATGGTCTCTGTATCAGAGAGCCGTGTGAGGCGGCCCACCCACAGAATACCGAGGAACGTCTGCCATGGAGCAGAACGATGATCAGACCCTGACACTTCCGCTGCTGCCGCTGCGGGATGTGGTGGTCTATCCCCAGATGGTGATTCCGCTGTTCGTCGGCCGGGAAAAGTCGATCCAGGCCCTCGAAGTGGCCATGGAAGGCGACAAGAAGATCCTGCTTGCGGCACAGCGTGAAGCCAGCCAGGACGACCCGACTGCCGAGGATCTCTTCGCGATCGGGACCGTCGCCGACATCATGCAGTTGCTCAAGCTTCCCGATGGCACCGTCAAGGTGCTCATCGAGGGCAGCTCACGCGCCGATATCCAGGCGATTCGTCTGCATGACGACGGTCACAGCATCGCCGATGTCGTGCTGCGTGACAGCCAGCCGCTGTCCGAGCGCGAGCAGGAGACCCTGGTACGCGTTCTGCTCAACCAGTTCGAGCAGTACGTCAAGCTGTCCAAGAAGGTGCCCAATGAAGTGCTGGGCAGCCTGCAGGGCATCGAGGACCCGAGTCGCCTGGTGGATACCATCAGTGCCCACCTGTCACTGGGCATCGATGACAAGCAGGCGCTGCTCGAGATGGACAAGGTGCGCGACCGCATCGAGCACCTGATGACGCTGATCGAAGCCGAGATCGACCTGCTGCAGGTCGAGAAGCGCATTCGTACTCGCGTCAAGGAGCAGATGGAGAAGTCGCAGCGCGAGTACTATCTCAATGAGCAGATGAAGGCCATCCAGAAGGAGATGGGTGAGCTGGATGACGTGCCCAATGAGGTCGAGCAGTATGAGCGTCGCATCAAGGACGCCGGCATGCCCAAGGACGCCGAGGAAAAGGCCAATCAGGAGCTCAACAAGCTCAAGATGATGGGCCCGACGTCCGCCGAGGCGACCGTGGTGCGGACTTACCTGGACTGGCTGTGCGACGTGCCGTGGAAGAAGCGCACCCGCGTGCGTCACGACATTGATCACGCCGCCAGGGTGCTCGATGAGGACCACTACGGTCTCGACGAGGTCAAGGAACGCATCCTCGAGTATCTCGCCGTGCAGAAGCGCGTCAAGAAGCTCAAGGGGCCGGTGCTGTGTCTGGTAGGACCGCCGGGTGTCGGCAAGACGTCGCTGGGCAAGTCCATCGCCCGCGCCACCAATCGCCAGTACACTCGCATGGCGCTGGGTGGCGTGCGGGATGAATCCGAGATCCGTGGCCACCGTCGCACCTACATCGGCGCCTTGCCGGGCAAGATCATCCAGCGCATGACCAAGACCGGCGTCAAGAATCCGCTGGTGCTGCTCGACGAGATCGACAAGCTGGGCATGGATCACCGTGGTGATCCGGCCTCGGCGCTGCTTGAGGTGCTGGACCCGGAGCAGAACGACAAGTTCGCCGATCACTACCTCGAACTGGATTACGATCTGTCCGAGACCCTGTTCATCTGTACCTCGAACTCGATGAACATTCCGGGACCGCTGCGTGATCGCATGGAGATCATCCGTCTGCCGGGGTACACCGAGGACGAGAAGCTGGCCATCGCGATGCGCTACCTGGCCCCCAAGCAGCTCAAGGCCAATGGCCTGAAGCCGGGCGAGCTGACCTTCAGTGAAGCCTCCGTGCTCGAGCTGATTCGTTACTATTCGCGTGAAGCCGGTGTGCGTGAGCTGGAACGCCAGATCGCCAAGGTCTGCCGCAAGATCGTGCGCGAGCGCGTGGTCGCCGAGGCCAAGGAAGGTGCGCTGTCTTCCATGCACCTCGAGGCCGAGCAGGTCGAGCATTACGCGGGTGTCCGCAAGTACAGCTTCGGTCTCGCGGATGCCGAGGACCAGATCGGGCGCGTGACGGGCCTGGCCTGGACGTCCGTCGGCGGTGAGCTGCTGACCATCGAGTCGGTGGTCACGCCCGGCAAGGGCCGTGTCAGCAAGACGGGCTCGCTGGGCGACGTGATGAAGGAGTCGGTCAGTGCAGCGCATACCGTCGTGCGCGCACGCGCCGAGTCCTTCGGTATCGAGGCTGAACGCTTCGAGAAGGAAGACCTGCACATTCACGTGCCGGAAGGTGCCACGCCGAAGGACGGCCCCAGTGCGGGGGCTGCCATGGTCACCGCGATGGTGTCCGCTTACTGTGGGCGCCCCGTGCGCTGTGATGTGGCGATGACCGGTGAGGTCAACCTGCGCGGCGAAGTCATGCCGATCGGCGGCCTCAAGGAGAAATTGCTGGCAGCGCGACGCGGTGGTATAAAGCTCGTATTGATTCCCGAAGAGAATCGCCGTGATCTCAAGGAGGTCCCGGACACCATCAAGGATGCATTGGACATTCGCCCCGTGCGTTGGATCGATGAAGTTCTTGAGGTGGCTCTGGCGGAAAAGTCTTCAAGTGAGCCGGATGAATCTCGACAGGACGATGCCAGTGGTCGTCAGTCAGTCATCAGTACACATTGATGGATATTTCTGGCCATGCCGTTGTCGAAACGGCGGCGTGGTGCGGTTTTGCGCGTGAGGTTGCTTGACAGTCGTTTGAGGGCGTTGCTATAAACTCCGCTTCGTCGCGATCGCGTTTAGCACCCGTAATTTTCGCGCTGATTTCTGGTAATTTTTTTGCAAATTCAAGGGGTGAAGAGTGAATAAATCCGAGCTGATCGAAGCCATTGCTGCATCTGCCGATATTCCGAAAGCAGCAGCTAGCCGTGCACTCGATGCGATGGTCGACACCGTCACTGATAGCCTGAAGAAAGGTGAGACCGTGGCACTGGTCGGGTTCGGCACCTTTACTGTCAAGGAGCGCGCTGCTCGTACTGGCCGTAACCCGCAGACTGGCGATCCGATCGAAATCAGTGCTGCCAAGGTGCCGAGCTTCAAGGCTGGCAAGGCACTGAAAGACGCCGTCAACTGAGGTCTGCCTGCTCTTGCAGGTACCCGGTGACGTGGTGCCGCCCTGTCAGGACGTCGTTGTCTGTCAGGTCGGCACCAGGAAATCGAAGCGCATCGCCTGGCGATGCGCTTTTTTTGTGACTGATATCATGGGCAATCTGCGGTGACCCTGCTTCTGCCGCTACCAAAGGCACCTGCATCTGTCGGCGTCATGCGTATAATCAACAGTCACTGATTCGCGGCCCTAGAGGCCATTTCCTTCCCTGTAGCTCGAGGCCCGCATGCTGCAACGAATTCGAGACCGGTCGCATGGCTGGGTGGCCAAGACGATCGTTGGCTTTATCGTCGTCACCTTTGCCTTCTTCGGCGTTGAGTCGATCATTGGTGCCTTCACTGGCAGCAGTGATGAGATCGCCAGCGTCAATGGCGACAAGATCAGCCGTCAGTCAGTTGAGACCGAAGTGCAACGTGCCATCCGTTCCGGACAGGTCGCTCCCGAACAGGAGCGTGAGGCACGCAATCAGATCATCACCCAGATGATCGATTCCCGTCTGCTGGACCAGTACGCTGAAGAGGGTGGATTGCACCTCTCCGAGCAACAGCTCGATCAACTGATCGTCAGCTTCCCGGAATTCCAGGATGACCAAGGCCGCTTTGACGCCGACGTCTTCCGCAATCGTCTGGCCAGCGCCGGCTACTCGCCGACGTCCTTCCGCGAGCAGTTGCGCAGCGACACCCTGCGTCAGCAGCTGACCGATGGCTTTGCCGCCAGTGCCTTCGTGCTGCCGGGCGAAGAAGAGAAGCTCAGCCAGCTTCAGCGTCAGACGCGCAGTTTCCGTTACGCCACCCTGAGTCAGGCCGACCTCGAGTCGCCGGTCACCCTGAACGAGGATGAGCTGACCGCCTGGTATGACAGCCATCAGGACAACTATCGGCGTCCGGCTCAGGTCAAGCTGGCCTATGTGCTGCTGGATCAGAATGAGCTGGCCGACGGCGGCGAGATCAGTGAGGACACGCTCAAGGCCGAATATGCCGCCAAGCGTGCCGATGCACCGCGCGAGATCGCGCACATCATGGTCGAGAAGGGCGATGATGTGGCGGCTGCGCGTGCCAAGCTCGAAGGCGCACGTGACGCACTCGCCAACGGCGAAGACTTCGCCAAGGTGGCGGCCGAGATCTCTGAAGACAGCTCCACGGCCGAGGATGGTGGTGAGCTGGGAGTGATCACCCGCGGTATCTTCGGCGAAGACTTCGATGACGCCGCCTTCGCGCTGGATGAAGGGCAGGTCTCGGACATCGTCGATACCGGCGACAGCCTGCACCTGATCAAGGTGACCGGGCTCGATATCGCGCCGTTCGACGAAATGCGTGATGAACTGCTCACCCAGGCGCGCAAGTCAGCCTCGCGTGACACCTTCAATGAGAAGGCGCAGCAGCTCAAGGATGAAAGCTTCGCGGCGGATGATCTGGCCAGCGTTGCCGAGGATCTGGATCTTCCGCTGGAGAAGACCGACTGGGTGGCACAGGACAATGACGACGAACTGCTGTCCGAGCCGGGTGTGATGGCGGCTGCCTTCGATGACGAAGTGCTCAAGGAAGGCTACAACAGCGATGTGATCGAACTCGACGACAGTCGCCGTCTGGTGCTGCGCGTGCTCGAGCAGCGTCCGGCCACGACGCTGGCCCTCGACGAGGTCAAGCAGCAGGTGCAGCGTGAAGCCAAGGCGGACAAGACCGCCAAGGCGCTTGAGGCATTGGCACAGACGCGCATCGAGGCGCTGCGTGAAGGCAAGTCGCTGGAAGGGATCGACTGGCGCGACGCAGACGACGTCAGCCGTCAGGGAGATTCCCAGCTGCCTGAGAATCTGGTCAAGCAGGCCTTCGCGCTGCCGCATCCCGAGGCAGACCAGCCGGTGTATGGCAAGGCAGCCCTCAAGGGCGGCATCGCCCTGATCGCGTTGACCGATGTAGGAGAGGCCGAGCCGGGTGACATGGACCAGTTCCTGTCGCGTCTGGCGATGCGCCTGCAGGCCCAGTCAGCCGTCGAGGGGCTGCAGGAATCCTTGCGCGAGAGTGCCGATATCGAGCGCAAGTGAGCAAGGAGCAACGGACGTGAGTACCGTCACGTCTCACTCGAGGCATTGCCTCCCTTGAGAATCACGTCCTGACCTCTGCCACCAGAGACCGCCACCCCATGGGGTGGCGGTCTTTTTTTGGTTCAGTGTCGGAGCAATTTCTGGTGCAGTGTCGAGTCAATCCTGCGCACATTCCCGCAGTCACGACAGTGTCACGGCGTGAGGCGTTGACGCAGCCGATGGGAGAGTTCGCGGTGGCGGGCTTGAATGCCTGTCGAGAGAGATTGACGCAGCCAGCGATGCCCGGCGTCATGATGCAGGCGTTCGTGCCACACCAGCCAGTAGGAGAAGCGGTTGATGGCGATGGGCAGCGGGCGCAGCACCAGCGGTAGCTGATCCAGCATGCTGATGGCCAGGCAGCCCGGAACGCATAGCAGCAGATCGCTATGGCAGGTGACACTGAAGGCGGCCAGGAAGTGGGGCTGGCGCATGACGACCTGCCGACTCAAGCCCAGCTCCGCCAGCTTGAGATCCACCGCACCACGCTCATCACCGCCCATGCTGATCAATTGGTGGCTGGCGGCGACGAAGTCCTCCAGACTCAATGTCTCCTTCGCTGCCAGCGGGTGGTCCTTGCGCATCACGCAGACGAACTGGTCATCCCCGATCTCGCGCCCATGCACGCCGGCCGGCACCTTGGCGGTGGGCACGCACATCGCAAGCTCCGGCCCCCCTTCCTCCAGCTGTTGTTCGACATTGCCCCCATAGGCCTGGATGTCCAGGCGGATGCCGGGCGCCTGGTCATGCAGCGGCGCTATCTGCGGTGCCACGAAGGCGTGCATGCCATAGTCGGTGGTGGCCAGCTGGAAGCGGCGTTGGCTGTCGGCTGGCGAGAATTCGGGGGGTGCCAGCAGTGCGCCCAGCTCCTGGAGCAGGCGCGCGAGAGGCTGTCTGAGCGCCTCGGCACGTGCCGTGGGGCGCAGGCCGCGTTGCGCACGTACGAACAGGGGATCGTCAAAGGCCTCGCGCAGCCGAGCCAGGGTACGTGAAACGGCAGGTTGACTCAGGTTGAGGCGCTCCGCGGCCCGAGACACGCTGCGCGTTTCCAGCAGCGCATGCAGCGCGACCAGCGTGTTGAGGTCATGGCGAGCGAGTTCAGCCAGATGCATGGCGGGAAGTTTCCGGTGGTGAAGAGGCCCCGGACGGGGATGAAGGTGCGTATTTTCAACCACGCATGATATCAGTCTCATGCATACCGGAATTCAGTTTCTGTCATTGGTGTGATATCGGGAGCGCGAGTAATCTGGTGGGACTTCGTCGCCGGGGAACGATTGCGGCGACCTGTCGTCACACGGTCAAGGCCTCGGGCCACCTGCCTGATGACGATTCTGATCACGTGACGTTTGACCAGATCATTCGCAAGGAGCATTTCATGCAGACACGCTATTACACGATCACCGACTATCCGAAAGGCACTCCGGAACGCGACCTGTTCACCTTGCGTGAAGAGGCGCTGAGCGAGCTTGGCGAAGGGGAAGTGCGCATTCGCAACCGCTGGTTGTCCGTCGATCCCTACATGCGTGGCCGCATGAGTGGCGCCAAGACCTATATTGACCCCTTCGAGCTCAATGAGCCGCTGCAGGGTGCGGCAGTCGGTGAGGTGATCGAGTCACGCGACTCTCGCTTCAAGACCGGCGACAAGGTGCGTCACATGGGCGGCTGGCGTGATATCGCGCAGCTGTCTGGCGACCAGGTCGAGCCGCTGCCGAGCATCGACGTGCCGGAGCAGGCTTATCTGGGCGTGCTGGGCATGCCGGGCATGACTGCCTGGACCGGTCTGAACATCATCGCCGAGATGAAAGAGGGCGACAACGTGCTGGTCAGCGCGGCCTCCGGTGCGGTCGGCTCGCTCGCCGTGCAGCTGGCCAAGGCCAAGGGCGGGACTGTCGTCGGCATCGCCGGCAGCCAGGAGAAACTGGATTGGCTGGAGGCGCGCGGCGTCAAGGCGGTCAGCTACAAGGGCAAGGACGCAGAGCAGCTGACGAAAGCGCTCAAGGAGGCCTGCCCGGACGGTTTCGATGTCTACTACGAGAACGTCGGTGGTGACTGCCTGGTGGCGGCGCTCAACAACCTGAACGTCGGTGCACGCATCGCCGTCTGCGGCATGATCTCCAGCTACAACGATACCGAGGTGGCGGCGGGCCCCTCCAATATCTCGATGATCCTGATTCGCCGGGCGCGCATGCAGGGCTTCATCGTCTTTGACCACTGGGACAACTACAGCCGCTTCCTCGAAGAGGTAGGGCCGCAGGTCGCCAAGGGCGATATCGACTACGAAGAGACGGTGGAAGAGGGACTGGAACAGACGCCGGACGCCTTCCTCAAGCTGTTCACAGGCGCCAACAAGGGCAAGATGCTGGTACGTCTGTAACCTGAGACGGCAGCACTGAAGCCCCGAACACCTGACGCCTCGCGTACGCGCGGTGCTCAGGCATTCACGAAAGGCTCGCCACGGCGAGCCTTTCGCGTTGGTGAAAGCCATTCGCGTTGGTGAAAGCCATTCGCGTGGGTGAGCGCCATTCGCTTTGGTGAGAAGCTGTCACGTCGCGATGCGATTGGTGATTCATACGAACCAAAGACGTGCGCACTGTGCTCTACTTTCGTCGTAGATGCTGCTCTAGAATGTGCGCAACATTCGTGGGGTGGTGACGTCTTCATTTCGTTTTCGTGTCACCAGGCCCTCACGCGACACCCTGTGTCAGGTGGCACCTGATCATGGCGGCGTTCTGCATTGCCGCCGTGCCGCCCCTGACTCTGCGAGGAGAGCATCATGCAGGACTTTACCTATCAGAACCCGACCCGCGTGCACTTCGGTGCCGGCCAGATCGCCAAGGTGCGTGACGAGATTCCCGCCGATGCCCGCGTGCTGGTCACCTATGGGGGTGGCTCCATCAAGAAGAACGGCGTGATGGATCAGGTGGAAGCGGCACTGGAGGGCCATCAGTGGTGGAGCTTCGGCGGCATCGAGCCGAATCCGAGCTATCACACCCTGCTGGAAGCGCTGGAGGTCATCAAGCGCGAGAAGGTCGATTATCTGCTGGCAGTCGGGGGAGGCAGCGTCGCCGATGGCAGCAAGTTCCTCGCGCTGGCCGCCTGTCACGCCGGTGATCCGTGGGAGATTCTCGCCGAAGGCAAGCATCCCGAGACGGCATTGCCGCTGGGCGTGGTGCTGACCCTGCCGGCCACTGGCTCCGAGTCCAACGGCAATGCCGTGGTCACCAATTACGAGACCCACGACAAGCTGCCGATGTTCAGCGAACTGGCCTACCCGCGCTTCGCGGTGCTGGACCCGGCCACCACCCTGACCCTGCCGGAGCGCCAGAGCGTCAACGGTGTCGTCGATGCCTTCGTGCACGTCAGCGAGCAGTATTTGACCTACCCGGTCAACGCGCCGGTCCAGGATCGCTTCTCCGAGGGTCTGTTGCTGACCTTGATCGAGGAAGGCCCCAAGGTATTGAGCCAGCCGGATGACCTGGCCGTGCGCGCCAACATCATGTGGGCCGCCAACCTGGGCCTCAACGGGCTGATCGGGCGTGGTGTGCCGCAGGACTGGGCCACGCACATGATCGGTCACGAGATCACCGCACTGCACGGTGTCGATCATGGCCGCACCCTGACCATCGTGATGCCGGCACTGTGGGAAGAAATGTTCGAGGCCAAGCGTGCCAAGCTGGCGCAGTATGGTCGTCGTGTCTGGGGACTGGACGGTGATGACGAAAGCGTCGCCCGCGCTGCCATCGACAAGACGCGTGAATTCTTCACCCGCATGGGCGCGCCGGTATCGTTGAGCGAAGCCGGCATCGGTGCCGACAGCATCGATCAGCTGGTCGACAACCTGGCACGTCATGGCTTCACTGCCATCGGCGAGCACGGTGACATCACGCCGGACGTGGCGCGTCGTATCCTGACCCGCGCTGCCTGATCACGCACGTCAGTCAGGTCGCAAGGCAAGCCTGAAACCCCTCGTCACCCCTGGTGGCGAGGGGTTTTGCGTATGTCCCCTTGGCGGCGGCTTGCCGATTGCCGGATTGCGTCATGTCGCAAGGCAGGATTCGCTTCACGAGACGTCGTCGCCGGGCTTATTTTGTTACTCTATAACCTTTTGCACGCCCTTCATCCTGCGGAGAATTCAGCATGTCTCTGGCTTCACGCGGCGCCGATACCGGCGACGCCTCGACGGATTTAGCACGTCACACGCGGATACCGGTGCATCTGATCACCGGCTTTCTGGGAACCGGCAAGAGCAGCTTCATCCAGGCACTGGTCGCGGCCAAGCCGGCGGATGAGCATTGGGCGATCCTGGTCAATGAATTCGGGCAGGTGGGGATCGATCAGGCGCTGTTTGCCGGACGCGAGGATGTCAGCGTCAAGGGGCTGCCCGGTGGGTGCCTGTGCTGTCAGCTGGCCTTCGTGCTGCAGGCGGGGCTGGTCAGCCTGATCCATCAGACCCGGCCTGATCGTCTGATCATCGAGCCCTCGGGGCTGGGACATCCCGCAGGGTTGATCGATGTACTGCGCAGTGAAGGGCTGGCCTCCGCGCTTGAGCTCGAGGAGGTCATCACCCTGCTGGACCCGCGTGCACTGGACGATACCCGCACGCGTGAACACGGCACCTTCCAGGATCAGCTGACGCTGGCGGGGGGCGTGGTGCTCAGCAAGCGGGATCTGGCGACTGATGAGCAGCTGGCGGCCGCGCATGAGTTTCTTGAAGGGATGTGGCCGCGCAAGCGCTGGGTGGGTGAGCTGGGCAGAGCCGACGGCGAAAGTCAGCCGGCCCAGGCACGCATGGACGGTCAGGAGGTCGCGCTGATCGATTGGCTGCTGCCAGCAGGGCGTGAATCCCATCGCCAGGGCGGCTTGCACGCCAGCGACGCCCATCACGTCAGCGAAGATCGTGAGAACCAGCCCGAGATCAGCATGCCGGCTGCCCATCGCGCTGCGCGGGATAGGGCGCGTCTGGCGCAGGAGACTTCCACCAGTGAAAAGACGTCAGCCTCAGGCGTGATGCCATTGCCCGGCGCACCGGTGATCGAGCAGGCCGAAGGGCTTGAGCATGCCAGTCTGGGATGGCGAATCGTGGCGGACGAGGTGTTCGATCTTGATCAGCTGACCCGGTGGCTGGATGGACTGCCGCGCGACTGGCGGGTGAAGGGCATCTTTCACACGACGGAAGGCTGGCGCAGCTATAACCGTGCCAAGGGACGTGCCGAGCTTGCGCCTTCCAGCTGGCGCGAGGACTCACGACTCGAGTTGATCGCACCGCTGGAGGAGCAGGGGCAGGAGGGGATGGCGACTGCGTTGCCGCTGGCGGATTCCCGTCAGCTGAATGCCGCCTTGCTGGCCTGTCGCAGCGAGGGTGCCGCCAGGCCCTTCAATTTCTTCGGCGAGTGAGCTGAGATCTATCCCTCAGGGGGCGTCTCTCACGTCAGGCGCTCCCACTCGCCGATCAGGCGCAGGGCCTCTTCGCTTGAATTGCCACACAGCTCGATATCGAAGTCGAAGTTGCCACACACGGCCGGTCGTTGTGGCGTTCCGAACAGCTTGCACAGATTCTCGTCATCCAATTGCACGCAGCGCACGCCTGCCGGCTTGCCATTGGGCATGCCGGGAATCGGGCTCGAGATGGAAGGCGCGATGCAGCACCCCCCGCAGCCGGCGCGGCAGCCGGATGCGGGAGTGGCCGCGAAGTGGTGGGCGGTCTGCGTCATGATGTGGCGGGTATTTCCTCATGCTCAGGCAGCACCAGCGGCTGGCGGGCGGTCTCTGGCGTGTGCCGCGCGATGGCGCCCTTGTTGATCCCTTCATAGGCTTCGACGCGAATGCTGTCGCCGCTGTCGAGAGCGATCTGGCGCGCCAGCCAGTCGGCGATCCACTCGATGGTGGTCGGTGTCGGCAGCAACCAGACCTGCTTGCGCGGCAGGCGAATGCGGAATCTGCCCTGCGGTGCCTCATAGCTGAACACCAGCTCACGGCCGGGACGGTCGATCAGATCGCCTTCTTCGGCCAGGTAGCGGTCATTGAGCTTCTCGGCCCACTCGGCTTCCAGCGCCGTGTCCCGCAGCCCATTGCGTTCGATGACCAGCGGGGAGCGGTGACCATGTGCGATACGCTGACAGTTGCCGCTGTGATGACGCAGGCCATGACTGTAGGTGTAGGCGGCACCCTCGATGCACTCATCGCGCAGGCGCACGCGCAGCGCCTCGACGCGCGGCGGCAGGCGGCGCGTCAGCAGCTTCTCGAAGTGGTTGGCCAGCACCACGGTGGTGACCTCGGCCACCGGCAGCAGGCAGAAGGCCTGGCGCGGGCCGCGCACTTCCATGGCATAGGGCTGGGTGAAGCGCAGACACAGTCCTTCCGGGCAGTCCGTGACGCTCACGCCGTCGGCCTGACTGGGCACGATCAAGGTGTGATCGGCGTCCTGGTCGATCATGCGCTTGGCCCACGGCTTGACGTCGCCGAAGTCGAACAGCATGCCGTCATGGCCGACGGCGCCGTCCAGCTCCAGGTCCAGATGCTGACTGATGCCATGCAGGCCGCGAGTATTGCTCCACACCGAGGCATCCACCGCGGTGAGGGCCCTGACGAACAGGGTCTTGGAAGTCATTGCCGTCATCAATCGATACCACTGATCTTGTGAGTCTGCAGCGATAGCTGCCACTGGGGATTGGCCATGCAGTAACTGACGCACTGGTTCATCGGCGTATCCGTCGCCAGTACCTCGCGATAATGCTCGCGAGCGGCGGCTGGCGCGGGCAGGGCATCCAGGGCGGCGGTATCCAGTGGCTGCAGATAGAAGTGCGCGAAGTCCAGACTGACGAAGCGCTCCGGCAGCGCCTCCGGCTGCGGGTAGACGAGCTTGAGCTCATCGCCGCCGGTGAGGACCAGCTCGCTGGCACCCTTGGGGCTGACGCATAGCCAGTCGATGCCGGCGGGCGGCGTGACGGTGCCGTTGGTCTCCACCGCGATCTCGAAGCCGCGGGCGTGCATCGCGTCCACCAGTTCGCGGTCGAGCTGCAACAGTGGCTCACCGCCGGTGAAGACGACATAGGGCGTGGCGATGCCGGTGTGTTCCGGCCACAGGCTGGCCAGGAAGTCCGCCAGCTCGCTTGCCGTGCGGAACTTGCCGCCATTCTGGCCATTGGTGCCGACGAAATCGGTGTCGCAGAAGCGACAGACCGAGGTGTCGCGGTCCTGCTCACGACCACTCCACAGGTTGCAGCCCGCAAAGCGGCAGAACACGCTGGCGCGCCCTGCGCGAGCACCTTCGCCCTGCAGGGTGTAGAACGCTTCCTTTACCGTATACATCAGAGAGTGCCTGCGCCCTTGGCCGAATCGGTCGAGTCATACCCGAGCGGATCGCTCAGCCCATGGGCGGCGAAGGCAGCGAGGCGCTCGCGGCAGCTGCCGCATTCCCCACAGGCCAGTTCACGGCCTTCATAGCAGGTCCAGGTCTGGGCGTAATCGAGCTGCATGGCGATGCCGGCGGCCAGAATCTCGTCCTTGCTGGCGTGCAGGAAGGGCGCGCGAATCTCCACCGGCGAGAAGTTGGCGATCGCGGCGACGGCATTCATCTTCTCGACGAATTCCGGACGGCAATCCGGGTAGAGCACGTGATCCCCGCCGTGGGCACCATAGAAGCACACGCCAGCCTCGATATTGACGGCCTTGGCGATCGCCAGGGACAGCAGGATCATGTTGCGATTGGGCACCACGGTCGAGGTCATGGAGTCCTCGTCGTAGTCGGCCTTGGGCATCGCCTGGTCACTGTTGGTCAGCGCGGAGTTGTCGATCAGGCCATGGATGGCGCGAATGTCGACGACTTCATGGGCGACGCCCAGTGACTCGCAGACCTGGCGTGCGACGTCGAGCTCACGCGAGTGGCGCTGGCCGTAATGGAAGGAGAGGGCGTGTACCTCGAAGCCTTCCTTCAGCGCCTGGTGCAGGACGGTGTAGGAGTCCATGCCACCGGAGTAGATGACGACGGCGCGGGGGCGCTCTGCAGAGGAGGCAGGAGCGGATACAGCGGAATTCGGGACGTTGAGAGTCATGACGGAGAATTTCTTTGACCGATGGATTCGGCGCCCGGGATCCGGTCCGGGCGAAACGGGCGCCTATCCTACTCTTCCCGCGGTGTTGATGCCACCAGGACGCTTTGAGGCCACCAGGACACTTTGAGGCCATCAGGACATCCTGGATGGCCGGGAGTCGCATGCCGCATTGGCTCAGGAAAAGCGTCGAGACATCGCAAGCGTTGATGGGGCGAGAAAATAGCCTTGGTACCTGCCCCATGCCCTGACATAGACTCAGTGTATTAGCGAAAGATTGCAGTAATGGTGAAAGTGCAGGACATGCCGTTGAAGTGAGACACGGCATGTGAAGGACCGGAGGTGAGCTCGATGGCGGTAACGGTTGCACCGTCAGCGGGCGGGATTGCAAGACCCTTATTCATTGTGACTGCAGTGGGGTGAGCGTGCCTCTCGATATTCTGATCAAGTTGTTATCCTCCATCGAAGAGCCGCTGTGGATCTTCGACCGCTTCGGCCAGCTCGCCTGGAGCTCACCCCGTGCCCGTCAGGCAGAACACCAGCCTGAACTGCCGAGAACCCTGTCGCATCTGCCGGAGCCCTGTGGGCTCAGCGGCCAGCCGGGGATGTGGATGATGGGGATCGACGGGGAGCTGGGCCACTGGCTGCTGGTGCAGCAGGCCAATCTTCCCTGGCGAATGGCGGTGTTCGATGAAGAACGACTCGTCGCCTATACCTGTGGCTGGAAGGAGCTGTTCGGTGAGGCGCGTCCGCGGCTTGAACCGGTCAGTGAGCGCCGCGTGCGCCTCAAGGCGCCGTTCTCGGGTCTGGCCGAAGCGCGCGCTGCCGGACTGGACGACAAGGTGCTGATCGCGCTGCGTCGACTGCAGCCGATCAACCTGCTGTCGCGTGATCGCTTCAATGCCCAGGTGGACGAGCTGCTGTCCGGTGAGGCGGTCGATGGCGGCATCATCTATCTCTCGCTGACCCATCTGGAGATCATCAACTCGGCGCATGGCGCGGAGCGTATCGACCCGCTGCTGGAGCGCGTGGCGGAAGCGATGTCGTTGCAATACCGCGATGCACTGGTCTGTCGTCCGCTGGGCAATGCCTTCGCGCTGTTCTTCACCGGCGATGAAGTCGCCCTGATCGCGCGGGCCAGCGAGCTGTGCGAGCAGCTGGTCACGCTGATGCGCCTGGATGGCAAGTCCTTGCCCGTCACCGCGCGGGTGGGCATCAGCCTGGCGCCTCAGCACGCGCGTCGCGCGCATCGGCTGCTGCACCTGGCTGAACTGGCCATGCTGCATGGCGAGCAGGACGATATCGATGTCTGCGGGGCCTGGCATGTCTTCTCGCCCGGTGCCCACATGCGTCACCTCAACGATTACCGGCTGACCAGTGACCTGCGCGAGCATCTCGAAGAGCTCGATCTTGCCTTCCAGCCCCAGTTCGATCTGGTCAGTGGTCAGGCGGTCGGCGTGGAGGTGCTGGTGCGCTGGGACCATCCGGAGCTCGGGACCATCGGGCCTGGGCGCTTCATTCCGCTGGCGGAGCAGTACGGCTTGATCGGTACCGTCGGGGCTCGTGTGATGGATGCTGCTCTCAAGGCGACGCGGGATCTGGTGACCCCGGACGGCAAGCCGCTGTCGGTGGCGATCAACGTCTCGGCCCAGGAATTTCGTGACCCCGGCTTTCCCGAGCGAGTCTCACAGGCGCTCGCCTTGCACGACTTCGCCCCCGAGCGGCTGGAGCTGGAAATCACCGAGTCCTCACGGGTGCCGGATCTGGATCGCGTCGTCGAGCGCTTGACCGGTCTGATCGACCGAGGTGTCAGGCTTGCCATCGATGACTTCGGGACCGGCTTTGCCTCGCTGCTCTATGTCCGGGATCTACGCGCCTGTCGCCTCAAGGTGGACCAGCAGTTCGTCCGCAGCCTGGATCATGATGCGCGTGACCGCGCCATCGTCTCGCATGCCATCTCGTTGGCCGATAGCCTCGGCATGGAAGTGCTGGCCGAGGGCGTCGAGACGGTGGAGCAGGAACGCCTGCTGGTGGAGATGGGTTGCCATCTGGTGCAGGGCTTCCGTTACGCGCGGCCCAAGCGCCTGCCGGAGCTCAAGCAGTGGCTTGGCAACAAGCCCTGCATTCGCCCCTGTCCCGGGGCCGCCTGAGCTGACGGGTGCAAGCCCTGTCTGGCACAGGAAACGAAAACGCCCGTCATGCAGTCGCATGACGGGCGTTTTCGTTTTACCTTCGGTGCTTCATGCAGCAGAAGCGGGCGCCAGACAGGCAAGTGACGCGCTCAGCTGCAGGTCTTGCCGTAGCCGTACATGTTCTCGAAGCCCGGAATGCGCTGCTCCCACACCGGCGGAGTCCCGACGACTTCCTGCAGGCAATCACTGAAGCGACGCGTCTTCTGGGGAAGATACTGGCGATGCGGGTAGACCAGATGGATGGATGGCAGCGGCTTCATCGGCACGTCGGTAAGTAGCGGGACCAGCTCGCCATTCAGTACCTCATCCTTGATGTTGATGGCGGAGATCATGCCATAGCAGGCACCGGACTTGATGGCTCCGATCAGCACGTCGGCATCATTGACCTTGAGGCGAGAATCCAGCGCCACCTTTTCCTCGACGCCACTTTCACTGCACACCCGCAGGCGGTCGAGAATGAAGCCATCCCGTGAATAGACGGCCGCCGGCAGCCCCGAGAGGTCCGCGGGGGTCTTCGGCATGCCGTGGCGTTCGATGAAGGCAGGCGATGCGCAGATCAGATGGCGATGCGCGGCCAGGGGACGCGCGATCAGGTTGGAGTCTTCCAGTTCCGACATGCGGATGGCGAGATCATAGCCGCCACCGATCAGGTCGGTCAGGTGGTCTTCCAGACGGACTTCCACCTGGGTGTCCGGATAGCGCTCCATGTAGAGGCGCACCGCCTGAGCCACATAGGTGCGACCGAAGTGGCTGGGGCTGGTGATCTTGAGCACCCCTCGTGGCCCATCCTGGTAGGCGCCCGCGACATCATCGGTATCTTCCAGCACTTCGCGCAGGCGCAAGGCATGCTGATGGATCTCGCGGCCGGCATCGGTCAGGGCCAGCGAGCGGGTCGAGCGATTGAAGAGACGAATCTGCAACTCTTCTTCCAGACGACTGATCTGCTTGGAAACCACCGAGCGGTTGACCTGACGATGATCGGCTGCCTTGGAGAAGCTCTGTGCTTCCACGACATCCAGAAACAGCAACAAGCGGGATGCTTTATCCACGGTATGACCTCTCGTGATGCAACAGGAAAAGGCTCACGCAGCCGTCCTGCTCTTCAGGGTTGCGGCGCGCTTCAGCAGACAGGGACGCCGCCCGCAGATGGCAGGACAATCGGTAGGGACAGACCGGTCGCCCAGCGGGTCAGCATCGTCAACAGGCGAAGCTTAGCACGGCCAATGTTTCCGCTAATACTACGCATCAACGGATTTTCTCGCCTTCGTGTTGCCGTTACTGCATCAAAGACATGTCTGGCTGGCGGTATCTGCCTGACGGAGGAATCCCTAGAATCAACGTTCAAGCGCTGTCGTCGCGTAGCTCAAGCGCCCTCGTTCTCTTCTTCAGACCAGCGATGCCTGGCATCCTGGGAGTGATTGCATGTCTTCGACTCGTACTTCTTCGACATCCTCGCCTTCATCCTGTCCGAGTACCGGCGAGCTGATGTCCCGTCTCTGGCGTTCCACACTGCCGATGACCATCGGCATCATGGGATTGCTGGGCTTCAATCTGGTGGATGCCGCCTTCGTGTCGCGCCTGGGAACTGCGCCACTGGCGGCTCAGTCCTTCACCTTCCCGCTGACCTTCCTGATCATCGGGGTCCAGGTCGGCATGGGCATCGCCATTGCCGCCATCGTGTCACGCACGCTGGGGGCAGGGGAGGATGCTCGTGCCCGGCGGCTCGGCAGTGTGGTGGTGCTGGTCTCCGGCGGATTGCTGGCACTGTTGATGGTAGGACTATGGCTGATACGTGCGCCGGCCTTCCATCTGCTGGGCGCCAATGATCAGGAGCTCTCGCTGATCGAGCAGTACTGGGGCCCCTGGCTGGTGGCCAGCTGGGTGGGCGCCATGGCCTATGTGCTCTACAGCCTGTTTCGTGCCCACGGCAACACGCGGCTGCCCGGCGTGATGATGCTGGTGACCAGTCTGCTCAATCTAGCACTGGACCCTCTGCTGATCTTCGGTCTCGGCCCCGTGCCGGGGTTCGGATTGGCGGGGGCTGCCTGGGCGACGCTGATCGCCTTCGTGATCGGCCTGATGGTGACGACCTTCAAGCTGTTGCAGGAAGAGTGGATCGCGGTGCAGGGGTTGGTTCAAGAATGGCGGGACTCCTGGCGTCAGCTGGCGGGGATCGCGGCACCGGCCATCCTTTCGCAGATGATGCCGGCCGTGTCCGCCATGCTGGTCACGGCCATCGTGGCGACGCTGGGTCAGACCCAGGTGGCCGCCTGGGGGATCGCCTGCCGGCTCGAGACCTTTTCCTTGATCGTGGTGCTGGCACTCACCATGTCATTGCCCCCCTGGTTGGGACGGTGCTACGGCGCAGGTCGCTGGCAGGAAGTGCGCCGACTGATGAATCTGGTCGCCAGGATCGTGATCATCTGGCAGCTGGTGCTGGGCGTGGTGGTAGCGCTCCTCGCCGTCCCCTTGTCCCGGTTGCTGGTCGGCAATGAGGAGGTCGGCGCGGCGCTGGTCCTGCTGATCCCCTGGATGCTGCCAAGCTATGCCTTCCTGGGAATCTGCATGCTAGTGGTCTCGGCCGCCAATGCGCTGGGTTGGCCGCTACGGGCCACGCTCCTGTCCTTCCTGCGTCTCTTCGTGTGCTTCCTGCCAGCCGTCTGGCTGGGCGCTGAGCTCGATGGTCTGCGCGGCGTCGCGATCGGGGCGGCCATCGGCAATCTGCTGGCCGGTATCGTGGCCTGGCGTCTCTATCGTCAGGCGATCGGTGGGCTGGGCAAGCCCTCCCGAGGGCCTGTCGAGAGCGCCACCGCGTGATGCCGATGAGGGGGTGTTCGAGAGGGTGAGACTGCCAGGACGAGTCCTTGACGTAGCGCAAAAGCGGCCATTCTAAAAATGGCCGCTTTTTTGTGCGTAATTGCTGGCAGGTTGGCAAAATTAGCTATCAATCATCTGTATTGGAGGCCAATAACAGAATATTCGTGACGGATTTCACTCTTATACTGGGGTAATTGAGGTCAAGCCACTGAAGGCGGCGCTGCTGCTCGGGGCTGGATCAAGCGATACGTTTCGTGCGCGGCGCACGGAACCCCCCTTTCTTCCACCGCCGAGCGCGGTTGCAGTCACGGAGTAGAACAACATGAAGATTCTTGTGCTCGGAAGCGGTGTCGTCGGCGTGACCAGTGCCTACTATCTGGCGCGTCAGGGCCATGAGGTCACGGTCGTGGATCGTCAGGCCAGTCCGGCGATGGAAACCAGCTACGGCAATGCCGGCCAGGTGTCCTTCGGTTTTTCCTCTCCCTGGGCGGCACCGGGCATTCCGCAGAAAGCCGTCAAGTGGATGTTCCAGGAGCACGCGCCTCTCAAGATCCAGCCGCGCATGGACCCCCAGATGGCCAAGTTCATGGTCAAGATGTTCGCCAACTGCAATGCGGACCGTTATGCCGTGAACAAGGAGCGCATGGTTCGCGTCGCGGAATACAGTCGTCTGTGCATCAATTCGTTGCGTGAAGAGACAGGGCTGCGCTACGAGGACCGTCAGAAGGGCCTGCTGCAGCTGTTCCGCAACGAGGCCCAGGTCGAGGCCGTGCAGAAGGACATGAAGGTACTGGCCGGATGTGGCGTGCGTCACCAGCTGCTGGATGCCGAGGCCTGCGCCACCGTCGAGCCGGCCCTGGCGCGCGTACCGGGCAAGTTCATCGCCGGGTTGCACCTGCCGGACGATCAGACCGGTGATTGCCATCTGTTCACCAACCGGCTGGCGGATTACTGCCGTGACACCCTGGGCGTCACGTTCGTCTTCAATACCACGATCCAGCGCATCCAGCGTACTGGTAGCCGGATCGAGAAGGTGATCACCGACCGCGGCGAGATGAGCGCCGACAGTTATGTGATGTGCCTGGGCAGCTACTCGCCCTTCCTGGCACGTGATCTGGATCTGGATCTGCCGATCTACCCGGTCAAGGGCTACAGCCTGACCGTGCCGATCATCAATGCCGATGCCGCGCCGCAGTCCACGGTGATGGACGAGACCTTCAAGGTCGCGCTGACGCGCTTCGATGATCGCATCCGCGTGGGCGGTACGGCGGAGCTTGCGTCCTTCGACCTGTCCCTGCTCGAGAAGCGCCGTGCGACCATCAACATGGTGGTGCGTGATGTCTTCCCGGAAGCGGGCGACTATGCCAAGGCGGAATTCTGGGCCGGCCTGCGTCCGATGACCCCGGATTCCACGCCGATCATCGGTGGCACCAAGTATGACAACCTGTGGCTGAACACCGGACACGGCACGCTCGGCTGGACCATGAGCTGTGGCAGCGCCAGCCTGCTGGCGGACCTGGTCGGCGGGCGTACGCCCGGCATCGACCCGAACGGGCTGAACCTCGGTCGTTACGCTGCCTGAATACCATGTGCCGTCGTCAGGGTCTGCCGGTGTCGGCGGGCCCGGATCGCTCCCGTTTCTCGTCTCGTGTCATCAGGGAGTCGCTGAGCACGCTGTCTGGTGACGCGTCTCCCATACGCTTCAAGACCTCTCTTTCACCACTCGATACAAGGAAGCCCGCATGACCAAGCAGATCATCTCCACTGACGCCGCACCTGCCGCCATCGGTCCCTATTCCCAGGCGGTGCGTACCGGCAACCTGGTGTTCCTGTCCGGCCAGATCCCGCTGGACCCGGCCACCATGGACGTGGTGGAGGGCGGATTCGAGGCTCAGGCCGATCAGGTGTTCCGCAATCTCAAGGCAGTGTGTGAAGCGGCAGGCGGTAGCCTGGATCAGCTGGTCAAGGTCAACCTGTTCCTGACCGATCTCAGCAATTTCGGCGTGGTCAACACCTTGATGGAGCAGTACTTCAGCCAGCCGTATCCGGCGCGTGCTGCCGTCGGCGTCAAGGAACTGCCCAAGGGCGTGCTGTTTGAAGCAGAAGGCGTTCTGGCACTCTCGTGATGGCTCGCCCATTGCCGGTCTGAAGGAATGACTGGCCTGAACGAGTGGCCGGTCTGAACGAATGACTGGCGCATCGATGCCTTGTCCCTCACTCCCCTCGCTGACTCATCAGCGGGGGGAGTGTCGTTTCAGGGGCATGACGTCTTGAAGGCAGGTGAAGCGTGACATTTGGCGTCAGCATGATTAGCGTAAGGCTAAATGAGCCGGCGCCCACTGCTGACTCTCGGAGCATCGCGGACGAACCCCTTCAAGGAGCAACATCATGGCGCAGTCAGACACAGGCACACGTGAACCCGGCATACGGCTGCGTCAGCTGGAAATGCTGTGGGCGGTGATCGAGTGCGGATCGATGAAGGGTGGCGCGGCGCAGCTGGGCATCAGCGTGCCGGTGGTCTCGCGGGGCTTGGCACAGCTTGAGCAGACGCTGGGCTATTCGTTGTTCCTGCGTGAAGGTGGCCGCCTGGTGCCCACGCCGGAAGCCGAACGCCTGACCCCGTCACTGGCCCGGATGTTCACCGCGCAGTCCGAACTCAGGCGACTGGCCTTCGGGCCGGGCAGTGGCAAGCGCCCGCGCCTGGTACTGGCAGTGACGCCGTCTCTGGAAGCCTTCAGCACCGGATGGCTTGAGCGCATCGCGGCCAGCGAGTCGTTGAGTGATTGGCTGCCGAGCCTTGAGGTGATGGAAGCCTCGACACATGCCGCGGCGCTGGCCGAGGGGCGGATACACATGGCCGTCACGCTGGAAGCGCCGGAGGAGCCTCAGGGCGGCAAGCGTGCCAGGACAGCGGCCGCACGCGCGCGCGAACTCAAGCAGAGTCTGCGCGCCCGGGCCCGTGAGGAGACCGTGCTGGTGGAGGGCGCCGAGGAGGGCGCCGGCATCCCTGCGGCGCAGGGCATCTCCTCAGGCATGCCGGAGCTGGGAGACGATGCCGCATTGTCGGAGGTCGGTATCACTCGCCAGGATGATCTGCTGTCCTCTCTGGACGACACGACAACGGCGGCACAGCCTCCCGTCGAGGCTGCCGACGAGCAGCGCGACGCTGCAGGCCAGACTGTGCTCAAGCTGCCGCTGATATTGCTGTGGCCTTCGTGCTGGCCTCTGCTCGACAAGCCGCTGACGGTGGAACGCCTCAATGAGCGGCCGTTCGTGGAGCTGCCGGAAAGCAGCAGTCAGGGGCGGCTGGTCCGTGGACTGCTCAAGCGAGAGCGTGTGACGCCGGCGAGTCTGGTGGAGGTGGCCACGCCTGCCAGCGCCGGGCGTCTGGCGCGCTCAGGCAGTGCTGCCACCATCATCGATGCCCTGTCGGCGCATCAGGTACTCGAGGACGCCGGAGGCGACCTGATCGGCATGCCGCTCTCGATGCGCAGCGAGCGCTATCTGGCGCTCAAGTGGCAGTGGCAGGCAACGCAGGACGATGAACCGCTGCATGAGGTGCAGGCCTTGCTGGTCAGCCTGCTGGAAGAGGCGGTGGCGGCGAGTCTCGCGACGCTGCCTGTCGAGCGCGAGGAATGACGGTCGGGGTGACAGCGAAGGCTGCCGACTGAGGGCGCCTGACAATGTCTCGCCCCCAGCAATGAAAAACCCGCCAATCGGCGGGTTTTTCATCTTTCACGAAGCGTTCGGTCAGGCTCAGCCCTTGACGACGGTCGCGATGGCCTTGGCGACGTAAGGCAGATTCTCGCTGGAGAAGCCGGCCACGTTGGCGCGTCCGGAGCGCACCATGTAGATGCCGAACTCGTCACGCAGGCGATCGACCTGCTCCGGTGTCAGGCCGGTGTAGGAGAACATGCCGCGCTGCTCGGCGATGAAGGCGAACTGCTCATCCAGGCCATACGGCTTGAGCGCCTCGACGAACTCACGACGCAGGCCATTGATGCGCTCGCGCATCTCGGTCAGCTCGCTCTTCCACTCCGCGCGCAGCGTCTCGTCCTCGAGAATGTCGATGACTACCGCACCGCCATGTGCCGGCGGATTGGAGTAGTTCTCACGCGCGGTGATCGCGGCCTGGGAGCGCACGTCCAGCATGCTGTCCTCGTCCTTGGCGATCAGGATCAGGCAGCCGGTACGCTCGCAGTAGATGCCGAAGTTCTTGGAGCAGGAGCTGGTGATGATGGCCTCATCGACATTCTCGGCCAGCAGGCGCACTCCGTAGGCATCTTCTTCCAGACCATCACCGAAGCCCTGATAGGCGAAGTCGATCAGCGGCAGCAGCTTGCGTGACTGGACGACTTCCAGCACCTGGTCCCACTGCTCGCGACTCAGGTCGAACCCGGTCGGGTTGTGGCAGCAGGCGTGCAGCAGCACTACGTCGCCTTCCGGAATCGTCTTGAGGGTCGCCAGCATGCCGTCGAAGTCGAGGCGATTGTTCTCGTCGACATACGGGTAGCTGTGACGCGTCACGCCTGCGGCATCGAAGATGCCCAGGTGGTTCGGCCAGGTCGGAGTGGACAGCCAGATATCACGGCCCTTGAGGTTGCTGGCGATGAAGTCTGCCGCCAGACGCAGGGCACCGGTACCGCCGGGCGCCTGAGTGGCGCTGGCACGGTTGGCAGCCAGCACCGGCGACTCGGCGCCCAGCACCATCGGCAGCACGACCTTGCCGAAGCGCGGGTCACCGTGGGAGCCGATGTAGGTCTTGGTGACTTCGCTCTCGACCAGGCGGTCCTCGGCCTGCTTGACCGCACGCATGACCGGCGTATTGCCGTTGGCATCGCGATAGACGCCCACGCCGAGGTCGACCTTCTGCGGGTTGGTGTCCTTGTTGAAGGCTTCGATCAGGCCGAGGATGGCATCCCCGGGTACACGCGCAATCTGCTCGAACATCTTATTTCGCTACCTCGTCGGTTCTGGCGGCCATGATGAAATCGTTCTTGTGCAGACCCTTCATCTCGTGGGACCACCAGGTCACGGTGACCTTGCCCCACTCGGTGAGAAGTGCCGGGTGATGCCCGACGTCCTCGGCAATCTCGCCTACGCGATTGGTGAATGCCAGTGCCTGCTTGAAGTTGCGGAACTTAAAGCATCGCTCCAATTGCATGATGCCATCGCGATTGAGCAACTGCCACTCGGGAATGGCGGTCTTGAGCGTCTCGATGTCGCTGTCACTGACCTTGGGGGCATCGAAACTGCAGGCTTCACAGGACTGTCTGGCGAGTTCGGTCATGTCACTATCTCCGGCTTGAGGAAAGAGGGTGGGGCGGGTGAAAAGAAGCGCAAGGCGCCGGTGCGATCAGCGTGGTGCGAAGCGCGGCGTCTTGAGACCGAGCGCCATGGCCTCGTGCACCAGCGCCATGATGTCGCGACTGGCGAGTTCATGCAGATCGTCCAGCGATTCCAGGACATAGTAGAGCGGCTGCAGGATGTCGATGCGATACGGGGTGCGCAGTGCCTCGACGGCATCGAAGGGCAGGTGCTCGGGGCACTCGAGACTGTCTTCGAGCTCGCCCAGTGCATAGCAGGTCTCGCGTGGCGAGGAAATGATGCCGCCGCCGTAGAGGCGCAGCGCACGACTGCCATCGGGTTGAACCTCGCGCAGCATGCCGAATTCCACCGTCATCCAGTAGAGGCGTGCCAGGTAGACGCGCTCTTCCTTGCTGGCGGCGAGACCGAGTCGACCGTAGGTGGCGGTGAATTCCGCGAAGGCGGGGTGGGTAAGCATCGGGCAGTGACCGAAGATCTCGTGGAAGATGTCCGGTTCCTGCAGGTAATCGAGTTCTTCGGGACGGCGAATGAAGGTGGCAACCGGGAAGCGCCGCTCGGCGAGCAGTTCGAAGAAGCGGTTGAAGGGGATCAAGGCCGGTACTCGTGCGGTTCGCCAGCCGGTGGCCGCCTCGAGCACCCGGTCGATCTCATCCAGCTGGGGGATGCGATCCCGGGGCAGGTCAAGATGTTCAAGCCCTTGCAGGTACTCGCGGCAGACGCGTCCCTCGACCAGCGCCAGCTGGCGCGTCATCAGCGTCTGCCAGGTGGCGTGCTCCTGATCGCTGTAATGGATCCTGCCCTGGCTATCCGGTTCATGCGCCACGTAGCGGGTGCCCTTGGCCTGAGCCTGCGATCCGGGCGCAGATACCTGGGATGCCTGTGGCCAGTCACGACCCTGCGGTGCGTTCATGCAACCTCCCGAACGGTATGGCGGCGCTGCGTGGGCAGGCTGCCGTATTGTCATCATGGCGGACATGTCAGTCCCTGCATGTCGATGACTACGCTAGGCCTTGTCGGACAGCCTTGACCAGTGCCACGGCCTGCTTTTGCGCGGCAGATAGCGGTGCGATACCCCGTCTCTTGTCACATAATCCTGACACCTGTGCGGCTGATGGCCTCGATCAGTGCCATTCGGGCAGTTTTGCGTGCCGGCAATACCGTCTATTGTAAGGAATGCTTTACGAGGTTTTTGATAACGCTTACGTTAACGTCATCGATGTGCCGCATTGCCCTGCGGTAGCTCGAATGATGTCCTCGGGTCATCAGCGTTTCCCCTCCGCGCTTGTGATCCTCAAGCGCCTGACCCTCAGAGCCGTGCCGTCAGAGCCACCCTGACAGCGACGATATGCCAACGACAATGCCGAGAACGCCATGCGCCTCAAACTGACCTGTCAGAACCGGATCGGGATTCTGCGCGACATCCTGGCCCCCTTTGCCGATTACGGCCTCAACGTGTTGCGTGGTGAGGTCGGTGGGGAGGCCAACAATTCCATCTATCTGCATGTTCCCAACATGCTGCGCATGCAGCTCTCCACCCTGAAGCCAGCACTGGAGGAAATTCCCGGGGTCTTCAAGGTCACCCGGGTCAGCCTGATGCCCACCGAGCGGCGTCATCTGGAGCTCAATGCGCTGTTGTCATCACTGTCTGATCCGGTGATGTCCATCGACATGGAGGGACGCGTGGTGGCGGCCAATCGTGCGGCCGGCAAGCTCTTGGGCGTCCGCATCGATGAGGTGCCGGGGCTGGCACTGACGCGTCACATCCAGGATGTCGACCTGCCGGAGCTGATCCGGCGCAACAATGCCCGCGTCAACGGCCTGCGCCTGCGTGTCGGAGAGGAAACCTTCCTGGCCGACATCGCGCCGCTGCATACCGAGAACGAGGACGTGGCCTCGCTGGCGGGGGCCGTGGTCACCCTGCATCGTGCGGACCGTCTGGGCTCGCGTATCTATCAGATCCAGCGTACCGAGGTGCGGGGGTTCGAGGCCATCTTCCAGGCAAGCCGTCAGCTGTCCGCCGTGGTCAAGGAGGCCAGGCGCATGGCGCCGCTGGATGCCCCGCTGTTGATCGAGGGCGAGACCGGCACCGGCAAGGAATTGCTGGCGCGCGCCTGCCATCTGGCCAGTCCACGCGGGCAGGCACCGTTCATGGCGCTCAACTGTGCGGGCCTGCCGGAGTCAATGGCCGAGACGGAGCTGTTCGGTTACGCCCCGGGCGCCTTCGAGGGGGCACGGCCGGAAGGCAAGCTGGGTCTGCTGGAGCTGACCAGTGGTGGCACCATCTTCCTCGATGAGGTCGGCGAGATGAGCCCGCGCATGCAGGTCAAGCTGCTGCGCTTTCTGCAGGATGGTGGCTTCAGGCGTGTCGGCAGCGATGAAGAGACCTTTCTGGATGTGCGCGTCATCTGCGCGACCCAGCAGGACCTGCCGGCGCTGAGCAGCGAAGGGCGCTTCCGCCACGACCTCTTCCATCGTCTCAATGTGCTGTGCGTGCAGATTCCGCCACTCAGGGAATGCCTGGATGGACTGGAGGAGCTGGCACATCACTTTCTCGAACGTGCCGTGCGCCAGATCGGAGCGCGTGTTCGCACTCTCTCACCGGAGGCGATGGCACGCCTGCGCGGCTATCACTGGCCCGGCAACGTGCGCCAGCTGGAAAACGTGCTGTTCCAGGCGGTCTCGCTGTGCGAGGGCGAGGTGATCGAGGCGCAGCATCTGCGCCTGATTGGCGAGGTGCGCGATGAAGGTCTGGACAGCATCGATCTGGCAGGCAGCCTCGGCGATATCCACGACGAGGTGGAGCGGCGCGTGCTGGCGCGTCTTTATCCGGAGTTCCCCTCCAGCCGACTGCTGGCCAAGCGTCTTGGTGTCTCGCACACCACCATTGCCAACAAGCTCAAGCGCCACGGGATCGGCTCGGAGGCGGACTAGCCGCGCGAGGATCACGCGAACACTCACGCGGGCGCTCAGGCACGCAAACAGGCCAGCGCGCCATCGGAAAGGGGAGTGGCAGGATGCTGCCGAGCGCGTCCCGTCACGCGTGTTTTGATTTGCCCGCTAATAAAGCGTATGATCCTGCCATTCATTAGCAAGCTAAATTGACGTTGGCATCGCGGGGCTCATCCAGGGGGTGAGCCCCGTGGCGTGGAGACGGAGAATCATCATGCAACAAGGCACTGACGACGAAGTGGCGCTGCAGGCGATGAAAGCCTGTGATGATGCTCAACCCCTTCACGAGACCATCAAGCCCTCCCTGGGAGGCCTGCTCGGGCGTGTCCACCGCCTGTGGCGTACCTCGATCACGACCGCGGTCGAGCCATTGGGGATGACGGAAGCCCGCTGGACGGTGATGGTGCATCTGGAGAAGCTTGGCGAGGGCTGTACCCAGCAGATGCTGGCCAGCGAGCTGGGAATCGAGATGCCGTCGTTGACGCGCACGCTCAATCAGCTCGAGTGTCAGCAGCTGATTCGTCGCGAACCCCACGCCACGGATCGTCGTGCTCGCTGCCTGTGGTTCACCGAGGCGGGGCATGAATGCCTTGTGCAATTGGGTGAGCGCATCGCGCGAGTTCGCGAGGAGCTATATGTCGGCTTCGAGGATGAATCGCTGGATCAGCTGGCCGGCATGCTTCAGGCGCTGGAGCGCAATGCCAGGCACAGCATCTCCCGCTCGCAGGCCGAGTCGGCAGGCAATGCCCCGGCATCACGGACAGGTGCCAGAGGGACGCGCTCCCGGTCACCGGCGACGCATCGTGAGTCATGAGTCATGGGTCACCAAGGGGCAAGTCGTCCCCTGGTGAGTCGCCTTGCCGGACGCCTGGCACGGCTGGAGAGTGCCAGGCGCACGGAGGGCGAAAGCGGATCAGCGTGGTGCGTCGTAACGCCCCGGATTGCCGTGGGTGAAGACCACCTGCCAGAGCTGAAGCTGGCGGGCGCGGAAGGCCCCGGCACAGGCACCCAGATAATACTCGAACATGCGCTTGTCCCGCGTCGTGTAGGTGTCGGCCAGTTCATGCCATCTGGCATCGAGGTTGGCACGCCATGCCATCAGCGTCGGGTCGTAGTCGGCACCGAAATTCTGCCAGTCCTCCATGATCAGGTGATGCTCGCTGGCCTGGATCAGTTGACTGGCACTGGGCAGCACGCCGTTGGGGAAGATGTAGCGATTGACCCAGGGGTCCGCGGAGATGTCGCTCAGGTTGGAGCCGATGGTGTGCAGCACGAAGCGACCGCCGGGGCGCAGCAGCTGCGCGACACGGGTGAAGTAGGTCGCGTAGTTCTTGTGGCCGACGTGCTCGAACATGCCGATGGACACGATGGCATCGAAGGTGCCGACCTCGTGACGGAATTGCTCGTCACGGTAATCCTTGAGCAGGATCTCCACTGGCAGGCCATGGCAATGTTCCCGCGCCAGCGCCGCCTGCTCGGCGGAAATGGTGATGCCGACGACTTCCACGCCATAGTGGCGCGCGGCGTAGGCGGCGAAGCTTCCCCAGCCACAGCCGATGTCCAGCACGCGCATGCCGGGTGTCAGCCCGAGCTTGCGACAGGCGAGATCCAGCTTGGCCTGCTGGGCCTGCTCCAGGTTCTCCGGCGCGATCGGCAATCCCTTCCAGTATCCGCAGCTGTAGCACAGGGTCGGGTCCAGCATGCGGGTGAAGAGGTCATTGCCGAAGTCGTAATGCACCTTGCCCACCACCTCGGCACGACGACGGCTCTGCAGATTGATGACTCCTGCCTGGAGGCGGTAGGCGATGCGCTCACCAAAGGTGTGGGCTCGCTCCCCCAGCCCATGCTTGAGCAGGCGATGGATCATCTCGTCGATCCGTTCGCAATCCCACCAGCCTTCCATGTAAGCCTCACCCAGCCCCAGACTGCCCTGATTCAGCACCCGCCGGAACAGATCCGGATGGCGGACGCAGATATCCCAGGGGTCAGGGCCATTCAGACTGACCCCGGAGCCAGAGAGCAGGCGCTCGACGATCTGTCGTTGACGGTTTTCGGGTAGTGCAACGGGGGCCAGGCGTTGTTCGATACTCATGGAAAAGCCTCCTTGACGGCGCTGGGCGCGTAGAGTCCTGATGGATTCGTCATGGCAAATGGCAGTGATCGACCGCCCCGGGCGTTGGGGCAGTCGAGCGTCTCGCATGGCAATGCTCGGGTGTCACGGCTGTCTGGTACGCAAAAGCTTCGCCTCCGCTCCCGCGTGCTGCGCTGTCCTGGGGGGATGTCAGGCGCCGAACTGGCGAGCGCTTTCGTCTCAGCATAGTCAAGAGTCGTCTAATGCGGCGCTGCAATATCCCGTCGTGGGCGGCAACCCGAGGTTGCGCGTTCCGAACGGCCGTCCGTCTCCGGGGTTTCGTGATGCATGAACGCAAGAAAGCCGCCCTCAGGGGCGGCTTTCTTGCGTTCATGCGCTCTTGTGCTCATGCGCTCTTGCATTCATGCACATGGCCTTGCTGTCAGCTCGGGCTGGCTGACGGGAAGGCGCCTCAGCGGCAGCGGATGGTCCAGGCGACCTTGTAGCCTTCACCTTCGTGGGTGGCGGCGGCCATCTCGGTATCTTCATTGATGGTGCCGCCTTCCAGCTGATCGTTGCCTTCGGCTGCCTTGGACATGCTGTCCTGCGGGCCGAAGACACGGGAATCAAGCACGTCGTACTTGTCGCGATCCTGCTCCTCGCAGACTTCCAGAGCGCGTTCCTTGACCTGAGCGATGGCATCGTCACGGTCCTCATCGACGGCGCTGACCTCGTAACGCGTGTCCTGCTTCTCGATCACGCTGGTGTTGCCACAGCCCGCAATGAAGGCGGTTCCGGCGATGGCGACGGTCATGCAGGCGGTGCGCAGGGCGTTGGATGTCATGGTCATGGTCTCTCCTTGGAATGAATCAGGCCAATGGCTCGCAGCGAGACGCCGCTCACGGAGCGAGGGCTGGCGCGAGCGATTGCCATGGCGAAATGGGTTACCCATCGTGCTCTGCTGATTGACGTGGGGGCAGTGTCACTGGCTTCAAGTGTGGCGATGCATCGACGCATCCTGTCGGTCAGGCGCGACGACCTCGGTCATGCGCACTGCCACTTTGGTCGTGGCATGTCTCGCATGGGCATGTCGATGCCTCATCTGGACAGCTCACCCGTGGCAAGTGGCCTAGTCTGCAGGGGCCCTTCAGGTCGGACGCCACCGACAGGGGGCGGGTGGTCGGCGTTATCGGCAAGTGACGGGAGATGTCGTCAGCGTGCCTGTCTGACGCCGTCCATGCACCAAATCCCATGCCAGCAGGAGCACGTCATGTCAGCCAATGCCAATCGCGGAGTCGTCTACCAGGGAGCGGGGAAGGTGAGTGTCGAATCACTGGACTATCCGACCCTGGCGCTGGGAAATCGCAAGTGTGAACACGGCGTCATTCTCAAGGTCGTCTCGACCAATATCTGTGGTAGCGATCAGCACATGGTGCGTGGCCGGACCACGGCACCCCAGGGCCTGGTGCTGGGCCACGAGATCACCGGACTGGTCGTCGAGGCTGGCCGCGACGTGGAATTCATCAAGGTCGGTGACATCGTCTCGGTCCCGTTCAACATCGCCTGCGGGCGCTGCCGCAACTGCAAGGAAGGCAAGACGGGGATCTGTCTGAACGTCAATCCGGCGCGTCCCGGCGCAGCCTATGGCTATGTCGACATGGGCGGCTGGACTGGCGGTCAGACGGATTACGTCATGGTGCCCTATGCCGACTTCAACCTGCTCAAGTTCCCGGATGCCGATCAGGCGATGGAGAAGATCCGTGACCTGACGCTGCTCTCCGACATCTTCCCGACAGGCTTCCATGGCTGCGTGACTGCAGGGGTCGGGCCGGGTGCCACGGTCTACATCGCGGGGGCCGGGCCGGTCGGACTGGCGGCGGCGGTGTCTGCCCAGCTGCTGGGGGCGGCCTGCGTCATCGTCGGCGACATGATTCCCGAGCGTTTGCAGCAGGCCGAGAGCTTCGGCTGCGAGACCATCGACCTGCGTCAGGAAGGCTCGATGGAGGACAAGGTCGAGGCGATTCTCGGCGAGCGCGAAGTGGATTGCTTCGTCGATTGCGTCGGCTTCGAGGCGCATGGCTGTGGATGTGATCATGGGCGTGAGCAGCCGGCGACGGTGCTCAACTCGGCAATGGCGTTGACGCGTGCCGGCGGCCAGATCGGCATTCCCGGCCTCTATGTCACCGAAGACCCGGGCGCCGAGGATGAGGCCGCCAAGGTCGGTGCACTCTCCATGCGCTTCGGACTGGGCTGGGCCAAGTCTCACTCGTTGCACACGGGGCAGTGTCCGGTGATGAAGTATCACCGCCCGCTGATGCAGGCGATCCTGTTCGGGCGCGTCAATATCGCGGATGCGGTCAACGTGCAGGTCATCAGTCTGGAAGAAGCGCCGCAGGGCTACGCGGACTTCGACGGTGGCGCTGCCAAGAAATTCGTCATCGACCCCCATGCCATGGTGCGCAACGGGCGCGCTGCCTGATATCGGGCATGAGAGACCCTTCGTGACAGGAGGCTTTCGCTACAGACGACGCTGCCACGACCTGTTGACCGGGGCGTGGCAGAGTCGTCTGCATTGTCTGACAGGCGCATGTGAGCACGACAACCTTCAGCGTTTGCAGTGATTCGCGATCAACGTCATCAGGCGGGCGAGTTCCTGCTCGATCCGCTCATCCGGTGCAAGGCCGATATTGAGACGCAGACAATTGCGATAGCGCGCAGATTCGGTAAACCAGGGGCCGATCCGGATATCTAGCTGTGCCTGCTCGGCGGCCTTGCCGAGGGCCCTGGCATCGAGGCCGGGCACCTCGATCCACAGCACCAGGCCACCTTGTGGTTGCGTCACGCGACTGCCCTCGGGCAGATGCTGACTCAGATAGTTGAGGTAGTGGGCCTTGTGCTGGCTGAGCTGGTGACGGACACGTTTGAGGTGACTGGCATAGGCGCCGGAATCGATGAAGTCCGCGACGGTGCACTGTACCAGCGTCGGCACACCCAGCGCGCGCTTGAGATATGGCGGAAGGAATCGACCGGGCCGACACCAGCCCAGTCGGTAGCTCGGTGACAGGGTCTTGGAGACCGAACCACACCAGATGACGAAGCCACCTTCGTCGTGGCAGGCCGTTGGCAGTGGCGGCGCTTCGCGATGGGTGAGCTCGAGATAGACATCATCCTCGATCACCGGCACGCGGTAGTGATTGGCAAGCCTGGCCAGGCGCTGTTTCTGCGCGGGAGTGAGGGTGATGCCCTGGGGATTCATGTGAGTGGTGCAGAACAGCCCGGCCTGCAGCTGACCGTTGGCGAGATGCTGTTCGAACTGATCGAGATCGATGCCTTGTGCACTCGAGGGAATCTCGATCACGTCGAGGGACAGCTGCGAGAGTAGATCCAGCAGGCCGTTGTAGCACGGTGAGCTGACTGCCACCGTGTCGCCGGGTTGCGTGCAGACCTCAAGCGCCGTCCTGACCGCATCCATGCAGCCGTGAGTGATGACCAGCTCCTCACTGCCCAGCACAAAGCCGGCCTGGGTGAAATGGCTCGCCAGGGCGCTCAACAGTGCGGGTTCGCCTTGCGCGGCGGGATACTGGTTGAGGGTATGCACGGCCCGCTTCATGGCGCGGCGCAGGCTGCGATCCAGTGCCTGCCGGGTCGCCTTGTCCAGCGCCAGATGCGCAGTGCCCAGCGGCCCGCACCACCTCTGCGTGCGATGGCGATGCGTGGCGGGTGTGATGACTCGGCTCTCGAAGGACTGCCAGGTGGGCGCGGGCATGACACGTGAGGGCTCGACGATGAAGAACCCCGATTGTGGGCGAGCCATCAGCCAGCCCTGCGATTCCAGCTCCGCATAACAGCTGACCGCCGTCGACACGCTGATGCCGTGCTGGCGGGCAAACTGGCGCAGCGACAGCATGCGATCCCCGGTACTGAGTCTGCCGGCCTGAATATCCTGAATGCACTTCTCTGCCAGCTGTCGATAGCGTGCCATGAGCGAACTGTACTGGTGGAATGTCCAGAAACTGTATCTGTACGGCCTTGGTGCGGCAAGCGAGACTGGCCCTCGTATGCCGCACGTCATCACCGTGATGTTCCACGGTCACGGACAGCGGCGGTCATTGCCCGTCGTCAAGGGAACCTCGATCAGGAGACACGCCATGCAGGGACGCGATCTATTGCTCATCACCAGCGTGATGGCAATCTGGGGCTTCAACTTCTCGATGATCAAGCTGGGGGTCAGTGACATGGATCCCTTGCTGATCGCCGCGGCGCGCTTCGCGTGTGCCACCTTTCCGCTCATCTTCTTCATCCGCAAGCCGCAGGTGCCGTGGCGCTACCTGATGGCCTACGGGCTGGTGTTCGGTACCGGTATCTGGGGCATGGCCTCATGCTCGATCACCTTCGGGCTGTCCTCTGGCATGGCGGCGGTCCTGTTGCAGACCGATGTGCTGACCACGGTGCTGGTCGGCGTGCTGCTCTACCGGGAGATCATCTCTCCGCGCATGGCGGCAGGTATTCTGGTCTCGCTGGTGGGGCTGGTGGTCTCCGTCTTCACCACCAACGGCAACGTGACCCTGGCGGGACTTGCCTTCATCCTGCTGGCGGCGATCTGCTGGCCCCTGGCTGGCGTGATTCTGCGCAGCTCCGGCACGCGCACACCTTTCGCCTTCAACCTCTGGGGCATGCTGTTTGCGCCGCTACCGCTGATGGCGTTGAGCGTCGCGATGAATGGCTGGGGGGTGCTGAGTGCCACCTATCAACAGTGGGGGATGGATGCCTGGGTCTCGGTGCTGTTCCAGGCCTATCCGACGACCCTCTTTGGTTACTGGGTCTGGAACCGGATGCTGCTCAAGTATCCGATGAGTCAACTGGCCCCCATGACCTTGCTGGTCTCGGTGTTCGCGTTGCTCAGTGGTTACGCCATCTTTGATGAGCAGTTGTCGCTGGCACAGTGGCTCTCGTGCAGCATCTTCCTGTTCGGGATCGCGCTGGTGCTCTATCCCCCGCGTCGCAAGGCGCTTGCGGCCTGTGGCTGATCGCGGCACTCCTGGCCCGGTGCCTGGCGTGGCCTTGCGCTTGTTGTCAAAGGTGCGCTGCGCTATACCGGTGAGCACATGAGGCCAGCGCGTTGCGCATGGTGCTCTCCGCTCAGATGTCCCCGAACAGGAATGCCCCCCATGCACGCTTCCGCCACCAGCGCCGTCGATACCGCCAGCCTGATGCCTCAGCACGCCGACTTCTCCGATTGGCCGAACAGCCGTGAATGGCTGGCGCATCTGATCCATTTCGCGACCGTGTCACGTGACTCGAATCTGGCGTTGATCCATTGCCTGCGTGATGCTCTGGAAGTGGCCGGTGTCAGCGCCGAGATCATTCATGATGATGGCGGTGACAAGGCCAATCTGCTCGCGGTGATCGGCCCTGACGTGGAGGGCGGTGTGGTGCTGTCCGGGCATACCGATGTGGTGCCGGTGGAGGGGCAGGCCTGGGACAGTGATCCCTTCACGCTGCGCGAGGCCGATGGCCGCCTGTATGGGCGGGGCTCATCCGACATGAAGGGCTTCATCGCCTGCTGCATGGCGGCGGTGCCGGCGCTGGTGAGTGCAGCGCGTGATGGCAAGCTTGAAAGGCCTGTGATTTTCGCCTTCTCGTATGATGAAGAAATCGGCTGTCTCGGCGCGCCGCGCATGATCGCGCGTCTGCGTGATCGCCTGCCGCGCCCGGCGGCGGTGCTGGTGGGGGAGCCGACCTTGATGAGCGTCGTCGATGCCCACAAGGGCATCACGGTCATCCGCACCACGGTGACCGGCAAGCCGTCGCATTCCAGTCAGGTCAATCTGGGGGTCAGCGCGATTCATCTGGCGGCACGCATGGTCACCTTCATCGAGGACCGCATGCAGGCGCGCATCGATTGTGGGCATCTCGACGAGCGTTTCGAGGTGCCGCATGCCAGCCTGCATGTCGGGCGCATCGAAGGCGGCACGGCTGTCAACATCACCGCAGGGCAGTGCATCTTCGATTGGGAGTTGCGCCATCTGCCGGGCGAGGATGTCGAGGCGATGCTGGCGGAGATCGATGCCTACGCGGAGCGTCTGCTCGTGCCCTATCGCGAGCGGGCGCCCGAGGTGGCGATCCACAGTGAGCGCACGGTGAAGACGGTGCCGGCGCTGGGGCAGGGCGAACGTGATCCGGCGATCCATCTCTGTCAGCGTCTGCTGGGGGAGGCGCGTGCCAGTCAGGCGGTGACCTATGCCACCGAAGCGGGCCAGTTCCAGCGCGAAGGCTGGCCGACGGTGGTCTGCGGGCCCGGCTCCATCAGCGTGGCCCATCAGGCCAACGAGTACATCGACATCCGCCAGCTGGCGGCCTGTGATCGCTTTCTCGCTCAGCTGGTGCGTGAGCAGCAGACGAGCTGAGTGCGAGGGGCTGGCGTGATGCGGACAGAGTCATAAGCTCACAGGATCACAGGGTCCCCGGGCGTGGCGGTTGCTGCTCCGGTATGGGCAGCAGCATGGCGCTGCAGTGACGCAGCAGGTGATCAGTGAGCTGTTCGAGGGTGCTGCCGCCATGGCGCCAGTGATGCCAGTAGAGCGGGATGTCCAGCGCGTGGTCCGGCGCGATATCGACCAGTTCACCGCTGTCCAGCAGGTGGCGCGCCTGCTGCTCGGGAATCATCCCATAGCCCATGCCACTCAAGGCCAGGTGAACGAAGCCTTCTGAGGAGGGACAGAGGTGATGCGGGAAAGGCTCGTCGAAGCCCATCTCGGCCAGCAGCCGATGCTGCAGACGGTCATCCCGGCCATAGACGATGGCGGGCATGCTGCGCAGTTTCTCGGCAGGCAGACGTGACGGGATGACGCCATCCTCTCCGGCGATGTGGCGGCGCACGAAATCCGGGCTGGCCAATGCGCGATACCGCATGCTGCCCAGCGGGTGTGAGCGAGCCCCCTGGACCGGGCGTGGGGTCGAGCAGATGCAGCCCGCCACCTCGCCATCGCGCATGCGCTTGAGGGCGACCTCCTGATCTTCCACCAGCATGTCCAGCAGCAGCTCGTGCGTCTGACAGAAGGCACCGGTGACCTGTGGCCACCAGGTGGCCAGCGAGTCGGCATTGATGGCGATGCGCAGGCGCTGCTCGCTGTCACCGAGAGCGGGAATCTGATCCAGCAGGTCATGCTCCAGCAGGCGCACCTGCTGCACATGGTTGAGCAGACGCCGCCCCAGTGGAGTCGGTCCCAGGCGTGGCGTGCGCACCAGTACCGGCTGACCCAGACGGGCCTCCAGCAGCTTGATGCGCTGCGAGACCGCTGATTGTGTCAGGCCCAGCGCGCGTGCCCCGCGCTCGAAACCTGCCTGGTCGATGACGGCGGCCAGCGCCTCCAGCAGTTTGTAGTCCAGCATCAGAAATCCTTATGAGCCATTCCCTGAATCAATTTCCATGATGTATTCATCCTAGCGTACTCTGCCTGCGGCTGCAGCGCCGGGAAGTCCGGAAGCGCGCCGAAGACAGACAGGGGCGCAACGCGCTGAATCAGAGAGTCAAGCAAGGGAAGGGCAGTGTCATGTGGTGGTCAGTGTTCAATGGAGCAGGTGTCGGGGCCGGGCTGATCATCGCCATCGGTGCCCAGAATGCCTTCGTGCTGGGTCAGGGACTCAAGCGCGAACATCAATGGTGGGTCGCGGGGCTCTGTGCGCTGTGTGATTGGCTGCTGATCGTGGCGGGGGTCTTGGGGCTGGGGGCCTTGATGCAGCAATCCCCCATGTTGATGAGCATCGCGCGTTGGGGAGGTGTCGCCTTCCTGCTCTGGCAAGCCGTCAAGGCGCTGGGGCGCATGCGCAGTGGTGGGCAGCTCACGGCGAGTACGGCGCTCAAGGCGAGCCTTGGCAAGGTGCTGATGGCGACTCTGGCGGTGACCTTGCTCAATCCGCAGGTCTATCTGGATACCCTGGTGATGCTGGGTGCCATCGGGGCACAACAGAGCTCGCCGGCGGGCTTCATCGCCGGAGCCAGCCTGGCCTCGATGGTCTGGTTCTTCGGGCTGGTGGCCTGTGCTGGCTGGCTGGCACCCCGCCTGACCAGTCCGCGTGCCTGGCAGGTCATCGAAGCCTTCATCGCGGCCATTCTGCTGGCCGTCGCCTGGCAGCTGGGCAGTGGCGCCTGGCTCTAGTGGCCAACGCAAGACGGGCATGTGGCAGTCGCAGGCGCGACGCGCCGATAGGTGTAAAGAAAGCATGACGCAGTGTCAGGTGCTCGCGGCAGTGAGAGCGCCCCGGGTGAGCAGTGTCGAGATGGCCGTCAGCGCTATGGCAGAGTTTCGTTACATGTCTGGCGTGGGGGGAGGCAGGATACGGCACCAATGAGGGCGCAAGGTGCATGGGCAGGGCGGCAGGCAAGGCATAGATTCCCGATAACGGAATCGGGACATCACAGGTGATGTGCGGCGCGTTCGCCTGTCATGAAGGATGTCGCCCGCCTTTCTCTACCTTGCCTGCCTTGTCGGCAGCCTGACTCAGGAGTACCTCATGAACGCACCGGCGCGTATCGAACAGCACAATCCCATCGGCACGGACGGCTTCGAGTTCGTCGAGTTCACGGCACCGGATGCCGCCGGGATCGATGCCCTGCGCAAGTTGTTCAATCAGCTCGGATTTACCGAGACCCGTCGCCATCGCTCCAAGCAGGTGTTCCTGTTCCAGCAGCATGGCATCAATGTGGTGCTCAACGCCGAGCCGAACAGCCCCGCGGCACGCTTCGCGGCGATTCATGGCCCGAGTGCCTGTGCGATGGCCTGGCGCGTGGCAGATGCCGAGCAGGCGCATCGCTACGCGCTGGCGCACGGTGCGCGCAGCGTCGAGCATCCGGTCGGGCCGGGCGAGGTGGGCATCCCGGCGGTGCAAGGGATTGGCGGCTCGGTGCTGTATTTCGTGGACCATCACCGGGAACGCTCGATCTACGACACCGACTTCGTCGCCATCGAGGGGGCGGTGGAGAATGCCAACAGCGTCGGCCTGCATACGCTGGATCATCTGACGCACAACGTCGGACGCGGCCAGATGGATGTGTGGGCGGACTTCTATGCTCGTATCGCCAACTTCCGCGAGATCCGTTATTTCGATATCGAGGGCAAGATGACCGGGCTCTTCTCGCGAGCCATGACAGCGCCCTGCGGCAAGATGCACATCCCCATCAACGAGTCCGCCGACGACAACTCCCAGATCGCGGAATTCATCCGGGATTACAACGGGGAAGGCATCCAGCATCTGGCGATGGCGACGGATGACATCTATGCCACCGTCAAGGCGCTCAAGGCCAATGGCGTCAAGTTCCTGACCACACCCGAACCCTATTATGAAAAGGTCGATGCACGGGTGCCCAACCATGAAGAGAACGTCGAGGATCTCAAGGCCTTGAGCCTGCTGGTGGATGGCGCACCGGGTGAAGGAATCCTGTTGCAGATCTTCACCGAGACGGTGATCGGGCCGATCTTCTTCGAGATCATCCAGCGCAAGGGCAATGACGGTTTCGGTGAAGGCAATTTCAAGGCGCTGTTCGAATCCATCGAGGAAGACCAGATCCGTCGCGGGGTGCTGGAGGGCGAGCGGTGAGCTTCATCGCGAGCAGCGGGCGCTCACCAGAGCTGGCCCGCTGGAGTGACCGGCTAGCGTGGCCGTCAGCCTGAACCTTCCGCCTGATGAACCTTCCGCCTTGAAACGACGACGCCCCGCCGAGATTCGGCGGGGCGTCGTCGTTTGGTCAACTGGTCTTCATGGCGTCATCACATCGTCGGCACGCGCTGATGGTCGATCACCTGACGCAGCACGAAGCTTGAATGCACGCCGGTGACGCCCTCGATACGGGTGATCTGCTTGAGCAGCAGGTCGTGATAGTCATCCATGTCATTGACGACCACCTTGAGCTGGTAGTCGGCTTCCTGACCGGTGATCAGCAGGCACTCCATCACCTGGGGCAGCGCCGCGATGGTTTCCTCGAAGTTGGCGAAGCGCTCCGGGGTATGGCGGTCCATCGAGATATGCAGCAGCGCCATCAGGCTCAGACCCAGCTTGCGGGCATCGACCTGTGCCCGATACCCCGTGATCATGCCGCTTTCTTCCAGGGCACGTACCCGGCGCAGGCAAGGTGACGGTGACAGGCCAATGCGCTCGGCGAGCTCCTGATTGCTGATGCGTCCCGACTGCTGGAGTTCGTCAAGAATCCGTCGATCGAAGCGGTCCAGTGTCGGGAGAGAAATGTTCTGGCTCATTTTTCGCAATCCATTGGCGGTGAAGGTGTGAATTATGAAATAAAATGCTTTCAAGATGGCGGTTTAGTGGGTTTTTCGCAATCATGCGCCTCGATATGAAGCATATACTGTAATCACTGTTCAGCGATTCAGATGTTCGACCATCAGGGTCGTGCGAGCAGGTGGACTGGCCACCCTGTCCAGCCCGCTTCCTGCGGAACCCGGCTCGCTTCTGATCGATGCGAGGCCGCTGAGAGGCATTCGACGGTGATCCCGCGATCTCTCCTTCCGCGCTGGCAACCGTGATCCGGAGCCACGTCCTGTCGCAGGTAGCGGCCATGTTCTCTACCTCCGACTTGCTTGCCTGTCGCGCTGGCGGCAAGCTTTCGGATGCGAGGGCCTTGATGCCCTCGTCATCTCACATTTACTCAGGCGCCCCGATTGGGACACTGTTGAGCGGGAAAGGTGCCATCGAATCCGCATCTGGATGTCGAACGTTGCTTTCCACGCCCACCACGCCAAGGACACGACCATGACTGCTGCATCCACGCCAAGTGCTGCCTTCGACCACACCAAATATCGCCCCGTCACGCCTGTCGCGCTGACCGACCGCCAATGGCCGTCGCGTACCGTGACCCAGGCGCCGCTATGGGCCAGTGTCGACCTGCGCGATGGCAACCAGGCGCTGCTTGAGCCGATGACGGTCGAGCAGAAGAAGCTGATGTGGAAGCTGCTGGTCAAGATCGGCCTCAAGGAGATCGAAGTCGGTTTCCCGTCCGCCAGTCAGCTCGATTTCGACTTCGTGCGCTGGTTGATCGAGGAAGACCAGGTGCCGGAGGGTGTCAGCATCCAGGTGCTGGTGCAGGCGCGTGAGCACTTGATCGCCCGTACCTTCGAGTCACTGGTCGGGGCGCGCGATGCCGTGGTGCACGTCTACAACTCCACCTCCACCGTTCAGCGCGAGCGGGTGTTCGAGATGGATCGTGAGGGCATCAAGGCCATCGCCGTCGAAGGTGCGCAGCTGGTCAAGGACTACGCTGCGCGTTACCCGGACACCCACTGGGTGTTCCAGTACTCGCCGGAGAGCTTCACTTCCACCGAGATGGATTACGCCGTCGAGGTCTGTGAAGCGGTGATGGATGTCTGGCAGCCGACACCGGACAATCGCTGCATCCTCAACCTGCCGGCCACGGTGGAAGTGGGCCCGCCCAATCACTTCGCGGATCAGGTCGAGTACTTCATCAAGCACCTCAGTCGTCGTGACTGCGCGATCATCTCGCTGCATACCCACAACGACCGGGGCGGTGCCGCTGCCGCTGCCGAGCTCGGCCTGCTGGCCGGGGCGGACCGCATCGAAGGAACCTTGCTGGGCAATGGTGAGCGTACCGGCAACATGGACCTGATCACCATGGCGATGAACCTCTACAGCCAGGGGATCGACCCGGAGCTGGACCTCTCCAATCCGGACGAGATCATCCAGGTCTACACCGAGTGCACCAATCTGCCGGTGCATCCGCGCCACCCGTGGGTCGGGGAGCTGGTCTACACCGCCTTCTCCGGCAGCCATCAGGACGCGATTCGCAAGTGCCTCAAGAAGCAGCAGGCGGACGAGCCGTGGCAGGTCGCCTATCTGCCCATCGACCCGCAGGATCTGGGTCGCGACTTCCAGGCGGTGATTCGCGTCAACAGCCAGTCCGGCAAGGGCGGCATGGCCTTCCTGCTCGAACGCGATCACGGCATCAGCCTGCCGCGCTGGATGAGCCTCGAGCTCGCCCCGCACGTGCAGAAGGCCAGCGAGCAGGTCAGTGGTGAGCTGTCCAGCAACCAGATCCGCGCGATTCTCGATGCCAGCTTCAAGCGCGAGGCACCGCTGAGTCTCAAGGGCTATCGACTGGATCGTGAGGGGGCCGAGCAGCTCACCGCGACACTGATCGACGAGAAGGGTGAGCAGATTGCCTTGGCCGGTGAAGGCAACGGTGCCATCTCCGCCTTCATGGATGCCTGGCAGCGTCACACCGGTGCCACCGTCAGCGTGGTGGACTACGGCGAGCATGCGCTCGGGGAAGGCAGTGACGCCGTGGCGGTGGCCTTCGTGATGCTCAATCTCGATGGCAAGCGCGTCTGCGGTATGGCCGAGGATGGTGACACCGTGAGCGCGTCACTCAAGGCGGTGCTGTCGGCGGTCAATCGCGGCCTGGAAAGCAGTGCACGCAGTGAAGCGGAACGTGCCGAAGAGGCGGGTCCCGTCGCCGTCTGACGGCAATGAGCGACACGAGCGTCCACGAAAGGCGGAAATCCTGCTTGCAGTGGCGGTCCACGAAGCCCTCGCCCCTTGCGGCGAGGGCTTCGTCGTTTCTGAAGGCCGATCACTCCCCAGCCCAGTCATGGCAAGGGATGAGCGCAATGTCAGTAGCTGATAACCCCGGCCTTGGCATGGCGAGCGGATATAGACTTTTGTCGGAAGTTGTCTGACGAGTCAATATCCGGACTTGCACCGGTGCCATCCCTGCGTATCATCGCTGCATCCGCGTAAATGATAACGATCTGGTGGTACAACGGATTCGAGAGCACAACAATTCCAAGCGGTGCAAGGGCAACCCCCCTGAGTGACGAGACAATGGATGTGTCCCCATCCCCTCGTCGGTCGGGATTCGCCGGTGCACCTCTCGTTCAGGAGGTCCGCTAGAACAACCCACAACTACTCATCGGTATCGCATGATTCAACTTGATGCTATCACTACCCTGCTGCTGGCGGCGCTTGTCCTCGTCGTCGGTCATCTGATTGTCGAGCGCGTACGCGTGCTGCGCGAGTTCAACATCCCCGAACCTGTGGTCGGCGGTCTCATCGCCACCCTCATCGTCACCGGCCTGCGTGGCTTGGGCTACGAGTTTCAGTTCTTCGCCGGTCTCCAGACCCCCTTCATGTTGCTGTTCTTCGGCTCGGTCGGCCTGTCGGCGGACGTCCGCATGATTCGCGCCGGCGGCAGCAAGCTGATCCTGTTCCTCGTGCTGGTCATCGGCCTGCTCATCCTGCAGAACCTGCTGGGTGTCGGTGTTGCCAGCCTGTTTGGCCTCGACCCGGTACTGGGGCTGCTCGGCGGTTCCATCACCATGTCCGGTGGTCACGGTACAGGGGCTGCCTGGGCCAACGTCTTCGCCGATGAATATGGCATCAATGGCGCGATGGAAGTCGCGATGGCCTGTGCCACCTTCGGCTTGGTGTTCGGGTCGCTGATCGGTGGGCCGACGGCACGTTTCCTGATCAATCGCATGAAGCGTGAAGGACAGGACATCAATGCCCAGGTCAGCGATTCCGAGTATGACGAGACGGAAGTCCAGCACCCGCTGAATACCGCCAATGCTCTGAAAACGCTCTTCATGTTGCTGCTCGGGGTCGTCAGCGGTCAGCAGCTGCAGGCACTCACGGCGGATACGGCCTTCTCGCTGCCGACCTTCGTGTGGGTGCTGTTCAGCTGTATCGTCATCGGCAACGTGGTGCGCGCCTTCGGCGACAAGCATCTCAATACCCATGCCGTGGATGTGCTGGGCAACATCAGTCTGTCAATCTTCCTGGCACTGGCACTGATGACGCTCAAGCTCTGGGATCTGGCCAATCTGGCACTGCCGATTCTGGCCATCCTGCTGGCACAGGTCGCGCTGGTGTTCCTCTACACCACCCAGGTCACCTTCCGCCTGATGGGCAAGAACTACGACGCTGCGGTGCTGGTCGCGGGTAACTGTGGTTTCGGCATGGGCGCCACGCCGACGGCGATCGCCAACATGCAGGCGGTCACGCAGCACCACGGGCCGTCACGTCTGGCCTTCATCATCGTGCCGGTGGTGGGTGGCTTCCTGATCGATATCGCCAACTCGCTGATCATCAAGGGCTTCCTCGGCTTCTTCTGAACATGACAGCAGGTGTCATGATGAGATGTCGCAGAATCTGCCTGGCATGAACGACAACGCCGGACTCCATGGGAGTCCGGCGTTGTCGTTTCGGGGGATCCCCCTTGCGGCGCGAGTGATGGGTCACGTCACGCTGTCAGGGAATCAGCTCCACAGTGCCACGATCAGGCCATAGGCCAGCAGCGTGACCACCACGGTGCCTGCCAGGTTCAGGAAGAAGCCGGCGCGCATCATGGTCTGGATCTTGAGGTGCCCGGTGGCGAACACGATGGCATTGGGTGGCGTGGCCACCGGCATCATGAAGGCGCAGCTGGCCGCGATGGCCGCCGGCACGGTGATCAGCAGCGGGTCGATGTCCAGCGACAGCGCAAGCGCGCCCAGCAGGGGCAGGAAGGCGGCGGCCGTCGCGGTATTGGATGTGACCTCGGTCAGGAAGATGATCACCAGTACCACGATGCCCACGAGCCCGATGAGCGGCAGCACGCTGAACATCGACAGCTGTCCGGCGATCCACTCCGCCAGACCCGAGCTCTTGATGACGCCCGCCAGTGCCAGTCCCCCCCGAACAGCAGCAATACGCCCCAGGGCAGGTCACGCGCGTCTTCCCACACCAGCAGGCGACGACCGCGTGAGGTGCCGGAGGGAATCGCGAACAGTCCGACGCCGATGGCCATGGCGATGCCGGTATCCGACAGCCACTCAAGGCCGCTCTGATTGATCAGCGGGCGGAACATCCACAGCAGGGCGGCTACCAGGAAGGCGATGCCGACACGCTTCTCGGCGCTGCTCATGACACCCAGTGCCTTGAGCTCACGCTTTATCATCTCGCCACTGTCCGAAGTCTCGGATGCGAAGGAGAAGGGCGTGCGCGTCAACCACCACCAGGTGATGGTGCACATCGCGATGGCCACCGGCAGGCCGACGACCATCCACTGGGCGAAGCCGATCTCGATGCCCTGGTCACTGGACAGGTAACCCGCCAGCAGGGCATTCGGCGGCGTACCGATCAGTGTCGCGATACCGCCAAGGCTGGCGGAGTAGGCGATGGCCAGCAGCAGGGCGGCGGCGTAGCGCTTCAGCTCCGGGTCGTCGCTGTCGCGCTCATCCCGGCCACTGGACATCAGGCTGACCACTGACATGCCGATGGGCAGCATCATGATGCTGGTCGCGGTATTGGATACCCACATGCTGATGAAGCCGGTGGCGATCATGAAACCGGCGATCTGACGGCGGGGCGAATGGCCGGCAAGCTTCAGCGTATGCAGGGCCACGCGGCGATGCAGGTCCCAGCGCTGCATGGCGATCCCGAGCAGGAAGCCGCCGAGGAACAGATAGATGGTCGGATTGGCATAGGCTGCCGTGGTGCTTTTGATGTCGTCGATGCCAAGTGCGGGCACCAGCACGATGGGCAACAGCGACGTCACCGGTATCGGCAATGCTTCGGTGGCCCACCAGGTCGCCATCAACAGCGCCAGGCCCACGCAGAGCCAGGCGGTGTCCGGCATGTCGCCCGGGGCAGGGGTCAGCCAGGTCAGCAGCAGCAGGAGCGGACCGAGTATCAGACCGATACGCGCCGCAAGTGGCGCTTGCGGCGGCGTGGAGGATTGATCAACGACGTGATCGGTAGGTTGCTCAGGCATGTCGACTCCAGAGAAGCCCGCTGGCGACAGGCTTCCTCATCATGTTGGTCATCGTGTTGTTGGTATGGGTCATGGTAGGTGATGGCACGTTGTCGTGTTGGCGTTGTTCACTGCACGGCATGCATTCGTTCCTGAACGGGAGATCATGCACGTCGTGTCATGCTGCCTGCGTCGGTCGATCGCCGCCGAGAGTCGGTCAGGTGGGGCTTTCGGGCCGGCAGGCGGCGCCATTGTCTCAGCATTGCGCCACGGCTCAATAGCCTTCATTGCCTGTTTCGAAACTCCCGTGGGTGAAACCTTGACGCCGCGCAAGCGCGACGCTCGATCCGAGGCGCTCAGGTCGCGTGCGAGGCCTTGCGTGACGCCATCCTGCACGGGTCAGGTTGCTGTCTGGCGACAGACGCTGTCGTTGGCTGTGGACTTGTGAGCGCAAGGGCTGGAAGGTAGGGTTAGCAGCCATGAACGGGGCCGGCGCAGGTCAACTGCGCGGCCCACTGTCGCGTTACTTTCACAAGGAAGATGATGGATGATTCTGGTCACGGGTGGTGCAGGCTACATCGGGTCTCATACGGTATTGGCGCTCATGGAGGCCGGCCATCAGGTGCTGGTGCTGGACAACCTGTCCAATGCCAGCGAAGCCTCCCTCGCGCGTGTGGCGACGCTTGCCGGACGCGAAGTGCCGTTCGTCGAAGGGGATATCCGCAACGGCGCGCTGCTCGACAGCCTGTTCGAGCGTCATGATATCGAGGCCGTGGTCCACTTCGCCGGGCTCAAGGCGGTGGGCGAGAGCGTCGCCAAGCCGCTGGCCTACTACGACAACAACGTCAATGGCACCCTGGTGCTGTGTGATGCCATGGCGCGGGCCGGCGTCAAGCGTATCGTGTTCTCTTCCTCCGCCACCGTGTATGGCGATCCGGCGTCCACGCCGATCCGTGAAGACTTCCCGACGTCCGCGACCAACCCCTACGGCCGCTCCAAGCTGATGGTCGAGGAAGTGCTGCGTGACCTGTCCGTGGCGGATGACAGCTGGCGCATCGCGCTGCTGCGCTATTTCAATCCGGTGGGTGCCCACGAGTCCGGTACCATCGGTGAGGACCCCAACGGCATCCCCAACAACCTGGTGCCCTATATCAGCCAGGTGGCGGTGGGTCGCCTTGAAGAGCTGGCAGTGTTCGGTGATGACTATCCGACGCCGGATGGCACCGGGGTGCGTGACTACATCCACGTCGTCGACCTGGCCGATGGCCACCTCAAGGCGCTGGACTATCTGGCCGGTGATGCGCGTGATGGTGTCCACACCTACAACCTGGGTACCGGCACTGGCTATAGTGTGCTGGACATGGTCAAGGCCTTCGAGAAGGCCAGCGGTCGCCCGGTGCCTTATCGCATCGCGCCGCGGCGTTCCGGTGATATCGCCGAATGCTGGGCGGAGCCGGACAAGGCCTTCAAGGAATTGAAGTGGAAGGCGGAGCTGGGGCTGGATCGCATGATGGCTGACAGCTGGCGTTGGCAGTCACGCAACCCCAATGGCTATCGCAGCAACTGAAGCAGGCATAGCAGCACCGATTGAGATGGGCGTGCGAGTGAGCTCGCACCCCATCATCAATGGCTTCCTGGAAGCGGCCGTGGGCAGAATCCGCGGCCGCTTTTGCGTATGATGGCCCCGAGCTGAAAGCCGCGTGCTGACTCCCTTGAATTATCTGCGAGACTTCCATGAATCAGTCTGATGTCACCCCTGATCTTGAACTTCTGACGGCCATCGAGACGCTCTGCCGTGATGCGGGGCAGGCGATACTCGCCGTTGCGCAGGGCGGCGATCTCGAGACACGCGCCAAGGCCGATGACAGTCCGGTGACGGCCGCGGATCTTGCGGCACACCGTGTGCTGGTGGAGGGGCTGGCCCGCCTGACGCCGCAGATTCCGGTGCTCTCCGAGGAAAGCGACAAGGCGGATATCGTGGCGCGCCGTGACTGGCAGACCTTCTGGCTGGTGGACCCGCTGGATGGCACCCGCGAGTTCGTCAACGGCAGTGGCGAATACACCGTCAATGTCGCCTTGATCCAGGGGACGCGCAGCGTGCTGGGCGTGGTGGATGCGCCGGTGCTCAGGGCGACCTGGAGCGGGCTTGATGGCGTGGGCGCGTTTCGCGAGGACGCCAATGGACGAACGGCCATTCGCGTCAGCCCGGAGCCCGAGGTGTTGAGAGTCGTGGCCAGCAAGTCGCATCTCGATGCGCAGACGGCGGCGCTGATCGAGCGTCTGACGCCGGTCGAGACCGTCAGCTGCGGCAGTTCGCTGAAATTCTGTCGTATCGCGGAAGGCGACGCGGATCTCTACCCGCGCTATGCCCCGACCTGCGAGTGGGACACCGCCGCGGCGCAGGCCGTGCTGGAAGCGGCGGGCGGGTGTGTCTTCGATGCGCAGAGCCTGACCGATGGTCAGCCGGATGTCCTGCGTTACAACGCGCGTGACACCCTCAGAAATCCTTTCTTCATTGCCTGTGGCCAGTCTGACGGCCGCTGGCGCCAGGTGCTGGAGTGCTGACGCTTGCGCCTGAGCGAGATGACTCATGATGCGTGAAACCCATGACAATGAGCGGCCCGGGGCCGGTGGTGGCGAAGGCATGCTGCGCCGCGCGGGGCGTGCTCTCTTTGCCAGACGCACCGATGGCGGTGTCGCCGGTGGGCTGATCAGCGCCGTGCTGCTGTCATCGCTGGCCAGTCTGGTGCCATTGATCTACCACGGGCTGCTCGAGGGCGGTCTGATCCTGGTCGGTAACCTGCTGCTGTGGCCGTGTCTGCTGGCGGCAGCCCATCGCCCACGCTGGCGCTGGCCGGCACTTGGCCTGATGGCCGCATTGGGCGTCAATCTCTCGGCCAGTGTGGTCAGCGCCGTCTATTACGATTCGCGCTATGGCCTGGCCTTCGCGCTGAGTTCGCTGGATACCAGTCGCAGCGAGTCGATGGCGATGCTGTTCAAGTTCCCGCTGGCACTCATCGTGCCGCTGGGGTTCTTCCTGCTGGCCCTGTCACTGGCCAATCGCCATGGGGCGGGGTTGGCTCGTGCCCGGCTGGGGGGGCGCAGCGGAATCGCCTTCGTGCTCTGGATGCTGATGCTGCTGGCTGGTAGCTGGCAGTGGGGGCGTGCCAGCGTGCCGCTGGCCATCACCACGCTGTCGGTATCGCCGGGCTGGAACCTGGCCACCACCTCACATGCCTGGTGGGAAAAGGAGCGTTTCAAGGCATTGATGGCGGATGACTACGATTTCGGCAAGGTCACGCTCAGCCCTGATGTGCCGGATGATGCGGTCTTCGTGCTGGTGATCGGTGAGTCCCAGCGGCGTGATCAGCTGTCGCTCTACGGGTATTCGCGCCCGACCACGCCCAATCTCGACGCCCGTCGTGATCAGCTGGTGGTCTTTGATCAGGCTATCGCGCCGGCGCCGCAGACGGTGCTGGCGGTGCCGATGCTTTCCAGTCTGATGGACCCGCGCACCTTCTCGCCGCGCTATCTGGATGCCAACCTGATTTCATTGGCCAATCAGGCCGGCATGCATACGGAGTGGCTGTCACGTCAGGGGCTCGATATCACCTCCGAGCGCACCTGGATCACCGCCATCGCCCAGCGTGCCGACGTCGCCAGAACCATCATGACGGAGTACGACGACGGACTGCTGGATGCACTCGATGAGGCACTGGCGCGCAAGGTCAAAGGGCCGCGACTGATCGTACTGCATCTGTACGGCAGCCATCCGCCGGCCAGCCTGCAGTACCCCGACTCGCTGCGTTACTTCCTGACACCGGACAGTACCTCGCCGCTGACCGATGCCTATGACGACAGTATCCGCTTCACGGACCAGGTGCTGGAGGGCGTCTTCCAACGTCTCGAGGGTCGCCATGCCGGCGTGCTCTACCTTTCCGATCATGGTCTTGAGCATGATCCGCTCAGCGATGCTTACGTGCATGGCGGTGATCGCCCCAGCCAGGCGCCTTATCGCATTCCCCTGTGGCTGTGGCAGGCGGGGCGTGGTCCCAATCCCGAGCGTGAGATGGTGCATCTGCGCGAGCATGCCCGTCAGCCGTTCGCCAGTTTTGATCTTCCCTATCTGGCCAGTGACTGGATGGGAATCCACTTCTCGGGGGACAAGCCATGTCTGTCACCCTGGTCGGCCTGCTATCAGCCGCGCGAGCGCCATCCAGTGCTGGATCAACTGGGGCGTCTGAACTTCTTCGAGGATCTGCCGTCGGACTTTCTTGCCCGGCCGCTGGCCCCCGGTGCCGAAGAACTGGAAGAGGCCGTGGAGGCCACGACGCGTCTGCTGGAAAGTCCGGATGGCTTGCTCGACAGCGCTTCGGATGGCGCGTCATCCGCTCGTGCACAATCTTCTGGCGTGACGGCGAGGGAAACCTCCGCGCCGATCACCCTGTCACCCCCTTCACTACCCTCAGAGACACCCAAGGACTGACATGAAAATCACTGTCTTCGGAACAGGTTACGTAGGTCTGGTCACCGGCACCTGTCTAGCGGATGTTGGCCATGACGTGATCTGCATGGACGTGGACGCCGCCAAGATCGAGCGCCTCAAGCAGGGTGAGATCCCCATCTTCGAGCCGGGGCTCGAGAGCATGGTGACGCGCAACGTGGAGGCGGGACGTCTCAACTTCACCACCGACGCCCGCGAGGCCGTCGCGCACGGCGTGCTGCAGTTCATTGCCGTGGGCACGCCGCCGGATGAAGACGGCAGTGCCGATCTCAAGTACGTGCTGGCCGTGGCGGGCACCATCGGTGAGCACATGGATGACTACAAGGTCATCATCGACAAGTCCACCGTGCCGGTGGGCACTGCGGATCGCGTGCATGCCCGCGTGGCAGAGGTGCTCAAGCACCGCGGCGTGAGTGTTGCGTTCGATGTCTGCTCCAACCCGGAATTCCTCAAGGAGGGCGCGGCGCTGGAGGACTTCACGCGCGGTGCCCGCATCGTGGTCGGCACCGATTCCGAGGCGGTGCGCGAGCGCATGCGCGAATGCTATGCCCCCTACAATCGCAACCATGAAAAGCTGATGTTCATGGATGTGCGCGCCGCCGAGCTGACCAAGTACGCCGCCAACGCGATGCTGGCCACCAAGATCAGCTTCATGAACGAGATCTCCAACCTGGCCGAGCGCCTGGGCGCGGATATCGAGGAAGTGCGTCGCGGGATCGGCAGTGATCCGCGCATCGGTTACCACTTCATCTACCCGGGCTGTGGCTACGGTGGCTCCTGCTTCCCGAAGGATGTCCAGGCGCTGGCGCGTACCGCCAGTCAGGTAGGCTATGAGGCCGAGCTGCTCACCGCGGTGGAATCCGTCAACAAGCGCCAGAAGGTCACGCTGTTCGAGAAGCTGTCACGTGCCTTCGATGGGGATCTCGCCGGCAAGACGATTGCCGTCTGGGGGCTGGCCTTCAAGCCGAACACCGATGACATGCGCGACGCGCCGAGCCGCACGCTGATGGAAGCGCTATGGGCGGCGGGTGCCAAGGTGCAGGCCTATGACCCGGAAGCGATGAAGGAATGCCGTCGTATCTACGGTGAGCGCGATGACCTGGTGCTGGTGGCGGATCGCATCCAGGCGGTCAAGGGCGCGGATGCGCTGGCGGTGTGCACCGAATGGAAGGAATTCCGCACGCTGGATGCCGGCTGGCTCAAGACCCAGCTGGCCTTCCCAGTGGTGGTGGATGGCCGCAACCTCTTCGAGCCGTCCGCCATGAAGTCTGCCGGCCTGATGTATTACGCGGTCGGCCGTGGCGATTCCATGCATCAAGCCCCGGAGGCCTCGTGAGCGCGGGTCTCGCGAGGTCAGAAAAGCTGGCCGCGATTGCCATTCGTCAGGTCGAGAAGAGCACCGGTGCCAGTCGCAACGCCTTCGAGCAGGCGGACGCCCTGACCGCGCTGGGGTATCGCGTGGTGATTCTCGCCGAACGTGGCAAGCCTGAGCTGGCGCGGGAGCATGGCGCGGAGCTGGTGCGTCTGTGGCGCTGGCCGTTCAAGGGGGCCTATCGGCGCTTCTGGTTCAATCGTCGGGTTCAGGCATGGGCCCGTCGCCACACGCCGGACCTGCTGGTCAGCCATGGGGATTGCGAGAGCCTGGATACCGTCTATCTGCACAACTGCGTGCATCTGGCGTCACAGTGCATCCATGGCCGTGATCTGCCTGAGAATCATGAAGTGGCCGCGATCCATGATCACGTGCTCAACGGTGGCAAGTTCCGTCAGGTGGCGGTCAATTCGCGCATGATGGGCGATGATCTCGTCGAGCGCTACGCGATCTCGCCGGACAAGATCGAGATCAGCTACCCGGGCTATGACCCGGTGCAGTTCACGCCCGAGCGTGCACGTGCCGGCCGTGAAGCCCAGCGTGAGGCGCTTGGCGTCAGTGGGGAAGAGCAGTTGATCGGGCTGGTGACCTCAGGGAACTTCACCAAGCGCAATGTGGCCGGATTCGTCGCCATGGCCGCGCTGATGGAGCAGGCCAGCCCCGGACGCTATCGCTTTCTGGTGGTGGGCAAGGATGATGCCGCGCCCTACCAGCAGCAGGCACAGGTGGCCGGTGTGGCTGAGCGCATGATCTGGCGTTCGACCATCGCCGAGGTCGAAACGCTCTATGGCGCGCTGGACCTGTTCGTTCTGCCGGCACATATCGAGGAATTCGGACGTGTCGCGCTGGAAGCCATGGCCTGTGGTACCCCGGTATTGCTCAACGCGCGTGTCGGCTCGGCCGAGTTGCTCGACGATCACCCCTCGCTGGTGATGGCCGCGCAATCCAGCCCGATGCAGTGGGCCGAGCGCTGTACCCATCTGCTGGAGAGCGACTCCGATGCGCTGAGCAGAACCCTGGCCGCACTTGCCACGGGCTACTCCCATCAGGCCCAGAACCTCAAGCTCAAGGCCAGTTTCGAGACATTGATGGCGGGGCGCTGAGCGAATTACCTGCTGATCAGAAAGCCCTGTATCCCGCTGGATACGGGGCTTTTTTTCTGTCAGGCATCGCGCGGGGGCCCCTGGGGCATCGCGCCGCCTTGGGTGTCCCGTCCGCAGTCCCTATACTCGTCACTTGATTTCGGCAGGAGAATCGCATGTCCCTGAGTACCAGCATCATTCTGATCGTCATTGCACTCATCATCATCGCCGGTCTGACGGCCTATGCGCTCAAGTTGCGCCGTGAGGTGAGGAAGCGCGAGGCGTTGCGTGCAGAGGAGTTGACGCGTGCACGCGCCAATTGCCTGGAGAGTCTTGAAGCGATTGCCCGTGCCATGCAGGCCGGCCAGGTGGACCTCGTGGAAGGGGGGCTGCGCTGCAAGGTGTTGATCGAGATACTGGATACCTCGCTGGCAGAGGATGACGTCCTGGGGGCCTTTGGCACCCTGCACGGGCGAGTGTCCCACCTGCATACCCACTCGGCACGAAAGGCACTGAGCCCGCGTGAGCGGCTGGCAGAGGACAAGGAGCGCATCGCCGTCGAGGAAGAGATGGCCAAGCCTCTTCAGCAGGCAGCGCAATGCGTGCTGGAAAGCATGCCGGTGTGGTATCGCGAGTACCTGGGACGTGAACGGCCCGTGGCACCGACGGATCTGGGTCAGGCGCTATAGCGGCATCGGGTGCTGCGCACGGGCGGGGAGAGCATTTGCTTCGGACCCGCGGGTCACGAGCCGCAGGGCATCGTGTGAATTCGGGTGGTATCAGGCCATTGAGAGGCTGGCATGAACAATACGCTCCCGCTGCTGGGAACTGAACTGATCGAGCTGCGTCATGCGCTGCATCGGGCACCGGAGCTGTCCGGGCAGGAGGAAGCTACCTCGGCCCTGATCGCCGGCTGGATGGAAGAGGCAGGCGCCGAGGTGGTCACGGGATTGGGGGGGCATGGTCTGGCGGCCATCTTCCGCGGCGCCGCGCCCGGCCCGCGGGTCATGTTGCGCTGTGAGCTCGATGCGTTGCCCATCGATGAGGTGCCACGGGGAGACTGGTCATCCTGTCACCAGCATGTCGGCCATCTCTGTGGTCACGATGGGCACATGACGTGGCTGCTGGGAGTGGCGCAGCGCCTGGCCAGGCGCCCGGTAGCCAGGGGCGAGGTGGTATTGCTGTTCCAGCCCGCCGAGGAGACGGGAGAGGGTGCGCGTGCGGTGGTACGCACCAAGGCCTTCGAGACCATCAAGCCGGATTTCCTCTATGCCTGCCACAATCTGCCGGGGCGGCCGCTGGGAGAGGTCAGCGTCCGTGATGACGCCTTCACCTGTGCCTCGCGGGGCATGATCGTGCGGCTTTCCGGACTGTGCGCCCACGCAGCCCATCCCGAGAATGGGCGCAGTCCCGCCATGGCCATGTGTCGCATCATGCAGGGACTCTCTCGTCTGCCGCTGCAGTTCGCGGACGAGACGGGGCTTGCCATGGTCACTCTGGTGCACGCGCGGCTGGGGGAGGTCGCCTTCGGCACCGCGCCGGGGGATGCCGAGGTGATGGCGACCCTGCGCACGGAAAGCAACGACATGATGAAGGCCCTCGCCGAGGCGGCGGTCTCATTGGCCCGCAGTGAGGCGGAAGAGGACCATCTCGGCATCGAGGTGGACTGGTGCGATGCCTTTGAGGCGACCTGGAATTCAGCTGAGGCGAACGCGGTGATTCGTCGCGTGGCGGCGCAGGTGGGGCAGCCCTGTCATGAGCTGGATCAGGCACATCGCTGGTCGGAAGATTTCGGAGTGCTGGGGCGAGAATGCCATGCCGCCATGTTCACGCTGGGGGCCGGTGAAGCGCTCCCGGGACTCCATCATCCCCGCTATGATTTCCCGGATGACCTGATCATGCCGGGTGTCGCGCTCTTCGAGGGACTGGTGCGTCACCACCTGAACGGTGCATGAATCGTGACTTTTACAGCGTCTCTTAAATGATACAGGTAGTGTCAAAGTTTTTCGACGTTGCAAAAAACACTGTTTTCCTTCAACGTATGCATGAGGATCGGTACCGTTTTCAAGGGAAACAGACCCGATCAGAGCTGGAAGGACGCACTCAGATGTGCTTTCTTCTAAAGGGATGAGGTATATAAAATTCCTTTCACCGTAACGAGTTCGGCTCTTATACTCGGAGCCGCTGCGTAACACCCCGTTACAAATAGCGCTGTGTAAAGAAGGAGTCTTACATGAAAAGATCTACGACTGGCCTGGTTCTGGGGTCTGCATTGGTTGTTGGCCTGTCTGGCTGTGCAAGCTCTGCTTCCCAGTCCTCATCCGCTGAGAAGCCGTGGTACAGCCAGCCGTTCGTCTGCGGTCTGGCCGGTGGCCTGATCGGTGGGGGGATTGGTTACGGCGTCTCTGGCGACAGCGACGAAGACACCGGCGCTTCTCTGGGTGCCGTGGGCGGCGCGACTGCCGGTGCACTGCTGTGTGCTGACGACGCTCCGAAGTCCATGGACGACGACGGCGATGGCGTGCCGAACGATCGTGACGAATGCCCGGGTACTCCGGCAGGCGTCGCAGTCGATGCGAAAGGCTGCCCGCTGGACACCGACGGTGACGGCGTTGCTGACTACAAGGACCAGTGCCCGGGTACCCCGGCCGGCGTCACTGTTGACGCGAAAGGCTGCCCGCTGGATTCCGATGGTGACGGCGTGCCGGACTACCAGGACCAGTGCCCGAACACTCCGGCAGGTGCCAAGGTCAACGCCCTGGGCTGTGTCGCTGACCTCGTGCTGCGCGACGTGAACTTCGAGTTCGACTCCGCCAAGCTGACCTCCGGCGCTGAGCAAGTGCTGAACGGTGTGGCTGCCAAGCTGGTGTCCAACGAGAACGTTCGTGTCCGTATCGAAGGTCACACTGATTCCGTGGGTTCTGACTCCTACAACAAGCAGCTCTCCCAGAAGCGTGCTGACTCCGTCAAGGCGTATCTGGCCTCTGAAGGTGTCGGTTCCAACCGCATGGAAACCATGGGTTACGGTGAAGAGCAGCCGGTTGCCAGCAACGACACCGCTGCAGGTCGTGCTGAAAACCGTCGCGTCGAGCTTGCTGAAGTCAAGTAAGCCCATCGCGGTAAGCTGAATCAGACGGGGCGCCTTCGGGCGCCCCGTCTGCGTTTCCCCTTCATGATCATGTACCTGCTCATGAGTGTGTCTTTACGCTATTTGAGTGGGCTGCTAAGGTCTTGTCTCGATCATGGGCCATCGGTCCGTGCGTCCGTGATGTGTGGCCGGCGCGTCAGCGCTCTGCGCCATCACGGCAGCTTCCCCTGGCATCGTAGGCCGGGGACGGCAACCGTTCCGTCCATGATCCGTACCACCCCATCGAGCCGACGCCCCGGGCGCTCGGCTAAATTCGCTTCACGTGACCCTTGGTAAGGGCCACCACTGAATGCAAGGATTCCTTCATGCCTATCGTTACCCTGCCTGACGGCAGCCAGCGTACCTTCGATACTCCGATTTCCGTGATGCAGCTGGCCGAATCCATCGGTCCCGGCCTTGCCAAGGCGTGTGTCGCCGGCAAGATCAACGGCGTCGAAGTCGATGCCGCCGACATGATCACCGAAGATGCTGACGTCGCCATTCTCACGGCCCGTGATGCCGAAGGCCTGGACGTGATCCGTCACTCCTGCGCCCACTTGATTGGTCATGCCGTCAAGCAGCTCTATCCGGATGCCAAGATGGCCATCGGTCCGGTCATCGATGACGGTTTCTATTACGACATCGATTTCGGTCGCTCCGTGACGCCGGAAGACCTCGAGTCCATCGAGAAGCGCATGAAGCAGCTGATCGACAGCGAGTACGACGTGGTCCGCGAGTACGTCTCGCGTGACGAGGCCATGGCCGCTTTCGAGAAGCGTGAAGAGCCGTACAAGCAGGAAATCATCGAAGGCATCGGTGAGGGCGATACCATCCGCCTGTATCACCATGAAGAATACACCGACATGTGCCGTGGCCCGCACGTGCCGAACACGCGTCACCTGAAGCACTTCCAGCTGCTCAAGCTGGCAGGTGCCTACTGGCGTGGTGATTCCACCAAGCCGATGCTGACGCGTATCTATGGCACCGCCTGGCCGGACAAGAAGCAGCTCAAGGCCTACCTCAAGCGTCTCGAGGAAGCCGAGAAGCGCGACCACCGCAAGCTGGCCAAGAAGCTGGATCTCTTCCACATGCAGGAAGAGGCACCGGGCATGGTGTTCTGGCACCCGAATGGCTGGACCATGTATCAGGTGCTCGAGCAGTACATGCGCCGCATCCAGCGAGCCAACGGCTATCAGGAGATCAAGACGCCTCAGGTCGTCGATCTTTCGCTCTGGAAGAAGTCCGGGCACTGGGGTCATTACAACGAGCTGATGTTCACCACCGAGTCCGAGAAGCGTGAGTACGCTGTCAAGCCGATGAACTGCCCGTGCCACGTCCAGGTCTTCAATCAGGGGCTCAAGAGCTACCGCGACCTGCCGCTGCGTCTGGCCGAGTTCGGCTCCTGTCATCGCAACGAGCCTTCAGGCTCTCTGCACGGCCTGATGCGTGTGCGTGGTTTCACTCAGGACGATGCTCACATCTTCTGTACCGATGATCAGGTGCAGTCCGAGGCGGAAGACTTCATCCGACTGACGCTGGAAGTCTATCGTCAGTTCGGCTTCGAGGATGTCGAGCTCAAGCTCTCGACACGCCCCGAGTCGTTCATCGGTGAGCCGGAAGCCTGGGACAAGGCCGAGGCTGGCCTGCAGGCGGCACTGGATGCGACCGGCCTGCCGTGGGAGCTTCAGCCGGGCGAAGGCGCCTTCTATGGACCAAAGATTGAATTCTCCCTGCGAGATTGCCTGAATCGTGTCTGGCAATGTGGTACGCTACAGCTCGACTTCAATCTGCCTGAGCGTCTCAGTGCCCAGTTCGTCGATGAAAGCGGTGAGCGTCGCACTCCGGTCATGTTGCACCGTGCGATTCTCGGCTCCTTCGAGCGCTTCCTCGGCATACTGATCGAGCACCACGCTGGCGCGATGCCTTTCTGGCTCGCCCCGGAGCAGATTGTCGTGATGAACATCACGGATTCCCAGGCAGAATATGCCAAGGATCTGGTCTCTCGCCTCGAGAAACATGACATCCGTGTCAAAGCAGACTTGAGGAACGAGAAGATCGGCTTTAAAATCCGTGAGCATACTCTGCAGAAGGTTCCTTACCTCATCGTCGTCGGCGACAAGGAAGTGGAAGCTGATGCAGTAGCTGTCAGAACCCGTTCCGGTGAAGACCTCGGCACCATGAAAGTTTCAGAATTCATGGAACGCCTGAAGGAAGAACAGGTCTGACAGTAACGAATTTCAGCCAAACGGAGACGCAACGATCAAGCGGAATAATCAGCGCGGACGCCCCCAGGAAAAGCGGGCTCCCATCAATGACCGTATTCGTGCGGACGAAGTCCGCCTCATCGACGCAGATGGAGAGCAGGTCGGCGTAGTGCCGACGAAGGAAGCGCTCACCAAGGCCGAAGAGGCAGGGCTCGACCTCGTCCAGATTTCCAATGCCGATCCCATCGTCTGCAAGATCATGGATTACGGCAAGTTTCTTTTCGATGAGAAGAAACAGAAGAATCTTCAGAAGAAGAAGCAGAAGCAAATCCAGGTCAAGGAAGTCAAATTCCGTCCTGGTACCGATGAAGGCGATTATCAGGTCAAGCTGCGTAACCTGACTCGCTTCATCGAAGGCGGAGACAAGGGCAAGGTTACCTTGCGCTTCCGTGGTCGTGAAATGGCGCATCAGGACATCGGCCGCAAGCTGATGGAACGTATCGCCGGCGACCTCGGTGAACTCGTGACCGTCGAGTCCTTCCCGAAGATGGAAGGCCGTCAGATGATCATGATTCTCGCGCCGAAAAAGAAGTGATCCACAGGCAGTAGAACGGACACATCAGGGTCACGCTTGCGGGCGTGGCTCTTTTTGTCGGCCTTGGATTTTCTCAAGAAACCGAGCGGAGTTAATACTCATGCCGAAGATCAAGACTAACCGCGGCGCTGCCAAGCGCTTCAAGAAGACTGCCAACGGCTTCAAGCACAAGCAGTCCTTCCGTAGCCACATCCTGACCAAGAAGTCGACCAAGCGTAAGCGTCAGCTGCGTGGCATGAAGCAGGTTCACGCTGCAGACAAGGCGCTGATCCAGCGCATGCTGCCGAACCTGTAAGCCGTCCTTACCTCGGTCCAACTTTCTTAATATCAGGAGTACGCTATGTCCCGCGTCAAGCGTGGCGTCGTCGCACGTCGCCGTCACAAGAAGATCATGAAGCAGGCCAAGGGTTACTACGGAGCGCGTTCACGCGTCTTCCGCGTAGCCAAGCAGGCTGTCATCAAGGCCGGCCAGTACGCTTACCGTGACCGTCGTGTCCGCAAGCGTCAGTTCCGTGCCCTGTGGATCGCGCGTATCAACGCTGCGGCCCGCATCAATGGCATGTCTTACAGCCGCTTCATCGCTGGCCTGAAGAAGGCCAATATCGAGATCGACCGCAAGGTCCTCGCCGATATCGCGGTTCACGAAAAAGCTGCCTTTGCTGCCATCGTCGAGAAGGCCAAGGCTGCTCAGTAAGTGACCGGATCAGATGTCGCCCGGCACCGGCCAGCCACGCGAGTGGTGAGTCGAGGCGCGACTGTCGAATGCTTGCATTGGACAGCTCAGGTGGCATCGAGATGACGTGTTACGTCACAGGGGAAGAGCAGCCGCTCTTCCCCTGTTTTTGTTTGGTGTCTCCCTCGGATTTCGGGAGAGGCGCCAGCGCGAACATGAATGAGACTGGCCGCGGATCGGGCCGGACTCTGGCAAGGGCGCGACCGTCTGTGTGACTCACCGCGGACGGAGCGTTCTCCCTGCCGATCTTCGGGTCGGCGCGACTTCCATTGACGTGGGCTCTACCACGTCGATGACTCAAGCGATCGGAGCTGAACGGATGGAACATCTTTCCACCCTGGTGGACGAAGCACGCACCGCGATCCAGGCGGCCGGAGACGTCCAGACCCTCGATGAGGTGCGGGTACGCTTTCTGGGCAAGAAGGGCGAGATCACCGCGCTGCTCAAGGGGTTGGGCAAACTGTCCCCCGAAGAGCGTCCCAAGGCCGGTGAGACCATCAACGAAGCCAAGCAGCTGCTGAACGGCGAGCTGGAAGCGCGTCGTACCGCGCTGGAAACGGCAGCGCTCAATGCACGACTGGCTGCTGAACGCGTCGACGTCACCTTGCCGGGACGCGGCGAGCCAGTGGGTGGCCTGCACCCGGTGACGCGCACGCTTGAGCGCATCGAGAGCTTCTTCGCGCACATCGGCTACGGGGTTGCCGAAGGCCCGGAGATCGAAGATGACCACCACAACTTCGAAGCGCTGAACATCCCGTCGCATCACCCGGCGCGTGCGATGCACGATACGTTCTACTTCGACGCCACGCGTCTGCTGCGTACGCATACCTCGCCGGTGCAGGTGCGCAGCATGAAGGCCAGTGAGCCGCCGCTGCGCATCGTCTGCCCAGGGCGTGTCTATCGCTGCGACTCTGACCTGACCCATACCCCGATGTTCCATCAGGTCGAGGGTCTGCTGGTAGATGAGAACGTCAGCTTCGCTGACCTCAAGGGCACCGTCGAAGAGTTCCTGCATGCCTTCTTCGAGCGCGATGATCTGGAAGTCCGTTTCCGTCCGTCCTACTTCCCGTTCACCGAGCCGTCCGCCGAAGTCGACATCCAGTGCGTGATGTGTGCCGGTGACGGCTGTCGTGTCTGCTCCCACACCGGCTGGCTCGAGGTGATGGGCTGCGGCATGGTGCATCCGGAAGTCTTCCGTCACTCCGGTATCGATAGCGAACGCTTCCGCGGCTTCGCCTTCGGCATGGGCGTGGAGCGTCTGGCGATGCTGCGTTATGGCGTCAATGACCTGCGGTTGTTCTTCGAGAACGACCTGCGTTTCCTTCGCCAGTTCAGCTAGGCACTCATTCACGTATCGCGCCGTGAGGGCGTGAACATACGGAACAGGACAGCAAGATGAAATTTTCCGAACAGTGGCTGCGTGAGTGGGTGTCGCCGGAACTGAACACCCAGCAGCTGGCCGATCAGGTCACCATGGCCGGTCTGGAAGTCGATGGTATCGAGCCCGTCGCCGGTGAGTTCACCGGTGTTGTCGTGGCCGAGGTCAAGGACAAGCAACCGCATCCGGAGGCTGATCGCCTCAACGTCTGTCAGGTGGATGATGGCAGTGGTGAGCTGGTGCAGGTCGTGTGTGGCGCGCCGAATGTCGCCGCCGGTCAGAAGGTGCTCTTCGCCCAAGTCGGCGCGAAGCTTCCGGGTGACTTCAAGATTCGCAAGGCCAAGCTGCGCGGTGTCGAATCCCGCGGCATGATCTGCGGTGCCTCCGAGCTGGGGCTGGAGGCGGAAGCCTCCGACGGCATCATGGTGCTGGCCGCGGATGCGCCGGTGGGCCGTGATGCCCGTGACTTCCTGAACCTCGACGACAGCGCCATCGAGGTCGATCTGACTCCGAACCGCGGTGACTGCCTGAGCGTCAAGGGCCTGGCACGCGAAGTCGGTGTGCTCAATCGTCTTGCCGTCACGGCACCGAGCATCGAGCCGGTCGCGGCCCAGATCGACGACACCTTCCCGGTCACCGTCAGTGCGCCGCAGGCCTGCCCGCGCTATCTGGGGCGTGTGGTGCGCGACGTCAATGTCGCCGCGACCACCCCGCTATGGCTCGAGGAGCGTCTGCGCCGCAGTGGTATCCGCAGCATCGACCCCGTCGTCGACGTCACCAACTACGTGCTGCTGGAGCTCGGTCAGCCGATGCACGCCTTCGATCTGGCGCGCCTGAACGGTGGCATCGAGGTGCGCATGGCGGCCGCTGAAGAGCCGCTGACGCTGCTCGACGGTCAGGAAGTCGCGCTACGTGACGACACCCTGGTCATCGCCGACGAGAAGGGCCCGCTGGCCATCGCTGGCGTGATGGGCGGCGAAGGCAGTGGCGTGAACGGCGAGACGCGCGACATCTTCTTCGAGTCGGCCTTCTTCGCGCCGTTGAGCGTGGCTGGCAAGGCGCGCAGCTATGGCCTGCACACCGACAGCTCGCATCGTTTCGAGCGGGGTGTGGACGCGCAGCTGCAGCGTGATGCCATCGAGCGGGCGACGGCTCTGCTGCTCGAGATCACCGGCGGCAAGCCGGGCCCGATCATCGAGGTCGCAAGCGACGCAGCGCTGCCCAAGGCCGCCGTCGTCAGCCTGAGCGGCGCCAGTGTCGAGCGCACGCTGGGCATGGCATTGCCGGATGCCGAGATCGTCGAGATCCTCGAGCGTCTGGGCATGCAGGTCGTGGCCGATGGCGAGAGCCAGTGGCAGGTGACGGTGCCGAGCTGGCGTTTCGATGTCAGCATCGAGGCTGACCTGATCGAGGAGCTGGCGCGCATCCACGGCTACAACAATCTGCCGGTCAGCCGCCCGAACGCGCGCCTGGCACCGGCCGTGGCCAATGAGACCACCCAGCCGCTGACCAGCCTGCGTCGTCAGCTGGTGGCGCGGGGCTATCAGGAAGCGATCAGCTACAGCTTCGTGGCGCCTGAGCTGCAGAAGACGCTGGACCCGCACGGAGTGGCGCCGGCACTGGCCAACCCGATTTCCAGCGACATGGCCGTGATGCGCAGCTCGCTGCTGCCGGGGCTGGTCAAGGCACTGAGTCACAACCTCAATCGTCAGCAGTCGCGCGTGCGCCTGTTCGAGACCGGGCTTGTGTTCCGTGGTGAGCTGGACTCCCTCGAGCAGACACCGATGATCGGTGGCCTGATCACCGGCGCACGTCTGCCGGAAGGCTGGAATGGCGGTCGTGACAAGGTCGACTTCTTCGATCTCAAGGGCGATGTCGAGGCACTGCTGGCACTGGGCGGCAACCTGGATGCCTGGCGTTTCGAGGCTGCCGAGCATCCGGCGCTTCATCCGGGTCAGTCCGCTCAGCTGTTCTTCAACGGCGAGCCGGCAGGCTGGATGGGGGCTTTGCACCCGGCAGCGCGTGCCGAACTCGGCCTGAAGGTCGAGGTGTTCGTGTTCGAGATCACGCTGGCCGCTGCCTGTGCGGGCCGTCTGCCGCACTTTGCACCGCTCTCCAAGTATCCGGAAGTGCGTCGTGACCTGGCCTTCGTGGTCGAAGAGGGCGTGCACGTGCAGTCGCTGCTCGACGCCATCCGCTCGCAAGCCGGGGAATGGCTGACGGATCTGCGCCTGTTTGACGTCTATCAGGGCCAGGGGGTAGCCGATGGTCACAAGTCGCTCGCTCTGGGCTTGACCTGGCAGCATCCTTCGCGCACGCTGAATGATGAGGAAATCAATCAGTTAGTCGATGCGATCGTCGCCGATGGCCACACACGTTTCGGGGCGGCGCTGAGAGCATGAGTCGCCACTTGAACGAGGGAGCGGACATGGGAGCGTTGACCAAGGCGGAACTCGCCGAGCATCTCCATGCAGAGCTTGGCATGTCCAAGCGCGAAGCCAAGTCGATGGTCGAAGTCTTCTTCGATGAGATTCGTGGCTGCCTGCGTGAGAACGAACAGGTGAAGCTGTCCGGTTTCGGCAACTTCGATCTGCGTGACAAACGCGAGCGTCCGGGGCGCAATCCCAAGACAGGCGAGGAGATTCCGATCTCCGCGCGTCGCGTGGTGACCTTCCGTCCTGGCCAGAAACTCAAGGCTCGGGTGGATGAGTACGATGGCGAAGGCCATACCCATCAGCGCCTTGAGGAGCATGACGACCACGATGATCATCATGATGACGATGATCACTGAGGTCGCTGGTCGAAGCCGTTGCCGTTGAGCCATTGACAGCTTCGCCGCTCCTGTCGTTCGAGTGAAAAGCCCCGATGCCCTGCATCGGGGCTTTCGTCGTTCAGGGGGAGAGAAAGTGCGTCAGGCAAGTCGTGCTGCCTAGCCGATGGAGAGTTCGGTGCGTGCATAGCTGACGCCGGGACGGCTGCGGGTCGCCAGCAGGTAACCCAGTGCCAGCGGGCCGGTGCGTCCCAGCAACATGGTGATGATGATCAACCACTGTCCGGGAGCGGAAAGCTCCGGCGTCACCCCCAGGCTCAGTCCCACGGTGCCGAACGCCGAGACCGTCTCGAAGGCCAACGACCGGAAGTCGTGGTCGGGGTCGGTGATGGTCAGCCCGAACAGCATGCTGAAGATCAACAGCATGCCGGCCAAGGCCACGGCGATGGCCTTGAAGACAGTCTCGTCTCCGATACGGCGGCCATGCAGGGTCGGTGAGTGTCTCTGGCGCAGGAAGGCGCGAGTGGTCAGCAGCAGCACCACGAAGGTGGTGATCTTGATGCCACTGGCCGTCGAGCCACTCCCGCCACCGATGAACATCATCGCCATGGTCCAGAGGGTCGAGGCCTGTGTCATCGCGGAGGTATCGAACATGCTGAAGCCGGCGGTACGGGGCGTCACTGCCATGAAGGCTGCTGAGATGAAGCGTTCGCCATGATCACGCATGCCTGCCAGGGTATCGGGGTTGCCCCATTCAAGCGCCAGTATCACCACCAGGCTCAACAGGTTGAGTGCGATGGTGGCTTCCAGCACCAGGCGTGTCTGTACGGAGAAGCGTGAGGGGTGCAGCAGCACGCGCCACCCATGCTCACGCCTGCGCTCGCGCAGTTCGCCGATCACGGCAAAGCCGATGCCACCCGTCATGAAGAGCAGGCTGATGACGCTTGCGACCAGCGGGTTGCGGGATTCGCGCAACAGGCTGTCCGGCCACAGGGTGAAGCCGGCATTGTTGAAGGCCGAGACCGAGTGGAAGAGGCTCAGCCACATGCCGCGTCCCCAACCATGGCGTGGCATCCATTCGAGCGCCAGCAGCAGAGCGCCGCCCAGTTCAAGTGTCACCGCAAAGGCGGTGATGACCCTGAGCAGTCGGCCGATCTCGCGTGAGCTGCTGCGGTTGAGCGCTTCACGCAGCAGGCTGGTCTGATGCATCGGCAGTCGTTGCCCCAGCATCACCAGTGACAGGGCGGCGATGGTCATGAAACCGAGGCCGCCCAGCTGGATCAATACTAGCACGACGGCCTGCCCGGCGAAGGTGAACTCGCTGAGCGGGGTGACGGAAAGCCCGGTGACGGTCACCGCCGAGGTGGCGGTAAACAGTGCCGACAGCCAGCTGAGGCCCTCCTGATGCATGCCTGGCAGTTTCAGCAGGCAGGCCCCCAGCATGCTGAGTCCCAGAAAGCCGCCCAGCAGGATCTCCGGAGGCGACAGGTGGATGATGGGGCCACGTGGGCCACGGGTCAGGGGGCGAAGATAGCGTCGGTAGCGCTGCCTCACAGATGGGCCCCCAGCTTGCGCAGTGCGCTCAGTTCGCCGATCAGTACCAGATGATCGCCAGCGGACAGCCGCGTACTGCCGGAAGGCTTGCGATCGAGTGTCGCGCCCTTGCGCAAGGCGATCACGCTGATGTCCTCATCGATGGGGAGCTGATCGAGCTGTTGGCAGTCATCGCACAGACGCTCGCTGACCTCCAGCTCGACCACGAACTGGTGATCGCCCAGGTGGATGAAGTCGACCATGGCGTGATAGGCGAGGCTTTCCGCCACCCGCACGCCCAGGTCGTACTCCGGGTGCACGATGTGGTCCACGCCCAGACGGCTGAGCAGCTTGTGATGCGCATCCGAGGTCGCCTTGACCCACAGTTCCCTGGCACCGAGTTCCTTGGCCAGCAGCGCGCAGATCAGGCTCTGCTCCATCGAGTCGGCCAGATCGATCAACACGGCGTCGAACTGTTCGAGGCCAAGCTCACGCAGGGCATGCTCATCGGTCGGGTCGGCAATGACGGCCTGATTGAGCAGGTCCGCCATGGCATTGAGACGTTTCTCATCGAGATCCACGCCGAGCACTTCATGGTCGTGGCGCCTGAGCTCCCGCGCGACGGTACTGCCGAAATACCCCAGTCCGATCACCGCGAATTGACGATGCATGACGACTCCTTGTCTGCGCTGCTTGAGAGGGCGAGATACCTGTCAGCTCAGCGAATTCCGAGGCTCTGCCGCTAGCGCTTTCAGGTGCGCTCATGGATGAGCTTACTCCAGTGACTCGTCGATGTCGGCTTCCGCACTGATCCTCGCCCGGCATGGACTTCCCTTGCCAAGCGCCTGCTCTGATAGTCGTTTCAAATGTTACCAATTAGCAGTGGCTGATGTAGAGTGAATGGCGTCGCTTGGTAATGGCGCTATCGCAGACGTTTTGCGAGGTGCGTGTGGGGATTTTCCACAGGAATCGCGGACGAACATCCTTCTTATCAGTAAAATGGTCTGCGTGAGCACCCGAGACGGCAAGGCGTTGCGTCGATCACCACTGGCTCACAACAATAACTCGTAAGGTATTCCATGACGGCAAGACAGCAACCCAAGAATCTCTGGATCAGTCGCTGGGGGTTCATCCTTGCAGCTACCGGTTCCGCGGTAGGGCTGGGCAATATCTGGAAGTTTCCCTATATCACCGGTGAATATGGCGGAGGCGCCTTCGTGCTGGTGTATCTGGCCTGCATTCTCGCCGTGGGCGTGCCCGTGATGATGGCGGAGATCGCCTTCGGGCGTCGTGGTCGCGGCAGCCCCATCGAGGCGATCGCCAACCTGGCCCGGGAAGCGGGGGCCAGCCCGCTGTGGAAGGTCTTCGGTTGGATGGCGATGCTGGCCGGCTTCATGATCCTGTCGTTCTATGTCGTGGTCGCGGGGTGGTCCTTCAGCTACCTGTGGAAGATGGCCAGCGGGTCGCTGTCCGGACATGGCGTCGCTGAGCTGGGCGGTATCTTCGAGGCTGGCAACGCCAATCCCTGGGCACTGGGTGGCTGGGCGACGCTGGTGACGGTAGTGACCATGCTGATCGTCGGGCGTGGCGTGCAGGAGGGGGTCGAGAAGAGCGTGCGCTGGATGATGCCGGGCATGGTGATCATGCTGTTGATCATGATCGGCTACGCCCTGACCTCCGGCAACTTCTCGGCAGGCTTCCACTTCCTGTTCGACTTCGATGTCTCCCGATTGAGCAGTGAGGGCGTGCTGGCCGCGCTGGGGCATGCCTTCTTCACCCTGTCGCTGGCCTCCGGCGCCATCCTGACCTACGGCTCCTATCTGCCGTCAGGCACCTCCATCGCTCGCACCACCTTCACGGTCGCGATCGCCGATACGCTGGTGGCGCTGATGGCGGGACTCGCGATCTTCCCGATCATCTTCGCCAATGGCATGGACCCGTCCTCCGGTCCGGGGCTGATCTTCATGAGCCTGCCGGTGGCCTTCAACCAGATGCCCTTCGGTCAGCTGTTCGGGGTACTGTTCTTCGCGATGCTCTCCATTGCCGCCTTGACGTCCGCGATCTCGATGATCGAGGCCACCGTCGCCTGGCTGAGCGAGAACCGCAACATGAGTCGCACCAAGGCATCGTGGCTTGCCGGAAGCGTGTTGTGGCTGGTCGCGATGTTCGCGATGCTGTCCTTCAATCTGGGCGCGGACTGGACCCTGGCCGGCAAGCACTTCTTCGACTGGCTGGATTACCTGACCTCGCGCTGGATGATGCCGATCGGTGGCATCGCCATGGCGCTGCTGGCCGGTTTCGTCTTCAAGAGCAGCATGTTGCGCGATGAGCTGGATCTGAGTGAGGGAGGCTACCGTATCTGGCTGTTCATGATTCGCTATGTCAGCCCGATCTGCATCGTGGCGATCTTCATTGATGCGCTTGGCGTGGCGGCCCTGAGTCTAGAGGACTGGCCGTATTTCCTGGGGGCCATCGTGCTGGCCTGCGGGGCAGGAGAGACGCTGTCACCGCGTCTGCGTGGGCCTCGCGTCGCCTGACGAGCCAGAGAGTCGAGGGCTTTCAGGCCCTGGAATGACGAGACGCCCCCGTCGCGAAAGCGGCGGGGGCGTCTTGCATCCTGCTCGGGCGCACTTGGTCTGACGTGCTTGTGCTGACGTGCTTGGTCTGACGGGCTTGAACTGACGGGCTGGTCCAGATGAGCGAGTCACGGAATGCGGGGGCTCATTCGCCTTCCAGTCCGGTGATCGGCTTGACGGTACCCCAGTGGCGACATTTCGGGCATTGCCACAGCAGCATCGAGGCCTCGAATCCGCAGCGGTGGCAGCGATGGCGAGGGCGTGCCTCGATCAGCTGCTGGGTATGGCGCTTGAGCAGGCTGAAGCGCTGGGTCTCGCGCTCATCGGCATCCAGCAGGTACAGGTCGAGCAGATAGTCGACGCCCCGCAGGCTGGGGTGGCGATGCAATTGCTCGCTGGCGAAGCTGACAGCGGCCTCGACTCCTTCCCGGCGCTCGATCAACTGGGCGAGACTGACCACCGTGGTGGTATAGGGGCCGCGCTCGACTTCCTGCTGCAGATAGCGCACCAGTCCGCTTTCGTCGTCCAGCATGTGGAATGCCTTGCCGAGCGGTTCGAGAATGATGGGAGTGAAACCGGTGTCCTGACGCGGAATGCGCTGCAGCAGGCGAATGCTCTGCTTGTAGTTGGCATGCTCGTATTCGATCTCGGCCAGCATCCAGTTGGCGCGCACACATTTCTCATCCGTGGAGAGTGCCTGCTTGAGGCGCTTGCGCGCCACCGCCTGACTGCCTTCGAGGATATCGAGGGCCGCCAGTTCGCAGTGCCAGTGGGCGGCGGCGCGTCGGATGCCACCTTCCTGACGCAGGATGGGGTGCGCGACCTCGAGGGCAGCCTCCCATTCTCGCTCACGCTCGAGCAGGTCGATCAGGAGGCGTCGGCCAGCGCGACGATGGTCATCGTGCTGGGCCTGCTTGAGGAGGGTTTCCAGCAGCTTCTCGGCGCGGTCGTAGACACCGCTGCGCATGAAGTCGCGGGCCAGTTCCAGCTGTACGCGTTCGCCCTGCTCGCTGTCGAGGGCCGGGCGTGCCAGCAGATTCTGGTGGATCTTGACGGCGCGGTCGACCTCCCCGCGACTGCGGTACAGGTTACCCAGCGCGATGTGGGTATCGACCGTGTCGCTGTTGACTTCCAAGGCCTGTACGAAGGTTTCGATGGCGCGATCAGGCTGCTCGTTGAGCAGATGATTGAGGCCAACGAAATAGTCGCGGGACAAGGTGGCAGGGGCGGGAGTTTGCGTAGTGGGGCGACGATCACGTCGCCCCAGCCAGAACCCGATGGCAATGGCGGCCATCAGCAGTCCCAGCAGTATCAGGTCAGGCATTTATGCCACTTCCTTGATCTCCTGGATGCGCAGCTGGTCCAGTTCCTTGCGTTGCTGCTGGTTGCGGCGCTGCGCGCGGGTCAACAGCGTGCGCAGGCGCAGATACATGCCGGTCATGGCGATCATGCCGAGCACGACGCCGATGGCCAGTGAAAACAGCAGCCACATGGAAAGTGAGGCAGCCGGCAGCTCGAGCCAGATGAGGTCGAGAGGCACGGTTTGCTGGTTGTGAACGGCAAACAGGATGCCGACCAGCAGAACGATCAGCAGGATCACGGCCAGAACGAGACCTTTTAGCCAGCGCATAACGGTTTCCTTGTCATGAAATGCAGTCGTGAATCATCGCCTGGCGAGTGTATCACCGGGCAAGCCGTGAGTCTCGACGTCAGCCGTGCGGCCTGAGGCCAGGCCGATGCCTTGTGGGCTCAGTAGCCGAGCGCGCGGCTGGCATCGACCTGTTCGCGCAGTTCCTTGCCCGGTTTGAAGTGCGGGACGAACTTGCCGTCCAGCTGGACGGGCTCTCCGGTCTTCGGGTTGCGTCCCAGACGCGGCTCACGGTAGTGCAGCGAGAAGCTGCCGAACCCGCGAATCTCCACGCGCCCCCCGTGGGCCAGCGCATCAGTGACATCATCGAGGATGATGCGAACGGCGGCTTCTACATCCTTGAGCGACAACTCAGGCTGTCGCATGGCTATCTGTTCGATCAGCTCGGACTTGGTCATCGGATCTCTCCATGCCTGCACCCTAGCGGGAAGGGTGATCGTGATGCGGCTGTCAGATGACCTCTTGTCGTCTGACGGACCCCCGCATCCTTGTGATTGTTATCTCCTCAGCATAATGGGCAAATCCTGAGAAAACAACGCACTACGAACATCATTGCCCATCACGACATGGATTGCCAATTCCTGTCGTGGCAAAGGGTCAACGGATGCTGCCAGACTCCCCCTCGGGTATACTGCGGGCATTGATGTGACGACTGAGGTTCGGGCAATGGATGAGATGATTCGCAAGCGCCTTCACTGGCACTCCCGCCGCGGCATGTGGGAACTCGATCTGCTGCTGTTGCCTTTTCTCGAGCAGCGCTTCGATGCGTTGAGTGAGCAGGACAAGGCCCTCTACGTGGAACTGCTCGCGGAAGAGGATCAGGATCTCTTCGTGTGGCTGATGAAGCGGGATCCGTGTGGCAATGAGGACTATCAGCGCCTGATCGACATGGTGATCGCCAATGCAGAACATGGCGAACGCGATCAGTTCAAGGGCCTCTGAGCAGGCCCTGCATGCTCAGGCGATTCTGCGCCTGATACTGCTGGCGTGCAGCCTCGTGCTGATGACGTGGCTGTTCGCTCGCCTGGCAGGACCTTCCGGCCTGGATGCCTGGTGGGCCTGCCGCACCCATGATGCTCTGCCTTTCGAGGCGGAGCATTGTGCTTTCTGGGGCATGATGCCGCCTTTGAACATCCATTCGGCCGTCATGGCCATGCTGGCCACAGGCGGGGTCTTGCAGGGGGTGGAAGCCTGGTGGTGGTGGCATCGCCGCGACCGGCATCGGGAGGTATGGTGGCTGGCGCTCGGGGCGGAGCCCGTGGGGGAAAGGGCGGAGCGCACGGGGCTGGCCGCCATGCCAGAAACAGAAACAGAGACGGAGACAGGTGAGGGAGGTGAGGAGGGCGAACTGGCGCACGACGAAGCCGAAGAGGAAAGCCCTCGCCCACCGGCATCACTCGACGAGACGCGCAGGCGGCACCCCGAGATGCGCCTTTGCTGGTGGTGGGCGGACGCGAACTCCGGTGGCTGGCAGCGTGTCGGCGTCACGCGCCTGTGGTGTTCGCCGCGACTGGTGGGCCTGCGCCTCACGCGCCCCGGTGAGCGCTCACGTACTCTGTGGCTCTGGCCAGACAGTGCACCTCCAGCCCAGCTGCATCGGTTGCGACTGTGGCTGCTGTGGCCACCTCTCGCCCACGACATGCCACGACAGCCGCCTGCCATCGAGCCGCTGATGGCCCGTATCGCGACTGATCGCCGCCAATGATCATCTGAGGTGAATCACGCTGTCACGTGCACGCGGTGCCGGCATGGGGTAATCGCGCACGAAGTGGAGCCCACGTGATTCATGACGTTGGTGAGCGCTGATCAACAACAGCGGCGCCAGAGTCAGCGCCTGATACAGGGCCAGGTGAGTGACACCTGCGCTGGCCCCTGAGTGCCTGCCTTGCCGGGAGAGTTCAGAGGAATGAGCGCGCTCTGACGAATGAGGGGGCTCACAGGCCAGCCAGGCCGCCATCTGATCCAGTGCCGCTTCCAGTCCCTGCTGGCTACGCTCGATGCCTGCCTGCAGGCTCATCAGGCGCCGCAACGCCGTGAGCCGCTCATCCGCTTCGCGATTCTCCAGGCACATCACGTGCTGCCAGAGTGCATGCCTGTCTTTCAGTCGGGTCAATAGTGCCTGCTGGCGGGGAGGCAGCTGTCCTCGTTCAGGCAGCATGCTCGTTGTGAGCGCCTGCGCCACTGGCCAGGTGTCGGGCGCCGATTCGCCCTCGGTGAGCGCCTCGCCGCAGGCGCGCGCCTGCACCAGGCATTCCAGCAATGAGTTGCTGGCCATGCGGTTGGCCCCGTGAAGCCCTGTACAGGCCACTTCGCCGATGGCCCACAGTCCTGCCAGATCACTCGCGCCATTCAATTCGGTGGCGATTCCGCCGCAGCTGTAATGTGCTGCCGGTACCACGGGAATCGGGGCTCGGGTGATGTCGATGCCACGCTCCCGGCAATGCGCCAGGATGGTCGGGAAGTGATGATGGATGGCCGCGGAACCCAGCGCACTGATATCGAGATGGACGTGATCCAGCCCGTGAGCGCGCATCTCGGCGAGGATGGCGCGCGCCACCACGTCGCGTGGTGCCAGCTCCAGGCGAGGGTCGTGATCCAGCATGAAGCGATGGCCATCGGGGCGCTTCAACAGGCCACCTTCGCCGCGCACGGCTTCCGAGATCAGGAACGGCGTTCCGGCCGGGTCGTACAGACAGGTGGGGTGAAACTGCTGGAACTCCAGATTCATCAGGCTGGCACCGGCACGCACGGCCATCGCCATGCCATCCCCGACGCTGGCGCTGGGGCTGGTGGCATGCGCAAACAGGCCGCTGGCACCGCCCGTGGCCAATACCAGGTCGCGTACCGTCAGCAAGCGTTGCTGGCCGGTGCCATCGATGACCCGCAGTCCCGCGACCTGGGCCCCCTTCACCTCGATGTCCACGGCGAGCAGGTCATCGAGCACCTCGATGGCAGGATGTGACTCGACATGCTGACTGAGCGTATCCAGCAGCGCCCGCCCCGTGGCGTCGGCCGCATGGATGATGCGTCGCCGGCCGTGGCCGCCTTCCCGGGTGAGGTGATAGGGATAGCTGGCATCGGCTTCGGCTGGCGTGAAGGGGACGCCAAGCCCGATCAACCACTCGATGGCCTCGCGGGAATGTCCGACGGTAAAGCGCACCGCTCGCTCGTTGCACAGGCCGTCCCCCGCGATCAGCGTATCGGCGACATGCGATTCCACGTCATCCTCCGGGGCCAGTACCGCCGCGATGCCGCCCTGAGCCCAGCGGCTGGCGCCCTGGGCCTCCCGCGCCGGACGCAGCAGCGTCACGCGGCGCGAGCGCGACGCGGATGACGGCTGATTGGCCAGGCTGAGCGCAAGGGTCAGGCCGGCCGCACCGCCGCCCACGATCAGGACATCGTGGTCACTGGTGGCAGTGATGTCATGCGCTGTGCTCATGCGTCTTTCCTTGGCGTGTCACCGGGCGTGTCACCGGGCGTGGCGGCGGGCGAGCGGGAATGGGCGTCATCCCGGGTGTCAGGTGACTTCGCCTCGGGTGTCGGGGGCGTGCCGTCGCTGTCAGAGTCCTTGGGGACGGCTGTCTCGCCCGGGGTCGGGTCCTCCGGCAGGAATATCCGGCGGGCATCACTGATCAGGCCATGGCCCGGCAGGCGCCGTTGCAGGCGCTCGCTGGGCAGACGTTCCAGCAGGGACAGCCGCTCCCCGAGGGCTTCCGTCAGGCGCGCGAGTTCACGATTCAGCCACAGATAACCTGCCGGACTGAACAGGGCACGTCCTTTGCGGCTCTCGACATTGCGTACCTCGGCATAGCGCTGCAGGTCGAACGGGGTGACCGTCAGCTCGATGTGCTGGCCGGTACGCACCTGGAAGGCCAGCGTGCCGAGGGCACGAGCCAGTCGGTGCTGGGCATCGCGCAGGCCCTCGAGTCCTTCGATGAACTCATGACCTTCTCGCGTGTTCCAGTGGGTTTCCTGCAGCAGCTCGATGGTCGAGATCATGCGCCGCTCGAACGACAGGATCTCCTCGATATCACCGCGCTGGATCCGGCCCTCACGCACCACGGCATCCACCAGTCCACGCTGCTTGACCAGCTGGGCGGAGGTGGCGCGCACCAGATTGAGCGTTTCCTCGATGCTGGAACGCTCTGCATTGGTGTGGTTGTGGTAGAGCCGCGCCAGCTTGTCGAGGTTGTCGGCCAGCAGGAAGCGGAAGACATCCGTCGCCTTCTGGGGCAGCAGGACCAGGCTGACCACGATACTGATCAAGGTGCCCAGTACCACGTTGAAGACGCGCCACAGGGCGATCCCGAGATCATGATTGCCATCGCCCACCACCATCAGCAGGGTGACGCAGAACAGCAGCGAGCTGTAGCCATAGCGGTTGCTGAAGGTGGCATTGAGCGCCAGCGCGATGCCGACCATGCTCCAGATGGGCACCACGCCGGGCAGCGGGTCCGCGACCAGTATCAGGATCAGGCCCCAGAGTCCCCCCAGCAGCGTGCCGAGCAGGCGCTGCGAGCCCTTGTCGAGCACGCCGCCGACGTGGGGCAGATTGCCCATCACCATCACGGTGCTGACCAGTGCCCAGGAGCTGTGCGGCAGATCGAACAGCTCGATGATGCTGAAACAGAGCGTCAGGGCGACGGTGACCCGCAGGATATGCAGGCGTTGGCGGTGCAGGTAGGTGAAGTAGGGATTGTGCGATAGCCAGTTCATGCCGATTCCCCCTCGCGAATGACAAGACCGGGGGTGAGCAGGCGGGTCGCAGACATGGCGGGCATCAGCAGCAGAGAAGTGGACATCGGGTGCCAGGAGATTCCGTCGACAGAGAATGGAAGAGGATGTCGTGAGCGATGCCGCCGTACACCGGCGCAGGCAGGGCGCGGCGGACCACCGAATCGCCGCACAGTGTAACCGACCCCCACGAGCTCGTCACAGCGCTTGGCATGCCAGAATCACGTTGTCATCAGCAGGTTAGTGGCGGGTCGTGAAGGGTAACGCGGAAATCTGATGATTGTTATTGATAATCACTACCATCAAGTGGCTTGATTGGATTCCCCCAAGGCCCCACGTGATCATGGGGGCAATCCATTCACGCCTACCGGCAGCGCCAGTCACACGAGCCGCTGCCTGGTGTCATCACAGGGAGTCATTGCATGAGCAGCCAGACCCGTCGCGAACAGGACAGCATGGGCGAACTCGAGGTGCCGGTCAGTGCACTCTACGGGGCGCAGACCCAGCGTGCGGTGGACAACTTCCCGGTCAGCGGCCAGCCCTTGCCGGCACCGTTCATCCAGGCGGTGGCGCGCATCAAGCTTGCCGCGGCAGAGGTCAATCTCGACCTCGAGTTGCTGGATGAGGCGCGTGCCGGCGCCATCGTCAAGGCGGCGCGCCAGATCATCGATGGCGAGCATGCGGATCAGTTCCCGGTCGATGTCTTCCAGACCGGTTCCGGTACCTCGACCAACATGAACGTCAATGAAGTACTGACGCATCTGGCCAATGCCCAGCTGGAAAGCGAGAACAGCGACCTCAAGGTCGGCGCCAATGACCACGTCAACATGGGGCAGTCCAGCAACGATGTCATCCCGACGGCGATTCACCTGTCGGCGGTCATTGCCGTCACCGATACCTTGCTGCCTGCGCTGCGTCATCTGCACGACGTGATCGCGAGCAAGGCGGCGGAGGTCGATGATGTCGTCAAGACCGGCCGCACCCACCTGATGGACGCGATGCCGATTCGTCTGAGCCAGGAGCTGGGGGCATGGCAATCCCAGGTGGCACAGGCCATCGAGCGCATCGAGGAGTCGCTGCCGCGTCTCGAGCGTCTCGCCCAGGGCGGCACGGCCGTCGGCAGTGGCATCAACGCGCATCCCGAGTTTGCCGAACGCATGGCCAAGCGCCTATCGCTTCAGACCGGGCACGCCTTCCGTCCGGCCGACAGCTTCTTCGCGGCGCTGTCTTGTCAGGATTCCGCGGTCGAGCTTTCCGGCCACCTGCGGACCTACGCCGTGGCGATGATGAAGATCAGCAATGACCTGCGCTGGATGAACTCCGGGCCGTTGGCCGGGCTGGGCGAGATCGAGCTTGAGGCCTTGCAGCCGGGCAGCTCCATCATGCCGGGCAAGGTCAATCCGGTGATTCCGGAAGCTGCCGCCCAGGTGGCTGCCCAGGTGATGGGCAACGATGCCACCATCGGCATCGCCGGTCAGAGCGGCAACTTCCAGCTCAATGTCATGCTGCCGTTGATCGCCAACAATCTGCTGTCCTCGATCACGCTGAGTGCCAATGTCAGCCGCCTGCTGGCGGACAAGGCCATTGCCACCTTCACGGTGCGGCGGGACAACATCGAAGCGCCGCTGGCCAGGAACCCGATTCTGGTCACGGCACTCAATCCGGTGATCGGTTACAACGAGGCCGCACGTATCGCCAAGGTGGCCTATCAGGCCGGCCGGCCGATCCTCGAGGTGGCCGAGGAGGAGACGGATCTCGACCGTGAGACGCTGGAGCGCCTGCTGGACCCGGCCAAGCTGACCGAGGGCGGCATCCAGTAAGCGTGCCCCCGCAAGGCTGACAGCAAGCGTCAGCAGGCAAGAGACAGCAGGCAAGAGACAGCACGCAAGAGTCTGCGAGTAAACGACAGAAAGCCCGCCCTCCAGTCAGGAGGGCGGGCTTTCTGATGTCGCGAGCAGATGAATCAGCGAAGCGTCAGGCGGCGTGCGCCATCAGGCGTTCCTTGAGGTACTCACCGATGCGGGCCTTCTGCTCATCGCTCAGGCGCAGGGTCAGCTTGGTACGCCGCCACACCACATCCTGTACCTCATGTGCCCACTCACGCTCGACCAGGTAATCGATCTCGGCGGCGCTCAGGCCGGCACCGAAGTCTTCGCCAAGCTCGGCTTCGCTCTTCTTGCCGTCGAGGAAGTGCAGGCACAGGCTGCCGTAGCTGGAAGCCAGGCGTCTGGCGCGAGCCTCTCCCAGGAACGGGAAGTCGCGGACCAGCTGGCGAGTGAAGGCCGCGCGGCTCTCGATGTCTCCCCCCGGCAAGGCCTTCTCGTGGGTCCACGGCTCACCCATGTTGGGCAGCAGCGGCTTCAGATCTTCCAGCGCGGATTCGGCCAGCTTGCGATAGGTAGTGATCTTGCCACCGAAGATGGACAGCATCGGCGCGCCGCTGTCATCCAGGTGCAAGGTGTAGTCGCGGGTCATCGCTGACGGGTCGGCTGACTCGTCATCACACAGCGGGCGTACGCCGGAGAAGGAGGAGATGACGTCATCGCGGCTCAGCTTGCGCTTGAAGTGATGGTTGACCACCTCGAGCATGTAGTCGGTTTCATCGCTGGAGCAGGCTACCTCGGAGGGGTCGCCCTTGTAGCGCACGTCCGTGGTGCCGACCAGGCTGAAGTCCTCCTGATAGGGCAGCACGAAGACGATGCGCTTGTCCTTGTTCTGCAGGATGAAGGCGCGATCATCGGTATTGAGGCGCGGCACGATCAGGTGGCTGCCCTGGATCATGCGGATGCCGTAGCGCGGCGTGCGCTCGGTGGCACCCTTGATGAAGGACTCCACCCACGGCCCGGCGGCATTCACCAATGTGCGGGCGTGACGGGTGAAGGTCTCACCGCTGTCGATGTTCTCCAGCGTCAGCTCCCAATGCCCGTTCACGTCGCGTGCCCCGACGCAGCGAGTGCGCGTCATGATCTCCGCGCCTTGCTCCTGAGCCTGAAGCGCGTTGGTGATGACCAGACGCGCATCATCCACCCAGCAGTCGGAATATTCGAAGCCCTGGGTGATCTCGCTGACCAAGGGGCTCTGCTCACCGAACTTGAGCCCCTTGGAGGCTGGCAGGGTCTCGCGCTTGCCGATGTGGTCATACAGGAACAGGCCGGCGCGGATCATCCAGGCCGGACGAAGATGTGGCTGGTGCGGCAGGATGAAGCGCAGGGGCCAGATGATGTGCGGTGCCTTCTTGAGCAGCACTTCACGCTCCTGCAGGGCTTCACGTACCAGCCGGAACTCGTAGTGTTCCAGGTAGCGCAGGCCGCCATGGATCAGCTTGCTGCTGGCGGAAGAGGTGGCGCTGGCCAGATCATTCTGCTCGCACAGTGCCACGCTCAGGCCGCGCCCGCTGGCGTCATTGGCGATACCGGCACCATTGATGCCACCGCCGATGATGAAGAGGTCGATAAGTGCGTCGTTGTCGCGGGACATGGGCTGCTCCTGCACGTGCCCGGCGCTACCGGGGAGATCGAGATGGGGCGGCACCGGTTCGGTGCGCGTGATAAGTTTCGAAAGTGAACATAGCTTAGTGAAAGTCGAACATCAAGGTGATTCTTGTGGCACCTCGATTTTCGAAAGTGCGCATAATGGGCTCGAACAAGCGACCCGGCATTGCACCATGTTCAACCTGTTGTCCTGCCTGAACATTTTTCACAGTGTCGATGCGGGATATGACAGTCGGATGAAGATCTGCCTCTTCGCCCATGCGCTCGAGGCACTGGCCGACGGGCTTTTCTGCAGCCTGCCGGCGCACCGCAAGGCGAGATGCCCGATGCAAGGGGAGCTTGCTGAGCAGGAGGATGAGAAGAGAGCCGAGGAGGAGCAGGCTAGAAGAAGAGAAAAAGAGAAAAAGAGAAGAAGAGAAGAAGAGAAGAAGAGAAGAAGAGAAGAAGAGAAGAAGAGAAGAAGAGAAGAAGGAGAAGAAGAGCGGCGACCCACGCCACGGCATGACGCACGGCTTGACGTGGGAAATGACTCAACGATGAGGAAGGGGATGGCGAGACGACAGGCGTTCCGCGTGGCTGGGCGCTCTGCGCCGTGGATCAGGCGTTCCCGGCCTCGTCGGATACCGCAACATGCAAGGCCACTTCATGCTGGTGCATCAGTCTCAGAATGTTTTCCGGAGGCTGGATATCCGTGAACAGCGCATCCAGCTGGCTCAGGTTGCCCTGACGCACCACGGCATTGCGCTGGAACTTGGAGTGATCCGCGATCAGGAATACCTGGCGCGAGTTGTGGATGATCGCCTGGGCGACACGCACTTCCTGATAGTCGAACTCCAGCAGCGAGCCATCTTCATCGATGCCGCTGATGCCGATGATGCCGTAATCCACCTTGAACTGATTGATGAAGTCGATGGTGGCCTCGCCGATGATGCCGCCATCGCGGGAGCGCACCATGCCACCGGCGACGATGACATTGAAATCCTCCTTGTGCTGGAGAATGGCTGCCACGTTGAGGTTGTTGGTGATGACTTCCAGTCCGTGATGATCACACAGCGCCTCGGCGACCATCTCATTGCTGGTGCCGATGTTGATGAACAGCGAGGCGTGATCCGGTATCTCGTTGGCGAGGGTGCGAGCGATGCGCCGCTTGGCTTCCAGGTTCAGGGTCTTGCGCGTGCTGTAGGCAGTGTTCACCGTGCTGGATTCAAGTCCCGCCCCCCCATGGACACGCTTTAGGGCACCGGCTTCCGAGAGCTGGTTGAGATCACGGCGAATGGTCTGCGGCGTGACCTTGAAGTGACTCGCCAGCTGCTCGATGGAGGCATAGCCCTGACGCGTGATCAGTTCGACGATGGCGCGGTGGCGCTTGGACTGCATCATCCTGTCCTCTTGCTCATGTCCGGTGAAAAGACGTCTGCTCTGAACCGTCGCGCAGGCAACGTGATCCTGCGTGCGGTTGCTGCTCGACCAGGTGCCCCGTGATGGTGAGGCGGGGCAGTGTGCCATCCAGAATGTTCGTTTGATGTTCTTTTTGATACATGCTCGCGGTGACGCCAGTGGTCGCACTGATTGACCTGGTGGGCGCAAGCCGTTGAAGTTATACGAAATCATGCATAACTTACTGAATAGCAAGGATTGTCATGCTCGTGTAGACAAAGGTCTAGCGAATATCGGTGCTTTTCGCATTGTGACACCGATGTGAAGCCTGTACTTTCGCATTCGAACACCAAGCGCGTCTGTCAAGGCGTCGCTATGCCCGTGTAGAGGTCGGTGTCGTAAAATCAGGAGCGAGCAGCAGAATGTACGGTTTATTCAAATCCGCGGTGCACGCCACACCGCTTCACGACGCCAAGGTAGACGACACCTATAAGCGACTGAGATGGCAGATCTTTCTCGGTATCTTTCTAGGCTATGCCGGCTACTATCTGGTACGCAAGAACTTCTCCCTGGCCATGCCTTCCCTGGTGGAGCAGGGCTATTCCCGTGGTGATCTTGGTCTGGCCTTTGCCGGCGTGTCGATCGCCTATGGTATCTCCAAGTTCGTGATGGGGGCTGTCTCTGACCGCTCCAACCCGCGTTACTTCCTTCCTGCCGGTCTTCTGATGTCTGCCGGCATCATGTTCCTGTTCGGTTTCACTGACTGGGCAACCTCCAGCATCGGCATCATGTTCGTGCTGCTGTTCCTCAATGGGTGGGTGCAGGGCATGGGATGGCCGCCCTGCGGTCGCACCATGGTGCACTGGTGGTCACAGAGTGAGCGTGGCCAGATCGTCTCGGTGTGGAACGTGGCCCATAACGTCGGCGGCGGTCTTGTCGGTCCGCTGTTCATTCTTGGCATGGCCTGGTTCAACGACTGGCAGTCCGCGTTCTATGTGCCTGCCGCGCTGGCCGTCTTCGTGGCGATCTTCGCCCTGCTGACCATGCGAGACACGCCGCAGAGCTGTGGTTTGCCTCCCATCGAGAAGCACAAGAATGACTATCCGCCGGGATACGATGAAAGCCACGAGCAGGAATTCTCCACGCGGGAGATCCTGGTCAAGTACGTGTTCAAGAATCGCATGCTCTGGTACATCGCGCTGGCGAATGTCTTCGTGTATCTGCTGCGTTACGGGGTCCTCGACTGGGCGCCGACCTACCTGCAGGAAGCCAAGAGCTTCAGCGTCGACAAGTCCTCCTGGGCGTATTTCCTGTATGAGTGGGCCGGTATTCCCGGCACGCTGCTGTGTGGTTGGTTGTCCGACAAGCTGTTCCGGGGCAACCGCGGTGCGACAGGGGTGTGTTTCATGGCGCTGGTCGCCGTCTTCACCACTGTCTATTGGTTGAATCCTGCCGGTAATCCGGGAATCGACATGCTGTGTCTGGTCGCCATCGGCTTCCTGATCTATGGCCCGGTCATGCTGATCGGTCTGCAGGCGCTTGAGCTGGTACCCAAGAAGGCGGCAGGGACCGCGGCTGGCTTCACCGGCCTGTTCGGTTACCTGGGCGGCTCTGTCGCTGCCAGTGCCTTGGTAGGCTATACGGTAGATGCCTATGGATGGGATGGTGGTTTCATGTTGTTGATTGGCTCGTGCGTGATGGCGGTCGTCCTGTTGTCATTGACGATCTTCGAGAGCGCTCGCATGTCGGCACGCACCGCCAGCTGATTCCCAGCGGAAACATGATCATTCAAATGGCCCGCTGAACGTGGCATGGGCGGGCCATCTTGTAACGGACTACCGGGAGATATTGACGATGACCAACCACATTCTGTCCATTGACCAGGGAACCACCAGCTCGCGCGCCATCCTCTTCGATCGTGAAGGCGCGGTGACCGGACTGGCACAAGAAGAATTTGCGCAACACTTTCCGAACAGCGGCTGGGTCGAGCATCACGTCGATGATATCTGGGGATCGGTGAAGCGCACCGTGCATCAGGCGCTGATCAATACCAATATCGGCGCTGAGCAGGTCGCGGCCATCGGGATCACCAACCAGCGTGAGACCACGATCGTCTGGGACCGCAAGACCGGCGTGCCGGTCTACAACGCCATCGTCTGGCAGGACCGCCGGACCCACGAGTACTGCCGTGAGCTTTCCGATGCCGGCCATGGCGAGATGATTCAGCGCAAGACCGGCCTGCTGATTGACCCGTACTTCTCCGCGACCAAGCTGCGCTGGATTCTCGAGAACGTAGAAGGCGTGCGTGCGCGCGCCGAGAAGGGCGAACTGGCCTTCGGAACCGTCGACAGCTATCTGATCTGGAAGCTGACCGGTGGGGCCCGTCACGTGACCGATGCCACCAATGCCTCGCGCACCTGCCTGTTCAACATCGTTGATCAGTGCTGGGACAGCGAGCTGCTGGCGCTGTTCGGCATCCCGGAATGCCTGCTGCCGGAAGTGCTGGATTCCAGTGATGATTTCGGCACCACCGATCCGCAGCTGTTCGGGGCGGCAATGCCGATCCGTGGCGTGGCGGGCGATCAGCAGGCGGCGCTGGTCGGGCAGGCCTGTTTCACGCCGGGCATGAGCAAGAGCACCTATGGCACGGGCTGCTTCATGATCATGAACACCGGCGAGAAGATGGAGCTGTCCAGGAACCGTCTGCTCACCACCGTCGGTTATCGCCTCAACGGCAAGCCGACCTTCGCCATGGAAGGCAGCATCTTCGTGGCCGGCGCCACCGTGCAGTGGCTGCGTGATGGCCTGAAGCTGTTCTCCGACGCCTCCGAGACCGAGCCGCTGGCACGTGCGGCCAGCGCAGATCACGGCGTCTACATGGTGCCGGCCTTCACCGGCCTGGGAGCGCCACACTGGGACCCGCAGGCTCGCGGCGCGATCCTGGGGCTGACCCGAGGTACCGGCATCACCGACATCGTCGCGGCCGGCCTGCAATCGGTGTGCTATCAGACCCGAGATCTGCAGGAGTGCATGCTGGATGACGTCACCATCAATTGCGCGAATCTGCGCGTGGATGGCGGCATGGTCAGCAACAACTGGGTGATGCAGTTCCTCTCCGACATGCTGGGCGTGAAGGTGGATCGCCCACGCGTGCTGGAAACTACGGCGCTGGGTGTGGCGTATCTGGCCGGCCTGCATATCGGTTGGTATGAAAGCCTGGAGGAGATCAGCGAGCTGTGGCACTGCGAGCGCACCTTCGCGCCGGAGATGGCGGAAGAGCAGCGTGAGCGCCTCTATGCCGGTTGGCTGGAAGCCGTCGAACGGGTGAAGAGCGACGGAGGTCACTGACATGTGGACTGACGTCATGACGGGCGAGTTTCTCGGTTGCCTGTTCCTGATCCTCTTCGGCGGCGGTGTGGTCGCCAACGTGGTACTCGCGGATACCAAGGGCAACGGCTCCGGGTGGATCGTGATCACCACCGGCTGGGGATTTGCGGTGATGATCGGCGTGTTCGTGGCCGTTTCCACCGGCTCGCCCCAGGCGGACCTCAATCCGGCGGTGACCCTCGCCAAGTACCTGCTCGGGGTGCATGCCACCCTCATCGATGTGGCGCGTCATGTCATCGCCCAGATGCTGGGCTGCTTCGCCGGTGCGGTGATGGTGTGGCTGGCCTATCTGCCGCATTGGAAGCGTACCGGCGACGCTGGCCTCAAGCGTGCGGTGTTCTGTACTGACCCCGCGGTCGAGTGCCGGTTGGGCAACATGCTCAGTGAGGTGATCGGCACCGTGGTGCTGATCTTCGGCATCGGCGCCATCGTCGGCTCCGGCAAGATCAGTGCCGGCCTGCTGCCGTATCTGGTCGGCATGCTGGTGTGGGCCATCGGGCTGTCGCTGGGTGGCGCCACGGGCTATGCCATCAATCCGGCGCGTGATCTTGGTCCTCGCATCGCGCACTCGCTGCTGCCGATCCATGGCAAGGGTGCCTCCGGGTGGGGATATGCCTGGGTGCCCATCGCCGGGCCGCTGGCGGGGGCATTGATCGCGGCCAGCATGTGGAATCTGCTGCTGTAAGCCCTTCTGTCGCAAGTGGCTGGAGCCACCTCGTCAGCTGTGGCAATGTAACGCCTCCTTCGCCCCGTCACTCGACGGGGCGAAGTCTTTGTGCCCGTGTGCCGACATTCCTGTCTGGGGGAGCGATGCCGCGACCTCTCTCGGGGCTGGAAGACACAGTGGGTGGTGGATGGGGACAAGTGACGGAGGTCATCTGGCATGTGGACTGACGTCATGACGGGCGAATTTCTGGGTACCACGCTCATGATCCTGCTGGGCGGCGGAGTCGTCGCCAATGCGATGCTGCGCAAGACCAAGGGAGCCGGTTCCAGCTGGTTGATGATCAATGCCGGCTGGGGCTTTGCGGTGATGGTCGGGGTGCTGGTGTCGACCTCGACAGGCTCTCCCTACGGAGATCTCAATCCAGCGGTCACCCTCGCCAAGTATCTGCTGGGCGTGCATGCAAGCGTGCTCGAGGTGGCCAGGATGATGCTGGCGGAGATGCTGGGATGCTTCACCGGGGCCGTGCTGGTGTGGGCGGCGTATTACCCCCATTGGAAGGTGACCCGTGACCCGCTGCGCAAGCGTGCGGTCTTCTGTACCGATCCGGCAGTCGATTCCCGATTGGCAAATGTTGTCAGTGAGGCGATCGCGACGGTGGTTCTCGTCTTCGCGATCGGCAGCATGGTCAACAGCGAGCTGATCACTGACCGGGTATTGCCGTATCTCATCGGGGCGCTGGTGTGGGCCATCGGTCTGTCACTGGGTGGCCCGACCGGCAATGCGATGAACCCGGCGCGCGATCTTGCGCCACGTGTCGCGCATTGGCTTCTGCCGATTCCGGGCAAGGGCAGTTCTGACTGGGGGTATGCCTGGGTGCCGATCGCCGGCCCCTTGCTGGGGGCGGCTGTGGCCGCGGGACTGCGATGGGTATTGTTTTGACGCCCCGTTGCCTTGTGATGTCGCTTGCGCGGCGCTGAGGGCGTGAAGACGTGAGGGCGTAAAGAAGTGAGGCGGTGCCGGCATGGGCTGGCACCGCCTCGCGCGTTCTCGGGGGAGGATCGGTGACCCCGGTGAGACGCCTGAAAGAAGGCGCATACGGCGAGTATCGCGATGCTACTCAGGCGAGAAATTTTTTTATCATCAGGGGGTTGCATCAAAACGGAAGATAAGTAGAATACGTCCTCGCTGACAGGGCAAAGCGCTTCGCACCACAAACGCTTCCTCATTCAGCTGCTGACACAGGACCATAGCTCAGTTGGTTAGAGCGCCACGTTGACATCGTGGAGGTCGGCGGTTCAAATCCGCCTGGTCCTACCAGCATCGGCATCGATGGCAACATCGCGCCACTTGATACAGGACCATAGCTCAGTTGGTTAGAGCGCCACGTTGACATCGTGGAGGTCGGCGGTTCAAATCCGCCTGGTCCTACCAAGCAGAAGCTTCAAGTGACAGTGATCCATCAGCCTCATCCAGGACCATAGCTCAGTTGGTTAGAGCGCCACGTTGACATCGTGGAGGTCGGCGGTTCAAATCCGCCTGGTCCTACCAGATTCCAGAAAACGCCCGACTCATCGAGTCGGGCGTTTTCGTGTGCGCGTCAGACACGCCTGTCGAGAAGCGCTGGCGCTGGCCGTGCTGTCAGGCAAGCGTGGTGTCGAGGAAGTCACCGGCTTCCTTGAGGGCGGCGTTGGCAGCGCTGAGCAGTGGTGCGAAGCCGACGAACACATGCGGCATGTCCGGCCACAGGCTGAGCGTGACAGGTGAGCCGCAATCCTGTGCCTGCGCGGCGTAGCGACGACTGTCATCGAGCAGGATTTCCGCCTCGCCGCATTGGATCAGCGTCGGTGGCAGGTCAAACAGATTCCCCTCCAGCGGCGAGATACGTGGATCGCTCATGTCGGTACCGTCCTGCACATAGGCCATGCTCACGAAGGGCAGCAGATTGGGATCGAGGATCGGGTCCACCTCGGCCTTGCGCGACAGCGAGGCGCTGCCCCAGCTGAGGTCAGTGGCGGGCGAGAAGGCGATCACCGCGTCCGGCAGCCGCTCGCCTGCGCTCTTGAGCGCGTTGAGGGCCGAGAGCGTGAGGTTGCCGCCCGCGCTGTCTCCGGCCAGCAGCAGGTGGTCATCCGGAAACTCGCGGCACAGCCAGTGCCATGCGGCCAGTACGTCTTCCAGGCCTGCCGGGAAGGGCGCCTCAGGGGCGAGGCGATAATCCAGCGTGTAGGTCTCGGCGCGCGCCGTGCGGCCCAGACGGCTGGCCAGCGGGCGATGGCCGGCGGGGGAGCCGGCGATCCAGCTACCCCCATGCACGTACAGCAGGCGACGTGCAGGTGTCGGTGCGCCGTCTGGTGCGGGCAATACCTCACAGAGGCGCTCGCCGTTTCCTCCCGGCAGCATCTCGAGGCGTGGCGTCACGCCGGTGTCGAGAATGCTGGCATCGGCGGCGAAGTAGCCTTCCAGCAGGGTGCGCTTGGCGCCCAGGTCATTGCCGGTACGTGCCGTGAAGGTCTTGAGGCGCTCGAGATGCGCGATGACCTGCTCGAGCCCTGCGTGGGCGTCATCGTGATTCTGGAGAGAGCCTTGCGCATGCGGGGCAGGATGAGCGGTCGATGAAGATGAGGAAGGCGCTGAGGAAGACGCGTCATGTGATGTTGACTGGGATGACATGTTCTGCTCCTGTCGGGTCAGAGAGCTCTTAACGTGTCATCTCGCCAGGGGCTGTGCAAGGGGCTTTGCAAGGGGCTTTGCAAGGGGCTGTGCGAGGGCTATGCAAGAAAGGCCTGACCCGCCGCAACGCAGACCGCCCGCCATGCAGGAGGCATGGCGGGCGGCAGGACATGATGTCAGCACCTGATGGGCGTATCAGGCGGGCACGCTGTCGAAATCGCTGGAGGCGATGAAGATCTCGACCAGGCGTTCGATGCCGGCTTGATCCTCTTCATCGAAGCGCTCGGGGCTGGGGCTATCCAGGTCCAGCACGCCCCACAGCACTTGCTGGCCGTTCTGCTCGATGAGAACGGGGATGACCAGCTCGCTGCGCGACGCGGCGTCACAGGCGATATGGCCCGGGAAGGCATGCACATCCGCGATACGCTGAGTGGTGCGCTGGGTCGCGGCAGCGCCACACACGCCCTTGGTGAAGGGGATCGGGTGGCAGGCCGGCTGACCCTGGAACGGTCCCAGGTGCAGGATCTGCGGCTGACGTTGCACATAGAAGCCTGCCCAGTTGAGGTCCGCCACCGTCATGTTGATGAAGGCAGCCGTCTGGGAGGCGTTGGTCAGCCAGTCGCGAGTGTCGAGCGTGGCGTCCAGCTGGCGGGCCAGCAGTGAGTAGTCGGGACGAGTGGCCATGTTGGCTCCTGAGTGGATGGCGGGTTGATGCCGGTGACGCAGGGATGCGGTCGCGGGTCGCCTGTTTCAAGCACGCCCTACGCGCGCGCTCTTGCGCCGCGTCGGCATCTGGACGTGATGGGGGGATTCATCAATCAGATGCAAAAGCGCCGACCTCAGGGTCGGCGCTTTGCGTCATGCGGCTGTCAGCTTGCGCTCGAAGGCTTATTTCCAGCCCGGTACCGCAGCGCCCTTGAACAGCTCTTCGGCCTTGGCTTCGACTTCCGGTGTCTGGTAGGCCTTGACCAGCTTCTGCACCTTCTCGCTGTCTTCATCGCCCTGGCGCACGACGATCAGGTTGACGTACGGGGACTCGGCGCCTTCACGGATCAGCGCGTCTTCCGGTTTCAGGCCAGCCGGCTGAGCGAAGGTGTTGTTGATGAAGGCCAGGTCGACGTCCGGCAGGATGCGCGGCAGCTGGGCAGCCTCGATTTCCTTGAACTGGTAGTCATGCGGGTTCTTGGCGACGTCGATCGGGGTCGCTTCGAGGTTGTCCTTGTCGGTCAGCTCGATCATGCCCAGGTCGTGCATCAGGATCAGGGAGCGGCCTTCGTTGGACGGGTCGTTCGGCAGTGCGATGGTCGCGCCGTCCGGCAGTTCGCTGATGTCTTCGTACTTCTCGGAATAGGCACCGATCGGGTACACGAAGGTCTTGCCGGCGCTGGCGAACTTGTAGCCGCGCTCACGCACCATGGATTCCATGTACGGCTGGTGCTGGTAGGCGTTGGCATCCAGCGAGCCATCGGCCAGAGCGGCGTTGGGAGATACGTAGTCGGTGAACTCGGTGATCTCGACGTTCAGGTCGTACTTTTCCTTGGCGATCTCGGCCGCGACCTTCATCACCTCGGTTTCCGGACCTGCGACGGTACCCATCTTGAGGGTGTTCTCGTCGGACGCGTCGTTGCCGCAGCCTGCCAGCAGGGTGGCGCCGAGCAGGGTGGCAGCACCGGCAAGGCGCAGCGGGGAAGAAAGCGTGGTCAGCATGTTGCGCATCGATGTTCTCCTTGTGATCCGACGTGACCGGCGGGGTCCGCGGGATGTTATGAGTGACGGCTCATTGTGATGAGCCGTCACGATACCGAAAGCCATGTGATTTGTAGATCGATCGCCACTGGTGGATCACTCACCGCTCATGGAGCGAGGCTTACTTGTGGTTCGACTTGCGCACCAGATGGTCGCCCAGGCTCTGGAAGCCTTGCACCATGACGACGAGGATGACCACGGTCACCAGCATCACCATCGGGTCGAAGCGGTTGTAGCCGTAGCGGATGCCGAGATCCCCCAGGCCGCCGCCACCGACGGTACCGGCCATGGCGGAATAGCTGATCAAGGTGACCACGGTGATGGTCAGACCATTGATGATGCCGCCGCGTGCTTCCGGCAGCAGGACCTTGGTGATGATCTGCATCGGCGTGGCACCCATGGCCTGAGCGGCCTCGACCAGCCCCGGGCCGACTTCATTCAAGGCGCCTTCGATCAGACGGGCGACGAAGGGAATCGAGGCGATGGTCAGCGGCACGATGGCGGCATTGGTGCCGATCGAGCTGCCGGCGATCAGGCGTGTCAGCGGGATGATCGCCACCATCAGGATGATGAAGGGCACCGAGCGGCCGATGTTGGTGATGATGCTCAGCACGCTGTTGAGCACCGGGCGCGCGAGAATCTGGCCCGGGCGCGAGGTGTAGAGTGCCACGCCCAGCGGAATGCCGAGTGCCGCGGAGATCAGGCCTGCCACCGCGACCATGTAGAGGGTCTCGAGGGTGGAGGACAGGACGAGTTCAAGCAGTGCGGGTGACATGGCCGAGCACCTCCACTTTCAGGTCGTGGGATTCGAGATAGTCCAGCGCCTGCTGGGTCTGGGCGCTGTCGCCCATCAGTTCGGCGATCATCAGGCCCAGGGTGCGGTCCTGAATGGATTCCACCTTGGCCTGCAGGATGCTGACGTCCACCTGACACTCACGCGCAAGGCGCGAGATCAGCGGCGTGGAGACGGCGTCGCCACTGAAGGCCAGACGGACCACCGGATGGGTGTGCGGGCCGGGAGTCGCCTCCAGGCGCTCGACCAGTGCGCGCGGTGGTTCGAGTTCCAGGAATTCATTGAGGAATTCGCGGCCCAGGCGGGTCTGCGGGGCGGTGAAGAAATCGCCGACCGCCGCCACTTCCACCAGCTCGCCGCCGCTGATCAATGCGACCTGATCACAGATGCTCTTGACCACTTCCATTTCATGGGTGATCAGCAGGATGGTCAGGCCCAGCTTGGCATTGATGTCCTTGAGCAGCTCGAGAATGGAGGCAGTGGTCTGGGGGTCGAGCGCCGAGGTGGCTTCATCGCACAGCAGCACCTTGGGGCGGCTGGCGAGTGCGCGAGCGATGGCGACGCGCTGCTTCTGTCCGCCGGACAGCTGGGCAGGATACTGGCTTGCCTTGTCGCTCAGGCCGGTCAGTTCCAGCAGTGGCTCGACGCGCTGGCTGATCTCGGCCTTGGAGATTCCGGCCAGTTCCAGCGGCAAGGCCACGTTGGCGAAGACGGTGCGCGAGGACAGCAGGTTGAAGTGCTGGAAGATCATGCCGATCTGGTGGCGAGCACGACGCAGGGCGCTGTCGTCGAGTGCGGTCAGCTCCTGACCATCGACCACGACACTGCCCTCGGTGGGGCGTTCGAGCAGATTGACGCAGCGAATCAGGGTCGATTTTCCGGCACCGGACAGGCCGATGACACCGGTAATGGCGCCCTGGGGAACCGTGAGACTGGCATCCTTGAGCGCGACCACGGCCTTGTCACCACTGCCGTAAGTCTTGGAGACGTTCTTGAGTGTGATCATGGGGGTCCGAATGGTTAAGGCACCAACCGGAATGCGGGCGAAGGTCTGCGGCAAGCCGCCTGTTCTGCGTGTGTCGTGCACTGCGCCGAGAAGGGCAAGGCACGCCTGGCAAGAGGAGAGTGATCCAGAGAGGAAAAAAAGACCACCCAAGATGGGTGGCCATCAACGCTGGACACACCCTTTTAGCAGAACTTGCACCCCGGGAGACAGACTCTCGAAGTGGGCGCCCGCAATCCGGGTACAAATCGGCGCCAAACAGATTTGAGGCGCATTCTATCAGTCACCCTCGGGGTGTCAACGACTTTGGTCTGGCGTTGACGGTTTATTCGAACTGTCGTTCGATATGGCAATTTGCCGATACTCGCTGTCAGAGATGTCTTACACGCAGGACGCCTTGCCAGCCCCGTGGCGCAAGGCCAACCCTTGACAGCAGGGCCTGCTCATCTTCTTTTCGCTCGATGGCGTGAAGGAGGCGTGATGGCTGCCGGCATCGAGTCCGGCATGCTAGGATTTCCCATCGGCATGTCGGATCTCGTGGTGTCATCAGTGCCCGGGTGTCATGGCCTGTCATCATATTCATGGGTTCCCGCTCTGCGGGAAGCAGTGCAAGGATAAGGAAGCGCATGTTCACCGGTATCGTGCAAGGCATGGCGGAAGTGGTCGCCATTGAAGAGCGTCCGGAGTTTCGTATCCATCAGGTCCGGTTGCCGCAGGGGTTGGAGCAGGGGCTGGAAACCGGGGCGTCAGTGGCGCACAACGGTTGCTGCCTGACCGTGACGGCACTCGAGGGTCAGCTGGCCAGTTTCGATCTGATGCGTGAGACACTGCGACTGACCAACCTCGGCGAGCTCAAGGTGGGCAGTCGGGTCAACATCGAGCGGGCAGCGCGCTTCGGGGATGAAATCGGTGGCCACTCCATGTCCGGTCACGTCATGGCGATGGTCACCCTCGATGCCATTGAAGCCACGGCCGACAATCGCCGGATCTGGTTCCAGGCTCCCGCTGAGCTGATGCGTTTCCTGTTCGACAAGGGCTATGTGGGACTTGACGGTGTCAGTCTGACCATCGGGGAGGTCCAGGGCACGCGTTTCTGCGTCAATCTGATACCGGAAACTCTGGAGCGCACCCTGATGGGTGAGCGCGCGGTGGGGGATCGGGTCAATCTCGAGGTGGACCCCCAGACCCAGGCCATCGTCGAGACGGTGGAGCGAGTCATGGCCTCACGGCTGGCATGAGGCTTGCAGGCTTCCTGCGGGGTCAATTCGCTGGCAGGACGCCAGAACCCGTCTGACCGGTCAGGAAATATGCCTGCAATGCTCGATTCGCTGCAGACCTTTGGGTACCATGTTGCGCCTTTCGATGCCCTGCCACCGGCAGGGCATCGTGGTTCAGGCAGGCTGAACGAGGGGGAAGCCATGGTTGCCCCCTGTGCAGCATACCTGTCCGAGTGAGTTCGTGTTGATCCGCTGTTCCCGAACGTCATCGACCACTGCGGCTTGCCGGACAGGCACTGCTCAAGGATAAGGGTTTCCCTCATGCTGGAACGTCTCTTCAAGCTCTCGGAGCACGGTACCAATGTGCGTACCGAAGTCATCGCCGGATTCACTTCCTTCCTGGCGATGGCCTATATCATCTTCGTTGCCCCCTCGATGCTGGCCTCCACCGGCATGGATCACGGCGCCGTCTTCGTGGCGACCTGTCTGGCAGCTGCCCTTGGCTGCCTGATCATGGGGCTCTACGCCAACTACCCGATCGCGCTGGCACCCGGCATGGGCCTGACGGCCTTCTTCACCTATACGGTGGCGGGGCAGATGGGCGTTCCCTGGCAGATCGCGCTGGGCGCGGTCTTCCTGTCCGGGGTGAGTTTCTTCCTGCTCTCCGCCTTCAAGATCCGGGAGTGGATCATCAACGCCATTCCGGCCTCACTGAAGACGGGCATCGCCGCGGGCATCGGCCTGTTCATGGCGATCATCGCGCTGCAGGGCAGCGGCATCGTCGTTGATGCACCGGGCACCCTGGTCACGTTGGGTGATCTGTCCTCGCCGGCAGCCCTGTATGCGCTGCTGTCATTCTTCCTGATCGTCGCGCTGTCCTACCGCAAGGTGATCGGCGCCGTGATGATCGGCATCCTGGTGGTGACGCTGCTGGCGACCCTGACCGGCAACAATGACTTCCATGGTCTTGCCTCGATGCCGCCGAGCATGCTGCCGACATTCGCACAGCTCGACATCGCCGGCGCCTTCAACCTGGGCATGGTGTCGATCATCTTCGCGTTCCTGTTCGTCGATCTGTTCGATACCTCGGGCACGTTGATCGCCGTCTCCCAGCAGGCGGGACTCACCAACGAGCGTGGCCACCTGCCGCGTCTCGGCCGTGCCCTGATGGCAGACTCCAGCGCGACCATGGCCGGTTCGGTGATGGGGACCTCGAATGTCACCAGCTATATCGAATCTGCCACCGGTGTGGCGGCAGGCGGACGCACAGGACTGACCGCGGTGGTCGTGGCGGGACTGTTTCTCGTCAGCCTGTTCCTGTCACCGCTGGCCACCTCCATCCCCGCCTTTGCCACCGCGGGTGCGCTGCTCTATGTTGCCTGCCTGATGACAGGTGGCCTGGCACGCATCGACTGGAATGACATTACCGAAGCCGCGCCAGTGGTGATCGCCACCCTGGTGATGCCACTGACCTACTCGATTGCCAACGGGATCGCACTGGGCTTCATCAGCTACGCCGTGATCAAGCTGTTCTCTGGCCGCTATCGTGATCTGAGCCCGGGGCTGGTGATTCTCGCCGTCCTGTTTGCCTGCAAATACCTGTTCCTCGACGGAGCCCTTTAATGAGCATCTACAGCGACTACATCAAGTCTGTCATCCGCACCGTGCCGGATTGGCCCCAGCCGGGTGTCAACTTCCGCGACATCACGCCGGTGCTGCAGAATTCCGCCGCGTTCCGCAAGCTGATCGACTCCTTCGTGCACCGCTATCAGGAGATGGAGATCGACGCCATCGCCGCCATCGATGCACGCGGCTTCATCATCGGTGCACCGCTGGCCTATGAGCTGGGCTGCAGCTTCGTGCCGGTGCGCAAGAAGGGCAAGCTGCCGTTCAAGACCATCAGCGAGACCTACACGCTGGAATACGGTGAGTCCACCGTCGAACTGCATTCCGATGCCTTCCGTGAAGGCGATCGCATCCTGGTGATGGATGACCTGATCGCCACCGGTGGCACCATGCTGGCGGCCTGCAAGTTGATCGAGCGCACCGGCGGTATCGTGGTGGAGACCGCCGCGATCATCGACCTGCCGGAGCTGGGCGGTTCCGCCAAGATCCGCGAAGAAGGCCACAGCGTCTTCGCCGCCTGCAGCTTTACCGAAGCCGAGTAAGCCTGCGCAACGACGATGGCCCTGTCTTCTGGCAGGGCCATCGTCGTTGCAGACAACGTCCGATATCGTCGTCGCCGGCAGTGTCGTTTCACACCGGCGCGATCTGTCCCTTGTAGGGTGGCACGCCAGCCACCATGCTTTGTTCCTGTTCCGTCATTGCGAGTGACCCACATGTCTTCCGAACGCTATCACGACCATTTCATCGTCTCCTGGGACCAGCTGCACCGCGACGTGCGCGCGCTCTGTCATGACCTGATCGGTCGTGACTACAAGGGCATCATCGCCATCACCCGTGGTGGGTTGATCCCGGCTGGCCTGATCGCCCGTGAGCTGGGCATCCGCCATATCGACACCGTGTGCATCAAGAGCTACCACGACCACATGGAGCAGGGTGGTCTGGAAGTGGTCAAGGGCGTCGATCATGACGGTGACGGCTGGCTGCTGGTCGATGACCTCGTCGACACCGGCAACACCGCACGTGCCGTGCGCGACATGTTGCCCAAGGCCCATTTCGTGACCGTCTACGCCAAGCCGGAAGGCCGTCCGCTGGTCGATGATTTCATCACCGAAGTGCCGCAGAACTGCTGGATCCAGTTCCCGTGGGACATGGGAATCGCCTACGTCGAACCGATCTCCGAGCAGCTCAAGAAGCAAGAGAGCGACAGCTGACATGCCGTTGGAGACTGCCACCTCCGGTAGCTCCCAGGTGCTGCCTGCCGACTGGCAGGCGCATCTCGGGCAGGAATTCCATGCCGAGTACATGCAGCGGCTCAAGGCCTTCCTGCGCGTCGAGAAAGATGCCGGCAAGGTGATCTACCCGCACTCGCAGGACTGGTTTCGCGCCTTCTGGCTGACCCCGCTGAGCAACGTCAAGGTCGTGATCCTGGGGCAGGACCCCTATCACGGGCCGGACCAGGCACATGGTCTGTGCTTCTCGGTACGCCCCGGCGTGCGCCCGCCGCCCTCACTGAAGAACATCTACAAGGAACTGGCTGTCGATGTCGGGGTCGAACCCGTGGATCACGGCTTCCTCGAAAGCTGGGCGGAGCAAGGGGTGTTGCTGCTCAATAGCGTGCTGACGGTCGAGCAGGGCAAGGCCGCCTCGCATCAGAAGCAAGGTTGGGAGCAGTTCACCGACCGCGCCATCGACGTGATCAACCAGCACTGCGAGGGTGTCGTCTTCCTGCTCTGGGGCAGTCATGCCCAGAAGAAGGCGGGGGCCGTGGATCGCCAGAAGCATCTGGTACTCCACGCTCCGCATCCGTCGCCTCTCGCAGCGCACCGCGGATTCTTCGGTTCTCGTCACTTCTCACAGGCCAATGCCTGGCTGGAGGCACGTGGCGATGTGCCGATAGATTGGCAGCTGCCACTGCTTGATACCTGAGAGTGAAGACGAGAAACCACATTGACGCATCCGACATTGCAAGGACCTCGCGCGGGTCATCTGATCAGTCTCAAGAACCTGGGAGGGGCCGAGCGCACCTTCACCAATTTCTATCGCATGGCCGCCAATGAGCGTGATCATCATGTGCTGTTGCAGACCCCCGAGATTCATCCGATGCTGCAGTCCGTCTATGCGGACTTTCCAGGTCGCGTGCACGATATAAAGCGCTATCTCGGTATCAAGATCCCGCGTCAGCTCCCCTGGCTGCGGGATAACTGCCAGGCGCGATTGCTCGATGATGAAGAGATGCAGGCAATCGTGGTGTGGAACAAGCTGCGTCACCATCCTCTGCATTTTCCTGAGCACATCAGCCTCATCCATTACGAGCATGGCGCTGCCTGGTTCGTGGAGCCTACCCCCGAGGTCGAGGATTACCTCTCGAGGCTCGATGGCATCATCTGCAACTCCCATGCCGCCAGTCGCATGTTGCAATTGTCGCTCGGCATCCGTGACACCTTGCCCTGCAAGGTGGTGCGCAATTCCATCGTGCTGCCCGAGAAGGCCTCCACGCATCCGGCTTCGCGATTCAGAATCGGTTTTGCAGGACGCCTGACCGGCCTCAAGGCGCCAGTGATTGCCATCGAGGCGCTGCGAGATCTCAAGGTCAGTGTGCCCCATGCTGAGCTTTGGATCGCTGGTACGGGGACGCTGGAGGCGGCTCTCAAGTCATTGGTCATCGAGTGGGGGCTTGAAGACAGTGTCCGCTTCTGTGGCCTGCTCAGTGACATGAGTGAATTCTATTCTTCCCTCGATGCCTTCATCTGTCCTTCCTGGCGCGAGCCGTTCGGCAATGTGGTGCAGGAAGCCTTGGCGCATGGAGTGCCTGCGATCGTCGGCAATGTCGATGGATTGCCGGAGCAGATCACCTCCGGCCTCAATGGTGAGGTGCTGACACCCGGACGCCCGAAGGGTGAGCTCGCCCGTTATGGAGAAGACTTCGTCCAGGGGCCGGACAGAGTCTATTCACCCGAGCGCGATGCCATCGTGCAGGCGCATGTCCTGGACTCGGCCGCCATTGCCGATGTCCTGCAGCGTTGGGCGGAAAGCCCGGAGCAGCGGAGAGAGATGGGGACGGTCGCCCGCGATATCATCGCACGAGATTTCTGTCAGCAACGGTACTGCCAGGGGATTGGTGACTTCATTGCCGAGGTAGTGGACAAGCGGTAATCAAGAGGCGGCCATGATGATGAATTGAATGGCATCTCCGAGAGATGCCATTCAAGGAAATCGTTATCGATGAGCGTCAAGCAACTCCTGGCTCATGGATCTTCTCTTGTGGTACTTGTATAACTTCTGCAATTCAATATAAGACAGAATGGATTTCTTGAGTGTCTTGTTGTTGACGATATTGCCAGAGGCCCATGGCGTCTTGGCTCTATAATAAAAGTAAACATCCTTCAATGGATGCAGTGAGCCATACTCCCAAGGCTTGCTGCCTTTTCCCATGTAGTGAATCATCTTGGGTTTCTCGATGGACTCCAGGAATTCATGTTCCGCTCTATGCTGTTCATCCATTCTTTTCTCAAGAATCTTGTAAGCAGGACGTTGAGCATTCCAGACCAACGGTAATTGTGTCCATTGGCCGTCGAGAATTTTATTCAGTGCGGATTGTTCAGGATATAGACAGAGTTCGGGGTGTTTTCTCAAGAAATATAATGCCCTCTCGCCAATATTATATTTCTTCCAGCGAGGCATGTTGATCAACATCAAGCCGCAGTTGAAGTATTTGCCTTTCTCCAGGCCCAATGATTTATAAGGAGATCGGCCAATATTCTCCACAGCGGCCAGCGTGAAGTCCTGGGTCGGCAGGTCATCCATGATCGTCGTGATATCGTCCACGACGATAGTATCGCAATCAATGCATACGATATGTTGAATGGAAGGGTCGATGACCTCACTCAGATATAATCTGAAATAGATGGAAAGCCCGTAACGTTTGATCTCCAGTCCTTCAAACTTGCTCTCGTGCAGGTAAGTAAAGGTGATCTGTGACTGGTAGGGCGCGATCATTGCGTGCAATCTGGAAATGGTGTCGGACGACAGTCCTCCATCACCAATGATGAAGCTCAGCGCTTCTGGCTTTTGACAGTTATCAAGTATGGACATGATAGTCGTGGCTAGATGAGGCGCATAGTTTTCATCGCACGATATAAAAATATGGAGCATGGCTGATGGTCACACCGTAAGTCTATTTCCATGTACTGTAACATTGCGCTGGCGCATGATCTACTTCTTCCTTTTTTTGACGGTATGTACACGAAAAATGCGTATTGTTTGCCTACTCTTGCGGCAAGGTGATGGATCATTCGCAATCTATGTATGAGGCTTGTCATGTGGTTGAAGCACGAATTCCCTTATCGTAAACACTTTGATCGCAACAAATGTATTTTCATACATATTCCCAAGGCCGCCGGGACCTCGGTTCTAGCCGCATTGGGAAAGAAGAGTGAAAAAGGCCGAGATCATGTTTCCTGGCAAACTTATAAAAAAGCAGATAGCAAGAAATTCAATAATTACTTCAAGTTCTCCTTTGTGCGAAATCCCTATGATCGCGCTTTTTCCGCATACCATTATATATTGAAGGGTGGGAATCAGGGGCCTGAGGACAGTCGCGTGGCAGCCTCACTCGCAAAGTATCGTGGCTTTGATGACTTTGTGGAAAACGGGCTCTGGCAAGGTGCTTTTCGCAGTCATCTGTTATTCCACTCTCAATCTTCTTTCATCATGTCGGCAGATGACAGGTTGATGGTGGATTTCCTGGGACATTTCGAGACGCTGGATCAGGACTTCAAGATTGTCGCTGAGAAGCTGGGTATCGATTCCTCCATTGCTCATCGCAACAAGGGGGATGTCCGCTGTCGTGTGGCTCAGGAAAGTATGGCGTCTGCCACGCGAGAGAAGTTGGCCATCCTCTATGCACAGGACTTTGCCAATTTTGGGTATCCTTCTTGAGCAATGATTGTCGGAGGTTGGGTGTGGACTCATCCTCTCATGAGAGGGCAGGTGAGTCATCGGGGATGTCAGGCATGGCGCGGTGCTGATGTTTCCGTTGTGATAATGTTGGCTTCCGATAGGGACGCATTCACATAGAAGGAGCGCCATGGGAAGTCAGCCGAAGATAGGTCATCTCGTCAGCCTGAGAAATCTGGGCGGAGTGGAACGTCACTTTTCACGCTTCTTCACTACCATGCTGGAAGCCGGAAATGATTATCATGTCCTTCCGATGACCGATCGAATCCACCCTATCGTACAAGAAGAATTGAGTGATCATTTCTGGCGAATTCATTCCGTCAAGGGACCTCGTGGCATCAATCTTCCCAGGCAGATTCCATGGTTGCGTTCTACGTATCAGCGGAAATTGCTGAAATCATTGACGCTTGAGCAGTTGGTCATCTGGAATAAATATCGCAACTTCCCCATTGCTCTCCCAAATGACGTACCCATCGTGCATTTCGAGAGAGGCAGCGCCTGGTTCATCGAGCCGGCTCCCGATATCCAGCGCTACGTGGAACGCTGGTCCGGCGTCATCTGCAATTCCCATGCATCACTGCGCATGCTCCAGCTGAAGCTTGGTCTATCAGAGGAGTGCCCGGCGCTTGTGGCACGCAATGCCATGTCGCTACCGCAGGTGACGGCAACCCATGACGGCGACGTCTTCCGGTTGGGGTTTGCCGGTCGACTGACGGCACTCAAGGCGCCTGTCGTGGCGCTCGAGACCATCAGATTGCTGCGGGAAACCCATGCGAATGTGGAGCTGCATATCGCGGGAGACGGACCTTTGCGACACCCTCTGCAAGCATTGGTGACAAGGTGGGGGCTGGCCGATGTCGTGACGTTTCATGGCGCGGTCAAGGAGATGTCGGAATTCTATTGCACGCTGGATGCTTTCATCTGCCCTTCCTGGCGTGAGCCATTCGGTAACGTGGTGCAGGAAGCCTTGGCGCATGGCGTACCGACCATCGTCGGCAATGTCGATGGGCTGCCGGAGCAGGTCATCGCGGGAGAGAATGGCGCCGTGCTTCCCACCATCCGATCCATAGGTGAACTTGCAGAGCATGATCTCGCTTTCGTCGGGCCAGAGGTCAGGGTCTATTCGCCTGACGAGGATGCCATCGTTGCGGCCAGGGTGATATCGCCAGTGGCAGCAGCAGAAGTGCTTGATAAATGGATCGCCAGTCCTGAGCTTCGGTGTGAAATGGGCCGACGTGCGCGTCAGATTCTGGCTGAGCGCTTCGATTACCCTGATTACTGTTCAGCCGTCGGCGATTTTCTTGACCGCCTCGCCCGTGACGATGTCGGGTGCGCTTAACATCAAAGTCCTGCTCGGCTAGAATACGCCCAATTTGCCAGCCTCTCTGCCTGCCATCGTCCCTCGCTGGCGGGGTAGTGCTGCGCAATCATGAGCACCATCTTCTGTCCCAAGAGGTATTTCCATGAGCGTCCATGCCATCAATCATCCACTGGTCCAGCACAAGCTCGGCCTGATGCGTGCAGCAGGCATCAGCACCAAGAGCTTCCGTGAGCTGGCCAGTGAGGTCGCCAAGCTGTTGACCTATGAGGCAACCCAGGACCTTGAGCTGGAAACTACCACCATTGACGCCTGGAGCGGCAACGAGCTGGACGTCCAGAGCATCAAGGGCAAGAAAGTGACCATCGTGCCGATCCTGCGTGCCGGTCTCGGCATGCTGGAAGGGGTGACGGACCTGATTCCCAGCGCGCGCATCAGCGTGGTGGGGCTGTACCGTGATGAGGAAACCCTCGAGCCGGTACCGTACTTCGAGAAGTTCGTCTCGGATCTCGATGAGCGTCTGGCGATCGTCATCGACCCGATGCTGGCGACAGGCGGTTCCATGATCGCCACGCTGGACATGCTGAAGGCCAAGGGCTGCCAGCAGATCAAGGTGATCGTGCTGGTTGCGGCACCAGAAGGCATCGCCAAGGTGCAGGAGTCCTATCCTGACATCGAGATCTTCACGGCTTCCGTCGATGATCGTCTTGATGAGAATGGCTACATCGTCCCGGGTCTTGGTGACGCCGGTGACAAGATCTTCGGCACGCGCTAAGCGCCTCGCCTGAGCTCTCGACGCCCTACGCCTTGCGTGGGGCGTTTTTGTATCTGCCTTACCTGTCTGAGCAGTCAGGTTGAGGCCTTCCTTCGTCAGTTCATTGAATAGAATCTTCCGCCATGTCGTCTTCTCAAGCCCCGGACTCCGCTTCCTCTGTCTCTCATGATGCCCTCCAGACTCCTGAGAAGGAGCCTTTCACGCTGGCGACGCTGATCACGGGAGCACAGATGCTCTTCGTGGCCTTCGGTGCGCTGGTGCTGGTGCCGTTGCTGACTGGCCTTGATCCCAACGTCGCGCTGTTCACGGCAGGGGTCGGGACGCTGGTCTTCCAGAGCGTCACCAAGGCGAGCGTGCCGGTCTTTCTCGCCTCGTCATTCGCCTTCATCGCCCCCATCCAGAGCTCGGTCGCCAACTTCGGCATTCCCGCCACCATGGGGGGATTGTTCGTTGCCGGACTGGTCTATGTGTTGCTGGCGCAGTGCATTCGTCTCAAGGGCGTCGGTATCGTGCATCGCCTGTTGCCTGCCGTGGTGGTGGGGCCTGTCATCATGGTGATCGGACTGGCGCTGGCACCGACCGCCGTCCAGATGGCCACGGGGGAATTCAGTGACACCATTTCTCATGGACAGGCACTGACCCTCTCGCTGGTGAGTCTTGCCGTCACCTTGGTACTGTCGATCTTCGGTCGCGGACTGTGGCGCCTCATCCCGATTCTCGGCGGGATCATCACCGGCTATCTGCTGGGACTGGCCATGGGGGTGATCGACCTGTCGCCTGTGGCGGAGGCGGCGTGGCTGGCCTTGCCAAGCTTCACCGCTCCTACCTTCGAGTTCTCCGCCATCCTGTTCATGATTCCGGTCGCCATCGCGCCGGCCGTGGAGCATATCGGTGACATGGTGGCCATCGGCTCCGTGACGCGTCAGAACTATCTGAAGAAGCCGGGACTGCATCGGACACTGCTGGGAGATGGCCTGGCCACCAGCGCGGCCTCATTGTTCGGTGGACCGCCCAACACGACATACTCGGAAGTGACGGGCGCCGTCATGCTGACGCGCAATTTCAATCCGCGTGTCATGACCGTCGCGGCCTGCGTGGCCATCTCGCTTGCCTTCATCGGCAAGGTGGGGGCGGTACTGCAGACGATTCCCACCCCTGTCATGGGTGGCATCATGTGCTTGCTGTTCGGGTCGATCGCCGTGGTGGGGATGAACACCCTGGTGCGTGCCGGTGATTCGCTTACCGCGCCGCGCAATCTCGTGATCGCATCCTTGATTCTGGTCTTCGGGATTGGCGGCATGCAGGTTGGTGGTGGCCAGTTCACGCTGCAGGGCGTCAGCCTGGCGGCCATTCTGGGGATCGTGCTCAATCTGGTGCTGCCCCCGGCGAAAGAGGGGGAGTAAACCCTCTCGGCCTGTCGAGTGAGCGGATGCCCAGGTGAATCGCGGTTCTGATGAATGCCCCTCTTTCGTGTCGCGGTACTGACAGGAAAGAGGGGCATTCTTGATTGATGCGTGGCTCGCTGGGAAGAAAGGGGGCTCCTTCGGTTTATCCCGCGCTGGCGATGCATGACCAGTGACAGGCTGTCAGGCTTTCCTCGTCCAGTGGTTCAGACCCATCAGCATCTTGCGCCTGGGCATGGTGGAGTCGGTAGCGCTCTCCGGCCTGCAGCCGCACGGCATCTCCGGATCTGAGGTGGATATCGAGCGCTTCTGCCGGCAGCTCGATGCGCAGTCGCCCGCGGGTGACGAGCAAGAGGCTGTCATGGCTTGCCTGCAGGCTGACGCTGTCATGGTCTTCAAGCCTCCCCAGCGTGACCTGCGGTTTCTGACGACGCTGCCCTGAGGCATCAGGCCAGTCGGGAATCTTGCGCAGTCGCGTGTCAGCGGGGCTTTCCTCGCATGGTGCATGCTCCTCACGGCGCAGCACTCGCGCAGGCGCCTCGGGGATCTCGTCGCTGAAGAAGTGACTGAGCGAGACGGGGAAGACATCGAGTATCTTGTTGAGCGAGCTGACAGAGGGGCTGACGGCATCCTGTTCGACCTGGGAAATGGTCGAGTTGGTCACGTTGGCGCGCTTGGCGAGTTCGCGTTGAGACAGGCCGTGGCGGGTGCGCAGGATGCGCAGGCGCTGGCCAAGCGTCGGCGACGTGTTCGCGTGACGGGCTTGTGGCTCATCGGTGGATGCCGTCGAGGTCTGGCGGGCTGGAGAGGGAGTCGAATTGGCCGATGGCATATGGCAAAGGCTCCGGTCGGTGGATGGCAGGGCAGGGGGATCAACTGGCACGGCTGCTGCCACCGGCGCTCAGGGTCTCGAGCAGGTGTCGGCCCTGGTTGTCTTCGTGGTGACGCCGCGCGATACAAGGCAGCCACAGGCAGAAGGTCGCGCCGCCCCCGGGCGTCTCTTCCAGCCACAGTCGTCCGCCCAGTTGCGTGATCAACCCGGACGAGACCGACAGACCGATGCCGGAGCCGTTGGCGCGCGTGGTGAAGAAAGGGATGAAGATGCGCTCCCTGAGGTGTTCCGGGACGCCATTGCCGTGATCGATGATCCGGATCTCGATGCCGGCCACGACCTCACCGCCGGGGTCTCCTGTCATCACCGGCGAATGATCCTCCTCCACACCGGCGAGCGTCGCGTCCCGATCGGCGCTGGTGATGCATAGCGTGTCCGGTCCGGGTGCCATCTCGATGGCATTGATGAGCAGATTGACCAGCACCTGTGTCAGCTGGGCGCGGTCGGCCTCGATCTGACGTGTCGCCGAGAGCTCATGCGTCAATCTGTGTCCGTGATGATCCAGCGCATGGCGTACCAGTACTTCGACGCTATGGATGGCCTCATCTGGATGAATCTGGCTGAGGTTCGGGGGGCTCAGCGTGGTGGGGAGCGTCTCGCCCGGCAGGTCAGGCAGCTCTGCCTGTGCGCCGTCGTGGCTCGCCTGATGTGGGTCACGTGCATATTGGCGCAGGTTGTCGACCAGCGCGCGAATCCGTTCCACCTGATGGATGATGGTCGCGATTTCCTCGCGTACGGGGTCTGCCTGGTCGCCGAGAATGACTTCGATCAACTCGACATGCCCGAGGATGACGGCGGCGGGATTGTTGATCTCATGCCCGATGCCTGCCGTGAGTTCCCCGAGTGCTGCCAGCTTCTCGCGGGTCAACAGCTTCGCGCGTGCTTCGCGCAACAGGCGGACATGCTCCTCCAGTGCCTGGCTGCGCTCGCGCAGCGTGTTCGTCTGTGCGCTCAAGTCACGCGTGCGGTCCTCGACCTGGGCTTCCAGGGTATTGGCGGCCGCCTGAATCTCGCTGCGGTGCGCCTCCAGCCGCGCCAGCATGGTATCGAATTCCTGCGCCAGCTCATCCAGCTCATCACCACGACGCTGTTCTGGCCCAAGCGAGGCAAGCGGCCCGATGCGCAGCCCATCACTGGAGGGTGCATCGCGAACGGCATGCACCACATGGCGTATCTGGCGAATGGGGCGCATCAGGCGCTCGACCCCGCCCCAGACCAGTAGAACTCCCAACAGGCTGACCGCCAGCAGTACCAGGCTGATGTGGACCAATGTCTCCCGGTAGAGTCGCACGTAGGGTGCCTGGGGGTAGCCCGCGTAGATCATGCCGATCCGCTGGCCGTCCAGAGAATCCAGAGGCGCATAGGCGGCAACGAACCAGTCGCGTACCACGAAGGCGCGATTGACGTAGCGCTGCCCCTCACCGATGACCTGACGGGTCACTTCGAGCGAGGCCTGCGTGCCGAGTGCGCGTTCACCGGTGCTGTCAGTCACGTTGGTGGCAATTCGGACATCGTCCAGAAACAGGGTGATGGTGCCTGTGCCATCCAGCGGCAGCGTCCCCGGGCCGTAGAGGAGATCGCGGATCTCATCCACCAGGTTCGGGTCACGATTGAGCAGCCGCCCGGCATCAAGCACGCCCACGAGCGTCCCGCGTGAATCCATGATCGGCACCAGCGCACGCAGCAGCATGCCGCGCGTTTCCTCACGCCGCGCGCTGGGTTGTGCATGGGGGGTCCGGCGCAGGGCCAGGCGGGCCCGCTCTGCCAGCAAGGGGTCGAGGGATGCCAGCGAATCGCCGCTGAGCATGTCGAGGCCATCCAGACTCTCGCCCTGGCGCAGACGCGGAACCAGGGCGGCGACACCGGGCGTCTGTCCGAGCTGCTCCGCTGGCAGCCAGCGGAGCCAATCGGCGTTGAGGGTCTCACGCAACGCCTTCAGACGAGGCGCCAGTGTCTCGGTCGATGGTGAGGACGGGCCTGGCAGCGTAGTGGACTGGCGCAGGTTGCGGCGCAGGGTTTCCAGGCCGTCACGAAGCCGCTGGTGCTGACGTTGCAGCGTGCGGCTTGCCACATCGAGGTCGCTGCGCACGTTCATGTACAGCTGGCGGTCGGTGTAGGCGGTGGTCCAATAGGCGGTCAGGCCGACCAGCGCCAGCAGCAGCAGCAGCAGCGGGGCCAGCGTCAGCACCAGCAAGCGACGGCGCAGCGAGCCGGCAAGGTAATGGCGCAGGCGCTGGATCATGCAGGGTCATCAGCCGAGCGGTGAGACGAGTCGCGGTCAGGCATGGGGCTCTCGGCCTCGGCGCGCCAGTGGGTCAGCTTGCGATCCAGCGTCTTGCGCGAGATGCCCAGCTGACGCGCGGCAGCGGACTTGTTGTTGGCGTGATGCTCCAGTACTGCACGCAGGTGCGCTTGCTCCACACGATCCAGCGACCACTCCAGCGGATAGCCGTGTGAAGCCTCGCTGTCGGCCTCCCCCCCCGCATGGGGGGCGGCAGCGTCGCCTGGTGCATCCGAGGCGCCGGGCATCGCGGCATGGCCAGACGTGAGAGAGGTGCCGGAGGCCGGGAGGGCATCGCCGGGCAGGCGGCCCAGCAGCAGCGCGCGCTCGATGACATTCTTCAATTCACGCACGTTGCCGGGCCAGGCATAGCGACACAGGCGTGCAAGGTCGGTGTGATCCCAGGGGACCTCGGGCAGTCCCAGTTCGCGCGACAGCTGTCGAGAGAAATGCAGGGCCAGGGCAGGAATGTCCGCGGGGCGATCCCGCAGTGCCGGCAGCCGCAAGCTGAGCACGTTCAAGCGGTAGTAGAGGTCTTCTCGAAAGCGACCCGCCGCGACCTCCGTCTCGAGCGTGCGATGGGTGGCGGCCACGATGCGCACATCGACGGCCTGCTCTTGCTCACCGCCCACTGGGCGCACGCGTCGGGTTTCCAGTACCCGCAACAGCCTGGACTGCATGGTCAGCGGCATCTCGCCGATTTCATCCAGAAACAGGGTGCCGCCATCGGCGAAGCTGAACAGCCCATCACGTCCGCGGTGGGCGCCGGTGAAGGCCCCCTTGAGGTGACCGAAAAGCTCGCTCTCGAGAAGTTCCGGACTGATGGCGCCACAGTTGACCGGTACGAAGGCACCGCGCCGTCCGGAGAGACGGTGCAGGTCGCGTGCCGCCAGTTCCTTGCCGGTGCCGGATTCCCCGAGTATCAGCACGGGAGAGGGGGCCGGCGCGACGCGCGCGATGATCTGCGCGAGTTCCTGCATGCCGGGGGTCTCGCCCTGCAGGCTGGCCTCCTCACCCTGGTGGCGTGCATTGTCGCGACGCAGCAGGAAGTTCTCGCGTGCCAGTTGGCGGCGTTCGAGGCAGCGGTCTATCGCGGCGTGCAGCTGTTCGAGGCGGAACGGCTTGATGATGAAATCACTGGCACCTGCGCGCAGGGCACGTACGGCGGTATCGAGATCGGCATAGGCCGTCATGAAGATGACGTCGCTGACCGATGACGGTGACAGGGCCTCCTCCCACTCAAGGCCATCACGTCCCGGCAGGCGGATGTCGAGCAGGATGAGATCAAAATGCAGGCGCGAGCGCAGCGATTCGGCCTGCTCGACGCTTTCGACGGCTTCGATCATCGCGAAGCGGGATGCCAGCGCCTTTTCCAGGTAACGCCGCATGCCCGGCTCGTCATCGACGATCAGGACCGATGCGGTCGGCAAAGCCTGGTCGTGCGTGGCGCGACGCGCCTCCCGTGCGGGAGAGGTGGCGTGGACGGTCATGGCGTTCCTCTATCATGCGTGGCGTGCATCGGGGCGATGGTCATTCGGGTATGGCGTGTCAGGGTGGCGTTCGTTCGCTCATTGTCGCGCGGCGCACGGTACTTTATCTAGCCATTCTCTCGATCTTGCCATTCTCTCGGCATTCGCTTCCGCCCGGCGCGGCCACAGTCACCACGGAGCCGGGTGAAGCGAGGTCCAGAGGCTCGCGCATGGTGCCATCGTAGCAGCGAGAGTCAGGGCCGCGAGCGGGTGGCCAGCGCGAAGGAACAGTGTATCGTGTCGTCCCGCGCAGGTTCACGGGTGGGTCAAGATGACCCGCTTGTGGCAGGACGGCGATATCCTGTCAGTATTCTCGCCGGCGCTCACCCGGGCATCCAGGCATTGCCAGCGGGCCATGTGCAGGACAAGTCACCAGGTGAATGGCGAGAGCGTGGCCTTGCGGGCACGCTGCTTGCAATGTCTTGCCGCGGGGAGATGGCCAGCCATCGCTGGAGGCACATCTCCCTCGTGAATCACCCCGATAATGACACGCCAGGGAGCTACCTCATGCCGCATCGTCACATCCTCTCCGCCCGCCATCTGCTGGGTGCCATCGCCGGTCTGTCTCTCGGCGCGCTGAGCCTGCAGCCCGCTCAGGCCGCGGATGACATCATCCGCCTCGCGACCACCACCAGTACCTACAATTCCGGCCTGCTGGACAATCTGTTGCCGGCATACGAACAGGCCAACGATGTCACTATCCAGGTGATCGCCGTGGGGACCGGCAAGGCATTGCGCATGGGGCAGGATGGCGATGTGGATCTGGTGATGACGCATGCGCCGGGCGCGGAGCGCAAGTTCGTCGATGCCGGGTATGGCATCGAGCCACATGGCGTGATGTACAACGACTTCGTGCTGCTGGGGCCCAAGGCGGATCCGGCCAATGTCGAGGGCATGTCCGACGTGGACGCGGCCCTGGCCAGAATTGCCGAGAGCAATGCCGGCTTCGTGTCACGCGGTGATGACTCCGGGACTCACAAGAAGGAGCTGTCGCTGTGGGCGAGCGCCGATGTCGTCCCCGATTTCTCGGCATACAAGGCCGTGGGGCAGGGGATGGGCAAGGTGCTGAGCATGGCCAGCGAGCTGCAGGATTACACCCTGAGTGACCGCGGCACCTGGCTTGCCATGCAGGACAAGCTCGACCTTTCCGTGCTGGTGGAGGGAGATGCGCGCCTGTTCAATCCCTACCAGGTGATTCTGGTCAACCCGGCCAATCATGAAGGTCTGAACACCGAAGGCGCCCGTGCGCTGGCTCAGTGGCTGATTTCCCGTGAGGGTCAGCAGGCGATCGATGACTTCCGTCTCAAGGGGCAGGCGCTGTTCCATGCCAGCCACGGTGAAACCGGTTTCGATGCCCAGAAGACTGCGGATGGCAGTGGTGCAGGTCAGGCAGCCGGCGGTGAGACTGCCACCCAGCAGGCGGCGCCGCGTTCGTGACGCTCTGGCATACCACGCAGGAGGCCATGGGCCTCCTGCTGAGCATGGACGCCGCACTCTGGGAAATCATCGGCGTCTCTTTCCGGGTCTCGCTGATGGCCATGCTGGTGGCTGTACCGCCGGCTCTGCTGATCGCCTTCGTGCTGGTGCGTTGCGCCTTCCCGGGGCGCTGGCTGTTGATCTCGCTGGTGAATACCCTGATGGCCGTGCCCACCGTGGTGGTGGGGCTGCTGCTGTTCATTCTGCTGTCACGGGCAGGCCCTCTGGGGGATTGGCATCTGCTGTTCACCCAGCCAGCGATGATTCTGGGCCAGATTCTGCTGGCGCTGCCGATATTGGTGGTGATGCTGCATGCAGCACTGGCTGGCGTGGACAGGCGTGCCTGGGAAACCGCATTGCAACTGGGGGCATCCCGGCCTGCGGCGTTGTGGCGGTTGGTGATGGAGGCGCGCTTCGGGGTGATGGCCGCGTTGGTGGCGGCGTTTGGTAGAATCATCGCGGAAGTGGGTTGCGCTATGATGGTGGGTGGTAACATTGCCGGCTTTACCCGCAACATCACGACCGCGATCGCCCTGGAGACCCTCAAGGGAGAATACGCTCAGGGGGTCGCCCTGGGCATGGTGCTGCTGGTATTGGCCCTGGTGCTCAATCTGCTGCTGGGGCTGCTGCGTGGCCGTGGTCAGCTGGCCGTACAGGTCTGAGTGGCGTGCCGTGGATCACCGCATCGCGCAAGTCTGAATTGTCGTCTGGAGTTTCGATGTCCCCCCTCAACTCTTCGCCCTCATCCTCCTCGCCGGGCGAATCTCCCCATGAGGCCGTGCTGACCTCGTCGTCAGACGCTGTGCCAGACGCTATGCCAGAACCCGTGGCAGAGTCTGTGCCAGAGCCCCGAGCCGTCGCCGAGGAAAGCCTGCTGTGGGTGCGTGACCTGCAGTATCGTCTGCCTGACGCTCCCACGAGCCCTGGCCGCTTGCTGTGGCAGGTACCCTCTCTGCAGTGGACGCCAGACCCGAGGCGCGGCTGGGTGCACCTGAGCGGAGACAATGGCAGTGGCAAGACCACCTTGCTCAGGGTGCTGGCCGGCATGCAGCCTGCCAGTGGTGGAGAGCTTCGCTGGCAGAAGGGGGCCGCCGGCCAGATACGCTATCTGCACCAGCAGCCCTATCTCTTTGATACCAGCGTGGCCGGCAACCTGGTGCTGGCGGCGCGCTGGCAGCCGCAACGGCGCTCTGCCGGCGAGCAGCGCGATCAGGTCGAGGCCATGCTGGAGTGGAGCGGTCTGAGCGAGCATGCCCGTCAGCCGGCACGCTCGCTGTCCGGTGGCGAGCGTGCACGTCTGGCACTGGCGCGCGCTTGGCTGTCGCGTCCTCCCGTCCTGCTGCTGGATGAGCCAGCGGCCAATCTCGACCAGGCCGCCGTGGAGCAGCTGGCCATCCGTCTCGAGCAGATGTCCCAGGCGGGTTGCGCGGTGATTCTGTCCTCGCATCAGGACAACGCGCTGAGTCATGGCTGTACGGCACGCTGGACGTTGGCGGAAGCTAGCCTGCACACTGAGCGCATGCCTGGTTGAGCCCGACACGGGAAAGGTATCGTCGGTTCCCGTGTCTTGCGTGATCAGAGGAATTTTCTCGCGCGTCCGCCGCGCCTGCATCGAGACCCTCTCGCATGTCCAGACCCCACTCTGATGCCAACTCCGGCCCCTCTCGTGATGGCCAAACCAATCCCGGCGTGACACCTCTGCCGGCCAGTGGTGAACAGCTGGCGGCCTCGCTGACGCCGGCCAACATCACCGGTGTTATCCTGGCGGGCGGCCAGGCCCGGCGCATGGGCGGTGTCGACAAGGGACTGGTCATGCTCAATGAGGTGCCCTTGATCGCGCATGTGCTGGCACGCCTCACGCCCCAGGTCGGTGAGCTGCTGATCAATGCCAATCGCTCGCATCAGGAATATGCCGCCTATGGTCATCCGCTGGTGGAAGACCGTGAGGCGGGCTATTACGGCCCTCTGATGGGCATGGCCAGTGCGCTGGCCGCCGCGCATACCGAGTGGGTGATGGTGGTGGCCTGCGACGTGCCGCACCTGCCCAATGACCTCGTGGATACCCTGAGCGTGGCGCTGATAGATCACGCCAACGGTGACAGGCTTGCCGGCTACCGTGTGCAGGGAGATGACGCCTCGGCTGAGCCGGCGCTGCTGGCGGTGGCCGCCGATGACGAGCGCTATCACCCCGTCATCTGCCTCCTGCACCGTGGCCTTTTGCCATCACTGGAAGCCGCTCTGGCGGCAGGTGAGCGCAAGATCGACCGCTGGTTCGCGCAACATGTCTGGCTGACGGTGCAAGCGGGCAAGGCCGAAGACTTCGCCAATCTCAATACGCTGGATGAGTGCAGAGCGATGGAATCCGGCCCCCGCTGAGACTGCCCGCATCGATTGCCATTGCGGCGCGGCCGCTGCCGAGCCTGAGCCGCAGGGCATTCAAGGCGTGTCATCCGACCCCACTCCGCTGGCCAGGCGAGTCATAATGATCCACGGTCAGTGCTCACCTGCCGTACATGTTGGAATTCAGCGGCGTATTGTCCTGCCGCGGCAGGCATGCCTGGCCTTGGACTTGCAGATTTACAGGCAAGCCTGTTGTGGCAGGCCACCCTTTTTTCATCATGTCGCCAACGCTCCTCATGAGCGGCGCTGAGAGAAAAGGGCCCGACATGTGGGTCGATGCCATCAGCATCATCGAATCGTATCGGCCATCACGTCGTGAGCACGCCGGAAACCTCAAGAGAATCGTCATGCCCGAGTTGCCCACTGATGCCATGGGGCGCGAAGCGTCCACTGTCTCTCATTCTTGCTCTTCCGCTGATACCGGCGGCGGGACGATGTCACCCGGTTGGGCGGCGAGACTTGCCGCCTCGGCCTGTCCGCTGCTGGGCATCGCCGCCTGGAGCGGCACGGGCAAGACCACCTTGCTGGAACAGTTGCTGCCGGCCTTGCGTGAGCGTGGTCTGCGAGTCGCCGTCATCAAGCACGCTCATCATGCCTTTGATGTGGATACGCCGGGCAAGGACAGTCATCGCCTGCGCTCGGCGGGGGCAACTCCCATGTTGGTTGCCTCTGCCCAGCGCTTTGCGCTGATGATGGAGACGCCCGATCAACAGGAGGCGGATCTGGAGCAGCTTGTCGCGCAGCTCGATGGGCTGGCGGTGGATCTGATTCTCGTCGAGGGGTTCAAGCAGTGGCCATTGCCCAAGCTTGAGCTGCATCGCGCGGCCGTCGGCAAGCCGCTGCGGGCCTTGCATGATCCCTGGATACGGGCACTTGCCGTGCCAGGTTCAATGGATGAGCCAGATGATGAGCTAGATGGCGAATTCCCGGTGGCGCTTCCCGCGTATCTGACGCGGCTGGACCTCGATGATATCGATGCCTTGGCGGCCTGGGTGGCGGCCTGGCCGGTGCAATGGCGATTGAATGGCGGTCAGCCCCGTCAGGAGGTGGCCTCTTGAGTCTGTCGTGCTTTGACCCAAGATTCGGTGAGCGGATGCTGAGTGTCGACGAGGCGCTTGCGGTGCTGGGAGGCAGTCTGGCGAAGCTCGCGGCGACACGGCCCACCCAGCGCGTGCCACTCGCCCAGGCCGTCGGACATGTTCTGGCTGAGCCGGTGATATCGCCATTGGATGTGCCTGCCCAGACAAATGCCGCGATGGACGGTATCGCGCTGGCCCACGCGTCGCTGGCTGCCGGCGCGCTGGATGAGAGGGATCGATGCCAGCTCCGAGTCATCGGCAGCTCGCTGGCAGGGCACCCCTGGACGGGGCGCGCCCTGGCTCCGGGGGAGGCATTGCGCATCACGACCGGTGCGGCCTTGCCGGCGGGGGCTGACAGTGTGGTCATGCAGGAGCAGCTCGACTATTTCACGCCCGATGCCTCGCCTGATTCAATGCTTGATGCCGATAGCCAGGCGGGTGACGCCGAGACTGCCGAGCAGGTCGTGATTGACGGCGTCAGCAGCGTTCGCGCAGGGCAGAATGTGCGTCAGGCAGGTGAGGATATCGCCCGTGGCAGTGACGTGATCTCGGCGGGGCAATGGCTATCGCCGGCGGCCATCGGGGTACTTGCATCGCTGGGACTGGCCGAACTCACCGTTCATCGTCCGCTGCGTGTGGCGATCTTCTCGACCGGTGATGAAGTGACGGCTCCGGGAGAGCCCTTGCCGGCCGGCGGCATCTATGATGCCAACCGTTTCAGCCTCACGGCTGCCTTGCATGCCGAGGGAGTCGAGGTGCTGGATCTCGGCATTCTGCGTGACCAGCGCGAGGCGTTGAGCATTGCCCTGCGAGATGCCGCGGCGCGGGCGGATCTGGTGATCACTTCCGGCGGCGTGTCGGTCGGCGAGGCAGATCATGTGCGCAGCGCGCTGGAGGCCTGTGGCCAGCTGGCGCTGTGGCGGATTGCCATGCGTCCCGGGCGCCCTCTGGCCTTTGGCGCATTGGCGGCAGAGGAAGGCCGGCAGGTGCCGTTCTTCGGTCTGCCCGGCAATCCGGTCGCCACCATGGTGACCTATCTGCAGTTCGTGCTGCCGGCGTTGCGCATGCTGGGGGGGCTGGGTCCGCTGAGCCCGGCACCGGCAGACCACTCGGAGACCCTGGCATGCTGGCAGTCACCGCGTCTGCAGATGGTGGCAGGCGAGACGCTGCGCTCACGGCCTGAACGAGTCGATTATCATCGCGGCCGGGTGACGCTCGATGACCAGGGGCGTCAGGTCGTGACTACTACTGGCCGCCAGGGATCGGGGATTCTGACTTCGATGCTGGCCGCGCAGTGTCTGATCGAGATCCCGGCAGGCTGCGCCTCCCTCCAGGCCGGCGACCCGGTCATGGTGCAATGGCTGGGGACGCGTGGCCTGTCCTGATGGCCTGCCAGGCCGAGCGATCGAACGCGGAGTTCGGCGGGTCGTCCGACATCCTCGGGCCGCCGACAGACCACGAAACAGGATCTACCGGGCTGTCGTGACGACCGCCCATGCTTACAGAGGTAACCGCCACCCCCGGCGGACCTGATACGGATACGAGACAGCTAATGAGCCTTACCCATCTCAACGCCCGCGGCGAAGCCCATATGGTCGATGTCGCGGACAAGCAGGAAACCCGGCGCGAGGCCCGTGCCAGTGCGCGGGTCAGCATGCTGCCTGCCACGCTGGCCTTGTTGGCGGAGGGCGGCCTGCCCAAGGGAGATGTGCTGGCCACGGCGCGTATCGCCGGCATCCAGGCAGCCAAGCGCACCCATGAGCTGATCCCGCTCTGCCATGCCTTGATGCTCTCCAAGGTCACGGTCGATTTCACGCTGGATGAAGTGAACAGCTGTGTCGAGATACAGGTGTTCTGTCGCCTCAACGGCCGCACAGGTGTCGAGATGGAAGCGCTGACGGCTGCCTCCGTGGCAGCACTGACCCTGTATGACATGTGCAAGGCGGTGGATAAGGGCATCGTGATCGGCGACATCCAGCTGGAAACCAAGACAGGTGGCAAGAGCGGTGACTGGCAGCGTGAGGCCATGCAGGAGGAGGCGCCAGCCCCGACGGGAGTGCCGGCCGCCCTGGCAGTCGCATCCGAGGACGTGTCGCCTGTCACGGCGGTGAACGGCAATCTGCGCATCCTGTTTCTGGCCGAGCTGCGTGAGCGTCTCGACCTTGAGTCACTCTCGCTCAACCCTGCCACCCTGGCCGATGCCACGGTCGGTGGGCTCAAGCGCACCCTGGCACTGCGTGATCCGCAGCTGGAAGCGCTCAATGACTCGCGCGTGCTGTGCGCCGTGAACCAGGACATGGTGCGTGATGATCATCCTCTGAAGGCCGGTGATGAAGTCGCTTTCTTCCCGCCCGTCACGGGAGGCTGAGATGACGACACCCCTTGCGACTGCCGATCGGGCCTTTTCGGTCAGCATCCAGTCAGCGGATTTCGATATTCGCGCCGAGCAGGCGGCCCTGACCCATGCTCGGGGGGATATCGGTGCGGTGGTGACCTTTACCGGGCTGGTGCGTGATTTCAATGAACGCCCCGATGTCCAGGCACTGACACTGGAGCATTATCCCGGCATGACGGAGCGCAGCTTGCAGGCGTTGCTGGTGGAAGCGCAGGAACGTTTCGCGCTGACAGGGGCGCGTATCATCCATCGCATCGGGCGCCTGGCGCCCATGGACAATATCGTGCTGGTGCTGGTGGCAAGCGCGCATCGTCAGGCCGCCTTTGCCGGTTGTGACTTTCTGATGGACAACCTCAAGTCGCGTGCGCCTTTCTGGAAAAAGGAGCATACCGCCTCTGGCGATTACTGGGTGCAGGAGCGCTCCAGTGATCGCGATGCTCTGGAGCGCTGGCACTCTTCGGCAGAAGGCGCTCGGACACACTCTGCCAAGCAGGATTCCCTGACTCCTGTGACACCTCAGACCCTGGGAGATGGTTGATGGAAACCCTGGTCGATGATTTCGGGCGTCGCATTCGCTATGTGCGTCTCTCCGTGACGGATCGCTGTGACTTTCGCTGTGTCTATTGCATGAGCGAGGAGATGACATTTCTACCGCGGGACGAGGTATTGAGTCTCGAGGAAATCGCCCTGCTGGCACGCGCCTTCGTGGAGCTTGGGGTCGAAAAGATTCGCCTGACCGGTGGTGAGCCATTGGTCAGACGCGATATCGGTACTCTGGTGGAAGATATCGGCGCGCTTGACGGGCTGAAGGATTTCTCCATGACCACCAATGGGGCGGGCCTGGTCAAGCATGCCGCTCGTCTCAAGGCCGCCGGCATGCAGCGCCTCAACATCAGTCTTGATTCTCTGGATTCTGAGCGCTTCAAGGCCCTGACGCGTACGGGGGATCTCGACAAGGTGATCGCCGGTATCCGGGCCGCGCGGGCAGAAGGCTTTCGCATCAAGCTCAATGCTGTCGTGCTCAAGGGGCGCAATGATCATGAGGTCGTTTCTCTGGTCGACTTCGCGCGCCAGGAAGGGTTGGATATCAGCTTCATCGAGGAAATGCCGCTTGGGCAGGTGTCCGATCACGGGCGTGAGGAGACGTTCTGTTCCAGCGATGAAGTGCAGGCGCGGATAGAGGAGCATCACGCGCTCATACCGACGCTGGAAGACAGTCTGGGACCGGCCCGGTATTTCCGCATGGCAGACAGTGAAACGCGCGTAGGCTTCATCTCGCCGCACAGTCACAACTTCTGCTCGACCTGCAATCGTGTTCGAGTGACGGTAGAAGGGCGTCTACTGCTATGTCTGGGCAATGAGCACTCGCTGGATCTGCGTGCCATCATGCGCCGTGACCCCGGCAATATCGAACCTCTCAAGGCGGCCATCATCGAGGCGATGCATCTCAAGCCGGAGCGTCACCACTTCACGACCGATGGTGATGTCCAGATCGTCCGCTTCATGAACATGACCGGTGGCTGACGAAATCGCCATCTGAATCTCTTGGCTGGCTTGGGATATCCACTCGACAACACGATAAACCTTCACAAGAACCCTGCCTTCGAGCAGGGTTCTTGTTGGGCGGTGCTGTGGCAACACTGCCTTGCTTTTGACAAGGCTTGTCAGCTTTCAATTAAGGCTTATACTTTGCTGCAACATCCAATCAACTATCGTGTCCCTCATTGGATTCCAGTTTCGCCCGCATGGTGGAGGTAGCAAGATGACCGCAGAATCCCTGGAAAAGATCGCTCGCAACAAGAATGTCGCACGTGCAGCGGCACGCCAGTTGTCCATGGAACAACTGCACAAGCTTTCTGAAGTCATCAATGAAGTCATTGAGCAGAAAGCCGAGGAAGATGAACAGCGTCGCGAAGAAGAAATCGCCAAGGAGCGCAAGCTTGCCGAGATTCGTGATGCGATGATCGAAGCGGGTCTTTCCGTCGATGACCTGGTCAGTGACCAGCCGAAGCGTCGCGGTCGTCCGCCGAAGAACAAGTCAGCACAGTAAGCGTTGCCCGGCACGGGGCCCCAGTGGATGAGGTGGATCACACTGGCGGTCATGACGGTAGAGTGGGACGTCTCTGCTGATGGATGTTCCAGCGTGCATTCAGGCATGAAAAAGCCCGATCGGTATTTTTCCGATCGGGCTTTTTCATGCTTCAAGGCAGGTGAAAGGCCGGGGGAATGGCAGTAGCCTGACAGGCTTGCCTGTCATGGCGTCTTCAGCTGTCACCCATGGTCATCACATGCAGAAAGAGCACCGGCTCGTGACGCAGATGATTGCGTAGCCAGCGATTGATTCTGCTGTTCAATTGCTGTTTCACGGTGTCGATGTCGGTGGTCTCGAGTCCGGCCAGGGTGTCATCGAGCCACTCGGCGAAGCTGTCTTCATCCAGTCTGGCTGTACCACTGACGTCCAGCATCAGGCGGCCGATACGCACCCAACCGGCTTCCTGCAGCGTCAGGGGCAAGGCGAGCGATACGCTGCCATGGCGTCCGAGACGCGCTCGTGCACGACGGTCCATCGAGTCAAGTGGCCGCACCTTGTCGTGCTCGATGATCCGCTCCTGCAACGTCAGACGCTTTTCCACGGACAGCCCCTGAGCATCGAGACGAATCACGTCACCATTGACGGGAATCAGCGGTGCCTCGATGCCCAGGGACTGTGCTACCTGGGTGTGCGCCAGCTGGTGACGGTATTCGCCGTGCACCGGCAGCAACCGCGTGGGTTTCAGCCAGCCGTAGAAGGTGCGCAGCTCCTCTTGGGCGGGATGGCCTGAAGCATGCAGATCCGGGAACTGCTTCTCTTCCATGATGCCGACGCCCAGGCGAGTCAGGGCATTGTGCAGCTTGCCGATCGCCAGTTCATTGCCGGGAATGGCCTTGGAGGAGAAGATGACCGTGTCGCCCGCCGCCAGCTCGAAATCAGGGTGGCGCGAGTTGGCCAGGCGTGAGAGTGCCGCGCGTGGCTCGCCCTGGCTGCCGGTCGCGATCACCATCACCTCTTCCGGCGGCAGATAGCCCAAGTCCTTTACCGGCACCAGCGGCGGGAAATCTTCCAGATAGCCCAGTCCGCGTGCCACCCGCACCATGCGTTCCATCGAGCGGCCCAGCAGCGTGACCCGACGGCCATTGCGAGCCGCCGCACGACCCAGTGCCAGGATGCGCGCCAGGTTGCTCGCGAAGCAGGTCACCACGACCCGCCCACGGCAGCCGGCCAGCGTCTTCTCCAGTGCACGCGCCACCTCGCCTTCACTGCGTGAGTGGCCGGGCAGAGGGGCATTGGTGGAGTCGCCGACCACGAGATCGACCGGCGCCAGCGCCTGATAGCGCTCCGGGTCAGTGGGCTCACCGATCAGCGGCTCCGGGTCCAGCTTCCAGTCACCGGTGTGCATCACGCGATATTCCGGTGTGACGATCAGCAGCGAGCAGCTCTCGGGAATTGAGTGGGTCAACGGCAGCAGGCGCAAGGCGAAGGGCCCGGACTCGAAGCCTTCATCGACCTCGATGATCTGCAGGCTGGACGTCTCGAGTTCGCGTTCCGCGAACTTGGCCCGCAGCAGGCCCGCGGCCAGTGGTGTGGCGATGATCGGACAGCGCCATTTCGGCCACAGCCAGGCAACGGCACCGATATGGTCTTCGTGACCATGGGTAATCACCAGCATCTCCGGGCAGATGCCCAGGCTTGCCAGCGATTCGGTGTCGGGTACCTGCAAGGGGCCTTCAGGAAGATCCTGGCGAATCATCATGCCGCAATCCACGGCGATCCAGTGATCCTGGTAACCATATAGCGTCAGATTCATGCCGATCTCGCCACAGCCGCCCAGCGGCAGAAGATGCAGCGGTGGACGTTGTCTCTGACGGACTTGAACGCGGGGTTTCAACATGGATGTCATGCCATCAGTAAAATGTCACTCAACTATACGGGAATCCCGCAAAGCGCCACAAATGACGGCACTTCTCGTCGGCCACCCCGAGGGGCGAAACCGAGGTCGAATTGACAATTCATTCACTCTCGTTGAAGGGCGCTGCTTCGTCGCGTGTGATCGGCTACAATGGCGCACCTTTTGCCGGGAGCCATGGCGTCGATGGCCGGACTCCCGAGCGTGTCGGTAATCGTTACCGGCTGAATATCATTCCCCGCTTTCACAATGGTTGAACATACGATGTCACACGCCTATCGCCTGGTGGTGTCCTGCCCTGATCAGGTGGGAATTGTTGCCCGAGTCTCTACCTTCATCGCCGAGCAAGGCGGTTGGATCACCGAAGCCAATCAGCATTCCGATCTGGGTGCGGGTCGATTCTTCATGCGCTATGAGATCAACCCCGAGTCCATCGGCCTCAGCGCCGCTGAACTCAGCAAGCGCTTCGCGCCGATCGGGGAAGAGTTCGGAATGGAGTGGCGGGTGCATGACACGGCCGCTCGCAAGCGTGTCGTGCTGATGGTGTCCAAGGATTCCCATTGCCTGGTGGACCTGTTGCACCGCTGGCAGTCGGGGGATCTGGAATGCGATATCCCTTGTGTCATCTCCAATCACGAAGACATGCGCTCACTGGTCGAATGGCACGGCATTCCGTTCCACCATGTGCCGGTGGACAAGAATGACAAGGCGCCGGCATTTGCCGAGGTCGAACGACTGGTGGAAGAGGCCGAGGCCGACAGCATCGTGCTGGCGCGTTACATGCAGATCATCCCGCCGAGCCTCTGCGAGCGCTATGCCGGCCGCCTGATCAACATCCACCACAGCTTCCTGCCGTCCTTCATCGGTGCCAAGCCGTACCATCAGGCCTTCGGCCGCGGCGTGAAGCTGATCGGCGCTACCTGTCACTACGTGACCGAGGAGCTGGATGCCGGCCCGATCATCGAGCAGGACATCCATCGAGTCACCCATTGCCACACCGCGGAAGACCTGGTGCGCATCGGGCGTGACGTGGAGCAGAAGGTACTGTCGCGTGGCCTGCGCTGGCACCTGGAAGACCGCGTGCTGATCCACGGCAACAAGACCATCGTCTTTGCCTGATCCGCGCTCTGGGCTGACTGCCTGAGCCAAGCGGCTGAACCGAGACCGGCACCTGAAAGGGTGCCGGTCTTCTTGTTTCCTGCGCCTGCCCGCAGGGCGGCGTGGCGCAGGTGCCTGTCATGGGTTGCGAGAGGTGACAGGCGGAGTATTCAGCTCCCGTGCCAGCCAGTCGGCGAGGGCTTTTGCATGAGGGTGTCGTGCCCGTGTGCGACCGCTCTCGGGCAGCGTCAGCGTCAGGCAGGCGCGTGTCTCGACAAAGCCCCACGGCGCGATCAGGCGTCTGCTGCGCAGGTCCTCCTCGACCAGATAATCCGGCGTGATGCCCACGCCCAATCCCACCAGCGTCGCTTCCAGCAGATAGTTGAGGTGCTCGAAGCCTTGCGCGTAGTGCAGTTGTTCGCTGGACAGGCCCTGGCGTGAGCACCAGTCCGGCCAGGCCTGCGGGCGCGAGCGGGTGTGCAGCAGCGGCAAGGTCAGCAGAGTCTGTGGTGCGGGAGTCGCGGTGGTCTCGCCCAGCCAGTCAGTGTCCGGACGCAGCACCGGGCCGATGCGCTCCGTGCCGAGAATTCGCGTTTCCTGATGCTCAGCCTGGGTGAAGGGGGGAGTCTGAAAGCGCAGCACGCCATCCACGCCAGAGCGCAGGCCTTCGTTGTCGTCACTGGCAGTCAGATGCAGTTCAAGCTCCGGAAGGGCTGCCTTGAGGGCACCCAGCCGCGGAATGAACCAGCGGGCGAGGAAGGAGCCCGGGCAGCTGAGCACGAAGGGCGCGCGGGCATCACTGCGGGAAAGGTCCGCACAGACCCGTGCCAGGCCGCTCAAGTGATGGCGTGTGGCAGCCGCCAGCTCATGACCCGCCGGCGTCAGCTTCAGCCCGCGGCCAGCACGGTCGAACAGCTGTGTCCCCAGCGTTTCCTCAAGCTGGCGAATCTGACGACTGACGGCGCCGTGGGTCACGTGCAGCGCCTCGGCGGCACGCGACGCGCTCTCGAAGCGAGCCGCCACATCGAAGGCGCGCAAGGCATTCAGCGAGGGCAATGCCTCCAGAGAGGCGGGAGAGGATGAATCGGGCGGAGTCAGGCGGGCCATCGGATGTCTCCTGCTGAGTGTCCTGTGAGATAAACTCACACATCTTGGCGAATATATCGTTTTTCATCCCGCGTGCCGAGCGCTAGGATGGTCAGCATACTGTCGGGTGCACCACGCAGGCCAAGAATGCAGGCGCCGCACCAGCGTGCCCCGCCACTGACATGACTTCGAGGAGATTTGCATGAGCCAGTCGACTGCTACCCTGCGTCAAGGCCCGGATGCCAAGGGCTTCTTTGGTGACTTCGGCGGCCGATTCGTCGCCGAGACGCTGATGCCGCTGATTCTGCACCTGCAGCGCGAGTATGAAGCCGCCAAGCAGGATCCGGCCTTCGCCGAGGAACTGGCCGGTCTCTCCGCGGATTATGTCGGGCGTCAGAGCCCGCTGTATTACGCCGAGCGCCTGACCGAGCATCTCGGAGGTGCCAAGGTCTATCTCAAGCGGGAAGATCTGATGCACACCGGCGCTCACAAGATCAACAATGCGCTGGGCCAGGTGCTGCTGGCACGCCGCATGGGCAAGCAGCGCATCATCGCCGAGACCGGTGCCGGCATGCACGGCGTGGCGACGGCCACCGTGGCGGCGCGTTTCGGTCTGGACTGCGTGATCTACATGGGCTCCACCGACATTCACCGTCAGCAGCCTAACGTTCAGCGCATGCAGTTGCTGGGCGCCAAGGTGATCCCGGTCACCGCCGGTGATGGCACGTTGAAGGATGCCATGAACGAGGCGCTGCGTGACTGGGTCACCAACGTCGACGATACCTTCTACATCATCGGCACTGTCGCGGGCCCACATCCGTATCCGCAGCTGGTGCGTGACTTCCAGTCCATCATCGGTCAGGAAACCCGCGTCCAGCTGCAGGAGAAGGAAGGCCGTCTGCCGGACTCGCTGGTCGCCTGCATCGGCGGGGGGTCCAACGCCATGGGGTTGTTCCATCCGTTCCTGGACGAGCAAAGCGTCGAGATCATCGGGGTCGAGGCTGCCGGTGAAGGTCTGGACACGTCGCGCCACGCTGCCAGTCTCAAGGGTGGCCTGCCGGGCGTGCTGCACGGTAACCGCACCTTCCTGCTGCAGGATGACGAGGGGCAGATCGGTGATGCGCACTCCATCTCCGCAGGGCTCGACTATCCGGGTATCGGCCCGGAACACGCCTGGTTGCACGACATCAAGCGTGCCGAGTATGTCGCCGCGACCGACCAGGAAGCACTGGACGCCTTCAAGATGCTGTGTCGCCTGGAAGGCATCATCCCGGCGCTGGAGTCTTCCCACGCGCTGGCGGAAGTCATCAAGCGTGCACCGGGCCTGCCGAAGGACCATCTGATGGTGGTCAATCTGAGCGGCCGCGGTGACAAGGACATGGCCACCGTCACCCATCATCTGGCGGACGAGCTGGGCCTGAATCCTGACGGCGAGTAACGCCGCGCCTGTCGCGCAATGCCCGGCGATGGAGGGGTCAGACGCTGACCGGGTCCATCCGCCCCATGTCTTCTTCGCCTGCAGGTGAATCGCTGCCTGCAGGTCAGCAAATTCGGAGTCTATTGATGAGCACTTCCGCTACCGACACCACTTCCAGCAGCCGTCTTGACCGCCGTTTCGCTGCCGTACGCAGCGAGAATCGCGCAGCGCTGGTGACCTACATCACCGCGGGTGACCCCGGCTATGATGCCAGCCTCGCGACCTTCCTCGGCATGGCCGAGGCCGGTGCCGATGTCATCGAGCTGGGCATGCCGTTCACCGACCCGATGGCCGATGGTCTGGCGATCCAGCATGCCACCCAGCGTGCCCTGAAGGCCGGCCAGACGATGGACCGTACCCTGGCGATGGTCACGGAATTCCGCAAGCAGGATCAGGACACGCCCATCGTGCTGATGGGTTACTACAACCCGATCTATCGTCGCGGTGTGGCCACCTTCCTCGAGCAGGCAAGCCAGGCCGGTGTCGATGGCCTGATCGTGGTCGACCTGCCGCCGGAGCACGACGATGAGCTGTGTGAGCCGGCCAATGCCGCCGGTATCAGCTTCATTCGCCTCGCGACACCGACGACTGACAGCGCGCGCCTGCCGGGCGTGTTGGCCAATACCTCAGGCTTCCTCTACTACGTCTCCAGCAATGGCGTGACCGGTGGCGCGGCACCGACTGCCGAGAAGGTCGAGGCCGAAGTGGGCCGTATCCGTGAGCACACCGAGATTCCCGTCGCGGTCGGTTTCGGTATCCGTACCGCAGAGCAGGCGGCGCGTATCGGTCGTTTCGCCGACGGAGTCGTGGTCGGCTCGGCCCTGATCGATCTGCAGGCCAATGCCGAGACACCGGAGCAGGGCACCCAAGCGGTACATGCCTTGACCCGTGAACTGGCGGATGCGCTGAAGACGGCGCGCCACTGAGGGTTCGCTCAGGGGTAGCCAGCTCGCCTCTTGCCCTCGGGTAGTGACACAGCCACGCCTCGACCTCTGGTCGGGGCGTGGCTGTTTTCGTTCGTCTGTTTTCGTTCGGTCGTATCTGTCCGGCTGTGTCATCACGTTGTGCTGTCCTTCGAGCATTGCGCGGGAGGGTCTCGCGCGCTCTCGGATCCCACCACGCCAGAGAAGACCATCCTGCCGCGAAGGCTCGACATGGCAGTGCCTGCCTCGCGCTCGAGGCAGAGGATTCGTGAGATTTCGCCTTCATTCAACGCAGATTGAGGGTTACTTATACTCAAGGACAAGTGACACTTGACCAGCAGGATGAGAGGAGAGTCGGTGCCAAGGCGCCCGGCACTTCAGGAAGGAAAGATCGAGTGCGACCGACATGCTGACTGTGCCAGAAGCCATGAACCTTCAGGCAGCATCGGCAGGGAGATTGAAACGACATGTCCATGAATCCATCAGCGTCCTCCGCCGCGGCCACCTCCGCTGCTTCGGTTGACGGCCTGGAAGGCAGCAATTGCTTGCATCAGCTGTTGCAGCATACTTCCAATGGAGTGTGTGGATACGACCTTCAAGGGCGTGTGCAGTGGGTCAATCCGGCCTTCGAGGAGCTGACGGGATACCGGGCAGAAGACCTGGCCGGTCAGGTGCTCAGTGAATTTCTGACGGGTGAGGATTCCGACAGGACGGTGATCGCCAGAATGCATCAGCAGTGCGAGCTGGGTGAGCCCAGTGACGAGGAGCTGCTCCATCATGATGCGAATGGACGACCGCTGCGCCTTCGTCTGCGCTGCATACCGCTCATGGCCGCCGACGGCACCCTGACCGGTTATCTCGGCGTGCATACCGATGTGACCCAGGCGCATCTGGCGCTGGAGCTCAGCCATTCCCAGCTCAGATTGCTTGAGTCCGTCACGGCTGGCCAGCCGCTGGACAAGACCCTGCTGGACCTGTGTCAGGCCATCGAGGCCGTCGCGACTCGCGTGCGTTCCTCGCTGCTGCTTCTGGATGAGGCAGGTACACGAATCATCGGGGGGAAGGCGCCGAGCCTGCCTCCCAGCTTCATGCAGTTCACCTCCGGCCTGCGTATCGGGGAGGGGGTGGGCACCTGTGGTACGGCGATGTGGCGGCGTGAGCAGGTGCTGACCCCCGCCATCGGCGAGGACCCCGCCTGGGAGGGCTTCCGTCATCATCCCCACGCGCTGGGACTGGATGCCTGTCTCTCCATGCCCATCCTCGATGATGCAGGCAATCCGCTGGGAAGTTTCGCCTTCTATGCCACGTCCGGCGATGTCTTCAACGATAGCCACCTCGGCTTGCTGAAGGTCGCCGTCAACGTGGCTCGATTGGCGATCGAACGCCATCGGCGTGATGAGCAGCTCACCTATCAGGCGCTGCATGATGCATTGACGGGCCTGCCCAATCGTCGGCTGTTGCGTCGCAAGCTCGGAGCCTTCGCGGACCTCGCTCTGGAAGAAGCGCGCGTCGGGGCGTTGATGTTCCTGGATCTGGATCATTTCAAGCGCCTGAACGATGTACTGGGGCATGACGCGGGAGATCGTGCCCTGATCCAGATTGCCGCCCGGCTGGAGCAGTTGCTGGAGCCGGGCGATGTGCTCGCGCGCCAGGGCGGGGATGAGTTCATCGTGCTGCTGGCGCCTCGCTTCGGTGGCATGGAGGACGCCAGGGCCCGAGCGATGCACGTCGGCGAGGAATTTCTGGCACGTCTGCGGGTACCGGTCGAGCTGGAAGGGCGTGCGCATCAGTTGTCCGGCTCACTGGGCATCACGCTGTATCCGCGTCCGGATGAGGCGGGCGAGGGGTATCAGACGCTTTCCGGGACGGCAGAAGACGAGGGAGACGATTGGGGTCATCTGCTGCACGAGGCGGACATCGCGCTCTATGAGAGCAAGGGGGCCGGGCGTGCACGCATGTGCTTCTTCTCACCTGACATGCGCAATCGCATCATCGCCGCCACCCAGATGGAGCAATCCCTGCGCAGTGCGCTTTCCCGTCAGCATCTGGAAGTCCATCTCCAACCGCAATTCTCCCTGCAGTCGGATGCCTCGCTTGAGCATCAACTGCCCAGGCTCTGTGGTCTTGAGGCGTTGCTGCGCTGGAATGACCCGTTGCTGGGGAATGTCTCGCCCGCGACCTTCATCCCGATCGCGGAAGAATCAGGGCTGATCGTCGAGCTGGGCCATTGGGTGCTGGGGCAAGCCTGTGCGGTGTTGGAAGACATGGCGACACGCGGACATCAGCTGCCGATCGCGGTGAATGTCAGTCAGGTACAGTTTCGCAGCGCGGAATTCGTGCCGCAGGTCGCAGCCCTGCTCAAGCGCCATGCCTTCGCGCCGGACATGTTGCGCATGGAGATCACCGAGAGCCTGGCGGCGGAAGATGAGGCCGACATGCTGGAGAAGGTCGACCAGCTGGCGGCGCTGGGGCTGACGTTCTCCATCGACGATTTCGGGATCGGCTATTCCAATCTTGCACGCCTGCGCCGCATGCCGCTCAGTGAGCTGAAGATCGACCGCAGCTTCATCAAGGATCTGCGTCTCATCGATGACGACGGGCTGGCAGCGCCTGCACCTGGCGAGACTCCCGGACAGGAAGTCTGCCATGCCAACGAGATCGTGCGTGCGATGCTGGTGATGGCGCGTGCCCTGTCGCTGGAAGTGGTGGCCGAGGGAGTGGAGACCTCCGAGCAGTTCGAGGTGCTGCGTCAGCTGGGCTGTCAGCGTGTCCAGGGCTATCTGTTGGGGCGCCCCCGTCCCATGAAGGACGTGCTCGATGAGATCGAAGCCGGAGTGCTCGGCGCATGAGGCCGATGATGCTCTTGCCTGGCGTGAGGAGGGCGGCACGCGCGGGCCGAACGGGTTTATCTTGCCACTTCAATGGCTTATACTGCGCAGCGCTACGCCCCCTTAGCTCAGCTGGATAGAGCGGCCCCCTCCTAAGGGGCAGGTCGCAGGTTCGACTCCTGCAGGGGGCGCCAAGCCCCTCTTTTTCCCTGCTTTACCCTCCTCTTATATTCTCGTAACTCCTTGTTTTACCTTTATTGCGTCCGTAATACTGTATATTTATACATGTATCCACTCTAGAGGCCCGTGTATGGTGTGGTGTATGGTGAGGTTCCACCATACATGGGCACCATACATGAAGCGTGATGCTATCAAGCGGCGACCGCTTGCAGACACCGTGTTGTCTACCCTCGAGCCAGAAGCGCGTGAGTATCGCGAGTCCTATGGCCTGGACCGTCTCTACTTCGTCGTATCGCCAACTGGCCGCAAGCGCTGGGAGGTTCGCTACAAACACCCGATCACGCAAAAGTGGTCGTTCATGGGAGTAGGGGGTTACCCGGACACCAAGGCCAAGAAAGCGCGAGCTCAAGCTATCCAGATTGCCGAGCTGGTAGCCGACGGCATTGATCCCCGGGAGCACCTTAGAGGGGGCGGTGGTGTCCGGACCTTTGGGGTTGTCGCGGAGCAGTGGTACGAGCACAAGCAGATGCAGGGGAGATCGGCCAAGACGCTGACCAAGATGAGGCATTGGCTCGATAATGATGCGTTGCCTGCACTGGGAGATATGGCAGTTGCTGATGTGTCACGGGCTGACTGCGTGCGCGTTCAGAAAGGCATTGAGGCCCGCAAGGCTTTCAATATTGCCGAGAAGTCCCGGGCTTTTCTGCGCCGGATCTTCGACTTCGCCATTGCTCACGGCTATTGCGAGAACAACCCAGCTTCGAACCTGCTGGACGTTGCGGCGCCGGCACCAGTCTCCAAGCCTCGTCCTCATCTACTGGAAGAAGATCTACCAGACTTTCTCCGTGCGCTGCGTATGACGACTAGCCGCCGGTCTACTCGCTTGGCTGCTTGGATGGTCGTGTGGACGGCATCGCGGCCAGGCATGGTGCGATGGATGGAATGGAGCGAGATCAAGGGCAAGTCGTGGCACATCCCCGCGGAGAAGATGAAGATGCGCCGCGATCATGTCGTGCCACTTTGCCGTCAAGCACTGCAAGCGCTTGAAGAGATGCGTCCTCTTTCTGGACGATCGAGGTATGTATTCACTGGGGAGGGAGCAAAGCTACCTGTCCTGTCGGATGCTGCGATCAATCGCTGCTTCTCGAATGCAGGGTATAAGGAGAGGATGACGGGGCATGGAGCCCGCCACACGGCCAAGACGCTGCTGAGTGAGCATGGGTGGCCGTTACAGTGGACGGAGATGCAGCTTGCGCACAAGCCGATCGGGTTGGAGGGCGTGTACAACCAGGCGTCGTACCTTGAGCAGAGACAGAAGATGATGCAGTGGTATGCCGACTACCTTGAGGCATTGGAAGTCGGCATGACCAAGGCCAAGCGGGACAAGTTCAAGCGTCGTCAGCGGGACGTAACTGCGTAGCCCATTGGCTCATCCATGCTTCAACCTCATGCTCGTACCAATAGTTGGTCGATGCCCGGCCAATGCCATCCTTGATGGGGCGCGGGAAGTTGGAATCTTTCACAAGCAGCTTCTCGAGTGATGAGCGGCTGCGGCCTATCTTCTCGCAGACTTCACGGGTGCGGAGGAAGCGCAGCGGCTGGTGTGTGGTTGTGTCTGTCATGATCATCTCCTGTCTAGTCACCTTGATAACGGCCCGAGCTGTAGCCCAGGGCCTGCTCTTCTTGCGCGGCGGCATGATTGGCCATCGCGTCTTGCACACCGGGCACCTGCATCACCAAGGTGTACTTGCGGCGCCAGTGATCTCGTCGTTGGCTGATCATCACGATCAGGTCTTCCAGTGGCAGTGCTTCACCATCTTCTGCGGCGTACCCGGTACCGTGACAATGGGCGCATGGGGAGATATGGAAGACGCCTCGAAATGTGCCGCTGCCACCGCATTGCGGGCATGGCCCATGCGCTGGCGGCTCCCACGATGCTTGCGATACCTGACGCATAGACTCCTCACACTCACGCTGCTTGCTGCAGCGCCTTGATGATGTGGCTGACCGGCGTAGGGCAGACAGCGTTGCCGAGCAGGTGCACGGCGAGGCGATGGTTGTCCGGTAGCTGGTAGGTGTCGGGGAAGCTCATGGCCGACCGGCATTCCCACCGGCTGAGCATGCGCATGCGGTCGCCATCGATGATGGCCCATCGATCACGGGTGGTGATGGTGCCGATGGGGCGATCCAGCGAGCGCCCTGTCTTGGTGTTCCCGTAGTAGCTGATCAGGAAGCGGTCGCCGTGGGTGGCACGGCCAGCGCGAACTCGCTCCAGGGTGGCGGCGGCTCGCCCGGGCTTCTCGATGGGCTGCCAGCGGCCTCCCTCGAAGTCGATGAAGCTGGCGGCCGGCAGGTGATCGAGTGTCGGCAGGTTCAGCTTGAGTGGCTGGACGGACTGGGTGAGTACCAGGAACATGCGGATGCGGTTCTGCGGCGCGCCGAGGTCAGCGGCGTCTACCATATGCGGGCTGACGGCATAGCCCAGTGCCTGCATGGCCAGCACCCAAGGGCGGTAGAGCTGCCAGTCGAGGAACTCGGGGACGTTTTCCACGAGGATGGCTGGCGGGCGGTGATACTCGGCAGCCGATACCACTGCCCAGGCAGTCGAGCGGCTGGCATCGTGCAGAGGGTTACCGCTGGCCTTGCCCCGCGCCTTGCTGTGGCCTTGGCAGCAGGGTGACGCCAGCATCAGGTCATGCGCGGGCACCTGACTCCAATCCGCCTGATGCAAGTCCTGGCAGATGTGCGCTGCGTCTGGATGGTTGCGGCTGTGCCACTCGACAGCATCCGGCCAGTGGTTTGCAGCCCAGGCCACGTTGCAGCCGGCCATGCTGGCGCCGGTGCTGAATCCACCGGCACCGGCGAAGAGGTCGATGACGTTCATGACTTCACCTTGCGATGGCCTGCGTCGTAGAGCGCTCCCAATAGGTACTCTTCCGACAGTGCCCCGTGCAGCTCGCGCTTATGAGCGTCAGCGGCGGCCTTGGTAATCTGCTTCATGCTCTCTATTGCCTTCTCCCGATCGGAGCGGGCGGGGCTAAGCTCTGAACAGTGCCGCACCTCGACACCGCGTCCAGCGGACTCGATCACAATGTTGGCGCCTACTAGCGCGTGGCCGATGACGGTGGCCACGGCAATATCGCCATCAGGTGTATCGAAACTCACCGCCGCTCCTATTGGGGGCAGGTCGTCATCCCCATGCCATTCATTTGGATCGACTGCATCCGGCTGCTTCAGGCCAGCTTCATCGCCGGCCTGTTGCTCGAGACGCTCCACACGGGCCAGCAGCACCTCTTCCCATTGTTCCCGGGTAATGACGATTCGGCGCTCATGGGCGCCGATCCATGCGTAGTGCCATTCGTTGTTGGTCGGGCCCTTGATCCAACCCTCGAGATCGCCGTGGCCGTTATCGGTCGGGAGGCTGCATTCCGTCTCGGGTCGCGGCCACGGGTGGGGGAGGTGCAGCAGGCTTTCCATCAGTTGATCGCGGGTCATGTCAGTCATCCTTGGTGAGCAGTGTGTCGAGCCAGCCACCGGCGAGCAGGCAAAAGAAAGCCGCCAGGCAAGTGGCGGCTATGAGTAGCGGGTGAATCATGGTCATTCCCTAGAACGGGATCTCGTCATCAAAGTCATCGAAGCAGCCGGCTGGCGGAGCCCCGAAGTTGTTCGGCTGTTGTTGGCCTGCAGGTGGCTGGCCTACACCGTGATGTGTGCTGGCGGGCGCCGGTTGCTGGTAGCCGCCTTGCTGCTGGGGTGGCTGCTGATAGCCCTGCTGAGCTGGCGGACGCTGTACCTGGGGAGGCTGACCGCCACCGGAACCGCCGAGCATCTGCATGTCATTGGCGACGATCTCGGTGCTGTACCGTTCGATGCCTTGCTGGTCCGTCCACTTGCGAGTCTGCAAGCGCCCTTCGATGTACACCTGAGCGCCTTTCTTGAGGTACTGCTGAGCGATCTCGGCGGTCTTGTTGAACAGCACCACCCGATGCCATTCGGTGCGCTCCTGGACGTTGCCGGTCTGCTTGTCCCGCCACTTGTTAGTGGTCGCGATGCTGAGGTTGGCAACGGCTGAGCCGCTGGGTGTGAAGCGCACCTCTGGGTCTTGGCCGAGATGGCCGATCAGGATCGCCTTGTTGATGCCGCGGGCCATGCTGGTCTCCTTGAGTGGTTGAGCGCACAGGTCAGCCCCCAGTAGAGACTGGCGTGTGAGCACAAAAAGGCCCACCGATTAAGGTGGGCAAGGTGTGCCGAGAGACACGATGAAAAAGGGGGGTGCCAAAAGGCCCCGTCAGGGACGTGACGGGGAAGCACAGGCACTGCAGGGAAAGGGCATCGGGAAGCGGTCGCGCTTTGCGAAGGCTTGCCATTGCACTCTCGGGTGGGCTCTGCCATTGGCAAAGCCCCATACCATTCCCAGTATTTCGACAGCCCTGGGCGGCGTACTCCCAGCGGCCTCTCGCGTGTCTAGCGCTACGGGCTGGCTGGGCATGCCTGATTGTTAAAGAGCAGCCGCATTGCCCGGCGGTTCGGGGCTCATCAGGCGATACCGGTAGCGCCGGTGCCCTCTGATAAGCGCTGTCTCTCCAGCTGTCACACCACTTGCCCAGGTGTCGGGGGTAAGGCCGCTAGCGCAAGGGAGGAACCGGCGCCTTACCTGCGGGTGGTTATGCTCGCAATCCCACTGGCACCACCTGCTGGCCGTGGGGCGAGGTCCGATCAGCGACTGGCAAGCTGCTGACCATGCGTAATCTGAGGGGAGCAGAGGCTGGCGGCATTGCCATGGAAGTCCGGCCAGCCGCGGCGTTGTGATTCAGCGAAACCGGCCTTGGCGTCTTCCTGCCACATGGCGGTCATCTCGCAGTATTCGGCTTCGCTGGCGGACAGCTGGCGCGGACCATCAGTCTGCTGGGTGAGGCTGGCGAGCGTGACCAGGCCGCCGACGATGACGGCAAGGGTGATGGCTGAGCGATGCTTGCGGGCTGTGTCGGTCATGGGCTGCTCCAATCCACTCAGTGACGATGGCGGTGTGTTGTGTCGATGTGAATCAGTCTACAAGTTTTTCTTGTTTCTACAAGCGTAGCTTTCGATTATTTTCCTTCCGCTTGTAGAGTGCTGGTTTTAGGCAATAAAAAACCCGCCACGATGGGCGGGTCAGATGGCCTGCGAAAGGCTTAGCGGTCTACGTTCTCGATGCGACGTTTGTACGCCTCGGCTGCTTGGGTGTCCGTGCCACCGTGTTCCGCGTAATCGAAGCTACCGGCAGGCATGGGGGCTGGCACCCGCGTTTGTGGCTGGGGAGGGGGTGGGGTGGTGGATTTCGCCCCGTCTATTGGCTTGCTAGTGGTTAGCGCGCTATTGCGGCCACAGTGATGACAGATGCTGGCCTGCTTGGGGATCAGTGAGAGGCAGTGCGGGCATTCCTTGTCAGTGGCCTTGGCGCTGCGTAGGCGGCGGCGTTTGAGCTTCACCGGGTCTGCCGGCATGGCGATGACATACAGAAACCCCAGCATCGGGGTGCCGATGATGCCGACCGCAGCTGCTGCAGGCACATGCACCCCCTTGTAATACGCGGCGTGAATTACTGCAAACCAAGGCAGGAAGTACAGCTGAACGATCAGCAGTACGATGATGGTTGTGCCCATGAGTTCGCCTCCTTGCGAGTCATGTGTAGTGATGAGGTCTGATAAGGCTAGCACTGCTTGGTTGGAAGGGGAGGGTGACACCAGTGTCAGGGGGAGAGCGACACCAGCGTCGTACCTAGAACCTACCTATTAGAACCACTCTCTCTGGTTATCGTGCGCGCGTGGATTTCTCAGGCAAAGGTTTCCCACCAGAAGACCCGGCCGATGATCTTCGGGGCATCCGGATCACCCAAGTTGTAGATCTCCTCCGGATACTCGATGTGGTTATCGCTAACCACGCGCATGCGACCCAGTGGCAATCGGTAGAGGCGCTTCACGCGCAACATGCCGCCGTGATCCAGCGCGTAAATCTTCCCATCGATGATATGGCGGCAGCTCTTGTCGATGCCGATGGGGGAGCCGTCAAAGATGGATGGCTCCATGGAATCCCCAGAGACGGTAGCGCAGGCGGCATGCTTGGGATCTACCCCCGCACGAGCCAGACGCGGCAGGCTAAACCGCATGTAGGCCCCGTGGTTCTCGATCACCTGTGTACGGCCATCGCCTGCCGCCATCTCGACTTCCCGAAAATAGGGGACTTCCACTTCATCCTCAGCAAGCGGAGCATCGCCATCCACGATTTCTGTTTCATGGAAGACCAGCTCATTGCCTTGAGCTTCTTGCATTTCGCCTTGCCCCAGCAGCAGCCATTGAGGCCTCACGCCCAGCTTGCTGGCTAGCGCTTCAATCCGTTTGTGCCTGGGCATCGTCTTTCCCGATTCCCATTGCTGAACGGTTTGAGCTGAGACACCAAGCGTCTCGCCGAGCTGAGTTTGATTCAGGCCTCGGCGCTCTCTCGCCTTTTTGAGTCGATCCTTAAATTCCATCTGACTACCTGCTTGAGGGCATGCGGTTGGCTCATGGAGCCCCGTCGCAAGCCTACAAGGCGAGCTTGTGGGTGGTAAAACAAGAATTGCTTGTAATTTGGCGGTCACGTACTTATTCTCGGTTACAAGAAATTCTTGGAGGCAGCCGAATGAAATCAAGCAAGGCCCTTGAGAAAGCGATCAAGGTCGTAGGCAGCCAAAGCGCCTTGGCACGGTCTTGCAATGTTTCTCAACAGGCCGTTCACCAATGGATTGCTGCTGGGAGGGTTCCAGTTCATCAGGTGAGGAGCGTTGTATCGGCAACTCATGGTGCTGTGAGTGCGAACGATCTAAGGCCAGATATTTTCCTGCCTGCAAACACCGCCTGACATCCACAGCATAGCCCGCCGCCCATATCGGCTTAAACGGAACGAACACGGAGAGATTCATCATGGACAGCCATACAGGCCCCGAACGTGACATGGATACCTATCTGGATGCGGTGCATGACGTGGCCTTCGATTGCCATCCGAAGACGCTGGCAAGTGATATCGGTATGTCGGTGAAGTCGCTATATCGCCGCCTGGCAGAAGATGACCCGATGCCGATGCGCTTGATCGACTTCGTGGGGATCTTCTGGAACGTGGATCGTGAGCATCAGATGCGTCTTATCGCTCCGTTCCTCGATCATCTGAGCATGGTGGCGGTACCGCGCTTTGAGAAGGGCGAAGTGAGCCGTGGGGACGTGTTCGCATCTGTGCTGAATGCCCAGCAGGGGCAGGGCGCGATGGCGGCGTTGATTCAGGCGGCGATTGCGGATGGCGAGGTTGACGAGGAAGAGGCGGCGCAGCTTGAAGCGCAGCACAAGGCCATCGAGCAGCAGATGAGCACCCTGATGGGCCAGCTGCAGGCGATGCGTAAGCCGCTGAAGGTGGTGAGCCGATAACCGGGCACCAGATACGAAAATCCCCCGAAGGCGTCCAAACCAGTACGGGGGAAGCATCTCAAAACGCCAAGGAAGTATGGCATGACGATCAAGACGAGTGAAGCCAGGCAGATGTTGACCAGCTATCGCGGTTGGAGCTGTGAGTCCCTCAAGGCCGAGACCTATCGACTGGCGGTGGCCATCGAGAAGCGTGAGCGGGTGGGTGGCGTGATCGATTTGCGCATGAGCATGCAGCACCACCTGGCTGTGGTGGCCCTGCTGGAGTGTGGCAAGGGGCAGGGGGAGACGGCCAAGGAAGATGCCCGCCGATCCCTGTCGATCGACCATCACATGAGCGAGGCAGGACGCTATGAGCGCTTGTCGCTGGGGATGGCTGCCAAGGGTGACGAGGTAACGGCATGACGATAACGGCAAGCATGAGCACGGCACGTATTGAAGCCGAGATGGCTCGCGCGAGTCGTCATGTCGCTCAGCGAGAAGATATCCGCCATGAGCAGCCGGTGCGGGCCCGTGAGTACCACGAAGCCTATGCCACTTGGCACAAGTGCAATGCCATTCTCGCTGCCCGCCGAGGTGACAAGGGCGATGAGCTGGGCGGCAAGAAGTGGCACCGGGCGCGTGCGGCACGTCACTTGAAGTTGGCGGGAGGTGAGGCATGAGCCTGCATGCGATGAGTTGGGCGCGTGAGGTGATGCCCGAGATGCCTGAGTCGATCAAGGCGGGCCCGCGTCTGTTGCTGTTGTTGATGGCCGATTACGCGAACGAGCAGGGCGTGTGCTGGCCGTCCGTTCGTCGCCTGGCGGATGAGATGGCCTGTTCGATGCGCACGGTGCAGCGCGCGATTGAGGCGCTGGTCGAGCAAGGGGTCATGACGGTTGTGGCCCGCAAGACACCCTCTGGACGCCAGACCTCGAACTTCTACCGCCTTGCCATGGGCGATGACCAGCAGCAACCGCAAGCCGCCGATGAGCCGTCACCGGAAGAGCTCGAGGCGCTGATGGCCGGTAGCGATGAGGAAGAGGCGCCTGTCGAGCCTGCCACCGCACCTGGCCAAGCCGAGCATCTCATCTTCGCCAATGCCGCCCAGCAGGCAGACAACGGCCAGTCGCAAGTGACTGCCGGTGCCCGTCAGGTGCCGATGACGCTGGACTGGCGACCGGACGATACCCACTGGCAGGCGGAGACCCTGCGCCGGGGTGATCCATCGCTGACATGGGATCAGGGCGAGCTGGCGGACTTCACCGCGCACTTCGCGGATCAGCCCGGACGGAGGCATTCGCATCATGCCTGGTGCGCCAAGTTCGCGGGCTGGGTGAGTGAGAACCGCAAGCGAGAAGCGGCCCGTCAGGCCCGCATGAGCCAGAACGCCAACACTTCATCGAACCACAATGCTCGCAACGCTGGAGGCACCCATGGAAGCCGTCGCTCAACTGGTCCAATCCGTAACTCGAAACTCTCAGCCGCTGAAGGGCGTGCACTCATTGAGCGCCGCCGTGAACAAGCCGAAGGCCAGCCGCCGTCCGACGACGTCATCGATGGCGAGTGGTTGTGATGACCTGCCACGGGTGAGTCAGAAGGCGGTGGATGCGCTGTTCGATCGCTTGGCCCAGTTGCATGGCGCCCATTGGCACCGCCGCTGCCGTGAGATGGGCTGGGGAACTGAAGAGAATGGCCAGTGGGTGAGCTGTGACGTGGAAGGCGAGTGGCTGGCGGCCCTGAGCCACCTGAGCGCCCAGCACCTGCGCTGTGGCTTGCAGGCCGAGAAAGCCCGCACGGCCAAGTCACTCCAACAGCGTGGTAACGCCTTCCCGCCTGACAGCGCCATGCAGTTCGCCGAGCTATGCCAGATGACACCTGAGGGTCTGGGCCTGCCGGACTTCGATACCGCCTGGCAGGCATTGCAGGACCACGCCTTCACCGGCAAGCCGTACCCGCATGAGGCCATCGCCGCCGCGGGCGAGCACATGGACCTTCACGGCATGGCGTCTGCCAGTTATCAGCGCATGGACAAGCACGAGCGCGCTTTCCGGGTGTACTACCAGCAGGTGGTGGAGCGATACGCCCGGGGTGATGACCTCAAGCCGCAAGCGGCGATTGGACATGACGGCCAGCTGTCACCGGCAGAACGTGCCGCCATGGTGGGGGAGGAGAAGGCCCGTAAGGCAGCGGATGAACTGGCAGGCATTACACCTGCCCAGGCACTGAAGATGATGCGGGGAGGGTTAGCGCATGGATAACCATGAACATCAAGCACTCACAACCACTACCGGTGCCAACATTGGCAGAACCCCACGGCCACGCCGTGCGGCGTTGGATAACCCCGCAAGTCAGCTGGGGCGAACTTATCTGGCGCTTAGCGAATCGCGCTCATGGCTGATGCTGCATGAGCTGGCTGCCGAGATTCGCAAGCGCTTCGATCGGTTGGATAGTGAGGCAGCTATCAGCGCCCGCCTGCGAGATCTGCGTCGCCATCATGGGGTAAGAGTGGAGAGTCGCCGCCGTGGGGGGAGTGCGGCCCATGAGTATCGCTTGCTGCATCTTGCTCGAGGCAAGTCCCAGTCTGACATGCTGGAGGCTCTGCAGTGAGCTATCGCCCCGCAGGCAGCTTCAGGCGGCCGAATCGTTCAGCCCTGCGTCGCTGCTTTGCCTGCGGAAGGCGTGTAGCCGTTGATCAGCTGGCGGCGTGCCTGGGTACGTGCAAACGCTGCATTGTTCTGGGTAGGCCACACTACAACGCCAAGGGTGCTCGGATAAGAGGAACAGGGTGATGGGGTATTCAGGCGGCAAGTACGCTCAGATGGCGGAAATGTTGCTGGCTACGGAGGACTTTCTGCTATTTCTCGATCATGCCAAGCGCTACCGCTACAAACTTGATGAGAACACCATTCCGGATGGGACTCATCAATATGAGGATGGTGTGGATTTCCTTTGCAAGGCATGCGGCGTCACGACTTTTGCCGATATGGACAAGGGCAAGCGATCTGGCCAGATGCTGCCACGAATCATCGCCAACTTCCGACGTTGGCAGTCGGCGCAAAGGAGACCTGAATGAGCTGGGCAACACATCCTTCCGCCAAGGTGGAGGCCCGCAAGTCGCCAAACCGTACCGCCGGTAAAGCCCGCAAGTCGGCGCCACGCATCGATCGTGAAGGGTTGGAGCAGAAGGTGCTGATTCGCTGGCTGTACGCTCAGCAGCAGAACGGCATGCAGGTAGGGCAGTTGCTGGGCGGTGTGGTCTACCACGTCCCCAATGGCGGGAAGCGCAACAAGAAGACAGCGGCAGACCTCAAGATGCAAGGCGTGCGGGCTGGAGTGAGTGACCTGGTGGTGGCCACAGCCCGCGGTGGGCATCACGGGCTCTACATCGAGTTCAAAGCTGCGCCCCCTCACGATGCCGCCCTGGCGAAGTCTCAGCGTGAGTGGCTGGAGAAGATGGAGGGCAATGGCTATCTGGCGGTACTGGCCAGGGGCGTGGATGAGGCCAAGGCGGTGCTGGTGGCCTACGCGAGCTGGCCCGAGACGGTGGTGGCCGGTGAGCCGGAGGTGATGCCGCATGGCAGTGAGTGGCGTAAGGCAATGGCATAGTGCTCATGTAGTAACCTGGAGCAGGAGGGCAGGACATGCACCGGATCGAGGATATGGGGCTGGCGGAGACTTTTCGCCTGATCGATAAGCTGCCGGAGGGCGTGAGGCGTCAGCAGGCGTTGGCACATGCTCTGGATGAGCTGCTCGAGGAAGAGATCGAGTATCGCACCGGGTTGCGCCATCAGAATGCCGGGTGGCATCAGGTGTCATCGGTGGGTGGCATGGGAGAAGGGCGTGGCGAATGCACAGGGCTGGTGGATCACGTCGGCAAGGCGGCAGAGCGTTATCAGCAGGAAAGCCAGTGGCGGACGATGGCGGCGGCGTTGCTGTCACGATTGAGCGATCGACAGCGCATGGCGGTACTGCTGGCGGCCTATGCCATTCCGCCGGTGCAGCATTGCCAGTCGCCGCGCATGATGACCCAATCGCAGGCCGTGGCGGCTCAGGTAGCGATACTGGCACGGTTGGGCTGGGTGCCCGGGGCGGTGAAGGTGACGCCGTTCAAGTCATCTACTTCGCTTCGGAAAGCAGCGGCGCGTGGTCGTGATTCTCTACTGCATATGGTGCTTTATCAGGCCGAAATGGCTGCCTGACTACCATATGTTGAAAAAGTGGCCGCGAGAGAGTACGATTCAGTTATTGTGTGATTCTTGCGTCTCTGGATCACCGTTTATTCTAATGTTTCCTTTCATCATGTGATTCAGTCTATGTTCTAGCTCATCCCAAAAAATTTGGTGTGTTTATGAATGAGCTAGATCCGACGCTTATCGAGAAAGCCAGGGCAGGTGAATTAGCAGCTTTAGGATCTTTATTGAATCGTGAGGCCTCTATCCATCAGCTTACCCTTGATGAGTTAGTGCAACGTTATGAGCATATGGGATTGACGCGAGAAATTGCACTGCGCGCATGTAATGAAGACCATTTTCTTAGTTGCTTGAAAAAAGCCAGAGAGTGCAGATGTTACTTGAGAAGCTAATCTCCCCTCGTGTATTTCAAGGTACGCGGGGGCAACAAGATAATAGCGCTCGTGGTTAGCTTTTGTCTCAATATCGCACAACTTTTTCGTTTTATTATCGTTTGCTGGCTTGACGTTAACATGCTCTATACTTTCGGCATTGATTAATGGAGGGCAGTGCTGTGCAAGACGATACGATCAACCCTACGGTAATAAATGAGGCCCAGAAGGGTGATTTTAGCGCGCTAGGAAAAGCTATGTGCATACTCTGTGACGACATAGGGATGGGGCTGGAACAGGTGGTTGAGGAGTTTTGGTATGTGGGCTTGGACGCGAGGCTGGCCAAGGAAGCACTGGCTCATGGGCGCTTCTCTAGGAAGATCAGACCCAGCTACTCGTATGATCGGTATTGAGTTTTTGAGATGAGGCAAGCGTAAGGAGATCGTTGATTCTCGGGTTTGTAACCGAAAGTGTCGCGAGTTACATTTCGCTTACAAACTGTGATCGAGGTGTCTTGAAATGACAAAATTGACCAAGGAACTTATTGAGCGAGGTCGAGCTGGAGAGCTATCCTTACTAGGTGGTGCAATATACGAAACGATGTCTAGAGAAAGTTTGACATTTCAGCAAGTGGTTTTCGAATATAATAGACTTGGCTTGAACCATACGCTTGCTAAATCTGCTTATACTGAGTTTAGGATTGATCAAGACATATTGCAGTTCCAAGAATCACGTCAAGCCTATTCCTGAATAAATTAAAAAATCCTGCCCAGTGCAGGATTTTTTAATTTATTCGTGGTGATTATCATGGCAGCTTCTCTTCCTCTTCACTGGTTCGATGAAATCGAGTTGGTGGGCTTTGACACGTCTATTGATCCTACGGCTGACGATGCTAGCAACCTTGCCGCCTTCCTCGACACCATCGCTTATGCCGAGGGCACGCCGCGTTTCAGCTCAATCGAGGGCTATGACGTGCTGGTGGGTGGCAAGACCTTCTATGATTTCGATGATCACCCTCGGCAGTCGATGTGGCTCCCGAACCTCGGTATTCACTCGACCGCTGCCGGCCGTTATCAGTTCCTCGTGCGTACCTGGGATGACCTGGCCAACCGCTTCCACCTGCCGGACTTCTCGCCGGCCTCGCAGGATGAGGCTGCAAAACAGCTAATCCGTCAGTGTCGGGCATTGGGGCTGGTGTATGACGGGCGCATCGCTGAGGCCATACACGCTTGCCGGCGCATCTGGGCGAGCTTGCCCGGGGCAGGGTACGGGCAGCGTGAGCTTGATACCGATGAGCTGCTGGGCGTGTACGTGCGTGCTGGGGGCCACATCGCATAACGATAACGACGAACTACGCAGGGCCTACCGACTCAGGAGGCCATATGCATGATGACGACCACGAGCCCGCCGATATGCCACACCGCGATCCATCGACATGGCAGATGCTGTTGGAGTGGCTGCAGCCGTATCAAGCCAACCTTTATGCAGCAGGGCTGTCCTTCGTGATCGCGCTGCTGCGCGGTCTGCACTCCGGCGGCCGCTTCTACAAGTCAGTGCTCGAGGCGACCCTGGTGGGCGGCCTGACACTGGCGCTCAAGCCGCTGCTGGACTGGGGCGGTTTGGATCAGGACATGGCCGTGGCCATCGGGGCTGCGATCGCTTTCCTCGGTGTCGAGTGGCTGCGTGCCAAGTCTGACGCCATCTTCGATAAGGTGCTGGGACGATGGCTCCACTGATCACGACCGCATGGGCATTGGGCCGCAAGCTGGTCTCAGGTGTGAAGGTCGAGGTCATCCTGATGGCGGTGGTGCTGGGCTGGGGTGCGATGAAGACCTATGAGGCGACCAAGGCCGAGCAGCATGCCAATGATCTCAAGGCTGAGCTATCCACTGAGAAGGCGGTCAACCGCGGTCTCGAGATGATGGCGCTGCACTACGGCAATCAGATGAAGCGATTGTCCGTCGCATTGGAGGCGCGCGAAGCCAGTCGCGCCCAAGATGACCGTTCAATCATGGCCGCCCGGGCAGCTGCACGCCGGATGGAGAGAGATGATGCGCCGACTGGGGATTGGGCTGACCGGCCTGTGCCTGACGCTGCTGCTGAGTGGCTGCAGCGCCTTCGAGAGCAAGCCAATGGTGATGCCCACTGAGTGGCAGTGCACGCCTGAAGTGCTAGGCATCCTGTTTGACTATCCATCTAATGCCCAATTTTGCCAACCTTAGCCTGAATGACTAACTCTGCTCTGATGTCTTTCGCTAGCTCTCTAGCAAAATCTATAGCACTTTTTTGGGTAGTAAATAGCCTCGTATTGAACTTCCTCTCATGGCTTTTTACTAGCCAGGTGCCATGTCTAGCAATCACCATGATGGTATACGACATGTCTCAATCCTTGAGGGCTACTTTTGGATATTCACGTTTGCTTGGCAGTCATAATGCTGAGGTCTAGCAAGAGAATTTTTGCGTGAAACTAAGCGAATGACGTTTGCTTATACATCTTATTTATCCTGAATAAAATGTTTTTTAGCAAGCACAAGGATAATTTTACTAAAAGCTCGTGAAATGCGTCGTGCCCTTAATGGTCGATCAAATGTGGCTACCCGGGCAGCTGCACGCCAGATGGAGAGAGACGATGCGCCGACTGGGGATTGGGCTGACTGGCCTGTGCCTGACGCTGCTGCTGAGTGGCTGCAGCGCCTTCGAGAGCAAGCCAGTCGTGATGCCCACTGAGTGGCAGTGCACACCTGAGGTGCCGAGCTACTTGCTCAATCCACTGCCTGCCCCTGACCGGCCAGTGACATCCAACCGCGATCTGCTCAGCCTGCTGGCCGATTATGAGTCACAGCGCCGGCGCTTCAATGATGACCGCACGGCGACGGCCTCGATCCTCGAGCGCCTGGCCGATGGACCAGAAGACGTGGGGAATGAGTGATTTAGTCAGAGCACACGATCTCGCTCGTCCCTCCCGTCGCGGATGACGAAGAGCTTGTAGCCTTTGATGTGACTGAGAGTCTTAGCGTACTCGCGGGCTTCGTCTTCATTCTTGAACGTCTTGTGAGGGATGTCTTCGTACTCACGACGCACTGCCCAACCATCAGAGCATTGATAGAAATACATCTCGATCATCATGGGCAGCTCCTTTGATTGATGTTCCTGCATGTTCGTGTATGCGCAACTCTCAATGTAGTAGAGGAAATGGTCTGTGCCTATCAAGCCGCCGCGACCCTGCAAGGCACCCATGTGTAGTGGCAAGACGACTGCGTCTCACGGGTACTGCGAGGCGCATGCCGATCGCGCCATCAATTGGGGGCAGAGCAAGCGAGGCGGGCAAGGACGAGGCGGTCGGCCATGGCGGCGATTGCGAAACGCGATTCTCAAGCGCGATCGCTACCTCTGTCAGCCATGCGAGCGCATGAATCGCATCACGCCAGCCACCGAAGTCGATCACATCGTGGGTAAGGCTCAGGGCGGCACAGATGCCGCTGACAACCTCGAAGCGATCTGCAAGGCCTGCCATCAGGCCAAGACGATAAGCGAGGCGCTGGCGGCCAGGTCAGGCGACCACCACAGGCCCTGAGAGGGGGGAGGGGGTGCAATCTCCACCACCTTTGGGGGCGGCCACCGTTCCGTTACGTTTCTTTCTCACACCCGCGAAATTGAAAAATCAGCCTAGCGCGAAGGATTCTCAGATGACACGAGGTCGCAAGCCCAAACCAAGCCACTTGAAGGCGGTGCAGGGCAACGCCGGCAAGCGTGCCATCAACCATGACGAGCCCGAGGGCGATGCGCTCGATGAAGCCCCGCCGGCACCCGACTGGCTATGCGAGATCGGCCGTGATGCCTGGGACAAGCTCGCGCCCTGGTTGGTCGGCTCCAAGATCCTGACGCGCTCTGACCTGCATCAGCTCGAGGCCTACTGCGATGCCTACGCCACCTGGCGTCAGGCCGTGGTCGAGATCCAGCAATGCGGCCTGGTGCTGGAAAGTCCTGCCACCGGTGCCCCCATCAAGAACCCAGCTCTGACCGCGAAGAATGAGGCGGCCCGCCAGATGACGACCTTCGGCAGCGCACTCGGTCTCGACCCATCCAGCCGAGCACGCCTGGCCGTGCCCGGGTCCAAGGATGCCGCCAACCCCTTCGCCGAGCTGCTGGGTGGCAACAAGCGATGACACTCAATGGCCAGCTATCCCAACGTCAATGCTGCGAACAAGTACGCTCGGGACGTGGTGGCTGGCCGGATACCCGCTTGCAAGTGGGTCCGCCTTGCCTGCCAGCGTCATGTCGATGAACAGAAGGCGGCCAAGACGCGCGCCTTTCCCTATCGGTTCGATCGTGACGCCGCCGAGCGAGCATGCGTCTTCATTCAGCTGCTGCCTCACACCAAGGGCAAGTGGGCGCGCGAACGCAAGCTGATCACGCTCGAGCCCTGGCAGCTCTTCATCTTCAGTGTGCTGTTCGGCTGGATGAGCAAGCGCAGTGGGCAGCGGCGTTACCGCGAGGCCTATATCGAGGTACCGCGCAAGAACGGCAAGTCAGTGATCGCCGCGGGCGTGGCCACCTACATGCTGGCCGCCGATGGGGAATACGGCGCCGAGGTCTACTGTGGTGCCACCACAGAGAAGCAGGCCTGGGAGGTCTTCCGCCCGGCCAAGCTGATGCTGCAGAAATCACCGGCCCTGATCAGCGCCGCCGGCATTGAGGTGATGGCCAAGAACATCAGCATCCCCGGTGACGGCTCCCGCCTGGAACCGATGATCGGTGACCCGGGCGACGGCTCGAGTCCCAGCTGCGCCATCGTCGATGAGTTCCACGAGCATCAATCGCCCAGCCTCTACGAGACCATGCTGACCGGCATGGGTGCCCGCGATCAGCCGCTGATGTTCATCATCACCACTGCCGGCTTCAACCTCGCGGGGCCTTGCTACGACAAGCGCCGTCAGGCCCAGCAGATGCTCGATGGCGTGGTCGATAACCCTGAGCTCTTCGCGCTGATCTACACCATCGATGAGGGCGACGACTGGCAGTCGCCGGACGTGCTGCGCAAGGCCAACCCCAACTTCGGTGTCAGCGTCAGCGAGGAATTCCTGCTCAAGGCGCAGCGCGATGCCATCCAGTACCCCAGCCGCCAGAACTCCTTTCTGACCAAGCACCTCGATGTCTGGGTCTCGGCACGCAGCGCCTGGTTGAACATGGCCACCTGGCTGGCGGCCGGTGATGACTCGATGTCGCTGGAACAGATGGAGGGCGAGCCCTGCTGGCTGGGCGTTGACCTTGCCAGCAAGACCGACATCGCCGCCATCGGCCTGATCTTCCGCAAGGTACGCGAAGACGCCAAGGTCGAGTGGCGCGCCTTCGTGCGCAGCTACCTGCCGGAAGGCGCGATCGAGCGTGCCAGCAGCAACCGCGCTGCCTATGAAGGCTGGGTCAACTCCGGCCACCTGATCATCACCGATGGTGAGGAGCTCGACTTCGAGGTCATCCGGCAGGACATCCTCGATCTCTCCAGCCGCTTCGATGTGCAGGAAGTCGCCTACGATCCGTGGCGGGCCACCCAGCTCGCCCATCAGCTGATGCAGGAAGGCGCGCCGGTCATCGAGTACCGCAACACGGTCCAGAACATGAGCCCCGCCATGCGCGAAATGGAAGCCGCCGTCACTGGCGGTCGCTTCACGCACCCGGCTGACCCACTGCTCACCTGGATGGCCAGCAACGTGGTCGCCAAGGCCGACGCCAAAGAGAACATCTACCCGCGCAAGGAAGCCGCCGACAACAAGATCGACGGCATCATCGCGCTGCTCATGGCGTTGGGGCGTGCCATCACCCTCGATGTCGAGCCACCCAGCCTTCTCGACTCCCTCTCAGACGACGACTTCCTGGTCATGTGACATGCGAAACCTACTGTTCGACACCCTCGGGCTGGCCGGCTTCGCCAGCCTGACGGGCGGCCTGTACCTGCGATTCGGCCTCGCGGACGCGCTGATGGTCAGTGGCAGCCTGCTACTGGTGTTGGCACTGCTCGGCGCACGCGCCATGCGCAAGGGGGCCTCATGATTCTCGATCAACTGTTCTCCACCCGCTCGGTCGAGAACCCGGCAACACCGCTCACCGGTCAGACGCTGGCGGACTATCTGCATGGCGACTCCAGCATCACGGTCAACCAGCAGAGCGCCATGACGCTTGGCGCGGTCTACGCCTGCATCTACGTGCTGTCATCCTCGCTGGCGCAATTGCCGCTGCACGTCATGCGCAAGCAGAACGGCGTCATCACCGCCGCCACGGAGCATCCCGCGTATCAGCTGCTGCATGACGAGCCCAACGACTGGCAGACCAGCTACAAGTGGCGCGAGACGGCCCAGTCCCACGTGCTTGGCTGGGGCAATGGCTACACCGAGGTGGTTCGGGATGCGCGCGGCAATGCCGTCTCCCTGCAACGCCATTGCCCGTGGAACTGCAGCCCGGTGAAGCGCGGCAACCGCTGGCTATATGCCGTCACCGATGAGGATGGCTCACGCGCCGTCGCGACCGAGGACATGATCCACGTTCGTGCACTCGGCTCGCACGATCGCACCGGCGTCAGCGTGGTGCGCCAGCACGCCGAGACCATTGGCCTCGGGCTGGCGGCCCAGCGCTACGGCAAGGATTTCTTCGAGGGAGGCGGGCGCCCGACCGGGCTTGTCACCGTCAAGGACAGCTTGAACGCCGACAGCTGGAATCGCCTCAAGGAGACCTGGGCCAAGGCCGTGGCCAGTCTGCGCCAGTCCGAGAACAAGACGCTGATGCTCCCCGCACAGCTGGATTACAAGTCGATCACCATCGCGCCGGAGGACGCCCAGTTCCTCGAGACGCGCAAGCTCAACCGCTCCGAGGTGGCCGGCATCTTCAACGTGCCAGCGCACATGATCAACGACCTGGACAAGGCCACCTTCTCGAACATCTCCGAGCAGGCCATCCAGTTCGTGCGGCACACGATGATGCCCTGGGTCATCAACTGGGAGCAGGAGATCAACCGCGCCATCTTCACGCCCACCGAGCGTCGGGCTGGCTACTACGCCAAGTTCAACCTCGCCGGGCTGCTGCGCGGCACCCCCACGGAGCGTGCCGAGTTCTATCACAAGGCCATCACCGATGGCTGGATGGATCGCAACGAAGTCCGCGCCCTGGAAGACATGAACCCACGCGATGGCCTCAGCGAGATGCTGATCAGCGTCAACGCCACCCCAGCCAGTCAGCTGGGCCAGTCACCCTCGCCCGAGGACTCCACATCATGAGTGAGACAGAAAAGCGCGCCCTGACGTGCGAGGTCCGCGCCGAAGCGGGCGAAGAAGGGCAGCCGTTGCGGATCATTGGTCACGGCGCCGTCTTCAACAAGCGCAGCGAAATGATCATGGGCATGTTCAAGGAGCAGATCGCCCCCGGTGCATTCGACAACGTGCTGGGCGATGACGTGCGCGCCCTGTTCAACCATGACCCCAACTTCGTGCTCGGCCGCACCCTCAGCAACACGCTGTCGCTGTCCGTGGATGAAGAGGGCCTGCGTTATGAGATCGACCCACCCGACACCCAGTCGGTGCGTGATCTGGTCATGGCGCCGCTGGCACGGGGCGACATCACCGGCTCCAGCTTCGCCTTCCGAGTCGCCCCCGATGGTGACGAGTGGGGCGAGGACGAGCACGGCGTCATCGTGCGCACCATCCACCGATTCAGCCGCCTGCTGGATGTGTCCCCTGTGACCTATCCGGCTTACCCCGATGCGGGCGCCGCCAAGCGGTCGCTCCAAGCTCGTTGCGATGAACTCCGAGAGATCACGCAGCGTGCCGTCAATCAGCGCCGCGCCCGCGAGCGCTTCCTTGAACTCATCAATGCCTGAGCCCGTGGAGGCTACATGAAACTCTCTGAACTGAAGCAGAAGTACGCGGCCGTCGCCAAGGACATGCGCAAGATGCATGAAGATGCCGGTGACACCGAATGGAAGAATGAGCAGCGCAGCCAGTGGCAGTCCATGAAGAGCGAGCTGGATGGCCTGCAGGACAAGATCGATCGCGAAGAAGCCCTGCGCGATGCAGATCAGCGCTTCGTGCGTGACAACGAAGAGGAGCTGCGCGGCCAGTCTCAGACGCCGGAAGCTGGGCAGTCCCAGGGCCCGAGCGTGGATGAGCAGCGTGCCGCGGCCTTCGATGCCTTCGTGCGTGAAGGCATGGGCAACATGAGCAAAGAGCAGCGCGCGATCATGCGTGAGATGCGAGCTCAGGCAGCGGGCGAGAATGACAAGGGCGGCTACACCGTCCCGACCACCATGCTCAACCGCATCCATGAGTCCATGCAGGACTATGGCGGGCTGGCCTCGGTCGCCCAGATCCTGAATACCTCCGATGGCGCCACCATCGAATGGCCGGTGTCTGACGGTACCGGGGAAGAGGGCGAGCTGCTGGGGGAGAACACCGCCGCCAGTGAAAAGGATGTCGAGTTCGGCATCCAGAACCTCGGCGCCAAGAAGCTGAGCTCCAAGGTCATCCGTGTCTCCAACGAGCTGCTGCAGGACTCGGCCTTTGACATCGAGGGTTTCCTGGCCTCGCGCATCGGCTCCCGTATCGGTCGCGCCGAAGCCAAGTACCTGGTGAGCGGTACCGGTGCCGGCACTCCCCAGCAGCCCAAGGGCCTCGCCACCTCGGTCACTGGCACCGTGGCGGCAGCCGCTGCGGCCAGCCTGAACTGGAAGGACATCACCAAGCTGATCCACAGCATTGATCCGGCGTACCGTCGCGCGGCGAACTTCCGTCTGGGCTTCAACGACAACACCCTGCAGAAGATCACCGAGATGGAAGATGGCCAGGGTCGCCCGCTGTGGCTGCCGGCCGTCGCGGGCCTGGCGCCATCCACGGTACTCGGTCAGTCCTACTTCATTGATCAGGGCTTCGAGGACATGGCCGCGAGCAAGAAATTCATGTTCGCCGGTGACTTCCAGCAGTTCGTGATTCGCCGCATCAACTACATGACGCTCAAGCGCCTGGTCGAACGCTATGCCGAGTTCGACCAGACGGCCTTCCTCGCCTTCCATCGCTTCGATTGCGTGCTGCAGGACACCGCCGCCATCAAGGCGTTGACCGGCAAGGCGGCCTGATCCCCATCCACCACCTGACACAAGGGCCGCCATCGTGCGGCCCTTGCCTGTTGGGGCAAACCCCATGAGGCATGCCGATGCTCGAGCTGGACATCATCAAGCTGCACGTCCGGCTGGAGCCGGACTTCTCCGAGGACGATCAGCTCCTCGAGACCTATTCCAATGCGGCCCGTCGCGTCATTGAAGGACGCACGGGGCGCACGCTGTATGAAACCCACGACGCCATTCCGGCAGAAGGGGATGAGCACGCGCTGGTCATCGATGACGACATCACCACCGCGATGCTGCTGCTGATCGGTCACTGGTACGAGACCCGCGAAGCCGTGGTCATCGGCACCATTACCTCAGAGGTTCCCATGGCCGTGGGCGCCCTGGTCGATCACTACACCCATTACCACTTCGCATGAGGTGACTATGCGCGCCGGACAGCTTCGCCATCGCGTCACCCTGCTGGGTAGCCGCACCGGGCACCCGCCAAGCTGGCCTACCTTGCGAGAGGTCTGGGCCGAATTCGTGGAGCCCAAGAGTGCCGGGCGTGAAGAGCAGGCGGGTATTCGTGCCCCATCTTCCACGCTGGTGCGCATGCGGCCTCGTGCCGAGCTGGCGGCAGGCCAGATCATCCGCCGCCGCGATGGGGTGCTGTTCATCATCGAATCCCTCGATCCGGCACGCAGCATGGTCGAGATTGCCGCGCGTCGCCTGCAGGGCGTGGTGGCCGAGTATGAGCCGATGAGGGGTGAGGCCTACCCCATTCAGGCATGGCTGCACCGGCAGAACGTCTTCATCGGCCAGGCCAATGAGGCCCGCAACGTGGTCGAGGTACTGCAACCGGAGCTGCGCTGGCCGTGGCCAGAGCCCGGTGACAGGATTCACATCGCCGGTCTGGCGCTCGAGATCGAAGGCATCGTGGAAGGCAGCGATGACGGCATCAGCGTGCAGCTGTTCACCATTCCTCGCTGACAGGAGGCCGCATGCCTCGCAAGCGTGGCAAGAACTCACGGCTGCCCAAGGGCGTGGCCATCGAGGGATTGACCGAAAGCTTGGCGGAGTTCAAGGCGCTACCCGCGGCCACCCGCCGCGCGATGACCTCGGCCATCAATGAGCAGGCATCCGCGACCCGCAAGCAGCTCATCGATGGCATCAGCGCCGATGGCAAGGTCAGGCCGACGGCGGTGCGCTCGCGCATCACGGTCGAGAAGGCCAGCAAGGACCAGCCAAGCGCCAGTCTCACGCTCAGCCGCTCACCGGTGCCATTCAAGTCCTGGCAGTACCGCACCGAGGTGGAGGATGGCACTGGCACCCGCGCCAGTATCTGGATTCGCAAGGGCGGCCAGCGCATGCGGGTCTACGGCTTCGTCAATCCCAAGGGCGGCAGCAAGACACCGCTGGTGCGCTACCGCAAGGGCAGTCAGCGCCGCCTCACCCGCGCCAACGGCTGGACCCTCAAGAACCATTGGAATCATCAGGTGAATGGCGAGCTGCGCAACCAGATCGCCTTCGACCTCCAGCAACGCTTCCTCGCTCGCCTGGCCAAGGAGAGAGCCACATGACGCCCATCACCCGCGTGATCGATGCCTTCGTGGCACAACTGGCGGCCATCTCGACGGCCAATGGCCATGCCACCGACATCGCGCATATTGAGACCGAGGCCATCCAGATCAACCTGCGCTCGGAGACCCCGCTGCCACTGCTGCATGTCCGTCGTCTGGCCAGCAACGTGGACGCCCGCGCCGGGCGGGGGACGCGCAAGGAATCGATCAGCCTTCAGATCGAGGCCTATCTCGACCTCAAGACCCATGGGCGTGCCGGTCAGGATGCGCTGCTCAATGATCTTTACAACGCCATCTATCCGGAGAGCCAGGTGCTGCTCGATGGGCTGGCGGTCACCATCACGACTGGTGAAGCCGAACTGGATGATGCGGAGCTGGGCAGCCGCATTCTTCCCATCTATCTGCCCGTGACCATCACCTACACCCGCACGAGGTAACTCATGGCTGACTTCAAAGACACAGGCCTGATCATGTCTGGCGACATCTTCATGGCCGAGGTGGATGCCAACGGCAAGTTCGGCGCCCTGAATGGCCCGATGAACGTGCCGTCCCTGAGCATCACGCCGACCAGCGTGAACCGCATTTCTCGCCCTTCCTTCCAGAAGGACAACTACGGCCAGGCGCTGGATGCCGTCAACCTGCCCAGTGACTCGGCCAGTGTCACCATCCAGTTCGATTCCATGCCGGCCGCCATGCTGGCGGAGACGCTTGGCGGCACGGCAGAGCTGGCGGATGCCGAAGCTGACAGCGTGACCGGCGAGGCGCTGACCCTGACGGAAGGGGCCTGGGCGGCGCTGCCGCATTCCTCGCTGGCCGCGGGCAGTGTCGTGGTCACCAAGGACGCTACCGATGTCACGGCTGACTGCGACATCAACCTGAGTGCCGGCCTCATCAAGGCGCGTACCGCTGCCGCGGCAGGTGATGTCACCGTGGATTACGATACCGAGGCGGTCACCGGCCATCGCGTGATGGGGGACACCGAGATATCCAAGCCGCGTTACATCCTGGTGGATGGCATCAACCTCGCCACCGGCAAGCGTACCCGGGTCGAGATCTTCCGTGCCGTGTTGTCGGCGGATCAGGCCACCGAGCTGATGGGCACCGAGTTCATCACCGGGCAGCTGTCCGGCTCGCTGGTTGTGCCGCCCGGCAAGGGCGCCGCCTACACCGCCACCATGTACAGCTAACGGGAGCGAGCCATGACCGACAAAACCGCTACAGGCAAGACTGGCACCGAGACCAAGTCTGGCACTGAGGCCAAGCCCAGCGACTCGGTGAGCGTCAAGCTCAGGAAGGCGCATCGCCACGGCGGCAAGGAGTATGCCGCCGGCGACTCCCTCACCCTCGAGGTGCGCCAGCTGGAGCGCCTGAAGAAGGCAGGCAAGGTCTGAGCCTGCCTGCTGTGAGTTGCACCCCCTAGCCCGCCATCTGGCGGGCTTTTTCATGTCCGGAGCACGACACGATGGCCAATCAGAGTGACATCCAGCTGCGCATTCAGGCCGCGGTCGATGGGCTGCAAGACATCGGCAAGCTGATGAGCGAGCTGGACAATCTCGGGCAGGACAGCAGCGAGGCCTCAGCCGAGGTCGAGCGTCTTTCCGAAGAGATGTCGGCCATCGGCCAGCAACAGAAGCTGGTCACCCAGATCAACAAGGTCGCGGCGGTCGTGGATGACGCCGGGACTGCCATGCGCGAAGCCGTGGACAAGGCTGATGACTTGCAGGCCGCGTATGAGAATTCCGCCAACGGTGCGGACTCGCTGCGGCTGGCGACACAGCGGGCCGCGCAAGAGGCGGACGACGCCAAGGCGGCGCATGTCGCCCAGACTCAGACGCTGACCCAGCTGCAGACCAGCTACAAGGGCGCCCAGACCGCCACCACTGCCGCCCGTCAGGCATGGCGTGATGCCGCACAGCGTGTGCGTGACCTCAAGTCCGAGATCGGCCGGAGCGCCAACGCCACCGACGAGCAGCGCCAGGCATTGTCGCGGACCAGTGGTGCCGTGGAGCAGGCGAAGGATGCCTACGATGCCCAGGCACAAAGCCTCAGCAGTCTGCGTGATGAGCTGCAGCAGCAGCGTGAAGCGACGGATGAGGCCAAGGAGGAGTGGCAGAGCGCCAGCGCCAGTGCGGCCCAGCTGACTGCCGAGCTCAAGCCGGTCGAGCGCGAACTGAAGCAGCAGGAAAAGGCCCTCAACAAAGCCCGCGCGGCAGCCGACAAGGCGACCGCCGGTCATGAGGCTCAGGCCCAGAAGCTCACGCGCCTGCAGCAGGATGCCCACGCCGCGGGTGTGGACATCGACAACCTGGCCGATGAAGAACAGCGCCTGGCCCGCCAATCCCGTGAGCTGGAAGACGACGTGACCTCGCTGGCATCCGGCTTGCGTGAGACCGCCGCGGCCGCCCGCGAATCCGGTGAGGCAGCCGAGCGCAGCGAAAGCCGCTTCAAGAAAGCGGGTGCCTCACTCAAACAGTGGGCTGCCGGTGCTGCCGCCGCCACGGTGGCAGGGGCAGGGCTGGCCGTCGGCTGGGCCACGCGCTACACCGCTCAGCAGGCCGAGATGGCCCAGCAGCTGGATATCACGTCGCGCTCGCTGGGTATCTCCACTCAGGCGCTGCAGGGCTATCAGTACGCCTTTCAGCGTGCCGGTATCGATGCCGACAAGACCGGCAATATCTTCAAGGACACTGCCGACAAGATCGGTGACGCCTACCAGAACGGCGGCGGTGAGGCGCAGGACGCCCTCGATGCTCTGGGCATCAAGGCCGAGGAGCTGATCGAGCTGGCGCCAGACGAGATGATGTTGCGCCTGGCCGATGCCATGAAGGATCTGCCCCAGGCGGCTCAGGTCAACCTGCTGGAATCGCTGGCAGACGATGCCACACGCCTGCAGCCACTGCTTGCCAATAATGCCGCTGAACTCCGAGCTCTGATGGAAGAGGCCAGCGAGGTGGGGCTGATCATGTCCCCCGAGCAGATCGCCAATCTGCAAGCGACCGATGCCGCCATCACCCGCCTACAAGGCCGACTACAAGGGTTGAGCAATCGCCTGATGGGCGAGCTGTCACCGGCGGTCAATCAGGTGTCCGCTGACTTCGAGCAGGCTCTGGCGGAAAACCCCGGGCTGCTGGACGACCTCGCCACGGCCATCGGGGGTGTGATTCGTACCGGCGGTGAGTGGGCGCGGAGCTTCATAGAGCATCGCGATCAGATTGGCGGTGCCATGCAGTCGGTCGTCGATACCGGTCAGTTTATGGGCAATTCTCTGCTGGCCGTATTCCGGTTGGTGCAGTCAGCGGCCGCCGGATTGACGGCCGGCATCGCAAGCGTCAGCACCGGTGTGCTGCAGCTAAACGCCAAGTCGCTCGAGTTGCTGAACAAGGTTGGCGCTGCTTCCGATGAAGAAGTCGCCAGGGCGCAGGCCAAGGCCAAGGCGGCAGAACAGACGCTCTATGACCTCAACAAGGATGCCGCGCGTTACTTCAAACAAGCTGCTGAGGCAGGGAAGGACGCGGCCAACGCCTTCGACAACAGCGATACGGCCGCGCAGAAAGCCGCCAAGTCTGCTGCCAAGCAGGCCGCTGCCTCTGAGGCTGCGGCCATTGCCGCCAAGAAGCAGGCCGAGGAGGAAGAGAAGGCTGCCAAGCAGGCAGCGGATGCGGCCGCCAAACGTCAGAAGGCACTGGAAAACGCCGCCACTTCTCTCGGTACCTCGCTGGGCGAGCTATCCAGTGGTATTGCAGACAGCGAGCAGGAAGCCCTCGATGCCTTCGCCACGCTGGCGGCCAGTGGTGAATTGAGTGCGGCACAGCTGGCGACGGCCTTCGAGAAGGCGCAGGACAAGATCAAATCTGACAAGGGCATCGCCGTCCTCAAGGATCAGGTCGATGAGCTGGTGAATGACGGCGTGACCGGCGCGGATACTCTCGCGACCAAGTGGAAGTCTGCTGGTGCCCGCCTGGCCAAGGACATGGGCACCACCCTGGAAGAGATCCGCACCGGTGTGACCGAGGCGGAACGCTCGGCCATTGATGCCTTCACCAAGATCGCCTCTAGCGGCGAGCTATCCGCCAAGGAGCTGAGCCGCGCCTATGTCGGCGCCAAGGAGCAGATCAGCTCTGACGAGGGCATCAAGGCTTTCGGCGCGGTTCTCGATGGGCTGGTCAAGGATGGTGTGACCGGGGCTCGCACGCTCAAGGCGCAGTGGATCGAGGCGCAGGAAGCCACGGCCAAGGCAGCCCGGGACACGGGAGACAAGGCGCAGCAGGCCTCTGCCGACACGGCCAAGACGGTGGAGGCCTCTGTCACACGCAGTGCCCAGACCATTGCTCAGCTGATGAGCAATGCCTTGCACGAGACGGAAGAGCAGATACGGTCACTCAGTGACGCCGCCTATCAGGCCTTCGCGACTGACTGGGGGATCGATACCCAGGCCGAAGGCATCGAGGGAATGCAGGACCGCATTGCCGAGCTGGACCATGAGATCGGTGATCTTCGCGACAACCTCGCCACCCGTCTCGACTCCACCGGCTTCACGGCCTGGATGACGGACCTCGCCACCACGTCACGTCAGACCGAGATTGCCTTCCTCGAGCAGAAGATCGCCGTGGAATCGCTGACCGACCAGATCGAGGCAGGGCGGGCGCCAGCCAGCGCACTCTCGCAGGACATGGACGATCTCTCAAGCCGCTTCGACCTGCTCGATGAGTCGGACCTTTCCGGCCTCGAAAGCTCCATCCAGTCGGTGCGCAGTCAGGTCGAGTCGCTGTCAGATAGCGTGAGCGACACGCTGGCGAGCCTGCGCTCGGAACTCGCCAGCCTGCAGGGCGATAGCGCCCAGGTGGAGGCGCTGCGGTATCAGCAGCAACAGACCGAGCTTCAGGAGGCGCTCAACGCCGCCCGGGCATTGGGCGATGCTCAGACCATCAGCGCGGCGCAGGAGTCGCTGCGGCTCGCGGAACGCGCCCATGATCTGCGCCTTGAGGATATCCGCGCCCAGTCTGAGCAGGAGAAGCAGCAGGCCTTGGCTGATGAGGCTGAGCGTCAGCGCAACGTGCAGGAGGCCGAGGTCACCCAGCGCGAGAACAACCGTGACGCCCAGAACCGTACCAGCCAGCTCACCCAGTCGGTACAGGCCCAGCGCCGCGTGGCGGTAGACCTCAACATCGGTAACGAGACCGTCACCCTCAACGGGGTGGACGAGCGCGAGGCCGATGCCTTCCTTGATCGATTGACCCAAGCCTCACGCACAACGGCCCGCCGCTGATGGCGGGCGTTTCATTTCCATCGCGAGAAAGTCACGAGAACACACCATGGCGATCACCCTTGAGGGCATTGTCTTGCCCGATGACATCCAGTGGACCGATGAGCTGGTGTCCCACAGCGTCGGCCAGGTGCAGACGCCCACGCTGACCGGGGCACTCATCATCGAGGAGTCTGCGCAGGCGGCAGGGCGCCCCATTACCCTCGCCAGCGGCAACGGGGCCTGGGTAACTCGCGCCACCGCGTTGGCTCTCACAGAGCTGGCGGCCACGCCACGGCCAGACGACACGCCCATGACGCTCACCTGGGGCGATGGGCGCACCTTCGATTGCGTGTTCGATCGTGCCAGTGGTGAGGCGGTCACGGCCACCGAGGTCTATCGCCTCGCCGCTGGCGGCCAAGGGCCGGATCACCCCTACACCATCACGCTGCGCCTGATCACGGTGATCGATTCATCTAAAGGTTAAAGATAAGCAAGAAGCTTATCGTGTACAGCGACGTTTAGAGATGGCCTATAGCTTTCGTGAGAAAGATCATAGGAATGCAGTGCATCTTCGATCTTTTTTATCATCGAGTACTCGTTGACGTTGTAGTCATCCATGAATTGATTAATGAAATAGAGAACCTCATAAGCTTCGTCTTTATCTACCCTGTCTCGATCTAGCTTCCCTGTATATGGAGCGTCCCCATCATCTCTGTAGTTTTTGTATTGGTATTTATGTTGTTGAAGATCGCTCATTTTTGCTTCCAATGCCATGCTATTTCTCCTTTTTGGTTAGCCTCTAATTTCTAGCACAAGGGATTCAATTGTTCACGGGTTTTAAGGCGGCGACTGAAAGATTAATGGTTTATCGATAATTAAACACTCGGCTATTACATGCCTTAAAAGTTTAATATGTGTTAAATGCAGTCAATGCAGTGTGAGAATTATTTGTTCATCGAGCACAAGAAAAAACTTTAAATGGCCAAGGTGAAATATGAGTGACGAAACAATCCATAGCGGCGACATCCGCATCCTGCAGTCTGAGCGCATGACCGATAACGCCGATGGCGGTGGCCGGCTGACTGGCCGCCCCGTGACCGATGGCGAGAGCAATGACATCTTTGATGACATCTCTGATCTTGATCGCGCGGCGGGGCGCACCTCGCTGCGCAAGGTCGGGGCCGGCGTGCTGACCGACAACACCGCCCAGTATTTCGGCGCGCACGCGATCATTGACCAGGTGCCGGCTGATCCGAATGTCAGCGTGGTGATGTTCGATACCGGCTCGCCATCTGATGAGCGTGCCGAGTCCCGCGATTATGTCGAGAGCTATGTGACCGCCGGCGCGACCTCGCGCATGACGCTGCTGGGCGATCAGCTGGCCGGCCAGCGCAGCATCATCACTTTCCAGATGCCAGAGGCTACGCTGCCCGATCTGGGCGATGTGCTGGCGCTGATGACCGAGCAGGGCGATGCCGCCGGCGAGGTCCAATATGTGCGCATCTCAGAGATCGACCACGAGATCAGAACGTTTGAGTATGAGAACGGCAGCAACGTGCAGACGTTCGAGCGCCGCGTGCTGACGCTGGGGCTATCCACCGCGCTGCGCCAGCGCGTCTATGGCGTGCAGCCCAAGCCTGGCACCCTCAACCCTGACACCGTGATCCGCGAGGGGCAGAGCACCGATGCCGCCCGTTACTATGGCGTCAGCACCCTGACCCAGCCGGCCACCTTCGGGGCCAATAGCGTCACCGTGGCCAGCACCTATGCGCCGCTTGTGCCGGCCACCACCACCGAGCAGGCGGTGACCGATGTGCAGGTGGGCGGCACGGCCACCATCAGCGTCAGCAGCGGTGGCTCGACCTTCGAGGTGGCGCAGATCGCCAGCACCACCCAGATCGCTATCGAGCTGAATAACCGTGGCTTCACCTATGTCAGTCGCCTGGACCCACTGCCGGCACCTGGTAGCGTGGTGATCGCGTATCGCTCGCTGGGCAAGTGGTATGAGCTGCGCGACGATGACGCCAATGGCGATCTGAGCGGCAGCGGGGCGGGGCGCGTGGACTACGCCACCGGATCTGTCAGCGTGACGCTGGGCGGCCTGCCGGATGTCGGCAGTTCGGTGCTGTTCAGCTGGGGCACGCCGGCCCACTATGAGGACCGCGCCGGCCAGGCCACCATCGACAAACCCTGGATGACGTTCGTGCTCGATCACGCCGGCGTGATGCCTGGCAGCGTTACCGTGCGCTGGATCTCTGGCGGCAGCGAGAAGTCAGCCACCGATGATGGCCTGGGGAGCCTCAGCGGCGCAGCCACCGGCCGCGTGGTCTATGGCTATGCCGACGGCAGTGGCGCGCCCCAGCCTGGCGAGGCGTATGTCGAGTTCAATGGCGACGCCTTCCCAGATGCCAGCACCCAGGTCGAGATCGAATATGACTACGGGGCACCGAAAACCGAGCAATTCCTGCCGTCTGCCAACGGGGCCGGCCTGGTCAGCCTCAGCATCAGTGATGCGCCGGTGCGTCCTGGTAGCGTGGCCATCACCTGGTCGGTGGTACGCACCTGGTCGAGCAGCGAGAGCGAGTCGCGCAGCAGCCCGCGCACCGGCACCTGGGAGACTGTCGAGCAGAATGGCGGCGAGGCAGATGTCACCTACACCATCACCGATGATGGCCGTGGCGGCTTCAATGGTGGATGGGAGGGCAGTATCGACTATGCCACCGGCGCGGTGACCTTCGAGGTCGAGAAGATCCGCGAGGTCAGCGAGTGGGATGATGGCGATGCCACGCACCGCGAGTGGGGCAGCAAAGAGAAACGCGACGTTTTCGAGAATGGCTCGAGCGTCTGGCTGACCAGTCAGCTGGACAGCGCCGCCCCGACCACCCACACCATCACCCAGGATCTCGCCCCGCTCGATGTCGAGCTGATGCCCCTGCTGCAAGATAGCGTCGTGCCTGGCACGCTGTCTTTCATTTTCCGAGGCGATACGTTCATCGACCGCCAGGGCAGTCTCTATCGCAGCGTGACCAGCAACGGGGCCGGCGTTCTCGCGGGGACCATCGACTATGGCACCGGCGATGCCCGCATCACCGACTGGCCGAGCGGCACCAGCGCCACCATCACCGTCAAAACGCTGGTTTCTACCTTCGGCACCTGGACGCTCGATGAGGCGTTTTTCCGCACGCCAGGCTCGCCGCTGCAGGTGGGTGGTTTGCTGATCCAGGCCACGACGCTCGACGGCCGCTCGATCACCGGCCAGGCAGCACTCTCTGGCGAGATCGAGGGTGACGAGATGTCAGGCAGCGCGAGCTTCGAGACGGGGGTGGTGCGCGTGACCTTCGGCAAGCTGGTCAGCAATGACAGCCTGAGCGCTGCCGAGCGCGCCGAATCCTGGTACGACGCCACCGCCGTGGATGACGCCGGCATGATCTGGCGGCCCACCCAGGTGATCCCGAGCACCGCGCGTTTCAATGCCGTCATTCTGACCACGCTGCCGCTCGAGGCTGAGCTGATCGGCATCGACCCCGTGCGCCTGCCCAGCGATGGCCGAGTGCCCATCTATCGCGCCGGCGGCGTGGTGGTGGTGCATCACACCGGCCGCGCCCCGTTCCCGCTGGGGATTGGTGGCGGCACCACGCTGGATGTTGGCCGCTCGCGGCTGGCCAGTCTGGTGGTGGAGGATGCCACCGGCGAGGAGGTGCCCGCCACCCAGTACAGTGCAGACCTCGATGCCGGCACCGTGCAGCTCGCCGCGCCTGACACGGCCACCCACCCCGAACCCTGGTACGCCCTGCACCGCGTCGAGGACATGCTGCTGGTGGGTGACGTGGATCTATCGGGGGCGCTGACGCTCAAGGGCAATCTGAGCCATGACTACCCCGCCGGCGAGACGCTGGTCAGCGCCGCGATGGTGGCTGGCGATCTGCAAGCGCGCGTGGCTGATTTCTTCGATCTCTCGAGCTGGGATCGAGACTGGAGCAAAGACGACAACGATGGCGCAGATGGCACCCTGGCCGAGTACAACGTGACCACCTACCCGCCGATCATCACCAATCGCGGGGCCATCACTGAGGATTGGGCGCTGATCTTCACCAGCTCGAGCACGTTCCGCATCATCGGCCGCACCGTGGGCGAGATCGGCGTGGGCAATATCAATGAGGACACGTCGCCTATCAACCCGAATCAGGGCGTACCCTATTGGACGCTCAAGGCGGGCGGCTTCGGGGCCGGCTGGGTGAATGGCAACGTGATCCGCTTCTCGACCATCGGCGCATCCTTCCCGATGTGGCTGGCGCGCGTGATCCTGCAGGGGCCGGCCAGCGGCCAGCAAGACAGCTTTAGGCTGCAGATCCGTGGCAACGCCAACGCCTGACCGTAGGCGGCAGGCGCAACCCTCTATCCCTATCCCTCAACCGCCCAGCCACTCGCTGGGCGGCCTTGTTTCTGGAGACGTTCAAGATGGCCGATTTTTCCGTGAAGTGGTTCAGCAGTGACATGGGCGGCAGCCCCGAGAATGGCGACCAATATGGTGCGCTGATCGAGCTGCTGAAAGCCTGCCTTGTGACCGGCTTCAACACCAAGCCCATCGCTTCGCTGACGTATGACAGTACCGCCCAGCAAGCCACCGCGAGCGTGGGCAGCGGCCACGGCTATCTCAAATGGCAGGTGATCGCCATCAGCGGGGCAGACCAGGCTGGCTACAATGGCGAGCACCGCGTGACTGCCATCGGCAGCGACTGGGTGCGCTTCGCGCTCAATACCGCGCCCGCTGCCACTGAGGCGACCGGCGAGCTGATCGAGATCAAGACGGCTCCCGTGGGTGGCTGGGAGGTGGTGGCAGAGGACGCCGAAACCTACCGCATAGCTTTCCAGCGCACTGACTCGCGTGCCACCGATCTGACGCTAATTGTTAGCAATGGGAATCGCTCGCAGTACAGCAGCAATCCCAATAGCTACACCCGCTTTGCACTCGCCAGATGGGTGCCTGGGTTTGTGGACTTAGACACCTACGAGAGTGCTACGGGGCGATTTTGGCCGTGTTCAGGGCTAGAGCTTAACGTCGCACATGACTGGGTGATCGTTGCTGATCCTCTTATGTTTTACTATATGAATCGCTATGGGGAATCAGGGCAAAGAGGATTTATCCCCAGTGGCGACATCCTATCTGTTAGGCCAGGGGATGCGTACCATTGTTTGAATTCTGGCATATCATCCTCTGAAGGCTGGCAATCAACGTCCTACAATATGTATCCGCGTTTACTCGAGTATGGCGATGATTATGCAACGTCAATAAGCAGAGGTCACACTCAACTGCCAGGCGATGTATCAGCATCTTTGATCGGCACTGGTGAAAGGATGGGGAGTGTTATTGGCTATCCCAATAAATCCGATAATGGATTTTACATTTCGCTCAATAGGATCATTGTGCGTGAGGGTAGTGAAGGCGAGACACAAGAGGCTCGCGCCGGCCAGTCTATCCGTGGCTACCTGCCAGGCGTCCTCGAGCCGCTGCATTCTTCCAGTGTCTATGATATGGCCGTCATGGATAACCTGCCCATGCTCGAGGGCGTGCCGGTGCTGACGTGCATGGTGGCAACTAAGAGTGATGATGCTGAGGGTGGTCTGATCGCGTTCCGCTTAGATGACTGGAGGCAGGCATGAGTTACCAGAGTGCAGTGCTTGCGGATTCGCCTGCCGACTATCTGGTGATGGATAGCGCAGGGAATATAGAAAACCTGGGCGCATCGCCATCTGCAGTAGAGGCAATTGATCCGAACCCCGTATTCTCTCCGCAGGCTTATAAGCGTGCGCGAGAATATACCCATGTGACTGGCTTCAATGGCGACGCATATGCCGTGCTGCAGTTGTCTGATCATATAGTGGCGGGCGGCAGTTTTACTTGTGAGTTTTTCCTCGCAAATCAAAGTAACGAAGTAGCGCCCACCATCTCGATAAATAAGCCCGACAAGGGTGGTTATCAGTTTTTGATTGGGTTTACTACCGCGTTCGCTAATCATGTTTATTATAACGGCGGCGGGCCATCCGGTAGTCGCGCTGATTATGTGTTTGGCGGTGACTATGATCACATTGCTTTGTTGGTTGATCGAGATAATGAAAGCGTTTCTTACATTATCAATGGCAGTTTGCGCCCTGATCTTGAGCTGAGTGTAGCGGGGCTAGACATTGCTATGTCAACAGAAATGTATATTGGTGCTTATTCGTCATCCGGCACTGTAAAAGGGGTTAGAGGTTCTGGTCGCATAGAATCGTTTGCAGTGTATAACCGACTCATTACCGAGGAGGAGGTGGCCAACCATCTCGCAAGCGATGTGGCAGAGAGGGCGCAGCGAGAGCTTGTGACTGGCGGGGCTGGCATATCAGCGCTGATCAGTGGGCCGATATCGAACCCGCTATCCATTGGCGCGAGTGGGCGCAGCTCAGTGGTGGCAATCCCGCGACGCGGCTTGATGGTTCATGTCGATCAGCTCGACGGCAGTGGCGGCAATGGCACGGCCACTGGCGGCGTCTCAGATCCCGCGCGCATGGGCGTCATTGCCGGCACCGTGCTGGACATCCATGCCCAGCCGATCAGCCGGCGCGTGCGGGTGCATGACCGGATCACCGGCCGCATCGTGCGCGAGGCGTGGAGCGGGGCCGATGGCAAATACCGCTTTACGGATCTCGACCCTCGCCGCGCGTTCTATGTGATGGCCTTCGATTACACCCTGCAGCAAAACGCTGTCGTGTCAGACAACGTGCATTCTGAGGTGGAGGACAGCCCGTGATCAGCTTCTCGACAAGCGTGAAAAATGCACGCCTGGCGGCCATCGCCGGCGCGATTGATGCCGGCGATTCGCCGGCGTCATTCGTCGTGTACTCCGGCACCCGCCCATCACCTGGTGCTGCCGTCACCGATCAGGTGGCGCTGGCCACGCTGGAGGTACCCCAGCCATTCGCCGCCGATCTCTCTGGTGGCGTCCTGACGGGGGCAGCCTTCGAGGAGGTGATGGCCGATGCCGATGGCGAGGCCACCTGGTCGCGCCTGGTCGATGGCGCGGGTGCCTGGGTGATGGATCTGGATGTCGGCATCGAGGGATCAGGCGCTGACGTGACCATCAGCTCGACAACGATTTATCGCGGGATACTGACGCGGATCAGCCGCATGGTATTCGCTGAGGGCTAGGGGGCACCGTGAGAGAGATCAGGCTGCAGTTTGTCCAGGGGCTTGCCCCCTGGAATGCGCGAGCGCTCGAGCTGCGCCTGGGTGGCGATCCTGGTTTGCTGCTGCTGTTCGCCGGTGACTATGTGCCGCCGGCGGGTGGCAATGTCGTGCTGGGCTTCGGCGGTGCCACTGAGGCGTTGGAGCTGCCGCGCGAGCTGGTGCTTGATGCCCAGCTGACGCCGCCATCCCTCGATGCTCGGCTCGCCCAGGGTGGAGCCATCGAGATCGCGGCTAGCCTGGTGATGCCAGCAGCCACCGTGCGTGCGCAGCTCGAGCTGATCCAGTCGCTCAGTCTGGAGGCGAGCGCGCCGCCGGTGACGGCAGAGATCCGCGTCGAGCATGGTGTCAGCCTTTCGCTGGTGGCCACGCTGGGCGCGCCGGCGGTGGTCGATGTCGCGCTGACCCGCGAGATCAATGTCTTTCGTGGGCCATCAGATAGTGCCGGTGCCCGTTTCGAGAACGCGGTCCCGCTCGAGGCCCAGGGCAGCACCCGCTGGGAGCAGCCGGCTCGCCCCTATGGCACCACCGCGTCAGCTTTCGAGCAGGGCGCAACGCTTGCGGCCAGCCAGGGCGGCCAGTGGGCGGCACGCCCCCGCACCGATGCCATCAGTGGCTCGCGGTGGGAGCAGGCCGAGCGCATCCTGGGCACCCTCAGTGGCAGCCAGTGGCTGCAGCTGCCGCGTGTCCGCCGCGCTTCTCGGCCGGTATGGGAGCAGGGGCAGGGCATCGCCGCTGCTCGCTCGAGCGGCTATCAGCACCCGCCCCGCAATGATGCCCGCCGGCGCTCGCGCTATGAGGAGGCCCGCACCCTCGAGCCGGTGACGATGGATGTGCCCTATCAGCAGGGGCGCACCACCGGCGACGATTGGCGCGTGCCCTGGGAGCAGGCCCGCCGGCCACCGCCTGGCATCGACTTGCCGCCAGATCCGCCTGAGCCGCCGGTGCTCGAGCCGGTGGAGGGCACCACCACCCTGCAATTCTGCCACGCCATGCCGAGCGCCCCGTGGGTGCTGCAGTTCGGTCTGACGTGTGAGATACCCACCCCGACCATTCCCGTCAAAAGGCTCTATATCGTGCAAAACTCCGCGCGCCTGGTGCGCCTCTCCGATGGCCTGGAGCTGCCGGCCACCCAGATGACGCTCAGCATCGACGCTGACAGCTGGGCATGGTCATTCTCTGCCGGCCTGGCAGGGCGTGATGCTCAAGCGCTGGTGACCGGCACCGATGGCCAGCCGGTGGAGGTGATGGCCGAGATCAATGGCGAGCAGTGGCGGTGCCTGGTGGATGGCTGGCGACGCTCTGAGAGCTGGCAGAGCCATAGCGTGACCATCAGCGGCCGCTCGCTCGCGGCGTACCTGGGCGCGCCCTACGCCACCGCGCGCAGCTACACCGAGGACAGCCAGGCCACCGCCTCGCAGCTTGCCCGTGCTGAGCTGCCAGAGGGCTGGTCACTGGATTGGCGCATGACTGACTGGGTGGTGCCCGCCGGTGCGTGGAGTTATGACAGCCTCGCGCCCATCGACGCCATCTCGCGGATCGCCCAGGCGGCCGGCGGCTATGTGCAGGCCCATCAGCAGGATCAGACCATTATCGTGGCGTCACGCTTCGAGGCAGCGCCCTGGCGCTGGGCTGAGGTCGAGGCTGATCTGGCGGTGCCCCGTGACATCATCACCCAGCTGGGCAGCGATCAGCAGCCAGGCGATGCCCGCAATGCCGTGTGGCTGTATGGTGATACCGGCGGCATTCAGGCCCAGATCATCCGGCAGGGCACCGCGGGCGATCAGCTGGCACCCACCGTGGTGGATAGCCTCATTACCGAGCAGGCGCCCGCACAATCGCGCGGCATCGCAGAGCTTGCCGCCACACTGCGCCAGTCCACGGAAAGCATCGAGATGCCATTGAGCGCCTCGCTGGGTGGGCTGGTGTTGCCTGGGCAGCTGATCGAGTGTGATGGCTGGCGTGGTGTCGCGCGTGGCGTGAGCGTCAGTGCAAGCCTGCAGGGGCGAGCCCTGAGCGTCCGTCAATCCCTCGAGCTGCAGCGCTTTCATCAGTGAGCTTGCGAGGGATATCAATCTGAATTAGAAAGAAGGCCGTTAGAATGGTGAATATCCATAGCTATTGTTTGATGTTGCTATCATTGTCGTGATGAGAGGAAAAGGGATTGATGTTGTTTTAAATATAGCAGCGCTCGCACATCATGCCGAGCGCTGAAGGTTAATTTTTATATCGAGTTGATCTGTTAGAGCAGCAGAGCAAACATGCTCTATAATATATTTATCAAAGAGTTTTGGTTGGCCTGATACGATCTTCCTGGACTGCTTATTAGTCCATTGAAAGTATACCCTGTAGACGGGATCGGCGAGAAAGGATCACTATGTATATCTATATCATAACCTTTCAAACAGTTTCCAAACTTACCTAGCGCAATAGTTTTTACAGATTTTGCACCGCCTTTTAACAACAATGCCGCGGCTACACCAAAAGACACACCATAAGTTGTACAGTCATCCAGCAAGATTACGTTTTTATCTTTCAAAGATTTCTTGTAGAAAGGGTTGATATGTATGGTTTCTATTTGATTGTTAGGTATACTTCGACCTGTAGACGCACCTTTTGATCTCTTAGGTGAAGCTGAATGTCGTATAAAAAGTGGTTCTTCTCTCTTTGCATGCCGAGCGCGAGTAGTTGCAGTCCTGAGTCTATGACTAAACTCACTTAATACATCTGTATCATTGTTAGTGCTAGAAGATGATGGGTATATACCCCACATGGTTTTTTCTATATTTGTGATATTGTCCTTCAGTAAGGATCTGGCTGTAATAGCTAATAAAGAGTTTAGTTTGTTTCCGCCATTTTTTACAACCTTCGTAATCCTAGCGGAAAAATCACTTTGCGGTTGGGATTGATTGTAGCCCGATAGGTCTGATAAGGATGATACTGTGTAGGAACAAAAATCTACATGGTGCCACCACAGATTATCCCAAGAACTAATTGTGTCTACAATTTTCTCAAAATCAGAAGGAGTACCAGAGCTAATCCCAAGATTGCGCACATAGTCTTCATTAGACCATGAGGCCCCTATAATAAGGGCGTTGCCATTTGTTCCCATTTGCACGTCAATTTTGCTATATGCTAGCACTATCACATCAAATATCGTAGATGCTTCAGCATCGGCAATTGAACTGATAATAGTGCCTTTTTGTCTTCCTAGCTCTTGTAAAAACTTCACAGAGCTACCTGAGAAATGTGCATCGAACCAAGTTGGCTTACTATGATTTGATACCATGTAAACACTATGCTGCTGTTTTGCGGCAATGTTTTTTAAGGAGGTAGCCACGTCTGTTGAACAAACGCCATTTTCATACATTATCTTTGTAGAGCAAATTATAACCGACATTATACAATCCCTTGTTTAGTTTATATTGTTTGTGATATCACTGATATCGTTGACTTTTACTGCTCCGAGTTTTAAATACTCATTAGGCCATGTTAACGTTTTATCCTCGAAACAGCTATTGAGTATAAATAATTTTCTGCCTTGACGTATTGCATGACGAGCTTGAGTTAACGTGCCTGATTTATCTTTGGCTTCAATTATGACCGTCGCTTTAGATATGCCGGACATAGTTGCGTTTCTCTCCGGGAAAAAGCGGCTATTAGCCTTGTAGGATTGACCGGAATAATATAGGTACGGTATTTGGCTTATTAGTAGATGGTTTCTTGAGATATAATTTTGAAAACTCGAATTCTTTTTAGGGTAGCTTTTATGTGTAGGAGTCCCAATTACTGCAATAGTATTGCCTCCACTTAGTACGGCAGTTTGATGCACGATTGTATCAATGCCATCAGCAAGGCCGGATACCAACGTGTAATCATGTTCGATTAATAGCTTGGCTATTTTATGTGCTCGTTGTTGACCTTCAAACGAAGCCTCTCTTGAACCAATAATTGCTATAGTCTTTGTTTTTAAAAGGTCAGGGTTGCCTAGGAAATAAAGAAGTTGTGGGCTATTTTTAACGTTATTCATTAATTCAGGGTATTTTTCGTCCCCCTTCAATAATACTCCTACTTCCCTTAGATGTTCCTCCCCGGCTTCTAAGATCAGTTTTTCTACTGTCGATTCAACATGGCCGGCTTTTAGTAGTGTTTGCTCTGCATCTAGATTACTAGCTTGAAAAAAGCTCCACAAAGTTGAATAGTTTGTAGAGTACTTTAGGCATAATTCTTCATATGCTGCTATCAATTTAATCTTGTTCTTAGCTCCTTCGTTATCATCCATCTTATTGCCTTTAAACTGTCAATGTGATCTGATTTTTCAATCAGAGGCTTAATTTACTTTACTTACAAAACGGAGAAAAGCAATGGGGAATCCCTACAAGCGACTACTAGCATTATTTCCTAGCATACCGCGGCAGGTAGGGGAAGTGATTAGTGTCAGTGGATCGCGCGTGCGCGTGGATCTAGTAGGGGGCGGTATGCGCACCTGTCAGGGCGATGCACAGGTGGGTAGCATGGTCTACGTGGAGGGGGATCAGATCACTGGCGTGGCGCCGAGCTTGCCGGTGGTGGTGGTCGAGGTATGACTGCATGCTGTGCCTGCGATAACCCCATTCACCCTGACGCATCATTGAAGCTCAACCTAGCGCCGCTAGTCTTGTATGGTGGTGTGTATGGTGAAAGAGAAAATCGTGATACATGTCTTTAATGGCGGGGCTGTACGACTCCTGCAGGGGGCGCCAGCCCTTCATTCATCCCCGCGTCATTCTTTCCTGAATCTCTCGTCACTCTCTGTACAGGGTGTCTTTCTGCTGTCTCTCGCTTGCCTGCCCTCTGGCTTGCGGGTCACGTCCTGCGCGCCCATGCGCCAGCAGCTTTCAGAGTGAGCCGGACCCCGGCTTGAGCAGCACGGCGCCTCATGCATGGCACGTCATTTATGATGCCCTGACCTGTTGCCCGGAGAATGGCAGTCGTGCCGGGCGGGGCAGGGCATCTCGTCATTCCATCGCGTTGTGTTCAGTCGCGATGTGCTGCCTCGGCATCCGTTGGCAGGGCCAGAAATTCCTGCATGATACGGGTGTCGCGGAAACGTTCGATCAACTCCGGATCCTCGGCGAGTGACGGCGGGTTCTCGAGCCCTTCGCGGATCTTGGCTGCCAGGCCTTCAATGCTGTTCTCGGAGATCAGCCGCGCCTGATCATGGATCAGCACATTGCGGACCCCACCGGGGACATCCGGCGCGACACATGGCGTGCCGCAGCACATGCTTTCCACCAGCACGATTCCGAAGGCTTCACTGCGCGAGCTGAGAATGAACAGACGGGCATGCTTCATCCACGGGTAGGGATTGACCCGGCTGCCGATGAGATGGACCCGGTCGCCCACCCCGAGCTCGCGAATCAGGTTCTCCACACTCTCGCGCTTTGGCCCATCGCCGACGATGACCAGGTCTTCCTCGATATCCGCGGCGAGATAGGCCTTGATCAGGACATCCTGACGCTTCACGTCCGACAGGCGACATACCTGCACGACATAGGGACGTGATGGCAGCTCCACGGGCTCATCCGCCATCTGCGCGATGGCATCGAGATCGCAGACGTTGCCGATGGTGGCGAGGCGTCGAGGCGTGACAGCGTGTTGCGAGAGCAGTCGCTCGAGTTGCTCGCGGACATTGTCGGTATTGCAGATGATCTGCTTGTCGGCGTATAGGCGCTTGAGCAGGAATTTCTGACGCCAGCCCTGGCGGATGTCACCGGGCCAGGACACGGTGACCTGCCACAGGCGCGGGTCCTTGAGTGACCAGACCGTCTCGAAGGCGCCCTGGCCGCGCATGATCACCCGATCGACGGGGCCATGGCGTGTTTCCAGGGTACGGATGAATCGCCGCAGGTAGGCGCCACCGTAATAGCCGCGCCAGACGAATCCAGAGCCCTTGATCAGAGGGTTGAGCACTGCGCGGGTGAAGAGGTCATACACCAGGCCAATGCCGGTCTTGCGGAATGCCTTGTCGAAGTCGATCTGGTGGACATGTACGCCCGGGTCCGGGATGAGTTCGAGTTCACCCTTGAGCACGAGCACATGCACCTCGTGACCTTCGCGGCACAGGACATTGGCCAGATTGACGGTGTTTCGCTGGATCCCGCCGATGTTGAGCTTGCGTACCACAAGCAGGACGCGTTGTTTCATGGTGGCCATCTGTCCGTAAAGATGTGGGATGAGCCATCAACTCCCAGCGGTGCCAGTGACGGAAGACTGCCGGGGATCCGGCGCTCGGTCTGAGGCAAGGGGAGCGGGATGAGCGGAGGGTGCCATGTTACGTGGATTCAATGAGCGGGGGAATGCCGCCTGCCCGGCCGGATGTCAGGGCTCTGCGCCGCAGTCTGCTTGCATTCTGGCTTTGATGGAGTAGCCTACCTGCCGCCTTGTCCCGCGCGGCGCCTTTCGGCGTCTGCACTGCCGACTGTCGTCCAGTCGTGACCTCCGATTCCTTAACGTTCGAGATCCTGTCTGCCATGTCTGATGCTTCCAACCCGCCTGTCCGAGGGGAGTCCCGTGTCCGTCGTGCCACGGCGGATCGTCATTTCGATGGGCTGGCGGAAAAGTTCGAGCGCGGCTTCTATACCACCGAGCGTGGCAGGGTGCGTCTGGCGCTGACTCGCCAGTTGATGGAGGAGCGTTTCGCCCATCTGCCGGCCACCCAGGTGCTCGAGATCGGGGCCGGGCTTGGTCAGATGGCGCACTGGTGGTTGTCGCGTGGCCATCAGCTGACGCTGGTCGAGCCTTCCGGTGAGATGCGTGAGCGCGCCATGCAGCGACTGTCCTCTCCAGAGGAGGATGCGGCCCCGCTGACGCAGGACACCCTGACAGAGCGCCTGACCTGGGATGGACGTGATCTTCAGGGGTTCGCCGCCGCCACCCACCGACAATGGCCGGTGGTGGTCTGCCATGCCGTTCTTGAGTGGCTGGTCTCTCCGCGTGAAGGGTTTCTGCTGCTGGCACAGCTGCTGGCACCGGGTGGCGTGATGTCATTGAGCGTCTTCAATCGCGACGCGCTGGCATTCTCCAACGTCACCAAGGGCAACTTCGACAAGGTGCTGGACGGGCGGTTGGCCGGTTGGGGGACGGGCAAGCGTCTGACGCCCATCTCGCCGCTACGTGATGTCGAGATTCGCCAGTGGGCCGAGGAGGCCGGGCTTGAGGTGCGCGAGCTGACAGGGCTGCGAGTCTTCCATGATTATCTGCGCTCGCGCGACCCGCTGAGTGAGGGGGACATGCAGAAACTGCTGGTCCTCGAGTGCCAGCACTGGCGCACGCCCCCCTTCGTCCATCTCGGACGCTACCTGCACTATGAGCTGGTGCGCCCTGCCTGAGGTGTCACGGCGCAGGCTTCTGCGCCGTCTTGCTGTTCATCATCTGCCGTTTCCTATCTTTTCGGAGTCTTCATGTCTGCTCAAACCCCCGCCTGCCAGTTGCTTGAACGCCAGGACAGTGATTTCCGTGATTGGCTGTGGGTCGCTGCACCGCGTGATGACTGGTGGCTGTCATCAGACCGCCAGCGGCGTGTCTGGGGGCATGACACCGGCATCGTGAATGCCGCGCGGGAGGCCGGGCACCAGGTCAGCCATGCGGTGGCCTTTGCCGAAGCCCGCGCGGATACCACGATTGGCGAGGCGGTGGGTGCCTTGCTGTTCTGGCCCAAGGCGCATGCGCTGGGCGAGTGGTGGCTGGTGGCGCTGTGCCATGTATTGCCGGCAGGTACGCCGATCAAGGTGGTGGGCGAGGTCAACGGTGGCATCAAGCGCGCTGAGCGCATCCTCAAGGCACTGGGAATGACGGCCCGCAAGGACGATACCGCGCGTCGTTGCCAGCTGTGGTCATCCGCCACGCGTGAGTTGACGGCCGAACAGGCCGCCAGCAGTGAATCGCCACTGGCAGTGGCTGGAGAATGGACAGAAGGCTGGGGCGAATTCGAGGCGCTGGAGCTGCGCCTGACCAGCCATCCGGGCCTTTACGGCAATGCCAAGCTGGACCCGGGTACCGCGCTGCTGCTGGAGAACCTGCCGACCCGTGGCTACAAGCGGGCGCTGGATATCGGGGCGGGTGACGGCATCATCAGCTGCTGGCTGGCGCGTCACGGTGCGCGCGTGATGGCAGGCGATGTCAGTGCCTTCGCGGTGGAGGCGACCCGTCGCAGTCTGGCGCTCAACGGGCTTGAGGCGGACGTACGCCTGAGCGATGTCTTCGCGGCGTTCGAGGGCGAGCGGTTCGAGGCCATCGTGGCCAATCCGCCGTTCCATCATGAGCGCGATATCGATTACGGACCGGCGGCGCGTCTGATCAGCCAGGCGCCGGATCACCTGGTGCCGGGCGGTACCCTGACGCTGGTGGCCAATGCCTTCCTGCCCTATCCGGATCTGTTGCAGGCGGCCTTCGGCGAATTCGAGGTGCTGGCCGAAACGCGCCAGTTCAAGGTCTATCGCGCACGCAAGGCGCGCTGATCCTCTGTGGCCTGATTCCCTGCGACCTGATGCCAAGCCCGCCGCTTACGCCTCCGGCGACTGATAGCGGATGGCCGTGATGATGTAGGTGGTCTCGCCGCCCGGCGCTGCCACGCTCACGTCATCATCCAGCCCCTTGCCCAGCAGTGCCCGGGCGAGGGGGGCATCGACGCTGATCCAGCGGCGCGCGTTGTCGGTCTCATCAGGGCCGACGATGCGTATCTCCATCTCCTCTCCCTGTTCATCCTCCAGCGTCACGAAGGCCGCGAAATACACGCGCTCCAGATCCGCGGGCAGGCGGTCGACGATGGTCAGTTCATCCAGACGCTTTTCCAGATAGGCGATCTTGGCGATGGTCTGATTCAGTGCCTTCTTGTTGTAGGTGTAATCCGCATTCTCGCTGCGATCCCCCATGGCGGCGGCCTCGCCCGTCTTGCGCGATAGCTCCGGTCGCCTGACGCGCCTCAGGTGGTCGGCCAGCGCCTTCATCTTCGAGTGGCCCTGCGGGGTGATCACGTTGCTCTTCTTTTCCTGACGCGGATCGGTCTTGGGATCGCGCCAGCGCGTCATGTTACGACCTTGCATGTCTTTCTCCACAGCCTGCGAAAATGAAGGGCAAGCGCCCGCAAAGGGCGCTGTCTTGCGTTGAGGCCTGCGACCAAGGGGGGTTGGCGGCAGATTCAAACGTTCGTTACAGTCTTGGCATGCCGTTCACGTTCTCGTGATATCGCCATTGCGGCAATTCGCCAGCACGCCTGCCAGGGCGCAGGTCTCAAGGGGCATTGCCGTATCATCCCGCCAACAATAATGAATTTCAGGGAGCTGTCCATGCCAATCCCGTCATCGCTACGCCGTACTCGTCGCGCCACGCATCGTGTCTACCAGCTGATGCTCTCAGGAGGCATGGCGCTGGGCATCACGCTGGCCGGCATGACCGGCGTCCAGGCCGCCGAAGGAGATGATGCCGTCTTCGGACTCATGAAACGCTGGGCCCAGGTCAACTATCAATCCTCCGGGGACGCTCAGGAAACCGGCATGGAGGCCTTGGGCAAGGAAGTGCGCGCGCTGGCGGACCAATACCCGGACAACGCCCATGTGCTGACCTGGGAGGGTATCATCCTGGCGTCGTGGGCCAAGGCGCGAGGGGGACTGGGGGCGCTGGATCTGGCCAAGGAAGCCAAGGCCACCCTTGAGCAGGCCATCAAGCTTGACCCCCGGGGCGACAATGCCTCTGCCTACGTGACGCTCGGGGCGCTGTATGACAAGGCGCCGGGGTGGCCGGTCGGCTTTGGCGATGATGACAAGGCGGGGGAGGTGCTGCGTCAGGGGCTGGCCGTCAATCCTCAGGGCATGGATACCAATTTCTACTATGCCGACTATCTGGCCTCCGAGGGCAGGAAGGCCGAGGCACTCAAGCATGCACGGCTCGCGCTCAAGGGCCCGGCTCGGCCCAATCGTGAGCTGGCCGATCAGGAGCTGAAGCGCGAGATCAAGGCACTGATCACACGACTGGAGTGAGTGTCGCGCACGCGGCTTCAGGACAACGGTGACCGTTCGGCGGCACTGGACGAGGGGCACTTCCTTCGGACAGTGCCGCTTTCACGTCCAGTGGGCGGGCTGGCCAGCGCAGGGCGAGGTCGGGATAATACGACTTCAGCCAAGGAGGATGCATGAGCGATACACCAGAGCACGTGGCAGGGCAGCAGGTCTTTGCGCATGACGATGTCGAACGGGTCGAGACCAGGGTGCTGCAGGACGGTTTCTTTCGCCTGGAGCAGCGCGAGCTTCGCCATCGGCGTTTCAACGGTGGCTGGAGTGATGTGATCCAGCGCGAGGTGCATGTTCGCCATGATGCCGTCGGTGTGCTGCCCTATGACCCGGTGACGGATCGTGTGGTCTTCGTCGAGCAGATCCGGGCCGGCATGCTCGAGGACGAGCGCACCCCCTGGAGTCTGGAGCCCATCGCCGGCCTGGTGGACAAGCAGGAAAGCGCGGCGGAGGTCGCGCGGCGTGAGGCGGTCGAGGAGGCCGGTTGCGAGTTGAAGGAGCTGATCGAGCTCTACCGCTATTACCCCAGCCCCGGCGCCTGCACCGAAGAGGTCACCCTGTTCATCGGGCTATGCGACAGCAGCGGACTGGGCGGGGTGCATGGGCTGGCGGAAGAGAACGAGGATATTCGCGTGCATGTGCTCGATTTCCAGGCGGCTCTGTCGCTTCTGGAGCAGGGCAGGCTTGGCAATGCCATGGCGATCATGGCCATGCAGTGGCTGTTGCGGGAGCGTGCTGCACTGCGGGTGATGCACGCCTGAGACAGCGAAGGCGTTGCTTGGCAATCCCCCGTGGCTCACGCAGGGTTCCTCAACCTGCCCACCAGAACTGCTATTCTAGAGGCTTGCTGCCACCGGCAGGCCGGCAGTCGATCAATGCCTGCGTCAGTGCCGAGCGCCGAAACCCCGCTGCCGGGCGCTCTCACGGCGCTTGATCTGTCGCGCTTTGCCCGCATCATGCCATGCACGATACAGGGTGTGCCCTGCTAGACAGCACGCCAATGTTCTGAGATTCGCAAGGAGTTTGCCCATGCAGGTCAAGAAAGCCTATGTGGCCGACCTAAAAGCACTCCATGCCGAGTGCGGGTCCAATTATCTGCGCCTCACGCGCATCCTCGGCAAGGCCGAGGCGGGGGACAGCTTCGCCTTTCCCCTGGCGGGCAATCAGGGCCACTTCGGTACCCTGTTGCTCGAGGTGGTCGAGTGCGCGCCCTATACCACCATGGTCACGGTTGCCCAGACTGGCGTGCTGGATCACATCATCGATTCCCCGCGGATGAGCGTGCATCTCTATCACGATGTACGCATGGCCGAAGTCACCGACTTCCAGCGTCAACGGCATTTCTCGGGGCGCAACCGCTATCCGAACCCTCGCATGCACCAGCCGGATGAAAAGCTTCAGCTCAATCGTTTCCTCGGCGAGTGGTTGAGCCATGCTCAGGCTTTCGGGCAAGCCGATGTGCCCGAGTTGCCATGACGAGGTTCTCGTGACGAGGCTGCCGTGACGCGATTGCCGTGACGAGGTTCTCGTGACGAGGCTGCCGTGACGAGGCTGTCGTGAGGCCCGCCGGGATGGGGGAGTGAGGGCGGCACCAGCGTCATGATCAGAAAGAGAATTCGCGTTGCGGATTCCACGCCTGACCGGCTGTCCGCTTGACTGCCTGAAAGAACCGCGATGGCCCGGCCATCGCGGTTCTGTTCTTTTTTCCGCTGTTCGAGAGACCCATGCGACTGATCCAGATAAGTGACTGTCATCTGCGTGCCGACCCTGACGCGCGCTCACGACTGGGCTTCCCCTTGCGCCAGCTGGAGGCCGTGATGGCGCATGCCTCAAGCCTGCGTCCCGATATCCTGCTGGTGACCGGGGATGTCAGCCAGGATGAGAGCCCTGCTTCCTACCGTCTGGCGGGGGAGCTGTTCGATGCCCTGGGGTGTCCGTGGTTCTGGTTGGCCGGCAATCATGACCACCCGGATTTCATGCAGGAGCTGCGTCCTTTCCATCAAGAGCTTGATCTTGGTGACTGGCGTCTGCTGTGTCTGGACTCGCGCATCTCTGGACAGGCGGGGGGCGAGCTTGGCCGCGAGCAGCTGGCGGCGCTGTCGCTGTCGCTCGAGGAGGATACGAGGCCGACGCTGCTGGCGATGCATCATCATCCAGTGCCGATCGACTCGGACTGGATGGATCAGCTGGGCCTGGCCGACCGTGAAGCCCTGTGGGACACCCTGAGTCATCACTCGCAGGTGCGGGCCATCCTGTGCGGCCATATCCATCAGGCTTTCGCCACCCGGCGCCCGAGCGGGCAGGGCAGTGTCGCCGTCTATGGCGTGCCCTCCACGTCAGACCAGTTCGCGCCGCTCAGCCATGATTTCGCCGTCGATGAGGCGGCGCGGCCAGGCTTCAGGGTCGTGGATCTCGACGGAGAGTGCCTCGAGACCTGGGTGGAGCGTGTCAGCCTGTAAGCGCCTTCGCGCTCCCGCTCGCGGCGTTTCGGCATCGGCGTGGGGCTGACGTGTCCCGGGGCAGCGGAGGTCATGTATTCATTTTTGATCTTAAAAGATATTTTCTGATTCTTTGACGTTATCAAGGCGGCGCGGGTACCGTATCGGTATCCAGCATGCTCCGTGGGGGGTGAGAGAGTGAGAGTCATCTCGATCGACACGACCCGCGGGCACGCCCACTGATTGTCACGGGCCGCCTTCCAGGGCGACTCCCAGCGCTCACGAGGTTGCCGCACGCGATGCTTACCCCCGAACGTCAGACCCACCTCAAGCAGCTCGAGGCCGAGTCCATCCACATCATTCGTGAAGTGGCGGCCGAGTTCTCCAATCCTGTCATGCTCTACTCCATCGGCAAGGACTCCGCCGTGATGCTGCATCTGGCGCGAAAGGCCTTCGCGCCGGGCGTGCCGCCGTTCCCCCTGATGCACGTCAACACCACCTGGAAATTCCAGGAGATGATCAAGTTCCGCGATGAGATGGCCGCGGAAGTCGGCATGGAACTGATCGAGCACATCAATCAGGAAGGCGTCGAGGCGAACATCAACCCGTTCGAGCACGGCAGCGCCAAGTACACTGACATCATGAAGACCCAGTCGCTGAAGCAGGCGCTGGACAAGCATGGTTTCGATGCGGCCTTCGGCGGTGCGCGTCGTGACGAGGAAGCTTCACGCGCGAAAGAGCGTGTCTACTCCTTCCGTGACCAGTACCACCGCTGGGACCCCAAGAATCAGCGTCCGGAGCTGTGGAACATCTACAACTCCAAGATCAACAAGGGCGAGTCCATCCGCGTCTTCCCGCTCTCCAACTGGACCGAGCTGGACATCTGGCAGTACATCTACCTCGAGTCCATCAAGATCGTGCCGCTCTACTACTCCGCCGTGCGTCCGGTGGTGAAGCGTGATGGCCTCGACATCATGGTCGATGACGACCGTCTGCCGCTCAAGGACGGCGAAGTGCCGGAGATGAAGTCCGTGCGCTTCCGCACCCTGGGCTGCTATCCGCTGACCGGCGCCGTGGAATCCACCGCCGCGACCCTGCCGGAAATCATCCAGGAAATGCTGCTGACCCGTACCAGCGAGCGCTCCGGTCGTGCCATCGATCACGATCAGGCAGGCTCCATGGAGAAGAAGAAGCGCGAAGGGTATTTCTAGTCGCCAATTCTCGCTAGGCCCATTGCCACACGAGGCCCCATCCTGCTGATTCCGCCTCGTGCTTGATGACCTGAACGAACAATTCGCCTGATGAATCGGCTCGCAGCCTCACGAGACACTGGCTCGTGATACTGGCTCGCCAGCTCATCAGGCCCATGACAGCGGCAAGGAGAAGAGTGTGTCCCACGCGTCAGACAAGATTTCCGCGGATATCGAAGCCTACCTGCAAGAACACGAGCGCAAGGACCTGCTGCGCTTCATCACCTGCGGTAGCGTCGATGACGGCAAGTCGACCCTGATCGGTCGTCTGCTGTTCGATTCCAAGCTGATCTATGAAGATCAGCTGGCCTCCATCACCCAGGCCTCCAAGACCAGCGGCACCACCGGTGATGAAGTCGATCTGGCCCTGCTGGTCGATGGCCTGCAGTCCGAGCGTGAGCAGGGCATCACCATCGATGTCGCCTATCGCTTCTTCTCGACCGACAAGCGCAAGTTCATCATCGCCGACACCCCGGGACATGAGCAGTACACCCGCAACATGGCCACCGGTGCCTCGTCCGCGAGCCTGGCGATCATCCTGATCGATGCGCGCTACGGCGTGCAGACCCAGACCCGTCGTCACAGCTTCATCGCCGACCTGCTGGGTATCCAGCACCTGGTGATCGCGGTCAACAAGATGGATCTGGTCGACTACTCCGAGGCGCGCTTCAACGAGATCGTCGCCGAGTATCAGGAATTCGCCGACAAGTTGAATGCACCGGATATCCGCTTCGTGCCGATGTCTGCGCTCAAGGGCGACAACGTCGTCAATCGCAGCCCGTCACTCGACTGGTACACCGTCGATGGTCAGGCCGGACCGTCGCTGCTGGAGGTGCTGGAAACCGTCGAACTGACTCGCGATCAGAACCTCAGCGATCTGCGCTTCCCGGTGCAGTACGTCAATCGTCCCAACCTCGATTTCCGTGGCTATTGCGGCACGCTGGCGGCCGGTGTCGTGCGTCCGGGTGACAGCGTCAAGGTGCTGCCGTCCGGCAAGATCTCGACCATCGAGCGCATCGTCACCTTCGATGGCGACCTCGAGATCGCCTATCCGGGCCAGGCCATCACGCTGACGCTTGACGACGAGATCGACATCTCGCGCGGTGACTGGCTGGTGGCGGCAGACGCCGAACTGCCGCTCTCCAATGCGCTGGAAGCGGATGTCGTCTGGATGCACGAGAAGCCGCTGCAACCGGGCCGTCAGTACGATATCAAGCTGGCGACCCGTGATCTGACCGGGCAGGTCAGTGCCATCGATTACCTCTACGACGTCAACACGCTGGAACATCACGAGGGCGACAGCCTGGCACTGAACGCCATCGGCCGCGTCCAGCTCGAGCTGACCCAGTCGGTGCCGGTGGACGACTACCGTTCAAGCCCGGGCACCGGCAGCTTCATCGTCATCGATCGTCTGAGCAACGTGACCGTCGGCGCGGGCATGATTCGTGGCGTGGGCCGCTCCGGCACTCAGGCAACCACGCAGCAGACCGATTGGGCCGCGTTTGAAGCCGATCTCAACGCGCTGGTACGCAAGCACTTCCCGCACTGGGAAGCCCGCGACGTGCGTGAGCTGCTGGGCCGTGGCAACTGAGTCTTTGCAACTGAGCCTTGGCAACATGAGTCGCGGTAACGGAGTCGGGCCGGCACGGTCGACTCCGTCGCATGACCCGATAACAACAACGCTGGACACGCGATAACAACACGGCCTGCTGGATATGAAGCCGGAGAACGCAGAAGCCCCCATGGCCGCAAGGCGATGGGGGCTTTTTGCATGGTGCGGGCCACGTCAGCGCATCAGGCGGCAGCGGCGTCGATGGCAAGCGGTGCGGAGGGGCCGAAGTGCTCGTGATGGCACTGGGTGAGCGGTACGCCGATGCGATTGAGGTGCTGGATCATGCTCTGCATGAAGCCATGCGGACCGATCACGAAGGCCTGCAGGGACTCGGCACTGGCACCTGTCGCGGCAATCTGACGTGCCAGCCAGTCGCGCTCGATGATGCCCAGGTGCGCATGCGTCGGCAGAGTGTCAGCCTTCTCGTAGCAGACCTGATAATGCAGCTGCTCGGGATACTGCGCGACCAGTGATTGCAGCGTGGTGTCGAAGGCATGTACCTCGGGATTGCGGGCCGCATGCAGATAGATCACCTGACGGCCCGCCGCGAGCGCTGCCTCCAGCAGCGAGAGCATCGGTGTCTGGCCGACGCCGGCAGACAGCAGCAGTACCGGGGCCTCGGGGCTCTGGGGCGCGGCATGCTCGAAGGTCAGCTCGCCGGCCGGCGGCAGCAGATCGATCTCGTCACCCACGTTCAGCGCATGCAGATACTGGCTGGACTGGCCGTGGTCTTCACGCTTGACCGAGATACGGCAGAAGCGCTCGTCCGGCGCGTGTGACAGGCTGTAATGACGGTGGATCACGCCCTGCGGCGTCGTCAGGCGCATGCCGATGTACTGGCCCGGCAGGAAGGAGAACATCGGACCTTCCACTGGCGCCAGGTACAGCGAGCGAATCTCGCGGCTCTCGTCCTCCGTGCGCACGATGCGAAAGCGGCGCAGCCCCTGCCAGCCGCCGCGGGTGGCAGCGAAGCTGTCGTAGCGGCCCTGCTCGGCGGCGATCAGCACGGCGGCCAGCTCTCCGTAGAGGGCGCCCCAGGCGTCGGCGATCTCCGGCGTGACGGCGTCTCCCAGCACCTCACCGATGGCGGCCATCAGGCACTCGCCGACGATGGGGTAGTGCTCGGGCAGGATATTGAGCGAGACGTGCTTGCTGACCACGGGCGCGAGCAGGCGGTCCACCGCCTCACGCGAGTGGCGTGCGCCGACATAGGCGAGCACGGCGCCGGCCAGCGCACGGGCCTGACCACCACTGGCCTGGTGCGTCTGATTGAACAGCGGCTTCACTTCGGGATAGCGCTCGAACATCAGCGGATAGAAGCGCGCGGTAATGGCGTTGAGGTGCTCGGCGACGACGGGAGCGGTGGCGGCGATCAGGTCTTCCTGGGCGTTGGTCAGCATGACGGTACCTCGTGATGAATGTCGCCATGAAGAGAGCAAGGGCCATGCCAACTCGTCAGGCCAGTATCCATGCGTCCCCGAGAGTGGTGATGTGAAAAATACACGACGTGAGAATGTGTCAAGATGACATCTTGCGTGTCATGATGACATCATCTGTCGCCATGACGATGTCTTGCGACACGCCGTCGCGTGAGCCGCGTGCTCATCACCCAGTACCTCGCCCGCCATTTCCGGTTGACTGACGTCAGGAATCCCGCATGCCCGAGACTCCCTTGCCACGCAATGATACGCCCCTTGCCGCCCTGAACGCCTGGCTTGCTGCCTGGTTGATGGAAGAGGAGGGCGGCAAGCGGCGTGCCTTGCCATGGACCCGTCTGCTGGCCGCGATCATGCAGCGTCTGCCCGGTGAGGCCGCGACGCTGATGCGCTATCTGCCGGAGCGTGACGAGTTGCTGCCGCTGGCCACGCATGGGCTACCTGCCGAGGTGCGCGGTCGGCGCTTTGCGTTGTCAGAGCATCCGCGGCTCAAGGCGATTGCCGAGCACACCGGTGTCTATCGCTTCGCGGTGGACAGTGACCTGCCGGACCCCTTCGATGGCCTGCTGGGGGAAGTGCATGGGCCGGATCTGCTGGTGCACGACTGTGCGGGTATCGCGCTGCGCGAAGGGGACAGGTTGCTGGGCGTGATGACCTTCGATGCGCTGACACCTGGTGTGCTGGCCCCGCTGGAAGCGCTGGAGATTCGGCAGATCGGCGATGCCGAGCTGGCAGACGTCCTGGCGCAGGAGCATCAGGAGCATCAGGAGCTTCATGACCTGCTGACGCTGCCCACCTGCTGTCTGGCGCTGGCATCACGGCTTGAGCGTGGGGCCGCTCCGCTGACCGGCATGCCAGCGCTTGCGCCGGGCATGACACCGCAGGCCCAGAGGACCTGTCCGCAGCGCGGGCCAGCGATGGCGAGACTGGAGGCACAGTTGGAAGCGGTAGCCGATACCGACATGACGGTGCTGGTGACGGGCGAGACCGGGGTGGGCAAGGAGGGCGTGGTCCAGCGGTTGCACGATGCGTCGCGTCGCGCCAGTCGGCCTCTGGTGCGCATCAACTGTGCCGCGCTGGCACCGGAACTGGTCGAGAGTGCGCTGTTCGGGCATCGGCGAGGGGCCTTCTCCGGCGCGTCCCATGATCATCGTGGCCATTTCGTGATGGCCGATGGCGGCACCCTGCTGCTGGATGAGATCGGTGAGCTGCCGCTGGCGTTGCAGCCCAAGCTGCTGCGGGTGCTGCAGGAAGGTGAATTGCAGCCGCTGGGCAGCGATCGCGTGGTCAGGGTCGATGTGCGCGTCATCGCGGCGACCAATCGTGACCTCGAGGCCGAAGTCGCCGCCGGGCATTTCCGCGAAGATCTCTACCACCGGCTGAGCGTCTATCCGCTCAGGGTGCCGCCGCTGCGTGAGCGCGGACGAGCGGATCTGCTGGCGCTGGCGGGAACCTTTCTCGAGCACAACCGCACGCGCCTCGGGCTTGGCAATCTGCGCCTGACGCCGGCGGCGGAGCGTCTGCTGTGTGACTACCCGTGGCCCGGCAACGTGCGTGAGCTGGAGCACTGTCTGAGTCGCGCCGCCCTGCATGCGCGGCTGGCGCAGGGGGCTCATCCGACGCGCCTGCGCGCCGATGGGCGTCAGCTGGTGGTGATCACGCCGGAGCTGCTGGGGCTGGAGACGAGTGCCGAGGTGGCGCACGAGCAGGCCGGTGGCATTGCCCTCCACGCCGCACAGGAGGGGCATGGCACGATTCAGGCGGGGAGAGCGAACCCGGCGCAGCGTCATGTCCTGCAGGACATCGATGAAGCGCTGGGGCTGCGTGATGCCACCGAGGCGTTTCAGCGCGAGCACATCTCGCGGGTCTGGCTGGCGAGTGATCGCAACTGGGCAGAGGCCGCGCGCAGGCTCAAGGTCGATCGCGGCAATCTGTATCGACAGGCCCGGCGGTTGGGCATCGTATGACACGAGAGACGAAGACGGCGGTGCTCGATGAGCGCCGCCGTCTTTGTCTGCCCCGGCGCAGACACCGCTGGGAGAGAAGGTGCTGCGCAGATCAGGCGCGCGTGGCGATCAGCACCGCACGCTGTGGTGCCGGATGGCCTTCACGGGTCAGGCGTGGGTCGTCAGGGTCGAGGAAGTCACTCAGCGAGTGATAGGTCATCCAGTCGGTCGAGCGTTGCTCATCCAGCGTGGTCACCGCTTCATCGACGATGCGCACGTCCTTGAAACCGGCGCGCTCACACCAGTGGGCCAGCGCCCGGGAGGACGGCAGGAAGTAGACGTTGGGCATCGCGGCGTAGCGCTCGCCGGGCATCAGTACCGTCGTCACGTCACCTTCCACCACCAGGGTTTCCAGCACCAGTTCGCCGCCGGGGCGCAGGGCATCGCGCAGCTGGAAGAGGTGGTCCATCGGCGAGGGGCGATGATAGAGCACCCCCATCGAGAACACGGTGTCGAAGGCGGCCATCTTCGCGGGGACGTCCTCGATGCCCACCGGCAGGAAGTGCAGGTTGCGCCCCTGGGGGTGATCCGCGCCGATGAAGTGACGCACGGCATGGAACTGGCAGTAGAAGCGCGGGGAAGGGTCGATCACCAGCGTGAAGGCGGCACCAGCGCCGACCATGCGCCAGCCGTGGTAACCATTGCCGCCCCCGACATCCAGCACGCGACGGTGAGTGAGATCCGACAGATGCGGCGCGAGGCGCTGCCACTTCCAGTCGGAGCGCCATTCGGTATCGATATAGATCTCGTCGAGCTGATAGGGGCCCTTGCGCCACGGCATCATGGCGCGCAGCAGATTCTCGCTCTGGCGTTGCTGCCCAGTGCTCAGGCCAGTCGGAAAGCATGCACCGACACGGTCGGCATCCAGCTGCACCTCGCGCTCGTCAGGTAGCGTCGGCAGCTTCTCCAGTGCCCCATGCCAGGCCTTGAGGTCAGCATGGCGCTTGCGGTCCAGACCCTTGGCCAGTTGCTCGGGCAGGGCGCCCAGCCAGCGGGCGAAGCCGTCACCGACGGCGCCTGGCTCACAGGCAAGCTCGGTGAAGGCGCGGTAAAGATCACGATCGTAGGGGGAGATGCTCATGCGCTGGGTCGGGTCCGTGCAGGCGTAGCGGTCATTCGGCGGCTTTGAAAGCGACCATCGAGGCAAAGTTCAGGTATTGCAGCCAGGTGTGGCTGCGCGCGAAGCCGGCGCGTGCCAGGCGCGTATGGTGAGTGGCGAGACTGTCGGGCTTCATCACGTCCTCCAGCGCTTCGCGTTTCTGCGAGATCTCGAGGTCGGAGTAGCCGTTGGCGCGCTTGAAGTCATGATAGCGCTCGATCAACCAGGCGTTCTCGACCGGGTCGTCGCTGATGATCTTCTCGGACAGGATCAACACGCCGCCGGGCTCCAGCGCCGCAAACAGCTTGTCGATCACGGCGTCGCGGTCCTGCGGCGGCAGAAACTGCAGGGTGAAGTTGACCACGATCATGCCGGCAGGCTGGTACTCCAGGGTGCGGATATCGGCTTCACTGACGTTGATGCGATGGTCCGGGAAGGCGTCGGCGAGCTCGCGGCTGGCGCGCTCGACCATCGGCCGGGACAGATCGACGGCTTCGATCTCGATGTCCTGGGCCGCCATCTCACGTGCCAGTGCCATGCTGGCAGCCCCCAGCGAGCAGCCCAGATCATAGACGCGTGCGCCAGGGCGCAGGTGAGCGCGGGCCATCAGCCCCAGCATGGCGATGATCTGACCGTACCCCGGCACCGAACGGCGCAGCATGTCCGGGAAGCAGCTGACGACCTGTTCGTCGAAGGAGAAGCTGGCAACACGGTCAAGGGGTGTCGTAAATATCGCGTCACGGTAAGATGCATCACTCATGGATCAAGGCTTCATCGGGCAGAGGGCCTGGGCGACATGCCATTGGCCGGGGAGCGGCTGGGCTGAGTGCCCTGCTGGGCCCGCCATTCTACGCATTCGAGGTGCCTGACGCACCCGCCGCGGCTTGCCGATGATGCTTCCATCAACCGATTTCTGACCGGGCCACGCAGGGCCGGTCGCGACACTTCAAGGAGAGAGGTGGCCATGTCCACTCCATCGTCTGCACGTTCTGCCCGCCGTAACAGTCAGGCCTGGCAGGCCCTCGCGCGTCATCATCAGGAGCAGATGGCCGATGTGCACCTGAAGGACCTGTTCGCCGAGGATGCGGCGCAAGGGCGCGATCGAGTGACGACCTTCACCCGTTCTGCCGCGGGCCTGCGCCTGGATCTCTCCAAGCAGCGTCTCAAGCAGGAGACCCTGGAGCTGCTGCTGGAGCTGGCGCGGGAAACCGGTGTCGAGCAGGGCATCAAGCGTCTGCTGGCCGGTGAGCACGTCAATCGCTCGGAAGATCGCCCGGCCCTGCACGCGGCCCTGCGTCTGCCACGCTCGGCAAGTCTCGAGGTGGATGGCGAGGATGTGGTACCTGCCATCCACGAGAGCCTCGAGCGGCTCGCCGAGATGGTCGAGACCTTCCATAGCGGGCAGTGGCGTGGTGCCACCGGCAAGCCGATCACCGATGTGGTCAATCTGGGGGTCGGTGGCTCGGACCTGGGGCCGCTGATGGTCTCGAGCGCGCTGAGCGATTGCCGTCCCAAGGGCGTCCATGAGGTCGGCGTGCACTTCGCCTCGACCATGGATGGCTCACAGCTGGCGGACTACCTGCAGTCCTTCAGTCCGGAAACCACCTTGTTCATCCTGTCGTCCAAGTCATTCTCCACCATCGACACGCTCTCCAATGCGCGCACCGCGCGTGACTGGCTGAAGTCGCGCCTTGACCCGCAAGGCCGTCTGGAAGGACTGATCAATCGTCAGCACTTCATCGGCGCATCCGCCAAGCCGGAGAAGATGAGCGAGTGGGGTATCGCACCGGAACATCAGCTGCTGTTCTGGGACTGGGTCGGCGGGCGCTACTCGCTGTGGGGCACCATCGGACTGCCCATCGCGCTCAATGTCGGCATGGACAACTTCCGTCGCCTGCTGGCGGGGGCGCATGAGCTGGATGAGCATTTCCGCACCGCACCGCTGGAAGACAATCTGCCGGTATTGCTGGCGCTGGCGGGTATCTGGAACAACAACTTCCTCGATATTCGCGCCCACTCCATCCTGCCCTACGACGGCCGCCTGGAATACTTCGCCAGCTACCTCGAGCAGCTGGAAATGGAATCCAACGGCAAGTCGGTCACCAACGATGGCGAGATGGTCGATTACTCCACCTGCCCGGTGCTGTGGGGCCAGCTGGGCCCGAACGCCCAGCATGCCTTCTATCAGCTGCTGCATCAGGGTACCCAGGCAGTGGAATGTGACTTCATCGCGCCGATGCGTCGCTATGACCATGTCGAGGACGCCGAGACCCGTGCCCACCTCAAGGCGCAGCACCGTCTGACACTGGCCAACTGCTTTGCCCAGTCGCGCGTGCTGATGCTGGGCGATGACGCGATACCGGGTGACGAGGCCCAGCCGAATCACAAGCGTTATCGTGGCAATCAGCCCTCGACCACCCTGCTGCTGGAAGCGCTGACGCCGGAAACCCTGGGGGCCCTGATCGCGCTTTACGAGCAGAAGGTCTTCGTCCAGGCCACCATCTGGGACATCAATCCGTTCGATCAGTGGGGCGTGGAGCTGGGCAAGCAGATCGCCACCGCGACGGAAGCGACCATGACCACGGGAGAAGGCTTCGAGCAGCTGGACGCTTCCAGTCGTGCCTTGATCGAGTCCGTGTGGGCCGCCCAGGGGCAGGACCCGCGCTGACGGGGGATCACGCAGGCGGTCATCCTCTGTTGATTTATACAGTATTCTCGCTATCCTATATGGGAATCAATCGTTTACACTAGACACCTTGCCGCGAACCGAGCGTGAGCCGTTCGGTTCGCGCGTGTCGGGAGCGCTGATGAGCCGTCCCCATTACCCTGCGCAGGCAGGCGTTGTCGTTCCTCCGGTCAGGGGCGTGTTGTACCTGCATGGTTTCAACTCGGCCAGTTGCTCGCCCAAGGCGCAGTTGATGAAGCGTGCGGCCGCCGAATTCGGTCTGCCCTGCGTCGCGCCTGACATCCCACCGCAGCCCGCTGCCGGGCAGGCGGTGGTGGAGGAGGCCTACCAGGCGCTCTGCGCGCAGTTGGATCTCGACCCGGCTGACCCTGCCTGTGACGACGCCATCGTGGTGATCGGCAGCTCCATGGGTGGCTTTCTGAGCACCTGGCTTGCCGCGCGTGAGGCTGCGCGACTCGATGGACCCCAGGGCTGCGAGCAGAGCGTATGGCGTCAGGGGCCGCGCACGGTATTGATCAACCCAGCCGTGCGCCCGGTCAGGCTCGTCACGGCATGGCTGGGGTCGACCCACGCCAACCCCTATACCGGCGAGTCCTTCACCGTCACCGAAGCATTCGGTCCGGCGCTGGCCGCACTGGAAGCGATCCCCGTCACGCCGCAGCGCACCCTCGTGCTGCTTGCCACGGCGGACGAGACATTGGACGTCAACGATGCCGCAAGCCTCTATCAGGATTGCCGGCTGATCCTCACGCCGGGAGGGGATCATGGATTTGCCAGACTGGCGGAGTACCTGCCTGCCATCATGGCGCATGCCGGCCATCGTCTGGCCCCGTCGCTTGCGACATCCTTCCACGTCGCACCCTGCTAACGTGTCGAGGACGGTTGGGCGTGCGGGCCGGACAGGAAGATGAATCCGTCATCGGATCGTTCGGCCAGCGGCGACTCTCTTCAGAAAATCAGGCAGAGGCATCGCCATCCGTGATGCGTCTGCCGGACGTCAACACCAAGGACACAAGGCTGCGATGAGTCAGTACAGCGCCAGTTCCATCGAGGTTCTCTCCGGCCTCGAACCGGTCCGCAAGCGGCCCGGCATGTATACCGATACCACTCGGCCTAACCACCTGGTCCAGGAAGTCATCGACAACTCCGTCGATGAGGCGCTGGCGGGTCACGCGAAGGAAGTGCGCGTGAAGCTGCTGGAAGACGGCGGTATCGAGGTGGCGGATGATGGTCGTGGCATGCCCACTGACATCCACCCCGAGCATGGTGTGACCGGGATCGAGCTGATCCTCACCAAGCTGCACGCGGGGGGCAAGTTCTCCCAGGACAGCTATCGCTTCTCGGGCGGCCTGCATGGCGTGGGTGTCTCGGTGGTCAACGCCCTGTCGACGCGCCTTGAGGTGGAGGTCTGCCGTGAGGGTCTGCGTCAGCGCATTGCCTTCGAGAATGGCGAGAAGGTCGAGGAGCTGAGTCAGATCGGTACCGTCGGCAAGCGCAATACCGGCACTCTGGTGCGTTTCTGGCCGGACGAGAGCTACTTCGACAGTCCGCGTCTGGCGATGGCACGCCTGCGTCACCTGCTGCGCGCCAAGGCGGTATTGTGCCCGGGGCTCAAGGTCGTGCTGACCGAGACGGACGGCAGCGAGACGGCCTGGCATTACGAGGATGGCCTGCGCGACTATCTGCTCGGCGCCACCGATGGTTTCGAGCGACTGCCGGAATCGCCGTTCGTCGGTCATCTCGAGGATGAGGAGCATGGCGTCGACTGGGCCATCCAGTGGCTGCCGGAAGGCGGCGAGCTGGTGCAGGAGCCCTACGTCAATCTGATCCCCACGCCGCTGGGCGGCACCCACGTCAATGGCCTGCGTTCCGGCCTGCTCGAGGCGCTCAAGGAATTCTGCGACTACCGCAGTCTGCTGCCGCGTGGCGTCAAGCTGAGTGCGGATGACCTGTGGGAGCGCGCCGCCTTCGTGCTGTCGGTGAAGATGCTCGATCCACAGTTCGCCGGTCAGACCAAGGAGCGGCTGTCCTCGCGCAGCGTCGCGGCCTTCGTCTCCGGGGTGGTCAAGGACGCCTTCTCGCTGTGGCTCAATCATCATGTCGACCAGGCCGAAGCGCTGGCGGAACTGGTGATCTCGGCGGCCCAGCGCCGTCTGAAGAGCGCCAAGAAGGTCGCGCGCAAGAAGGTGACTTCCGGGCCTGCGCTACCGGGCAAGCTCTCGGATTGTTCAAGCTCCGACCCTGCCGACAGTGAGCTGTTTCTGGTCGAGGGTGACTCGGCTGGCGGCAGCGCCAAGCAGGGTCGCAACCGCGAGACCCAGGCGATCCTGCCGCTGCGCGGCAAGATCCTCAATACCTGGGAAGTCGAGTCGCATGACATCTACTCCTCCCAGGAAGTCCACGACATCGCGGTCGCCATCGGGCTGGACCCGGGCTCGGATGATCTCACCAAGCTGCGCTACCACAAGGTCTGCATCCTGGCGGATGCCGACTCCGATGGCCTGCACATCGCCACGCTGCTGTGCGCGCTGTTCGTGCGGCACTTCCCGGCGCTGGTGGATGCCGGGCGCGTCTTCGTCGCCATGCCGCCGCTGTATCGCATCGACCTGGGCAAGGAAGTCCATTACGCCCTGGACGAGAGCGAGAAGGCGCACATCCTCAAGCAGCTCGAGAGCAAGCGTGGCACGCCCAACGTGCAGCGCTTCAAGGGGCTGGGTGAGATGAACCCGCTGCAGCTGCGCGAGACCACCATGGCACCGGACACTCGCCGCCTGGTGCAGCTGACACGCAGCGCGGATGACGGCACCCACGAGATGCTCGACATGCTGCTGGCCAAGAAGCGCGCCAGTGATCGCAAGAGCTGGCTCGAGGACTACGGCAACATGGCTGACATCGAGGTCTGATCATCGGTTGAGCTTTCACAGCCATTTGAACTTCGAAAGCCAACTGGGCTTCGAGAGCAGCTGAACTTCGAAAGCCAGACAAGCTGCGCGACAGCATTCTTTCGGGAGCGCCACAGTCAGGCGCTCCCCGGTTTTACGCTCGTAATCAAGGTCAAGTGCCCATGAGCATGGATATCCAGGTCGCGGAGGGTGACGTCGAACGTCTGGCCCTGCGTGACTACACCGAAAAGGCGTACCTCGACTACTCGATGTACGTGATTCTCGACCGCGCCCTGCCGCATGTCGGTGATGGCATGAAGCCGGTACAGCGCCGCATCGTCTACGCCATGCGCGAGCTGTCCCTGACGGCCAACGCCAAGTACAAGAAGTCGGCGCGTACCGTCGGCGATGTGCTGGGCAAGTTCCACCCGCATGGTGACAGCGCCTGTTACGAGGCCATGGTGCTGATGGCGCAGCCGTTCAGCTATCGCTATCCGCTGGTGGATGGACAGGGCAACTGGGGTAGCCAGGATGACCCCAAGTCCTTCGCGGCCATGCGTTACACCGAATCGCGTCTGTCGAAATATTCCGAGGTGCTGCTGTCCGAGCTCTCCCAGGGCACCGTCGACTGGGTGCCCAACTTCGATGGCACCATGAACGAGCCCAAGGTGCTGCCGGCGCGTCTGCCCAATGTGCTGCTCAACGGCACCACCGGCATCGCGGTGGGCATGGCGACCGACATTCCGCCACACAACGTGCATGAAGTCGTGGCCGCCACACGCCACCTGCTGCGCAACCCGGACTCCGACAGCGATCAGCTGATGGACTTCCTGCCGGCACCGGATTTCCCCACCGAGGCGGAGATCATCACGCCGCGCACCGACCTCGCCAAGCTCTATCGCACCGGTCGTGGCAGCGTGAAGATGCGCGCCCGCTATGTGCTGGAAGAAGGCGATATCGTGATCACGGCGCTGCCGTATCAGGTCTCCGGCGCCAAGGTGATCGAGCAGATCGCCGCCCAGATGCAGGCCAAGAAGCTGCCGATGGTCGCGGACCTGCGCGATGAGTCCGACCACGAGAACCCGACGCGCCTGCTGATTCAGCCGCGCTCCAATCGGGTCGATATCGAAGGCCTGATGGCGCACCTGTTCGCCACCACGGATCTCGAGAAGAACGCGCGCGTCAACATGAACGTCATCGATCTCAAGGGTCGCCCGCGCGTGATGGCACTGCACGAGATGCTCGCCGAGTGGCTGCGCTATCGTCGCGCCACCGTGCGTCGTCGCCTCGAGCATCGTCTGGCCAAGGTCGAGGACCGTCTGCATATCCTCGAGGGTCTGCTGACGGCTTATCTGAATCTCGACGAGGTGATTCGCATCATCCGCGAGGAGGAAGATCCCAAGGCCAGCCTGATCGAGACCTTCCAGCTCTCCGAGCGTCAGGCCGAGGCGATCCTCGAGCTGCGTCTGCGTCACCTGGCACGCCTCGAAGAGATGAAGCTGCGGGGCGAGCAGGACGAGCTCAAGCGCGAGCGCAAGCACCTCAAGCATCTGCTGGGCAATGACGAGGCCCTGACCGATCTGATCGACAGTGAGCTTGAGCAGGCTGCCACTGACTTCGGCGATGCACGTCGCTCGCCGCTGGTTGAACGCGGCGAGGCCAAGGCGCTGTCGGAAGTCGAGCTGATGGGCGCCGACCCGATCACCGTCGCGCTGTCCGAGAAGGGCTGGATCCGCGCCGCCAAGGGACATGATATCGACCCCGAAGGCCTGTCCTACAAGGCCGGCGACCGCTTCCATCTGGCGGCGCGCGGCAAGACCAATCAGCCGCTGGTGCTGCTGGATGACACCGGGCGCGCCTACACCCTGGCCGCGCACAATCTGCCCAGTGCGCGCGGGCAGGGCGAGCCGATCACCGGGCGCATGAATCCGGCGGCGGGGGCTTCGATGGTCGGGCTGCTGCTCGACGCGCCCTCGGCGCGCTATCTGCTGGCCTCCGATGGTGGCTATGGCTTCGTGACCACGCTCGAGCAGCTGACCGGCAAGAACAAGTCCGGCAAGGCCGCGCTGACCTTGCCGCGCGGCTGTGCGGTACTGCCGCCGGTGGCGATCCCCGAGGTGCCTGAGACGGCGCAGGGGGATGCCGCGCCGCTGGAAGTGGCGGTGGTGTCCAACGAAGGGCGTCTGCTGGTCTTCCCGCTCGTCGAGTTGCCGGAAATGTCCAAGGGCAAGGGCAACAAGATGCTGTCGATTCCGGGCGAACGCGCCGCCAATCGTGAGGAATTCGTGCGCTCGCTGGTGGTCGTGCCTGCCGGGGCCACGCTGGTGGTGCACGCCGGCAAGCGCAAGACGCTGCTCAAGGGGGCGGATCTTGACTACTATCGTGGCGAGCGTGGCCGACGCGGCAGCAAGTTGCCCAAGGGCTTCCAGAAGGTCGATCGTCTGGCCGTAGACAGTTGATGATGCCAGTGGCGAGCTGCCCTGGAGGTAACCTCTTGATGATTCATTGCTCAGGAACGATTTTCCGATGACACAACGTATCTTGATCCGCGCCACCGGTGCGGCTCGTCCGGGACAGCTGGCAGGGCTCGGTCAGGCGCTGGCCCGCAGTGGCGCACGTCTGCTGGATATCAATCAGAGCGTGACCTTCGGGCTTGTGTCGCTGGAAGCGCTGGTGGCACTGGAGGCGCAGTCCGAACTGGAAGCGGCGCTGAGTGCTGCCGGGGAACAGCTGGGACTGGATGTGCAGGCCGTGCAGGTCGGCGCCGAGGAATATGCACGCTGGAGCCATCAGCTGGAGCGCCCGCGCTGGATTCTGACGCTGCTGGCACCGCGACTGCCGGCGGGCATTCTCGCCGAGGTCGGCGGCCTGACGGCGGAATTCGGTATCACCGTCGAGCTGATGCATCGCCTGTCGGGGCGTGAACCGCTGGATGGCGAGTCACCGGCCGAAGGCGCCTGTGTCGAGTGCTGGCTGCGCCTGCCGGAGCACGAGACCGACATCAATGCGCTGCGCGAGAAGGCGCTGGCGCTGGGCGCGCTGCATGGTGTCGATATCGCGATCCAGGAAGACGATATCTGGCGTCGTCATCGCCGCCTGATCTGCTTCGACATGGATTCGACCCTGATCAAGACCGAGGTGATCGATGAGCTGGCGCGTCGTCATGGGGTCGGCGAGGAAGTCTCGCAAGTCACCGAGCGTGCCATGCGCGGTGAGCTGGACTTCCAGGAAAGCTTCCGTGAGCGCATGAGCAAGCTCAAGGGGCTGGACGAGTCGGTGCTGGCGGAGATCGCCGCCAACCTGCCGCTGATGGATGGGGTCGAGCGTCTGATGGCCAATCTCAAGGCGCTGGGCTATCGCACCGCGATTCTCTCCGGTGGCTTCACCTACTTCGCGCGTCACCTCCAGCAGCTGCTGGGCTTCGATGAGATCCACGCCAACGAGCTGGTGATCGTCGATGGCAAGGTGACCGGTGAGGTGCGTGAACCGATCGTCGATGCCGAGCGCAAGGCGCTGCTGCTGCGCGAGATCGCCGAGCGTTACGGCCTGCGCATGGAGCAGACCATCGCCGTCGGGGATGGTGCCAACGACCTCAAGATGCTTGCTGAAGCAGGGCTGGGCATCGCCTTCCGCGCCAAGCCGCTGGTACGTGAACAGGCGCGTCAGTCGATCTCGACGCTGGGGCTTGATGCCGTGCTCTATCTGATGGGCTACCGCCAGCAGGACCTCAAGCACTGAGTCTGCAGTGAGTGCCTGACGGTGCCTCATCGAAAACGCCCTCACCGCGGTTGCGGTGGGGGCGTTTTCGATGTTCGGGGCGGATGGGACGGGGTCTAGTCCCAAAGCAGCAGGGTGGTTTTGCGCACGGTGACTAGACTGGTGACAGACGCCGACGACTCGGAGTCTGTCTGTTGTCGCCCTACCAAAACGCCATTCGCCACGCCGTCAGGAGTTTGCCCATGCCGTCACCCTATGACGATGAACTGCACCTGCTGTGTCTGTTCCCGCATGACGCCGCCCTCAAGGGCTTGAAGATTCGCCACGATGCCAGTCCTGACATGGTCGCTGCGGCAGAACGTCTGCACGCCAAGGGCCTGACCACGCTGCCCGATGGTGGCTATCTGACCTCCGTGGGTCGTGAGGCTGCCGAGCATGCCCATCGTCTGAACGATCTGCTGCACGTTCCCCAGGCCATGACAGGGACCTGAACACCGCGCATGAGCCCCGGATACGGCGATATCCGGGGACAGGTGCAATAACGCAAGACGCCCCGCGGCAGCCTGCCGGCGGGGCGTCTTGCGTTATTGCCTGAGGGGTCAGGCCTTGTGCTTGCGGTAGGTCGCGCGCGTGATCTCGACGATCTCCACGCTGACCTCGCGAGCGGCCTCGCAGTGCGGCTTGAGGGCTTCCATCAGGATGTCCGCCAGACGCGACTTGTCGTCATCGCTTCGGCCTTCCAGCTGATGGCAGTGAAGGTTGACGAAGCCATGCTTGTGCGCCAGTGGTGCCTGATTGCCCGCCAGGCGCCAGTGACGCCAGCTTTCCGCGCGCACCTTGATGTCGCTTTCCTTGAACAGGCCGCTTTGCATGGCGGCGGCATGCAGGTCATCCATGATCGCGTCCATGTCGAGGCTGGGGGCCAGACTGTCGGCATAATCAATGACGAGATGAGGCATGTGATGGGCTCCTTGAGCGTGGCCACGCCTCTTGGGGCGTGTGCCGATGGTGATGATGGCCAGCGATTCTAGCGAAATGGGGCCGCGATGGTAGCAGATTTTCGCAAGCGCACCGCGCATGGCGCAGTGCTGACCTCAAGGTCTGACCTCATCGGCTGATCTCATCGGTGGATTTCAACTGCGGGCAATCAGCGTGGCTCTCGTCGGGTCCGGATGGTCATCATGGCCGAAAGTCTGGGCGTGGTCTGCAAGGTGGCCCGGGGAGTGAGCACCACTCAGGGGCGTCTTGGAGCGGCGCCCGGGGATCTCGCGCACCAGACGTGGCATCAGGAAGCCGGGCAGATGCTCCAGCAGTGCCTCCATCAGGGCGCAGGCGTCTTCATCGCTGACCGCGAAGTGGGCGGCGCCCTGGACGGGGTCGAAGGCATGCAGGTAGTAGGGCAGCACCCCGCACTCGAACAGTCGCTCGGCGAGGGCCGTCTGCGTTTCCACCGAGTCATTGACGCCGCGCAGGATGACGCTCTGGTTGAGCAGGGTGACCCCGGCTGCCTTGAGGCGTGTCATGGCCGCGGCGACCTCCGCGTCCAGCTCGTTGGCGTGGTTGCTGTGGATGACCAGCACCTTCTGCAGTCGCGTCGCCTTCAGCCAGTCCAGCAGCTCGGCATTGACGCGATCCGGTATCACCACCGGCAGGCGGGTGTGGATGCGCAAACGCTTGAGATGCGGTATCTCGCCCAATGATTCCACCAGCCAGGCCAGTCGCCTGTCGGGAGACACGAGCGGGTCGCCACCCGAGAGGATGACCTCGTGGATGCGCTCATCGGCGCGCAGGTAGTCGAGAATGTCCTGCCATTGCGCGCGGCTGGGCTGGTGGTCTTCATAGGGAAAATGGCGCCGGAAACAATAGCGGCAATTGATCGCGCAGCCACCGCTGGCCATCAGCAGCACTCGGTTGGTGTACTTGTGGATCAGTCCCGGGAGCGGGGTGTGCTCCGCTTCTTCCAGCGGGTCGGTGACATAGCCGTCGAGCACGTCCGTCTCGCTGTCCAGTGGCAGCACCTGACGCAGCAGCGGGTCATTCGGGTCTTCGGGGCGGATGCGGCTGGCATAGGCCTCGGGAACGCGGATCGAGAACAGGGCATGGCCGTCGCTGGCGCCGGGAAGCCATTCGTGATCCAGTCCCAGGCGGTCCAGCAGCGCCTCGGGAGAGCGAATGACGTCGCGCAGCTGTGCACGCCAGTCACCGCGCGGACTCGAGTGGAGTGCGAGGGGTGTCACATCGTGACTTTCGCACGTCTCATGCGTGATGGTATGCAAGGATGGCGAGGTTCGGGTTATCATGCGCATCACTTCTTAGTCATGGTTGCTGCCCGTGAGGCGGCAATCTGGAATTCATGGCGGGCAAGACCCGTTAACGAGTCGAGAGCGAGCAAGATGGCCAATTATTCTACCAACGAATTCAAGTCCGGTCTGAAAGTGATGCTGGACAATGACCCCTGTGCCATCGTTGACAATGAGCTGGTCAAGCCGGGCAAGGGGCAGGCCTTCAATCGCGTCAAGCTGCGCAACCTGAAGACCGGTCGTGTGTGGGAGCGGACGTTCAAGTCCGGTGAGAGCATCGAAGCTGCCGACGTCATGGAAGTCGACATGGAATACCTCTACACCGACGGGGAAATGTGGCACTTCATGCGTACCGATGGCTCCTTCGAACAGTATGCCGTCGATGGCAAGGCGCTGGGCGACAACATCAAGTGGCTGAAAGAGCAGGTCGTCTACACCATCACGCTGTGGAATGACAACGCGATCGCGGTGACTCCGCCGAACTTCATCGAGCTGGAAGTCGTCGAGACGGATCCGGGCCTCAAGGGTGACACCGCCAACGGTGGCTCCAAGCCGGCGACGCTGTCTTCCGGTGCCGTGGTGCGTGTCCCGCTGTTCATCAACCAGGGCGAAGTGCTCAAGGTCGATACGCGCAGCGCCGAGTACGTCTCGCGCGCCTGAGCCTTTTCGCTCACGTCGTGATCCCTCTGATGCCTCGCCTCGTGCGGGGCATCATCGTTTGTGCCGGTCAATCCTGCAGGTTGGCCACTGTCCCTTGCTGATCCACTCGTCGAGCTCGCCATGTCAGACGTCGATATTCCCTCTGATTCTCCCCAGCCCCCCTTGCCGCAAGACTGGGCGCCCACTGCGACGCGAGAGCGACTCGTGCAGCGCGCACGACTGATCAATGAGGTGCGGGCCTTCTTCGCCGAGCGTGAGGTGCTGGAGGTGGAGACGCCGGTGCTGGGGCAGGCCGGCTCGACCGACGTGGGGCTGGCCTCGTTGTCATCGTCGTTGCAATTGCCCGGTGAGCGTGAACGGGTGCCGATGTGGCTGCAGACCTCGCCGGAATTCCACATGAAGCGTCTGCTGGCGGCCGGCAGCGGGCCGATCTTCCAGATCGCGCGTGCCTTCCGCGATGGTGAGGTCAGTCGTCGCCACAATCCCGAGTTCTGCATGCTGGAATGGTATCGCCCCGGCATGAGTCTCGAGGGCCTGAGAGAGGAAACCTGTGAGCTGATCCAGCGCGTGATGGCGCTCGGGGCGCGGCTGACCGGCAAGTCGTCGCTGCTGGACACCTCTGATGCATCAGACGCCTCAGGGGCTGGTCCTGCCGTCACGGCCTACCGTGATCTCTTCCGGCGAGTGCTGTCACTGGACCCGTTCAGTGCCTCTCTGGACGAGGTACGCGCGGCATGCGGGCGTGAGTGCGCTGTCGATGCCAGTGACTGGTCCCATGAGACCTGCCTGGATGCGCTGATGAGTCTGGTGATCGAGCCGACATTGGGGCAGGGCGCCGTGGAGCTGGTGACGGACTATCCCGCGGCCCAGGCGGCGCTGGCACGCAAGCATCGGGATGCTGAAGGGGAGTGGGTGGCCTCGCGTTTCGAGGCATATGTCGCAGGGATCGAGTTGGCCAACGGTTACGATGAGCTGACCGATGCCGCCGAGCAGGCATCGCGCTTCGCGGCTGACAATGCCGAGCGTCATGCGGCAGGCCTGCCGCAGGTCGCGGCAGACCATCGCCTGGTGGCCGCCTTGCACGCCGGGATGCCGGCAGGCAGTGGTGTGGCGCTGGGGCTGGATCGTCTGATCATGCTGGCACTGGGTGAGCGTGATATTGCCGCAGTGGTTGCCTTCCCGGCAGCACGTGCTTGAGGTGTCACGTTGCTCGCAAGCAATTGCGTTTATCTTTGACACGCTAGGGACATCTGAGTCGTCTAGACTGCAGGTATCAGACAGGGAGTCTGATGTCGTCATACCGGCGTCGTAGCGGGGCAGACATTCCCTCTGGGTACCTGCTCCATCGATCGGCACGGGGTGAGGCGATTCACATGACCGAAGGAGTGGCTGTCGGGCGCCTTTCATCGGGCATGGTGACAAGGTGTCGACAGGGGTCTCGCATGAGCTTCTCGGAGCCGCTCATGAGAGATTCCGGCAGTAGAGCCTCAAGAGAACTACGCCATTCAGGGAGGAAGACTCGCAGTTGGACGAACAGGCATGTCCAGGCACGTTGGCGAGATGCTGACGTGCAAGGATGCCAGAGGGGGCCGGTTGATACTGGTGCCTCAGTTGAAAAGGGAAGCCTGGCGGCTTCCCTTTTTTATGTGTCATCCATTGCCTTCGGCAGCGCTCCTGCCTGTCATTCGCTGTCTGGCGCGAAGGTTTCCTCATTGCCGAGGGCCGACTCGTCAACGACCTGCGACTCGCAGGAGGCTGGCCGCATGCCGAGTGACTGCCCCATGCTGACCTTCTGGCCCGGCATCAGGGTGTCATCGAACTCGACGCTGTCCGGGAAGCACATCACCACGGTGGAGCCGAGCTGGAAGCGACCCATCTCGGCGCCCCGTGCCAGCTCGATGAGTTGATCGAAGCGGGTCGTCTCGACATCGCCGGACAGTGGCGTGACCTGGCCGCTCCACACGGTCTTGATCGCCGCGACGATCATCGCGCCGACCAGCACCATGGCCATCGGGCCGTGTTCGGTCTCGAAGATGCAGACCAGGCGCTCATTGCGGGCGAAGAGGCCCGGCACATGCGTGGCGGTGGCTTCATTGACCGAGAACAGGCGTCCCGGCACGTAGGCCATCTCCACCAGGCGGCCCGCCAGGGGCATGTGGACGCGGTGATAGTCCTTCGGTGACAGATAGACGGTAGCGAAGCGGCCGTTGCGGAAGGGGGCGGCACGCTCCTCGCTGCCACCCAGCAGCTGGGTCAGCGAGAAGGCCTGACCCTTGGCCTGCACCAGGGTGCCGTGGCTGATGGCTCCGAACTGCGACAGCACACCATCGGCAGGCGAGACGAGTCCTTCCTCGATGGGGCGGGCCTCTTGCTTGAGGGCACGGGTGAAGAAGTCGTTGAAGCAGGCGTAGGCGCGCGGATTCTCCTCGAGCGCCTCGTTCATGTTGACGTCGTAGGCCTTGATGAAACGTTCGATGAAGGTGTTCTTGACCCACGGGTTCTCGCAGGCGGCGATGCGCCCGATGAGGCGTGAGATCAGGTGCTGGGGTAACGGGTATTGGCTCAGAGAGAACAGCTTGGCACGATCCACGATGTTGATCCTTGCAGAAAAGAGAAGCCCGCCCCGAAGGGCGGGCGCTGACCAACGAGATGGCGGCCAGCAGGCTGGCAGCACCTTAGCCCATCGTCATTGGCCGCTCAAGCGCGGGGGCAGGCAGGGGCAGCAGCGAGCCCCCTCCGGCCGCTCAGCGTTCTATCGGCGTGTCCTCGCGATTGCCCCATTCCTTCCAGGAACCGGGATAGGCGCGAATGTCCTCGAACCCCAGTGCACGCCCCACCAGCCAGGTCAGGCCTGAGCGGTGGTGGCTCTGGCAGTGCGTCACCACATGCTGCTCGGGACTGATGCCCCGCGCGCCCAGCTCGGTGATCAGCTCGGCATAGTCACGAATGCGCAGGTCGCGCTCGCGGTCCATGGCCTCGGTCCACTCGAAGTGCACGGCGCCGGGGATATGGCCAAGACGCGCGTTCTGGCCTTTTTCTCCGCGATACTCCTCCAGTGAACGGGCATCCCACACCACGACCTTCTCCTCGGGGGCCTCGGCGGACAGGCGCTCGAGAATGTCCTCGCGGGTCGCCATCACGCTGGTATCGACATAGGCGGCGTGATATTCGCTGGCCTGCCATTCGCTGGCAGCCTCACTCAGGGCAAGTCCTTCACCCTGCCAGGCATGCAGACCGCCGTTGAGATAACTGAAGCGCGTGTGGCCCAGCAGCGCGAGGGTCCACAGCAGACGACCTGCCCAGCCACCGCCTTCGTCGTCATAGGCGACGACATGGCTGTCCCGCGTGATGCCCAGCTCGGACATGATGTCGGACAGCGCCTGTGGGCTCGGCACGCCGGGGATCTCGTCCTCGTTGCTGCCGACCAGGCGCTTGAAGTCGAGCAGGCGTGCGCCGGGCACATGACTGGCATGACTCTCGGCCTTGAGCGGAACATCGACGATCACGATGTCCGGGTGGTCAAGCAGCGGCAGCAGCTGCGCAGGCTCGACGATCAAGGGCAGCAGGTTCTGCTCGGAGCTGAACGAGGCGGAGGCCGTCGGGTCGCAAGACGTTGACTGGGAAGAGGAGGGTGACATGGCGTGGTCCTTGCTTCATCGATGGGGATGATCCTTGTGAGCATCATGGCATGCTGGCGGCCAGTGGCGTCAAGTCGCGGCTTGCGGGGCAGATGGCGGACGCCAGGCGGTAGATGGCAGGCACTGCCATGCGCCGCTGCAGCGGTCCTGGCGAGAAACGCTCAATTCGTGCTGACTTTGCGTCTATAATGCTGCCCGTCACATGCCGGGCGAAGAATGTGACGCGCAAGTGGTGGCGAGCGCTGGTCGTCATGCACAGCGTCATGCACGGAGACGGTGCGTCATTCGCAGTGCCTTGCGCTGGTGCCATGCTCTGGCGCATCCGTGCCTTGCGCTGCGGCGTCTGTCCCTCCCTGCCTGTCAGGGACGAATCGCCACATCCGGCAGTGTCCTGCAAAGCGCACAGCCTCTGAAACGCCTGCAGTGAAATCCGTCTTGTTTCCAACCAATCGCGACCTAGTCCACGGGAGTCTCACCTTGTTCGAGCGCCTCTTTTCACTTCGCGCCGAAGGCACCACGACGCGCACGGAAGTGCTGGCAGGCATTGCCACCTTCCTGGCTTCGATGTACATCATCGTGGTCAATCCCGGCATCCTGTCCGCTACGGGTATGCCGTTCAGTGCCGCACTGACCGCCACCGTGCTGGTCAGCTTCTTCGGCAGCCTGATGATGGGACTGTACGCCCGCAATCCGATCCTGGTGGCACCGGGCATGGGCATCAATGCCCTGTTCGCCTACACCATGGTGCTGGGGACCGGCATGCGCTGGGAGGTCGCGCTGGGGTGCGTCTTCTGGGCGGGTGTCATCTTCGCCATCCTGGCGCTGTTCAACGTGCGACGTCTGGTCATCGATGCGATTCCCGCTCAGCTGCGCTATGCGATTGCCTGCGGTATCGGCCTGTTCATCACCCTGATCGGGCTGGTGAATGCCAAGCTGATCGTGTCCAACCCCGTCACCGTGGTCAGTGTCGCCCCCATGACGCCCTCGCTGGTGATCTTCATGATCGGGCTGGCGCTGACGGCGGTTCTGGTCGCCAGACGTATCCATGGCGCCTTGATCATCGGCATCGTGGCGACCACCCTGATGGCGGCCACCATCGGCCGTCTGTGGGGGGACGGGACTGCCTACTTCCCGCCCGAGATCGCGCAGCCGACGCTGGTCAACTTCACCGGCATCTTCGCGGCACCTGATTTCAGCGGCCTGCTGGCACTGGATTTCATGGGCTCACTGAAGATCGCCTACGTGCCCTTCATCTTCGTCATCCTGTTCACGGTGTTCTTCGATGCCCTGTCCACCTTCATGGCGGTCGCTGAGGCGGGCAATCTGAAGGATGAGAATGGTGACCCGCGCAACATCCGTCGCTCGATGATGGTCGATGCCTTCTCGGCGCTGGTCTCCGCACCGCTGGGCACCAGCCCTGCCAACGCCTATATCGAATCGGCGGCCGGTATCAGCCAGGGTGGGCGCACCGGTCTCGTCGCCGTGGTCGTGGCACTGTGCTTCCTGCCGTTCCTGTTCCTGGCGCCGTTGCTGTCGCTGGTGCCTGCCATCGCCACCGCGCCGGCGCTGATTCTGGTCGGCGTGTTCATGATGGAGCCGATTCGCAAGATTCACTGGCACCAGTTCGATGATGCGATTCCGGCCTTCATCGCCATGGTGATGATCCCGCTGACCTACTCCATCACCCACGGGATCGTGTTCGGCTTCCTGAGCTTCGTGATCATCAAGCTGGGGGTCGGCAAGGCGCGGGAGATTCGCCCGACCATGTGGGTGCTGTTCGCGCTGTCGATCCTGCTGTTGCTGGAAGGCTGAGGGGACGCGATTGCGTCGGACGCCTTCTCTCGGTCGAGAACGAAAAAATCCCGCCAGTCTTGGACTGGCGGGATTTTTTGTGGCCGACGAGGTGGCGCGATCAGGCGATCATCCAGCCCAGGAAGGTCAGTCCGAGGAACACCAGCAGGATGCCGCCGATGATCGAACCTCTGAGCAGTGACGTGACGCCCTTGAACAGCAGATACAGCCCGAACACCAGGCCCAGCAGACTGAACAGGGAGGTGCTCATGCCCAGCTCACCGGCCAGACCACTGAAGAAGCCCTTGAGGGCGTCGTCGAAATTGGCGAAGAAGCCGCTCAGGCCCTCCACGATGAAGCGGATGGCGGCGCCAAGCTGAGTGCCGATCCAGTTGAAGAAGTCTTCCATTGCGCACGGTATCCGGACAGAAAAGAGGCCACAGTGTGCCATGAATGCGGCGTGGACGCTGTCGTGCTGTTGCACTGCGGCATGTGGGCCCGAGCGTCACTCCTCACTCACCTGCTCACTTTTACTCTCACTCTCACTCGCACTCGCACTCTCACTCCAAGTCCCACTCCCACTCCCACTCCCACTCTTGCACCATCAGGTGTCCAGGTACCTGGCGGTGAAATCGTCGATCCCCATGGGCTTGTCCATCAGGTAGCCCTGCAGGGCGTCGCAGCCCATCTCCAGCAGCAGCTCTCGCTGTCTGGAGGTCTCAACGCCTTCCGCCACCACGCACATGCCCAGTTCATGCCCCAGCTGCACCATGAAGTTCACCATCCGGCGGTTCATCTCGTCGTTCTCGAGATCATTGACGAAGCTGCGATCCACCTTGAGCTCATCGAAGGGCAGGTGCTTGATGTAGGTCAGCGAGGAGAAGCCGGTGCCGAAATCATCCAGTGACAGCCGCAGCCCCAGCGAGCGCAATTCATGCATGCGTGCCACCGTGGCTGGCATGTCGGTCGCGAAGACATTCTCGGTCAGTTCCAGTTGCAGGTATTCAGGGGAGAGGGTGTGCTGGCCGAGCGTTCTGGCGACATTGCTGACGTAGTGCGGTGATTCCAGCTGTTTGACGCTGACATTGACAGATAGATAGAGCTCGGCGAAACCGGTGCCGTTCTGCCAGCCCGCCAGCAGCCTGCAGGCCTGTTCCAGTACCCAGTCGCCGAGGCTGTCGATCAGCTGGCTCTTCTCGGCCAGCGGGATGAATTCATAGGGGGAGATGTTGCCGAACCGAGGATGTCGCCAGCGCAACAGGCATTCAGCGCCGACCAGCTTGAGCCCTCTGTCGAATTGCGGCTGAAGCTCCATGTAAAGCTCTTCGTGCTCGATGGCGCGACGCAGGTCATTTTCCAGCTGCACGGCCCGCTCAAGCTCCACGCGCATGCTGGGGTCAAAGCGAACGGTCTGGTTGCGTCCGGCTTCCTTGGCGCGATACATCGCGATATCGGCGCGGCGGATGAGCTCCTCCGCACTCAGGGCGCGATCATGGAACATGATGCTGCCCAGACTGGCCGAGCTGTGATGATCCAGTGGCTGCGACTGCGGGTCGGAGAGCGTATAGGGCTGGTTGAGCGCCTGCTGCAGACGCTCCATCAGCTCATCCAGTTCACGACAGGCTGCCTGCGGGTCATGGCTCAAGGGCTGTACCAGGATGACGAACTCGTCCCCGCCAAAGCGCGCGACAAGATCCGTCTCCCGCACCTGGCCGGTCAGGCGGTGGGCCACTTCGATCAACAGATGGTCGCCGGTGGTATGCCCCAGCAGGTCATTGATCTTCTTGAAGTGATCCAGGTCGATGAAGATGAGCGCCCCGTGAGTGTCTCTGGCGTCCATGATGATGATCGCCTGCTGCAGCGCATCAATCAGCGTGGCGCGATTGGCCAGCTTGGTGAGAGGGTCGAAGCGACTGTGCTGATGCAGCAGGGCTTCTGATTCGACGATGCGCGTGATGTCGGTGATGGAACCGATCATGCGCAGGGGAGTGCCGTCGTGATCACGTTCGATCACGTCCCCCTTGTCGATGACCCAGACGACATTCCCGTCCCGTGTCAGCATGCGATGGCGATGGTAGTAGGGTGTCCCGCCTTCCAGGCAGTCCTGGATGGCGACCATGACTTCCGGCGTGTCCTCGGGATGCAGCAGGCTGGCGAATTCCTCGAGGCTGTTGTGCAGCTCGTCGTGGGGGACGTTCAGGATCTCGGACCAGCGCCGATTGTGCGTCACGGAGCTGTTGGTGATGTTCCAGTCCCAGAAGCCTTCCAGCGAGGTGTCATAGATATGATCGATATGACGGCTCTTGCGCTCATGCTCACGGACTTCCGCGGTGATGTTGTGCGCCAGCACGGCGACCAGCGGCTTGCCATGAATGTCATGGAAGGGCTGCTTGATGGAGCGGAAATGATTGATCTCGCCGGTGGTGCCGTCGGTGGCATCCTCGAAGACCTGCTCACGCTCGAACTTGCTGAGCACCTGCTCCACGCTGCGGCGGAAGAAGCGGCTCTGCTCGGTATTGCCGGTGTAATGACTGTCGTCGCGTCCGATGATGTCTTCGAGCGTGGTGCCGTAGAAGTCGGTCAGGGTGCGATTGGCGAAGCGAAACAGCCCCTTGGCATCCTTGATGAACAGGATGTCGGGATGGGTATCGACCAGCGTGCGCAGCAGATGGTTCTCGGCTTGCAGTGCCTCGAGACGTGACGACATGGCCTGCAGTCGTGCATGCAGGCTGTCGTCGTCAGACGCTAGGGTCTCGGTGGAGACTTCTGAATGCGAAGGGTGGCGTCCCTCGGCATCGGAAGGTGCGGCCATGGCGGGTTCCCGGGGCGATGGAGACAGCCTCCAGTCTACGTTGCCGCTCGGTTGAATAGGCAGGGAGGCGGGGTCCTCGCTCAGTCAACGTTCACGCCTGCCGGCCACGCATGGTCGAGCCCCCCGATAACGCCTGATGTTCTGATGTGTTAGAGGTCTACCTTGTCCTTGTACTCGCAGAGATCCTCGATCACGCAGCTGCCGCAGCGTGGTTTGCGTGCCACGCAGGTGTAGCGGCCATGCAGGATCAGCCAGTGATGGGCGTCGACCAGAAACTCCTTCGGTACATGGCGCATCAGCTTGTGCTCGACCTCCAGCACGTTCTTGCCCGGCGCGATTCGCGTGCGATTGGAGACGCGGAAGATGTGCGTGTCCACCGCCATGGTCGGCTGACCGAAGGCGGTGTTGAGCACCACGTTGGCGGTCTTGCGGCCCACGCCGGGCAACGCTTCCAGTGCCTCGCGGGTCTGCGGCACCTCACTTCCATGCTGCTCGATCAGCATGCGGCAGGTCTTGATGACGTTCTCGGCCTTGGTATTGAAAAGCCCGATCGTCTTGATGTACTCCTTCAGTCCCTCGACGCCCAGCGCCAGAATGCTCTCCGGGGTATTGGCGACCGGATACAGCCTGGCGGTGGCCTTGTTGACGCCCACATCCGTGGCCTGGGCCGAGAGCAGGACCGCGATCAACAGCTCGAAGGGCGTCGACCACTCAAGCTCCGTGCGTGGCTCTGGATTCTCGTTGCGCAGGCGGGTGAAGATCTCGAGACGTTTCTGGGCGTTCATGGCAGCTCGGTGTCAGGTCGGCGAGGTTCGGTCAGTGTCTGTCTGGAGGAACACAGCTGGCCTCCAGACAGGGAAAAGTAGACAGGGGAAACAGACAGAATAAAGCAGGCAGGCCCGGGGCTCAGGCCCGCGTATCAGGAAATCGTGCCGGTGACGCGCACGCGACGCGAGGCCTTGGGCGCATCCACGGCTGCTGCCTTGCGGCGCTGCTCGAGGCGCTCATCGATGGTCTTCTTGCCCGCGATGATCAGCCCCATGCAGAAGAAGGCGCCGGGCGGCAGCACCAGGAACAGGAAGGAGTAGTCCGGGAACAGCGTCAGCTTCCAGTCTGCGGCCACCGGCCCGAGCAGCAGCTCCATGCCCGCAAACAGCGTGCCTTGACCGAACAGCTCGCGCATGCCGCCCAGCAGTACCAGCACGGCCATGAAGCCCAGCCCCATCATCAGCCCATCGGTGGCCGCCGGCAGCACCGGGTGCTTGGCGGCGAAGGCATCGGCACGCCCGAGAATCGCGCAGTTGGTGACGATCAGCGGAATGAAGATGCCCAGAATCTGGTAGAGCTCATAGGTATACGCCTTCATCAACAGCTCAGCGCAGGTCACGAAGGAGGCGATGATCATCACGAAGGCCGGCAGGCGTACCGCCGACGGCACCAGATTGCGGATCAGTGACACCGCCACGTTGGAGCCGACCAACACCAGCAGGGTGGCAAGTCCCAGGCCGATGGCATTGACGACGCTGGCGGTGACGGCCAGCAGCGGACACAGGCCCAGCAGCTGTACCAGCGCTGGGTTGTTGTCCCACAGGCCGTCGCGGCTGATCTTGCCAAGTGAGATATCACTCATGAGGTTCATCTCCGCCGTGTTCAGAAGTCGCTGATGGCGCAAGCGTGCCGTCAGCGGAGGGAGCGTGTGCGGTGTCCTGTGCCTTGGCGGCGCGGCGTGTCGCGGTCAGCGTCTCGCTGTCGCCGGCCAGCAGCGCCGTGCGATGCGCCATGAAGTAGATCAGTGCCTGACGCACGGCCCCCACGACCGCACGCGGGGTGATGGTCGCGCCGGTGAACTGGTCGAAGTCTCCGCCATCCTTCTGCACCTTCCATTCCACCGAGCTGAGCGTCTGGTCGTCGAACTCATGGATCCATCCGGACTTGCGGGCTTCGATCTTGTCGCCCAGTCCCGGGGTCTCGGCGTGCTTGACGGCGCGCACGCCGGCCACGCTGCCATCTGCCCGGATACCGACCAGCAGGCGGATATCGCCGCTGTAGCCCTTGCCGGTGACCACCGGCAGCAGTACCGCGACGGTCTTGCCATCCCGAGTGGCGCGCCAGCCGGTGTCGGCGCTTTCCAGTCCCAGCACCTGGGAGGGCGGCAGGACGAAGGCATCGTCGAGCAGGTCATTGTCGTGCAGTGACGGCGGGATGATCTCGGCAAGCGCGGCGCTCTGGGCGGCACGCTCGTTGTCCGCGATGGTGTCGGCGGTGGTCATCTGGGTGACGGCCACCACGCCGGCGGTGACGATGGCGAACACCGCCAGGCCCGAGGCGGCCCGCGCGATGTTGTGCTTCAGGCCTCGCGCGGCCTGGGTTTGCTGTTCGGGCTGATCCGGCGTCAGGCTCATGCCTTGTCCTCCAGCTTGATGCCGCGACGGGCCTTCTTGTGGCCATAGCTGCGGGGCTGCGTGTAGTAATCGATGAACGGTACGCTGAAGTTCATCAGCAGCACCGCAAAGGCGATGGCATCCGGATAGGCACCGAAGGTGCGAATCAGATAGATCAGCACGCCGATACCCGCGCCGTAGTAGAGCTTGCCCTTGTTGGAGGTCGCCGCCGTGACGGGGTCGGTGGCGATGAAGAAGGCACCGAAGATCGCCGCGCCGCATAGCAGGTGGAACAGCGGGCTGGCATGCTGATCGCCCTCCATCAAGAAGAAGATACCCGAGATCACGCTCAGGCTGCCCAGCATCGCCACCGGGATATGCCAGGTGATCAGGCGACGTGCCAGCAGCACCAGGCCGCCGAGGCCCCAGGCGATGGCGGTCTGCTGCCAGGCCAGCAGGTTGGCGGCGGGCAGCAGGCTCGGGTCGGCCCAGAACTCGCTGCTGGAAAGCTCGCCCTTGTTGCGGAAGGCGTCCAGCGGTGTGGCGCCGGTCAGGGCATCCGGCGTGGCGATCATGCCGAAGAACTGCCTGAGGCTGTCGGCGAAGCCGAGCGTGAAGCCATCGGGGGCCGACCAGCGCGACATCTCGACCGGGAAGGAGATCAGCAGCAGCGCATAGGCGACCATCGCCGGATTGAACGGATTCTGGCCCAGGCCGCCGTAGAGCTGCTTGGCGACCACGATGGCCGCGACCACGCCGGTCAGTACCAGCCACCAGGGGGCCAGCGGCGGCAGCGAGACGGCCAGCAGCACGCAGGTGACGAGCGCCGAGTTGTCCTTGAGGAAGAAGCTGACCGGCCGTCCGCGCAGCTTGAGCAACAGCGCCTCGAGCGCGATGCCGGTCAGGCAGGCGAAGACGAGATTGAACAGCACGCCCCAGCCATAGTGCCAGCAGAGTACGGCGATGCCCGGCAGCGTGGCAGCCAGCACCCAGGCCATCACGCGCGAGGTGGCGGTGGGCCCATGGGCATGGGGAGAGCTTGCGTGCATCAGGCTCATGAGGCGTTCAGATCCTTGCGGTAAATGGACAATGACGTGTGGCGTGCGGTGCAGCGGCCTGCCAAGGGGGCGGTGAAGGAACGCGCGTCACTCATTGCGCGTCCACCAGTGCCTGTACCTCGGCCAGCGACTCGCGGGCGTGTTCCAGATTGCGGCGCGTACGGTCGACCTTGGTGGCCAGTCGCTGGCGGCTTTCGTCATCTGCCTCGCTCAGTGCCGCCTCTGCCTTGCGATGGGCCGCCTCGGCCGCCTTGACCGCGATGCTGACCTGCTTGTGACGCTTGGCGAGGTTCTCGGCGCGCGATGCCTCGATCTCGGCCTGGGAGAGCGTCACGTTGCTGGCCATGCTGCCACGTCCCACCGATCCTGCGGCAGCCTTGGGGGCCTCGGGAATCAATTCACCCGCGCCCTTGGCGGCAGGCGGCGCGTCAGTGCCGTCAGCTTGCGCGCTGGTCAGGCGAACCTCGGCGGCGCGCAGGTTTTCCTGTGCGGTGGCCAGCAGGGTCTGCAGGTCCTCGATATCGCCTTCACCGCTTTCGCTGGCGCGGGCCAGCGCCTTCTCGGCCTTCTTGACCGCGATATTGGCGGCTGCACGCGCCGTCTTGAGCGCCTTGAGATCGGCAGCCGGCGCTGCGGCTGCAGGGGCAGCGGCGCCTGTCGAGGAAGTGCTGGCCGGCGCAGGGGCAGCTGGCTCGCTGGCGTCGCTGGCGGCCTTGAGGTCGGCTTCGGCCTTGGCAAGTCGCGCCCTGGCATCTGTCACGCTGGCCTCCAGCGCCGCGATGTCACCCTCACCGCTATCCTGTGCCGTCTTGAGGGCCTTCTCGGCCTTCTTGACGGCGATGTTGGCGGCGGCACGCGCCGTCTTGAGGGCCTTGAGATCGGCTGCCGGGGCAGCGGCGCCTGTCGTGGAGGTGCTTGCCGCCGCAGGGGCAGCTGACTCGCTGGTCTCGCTGGCGGCCTTGAGGTCGGCTTCGGCCTTGGCCAGTCGGGCCCTGGCATCCGTGACGCTGGCCTCCAGCGCCGCGATGTCACCCTCACCGCTGTCCTGTGCCGTCTTGAGGGCCTTCTCGGCCTTCTTGACGGCGATGTTGGCGGCGGCACGCGCCGTCTTGAGCGCCTTGAGGTCGCCAGCCGAAGCTGCGGCAGCTGGGGCTGCGGCGGCGGGGGCGGACGCGCCGGTGGCAGCAGAGGCGGGGGCCGCAGCGGCGGACTCGCTTGCCTCACTGGCGGCCTTGAGGGCGCTCTCGGCGCTGGCAAGCTTGGCCTTGGCCGCGGTCACGTTGGCCTCAAGCGCCGCAAGATCACTGGCGCTGCTCTCGCCACTGTCCTGAGCCGCCTTGAGCGCCTTCTCGGCCTTCTTGAGGGCAATGTTGGCCGCGGCGCGCGCCGTCTTGAAGGCCTTGAGGTCCGTCGCCGCTGCCGGCGCCGACGGAGCGGCGGCACTCGCTGTGGACGTCGTATCGGCGGCAGTCGCGGTCTCGGCGCGCGCTGAGGCGGCCTTCTGGGCGGCCTGGGCACGCTGCTGGCGCTTGGCTTCCTTCTCGGCTTCCTCGCGTGCCATGCGCGCCTGCTTGAACTCGAAGCGGTGACGGGCGCGCTCTGACTTGCGCGCGTCGTGCTGGGCGGTACGAATCTCGCCCTTGGCGAAGCGGTAATACTGCACCAGCGGAATCTGGCTGGGGCAGACATAGGAGCAGGCACCGCACTCGATGCAGTCCGCGAGGTTGTAGAGCTCGGCCTTGTCGAACTCGCGAGACTTGGAGAACCAGTAGAGCTGCTGCGGGAGCAGCTCCGCCGGACATGCCTGCTCGCACATGCCACAGCGGATGCAGGGTTGCTCGACAGCGGGGGCCGGCACCGCCTCAGGCGAGGAGGCCAGCAGACAATTGGTGGTCTTGATGATCGGCAGGGCGTCACTCTCGAGGGTGAAGCCCATCATCGGCCCACCCATCACCAGACGGGCGATGCCGCTCGCAGAAGGAGCAGCCAGGCGCAGCAGGTCACCGATGGCGGTGCCCAGGCGAGCCTCGACGTTGTGCGGGTGCTGCAGGGCCTCGCCGGTCAGGGTGACGACCCGCGAGATCATCGGCTCGCCGAAGCACACCGCACGCTGCACCGCGCGCACGGTGCCCGGATTGTGCACCACCACGCCGACATCCGCGGGCAGGCCGCGACTGGGCACTTCGCGATCAGTCAGCAGCTTGATCAGCTGCTTCTCACCGCCGGAGGGGTACTTGGTCGGCACCACTACGACTTCCAGACGTGAATCCAGCGGCGGCAGGCGCTTGTCGGCACGCCGGGCGCGAATCGCCTGCTCCAGCGCGATGACGGCCTCGGGCTTGTTGTCCTCGATACCGATCAGGATGCACTCGGGGCCGATCAGGCTGGCGAGAATCTCGAGCCCTTCGATCAGCGCTTCCGGATGCGTGCGCATGGTCAGGTCATCGGCGGTGATGTAAGGCTCACACTCCGCCGCGTTCAGAATCAGGGTGTCGATGGCGTGGCGCTCACGCACGCGCGCCTTCACCGCCGAGGGGAAGCCCGCACCGCCCTGGCCGACCACGCCGGCATCCTGCAGGCGCTGGATCAGGTCCTGGGCTTCCTGCTGGCGCCAGTCGCGCCAGGCCTCAAGGCGCGCCCATTCATCGATCTCGCTGTCACGCTCGATCACGATGCACAGATCTTCCAGGCCCGAGACGTGAGGGATCTGACGCGGCTCGATGGCGGTGACCACGCCGGTGATGCTGGCATGCACCGGCGCGGAGATCATGCCCTGGGCGCGAGCGATCAGCTCACCGGTCTTCACGCGCTGGCCGATCTCCACCAGCGGCTGGGCGGGCGCGCCGATATGCTGACTGAGCGGCAGTACCACCTCATGGGGCAACGGGGCAGCCACCAGCGGGGCGCGATTGGAGAGTGCCTTGTGTTCCGGCGGGTGAATGCCGCCGTGGAAGTCGAATACGCGGGGAGCGCTGTCACTGCCTGTCGCGCGCGGGGCAGCAGTGCTCGTGGCAGAACGGGACGTCACCATGGACTTGAGCAACGACAGAACCATCAGGCGACATTCCTTGCAGAGGTGGCGGTAGCGCGCTCTTGCGGGGCAGCGTCAGTGACGATCAGGCTGCCGCTGAAGCGGGTATTGTCTCGGGTCGGGCCGGCCGGCTGTGGCCAGTGCCAGCTGCGCACGTCGGTGGCGACCGGCACCATGTCGATGCAGTCCACCGGGCAGGGCTCGACGCACAGGTCGCAGCCGGTGCATTCGTCGGCGATCACGGTATGCATGTGCTTGGCGGCGCCCAGGATGGCGTCCACCGGACAGGCCTGGATGCACTTGGTGCAGCCGATGCATTCGTCTTCGCGAATCACCGCCACCTTGGGGGCGTTGTCGGCATCGCCATCCAGCGGCGTGGCCTCGCGCCCCAGCAGGTCGGCCAGCGAGGCGATGGTGCTCTCGCCACCCGGTGGGCACTTGTTGATCTCGTCCCCCTCGGCGATGGCCTGGGCATAGGGCTTGCAGCCCGGATAGCCGCACTGGCCGCACTGGGTCTGCGGCAGCAGCTGGTCGATCTGCTCGACGATGGGGTCGCCCTCGACCTTGAAGGCCACCGAGGCGAAGCCGAGCAGGCCACCGAAGACGATCGCCATGGCCACCAGCGCGATGATGGCGGAGATCAGCGTATGGTCGTTGAGGAAATCGAGCATGTCAGATCTGCACCAGTCCGGAGAAGCCGAGGAAGGCCAGCGACATCAGGCTGGCGGTGATCATCGCGATGGCCGGGCCCTGGAAGGGGCGTGGCACATCGGCGAAGGCCAGGCGCTCACGCATGGCGGCGAACAGCACCAGCACCAGCGAGAAGCCCACGGCCGCACCGAAACCGTAGAGCGTGGCTTCCATGAAGCTTGAATTGCGGTTCAGGGTCAGCAGCGCCACGCCGAGCACCGCACAGTTGGTGGTGATCAGCGGCAGGAAGATGCCCAGCACCTGGTAGAGCAGCGGACTGGTCTTCTTGACCACCATCTCGGTGAACTGCACCACCACGGCAATCACCATGATAAACGCGATGGTGCGCAGGTACTCAAGCCCCAGCGGCGCGAGGATGAAGTGGTAGGTCAGGTAGGCGCACATCGAGGACAGAGTGAGCACGAAGGTGGTGGCCAGCGACATGCCCATCGCCGACTCCAGCTTGTTGGAGACCCCCATGAACGGGCACAGGCCGAGGAACTGAACCAGCACGAAATTGTTGACCAGGATGGTGCTGATCAGGATAAGAAGGTATTCACTCATCAGGGGCGTCGCTCGGTCAGGGTGTTTCGAAGGCGCTCTGGTGTACGGTCGACAGGCATGACGCTGCGCTAGCAGAAGATCATGGCGCGTCGCTGTCGTGCGCAGTCAGGATGCGGCACGTCAGGAAGGAGCGTCGAGCGCGGCAGCATTATACGCAAGATACTGCCTGCCGACAGCCTGTAGCGTGGCAATCAAGGCGCAGTGTTGCCAGTGTGAGACGGCCATTGTTTCGTGTTTTGCTTGGTTCTTGAAGTAATAAAGAAGAATTCCTTTATTACTTTTTATGATTTTGGCGTTGCCAGTGTCTCTTCATCCTCAAGGGATTGCACAAGGAGTGGGATATGCGTCGATCGGGTTCGCGCGGCAGGCGGCCGTTGTGGGTCATTGTCATCGTGGTCATCCTGGCGGGAATTTCCCAGCTGACGGGCAATGGCAACCTTTCGCTCACACAGTGGTGGAGCGACTTCCGCTCTCCGCAGGCCGCGCAGGAGCAGGGCACCGGCTCCGCGGATGAGCAGCGCCTGCGCGATGCCATCCGCGCGCAGCAGAGTGATGTGCAGGTGCGCGGCACGGGGGAGGTGATACGCCTGCTCCGGGATGATCTCAAGGGCAGTCGTCATCAGAAATTCCTGATTCGAGTGGCAGGCGGGACCACCATTCTGGTGGCGCATAACATCGATCTCGCGCCGCGTATCGACAGTCTTCAGGTCGGGGATCGCATCGGCTTCTACGGGGAATACGAGTGGACCGACAAGGGCGGCGTGATCCACTGGACGCATCATGATCCCGGTGGCCGCCATGTGGGCGGCTGGCTGGAGCATGCCGGCCGTCGTTACGAGTGATCGTGATACTGCCGAGTCCTTAGCCAGATGCCTGAACGACAACGCCCCGCCAGAGACTCTCTGGCGGGGCGTTGTGCTGAAGAGCCCTCAGCATGTTGCAAAGAGTCCTCAGCGTGTTGAAAGAGCCCTCAGTGCATCAAGTGACGCGCTGACCCGGCTTGGCACCGGTGTGCGGCTCCAGCAGGTAGATGCCTTCGTCATCACCGGCGGCCAGCACCATGCCTTCGGAGACACCGAAGCGCATCTTGCGCGGTGCCAGGTTGGCGACCATCACGGTCAGGCGGCCTTCCAGGGCTTCCGGCGCGTAGGCGGACTTGATGCCGGAGAATACGGTGCGCGTCTCGCCACCGATATCCAATGTCAGCTTGAGCAGCTTGGCCGCCTTCTCGACGTGCTCCGCCTTGACGATCTTCGCCACGCGCAGGTCGGTCTTCATGAAGGTGTCGAAGTCGATCTCCTCGGCGATCGGATCGGCGTCGAGCGGGCTCGGCGCGGCGGCAGCTTCCGCCTTGGCGGTGCCGTCCTTGATCTTCTGCTCCTCGACCAGCACTTCGCGCGAGGCTTCGAGCATCTTGTCGATGCGCTCCGGCTCGACGCGGGTCAGCAGCGGCTTGAACTTGTTGATGGCATGATCGGTCAGCACGCTTTCACGGCTGGCCCAGTCCAGGCTCTCGAGGTTCAGGAAGTCGCGCGCCTTGTCGGCCAGCTCCGGAATCACCGGCGCCAGATAGACCATCAGCTGACGGAACAGGTTGATGCCCACGGAGCAGACCTCGAGCACTTCCTGCTCGCGACCGTCTTCCTTGGCCATCGCCCACGGCGCCTTGTCGGCGATGTAGGTGTTGGCTTCATCGGCCAGCTCCATCACCTTGCGCATGGCGCGGGCGAATTCACGGGCTTCGAAGTCCGCCGCGATGCCTTCGCCAGCGGCGATGAAGCGCTCGACCAGCTCCGGCTCGGCGCAGGTGGCGGACAGCTTGCCGTCGCCCAGCTTCTTGACGAAGCCGGCACAGCGGCTGGCGATGTTGACCACCTTGCCGACCAGGTCGGAATTCACGCGGGCGGTGAAGTCCTCAAGGTTGAGGTCGAGGTCATCGACGCCGGAGGTCAGCTTGGCGGCGAAGTAGTAGCGCAGGTATTCCGGGTTGAGGAACTGCGCGTAGGTATCGGCCTTGATGAAGGTGCCGCGCGACTTGGACATCTTGGCGCCGTTCACGGTCACGAAACCATGGCAGTTGACGCCGGTCGGGGTGCGCATGCCGGCACCTTCCAGCATCGCCGGCCAGAACAGGGCGTGGAAGTAGACGATGTCCTTGCCGATGAAGTGATAGACCTCGGCGTCGGAATCGGCCTTCCAGTAGCTGTCGAAGTCGATGCCCTGCTTCTCGCACAGGTTCTGGAAGCTGGCGAGATAGCCGATCGGCGCGTCCAGCCACACGTAGAAGTACTTGCCCGGCGCGTCCGGAATCTCGAAGCCGAAGTACGGTGCATCGCGGGAGATGTCCCACTCGGCCAGACCCGCCTCGAACCATTCCTGCAGCTTGTTGGAGATCTGGCTCTGCACGCGGCCGCTCTTGGTCCACTCCTTGAGGAACTCGGCGAAGTTCGGCAGCTTGAAGAAGTAGTGCGTGGAGGTGCGCATTTCCGGGGTAGCACCGGAGATGGCCGAGACCGGATCGATCAGCTCGGCCGGCGTGTAGGCCGCGCCACAGGCTTCACAGTTGTCGCCATACTGGTCCTCGGTCTTGCACTTCGGGCAGGTGCCCTTGATGAAGCGGTCGGCGAGGAACAGGCCCTTGACCGGATCGAACATCTGCTCGATATCGCGGGTGGCAATATGGCCGGCATCACGCAGCGCCAGATAGATGCGCTCGCTGTGGGCGCGGTTCTCCGGCGAGTGGGTGGAGTGGTAGTTGTCAAAGTCGACACCGAACTTGGCGAAATCGGCCTGGTGCTCGTCACTCACGCGCTGGATCAGCTGCTCGGCGGTGACGCCTTCCTGCTCGGCCCGCAGCATGATGGCGGTACCGTGGGCGTCATCGGCGCACACGTAATGGCATTCGTGGCCACGACTTTTCTGGAAGCGTACCCAGATGTCGGTCTGGATGTACTCAAGCAGGTGACCCAGGTGGATCGACCCATTGGCATAGGGCAGGGCACTGGTGACCAGAATCTTGCGCGCTGACATGAGGCCTCGTCTTGACGGTAAAGGGCGCCTGCTGCGTGAAGGGCAGCGGCTCGCCGGAATGACACGTGATAGGGGCGAACGCATCGCCCCGTCGGGATGAGCGCTACTATATCGCGAAGGTGCGGGCGGCGCGAAGGGCGCGTCGCGTCACCAGCAACGCCGCCATGCGCAACTGTGCGGTTGCATCCCTTCCCGGCGCCCTCATGAAGGATGCTATACGCCACTTTTCCCGTTTCTGGAGGTCAGCATGGCAGCTCAACTATCCGTCGCCGGTCAGATCAATCGTCTCATCCGTCAGGTGATGATGCCCGGCAGCAACGCGCGCCCCAACGATGAACCCGGCCCCGAGCTTGCGATGGCCGTGCTGATGTTCGAGGTGGTGCGCGCCGATGACCACCTCGACGTGCGCGAGCGAGAAGCGCTTGCACGCCAGCTGGCCGAGCGTTTCTCGCTGGAGAAGGATGAGCTTGCCAGCCTGTTGTCCCAGGCCGAACAGGATGCCGAACAGGCCACGGATCACTACCGCTTCGTCAAGCAGCTCAACGAGCACATGAGCCTTGAGGAGCGCACCGAGCTGATCGGCATGCTCTGGGAGCTGGCGTACGCCGATGGCGAGCTGGATGCTCATGAGGAGCATCGCATCCGCCGGCTTGCCGGACTGCTGCACGTCAGTCACAGCGAATTCATCCGTACCAAGCTGGCGGCCCAGCCGAACAAGTAAGCGCAGCCGCTCTCATGCAGACGCCCCCGCTGCCAATGGCAACGGGGGCGTCGTGTTTCCGACTTGTGGTCGCAGTGTCGGTAGGCTCTCAACAGCGGTCATCCAGCAACAGCGGCTCGCGCTCAGTTGCGATAGAACAGGTGCTGACCGATGCGCGCGGTGCGCACGAAGCGCTTGGCCCAGTAGGGCGTGGCGTAGCGGGCGTGGAAGTAGAGCGCGCCGTCGGTGACGTCTTCCAGCTGATGGTTGAGCGCCTGACGGGCCACGTCGCGTGCCTCGGCGTAGGCTTCCGGCTCGCGAATCCTGTCGGAACGCCCGTCACACCACCAGGAGAACTGGCAGCTGCCGCTCTCGCCGCCCTGCTTGACCACGCCACAGAGGCTGTCGGGGAAGCGCGGGTCGGCGGCGCGGTTGATCACCACGTTGACGATGCCCTGCATGCCGCTTCGGCCTTCGCCCTTGGCTTCCCAGTAGGCGGCGCGCGCCAGACAGGTCAGCGGGTCGTCCACCGGTCGCTGGCCATTGGGGTCGATGGCGCGGGCGCCGGCCTTGGTCAGCAACAGCTCATCGGGGATATCGTCCTGGCCTCGCACCAGCAGGCTCTCGAGGCGCTCGGCCTTGGCGGCGGCGCTGACGGCATTGGCAGCGGCAGGGGTGTCCGAGGCCTGTGGCGCCGAGCAGCCAGCCGCCAGCGTCAGCCCCGCGACAAGCAGCAGATGACGCAGTCCACGCAGCGTGGCGTGGCGGTCGATGCCGGCAATGCCGCGGCGCGGTGCCGGGGGTGTAGCGTGGGCACGCACGGGGTGCGCGGATGTCGATGGACGCATGCAGTTTACCTGTAGACATGTCCTGTAGGCTTGGGGTGGTGTGCCAATCTAGGCAGTGACACAGGCATCCCCCGGCGTGATGACCCTTCGGGCGCGATCGAGCAGTAATGGTCGCATGAGGGCGAGTCGCACTGACGCGCCATCTTGCCCGATGTCATTCGTTCGATGCCCCTTGTCGGCTTCAACGCAACTCTGACGCAGCTCAGACGACGACAGTCGGGAAGAGTTCCCTGCCGCCATTGAATCACGCCGGGCGGCGGCGGGCATTCTCCCGTGTCATCGCGCCGGCATGTCGTTATCATGGCCGGTCTTCGTGATTGTCCATCGTGCATCACACTTCGTCATCCTGCGCTGGTGCGTGCCATTACCTCCGGTTGCTAGCGTCGCTGTCCTTGAGAGTTTCCATGACTGAACCCGTCCGTCTATCCAAGTTCCTGGCCCATCAGCAGGGCATTTCACGTCGTGAAGCCGAGCATCTCATCGCCCAGGGCGTGGTGCGAGTCGCGGGCGAAGTCGTCGAGGCGCCGTTCTTCAAGGTCACGGATGAGGAAGTCACGGTCGATGAGGGCGCCAGCATGGAGCCCATCGCGCCGATGACTCTGGTGTGGTATCGCCCGCCGGGCGCTCCGCTGCCGGACCCGCTCACCCTGCGTGACGGCGCGCCGCGCAGTGCGCTGGACAACAGTGGTGCCGACTGGCTCAAGGTGCATTTCCTGTCCCAGCAGCCGCTGGCGGAGCTGGCCGAGCAGGAGTCCGGCCTGGTGGTGTGGTCACAGAATCGCGGCGTGATCCGCAAGCTCGGTGATGACCTGGACCAGCTGGAGCAGGAATACGTCGTCGAAGTGGAAGGGACGCTTGATGACGACGGCCTCAAGCGTATCGGCTTCGCGCTGTGCGCCGACATCCGTGGCCGCAAGCCCAAGGTCAGCATCAGCTGGCAGAGCGATACCCGTCTGCGCATCGCCATGAAGCGCGTGCCGGTGGGCGGTATCCGTGGCGCGGTTGAGGAGCAGGGCCTCAAGGTCATCGAGGTCCGTCGTCTGCGCCTGGGCGCGATCCTGCTGGGCCGCATGGCACCGGGCGAGTGGCGTTTCCTGCCGGTCGACGTGCGTTTCTGATTGCCCCCGGGGGCATGGTTTCCTTGGACATGGTGCATCGGCTTGGCCCGTATCGCGGTGGCAGGCATACTGTGCCCATCGTGTTCCACGGCTTTTTTCGCTGACAGTTCAGACGTCTGCGCCTGCTGCGTTGACCGCGCGGCGCAGGCCGTCACAGGAGTTTCAAGATATGGAAGGTATCAAGCACATCGTGGCCGTCGCCTCCGGCAAGGGTGGCGTCGGCAAGTCCACCGTGACGGCCAATCTGGCACTGGCGCTGGCTCAGGAAGGTCTCAAGGTCGGCCTGCTGGACGCCGACATCTACGGGCCGAGTCAGGCGCAGATGTTCGGCGTGCCGACCGGTCAGCGTCCGGAGATGGCCGGTGAGCAGGTCTTCAGCCCCATCGAGGCCCACGGCATCAAGACCATGTCGATGGCTTACCTGGTCGACGTGAAGGACCCGATGGTCTGGCGTGGCCCGATGGTCGCGGGTGCCTTCCAGCAGCTGCTCAACCAGACTGCCTGGGGAGAGCTGGACGTGCTGTTGATCGACATGCCGCCGGGCACCGGTGACATCCAGCTGACCCTGTCACAGAAGGTGCCGGTCTCCGGGGCTGTCATCGTCACCACGCCGCAGGATATCGCGCTGCTGGATGCCCAGAAGGGCATCGAGATGTTCCGCAAGGTCAAGGTGCCGGTGCTGGGCGTGGTCGAGAACATGAGCACGCATACCTGCAGCCAGTGTGGCCACAGTGAAGCGGTCTTCGGTGCCGGTGGCGGTGAGCGCATCGCCGAGGAATACCAGACTCGCCTGCTGGGCCAGCTGCCGCTGACCCTGAGCATCCGCGAGAATGCCGATGGTGGTCGTCCCAGCGTGATCGCGGAGCCGCAAGGCGAGGTGGCCAAGTGCTTCCTCTCCATCGCGCGTCAGGTCATCGAGACCCTGGACACTGCCGAGGCGGACGAAGGCCCGAGCATCAGCTTCAGCTGAGCCTGAGCCGACACGCCGTCGTCGCCTCGTCGCGAGGTTTCCAGCGGCGCAGCGGGCCGGTATCATGCTGGCCCGCGTTTCATGGCGCTCACGCGTCTCTCCCCCATCAGTCAGTCAGGTACGCTCGATGAGCATCAAATCCGACAAGTGGATCCGTCGCATGGCCGAAAGCCACGACATGATCGAACCCTTTGAGCCCGATCAGGTGCGCTTTCACGATGAGCGCCGTGTGATTTCCTACGGCACCTCCAGCTACGGCTACGACGTGCGCTGCTCGGATGAGTTCAAGGTCTTCACCAACATCCATTCGGCGACGGTGGACCCCAAGCACTTCGACGAGAAGAGCTTCGTGGACGTGAAAGGCGATTCCTGCGTGATTCCGCCCAACTCCTTCGCGCTGGCCCGTACCATCGAGTACTTCCGCATTCCGCGTAACGTGCTGACCATCTGCCTGGGCAAGTCCACCTATGCGCGCTGTGGCATCATCGTCAACGTGACGCCGCTGGAGCCGGAGTGGGAAGGGCACGTCACCCTCGAGTTCTCCAACACCACCAACCTGCCGGCGCGCATCTACGCCAACGAAGGCGTGGCGCAGATGCTGTTCCTCGAGTCCGACGAAGTCTGCGAGACCAGCTACAAGGATCGCGGTGGCAAGTACCAGGGCCAGCGTGGCGTGACACTGCCGCGTACCTGAGGCACCGGTAGCGGTACTGCTTCCGCTGCCAGCCGCGCCTGTGATTGCCGAAAGCGCCTCCCCCGGGAGGCGCTTTTTCTTTGCGCGAACGCAGGCGAGATCCGTCGCGGATGTGCTGGCTGATTGCTGCTTGCGAGCCGAAGCATTAGTCGGAAGTTGAACGAAACAATCGATTCAATCACTTGTTTTATTGCCTATGCTTGTCTGCAGGCCACCCCAGAGTGGCTGCAGGACGGATACCTCCCACAAGCAAGGGGCACGCCATGCCATCGCGTTCACATCGCGCTGTATTCCCTCCGACCAGCGCCAGCGGTCTGGTCCGACGTTTCACTCTGAGCAGTCTCGCGCTCGCCATCAGCACCACGCTGCTGGCGACTCCCGCGCAGGCCTATTCCGACATCTATCTCTTCGGCGACAGCCTGAGCGATTCCGGGCAGTTCCCCGATACCACCCTGGGCGGCCTCAACAGCCTGCGATTCACCAACCGCAGCGGGCCGGATTACGAGAACTCGCCCTATGGCAGCGTCTCGACCCAGTTGCTGGCCACGGAGCTTGGGCTTGCCGCTGAGCCTTCCACCTCGGTGATCTATCAATTGGCCGGCTTCAGTGACGGCACCAACTACGCCGTGGGCGGCTATACCACGGCGCAGATTCTGGCCTCGGTGACAGATGAAGATGGCTCCGAGGTGGTCATCCCCGCGGGCAGCCCGGGCGGTGGTACGGTGCTCAGGGTCGAGGATGGCTATCTGGTCAGCACCGGCGGCAGTGCCGACCCGGACGCGCTCTATTACGTCAATGGCGGTGGCAATGACTTCCTGCAGGGCGTGATCACCTCACCGGCCACGGCGGTCGCCTCCGCCGGCAATCTGGCCGCGGCGGTGGAGGCACTGGCGGCGGCGGGGGCGACTACCATCATGGTCTCCAACCTGCCGGATGTCGGCAGCACGCCGGCCGGTCAGTCGGCGGGTGCCGCGCAGGCGGCGGGGACCTCCGCGCTGGTGGGCGTCTTCAATGACGCGCTGGGTGAGCGCTTGGCGGCGCTGGATGGTCAGGTCAACATCATCCGGCTCGACACCGTCGGCATTCTCGAGGAGGTACTGGCATCGCCGGCCGAGTTCGGCTTTGCCAGCGACGTGCCGCTGACCCAGGTGTGCTTCTCGGACAGCTGCAACGTCACGCCCTATGGGCTGGGCGGAGCTGCAGAAGACCCGGACTCCCTGCTGTTCAATGACGGGGTGCACCCGACCACCGCCGGCCAGGAGATTCTCGCCGACTACGCCTATGCGATGCTCGCCGCGCCCTCGGTACTGGGGTTGGCGCCGCAGCTGGGCACGGGGGCGCTCAATGCCAGTCAGCGCAGCCTCGCCGATGAATTGCGCCCCGGGGCGCAGCATCCGCAGGCGGGAGGGGAGACGGGCGTGCGTGTGTTCGCCATCGGCTCGGCCACTGGCGGCACCGGCGATGGCGAGAGCTCCACCGGCCAGCAAGGCGTTGACAGCGAACAGCGCGGCGCGGGTGTCGGCGTGATGCTGCCGCTGGACAACGCGCTCGGCCGCGCCTGGGGCGGGGTGGCGGTCAGTCAGCGCCATGCGGACTTCGATGTCGACGACGGCAGTGAGCTTGAATTGGAAGGTCAGGTATTCAGTCTGTTCGCCCGTCAGCAGCTGGGCAGAGTTGGCATGCAGGCAGTGGCCAGCTACGGTGACTTCGAGTACGACCTCGACCGCCATGTCGCGCTGGGCCAGTCATCGCGCACCCTGTCCGGTGAGACGGATGGCGATGGCTTCAGCGCCGAGGCGCGTCTCGATTATCGCCTCACCGCCGCCGATTCGCTGTGGTACAACGCGCCCTTCGTGGCCTATCGCCACACCGAGTCCGACCTCGATGGCTACACCGAATCCGGCTCCGCCGCCAATGCCCTGAGCGTCTCGGATCAGACGCTGCGCGATCGGCGTGTCGAGCTGGGCTTCATGGTCGATCGCGCCGTCGCGGATGGCTTCGGCCTCTACGGGGAGCTGGCCTACGGCAAGCGTCTCGATGACGACGCCGAGAGCGCCGAGGTGCGTCTGGCGAGCCTGCCGACCAACGCCTACAGCGCCGAGGATCTCGATCGCGGCAGTGACAACTACCTGCGTGTCGATGGCGGCTGGCGCATGCAACTGGGCCGCAATGCCATGCTGCATCTGGGGGCAGGGTTCGAGACATGGGATGAGGTGACGGCGCGCGGCGAGGTGGGCGTGAGTTATACCTTCTAGAAGCGCAAGCGCCGAGAGAGAAGGGAAGCGTGAGAGACAAGAAGACCCCGTGACATTGGCATGTCGCGGGGTCTTCTGTTTTCAGCTCGCTGTCGTCAGTTCGCTGTCAGTTCAGCCTGCCTTGTCAGCAAGGCAGGCAGTGCGGATCAGTCTTCTTCGCCTTCCGGCAGCTCATCGCTGAGCTCTTCTTCCACATCGGCGTGGGAGAGGCGCAGACCGCCCACCGGCAGGTCATGGCCGTCGAGCTTGGCCACTTCGCCGTCGAGCTTCAGGCGGCCTTCGAGGAACCAGCGCACCGCGATCGGGTAGATCAGATGCTCACGCGTGTGCACGCGTTCCTTGAGGCTGGCTTCGTCATCACCTTCCAGCACGTTGGCGACGGCCTGGATCGCCACCGGGCCACCGTCGAGCTCTTCGGTGACGAAGTGCACGCTGGCGCCGTGTTCCTTCTCGCCAGCTTCCAGAACCTTGCGATGGGTATCAAGGCCCGGCCAGGCCGGCAGCAGTGACGGATGGATGTTCATCAGTCGGCCGAAGAAGCGCTGCACGAAGATCGGCGACAGGATGCGCATGAAGCCGGCCAGCACGATGAGGTCCGGCTCGTGGCGTTCGATCACCTTGATCAGGGCGCCATCGTAGTGCTCGCGATTCTCGTACTCGTCATGCGGCAGCACCACGGCATCCACGCCCGCTTCGCGCGCACGCACCAGGCCGTAGGCATCGGCCTTGTTGGAAATCACCGCGACCACGTCGCCGCCCAGCTCATCGTGCTCCTGAGCCTCCAGCAGCGCCTGCAGGTTGCTGCCGCTGCCGGAGATCAGTACCACGACGCGTGGGCGTACCGGCGTGTCATCCGCCTCGAAACCGTTGCCGAAGCCGCCGAGAGTGTCACCGTTGGAGGCGTTGGTAGTCGGTTCGATCATGCGGACAGATTCTCAAGCTGGACCTGTTCTTCTTCGCCCTTGCGTGCACGGATGGCGCCGAGGGTGAAGACCGTCTCGCCCTGGGCTTCCAGGTGAGCGCGCGCGGCATCGGCATCCGCCGCGGCCACGACGACGACCATGCCGACGCCACAGTTGAGCACGCGGTGCATCTCGTGCTCCTCGACATTGCCCTGCTGCTGCAGCCAGTCGAACACGGCCGGACGCTTCCAGCTGGCGACGTCGATCTCGGCGGTGCAATCATGCGGCAGCACGCGCGGGATGTTCTCGAGCAGGCCACCACCGGTGATGTGGGACATGGCATGCACGCTGACATCGCTTTCCTTGAGCAGGGACAGCAGCGGCTTGACGTAGATGCGTGTCGGCGCCATCAGGGCGTCAGCCAGCGGCTGGCCGTCGATCTGCTGCTCCAGCAGCGAGGCATCGGCGACTTCGAGAATCTTGCGGATCAGCGAGTAGCCGTTGGAGTGCGGGCCGGAGGAAGCCAGACCCAGAATCACGTCGCCTTCGCCGACCTTCTTGCCGTCGAGGATTTCGGACTTCTCGACCACACCGACGCAGAAGCCGGCCAGATCGTAGTCACTGCCTTCGTACATGCCCGGCATCTCGGCCGTCTCGCCGCCGACCAGTGCACAGCCGGACTGCAGGCAGCCTTCGCCGATCCCGGTGACGACGTCAGCGGCGATGTCGACGTCCAGCTTGCCGGTGGCATAGTAGTCGAGGAACTGCAGCGGCTCGGCGCCGGCGACCACCAGATCATTGACGCACATGGCGACCAGATCGATGCCGATGGTGTCGTGACGGTTGAGGTCCATGGCCAGGCGCAGCTTGGTGCCCACGCCATCGGTACCGGTGACCAGCACGGGCTGGCGATAGCCTTGCGGCAGTTCGCACAGGGCGCCGAAGCCACCCAGACCACCCATCACTTCCGGGCGGTGAGTGCGCTTGGCGACACCCTTGATGCGTTCCACGAGGGCGTTGCCTGCATCGATATCGACACCTGCATCCTTGTAGCTCAAGGAAGTCTTGCTGGGCGAGGAGTCCTGGGGGCGTTGCGTCATGTGAGGTTCCTGTCGGTGCGGCCTGAGCGGTGAGACACGATCGATCGGGGGAAAGAAAGGCGGCTATTGTAGCATTGCGCTTCACGGCTGACACCGTGGCGTTTCACAAAAAATGGCCATGATGTGAAAGACACGCCCCGAGCGCTTTCCTGAGGGCGCGCCAGTCCCTTTGGCCATCTTTCGTCAGGCGGGTCGTCCCGTTCGCCGGGCGCTTGTGGGTGAGTCAGTGACAGGCAACAATGGGGGCATGCGTGGACCGTCGGCGACATGCCGCCTGTGAGCCACACAGCTTGTCTCAAGGAGTGATGATGCAGCGTAAATGGTGGTTGCTGGCCGCAGGCGTGGCCCTGCTCGGGTTGCTGGTTCTGCTGGAGCCGATTCTGATGCCGTTCTTCATCGGCATGATTCTCGCCTATCTGGGCGACCCGCTGGCCGACTGGCTGGAAGAGAAGGGCCTGTCGCGCCGACTGGCCGTCAGCCTGGTGTTCAGCGTGCTCTCGGTGGTGCTGCTGATCGCGCTGCTCATTCTGGTGCCGCTGCTCGGGCGTCAGCTGGCGCAGTTGATCAGCTTCATGCCGATGGTCTTCAACTGGATACGCGAGACGATCCTGCCGGAAGTGCAGGCCTTCACCGGCATGGATTTCAGCGCCGATTTCGATCAGGTGCGCTCGCTGCTGCTGGGCAACTGGAAGGAAACCGGTACCTTCGCCGCCGCCTTCCTGGGCACCGTCTCCAAATCCGGGCTCGCCATGGCCATCTGGCTGGGCAACCTGGCGCTGATTCCCGTCGTCACCTTCTATCTGCTGCTCGACTGGGACCGCATGAAGGAGAAGCTGCAGGGGCTCCTGCCGCGCCACATGGAGCCGACCGCCACGCGGCTGGCCCATGACTGCGACGAGGTACTGGGGGCCTTCCTGCGCGGGCAGCTGCTGGTGATGCTGAGTCTGGGCATCGTCTATGCCATCGGCCTTGCCATCATCGGCCTCAAGTTCGCGCTGCTCATCGGGCTGGTGGCGGGGCTTGCGAGTATCGTGCCGTATCTGGGGGTCATCGTCGGGGTGTTGATCGCGGCGACGGTGGCCTTCTTCCAGTTCGGCGAGTGGTGGGCGCTGCTGGCGGTGGGCGGTGTCTTCGCGCTGGGACAGCTGCTGGAAGGCGTGGTGTTGCAACCCCTGCTGCTGGGCGACAAGATTGGCCTGCACCCCGTGGCGGTCATCTTTGCCGTCATGGCCGGCGGGCAGCTGTTCGGGTTCACGGGCATTCTGCTGGCGCTGCCGGTAGCCGCCGTGATCATGGTGCTCTTGCGTTATCTGCATGATCGCTATAAAAACAGTACTTTATATGATCAACAGCGTGATTCTCGCCCCGTGGCCGCCAGTGAGCCACCCGCGTCTTCGGCGGCAGAGGATACCCAGTGATCGAGAGAGATCACGGCAACAACAACCAGCATGACGGATGGCAATGACACAGGGACAGATGGCACTCGGCGTCGGGGTACGCGACGCCGCGACCTTCGACAACTACCACTTCACCTCCACCTCGCTGGCAGAGGCCCTCAAGGGGCAGCTTGCTGACGGCGGGGAGCCCTTCGTCTATCTATGGGGCGGTGAGCAGAGTGGGCGTAGCCATCTGTTGCAGGCGGCATGCCATCTGGCGGGAGAGCAGGGCAAGCGTGCCTTCTACCTGCCGCTCAAGGAGATTGGCCACTTCCCGCCGCACATGCTGGAGGGGTTGGACGAGATGGATCTGGTCGCCATCGACGACCTCGAGAGCGTGATCGGCCGCAAGCGCTGGGAAGAGGCGCTGTTCCACCTCTACAACCGCCTGCGTGACAGTGGCCGCCACCTGCTGGTCAGCGCCAGCTGTGCGCCGCGCCTGCTTCCCGTCACCCTGCCGGATCTGGCCTCACGCCTCTCCTGGGGCGTCACCTTCCACCTCTCCGGGCTGGATGACGCCCAGCGCCTCGAGGCGCTCAAGCTGCGCGCCAAGGACCACGGCCTCGCGCTGCCCGATGAAGTCGCCCGCTACATCCTGCATCGCGGGCCGCGCAGCCTGCCGGGCCTGTTCGCCGCGATGATCGAGCTCGACAACGCCTCGCTCTCCGCCCAGCGCAAGCTCACCATTCCCTTCGTCAAGCAGACCCTCGGCTGGTAGACGCCGCGCCTGCGCACTGCCTCAGCGTCAGAATCCGTGATGCTGCGACCGGGTGGCACCGTTCTTGCTGCCTCTTTCTCATCATCCCTCTTCGAGGACACAAGGCATGAAGCGGCTAGACAAGCACCGGGAACGCATGCACGAACAAGCCAACTCGATCGGCAACTTCCTGGTCGAGGGCTTTCATTATCTGGGGCTGTTCGCCATCGGCGGAGCCATCGCCATTGCCTCGGTGTCGGCCTTCTTCGAGATGTTCGCCAAGGGCTCGGCGAGCGTCGATGATATCCTGCTGCTGTTCATCTATCTCGAACTCGGCGCGATGGTCGGCATCTACTTCAAGACCAACCACCTGCCGATCCGCTTTCTGCTCTACATCGCCATCACCGCGCTGACGCGCTACCTCATCGGTGATGTCTCCCACCACAAGGCCCCCGATATCGGCCTGCTCTACCTCTGCGGCGGCATCTTCTTCCTCGCCCTCTCGGTACTCGCCGTACGCTTCGCCTCCTACAAATACCCCTCCAGCAAAGCCATCGACCCGATGGGCGGCACGGTAGGGGACGAGGACTCGACGCGATAAGCCCGTATTTTAGTAGCTCCTGACAACAAAAAAGGCCGCGATCACTCGCGGCCTTTTTTCATTCCCCACTCAACGTCAAATACAGCCTGCGGCTGCCACCGTGGTCGCGGTGTTCGCCGAGCCAGATGCCTTGCCAGGTGCCGAGGGTGAGGCGATTGACGCCGCGGCGGGCTTCGACGGGTAGCGTGAGCTGGGTGCCGAGCAGGCTGGCGAGTACGTGGGCGGGCATGTCGTCATCGCCTTCCAGCGTGTGGCGGAAGTAGGGCAGGTTGCCGGGCACCAGGCGGCGCAGGAAGGCGTCCATGTCCTGACGCACGTCGGGGTCGGCATTCTCGTTGAGGGTCAGCGAGGCGGAGGTGTGCAACAGCTGCACATGCAGCAGGCCGATACTGACCGGCGGCATTTTGGCCAACGCCTGCTCCACCTCGTCACTGATGAGGTGAAAACCGCGCTTGCGGGCGGAGAGGATGAGAGTGTCGCGTTGCCACATAAAAGTACCTATATTAACTGGTTGATAATTACTTTAGAATTTGGTGTGTTGGTAGGAAACTCCTTGATAGTCAGTATAGTAGTTTTGCTTTATAAGATTAAGGCTATTTTTTTACCGAGAAAATTGGTTAGAAGTTGTCTGCATGCTTATAACTTGCATTGAAATTTCTAGCGATAATGGAGGTTTTTATGTTATTTTTAGCTGCTTTGAACAAGGCTGTCAGGAAGCCCGCACCTAGTCGGATTCCACTAAGTTTACCATCAGCTTCAAGTAATGATTTTTATTCAATTGAGCTTTCAAGAGATGACAGTAGGATTCTAGTGGTAGGGAAAGAGGAATTAGGTTTTAATTGTATTATTTTTGGCGATGAAGAACTCGGGATTAGGAAGGTTTTGGATGTTGATAAAGGATACTGTTCACAATGCCGGCTAAGGATAGAACACTATTACCGAGGTTATCAATTTACATATACTTCAGCGGCTAAGTTTATCGTTCTTGACTTTATTAAGTGGCATAAAGTACTGGTTTTCAAAGATGGGCTTGATCAATCCTTATACAACTCACGAACTTTAGTTAGAGAGGAAAGGTTGGATGTTCTTAAATATCTGGTTGAAAAGAAAATCGAAGATGGAAGAGACTTTAATTCAATAACAATGGCGGTTGATAAGAAAACACGCAAATGGTTTTATCATCCTGACAAAGATCGCTATCGAGTACATCTACAATTAATTTTAGATTCATTTGTAGAATCTGGTGACCTAAAAAAGCAAGAACATGGGTATCGTGTAACAGGGAAGGCGCTAATCACGTTATCTGAGTATGAGTTGAATGTTCAGAGACATAATGACAGCTTGAAGTCAGCCAAGATGAGTAATAGGATATCTAGTGCAATATTTTTTGTCGGTGTTTTAGGGATCGCGTCTCAATTATTTATGTGGTTTGTAAGTAATGAGGATAAGGTTTTGATTTTTATTGAAGGATTAAAGTAGCCTTTTCTAAGTAAAAAGATCCACTTTTGGGGCAGGTATTCCTATTGTTTATAGCGCTTTCACATGCCGCTCAATCGGTTTGCATTTGCAATTGTATAATTTAAAATTAGCGGTCATGATCAAAACCTAACACTGTAATAGCCTCCAGCAAGGAGTAGTTATCTGTCATTTTTTCACTAGAAGTCTTAATAGGCGTCATTTGATTTGCTGGTAATGGAGTCGCAATATTATTAATAACCATCTATCTTCTTAAGAATTTCATTTCTCGCAACGATGGATACTACCGGTATGTTGAGATATTGCTCTCGTAACACTATTTGATCAAAAAATTGCATGTCTCTAAGTGAAAGACCCAAAAGTACTGATAAGGGCATAGCACCTGCAAACATTAAGCTTTTAATAGTCTCGCCGGCTAATTTTGTTACAGCTCCATCATGTACTATACTGAACCCATCTCCCACCGTTGACACTACTATAGCATAAGATACATAATATATGATTATTATAATTAGCCACATGCCTGTGCGGAAACGAGATTGATTGCGCCTACTTAGTTTGCTTATGAGGTTATCGATTTCGGTTATTTTTTTGGTATATTTAAAGCACTGAGTAGCAAACTTGTAGTCGTCAAATCGTGCTGTTAATAGATGTATTGTCCTTATGCTCACCTCTAGGTTGTATATTCTTTTAAATTCACGTCTTAGGTTAATTTCTTGATGAGGTTGAATGTTGTCTATATTTGTTATCTCATTCGTATGTGTGAATAGGCGGTATAAGCTATCTCGGGTATATTGCTTATTTTGAATCTTGCTATATTTAAAGGTTACGTACAGAGTTACTAGGGAGACAAGAATGCTAGCCGCAAAATATAAGAAATCCATTTCATTCCTCTTTTATAATATTTTTATGAGAATTATATAGCATCCGAATACAAGTAGAGAAGCGGCATTTCGGCCAATGCCTGCTCCACCTCGTCACTGATGAGGTGAAAACCGCGCTTGCGGGCGGAGAGGGTGAGAGTGTCGCGTTGCCACATGAGAAGCCCTGCCTGTCATTGATTCAGTCCATGCTAAACATGACAAGCCAGAACGCAAAAGGCCAGCCCCGGAGGGCTGGCCTTTTTGCTGCGTGCTGCGCTGGTTCATCTCAAGCGAGAGGAGGGCGACAGCATGGCACCGCTGCCATCACCCGGCAGTGGTGGCGGCTTCGCTGACGGTGCGACGGGCGGCCTTGGCGGTGACGCGCTCCGGTTCTGTCTTGCCGATCTCGCGGGCGAGCCAGTCGGCGAGCATGCGCACGCGGGTCGGGATCGGGCCGCGCGGCAGCAGCATGCCGATCTCGACCGGCGGGATCTCGTCGCATTCCAGACGCTTGAAGGACTGGCCGTTGCGCTCGCTGAGCGAGTTGACCCAGTCGATGGGCAGCACGGCGCGAATCAGGCCATCGGCGACGTAGTCGGTAAGGACTTCGAGGTCATCGGACTGGATGTGATTCGGGCGCGGGTCTTCCGGGTGACGCGAGAGAGAGGTGCCGGAGACCAGCGGTTCCAGCTCTCCCCACGGCAGCTCTTCGGGATGCTCGACATGCGAGGCCGCGTAGGCGGCTTGCTGCCACTGGGTCAGCGGGCGGAAGACGTGAGTGCTGCCGGCGAGGTGCGGGAAGCCGATGACCAGATGCGGCTGGTTCTCGAGAATCTCGCGACCGTTGTGCCACAGCTTCAGCTTGATATCGACTCCGTCATGCTCTGACAGGAAGCTGGTGAGAGCGTGGCCCAGGAAGTGACGACCCAGCGCTGGGGTGGCGTGGATACGAATGGTGCCGGTGAGGTCCGACTGACGATCCTCGATGGCGCGGTGCGCTTCATCATCGAGGTTGGCCATCGATCGTGCGTAGCGGTAGAGAGTCTCACCCGCTTCCGACAGGCGGATACCGCGATGGCCGCGTTCCACCAGGCGAGTGCCGAAGCGGCCCTCGAGGGCGTCGAGGCGACGGCTGACGGTGGATTTGGGCAGGCGCAGGCGTTCGGCAGCACGGGACAGGCTGCCGAGATCCGCGACCATCAGAAAGGTGTTATAGGCGTCGATATCGCTCATCGAATAGGTCCGGTTGTTCAGGGGGTCGGGGTGTGTCGTCAGGGAAACACCCACCTTGTACGGGCCATGTCGGGCCCGTCGCAGCGCAGGGGCTGCACAACGGATTGCCTGTCGATGACCGTGCCCCTCGTACCGCGGGGGGATGCCCCGGGCAAAGACGCGCTCATCGATCAACAACCGCTCCTGTCAGTCGTGCACCGCAGCGCACGTCGACAGGTCTTGCACTTGATTCTTGCCTTCAGCTCTTGCGGCCGGCTCGTGAAGCCCGGTCTTGGGGCTCAGTCTTGAAGCCTGGTCTTGAAGCCCGGTCTTGAAAACCGGTCTCGAAACCCGGTTTCGCGCACAGTGCCGCGCCAGAAACGCGAGAACGGTTTTCAGGCGCTGGATGCCGGCGACTCTGAGCAGGCTAACAATATCACCATCCCGTCATTGTTGCATCCAAAGTCGCACGCATTGCGCAATTCCGATCTCCGTGAAACGTGACACCTCGGCAGAATGCGCAACGGCGGGGGACTGGCGTCATTGGCGGCATGACGGCTCAGACGTCAGTGACCGGAGATGGTTCCGTATCTGATGACAGACAGGTGAGAAAAAGTGTCTTTTTCGTGAGGCAAGGCGCAGGGCAGGTCCTTGCGCGGCTGGGGAGGGCCTTCTGGCGCGAGAAATCGGGAATCGGCGAGGGGGCAGGTGGGTGCGAGGCGAGTGGGCGTGCCCGTGAGGAGGGCACCCGATTGCAGGTTTCGAGAAGAGGCGTTGCAGAAACGGTAGATGACGGAAATGTGCAAGAAAGTGCATTATCTCGCCTGCAAAGAAGAATCATTATTATTATTAATCTTGGGAACGCTCCGCTCATGACAGTCTGCCTCTCTTCGCGCCACACCGTCAGCGCTTCACGCGCGACGGCCTTCACTCCTCGTCCGCTGGTCGCGGCCATCGCCTTGCTGTGTGCCGGGACGGTCAATGCCGAGCCGCTGCAGATGCAGACACTGCAGGTCGAGGAGGATCGTCTCGAGGCCACGGCGGTGGTGGACAGCGAAGAGCTTGCCCTGCATCAGGCGCGTGATCTCAAGGACATCTTCCGCGATACGCCTTCCGTCACCGTTGGCGGCACCACGGCCTCCTCCGAGAAGCTCTACGTGCGCGGGCTGGAAGATACCAACCTCAACATCAGCATCGATGGCGCCAGCCAGAACGGCTACCTGTTCCACCACAGCTCCAACTTCAACATCGAGCCGGAGCTGCTCAAGCGCGCCGAGGTCCAGGCCGGGCCGGGGGCGGCGGACAACGGGCCGAACGCGCTGGGTGGCAGCATCAAGTTCGTGACCAAGGATGCCCAGGACCTGCTCAAGCCGGGTCAGAGCTTCGGTGGCATGGTGAAGGGCAGCACGGAATCCGCGGCAGATGCCGTCAAGGGCACGCTGTCGGTGTATGGGGAGGTGGCGCCCAACGCGGGGCTGCTGTTCACCACCAGCGCACGCAACAGCGATGACTACCGCACCGGCGGCGGTGATGAGGAAGAGGGCACCGGCGGTCATCAGCGCAGCTATTTCGGCAAGTTCAGCCTGCTGGATCAGGGCGCGCACAGCCTGCGACTCAGCGCGGAGCACAATGAGGACACCGGCATCTACTGCGTGCGTCCCAACATGGAGTGTCAGCCGTTCAACAACGCCAAGGTCGATACCGAGCTGAGCCGTGACACCTATACCGCCAACTACGATTTCGCACCGGGCTCGCGGCTGGTGGATGTGCACGCCAATGTCTTCCACTCCAGTACGGAAGTGGACCGCACGTCCCTCGCTACCGGCGCCAGCTCGAATGCCAAGGTCGAGAGTGTCGGGGGGGATCTCAACAACACCTTCCGCTTCGGCCCCGAGGCGATGAACAACCGTCTGACCCTGGGCAGTGATTACGTCGAGGATGAATCCAGCACCGCTGGCTTCGACGAGACGGCGCGCAACATCGCGCTCTACGCCCAGCACCGCATGACGCTCGGCGCGGTGGATCTGTCCTTCGGTGCCCGGGTCGATGACTACCGGACCGAATACGCAAATGGCGAGACGCTGGATGACACCGATGTCAGCCCCAACGCGAGCCTCAACTGGCGTGTCGGCGGGGGTGTCGAGCTGTTCACCGGCTATGCCACGGCCGTGCGTGGCAACAAGGGCCGCGAAGCCCTGTTGATCGACGGGGGCGTCGGCCCGGGCGAGACGCTGGTGGTCGAGCCGGGTCTCGAGGCCGAGACCTCGCGCAGCACCGAGGTCGGTGCCCGCTGGAAAGGCGAGGGCATCCTCACCCAGCGTGACCGTGCCGGACTGGAAGTCACCTACTTCGATACCCACTTCGACAACTACATCACCGAAGGGTCGGCGGGTGACGTGACCACCATCACCAACATGGAAGGTATCGTCACCAGCAAGGGTGTCGAGGCGCGAGCCACCTACGGACTGGGCGGCTGGGACATGACGCTGGGCTACCTGACCATGGACCTGGAAGACAACCAGGGCGAGACCGTGGTGGATGACATGGGGCTGGGCAACCAGACCGGAGACCGCTGGAGCCTGGACAACCGTTACACCTTCGCCGACCCGCAGCTGACTCTCGGCTGGACCGTGACCGCCTACGAGCGCCTTACCGACCTGCCGGATGACCAGAGCGAGCGTGCCGGTTACGCCACGCATGACCTCTACGCCAGCTGGGTGCCGGGTGACATGCCGGACCTGACTCTGACGGCCGGTATCTACAACCTGTTCGACAAGGAATACTCCGACCAGAACACCTTCTATCTGGAAACCAACAGCCCACGTGGCATCACGCCGGGCGCCATCACCAGTCCGGGGCGTGACGTGCGTCTGTCGGCGGCGTATCGCTTCTGATCAAAAGGTGCTGTCAGCCAGCGTGTCTCTGACGGAAGGGCATCGCCAGCGGTCGTGATCCAGGCTCGCACCCCGGGAGGCTTCACTGACGCGTAGCCCCGCTCCGGAGAACGAGGTAGCGACACGGCGGCAACGGCAGCACCGATGCAAGGGCATCAGCGCAGGAACGTCAGTGCAGGAACGTAAGCGCAAGAACGTCAGCGCAAGAAAAAAGCGGCGCCATCGTGATTTCACGGTGGCGCTGTCTTGTCTTTGGAGTACGCGTGCTCCATGGCGCGGGCCCCGGCCGGCCTGCGTCCCGCGGGCAGGCTGTGCTACCATCGCGACCAAATGTCGGAGAGCCGCTGCACGACTCTTCGCACCGCACTCACGTTCCCGCCCGTGGCGGGTGATCGTACGAATAAGGAAGGATGCATGGCGCTTCTGAAGATTTTTGTCGGCACGATGTATGGCGGCTCACTGGATGTGGCCGAGCAGGTGCAACCGCTGTTCGAGCAGGCAGGCTATACGGTGGAAGTGCTTGACCAGCCGACACTGGAAGACTTGACGGAGACACGCCCGGATCTGGCGCTGTTCGTCACCTCCACCACCGGCAGTGGCGATGTGCCGGGCAACCTGAGCGGCTTCCTCAATGCGCTCTCGGCCCAGTCACCGGCGCTGGACTGGCTGCGTTATGGTCTGATCGCTCTCGGCGACAGCTCCTACGGCGAGACCTACTGCGGTGCCGGGCGTCAGCTGGACGAGCGCCTGGCGGATCTGGGCGCCACGCGCCACGGCGAGCGCCTCGAGATCGATGCCATGGAGACCTTCATGGCGGATGACGCGGCCCTGCCGTGGGTCGAGAGCTGGATTCCGACGCTGCCGGCGACCGCCTGATCCCGTCACGCCGGGCGTGCCCGGCGTCCGACTTCTTCATCGTGTTCGATTTCCACGTTGCCCGACCTTTCCTCGAGACTGCTGCACATGCCGAAACTCAATCCTGATCATCCGCGCGCCCGCAACCTGACACCGCAACGTGTCTCCGTGCTGGCGGGCCTCGCCATCGTGATGGTCGCCAACATTCCGCGTTTTCTGCTCAGCGGTGATACCACGCGCCTGATGCTGATCAGTGGCTTTGCCGTGGCCGTCGCGGCGCTGGGGGTCTACATCTATCGCCAGCTTTCCGATGTCGCCCAGGGCGAAGTGCCGAGGCTGATGCGTCGCGTGTTCGTGTGGCTGGTGGTGGGCCTGGCGGCGATGGCAGCCTTCAACTTCGCCGCGCCGATGCTTGACCGCCCCAGGGAAGGGGCGCTGGAAGTGCTGGTCGATGGCCTGACACTGGGGCTGGTGGCGCATGTCATCAGTCTGTGGATGCATCGGGGCCGCAAGAGCGACTGAGCCCTGTCTGCCGCAAACGACGACGCCCCCGGCCAGTGATGGTCGGGGGCGTCGTCGCATCAGGCCCGGGGCTGATGGCCCGGGCGTCACGGCCTCACTTGCACAGCGTGTAGCAGGGCTCGTAGTCGCTGCCCGGCAGCTTCATGCGGCCCTGGGCCACGAAGGAGGTGAGCAGGGCGTCGAGACGCTCCATCAGCTCGGCTTCGGCGGTCAGGCGGAAGGGCCCATCGCGCTCGATCTCCTCGATGCCTTCCTTCTTGACGTTGCCGGCGACGATGCCCGAGAAGGCACGACGCAGGTTGGCGGCCAGCTCATGCACCGGCTGGTTGCGATGCAGCGCCAGGCTCGACATGTTGGCGTGGGTCGGCGCGAAGGGCTGTTGGAAGTGCGGGGCGATATGCAGACGCCAGTTGTAGTAGAAGGCGTCGTGATGCTGACGACGGAACTCCGCGACGTCATCGATGCCGCCTCGCATGGTGCGCGCCACCTCGACCGGATTGTCGATGATGATGGTATAGCGCGAGCGCGCTTCCTCACCCAGCGTATAGGTGATGAACTCGTCGATCTGCTGGAAGTAGTCGGCGCTGGAGGCCGGGCCGGTGAAGATGACCGGGAACGGCAGGCCTTCGTTTTCCGGATGCAGCAGGATACCCAGCAGGTAGAGAATCTCTTCCGCGGTGCCCACGCCGCCCGGGAAGACGATGATGCCATGCGCGGTCCGCACGAAGGCCTCAAGGCGCTTCTCGATGTCCGGCATGATGATCAGTTCATTGACGATCGGGTTGGGTGACTCGGCGGCGATGATGCCCGGCTCCGAGATGCCCAGATAACGGCCCTGCTTGCGACGCTGCTTGGCATGCGCGACGTTGGCCCCCTTCATCGGGCCCTTCATCGCGCCGGGACCACAGCCGGTGCAGATGTCGAGTTCGCGCAGGCCGAGGTGATAGCCCACGTCCTTGGTGTACTCGTATTCCTCGCGATTGATCGAGTGGCCACCCCAGCAGGTGACGAGGCTCGGTTCACGCGAGGACTTCAGGGCACCGGCGTTGCGCAGGATATGGAACACCGCGTTGGTGGTGCCTTCGGTGGTGGAGAGATCGAAGCGGGGCGTGTTCTGGATCTCGTTGGCCACGTAGACGATATCGCGCAGCACGCTCGAGAGGTGCTCACGAATGCCGCGGATCATCTTGCCATCCACGAAGGCATCGCCCGGCGCATTGTCGAGCTTCAGACGGATGCCACGATCCTGCTGCAGCACCTCGATCTCGAAGTCCTTGTAGGCATTGAGCACCGAGACGCTGTCATCGGTCTGGCTGCCGCAGTTGAGCACCGCCAGCGCGCAGCGGCGCAGGATGTCATGCAGGCCATTGGAGGAGGTGTCGCGCAGGCGATTGACCTCATCCTGGGAGAGAACTTCCAGGCTGCCTTCCGGTGAGATGATGGTGGAGACCAGCGTCGAGCTGGCATCGCGGGAGTAGGTGGTAGCTTCACTGGTGACAGAGTTCATGACCGTCTTCCTTGTGTCAGGCGCCCACGGCTGACTGGGCGCGGTTCCGGGCTTCTGCCCAGAGTTCGGCGATGCGCTCGCGGTCGTCCACGCTCATGCCGTCCTGGGCAAAGGCGTGCTGCATCCACTCTTCGAAGGTGGCGTCAAAATCTTCCGCGACCACATCGGCGGCATCGTAATCGGCGTTCTCGAGAACCAGTTCCACCTGGGGAATCATGTATCCCAGCGGGAAGAGGTCGACTTCGGCGCATTCGCTTTCCATGGCGAGCAGTGCCTTGTGGATGGCTTCGCCGCGCGCGGCCAGTGGATCAAGCATCTGGAGCATCTCGTGATTCGGGCCAGTCGCGAGGACTGGTCGGGGCAGAGGAAAGGCGCCGAGCCCTGCCGCGTCATTCGGGCATCGCCCACGAAAGACGCAGCCAGAGCGGCACCTGGCAATGAGGATGATGCTAACACGCGAGGGCGCCACGGCGCAGCGCTGCGCATGGCGGCTGGCTCTGGTAGAATCATGGGCTTTGCGGGTCGGTGGCCCTGTGCAGACATTCAGGCAGCTATCGGCAACACGACGCGCCGAGTCGCGTCCCCCGTTCGTGAGTGGTCAGTGCCTCCATGTTCAACGCCCAGTATTTTCGTACCTTCATCACCCTGGTGGAGACCGGCAGCTTTACCCATACCGCGCGCAAGCTGGAAATGACCCAGCCCGGCGTCAGCCAGCATATCCGCAAGCTGGAGCAGTACCTGGGGCGCTCGCTGCTCAACCGTCAGGGACGCAAGTTCTCGCTCACCGCAGCGGGGCGTCGCTGTTACGACTACTCCGTCAAGCTGTTTGCCGAGCACACCCAGTTCATGCACTCGCTGGATGATGACTCGCCTGACAGCGGGGAATGCCGTGTGGCCAGCCCCTCAAGCGTCGGGCTGATGTTCTATCCGTTCACGCTCGGCTATCAGCAGCAGCATCCGGGGCTGACGGTCAGCTACAGCTTCGCCTTCAATTCCGAGATCGTGCAGGACGTGCTGGCGGGGCGCTTCGATCTTGGCATCGTCACCGAGCCAGTCAAGCATCCGGATCTCAACTTCGAGCTGTGGCATCAGGAGCCGCTGTGCCTGGTGGTGCCCGCCGACTTCGCCGGCAACAGTCTCAATGAGCTGATGGCGCTGGGCTTCATGAATTACGCCGACGGCGTCAACAACGCCAGCGCCTTGCTGCGTGAGAACTTCGCTGGTGAATTCCGCTCGATGAGCCACTTCCCGCAGCAGGGTTTCACCAACGACATCGGCATGGTGCTGGATGCCGTGGCACGTGGCCTGGGCTTCACCGTCGTCTCGCGCACGGTGCTGGAGACCTCCCCGTGGCAGCGCCAGGTGCGCGAGATGCCGCTCACCGAGGCCGTCTACGAGAACCTGTACATCGTCACGCGTGACAATGCCGAGGTGCCGCGTCGCTATGAGCAGCTGCTGGGCGAATTCCGCCTGCAGCGCCGCAACACGCTCTACGGCTACGCCGATGCCCCGGAAAGCTTCGACAACATGGACCTCGACGGCATGGTGTAACGCCTGCCATGACGTGACAGGGCTCTCCTCAAACTTGCCCCGGAAACACGAAGACCCGCTCCTGGAAGCGGGTCTTCGTGTTTCCGGGGCAGGGACAGGCCCGCGTCAGGGCGTCGCTTGGAGCGCACCGTCCTGTTTCAGTGCGCGACCCCGGCTTGCGACCAAGGCCTGATGCGACGCCGCCACGGCGCGTGGGATGCTGGATGACAGCCTGACCAGTGTCGTGAGGTGTTTGCGCGACTTGCTGCCTACCCCTTGTTCGTTGTCATCGAGGAACCCGTACCGTGTCTTCTTCCAAGTCCCGATTCGTTGATGCACCGCCTGCCGCGAGCGACGTGGCCGATGCCCAGTCCTTTCGCCAGTCGTTCTCGCTGCTGTCGCGCATGGAGGTGACGGAGCTTGACGAGGCGCTGCGTGGCGAGCTCGCCCGGCGCTGTCGCTGGCAGGGATGGGAGTCACGCCACATGAGCGCGAGCCAGGCCGCCGAGCTGATTCGCGATGGCATGACGGTGGGCATGAGCGGCTTCACGCGGGCGGGGGAGGCCAAGGCCCTGCCGCTGGCGCTGGTGGAGAAGGCGCGCCGCGAGCCGTTCGCCATCACGCTGATGACCGGCGCCTCGCTGGGCAATGACCTGGACGGTCAGATGGCGGACGCCCACATGCTGGCGCGGCGCATGCCGTTCCAGGTCGATCCGGTGCTGCGCCGTGCCATCAATGCCGGCGAAGTGATGTTCATGGATCAGCATCTCTCGGAGACGGTGGAGCTGCTGCGCAACCATCAGCTGAGTGACATGGACGTCGCGGTGGTCGAGGCCAGTGCCATCACCACCGACGGCGGCATCGTGCCGACCACCTCGGTGGGCAATTCGGCCAGCTACGCGATTCTGGCCGACAAGGTGATCATCGAGCTCAATCTCGAGTCCCCGGCGGCACTCGAGGGACTGCACGATATCTACATTCCGCAGATGCGCCCCAGCCGTCAGCCGATCCCGGTGGTGGCGCCGGATTCGCGTATCGGCACGCCGTACATCCCCATCGATCCTGCCAGGATCGCCGCCATCGTGTTGACGCGTGGCAAGGACAGCCCCTCGACCTGTACCCCGCCGGATGAGGATACCCGGCGGATGGCGGACCATCTGGTCGAACTGCTCAAGCAGGAGGTCACGCTGGGGCGTCTGACGCCTGCGTTGCTGCCGCTGCAGGCCGGGATCGGCAGCATGGCCAACGCGGTGATGAGCGGACTGAAGGAGGGGCCCTTCGAGCACCTCACCATGTACTCGGAGGTATTGCAGGACTCCACCTTCGATCTGCTGGATGCCGGCAAGCTCGACTTCGCCTCCGGCTCCTCCATCACCGTCACCGAGGAGCGCGGGCGCACCCTGTGGAAGGACCTCGAGCGTTACCGTGACCGTCTGATCCTGCGTCCGCAGGAGCTGTCCAATCATCCGGGCATCGTGCGGCGTCTCGGCGTCATCGCCGTGAATACCGCGCTGGAATTCGACATCTACGGCAACGTCAACTCCACCCACGTGTGCGGCACGCGGATGATGAACGGTATCGGCGGCTCCGGGGACTTCGCGCGCAATGCCCAGCTCTCGGTGTTCATCACCAAGTCACTGGCCAAGGGCGGGGATATCTCGAGCGTGGTGCCCTTCGTCAGTCACGTGGATCACACCGAGCATGACGTGGACATTCTGGTGACCGAACACGGCCTGGCGGATCTGCGGGGGCTGGCACCGCGAGAACGTGCGGTACTGGTGATCGAGAACTGCGCCGACCCGCGCTATCGTCCCGCGCTGCGGGCCTACTTCGAGGAGGCCTGCCGGCGGGGCGGCCATACCCCGCATTGCCTGGAGCAGGCGCTCAGCTGGCATCGCGAGGTGGAAGTGCACGGCAACATGCGCGCCCTGTGCACGCCTGAGCAACGCGGCGATATGCCGGCGAAGCAGGCAGGTGAGAAGGTCAGCGCCGGCTAGCGCGGCGTTCAGGCCGCTCTCGCCATCGGGGCGGCCAGCCACCAGACGCCAGAAACCAGGGCGGCTCAGGCGACTGACTCAAGTGATTGACTCAAGCGACTGACTCAAGCGGCAAGCGACAAGCGACGAGCGACAGGAGGACGGATCACTGATCCAGACCGTTTTCCTTGCGCTCGTCTTCGCATTCCGGGCTGCCCATCTCATAGTCACGGCATAGCTGGGGGCGGCGATCATAGATGGTGCACATCAGCGTCTCGCGATCGACGGCGGCACACCAGCCATCATCGAGGCGGCGCATGACTTCGCCCCCCCACTCATCCTCGTCGATCAGATAGTCCGGCACGCCGGTATCGGTGAGCAGGATGACCTCAAGCCTGCAGCAGCAGGCCTGGCAGTTGCTGCAGGTGATCTCGGGATTCACAGGTGTCGTATCGCCGGTAGCGAACGGCGATACGTCGGTAATCGGAATATTCATCGGGTCAGGGTCAGCCACAGTGAGTCAGGTGCCATCATCGGCACGCTTCAGCCGGCAGTGAAACATACTCACGCACGGATTACTTGTAGACCTTGTCGATCCCTTCCCAGTAGCCCTCGGGGTCCCGGTCATCGGTCATGTAATAGAGCTGGTAGCGACGATTGAGGCGTGCACCACCATCACGGGTCAGCGGTGCCCAGGCAAAGCCGGTACTGCCCTTGCTGGAGGTGGTGAAGAAGGCGTCCAGCGGAATGCTGACGTAGAGCCCCTTGTCGAAGCTGCCCTCGCCATAGTCATCGCCGGCATCGGTCATGGTCGCCCAGGCCCCGACGCTGACCCCGTTGGAGAAGCGGCGGGACAGATCCAGCGTCGCGCCGATATCGCCGGCCAGATAGCGCCCCACCGAGCCCTTGACCAGCACATCGTGCCAGCCGGACTGCCAGTAGGCGGTGGCATGGCCGGTGGTGACGGAATAGTCGCGCAGGCCGAACTGCTGATCGAATTCCCGCTGGCGGACGCGGTTGATATCCAGCCCCAGTGCCAGCGAGCTGTTCATCGGGCGATAGAGCACCTCGGCACCGACACCGGCATACATCATCTCGAGAATGCCGCCGTAGGCCTGGGCATACCAGTCACGCCCGAACTGATGAGTGCGGGTGTACTGCAGATTGGTGATGCCCAGATCGGTCTCCTTGACGTAATCCCCGACGTAGGTGCGCACGCGTGGCAGGTCGGAGTCGGCGATGTACTCGTAGTTCTCGTAGTTGTCGGCCAGCTGATAGGTGGCCACGCCGGAGAACCAGCCATTGCGATCGGTGCGCCACAGGGCATCCAGCTGCAGGTTGAGCTGGTAGAGATAGCCGTCCGGTCCGCCGAAGTTCTGTTTCAGGTTGGGCGAGAATCCCCAGTTGAAACCGGCGGGTTCCCTGTCCAGCAGCGTGGCGGCCTCCGCGCTGGCGTCGTCGTCAGGCGCGGGAGAGGCGGCGCGAGCGGTGATGGAATGCTCGTACTCGGCACCGAAACGTCTGTCGTTGGCGGCCGCGACGAAGGCCTCTCGCGGATGCTCATCCTCGCGCAGCGCCAGGCCGTTGCTGCTCAGGCGGTAGCGGAAGTGGGTGATCTCGGCGGGCAGGCGGTTGTGCAGTACGCGATTGGCGCGGCCTTCGGCCTGCAGGTCCTTGCGAAAGCGCGTGGCCTCCGCCTCGATGACCAAGGTCTCGCCCTCTACCCGCAGGCGGGAGACTTCAAGCCCCGTCTGGGCACGCAGCGTCGCGGCCAGTGCCTGCCAGTCGACGTCCTCCAGCCGTATCGGCGCTGGCGGGCTTGCGGCGGGCTCGCCCGTGGTGGCACTCGGGGAGGTCGGCAGCGTCAGCAGGCGGCCTTGAGGTGCAGCCTCGCCGCCGTCCAGCGAGGGCGTTGAGGCCGGCGTGGCACCGGCGGGACGTGGAGGGCGATCCGACGGGACTGTCTCGCTGTCCCCACGATTGACGGCATCCAGCGAGCGCACCCGGAAGGCTTCCGGGGTCTGGTCATGGCGGTAGCGCGAATGGTGACTGGGGGCGACATCTTCCGGGGTGCCGTCATCCTTGGCCTGAGCCAGCCCCGCCAGATTGGTGGACAGCGACAGGCCCAGCATGGCGGTGTTGCCGCGCTCCCAGCCGCCATGCAGCGACAGGTTGTCATTGACCTTGAACGTCGCGCCCAGATTGAACGGTGAATCCTGGTCTATCTCCACCGTCAGGGGCTCGTCGGAGTAGTCGTTGCCCTCGTATTCCAGCATCAGGGTCAGCGGGTCCCAGGGCGTCTGATATTCGATGCCACCGAAGACGGCCGGGCTGCCACTGAACATGCTGCCCAGCTGGAAGTCGCCCCCGTTGTCGCTGGTGGTATCGCTGCGCGTCTCGAGGCTGCTTCTCACCAGCGCCAGAGGGTTGCTGAAGTCGCCCCGCGTGCCCAGATAGCCCCAGCCGAGCCCCAGACTGACATCAAGATCACCGTAGCGCTTGCTGGCCACCAGATATTCAGAGCTGAACAGCCCCGTACCACCGAGATCTCGCAGGCCCACCGCGAGTGCCGGGCGATAACGGTCCTCTTCCCAGAGCCGGAACTTGGTGTCGAAGGATTTATCCAGGTAGTCGCGGTCCGGGGCGGCCTCACCGTAGCTGACCGTTTCCACCGAGACATAGCGAAAGCCCAGCTCCATCCACTCGAAGGGGGCGGCGTTGACGCTGAAGCGCTTGTAGGGCTGGGTACGGCTGTAGGTGAAGCTCAGCTCGCCCTGTGGGGCGAAGCGTGCCGTGGGAGTCTGCATCAGCCCCACGCCGCCGAAATCACTCTGGGATTCCCCAGTGGCGGCGTGGGCGATCTGGGCGCCGAGCAGGCCTCCTGCCATGCCGAGCGCCAGCCAGCCGGTGCGTGCCGGAGCAGGGCGCTGCTCGTCTCGGGGGCGCGTGGAGGGATGGGCTGGGCGAAAAGGACTCGACATGGGCGTCTCGCATGCTCCCGCGCGACAGGCGCGTGAGCGTGAATGAGGGTATGGAGGATAGAAACATCGAGGCGATGCCGGCAGTGCCGGGAACGACCGCTAGCGGGCTGGCGCTTGCGGGTCAGTGCCTGACGTCCCGGGGGCTGTCGGCTCGTCGTCCGCTGACGGCAGCGAGGCGGCGTCCAGCTGCCAGCTGTGACAGTTCTCACCGGGCAGGCGGCTGGCCAGCCATTGCGGCAGCGCCTCGTTGACCCATTGCTGCGCGGTATCGATACCGGGGGTATGGATCACCAGACTGGCTCCCGGCGCGACCGGCAGGTCGGCTGCGCCACGCGTGAGGCGATTCCAGCTGGCGATGGGCCGCGTGAGCACCTGCCCCTGGGGGGTGACGAGGCTGGCTCGTGCCGCCTGGCCCAGCGAGTCGGCGGCGCGGCGCTCATCGATCAAGGCGTCCAGTGTCAGGCCGGGGCTCCACTGGCGCTGGTGCACGCCACTGGCGTCCAGAATCACCACGTCGCGGGGGGCCTGACAGGCGCCGATCACCATGCCGGGGGCGATGCGTATCGCCCCCGGGCCATCGCGCATGTCAGTGAGCGGATTCAGCTGGCCGGGCAGGCGTGCCAGCACGCTGCGTGGCTCACCCTGTTGACGGCCCTGATCGAGATAGCGCTGCCAGGCGTGCAACCCCTCGACATAGGCGGCCCGAGAGCTGCCCTCAGGTGCTCCCACCGCGTAGCGAGCCGCGATCAGTTCAATCTCGGCGCTCAGGCGGTTGGCGGTCGCGGCCATCTGCCGGCGAATCAGCGGCGTGCTGACGAAGCTGTAGCGCCAGTCCAGCGCCATGCGGGTCTGATGGGAGGACCATTGCTGTTCCAGTACCTGACTGGCCAGTGGCGTGCTGGCGGCGCTGAAGGGCAGCGGCGTCTCGTTCGCCCGGGCGAGGGTCGGGGTCAGCAGGGCGGCCAGGCACACTCCCGTGGGCAGTGCGCGGGCGAGGGCGCGCAGCGGTCCCTCGACGCGGGCCGAATCGTGTACGGGGCGAGCAGAATCAGGTCGTGAAAAGCGCATTACCATGCCTTGGCGATCTCCCAGCCGAAGCGTGGCCCGTCCGGCCAGGCCGTCATGTCGGCGGCCCACACCCGAGTGGCATCGCGCCATATCTCGTTGGTGGTGGTGTGGCCATCGTCCCATGCCAGGGTCTCGGTGCAGTGTTGCAGCGACAGCTCGGCCAGTGGCAGCGCGTGTGGCGCGGCGGCCTCACAGCGCAGATGTGCATCGGCTTCATGCACCTGCATCACCGGCACGTCATCTTGATGCTGACTGCCGGAGGAAGCGGCATCTGCCCGCTCCAGCCGGCGAGGATAGGGGCTCAGGGCGCTGACACTGACGCGATAGCGGCTGTCGTCAGCCATCAGCCAGGCCGGACGCGCCAAGGCGCGCCCGGTAGTGCTTTGCTCATGCCTGTCCGCGATGTCTCGCGTGAAGCCGGATGTCGCGGACAGTACGCCGTCGCGCAGTTCGATGATGCCGCGGTCCTGGCTCTCGAAACGCGCGATGCGTCCCTCATCCTCGAGCGTGGCCAACACGACCAGTGCCGTGTTGTTGCCATGCAGGAACTTGAGGGAGGCGTAGGGCAGTTCACTGGCGCGCGCCGCCTCGAAGTCATCCTTGCCGAAGGCATCGCCCACCGAACTGGCCACTATCTGGGCACAGCCGCTCACTGACACGGCACAGGCAGTGATGCCCAGCAGCGTCAGCGAGCGCCGGATGCCTGGAAGGTGCCTGGCTGGCGATTGGCGATGATTCGCGCCTGAACGACGCGATGCGGAGCGCGACGTCATCAACGTGTCCCGGTAGAGCCGGTAGTACCTGTCGTGCCGGTGGTACCGGTGGTGCCGGTCGTCCCGCCACCGACGGTGCCCGTGGCCGCGCCGGCCGCGATGCTGCCGCCGTTGGTGCTCGGGGTCACGCTGCCGGACGCGCTCTGGCTGGCCGTGCCGCTGCCAGCGGCGCTGCCGGTGGGAACGCTACCGGTCGTGCCAGTGGTACCGGTGGTGCCAGTCGTGCCGGTGGTGCCAGTCGTGCCGGTAGTACCAGTAGTTCCGGTGGTACCGGTCGTCCCCGTCGCAGCCTGCCCAGCGGCAGGTGCCTCCTCTTCCGCCATGGCGTTGCCTGCCAATAGCAGGGCACCGGACAGGCCGAGAATGGCGCCGATATGTGACTTGCGCATATGAAGTCTCCTTGATGAGCATTGCCGGTCATCTGCCAGTCAGGGCGCTGCGATGACTGGGCTCGGTGATGGGTGGCCAAGGCCAGCGTCGTGCATGCCGGATGCCGTGCTGTCTCTGACCATCGGCAACACTGCTGCTGAGAGTTGCGTCGTGGTGTGCGTGAGCAAGCTCACGCCTGTTCCATGATGTGCAGGGCGCCGTCCCTGATACCGTCCGTAGCATCTTCCCTGGCGCAGCCTCGTCCTGAGGTGTTCCTGCCATGGCCGCATTCCCTGGCCACCGTATTGCTCGCTTTCGAGGTGATGACATCGCCGTCGTCATGAGAAATGTGCATGCACATTTCAGACGGACGCCTCTCTCTATCCCCCCGTGAAAGCGAGGCCCATGTTAACCAGAAAATGTCGGCTGTCTAGCGAGAGAGGTCGCGTCGATGTGGCGTTGATGGAAAGCGAAATATTTATGTAAAAAAGAGTAATCGTGGTGTGGATAAAAGCAGACATGCCTGTCGATCTTTCAGACACCGCGGGCGCTGGACTTGATCCGCATGGCTGCTGAAATTCTTGTGAAGGATGTGTCGATTTGCAGACGAACCCAGCGTTTCACTGTCTGTAATCGGCTACGTCGCCATGTGGCGGTTAGCGACACACGTCGTGCTGATGATGATACAAAGCAATGTTTTTATTGGATTTTTGTAACAGCGCTCGATTGGCGAGCGGCGTGGATCAGGTAAAATGCGCAACAGATGGAGTCTGGTCACTCCATTCTTGATGCCCATGAAGACGACGCAGCGGACAGTGCGATAAACGTTGCCATCACGTTGTAGAGCCTGTGCCGTCAGGTGGGTGTGGTGGGCACTGTCGATGGCGTGAATGTGTGCCTGTAAAAGGTATCATCGATGTGCAGCAGAGACGTGATTTTATGAGGAAGACTTCGTGTAAATCGAAGGATCCTCAATCACATTCATCGTCTTCATGGGCCAGCATTCGCGTGATTGCCCAAGGGAGTGTTCGCGCCATTGCCAGACAGGCGCAAGCCGTCATGCAAGGGGCGGGACGCCAGCAGACGCAAGTACTCAAGCAAACCAAGACATGACACCAGCACGAGGGATCACCCTCGGCCCGAGGTCACCGTCGTTGCAACTGTCGTTGCACATGGGGCCATCGCGTTACGCAAGGCGAACCGAAGACGTTATCGAATTGGTCCCGGCGTCAGCGTGCGGCGGGAATGATCGGGGCAGCCTCGCATCAATCGCTGCTCGGGTCTGTCGACTCAACGGACTTCAGATGAAAAATGCACTGATCGCACGACTTCTGGGCGCCAGCTTGAGCCTCGGCGCCCTCACCGGACTGGCGGGCTGCGTCTTCGCGCCCGGTGGCGACATCGACTATGACACCTCGGCCGCGCCGGTGGATGACATCGTCGATGTGGAGCCCATCACCTTCGGCTTGATCAAGGCCCAGGCGCGGGCGGATGCCCAGGCACGCCAGGCGGCTCGGGGTGACGGCACCCAGCGCGAGCTGGAGCAGGCGCTGACCCAGGAGCTCAACAGCAGCACCCGTGCGCAACTGGCGCCGGATTATCAGTACCACGTGGGGCCGGGCGACATTCTCAATATCGTCGTCTATGACCACCCGGAGCTGTCGTTGCCCACGGGCTCCGAGCGCAGCGCCCAGGAAGCCGGCAACGTGGTGCATGCCGACGGCACGCTCTTCTATCCCTACATCGGCCGTGTCCAGGTCAGCGGCAAGACCCTGGACGAGATCCGTCGGGTGCTGGGCGAGCGCCTCCAGCCCTACCTCAACGAGCCGCAGATCGACGTCAAGGTGGCGGCCTTCCGCAGTCAGAAGGTGCGGATCAGCGGTGAGGTGGAGCAGCCTGGCGTGCAGCCCATCAATGATGTGCCGTTGAGTCTGCTCGATGCCATCGCCGCTGCCGGCGGCATGACCGGAGACGCGGACTGGCACAACGTGGTGCTCAAGCGCAATGGCGAGGAGACCGTCATATCCCTCTATGAGCTGCTGGCACAGCGCAATGCGGCGACCGGCGAGGCACGTGATCGGCTGCTCAAGGACGGTGATGTCCTGTATGTGCCGGATGTCGGGACCCGCAAGGTGTTCGTGATGGGTGAGGTCGACAAGTCGGTCAGCCTGCCGCTGGGCAGAAGCCCCATCTCGCTGACCGATGCCATCGCCCAGGCGGGCGGCATCAAGGAAGACTCCGCGGATGCCTCCGGCATCTTCGTGGTACGGCGGGACCGGGAAGACCCCGAGAAGCTGGCCACCGTCTATCAGCTGGATGCTCGCAACACTACGGCCCTGATTCTGGGCGCCGACTTCGCGCTCAAGCCGCAGGATGTCGTCTATGTCACGGCCGCGCCGGTGTCGCGCTGGAACCGCGTGATCAGTCAGTTGCTGCCCACCGTGAGCTCCATCTACTACAGCACCGAAATCCAGGACAACCTCGATACCCTCGGCCAGTAAGGCGAGGGGTCGTCAAGGCGTCCCTGCCCGTCGCGATGCACGGGCAGGACACCAGGAGAGTGACTCAACGATGTCGATTCGCAATGCCCATTCCTCCCGTCAGACGGGGGCCACCGAACCCGCAGCGGTACCGGCGCGCACCAGTCTCGATCTGGGCCGCATGCTGGGTCAGCTGTATGACAGCCGCCTGACGCTGGCGCTGATCACCGGCACCTTCACCGTGCTGGCGGTGCTCTATGCGCTGCTGGCGACGCCGATCTACAAGGCCGATGCGCTGGTGCAGGTCGAGGATGGTGGCAGCAACATGAATCCGCTGCGGGATGTCTCCAGCATGCTGCGGGGGGAGGCGCCGCCGTCGGAATCCGAGATCCAGATCATCACCTCGCGCCTGGTGCTGGGCGAGACCGTCAAGAAGGAGCAGCTGGATCTGGTGGTCAAGCCTTACCAGTACCCGGTGATCGGGACCTTCCTGCGCAGCCACGAGGTGGAGCGCCCGAGCTGGCTGTCCGGTTCCAGCATGGTGTGGGCCGGCGAGTCACTGGAAGTGGCCAGCCTGGCCGTGCCCAAGGCCTGGGACAACGTCCCGCTGACGCTGGTGACGCTCGGCTCGGGTGAGCAGGGCCGCTATGAACTGCGCTACGACGGCAAGGTGCTCGGCACAGGCTCGGTGGGCAAGCGTGAGCGTTTCGAGGGGCCGCTGGGCGAGGTGAGTCTCGAGGTGACCTCGCTCACCGCGGGCGAGGGGGCCGAGTTCACCCTGATGCACCAGTCCACTCTGGAAGCCACCAATGCGCTGCGCGCGCGCTTCGCGGTGGCCGAGATGGGCAAGGAGACCGGCGTGCTGGGGCTGGCACTGGTGGGGGAAGACCCGCTGCGCACCCAGCAGGTGCTTGAACGCATCACCGAGACCTATCAGCAGCAGAACATCGACCGTCAATCGGCGGAAGCGGAGAAGTCGCTCGAATTCCTCAAGGAACAGGTGCCGACCGTCCGCAAGAAGCTGACCGAGGCCGAAGAGCGTCTCAATGCCTATCGCGGCAAGAGCGACAGCGTGAATCTGGATCTCGAGACCAAGTCGGTGCTCGAGCAGCTGGTGAACATCGACAACCAGCTCAACCAGACCCAGCTCGAGGAAGCGGAGCTCTCCGGCAAGTTCAACCCGAGTCACCCAAGCTACGTGGCACTGCGCAAGAAGCGCGCGGATCTTGAGCGCACGCGCAGTGAGCTCGAGAAGCAGGTGGGGGATCTTCCGGACACCCAGCAGGAGATCCTGCGTCTGGAGCGTGAAGTCGAGGTCAATCAGCAGATCTACGTGCAGCTGCTCAACAAGACCCAGGAAATGAACATCGCCCAGGCCAGCACCATCGGCAACATCCGCATCCTGGATGAGGCCGTGGCGCAGCCGCACCCGGTCAGCCCGCGCAAGGCGATGATCGTGGTGATCGCGACCCTGCTGGGCGCCATGTTGGGTGTGGTCTTCGTGCTGCTGCGCTCGCTGCTGCATCGTGGCATCGAGACACCGTCGGAGCTTTCCGATCTCGGCCTCAACGTGCATGCGACCCTGCCGCTCTCCGAGGAGCAGGCGCGCCTCAATCGTCGCCTGGCGCGAGGCATCAAGCGCTTCTCCTCCTTCAAGCTCGGCAAGGGCGCCACGGCGGCGGCCGGCAATGCCGCGCCTGGCCTGCTGGCGGTGCGCAATCCGGCGGACCTCTCCATCGAGGGTCTGCGGGGTCTGCGTACCAGCCTGCACTTCGCGATGATGGAAGCGCCCGACAACCGCCTGATGATCTGCGGCCCCAGCCCGGGCATCGGCAAGAGCTTCGTGTCCGCCAACCTGGCCGCCGTCTGTGCCCAGGCAGGCAACCGCGTGCTGGTGATCGATGCCGACATGCGCCGTGGTCACGTGCATCAGAGCATGGCGGGCCAACAGGTGGGCGCCGTGGCACCGGGGCTGAGCGACTACCTGCTCGGCAAGGTGGAGCGCAGCGCCATCATCCGCAGCATCGCCGACGAGAGCCTGGCGGTGGTCGGCGAAGACGGTGAGACACCGGACACCCTCTGCTACGTGGCTCGCGGCACCTCACCGAGCAATCCCTCCGAGTTGCTGCTGCAGGCGCGCTTCTCCGAGCTGCTCGAGTGGGCCAGCGAGAACTTCGACATGGTCATCGTGGATACGCCGCCGATCCTGGCGGTCACCGATGCAGCCATCGTCGGCAAGCTGTGCGGCGTCAGCGTGATGGTGACGCGCTTCATGCACAACTCGCCCAAGGAAATCGAAGCGGCATTGGAGCGCTTCGCTTCCAGTGGCGTGAGCGTGGATGGCGCCATCCTCAACGCCGTCGAGCGCAAGGCGACCACGGCCTACAGCTACGGCTACAGCTATCACGACTACCAGTATCAGGGCGGCGCAAATACGTGAGTGCTGACTTGCCATCCACGGCGACGCCCCTATGTCTGATGACAGCTCGTCAACAGACACCCAGGCGGAAGACGACGTATCGCAAGACCCGGTGTCACTCGACACCACGTCACCGACACGGCGCGGCATGCCGGCCCGAAGGGCGCATGCGGCGTGATGAGAAGACAGCACGATTTGCGATAGACCGGTGCAGGCCGCAAGGGCGGCGGGAGACGGCACCGGGTGTGATGAACGGAAACACCACTCGAACGCAAACCAAGGGGGAGACAGGCACATGAACACGACGACAAATCCAGCGACGACCGGACTCGAGGGGCGTCAGCGACATTCGCGCATGTACGAACGTCTGATGTTCAACTCGCTGTGTCAGGCGCTGGTGGGTCTGATTCTGGCGGTGGGTGTCCCGCTGTTGCTGATCAATGGCCTGCGCCCCTGGGTCAGCGAGATGCGCATGCACAGCGTCATCGCGGCCAGCGGTGGCTTCCTGCTCGCGCTGCAGGCGATCCGTCACATGTCGCGCTACCCCGGTGCCAAGGCATTCGCCTACGTGCTGCCGGCCATCACCATCAGCTATCTGCTGGCGATGAGCGTGCTGATCGCGCTGGATCTGCGCTTCAGCCGTATCGTGCTGGGCAGCTCCTGGCTCGCGGCGATGCTGATCTGCTCCATCGGCTTCTGGGCCGAGCAGCGCACCCGCATCCGCAAGCTGGCCGTGGTGCCGTTCGGTGACTATCGCAACCTGTTCACCACTCGTGGGGCGCGCTGGAACCTGATGCGCGCACCGGACCTGGGCCAGGAGCGCTACAACGGCGTGGTCGCGGATCTGGAAGCCGAGATGCCGGCCGAGTGGCAGCGTTTCCTGGCCAACTGCGTGCTCAACCGCATTCCGGTCTACGACGCCAGTGAAGTGCGCGAGTCGCTCACCGGTCGCGTGGAGCTGAACCAGGTGCGCGAGAACAGCTTCGGTCAGCTGGCACCCAACAGTGAATATGAGCTGTTCAAGCGTCTGTTCGACGTGCTGGCCGTGCTGGCGGTGGCCCCGTTCGTGCTGCCGATCTGCCTGGTGACTGCCGTGCTGATCCGTCTGGATTCGCCGGGTGGCGTGTTCTTCGTGCAGGAGCGTGTCGGTCAGGGCGGACGTCCGTATCGCATGTTCAAGTTCCGCAGCATGTGCCATGACAGCGAGAAGTCCGGTGCCCAGTTCGCCCAGGCCAACGACATGCGCGTGACCCGTATCGGCCGCGTGATCCGCAAGACCCGCATCGATGAGCTGCCGCAGTTCATCAACGTGCTCAAGGGCGAGATGAGCCTCATCGGTCCGCGTCCGGAGCAGGTCAAGTTCGTGAATGAATTCGCCGAACAGATTCCGTTCTACAACTACCGTCACGTGGTTCGTCCGGGCATCACCGGCTGGGCGCAGGTGACCCAGGGGTACGCCTCCGACGCTGACGAGACGCGCGAGAAGCTCGAACACGACTTCTACTACATCAAGCGCTTCTCCGTGTGGCTGGATCTGTTGATCGTCGGTCGTACCATCAAGACCATGCTGACCGGTTTCGGGGCACGCTGAGCATGCTGACCGTCAGTGGCTATTACGTCGGCTTCATGGCCCTGCTGGTGGCAGTTCTGCCACTGGCGGCCAGCGAGCGCACCCGCATGGTGGGTGCCTGGCTGGGTGGCGGGCTGTGTCTGGCGTTCATGGCATTGCGTTACGACGCAGGATACGACTACTTCTCGTATCGCCAGATGGCCACCTGGCAGGTCGACCTGAGCTTCCTCGAACCCGCGCCGGCGGCACTGGCGCGCATGGCTCGGGCCTGGGGGGAACCGCAGCTGTTCTTCTTCATCACTGCCTTCCTCTATGTATCTTGCTTCGTCACCGCACTGGTGATGAGCCGCCGCAACCTGGCCTGGTGCCTGCTGTTCTTCGTCTGCCTGCCGCTGATCTATCTCTCGGCCTTCGGCTTCGTCAAGCAGCACGTGGCGATCGCCCTGTTCATGGTGGCGATGGCCTGTCTGGAGCGTGGCATGCGGCTGCCGGCGCTGGTGCTGATGCTCGTCGGCACCAGCTTCCACTACACCCTGGCGCTGTATCTGCCGTTGCTGGTGCTCTACCCGCTGCTGCGACGTGCCTATCCCTTCTGGGTCTATCTGGGGCTGCTGCCGCTGTGTTTCGTGGCAGGACCGCTGGCCAAGAGCGCACTCAGCGCGCTGGGGCTCTATGCCCACTACTTCGAGGATTTTTCCGGGGGCGGGCAGAAGCTCTATGTCATCTATCTGCTGATCTGCCTGGGGACGCTGGGACTCTGGAAGCATTTCCGCCTGTCACTGGACCCCTGGGCCTTCAATCTGATGTTCATCGGCGTGGCGCTCTACACCCTGTTCATCACCTATGGTGAGCACGTGGCCCGCGCCAGCTACTACTTCCTGCCGTTTGCCATCTTCGTCATCTGTGACGTCATCGAGCACTTCCGCGACAAGCTGCTGCCCAGTCTGATCAGCGGTGCGCTGATGATGGCGTTGTTCTTCATGTCGCTGAAGGTGGCGGCCGGCAATCAGGATCATGATTTCTTGAACAACTACCAATTCTATTTCTTGAGCGATGAAGCACTGGTGGTCGGCAATGGAGGTCAGTCATGAGCGAAGCGCTGATCTTCTCGCTGTTCAACCTGATGGCGCGTGGCCTGTCGTCCGCGGCGGGCCTGCTGCTGGCGCGAGCCGTGGCGCCCGAGGCCTTCGGGGAATATGCCCTGGCTCTCAACTATGCGGTGTTGCTGGGCGTGCTGGCGCGCATGGGCGGCAACGAGGTGCTGCTGGTCACCGAAGATGGTGCCAGTGGCGCGGCGCTGCGCCGCTGGATGGGCGTCGGCATCGGCCTCTACGCCTTGCTGTCCATCGCCTTCGCCGTGGGCATCGCGCCGCTGCTGGGGCTGTCTGCCTTCATTTTCGCCTTCTGTGCCCTGCGCGCCGGGGCGGAGCAGGTCGGCCTGCAGATGGTCAATTCGCGCCTGCAGCGTCAGGAGCGCCTGGGGCGCGTCAATCTGATGACGGTGCTGATCTCGCTGGCGGTGGCGATCGCGGTCGCCTGCGCGGCAGGTCCGGCGCTCTATCATCAGGGCGTCGCGCTGCTGACCGGCGCCGAATTCAGCGCCGAGCTGACCACGCCGTCCGGCATGTTCGGCCTGGCACCGGTGGCCACCTTCGTGATGGTCGGTGCCCTCGCGCTGGTCATCGTGATGCTGCTGGGCATGTGGCTGTCACATGACGCGGCGGCGGATGCCCGGGCGGCGGCTGCCAGCCGCGATGGCGCAAGCTCAAGTCGCCTGCCGAGCAAGGCGGACTTCGCGCGTGGACGCGGCTTTCTCTACAACAACCTGATGTCATTCGCCTACCTGCAGGCCTGGGTGATCCTGGCCGGGCTCGCCTTCGCGCCCGCCCAGGTGGCCAGTGTCTCGGTGGTGACTTCCATCGTGTTCGCGCTCTATGTCTTCCCCACCAGCCTGTATCGCTACTACCTGCCCAAGCTGACCCAGGGTGATGGCCGCCTCAAGGAATACCTGATCATCGCCAGCGGCTTCGCGCTGCCGGTGGCGGGCGGTCTGGCACTGGTGGCGCCGTGGCTGGCCGAGCACTTCCTGAGCGGCGCCTACCCGCGCCTGACCATGACACTGCGCGCCTTCGCGCTGGTCTACCTGGTGCACGCCTTCGTCACCTGCGCCTTCACGCGTCTGGCGGCACTGCGCCTGAATGGCAAGCGCCTGCTGTGCCAGAGCACCGGGGCCATTCTGGTGGTCGGTGGGGGCCTTTCGATCGCGGCGCTCAATCACTCGCTCGGCAACGCGTCCGGCGAGAGCGGCAGCCTTCTGGGCATCGACCTCTACCACCTCTTCCTGTGCGTGCCGGTCACCGCGGAGCTGGTGATGCTGGCGATGGCGATCCTCTTCCAGCCGGCTCGCCAGCAAGAGGCGGCCGCGACGGCCAGCCCTTGACGTTCGGCCTTGGGGCCGACGAGTACACGACATTTCACGTGGCGATGCCCGGGCATCGTGCACACCGAACAGCGACATTACGGACAGAAGGACGAACAGCATGGCCAAGATATGCATGACGCACGGATGGCATGACGACAACAAGGGCGACTCCGCCATCCTGATGGGCACCATCGACTTCCTCGACCAGCTGATCGATGCCGAACACGGCCGCAGCGATGTCTCCGGTGAAGGCGTGGCGAAGGCCGAAGGCCATCGCATCGATATCCTGCCCATCGATGATCAGGTGTTCGCCACCGAGCGCGGACCCTTCCGCCACATTCGTCGCCGCTACCGCGAGCGCGTCACCGTCGGTCAGCCCTTGATGCCGCCGATGCGTGACAAGCTGCGCTTCGTCACCTCGCTGCTGGGGCTGGGGGCCAAGATGGCGTTCGGCAAGCAGGGCAAGAGCGGCAACGATGTCATCGATGGTGCCGACCTGGTGGTGGTGAAGGGCGGTCATATCTTCCACAACGGCAGCTTCAAGAAGACCCTGTCTTCCTGGCTGGCGCTGATCGGCTATCTGGCGCCGGTGATGCTGGCGCGCAAGGCCGGCAAGCGCGTGCTGTTGCTGGGCCACTCCTTCGGCCCGTTCAAGACCCCGGCCCAGGAGCGCTTCTTCCTGCGCACCCTGAGCGACTGCCTGGTGGTCTCGCGTGAGGAGATCACCCACGCCATGACCCAGAAGGCCGACCCGAAGCTGCCGCATGCGCTGCTGGGCACCGACATGGCCTTCGCCATGGCCCCGCGGGCGAGCGATGAACATGCCGAGGTCAAGGCACCGGGCGGCGTGGCCTCACCCTATGCCGTGATCACCCTGCGTGACTGGTGGGGGCTGGATCAGCAGGCCTTCGCCGAGCGTGTCGAGGTGCTGTCGCGTTCACTGCTGGAATCCCGGGAGCGTCTGGGCATCGAGCGCCTGATGATCGTGCCGCACGTGCTGGGCCCGACCGATATCGAGAATGACCAGCGCATCTCCCAGCTGGTGTTCGATCACCTGCAGAAGGCACTGGCCGCCGCTGACGGGGGCCAGGAGCTCGCCACGCGCATCGAGCTGGTGCAGGGCGACCCGAGCCCGGATGCGCTGGTGGATCTCTACCGCGACGCTGAATTCCTGGTGGGCACGCGTTTCCACTCGGTCATCTTCGCGCTGATGTCCGGCACGCCGGTCTACGCGCTGTCCTACTGTGGCCCCAAGGCGCCGGGCATCATGCGTGACTTCGGGCTCGGCGACAGCGTTCAGGACATCGAGAACTTCGACCCGGCACGCATCGTGGCCGACATCGAGGCGCTGGTCGCCGACAAGGCCTTCCCGGCGCTTGCCGAGCGCGTCATCGCCGACAAGCTGGCGATCACCGCCGACATCACGCGGGACTTCCTGCGCCGCGCACCGGGACGCGCCGGTGTCTGGGGCCAGCGTGAGCTCAAGCTCAATGATGACGCCTATCCGGCGCCGACGGCTGCCAAGGCACCTGACGCGACGGACCCCGTGGCCACGGATGCTCCGGCCGCTGAGCACGCCACCCACGACAGCGAGCCTGTCGTGCGAGGAGTCTGACATGGCCCATGTCGCTCTGTTGATCCAGGACATCAGCGCCTGCGGTGGCGTCGAGAAGGTGATGCACGGCCTGGCGCGTGATCTGCGCGACAGCCATCAGGTCACGCTGGTGTCGGTGCGTGAAGGCGAGCCCTACTGGGGCCGTCTCGAGGGTGTCGAATACCGCACTCTGGGACTGCCCGCCACCGGTACGCGCAAGAACTTCCGCCACTGGGTGACGCATCTGCGTCGTCTGATGCTGGAGGCGCGCATCGAGGTGATGGTCAGCGGCTACTTCGCCTTCCATCTGGCCGCCCAGCTGGCGGCGCGTGGCACCGGAGGCCGTGACGAGGCGGGCAATTCGCGCCCGCTGACCCGCGTCATCGCCCAGGAGCACAGCGCCTATCATCACGATCGTCGCGCCAAGCGCGTCATCAAGCACCTGCTCTATCGTCATCTCGATGTCCTGCAGGTGCTCAACGAGGTGGATGCGGAATGCTGGCGGCGGCGTGGTCTGCAACCGACGGTGATCCCCAACTATCTGGATGATCTCGCGGAGCGCGAGACGCGCGCCGAGTGCGAGCGTCAGGCCGACGTGGTGATGGTGGGGCGTCTGGCGCCGATCAAGCGTGTCGATCTGGCGATCCGTGCCTTTGCCCATTCGGGTTACCGCCGCGGGCGTCTGGTGCTGGTCGGGGATGGTCCGGAACGTGAGTCCTTGCTGGCGCTGTGCCACGAGCTGGGGCTGAAGGTCTTCCAGGGCGCCAACGACGACAGCGTGCCGGATGATACCCGGGTGCTGTTCACCGGCGCGCTGCAGGACGTCTCGCGTGAGTTGCGCCGAGCCCGTCTGCTGTTGCTGACGTCCGAGCGTGAATGCCTGCCGATGAACGTGCTGGAAGCCAAGCGTGAGGGCCTGCCGTGCCTGTCACGCCCGGTGCGCTCAGGCCCGCTGGCATTGATTCGCCACGATGTCGATGGCGTGCTGAGTGCCGAAGCGGACAGTGCCGGTGAGGTGGAGATCGTGCAGGAGCTGGCGCACGAGCTGGCGCGTCTCGAATTTGACGACCATCGCCTGCTACATCTCTCGAAGGCCGCACGCGAGAGCTTTGCCCACTACAGCCGTGATGCGGTGCTGCCGGACTATCAACGCCTGATCACGCGCCTGGTGCCGGCCGATTCGCGCCAGCGCGCATTCGTGAACGGCGTCAGCGTCAGTGGATCCCACTCGCCTCATTCCAAGGAGAAGGCCCATGGCTGATGTGTCCGTCATCATGCCCAACTACGGCTATGACCGCCGCCTGCATGCCGCCGTCGATTCCGTGCTGGCCCAGAGCGAGCCGGTGCGCGAGATCCTGATCAGCGACGATGCCTCACCCGATGGTGCCGCCGCGCGACTGCGCGAGGATTTCGCGGCACTGGAGACCGGCGACGTCGAGATCCGCATCCTCGAGACCGACACCAACGGCGGGCCGGGGCGTGCCCGCAACCGTGCCATCGCCGAGGCCCAGGGCCGCTACATCGCCTTCCTGGACGCCGATGATGCCTGGCTGCCGGAGAAGATCGAACGCCAGATCGCCTTCATGCAGGAGACCGGCGCCGGACTGTCCTACACCGGCTACGAGATGGTGGATGAGCAGGGCAACCATGTCTCCCACTTCGCACCGCCGGCGCGTCTGACGCGTGACGACATGCTGCGCTCCAACTCCATCGGCTGCCTGACCGCCATCTATGACGCGGGGCGCTTCGGGCGTTTCTACATGCCGACCATCCGCAAGCGTCAGGACCTGGCGCTGTGGCTGATCATCATCGGTCAGCTGGGCCCGGCGCAGGGCATGCCCGAGCCGCTGGCGCGTTACACGCGTCGCGAGAGCAGCGTGTCCTCCAACAAGTTCAAGGCCGCCGCCTACCAGTGGCGTCTGTATCGTGAGGTGCTGGGGATGGATGTGATCAGCGCCAGTCGCAACTTTGTCCATTACGCGGTGAACGGTTATGCAAAACATCGTTAATGAAACTATCTCCGTCGATCCCGCTCGTCATGCAGGCCGCCCCATGCAGGAATCCCGTGCTCGTGTGCTGAAGCATCAGCGTCAGGTGGAAGACAGCGCCCGTCGTCAGGTGCCGGAACTGACCTTCCTGATCTCGACCCTGGATGCCGGGATCTACAGCGTGCCGCGTTATGACGAGCTGCCCGGTGCCCGCTTCCTGATCGTGCATCAGCTGTCGGAAGCCCATCAGGACGAGGCGCAGCGCGATATCTTCCGCGAGTACGTGCTGGCCCATTTCGACAGCCGTTTCGAGTATCTGGCGGTCGCGGGGCGTGGTCTCTCCAAGAGCCGCAACATCGCGCTGGCGGCCTGCCCGACACGCTACGCCTACATCCTGGACGACGATGTCCAGCTGCATCCCCAGGCCGTGTCGCTGGTGATGGAAGCCTTCACCTGTACCGAGGCGGCGGCGATCAGCTTCCCGCACGTCAAGGCCTTCCCCTTGCACGAACGGGACCCGGATCGTCCGGCACCGCCGGTCGCCTTCAAGGCCCACACCCTGATGTCACTGGCTCGCGTGCGCTCGGTGGACATGGCGCTGGATCTCTGTCAGTTCCATGCCCGCTTCGATGAGCAGTTCGGGCTGGGCACCGACCAACCCTCCGGCGAGGAATTCATCGTGATGAGCGATGCCCGCCGTCAGGGCGCGCGCCTGATGCGCGCCAATCTGGGCATCGTCGCCCATGCGGGGGTCACCTCCGGCAGCGACTTCTACAGCTCGCCCGCCAAGGCGCGCACCAAGGGGCGGATGTTCGCTCGGGTCACTGGCAGTCGCTTCTCGCCGCTGGCACTGGCCTTCCTGGTTCGCAAGGCCCCGATCGCTTTCAAGCGCGGCTATCTGGCGACCTTCGTCGGCAATTTCTTCCGCTAGTCGCCCGCGCGACACACACGTACGCCCGAATCGGCATGGGCAGACGCCGATGGATGGCAGTCTCTGCGCTTTTCTCTCTCCCCACTGACGTTGCCCGTCAGTGGGTTGGGTAACGTCACGCCGGATTCGGGCCGAGGGGCGATCTGTCAGTGGTTCACGGTCTCCCTGCAGTGGGAGATCCGCCCCGACCGGTATCGCTCATGCATCGCTTTGGCGCATTGCGTTCACACTCGAGATGGCCGTCAGGCCAACAAGGATGACATTCAATGAAGATCACGATTTTCGGAAGCGGTTATGTAGGCCTGGTCACCGGTACCTGCCTGGCCGATGTGGGACATGATGTGGTGTGCATGGACGTGGACGCCGCCAAGATCGAGCGCCTCAAGCAGGGCGAGATTCCCATCTACGAGCCGGGACTCGAGAGCATGCTGCTGCGCAACGTGGAAGCCGGCCGTCTGAGCTTCACCACCGACCCCCGCGAGGCCGTCGCGCACGGCGTGCTGCAGTTCATCGCCGTGGGCACGCCGCCGGATGAAGATGGCAGTGCTGACCTCAAGTACGTGCTGGCGGTGGCCGAGAGCATCGGTGAGTACATGGATGACTACAAGGTCATCATCGACAAGTCCACCGTGCCGGTGGGCACGGCAGACCGCGTGCACGCCCGCGTGGCTGAGGTGCTCAAGCACCGCGGCGTGAGCGTGGATTTCGATGTCTGCTCCAACCCGGAATTCCTCAAGGAGGGCGCGGCGCTGGAGGACTTCACGCGTGGTGCCCGCATCGTGGTCGGCACCGATTCCGAGAAGGTGCGCGAGCGCATGCGCGAATGCTACGCCCCCTACAATCGCAATCATGAAAAGCTGATGTTCATGGATGTGCGTGCCGCCGAGCTGACCAAGTACGCCGCCAACGCGATGCTGGCCACCAAGATCAGCTTCATGAACGAGATCTCCAACCTGGCCGAGCGTCTCGGGGCGGATATCGAGGAAGTGCGCCGCGGGATCGGCAGTGACCCGCGCATCGGCTACCACTTCATCTACCCGGGCTGTGGCTACGGTGGCTCCTGCTTCCCGAAGGATGTCCAGGCGCTGGCGCGTACCGCCAGCCAGATCGGCTATGAGGCCGAGCTGCTCACCGCGGTGGAATCCGTCAACAAGCGTCAGAAGGTCACGCTGTTCGAGAAGCTGTCACGCGCCTTCGATGGCGATCTCGCCGGCAAGACCATCGCCGTCTGGGGGCTGGCCTTCAAGCCGAACACCGATGACATGCGCGATGCGCCGAGCCGCACGCTGATGGAAGCGCTGTGGGCGGCGGGCGCCAAGGTGCAGGCCTATGACCCGGAATCCATGCGTGAGACACGCCGCATCTACGGCGAGCGCGATGATCTGGTGCTGGTGGCGGATCGCATCCAGGCGGTCAAGGGCGCGGATGCGCTGGTGATCTGCACCGAGTGGAAGGAATTCCGCACGCTGGATGCCGGCTGGCTCAAGACCCAGCTGGCCTTCCCGGTGGTGGTGGATGGCCGCAACCTCTTCGAGCCGTCCGCCATGAAGTCTGCCGGCCTGATGTATTACGCGGTCGGCCGTGGCGACACCCTGGCGCTGACGCGCGACTGACCCAGGCGGCGGCCTGCGACACGTGCGGTTGCAAGCCGTCGTCGCGGCATCCCGACTCAGTCTTTGACTCAGTTCTGTGGCTCAGTTCTCTGACTCAGCCTCTCGGCAAGGCGGTCGCGTCCGTGACCTCTGCAAGGGCACCGCCTTGCCCCCCATTCGTTCGAACCGCTCCGTGCCTGGCACGGGGCGGCAGCAGACAAGGAGCTTTCCATGTGTGGCATCGTTGCCGGCCTGGCTCAGCGTGACATCAGCAAGATTCTCATCGAGGGGCTGCATCGCCTCGAATACCGGGGTTACGACTCCGCTGGCGTGGCCGTGATCGACCCCGCCGGTGAACTGCGCCGTGCGCGTGCCGTCGGCAAGGTCCGCGCGCTGGAGGACGAGCTGCGTGAAGCGCCGCTGTCCGGTGCCATCGGCGTCGCCCATACCCGCTGGGCCACCCACGGGCGTCCGGCCCAGCACAACGCGCACCCGCACCTCTCGAGCGAGCGCGTGGCCGTGGTGCACAATGGCATCATCGAGAACCACGAGGCGCTGCGCCGTGAGCTGGAGCAGGAGGGCTATGACTTCACTTCCGAGACGGACACCGAGGTGGTCGCGCATCTGGTCGACCGCGAACTGCGCGCTGGCCGTGCGCTGCCGGAGGCGGTCAATGTGGTCACCGCGCGTCTGGATGGCGCTTTCGCGCTGGCGGTGATGGAACAGCAGAATCCCGAGCTGCTGGTCGGCGCCCGTCAGGGCAGCCCGCTGGTCGTGGGTGTGGGAATCGAGGAGCACTTCATCGCTTCTGACCCGCTGGCACTGCTGCCGGTCACCGACCGCTTCATCTATCTGGATGAGGGCGACATGGTGGCCATCAGCCCGAGTGGCATCCAGGTGCTGGAACGCGGCGCCGAGCAGGATGAGCTCACGCCGGTGACCCGCGAAGTGGTGCGCTATGAGCACAGCGTCGAAGCGGCGGGCAAGGGTGAGTATCGCCACTTCATGATGAAGGAGATCATGGAGCAGCCCACCGTGCTGTCGCGTACCCTGGCCGAGCGTCTCGACCCGCAGGGCGTGCGCCTGGAGGCCTTCGAGGTCTCGCGCCATTCCTTCCTGGCCGCGGATGATGGCGCCGAGAAGGGCAGGGAAGTCGTCGATGTCGAGCGACTGACGCAGCTGCTGGCCGATGTGCGTCAGGTGCAGATCATCGCCTGCGGGACCAGCTATCACGCCGGCATGGTGGCGCGTTACTGGCTCGAAGAGGTCGCCGGCATTCCGGCGCAGGTCGAGGTGGCCTCGGAGTTTCGTTACCGCGAGCGTGTCGCGGCCCCGGGCACGCTGTTCATCACCCTGTCGCAGTCCGGCGAGACCGCCGACACGCTGGCGGCCCTGCGGGATATCCAGAAGCTCAACCGCGAGGGGCCGCAGGCAGGGCATTACCTGGCGAGTCTGGCCATCTGCAACGTGGCGGGAAGCTCGCTGGTTCGTGAGTCGGATCTGTCACTGCTGACCCATGCCGGGCCGGAGATCGGGGTGGCTTCCACCAAGGCCTTCACCACCCAGCTGGTGGCGCTGATGCTGACCACGCTGGCCCTGCGCCAGAGCCGTCGACAGCCGCAGGACGAGGAAGATGACCTGCTCACGCGTCAGCTGCTGATGCGTCTCAAGGACCTGCCGCATGTCATCGAGCAATCGCTGGGGCTGAACGGGGAAATCGCCCAGTTGGCCGAGAAGTTCATGCATCGCCATCACACCCTGTTCCTCGGGCGCGGCAGCCAGTACCCGATCGCGATGGAGGGTGCGCTCAAGCTCAAGGAAATCTCCTATATCCACGCCGAAGCCTATGCGGCGGGTGAGCTCAAGCACGGCCCGCTGGCCTTGATCGATGAGGACATGCCGGTGGTGGCGGTCGCGCCGATGGATGACCTGATGGAGAAGCTGAAGTCCAACCTTCAGGAAGTCCGCGCGCGTGGCGGCCAGCTGTTCGTGTTCGCCGACCCGGAAGTCAGCCTCAAGGCCGGTGAGGGCGTGCACGTCGTCACCGTGCCGGGGGTGTGTCGCTTCCTCGCGCCGATCGTCTATGCGGTCCCGCTGCAGCTGCTGTCCTATCACGTCGCCGTGCTCAAGGGTACCGATGTCGATCAGCCGCGCAATCTCGCCAAGAGTGTCACGGTAGAGTGATCCCGCGCGGGCACTGAATCGTGTCTCGCATGAAGACGAAAGGGACTGCCCATGGGCAGTCCCTTTTTTCGTGCGCGCGCATCATGCCGCCGGCGGTTGCCTGACGCTGCCTGCTTGATGCAGCTCAGCCCGGCAGGACCCATGACGACAGACGGCGCCACCAGCTGCGCCGCCCGGCTGTGGTGTCCGTCTCGCAGGTGTCCGGGGGCTCGGGGGTGGGGCCCTGATGACGAATGCAGAAACGATCTCCCCCCGGCCCCGTGATCCAGCGTGAACTGCCTGAGCTGACACGCCCCGCCTTGACGTCATCGTCGAGTTTCCTGCCCGCCGCCTTGATGGCCTCCAGTGTGCCTGGCGCCAGTTCGATGAAGCCTTCCTCTCCCGGCGCTTCCTCGGCCTGTGACGGTGGAATCTCGCGCATCAGATCAACCCCTTGAGGATCAGATTGCCACTGGAGACCAGCAGGATGGCGTAGGCCACCTGGCGCAGGTGATGATCACTGAGCGGGGGTGGGAAGCGGCGTGCGAGCTCCGTGAAGGCGATGACCACGAACACGCCTGCGGCACCGATCATCAGCAGTTCACTCAGGTGCTCGCCGGCGCGTCCGGGAGAGATGATCGAGAGCCCCATGCGCATGGCGCCCCCGACCAGAAAGACAGCGAACAGGGTGCAGCGGATCGCCACCAGCGTCATCGGCTGGCGGTAGAGCATTACCACCAGCGGCGGCCCGTTGGCGGCGAACAGCCCGCCCATCAGGCCCGAGAGCCCGCCGGCGGCATGGAAGTGCCAACGGGGAGACAGCGTCTCACGCGGCTTGGGTTGCATCAGCAGCGCCAGGCAGGCGATGAGGATCACGCATCCCAGCAGCATGCCGAGCAGGGGCGCGCGCTCCTCTCCCAGCCAGGTGGCCAGGTAATAGCCGACCGGCAGCAGCGGCAGGCTGGTGACCAGCAGTCGCCGCGCGAGGCGCAGGTCGATTTCCCGCCAGTGACCCCGCAGTGCCATGCAGTTGTTGAACAGGCTCAAGAGGGCGCAGAGCAAGGCGGCGCTCTCGATGGGCAGGACATCGAGAGTGGCCAGCAGGCCCATGACGATGAGCCCGAAGGCAAAGCCGGTGAGGGTCTGGATGTAGCTGGCCAGTGCCAGGCTCAACAGGATGGCAGCGAGTTGCCAGAGGGTCATGGTGACTCCGTTGGGTGGCCCCGTTCGGCGCGAGGGGAGGGTGGAGGCATTGCGCTGCCATGATAGCGCGGGCCAGCCGCAAAAGGGCGACAGTCTCGTGGCTGCCAGCCGGCGAGGGTGAGTCATGTGAGCTTTCGCGGATGAAGCGTGTCAGCAGCTCGGCCCATCCTGCTCAAACTTGCATAGGTAATTTAGTGGTCTTGAATTGCTTAGCTTACGCATGAGATGCAAGGAGTTTGCGACATGAACCCTCATGAATTCGGTTTTTGGCGACATGTCGCCTTGTTTGAATATCAGCAGCTTATTAGTCTGTGGTGAACAAGGGGGCATGAAGTGTCGCCATTTGCGGCCACATGATGTCGCTGGTGGCTTGGGCCGGGCTTTGGCAGGGCAAGCCAGCCGACAGATTCATGGGCCTCCTTGCTTGATGCCTGGCAGTGATGAACACGGCCTGAGCGTGAGCCCCTGATGGACAAGCACCGCCACATGGATATCCGGGCATGGAACGCAACGCAGCACAATCTCCTTTCTTCACCATCGTGACGCCGAATCACAATTCGGGTGACGGGCTCGAGCGCTGCATCGCCAGTCTCGCGGCCAACGACACCGCTTACGAACACATCATCATCGATGATGCCTCTTCGGATGATTCCTTTCTGCGGGTGGAGCGCAGTCACGCCGCCCGGCCACCGACCTCATTGGTACTGTGCCGCAATGCCGAGAATCTCGGGCCCGGGCCGACCCGCAACCATGGCCTGAGTCTGGCACGTGGCCGCTATGTGCTGTTCTGCGATGCGGATGACACCTTCGTGGCCGGCGCCCTGGATACGCTCAAGGCGCAGATCGTGGCCTTCGATTGCCCGCAGGTGGTGGTGTTCCGTTATTGCCTGCAGGGGCCACAGGGAGAGCGGGAGAGCACGCCACTGTGCAGCCAGCCCCTTGAGCGCACCCAGATGCAGGCCTTCACCGATTTCATGCACGACCGCATCGTCTCCGCTCCCTGGGGCAAGGCGATCCGTGCCGATCTCGCCTGTGCCCTGAGCTTTCCTGATCTTCCTGTTTCCCAGGATGGTCTCTACAACCTCGAGCTGTTCGGTCGGGCGGCACGCGTTCTCTATCTGCCCCAGGTGCTGTATCGCTTCGACAAGCGCAGCGACGGTTCTCTGACCCGCAAGCCCTTCGGCAATCGCGAGCTGGCCCGATTTCACCGCAGCTGGCAGGTGTTCGATTCCCGCTACCGCGAGCAGTTCGCGGCCGCCCACGGCCTGGCACTGCTGGAGATTCGCGCCCTGCGCTTCGTCGGTGTGAGCTTCATCATGCGCCAGGCCATCAACAAGACCCACGACGATGACCAGGTGAGGCAGGTGGTGATGTCTCAGCTGCGCCAGTCATCCTGGGCGGCATTGCGTCAGCTGTCGTTGAAGGAAAAGGCGTTGCTGATGAGCTATGCGTTCAGTCCTTCCCTGTCCCGGCAATTGATTCGGCGGAGCCAATACGCGTCATGAGCACTCGCAAGCATATCCTGTTCTACACCGGCGCCCAGTCGCGCACCGGCGGCACCGAGCGTGCCTGCGCCGATACCGCCAACATGCTGGCGGCCAGCGGTGACTATCAGGTGGAGGTGGTCAGCGAGCATGGCCCTGCCGACAGCCCCTATCCCCTGCACGAGGATATCGTGCATGAATCGCTGTATCCAAAACGTCAGCATCTGGGGGCGCTGCGCGGCGTGCTGCTGTTCCTGCGGCTTTTCTGGATGGTGCTGCGCAAGCGACCGGACGTGGTGATCGTGGTCGAGAGCATCGGTTTCCTGCCACTCTTGCTGCCCAGCTATCTGCTGCGGCGCACGCGCTATCTCTGCTGGGAACACTTCAATGCCACCTCGGATCTCGGCGTGCCACGGCGCAATGTCGCGCGGCGTCTCGCGGCCAGGCGGGCCGATCGTATCGTGGTGCTTTCCCATGAGGACCGCGAATACTGGGAGCAGCTGCTCCCCCAGTCCAGCGAGCGTCTGAGCGTCGTGCCCAACCTCAATCCGCTGGAGCACGAGATCCTCCAGCGTCAGGCCCGGCTGCAGGACGCCGCCGCCGCGCCGCCCGCAGTGGCGCCTTCTGAGGCCGTCGCGCCGAAGGTGGCGGTGGCGGTGGGGCGCCTGACGCACCAGAAGGGCTTTGATCTGCTGCTGGAGGCATGGGCGGCGATTCCCGCCGAATCGCGTGATGGCTGGGTGCTGCGCATCGTCGGCGAGGGTGATGCACGCGAGGCGCTGGAGGCGCAGGCGGAGCGGCTTGGCATCACGCGCCAGATTCAGATGCCCGGCCAGTGCAGCGACATCCGGCGCGAGTACGCCGCGGCAGACCTGTTCGTGCTGTCATCACGCTTCGAAGGCTTCGGGCTGGTACTGGTCGAGGCGCTCAGCTGTGGCGTGCCCTGCATCAGCTTCGCCTGCCCGGCCGGGCCCCGCGAGATCCTCAAGCATGGCATCAATGGCTATCTGGTCGAGCAGGGCAATGTGGCAGCGTTCAGTCAGCAGCTGGGCGCCGTGCTCGGTGATGATGAAGTGCTTGCGCGCCTGCGTGCCAATGTCGATTACGGCCTGGAGCGGTTTTCGCGCCGTACCGTCGAGGCCAGTTGGCAGGCCGTGCTGGAGGGACTGGAAGCCCCGGCACTGCTACGTGTCATCTGAGCTGAGTCAGGCACCAGACATGTGATTTGCGAGCCCTCCTTTCGGGGCTCGCGTTCGCGCTATCGGATACGAATCTTCAGGTACGACAGCAGGAGGCTATCGCCGTGAGAATCATGCATGTCATCTCGACCCCCGCATCAGGAGGTGCCGAGGTCTACGTCAAGGACCTGAGCCTTGCCATGGTCGCGGCGGGGCACAGCGTTCATGTCACGTTTCTGGAAACCGCTGAGCAGTGCGGGCGAGATCTGGACTATGAAAGGCACTTCCTGGCCCAGCTGAGTCAGGCGGGCATCAGTCATTCGTTTCTGGGCGCCGACACGCGTCGCCGTCCCTGGCGGGGCGGCACGCGGCTGCGCGCGGAAGTGAATCGATTCGCCCCGGATGTGGTGCATTGCCATCTCTACTACGCGCTGATGTTCGCCTTCCTGCTGCCACGAAAGCTTGCGGTGATCATGACCGTGCACAGTATCGAGCTGGGGGCGCCCAACTGGCTGTTTCGACTGTTCGATCGTCGCGTCAGCGCCTATGTCGGCATCTGTCACGCCTGCACGCGCAAGCTTGCGCCGCTGGTCAGGCGGCCGGTGGTCCAGATCGACAATGCCGTCTCGGGGGCACGCCTCAAGCACAGCGGCTGGCAGATGACGGCGCTGGATACCCCGGTGAAGCTGGCAGCCATCGGACGTCTCACCGAAGCCAAGCAGTATCCCTTGATGCTCGAGAGCTGCCGCCGCCTCAAGGCACAGGGGTTGAATGTCACGCTCAGCATCGCCGGGGAGGGGCCGCTCAAGGCCGAGTTGGTCACGCAGATCCGTGACGCCGGGCTCGAGGATCAGGTCACCTTGCTGGGCAACATCTCGGATGTGGCGGGGCTTCTGGCCTCATCGGACATCTTCCTGATGTCGTCTGCCTGGGAAGGACTGCCGATCTCGCTGCTGGAAGCCACGCTGAGCGGGCTGCCGGTGCTGGTCACCAACGTCGGTGGCTGCGCAGAAGTCGTGCATCGGGTCGGCAACGGGCTGGTGGTGGATGAGCAGACGCCGGCGCGCTATGCCGATGCTCTCACCCGCCTGGTGGCTGACGAGGAGCTGCGACGCAGCTGTGCGCGCAACGCGCGACGCCACGGCGGCAGCTACCACATCAACACGGCGCTGGCCGGGCATCTGGAGCTCTACACCAGCCGGCTGCAAGGCGAGCTGGATGCGGCACCCGAAGTCTCGGTCTGAACGCGCAGGGCGAGGGTGGCGAATGGGAGAAGAGTGCGCATGGGGCCCTGCGGGTCTGAAGAATGGGCCTGCGGTGCGGACCTGAAAGGTGCGCTTGAAAAGCGGGCTTGAGATGCGGGCTCGAGATGCGGGGTCTGGCGCTGGACATGGCAGTCAGAAGAGTGGGCAATCGATGCGATGATCGGTTGCCCTTTTTCTTGTCCTGGAAAAGGGGAATGGCGCTATGCGGCCACCTGAATGAGACGTCTCATGCCAGATGATGGGGAGCGCTGGGTCATGAGGTTCATGCGGATGTCAGTCAGGTGTGGCATCAGGATGAGTGGCTCTCAGCGGTTGGCGATTCATTCATGTCATCGCTCTACTAATACTTGAGATGAGAGAAAGCAGTCTAAAGTGAAGTGCGGCAATACAATCGTCGTGAAAGAGAGTTTACGCCTTGCTGTTGTGGTCGATTAATTTATTATCAAGTCCGTAATCAGACATTGAAAATCAAGCAGATCGCCACCTCATGAAATATCGATGATGTCACGCCGATTAAGACGTGATTATTCACGATTCATCGTAGATGAGAGGGCGATTTGATGATGGTCAAGTGCCGAATCCATCACGAAATCCCTGTGACGTTCTGATCGCTGCTGTCAGTCTCGATGGCGCCAGTTCGTGGCATGGGAGAAGAGAATGGAAAGGCCGACAGGAAGTCAGGCAGGTACGAACTGGTCGCAAGTTGCTGTATTTCATTGTGTCTCACTACTCCAGAATACGTGAATGTCATCTTCTCCTGATGCCGGATGCAGAGGGTTCGCCCTTGCTCATCCGGTGATGCAATGCGGAGATTGACGTTTCACGATTCACCCAGGCCTTCTCGTGATGCGTTTTTGATACTCGGGAAAGTGTCGAGAGATCTCTGAAATACCGGCGAAAATGAGTCCTCATTTTCGTTCTGATGCCCTCCTGTAATGGCTGATCACGCTATCAGTCATCCTTCAATGACGATACTGATGATGTCGAGCATGAGAGTCATGAGTCATCGATGAAGATGCCGTGATTATCTTTCATGTCGTCATGATGAGTTGTGCTGATTCTTCTGGCCGTGTCATGGATCAGGATGGTCTGATGCCGTTGGATGATTTTCATGATCCGGTACATGTCGGGATTGGGTCGATCCTGACAGGTCACCGTTCTTTCAACGGCGCGCTGGCGGAGGCAGGGAATGATTCGCGCCTGTCTCGCAAGGGAACGTCACAGAATTTCCACGTGCTGCAGGGGAGAAAGCCGATTCCTCGGGGCGGTAGCGTGTCCGGATACACGATGAATGCGCCGATCAGGATGTGATCGAGCAGAGCGCAGGGCTTACAGGGGATGACAGAGGTTATGAAGAGATCGACCAGATCGACGCTGCGGGGAGTTTCCCTGGCGATAATGCTGGCCGCCTTGGGAGGCTGTGCCTTCGCCCCTGGCGGCCATATGGACTATGAGGTCGAGACGGCGCCGCTGTCGGACCATGTCACGGTCAGCCCGATCACGCCGGCCTTGATCAGCAGTTATCGCGCACTCCCGGCTCAGACAGCCCCGGCCGATGACGCTCTGGTGGATGACATCAAGCGCTACGTCTACCGCGTGGGTGGCGGTGACATCCTGGCCATCAATCTGAGCACGCCGCTGGATCTGGCCCAGGAGACGGGTGTTCAGCGCCAGACGGTGGAAGCGCTGACCTACATCGTGCAGCCGGATGGCACGCTGTATTACCCCTACGTCGGGCGCATCAACGTCAAGGACATGACCGTGGATGAGGTGCGCGCCTCGCTGGTGCGTGGCCTGTCACGCTTCATCACCGACCCGCAGGTCAACGTCTCCGTCGCCCAGTTCCGCTCGCAGCGCGTCTATCTGAGCGGCGCGGTCCGTGAGCCGGGCTTCGTGCCGGTCACCGATGTGCCCCTGACCCTGATCGATGCCATCAGTGCCAGTGGTGGCGTCACCGAACTCGCCAATACCCACGACATCACCCTGACCCGCGACGGCCACCAGGAGCACCTGAGCCTCTATCAGCTGCTACAGCAGGGCAACATGCGTGAGAACCGCCTGCTGCACGATGGCGACGTCATCAACATCCCGGTGGCGACCGACCAGAACGTCTTCGTGCTGGGGCAGGTCCTCAAGCCCGGCAACATGCCGGTGGGCAACGAGCGTCTGAGTCTGACCGATGCCCTGTCACGCGCCGGTGGCGTGGATGAGGACCGTGCCGACCCCTCCGGTGTCTTCGTGGTCCGGGAGAACGGCCCGGACGCTGACAAGCTCGCCACCGTCTATGTGCTCGATATCTCCGATGCCACCTCGCTGATGCTGGGGGCACGCTTCCCGCTGCAGCCCAGGGATGTGGTCTATGTCACCGCGGCGCCGGTCAGCCGTTGGAACCGCGTGCTGAGTCAGTTGCTGCCGTCGGTCACCAGTACCGGGGCCTTCGTCTCGGTCATCGACGACATCGAGGGAGATTGAGGTCCATGAATCAGTTCACTTCTCCCATGCCGCCATCTTCCGGTGACGCTGGCCGGGACGCGACGCGTCGCCTGGACTTCAGCACCCTGCTGGCACTGCTCTGGCATCGTCGCTGGTGGTTGATCGCCAGCACCGTGCTGCTGACGTTGATCGGCATCTATGTGGTCGGCAGCCAGCAGCGCATCTATCTGGCTGACTCGCTGATCCAGATCGAAGACAAGGGCGGCAGCGCCAGCCTGCTGGGCACGCTGACGGGTCAGTCCGGAGGCCCCGAGGAGGGCAGTACCAGTGACGAGCTGGAGATCCTGGCCTCGCGGCTGGTGCTCGGGCAGGCCGTGGCGCGTGAGCGTCTCAACATCGTCGTCACACCGGTGCGCTACCCCGTCATCGGCGACTGGCTGTCCCATCGCGGAATGCGTCTGCCGGAGAGTCTCGGCGGCAATGAATATGCCTGGGGGGATGACGTCCTGAAGGTCACCACGCTGGAGCTTGGCGGCCAGTGGCAGGGACAGACGCTGACCTTGGAAGTGGTCGATGAGCAGCACTATCGCCTGCTGGACGCCGAGGGCAACCTGCTGATGCATGGCACGGTGGGCGAGAATGCGCTGTCCGGTGACATCAAGGTCTTCGTCCAGCGCATGGAGGCCAGCCCCGGGGCGCGCTTCGCGCTGACCAGCATCTCGGACCTCAGTGCCATCAACTCCATCAAGTCGCGTTTCACCGCCGAGCGCAACGGCAGCGATACCGGCGTGGTGACCCTGAGTCTGTCCGGCAGCGACCAGCAGGCCATCGTCAGCACCCTGGACACCATCACCGACGTCTTCCTGCAGCAGAACATCGAGCGCGAATCCGCCGAGGCCGACAATCAGCTGGGCTTTTTGGGTGACCAGATCCCGACGCTGCGCGGCCAGCTCGATGAGGCGGAATCCGCCCTCAACGACTATCGCCGCCGCCGCGATTCCGTGGACCTGACCGCCGAGAGCCAGCAGGTGATGGAGAACCTGGTGGGGCTGGACAACCAGCTGACCGAGATCAAGCTGCGACTGGCGGAGCTGTCGCGTGCCTACACCCATGAGCACCCGGCCTATCGGGCACTGGTGGCGCGTCGTGACTCCCTCAATCAGGAAAAGGCGCGGGTCCAGAAGCAGGCGGAACAGCTGCCGGCGGCGCAGCGCGAAGCGCTCAATCTGAACCGCAACGTCAATGTCAGCCAGGAAATCTACGTCGCGCTGCTCAACAAGCGCGAAGAAGTGCGCCTCAAGAAGGCCGGTACGGTCGGCAACGTGCGGATTCTGGATCCCGCCGTCCTGCAGCCTGGCCCCATCTCGCCGAGAACCTCGCTGATGATGGTGGTCTTCGCGATGGCCGGTTTCCTGCTGGGCGTGCTGGGCATCCTGCTGCGGCATTCCATGCGCAAGGGCATCGACAGCGCCGAACAGATCGAGTCCCTGGACCTGCCGGTCTACGCCACCATCCCGCTCTCGCCGCTGCAGCAGGGCATGATGCGTCGCGTGCGCCTCAAGGGCGAGAAGTCCGGGCGCGAGATCTATCAGGGCGTGCTGGCGACCTCGCAGCCTTCCGACATCAGCATCGAGGCGCTGCGCAGCCTGCGCACCAGCCTGCACTTCGCGCTGCTGGACAATCAGCGCAAGTCGGTGATGTTCACCGGCCCGAGTCCGGGCATCGGCAAGAGCTTCGTGAGCCTCAACCTGGCCGCGGTGAGCGCCGAGGCCGGCCAGCGCGTGCTGCTGATCGATGCCGACATGCGGCGCGGACATCTTCACCACGCCTTCCAGCGCACCTCCGAGCAGGGCGGCCTCTCGGATGTCCTCAGCGGCGCAAGTCCTCTGGAAGAGGTCATCTATCACACGCGCATCGACAACCTGGACTTCCTGGGCCGTGGGGTGGCACCACCGAATCCGTCCGAGCTCCTGATGCAGGAAAACTTTGCCCAGTTGCTGGAGCAGCTGGGAGAGCGCTATGACCTGATCATCATCGATACCCCGCCGGTACTCGCCGTCACCGAGGCGCTGATCATCGGGCGCCATGTCGGCGCGAGCCTGATGGTGGCGCGTTTCGGCATGAACCAGGTGCGTGAGCTGGAACATGCTCGCAAGAAGCTCGAGAACAACGGCATCCACGTCAAGGGCGCGATCTTGAATGCCATCGAGCAGCAGGCCGGGGATAAGCAGCACTACGGGTATTACAACTACAGCTATACCTGATGCCGTGTCGCGGCACGGCTCTCATGACGCTTGAATCACGGAGGAGATGGCACGATGAGCGGTTTACCCTTATCGATGGAGCACCAGCGTCGTTACTCGCATCATTACGAGCGCTTGATCGCCAGCAAACGCCTGCAGCTGGTCTTCGGCATGCTGGTGGTGGTGATCGCGCCGGCACTCTACCAGGCGGGGCTCAACGAGCTGGTACCCGGTGACCACGGCTGGTGGCTGACCAGCGATGCCCAATGGCACGCCATGATCGGCACGGGGGTGGCCTATACGCTGTCCATCACCGCCGTCAATCGCCTGTCGCGCCTGCCGGGGACCCGCTCCTACCTCTACGTGGTACCCACCATCGTCATCTGCTATCTGATGCTGATGCTGGCGCTGGGGGTCTTCGATCTCGACTACTCTCGTCATCAGGTCGGCCTGTCCTTCCTGCTCGCCGTAAGCCTGTGCACGGCCTACTACTACATCGACACCCATGTCCGGCGTATGCGCTTTGCCGTGGTGCCGTTCGGCAAGGCGCCGGCGCTGTGTCAGCGTCGCGAGGTCGAGTGGCTGACGCTCAAGGGGCCGGACCTCGTGGGCATGCGGCGCATCGATGGCGTGGTGGCAGACCTGCGTGCCGAGATGCCCCGTGAGTGGGAGAGCTTCCTCGCTGACTGCACCATCCACCGCATTCCCGTCTATCACGCCACCCAGGCCCACGAGATGATCACCGGCCGCGTGCTGCTCGATCACCTCTATGCCAATGAATTCGGCTCGCTGATGCCACGTGAGGATTACGAGGTCATCAAGCGCTGGATGGACTTCAGCGTGGCGCTGGTGCTGCTGCCGCTGCTGGCACCGGTGATGTTGCTGACCGCGCTGGCCATCCGACTGGACAGTCCGGGCCCCGTGGTCTTCCGTCAGCCACGCATGGGCTTTCATTGTCGTCCCTTCACCGTCTACAAGTTTCGCAGCATGTATGACGGCATGAAGGGGGCCGGCTTCACCCAGGAAGGCAGTGACCCGCGCATCACCCGGGTCGGGCGCTTCATCCGCAAGTGCCGTCTCGATGAACTCCCGCAGCTGTTCAACGTGCTCAAGGGTGACATGAGCCTGATCGGGCCGCGTCCGGAATCGATGAATCTGGCGGACTGGTATCGCAAGGATGTGCCGTTCTTCCATTACCGCCATGTGGTACGCCCGGGCATCACCGGCTGGGCGCAGGTCGAGCAGGGCTATGCCGCGGAAGTCGAGGGCATGATCCGCAAGCTTGAATACGACTTCTTCTACATCAAGCACTTTTCCTTCTGGCTGGATCTGCTGGTGGTGATTCGCACCATCCGGATCGTGATCAGCGGGAACGGGTCGCGCTAGCCGACCCTCCTTCTTCCGGTTACCCCTGGCACTCGCGACCTGACAGGGGCCCATGAGCTACCACCCATTGTCTGATGCACGAAAGGAGTCGAGATCATGATCACGGTGACGCGCCCCTATTTTCCCGAGCGGAAGAATTTCGATCGTTATGTGGATGCCATCTTCCAGAGCCGCTGGTTGACCAATCATGGCCCGCTGGAGCAGGAGCTGACCCGGCGCCTGGAGACCTATCTGGGCGTCAAGCATCTGCTGCTGGTCAGCAATGGCACCCTGGCACTGCAGGTGGCCTATCGCGCGCTGGGGATCAACAACGTGGTCGGGCAGCGCGAACCCGCCGAGGTCATCACGACTCCCTTCACCTTCATCGCCACGGCCAGCAGCCTGAAGTGGGAAGGGATGCAGCCGGTCTTCGCGGACATCGATCCTGCCACCCTGTGCCTGGACCCCGCACAGGTCGAGGCAGCCATCACGCCGCGTACCCGCGCCATCGTGCCGGTGCACGTGTTCGGCAACGCCTGTGACGTGGAAGCCATCGATGCGCTGGGGGAAGAGCACGACCTCAAGGTCATCTATGACGGCGCCCATGCCTTCGGCGCGACCTACCGTGGCAACAGCCTGCTGTCGTACGGGGATGCCAGCACCCTGAGCTTCCATGCCACCAAGCTGTTCCACAGCATCGAGGGCGGCGCGATCATCTTCAAGCGCAAGGAAGACCTGGAGCGTGCCCGCAAGATGATCAACTTCGGCATCACTGGCCCCGAGTGCATCGAGGAGCTGGGCATCAATGCCAAGATGAACGAGTTCCAGGCCGCCATGGGGCTGTGCGTGCTCGACGAGATCGAGGGCAACCTCGAGAGCCGCGCGCTGGTCTGGCATGCCTATGCCCAGGCGTTTCAGGGCAACGTGCAGCTTCAGGCACGTCAGCCAGGCGTCAGCCTCAACTACGCCTATTTCCCGATCATTCTGGAAAGCGAAAGTGTCCTGCTGGAGGTGATGCAGCGTCTGGAGCGGGAAGGCTACCAGCCGCGGCGCTATTTCTGTCCGTCGCTGGAGTCACTGGCATTTCTGGGGCGACCGGCGGCAGACCTGCAGGACGCGGACTTCCAGCAGCCCGAGATCGTGCATTCCAGAGACATCGCCAGCCGTATCCTGTGTCTGCCGTTGTTCTCGGGACTTCAGGTCAGCGAGATTCTCGCCGCGGTGCGCGTCATCGTCGATCGGCATCAGAAGGCAGCCTGAACGATGAACATCGCGATCATGCAACCCTACCTGTTGCCGCATCTGGGCTACTTCCAGCTGATGCACGCCTGTGACGAATTCCTCATCTATGACGACGTCGCCTACATTCCGCGTGGCTACATCAACCGCAACAGCGTGCTGCTGGGGGGCAAGGCCCATCGCTTCACGCTGTCGGTGCCGGATGCCTCACCCAATCGGCGCATCAGCGAGCTGTCGTTCGCGCCGACCCCCCAGTCACTGTTGACCACTCTGCACCATGCCTATGCCAAGGCGCCGCATTACGCAGAGGTCATGCCGCTGCTGCAGACGATTCTCATGCATGAGGATCGCCGCATCGGGGCACTGTGCCAGTTCAGCTTCGAGACGATCTGCCGCTATCTGGGGCTCGAGTGTCGCTTCGCGCTGACCAGCGAGATGGATTACGAGCGCAGCCAGTCGGCGCAGGACCGTCTGATTGAACTTTCCCGCCAGCGCGGCGGGCGCGGCTACGTCAACAGTATCGGCGGGCGCAAGCTCTACCGGGGGGAGGCCTTCGAGCAGGCAGGGCTGCGTCTGTCCTTTCTCTCCAGCCATCCGCGTGATTACCGCCAGGCAGCGCCCGGCGCACGCGAGGGCGAGTTCGTCGGCAGTCTCTCGATCATCGATGTGCTGATGTGGTGCTCGCCCGCCGACGTCGTCTCGCGGCTGGCGGAGTACACCCTGCTGTCGGGAGATGCACCCTGGGGGCCCGCCGCTGAGGGCATGGATCAGCTCTGGCAGCCGTCGCTTGCAGAGCCTGCTTCGCGCCCGCGCGCCTCTTCACGAGAAGCAGCCGGAGGCGTCGCCGCGTGTCACTGACCCACAAGACGACCATCGGCATCCTGTGGAATTTCATGGATCAGCTGTTGCGCCGTGGCATGGCCAGCATCGTCACCTTGCTGCTGGCCCGTCTGCTGCTGCCGGAAGACTTCGGGCTGCTGGCCATGGTGCTGGTCTTTCTGACCATCGCCTCGGCCATGATGGATTCGGGCCTGCAGCAGGCCATCCTGCGTCTGCCGACTCTCGGCCCGCGTGATGCCAGCACCGCCTTCTTCAGCAACATCGGCTTCGGGGTGGTGGCCTATGCGCTGCTGTACTTCAGCGCCCCGTTGATTGCCGATTTCTACGCTGAACCACGACTTGTCGTGCTGGTGCGTATCGGCGGGCTGGTGGTGCTGATCAACGCCTTCGAGGTGATCCAGGGCGCGATGCTCAACCGGGCGCTGGATTTTCGCACCCGCATGAAGGCCGGCATCCCCGGCAGCGTGATCTCGGGCAGCGTCGCGGTGTTGCTGGGCTGGCTGGGCTTCGGGGTCTGGGCGCTGGTGGGCCAGATGCTGACGGCGGCCTTCGTGACCACGGCACTGATGTGGTGGTGGGGCAGCTGGCGTCCGCACCTGACCTTCGACATGGACGCCTTCAAGGCCATGTTCAGCTTCGGCTACAAGATGTTCCTGTCGCGCATGCTGGACGTGGTGTTCGTCAATCTCTACGTGCTGGTGATCGCCAAGCTGTTCGCGGCTTCGGTGGCGGGGCTGTTCTTCTTTGCGGATCGCCTCAAGGAGCTGGTGCTCAATCAACTGGTCGCCGCGATCCAGAACGTGACCTTCCCGGCCCTGGCCAGCATCCAGCATGACCCGGTGCGGCTGAAGGATGCCTATCGACGCATTCTGCAGCTGATGGTCTATCTGCTGTTCCCCGGGGTGCTGCTGATGGCGGCGCTGGCCCGTCCGCTGTTCGAGGCACTGTTCCCCGACCGCTGGCTGGACGCCGTGCCCTATCTGCAGTTGATGTGCATTGCCGCCGTCATGTATCCGCTCAGTTCGCTCAACCTCAATGTGCTCAAGGTCAAGGGGCGCTCGGACCTGTTCCTGGGGCTTGAGGTGATCAAGAAGCTGCTGATCTGCGTGGTGCTGGCGCTCACCTGGCAACACGGCGTGATCGCGATCCTGATCGGTCAGATCGTGGTGGCGGTGCTGTCCTACATCCCCAATGCGTGGTTCTCGCGAACGCTGATCGATTACAGCATCCGCGAGCAGTGCGTCGACTTCCTGCCGAGCCTGATGCTGTCATCGGTCATCGCGCTTTGCTGCTGGCTGGCGGTGGAGCATCTGGCGGCATCGCCAGACTGGTCTCCGTGGGCGGCGCTGCTGGGACTGGGATGTCTCTCCGGCGCAAGTTACCTGTTGCTCTCTTGCCTGCTGCGCTTTCCGGCCTGGCAGTCGGGTGTTGGTCTGATACGAGATCGTCTTTCACAACGGAAAGTGGAGAATCTTCATGCTAGCTGAATTGAGCTATTCCCAGGCGCAGGGTACCCCGGTCACGGGGGGCACCCTCGAGGAAGGGCCGATTCCGGTTCCCCCGGCACCGGCGGATGAAGCCACCATCATGGCGGACTGGGAGGGGAATCTCTCCACGCCGCGTGTCTCGGTGATGTGCTTCGCCTTCAATCACGGCGACTACATCGCGATGGCGCTGGATGGTTTTCTGATGCAGCGCACGCGGTTTCCCTTCGAGATCGTGGTGCATGATGATGCCTCCACCGACGGCACGCGCGAGATCATCGAGGACTATGCCGCGCGTTACCCCTCCATCATCCGGCCGATCCTGCAGGACGTGAACCAGTACTCGCAGCACGTGTGGCCCATCACCTTCTGCATGCCGGTGATGCGCGGCGACATCATCGCCTACTGCGAAGGGGATGATTACTGGGTCAAGGCCGACAAGCTGGCGCGTCAGGTGGCGCTGTTCGATGCCAACCCGCGTGCCACCGTGTGCTTCCACCCGGCCATCGAGTATGACGAGCATCGCGATGAGCATTCGATCATCTGCCGCTATGCCGACAGCGTCGCGCGTCTCTCCCCCGAGGCCATCATCGGGCTGCGGGGCGGCTCCATTCCGTCACCGGCGCTGACCTTCCGCCGCGTGGAGTCGCATGTGGACGCCATGCTGGAATCCTACCGTGGTGCGCCGATCATGGACTTCTTCCTGCAGGCCTACATGGCGCTGCTGGGTGAGACGCTCTATTACGAGGATGCCGCCTGCGTCTATCGTCGCAACGCCAAGGGCTCCTGGACCTCCCAGCAGCAGGATCATGAGGTCGAGCAGCGCTACCAGCGCGACATGCTGGCCGCCATCGACACCTTCTATGGCGCCACGCGCACGCTGCCGGAAGCCGACACCCTGTATATCCCGCTCTATCACTACTTCAAGCAGTACGTGATGGCGCCCGGCACCACCCAGCAGCGCCTCGCCAACTTCCGCCGCGGGCTGGGCTATCTGCACCACATGCAGCGCAACAAGGTGCTGTCGCTGGTCCGCCGCGACATGTTCGCCAAGCTGACGCGTCGCAAGGCTGCCACGCCCGGGCAGGCGAAGGACACGGAGGCAGCGGCATGAACTATCGCAGCTACGGCGATCTGGGCCGTGACATCGCCAGTCAGATCTCACGCCTGCAGGCAGGGGACTTCGACCTGATCGTCGGCATTCCGCGCAGTGGCATGGTGCCGGCCTACATGATCAGCGCGATGCTCAATCGCGCCTGTACCGATCTCGATACCTTCCTGGCGGATGGCGTGCCCGGCAAGGGCATCACGCGCAAGTTGCGCGAGTCCACCGCCGGCGAGGTGTCCGAGGAAGGCACACGTTCCGCCTGGGCCTATCGTCGCGTGCTGCTGGTGGATGACAGCCTCAACAGCGGTGCCTCGCTCAAGGCCTCCCTGGCGCGCATCCCGGCGGATTGCCCCTGCGAGATCATGACCTGCGTGATCTACGCCAACCCCGGGGTCACCAATGAAGTGGATCTGGCGCTCGTCGAGCTCGAACACCCGCGCGCCTTCCAGTGGAACCTCTTCCACCATCCGGCACTGGAGGATGCCTGCGTGGATATCGATGGCGTGCTGTGTCTCGATCCTTCTCCCGAAGACAACGATGACGGCCCGCGCTATCGCAGATTCCTGCTCGAGGCGACCCCGCTGCATCTGCCCACCTACCGGGTGCACTCGCTGGTCACCAACCGTCTCGAGAAGTACCGCCCCGAGACGGAGGCCTGGCTTGCGCGCCATGGCGTGACCTATGAGCGACTGATCATGCTGGATCTGCCGAGCAAGGAAGCGCGACTGAAACTGGGCTGTCATGCCAGCCACAAGGCCGGCTATTACCGCGAGTCGGGCTGTCGGCTGTTCATCGAGAGTGAAGTGGGGCAGGCCAGCAGCATCGCGCAGATGACCGGCAAGCCGGTCTACTGCGTGGATGCCCAGCAGATGGTCAACCCCGAATGGCTGGCCATGCTGAAGTTGCAGCGTGGCAAGTGGATGACACGCCAATGCAAGCGTGGCATCCGCCGGGTGATGAAGCTGCTGCCGGCTTCCTGGGAGCGTCAGGCACGGGGCGTCTTCCAGCGAGTGGCATGAACCTCGCGCGGACACCCCCTCGGGGGTGTCCATCCACTGCAAAGGAATCGTTATGAAAACGCACAGGATGGCGCTATTCGTCTCGGCCGGCTCCGATCATGGCGAGACTCGTCAGATGCTGGCGCTGGCCGCGGGTCTGACCCGCCTGGGACACGAGGTGGATGTGGTACTGCCGCATGCCGAGGAAGACGTCGTCACGTCGCTGGCGCATGGCGTGCGTCTGGTGGAGCTTGGCAGGCAGGGGCCGTTGGCCCTGTCATTGGCCCTGACGCGCTACCTGGCGCGCCACAAGCCCTGTGTGCTGATGTCCAGCGGTCTGGAAGCCAACCTGACGGCGCTCAAGGCGGCGCGCCTCAATCGGCGGCGCGTGCCGGTGGTCATCCACCACGTCGCGGCGCTGGCGCAGGAGCTGGCAGCGGCGGGGAATCGTCGCGACGCGGCAAGACGTGCGATGGCGCTCAAGTATCCGCAGGCGGCATTGGTGATCGGGGCCAGCGAGGCGATCATTCAGGCACTGGCCAGCGAGGCAGGCATCCCGCAGGCGAATACCGCGCAACTGGATCTCGCGCCACAGCGCATCGGTGGCGCGGCGCACGCCGGGGAATCGTCTGCGGCGCTGGAAGAAGGGCCCTTGATGCGGTGTCTGTGGCTCTTGATGCAGGCGGCAGGCATGAACACGCAAGAGCTGGAAGACAGCCCGTCAGTCGCGTCCGCGACTCCCGCACGCGTGCAGGGACGGGACACGCAGACCGTGCCGGTCACCGCGTTTGCGGGTGACAGGGCATCGGCGACGTATCGCGTCACGGCCAATGCCGGCCTGTCTGCTACACACACCGACGTCAGGGACTGAGCCGTTTCATGGAAGCCATACTGCTCGACCTGCCCAATCTGCTCGTCTGTCTGGTACTGGTGATGGTGGGCTTCGTGCGCGGGTGGGTGACCCGCAACGTCGCGATCATCCTGAGTCTGAGCAGCCTGGTGCCTTACCTACTCAACAATGTGCTGTTCTCGCCGGAATACATGCCGGACCAGTTCCGTTACTGGGAGCAGGTACTGGCCATGCGCAGCATGGACTGGGACTCGATGGATCACTCGCTGACCGTCTCGTTCTCCTCGAGCCTGCTGGCCCTGCTGCCATTGCCGCTGGTGGAGACGATTTCCAGTCTGGGATTCTTCAACAAGTTTCTCTACATCGGCGGGCTGATGGTCATGCTGCGCCGCGGGATCATCTCGCATGCGGTGCTGCTGTTCCTGCTCTGCTACCCGAGTCTGGTGCTCTACAGCTCGCTGAGTCTGCGCGACACCCTGGTGACGGGCTTCATGCTGGCCAGCTTCCTGCTGGCCATCGAACGGCGACCGGGCTGGGCACTGCTGATGCTGATGCCGCTGTGGCTGATCAAGTTCCAGAACATGCTGATCATGCTGGTGTTCCTCGGCGTCTACGTGGTCTACGACGTCAGCCGCCGTGGCCTTTCCACCAAGCGCTTCTGCTGGTTGCTGGTCGGTCTGGTCGCCAGCGTACTGATCATCTATCCGCTGGCGGTGGACCAGATCAACTTCTTCCGCGCGGCCATGTACATCGAGGATGGCGGCAAGAAGGAGGATGTCGAGATCATCCAGGGCTTCGGCGACTTCGTGGTCACGGGCATCCAGGGGGCGCTGTACTTCCTGATCAAACCGCTGCCCTGGGAGGCGGCCAACCCGCTGCAGCTGATCCAGGCCGGCGAGAATCTGCTGGTGGTGGTCTTCCTCGTCTGGCTGACCCTGCAATGCTGGCAGGTCCAGCGCGAGAAGACGCTCTTCTGGCTGCTGTACCTGATCGGCGCCTTCACCATCTATGGACTGGTGGTCTTCAACTACGGGACGGCAGTGCGCTACCGCTTCCCGTTCCTGGTCATCTACGTGGTCTGCATGGCCTACGACACCGGGCTGATTCGCCGCTGGCAGCAGGAACGCCGCCCGGCCTTGCTCGACTGACGCCTCGCGCTGATCGCCTGCCCGCACACTTCCCGCCGCTCATGTGGCTGGCAGATCACCGGGCAGGCGATCCGTGCCCCTCGCTTGTTCCTCTGCATCACATGCCAAGGATAGCCACATGCCGACATCAGATTCCCGGCCCGCCACGGTGGTGCTGGTCTCCAACTCGTCCTTCTTCCTCTACAACTTCCATCGCGGTGTCATCGAGGGCCTGCGCGACACGGGCTATCGCGTGGTGTGTCTCGCTCCTACCGATGCACACAGTGCGCGCCTGGTCGATGAGCTCAAGGTCGAGCATCGGCCGCTGGGGATGGAAGGCAAGGGCACGTCACTCGTGGGTGAGGGCAAGAGCCTGATGGCGCTGTTGATGACGCTGCTCAAGCTCAGGCCACGCTATGTCCTCAACTTCACCATCAAGGCCAATATCTACTCGGGGCTTGCCTGTCGCCTGCTCAACATCCCCTACACCAACAACGTCTCGGGACTGGGCACCGCCTTCCTCCACGACAGCTGGCTGTTCCGCCGGGTACGGGCGCTCTACGGCATCGCCAATCGCGGCGCACGCTGCGTGTTCTTCGAGAACCGGGATGACCAGGCGCTGTTCCTGCGCATGGGGCTGCAGAAGTCGACACCTTCCGTGGTGCTGCCCGGAGCGGGGATCGACCCTGAACGCTTCGCCTTCACCGAACAGCCCCAGAGCCCGCCGCTGACCTTCGTGATGGTCGCGCGGCTCATTGCCGACAAGGGCGTGCGGGAGTACGTGGCAGCGGCGGAACGCCTGCATGAGCGTTATCCCCAGGCACGCTTCTGGCTGATCGGGCCGTCGGGCATCAGCAACCGCACCGCGATCAGTGACGAGGAAATCGCCCAGTGGCGTGCGCGGGGCGTGCTGCATTATCTGGGGGAACAGCGTGATGTCAGGCCGTTCCTGGCCGAGTCCAACATCCTGGTGCTGCCGTCCTACCGAGAAGGCATGCCGCGTACGGTACTCGAAGCGGCCTCGATGGGACGTCCCGCCATCGTCAGCGACGTGCCCGGCTGTCGCAGCTCGGTGCTGCCGGGGGCCACTGGCTGGCTGTGCGAGGCCGGCAGCATCGACTCTCTCGAGCAGCACATGCAGGCCTGCCTGGAAATGCCCCGCGAGGCCCTGGAGGCGGCGGGGCTGGCCTCACGGGAGCGTATCGAGCGCGAGTTCGATCAGGCCATCGTGGTACGGGCCTATCTCGGGTGCATGCAGCACACCCTGGCGCCGGAAATCGGACGGGGGCGCGGTGCGATGTCACCGGCCTGAGCGGCGAAAGCATGACGGATTTGCTGCTATGCAGTGCGGCGAATATCGGAAACGGCGTGCGCGCGAGAGGCGCATAATGGACAGACCACGTTACCTGTCAGGCCGTCATCCTTCTGGTGCCTGCGCCGCCGTTACCTTCACGTCGTCATCGCCTTGTCGTTACCACGCCCACACGGCGCGAGCCTGCGGTGTCAGTCTGCCGAGTAGAGGGCAGCGCATGATGGCGATTGCGCCATTTGACTGTCCTGCCAGTTGCCATGCACGTAATGGAAGCATCTCGGGGTCGTGCCCGGGATATCTGAGAATACATGGAGTAGAGAGTCATCATGCGTGGATATCGTTTCTGCACCCAATGTGGCGGTGCCAGCGTGCACCGTATCAAGCGCCACTGGTGGCAGCGGCTGATCGGGCTGCCGCCTCGCTATCATTGCGAGGACTGTGGCGTGATTGACCAGGTCTCCGACAGGGAGCATCACCCAGCTCTGCATGAGGCGAAGCCGGGCGGTAGAGCCTCCTCCTGAGCGACGCATGATGTCTGGTGATACTGTGATCGTGGGCCGAGCTCGCGATTGTCAGGCGAGACAGCGCGATGGCCATGCGTGATCGACCCTCGCCAGAGCCCCTCGAACTGGCTTACGAGCTAGCCTTTCGAAATGGCTCACTCGATATCGTCCACTCGAAATAGCCCTTCAAAATAGACCCCGCCATCGACACTCGTCGGTGGCGGGTTTTTTCTGCGCCGGAGATTGTCATGTCTGGTGCACCGCGCCCCTGGCTGCGCCTGCCGGACACGGCTCTCCTGCGTGAATTTCCCTGCACGGAGCGCATGAGAAATGAAGATCCTGTTCATCGTCGGCAATCTTTCCAGTGACGGCGGTACGGAACGCGTGACCTGCGAGATCGCCAGTGGACTGGCACGCGCGGGACATGATGTCACCATCGCCAGCCTGTTCGGTCCCGCGACCACCTCCTTTCATCTCGATGACGCTGTCATGACCAGTGAGCTCAAGCTCAAGGAAGCGCGCGGTGGCGTGCGCCGCTTCATGGGCATCAGCTCGGGTCTGCTTGCCAAGGTGCGCCGCCATCAGGCGGATGCGGTGATTCTGGTGGACTCCATCCTGTTCGCCTTCTGTGCGTCATGGGCACCTTTCGTGCGTTCGCGACTGGTGTGCTGGGAGCACTTCAATCTCGGCACGCATCATGGCTCGCACCTGCGCACGGTGGGGCGCTCGACCGCGGTGCGTCTGGCAGATGCCATCGTGGTGCTGACCGAGCGGGACGCCACGGCGTGGCGTGCACGCTATGGCATCACCGACAAGGTGCAGGCGATCTGGAATCCGGTGCCGCGCATCCCCCAGGAGGATGCGCCGACTCAGGCATCGCGCACCGTGCTGGCCGTCGGCCGCCTCACCGAGCAGAAGGGATTTGATGTCCTGCTGGAGGCCTGGGCCAGGGTCGCCCGTCAACATCCGGACTGGCGACTGCGCATCGTCGGCTGGGGAGAGGATGAGAACGCCCTCAAGGCTCAGGCCTGGACGCTGGGACTGAGCGAGAGCGTGGTCTTCGTCGGTCGCACCTCCCGGGTGGAAGAGGAGTATCAGCGGGCGGCGCTGTTCGCGATGAGTTCGCGCTGGGAGGGATTGCCGATGACGTTGCTGGAGGCGCAGTCCTTCGGTCTTCCCGTGGTCTCCACCAACTGCGAGACCGGCCCGGCGGAGATCCTTCAGGGCGGCAGTGGCGTGCTGGTGGATGTGGAAGATGCTGCGGCACTGGCGCGTGAGCTCTGCCTGCTGATCGAGGACGCGCCGCGGCGCCAGCAGATGTCCCTGCTGGCGCGCGAGAACGCGGCACGCTTCGATGCCGACGTCCTGTGTGACGAGTGGCAGCAGCTGCTGGCGCGCATGCTGCCCGGGCAGCGGGTGCTGGACAAGGCATCCTGAGACTCGGCCTAGAATGCCTCGCGCAATATCAGAAACGTGCCGGGGAGCAGGGTGCCAGCCAGTCAGGTAAGCCTTCGGCTAAACACTCGCTGACAAGTCGCCCGGTCACGCCCGCCAGGGTCACGCCGATATGCTGGTGGCCATAGGCATGGATCACGCGCGGCTCGTTGGGTGACGGGCCGATCACCGGCACGGAGTCCGGCAGGGTGGGGCGAAAGCCCAGCCAGCGCCGGGCTACCGGGGCATCCAGTCCCAGCACCCTGCGCACTCGGGTTTCCAGATAATCGAAGCGGGCCGGGTTGGCGGGCCCCGCAAGCGAACTCAACTCCACGGTGCCTGCCACTCGCAGACGCGGCCCTTCGGCGCCTCGCAGAGGCGTCATGTAGAAGGCACTCTCCACCGGACAGGTCGGGCGGTTGAGCGGCGAGTGCTCGAGATCGAATTCGATGTGGTAGCCACGCTCGGTATCCAACGGAATCCTGTCGCCGATCTGGCGGGCGAGATGTGCCGACCAGGCCCCGGCTGCCAGTACCACGCGGTCCGCCATCAGCCGTCTGCCGTCGGCGTACTCCAGCAGCATGCCGGAGGCCTGAGAGCTCAGGCGGGTGACCTCGGCGGTGACGAGTCGGCCCTCCTCACGCAGCGGAGCGGCCAGGGTATCGATGAACACCTGCGGGTCATCCAGATGACAGGAAGAGGGGAACAGCACGCCGCCGGCGGTATGGCCTGCCATGGCGGGTTCCAGCGCGATCAGCTCGTCCGCTGTCAGTACCTGCTGCTGGATGCCGAGCTGGTCACGCAGCCGGATATCGCCCTGTGCGGCCTGCAGGTTCTCGGCCTTGCCGTAGGCATATAGACAGCCCTTGCGCTGAATCATCCCGGCCGCCGCCGGGGCAGCGTCCAGCAGCGGCTGATAGTCCTCGTAGGTGTGACTGAGCAGACGCGCCAGCATCTCGCTGTTGGCTCGAAAGCGCGTGGCGTTGCACTGACCCATGAAGCGCATCAACCACGGCGAGAGCCTCGGCAGGCACTTCCAGTCGATGACGAAGGGGGAGTCAGGTGACAGCAGCAGTGAGGGCATGCTGCGCCAGATCTCGGGGCGAGCGATGGGCAGGCAGCCATAATCCGCGAGGGTACTGGCATTGCCGAAGGAGGTGCCGCTGGCGATGCCCTCGCGCTCGATCATCGTCACCTCGTGGCCGCTGCGCCGCAGCCACAGGGCGCAGGCGACACCGACGGCGCCCGCGCCGACCACGGCCACTTCCGTGTGTTCGCTATCACTCATCGAATGCTCACCATGTTGTCTTGTCGTTGTTGTCGGGGTGCTTGCGCCGCAATGCATCGCTCCCCGGAGTCAGCCGGGGCGCAGAGTGTGACAACCCGAGCATGCCTCGCAGGGGAAATCTCGGCAAGGGCGTCCTGCGTCTCGGCAGCGTGTCCGCCAGGGCGATGGGCGCCAGGCGATGAGCGACTTGCGGTGAGCGGTTCAGGAGCCGTTCGGCTCCTCGAAGGGCAGCGGGATGTCATCGCCACGCCGCACGGCGAAGACATTCAGCGTCATCGCCACCAGAGCGTAGTAACCCAGTATGCCAACCAGTTCGACCACGACCGTCTCGCCGAACATCGCGACGGCCTCGGCATACAGCGCATCATCGATACGCCGCTCGGCGTAGAGCGCGCGGGTGAATCGGTGGATCAGCCGCTCATCATCGCGGTCGAACTCAGGCTCCCGCTCCTCGCGCAGTGCCGTGATGACATCCGGCGAGAGACCGGCCTGCTCGGCGATCGGCGCGTGGATCTGCCATTCCGCCTGGGACTTCCACCACACCGCCGTGGTGAGAATCGCCAGCTCGCTCAGGCGCAGCTCAAGGCCGGTAGCGTAGCGGCAGAAGGCGCCGAGTCGCTGGGCGTGATTGGCAAGCTCCGGACTGTGGACCCAGGCCAGAAACGGGCCATCGAGGTTGCCGCGCGGGCCGCTGAGAATCTCGGCGATCACCTCGCGTTGGGCTGCGCTCATGCTGGCCTCATCCAGTTCGGTCAGGCGCGATGTGATCGCCATGAAAGTCACTCCATTCAAATCCATTCAAAGATCGTGGGTAGGCAATGCGCCTGCAGCTGAGCCGTCACAGGCTGGCAAGGGTGGTGTCGATGGCACGCCCCAGCCTGTCGGTGATCTCGTCCAGATGTGAGTCTTCCAGCATGAACGGCGGCGCCAGCAGGATGTGATCGCCCTGGCGGCCATCCAGGGTGCCGCCCATCGGGTAGCACATCAGGCCTTCGGCCATGGCGGCCTTCTTGAGGCGTGCGTGCAGCTTGAGGGCAGGGTCGAAGGGGCGCTTGCTGTCGCGATCCGCCACCAGCTCAAGCCCCTGGAAGAGACCGCGACCGCGGATGTCGCCGATGTGAGGATGGTCCGCGAAGCGCTCGTTCAGGCGTGCCTGCAAGCCATTGCCCAGCCGCGTGACCTGCGCCAGCAGCTCGCGGGACTCGATGGCCTGCTGGACGGCCAGTGCCGCGGCACAGGCGGTGGCATGGCCGATGTAGGTATGGCCGTGCTGGAAGAAGCCGGAGCCATTGGCGATGGCGTCACGAATGCGCTGGCTGACCAGGGTCGCGCCGATCGGTTGATAGCCGGCGCCCAGCCCCTTGGCGATGGTGATCAGGTCCGCCGTGACACCTTCCTGCTCGGCGGCGAACAGGCTGCCGGTGCGTCCCATGCCGCACATCACCTCGTCGAGAATCAGCAGCACGCCGTAGCGGTCACAGACCTCGCGGATGCGCGTGAAGTAGCCCGGCACCGCCGTGACGGCCCCCAGGGTGGCACCCACGACGGGCTCTGCCACGAAGGCCATCACGTTCTCACCGCCCAGCCGCAGGATTTCCGCCTCAAGCTCGGCGGCGAGACGCACGCCCATCGCCTCGGGCGTCTCGTCGGGTTGCTGGTCCCGATAGGCGTAGCAGGGGCTGACGTGACTGACGTTGATCAACAGCGGCTCGAACTGCTGGCGGCGCCAGGCGTTGCCGCCAGTGGCCAGCGCGCCCAGCGTATTGCCGTGATAGCTCTGGCGCCGCGCGATCAGATGCTTGCGCTGGGGCTGGCCGATCTCGACGAAATACTGGCGGGCCAGCTTGAGTGCCGCCTCGACCGCTTCCGAGCCACCGGAGACGAAGTAGACGGACTCTAGCCCCTCGGGGGCGCGCTCGATGAGGAAGTCGGCCAGCTGCTCCATCGGCTCGCTGGTGAAGAACGAGGTATGCGCGTAGGCCAGTCGGCTGACCTGCTCCTTGATGGCCTGCGCCACTGCCTCGTCGCTGTGGCCCAGGCATGACACGGCAGCGCCACCGCTGGCATCCAGATAACGGCGACCCTCTCGGTCGACGATGTAGGGACCATCGCCCTGCACGGCGGTGGGGTAGTCCTGATGGAGATTGCGATGGAAGACGTGGCTCATGGGGGCTCCGTGGGGCGGGTGCGCGAAGGCGTAATGCAAATATGTAGTGCATTTGTCGTTTGTGCAATCAATAATTGCATACGGTCGTTTGTGCCTTCGGACTCGACCCGCCAGAGATGCTACCGTTGCCGCCATCTGTCCTGTCCCTTGCCAAGGAGGCATCCCATGCCCCCATCCTCCCGAGCCCCCGGGCCCGCATCCCCTGACTCGCCGCCGGAGACCCTGGAAGGGTTGAAGCAGCTGCTGGTGGCGATCGATCGTCGTGAGGTGGAGATCCGCCTCGGGGCGAGTTCCCGGCGTGTGCTGGCCGTGCTGATCGAGTCCCCGCAACGCACGGCGGTGTCTTCCATCAGCCAGCTGGCGGAGATGACCGGCGTGAATGCCTCGACCTTCTCGCGTCTGGCGCAGCGCCTGGGTTACGAGGGCTTCAGCCGGTTTCAGGCTGTCTTCCGTCAGGCCGTGACGGATGGCCAGCATTTCTACAGCGCCCAGGCGGCGCAACTCTCGTCACGTGATGCGGATAGCACCGCCATGGCGCAGCTGGCGCGGTTGGGGCGACAGGAAAGCGCCAATATTCTCGGCATGTTGGAGAGGGTGGACGCCGCGGCCTTCGAGGCCGCGACCACCTTGCTGGCAGAAGCCCCGCGCGTGCGCCTGCATGGCATGCGCCAGTTCAATTCCTTGGCACTGTTCATGGCCTATGGACTTGGCATGCTGCGCCCGGACGTGGCGCCGCTGGATGCCAGTCGTCAGGGCGTGGCGGATGCGCTGGCCCAGCTGGCGGCCGGCGACGTGCTGGTGGTGGCCAGCTGCTTCCCCTACACCCCAAGCGTGGTGGCCTGCGCCGAGGTCGCGGTGAAACGCGGAGTCGTGGTGATCGCGTTGACCGATTCGGCCAGCTCCCCGCTGGCGCCGCTGGCGCGCCACAGTTTCCATGTGCCCAATCACAGCCTCTTCTACAGCAACAGTATGAGCGCCTTCATGTTTCTCGCCGAAGGCCTGCTCAGCGAGGTGGCCAGCAAGCTGGGAGCGGCAGGCGTGGCCTCGCTCAAGCAGCGCGAGGCGATCATCACGGAGCTGGGAGGCGCACGTCGCTGATCTGGCGCCGATGCACTTGTCCCATCTCACGCGGCATGGCTGGGCGGGCGCTCCAATTGGCAGCATCTGTCTGCTCGCATCCGTTCGCGAATGACTGAAGGCGCGCCAATCTGGTGCGAGGGTGTCGCCGCAGTGATGTTCACTCTCGCCGTGCAGGCGTGTCAGTCATGAAGGCACGCCTTGCAGCGTAGGGTCTGCAGGCATGTGCAGGACCAAAGAGGGGCCTGAAGAAATTGGCGTGATTCCTGCAAAACGACTGAGATGAAATGACATCTGTCAGTGCAAGGAATCACCCATGAGTCGCGAATACCGTTACACCCTGGGCAGTCAGGTCCATCGCTTCGCCAGTCTGGCCGAGCTGATGGCCAAGGCGACCCCCGCCCGCTCCGGAGATCGCCTTGCTGGCGTGATCGCGGAAACCGCCGAGGAGCGAGTGATCGCTCAGCTGTGTCTGGCCGAATTGCCCCTCAAGACCTTCCTGAACGACGTGCTGATTCCCTACGAACAGGACGACATCACCCGCCTGATCATTGATGAGCATGATCCGGTAGCCTTCCTGCCGATCGCCCATCTCACCGTCGGCGACTTCCGCAACTGGCTGCTGAGTGATCTCGCGACGCCTGCGGTGCTGGCGCAGGTGCGTGCCGGCATCACCCCGGAAATGGCTGCGGCGGTCAGCAAGCTGATGCGCAATCAGGACCTGATTCTGGTCGCGAAGAAGTGTGAGGTGGTCACGGCCTTTCGCAATACCATCGGCAAGAGCGGCCATCTCTCCACGCGCCTGCAGCCCAACCATCCCACCGATGATGTCACCGGCATCGCTGCCAGCATTCTCGATGGCCTGCTCTACGGCAACGGCGACGCCGTGATCGGCATCAATCCGGCCACCGACAACGTGGCCCAGAGCATCAAGCTGATGCGTCTGATGGATGAAGTGATCCAGAAATACGAAATCCCCACCCAGTCCTGCGTGCTCACCCACGTCACCAACACCATTGAATGCATCGAGCAGGGCGCTCCGGTGGATCTTGTCTTCCAGTCCATCGGCGGCACCCAGGCCACCAACGAGAGCTTCGGCGTCGAGCTTTCCGTGCTGGCGGAGGCGCAGCAGGCCGCGCTGTCACTCAAGCGCGGCACGGTGGGCGACAACGTGATGTATTTCGAGACCGGCCAGGGCAGTGCGCTGTCCGCCGATGCCCATCACGGCCTGGACCAGCAGACCTGCGAGGCACGCGCCTATGCGGTGGCCCGCAAGTACTCGCCGTTGCTGGTGAACACCGTGGTCGGCTTCATCGGTCCCGAGTATCTGTTCAATGGCAAGGAGATCATCCGCGCGGGGCTTGAGGACCACTTCTGCGGCAAGCTGCTGGGCCTGCCGATGGGCTGCGACATCTGCTACACCAATCATGCCGATGCCGACCAGAACGACATGGATACCCTGCTGACGCTGCTCGGGGTGGCGGGCTGCAACTTCATCATGGGCATCCCCGGCTCCGATGACATCATGCTCAACTATCAGACCACCTCCTTCCACGATGCTCTCTATGCACGACGGGTGCTGGGCCTGGGCCCGGCGCCGGAATTCGCCGCCTGGCTCGAGGAGATGCAGATCTTCACCGATGTCGCCCAGCAGAAGCTGCCCGCTGACATGCCGTCCTGCTTTGCCGATTCCCTGCGTCAGGTATCCGGAGGTGATGCATGAGCCATGACTCTTCCCCCAGTGATGCGTCATCCACGGCTCGCGAGGGCCAGCAGGGAACGGCTGTCAGCGAATCGCCCGCCATCGTCACGCCCAATGCCTGGCAGTTGCTGGGACAGTTCACGGATGCGCGCATCGGCCTGGGCCGCGCCGGCATCAGCCTGCCGACCCAGCGCTCGCTGGAATTCCAGCTGGCGCATGCCCGCGCGCAGGACGCCGTCCATCTGCCGCTGGAGATTCCCCGACTGATCGAGGATCTCAATCAGCTACCTGCACTCGAGAACGCCCCTGACCTTCAGCGCCTGCACAGTCGCGCCGTGGATCGCACCACCTATCTGCAACGCCCCGACTATGGGCGACGTCTCGATGCGGCCTCGTGTGAGCAATTGTCCAGCCTCGCACCGGAGCCTGCGGATCTGGCCATCGTGATCGTCGATGGGCTGTCGTCTCTGGCGGTCCAGAACAACGCCGCGCCCTTCATCGCGGCATTGCTGGAAACGCTTGCCGAGGAGGGTCCGGATGCCTGGACGCTGTCACCCATCAGCGTGGTGGAGCAGGGACGGGTCGCGATCGGCGATGAAGTCGGTGAACTGCTCAGGGCGCGGGCGGTGCTGGTGATGGTCGGCGAGCGCCCCGGTCTCAGCTCACCGGACAGCCTCGGCCTCTATCTCACCTGGCAGCCGCGCGTCGGACTCAGTGATGCCAGTCGCAACTGCATCTCCAACGTGCGCCCGGCAGGGCTCGACTTCGCCATGGCCGCCCAGCGGCTGCATTACCTGCTGCGCGAGGCCCGCAAGCTCGGCCTCACCGGGGTGGGGCTCAAGGACAGAAGTGGTGACAACTCGCTGGAGAGCGGGGGCGGTATCCAGAACTTCCTGCTGTCCTGACGGGATGGCAGCGCATCAGCGGGAATCTCCCGATCCAACAATGACAATGCTTGACGGAATCAAGGCGGCACCATGACTCGCGACACGAATCACGACATGAATCACGACACCAACGAGCAGGACTATCTGGCCAGACGGCAGTTGAAGAAGGGCACGGCGGGCTGGATTCTGCTGGCGGGACTCGGGGTCTCCTATGTGATCTCCGGCGATTTCGCCGGCTGGAATTTCGGTATCGCGGAGGCGGGCTGGGGCGGCTTCGCGATCGCGGCGCTGCTGATGGGCATCATGTATCTGGCGCTGGTGCTGTCGCTGGCGGAAATGTCAGCGGCGATACCGGCCGCCGGCGGCGGTTACAGCTTCGCGCGTCAGGCCATGGGCCCGGCTGGCGGCTATCTCACGGGCCTTGCGGTATTGATCGAATATGCGCTGGCCCCCGCAGCCATCGTCATCTTCATCGGCAGCGCGGTGGAGTCGCTGCTGGGCATCAATGGCCCGATCATCTACGCCATCTTCTACCTGATATTCATCGGTATCCACCTGGCGGGGGTTGGCGAGGCGCTCAAGGTGATGATGGTGATCAGCGGCCTGGCGGTGTTCGCGATCATCGCCACCGCGGTCGCGCTGATCGGTGACTTCGACAGCAGTCGCCTGTTCGACATCGCGCCGACGGATGCCTGGGGCGCCAGCGATTTCATGCCCAATGGCTGGTATGGCATCTGGGCCGCGCTGCCCTTCGGCATGTGGCTGTTCCTGGCCGTGGAAGGGGTGCCGCTGGCGGCAGAGGAATCGCGCAACCCGGCCCGTGATGTCCCGCGTGGCATCATCGGCGCCATGCTGTTTCTGATGTTCACCGCCGTGCTCGTCGTCTTCCTGCTGGCCGGTGCCGCCGGTGCCGAGGCGATCGGCAGCAGTGCCGTGCCGCTGGTGGATGCGCTGAACGCGACCGGCAGCGAAGGGTTGGCGACGCTGGTCAACGTGCTGGCACTGGCCGGGCTGGTGGCCTCGTTCTTCTCGATCATCTACGGCTACAGCCGTCTGGTGTTCGCGCTGTCACGGGCCGGCTATCTGCCCAAGACGCTGTCGCTGACCAGCAAGCGCAAGGCGCCGACCTGGGCGCTGGTGGTGCCGGGCATCTTCGGTTTCCTGGTCTCGCTGACCGGTGAAGGCGATCTGATCCTGGGCATGGCGGTGGTGGGGGCGACCGTCTCCTACGCACTGATGGCCGCCAGCCACATCCTGCTGCGCCTGCGCCAGCCGCAGATGGCGCGCCCCTATCGCACGCCGGGTGGCATCGTGACCTCCTCCATCGCGCTGGTGCTGTCGCTGATCGCGCTGACCGGGGTCTATGCCTTTGACCCGCGCGCCTTCAACTACACTCTGGTGCTGTTCGTGGTGGGCATCGCCTACTATGCCATCTTCAGCCGCCATCAGCTGGTGGCGAAGACCGCCGAGGAAGAGTTCGCGCTGGTGGCCAGTGCCGAGAGTGATCTCGCGGCCAGCTGATTCGCTCAGACAGACCCTTTAGCAAAGACGACAACGCCCGCCATGGCTGACCATGGCGGGCGTTGTCGTCTCTAGTTGATGGGCAGGATCCGATCAGAAAGGATACTGCGCCAGAAATTGCTGCGCGGCGGCGGCGGGGTCCTCGGCACAACACAGCGCCGAGACCACGGCGAGGCCGTCAGTGCCGCTGCTCATGACGTCTCCCGCATTGGCCAGCGAGATACCGCCGATGGCCACCGTCGGCAGCGGGCTTGAGCGCACCAGCTGGGTGAGTCCTTCGATGCCCAGCGGTGCGGCGTGATCGGGCTTGGTCGCGGTGGCATAGACCGGGCCGAGGCCGAGGTAGTCGATGCGCTCGACATCGACGGCCTTGAGCTGCTCAAGCGTCTGGACCGACAGGCCGATCAAGGCATCCTCGCCCAGACGGCGACGCGCCTCGACCGGGTCGCCATCGCTCTGGCCGATGTGCAGGCCATCGGCGCCACTGGCCAGCGCGACCTCGATGCGGTCATTGATGATCAGCGGCACCTCGTACTCGTCCAGCAGCGCCTTGAGGCGGATGGCCTGGGCGATCATCTCCTCGTCGCTGGCGTGCTTGTCGCGCAGCTGCACGACACTGACGCCGCCGCGCACGGCGGCCATCACGGTGGCTTCCAGGCCGCGCTCGGCGCACAGCGCGGGGTCGGTGACCAGGTAAAGGGATAGATCAAGTGACATCGGTCAGCTCCAGACGAGAGGCAAGCAGGGTGGAATCGGCGTCGAGAGTATACAGGGCATCCAGGAAGCGTGGCACGAAGCTGCCCGGGCCCTCTACTGACTGGCCCGCCGTCTCACCGGCTTCGGCGTAGCAGGCCAGCGCGGCGGCGGTGGCCTGCAAGGTGTCGTCATGTCCGTCGAGTGAGGCGGCGAGGAAGGCGGCGACCACGCTGCTCAGTGCGCAGCCCATGGCGGTGACGCGGCCCATCAGCGCATGGCCGCCCTGAATCGTGATTTGCCGCTGGCCATCGGTGACGACATCGACGTGGCCGGTCATCGCCACCACGCAGTTCTGCGTGCGCGCCAGGGCGACCGCGGCCCGGCTGGCGCGCTCCAGCGCATCCTCACCGTCATCGCCGCTGTCCACGCCACGGCCCTGATTCATCTCGCCGGCCAGCGCCAGCACTTCGGAGGCATTGGCACGTATCACGCTGGGGCGATATTCCAGCAGCGCGCGGCACGCGTACTGGCGCAGGCTGGAGGCGCCGATGCCGACGGGGTCCAGCACCCAGGGTTTGCCATCGCGGTGGGCGCACATCGCCGCCAGCTGCATGGCCTCGATCCAGCTGGGCGACAGGGTGCCGATATTGATCGACAGCGCCGCACTGATGGCGGAGATCTCCTGGATCTCCTGCTGCGCATGCGCCATCAGCGGCGAGGCCCCGATGGCCAGCAGGGTATTGGCGGTCGGGGTCATGGCGACATGGTTGGTGATGTTGTGCACCAGCGGGGTGGTCTGACGCAGACGGCGCAACGCGTTGCCGGGGGAGTGGGATGGCGATGTCATCATGGAAGCTCGTGGTGAAAGACAGGGAAGACGCTGTGAGTCGAGGGTAAGAGCTTGCGCTGCAAGGTCAAGCGACGACCGTCGTGAGCGTGTGGCTGACCCGGTAGTCATCGAAAGTCGCGCAAAGGGTAATAAATAACATCATGGTTCTATAAACCTTGACGACAAGTCCATAAGATACAGGGTCTTACGGTCTTTTGTGTACGAGTCATCAGTCAAGGGTCATGCAGTGATACGCACAGGTCATCGCGGTAGCGTCAGCAATTCGAGCAGCAGTCACTCAAATATCGCTAGCAACAGCAGCACGAGTAGCATCAGCAAGAACACGCGCGGCCGGCAGCCCTCTGATGGCTCTCGGCTTGAGCGGATTGTCAGGCGGGTGGTGACGGCGCTGGCAGTCCCCGTGCTGTTGGGCGCTGCGGCCACCAGTCAGGCGAATGCGGTGATTGCCAGCTGGAATCTGAAGCATGCCGGCTGGAACAACGGCAAGCATCTCGAGCAGGTCGCGGCGGTGGCCAGCCACATGGATCTGATCGGCCTGCAGGAGGTGATGAAGGAGGAGGTCGTCAGCGAGCTCGAGCAGCAGCTGGAGGCCCTGACCGGCGACGAGTGGGACAGCCTGGTCAGTCATGCGGTGGGGCGCAGCACCTATACCGAGCGCTACGCCTATCTGTATCGCGACAAGACGATCGCCTATCAGGGCGGGGCTACCGTCTATCTCGATCCCGAGGATGTGTTCTCGCGCGAGCCGCTGCTCGCCACCTTCGTCGAGAAGGACACTGGGCGGGCCTTCAGCGCCGCCAACGTGCACATCGTCTATGGCGACAGCAAGGCGGATCGCTCGCCGGAAATCCGCGCGCTGGCGGATATCTATGACCTGATGAAGGAAATCTCGCCCGGCACTCCGGCGATCATCATGGGCGACTTCAACATGGCACCGACCGAGCCTGCGTGGGGAGATCTGCGTACCCTCGGCCTGCGCCCGTTGATCACCGAGGGTGCGACGACGCTCTCCAAGACCGATGGCCGCTATGCCTCGCTCTACGACAACATCTGGTATGTGCCGAGCGAATGGCCCAAGGCCAATGGCGATGTGTTCCGCTTCCCGGACTATCTGGGCATCAGTCATGAGACAGCGCGTGCCGATGTCTCGGACCACGCCCCGATCTATCTGTCGGTGACCGGCGAGACACTGGCGTTGCTACCGCTGGAGGGTGGCCAGCCGCAGGCAGCCGGGGCAGAGGTCGCCTCCCGCAGGGCGTCAAAGACCTCCAGCTCGGCGAGTCAGACCTGCATCGACCTCAACACCGCCAACGCCGACCAGCTGGATCAGCTGCCCAATATCGGGCCGGCGCGTGCCGCAGACATCATCCGTCAGCGTCCGTGGAGTTCCAGTGGTCAACTGACCCGCATCAGTGGCATCGGCCAGGGCACGCTCAGCGAGATCGTCGCCAGTGGGCTACTGTGCAGCTGAGCTTTTTTCAGAACTGGCCTGTTCCGAACTGATCAGGCCTGAGCCTGAAGGGGCATCGGCCCCGGTCACACGAAAATGACGAAGCCAGCCATCACGCAATCCAGGTGATGGCTGGCTTCGTCGTATTGAGGCTGGTGGCAGTTTCCCCGGTGCCGCCTGAGGTCAGCTCAGATACTTCTCGAACCAGGCAAGGGTTCTGTCCCAGGCGAGCTTGGCGGCCTGTTCGTCATAGCGTGGGGTCGAGTCGTTGTGGAATCCGTGGTGGGTGCCGGGGTAGAGGTAGGCCTCGTAGGTCTTGTCGTGTTCCTTCAGCGCGGCTTCATAGGCGGGCCAGCCAGCGTTGACGCGCTCGTCATGCTCGGCGTAATGCAAGAGCAGCGGCGCCTGGATGGCGGCGACTTCCTCGGCGCGTGGCTGGCGGCCATAGAACGGCACGGCGCAGGCCAGTTCCGGATAGGCGACGGCGGCTGCATTGGAGACGCCCCCGCCGTAGCAGAAGCCGGTGATGCCGATCTTGCCGGTGGTGCGATTCTCGGCCATCAGGTAATCGATGGCGGCAAAGAAGTCGTTCATCAGCTTTTCCGGGTCTACCTGTGCCTGCAGCTCCTTGCCTCTGGGGTCGTTGCCGGGATAGCCGCCCACCGAACTGAGGCCATCCGGCGCCAGCGCGACATAGCCGGCCTTGGCCACACGCCGCGCGACATCCTCGATATAGGGGTTCAGGCCGCGGTTCTCGTGCACCACCACCACGCCGGGCAACGGCCCGCTGGCATTGGCCGGTGTCACTCGATAGGCGCGCACCTCGCCGTGGCCTTCGGGAGAGGGGTAGGTGATGTACTCGGCCACGATGTCGGGGTCGGTGAACTCGACCTGTGAGGCCAGCGCGTAGTTCGGGCTTAGGCTGGCCAGTATCGAGGTGGCCGTCATGCCCGCGACGGCAAAGGCTGCCGCGCGATCCAGAAACTGGCGGCGGGTGATCTGGCCATGCACATAGCCGTCATACAGCTCCAGCAACTCGGGGGCAAAATCCTTTGCGGTCAGGCGGGTCATGTCAGACTCCTGTGATCAAGGGAATTCTGAACATAGCAACCCTGAGGTGACGCCACCATGTCAGCGCGAGTCTTTTTGTCGGATAGGCGAAGGGAGGCTGAATTCGGCATTCTTCCTGTACTACGCTCACCAGAGCGGTGGCCAATCGCTTGAGGCAAGCGGCGGGTGAGCGGTGAGCCGCCTAAGAAGCGTGCTCAAGACGTCTGACGTGGAGGCCAGCATGACAGAGGCGGAGTATCAGAGATTGCGCTGGAGAAGCATCGCGCTCACCAATGCCCAGTTGGTGTCGGCCGGTCTGGCGGTGGTGAATCTGTTTCGCGGCGATTTCGCCTCGGTGGTGGTGCTCGTCGGGGTCTGCTGGGTGCTTGGCTGGTTCAAGCCCCGCTGGGATGTCTAGCGTCGATGGCGGGCCTATCGCGCCAGTTGCGGATGGATATTCATGAAAGTGGAACTTATTGTATGGAAAAGTGATGTTTGATGGCGGATGATGGCGGAGCAGGCCGAGAGATTGCTCTGACTTGCCTTCATTTCCGTGCCATCGCCATGGCGCGCTGCACGACGTTTCTCAAGGAGGCCACATGTCCAGGACACGCATGGTGACCCAGTTCGGTATGGGCACTTCCATTCGCAGCCAGAACTACACCGAGGCGGCGGCCCGCGGGATTCGTGATGCCCTGTGGCACAACTCCCTGAATGTGGCGGATGCCTTCGGCTTTCCCAAGGAGGCGATGCTGATCGAGGTCGAGATCGGCGTGCAGCAGCCCGACAAGGTCGACAGTGACGCCCTGCTGGGGATCTTTCCCTATGGCCAGCCCAGCGTGAAGGTGGTCAAGGGCGGGTTAGACGTGGCCAAGCCGGATGGTAGCGGGGTGAGCGTGATCGCCAATGTCGCCCTCATCGTGTCGTTTGACATGCTGGCGAGCGGTACCGACATGCCGGAGCGCCCTCAGGCTTCGCGACAGACCCGCCATCCGTCAGGAGGTCAGGCATGAGCGAGCAGCGCATCATTCTCGAGATGGGCACCGGCAATGATCTCTACGGAGAGGACTACACCAAGGCCGCCTGCCGCGCAGTGCAGGATGCCCTGCATCATTCCTCCATCGTGCTGTTTCAGTCCCTGGGCATCGACCATCGTCAGATGCGTGTCGAGGTCACCATCGGCGTACAGACACCGGAGGCCGTGGATGTGGATGCCGTGACACGCGAGTTGCCACGCGGGCGCGCCGAGGTCACGGTGGTGCACGGTGGGCTGAATGTGCATGATGAGGCCAATGGCCAGACCCATGTCATCGCCTCGGCCGCCATCGCGGCAATGCTGGAGATCGAGCACGACGACTGGCAGCTGTGCTCGCCATCGTCTGGATAGTCCGGAGTGTCCAGGCAGGCCGTCTTGTCTTGCCGGCTGGCCGGCCATCGCGTCCGGGAGCGAGTCCCTTGGATCAGGAGGCGTCCCGAGTGGTGACGTGAGTGATCACCGACATGCCGATGCGCACCTTGTCGAAGTCGGGTTGATCGGGGTCAAACGCGATCTTGACCGGCATGCGCTGGGTGATCTTGGTGAAGTTGCCGGTGGCGTTCTCGCTGGCCACTGCCGAGAAGGCGTTGCTGGAGGCCGGTGCGATGCTCTCGACATGACCGTGGAAGGTCTTGCCCGGCAGGCTGTCCAGCGTCATCTCTACCGGCTGGCCCGGCGCCATCTCGGCCATCTGGGTCTCGAGATAGTTGGCGACCACGTAGGCTTCCTTGTGTGGCACGATGGCCAGCAGCGAGGAGCCCGGCTGCACGTACGCACCGACACGCAATGAGCGCTGGGTGACGATGCCATCCTTGGGGGCGCGGATGGTGGTGTAATCGACGTTCAGCGCTGCCTGCTCAAGCGTGGCGCGCGAGCGCTCGACCTCGGCGCGGGCCTCGACGCGTTGAGCCTGCAGGACACCGATCTGTTTCTCGGCCGAGCGCTGAGCGGCCTGATACTGCACGAGTCGTGCCTCCCAGATGCCCTGTTCCTCATCGGCCTTTTCCTTGTCCTGCTGGGAGGCGGCATTGGTCATGCGCAGGCTGCGATAGCGTTTGGCATCATTGCGTGCGTAACGCAGTGACGCCTCGGTCGCCTTCACTTCGGCGAGGGCTTGCTGCACCACCGCGCGCTGACGTTCGATGTTGGCGTCCAGATCTCCTACCGCCGCCTGACTGGCGGCGAGATCCGCCTGGGCGGAATGCAGGGAGGCCTGGTAATCACGGTCGTCCAGCGTGGCCAGTATCTGCCCCTCGTGAACCACCTGGTTGTCTTCCACCCGTACCGTGTCGATCTGGCCGGCCACCCGTGGGGTGACCATCACGCTATCGGCACGCACGTAGGCGTTGTTGGTGGCCTCGCGGCCATCGTGACCCTTCCAGTAGAGCGCTGCATAGAGAATCAGCAGCAGCAGGGCCAGTCCGCTCAGCAGCAGAGTCGTGCGTGTCTTGTTCATGGCAGTATCGTGTTCTCGCTTTTCAGGTCGCAGGAGAGTGGGTGTGCTGGCGGACGGCAGGTGCCGGTTGCGGCGGGTAGGCGCGCACCGGCAACACCATGACCAGCACCAGCAGGGCCACCACGAAGGGAATGATGGCGAGGTAGGCATCCGCGTAGCTCATCACCGCGGCCTGCTCGGAGAGGCGCGTGGCGATATCGCGCGCGGCGTCCAGCGGGATGAGGCCGGCAGGCTGATTGCCCTGCAGGCCCAGCGCCTCGCTCAGGCGGGTCGAATGCAGGGCATCACGCTGGACGATGAAGCTGCCATAGACGGTGGCGGCCACCACCGTGAACAGCGCCCGCAGCGAGTTGACCATCGCGGTGGCAAAGGGGCCGTCCAGCGGACTGATGGCGCCGGTGGCATTCATCAAGAGCGGCACGACCACCATCGGTTGGCCCAGGGTATTGAGCACCTCGATGAGCAGGAAGTTGTCACGGTTCCAGTCGCTGGTGAGCTGCGAGCCCAGCAGGCAGCTGATCAGGATCAACACCAGGCCCGTGGCCATCACATAGCGGCTGTCGATGCTCCTGCGGTTGATCAGTGTCGCCACCAGCGGTGCCAGCACGAGCTGCGGCAGAGCCATGGTCAGCATCACCGGGAACAGCTGCATGGGGCGATAGCCCTGTACCTCGCCCAGGAAGGCGGCGGGAATGGTGCCGGCGGCCAGGGTCAGGAACATGAAGGTACACAGGGTGAGAATGCCGAAGGCGAAGTTGCGATGGGCCAGGAGCTGCAGCTTGTAGAGCGGCAACGGGTGGAACCATTCATGGATCAGGAAGGCGGCGAAGGCCAGTCCGCCCGTGCCCAGCAGGGCGATGATCACGGGGGAGTTGCCCCAGTCGAGACGCTCGCCCTGGGTCATGCCGGCCACCAGAGCACAGAGACCGGTGACGCCAAGCAGGGCGCCGAGCCAGTCGAACTGCTTGAGGCGCTCCAGCTTGAGCGGGTCCTGTGGCAGTCCCCAGGACACCAGCGCCGCCGCGATGAGACACATCGGCGCGGTTTCCCAGAACACCAGATTCCAGTCGCCCAGGTCGCCATAGAGCGCGGCCAGCGGTGCCGACAGATAAGGGCCGAAGGTGGCCGTCATCGCATAGGCCGACAGGCCATAGAGCTTGCTGTGCCACGGCAGAAAGCGCAGCGCCGACATCATCAGCAGCGGCAGGATGCTGCCGGATGCCAGCCCCTGGGCAACGCGCAGCCCCGCCATCAACGGGAAGCTGTCGGCCAGTGGCACCAGAAGCGAGAACACTGCCAGTGACAGGCAGGCACCGATGGCGAAGCGGCGCAGGCTGAAGGTGACGGCCAACCAGCCGGCCAGCAGCATCATCGAGACTTCAGCGGCGCTGTAGAGGGTGGTCAGCCAACTGCCTTCATCATGGGAAAAGCCGAAATGACCGATCACATCCGTCAGCACCGTCTGAGTGACTCGCTCGCCGACACCGGACATCAGCGAGGCGAGCAGGATACCCACGAGGCCGAGAGCGATTCGTAGATTGAAGGGTTGAGCAGCAGCCACTGGCAGGTTCTCGCGTCTGACGGAAAGGGCAGGAAGATATCGCGGTGGGTGTTTCGTTATGCGGTACACTGTACCATTCAGTGGTTTTGTTGAGCAAGTAGTTAGCTTGTTAAGGAGATGTGACTTGACCACACGTGAAGGCGGTGGCGTACAGGTCGTGGCCAGGGTCGCGGCGATTCTCAAGAGCCTGGAAGGCAATGAGCGGGGCATGAGTCTGGGGGAGATCGCGCAGCGCAGTGAGCTGCCGCGCTCCACCGTCAAGCGGCTGGTGGACGCGCTGGCGCAGGAGGATCTGCTGGAGATTCATGGGCATGGCGGTATCCGGCTGGGGTCTGCCTTGATGCGACTGGCGCGGCATAGCCAGCTCGACATCACCACGCACGCCAAGTCATTTCTGGAAGCCTTGAGTGTCACCACCGAGGAGACGGTGGTGCTCTGCAGCCTGAGCGGCAACGAGTTGCTGATACTGCATTCCGTATTGTCCCCGCAGCCCCTGCGGGTATCGCCGATGGCCGGCAATTTCCTCTCACTGCACGCGACGTCCAGTGGCAAGGTCCTGCTGGCACACCTGCAGGACGCGCAGGTCAAGCACTTGCTGGGAACCGCGCTCACGGCTTACACGGAGAAGACCGCGAACATGCCCGAGCTGCTCGAGCAGCTGGCGGAGATTCGTCGCTGCGGATACGCATACGACGCCGGTGAGCACACCCGCGGGGTCGCGGCCATCGCCATGGGTCTCGAGACCAGTCAGGGGCATTACGCCATCTCGGTACTGGGACCGGAATGGCGCATTGCCAGCCGGCATGACGAGATCAAGACGGCCCTCGGCCAGACCCGTGACGAGATGCTCAAGACGTTCCGGTCGCTGGAGTGAAGACGTCGACAAGAGGCAGGGGGCAGAAGAAGGCTGCAGATCACCAGAGAGGTGGCGGTGAGGCGGGGGAAGAGATGAATCAGACACGCCACGGGCCTTGAGTAGGCGCCGTGGCGTGTCTGTCATGCGGCTTTCACCAGCGGGGGAGATCAGGCGTGTCGGGTGGCGATCAGGTGATCGGCCAGGGTCATCAACTCATCGGCCACATGGTCCGGTGTCGGGACATTGCTTGCCGGCAGCACGGCATTGTGCGGACGCGTCAGGAGTGCACCCTGCATGCCGGCTGCCTGGGCGCCGATGGTATCCCAGACGTGACAGGCGACCATGCACATGTCATCGAGCTTGACCTCGAGTTGCTCGGCCACGTGCTGGTAGGTCGCGGGCGCCGGCTTGAACTGTTCCACGGCTCCGACACTGAAGTGCTGCTCGAAGGCCTCGCTGATGCCGGCCTTTTCCAACGGTGTCGGTGAGGCACCGGCGGGAGAGTTGGTCAGGGTCACCAGACGGAAACCGGCCTGCTTCAAGCGCTCAAGCGCCGGTGCGACGTCGGGGTGAGCCGGCATCTCGGCCATGCGCGACTTGAGCTCATCGATATCGCTGTCCTTGAGCGTGACCTGATGGATATCGGCGACCATCTTCAGGACACCCACGCCAAGCTCACCGAAGGGGGTATAGCGATGCGCAAGCGTCATGGTCTGGGAATACAGCACCAGTTGCGCGAACCATTCACGCAGCACGCCTTCATCGCCGAAGACGCGCCCGAACAGCGGTGAAAGGGTGGTGATGTCGAGCAGGGTCTCGTTGACGTCGAATACCAGAACGGAGACGGGCTTTGGGGTGGACATGAACACTCCTGGACAGACTGGGTGTGGGGTGTGGGCCTGGGGAGGCAGTACAGCGGATGTCGGTGAAAGGAGTCTCCCTGCATTGCTGGCCCGGTAGCGCCCATCGATTGCCTACCAGCTTACGCAAATTTGAATGATTGCTCAACAATCGACAGGAGGCGACCGTGATGGGGCCTGGCCATGACGAAAAAATCCCCTTGCCCCTTCTGATGACAGGGGGCAAGGGGCGCTGGTTCGATGCACGCATGCGTCGGTCATCGACTCATGCGTGCATCGCTGCCTGGGGCTTGATCAGTCGTTCTGATAGGCACCGGCGGCATAGGTCATTTCATAGCTGTGGCTGTAGACCTCGAGGATGTTGCCGAACGGGTCTTCCATGTAGACCATGCGGAACGGCTTCTCGCCCGGGAAGTACTCGCGTACCGGCATGCGCTGCTTGCCGCCGGCGGCCACGATGCGTTCGGCCAGCCCTTCGACGTCCGGGTCCTGAACGCAGAAGTGGAAGATGCCGGTCTTCCAGTACTCGAAGTTGTTCTCCGGCGTCTCGTGGTTCGGGAATTCGAAGATCTCGACCCCGATACGATCACCGGTGGACAGGTGGGCGATGCGGAAGCTGCCCCAACCCGGACCGAAGACATCGCTGCACATCACGCCGATGGCGGAGTCGTCTTCGGTGATGGTGGTCGGCTCCATCACCACGTACCACCCCAGTACCTCGGTATAGAACTTGACGGCGGCTTCCACATCACCGACGGACAGGCCGATGTGGGAGAAGGTGCGCGGATACGGTGTGTGCTTTTCGCTGCTCATGATTCACCTCGTGAAGGGAGTCGTGAAGGGAATTGGCTCAGTCACTGTCTGCGTGACGTTGGATGCCATCTTGGGTGTCATGAGCAATAATGAAAACTACGTAGCTGTTATGATAGTGATAAGAGTTCGTTATGGCGGACCGGCGTCGTCGCCGATCAGGACTGCCTGCTGTCAGGCCAGACACGTCCCGGGCGCCATGACTGTCGCAACGAGGAGCCGACATGCTGCAACCCCAGTGGTTACGTACCTTCCGCACTCTGGTGAGTGTCGGCAATTTCACGCGCACCGCAGAGCAGCTCGATCTGACCCAGGCCGCTGTCAGCCAGCATGTGCGACATCTGGAAACCCAGCTGGGCAAGCTGTTGATTCGACATCCTCGCAAGCTCGAGCTGACACCGGCCGGCCATGCGTTGCTGGATTACGCGCGCGAGATGGAGACGGCGGAGCAGCGCCTGGCCCAGCGCCTGGCCGGCAATGAAGACAGTCACGGGGATATTCGGCTGATCACGCCGGGTAGCATCGGACTGGCGCTTTACCCCCGCTTGCTGGCGCTGCAGCAGGCGTCACCCGGTCTCAATATCCATCATCGCTTCGCCCCCACGCGCGAAGTGGTGGAGTCAGTGCTTGAGAATCGCTTCGAGCTGGGCATCGTCACCCAGAAGCCGGATGACCCGCGCCTGAGCGTGACGGAGCTGACCCGCGAGCCACTTGAGCTGGTGGTGCCGGCGGGTGTCGAGATCCATGACTGGCGCGATCTCGAGACGTTGGGCTTCATCGATCATCCCGATGGCCAGGACATGGCGTCACGACTGCTCAGTCGGCGTTTCCCGGGCAATCCGGGCGTCCGCTCATTGCCGCGCAGTGGCTCCACCAATCAGATCAGCCTGATTCTGGAACCGGTGGCCTGCGGGCTGGGCTTCAGTGTCGTGCCTCGCCATGCCCGTGAGGCCTTCCAGAATCCTCAGGCCATCAAGGTGGTGGCACCCGCAGACGGGGATGTCGAGGTGGTGGATACGCTGTGGTGGATCACGCGGGCGGAGTGGCCGCTGTCAGCGCGCGCCAGACGGGTACAGCGCGATCTTCAGGCCGGTCTCTGAGAGCTGATGAGTGAGGAGGGCGGGCGTCAGGCGTCAGGCAATGTCAGGCCTGAGAATTCGCGCATCAACCAGCGGGTGATGGGCTGGATCACGGCGCTGTTGGGATGGCGGACACTCATGCGATAGCCATGACGGTCACGCGAGATATGCGGCGTCAGGGCGATCAGCGAGCCGTTGTCGAGCAGGTCCTGAATGACGTGACTCCAGCCCAGCGCGACTCCCTGATGGTTGACGGCGGCGTTCAGCGTCAGCGGGAAGTTGTTGAAGGGAAAGGCCTTGTCGAGACGCGGTACCGGCAGTCCCGCATGACGACACCAGGTGGCCCAGTCCAGCCAGCGGCTATCGCGCATGTCCAGATGCAGCAGCGTGATGCGCGACAGCGCCTCGGCATCCAACCCCTTCTCCAGCCCATGACGCCGCGCGTAATCCGGGGAGCAGACAGGAAAGGCGCGCTCCGCGACCACCAGCGTATCGCGATGATCGCCCGTCAGCGGCGGGCCGAAGCGGATCGCGATATCGGCCTGCTGCATCTGCGGGTCTTCATCGCGATCGATCGGCAGCAGCGTGAAGTGACACTCCGGAAAGGCCTGCTCCAACCGCTCCAGCCGCGGGCGCAGCCAGACGTGGGCGAAACCGGCACCCGCGGCGATGGTGATGCGCGGTGTCGGCTTGTGCACCTTGCGACGTGCTTCCGTGACGGCGCTGCAGACCTGGCCAAGTCCGCCTGCCAGTTCGGTATGGAAGGTCTCGCCGTAGTGGTTGAGGATCAGCCTGCCGCCCTGGCGATCGAACAGCGGATGGCCCAGGTGCTCCTCCAGCGCGCGGATGCGCTGGGAGATGGTGGGCTGGGTGGTATCCAGCTCATTGGCCGCAGCCGTCATCGAGCCCAGGCGAACCGTCACGTCAAAGGCGACCAGCCCGCGCAGGGAGGGCAGGTCATCCAGAGGGCTGGCGGTATCGTCTGGCGCAGGGGAGCGTGTCTTTCGGGCCGGCACGGGAGTCCTCGCTGTGATGCACTGTCACGGCGATCCTGTCCTGGAATATCCGGGCCTGCGAGAGGCTTCACGCCGTACACCGCGGATATCAGGCAAGAGCGCCGCCTTGTATAGGCGGCACTTATACGCGACGCAGCGAGTGACATCAACGCTCAGCCCGGCGAATCAGGGCGCGAGGTCGCACCTGATCCTGACCAGGGTCGCACCTGTTCCTGTTGGAGGGCGTTCCTGAGCTTACTGAGTGCCGCGCTCGGCAATTCGCGCATGCCAGGCCGCGATGCTCTCGTCGGGATACTCGGCGTGATGGGCATCACGCGCCTCGTGCGCGACTTCCACCCAGTTGGCCTTGCTGTCGAGCATGATGTGGACATGCTCCGGTGGCACGGGCAGCGGGGTGTCGATCGCCCCCGCCTGCGGGTGGATCAGTTCTGGCCAGCGGGCATCGTAGAGCCACAGTGCACTGCCGCAGTGCTTGCAGAAATGACGTTCCGCCGGGCTTTCGACCCCGTCGATCACCGCGTGATAGATCGAGATGTGCTCGCGGCCTTCCACCTTGAGGGTGCCGGCGTCGCCCGCCAGGTTGATCGCATGGCCGCCGCTGCCTGCCGTCTTGCGACAGATCGAGCAGTAGCAGCGCTGGTACGGGTAGGGATGCGGCGACTCAAGCTGGAATGTGACGGCCTTGCAGTGGCACGAACCTTCAAGCTGCATGAGAAATCCTCCTTGTGATGCCTGGGCGAGGGCGCTGGCGAGGCTGGGGCCGAGAGGGTGACTCAATCCAGAGGCAGGGGGATCGCTCTGTCACTTGTCGCTCTGCCTGCCCGGCAGGAGATTCTCACATCGCCAGCGCATAGACATAGACCTCGAGCTCACGATTGTCGTCGAGAATGACGGTGGTGACGCGACGCTGATAGATGGGGCCCTCGAAGTCATCGAGAGCGTCCCAATGCTCGGGCAGCTGCGGTGAGGAAAAGACGTGGCCGCGTATCACCTGCCCCGTGTTGTCGACCACCAGCCCGGGGAAGTTGTGCTCGGTACCCTGATCGCTGTTCTCGAGTCGGCCGCGCAGATAGGCCGGGCGCCATTCGCCATCGATGTTGGCGATGACATGTTCGTTGAGTCCGCCTGGCCCCAGCGGGCCATAGATGAAGAGGTGTTCCATGTGTCTGCCTGTCGGGTCGGGGAGGGGGAATGCGTCTCAAGGAGCGAGACTGCCGCATCATCAGGGACAGTCTTCATGGATACTTGCCTTGCCCCACGATGATGAAGGCTGAGTGGCGAGGTTCAACCCCCTGTTGGCGTGGTGCGCTCAACGCAACGCCCACAAACCACATTGCCCCCACTGGGCGGGCCAGTGGGGGCAATGGTCAATCACAGGAGTGGAGCAGGTCAGGCGCGATTCATGCGCCCGCCATCCACACGTTCAGACGCGGCTGTCGAAACCGCCGGCGGGCTCTTCGCCGATCACGTCCGGATCGAAGGGCTTGCGTGCGAAGACGCGACGCAGAGCCGGCTCGAAGTGCTCCAGCGGCGGGGTCGGATAGTCGGGGTCGAAGGCCGCCTGATCATAACGCTCGCAGAAATCCACACACTTCTGATACCAGGGGTGATCCTTGTAGATCTCGCGCTCGTTGCGGTCTTCGCCGTAGAAGTGACCGTAGTAGAACTTCTGGAACAGTCCATGGTGGTGGATGATCCAGGTGACCTCGGCACGCACATACGGGCGAATGATGGCGGCGGCCAGCTGCGAGTGATTGTAGGGCGCCAGCTCGTCACCCAGGTCATGCAGGAGGGTCGCGACGACGAGATCATCATCGCCACCGTCGGCTTCGGCACGTGCCGCTGACTGCAGGGAGTGCTCCAGACGGCTGACCTTGTAGCCGCTCAGACCATCATCGAGCTTGCGCAGGGCAAGCTTGAGGCGCTCCACCAGCCCTTCATTGAACTGATCCTCAAGACGCTCGAGCAACGCATAGTCTTCTGCGGTGCCGTCCTTCATCTGGGTGAATGAAACCTGATCCATTACGCCATTTCCTCACGGTTTTCTTGTTGTGCCTGCTGCTGACGCTGACGCATCAGGGTCGTGGCGAAGCGCTCACGCGGGCCGTCGCTGTCCATGTAGCAGCCCTGCAGGTGACGATGCCCCTCATTGGTGTCGAACGCCGTACGGCCATGCAGCACGCGGGTGTTGTCGAACATCATCAGCTCACCGGACTCGAGCTGGAAGCGAATCTCGTTGGCCGGGTCCTGGAACAGCTGTCCAAGACGCTGACGGGCCTGATGGTAGCGGCGCGTGTTCTCCAGCGACATGTGCGGCAGATGATCAAGACGCGGGCTGTAGTTGACGCCGATCGGCTCACCATCGGCGCTCTCACGGATCACGCAGCGACGGGTGGTCAGCTCGGTACCGGCATCCAGGAAGCGGAAGCCCACCGGGGTGGTGCGCAGCAGTTCATAGCCTTCCGGCATCTCGGCCTTGAGCTGCTTGAGCGCATTCAGGCTGTCGACCAGCGTGGACAGGCCGCCAGTGGTCTCGTTGACCAGGCAATGCAGCATCTGGATGCCCGGCACCGGATCACGATACGGATTATCGGTGTGCGGTCCAAGTGCCACGCTGCGATAGGCCAGATCGTTGCCGGTCGGGCGCGAATACACCTCGAAGTAGCTGCCGAAGTTGGTGTCCTTCACGTAACCGAAGTGACCGGCCACTTCCAGAATGCGCTCCGGATCGGTCGGCACGTTCTGCACGATGATGTAGCCAAAGCGCAGATAGGCCTCCAGTGCCTTCTGGAAGTCCTCATTGTTGCCCATCTTCTCCCAGTCGACGCGCTGCGCCTGCTGATCGATGCCCGCATCCCAGCTCTCGGCCTTGGGGAACGGCGTGATGCCCTGCAGCTCATGCGCCAGCAGGGGGAGGTCATACACCTCGCAATGCCCGTCACTGAAAGTGAATTCCACGTGCGTCTCATCGACCGGGCGCGCCGCGGTCAACTCGAGATTGACGTCGATGGCATGCGAATCGAACAGACGCTGGGTGGTGACTTCATCGAGCTGCTCCGGGTCCTGGGTGCGCTCGCGCAGCCACAGCGGGCTGACCGGCTCGAGGCCTTCAGCGGTGATCAGGTTCAGTGACAGCGGCGACTCGCTCAGGCTCAGCGGCAGCGCGTCGGACAGGGCATTGGTCAGGGACATGCAGGCATCTCTCCATTAGCACGGTTGTATATCGTGGCCATTATGGGAGCGAGGCATGGGACCTAAGTAGGGGGTGAGTGTTATTGGAGGGTATGCATTTTTCTTATGGAGTGAGCCGTGGCGAGATGACGTGAATGCTCAGCCTGAAGATGCTGACGTCACTGGGCGGTTGACGTGTTCTCGTGACTGCCGGGCGTGGGGGGGAGCACTCCCTTAACCACCACTCATACCAGGGACTCTCGGCTGCGATGGACGATGATATTGACATGCCATTGGTCGCATATAGGAGGTCTTGCGTGTCAAGAAATCCAGCGAATCACTCCTGTAAGACCAAAGGATAAATGCGATTTTATTTCTCTATATCAATGACTTGTATTTTAAGCGGGGCGCTCGAAAAGAGAATTTTCGTGAAATTGACTGCGTGTAATCATAGTTTGTCGAACCCGTAATATGAATACATATTTATATATTAAACAAGAATTAAAACGACATTTCATATTTTTGGTGTGCTTGCTAGCTTTGGTGAAACGCCATTTCATTCGCTTGATTCAAGGAGAGGCGTGATGCCACGGGGTCCTGCTCGAAAAGTGCTCGTCAGGTGATGAGTTACGCACTGCCCCCCTTAAGACCGGAAGTCATCGGAGTGCCCTGCCGCGGCACGGCGCTTCATCTCTGCACGCCATACGCCAAATAAATACAAGAGGCACAAGATGAGCATCGATATATTGATCGTCTTGGTATATTTTGCATTTCTAATGTTGCTGGGGTGGCTCTATCGCTCCGCGACTCGTTCGACAAACGATTATTTCCGAGGTGGCGGTCGCATGCCGTGGTGGATGGTCGGCGCCACGGCATTCATGATGTCGCTGAGTGCCATGACCTTCACCGGACTGATGGGCAAGGCGCTGACGGGCGGGATCTCCATCGTCATCGTCTTCGTGGCCAATGCCACGGGGTATTTCATCAACTACCTCTTCTTTGCCGCCAAGGCTCGGCAGATGCGAGTGGTCAGCCCCATCCAGGGGATTCGCCTGCGCTTCGGTCGCGTCAACGAGCAGGTCTTCACCTGGGCGAATGTGCCGCTCAACGTGATGCAGGCTGCCATCTGGCTCAATGGCCTCTCTGTCTTCGTCAGTGCCGTGCTGGATATCCCCATCGAGCAGACCGTGGCAGGGGCTGGCTTCGTTGTCCTGTTCATGTCCCTGGTCGGTGGCAGCTGGGCGGTCATCGCCTCCGATTTTCTGCAGATGGTGCTATTGACGGTGATGACCTTCGTCGCGGCGGTGGTGGCGGTCGTCAAGTCGGGCGGCGTGGAGAATCTGATGAGCCGAGGCCTGCCGGAGCATGCTTTCCTCGGGGATGGGTACAGTTATGGATATCTGTTCGTCGGCTGGTTCATCTGCATCTTCGTGAAACAGTTCTTCAGTACCAACAACATGATCGATTCCTATCGCTATGTGGCCGCCAAGGACACGCGTCATGCGCGCAAGGCAGCACTGCTTGCCTGTGGCCTGACGCTCTTCGGCACCAGTATCTGGTTTCTTCCCGCGTGGTATGTGGCTGGGAATTACCCTGACCCGGCCAGCTGGGGGCTGGCAGATCTCGGCAGCAATCAGGCGGACGCGGCCTATTACATCTTCGTCAAGCGCGAGCTTCCCCTGGGCATGGTGGGACTGATGCTCTCGGCGATGTTTGCGGCCACCATGTCGTCCATGGACTCCGCCCTCAATCGCAATGCCGGGATTCTGGTGAAGAGTGTGTATGAGCCATATTTCTGCAAGGACGGTGATGAACGCAAGCTGATGCTGGCAGGCAAGATATTCACGGCGATGTTCGGGTTGATCGTGATCGGCGCGGGACTGTTCTTGACCACGCTGCAGGAGTTCGGGCTGTTCGATGCCATGATGATCGTCGGTACTCTGGTCGGGTTCCCATTGCTGATCCCCGCCATTCTCTGCTTCTTCGTACGCAAGACGCCTGACTGGGCCGGCTGGGGCACCATCTTGGTCGGTATGTGCGTGTCGGCCATCATCGCCTTCGGTGTCACGCCGGAGCTTGTGCAGTCCGTGATGGGCATGTCCGAGCCGATGGAGGCACGCGAGTTCGCCGAACTCAAGTCAGTCACCCTCGGGGTAGGGGCACACATGTTGATCACGTTGCCGTTCTTCCTGCTCACCACACTCTTCTACAAGGTGCCCTCGGCTGAACGTGCCGCGGAGATCGCCCGGTTCTTCGACAACGTGGATACCCCGGTGGTGTCCGAGGATACTGCCGAGACACTCGAGCTGGATCGTCAGCCCTACCAGCTGTTGGGGAAATTGCTGATGGCCTCAGCCTTGGGTGTCCTGCTGCTGGTGCTGGTGCCCAACGAGATGACGGGACGTCTCATCTTTGTCAGCATCGCCGCGATTCTAGGCATCCTGGGCTTCTTCATGAATCGGTTCGGTCAGGAAAAGGTACAAAAAGCAGCATATCGGCCTTCTCATTCGTAACCCCTTGGACAGCAAGTGACTGTTACCAGCATGGGGGAGAGGATGTCTTCTTTTCCCATGTTCTCCCATGCTGAGTGACTCGACCCGAAAATCGTCATGTTCCATCAGGAGCCATCATGCCCGAGCGACCTAGGTCCGCCATTCACGCCACGCCATCGGTTCAGGCCCGGCATGGCGGCATCTTGAGCGAGGAAGAGTTCGAGAAGTTCACGCTCTATCTACAGGCGAGCAACAACCGCGAGGATGACCAGGCACGCGCCCGTATCTTGGGATTCACAGGAGAGGGCATCCGCATTGCGCCGGGAGCCATCGTGCGCCCTCATGATAGGAGTGCCATTCATGAGCAGGTCTATATCGGCCTACAGGCTTACATCAATGGGGATGTCACCATCTATCCGCATGTACTCATCGGCCCCAATGTCTCGATCGTGGCCTCCAACCATCAATATTCTCCACGGGATGACCGTTTCAGTGATCGCTCGGATGAGGTGAAAGGTCGCGTCATCATCCAGTATGGCGCGTGGTTGACCTCTGGCGTGGTCGTGACACCTGGGTGCGTGCTGGGCCGTTGTTGCCTGATCTGTGCCAACTCCGTGGTCACGAGCGATGTGCCGGACTATGCCATCTTCGCTGGTATGCCAGCGCGTCAGATTGGTCATATTGACCGTGACACCGGCGAATATCATTGGATCTGAAGGAGAGGCTGGATGCTGCTGTTGACACGAGATCACGATTTTCAGGTCTTCCTCTCGCCCTGCGAGTCACTGCCGGCCTGTACCAACCCGCCCGCTTTTACCTGGCCAATGGCCACGACCGACAGCGTCTACACCTTTGAGCTGGTGAGGACGGAATCGGGAGACTCACTTTGTCGTGAGCAGGTCACCTCCCCGGTGCTTCTTGAGGATATCCTCGAGGTCGGGGGATATCGGTGGCGTGTCACTGACGAGATGGGGGAAAGCTCGCAGTGGGTCGAGTTCACCCTGACCGGCCGAGAGCCTGAGTATCTCCCGCCACGTGCAGAAGTCTTGTTTGCCGCCTGCGAAGCACAGACGCAATGGATGCTGTATCTCGATGCCGACCTTCCACTGGTGAAGCAGGCCGCTGCCGAGGATATTCCCCGTATGCGGGCGACAGCCAGAGTCGCGCTGGATAACGGGTTGCCGGAATATCCTGACCACCATCGCCGGGGGCGTGAACGTTACAAGCGTCTGGCCATCCATCGGATACGCGAATGGGTGGATCGTGACCTGATGGCACTGTGCCTGCTCTATCGCATCGAGGGGGATGTCGCGGCAGGCGAGGCTGCCGTCGAGCGATTGCTCACGTTGGCGGAATGGAGCACGGATGGCCCTGCCACCCTGGAGAGACCTTGCCAGTGGGGTGATGAGGTCGGGTTGTCTCTGGCGCGAAATGTCTTCCTGGCCTATCACTGGCTGACGCCGCTGCTGGCGGATGGAGAGCGTTTCTTTGCCCGAGCGCTGCTGGTACGTGTCGCCGAGCAGATGATGCATCGTCTCGAGCAGGATGACTTCGTGCAATATCCCGGTCATTCACATACGTCGCGGTTGCCAGCCTATCTCGGTGTGGCAGCGCTGGTGCTGCACAAGGAACACGACCGCACCAGGTGCACGCAGTGGTTGCAGTGTGCGCTCGACCTCTATCGAGGCGTATTGCCGTTCTATGGCAGTGCGGATGGCGGATGGGCAGAGGGTGCCTTCTATTCGTCTTCCTATACCAAGTGGTTTCATCCGTTCTTTCTTGCGGTGGAGCGGTTATCCGGCTTCTCGTTCTATCAGCATCCCTTCTACGTCAACTATCTGACGTACTGCCGCGACTTCGTCGTGACGGACAATGACCTGCATCCCTTCGGAGATGGTTTCTGGTGTTATGCCGATGGCAAAGAGTGGCCAGGGTTCTTCGCTCAGAATCCGCTGCGGATCTACGCCCAGCGTTTTGGCAGCCGGGACGATATGCATAAGAGCCGTCAGCTGGAAGAGTCGATCGAGATCCATGCTCTGCATCTGCTGGATGTCATCCCGACGCTGGATCAGATACGTCTTGCACACGAACGTAGTGAGCAGCAGACAGGATCTCGGCATAAGTCTCCTGATGACTCCCGTCATGCTTTCTACCCGCATGCCGGGCATGGTCTCGATCGTTTCGGCAAGCTGGAGCTGCGCTACCGCTGCAGCCCCTTCGGCAACAGCTCTCACCGCCATGGTGATCAAGGCAATGTGAGTTTCATCGATACCGGTCGCTCCGTTTTATGTCCCACAGGAAGTTACGGTTATGCTTTCGGCAGCCAGCATCACCGTGAATGGACGCGCACCTCACTTGCCCACAACGTGCCATTGATCGATGGAGTGGCGCAGTCTCTGGATGATCCAGCAGCGATAGCTCGCGTTATCTCGAGTACCCGAACGGGTGGAATGGTGGCTCATCGGCTGGACTTGAGCGCTGCCTATACAGGTGATATCCGCTATGTACGCACCATCGTGTTATTGGAAGGTGTCGGCAGCGTGATATTTGATGATCTCTCAAGTCAGCAGCCATTTACTGTGCAGTGGCAGCTGCATTCTTCACTGAAAGCTGGCCTTCAATCCGACGAGCAGGGCAAAGCAGTAACACTTTGCGAAGGCCAGCGTGACTACCGACTGCGCCTGGAAAGCCACCCGGAACTGACTCCTGAAGTGACTCATGGCTACGCTGAAGAGCGAGAAGAGCACATCATCATCGACAGCGATGCAAACCCCGATGTCGCTCACATGACGTGGACAATTCTTGCCCAGCGACAGCATTGCATCCTTGCCAGCTGTGTCAGTCAGGAGGTCATTCTGAAGCAGGAGGAGGGAAGGTTGCGTATCGTCTGGGAGGGTAAGGAGATGGTGGTGGAATTGATTGATTATTAATGGGAGAGGTTTTCTCTATTGTTATCATTCATTTTCAATCTCTACTTTATTGTCACACATTGAGTGTCCCGGCACTAGAATATGGTCCTTATTTAAGGAGGTTATAAATGACTATCCGTAGTGGCCGGGTTTGTACTCGCTTCAATTAAGTGTGGATAAATTTAGCTTCCTGTACTGGCTTGTTTTCTCTACTGGAGGGCATAAAAACCAGCAGAAATAGTGTATGGATATCCATCGGGCCTGGTCTGAAAGGGAGAGGTGAATGTATGGTGATTATCTTGATTCAGTCATAGGTCATAAGATAATCTTACTATCTATTGTTATTGTAATATATCAGAAATCACCTTCCGATTTAGCCCTTTGTATAATGTGGATAGCATGCTCTTCTTGATCATGAAGTGTAGAGTTCTCATTACTGCAATGCTATGATCAGCGTTCTGAAAATATATAGAGAACATGGGATGTCAAACGATAGGGAAGTTGTTTCTCGGAAATATCATGTTGATGACTTGCCGGGTACAAAATTACCCGCCACCAGAATTACTGGTATCTTGGAGCGGCTTCAGCAGGGAGAACCCATATCTCAGCTATCATTACGATACTTGGATAGTCAGGGTCTGCTGGCCCTAAAGAAATTTATTATGCAAGACATCCCTTTTGATCAGTTTCATCAAGAAGCAGAAGAAGAGCAGATTCTCAGAATACGGAAAGCCAAGCTAGACAGGATCGCAAAGGAAGAAGAAGCACGGTTGATAGAGGAAGCAAGACAAGAGAGTGTCCGAATAGCACAACAAAAATCCTTGGAGAAACGAAAGGCGCTAGAAAAGACACCTCAATATAAAGCCAGGATGAAAAATCGATTTCTGAGAAATAAGTATGCTATCGACTGTTACATTGAGAAAATCGACTTTCATCGTTTGATGGATATATTGCGTCGAATTGATGAAGACAATCGTCTTTTCGAAAATGATTTGCTGTGGCTTTCTACACATGGCCGGGATTATTTCAGCAAAGAGTTGAGGTCAGCCTATCATCATGCAGAGGCCAGGTTTTACGAGGAACATTTCAATCGTAGTCAAGATGTATGGATGGCGATTAATGCCAGTAGCCACTATCGAAAATGCGGAAAATCTCTCAGAGCTGCTGAAATTCTCAAGGCTATTGATATTGTAAATATGGCATCAAGAAAAATGAAAACCGCATTTCATACAACATTTGGTGGTGTACAACGTGACCTCGGACACCGAGACGAGGCTATTGATCTAGCAATGATCGCTCACGGGCTCATGAGTAAAGACTTCAGACCATGCACATTGTTGGGTGCAATTTATATGGAAGGTGGACAGGTCAGTCTCGGTCATGAGTGGTACGAAAAAGCGATTGAACGTGGTGCGAGTGAGGAGGCTATTGATAGTGAGCTAAGAATCATCTTCAATCGCGCCAACCATAAGGACCGTCAGGATATTCGCAAGTATCTTCTTCAGGTTGATTCAAGACGTTTTTCCTGGGTCAAGAATAGATGAGACGTTATTGAAGACCGTGGCCATTCCAGACCCTGTGCGCAACATCTTTAGGGATTGGACGTGGTGCGTAGATAGCCGAGCAAATATCCATCCCGTAGCTTCCTGGAGTCTGACGCTATCAGTCATATGTCAGCGGGTTTGCGGAGAAGGGGTTGGATGAGGTTCGGGTGTTCATGGCATTCGTTCCCCCAGAATGCCTGCGCGCTGGATGATCTCCGGCACAGACGCTTCCTGACGATGCGCCATGATATGCACGCCACTCACACCCTCGATCTCACGCAACTGCTGGATCATCTCGATGCAGATGTCACGGCCTTCCGCCTTTTGATTCTTGGCACCCTTGAGGCGTTCGATCACCTCGTCCGGGATATGCACGCCGGGGACATGGCGACGCATCCACTCGGCGGTACGTGCCGAGGCCAGCGGGCCGACGCCGGGCAGGATGAAGCATTTTTCCACCAGGCCCAGATCACGAGCGCGATGCATGAAGTCCTGAAAGCGTGGGAGGTCGAAGCAGTACTGTGTCTGGATGAACTGAGCCCCGGCGGCGATCTTCTTGGCCAGACGATGAGGGCGAAACGCGAAGGGCGGGGCGAAGGGGTTGGCGGCGGCGCCCAGAAATACCTGAGGCGCAGAGGTCAGTGACCGGCCGCTTGCGAAGGCGTGCTTGTCACGCAGTCCGGCGACGATTTCCAGCAGCGACAGGGAATCGAGGTCGAACACCGGCTTGGCCTCGGGGTGATCCCCGACCTGCACACCATCGCCGGTCAGACACAGCAGGTTGCGGATGCCCAGCGCCGAGGCCCCCAGCACATCGCCCTGGATGGCGATGCGGTTTCTGTCACGACAGGAGATCTGCATCACCGTCTCATGGCCTTCGCGGGCCAGCAGGGCACACATCGCCACGCTCGACATGTGGCAATTGGCGCCCGAGCCATCGGTGGCGTTCATGGCATCGACATGGCCGGCAAACAGCTGCGCGCGTGCATGGACGTCCCGTGGGTCAGCCGAGTCGGGAGGCGCCAGCTCGGCGGTAACGGCGAACTGACCGCTTCTGAGCACTCGCTCCAGGTGACCGACGTTGCCATGGCGCTCGGCAGGTGGCGCCTGGGTGTTGTCCGGGATAGTGAGTCTGGAGGTCATTTCAGGCTCTCTCGACGCTCAGCGGCTTGCCGAGCCACACGCAGCCAGGATGAAGTGCCCTGCAGGCGGTGGTCCACCGGCAACTGCACGACCTGGATCGCGTCGCTGTCCTTCATTCGCTGGCTGCCTTCCCAGGCTTCCACCCAGACACAACGCTTGTCCGGTTCGACTTCACAGTTGCCATTCTGCATGACACCGCCGCAGGGACCGTTGCGCAGATTCTTGGGGCAGTTCATGGAGCAGGACATGCCGGTCGAACTCAGAATGCACTGGCCACACATCTGACAGTCAAACAGCAAACCCTTGCAGGCTTGCTCCAAGCTGGCGACGGGCTTCTCGGCACGTGCGTAACCGACAGACTTCCACAGCGGCTGCAGTTTGATGATCACCGGCTCGACGGCCCGATAGGTGAGCTCCAGCAGTCGCGCGTAACGTGCGGCCCACAGACGAATCGAATACACGCATGCCTCCTGTCAAACACTGGCGGGGGTAACGCCATGGGCGTTCTGGAGCGCTATCTTCGCATGGCCGCCACCCGGGCCGACATCCCGTGGGCGACAGCGTCACTATCGAAAGGCGCACAATAAGCGGGAGAGGCATCGTTGCTTGGCTGAAGCCAAAAAGCCTCCGTAGCCCTGAAAGCCCCCGAAACCTAGAAAGACGCCGGAGCATTCGCTGCTCCGGCGTCTTTTTGTGTCTACGTGATGTCTTCTTTCGCTGCTTTCATGGTGTAAGGCCCGCGGCCTGCATGAAGCGTCGCAGTGTTAGAGAGACGAGGCCCAGCGCGCTGACGCTGCCTCCCCAGATGACCACCAGCCAGCCGACTTTGCTGAGCCAGCTGGCCGGGCGCGCAGGCGTCCCGGATGGCTCGATGCTGGGCCTGGCTGTGGGGGCGTGCAGTGGCACTGAATGTGACTCGCGTGTCGGGGATGTCATGTCAGTACCTCTCAATGGTAGCCATCGGTGTGACGGACCTTGCCCTTGAACACGAAGTAGCTCCACGCCGTGTACACCAGGATGATCGGCAGGATGAAGAGCGTACCGACGAGGGCAAAGCCCTGGCTCTGTGGCGGAGAGGCCGCTTCCCAGATCGTCACATGACCGGGAATGATGTCAGGCCACATGCTGATGCCGAAACCGCTGTAGCCCAGGAAGATCAAGGCCAGCACCAGCAGGAAAGGCTGGGCATGATATTCAAGGGCGACGGCGCGGATCAGCGCATAACCGGCCAGTACTACCAGCACTGGCACCGGCAGGAACCAGAACAGCTGCGGCAGCGTGAACCAGCGCTCGGCGATGGCGGGGCGCGCCAGCGGAGTCCACAGACTGACGGCCGCGATCATGATCAATACCCACAGCGTCAGCGGGCGCGTCAGGGCAAACATGCGCGCCTGGAGAATGCCTTCGGTCTTCATGATCAGCCAGGTGCTGCCGAGCAATGCATAGGTGAACAGCAGCGCCACACCGCAGAACAGCGGGAAGGGTGACAACCAGTCCAGCGAACCGCCGCTGAAGTGAACCCCATCGAAGGCGATGCCCTGGATGTAGCCTCCCAGTGCGACGCCTTGACTGAAGGTGGCCAGCACCGAGCCGCCCACGAAGGCCTTGTCCCACCAGTGGCGACTCGCGTCCGAGGCCTTGAAGCGAAATTCGAAGGCGACACCGCGGAAGATGAGGCCGATCAACATGGCGACAAGGGGAATGCTCAGGGCTTCCAGCAAGACGGCGTAGGCCAGCGGAAAGGCTACAAATAGCCCGGCGCCGCCCAGCACCAACCATGTCTCGTTGCCATCCCACACGGGGGCCACGGTATTCATCATCACATCGCGGTCCACCTTTTCCTCCACCCACGGGAAGAGAATGCCGATGCCCAGATCAAAGCCGTCCATGATCACATACATCATCAGGCCGAACAGGATGATGCCCGCCCAGATGACAGAAAGGTCGATACCCATAGCGTTCATCGCTCCGGTCAGTGAGTGGTGCCGTCGAGAGATTCCTCGATGGCCGACAGTGGGCGGGATGGCGTGCGTGGCTTGCCGGGGCCGCCGCTGGGGGCGTGGCTGTCATCACCCGCCGGCCCTTTCTTGATCAGCTTGAAGAGGTAGTTGATCCCCGTGCCGAAGACGATGAAGTACACCGTGACAAAGGCCGTCAGGCTGATGCTGAGGTGAACGGCGCTGTGGGCAGAGACGGCATCTTCCGTTCTCATCAAACCGTAGATCACCCACGGCTGGCGGCCGACTTCGGTGGTGAACCAGCCCGCGAGTATCGCGATCAGACCGGCCGGCCCCATGGCGACGGCCAGCCTCAGCCAGCGCCGCGAGATAAAGAGCCTACCCTTGCGAGCCAGATAGACACCCGAGAGGCCGAGCAGAATCATCGCAAGGCCCAGGCCAACCATCAGGCGGAAGCTCCAGAACACGATGGTCGAATTGGGACGGTCCGCGGCGGGGAAGTCCTTGAGCGCCGGTACCTGCTTGTCGATGTCATGCATCAACAGCAGGCTGCCGAGAGCCGGGATCTCGAGCGCGAAGCGCGTCTCTTCGCGCTGCATGTCGGGCACACCGAACAGGATCAACGGCGTCGGTTCCCCATGGCTGTTGTCCCAATGACCTTCGATGGCCGCGATCTTGGCCGGTTGGTGCTTGAGCGTATTCAGGCCATGCATGTCGCCGACGAAGGCCTGCAGCGGGGCGGTCACCATCAACATCAGCACCGCCATGACCAGCATCTTGCGCACTTCCGGGGTGTCGCGTTTCTTGAGCAGCAACCAGGCGGCGGAGGCAGCGACGAACAGCGAGGTGCTCAGGAAGGAGGCCAGTGCCATGTGGGCCAGGCGATAGGGGAAGGAGGGGTTGAAGACGATCGCGAACCAGTCGACCGGCACGACGATGCCATCAATGACCTCGTGCCCCTGTGGGGTCTGCATCCAGCTGTTGGACGACAGGATCCAGAACATCGAGACCAGGGTGCCGAGTGCGACCATGCAGGTCGAGAAGAAGTGCAGGCCGCGACCGACGCGATTCCAGCCAAATAGCATCACGCCGAGGAAGCCGGCTTCGAGGAAGAAGGCGGTCAGCACTTCATAGGTCAGCAGTGGCCCGGTCACGCTGCCGGCAAAGGCCGAGAAACCGCTCCAATGCGTGCCGAACTGGTAGGCCATGACCAGTCCCGACACCACACCCATCGCGAAGTTGACCGCGAATATCTTCGACCAGAAATGATAGAGATTGCGGTAGACCTGTGTGCCTGTCTTCAACCACATGCCTTCCAGCACCGCCAGATAGCTGGCGAGGCCAATGGTGATGGCCGGGAAGATGATGTGAAACGAGATGGTGAAGGCGAACTGTATCCTGGCCAGGTCGATGGCCTCGGTGCCGAACATGGCAATGTCTCCTGAGTAGGCGGCAAGGGGGACGGCCCTGCCTGAATCTTCGCCGCTACTCTAGGGAGCCGCCTGATCCCATAACAGGCTCAGTTGTGCGAGAAAAAACCATATCAGTTGCGAGCTGAACCTTGGCTTGGCGTGAAATGCCCGTGAGCCAGTCAACCCGCCAGCCAGGCGGTATGGCAAGAATCCAGCAAGGCGAGCCGGACAGGAGGGCGCACTCTGATTGATGCCAGCACCATGTTAGTGTCAGATGCTTGGCCTCATCGCCCTAGGCGGCAGGCCCCGCCATGGCGGGCTCTGGCGCACTCTGCAGGGGCACACATGCGGCATCAGGGCAGGCAATCAAGGTGAGTAAAACGGTGCGCAATCAAGGCGTGGCAAGCGGCTCTCGAGCGAGTGATATGCACCGCAAAAGACTGTTTTGACGCAGCGGATAACGCGTGAAGACTGTGTGGCAAGGCGGCAGCAAGGACTGCGGTATTTGCGCGCACTCATGCGCACATACTCAAGGCGCTTCTCGCATCCTGCATATCGCATATCGCATATCGCATACAACCTGAGTGGTCCGCGTGTCAGGCTGCCTTGAGCAATTCACCCAATGTTTGCATGGCGCGCTCTGACGCCGCGTCCCACGGGTGGCCGTAGCTCAAGCGAATGCAATGCTTGAAGCCCTGGGTGGCCGAGAAGATGGGCCCCGGCGCCAGGCTGATGCCGTGGGCCAGTGCCTGCTGAAACAGGGCCAGCGAGTCGATGTGCTCGGGAAGCTCGCACCACAGGAAATAGCCCCCGTGGGGATGGGTAACGCGGGTGTCTGCAGGGAAGTAGCGATCAATGGCTGCCAGCATGGCCGTCTGCTGGGTCTCGAGCGCCAGGCGTAGCTTGCGCAGGTGGCGGTCGTAGCCGCCATGCTGGAGGTAGTCGGCCAGGGCCACCTGGGCAGGCAGCGATGGCGAGATGGTCGTCATCAGCTTGAGGCGCGAAATCTCCCGGGTATGCCGCCCCGCGGATATCCAGCCCACCCGATAGCCCGGCGCCAGGCACTTGGAGAACGACCCGCAGTGCATCACCAGGCCCTCGACATCCAGCGCCTTGACGGGCTGCGGGGGCGACACCTCGGCACGTTGATCGAAATAAAGCTCCGCGTAGACATCATCCTCCAGCATCGGCAGCTGATGACGGCAGAGCAGCGCATACAGTTGCGCCTTGCGCGCATCGCTCAAGCTGGCCCCCAGCGGATTCTGCAGATGGCTCATGAACCAGCAGGCCTTGATGGGCAGCGTCTCCAGACGATTCTCGAGCACCTCGAGATCGATCCCGTCGCGCGGGTGTACCGGAATTTCCACCGCGCGCAGCTTGAGCCGCTCAAGCACCTGAAGCGTGGCATAGAAGGCCGGCGCCTCGATGGCGACCAGGTCCCCGGTCTGGGTGACACATTGCAGGCCAAGATTGAGCGCTTCCATGGCGCCATTGGTGATCACCAGCGCCTCTGTCGGCAGCTGCATGCCGTTGACCATGTAGCGCTGAGCGATCTGTCGGCACAGGTCAGGATGGCCTGTGGTCATGTCGGAGATCACGGCATGCGATGACAGCTGGCGCAGCCCACGCGTCATGCTGGTCGCAAGCCGCGCGAGCGGAAAGAGCTCCGGGCTCGGGAAGGCAGAGCCGAAGGGCACGGTGTCGTTGTCGCGCAGTGAGCCCAGCACCGAGAACACCAGTTCACTGACGGCGACATCGGAAGGGGCTTGCTGCTGCAGGGCGACATGCGGCTCATCAAGTATCCGTGAGGCATTGTCGCGCACGAAATATCCCGAGCGCGGCCGCGCACTGATCAATCCCTGATTCTCCAGCAGGTAATACGCCTGGAAGACGGTAGAGGGGCTGATGCCATGCGCCTTGCTGGCCTGACGCACCGACGGCACGCGCTCACCCGGCGCGAGAATGCCGGTTCGAATCAGGTTGGAGATCTCGGCGGCAAAGCGTTCATAACGCTTCATGAGGGCTTTCCTGGAGGAGTCGGGGAGGCAAGGATTCCGGAGTGATTACGCCGGCGCATGGCGCGGTGGCCGGGATGGATCATTGTCCATGTCAGAAGGAGCCGCGGAGGGCAATGCATCATCAGCGTGCTGCTGATGCTGACGTGTCCTGCTCGACTTTCGCCCGCTGCACCAGTCAAGGCCATGCTTTTGACTGGTAATCTCCTCATTACGCCATACCAAGGATGAGTTTTGTGCACGATATTCAGTAATTCACCTGTTTGGTGCAAATGGCTGGCTGGCATATTTTTGATTGCGCATATTTGGTGCGGCTTATATGCAAAACGATATCGAGATTTCCTTTTGGCTGAACGATGGCAACGCACGGCACCGATGTTTCGTGCGATTGCCTGCTTTGCTGGCACATCAATTGCACTACCTCAGTCGGGATAACAAGTACAACAAGATACGAGGGAATGTCGTGAACAAGAAAATTGCTGCCGCAATGCTGTCCGCCTGTGTCGGTTTCTCGCTGGCCAATGTCGCCCAGGCGGAAGAGGGGCCGATCAAGGTCGGCATCCTGCATTCACTGTCCGGCACCATGGCGATCAGTGAATCGACACTGAAAGACACCATGTTGATGCTGATCGAGAAGCAGAACGAGAAGGGCGGGCTGCTGGGACGCAAGCTGGAGCCCGTCGTGGTCGACCCGGCCTCCAACTGGCCGCTGTTCGCCGAGAAGGCGCGTGAACTGCTGGCGCAGGACAAGGTCGACGTGATCTTCGGCAACTGGACGTCCGTCTCGCGCAAGTCGGTGCTGCCGGTGGTCGAGGAGCTCAACGGCCTGCTGTTCTATCCGGTGCAGTATGAGGGCGAGGAGTCCTCGGAGAATGTCTTCTATACCGGGGCGGCGCCCAATCAGCAGGCGATTCCGGCAGTGGATTATCTGATGAACGATGTGGGCGTGGAGCGCTGGGTGCTGGCAGGCACGGACTATGTCTATCCGCGTACCACCAACAAGATCCTGGCCGCCTACCTCAAGTCTCACGGTGTGGCCGACGAGGATGTGATGGTCAATTACACGCCCTTCGGTCATTCCAACTGGCAGTCCATCGTCTCGGACATCAAGTCCTTCGGCAGCGCCGGCAAGAAGACGGCCGTGGTGTCCACCATCAACGGCGATGCCAACGTGCCGTTCTATCGTGAGCTGGCCAACCAGGGCATCGATGCCGAGGACATTCCGGTGGTGGCCTTCTCGGTGGGCGAGCAGGAGCTCTCGGGCATCGATACTGCACCGCTGGTCGGGCATCTCGCGGCCTGGAACTACTTCATGAGCGTGGACAGCGACACCAACTACGACTTCATCGATGAGTGGATCGCCTACACCGGCAAGGAAGATGCGGTCACCAATGACCCGATGGAAGCCCACTACATCGGCTTCAACATGTGGATGGAAGCCGCTCGCAAGGCAGGCAGTGTCGAGGTCGATGCGGTCAAGGACGCCATCATCGGCGTATCCGTTCCCAACCTGACCGGCGGCTACGCCACCATGATGCCCAACCATCACATCACCAAACCGGTGCTGATCGGCGAGATCCAGGACAACGGCCAGTTCTCCGTCGTCTGGCAGACCCCCTCCACCGTGGCAGGCGATGCCTGGTCGGACTATCTGGAAGGTTCCAAGGACCTGATCAGCGACTGGCGCAAACCGATGGAGTGCGGCAACTACAACGTCGTGACCCATTCCTGTGGGGCTCAACAGAACGTCGCCACGCAATGAGGCGTAGCACGTTCTGAGAGTGAGGCGGCGCGCATGTGAGCCTGCGTGCCGCCTCGCTGAGTGTCAGTCTCCGAGGTCGCGACGCCCTCGGAGACTGATGACGCCTTCGCGCGTTCACCATGGATGGCCTTCTTGATGTCTATCTCCGTTGCAACGATGTTCCGCTGGTGCTGGCAGAGGATGCTGCTGATCTGTCTTCTGTCATTCCCCCTGTTTGCCGCTGCCCAGTCCGAATCCGCGACTGGGCAGTCAGCGCGTCTGTCTGACGGCGCTGCCCAGACCTTGCTGACCCGACTTGCCGAGGCGCGCAATCCCGCCAAGCCGGCCGTGATCGATGAGATCGCCGTGAGCGGCGATGAGCGCGCGCGTGGCTGGCTGGAAGCCTTCTCCTCAAGCAAGCTGGCTCGCCTCAAGAGCGGCGAGCGCTTCCTGATCATCGACAGCAATCGCGGCCGCGAATGGGCCGTTTCCGACGCCCTGTCCGGCGACTCCGCCGGCAAGGTCTCGCGGCGTGAGCTCGAGACACTGCGCAGCAACAACTCGCTGCGTGGCCATATCGATGGTGTGTTGTCGATGATCGACCTGTTGTCCCCGGAGGCCGAGGTCCGGCTCGCGGCGGCGCGCGGCCTGCGCGGCAGTGTCGATGAGACCATGGCCGAGCGGCTGCCAAGCCTGATCGAGCAGGAAGCCGATGCTGATACCCGCGCCACCCTGGCGGAGGCGCTCGCCATCCAGCAGCTGGAAGCCAATGGCGACCCTGCGGCGCTGGAGACGCTGTCCGGCAGCCTGAATGCCGCGGCGATCGCCGCCATCAATGGTGCCGCGGCCAGTGATGACCCGCAGCTGGCCAAGGCCGCCCGGGTAGCACTGGCCGGTATCGAGCAGAAGCTCAAGCTCAACAGCGGGCTCGAGACGCTCTACTTCGGCCTCTCGCTGGGCTCGGTACTGGTGCTGGCTGCCATCGGGCTTGCCATCACCTTCGGTGTCATGGGCGTGATCAACATGGCGCATGGCGAACTGATCATGCTGGGCGCCTACACCACCTGGGGCATGCAGCAGCTGCTGCCCGGGCAGCCGGGGCTGGCACTGCTGCTTTCCATTCCCGCAGGCTTTCTGGTCGCGGCGGCGGTGGGCGTCATCATCGAGCGCAGCGTCATCCAGCACCTCAAGGGGCGTCCGCTGGAGACCTTGCTGGCCACCTTCGGCATCAGCCTGATCCTGCAGCAGCTGGTGCGTACCACCATCTCGCCCCTGAATCGCATCGTGGTCACGCCGGAGTGGATGAGCGGCTCGCTGATGATCAATGAGGCGCTGTCATTGACGCTCAATCGCCTCTACATCATCGGCTTCGCGCTGTTCGTGTTCGCCGGTTTGATGCTGATCATGCGCCGCACCCGTCTCGGGCTCGAGGTGCGGGCGGTGACCCAGAACCGTGCCATGGCGCGCTCGATGGGCATCAAGGCGACGCGTGTCGACATCATGACCTTCGCACTCGGCTCCGGCGTTGCCGGCCTTGCCGGTGTCGCGCTCTCGCAGATCACCAACGTCGGGCCGAACCTGGGCCAGAACTACATCATCGATTCCTTCATGGTGGTGGTGTTCGGTGGGGTCGGCAATTTGTGGGGCACGCTGGTGGCCGGCATGTCGCTGGGGCTGCTCAATCAGTTCCTCGAGCCCTGGGCGGGTGCGGTCCTCGCCAAGATCGTGGTGCTGGTGTTCATCATCCTGTTCATTCAAAAGCGCCCGCGGGGACTCTTCCCGCAGAAGGGCCGCGCCGCGGAGGGTTGATCCATGCCTGATTCACGTTCCTGGCTGGCGCGCCCCTTCACGGAGCGCTCCACCCAGATATTCCTGGCAGTCCTGACACTGTCGGTACTCGCGGTCACGCTGCTGCATGTGCTGCTGCCCGAGAGTAACCCGTTGCATGTCAGCACCTTCACCGTCACCTTGCTGGGCAAGTACCTGTGCTATGCGCTGCTGGCGGTGGCGGTGGATCTCGTCTGGGGCTACCTGGGCATCCTCAGCCTGGGCCACGGGGCCTTCTTCGCGCTGGGCGGTTACGCCATGGGCATGTACCTGATGCGCCAGGTGGGCGACCGCGGCGTGTATGGCAATCCGGAACTGCCGGACTTCATGGTCTTCCTCAACTGGCAGGAGCTGCCGTGGTTCTGGCAGGGCTTTGACATGCCCGGCTTCGCCTTCCTGATGGTGCTGCTGGCACCGGGGCTGCTGGCGCTGGTGTTCGGATTCCTGGCCTTCCGCTCCCGCGTCACCGGTGTCTATCTCTCCATCATCACCCAGGCGCTGACCTTCGCCTTGATGCTGGCGTTCTTCCGCAATGAGATGGGCTTTGGCGGCAACAACGGCCTGACCGACTTCAAGGACATTCTCGGCTTCGATCTGCGCACGGATGCGGTACGCATCGCGCTGTTCATCGCCAGCGGTGTGGCGCTGGGACTCGGTTATCTGCTGTGTCGCGGCATCGTCGGTTCCAAGCTCGGACGCGTGAGCATCGCCTGTCGCGACGCCGAGGCGCGCACGCGCTTTCTGGGCTATCGCGTCGAACGTGTCCAGCTGTTCATCTTCGTGGTCTCGGCGATGCTGGCCGGAGTGGCGGGAGCGCTGTATGTGCCGCAGGTCGGCATCATCAATCCCGGCGAGTTCTCGCCGCTGTTCTCCATCGAGGTGGTGGTGTGGGTGGCGCTCGGCGGCCGCGCGACGCTCTACGGCGCCGTGCTGGGCGCGCTGATCGTCAATTACGCCAAGACGGTGTTCACCGGCATCATGCCGGACGCCTGGCTGTTCGCTCTCGGCGGTCTGTTCGTGCTGGTCACCGTGCTGTTGCCCAAGGGCATCGCCGGCCTGTTCGCCCAGCGTGGCTGGGGCAGGCGCTCGTCGTCCAAGGCGAAGATTGATCCGACGAACGCGACTCGTCCCACCGAGCAGGAGGCCACGGCATGAGCCTGTTGAAAGAGATGGCCACGCGGGATCGCGTGTTCGACTTCCTGACCCCACGTGTCTCGCCGGTGGATGTGACCCACGGGCCGATCCTCTATCTGGAGGATGTCAGTGTCAGCTTCGATGGCTTCAAGGCGATCAACGACCTCAACCTGACCATCGACGATGGTGAGCTGCGCTGCATCATCGGCCCCAACGGCGCCGGCAAGACCACGATGATGGACATCATCACCGGCAAGACGCGCCCCGACAGTGGCTCGGTGTGGTTCGGTAGCCGCCACGATCTGCTGCACATGAGTGAGCCCGAGATCGCCACCCTGGGCATCGGCCGCAAGTTCCAGAAGCCCACCGTCTTTGAGGCGCTCAGCGTGTTCGAGAATCTCGAACTCGCGATGGCCACCGACAAGCGCATCTTCCCGACCCTGACCGCGCGCATGACCGGCGAGACTCGGGATCGGATCGAGGAAGTGCTGCAGACGATTCATCTCAAGGAATGGCATGCGCGCGAGGCGGGCATCCTGTCCCACGGCCAGAAGCAGTGGCTGGAGATCGGCATGCTGTTGATGCAGAAACCGCGTCTGCTGCTGGTCGATGAGCCGGTGGCCGGCATGACCGAGCAGGAGATGGAGCGCACCGCGGAGCTGCTGACCAGCCTGGCGGGACGCCAGTCGGTGGTGGTGGTCGAGCACGACATGGGCTTCGTGCGCTCCATCGCGCGCAAGGTCACGGTGCTGCATCAGGGCTCGGTACTGGCGGAAGGCAGCATGGATGAGGTATCGAGCGACCCCAAGGTCGTCGAGGTCTACCTGGGAGAGAGTGACGGATGACGCAAGCGCAGATGACCGATACCCCGATGTCCCCCGCATCGCCGACCCGTGACGCGGAGACGAATGACCCGGCGACGAATGACGTGGCGCCGCTGCTGAGCATCGAGTCGCTCAATCAGTTCTACGGCGAGAGTCATACGCTGTGGGATCTCACGCTGGAGATTCCCGCCGGCCAATGCACCTGCGTGATGGGCCGCAACGGTGTCGGCAAGACCACCTTGATGAAGTGCATCATGGGTGAGGAGAGTGTCCGTGACGGCAAGCTGCTGTATCGCGCCGAGGGCGAGGGCGGTAGTGGTGAGAACATCAGTGGCGATGCCAGTGGCGACGAGCCGCTTGATCTGACACGCCGCAAGCTCGAGGAGCGCGCCCGCCTGGGCGTCGGCTATGTCCCCCAGGGGCGTCAGATCTTCCCGATGATGACGGTGGAAGAGAACCTGCGCACCGGCCTGGCCGTACGTCGTGATGGACTGCGTCAGATTCCCGAGCGCATCTATGAGCTGTTCCCCGTGCTCAAGGAGATGCGTCACCGGCGTGGGGGTGACCTGTCCGGCGGCCAGCAGCAACAGCTCGCCATCGGCCGCGCGCTGGTGATCGAACCGCGCCTGCTGATCCTCGATGAGCCCGGCGAAGGCATCCAGCCCAATATCGTCGCCCAGATAGGCGAGGTCATTCGGCGCCTGATCAAGGAAGACGGCCTGACGGTGCTGCTGGTCGAGCAGAAGCTGCCCTTCGCGCGCAAGTACGCCGATCGCTTCGTGATCATGGATCGCGGCCGGCGGGTGGCCGAAGGCGAGATCGCGGCGCTGTCCGATGAATTGATCAAGCAGCACCTGACCGTATGACCATCCAGCGCATGATTTCCGCAGACGGCGCGACGGATGTCGCGTCCGGCCATCGCTTCGATGATCAGCGTCAGTGGCAGGCCTCGCTGGCGCTGCGCTTCGAGACCGACACCCGCGATGGCGCAGGCCCCATCACGCGACTGACGCGTCGTCGTCATCACGGCCCGCTGCGCGTGCAGCGCCCGTTCTATCCGGAAGGCCGCCACGGATGCTGCCATGTCTATCTGCTGCACCCTCCCGGCGGGCTGGTCAGTGGTGATGCGCTGCATATCACGGCAGAGATCGAGGAAGGCGCGCAGGTGCTGTTGACCACGCCGGCGGCGGCCAAGCTCTACAAGGCGGATCGCAACGGCGTGGCCTGGGGCCAGCATACGCATCTCAAGGTCGCCGACGGCGCCACGCTGGAATGGCTGCCTCAGGAGACGCTGGCCTTCAATGGCTCGCGCGGCGAGCAGACCACCACCCTCGAGCTTGAGGGCAATGCTCGCTGTCTGGGCTGGGAAGTGCTGGCACTCGGCCGGCCCGTCGGTGAGCTGCCCTTCGTCAGCGGCCATCTGGAACAACGCTTCCGCCTGACGCGTGACGGTAAGCCAGTGTGGATCGAGCGCCAGTCGCTGGACCCGCTGCATCCGCGCTTCATGGGGCGCTGGGGGCAGGGCGGCTGCAGTGTCCAGGCCACGCTGTGGGCGGTGGGACTTAACGATGAGGCGGCGGCCATCGAGGCCCTGCGCGAGGCGATGCCTGCCACTCCGCGATGGGCGGTGACGCGCCGCGAGGGCGTGTTGCTGCTGCGCTATCTCGGCCATGAACGCAACGAGGCCTGGGCACTGTGCCAGCAGGCATGGCAGATCCTGCGCCCGATGATGACGGGGCTTGAGGCACAGGTGCCGCGTATCTGGCTGACCTGACCTCGAGAGCCCCCACGCAATGACAACCACAAGAGCCACGACATGGAACTGACGCCAAGAGACAAGGACAAGCTGTTGCTGTTTACCGCAGCACTGCTGGCCGAGCGCCGCAAGGCCAAGGGCCTCAAGCTCAACTATCCGGAATCCATCGCGTTGATCAGCGCCGAGATTCTGGAAGGCGCACGCGAAGGATTGAGTGTGGCTGAGCTGATGGGGCGCGGGGCAGAGGTGCTGACCCGTGATGACGTGATGGAAGGCATCGCCGAGATGATTCCCGAGGTGCAGGTCGAGGCGACCTTCCCGGATGGCACCAAGCTGGTGACCGTTCACAACCCCATCGTGTGAGGTGAGCAATGATGATTCCCGGTGAATATCAGGTGGCGGACGGCGAGATCTCTCTCTGTGAGGACCGCCTGCGCACCACGCTCTCGGTCGGCAATCGCGGCGACCGACCGATCCAGATCGGCTCGCACTATCACTTTGCCGAGGCCAATCCGGCGTTGGTGTTCGATCGCGAGGCCGCCCTCGGACAGCGCCTGGACATCGCCTCCGGAACGGCGATTCGCTTCGAGCCCGGGCAGACGCGTGACGTCACGCTGATCCCCTTCGCCGGCAGTCGCCATATCTATGGCTTCCGTGGCGAGGTGATGGGACAGCTCAAGGATGACGGCAGTGTCGAGCGCTGAGCGAGTGACAACCTTTCCGTCAAGGCGTCAGGCAATGGCGCCGACAGGCATTTATCTTGGAGCTCATTCAGAGACTGCGGCTCAGGGATCAAGAGGCAACCCATGAAGATAGCGCGACAGGCCTATGCCGACATGTACGGCCCGACCACCGGTGACCGCGTGCGTCTGGGCGACACGGCACTGTGGATCGAGGTGGAGAAGGACTTCACCCACTATGGCGAAGAGGTGAAGTTCGGCGGTGGCAAGGTGATTCGCGATGGCATGGGCCAGAGCCAGCGCGCTGATGAGAGCGTGATGGATACCGTGATCACCAATGCGCTGATTCTGGACTGGTGGGGCATCGTCAAGGCGGATGTCGGTCTCAAGGCCGGGCGCATCGCGGCCATCGGCAAGGCCGGCAATCCCGACACCCAGCCTGACGTGGATATCGTGATCGGCCCGGGCACCGAGATCATCGCCGGCGAGGGCAAGATCCTGACTGCCGGCGGTGTCGACCCGCATATCCACTTCATCTGCCCCCAGCAGGTGGAAGAGGCGCTGATGAGCGGCATCACCACCATGCTCGGCGGTGGGACGGGGCCGGCCACCGGCACCAATGCCACCACCTGTACGCCGGGGCCGTGGCATATCGGCAAGATGCTGCAGGCGGTGGATAGCCTGCCGATGAACATCGGCTTTCTCGGCAAGGGCAATGCCTCGTTGCCCGAGGGGCTGGAGCAGCAGATAGAGGCCGGCGTGATCGGCCTCAAGCTGCATGAGGATTGGGGCACGTCGCCGGCCTCCATCGACAACTGTCTGACAGTCGCCGATGCCTACGACGTGCAGGTGGCGATCCATACCGACACCCTGAATGAATCAGGCTTCGTCGAGGATACCCTGGCGGCCTTCAAGGACCGTTGCATCCACACCTTCCACACCGAAGGCGCCGGTGGCGGCCATGCGCCGGACATCATCACCGCCTGTTCGCGGCCCAACGTGCTGCCGTCCTCCACCAACCCGACGCGTCCCTACACCGTCAATACGGTGGATGAGCACCTCGACATGCTGATGGTCTGCCACCACCTGGACCCGAGCATTCCCGAGGATGTCGCCTTCGCCGATTCGCGTATTCGTCGCGAGACCATCGCCGCCGAGGACATCCTGCATGACCTGGGTGTCATCTCGATGATGTCCTCGGATTCCCAGGCGATGGGCCGCGTGGGCGAGGTGATCTGTCGTACCTGGCAGACGGCGCACAAGATGCGCGAACAGCGCGGCCTGCTGGCAGAAGACAGCGAGCGCGGCACCGACAACTTCCGCGCGCGTCGCTATATCGCCAAGTACACCATCAACTCGGCCATCACCCATGGCATCGCCCATGAAGTCGGCTCCATCGAGGTCGGCAAGCTGGCGGACCTGGTGCTGTGGTCGCCGGCATTCTTCGGAGTCAAACCGGCCTGCATCCTCAAGGGCGGCATGATTGCCGCCGCACCCATGGGCGACCCGAATGCCTCGATTCCTACACCGCAACCGGTGCATTACCGGCCGATGTTCGGCGCCTTCGGCAAGGCGGCCAGTGCCACGCGCCTGACCTTCGTCAGTCAGGCGGCGCTCAAGGCCGGTGTCGGGGAAGCGCTGGGGCTCGACAGTCCGCTGTCCGCCTGCCGCGACGTGCGTCAGGTGCGCAAGTGCGACATGAAACTCAATGACGCCTGCCCGGAGCTCAAGGTCGACCCCGAGACCTACGAAGTCTTCGCCGACGGTGAGCTGCTGACCTGTGAGCCAGCCAGCGAGCTGCCACTGGCCCAGCGCTACCACCTGTTCTGAAGGCCTGTTCTGAGGGCCTGTTTCAAGTGCCTGTTCTGACTCCCTATTCGAGATTGACGCCATGATGGAACTGATACATCGCCTGCCAGACGCCAGTGGATCAGGCGACCCAGCGAGCGCTCACACCGAGGCAGAGCCTCTGGATATCTTGACTCTGCCGCTGGAGCTGCGCATCCGTGGGCGGCTGCGTGCCACCACGGACGGCGGGCGCGAGGTCGGCCTGTTTCTGGATCGCGGACCGGTGCTGCGTGACGGCGATCGGCTGGCCTCGCGCGAGGGCGAGGTAATCTGCATCCGCGCCGCGGATGAGCCGGTAGTGACTGCCCACATCGCCGCCGGGCGTCCGATGGCGGCGCTCTGCTATCACCTGGGCAATCGCCATGTGCAGCTGGCGATCGGCATGCAGGATGAAGGGACCGACACGGAAACCGGCTGGGTGCGCTTCCCGCCGGATCACGTGCTGGAAGCGCTGGCCGAGCGCCTTGGCGCGACCCTCACCCATCACGAGGCGCCCTTTGATCCTGAGTCGGGCGCCTATGCCCAGGCGGGACAGGGGGCTCATTCTCACGATCATGGTCATTCGTACGGGCATGAGCACAGCCACGATCATTCTCACAGCCACGCCCATGAGCACACGCATGAGCACTGATGCCATGGCGAGCCTGCCGGCTCAGGAGGACCTGGCACTGCTGGGGCTCCTGCAGCTGGTGAGTCCGGCCTTGCCCATCGGTGCCTTTGCCTGGTCCCAGGGGCTGGAAAGTGCCTTCGAACTGGGGTGGGTCACTCAGGAGCAGGAGCTTGGCGAGTGGATCGATGGCGTGCTGGAAGACGGGCTCGGCCGTTGCGAACTGCCGTTGCTGGTGCGCCTGCAGCAGGCATGGGCCGAGGAGGATGCGGCGGCGCTCAATGAGTGGGATGGCTGGCTCAAGGCGACACGCGAAACCGCCGAACTCAGCGATGAGGACGCGCGTCTCGGGGCGGCGTTGCTGCGCCTGCTCAGAAGCCTCGCGCTTGAACCACCAGCGGCGCTGATGCCCGAGACACCGGGCTACGTCACGGTGTTCGCCTGGGTGGCGCATCAGCGTGGGGTGCCACTGCGCCAGACCTTGATCGGCTTCGCCTGGGCCTGGCTGGAAAACCAGCTGGCGGTGGCCTGCAAGGCCATGCCGCTGGGGCACACCGCCGCGCAGCGCCTGACCGAGCAGTTGCGACCCCGCGTGGTGGAGGTTGTCGCACAGGCGCTTGAGCGCCCGGATGCAGCGCTTGGCCCGATACTGCCGGGGCTGGCACTCGCCTCCGCCCAGCACGAAACCCAATATTCCCGTCTGTTCAGGAGTTGAGTGAACGCCGCCTGTCCTGAGGCGGCGGCGCCTGAACCGACCGACACGAACGCCTGATATCTCACGAGAAAGGAAGCTGTCATGAAGCATTGTCTACGCGTAGGAGTGGGTGGGCCGGTGGGCTCCGGCAAGACGGCGCTGTTGCGTCAGCTGTGTCTGGCCCTGCGCGATCACTACGACATCGGGGTGGTCACCAATGACATCTACACCCGCGAAGATGCCGATTTCCTGCTGCGCCATGAAGCACTGGAGGCGGACCGCATTCTCGGCGTCGAGACCGGCGGCTGTCCGCATACCGCGATCCGCGAAGACGCCTCGATGAATCTGGCGGCCATCGATGATCTCCAGGCCCGCCATCCGAACATGGAGCTGGTGCTGGTGGAATCCGGCGGTGACAACCTGTCCGCGACCTTCAGCCCCGAACTTTCCGATCTCACGCTCTATGTGATCGACGTCTCGGCAGGCGACAAGATTCCGCGCAAGGGCGGGCCGGGCATCACCAAGTCCGACCTTCTGATCATCAACAAGATCGACATCGCCGAGCAGGTGCATGCCTCGCTTGAGGTGATGGACCGCGACTCGCGCAAGATGCGTGGCGAGCGGCCCTTCGTGTTCGCCAACCTGTATGACGGCGTCGGCCTGGAAGAGATCATCGCCTTCATTCTGGATCGCGGCATGCTGCCGGAGCGCCGCCCGGAAAAGCTGGCGGCACAGGCCTGACGGCGCAGCGTTTTCTGCCGCTTGCCAGGAATCCATTGTCTCCCGGTAGTCGACACATGACGGATATCGGGTGAATTCATCATCATCTTGTTCAGGAATGACACATGAAGCGTTCTCACTCCGCACTGCTGGCCACCTCGCTGCTGCTGGTGGCGACCTCGGCCTCCGCACACCCCGGCCATGATGCCCACGGACTGATGGCCGGCCTGACGCATCCCTTCACCGGGCTGGATCACCTGCTGGCCATGCTGGCCATCGGCATCTGGAGCGCGCGCCAGTCACGGGCCTTGAGGTTTGGCACGCCGCTGCTGATGGTCATCGGCATGCTGGCGGGGGCGGGCATCGCGCTTCTCAGCGGTGGACAGGCGCTGCATGCGCTGATCGCGGAGCAGGGCATCCTGCTCTCGGTGCTGGTGTCCGGTGCGCTGGTGGCGCTGCTGCTGCGTCTGCCGACTCTGGCTGGCGCCGTCATGGTGGCCGGCTTCATGGCCTTCCACGGCTTCGCCCACGCGCTGGAAATGCCCGCGGCTGGCAGTGCCATGGGTTACATGGCGGGCTTCGTGGTCGCGACACTGGTCCTGGCGTTGCTGGGCCGTGCAGTGGGTCAGCGCCTGATGGGCGTGCCAACCATCGCGTCTCGTCTGGTGGGTGGGGCAGTGATGGCCTCTGCCGTGATGATGGCGGTCTGATCGTCACCTGACATTCTGCTCAAGACGAGAAACGCCCCGCTGGCTTGCCAGCGGGGCGTTTTCTTTCTTTCTGATGCTGATGAGACAAGAAGGTGGGGCGGTTCATCAGAAAATGGCTGACGGAAGATTATGTTATAACGTATCATTTGCCGCATCTGATGATCGAGAAACCAGCGGTCCCCCACGTCCAGGCACTCACCTGTCCCTCGCCCTGACCCTGCGCCGGCAAGAATGCCTCCAGGCGAAAGCGACGTGGCCAAGACCCTATCCTATCGAGGTACCGCCTGATGACTTCCCCCCGAGTGTCTCCAACGCAATCCCCGTCTCAAGCCCTGTCGCGGCCCCTGCCACAATCCCTGCCAGTCACTGTGCTGTCCGGTTTTCTGGGCGCCGGCAAGACGACACTGCTCAATCACATCCTGGCCAACCGCGAAGGGCGGCGGGTGGCGGTGATCGTGAATGACATGAGCGAGGTCAATATCGACGCCGCCATGGTGCGTGGCGCACCCGGCACAGGCAGCGAGGTGGCGCTCAATCGCGCCGAGGAGCAGCTGGTGGAGATGAGCAATGGCTGCATCTGCTGCACGCTGCGCGAGGACCTGCTCATCGAGGTCCGCCGGCTGGCCGAGGAGGGGCGCTTCGACTGCCTGGTGATCGAGTCCACCGGCATTTCCGAGCCACTGCCGGTGGCGGAAACCTTCACCTTCGAGGATGAGGATGGCCAGTGCCTCTCCGATGTCGCGCGCCTCGACACCATGGTCACCGTCGTGGATGGTGCCAACTTCCTTGCCCAGTATCGCGAGGCGCAGTCACTGGCCGAAGCCGGGGAAAGCCTCGGCGAGGACGATGAGCGCAATGTCGCCGACCTGCTGGTTGACCAGATCGAGTTCTGCGATGTGCTGTTGATCAGCAAGACGGACATGATCGAGGCAACCCAGCTGGATGAGCTGACGGCCGTGCTGCGCTCGCTCAACCCGGAGGCCGAGATTCTGCCCATGGCGCAGGGCGCCGTGCCGCTTTCCAAGGTGCTGGATACCGGTCGCTTCAGTTTCGATCGTGCACAGCAGGCACCGGGCTGGCTGAAGGAGATGCGCGGCGAGCACGTGCCGGAGACTGAGGAGTACGGCATCTCGAGCTTCTCCTACCATGCGCGCGTGCCGTTCCATCCCGAGAAATTCCACCAGCTGCTCCACGGGGACTGGTTCGGTGGCAAGCTGTTGCGCTCCAAGGGCTTCTTCTGGCTGGCCACGCGCCCGCAGTTCGCGGGGCAGTGGAACCAGGCCGGTGGCATCGCCCACTACGGATTCGGCGGCATGTTCTGGAAGGCGGTACCGAAGGTCGAATGGCCTGAAGACCCCGAGTATCTGGCGTCGATCCATGAAAAATGGCAAGAGCCCTTCGGCGACATGCGCCAGGAGCTGGTGTTCATCGGCCAGAACCTGGAGGAAGCCCGTATCCGCCAGGCGCTGGATGACTGTCTGCTCGATGACGCCACGCTGCTGGCGGGCAAGGAAGCCTGGCGTGACCTGCCGGACCCGTTCCCCGCCTGGGAATGAGTGATGGGCAGATAGTGCCCGATGACTCTCGCGCCCCATGACAACGCCCCACTGATCATTGGTCAGTGGGGCGTTGTCATGGTGGATGAGAAGACGTCAGAGCCAGCCCTGCTGGCCAGAGCATTACATCCCGAAGGCAAAGCTCCTTGAGGGGACGCCCGGCAAGTCTCTTATCGGCGTGAGGGCGCGTGCATAGTGGGCCAGCAGGCTCATGGTGTAGCGGCTCCGAGCCTCGAACGGTACATCGTGACACAACGAATCAGCATCAATCAGGCTATCGACCTGACGAAAGATCAGCTGCTCCGGAATCAGGCACAGGTGATTGTTCTTTGTCCCGCTCATGCGCAGCTCGGCAATGGGATACACCCCGTTGTCTGCCGCAGATACCCCTGCCAGCAATCCAGCCTTGTGCCCCAGCTCATGTTGGGTGCACAGCATGAGAAAGTTCTTGGCCGCCGGTGTGGCCATGCCATGCCACTCGGGCGTGACCAGAATCACGGCATGGGCTGCCTGCACCCGTTGTCGAAGGTCCGGCATGTCGGACCAATGGCCTACATGACTGTCAAGATCAGTGTCCCACAAGGGGAGTGGTGTCTTGCCAAGGTCAAGAATGTCACAGTCCGCAAAGCCGCTAGAAAGGGCCTGACGTTCCAGAAATCGTGCGCATCGCAGGCTGGCGGATTCAGGGCGTTGACTGGCGACGATGATCATCAGGTGCAAGTTCATGGTGAGTTCCTTGGGAGTGTCATTGGGTAGGTGCAGGTTGGCTGCGTTGAGCGACATGTCGCTTGAGTGAGAATCCGAGAGGGAGTGTCAGGGCCGTGAGAATGCACAAGGTGCCAAGCCATTGAAGCGGTCCGAATGACTCGTCCATCCATAGGAAGCCCAATACCGTCGCGGTCAGCGGACTCAAGGTCCCCAGCAGAGAGGCGGAGAAGGCGGACATTTTCTGGATGCCGGCGAACCAGAGCCCATACCCGAGCACGCCCCCCAGAAGGATCAGGTATCCGTAGCCAAGCAGATGACGAGGATCGAGGGAGGTGGGGATCCCTTCCGACCAGGCAGCCAGGGGGAGCAGCAAGAGCCCGCCGAACACCAGTTGCCAACCAGTCAGGCTCAATTGACTGACGTCGGGCGGACGTGCCCAGCGTTTGCTCAAGACGATGCCGGCTGCCATCGAGAGCGCGCCGAGCAGGGCAAATCCGAGTCCCGCCGGGTCCAGCCCGTTCTGATCGGGAGTGACCAGCAGCACCACACCCCCCACGCCGAAGCCACATTGCAGTACTGCCGTCACGCTGAAGCCGGTGCCTAGCCACCAGCGGCTCAATAGCAGTACCCACACCGCCTGGCTGGCCAGCAGCAGTGCGGCCAGGCTACCGGGAATGCGGTAGGCAGCGGCGAACAGGCAAGTGAAGAACAGCCCGATATTGAGCGTGCCGAGCACCATGGCCTTCAACCACCACCCACCTGTCAGGGTCTGCCGAGTCCAGAGAAGTATGAGTATCCCAGCGGGGATGGCGCGGATGGCCGCTGCAGTGAAGGGGGTATCCAGGGGCAGCAGGGTCTGCGTCACCAGATAGGTGCTGCCCCATATGATCGGGGCCATGGCGGTCATGGCTAGGCTCCTGGCGTTGGTGAGTGGCATAGCTGTCTCTCCTGAAAGTATCTTTCTTAAAAGATATATTTACAGTACTCGCAAATCTCCAGAGATCAAAGTATCTTTTTGAAAAGATATTCAGGAGAGACATGATGACGGATGGTGTGGATCGTATTCTTGCGCAGTGGGAGGTGGCTCGCCCCGACCTGGATTGTCGGCCGATGGGCATTTTCGGACGTCTTCGCCGAGCTGGTCGATTGTTCAGTCCAGCCATGGAGCAGGTGTTCGAGAGGTTTGGCCTGTCTGCTGTCGAGTTCGATATCCTGGCGACACTGCGACGTTCTCGAGAACCGCTGACGCCGACTCAGCTGTATCAGACGTTGATGCTCTCTTCTGGCGCCATGAGCACGCGGATTGATCAGTTGGTAAAGCGAGGGCTGTTGCAGCGACAGGCCAGTGATGAAGATCGGCGTAGCAATCGCGTCGTGCTGACGAAGGAAGGGCGTCATCTGATCGACGATGCCCTGGCGGGGCATGTCGAGAACCTGCATCAGATGGCGAGTGTGCTGGACAGTGAGGAGCAGGAGCAGCTTGCCCGTCTATTGCGCAAGCTGCTAATTGACGCAGAAAAGTAGTCGTCTCGCCATTCGGCGTTCCGGCATCCTGTCAGTGTCTGAGAGGCTCACTCGACTCGCTTTCGTGGATCAGGTGCGTCGGGGGCTGTGCGGGAGGCCAGACGCGAGAGCTTTGCCGATACGCTGCTCAGGGCAAACAGCAGGGCGGCGAGACACACGATGGTCGGGCCGGTGGGGGTATCCAGCCAGTAGGCCGCCTGCAGACCGCCCGTGGTGGAAATCCCGCCGATGATGGCAGCGGTAACCGCCATGAGTTCTGGGGTGTGGCAGAAGCGGCGTGCCGTGGCCGCTGGAATGATCAGCAGCGCGGTGATCAGAAGCGCCCCGACCACCTTCAGGGCGACCGCGACCACCACGGCCAGCGACAGTGTCAGCACCAGCTGCTCGCGTCGCGGGTTGATGCCGCTGGCGCGCGCCAGGTCTTCATTGAGTGTCGCAGTGAGCAGGGCTGACCAGCGCCAGCGAAGCAGCCCGAGGACCAGCAGGCCGCCTGTGGCGATGATGGCGAGATCCGTCTTGCTGACGGCCAGGATGTCGCCGAACAGATAGGCCATCAGGTCGATCCGTACGCCAGGCAGGAAGGAGACGGCGACCAGCCCGAAGGCGAGCGAGGAGTGCGCCATGACGCCAAGCAGGGTGTCCATGGCATAGCCGCGTCCGCTGAGCAGGGTTACCAGCGTCGCCATGATCAGCGAGACGATGAGCACGCCTGCCAGCATCGAGGTGGACATCAACAGTGACAGCGCCACCCCGAGAATTGCGGCGTGGGCCGTGGCATCGCCGAAATAGGCCATGCGCCGCCAGACGACGAAACAGCCCAGGGGCGCTGCCGCAAGCGCCACGGCAATGCCTGCCAGAGCGGCGCGGACCATGAAATCGTCCATGACATTGTCCAGCATCAGTGCAATCTCTCGGTGATCGGTGTCGCGGGTGTCGTGAGGGGCTGTGCAGGCGGCACCCTGTCATCCATCGGCGGGGCCGTGTGGCTGTGGTGATGACTGTGTCGATGACTGTGTCGATGGCTGTGTCGATGGCTGTGTCGATGGTCATGTCGGTAGAAGGCGAGGGCGTCAGCGGTATCGAGTCCGAACAGATCCTGATAGGCCGGTGAGGCCATGACGCGCTCTGGCGTGCCCTGACAGCAGACGTGCCCATGCAGGCAGACGACGCGGTCCGAGGCGCGCATCACCACATGCAGTTCGTGGCTGACCATCAGCACTCCGCAGCCGAGGGTGTGACGGACACGGTCGATCTGACGATAGAAATCCGCGATGCCTCGGTGATCCAGGCCTTGGGTCGCCTCATCCAGCAGCAGGAGATCAGGCGAATCCAGCAGTGCACGGGCCAGCAGAATGCGCTGGAACTGACCACCGGAGAGACTGGCGATCTGCTGAACCTCGGCACCGGGAATGCCGGCCTGCAGGAGGGCATGCGCCACGGCATCCAGCGAGTGTCGATGTGGCAGGTTCAGGAAGCGTTCCACCGTCATCGGCAGCGTCGGGTCAAGGCTCAGACGTTGAGGGACATAGCCGATCTTGAGTCCCGGCTCTCGTTGTATCCGACCGTGCGATGGGGCAATGGACCCGATGATGCTGCGAAGCAGCGTGGACTTGCCGGACCCATTGGGGCCTACGAGGGTGACGATTTCACCGCGTTCCACCTGTAGCTCGATCTCCTCGAGAATGCGGTGCTTGCCGAGGGTGACGCAGAGGTTCTCGATCGATAACAGCGGCATGGGGAGCGGGCCCTTGAAGAATGACAACGTTGACGGTTCAGTGACCGTAAGTGTTATGTTATAACATATTGAGTCGAGGCGGTAGCGTCTCCGAACTTCCTTCCGTGTCATCGCATCTTCTGGAGAACCGTCATGCGCAATCGGTTGCTGCCCTTACTCTCGCTGCCAGTGTTGATGCTGCCCGCCGTGGCCATGGCGGAGGTGCCATCCGTCGCGGTGGACATCCCGCCGGTGCATTCACTGGTCTCGCGCGTCATGGGGGAGCTGGGCAGTCCCGAGCTTGTCATCCAGCCTGGAGCCTCGCCGCATGGCTATTCCATGCGGATCTCGGAGGCCAGGTCACTGGCCGACGCGGATATCGTGTTCTTCGTCAGTGATGATCTGACGCCCTGGCTTGCCAAGGCGCGTGCGTCGCTGGCCGCGGATGCCGACACCCTCGAGCTGATGGAAGTGCCCGGCACCCTTCATCTGCGCTACCGCCAAGGGCCTACCTTCGAAGCGCATCATCATGATGACGAGGTGTCTTTTGAACATGATGAAGCGCATGGCGATCACGAAGAGCATCACGATGGTGATCATGAAGAGCACGGTGACCATGACGATCATCATGATGGCGGACATGACGAGCATCATGAGCATGCCCACGCTGGCATGAACCCGCATGGCTGGCTGGACCCGATGAATGCGCGTCTCTGGCTGGCGGCGATCGCGGAATCGCTGGCAGCGCAGGACCCGGAGCACGCCGCGACCTATCGCAGGAATGCCCAGGCGGGCCAGCGGGAGCTCGAGACGCTGACTGAGTCACTCTCAGCGCGTCTGGCGCAGGTGCAGGGCACTCGCTATATCGTCTTCCATGATGCCTACCAGTACTTCGAGCACCGCTTCGATGCTCCGGCCTCCGGTGCCATCTCGCTAGGGGATGCCTCCACGCCCAGCCCGGCGCGCGTCAAGGAGATCCAGGCGCGCGTGGCGCGGGACAACATCCAGTGCGTCTTCCGTGAGCCACAATACAACCCGGCGTTGATCGAGAGTGTCTTCGAGGGGACCGGCGTCAAGACCTCCATCGTCTTCGAGCCGCTGGGGGTCGGGCTGCCGCTGGGCGAGACACTCTATCCGCAGCTGATCGAGCGTTTGGGGCAGGGCATCCTGCGGTGCGCCGACGCCTGAGCGATCACGTGACATCAGGACGGGGAGGCCGGCAGATCCCCGTCTTTCCTTCCATATCCTCAAGAGCCTCATCCTCAAGGGAGAGCCACTGCATGCCCCATCCGACGTCCCCACCATTGACGGAACGTGACGCTGAATTCTGCATCAATGCCGCAACGCGCACGCTCGAACGCTGGGCGATCGCCGTCACGCGTGGGGAAAAGGAAACGCTTCTCTCGCTGTATGCCGAGGACGCGATTCTGGTGCCGACGGTCGCCGATGATGTGCGTGAGAATCGCCAGCAGCGGCAGGCCTATTTCGATGGTTTTCTCGCCAATGAGGCGCTGGCCTGCGAGCTGGGTGAGTACTCGCCACGGGTCAGTCGCAAGCTGGGCACCGTGGTGATCGGCGGGCATTACACCTTCGAGTATCGCGTCGCTGACGAGACGGTCACGATTCCGGCCCGCTTTCTGTTCACCTTCGAGGAGATCCTCGGCGAGTGGAGGATCACCGGCCATCACTCCTCGCGACTGGCGGGATGATCCTGCGCTGACGGCGAGCCGTCCGCGCTGTGTTCATCACCTCTCCTGACACTCCCCCACACTTCGGCGGAACTCAGTGCCTGCCTCCCACCGGCGTGAGGAAGGCGGCACTGATGAGAGCCGCTCTGGATATCTGACGAATGACCGCAATACTCCCCGACGTTTCCCTGACCGAGCGCTCCCGTTCCCTGAGCCCCCTTCAGTGGGTGGGCATGCAGGGCATTGATCTGCCCGTGCTCATCGAGGAGGGCGATTACCGCCGTGAATTGCATGCCCGCGTGGATGCGCAGGTCGACCTGCCGATGCCGCACACCAAGGGCATTCACATGTCGCGCCTCTACCGTCTGCTGGATGGGCTGGCGGAGGGCAAGGCGCTGACCCCCGGCAGTCTGCGGAATGTGCTCGCTGCAATGGTCGAAAGTCATCATGACTGCGCCTCGCGCAATGCCCGCGTGAAGATGACGTTCGCACTGCTGGTGAAGCGTCCGGCGCTAGTCACGCCGGCACTCTACGGATGGAAGTCGTATCCCGTCACGCTGGAGGCCAGTCTGCACGAGGGCAGGTTCACGCTGCAGGCCAGTGTCACGGTTGGCTATTCCTCCACCTGTCCCTGCTCGGCGGCCCTGTCGCGTCAGCTGATCGAGCAGGCATTCCTGGAGGCTCACCGCCATGATGCAACGCTGACCCCAGAGCAGGTCGCCGAGTGGCTCACCCACCATGCCACCCTGGCCACGCCCCACAGCCAGCGCAGTGAAGCGATTGTCCGGGTCACCCTCAAGCCTGAGGCCGAGGATCTGGGACTGATCGCGCTGATCGATGCCATCGAGCAGGCCGTGGCGACGCCTGTCCAGACGGCCGTGAAACGCGCCGATGAGCAGGCGTTTGCCGCGCTCAATGGTCAGAATCTGATGTTCGTCGAGGACGCCGCGCGCCGCTTGATCAATGGCCTGGCGGTCTCACAGGGTGAGGCGCATGTCCATGTGCGGCATATCGAGAGCCTTCACCCCCATGATGCCGTGGCTTGGGGAGGCGGTGCGTAAGAAGCCCCCCTGCGCCATGGTGAGTGCCAGCTCATGGCCCCGCTGAAGAGACATCGAGGTTGATGTCCTGATCTGTCCAGGCCCTGCCGGCGATGCCGGTGGGGCCTTCGCGTCTGGAGCACCGCCATCAGGCATCATGTGGTTTGCAAAACAGGCCAGATGTTATGGTGTAGAGCGATATATTGCGTATTTGTCTAGACAAAGGTCTATTTCTGCGCCAATTGGATTGACCCTTGAGTCGGAAGGCGTCTAAGTTCTGCTCTATCTGGTATGGTTTGCAGTCCACTTGAGGAAGGCGGCTCTTGCGCGTGAAGCGCTCGAAGCTCCGTCGCCAGCACACGCTCACCGTCCTCAAGCGTCATGCCAGACGCGATACGTCCATACCCATAATCAGAACAATCAAAGGGATTCGACAATGAAGCGAGTCATGCTTGCCGCCACGCTGTTAGCCGCCGCCTTGGGTACCACGACCGCGCATGCCGAGAAGATCGTGTTTGCCATCGGGGGAAGTCCCAACAGTCTGCAGGGCCAGACCGCGCAGTACTTCGCCGATAGCCTGCAAGCCCGGCTCGGCGATGAGCATCAGGTCGAGTACTACCACAGTGGGCAGCTGGGGGATGAGCGCCAGCTGATCCAGAAGCTGCGCCTGGGTACGGTCGACCTGGCCGCGATTTCCTCGGTGATGTCGTCCGTGTCACCAAGCTTCGCCCTGTTCGACATGCCGTTCATGGTCAAGGACCGCGAGCACCTCAAGCGCATCGATGACGAGATCGTGATGACGGATCTGGCCGAGGATGCCAAGTCCAAGGGCCTCAAGCTGGTCTCCACCTGGAAGAACGGCTTCCGTCAGATCACCAACAACGAGCATCCGATCGTTGCGCCAGAAGACCTAGACGGGCTGAAGCTGCGTACCCCACAGAGCGAATGGCGGACCGGCATGTTCAACGCCTGGGGCGCCAACCCGACACCGATGGCCTTCTCGGAAGTCTTCGTGGCGCTGCAGACCGGGGTCGTCGATGGTCAGGAGAACCCGTTGTCCAACATCGATGGCGCCAAGTTCCAGGAGGTGCAGAAGTACCTGTCACTCTCCAATCATGTCTATTCGCCCATCTGGTTGACCAGCAGTCAGGCCGGCTGGAAGAAGATGCCCGAGGACGTGAAGGCAGCGATTGCCGAAGTCTCCGCCGAGACCCAGAGCTGGGCCTTCGCCAAGGGTGCGGAGCTTGATGACAAGCTGCTGGCAAGCCTCAAGGCGGGTGGCATGGCCGTCAACGAGGTGGACCGGGATGCCTTCGTCACTGCAAGTGCGCCGGTCTATCAGGCGTTCTCCGACAAGGTCGATGGCGGCCAGGCGCTGGTTGACCGGGCCATGGCACTGGCCAAGGAGTAAGTCATGAGCTCGCATTCCCATGCGGCCAAGGCAACCTTCCCCACCGAGAGTGGGGAAGGACTGACGCCCAAGGCTGACTTGACAGTGCTGGACAGAATCAACCGTGTGGTAGAACGCTGCCTTGAGGTATTTACCGTCAGCCTGCTGTTGTCGCTGACGGTGATCGTGCTGGCGGCAGTGGCCTTGCGTACCTTCGGTGGCTCCTTGCCGTGGTATGACGAGGTCGCCTCGATCAATCTGGCATGGCTCAGCTTCTATGGCGCTTGTCTCGCGGCCTTGAAGCGTTCGCACATGGGCTTTCCCGGCTTGATCACCAAGGCGCCCATCGCACTGCGCAGTACGCTGTTCATTACCTCTGAGCTAATCGTGATCGGATTCTTTGCCGTGGTGGGCTGGTTTGGGTATCAGGTGCTGGACGTGCTGGCCTGGGATGCCTTGATCGCCTTGCCGAGCATCGGCCTGGATGTCACCCAGTCGGTGATCCCGCTCAGTGCGGCACTCTTCATCGTGTGTGAGCTGCTGAGCCTGCCCCACGCATGGCGCAAGATGTGTGAAGGGGTCAACAGCGAAGAGGAAGAGATCGCGGAAGCCATCCGCCTGGCCGAGGAAGACCTCAAGGAGCACCGTTCATGACGCTACTGATCATTATCGCGGCCCTGTTCGCACTGGTGCTGATCAACGTGCCCATCGCGGTTGCCATCGGCACGGTGGGGGTCGTGGGGGTGGTGATCTTCATGGGCGTGGACGCGCTGGTGAACGTGCCGCTGACGCTCTTCAATGGCGCGACCAAGTTTCCGCTGATCGCGATTCCGCTGTTCATCCTCGCCGGTGCGCTGATGAACACGTCAGGCATCTCCATGCGGCTGATCAATCTCGTCACGGCGATGGTGGGGTTCGTGCGCGGTGGCCTGGCCATGGTCAATGTCGGGGTGTCACTGTTCTTTGCCGAGATTTCCGGCTCGGCTGTCGCGGACGTGGCAGCCACGGGGTCGGTGTTGATTCCCGAGATGAAGAAGCGCAAGTACACGCCAGAGTTCTCGGCGGCCATCACGTCATCCTCCGCGTCATTGGCGATCATCATTCCGCCGTCGCTGTCGATGATCCTGTATGGCGCCATCGCGGATACCTCCATCGTCAAACTGTTCGTGGCAGGGATCATTCCGGGCCTGTTGGGGGGATTCGGCCTGGCAGTGCTCTGCTACTACTATGCCCGCAAGTACGACATGCCGCGTGAGGCTGCCTTCTCGCTGTCGGCGCTTGGCAAGGCATTCCGGGAAGCCTTCTGGGCGCTGACGTTGCCGGTCATCATCCTGGGCGGAATCTTCGGCGGCTTCGTGACCGCCACGGAAGGAGCGGGCATCGCTGTGCTGGCGGCGCTGGTCATCGGGGGGCTGGTCTATCGCGAGTTGAATCTGCAGGTGCTGTATCGGGCGGTGATCGATGGCGTGATCCAGACTTCCGTCGTCATGCTGCTGGTCGCGACTTCAGCCGTCCTGGGGCTGTTCCTGACCGAGATGCAGCTGCCGCAGCAACTGGCGCAGGAAATCACCTCACTGACCACGGACCCGGTGGCGGTGCTGGCGTTGCTCAATATCCTGCTGCTGTTGCTGGGGATGTTCCTGCATGGTGCAGCGGCCATCATCCTGGTCGTGCCGATCGTGATGCCGCTGATCCAGCAGATCGGGATCGACCCGATCCACTTCGGCCTGATCCTGACGCTCAACCTCGCCATCGGTCAGCAGACACCCCCCGTCGCCTCGGTGCTGGCGACCTCCTGCTCGATTGCCAGAACGGACATGTGGGAAACCACCAAGGTCAATCTGCCGATGATCTTCGTGCTCTTCCTGGTGCTGATGCTGGTCACCTACGTGCCGGCGATTCCCATGAGCCTTGTCGAGCACTTCTATGGGTGAGTGTTTGATTGATAGGTAGAGAGGTAGGTAGATAAGTAGGGCAGTGATGGAGACTGCTCACCAGACACGCCAAGGCCGCCCTTTGAGGCGGCCTTGGCGTGTCTGAAGCCAGCAAGCGACCCCCGAGGTGCATGCCCCTCAGGCAATCCACGCTGCATCAGGCGGGGGATTTCACTTTTCCGGTCCAGCAACCGGCACGCCTTGTGCTATCTGGCGGGGGCCGGACACATGCTGTTCGGCACGGAGAATCCAGGTGACACCTCCAGGCATCAGCAGCATGCCCAATACTTCGTTGGTCAGGGGCCATTGCCATGCCAGCAGGTATCCGTAGAGCAACACACAGCAGGTCTCGAAGACGGTCATCTGCCCACCCACGGAGACCGGCAACCGCTGGGCGGAGGAGTTTCACAAGGCATTGGCAATCCACGAACCGCCCACCGACATGAAGACGACTGCGGAACCGAAAGCCCACCAGCGCTCTGATGACAGCACCAGCGGCAGTATTCGCGGCTGCAAGACGGCGACGCCTGCGCGCGGCAGCACCCTGACACCGTCAGCGTGCTGGCAATGCATGCCGCCATTCAGCGAGGCGCCGGTACCGGTCTGGCCTGGGATTTCATGGCGGGAGACGCCATCGCAAAGGGCGAGCTGGTGCGCGCCACAGACCATCGCGAGATCATTGGCCTGGCTGAGCATCTTGTCCACGGCCCTCATCGACCGTTACCGGCCTCCGCGCGACGGTTCAGGGATTGGCTGATCGCCAGGGGGGCAATATCAAGGCACTGGATGGTGGATACTGACAACCAAGGTCAGAATCAGAGCTCAAGACGCAAAGACGAATGACGGACATCGGATTAGTTGCCGAAGTGTCGTCGCAGTAGTGACGTATTCAGACATCATCGCTCCCTGGAGTTCTTGTCTCAGGGATGAGCTCAACAGATGAGGTGAATCTTCTGTAACAGAGAGTAATTTAACGTATCATTCCAGTGATCAGAAGTTATCTTTATCATGTGGACCCCTGCGTCGTCATGACACAGATAATATTGTGCGTGACGTCGTCGAGTCTGTAGACCTGCTTCATTTTGCCAACTATGTTGACAGATTCCGGGGAGGCTGACCCGATGATGGGCAAGCAGGGCCTTGCGATGGCTTGACTAATGGCAACCTCCTGTTTCACTACTCAAAAAGTGGGTGGCGTCTCCTCCTTTGAGCGGTCTTCATTGTGGTGGCAGGAAAGACTGTGTAAAATTTCGCGTCCAGAGTTCGTCATTCGATAACTCAGCTTGAAAGAGTCTATCTAGAGGAAGAGTCTATCTAGATCGCATAGAGACAAGACTCTTTGATATCCCCAAGATAAACCCCAGTGTGATAAAGACACCTTGGATAAGTAGAGTCATTATGCAACCTGTAAAGTGTTGGTATTCGATTGATGATCGTCTCGGAGCTCGTTGGCTGGCTTATATAGGCATCATATCGTTATTATTATATGCCGCTTTACAATTTGTCTTGCCAAACACTCAAGAAGTGATGGAACGAGTCTTGGCATTTTCGGGGCTTGTCGCATTCTGTGTATACGGTAAAGGCTTGCGCAAGGCCCCCCTCTTACTATTGCTGGGGTTTCTCTGCGTACAATTGTTTTCCTGGAGCCTGGGATTATGGCAGTACCCGCAATGGGCGATAGATGACCCAAGGCTCCAGGATCTGGCCAAATTGTTTATCTTCATCAGTGTGGCGTGGTGGTTGAACGGAAGTACACGAAATACTCTCATCGTGTGGGGACTGGCAGTCGGCGGGGTCTTGGTCACGACGCTATTTGCACCAGGTGACGACGGATGGCTCACCGGGTTTACTGGGGAAAGAGTGGGATTCGGAATCCGTAATAACCAGCATGCATCCATGTTGTTTGGGGTTTCGCTATTGGGTTTGCTCTGTTTTGCTCGTCGCTTTTGGAGCGACGGTAACGCGCGGTATTTGAGAATAGCGCTTTGGTGCCTGGCGATGGTGATGGTGGTGACTGGCATCGCCGTTGGTCAGACAAGAGCCGTCTGGCTCAGTGCAACGATTGCGAGTGGCATCGGTCTGATACTCTGGGTTATCAAGTCCGTACTGGAGGGTAGAACCAGACATTTGACAAAGTATCTCGTCACAATTTCATTATCCATAGTAATCGGGGCAGGGGTACTGGTCTCTACACTGGGAGACTCTCTCAATCATCGCTTCCATAAAGAGAGCAGTGTGATATCTCAGTTGGTAGATGGCGAAATCACGGAAGTTCCTTATACAAGCATCGGCATTCGTATCAATAGCTGGATCGCGGCGAGCCAGTGGATTGCGGAACGCCCGATGACAGGGTGGGGACCTGAAGGGCGTCAGTTGGTCATGTCGAAAACGACCTGGCTGCCAGATTGGGTACTGGCAAAATATGGCCACCTGCATAATTACTTCCTTGAAACCTGGGTCGAATATGGGATTGTTGGACTTGTCGCGATGTCTCTATTGGCATTCTGGATTGGCCGTGCCACCTGGCTCGCGTGGCGGGGTAATGCGATGCCTGATGACATTGCCTGCTTCGGCCTGATGTTCTTCATCTATTGGATGATAATCAGTAACTTTGAATCCTATAATTCATTCCCGACAGGCCTGTTTGTCCATAATCTGATTGTCGGTGGTTTGATCACGCATTATTGGCGTTGGCGTTTAAGTCACCAGACTGCGTAATCGAATCTGTAAAGAAGTATGAATAAAGCGTGTCAGAAAATTCTGGCGCGCTTTATTTTTGAATACAAGATTATTGAATGTCACCTAATATGAGCAAGAGGTGCCAGTAAGCTGAAAGGGGACGAGTGAGTCCATGCTTCTGATACGGTGCATCATTGAAATATTTATGAATAATGATCCGGGTCTCTGATTTGAGGTATCTCAAGCGGTCATCAGATAGACACGATCTGCTACGCATCACCATCTGGTGATATCCTCTAGACTTTCCTCCACTGTTGCATCGATAGATAAATACAGTGAGTGTTGGAGTAATGCAAATGAATAATTCAGTGAAAACATGAGCTGGGGAGTGGCATACGATGGAAGCGATCAATTACTGACCAAGCTAGAAGGCGGGAGGTTAAAGCCAGAAAAATATCTGAAGACTGAGACGCATTACTATCGTACTGAGAGCCGCTCTCATGATAAATAATTAACATGATCTGATGCTTGCGAGTCTGCTCTGTCCCATCCGGTGCCGGGTGCATTTCACAAGAACAGCACCGTTCCTGTCGATCCCTTGGTCGCGTCATGCCTACGATGGACACTAAGGTGATGATTATCCGATGTTTTCTTGATCTTGCACCTGCAGGAAGATGGGCTTCATTGCCCTGAATCTAGCCAAATATGACGAAAATATGTATAATCCATGAAGCTTTCAATAAAAAACCTCGCTATTTTATCCAACAGGGCACCGTGCTCTCACTACGGCGCCCTGTTTGTCGTCTGGCCTCAGGAATTGCCCCAAAATCCTGGGGCGGTAGCGTGCCTAAATAAACAGAGACCCGAGACGTTATGAAAGGCATCTTGCGCAAGATAGGTAAGCATAAGTTATTGCCAGTCGTATTTTCCGTTATTTCGCTTCTGGTTGGTAGTATGGTAACCGGTTCTGTCACTTCATTCACGATAGCCATATTTGCACTAGTATGCGGGTTGCAATTCCTGACGGGAAAATCAGCAAAGCTAGAGTATTATCTGTCTGGCTTGGAAGTCAAAGTGGCTTCCAATGAAAACTCTATTGGTAAATACGGGCAGAAAATCAATTTTGCTGCCTCACTTGTACCGTTATTGACAAGTCAATTGGGTTTATATGTACTCCCTATAGTACTACTATATATCGTGACTTCGCTGATTGTCGCATGGCCGGTCATCCTCAAATTATTCAATAGAAAAAAGATAAGAGCGTATGCCGTGAAGGTGCTTGAGACAAAGCGTCCGACCGTCGCCGTGTACGTAACTGGAATGAAGGGGGTCGCATATCAAATCAACCAATGGCTTCCTGTATTGGAAAAGCTGGATCAGCCAGTGATTATCATACTTCGTGAGGCTGATATTTTCTCAGGGATGCTGCCTACGGATATTCTTACAGTAACGGCTAGAACACAGATCGATCTTGAGGCCATATTGGGCGGGGCTACCTCCGTAAAGAAAGTATTATATCCCGCCAATACGATGAAAAATGTGCAAGCATTGCGTTATCACCACCTGGATCATATTTTCATTAATCATGGTGAGAGTGATAAAGCCGTTAACCAAAGCAAATTGCTGATGGCCTATGATTATCTGTTTGTGGCTGGCCCTCTCTCGGAAGAGCGTTTGAGAGCTGCAGGGCTTCCGCTGAGAGAAGGGCAGGTGTTACATGTTGGACGTCCTCAAGCGGAAATGGCGCTGAAATATCAAAAGGAGATAAATAGAATAAACACTATTCTGTATGCTCCTACTTGGGAAGGGCATGTCAAGAAAGTTGATTACAGCTCCATTGGAGAATTAGGTTACAAGTTATGTAAAGAAATTATAGAGCATGATAGTTTTTCACTAATATTCAAGCCTCATCCTTATACTGGTAGTATAAGCAGTACTCATAAGTATTGGTTAAGCAAGATCCTGAAGTTGTGCGAAGATCATGGTGTTGAAGTGCTGGATGAAAATAACTCACTGCATTGCGCAATGAACTCAAGCGATATATTGGTGTGTGATATTTCAAGCGTATTGAATGAATATCTTGTTACAGGGAAACCTATCATTCTTTGTAATACCCAATCACTTGATTTTGAACAATTGCATTCAGAGTATCCTTCTGCTGCGGCAGCTAGCCTTGTCAATGTAGAAAGTAATATTGTAGATGTCATACAACTGATTGAAAGAGAAGATCCACTCCAAGCATCAAGACAGAGGTTGAGAGTTTCTTCCTTGGGTGATCGGATAGATGATCCTTTGAGTATGTTCAAGTCACTACTATAGTATGGATGTTGTCGCATGAATTTTTTCACTCATTTCAAGATAATGCTTGCAACATGGTCGTTAATAAATAAAGAGTCTCCTTACTTTATCGGTGGTGCATTCTTTTTAGCAACATCCAGGCTGTTTCAACTGGCTGCTTTTTTCCTACCATTGAAGATACTTATCTTGGTCTCATCGGATGTTAAGCCAAGCTACATGCAAATATTACCATTTGACTTTGGTTTGAACGAAGCTGTTGTAATTTTTTCCTGCCTTGTTCCTATTGTCTATATCATGTATATAGTATGTGGGGTAATAAGTCGAAGAAGCCTCGACTATAGTCAATCTATCTTCATTGAAAATAGTGCTATTCCATCCAAAGATAAAAAAGCTAACAAGCTTAAAAAGATGCATGGACACATCGGAAAAGCAGCATCTGAATTCATTTTAATTTCGTTATCCATGTTGCTGGTGTTAATGGTAAGTATCTCTACTGCATTAATATTGCTATTAATGATGATAATCACGATAGCTGCTATGTTCAAGATAGCGATATTCATGAAAGATACTGACAGGACTCATTACTTCAAGTTGCATCGGAAGCAATGTATAGAATATGCTACTTCTGCAAATTTTATATTGGTATTTGTTGTCATCCTGACTCAGGTGATGTACTTGGGGATGGGAGTAATCGTAGCAATTTACGTATTACTGATATCACGAATGCTATTCCAAGCACTTCAGCGTTACTGTATAGAGTTGATGTATATCGATGTTGATTTATTAGGTTCAAATATGAGATGAATAATTCATATCGTCGATTATATCTCGACTAAACTAAATCAAAAAACGCAAGTGGTTAAGCCGAATTGTGCCACCATCTTTTATAAGATGGCAACGTCATTTCTAGCGTCAAGTTTCACATACTGGAATAAGTAATGAACCAGGTATCGTATACTGTATCCTCTCCCGCTTCTGCAATGGATGATATTGAAGACATTATTGTTGCGACCTATGACAGTAATGTTTTGGTCATAAGTGATCGAACTCACTCAAGGTTTATATCCTTGAATATAGATAAACTGTTGGGGGTTGATAAGATAGCATTCAAGGTTCGACTGAAGCAAAATGAGATGAATAAGATATTATTGGTACAGGAGCTGCCTGCTACTGATGAGATCTTGATCGTTTATTCTAACAAGCACTCATTGAGTTGCCTGAGAAAAGCCAATAAAGGTAATCACCCATTAAAGCAGTTTGTGAAGGTCAAGTTTAAGATTCTAAATCTATATGTAAGTAAGAATAAGGTTGCGTTGACTTACGTTGCATTTATTTCAAATCCATACAATTTGAATATTTCGAATACAAGAATCTATCTTGACGATAATAATGTACTTCCTGTGGAGATTCCGGTTGGGAAGTCATTTGTAAAATCCAAGCTTAAATTGTTGAGTTTGGTGAAGATAGCCAAGTTTGGAATGCCAAGTTTATTGAAAGGTGGAGAGCCACCTATCAATAGCCAAGTTAAAATGGCACTCGATATTGACGGTGACACTGCAGTCTATCCTTCACAGACCCTAAAGATACATAAACAAAAAAACAGAAGATTGTACAGTGTGCCTGTTTCAACATGCTACACTGAAAATTTTGCAGTTCACTTTAGACGTACTTATAATGGGACACCGACCCTGGTAAGACGCCAAAAAAATGCAATTGAGGATGATTTCAAATTCAGGTTATTCGAATCGAGACCAATTAGCTTCTTGCTGTATCATATGGGCAGATTTTCCAGGTCCATTAGTGATGTGAATCATAATATCTACTTTGAGAAATATGCTTGTAAAGCAGAGGAGGGTGCTTATAATCTTTTCTGCAAAACAACAAACAGTAAAAATTCTAAGAATTACTATGTCATTGACGAAGAGTCAGATGATTATGCTGATATCAAACATAATGACAAGGTATTGAAGAAGTATTCTTATAGCTATTACTGGCACTTGTTTAGAGCAAATTATTTTATCTCTACTGAAGCTCCAGCTCACGTAAATTTATTGAGAAGTAATAACAAGTATGTAAGAAGAAAGTTGATAACAACACCGTTTGTCTTCTTGCAGCATGGAATTACATATTTGAAGAACCACGATAGAAAGGGGGTTTACGCGAAAAATAGAGAAGCAGAGCCAGCTTATATGGTAGTGAGTAGTGAAAAAGAAAAAAAAGTCGTCTCAGAAATGTTGCGCCTTCCTGAAGATAGATTATTGAATGTTGGTATGCCTGCATTTGATGATGTTGAGTATTCAAGTATCAACGATCTTACTGATGATGTTTTGACTATCATGTTGACTTGGAAACCATATGAAGAGCATTTGAATGATTTCACGGCGACAAGTTATTACCGTAATACTGTTGCAGTCGCTCATCTGCTAAAAGCAAAGTTACCTGCACTCAATATTCGAGTAGTTGCTCATCCGAAAGTATATGATGCTTTATGTCGCACAGATTTAAAGGATCAGCTATGGGTGGGTAAAATTTCTGATGCCCTGAAAGATACTAAGCTACTAATCACTGACTATTCTTCAGTCTGCTATAATTCATTTTACCGCGGCGCAGGTGTAATTTTCTTTCAACCAGATATTGTAGATTATGAACGCGAAACAGGCCCTTTGGTACCGCAGGAACATGAATATATCGGTTATAGAAGTTATTCTATTGAGGGGCTTAATGAAATTATCGATAGTGCGATATCTAACAATAAAATAAACCTTTCCTATGTACGAACTACTGAGCACGAGTTTAGATATAAAGAGATCAATCAGTTTAGCGATGGCAACAATATCGATAGGCTGTTTAGTGCCCTTACTTCACTCAAGATTATTTGATATCAAGCAGATGTGATAAGGGTGAATGGATATTAGCTTCCACCTTGATAATGCCTGAATAGGGTTAAGCTATGATGAGGTTATATTAGATGAAGCATAACCCAATAGATATTTCACATGAGAGTGTGAAAACGGTTATTACCTATGGCACGTTTGATATGTTCCATATCGGGCATCTCAATCTCCTGAAGCGTCTCAGTGAGAGAGGTGATCGTCTGATAGTCGGTGTGTCAACTGATGAGTTCAACTTGCTGAAAGGCAAGAAGACACTGATTCCCTACGATCAGCGTGCCAAGATCGTGGAAGCGATCGATTGTGTAGATCTCGTGATTCCTGAAAACGACTGGGAGCAAAAAGTACGCGACGTCAAGGAATATAATGTCGATACTTTCGCAATAGGGGAAGATTGGAAAGGGGAGTTCGACTTTCTGCAGGAATATTGTGAAGTGCTGTATATGGAGCGCACCAAGGATATATCCACGACGGATCTGAAACGCTCACTGAAGCGGTTCTTGTCAATTCCTCATGAAGATCTCATCAAGGCTTTCGAAGTCTTGGAATTGCTCCGTAGAGATCTTGAATAATGATGATGTTACAAACGCTATGAAAGTTCAAAATCGCGTCTTGAGTGGCTATACCATGTATACCACTGAATTGGTACGCCTGGTCGATTTCTGTATTATCTTTCTGGCAGGGTTCAGTGCACACTGGTTCCATTTTGGGGGACTGGATGTTTCCGAGAGATATGGTTGGGGCATGTTGCTGGGGGGGATATTAGCTCTTCTGGTACTGCCGCATTTCAATATCTATCGTTCCTGGAGAGGACAAGTCCGCTTCCGCCTGGTATTCCAGATCATGGCCGGATACATGATGTTGGGAGGGCTGTTGGCGCTGGTCATGTTCATGACCAAGACAGGTGACAAGTTCTCCCGGCTGTGGGTTGGCTATTGGATGGTAAGTGCTACGACATACTCCATCCTGATTCGTGCGATTGCTTATCCTGTTCTCAACCATCTGCGAGCCAAGGGCAAGAACCGCAAAAGCGTCCTCTTGATTGGTGATGCCTTGACCTGTGTTGGTGCAGTGCGTCAGCTGGCCAAGATCCCGACAGCAGGCTTTGATGTAGAACGAGTCATCTTGACTGGGGGGATTGAGCATTGGGGGTGGAGCGCAATTGAGCCAGAGCGCTACCAGCCTGACCAACAGATCGTCCATCAGGAGCAGGAAGTCTGGATCTGTCTCCCATTGACGCAAGGTAACCTGGTTCGTGATATCCAGTCAGAGTTGAGCCTGACGACCTGCAATGTGCGTTACATGCCCGATATGCGTGATTTTCGCCTTATCAACCATGATGTATCAGATGTTGCCGGTCTGTTCATGCTTGATCTGAGTTGCAGTCGCATGTCGCTGGGGGCAAAGCTTCTCAAGTGGATCGAGGATCGCCTGCTGTCATTGATCATCGTGATTCTGCTGTCACCTTTATTGGCGCTTATCGCGCTATTGGTGAAATGTACCTCTGCGGGCCCGGTGTTCTATACCCAGGAAAGGGTCGGGTTGAACGGAAAGCCCTTCAAGATGCTGAAATTCCGCTCGATGCCAGTCGACAGTGAAAAGGGTGGGGTGCAGTGGGGAAATGCCCAGGCGAAACGAACTACCCTTGTGGGCAGGTTCCTTCGCAAGACCAGCCTGGATGAGTTGCCGCAGTTCCTCAACGTGCTCAAAGGTGACATGTCAATCGTGGGGCCGCGTCCGGAACGCACGATCTTCGTCGAAAAACTTCGTCACGAAATTCCTGGTTATATGCAAAAGCACATGGTCAAGGCCGGTATCACGGGCTGGGCACAGATCAATGGTTGGCGAGGCGATACGGACCTGGCCAAGCGAATTGAATGCGACCTGTGGTATGTAGAGCATTGGTCATTATGGCTGGACTTACGTATCATCATGCTGACTCTCTTCAAGGGTTTGATCCATAAACATGCGTACTGACACATTGGTGAAAGTGAAATGAATATCGAAGTCGAAAAATCCTATCGGCTTCTACGGTTTTTGAATAAACCACGCCACCCATTACTTCGTTATCCTTTGGCCTTGTTATCCGGCATTGGTGTGTGGATGTTGGGTGCGCCTCTGGCCGTAGCGGCAGACAGTATCAAGCTCGCATCGCGAAGCAATGGACTGAAAATCGTCGTGCGGCGAGGCATCTGGTTTGCGCATACCGGGTGGCTGCCAGTGTCGACCAGGTCTGATTTCTTTTTCGATATTTCTGAAGAAATGTCTACCAAGGCGGCCGACTGCCTCATTGCCTGGTTGGCTGACAACCAGCGCATCACTGACTTTGAGCGCCATATCTGGCAGGCTGATCTGCATGGTGGGAAGCTGGAAAAAGCCGATTTCTCAGAGTGTGATAATGATCGTGATACGTCTACCAGCAGTCTGGTCATCTCTCCGCAAGACTCACTCTGGCAATATGACAAATCCTTCTGCGCCAGCGTCAATCATGCATTGTCGATCATCAGCGCTGACTTGGACAATCCGACAGCAGCGCCTGTCGTGGCGCATAAGTTCCAGAAGTCAGCGCAGTCGTTTGACAAGAATGATGCCTATCGCACGATCAAGGATTGCGATAGTTTGATGGGTAGCCTTGAGTGGCCCTGGTATGTCATCAGTGGCACGCTTCTTGGAGCCGTGAGAGAACAGGATTTCCTGGGACATGACTACGATATTGATATCGGTGTCGACGCCAAGGACTTCGATATCAAGCAACTTCGAGATGCTGTTGCTGGATCCGACAATACCTGGTTCATAAAGTCAGAAAGTTATTGTACTTTCCGGGAAGTCGTATCCGAGCGTGCCGTGCGATATTCCAGATTGACTCAGCCGATACTTGTCAAACTCGTGCACCATACCGGCCTTGTCGCTGACCTTTTTGTTCATGTGCAAGAGGGGAGCGTCGTCTGGCATGGCTCCGCTATCCACCGGTGGGACAACTCGGAGTTTTCGTTGACTGACTACACCTTGGGCAGTCAGGTAGTCAAAGGTGCTGCAGATGCAGATCGTTACTTGACTGAGAACTATGGCGATTGGCGTACCCCCGTGACGCGTTTCGATTGTAGTATTGATCCTCCCAATATCCGTTATTCTCGAACTGCGCGTTCAATCACGTACTTGAGCAAGGTCATTTATCGCTATCTGCTTGACGGTGATGTCGAGAAGGCACGTCAATACCTTTCTGCACTGGAAAGCGATGGGATGATCCTCAAGCAAGACGGTGTCTATCGTTATTGTTAGAGGATCGCGAAGATTCGGCTTCTCGCATCGTGGGAAGGCTGACGGTATCAAGGATATGAATGACAGAAGCCCGCCAAATTGGCGGGCTTTTTTGTTTGTCATCGCATGACCTCCCGCTCCCCACTCACCAGTCGGCTAATGCCTTCTGCTGGAGCATGCTTGAGCTCCGGCGGGAGCAGGGCATCCGGCAGGTCCTGATAGCAGACCGGACGCAGGAAGCGGTGAATGGCGGCGGTGCCGACCGAGGTGGTGCGGCTGTCGGAGGTGGCCGGCCAGGGGCCGCCGTGCACCATGGCGTCACAGACTTCGACCCCTGTCGGCCAGCCATTGACGAGGATGCGGCCTGCACGACGCTCCAGCACTGGTAGCAAGTGGCAGGCCGCGGTGTGATCTGCCTCATCGAGATGCAGCGTGGCGGTCAGCTGGCCTTCGAGTGCACTGCAGACCTGCTTGAGCTGAGCGAGATCCACGCATTCGATGATCAGCGAACTTGAGCCGAAGACTTCCGCCTGCATGGCCTCATTGGCAAGAAAGTCACTCGCCTGGGTGCTGAACAGCTGTGTCTGACACGGGCTGGCGATGGGGGAGTCGCTTTCACCGCTGGCCAGACAGGTGATGCCTGGCTGTTCGGACAGGCTCGCGACGCCTTGGGCATAGGCCTTGTGGATGCCGGGTGTCAGCATGGTCTGCACCGGGCTTGCCTGGATGGCAGGGATGGCCGCCTGCTTGAAGCGTTCCAGCGCTGCGCCTTTCACTGCCAATACCAGGCCCGGGTTGGTGCAGAACTGCCCGGCGCCCATGTTGAGCGAGCCGACGAAGGCCTCGCCCAGCAATTCGGCGCGGGCTTCCAGGGCCGCTGGCATCAGGATGACCGGGTTGATGCTGCTCATTTCGGCGTAGACTGGAATCGGCTGCGGACGCGATTGGGCAAGCGTCAGCAGGGCGGTGCCCCCACTGCGCGAGCCGGTAAAGCCGACCGCCTGGATCTCGGGATGCTTGACCAGTGCCTGACCGACCTCATTGCCGGGGCCGAACAGCAACGAGAAGACGCCTTCCGGCATCTGACAACGCTGGGCGGCGCGAGCGACGGCCTGACCGACCAGTTCCGAGGTACCCGGGTGGGCCGAGTGTCCCTTGACCACGACCGGACAGCCTGCAGCCAGTGCGGAGGCGGTATCGCCGCCGGCCACCGAGAAGGCCAGCGGGAAGTTGCTGGCACCGAAGACGGCGACCGGGCCAAGCGGGATCTGACGCTGGCGAAGGTCTGCCCGCGGCAGGGGAGTGCGCTCCGGCAGTGCAGGATCGACGCGCACATCCTGCCACTCACCGCGACGCAGCACCTTGGCAAAGAGCTTGAGCTGGCCACAGGTGCGACCGCGTTCACCGTTAAGGCGTGCCTCAGGCAGGCCGGTTTCCTGCATTCCGCGCTGGGTCAGGGTATCGCCGAGTGCCTCGATCTCCTCAGCGATGGTCTCGAGGAAGATGGCTCTTTCTTCTGGCGTCGTGGCGCGATAGGCATCAAAGGCCTGGCCGGCCAGTCGGCAGGCGTCTTCCACATCCCCTGCATTGGCCCCCGGGTAGCCGGGTGCCAGGCGCTCTGCGGTGGCCGGATTGATGGCGTGGATCGCCTCGCCCTTGGCGGCGAAGCTGCGCTGTCCGATGAGCTGATGGCCGTTGAGTGTCATGGTGCCTCCTGTCTGGCATGTTGGGTGGGTCTGGCATCGTGGGTGATAGCGGCAATCGGCAGCCGATACCAGTGAATGGCGTTGTCGTGCAGAACCTGGTCGAACGCGATCTGGCGTTGGTCGTGAGACGCCGTCTGCGCAATGGCACCGGTCACCAGTGATAGCCAGTCGCCATAGCTGACCTTGAGGCCGGAGACCGGGAAGTTGCTGGCGAACAGGCAGCGACGGGGGCCGAAGACGTCCAGTACCTCGCAGAGCAGCTCGTGATTGGCGCTGGTATCCCAGGCATGCCAGGGCGTGCCCAGTTCCGAGAGCTTGACGGCGACATTCGGGTTCTCAGAAAGCGCCCGCATGCCTGCGCGCCACTGGGCGAGGCCTTCCGGCGTGCGATCCCACGGCAGGCCGCTGTGATTGAGCATGACGCGCAAGCCGGGGTAGTCCTGAAGCGTCGTGGCCGCCTCTTCGAGATGCCAGGCGGGCACGCGCAGGTCCCAGCTCAGGTCACGCGCTTTGAGCAGCGCCAGTCCCTCGCACCAGCGTGGGTCCTGCAGACTGCCGCTGGTTCCCGTTACCGACTGGCGGGTCTGAGGTGTGGCGGCGGTGACCGGCTTGGCACGCACGCCACGAAACAGCGCTGAGTCACATTGCGCGTCCAGCTGTTCGGCGCACGCCTCAGTGCCGAAGGCCGCCCAGCCGACATGCGCACTCGGCAGGCCATGAATGGCTGCTTGCTCGGTAATCCATCGCGTCTCTTTCTCAGCCTGTGGGCGTGACGCTTCGGCTTCGCAATGCACGCTGCCTACCAGTTCGAAGCCCTCAGGCACCAGACGCTTGAGATCCGCGACCTGAAAGGGCTGGCGGATCGCGGCGTAATCGCCGAGAAAGAAGTTCTCCACCGGCGAGTCTTCCAGCCAGGGATACGCCACCTGGCCATCCAGCGCCCAGAGATGGTGGTGCGCATCGATCAGTGGCTGGCTTTGTGAAGGTTCGCGCTGTATTGGGGTATCCGTCATGACTGGCTCGTGTCCTGGCAAGAAGTATCAAGTGCCCACTGACTCAGTGGTCACGCACCAACAAGCAAGACACGTCCGGCTCGGCGCGCGTCGCGAAGCTTCGGCGTACCTGACCGCTCTCCAGATCCAGCACCGCGATGCGATCCCCCTTGAGCGAGACGAAGGCCTGCTCGCCATCCGGATGAAAGCTCATCGCGATGGGAACCGCCTCAAGCTGGATGGTGCCCAGCGGTGCCAGCGTTTCATCGAACAATGACAGCGAGCTTTCGCCGTAGTTGGTGGTGATCAGGCGGCCCCTGGGGTCACGGTAGATGCGATTGGGGTCACGTCCCGTGGTCGCCGAGGCGCGCACGGTCATCGATTCGGTATCCACCGCCACGATGCTGTCGTCATCGCGATTGCTGATGAACAGGGTGCGGCCATCGGCGGACAGGCTGTTGCCTTCCGGCTTGCGGCCCGGAATCATCGCGATGGGCGCGAAGGTGGCATCGTGCGGCTTGAACTTGGTGATGGTGTTGCTGAGCAGGTTGATGCCGTAGGCCCAGTCGCCTGCCTTGGTGAGCGCGAACAGGTGAGTCTTGTAGCCCCCGGAGGACACGGCCAGGTCTGGCGTGGTCTGGGTCAGGGGCGTGTTGAACAGCAAGAGGGTGTTGTGGCCCTCGCTCATCGCATACAGACGATCCTGCTCATCGATGCCCAGCCCATGGATGCGGTAGTACGGCCAGGTGCTGAGCGTGTTGACCAGCGTGAAGGTCTCGAGATCGACCACGAACACCGAGCAGCCGCCCTGATCGCCGATGCAGTCGGCGCCGAGGATGCCGTAGTGGCCCACGAAGGCGTAGCGGCCGGTGGAATCCACCACGAACTCATGCGGGTAGTCCGGCAGGCGCAGATGGTTGAGCTCCTCGCCGCTGGTGGCATCGTAAAGGCTCAGGGTGTGCGCGCATTTCTGGTTGAGCAGCAGAACATCTCGGGACATGACATTTCTCCAATCAGCGAGGGCCTGTTTGTCAGGGCCTGTTTGTCAGGGCCTGGATATCAGGCTCTGGTTATCAAGGGCCTGTGCCCTCGCTGGAGTGACAGATAGGGAAAACGAAAAAGCGCTTGTGCGTTACTGAGTCACGGCGGCCGTGGTCTTCTGCGTGCCTTGCGGCTGGGCGTTGGTCGCGACATCGGCACCGGCCTGACTGGCGACCTGAATGGCATCGATCCAGTCACGGCCATTGGCGGCGATATAGCTGTCCCAGGTGGGTAGCACGACCTGCTGGAAGGCGGCGGTATCGACGTCGGTCTCGATCTTCATGCCCTTGGCGGCCAGTTCAGTGAGAATCTTCTGCTCGTTCTTCGCGTTCAGTTCGCGCTGATAATCACCGGCCTCGCGTGCTGCGTTCACCAGCACCTGTTGATACTCCGGTGACAGGTTCTCGAAGGTGTCGTCGTTCATCACCATCAACAGCGAGGTGTAGGCCTGGTTGGTCAGTGACAGGTAGTCCTGCACTTCGTAGAAACCCGCCGACCAGACGATGCTGATCGGGTGGTCCTGCGCATCGACCGTGCCCGTCTCCATCGCGGTGTAGAGCTCACCCAGCGGCATCGGTACCGGGTTCGCGCCGAGCAGGGAGAAGGCCTCGATCAGAGACTTGTTGGAGTTGGTGCGCATCACCAGGCCATCGACATCGGCGGGAGTCTTGATCGGATGTTTCGAGTTGGTCATCGCGCGGAAGCCGACCTCCCAGAAGGCCAGGCCCTTGAGGTTGTCCTGCTTGAGCAGTGCCAGGGCATCGTCGCCGACCTTGCCGTCCAGCACCTGATAGGCCGTCTTGCGGTCCGGGAAGATGTAGGGCAGATCGAAGGCGCCCAGCGCCGGCTGCAGGCCCGCGAAGTTGGGGTTGCCGGACAGCTCGATATCGATGGTGCCGCTGCGCACGCCGGCGATCATCTGCTGGTCACCGCCGAGCACGCCGTTGCCGAAGATGTTGACGGTGATCTCGCCATCCGTGCCTTCCTTGACCAGCTCGGCGAAGCGCTCGGCCGCCTGTTGCTGGGTATCGGTGGTCGGGGCCGCGTGGGCCAGCTTGAGCACGGTGGCTGCATGCGCGGCGCTCATTGGCGCAAGGAGAAGCAGACTGGCGAGGGAGGTCTTGAGCATTGGCGTCATGGAAAGGCTCTCTTGTCGTTGTTGTCGTGAGTGGCGCTGTTGTCGTGAATGGCTCGGTTGTCGTGAGTGGCGCTGGCGGCCTGCAGAACTGCGAGTCAGTCGGTCATCCAGTACAGGGGCACGGTGATGATCTGCGGGAAGGCCACGAACAGCAGCAGGATCACCACATAGGCGAGGGCGAAGGGCGCGACACCACTGACCGCCTTCTCGAACTTGAGGTTGCCGACGCTGGTGATCACGTTGAGCACGTTGCCGACCGGCGGGGTGATCAGGCCGATGGCGCAGTTGAGGACGAACATGATCCCGAAGTAGACCGGATCGATACCGGCCAGCTTGACGATGGGCATCAGGATCGGCGTGAGCACCAGAATGGTCGGCGTCAGGTCCATCACCATGCCGACCACCAGCACGATGCCCATGATGGCGAGCATCAGGATGCGCGGATCATCGGCCAGCGGCTGCAGCAGACCGGCGACCATCAGCGGCAGCTGGGCGATGCTGATCAGCCAGGAGGCGACCATCGCGGCAGCCACCAGGAACATCACGATGGCGGTGCTGCGCGCGGCCTGGGCGAGGACGGCGTAGAGCTGGCTCAAGTCCAGTTCGCGGTAGACCACGGTGGCGACGAAGATGGCGTAGACCGCGGCGACCACGCCGGCTTCGGTCGGGGTGAAGATGCCGCTCTTGATGCCGCCGATGATGATGACCGGCAGCATGATGGCCCAGAAGCTGTCCTTGAGTGCCTTGAGGCGCTCACGCCCGCTGGCCTTCTTGGTGACGACCAGATCTTCCTTGCGGGTCATGAACAGCCACATCACCACCAGGGTCACGCCCATGATCAGCCCCGGCACGATCCCGGCGAGGAACAGCTTGCCGATCGAGATGCCACCGGCGACCCCGATGATGATCAGCGGAATCGAGGGCGGGATGATCGGCGCGATGATCCCGCCGGCGGCCATCAGGCCGGAGGAGCGGCCCAGCGGATAGCCCGCCTTGCGCATCATCGGCAGCAGCATGCTGGCAAGCGCGGCGGTATCCGCGACCGCGGAGCCGGACAGACTGGCCATGACGATGGCGGCGAAGATGGCCACGAAACCCAGTCCGCCCTTGCGGTGACCCACCAGCGACATCGCCAGCGTGACGATGCGCTGGGAGAGCCCGCCACGCGACATCACTTCCCCGGCGGTCAGGAAGAAGGGAATGGCCAGCAGGGTGTAGCTGTCGGCGCCGTTGACGAGGTTCTGGGCCAGGATCTGCGAGTTGAACAGATCCAGGTGCAGCATCAGCACGATGGCACTGACCAGCAGGGCAAAGGCGATGGGGAGGCTCAGGCCGATGGCGGCCAGCAGGGAGCCGAGGAAGAGCCCGATGGTCATGGCGTGTCTCCTTGCTGATCAGATGAGGGGCTGGCGGCATTCGGTGGCGTGATGCCATGCAGGGCAAGGGGCGTCAGCAGTCGCCACAGCAGGATCAGCGACATCAATACGCCTGCCATCAGGCCGGCGAGATAGAAGACGCCGACGGGAATGCCGCTGATGGGAGAGAGATTGCGCCAGTTGAGCACCGTCTGATCGAAGCTGCCCTTGAGCAGCATCAGGCAGCAGCCGAGCATCACCAGAGTGACAATGCGATCCAGCACCCTGCGACATGCCGCCGGCAGCTTGTCGGCGAAGGTGTTGACGCTCAGGTGCTCCTGACGGATCAATGCCGTCACGGCGCCCATGAAGGTGACCCAGACGAACAGGAAGCGGGACAGCTCGACGCTGATCGAGATGCCGCTGTTGAAGCCGTAACGCAGCACGACATTGACGAAGACCAGCGCGATCATCGCCACCAGTGCCAGTACCATCAGCAGGGTGAGGGCCTTCTCCAGTCCCTTGAAGATCGTCGTGATGCCGGTGGCAGTGCGGGTAGGCGCCGTTGACGCCAGCGGGGTGGCGTGGCTTCCCCGTGACTCGGAGGATGGCGCGATGGGCGGTTTGATCGACATGGATAACGGCATCTCTTGGGTCAGTTTGTTCATGGTGTTATCCCCGAAGGAAGCATCTCGATGACGGCGCGACAGTGCGACGCAGTGGCGAGTCGTGGCAGCACTGCCGCGGGTCGTTTTCTGGGACTGGTCACCGGAACGGGTTGCTCAGACTGGTCGCCGGGACTGGTTGTGTTGACTAACGGGCGTCGGCCAGCGCTGCCTGGAATTGCGTCACCACCGCCGGGTCCAGCGCCTGGGTGTGCTGCTGGATCACCGGTGCCAGTGCCTCACGCATGCGCTGACGTTCACTGTCCGCCACCACGTTGACGGTCATCTTGTCCTGCAGCTCGCTCAGCAGTTCCTCGTTCATGGCACGGCTCTGCTCACGCTGATACAGCGTGGCTTCACGAGCGGCCTCGCGGACCAGCTGGCGTTGGGCGTCATCGAGTGACTGCATGAAGCCTGCCGAGGCGACCAGCACCTGGGCGTCATAGGCATGCGCGGTACGCGACAGGTACGTCTGGACCTCGAAGAAGCGCTTGGCGTCGATCACGGTGTAAGGGTTTTCCTGACCATCCACCGTGCGGGTTTCCATGGCGGTGAACAGTTCATTGACCGACATGGGCACAGCGTTGGCATTCAGTCCGTTGAAGAGGTCGATGTAGAGGGCGTTCTGCATGGTGCGAATCTTGAGGCCCTCGATGTCCTCGAGCGTCTCGATGGGACGGCGGCTGTTGGTCATGTGACGGAAGCCGTTCTCCCAGTACTCGAGTGCCACCAGCTTCTTGTCATCGAGGCTTGCGAGCAGGGCACGGCCGGCCTCGCCATCCAGCACCGCATCGGCGTGTTCACTGTCATCGAACTGGAAGGGCAGGCTGACGATGTTGAAGTCAGGGTTGAGGCTGCTCAGCGTGGCGGTGGAGGGCGCGGTGAAGTCCAGGGTGTTGGACTGCAGCATCGAGGTCATGTTGACGTCATTGCCCAGAATGCCGTTGGAGAACACCGTGATGGTGATCTCGCCGTCCGACTTCTCCTCGACGAGCTCCGCAAACTTCTTGGCGCCCAGTGTCTGGGGATGCGCCTCCGGCAGGCTGGTGCCCATGCGCGCGGTGATCTCGGCGTGGGCGGTGGTCGCGAAGGTCAGCATCAACCCCAGGGTGGAGACCGTCTTGAGCAGGACGTTCGTATGCTGGGCTTTTTTGAACTGAGTTTTTTTGAGCAGAGCGTGGCGGATGGACATGGCGAATTCCTTGCGAGTTGTTGTTATGGCAATCGTGGTGATGGCAATCGTGGTGATGGCGATCGTTGCTGAGTTGATCGTTGCTGAGTTGATCGCCGCGGTGTCGATCGGTCACTGGACGCTGGTGTCCAGCGAGTAGCAGCGCACGGCGTTGTCGCAGAACAGCGCGAGTCGCTGCTCGGGACTGAGCGAACGACTGAGTGTCTTGAAGCCTTGAAACAGCGTGTCGAGAGAGGTCACCAGCCCATCGACCGGGAAGTTGCTGGCGAACATCACGCGCTGGGCCCCGAAATGACGCAGCACGCTGTCGAAGACCTCGCGGTTGTCTTCCAGACGCCAGGCCTGACCCGCAATCCCGAGACCGGAGAACTTGATCATCACCTGCGGCCAGACAGCGACCCTGGCGAGGGCGTGTGACCATTCCCGCAGGGTGTCGGGATCACGATCCCCGGGCACGCCGGCGTGATTGATCACCACTGGCATCTCGGGATGGCGCTCCAGCAGCGGCAGCAGTTCCGCCAGGTGCCACCAGGGCACCTGCAGCTCGAAGATCAGCCCGTGGCGGGCGACGTCACTGACGCCGGACTGATAACGCGGGCAGCGCAGCGAGCCGGGCAAGGCATGGGTGGCAAGCGCCGGATCGTGACGCTCCAGTGCGGCCGGCTTGTGGCGGACACCCTTGACCATCCCTGATGTGCAAAGGCTCTCGAGCTGCTCGCCGATGTCATCCTGATCCAGCCAGGCCTGGGCGATCATGGCGTTGGGCCAGCCGCTCTCGCGGGCAGTCTCCTCGATCCAGCGCACTTCCTTGAGCGCATCGCCCCGCGCCCATTCCGCCTCCATGTAGACGCACCCCAGCACCCGGTGCGCCTCGCCCGCCGCCTGGAGATGCTCGGCGGGGAGGTAGGGGCGACGGATCGCGGAGTAGTCGCCGTAGCGGAAGAGGATCATCGGCTCATCACACAGCCAGGGGTGGTAGTTCCGCGTCGGGTCCCAGACATGCATGTGGGCATCGATGATCGGCAGATCTTCCTCCTGGCGGCTGGCCAGATAACGTGCGCGCTGCTCGCCGAGTTCCGCCAGAGGCACAGGCATTACCGGAAATTGGAGTGAGTCAGAGAGCATGGCGTGCCTCCTTGCATGGGCGAGTCAGGCGAGCGTGATCAGCGCGCGAGCGCGGTGTCGATGCGATCCAGCAGCTCGCTGCCGTGCTTAGCAGTGAACTCGGCGCGTACCGGCTCGGCGACCTTGGCACGCATGCTGGCGGTATCAGGCTCACGTACGACCTGCATACCTTGCTCCTCGAGGAAGGCCAGATCGCCCTGCTCATTGTCATGATTGAGCTGACGCTGATAGCGGGCCGCTTCCTGAGCTTCTTCCTTGATCAGCGTCTGCAGTTCGGGCGCGAGGCTGTCGAACGTCTGCTTGTTCATGATCAAGGGGGCGGCGGTGTAGGCGTGTGCGGTGAGCGACAGGTGCTCCTGCACGGAGTACAGGTTGGCGGAGCGGATCAGGCTGACCGGATTCTCCTGGCCATCCACGGTGCGGGTTTCCAGCGCGGTATAGAGCTCCGCGAAGGGCATCGGGGTCGGATTGGCGCCGAGTGCCTGGAAGGCGGCGATATGCGCCGGATTCGGGGTGGTGCGCAGGGTCAGGCCGCTGACGTCATCGGCGTTCTCGACCGCGCGTCGCGAGTTGGTCAGGTTGCGAAAGCCGATTTCCCAGAAGGCCAGTCCTTCGATCTGCTGCGGCTGCATGGCGGTCAGCAGGTCCTGACCGACCTCGCCGTCCAGTACCTGATAGGCCTGCTCGCGGGTGTCGAACAGGAAGGGCAGATCCAGCACGTTCAGCTCGCCGACCAGCCCGCTGAAGTAGGGATTGCCTGAGAGCTCGATATCGATGGTGCCGCTGCGCACGCCCGAGATCATGGCCTGGTCATTGCCCAACTGGCCGTTGGGGAAGATCTTGACGGTCAGTTCACCGTCACTGCGTTCTGCCAGACGTTCGGCGAAGCGTTCGGCGGCCAGGTGCTGTGAGTCGGTGACCGGATGCGCATGCGCGAAGGTCAGCGAGGTGGCGGCGTGTGCGGGGCCTGCCAGCAGCAGACTGGCAAGGGCGGCGGTGATGAGTGAGGCGGTGGCGTGGCGGGTCGAGAGTGTCATGGCGAAGCCCTTTTCTCGTTATTGTCGTGATGCTTCTGATGCGTACAGGCGGTGTTGCTGGTGGTGGTGGAGGTGCTGGTACTGCTGGGATCAGGGCCGTAGGAAGGCGGAATTCTCAAGACCCTGATCCTTTCTCTACTTGTTGTGTTTATCGTTGGCCCTAAAGCACCGCCATGGCGGATAGCTGCTCCGCTTGGTTGTCTTGGGTCTCGAACGCGACGGGATTGCGCAGTGCACGCCCGAAGGCGGGCAGTTCGATCTCGAAGCGATCGCCTTCCTGCACCTTGATCTGATCAGCGAAGCTCAGGGTGGCGGTGCCGAAGAAGTGCACGTGCAGATCCCCCGGCGCGCGGAACTGGGCGTACTTGAAGTGGTGGTGTTCCAGATTGGCCAGGCTGTGGGCCATGTTGGCCTCACCGGTCAGGAAGGGCTTCTCCCACAGGGTCTGGCCGTCGCGGGTGATGCGGCTGGTGCCTTCCAGGTGCTGGGGCAGCTCGCCGATCAGCAGTTCAGGGCCGTAGCTGCAGGCGCGCAGCTTGGAGTGGGCCAGCCACAGGTAGTTGGCGCGCTCGGTGATGTGATCGGAGAACTCGTTGCCTACCGCGTAGCCGATGCGATGCGGCTGACCGTTGGCATCGTTCACGTACAGGCCGACCAGCTCGGGCTCTTCGCCGGCGTCTTCGGCGAAGGCCGGCACGCTGATCGCGGTTTCCGGTGCCACCACGATGCTGCCGTCACCCTTGTAGAACCATTCCGGCTGCGCGCCGACCTGCCCCTCGGCGGGCTTGCCGCCCTCGAGCCCCAGGCGGAACATGCGCATCGAGTCGGTGAGGCTTGCGTCATCCTGCGCCTGTGCGGCGGCATGCATGGCGTCGCGGGTATCGGCGCTGCCCAGGTGAGTCAGGCCGGTACCGGTAACGGTGCAGCGCGCGCGATCCGGGTGGGTGACCGGCGGCAGCAGTTCCTGGCGATCGATGGCCTGCTTGTAGTCGACCAGCGTGTGCGAGTAGTGCTGTTCGATCAGCGCGCTGAGCCCGATGCCCAGCTCGATGGCGCGAGAGGCCAGCTCATAGGTGCCGCCCGGGAAGTCGAGCAGGCGCAGCTGGTCGCGGCTTTCGACCACGGCGACCCGCGGGCCGTTGGCGGTGCGAAGTTGGACGAGTCTCATGATGGCTTCCTCACTCGATGATGTTGAACTGATCGAAGTAGTCGCTGTTCAGCTCAAGGCCCAGCCCCGGGGTCTCTTCGTCGAGGTCGATGAAGCCGTTCACCGGCTCCGGGTCGCCCTTGAAGATGTAGTAGAAGAGCTCGTTGCCGATCTCGACGTCATGCACCGGGAAGTACTCACTCATCGGGGAGGCCAGTGAGGCCATGGTCAGGTGGTAGTTGTGCATCTGGCCGGCATGCGGGATGACCGGCACGCTGAAGGATTCGGCCAGAGCGTTGATCTTGCGCGCCGCGGTGATGCCACCGACCCGGTTGGTGTCGTACTGGATGACGGAGACGGCGCGCTTTTCCAGCAGCTGGCGGAAGCCGTAATGGGTGAATTCGTGCTCACCGCCGGAGATGGGGATGCTGGTCAGCTGATTGAGTTCGGCGTAACCATCGATGTCATCGGCGATCACCGGCTCTTCCAGCCAGCGCGGCTGGAAGCGCTCGAGCTTCGGCAACATGCGCTTGGCGTAGTCCAGGTTCCAGCCCATGTAGCATTCGAGCATCAGGTCGACATCCTCGCCGATGACTTCGCGCACGGCGGCGACGCTATCCAGGTTGGCACGCACGCCCTCGACGCCGTCACGCGGGCCATAGCCGAAGCGCATCTTCATGGCGGTGAAGCCTTGATCCAGATAGGACTGGGCCTCTTCCTGCATGCCCTTGAGGTCCGTGCGGTAGAGCTTGGAGGCGTAGCAGGGGATCTTGTCCTTGGTGCGTCCACCCAGCAGCTTGAAGACCGGCTTGCCGACCGCCTTGCCCATGATGTCCCAGATGGCGATATCCACGCCGGAAATGGCGGCCATGCCGATGCCCTTGCGGCCCCAGGCGTGGGTGGAGCGGTACATGCGCTGCCACAGGTATTCGTAGTCGAAGGGGTCCTGACCGATGATCAGCGGCGCGAGGTACTGATCGATGATCGCCTTGGCGATGCGCGGGGCGAGTGCCACGTTGCCAAGCCCCACCAGCCCGTTGTCGGTCTCGATTTCCACCACCGTCCAGCCGTGGAAGCGGAAGGTGCCCATCGAGTCGCCCTTGTCCCACAGCTCGTCCATGGCGTTGGAGCAGAAGTGGGCAGTGGGGGGGACGGTGTGGCCTTTCCATTCGAAGACGCGAGTTCTGACCTTGGTGATTTTCATCGGATTATCCTTGTTGTGGATGACGTTGGCGCAGATAGGTGAGCAAGAGTGGCAAGGCGTCAGGCCGAGGCGGTCTCGAGGCGCAGCGCGCGCAGGTTGGTGCCCATGCGCTTGGCGATCGCGAAGGCATTACGGGTCGGGTTCACGTCCGCCTTGCCTTGGCCTGCGATATCGAAGGCGGTGCCGTGGGCCGGCGTGGTGATGGGGATCGGCAGGCCGCCCTGGACGGTGACGCCGGACTTGAAGCCCAGCAGCTTGATCGCGATCTGCCCCTGGTCGTGGTACATGGTCACGATGGCGTCGTACTCGCCGTCGCGTGCCTTGAGGAAGATGGTGTCAGCCGGGAAGGGGCCTTCCACGGGATAGCCCTGGGTGCGGCACTCGGCGACGGCCGGCGCGATGACATCGATTTCCTCACGCCCGCAGGTGCCGCCCTCGCCACCATGGGGATTGAAGGCGGCCACGGCGATGCGCGGCTGCTCGACACCGGCCAGTGTCAGCGAGTCATGAATCAGCTGGCTGGCGGCGATGATGCGCTCCTGAGTGACGTACTCGGCGGCATCCTTGAGCGGGATATGCGAGGAGATGCGCGAGGTCCACAGCGTCCCCAGGGTGTTGAACTCGCAGAAGTAGCCCTTGACGCCCAGCGTCTCGGCGAAGAAGTGCAATTCATCTTCATGGCCAAGGCCGCCTTTCTTCATCGACAGCTTGTTGAGGGGCGCGAAGCAGATGGCGTCGACTTCCTCGTTCTGGGCCGCTTCCAGGCAACGAGACAGCACCGCGAGGGTCGAGGCGCCACAGGCGGCACTTTCCTCGGCCAGCGTCACCTCCTGCTGTGCCACGCTCTCCACCAGCATCAATGACAGGCCTTCATGTTCACGGGCTTCCGCGAAGCTTGTGACGCGTGGCAGCTCGGTGAAGAGCCCGGCCTGGCGTTGGCCCTGCTCCCAAAGCCACTGATCCCCGACCAGCACGCTGTGGGTCTCGGCGAACTGCTCGGGTTCCGCGATCAGGCGAGCGATCAGCTCCGGGCCGATACCGGCGGGATCACCGAGGGTCAGGGCAATGACAGGGCGTGTTGCGGACATGGGGTCAGCCTCTTGGTGTTGTCGTCGTTGTTGTCGTTGTCGATCGATGTGGTAGATCGTTGTCGTCGACCGTTGTCGATCGTGTCGATGTCGGGCGTGCTCAGCAGTCCGGCCTCTGGCGTGAGGGCCTTCTCAAGACAGTTCAGGACGGTTCAGGACTGTGAAATATCACGACTTGATTGGACTGCTGGTTGGTTTACCGGACCAGTTGAGATGAAAACTAGCCGAGCGCACGATGATTGGTCAAGGATTTCTCGAAAATTGCGACCATGGTCGGTTTTCTGGTGCGTCTGATTCGGTTGTCAGTTATTCTGGTATGAAATCTATACCAGTGGGGGCCGCATGAACCAGACGCCTTTCGCCTTCGAGAAAGCGCTGAAGAATCAGACCAAGAAGGAAATTCTCGCCGACAAGCTCATCGAGATGATCCTGACCGGCCTGTTGCGCGATGGGGATGAGCTGCCCAGCGAGCGTGAGCTGGCGCAGCTGTTTGAAGTGAGTCGCGAGACCGTGCGCGGGGGGCTGGCACTATTGACGGGGTATGGCCTGCTCAATGTCTCGCATGGCAGCAAGTCACGGGTGTGTGCCAGCGAGGCGGTGATCGACAGCTTTCGCAATCATCCCGCACGTCAGCAGGGCGACGAGCTCAACAATCTGGACATCGAGAGCGTCTTCGAGAGCCGTATCGTGGTGGAGTCGGCCATCGCCCGCCGCGCAGCACGGCACATCGATGCCGCGGGCCTCAAGAAGCTGGATGCCTTGCTGGACGCCCAGTCCCAGCATTTCGACTCGCCGGTGAACTTCCAGCTCTCGGATCAGAACTTCCATCAGGTGATCGCGGAGTATTCGCGCAACGAGATCCTGATCCGCTACGCCCACGAGCTCTATACCTATGCGCTCAACATTCGTCGCCAGGTCATGGCCGAGCATGGCTCGATCAAGCGCAGCTATGAAGAGCACGTACGTATCGTCGAAGCGCTGCGCGCCGGCGACCCTGACGCCGCCGAACGCGCCATGCTCTCGCATATCGACAGCGTCTATTACACGACGCGGGACAAGATGCCTCGTTGAAGGGGTCTCATGGAGATGAGGGGCTCAGTACTCCACGCCCGTCATCACCCAGACGATGCGGGTCTCGGTCTCGCCGGGGTTGCGAATCCAGTGGGGTTCCTCCCCGGTCAGCGAGAAGCTGTCGCCCGGGTTGAGCAGGAAGACCTGCTCGCCGATGGTCAGCTCCAATTGGCCACTTTCCACATAGCCCGCTTCCTCACCGCGCCGCTCACGAGGCGTCTCCCCGCCGCTGCCGCCGGGCTGCAGGCGGGTCATGATCAGGATGAGCTGACCGCTCAGGCGGGGGGAGAGCAGTTCTTCCCGTGCACCGATGGCGCTGAGGTTCATGGCGCGGCGTTGATCCGCGCGCACGATAGTTTCCTGCTCGGCTGCCGAGTCACTCCCGCCCGGCTGGAAGAACCAGCTGACGCGCACACCGAGGGCATCACTCAGGGCCTGTAGTACCCCGATGGGGAGGGAGGAGACGCCGCGCTCCACCTGGCTCAGATAGCCGACGGATTTTCCGACGCGCTTCGCCAGTTGGCTGAGTGTCATCTGACGGGACTTGCGCAGGTCGCGCAGCTGTCTGCCGATACGACGGTCTTCCTGTTCTGCATTGCTGAGTGCGGTGCTGCCGGCTGATGCCTGTGAGGAGTCTGTCTCCGTGGTCATCCGGTTTCCTCTTGGCAATGGGAGCTGGCGGTCAATGCGTGGCGTTTCATGTAGATGAAAAGCGTGAAGTGGTTTTCATCAGCAAGATTATCAGCATGCGGCGTGGAGAGATAAGTCAGTGACGTTATCAAATCGTCGTGTCAGGACTGGTGTTGATTCAGGGCTTGAGATAGCGGTTTATGAGATAGCGACTTCTGAGATAACGCTTGAGACGCAAAAGGCCAGTCATGATGACTGGCCTTTTGCGTGTGCGCCGGGCGTGAAAATCACCCGGCTGGGGCAAAGGCCGGTCGCTGCTTGCGGAAGGCCTGCTTGCGGGTGATCTTGCCCTTCTCGATGGTGAAGAGATCCACGCTATCGGCCTCGACACGCAGGCCATCGGGCTGGGTCGCCATGAAGGTGCATTCGGAGACGACGCGCTGATCGGCGAAGAAGAACTCGCCCTTGGCCCACTGCACATCAGGCATGGTCGTCCAGGTGTTCACGAAGGCATCGCGCACGGCGGCCTTGCCGACGATACGCGTGCCGTGCGCCTCATCGCCGGACACGGTGTCGAAGACCACATCATCGGCAAAGTACTCCATGACGTCATCGATGGCGTGGCGATTGAAGGCATCGAACATGGCGGTCATCTGTTCACGGTTCATGGTAAGGGTCTCTGGTGCATGCATGCCGCGAGTGGCATGCCAGTGGGAGGTGCCGCGACGTCATTCGGGAGCGCCGCGGCGTGTTGAGCAACATGAAAGACGGTGGTCGGTTGGCGAAGAGCGAAGAGCGTAGAGAGCGAGTCGTGGCTCAACTCACCTTGTCCAGCACCTGGAAATACTTGTAGAGCAGATGCTGCCCCATGCGCCGGATCGGCCTGAGCGGATGGGCGGGCAGCGGGGAGTTGAAGATCGGCAGGTGGCGCTCGGGCAGTGACTGACCGGCGATCAGCGCAGCGAGTTGTCTGGAGGCATAGGCCGAGAACGACACGCCATTGCCGCTGTAGCCCTGGGAGTAGAAGATCTGCTGCTTGGGGTCCGGCTGCACGATGCGCGGCATCATGTCGTGGGAGATATCCATCCAGCCATGCGAGAACCACGGTGTCTCGATGCCGGCCAGCGCCGGGAACTTGCGTGCAATGGCGGCATGCACCACATCCAGATGACGAGCATTCTGCGCATCCGCGCCGCTGATGGCGCTGCGCGTGCCGATCTGCAGGCGTTTCTCGGGCAGCAGCCGATAGTAATAGCGCAGCTTGCGGGTATCCGTGGTCAGGATGGTCGAACGCAGGCCGCAAGCCTCGATCTCATCGTCGGTCAGTGTGCGCGTCCACACCGAATTGGCCATGATCGGCATGTTGCGATAGGCGGTCAGTGAGTGGAGGTTGGGGCTGGTATAGCCCGCCGTGGCGATGCCTACCGCGCGTGCCTTTACCGTGCCTCCCGGTGTCTGCAGATAGTGGATGCCGTTCTCTGTCGTCCAGTGTTGCACCGGGCTGCTGGTGTGGATTCTGGCGCCATGGCGGCGCGCGATACGCGCATAGCTGTAGGCCAGCTTGAGCGGCTGTACCGCGATGCCCTCGGGCTCCAGCATCGCGCCGTGACTTTCCTGATCGCCCATGAAATCCCGATGCACCGTCGCACGGTCCAGTGTCCGGGTCCGGTAACCGAGGATGTTGTTGCACAGGCGTGATTCGGCCTCGAGATGCTGCATGGCCTGTGGGCTATGGGCGATCAGCAGATTGCCCAGCGGTTGAGGCTCGCAATCCACTTCCGGGTCCTGGGTCAGGGACTTGAAGACCTCGAAACCCTCGAGACTATTGGCGTGCAGCTGGCGCGCCATGTCGACCCCCCATTTCCTGACCCACTGGCTGCGACTCAGGCGTCCCCAGGCCAGATGGCCCTGGCCGCCATTGCGGCTGGTGCAGCCCCAGCCGATCTGATTGGCCTCCAGCACCACCGCCTTGATGCCGTGCTCGCGCGCCAGGAACATCGCCGTGGCAAGGCCGGTAAAGCCGGCGCCGATCAGCACCACGTCTGCCTCCATGTCGTCAGTGATGGGGCCATCATCCTCGGGAGGCGGGCCGGCGTGGTAGCGCCAGTAGCTCGGCGCATAATCCACTCCTTCACCCGGTGATGTGTCCTTGAGAGGGTCGTAGTGAGGGTTGTAAGGCTGCTTGACAGTCATCGTGGGTCACCATCCGTGTTGTTGTTGGCGATCGTTGTCATTGGCGATCAATGGCGGTGCTTGTCCAGGCGCGTTGCGCTCTGGGGTCTCTGCCTGCCCGAGTCGATGTGAGGCGCATCATGCCGCTCAGGTCGCGCCCGGGATGGGTTGGCTTCCCGATCCCGGGAGGGCGTGCGGGGTTGGCGTGGCAGTGGTGCCTGGCGTGGTAATTGGCGAGGTACTGGACGTGGTAGCTGGCGTGGCGGGTGTGGCAGCGCTCGGGGCTTCAGGCTCAGCGGCTTCGGCAGGCATCGGTCTGGCCTGAGGGGCCGGCTGCATGGCCGTCGCGGGCTGCTCGTGGGTCGCCTTGAGCATGCGATAGACCGAGAACATGTAGGCGATGCTGACGAGGAAGAAGGGCGCACCGACCACGATCGCCAGGCTCTTGATGGCGTTGAAGCCTCCGGCAAGCTGGAAGACGATGCCGGTGACACCGATGATCACGCCCCACAGCAGACGCATCAGGATCTTTGGATTCTCGTTGCCATTGGAGACCTGCATGGCCGAGAAGAACGAGGCCGAATCCGAGGTGGTGACGGCGAAGACGACGATGTTGAACAGCACCGCGAGGCACAGCCACCAGCCGCCGGGCATGCTCTGCAGCAACAGGTAGATGCCGGATTCCGGATTGCCCTGCACGCTCTCCCACAGCGGCACGATCTGATTGACCTCGGCATAGCCGGCCGAGCCGCCCCAGATGCTGAACCATACGATCGACAGCAGCATCGGCACCACCACCACGCCGAACACGAATTCGCGCAGGGTGCGGCCGCGGGAGATGCGCGCGATGAAACCGCCGCAGAAGGGGATGTAGGAGATGTACCAGAGCCAGTAGAAGATCATCCACCAGCCCACCCATTCGCGCTGTTCGAAGCTGCCCGCATCGGCCCAGAACTGAGTGACGAACACCGAGCCGAAGTAGTCACCGAACTGCTGGGTGATCATGTTCAGCAGGTACTGCGCCGGTGCATGACCGAAGGCCAGCAGCGCCAGCAATATGGCACCGGCCATGACCATGTTGAGCAGGCTGAGGTACTTGATGCCGCGCTCGATGCCGGTTGCCGCCGATGCTACGTAGGCGATGATGATCACCAGCATCACCATGGCCTGACCGAAGGCACCGAACTCGAGCCCGAACAGCACCTTCAAGGCATAGCTGATGGAGGTGACGCCCAGGCCGATCATGGTGGCATTGCCGCCGATGGTGCCGATCACGCCCAGCCCGTTGGCAAGCTTGCCCCACAGGCTGCTGTTGCAACGCTCTCCTAGAAGGCCGTAGAGGCCGGTGGCGACCGTTAGCGGCTGCCCCAGGCGATAGGCCGGAAAGGCGATGGCCCAGGCGGCCACGGCAAACAGTGCCCAGCCATTTATGCCCCAGTCCATCAAGGTGTCGAGAATCGCGGTCGATACCCCGGCCTGCTGGCCGACTTGATTGAGGTCCTGCACATGCGAGGAGGTGTAGAGATGCGTCAATGGCTCGGCGACGCTGAAGAACACGAAGCCGATGCCCAGTCCGCAGCTGAAGATCATCGAGATCCACGCCACATAGCTGAATTCAGGGCGTGAGTCGTCCGGCCCCAGCCGGATGCCGCCAAAGGGGCTGAGCAACAGATAGAAGCTGAAGATCAGTGTCGCGGCGACACCAAGCACGAAGCTCCAGCCGAAGTTGAAGATCAGGAAGTCGCGTATGCCGGACAGCGCCGCGCCGGTCTGCTCCGGTGCCGCCAGGGCGTAGATCATGATCAGGGTGTAGATGCTGAGAACGGGCCAGAACAGCCCCTTGTCGTAGTCGCCAAGCAGACCGGACGAGCGCGGAACGCCGTTGCTGCCAGCGTGCTCAGCCGCTGCGGGATTGCGTGTTGCTGTCACTGGGATGCCTCCAGGAAGGGGCCCTGATGCTCCACGCCAGATCTCGTCAGACACCTGACAAGCCGACAGGAATATCGAGAGCAGATTTTATTGTTGTCATGGGAGCGGGGGCTGGGACCTCGCCATTCATCGAAGCGGCAAGGTCCCCATCCATCGTCAGTGAATGCGCTGCAGCTGATGCAGCACTCGATGAATCTTCTCGCGTCAAAATGAAAATAGACGGCGGTGTAAATCACGCAAGTGAAATTTTTAGGTATTTTTTCATTTATATGCGAATTGGTAGGCTTCTAGCGCTAACACCTTGAAATAAAGAATCAATTGGGTGCACTGCGCAGATTGGTTCGAGGGTCGAAGGCGGGCGAACAGAGGTAGGGGGAGGAACGGGATAGGAAAGAGGAGGTGAGGGGGAGTGTGGATGCTGAGAGTGGAGTGAGGCAGCCTGTCAGGAGTGGCACTGCACGGAAGGTACAGCGCCTTGCTCTGACCCGTTACCTCCGTAACGACATTGCCCTACATGCCATTCGATATTCCTTTCCCAATATTGCCATCAGCTCTCCCGCTGGCATCGCTCTGGCCAGCGGGGCGCCCTGGCCCGCCCACTGTGCCCCGAAACCGGTGTCGCCCTGCGATCTGGCGGCAGCGTTGAGCGCCTTGCCGGCGGCGTAGGTGAGAGGGTAGTCCGGTGGTGTGGGGCATGATGGGTCTTCCATCAGGCGGGCAAATCGATTGGCGAGAATGCGTGCGGGGCGGCCCGAGACGATCGAGGTCATGCGGGTGTCATGCGCTGCCGGCCCTGCGAGTGCGTCTCGATAGGCGGCATCGGCGCTGGATTCCGGGCAGGCGATGAAGGCGGTTCCGAGTTGGGCTGCCACGGCGCCATTCGCGAGAGCGGCGGCAATGGCCTCACCATTCATGATGCCACCTGCGGCAATGATCGGCAGGTGCGTGGCGTCTACCAGCTGCCTGGTCAGGGCGGCAGTGCTCAGCTGGGTATCCGCGGCTTTAGGATCGAACATGCCGCGATGACCTCCCGCTTCGAACCCCTGCGCCACGATGGCGTCCAGGCCGGCCCGCTCGATGGCGCGGGCTTCCCCCGGGTGGGTCGCTGTCGCCATGAGCCAGATGCCTGCCTCCTTCAAGGCGCGGATGAAATCGCGTGAGGGTAGGCCGAAGTGAAAGCTGACGACGGGTGGGCGAGTCTCCAGCAACATCGCCTGCATGTCGGGGTCATCGGCGACGCTGGTATAGAGCGTGTCGAGTCTGGCGGGGGGCGTTGCCTCGAAGGCCTGGAAGTGCGGCGTCAGCCACTCCCGCCAGGCGCTCTCGCGAGCAGCGTCATGTGTCGGGGCCGGGTGCACGAAGACATTGACGTTGAAGGGCCTGTCGGTCAGCGCTTGCAGTTCCGTGATCATCCTGCGGGCGCCGTCGGCATCCGTGGCACCGACGCCGATCGAGCCCAGCCCGCCTGCCTTCGAGACCTCGGCTGCCAGACGAGGCGTCGAGACGCCTGCCATCGGGGCCTGAATGATCGGCCACTGCATTCCCATCCTCTTCAGCATTTTCGTTCTCCCCGGCATTGCGCGCTCTCCAGTATTGCCCCATCCAGTATTGCGCTCTTTCCAGCATTGCTCTCTCTGGCATTGCTCTCTCTGGCATTGCTCTCTCTGGCATTGCTCTCTTCAGTATCGCTCTCTCCAGCACTGCGCTCTGCTCTGCATGGACAACTCTGCCTGTTCACTCCGCCTGTGCACGCTGCGTGGCGTGATCAGGCGGAGTGGCGTGATCAGGCGGAGTGGCTCGGGTGCCACAGGGTCATGCTACGCCGCACGCAACGCCGTGTGCCACTTATGCCTTGCGCCCTCACCATTGCATTTCCTCGGGTCATCCCAACGTCTTGTTTACTGTTTATTCGAATGAGTGAATGCATTGCTCATCCTTCACCGCAACTCAACGGAAAAGGAAAGCGCCCCCATGTCCAAGTCCCATTCTTCGGCCCATAGCGTCTCCGAGATCATCACCGAATCCCTGCTCGAGGCAGGTGCCAAGCGCTGTTACGGCATCGTCGGCGATACCATCAACCATTTCACCGACGCCATCCGGCGCTCCGAGATGGAGTGGGTGCATGTGCGGCATGAGGAGGTGGCCGGCTTCGCGGCAGGGGGCGAGTCCTTCATCAGCGGGGAGCTGACGTGCTGTGCCGGCACCTGTGGCCCGGGGAGCACCCACTTTCTCAATGGTCTGATCGAGTCGCATCGCAATGGCGCACCGGTGGTGTTCATCGCCTCGCAGATCGATACCGCCGAGATGGGCGTGGGCTTCCCGCAGGATGTGGACCAGAAGGCGCTTTATTCCCAGTACAGCGTGTTCTGTGAATACCTGACCAATCCCGAGAATGCTCGCCGCATGGTGGCCATCGCGGCGCAGAAGGCGCTGGCGGAAGGTGGGGTCGCGGTGCTGATCGTCCCGGGGGACCTTTTCCCGCAGAAGCCGAAGGCCTCGCTGCCCTGGCGTGCCCACCGCTTCTCGCCGGTGATCCGTCCGAGTGAGCAGGAGCTGGCCGCCGTCGCCGAGGCGCTCAATCAGCCGGGCAAGGTGTCGATCTACGCTGGGGTCGGCTGTCAGGATGCGCAGGAAGAAGTGCTGGCATTGGCACGTCGCCTCAAGGCGCCGGTGGCCTGGACGTCGCGTGCCAAGGACTTCATCGAGCCCAACAACGAGCAGGAAGTCGGCATGACCGGCGTGTTCGGTCTGCAGGGCGGCTACGAGGCCGTCGCGGAATGTGACACCTTGCTGCTGCTGGGCTGCAGCTTTGCCTGGTCCCAGTTCTATCCGGACAAGGCCACCGTGATCCAGGTGGATCTCGACCCCGGCAAGATCGGTATCCGTCATCCGGTGGATCTCGGTGTCGTCGGTAGCGTCAAGGACACCTGCGACGCGCTGCTGACCCGCGTGGACCCGCGTGATGACAGCGGCTGGCTTGACAGCTGCCGCAAGAAATATCTCGAGGCACGCGACGAGGCCGCCGTCACCTCCGACGATGAGCATCTGATTCACCCGCAGGAGCTGACCCTGGCGCTGGACCGCCATGCCAGTGAGGACGCCGTCTTCACCGCCGATGGCGGTAGCCCCATGGTGTGGTGTCTGCGTCACATCCGCGCCAACGGCAAGCGCCGCACGCTGCCAAGTCTGATGCATGGCACCATGGCCAATGCCTACCCTCAGGGCATCGGCATCCAGAAGGCCTACCCTGAGCGTCAGGTGATCGCCATGTGCGGTGATGGCGGTCTGTCGATGCTGATGGGGGACCTGCTGACTCTCAAGCAGGAGAAGATCCCGCTCAAGATCGTCATCTTCAACAACAGCACGCTGGGCTTCGTTGAGCTGGAGCAGAAGGTCGAGGGCATCCTGGATACCTACACCGAACTCGAGAATCCCGACTTCTCGCTGGTCGCCCAGTCCATGGGGCTGTGGGGACGGCGTGTCGAGGAGAAGCACGAGCTGGATGAGGCAGTGCAGAGCCTGCTGGCCCAGGACGGCCCCGGAGTGCTGGAGGTCAAGGTCAACCGCATGGAGCTGGTGATGCCGCCGCACATCGAAGCCGGGCAGGTCGCTTCCACCGCGCTCTACTCCGCCAAGGCGGTGCTCAATGGGCGCATGGATGACGTGGTCGATCTGGTGCGCAACAACTTCACCGGGCGGTGAGACATGCTCACGGGGGATCGCCGCTGATTGCCTGATAAAGATGGCTGTCAGCCAATCAGCGGTGCCCAGGTATTCAACATAGGCCTCACTCAGCCTGAGTGAGGCCTATCTCGCTTCGCTATCCTAGCCTCTCCGGCATTGCGACTAGGTAACGGGTACCTGTCAAATGCGCTGCATGACAAATCTGGACTCGGAATAGCAATTTGGATTTGTGGAAGAATAATCATTCTCAAGTTGAGTAAGGGATAGATGCGATATATTGTCTTGACCCATTCCTGTCAGGTGAAAACATTGTGAATATGACTTTACGAAAATATGCAGTTGTTGTTTAATTCGCCCTGTTTGTATATCAGAAATCAAAAATCAATCAGGTCATTCATCATGAAGAAAATCGCCTTGTCTTTCCTCGCACTTCTGGTCCTCAGTGCAGGTTCTGCCTACGCTTGCCCCAAAGGTCAGCACCCCCATGGTGGGACTGGTTCTCATCACAAGGGTGGCTATTGCTCTTACTGAGCCGATGGCGCTGAGAACAATCCAGTGCCGATGAATGGTATTTCCTGCTTGCTTCAATTGAAGGTATCCATTGCCAAAGAGAGCAGGGAGTATCTTTCATTCGCCAGAAGGTATTTTGGCTCAGTATATATATGAGTCAGAGTGTATTAAGCATGTCGAATCATAATCGACAGCAATACTTGTCGGCGCTCAAGAACATGAAGGCCTCGATCAATGATCGAGGCCTTCATGCTTATCATGCAGTGAAATGGAGTATCACTTCCATACCTGTGAGGCGAAACCGCGCCAGTAGTCGTCCATGTCGCGATAGCTGGTCATGTCATACAGGCTGAACTTGCGATTGAGGCGGGCGCCACCATCACGCGTCAGCGGATTCCACGCCAGGCCGACATTGTCGCGGGTGGAGTGCATGAAGAAGGCATCCAGCGGCAGCACGATGTAGAGGCCCTTGTCGAAGCTACCCTCACCGAAGTCGTCACCGGCATCGGTGAAGGTGGCCCAGGCACCCATGCGTGCGCCATTGGCGAAGCCGCGCGAGACATCCAGCGTCACGCCGACATCTTCTGCCAGATAGCGGCCGATACTGGCCTTGGCCAGCACATCCTCGTAGCCGGTATCCCAGTAGACGCTGGCATGGCCGGTGGTGGTGGAGTAGTCGCGCAACCCGAACTGCTGGTCGAATTCGCGCTGCTTGACCCAGTTCACATCGACCCCGTAGGCCAGTGGAGAGCCCAGCGGACGATAGAGCACCTCGGCGCCGACACCGGCATACATCATCTCCAGGATGCCGCCATAGGCCATGCCGTACCAGTCACGCCCGAACTGGTGGGTGCGGGTGTACTGCAGGTTGTCGATACCAACGTCGGTCTCTTCGATATAGCGCCCGATATAGGAGCGAACCCTCGGCAGCTTGGAGTCCGAGATGTAATCGAACTTGTCGAAGTTGTCGAACAGGGTCAGCTGCGCCGAGCCGGAGAGCCAGCCGTGGCGATCGGTACGCCAGGCGGCTGAGCCGCGCAGATAGGCTTGATAGAGATAGCCATCCGGGCCGCCGATGTTCTGGTTGAGGCCGGGGGAGAAGCCGGCGCTCCAGCGATCATCGGGATTCTCGAGCAGCACCTTCTCACCCGGGTAGCGCGCGGCACCTTGTGCCTCGTCACTGTCGGGTTCGGTGGCGGCCAGCGCATAGACGCCATGGGTATAGCGCAGCTGCTGGCGGGCGTCGTGACCGGCGTTGACGATATCGGCACGCTGGTGGACATCTTCGCGGGTATCCAGGCCGCCGGAGCGCAGGCGGTAATGGAAGCTCTCGAAATAGTCATCCAGGCGGTTGTGCAATACGCGGTTGGCACGCCCTTCGGCCTGTGCGGTCGAACGGAAACGCGTACTCTCGCCGCTGACGATCAGCGCCGTACCTTCGCGGGACAGGCTATCGACACGAATGCCGGATTGCGCCTGGATCTCGCGGGACAGCTCAGGCCAGCTGACCTGGTTGCGTGAGGGGGCTTTTGCCTGCAAGGCCTCCGGCGGGCGATCCAGCTTGGCCTGGGAGAGCCCAGCGAGATCCACCCCGAAGTTGACGCCCAGCATCGCGGTATTGCCCCGCTCCCAACCGGCCTTGAGGGTCAGGTTGTCGGTCACGCTCAGGCGAGCGCCCAGATTGATCGGGCTGTCCTGCGCTTGATCGTTGTCCTGTGGCTCGCTTTGATAGTCGTTGCCATCCAGCTCCACCATCATCACCAGCGGGTCCCACGGGGTCTGCCATTCCACGCCGCCGAACACGCCCATGTCGCCCTTGAACAGGCTGTTGAGGGAGAACTCGCCACCCTGGTCACCGCCGGTCTCGCCGCGACCGGGACGGTCGTTGTAGCTGTCGCGTATCCAGCCGATCGGGTTGGAGAGATCCCCGCGAGAGCCCAGATACCCCCAGCCCAGTCCCAGCGTGAAGTCCAGGTCATACCAGCGCTTGCTGGCGACCAGATATTCACTGCCGAACAGGCTGGTACCGCCCATGTCGCGCAGGCCGACCGCGAGCTGCGGCAGATAGCGGCTCTCTTCCCACAGGCGGATCTTGGCATCGACCCCCTTGTCCAGATAATCGCGGTCACCGGCGATGGATTCGCCATACAGACGGTTGGTGACCTCGGTATAGCGGAAGCCCACTTCCAGCCAGTCAAGCGGCTGCAGGCTGACGTTATAGCGCTGATACGGCTCGACCTGGCTGTAGGAGAAGTGGATGCTGCCCGGCTTCTGCATGCGCGCCGTCGGTGTCTGCATCAGCCCGACGCCGCCGAAATCCGATTGACCATGCCCCAGGCCGCTCAGGCGGCTCTCGACGGGCTGCGGGCCATCCAGCACGCCGGCGTGGCTCACGGGGGCCAGCATCACGCCCGCGCTGAGCAGCGCCAGCCTGCGGATGATGCGTGGCAGCGGTGCCAGACGCGGCCTGGCCTGCATGGCGGGAGAAGAGGGGAAATGATGCATGCTGTCTGCTGCCATCCTTTGCTTGCCTGAGCGCGAAGCGTGCGGCGGGTTCATGGACGCCTCGCTCATGGGGTCTCACTCTCGACGGATGCGGACGTCGACGCGTCGGCGGGGGCGTTGTCGGCCGCCACCTTCGCCTCAGCCGTGCCTTCTGGGGCTTTCGCTTCTGCTGCCTCAGGAGAGGCGTCCAGCTCACGCAGCGACAGCAGGTACTCCGGCGCCTGGGGCTGGCCCGTGATGGCATCCAGGCTGCGGCACGCCTTGCCCGGCCATTGCAGGCTCAACCATTCGGGAAGACTGCGATTGACCCAGGCTGCCGAGGGCGAGAGGCGCGGCAGATGGATCACGACACGATCCCCCGGCGCCAGCGTGTAGGGTTGCTCGTTCCAGGCGCTGATGCCGCGCTCGATCACTCGGCCGCTGAGCGTGATGACACTGGCGCTCTCGGCGCTGGTCCGTGCGCCCGGCAGGCCGGCGATGGCCTCGCGCAGGGTCAGCTCTGGCCGCCAGTCAAGCTGACGAACGCCCACGGCGCTCCATAGCTGCAGGCGTGTCTCGGGCTGGCATTGCCCGATCCAGTCATGCGTGCTGAGCGGGATATCCAGGCGCGGGAAACGCCACAGCGCGATGGGATCGATACGCCCCACCTGACGGCCGCCGATCGGCGTGCGCTTGACGATCTGCATCCAATGCTTGAGCCCGGCGGCGGGCAGACGCTCATCGAACACCGCCTGTGAACTCAGTTGACGCAATTCGAAGAACAGCCGACGCCCCAGCTGGCGGGAGTGCTCACGCGCCTGCCGAGTTGCCACGAAGGTGTGCGGCCATTCAATGCCGTGCTTACCCCTCAGTTCGGCGAGGTGACGTGACAGTGCCTCGCTGATGGTCAGCGTGGTGGGTGGCTGAGCGCGGTCAGCCGCGGCTTCAGCGGCAAACGCTGGCGCAGGCGTCAGAGAGCCGAGCAGTGCGGCGGACAGGACGGCCTTAAGACGTGTTGGCAGATAAGGTTTCACGACACCTCGACGAACAGGAGAATGGCCGTCGGCACCCCCGCGAGGGGCGACGTGATCAAGGCGCTGACGCCTGTGGCTGTCATGCCATGTACCGTCTTGCCAGGCACTTTCATGCCGGGTACCACGCTTACCACCAGGCACGTGCCACCTCCCAACGCCAATGGGGTGAGTCAGGCCAGGCCTGAACCTCTGCAGCCCAGATTCTGGGAGAGGCATCCGGTGCCATGGCGGGCGCCACCGCGTAGTGATTGACGCTCAACGAGCCGTCGCTCCAGTGAACGCTCTCCTCACAGCGGGAGACGCGTTGCTCGCCAAGCGGGAAGGGCTGCACGCTCGGCGCGGCACACGACCAGTCGGCACGTCCCTGGGCATAGCCCTCGGTGCCATCGGCGCGTTGCCAGCGCGTGCGTACGTGGTAGCCGGGAGCCGGCTCGCCAGCGGCCAACGCGGACATCAGCGTGGTCAGGCGAGTCTCGCGATGCATGTCCAGGAGGTCGCTGTCGAAGCCGGCAGTGCCGGTCAGCCAGCCGTTCTCCAGGCGAACGAAGGCGTGGTCCGCGGTTTCAAAACGGGCCAGTTCTGTCGGAGGCGACGAGGGAGTCGTCACTGTCCCGGCAGAAGTGGCGGAAGATGACGAGGCTGCCGGTGAAGACAGCTCGTGGTCTGCTTGTGTCGGACTCGCGTCCGTGGCGCTGGGGGGGCGGGAACTGACGGTCTCAAGTGACGCCAGTACCACCATGCCCGTGTTGCCGTCGTAGCGTAGACGCAGCGACGCGTAGGGCAGGGCGCGCGCGCGCTCGGCATCGAATTGATCGCTGCCGAACACGGCACTCGCCGTCTGCCCCAGCTGCCCCTGCTCAAGCGCGGAACAGCCGCCAAGCAGCAGTGCGCCGGACACGAGCAAAGGGGCCGCCAGGCGACCCCCCATGCTGATGGATATCGAGATCATGATGATCAGAAAGTACCTGTCGTGCCGGTGGTGCCTGTCGTCCCGGTAGAACCGGTGGTGCCGGTCGTGCCCGTGGTACCTGTCGTGCCAGTGGTGCCAGTGGTGCCAGTGGTACCGGTGGTACCTGTCGTGCCGTCACCATCGCCCGGCTCGCCGCCTTCATCCGGGTTACTGCCATCGTCGGGATCGGTGGTGCCGGTCGAGCCGTCGCCGTCACCCGGATCGGTAGTGCCAGTCGAGCCGTCGCCATCGCCCGGATCGGTGGTGCCGGTCGAGCCATCGCCGTCACCCGGATCGGTGGTGCCAGTCGAGCCATCGCCGTCACCTGGGTCGGTCGTGCCGGTCGAGCCGTCGCCGTCACCCGGATCGGTGGTGCCGGTCGAGCCGTCGCCGTCACCCGGATCGGTGGTGCCAGTGGAGCCGTCGCCATCGCCCGGATCGGTGGTGCCAGTGGAGCCGTCGCCATCACCTGGATCGGTGCCGCCGTCGCCGCCATCACCCGGATCAGTGCCGCCATCGCCACCATCACCTGGATCAGTGCCGCCATCGCCACCATCACCCGGATCAGTACCGCCGTCGCCGCCATCACCCGGATCAGTACCGTCGCCGCCGCCGTCACCCGGATCAGTGCCGCCGTCGCCACCATCACCCGGATCAGTGCCGCCATCGCCGCCATCACCCGGATCAGTACCGCCGTCGCCACCATCACCCGGATCAGTGCCGCCATCGCCACCATCACCTGGATCAGTACCGCCGTCGCCACCATCACCCGGATCAGTGCCGCCATCGCCCGGATCAGTTCCGATATCGCCGCCAGTGCTACCACCACTACTGCCATCGCCACCAGATGCGACAGTCGCCGCGACGCCCACTGCCGCTGCGAGGCCAGCGGCAACGGCGGCGATGCTGCCGGCTGCCATGCCACCGGCTGCGCCGGCACCTGCGGCAGTGCCACCACCGCTGCTACTGCCCGTACTTGTGGAAGAGCCGGTGGATGTCGTGCCCGTCTGCGCTGGCGCTTCACTTTCCGCGCGCGCGATCCCGGCAACGAGAGGGGATAGCGCCAATCCCGCGATGACCAATGTTGTAGCAGTACGTTTCATGAGAGGGCCTTATCTCCTGCAGAGTACATCTGCACATCTGGTTGTGATCGTGATGTCCTGTCGATTGGTTTCCCATTGGCACCAATTGGCAGGTCATGCACATTTTTATGACAAGACTTGAACAGAGTTGGAACAATGCGCCCGGCATGCGATTGAAAGAAGCAAGCGTACACTCAAGCCATGACATTCTCATCAATGACAGGTGAAATCAGTTGAAGCATGGCGCATCTAGTGATAATGCGAGCCATCTTAGCGTATTCCCATTCTTTAGAGAATCTCAATTCACCCGCTGGCAGAGATATGGGAGCCAATGTGACGTCTTCACCTACCGAAATCATATCGGGCCTTATATCTGTCAGGGGGCTGAGCTTACTAAATCCGACGAGTGAAAGTCATTATAAGAAGGTGCTTAATTAATCTCTTGGGGGTGGTTTGTCTAATGCTTGTCGGGGCTTGTTGTGGTTCTGAATGTATATTTGCGTATCGTTGTGTAACTGTTTGGAGGCGTGTGAGTACTGCTGCGTCGCACATAGCAGACGCATGGTGGGTCTTGTCAACTGTGAACAGTACAGTGAAAAGTGGGTCAAATGACAGGAAATTGCTTTTATATCAATAGTTTGCCAGATATTTGGTGCCAGAATCTCACGCCTGGACCTGAATGAAATGTGAAAAACTGGTGGATGAATTGCGTGATTTTACAGTATGATGCTCACCTTATTTGTCACCGCCGTGTTGCGAAAAGGCGACAGGGTTGGCAAGGATGCGAACCAGATTGATAGGAAATCAAGCACCACAGAGGTTGTCGTGTGCTCCTCTGGCAAGTGACACATTCTCCTACCGCTACTGCTGGCAATCTTCTTTCTTGTCAATCACGCCTGCATCTGACTCGCTGGTGACGTGCTTTTTTGCGTAAAAAAGTTCTTGTACTGCCAATGTCATGGTTGAGTCACTCAAACGCTATAGCGTCAAGACACAAAGCAACTTCATGAGCTCGACATGCCTGCGTGTGATGGATGAATCCTCACGCCTCAAGGCGATGCTCACTATGTGCTTTCTGTCTTGAGGTGATGCTTTGTGTCTCGCCTAATGAAATCAAGAGAAGGAGTCAAGGCCATCCGGCATTGAACTCGAGAACTTCGTTTCAAGGCGCCACATTGCATTGCCGCTTTCCCTATGACTTCTCGTAACGCCCTTTCCAGGGTGGGGAAACGTTCGTCTTAAAATTCTTGAATTGTTTCCATCGTGGAAGCAATTCTGTCGCGTCATCAGCAGCCTCTGCTGGTGGGCGTGTCCGGGCCTTGGGGTAAGCGCCGTCATATACCTCAGGGCGGTAGCGTGCCTGAACGCTGAATGGCTCAGAGGTGCTCCACCTCGGTTCATGGGCACCGAACCAGCGTCTCTTCCTGACGATCCATCGTCTTTCATCGCTTCAGCACTCATGGCGGATGTGCCTTGCCAAGGCGCGCCGGGTGAGCTGCTTACTTCATCTTGCAGGTTTCGGGGGTTTTACATGATCAAGGTCACCATGTTTGGCAAGGGCTGTGCGCTGAAGCCGCGCCCCCGCCTGGCAATGACCACCGCGCTGTTGATTGCCATGTTGTCTACCACCGGCTGTGCCTTTGCCCCTGGTGGCAACATGGATTATCAAGCGGAAACGGCTCCCCTGGATGATGCGCTCGAGGTCCGGCCCATCACCTTTGGCATGGTAGATGCCCTGAAGGACAGTCACGGGAAGGCCCAGCGTGACAACGAGAAGCTGGAACAGCAGCTGGCCGATTACGATTACCGTATCGGCCGAGGGGATGTGCTCAACATCATCGTCTATGACCACCCCGAACTGACCATCCCGGCCGGCTCCGAGCGCAGCGCCATCGAATCAGGCAACAGCGTTCACAGTGACGGCACCATCTTTTATCCCTATATCGGGCGCGTGAAAGCGGCGGGGCTCACCGTCAAGGAATTGCGGGCCGTCATCGAGCGTCGTCTGTCCGGCTATATCGCCTCCCCGCAGATCGATGTGCAGGTGGCGGCATTCAAGTCCCAGAAGGTCTACGTCACCGGGCAGGTGGAAACCCCGGGAATCCTGCCGATCACCAATGTGCCGTTGACCATCCTCGACGCTGTCAATCAGGCAGGCGGCCTGTCGCCGCTGGCCAACTGGCACGACGTGGTACTGACACGTGATGACAGTGATGAGCACTTCTCGCTGTATGACCTGCTGCAGAACGGCGCGCTGAGCAACAACCGTCTGCTGCGCGACGGCGATGTACTGCACGTGCCGGATGTGGGCAATCAGAAGGTCTACGTGATGGGCGAGGTGCAATTGCCGGGCAGCCTGGCGATGGGCAATTCGCGTATCTCGCTGACGGATGCCATCGCTCAGTCTGGCGGTATCGATGAAGGTCAGGCAGATGCCAAGGGCATCTTCGTCGTGCGGCGCGCGGACACCAGTACCGGCAAGCTGGCGACGGTCTACCAGCTGGATGCGCGTGATTCGGCGGCCTTCGTGATCGGTGCTGAATTCATGCTGCAGCCTTCTGATGTGGTCTATGTCACAGCCGCGCCGCTCAGTCGTTGGAATCGTGTCGTCAATCAGCTGATGCCGACCTTGACCGCTGTCTATCAGGTGACGCGTTCCGCCAGTGATTTCGATGATCTGCGCAGTGACGATTGATCCGCGCCAGCCTCCTGTCTTCTTCCTCTCTACCTACTACCACTGGTTCTCACGAGAGCCGCAGCACTCGAAGGGTGTTTCATGAATCAGACCCCGCAAAATACAGCCACTGGGGCGATGTCGTCGGCTGCCACTCGCGATAACGATGATGATGCGATTGATCTGGGGCGCCTGTTCGGCATTCTGCTCGATCACAAGCAATGGATCATCGCGATCACTGGCCTGTTTGCCGTCATCGGGGTGGTCTATGCGCTGTTGGCGACGCCCATCTACAAGGTGGATGCCCTGATCCAGATTGATGATGCCCCTTCGACCAATCCATTGGCTGACGTCAATTCGATTCTGGGCAAGGAGCCGCCGTCCCAGTCCGAGATCGAGATCATCCGCTCGCGGATGGTACTTGGCCGCGCAGTGGACCTGCTCAACCTGGATGTCACCGTCACGCCGAAGCGACTGCCGCTGCTGGGAGATTTCCTTGTGCGCCGCGGGGTGGAGCGCCCGGATTTCGCCCAGGGTTGGGCAAGTACCTGGGCAGGGGAGAGCATCAGCGTCAGTGAGATGCCTGTCGATGACGCCATGCTGGGTAGCACCATTACCCTGCGTGTCGTCGATGATGCGCATTACGAGCTGATCCAGGACGGTGAGTTGCTGGGCAAGGGGCGCATCAATCAGCTGGACAGCTTTGCCGATGGTCAGCTGAATCTGCGTGTCACTGCCTTGAATGCCGCCACAGGCGCGGAATTTGAGCTGACACACATCAGCCGCATGCAGGCGATTCAAAATCTTCGAAGTACCTTCTCAGTGGCGGAGCAGGGCAAGGAAACCGGCATTCTCACGTGGTCGATGACGGGTGAGCAGCCGCGTGAGCTGCAGCGCACGCTGAATACCATCGCGGATATCTATTATTCACAGAATGTTCAGCGTCAGAGTGAGGAGGCGCGCAACAGTCTCGAGTTTCTCGATAACCAGGTACCCAAGGTGCGTGCCCAGCTCGATGAGGCGGAATCGCGCCTGAATGCATTCAGGACGTCACGTGACAGTGTGGATCTCTCACTGGAGACCCAGTCCGTGCTGGAGCGCATCGTGAATCTGGAGGCCCAGGTCAATCAGCTGGAACTGACCGAAGCCGAGATCGCCAAGCGTTATACGCCTAGCCACCCCACCTACGCGGCACTGCTCGAGAAGAAGTCTCAGCTCAAGCGCGAGATGGACAAGCTGAATGCTCAGGTGAAGGACCTTCCGGAAACCCAGCAGGAAGTGTTGCGCCTGACACGTAGTGTGGAAGTGACTCAGGCCATCTACGTGCAGCTGCTGAATAAAGTGCAGGAAATGGAGATCGCCAAGGCCAGTACGGTAGGTAATGTGCGCATCCTGGACGATGCCGGTATCTTGCCGCAGCCCGTCAAGCCGAAGAAGGCCATGATCGTGGTCATCATGACACTGCTCGGCGGCATGCTGTCCGTCGGTGTCATTCTGCTGCGTGCGGCGTTTAGGCGTGGCGTGGAATCGCCGGACCAGCTGGAAGCGCTGGGCCTGCCGATGTATGCCACCATCCCGCTTTCGGATGAGCAGGGCAAGCTGAGCCGCAAGGTGAAGCGCGCGACAGACAAGCATTCGCGCAAGATTCCCAACGGCCTGCTGGCGGAACGCAATCCTGCGGATCTCGCGATCGAGGCCTTGCGTGGCTTACGCACTAGCCTGCACTTCGCCATGCTGGAATCCTCATCCAACACCCTGATGATCACCGGCCCCAGCCCGGGGATAGGCAAGAGTTTCATCGCCGCCAACCTGGCGGCTGTCTGCGCCCAGGCCGGTCAACGCGTGCTGGTAGTGGATGCCGACATGCGCAAGGGTCACATGCACTCCATCTTCGATGAGCGCTCCGAGTGTGGCTTGAGTGACTACCTGGCAGGCAAGAAGTCGCTGGAAGACGTCATTCGCCCTGTTTCCGCGCTTGAATCACTTTCCTACGTCGCGCGTGGCATTGCGCCGCCCAACCCCTCGGAACTGCTGATGAGCGCGCGTTTCCAGGACTTCCTGACTGCGGTCAGCGAGCGTTATGACCTGGTCATCATCGATTCTCCGCCCATCCTTGCCGTCACCGATGCCGCCGTCATCGGCAAGCATGTGGGCACGACTCTGCTGGTGACGCGCTTCGAGGTGAACGCGCCCAAGGAAGTGGAAGTCTCTCTCAAGCGCCTGGCAGCTTCTGGCATTGCCGTGAAAGGCGGAATCCTCAACGCCATGGAGCGCAAGGCCGCCGGCGCCTATGGCGAGAATTATGGCTATTACAACTACAGCTATAAATGATCCCGCTGTATTCCGTCATCAGTCATATTGAATTCGAAGGGAACCAGACATGAAAGAGGTGAGCTCTACCATGGAGCATCAACGGCGCTATTCACGGCACTACGAGCGCTTGCTTGCCAGCAAGCGCCTACAGACATTCTTTGGCGTGCTGCTAGTTGTCGTACTGCCTGCCATGTACCGCTGGGGATTCGATTTCTGGAATACTTCCACCTTGGCACAATGGAATGCGATTCTGGGCACCGCCGCCGCTTTCACCTTGTCGCTGACGCTGATCAACCGCCTCTGCCAACTGCCGGGGACACGCTCCTTCACGTATGTCATCCCGACAGTTGCGGCTTCCTATACATTGCTCATCATCATCTGCGGTGTGCTGGAAGTCGAGGTGTCACGTCTGCAAGTCGGGATTTCCTTCGTGCTGGCCATCGTCTTCGGTGGGGCCTTCTATTATGTTGACAGCAAGTTGACCACCAAGCGCATGGCAGTGGTGCCCTTCGGGAAAGCACCGGCCTTGTGTGATCACCACAGCAAATCAGTGTACTGGTATGCGATGAAGGAACCGACACTGGTCGGGTTCAAGCGAATTGACGCCGTGGTTGCGGACCTGCGGGCAGATCTCCCCGAGGAGTGGCAGCGTTTTCTCGCTGACTGTACGATTCACCGTATCCCGGTGTACCACGCCACCCAGGCCCATGAAATGATTACCGGGAAGGTACTGCTGGATCACCTCTATGCCAATGAATTTGGCTCCCTGTCGCCACGTGAAGATTACGAAGTCATCAAGCGCGGCATGGACATTCTCGCCGCGTTAATCCTGATTCCTTTGCTGGCCCCTGTCATGCTGTTGACGGCACTTGCCATTCGTCTGGATAGCCCAGGCAAGGCGCTGTTCTGCCAGCCGCGTATGGGCTTCCATTGCCGTCCGTTTACGGTCTACAAGTTCCGTAGTATGTATACCGACATGAAAGGCACTGGCTTTACCCAGGAAGGCAATGATCCACGTATCACGCGCGTGGGGCGATTCATTCGCAAGTGCCGTCTGGATGAGCTTCCTCAATTGTTCAATGTCTTGAAAGGCGATATGAGCATGATCGGACCGCGCCCAGAATCCATGAGCCTCACGGAGTGGTATGAGAAGGATGTGCCGTTCTTCCACTACCGCCATGTGGTACGTCCTGGCATTACCGGTTGGGCACAGGTAGAGCAAGGGTATGCAGCAGAAGTCGAAGGTATGATCGAGAAATTGGAGTATGATTTTTATTACATTAAAAACTTTTCATTTTGGCTAGATTTGTTGATTATTGTAAGAACTATCAAAACGGTTGTTTTTGGCTCTGGGGCTAGATGATAGATGCTGGGAAAATTATTATTTTTATTGGCATTGTTAAGTATACTAGTGCTTTACAAGAACAGTTTTTTTAGAATTTGTATATTAATATATGCTTATCCGTTATGGATAATGTATGGATTAATGCTTGGAGACGAGCCAACAAGAATTATTAGTGCAACGGGATATTATTATTATGCTGAGTATTTGAAGGAAGCTGTACTGACAGCTATAGCTTCTTTTGTAGCATTTTTAATACCTCTATGGAAAGTTAGGAATGAAGAATATAGTTTTCCAACAATTAGAGTAAGTAAAACTACTAATATTGCAGTTTTTTCATTATTTATATTCTCAATATGTGCTGCATACCCTTCAGTATTTTACTTATCAGACTCAAGGTTTGGGAGTATGGGAAGCCTGGTAGTGATTTTCTTCGCTACCTGGATGATAACTGTAGGGAATAGTAATGAGTCAACAAGTAAATTGCAATTTGCCGTTGCACTTTCTGTTGTAGCATTTGCTATTATAAGGGGAGAGCGGGTTGATTTTATTTTAATGCTCTGCCTTATGTTGTTTTATTATTTTAAAACTAGTAGAATAAATCTTCTATATTTATCAGTGCCGTTAATCTCTATATTTGCTCTCGGTATGTATGGAGGGCTAAGTCGAGGTGGCGAAAGTTTAAATATATCTAGTTTGATAGAAGAAATAGTAGCAAACTTGTCTAGCTTAGGTACCGCTGTAGATGTAGTTCATGTTTATTTATCTTCTGTGTGGTATGTAAATGCAATCGGCTACACTTTAGAACCTATAATTAATATTTTGATGTCCGTATTCCCCTCTAATAACTATGGCGGAGCTTCTTCAGAATATAATTATGTCTGGATACTAAGAGATTATATAAATAACGTCGGTGGAGGAATGTTTTATACTGCTTTCATGTTAGCTGCAGGGCCGATTCTAACAGTAGTGTCAGGCTATATTTATGGCTACTTATTAAAGAAAATGTTCCTACTTAAAACCAAGTATGGGATTGTGTTTATTATGTTTTTTATTATGCAGCTAAGATTGCAATGGTATGGACCTAACTATTTCGGATCTATAGTGTTATTCTCAATAATATTTGTAGTTTTTATTAAGCTCCTTAAAAATATAGGTGTCTACATTGAAGCTAAAGAATAGCTCTTTAATGAAAGCTTTTCTATCGCTGACATTTTTAAAGGCATTAGATAGCTTATCTCCCTTGATTCTTGTACCTTTCGCCATTAATATTTTTAATATCGAAGGTTTTGGTCGAATATCTTTTTATCAGACACTAGCCGTATTCTTTGCTTACTTGATAGATTTAGGGTTTAACGTTGTAGGTATTCAAAGAATTACGGCAACTCCAGTCGGCTCATATATAAAGGCGTACTTAACTTCCTCTTACTTGATAAGGCTGATTTTATTCCTTCTGATGGTGCCTTTATTTATAGGGGTATCATTACTATCACCAATCTATCGTCCAGAAGACCTCCCGATAATTATTTCGTACACCCTTCTATTATTGTCTGCAGTACTAGCATCAGTTTGGTATTTTCAGGCCAAAGGTGAGTATAGAATACTATTAATGTCTTCTTTTTTATCTAGATTTGTTTTTATAAGTTTAATCGTTATATTTGTAGACGGCATGTCAGATATTACCTTATATGTAATTATGTATACTTGCATGTTTTTAGTTCCAGCAATTTTCCAATTCTCTATAATAATTAAAAGAGGATTGAGTAAAAAGTTGAATTATAGGTTAGTTGCATTGATAGCTAAAGAAAATTTGGATATATCGTTATATAGATTTTCAAATGCAATTATCCTTCCGCTATCTGTCTATACGATATCAATCGTCGCAACTGCAAATGAAGTGGGCTTATTTACCGTGTTCCAGAGAATACTTGGAGTGTTAGTAAATATATCTTTACCTATCAATCAATCCTTAGTTCCACACCTGGCGAAATTAAAAAAAAATACAATAGGGAAATTTTATACCAAAGCCTTAAAGTTTTATTGTTATGTCGTAGCTATAAGTGTTGTTTTAGTTACTGCAGTTTATCTTGGAGTTCTTGTGTTGGTGCAATACAATTATTTTAGTAATTACTCAAATAATTTAGCACCATTACTCATTACCTCTTTAATTGTAATAACTGTAGTTCCACATTTTGCCAATTCATATGTTACACAAACTATAAAATTGATAGGTGTTTCAAGAATAAATAAAAATGTGTCAAGTATGACCGTGTTACTAATAGGCATTACCCTTGCGTCTGCTGTATATTTTAATTCTTATTCAACTATCATATTAGGTTACGTCTTAACCTATATCTTAAGCTTTGTTTTTTTATCAGTTTCTTTTGTGCGAATAGCTAATAAAAGGAGGTTAGGATGAGTGGTCGCGTATCTATAATTATGAGTGTTTACAATGCTGAAGATTACTTACATGAATGTTTGGACTCTATATTGATTCAGAAATATAAAAACATTGAAGTAGTAATAATAAATGATGGGTGCAAAGATAGTTCTGGTGAAATTATTGAGCAGTTTATTGAGCGTTGTGAAGGGGCTATTAAAGTAGTGTATGAAGAGCAAGAAAATCAGGGCCTTACAAAATCTTTAAATCGAGCGATTGTACTATCTACAGGAGATTATATTGCGCGTTGTGACGCTGATGATATTTTAGAACCAAATAGGATACATGACTCGCTGCAATATTTAGAAAATGAAGACTTGGATTTTTTAACCACACAAGCTTATATCTTTGAGTCACACAAAGAAGAAAAGAAAATTATTGGCGTCTTTCCCAAGGTATCTATAAAAGATAAGTATTGGTTTGATGTGGATTTTCTGACATTAGGGAATCCGCATATTCATGGTACATTCTTTGGCAAACGTAGTGTTTTTTTAAAGCATTCTTATAATGAAGTATTTAAAAAAGCACAAGATTATGATTTCCTTTTAAGAATTTCAATTGATAAATCAATTAGAAAAGGGCTCCTTAAAGAGCCTCTGTACTGGTTGCGTAAAAATATAGCATCATCAGGACGTAGCGATACATCGACACAAATAACAACATGTGTAGAGTCTCTTAATGCTTTGAGTCTGACTAGTAATTATCTAATTCCTGCGGCAGGCCCAATAAAAAAGTTTTTCTTACGTATGTATAAATATGTTAGATTCGGAGTGATATAATGGGACGTAAGTATTGGAAAATAATTGAACTTTTTTTAAAACCACTGATATTTTTTTTAAAGCTCTGCCCAAAGTGTATAATACGATTGCTTTATGATTTTTCATCGTCAATACCAACACCGGTAGGCTTAATTTTAAGGTACTGCTTATTAGCTTCAAAGGTTAATTACATAGGTAGTAATGTATATATAGCCAGGTGGGTAACAATTAAGAATATGTCTGGTCTTACTATTGGTGATAATGTAAGTATACATGAGAATTGTTATATTGATGCAATAGGAGGAGTTGATATTGGTAGTGAAGTGTCAATAGCACATAATTCATCAATTATAAGCTTTGAACATGCATGGAACGATTCCGCCACACCTATTAAATATAATAGTCTTGTTCTGAAGAAGATTAGTATTGCGAAAGATGTATGGATTGGTTGTGGGGTCAGAGTACTGGGGGGGACTATTATTAATACTAGATGTGTTATAGGGGCAGGGAGTGTAGTTAAAGGTGAGCTTATAGCTAAATCTGTTTATGGTGGAATACCTGCAAAGAAAATCATGGAATTCAATAATGACTAAGTTGGCTTTTTTTCATGATCATGTATTTAGTAAGCACGAAGATAATTTTTATTCACCCGGTAAATTAGATTATAGTAGTTTGGCTTACTATCTCAATTTTTTTTCCTCTTTAGATGTAGTGGCACGCTATAAAGAAGTAGAATCCATTGATAATAATTTGTCAATTGCGAATGGTAATAATATTAGTGTCCAAGGCGTATGGGGGCCTCTTACTAAGAAGGGTATAATAAATCGAAATTTAGTACGTAATACTATACACAATGCGGTCGATGACTGTGATTACGTCATAGTTCGCTTACCTAGTGAAATAGGTTTGATAGCTTTAAAGTATGCTGTAAAGAAGAATAAGAAAACTGCTGTTGAAGTTGTTGCAAATGCTTATGATTGCATTGTGTCTCGTAATACACTAGTTTCTAAATTATATGCTCCTATCGCTGAATATAGAAATAAAAAATGGATATCGAAATCAAAAAATGTTATTTATGTAACTAAGCAGTTTTTGCAAGATAAATATCCATGTGCCAACAATGTAGTCAGTGCAACCGATGCGGTTATATATCCAGCATCGAATATTAGGCCATTTGTATTTGACTCAAAGGCTATTAAGTTGGGGTTTATTGGCGATCCAGATATAGAGCTTAAAGGGTTTAAGTATCTCTTTGAAGCAGTAAAATTGCTCAATAATAAAGGACACAATATATCTCTTGAAGTTGTTGGGAATAAACGTAAATCAGTATCTTTTCCGCATCATGGCTATATTAAGTATAAAGGCGTGATTACAGATCGAGATAAGATTTATAGCTGGCTATCGGATATAGACATTTATATTCAACCGAGTCTCACTGAAGGCCTTCCTCGCTCTGTATTAGAAGCTATGAGTATGGGCAAGCCTTGTTTTGGTAGCCACGTAGGGGGCATGTCTGAGTTAATTCATTCATCTGCATTATTCCCTGCAATGAATTCTTTGGCGATAGTAGATAGAATAGAAAATATAATATCTCATCCAGAAACATATTCCTTTCTAGCTAAACATTCTTTAGCATTATCACAAGAATATTCGTACGATAAGGTAAATGAGATAAGGAATAAATTTTATGGAGGGCATAATGCATGGCTGTGAAAAAGAGGGCAACTGGTTTTATAGCAAACAGTAAATGGTATCTAAAAAACTTCCGTTCAAATACTATTATGGAGTTCTCTAAAAATAGAGACGTTGTTTGTTTCTCCCCAGAAGACTCTAGTATTGCGCTACAAGTAAGGCACATACCAATTGATCTTAATGCGTATAGCGTTAATTTTTATAGAGAGGCGAGAAGCTTTCTTTCTGTCTTTAATTCCATCCGGAAATCTAAAGTTAAGATAGTCTTTAGTTTTAATCCTAAGACTAATTTATATGCACTTATATCTTGTTACTTCCTTTCAACGCCAATCGTGATAAATATCTCTGGTTTAGGTAGTGCATCAAAATTAACTGGGATAACTGGTGTTGTTTATAAGATACTATTTAGATTTTTCCTGAATAAAGCGGAATATGTTTTTTTTCAAAACAATATAGATAGAGATATTTGTCTGACACAATTTCTTTTAAGTACGGACCGTAGTGAGGTATTACCTGGTTCTGGCGTTGATTTAGAAAAGTTCAGTTTTAGTAGTGAGATTAATTCAAGCCGCACTTTCTTGATGGCAGCAAGGTTGATTAATGAAAAAGGTGTGGTGGAGTATCTAAATGCTTCAGAATTAGTGTCGAAGATTTATTCTAATGTCGGTTTTAAATTAGCTGGTGTTCTGGATTATTCAGATCGAGCTGTTCCACACAATATTATAAGTCATTATGAAGCATTTTCTTGGTTTGAGTATTTGGGGATGCGCGCGGATATTGATCAAGTCCTAAAGGAGGTAGATTGCGTTGTCCTTCCTTCATACTACCCAGAGGGTACCCCTCGGAGCTTACTTGAAGCTGCCGCTTCAGGTAAAGTTATTATTACAACAGATACGCCAGGATGTCGCGATGTTGTAATCGAGGGTGTCAATGGCTTCCTCGTGCCTCCACGAGATACTGAAGCTTTGAAAGAAGCTATGGAAAAGGTCATCAATCTTTCTGACGAAAAGCTGGCAGAGATGCAGGCCAACTCCAGAAAGCTGGCTGAAGAGAAATATGACGAACAATATGTGATTCAGCGTTATCTTGATGTCGCTGAAGAAATTCTTGCCAAGAAGAGTAAAAAATGATGTCAGTAATGGTTACTGGAGCTGCGGGTTTCATTGGGGCTGAAGTCAGCAAGCGTCTACTGGAAGCAGGTCAGAATGTCATTGGCATTGATTCGCTGAATGATTACTACGATGTCTCTTTGAAAGAGGCCCGTCTCGAACTCATTCAGCAGCACGCTGGATTCACTTTCCTCAAGCTTGACCTTGCGGATCGCGAGGCGGTAGAGAAAGTGTTTGCTGACAATGAGATCTCACATGTGGTTCATCTGGCAGCACAGGCGGGAGTACGTTACTCGCTGGAAAATCCGCATGCCTATGCGGATGCCAACATGCTGGGTTTCTTGAACATCCTGGAAGGCTGCCGTCATCACAAGATCGAGCATCTGGTCTATGCCTCCTCCAGCTCCGTGTATGGCCTGAATGCGAAGGTGCCATTCTCTACCAAGGATGGTGTTGATCACCCTGTCAGCCTGTATGCGGCGAGCAAGAAATCCAATGAGCTGATGGCGCACACCTATTCTCACCTCTATGGCATTCCGACGACTGGCCTGCGCTTCTTTACCGTGTATGGCCCTTGGGGTCGTCCGGATATGGCGATGTACAAGTTCACCAAGGCCATTTTCGAAGGCAAGTCCATCGATGTGTATAACCACGGCGATCTATCGCGTGACTTTACTTACATTGACGATATCGTTGAGGGGATCATTCGCATCAAGGATGTCGTTCCTCAGGCTGGGCAAAAATCGGCAGCGGAGGGCCTTGCACCGGATGAAAGTCCTGCACCCTATGCCCTCTACAATATCGGCAATGGTAGCCCAGTTCAGCTGATGGACTTCATCAGTGCCGTCGAGAAAGCGACGGGTATCGAGGCCAAGAAAAACTATATGGACATGCAGCCAGGAGATGTTTCTCAAACCTGGGCGGATACTGAAGATTTCTTTGCTGCGACAGGCTATCGTCCGCAAGTCGGGGTAGAAGAAGGGGCTAGTCGTTTTGTGGAGTGGTATCGTAATTACTTCTCCATTTGATAGCCCTTGATGATTTCACGTCTATTTGAATATCTCCTGTTTCGTATATTGACGACTCCGGTCAGTGTCTATCGTCATGACATCGTCTCTCTTCGATAGATACCAGGCTGAGCTCGTAGCGCTAGGTTTCTGCAAAAGACGATTTGCACAATGAGACGTGATTCATCACCATGACTGGCCTTGGGGGAACTTCATCTCTCTTCAGCAGTCGTATATCCCCAGTATTTTTAGCTTTCGTTACGGTAAATACAGGAAACATTGGAAATGAAAATTGCCATCGCAGGCACCGGTTATGTCGGTCTCTCCAACGCCATGCTGCTGTCTCAGCATCATGAAGTCGTCGCGTTGGATATCGTGCCGGAGAAGGTGGAAGGCCTGAACCGTGGTATCTCACCTATCGTCGATAATGAGATTCATGAGTTTCTGGCGCGTGGAGATCTGAATTTCCGCGCTACCCTCGACAAGGAAGAGGCCTACCGCGATGCCGATTTCGTGATCATCGCGACGCCGACGGATTACGATGCCACCACCAACTACTTCAACACCAAGAGTGTGGAAGCGGTGATTCAGGATGTGCGTGACATCAATCCTGACGCGGTGATGGTCATCAAGTCCACCGTGCCGGTGGGCTATACGGCTGAGGCGCGTGAGCGTTTCCAGACTCAGAATCTGATGTTCTCGCCGGAATTCCTGCGTGAAGGCAAGGCGCTGTACGACAACCTGCATCCGTCTCGCATCATCGTCGGTGAGCGCTCCGAGCGTGCCGAGGTGTTCGCCGGGCTGCTCAAGGAAGGTGCCATCAAGCAGGGTGTCGATGTGCTCTTCACTGACAGCACCGAGGCTGAGGCCATCAAGCTGTTCGCCAATACCTACCTGGCAATGCGCGTCGCCTACTTCAATGAGCTGGATACCTACGCCGAATCACATGGCCTGGATGCCAGGCAGATCATCGAAGGGGTGGGGCTGGATCCGCGCATCGGCCAGCACTATCACAACCCGTCCTTCGGGTATGGGGGTTACTGCTTGCCGAAGGATACCAAGCAGTTGTTGGCCAATTATCAGGAAGTGCCCAACAACATGATCCAGGCCATCGTCGATGCCAACACCACGCGCAAGGACTTCATCGCGGAATCCGTGCTCAAGCGCAATCCGCAGGTAGTGGGGGTGTATCGCCTGGTGATGAAGTCCGGCTCTGACAACTTCCGCGCCAGTGCCATGCAGGGCGTGATGAAGCGTATCAAGGCCAAGGGTGTGGAAGTGGTGGTGTACGAGCCGGTACTGGAAGAGGACACCTTCTTCGGGTCACGCGTCATGCGGGATCTCGAGGCGTTCAAGCAGGAAGCTGACGTCATTCTGAGCAATCGCATGGCGGAAGAGCTCGCCGATGTGGTCGACAAGGTCTACACCCGGGATCTGTTCGGCAACGATTGATTCAGAGCGCTGGTTCTTGATCGAAAATACAACGCCGCATCCTCGTGATGCGGCGTTTTCGTGTCAGTGGAGAGGACATAGGTGAAGACTTTCATGCTGCTTGCCTGATGCCAAGGAGGAGGGCAGTTGTGTCAGGCTATCCCTCCCATGGAGTCCTCAATAGCCCTCTGCAGCATGCGCCTGAGTGGCTCGTGCCATCCTTCATAGAGTCATCACTGGGTCAGGAAGGCCAGGTATGCCGTCATACGATTCCCTCGCTCGTTCAGCTTCATCCCCCATTGACGCCGATGATTCCTCGGTGACGTCGCGTCCCGTGTCCTGCGGCGTTTTCCTGTTCGGTCTGCTCAGTCTGGTCCTGCCCTCTGGCTATAGCATCGGGCCGGCACTGCTGGTGTTGCTCAGTGGCTATGGGTTGCTGCGCGAGCCGCGCACGCTGCTGCGCGCGCCTGGCAAGGAGGACGTGACCGTCATCGGCGTGATGGCGGGCCTCGCAGCCTTGTTGCTGGTGAGCATCCTGCTGCAGGGGGATGCGTGGCAGACGGCAGGCGTGCCCATCCGCCTGTTGCTGGCTGTGCCGGTGCTGTTGCTCGTGTTGTCGTGTCCTCCGTCGCTGGGGGCGATGTGGGGTGGGTTGATCCTCGGCAGCGTGCTGACCGGCAGCTGGGCGATGTGGCAGAAGCTGGTGTGGGGCGTGCACCGCGCCGGCGGCTTTACCAACACCATCAATTTCGGCGATATCTGCATGTTGATGGGGCTGATGTGTCTCGCGGGACTTGGCTGGGCCATGAGTCAGGCAGGTGCCCGGCGGCGCTATTGGATACTGGCGCTGCTGGTTGGCGGGGCGTTCGGTATCATCGGCTCGTTGATGTCGGGGACACGCGGCGGTTGGATCGGCTTTCCCTTCGCGGCCTGGGTGCTGTATCGCAGTTATGGTGAGGTGATTTCACGCCGTGTGCTCAGACTGGGCGTCTTCATGTGTGCCGGGGTGATCGCCTTGATGGTGATGACTCCGGCGACCGGTATCCAGCAACGTGTCGAAGCCGGTGTCTCGGATGTCACGAAGTACGTGGAGGACCGCAATGCCGGCACCTCTGCGGGGGCGCGTCTCGAGATGTGGCGGGGGGCTCTGCTGATGATCGCCGAGCAGCCGTGGCTGGGCAGGGGCGAGACGGGGTATGCCGAGGCGCGTGATGCGATGATCGAGCGGGGAGAGCTGAGTCGCCACGTCCAACCTTATGAGCATCCCCACAACGAGTTTCTCGACGCCTGGGTCAAGCGCGGAGTATTGGGCTTGCTGGCGTTGCTGGCACTCTATCTGGTGCCGCTGCGACTCTTCTACCGTCGCCTGGACAGCGACGACCTGACATTGCGCTCACTGGCTGTCGCCGGCGTGCTGCTGCCGCTGACCTTCCTCGACTTCGGGATGACCTGGGTGATGTTCTCCCAGGCCAGTGGCGTGATGGTCTACGCCTTCTGGCTGGCGATCGTGTGGGGCACGCTGCGCGCCCACGAGCGACGCCTCGAGACACTGCAGGCACCCTGAGAGTATTTTGACCTGCGAAGGTGACGGGTCTACAGTACGCGCAAAATTTGAGCAATCGCTCACGACTATTCACGTGGGGTGAAGGAGGCTGCTTCACCGCTCAGGAGAACTGACATGCAAGACAAGCTCAAGATCGACATCGTCTCCGACGTGATGTGCCCGTGGTGCGTGATCGGCTACAAGCGCCTCGAGAGCGCCATTCAGTCACTCGGCCTGGAAGATAGCGTCGAGATCGAATGGCAGCCCTTCGAGCTGAATCCGGACATGCCGGCACACGGCGAGAATCTGCGCGCCCATATCGAGCGCAAGTACAACACCACGCCCAAGGCCAGTGCCGAAGCACGTCGCAATCTGACCGCTCTGGCAGCCGAGGAAGGCCTGGTCTTCAATTTCTTCGACGACATGCGCATGGTGAATACCCTCGAGCTCCACGTCCTGCTCGAGTACGCCGCCGAACAGGGCATGCAGCATGACCTGATGATGCAGTTCTACGCCGACTACTTCACCTTGCAGAAGGACATGTCGGACCGCGCCGTGATGGCGGACTCTCTGGCTGCGGTCGGGCTGGATGCCACCGAAGGGCTGGCACAGCTGGACGACCCGGAGGCCCTCCAGCAGGTAAGGGCTCGCGAAGCCCATTGGCAGCAGATGGGCATCTCCAGCGTGCCGACCTTCGTCTTCAATCGTCGCAGCGCCTTGAACGGCGCCCAGCCTAAAGAGGTGTTCGAGCAGGTGTTGAGCGAACTTTCGGGAGATCAGGCTTGAGCCTCACCGATTGAGGCACTGATTTTCGGTAATGACGATCCCGTGACAAAAACGCGGCCCCGCTGAAGAGCAGGGCCGCGTTTTTCGTTCCGGGGTGTGTCAATCACTCAGCAGAGTTCAGACACACTACCTTCAGGCACGCTTGGGCGGGTTGTTGCCACGGCGACCGCCGGAGGGATTGCTGGTCGTGCTCGGCAGATTCGGCACTTTCGGAGCCGGGGCTTTGCGTGCAGGGGCTTTAGGCGCCGGAGATTGCGCCTTCTTGGGCGGGTTGTTGCCACGGCGACCGCCGGAGGGATTGCCGGTCGTGCTCGGTCCGTTCGGCACTTTCGGAGCCGGGGCTTTGTGCGCAGGGGCTTTAGGCGCCGGAGATTGAGCCTTCTTGGGCGGGTTGTTGCCACGGCGACCGCCGGAGGGGTTGCCAGTCGTGCTCGGTCTGTTGGGCACTTTCGGAGCCGGGGCTTTGCGTGCAGGGGCCTTGGATGCTGGAGCGTGAGTCTTGGTCGTATTTTTCATTGTCTTGGATCTCTTTGTATCGATTGTTTGAAATAGTTTTGAGTAGGCTGCCGGTCTATTACTTACAAGCCCCAGGGCCCCCGCGACAGGCGCATGCGGATGGGACGTGACACTTATGGTCGCCACCACAACGCATCGCCTGTGATTCAGTGCCGCCACCCGGGTAGGCGCCAAAGTGTTTTTCATACAGCGCTACCGTCTGTGCAAAGGCATCCTTCAATTGCTGGTAGTCGTCTTCACCGTAGATACCGAAGTAGGGGTAGTGGTCAATGAAGCGACCGAATACCTGGTGGCAGTCTTCGCGGTAAGCACGTGTGTCCAGGATGTGTGCATGCCATAAGGCATCGACCTCCTTGCTGGGCACGAGCGAGACAGCAGGATAGAAGGCCTTGAGTGACAGGAAGCGGCGATACTCACGCTCCGCCTTGTCCCAGGCTTCCACCGACATTTCGGCTTCGCTGGAGGCCGTGTACTTGTGCTTCAGACGAGCAAGGTCGAGACGGCTGACATTGATGTCCAGTCCGTGACGATCCACGCGGGGTTGGTTCAGAGAAACGATGGCATTCATGAGCATGACTCCTGTGAGGGGTGATTGCAGAACTTGATGTCCCGCCTTCGTTTCATCTCACGGTCGAAACTCTGACGACTGATCAGGGCGCAGGGCTCATAGCCATTGGCAGTCAGCTGGTAAAGCAGACGCCAGGCATGCCCGATCTTGAAGCGCAGATAGCCCTTGCGGCAGCGCAGGCGTTTTCCGCCAAGTGATCGGTAGGGCGTGCCATTGGCCATGGCGTGATCAATCTGGATGGCCTTGGACTGGTAGCAGCGGCTGACCTCATGGGGACAGCGGGCGAGGATGGTATCGATGGTTGGCATGACTGGCTCCGTCTTGGTTGACGAAACCAGTATTTATTTGTGGATTCCACAACACGCATGCTTCAACAATCTTTTTTGCGGAAGGTGTCCAGCAGTGCGTCGAAGGAGGAAGCGTCCTTGTATTGACGGAGGATCAGGCCACGATACTTCACCAGCATCTCGTTGTCCGTCTTCAGCTGGCATGCCTGTTGGTAGGCCTCCTGAAGATCTCCCCTGAAGTAGGCGGCCATCATGCTGTCCCCCTGGGAGAGGGCCGCTGTCTGAGCGGCCAGTCCCTTGAGTACGTTGCCCTGCAGGTGACCGAGGCCCATCTGCGGTAACGCATCGGCAAAGGGGTTGGGCAATTCCTCTGACGTGAGATCGGCATCAGGCAATCGACTCAGCAAGAGGATCATCTCCTGACGCAACAGGCCAAGTCCTGCCAGTGACTGGCGCTCGAAGAACAGCTCACGTGCCCACTCGACCAGCTCCTGTCGCCTGGTTTTCTGCTCCAGGAGCTGAATGACGAGCTTTGGCTCACCGAAGATTCCCTGAAGCAGGATGGCATTCCAGAGAAGCGTGATGTCGCCTGGGTGGATTCGCACCCGGTTCCGGCTGTCACAGCCATGCCCGAGCGGTGTGTAATCCAGGCGCAGGTGTTGCGTCTTGCTGCGGTCGGGTTTGCGACAGACATCGTCCTTGTGCTTGAGAGAAGGACTCAGAGCATTGACCAGTGTCTTGATCGAGTTCAGGAGCTTGCCATGCTGACTGAGGGGCTTGCTCAAGCCTACCTTGCGGCAGAGCAAGTCCTCGTATACAGACGATATTTCGCGCCAGTTACCCTTGTCAGCTTCGCTCACAGGAGAACTCCAGCAACTCGTTGACCGAGATGCGCTCGCTGTAGCCAACCGACATCTCCGCTATCTTCTGAGCCTGAGTGAACCAGTCATGGGAGTAACATCTGTCATGACGACGATACTCATCCAGCACGCCCATGCAGTAGCCTGCTTGCAGGGCTTCCGAGACACTTGTCGTGACACCTGCCAGCAGGTTCTGTTTATCTCTCTCGGCATAGATTCCCACCAGCTCGTTGCAGCTCTGGATCAGGCGTTCCGAATGCTTGTTGGCCTGGGCAGGCGTGGCCGAGGTGAATGCCAGCGTCACGAGGAAAGCGATGAAAGAGTATTGACCGAATGGGGTTTTCACAGTGTGGGCTCCTTGAAAGTATCACTCGTGGCTGAATCAGCCTCATCGGGGGAAAGTGAGGGCTTTTCGTCCTGCTGCTCATCTTTCGTCGCTGTGCTGCGGAGCGCAGTAGGTGCTGCCAGATAGAGGGCAATCAGCAACGTGGCATAAGTGGCCAGTTTGACGAGCGGATCATCTTCGAGAAGATACTGCTTCGGGAGCTCTTCATATTCTGACTGCCAGAGAAATATTTCACACAGGCCAATCACGACCAGTTCCACCACCGTGAGGATTCCCAGAGACACCAGCAAGCGACTGGCCCCTTTCCAGAAGCCTGTCGAGAAATGCTGGCAGTAATGGACATGACGCCACACCAGCAGGCCTGACAGCACCACGAATGCCCATTCCAGGAGTGACATGTCAGCCAGGCCCTCACCGTACTCGAAGATGGCGAAAGGGAGTAGAACCACTATCATCAGGCCGGTGAGCCAGAGCAGGAGGGTCTTGAGGGTATTCAATATCTGACAGAGGATTCGTGAGACCCCATTGTCGATTTTCCCGGTCAGGGAGAGATTTCCAGATTGAGACATCGTGCATACGTCCATGTAATCGTTGCATGAGTGTAGATATGACTTCGTGATGCGCTTATCACTTTCATGTCCCTGAAAGTTCTGTATAAAAGATGTCAAGGAACCATGTCAGTCATTGGCGTGATCATCTCAGCGAGAATATACAGGATACGATAACGAGTTGCGGGATTATTTTGGTTATTGGCCAAGAGTTTAATTTACGAAATACTGATTTATTTGAATGGAAAATATTGGCATCACCAATTGTCAGGTATCAGGACGATATTGAACGGTGTTTGAAGTGACAGGATCAGATACTCGTTTCGCAATGGCTGTATAGAGTGAACGCATACCCCATGACGCACGCGGCCCCGCTTTTCAGCAGGGCCGCGTTTTTCGTTCTGGGGTGTGAACTGGCAGAACTGATCCGATCCGTCACGTGTGGGCTGACGACCCTCAGAGCCCTGCCTTGATGTCGCTCAGCTGCTGGATGAGGATCTCGAGGACGGCGTCCACCTGGGTTTCGGTGTGCTCGCAGGAGAGGAAGAAGCGCAGACGGGCGCTCTTCTCCGGGACGGCGGGGTGCAGGATGGGCTGGACGTTGAAGCCGGCCTCGAACAGCTGGTTGGAGAGGCGTGCCGCCACCAGGGAGCTGCCGAGGATGACAGGCACCACCGCGACCCCCAGGCTGTCGCCGACATCCAGCCCCAGCGCACGGGCGCGCGTGAGGAAGTAGCCGGAGACGGCATGCAGGCGAGCGATGCGCTGTCTGGCATCGTCGCCCTGGAGCAGTTCGAGGATCTTCAGCGACGGGGCGGCGACCTGCGCCGGCATGCCCACCGAGTAGAGGAAGCCCGGCGCGAAGTAGCGCAGCATGCTGACCAGTTCCTTGCAGCCGGCGATGTAGCCGCCGCAGCCGGACAGCGTCTTGCTCATCGTGCCCATCCAGATATCGACGTCACGCGCAGCGATGTCGAAGTGTTCCCTCAGGCCGAGCCCACGCTCCCCGAGCACGCCGAAGGAGTGGGCTTCATCGACCATCAGCCAGCAGCGGTACTGTTGCTTGAGGGCGATCAGGCGCGGCAGGTCCGGCACGTCGCCGTCCATGCTGTAGAGGCCTTCGGTGACGATCAGCACGCGCTCGAACTTGCCGCGCTGACTGCTGAGCAGGGCTTCCAGCGCGTCGGGGTCGTTGTGCGCGAAGGGCATGCGACGAGCGCCGGAGAGCTGGGCGCCGACCAGCGAGCTGTTGTGGATCCACTCGTCATGCAGGATGAGGTCCTTCGGGCCGAGCAGATAGCCCAGCGTGGACACGTTGGTGGCATGACCGCTGACGAACACCACCGCATCCTCGACCTCGTAGGTGCGCGCCACCGCCGCTTCCAGCTCGCGATGGATCGGACGCTCACCGGAGACGGCGCGTGAGGCCGACACCGAGGTACCGTAATGGGCCGCCGCCTCGGCCGCGGCCTTGATCACCTCGGGATGACGGGAATAGTCGAGGTAGTTGTAGCTGGCGAAGTTGACCAGCTCGCGCCCATCGATGCGCGTGGTGGCGCCAGCGCAGCCTTCATGCACGCGGAAGAAGGGCTCCGGCACGCCGAAGGCGGCACCGGCCTGCTGCATCATGCTCAGCTGCTGATAACCGGGCTGGCGATCGAAGCGCACGAAGTCATCGCTGATCTCCAGTGGGGCGGTTGTCCTGTGCGCGAAGATGTCGTCTTCGGGGCCCTGAGCCTGTGCGGTGGTGGGGCGGGTACGGCGTGCACGGGCCTTGTCCAGCAACTGCTGTTTCATGTCACTGGCGGAAGATCCGGGGGTATGACGTGATGCCAAGAGTCGAATTCCTTTCACGAGGTTGCTGACCCAAAAACGGGCGCGAGAGCCGTGGCTCCCCGCCCGTCGGGTACGTGATGCATGTCGGCGCCGCCGTTGGAGGCGACGCGAACCTGTGACGATATGACTGGGACGTTACGGCAAGACGGGAGCCGGCGCCAGTCTCGCCTCGCCGTCACCGTCCTGCCGCCTTCGTCCGCGTCTCATCCTCCCGGCGGCTACTTGCTGACCATCTCGCCGCGCTCACCCTGGGGAATGGCATCGCCACCGTGCTGTTTGACCAGCTGCGCCATGGCCTGATCTTCACTGCTGCTCTCGGCGTCCTCGCCATCGGCCGCGCTCATCTTGTGCATCAGACGCTCTGCCAGACGCCACAGGGTGGCAGCCTCGCTGATCATCATCACCGGAATGCTGATGCCCAGACGCGCCTCCACCGCCGTCATCAGCTCGACCCCCATCAGCGAGTCGAAGCCCATGTCATAGACGCTCTTGTTGACGTCGATGGCGGCCACGTCGATCAGCAGAATCTTGCTCAGCTCGCCCTTGAGGATCTCGACGATGGCGGTCTGCAACGCCTCACCGCTCAAGCCCGCCAGGGCCGCGGCGATATCGTCCTGCTGCGCCTGACTGCCGTCATCGTCTCCGGCGCGCCGTGCGATCTCGTCAAAGCGCGGTGTCGCGGCCGTGGGCAGGAAGCGCGCCAGCGCTCCCCATTCCAGCTCCAGCACGCCCAGCGAGCGACCCGGCTGGCCGAGTGCCAGCGCCTGCTGATCCGAGACGATCATCTCGCCGAGACAGGCCAGGGCGTGATCCGCCATCAGCGCATCGCCGCCCAGACGATTCTTGAGCGCTTCGCGAGTCTTCTCGTTGCGCGCCAGGAAGCCGGCATCCTCGATCGCGCCCCAGCGGGCACAGGTGGCTGGCAGGCCACGCGCACGACGACTGGCGGCGAGCCCTTCCAGCCAGTGGTTGGCTGCCACATAGACACTCTGACCGGGATTGCCGAACAGCGTGGTCGCCGAGGAGTAGAGCACGAAGAAGTCCAGCGCATGCTCGGCACTCAAGCGATCCAGCAGGCGTGCGCCCTCGAGTTTCGGGGTCATCACTCGCTGGATGCGCTCGGCGTCCAGGTGACGGATCAGTGCATCGTCGATCACCGCCGCGGCATGGATGATGCCCTTGAGCGGCGCGATGGCATCTTTCGCCTCACTGGCATCCGCCGACGTGACGAAGCGTGAGAACACGGCCGTGAGCGCCGCTTCATCGGCGACATCGCAGGCCAGCGCATGCACACGCACGCCTTGTGCCTCGAGACGCGCGACACCTGCCTGTGCCTCGTCACTGGCAGCGCCGGAGCGCCCCAGCAGCACCAGTTCACGCGCGCCTTGTGCGGCCAGCCACTCGGCGCTGCGCAGCCCGAAGCCCCCGAGACCGCCGGTGACCAGATAGCTGGCCGCCGGGTCGAGGTGCAGCTCGCCGGAGTGCGCCGCCAAGCCGCTGGTGCTCATGCCAGAAGTCCTGTTGCCGGCGGGAGCAGATTGCGCCTCGCTCAGCGGTGCCGCGAGGGAGCGCTGGGTGACCACCACCTTGCCGATCTGACGGGCCTGCTGCATGTAGCGGAAGGCTTCCACCACCTGGCTGGCATCGAAGGTGGTGTAGGGCAGCGGCGCGAGGGTGCCATCCTCGAACAGCGCCATCATCTCGCGGAACAGGCGCGTGGTCAGGCCCGGGCATTCCTTCATCAACTGATCGGAGTCGATACCGAAGTAGCTCAGGTTGTTGCGGAATGGGCGCAGCCCCATCGGGGTGTTCTCGTAGAAGTCACGCTTGCCCAGCTCACAGAAGCGCCCGAAGGGCTTGAGCACGCGCAGATTCTGGACGATGGCCTCACCGGCCAGCGAGTTGAGCACCACGTCGACACCACGTGCATCCACGCTCGGATCGCGCTGCTGGCGGGCGGCGAGGTCGGCCAGGATGTCCTCCGCGAAGCCGTGGCTGCGCGAGTCATAGACGTTCTCGATGCCCATCAGCGCCAGGAAGTCACGCTTGGCGGGCGAACCGACGGTGGCGAACACCTCGGCGCCCAGCCACTCGGCGATCTGCAGCGCCGCGATGCCCACCCCCCCGGCAGCCCCGTGAATCAGCACCTTCTCGCCGGCTTCCAGACGCGCCAGATGCTTGAGGGCGTAGTAGACGGTGAAGAAGGTGGTCGGGATGGTCGCTGCCGCTTCCAGACTGACGCCCTGAGGCACGCGGGCCAGCGCGGTATCCGCGATCACCAGACGGTCGGAGAAGCTGGCGGGGCCGAAGCCGACCACCCGCTCACCGACCGCGAATTCGGCGTTGTCACCGGCGCGTGTCACCACACCGGAGAACTCGAGCCCCAGGCTCGGGCCGGAGAAGCCGTGCTCGATGGCTTCATCCGACAGCAGTCCCAGGGTGTACATCACGTCGCGGAAGTTGAGGCCGGTGGCCTCGACACGTACCTCGACGTCACCGCGTGCCACCTCGGGGAGGTGACGCGGCTGCCACTCGAGATTGCGCAGCTGGCCCGGCTGACTGAAGCCCAGACTCACGCTGCGGCGATCCTTCCTGTCTGTCTCGCTCTGGCCTGCCGCCGTCTCGTGGGATGCCTGCTCGGCGGTCATCGCAAGCCTTGCCTGTGCAGGGGCTGTCACCTGACGCAGGCGTGTCGCGAAGCGGGCGCCATTGGCATCCAGCACGACTTCCTGCTCGTGATCCGGGGCTTCGACTTCCTGTACCAGCGCGCTCATCAAGGCTGACGTGCTGACGACGTCGCTTCCCAGTACCGGCGTGTCCAGCAGGCGGATATCCAGTGCCTGGCTCTCGTTGGTCAGGCTGCGCGCAAAGCCCCAGCTGGCGGCATCGGCAGGCGCCTCGGTCGTAGTCGCATCCCCTGAGGGCGGCGACTGCCACATGGCGGCTACATCATGCGTGAGCACCCACAAGGTCGGCGCCACCAGACTGTCATCCTGTTCCTGCGCCGCCTCGAAGGCCTGGGTGATCTCGGTGAGCAGCTGCTGGCGGGCACATTGCCGGGCGTTGGTGGCAGCGGCGTCGCTGGCCTTGGCCGGCAGCGCGACCAGATGATCGACGCTCGAGAAGCGAGCGAACAGCGCCTCCGGGGTGTCTTGCGGCGGCAGCGTCACGTGCGCCACCTGATGGCCACGCGCCTCCAGGGATTGCGACAGCGACGAGATCAGCGCCTGGTCCGCAGCCGCCTGTGGGGTATCCAGCAGCGCGATCTTCAGAGACGTCTGTGGCGCGTCTGACTGAGCGGAGTCCTCAGCCATCGCTTTGCTCGCGGCCAGCCACCAGGCACCGGACATCGGCGTCGCGCTGGTATCCGTCGCCGGCAGGCTCAGGCCAAGCTGGCCGAGCAGGCGCTGCCACTGGACCATCCCCGGGTGGCTGCGCAGCTGCTCGCCGTCGTCCAGTGCCAGTATCGGACCGCTCCAGGCGGCAGGCTCGCAGCCACACAGCAGGACCTCTGCGCCGGGGGCCAGGCGTTGCACCAGCTGACTGAGCAGCTCGCGGGCCTGAGACGGCGCTTCCATGTCCAGATGCACGATCGCGACCTGTACCGGCGCCTGGGGGCTTTCCCAGCCCTCGCTGGCGGTGACATCGATCAGCGGCAGGTCTTCCTGCAGGCGCTGGGCCTCGCCGAACGCACTCTGGCTGGCGGCGAGGAAGGTGTAATCCAGCGCATCGAAAGACGGTTCACGCCGGTCGGCGAGACGCAGTGCTTCCAGTCGCTGTCCCAGCCACGGGCCACCGGCACCGAGTTCCAGCACCGACAGGCGCTGGCCAGCGGGCAGTTCACTCAGGCTGCGGGCGAGACGTTGGTCCAGCTGCGCGCTCAGCCACTGCCAGCCGGCATTGCCGACGGCGGTCTTGAGCAGGGTGGGGATCAACGGCTGGCGCAACTGTGCCAGCGCCGCCTCGGCGTCCTGGGTGAGGGTGTCAGTGGCGAGGCCCTCCACGCCGGAGACTTGAGCGGTAGGCGAGAGCTGCTCGGCCTCGTCGAGGACATCGGTGGCGTCGGCTTCAGACCCGGACCCGGACCCGGACCCGGACCCGCCCATCGGCATGCCACGGTTGAGCCATTCGTCCAGGTGCAGATGCAGGCGACCTGCCGCATGCGTCAGCGGGAACTGCCCCGGATAGTCACGAACCAGCAGCTGCCAGATGTCGCGGGCCGCCGGCAGGTCCAGCGGGTGGATCTGCCAGTCGCCGCTCTCGCGGGATTCGGTCAGGCCCTGGGCACTCGCCCAGTCGAGCAGCACGCGGGTGAACAGCGGGCTGCGGCGCTGCCAGCGGGACAGCGCCTCGTGATCCAGATGCGGGGCTGCCGGATCGCCCGGCGCCGCGTGGCGCATCAGTGTCTCGTGCACGCTGGCCAGCATCAGGCTGTCGAGCAGCGGCTCCAGCTCATCACGGAAGCGGTGGCTGTCTTCCAGCGGATGCGTGGTGTCGTCGCTGTGGGCAAGCTCGGGCGCCATCGCCTCGGCGACCAGCGATTCCAGCGCCAGGGCGGCGGCAGGGCGCGGACTCAACGGATGCGGCGCCGCCGTCAGGGCGATATCCAGATAATCGAGGTGGGCCGTGCCATCGCGACCCAGGCGCACGGCCCGGAAGCGCGCTTCCTCGGCCACGGCCACGGCGCGCCCGTCAGCATCGTACAGCTCGAAATCGGCACACAGCGAATGCGGGCCGCGCGAGCGCAGGACCACGCGGGCGGTAGTGATCTGTGAGGCACGTACCTGCTCACGCACCTGCAGACGGCCGACCCGCACCGGCACGAACGCCATGCCATCGCTGGCGGCCGTCTGGCCCTGAAGCACGCCCAGCAGCGGGATGAACAGCTGGAAGGCGCTGTCGAGCACCCCGGGGTGCAGGTGGAAGTCACCGTCCTGCATGAGCATTTCCGGGGTCAGCGCGAAGCGCGCCAGCACCTGCGGATGCGGGGCAGCACCGACGGTGTGCCTGTTGACTGCGCCTTCGCTGCCATGCTCGACCCAGATCTGCTCGGCGGCGCGGAAGTGCGGGCCGTAGTGCAGGCCCAGCTGGGCGGCGGCCGCGATGTGGGCCTCGCGATCCAGGTCGGCGGCACGCGTGGGCAACGCCGGGGCGCGACGCTCCAGCAGACGGCCACGCGTGGCCGTAAAGGCGCGCGCTACCGCATGCAGGTTCCACTTGTCGGCATCTTCGGCGCGGGTCTCGCGGCTTTCCAGACGCATGGCACCGTTGCGGCTGTCGAGTGACAGACGCGTCAGGCGCAGGGTGGTGTCATCGAGCAGCAGCGGGGCGCGAATCTCGAAGTCCTCGAGATCCAGCACGTCGGGCAGGGAATCCTCCTCCGCGCTGGCGGCCTGCCATTCGTGGGCGGCCGCCAGACACTGCTCCAGATAGCCGGCACCCGGGAAGACGGCACTTTCGCCGACCTGGTGATCGGCCAGCCACGCGACCTTGCGGGTATCGAGCTGCGCCTCCCAGGTCAGCTGCTGCTGAGCGAGACGATAGCCGAGCAGCGGATGCACGTAATGGCGCTCCAGCAGGCGCTGGCCTTCGCTGGTGGTCTTCACCCAGCACGGCGTGCGCTGCCAGGGGTAGGTCGGCAGATCGACGAAGCGACCGGCCACCGGGAACAGACGAGTGAGATCCACCGCACCGGAGAGCAGCAGGCGGCCACGCAGGTGCTCCAGCGCCTCCAGGCCATCATGGCGGCGCTCCAGACTGGCCAGCACCTGTCCCGCCGGCGCCTCGTCACTGCGCGCCTTGAGGACATCATTCAGATAGCTGCGCAGAATCGGATGGGCACCGATCTCGACCAGCAGACGATGACGGCCAAGGTCCGCCTCGCTGGCGGACTGCCAGCTGACCAGACGTGTGACGGCGGCCTCGAACTGCACCGGCTGACGGATGTTCTCCCACCAGTAGCTGGCGTCCAGGCGTTCGCCTTCGATCACGCTGCCGGTGACGGTGGAGAGGAAGGGAATGCGGGTGGCGCGGGGCGTCAGCCCTTCGAGGGAGGCGAGCAGGCCGTCCTTGATCGGGTCCATCGCCGGGCTGTGGAAGGCATAGTCGAGCCCCAGCACGCGGGCGAAGGTGCCCTGTGCGGAAAGCTCGGCACTCAGGGCCTCGAGGCGTTCGCGGTCGCCGGCCAGCGTGGTGCCGCGCGGGCCGTTGATGCCAGCCAGTGACAGCGAGGCCCATTGTGGCTGTTCCAGCCACTCGCACATCTCGCTCTCACCCAGCCCCACCGCCATCATCGCGCCGCTGCCGCGGGTGCGTCCCTGATGGTGGCTGCGCTGGAAGATGACACGGGTCGCCTGCTCGAGGCTCAAGGCACCGCTGGCCCAGGCCGCCGCCACTTCGCCCACGCTGTGGCCGGTGACGGCCACCGGCTGGATGCCGCGTTCGATCAGCCATTCGGTGATCGCCACCTGCAGGGCGAACAGGGTCGGCTGGGCGATCTCGGTGGCGTCGAGGCGGTTCTCGCCGTCCTCGGCCAGACTGCCGTCCAGTTCCTTGAGCAGCTCGAAGCCATTGTACTCGCGGAAGGCCGCATCCAGTCGGGTCAGGCAGGCGCGCACGCTGGCGGATTCCTGCATCAGGGTGCGACCCATGCCGGCCCACTGACAGCCATTGCCGGAATACACGAACACCGGCCCACGCTCGCGAGTGAGGGAGGGCGCGCCGGCCGCCTTGCGCGGCGAGGCACCGTTGTCACTCTCGGCGGGCAGCGGGGCGAGGCGGTCCGCCAGGGTGATGCGCGGATGATCGCCAAGCGCAGCCTCACCGCCCAGGGTGTCGAGGTCCTCGATCAGCTGCTCCAGGCTGTCGGCACTCAGCAGCGCGCCGTGCACGTGATGCTCACGGCGGGCCGCCAGGTGCCAGGCGAGGTCGTAGAGGCTCGGGGCGGCATCGTGCGCCTGCGTCTCACGCAGGTGCTCGGCCAGCTCGCGCGCCATCTGTCTGAGCGCCTCGGGGGAGCGGGCGCTCAGGCGCAGCGGCGGCGTCTGGTCGCCGTCAGTCGTCGGTTGCGCTACCGCCGGTTCGGGGGCACTTTCCAGCAGCACGTGGGCGTTGGCGCCGCCGAAGCCGAAGGAGTTGACCCCGACCACCAGACGGCCGGAGGCCTTGAGCTTGCGCGGCTGGGTGACGATGTCGAGATTCCACTCGTCGCTGCGAATCTTCGGATTCAGGCGCTGGATCTTGATGGTGGCCGGCACCTCGCGGTGGGCGATCACACCCAGCGCCTTGGCCAGCCCCGCCACGCCGGAGGCCGTCTCCAGGTGGCCCATGTTGCTCTTGATCGAGCCGATCGGCAGCGGGCTTGAGCGCTTCTGGCCGATGGCGGCACCGATGGCGCGGGTTTCCAGTGGGTCACCAACGGCGGTGCCGGTGCCGTGGGCCTCGAGATAATCAATCTCGTCAGGCGTCACGCCGGCCAGTTCACAGGCGCGCTCCATCAGCTGGATCTGCGCGGCGGGGTTGGGCACGGTCAGGCCGGACTTGTAGCCATCGGTATTGACCACCGAGGAGGCGACGACGGCGAGGATGCGATCGCCATCGACGAGTGCCTGATCAAGGTCCTTGAGCAGGAAGATGCCGCCGCCCTCGGAGCGCGCGTAGCCATCGCCCGCCTCATCGAAGACCTGACAGCGGCCGGTCTTCGAGAGCATGGTGGCCTTGGAGAAGATCAGGAAGCCGTAAGGGTGCAGGTGCAGGCTGATGCCGCCGGTCAGCGCCATGTCGGTCTCGCCGCTGCGGATCGACTGGCAGGCCTGATGGAAGGCGACCAGCGACGAGGAACAGGCGGTGTCCAGCGACAGGCTCGGCCCATGCAGGTCAAAGGCATAGGACAGGCGGTTGGAGGCCACGCTGGAGGTGTTGCCGGTGGCGGTATTCGGGCCGATGGCGCTCAGGTCATCCGCCATGCGATAGGAATAGTCGAGACTCGCCACGCCCATGAAGACGCCACAGCGCGAGCCGCGCATCTTCTCGGCGGGAATGCCGGCGTGCTCGATGGCCTCCCAGCTCATCTCCAGCAGCATGCGCTGCTGAGGGTCCATGTTGGCGGCTTCGCGTGGGCTGATGCCGAAGAACGCCGGGTCAAAGCCCGAGATGTCGCCCAGCGAGCCGGCGGCGAAGCTGTAGCTCATCCCCGGCGCCTTCTTGTCCGGGTGCAGGAGGGAGTCCTTGCTCCAGCGGTCATCGGCGACTTCGGTCACCATGTCCTTTCCGGCCAGGAGGTCGTCCCACAGAGTGGCCTGAGTGGTGCCGGGGAAACGGCTGGCAGCGCCGATGATGGCAACGCGTCGGGTCATGAGAGGCTCCTGAACTTCTGAGTCGCGGCGCTGTGGCGAGCATGACGGGCGGTCGCCTCCAGCAGCGCACTTCCTAATGTGTCGATATTGGTGACGCGCGGGTCGCCCTTGCGGCATTGCTCGTCAGTCTTGAAAGGCCCATCGCAGTCGAGGGCCCACTCCATCAGCTCCGGGTCCTCGTCGCGCACGGTCGCCATGGTCTGGCGCGCGGTGTCGTCGGATTCCGGCAGGGCGCTGGACCAGATGAAGCCATCGGTCACGCCATTGGGTTCTCCCAGGGTCGCGTAGACCTCGGGCATGATCGGTACGTGATCCCCATAGAAACACAGCAGCCCGCCGCGCGGCAGTCTGGAAAGCGCCGTGGTCAGCTGGCCGATCATCGCATCGGCGTTCACCAGGTGACGCAGATAGATGCCGAGTTCCTGACAGTTGTCCGGCAGATCGCCGTCATGCCACTCCGACAGGCGAGCCGTGTCCAATGTCTCCAGATGCAGCGGCCCGTGATTCTCCATGGTGATCACCTGGATGAACAACGGGGTATCGCCCGCGGCCAGCAGACAGTCTTCCACCTTGGCGGCCACGGCGGCATCGCTGATGTACTGACCACACCTGTCGGCATCGCTGAAGTGCGCGATGTCGAGGAATTCATCGAAGCCCATGCGCTTGAGCACCTGATTGCGCAGATAGAAGGTGCCCGGATACGGGTGGATGCACAGGGTGCGATAGCCCAGCGCCTTGTAGCTGGCGGCCAGGTTGGAGACATCACGCCTGGCCAGCTGGTGGTAGGGGTTGAACATGTGCACGCCGAGCTGCTCGGCGGTCAGGCCGGTGAGGAAGGCCGTCTCGGTGCGCACGGTATTGGCGCCCCAGGCCGGTACGGCCAGTCGTCCGCAGGGCAGCCCCTGAGACAGGGCGGTGAAGTGACAGCGGTCCAGATTCGGCAGCAGGTCATCGCGCACCTTGGGGTAGACGCGGCGCGCATCGAAGAAGGATTCGCTCTGAACGCTCACCACGTGGGGCAGACAGCCTGGTGCATCTTCGTTGCCGATCGCCTCCAGCGCCTCACGCGCCGTCTGCCCGGCGGCCTGCAGGGGATCGTGATCCGGCATCAGCGGGCGACGGGCCAGGCGAGCGTATGCCAACAGGTAGGCGACCATGCCGCGCTCACGCAGGTCATATTCCGGGAACAGCATGATGTCTCGAGTCAGTCGATTGCCGAGCGCATAGGTCATGGCGCCGCTCGCCAGCAGCAGGGCGATCAGCGGTACCAGCCAGGCGCCGGTGTCATCGGCGTAGCGCGCAGAGAACCCCAGTGCGGGTTCCAGCCACAGACCCGTCCCGATCGCCAGTGCGCCGGCGCAGAGGGCGGCAATCGTCAGGCCGATGCCGAAGAAGGGGATATACAGCCGGGGATGCTTGATGGCGTCGGTAAAATACTCGAAGTCCTGGCTCAGGAAAGGCTCACGCAGCGAGACGTATTTGGTGTGACTGACCTGCAGCACCACCAGCCACAGGGCATTGACGACCACCACGGAAAACCACGGGCGTTGCGTGATCAGGGTGCAGAGCGCCCAGCTCGCGCACCAATACCCCACATGGGCGAGCTGGGCGCTCCAGGACCGGCGCCAGAAGACCACCGGTGCCGAGTCCATCTGGCGCAGGATCAGATGCTCCAGCACCAGCGTGACCAGCAGCCCTGCCAGCAGCGGCCAGACCATGAAAGACACGAACGCAATGACAAACTCCATGTAATGCCGACCTCGTTAGCGCTGCCACGGCAGCAGCGGTGTAATGTTCTGGCGCAGATCGCGACCGTCTGGAACCCTGCCCGCGATGCCTGGCATGCGTCGGACAGGGTGGGGGTGAGGCAGCCATTCAGTGAGTGTAATTGAACCATCCCAGCAGACGCTGTGAGATACCGGCTGGCAGCACGCTGAGCCACCAGCAGCCGAAATTGAGCGGGAAGGGGAAGCTGATGCGGGCCCGGTTGCGTGCCGCACCCTTGAGAATGCGGCGTGCGGCTTGCTCGGCGGGCATCTCGAAGGGTTTGGGGCCCGGCATCGCCTCGCACATCGGGGAGGTGACATAGCCGGGCATCACCACCGTCACGCCGACCCCGAACGGCTTCAGCCAGCTTCTCAGTCCTTCCCCGTAGGCCTTCACCGCCGCCTTGCTGCCGCTGTAACTCGGCGTGAGTGCCAGGCCGTGCCAGGCGGCAAGCGAGCTGAGCAGCACCAGCTGGCCGCTGCCCCGCGCCTTCATCGCCATGGCCAGATGATGCGCCATGCCGAAGGTGCCCACCACGTTGGTCTGCAGCAGGCGACGCGCATCTTCCCAGCGCTCGCCATTGCCCTGGGGGCCGATGTCGGTGTTCATGCCGGCATTGGCGATGGCGATGTCCGGCACTCCCTGTGCGCAGACCTCATCCAGCCAGGTGAAGAGTGTCTCTTCATCGCACAGGTTGAGTACCGTGCACTCCACCTCGGCACCCAGTGCGCGGCATTCGCCGGCAATGGCATCCAGCTTGCGCTGCTTGCGACCGGTGAGGATCAGCGTGGTGCCCCGGGCGGCATAGGCACGCGCGAGCGCACCGCCTATCTCGCCGGTCGCGCCCGTGATCAGCACGCGGCGCAGGGCAGTGGCGGGACGCGAACTCTGCTGCGGTGCGCCATCCGGAGCTTGCTTTCCTTCACGCTGCTCGGTGGTCGTTGCGTTATCCCGTGCGGACGGTGCCTGGGTGTCAGGCTGCTGCGGGGGCATTGCCGTCATGATCGTCTCCCTTGAATCCCGACACTCACGGTCGGCAGTTCCCTTGCGTTGTTCATGGTCGTTCTTCTTGTGGCCCTTAGGCAGACACGCGGCCTGCCTTCGGGGGTTCCGGCTCTGCAAGGCGCCTGATGGCGCTCTCATGATCGACGGTGGCATCCCTGCCAACGACGACCTCGATGTCCGGCCCGGAGGCAGGATCAGCAGCGACTCAACATCTGCTCCAGCGGTGAGCGCTCGGCACACAGTATCTTCGAGGCTCCCGTCACCGCGAGCTGCATGCCCGGCTTGCAATAGAAGCCGCCATTGAGCTGCACGGTATGGATGACGGTGTTGCGGAAGCTGCGAAACAGCGTGGTGTCCGGCTTCTCGCCCTGAGTCCAGAACTCGTGCAGGCTGCCCTGGAAGGTCAGGCCGGGCAGGTTGAAGATCGGGTCGCCCATGCAGTAGGTCGGGCAGCGATACTGCAGCGCGACATTGCCGGTGGTGCTGTTGACGGTGATCATGCCCTTGGCATGCTGCAGCAGCGTCTCGAGATTGCCGCTTTCCAGATAGACGATGCGGCCGATCACGTCATAGCGGCGCTCGAGCTCTCGGATCAGCTTCGGGTAATCCACCAGTCCCATGTCGAGCGGGTGGTTCTTGATCACCAGGCGCGCCCCGCGCGGAGCGTTCAGGGCAAAGCTCTTCATCACTCGCTGGATGACTTCCTGCATGTTGGAAAAGCGCGAATGATGACGGATCTGGGCATCGGTATTGAGCTGCAGCGGCAGCAGATAGAAGGGCGCGCCACTGTTCATCAGCTGTTCGATGCGTCCGGCATCCCGCCGCTTGTACCAGCGCATCAACGGCAGGCGCGTGGCATAGCCGCAGTATTCCTCCGCGGCATTGATGCTGTGCGGACGATAGCGCGGGAACAGCAGCGGATTGGCGGCACCGGCCAGATGATAGGTCATGTCATGACGGGCGCGCTCCCAGAAGGAGGCCTTGAAGCGCTGCGGCGTGGGCGCGTCGTCCAGTTGCCTACCGGCCTCACGGAACCAGTCGGGGTCACGCGGCAGCAGGGAGTGGCCATTGACCCCCTCGCGCTCCAGCGTCACCCAGAAGGGGCGGAAGTAGCCTTCCTCGAAGACATGGGTGCGAATCCCGAAGTATTCCGCCTTGAGCACGGCATCCCGGTGCACGGGACGACGATCCCCGAACAGCACCTGATCCGTGACGTGGTGCCTGCGCCACAGCTCGGCGATCCATTCGCCGAGGTCTTCACTCCGGCCGCGATAGGCGTAGGCCTTGTCGTGGCGCCAGTAGAAGCTGTCGCCACTGTTGAAGTTGACCTTGATGACCTCGTGCCCGTCCTGCTTCAGCTTGTGGGCAAGATGCAGGAAGAAGGGCGAGCAGACCCCTTGCAACAGCAGGAAGACACGCCGCTGTCCACCACCGGGAATGCGACGCGCGACAGAGGGAGGAGTCAGCAGAGAGGAAGGTGTGTCCTGCGTGGTCGGATGCATCACCCCGATATCTTCCGACAGCTTGAACAGCGGCTGCAGCGATGCCAGGCCGCGCGCTTCAGAGCCGCCCGACAGGGGAGAATGATGATTCGGCAACGCCAGACTTCCTTGTTGCATAGGTCAGTGCCTTCCAATGAATAGCGCACGATAGCCGCGGTAGAGCCTTGTTTTCCAAGGCAGGGTGATCTTGCGGGTGCCATTTCTCAGCATGGTGCGTTGTTGTTCCAGAATCGTGACAACCGTCTCGGCGTTACAGTGATGCCCGTACACCGGGTCCACGTACAGCGGGTACTCGATCAGGGCACCCGCCACCAGCGCATCAAGACTCAGGCGCCGTGTGCGACGTTCACAGCTGACGCGATCATGGGTCAGCCCCCAGCCGGCATAGAAAGGCAGCCCGTGGGTCGTGACTTCCACTCCGCGCAACAGTGCCTCGAAGCCCGCCAGGGAACACAGCGTGTGGACATGATCGACCTGTTCGAGCAGCTGGCAGATATCGCCTGAGGTCAACACCAGGTCCTCTGGCGTGTTCTCGCCGGACATCTCCCCGCGCCGACCACCAGAGACAACGTCAGGGTGCGGTTTGTAGATCATGTAGGCATCAGGATGCAATTCCCGCGCCGCTTCCAGCAGCTCACGGTGGGTCTTGATGCCCGGGCAGGCATGACGGATCGAGGCGTCCGACTCCACCTGGCCGACCACCAGCACGATCTCGCGCTCGCCGGCCAGGGCCCGCAGGTCCGGCAGGGCGTCATGTTCTGCATTGTACTTGCTCAGCCCCAGCGCAATGATGCGCTCCCGTAGACGACGCGCCCGCGCAAGTTCGGCGTCGTCAAGCGCGTGGTGCTCAAGCCAGTCCTCCAGCGTGCTGGCACGCTGGGCATCGAAATGCATCGCCTTGTCGTCGACGATCAGCGACAGGGGGCGGGTGAGGTCCACTCCCAGGCCGACGGAGCGCAGGAAGCCGTCTTCCATCATCCAGAGCTCGCCGCCGGCTGATCTGACCTTCTCCTGGCGCTCGGGGGGCGTGCGGCCAGCCCAGCTCAGGACCTTCTGTGGCAATGCGGAGGCAGTCGGCTGAGTGAGACGCTCCAGTGCGCGTTCAGGATGCTTCTCGAAGCGAAGTTCCGACCATGGCCCCAGGAAGAAGCCGATGAACTTCTGTTTCCATCCGGAAAACTCCAGCCCTTGCCACTGTCCTGCCATGCGTGAAGCGACTCGTTTCTGGTCTGCCAGCAGCTGAAGGACCTCCTCCAGCGAAGCGCGCTCCCCGGTGTAGGGGTTGGCATAGCGTGAATACTCGAGGTACGCCGCGGCGAAGACCTGTTCCAGACGGCGTGATTCGCCGCGGCGCTCGCACGCCTGGCGATCCTCGGTCAGCCCCCAGCCGGCATAGAAGGGCAGGCCATGACAGGTCACCGTCAAGCCGGCCAGCAGTGCCTCGAAGCCCAGCTGGCTGGTCACCACATGCACGGCGTCCACCTGCTCGAACAGTGACCAGGGATTGATGTCGTCGCTGAGCAGGGTACACCCCAGTCGGCGCGCCTCTTCCACCAGATAGCCCTGCTTCTTGCCGGCGATCACATCCGGATGCGTCTTCACCCACACCTCGGCCTCCGGCTCGGCGCATGCCTCTCTCAACATGGCGAGAAAGGTCGCCTGCGTAGCCATGCCGCCTTCTATCGAGGCATCGCCAGATGTCTGGTCTACCACCAGCACACGCCGCGCCTTCGTCCTGGCGGGCAGCTGTCGCTCCGGCGCATGGTTGTACTTGCTCAGGCGCTGGTGGCGAAGACGCTGCATGGCAGTGCGGGCACGCATCAGAAGCGCCTCGTCCTGACGCTCAGGCGCCTCAAGAATCAGCTGCTCCAGGTCACTCGGCTGGCGGGCGTCGTAATAGATGCCCTGATGATCCACCACCATCGACATGGCGGGGTAGCCTGCACTTGCCAGCGTGAGTGAGCGCACGAAGCCATCTTCCAATGCGATATAGGGCAGCGCATGTCGCCGGGCATACGCGCGCGCCTGAGCCGCCGTTGCCTTGTGTCCCCATCCGACGACAGCGCTGGATTCAGTGCGGAAAATACTGCATACATTAGCATTTTTTGTACTACTAAAGCCGAATATCGAAGGGGAGGAAGTGGCCTTGATGGGCGTTGTTTTCTGGCGAGGTAAACATGCAAAAAGTGGTGATTTTCTTACATTTTTGCCGGTCGCAGGTGGGGTGGCAGCGGCGTTTTTCGGGCGACACGAGGGGGGGTGGCATGCCGGCGAACGGCATGGCGCACCGAGAGATGCCGAGACACCGGCCTTCTTCAGTGGCAACAGCTCCGGAATGAAAGCCTCAAGGTGAGGCTGGCGCAGGATTCCACGCGAGAAGCACAGTGTCTGCCGGGAGGCCCCGCATGTCGGGGGTTTCCGGCGATTAGGGGAGTCAGCGAGAAAGGCGCAGCGAGACTGCATGAAAAGCCACCATCCGTGTTTTTTGATTGCGCCCAGCATGCAAGATATCCGTTGCACTGAAAAAAAGTGACTACTCACTCGTGGTGATGGCGACGTCCTTGCCGCTCTTGCGGCATTACCGTTGACGCAGAGTCCGCAAATAGGGAAAGTACGCAAAGTGACGAATGAATTCAATCAAAGTCTTCGTGGATGAAACTGGTAGCAGGCAAATGATTAGTCTGAGCGTTTTGCCTCAAGTCAGTCTTATTAACTGCATGCTTTAGTGGCATGAGCTTTGCTGCTAATGTGTCCCGCTTCGATAGAGAATGTCTCCTCGCCAAGCTCGGTGGGTCATGCACCTCACGAATGAACGCGCTGAGCAGAAACGAGAAGCGGCAGGATGCCAAGGGAACATCTGTAGATGGATATTGCGCAGCACATGGATGCTGTCATTACACTCGTCGTCACGATAGGTGTGCTGGCAGGACTGATCTGGAACCGCTGGCCCGCTGAGTGGCTGATGATGGCCGCCGCCGTGCTGCTGATCCTGCTGGGTGTCATTTCTCCTACCACCTTCCTGTCCGGTTTCGCCAATCCGGGGATCATGACCATCGGCGCACTCTTCGTGGTGGCGGCCGGGGTCCAGGAGACCGGCGCGCTGCGCTGGATGCTGGAGCGTCTGCTCGGGCGTCCCACCTCACCGTCTTCCGCATTGGCACGCCTGATGCCGATCACCTCGCTGTTGAGTGCCTTCCTCAACAATACTCCCGTGGTCGCACAGTTCATCGGTCTCGTTCAGGGCTGGTGCGCGCGCATGAAGATCTCTCCCTCCCGTCTGCTGATGCCGATGAGCTACGCCGCCATTCTGATGCTATTCACCGGCTACCTGCTTGCTGTCCAGGCGCGTGACAGCATCGATGGTGGCGTGTTGGTCGTGATCGCCGCCGCCCTCGCGCTGGGCCAGGCCATGCCCGATAGTGGTGCAGCCCAGGTCGTGGCTGACCAGTTGATGCAGTTCGGCGATGGCTTACCCTTCCTGGTGCTGGTCTACATCACCACGACGCTTTTCACCGAGATCATCACCAACAATGCCGCCGCCGTGCTCATGTTTCCGATCGCCATGACAGTGAGTGTGCAGTTGAAGGTCTCCTTTATGCCCTATGTGATTGCCATCATGTACGCGGCTTCGGCCAGCTTCCTCACGCCACCGGGGTGTCAGGGCAGCCTGATGGTGATAGGGCCCGGCGGCTACAAGGCGTCAGATTTCATGAGGATCGGGTTGTCGATGAGTCTCATCATCGGGTTGCTCTCCGTGGTTCTGAGTCCCGTAATCTGGCCCGTCGCGGGATAGCATGTGTAACCCGAGATGAGGAGGATGGCAGGCTTATTGCCTCTTCAATGTGCATATTCGTGGCAATCGAGTACACCCTGCAGGACAACGATGGTGGCACTGGTGTCATATCACCCGCAGTAATGAGCGCCAGACACCAATACGTACAGGAAAGCACATGATAGATACGACTGCGGCAGGTACCCCACGCGCGAAGTTGACCGCGCTAGAGTCGATTGCTCGCAAGGCCGGCGCCGCCATCATGGACATCTATGAGAGTGGCGACTTCACTGTCGACATGAAGGCGGATGACTCTCCGCTGACCACGGCAGACCGTGCGGCGCATGCCGTCATCGTCGAGGGCCTCAAGGAGATGGAGGCTGAGTTCGGCGCCACGCCGATCCTGTCCGAGGAAGATGCCGACATCCGCTGGGACGTGCGCAGCGAGTGGTCCCGTTACTGGCTGGTGGACCCGCTGGATGGCACCAAGGAATTCATCAAGCGCAATGGCGAATTCACCGTCAATATCGCGCTGATCGAGCAGGGCGTGCCGACGATGGGCGTCGTCTATGCCCCGGCCATCGAGACGCTTTATGTGGGTGCCCAGCAGAGTGAGGGCCAGGCGCCCATCGCCGAGAAGCAGGTCGGCGAGGGCGAGCGTCAGGCGATTTCCGTCGCTCAGGTGCCCGGTGAGCAGGACAGCTGGCGCATCGTCGGCAGCCGCACCCACCAGAGTGATGACTTCAAGGCCTTCGTCGCCAATTTCCATGCCTGTGACATCGTCGCCATGGGCAGCTCACTGAAGCTGTGCCTGGTGGCGGAAGGGGCGGCAGATCTTTACCCGCGTCTCGGCCCGACCTGTGAGTGGGATACCGGTGCGGCACATGCCGTCGTCGAGGCTGCCGGTGGGCAGGTGCTCAATGTCGAGACTCGCCAGGCGCTGCGCTACAACCAGCACGATAGCGTGCTGAATCCCTATTTCATCGTGTGCGCCAGACCGGCAGCCCCCTGGGCGTGATGCCCGACTGCGTGGGATGCGCCACGGCGTCACAGGACTGACGTCTGTGCATGTCAGTCTGATGTCAAAAATACATGGCTTTCTTCAGTGTGCGCGGCTTCGTCTGCGAGTGAAGAGGCAGGAATAACCAGCAGTGTGATCGCAAGGAATCTGTAATGACAGCATCGTCCACGGCTGAAAAACTCGGTATCACACCGGAACGTCAGACCCACCTCAAGCAGCTCGAGGCCGAGTCCATCCACATCATTCGTGAAGTGGCGGCCGAGTTCTCCAATCCGGTCATGCTCTACTCCATCGGCAAGGACTCCGCCGTGATGCTGCATCTGGCGCGCAAGGCCTTCGCGCCGGGCGTGCCGCCGTTCCCCCTGATGCACGTCAACACCACCTGGAAATTCCAGGAGATGATCAAGTTCCGCGATGAGATGGCCGCGGAAGTCGGCATGGAACTGATCGAGCACATCAATCAGGAAGGTGTCGAGGCGAACATCAACCCGTTCGAGCACGGCAGCGCCAAGTACACCGACATCATGAAGACCCAATCGCTGAAGCAGGCGCTGGACAAGCATGGTTTCGATGCGGCCTTCGGCGGTGCGCGTCGTGACGAGGAAGCTTCACGCGCGAAAGAACGTGTCTACTCCTTCCGTGACCAGTACCACCGCTGGGACCCCAAGAATCAGCGTCCGGAGCTGTGGAACATCTACAACTCCAAGATCAACAAGGGCGAGTCCATCCGCGTCTTCCCGCTCTCCAACTGGACCGAGCTGGACATCTGGCAGTACATCTATCTTGAATCCATCAAGATCGTGCCGCTCTACTACTCCGCCGTGCGTCCGGTGGTGAAGCGTGACGGCCTCGACATCATGGTCGATGACGACCGTCTGCCGCTCAAGGAAGGCGAAGTGCCGGAGATGAAGTCCGTGCGCTTCCGCACCCTGGGCTGCTATCCGCTGACCGGCGCCGTGGAATCCACCGCCGCGACCCTGCCGGAAATCATCCAGGAAATGCTGCTGACCCGTACCAGCGAGCGCTCCGGTCGTGCCATCGATCACGATCAGGCAGGCTCCATGGAGAAGAAGAAGCGCGAAGGCTATTTCTAAGTACTTATGTTAGGCAGTCGTGCCATGCGCCACTGTCTCACAGGCTTTCGTCCACAGTGTTCCTCGACAGACGACAGCCAACGAAATTACAGAACACGGGATGTTCGCAGCGCTGGAAGTCTCGTGGGAGGCTCGCGCCGAACAGACCGGGTTCAGGGAGAATGACAGTGTCACACCAGTCAACGATGATCGCGGAAAACATCGAAGCCTATCTCAAGGAACACGAGCAGAAAGATCTGCTGCGTTTCATCACCTGCGGCAGCGTGGATGACGGCAAGTCGACCCTGATCGGTCGTCTGCTTCATGACTCCAAGATGATCTACGAAGATCAGCTGGCCGCCATCACCCGCGATTCCAAGAAGAGCGGCACCACCGGCAAGGTCGATCTGGCGCTGCTGGTCGATGGTCTGCAGTCAGAGCGTGAGCAGGGCATCACCATCGATGTCGCCTACCGCTACTTCTCCACCGACAAGCGCAAGTTCATCATCGCTGATACGCCGGGGCACGAGCAGTACACCCGCAACATGGCCACCGGTGCCTCCACCGCGAGCCTGGCGATCATCCTGATCGATGCGCGCTACGGCGTGCAGACCCAGACCCGCCGTCACAGCTACATCTGCTCGCTGCTGGGTATCCAGCATATGGTGGTCGCGGTCAACAAGATGGATATCGTCGACTACTCACAGGAACGCTTCGACGAGATCGTCGCGGACTACCAGGAGTTCGCCAAGGACCTGGAAGTCCCGGATATCCGCTTCGCGCCGCTGTCCGCACTGGAAGGCGACAACGTCGTCTCTCTCAGCGCCAATACCCCGTGGTATGACGATGCCGCCTACGAAGCGCGTCCGCTGATGGACATCCTCGAGACCGTCGATGTCACCGAGGACAGCAACCTGACCGACCTGCGCTTCCCGGTGCAGTACGTCAATCGTCCGAACCTCAACTTCCGTGGTTACTGCGGCACCCTGGCCGCCGGCACTGTCTCACCGGGGCAGCAGATCAAGGTACTGCCGTCCGGCAAGACCTCCACGGTCGAGCGCATCGTCACCTTCGACGGCGATCTCGACATCGCCTGGCCGGGCCAGGCTGTCACGCTGACACTGACCGATGAGATCGACATCTCGCGCGGCGACATGATCGTGGCGGTGGATTCCGACATGGAGCCCTGCACCGCCTTTACCGCGGACGTGGTGTGGATGCATGAGAATCCGCTGGTGGTCGGCAAGGAATACGAGCTCAAGCTCGGTACCTCCAGTGTCATCGGTCGCGTCGGGCGCATCATTCACCAGACCGACGTCAACACCATGGCGCGCAATGAAGCGGAGAATATCCCGCTCAATGGCATCGCCCGCGTGCAGGTCGAGCTGAACCAGCCGCTGGCGATGGACAGCTACCAGCGTTCGCCGCATACCGGCAGCTTCGTGTTCATTGACCGCCTGTCCAACATCACCATCGGTGCGGGCATGGTCAAGGAGACCCTGAGTGCCAGCAACATCGTGTGGCACGATATGGCGGTCACCAAGCAGCGCCGCGCCGAACGCAACAAGCAGAAGCCGTGCATCATCTGGTTCACCGGCCTGTCCGGCGCCGGCAAGTCCACCGCCGCCAACGCGCTGGAGCGTCAGCTGTTCGCCATGGGCTACAACACCTACCTGCTGGATGGCGACAACGTGCGTCACGGCCTGTGTGGGGATCTTGGCTTCAGTGAATCTGATCGTACTGAAAATATTCGTCGCATTGGTGAAGTCGCCAGGTTGATGGTCGATGCCGGCATGATCACCCTGGTCAGCTTCATCTCGCCGTTCCAGGCGGATCGTCAGACCGTGCGTGACATGGTCGGCACTGACGAGTTCATCGAAGTCTTCGTCAACACGCCGATCAGCGTCTGTGAAGAGCGGGATCCCAAGGGCCTGTACCGCAAGGCGCGTGCCGGCGAGATCAGTGACTTCACCGGCATCAGCTCCCCGTACGAAGCCCCGGAGAAACCGGAAATCGAGATCAACACCGGCGAGCTGACGCTGGAGCAGACCGCTCTTACGCTGGTCAGCCAACTCAAGCACTTCAACGTCATCAGTTGACGCCTTTACATCGATCATTCCCTGTTGAAGAGCAGGGAGTCTTGCATTATCAGGATATCAATATGATTTCGCCCTTTATCAAACAACATCGTGCATATGCAATACGGCTTACTGCAGCAGCAGGCATGGCTCTCATTCTCTCAGGCTGTGCGACTTCTTATCCGGCCTCCAGCGGCGCTGGCAGCACCAACCTGGCCAACCTCACCGGTGCTGCGTCACTGCCGGCGGATGTCTCGTCATTTCTCGACAGCTCTGCCCCCGGTAGCGTGATCGCCGTGCCTACCAGCCCCTGGGGCAGCGATGTCGAAGTGGTCGCCCATGAGCGCTACTTCGCCGCCAGTGGGCGTATCTGTCGCGAGTTGACGGTCTCCAATGCGCGTGACCTGCCGAGCAAGGAGCTGGCCTGTCGTACCAGCAACGAGGGCAAGGCCGGCGAGGGCACCTGGGTGACCCAGCGGCTGGTGACCGGCCTGCTGGAAGAGGCGCGCTGAGAGGTTTGTACCGCGACTCAGCATGAATCGACGACACCAGGGAACAGGCTGGCGTGACCGGCACTGTCATTCCTGATCAATACAGCACTATTTTTTGCACTACGAGGGGCCTAGCCCAATGACAATTTCCAGATTCTTGCTCCGGGCCGGGTGCCTGGTGGCGGTAGCGTGCCTGAACGCCAGCCCTGCTATGGCAGCCGGCCTGGACAGCGGTTCCATCCTGTCCAGCAATGACCAGGCATCCAGCATTCCGCAGAAGACGGGCGGCGTGGAAGATAAGGCCCGTGCAGATTATCGCTCCGGCACTTATGGGCCGGTGACAGAGCAGGCACCGCAGGACCCAGACAGCCTGCCGCCATTCGGAGAAAACCTCTTCAGCGGCGGCTTCCGAGGCGTGATGGCCGATGGCCTCAACAGCAGCTATACCATCAAGCCAGGTGATCAGATCACCCTGCGCGTCTGGGGTGGTGTCGAGATGGAAAAGGTGCTGCCCGTCGATGCGCAAGGCAACATCTTCCTGCCGGGTATCGGCCCGGTGATGGTGCAGGGCACCACCAATGCCCAGCTGGACGGCAAGGTACGCGCGGCCATCCAGGAGGTGTATCCGGAAAATGTCAGCGTCTACACCAACCTGCAGGGCGTGCAGCCGGTGGGCGTCTTCGTCACCGGGTATGTCAAGAATCCGGGCCGTTATGCCGGCACCCCGAATGATTCCATGCTGTATTTCCTTGATCAGGCCGGCGGTATCGACCAGGCACTCGGCAGCTACCGCAAGATCATGATCAAGCGCAACGGCCGCGTCATCAATACGGTCGATCTCTATGACTTCCTGATCAACGGCGAGATCGCCCGTCCGCAGTTCCGCGATGGCGATACCGTCGTCGTCGAGGAGCGTGGCCCGGCCATCAGCGTGGTGGGAGATGTCGAGCGTGACTATCGCTATGAACTCACCGACTCGCGCCTGAGCGGGGAAGACGTGCTGAACCTGGCGCGCCTCAAGTCCGGTGTCTCGCACGTGCTGCTGCGCGGCTCGCGCTCCGAAGGCCCCATCTCGCGCTATCTGCCGGTGGCGGAATTCCGTGGCGCTGACGTACGTGCCGGGGATGAAGTGCTGTTTAGTGCCGACCAGCGCGACGAGACCATCGTCGTGCAGCTGGAAGGCAGCTTCTATGGCCCCTCACGCTATGCACTGCCGCGGGATGCTCATCTGGGCGAATTGCTCAACGCCGTCGGCGTGCCGAAAGGACTGACCGACTACCAGAGCGTTTCCATTCGTCGTGAGAGCGTCAAGGAACAGCAGGCGCAGGCACTGCATGATAGCCTCAAGCGTCTTCAGGCCACCTATCTTGGCGCGTCTTCCTCGACCACCGAAGAATCCGAGCTTCGTGTCCAGGAAGCCGCGATGATCGAGAAGTTCGTCGAGCAGGCCAAGAAGGAAGAGCCGACCGGACGACTGGTCGTGGCACGTGACGACGGCAACATCGCCGATGTGCGTCTGCAGGACGGCGATGTCATTACCATCCCGGAAGTCAGCGATTCCCTGCTGATCAGCGGCGAAGTCGTGGTGCCTCAGGCCGTGGTCTACACCCAGGGCATGACGGTGATGGACTATATCAACAGTGCCGGTGGTTTCACCCAGCACGCGGATGAAGACCAGATTCTGGTCGTGCGCCAGAACGGCGCCGTCCGCCGTGCCGAGGAAGTCGAGCTGCGCTCGGGTGACCAGATTCTGGTACTGCCGGAACCGCCGACCAAGAACCTGCAGCTGGCCACCAGCATCACGCAGATTCTCTATCAGGTCGCCGTTGCCACCAAAGTTGCGATAGACCTTTGATCATGGCCAATGACATGAACAGTGACATGAACCCTCCATCGAACCGCGCAACAGGTGACAACAAGAGCGGGCCCAAGGCCCGCTCCGCTTGGGCCGTAACGCGCAGCGTCTGGTATGCCATGTTCATTCGCGAAGCGATTGGCCGTACGATGACGGATCGTATGGGTTGGTTCTGGATGGTACTCGAGCCCTTCGCAATGGTAGCCCTGATGGTGGGTATCCGCTCCTTTATAAAAGGGGATGGATTGATAATGAATGCGCCATTCATTCCATGGATGGTGACTGGCTTGATGGGGTTTTATTTGCTCCGCGATGGTATGTTGCGAGGTATGGGGGCAGTCAAGGCAAATCAGGCATTGTTTACCTATCGCCAGGTGCAGACAACTGATCCTGTCTTCGTTCGTATCTTTCTTGATGGCATGCTGCGTACTTTCGTGCTGATACTTTTCATCAGTGTGGGGCTGCTATTAGGTTTGGAAATTTATCCAGATGATGTTGTGAGTGCATTCTTCAGCTGGTTTTCATTATGGACTCTTGGGCTAGGTTTCGGACTGGCCCTCTCCGCGTTGGCGACATTGATTGAAGAGATAGAGAAGATAATAAAATTAGCAAGCCTGCCATTGCTACTCATCTCTGGTGTAATGTTCCCATTGAATCACTTACCTCATTGGCTCCTTGAATATGTGATGCTCAACCCTATACCTCATGGATTAGAATTGTTGAGGTTAGGTTTTTTTGAAAATTATCATATGGTTAAAGGTACTAGCGAGCTATATCTGTGGGCCTTTATATTAGGATTTAATGCTCTAGGCCTCATGTTACATATCCGTTTTTCTCATAAACTCAAGGCAAAATGACCAATGAAAGCCTTTATCAAGCGCCAGCCACACTGGGCAATAGCCATATTATCTATTCTTATAGTAACCAATTATTGGAGTTTTTGGGCAACAGATCGTTATGTATCCAAGGCAACAGTTGTCCTAGAAAGTCCTCAAATTACCTCAACTGAAGTCAGTTTTTCTTCAATGTTATCGGGGGGAAGTTCAGATAAAGATCTTCTGCTGTTAAGAGAGTATCTTCTTTCTACTGATATGCTCAAGATAGTGGATAACAAGCTAGGGTTTCGTCAACACTATAGTGAGCATGGGGACTTTTTCTCGACGCTGAGTGATGCAGATGCGCCAATCGAAGAATTACATGATTATTACCTGAATCGTGTTCATGTAGAAATGGATGAATATGCTGGCGTATTGAATGTAGAAGTCCAAGCTTATACACCTGATTTTGCCCATAAGATGACGCAACTGTTGCTCGATGAGGGTGAGGCTCATATGAATGATATGGGGCGTCGTTTGGCAGATGAACAAGTTACATTCCTAGAGGAACAACTGGGTCGTCTAGAATCCAGATTGGATGATACCCGAGATGAGCTTTTAAAATTCCAAAATAAAGAAGGTCTGGTATCTCCGACCAGTACTGTTGAAAGTATTAACCAGGTGGTAGCGACTCTTGAGGGACAGCTTGCGACGCTCCAGGCTCAGCGGAAAGCATTGGCGAGTTATCAGAGCAACCGTTCCGCTGACATGAAAAAAGTTTCAGCTCAAATTGAAGCCATGCGAGAGCAAATCCTAAAACAGAGAGATAGACTTGCTCAGGCAACAGGAGATTCATTGAATGCAGTATCCTCTCAGTATCAATCCTTGGAATTAAAAGCGAGATTTGCACAAGAGACATATTCGGGAGCTATCTCTGCTTTGGAAAGTACTCGGCTCGAGGCCGCGCGTAAGTTGAAACAGGTGAGTATTTTACAGAGTCCACTATTGCCTGAATATTCTACTGAGCCAAGAAGAGTTTACAATATTACAGTATTTGCTTTGATTACAATTTTCTTGTCGTTTATTGCCAGCATGCTATTACTAATCATCAAAGAGCATCGGGATTAATTATGATAGAGATAAATGGTCTCTATAAGCGATATCGTAACCATCATAGCAACCCATGGATATTAAAGAATGTAAATATTGTCATACCTGCAGGCGTAAGCGTAGGTTTGATTGGCGCCAATGGCGCAGGAAAGTCTACCTTGTTGCGGCTTATCGCTGGGATGGATACTCCTGATAGGGGAGAGGTTGTTCGCCATAGTCGGGTATCATGGCCAGTTGGCTTATCTGGAGGGATGCAGGGTAGCTTGACAGGACGCCAAAATGTGAAATTTGTTGCTAGAGCTCAAGGTAGGAATGATGATGTAGAGCGTATAGTATCCTTTGTAAAAGATTTTGCAGAAATAGGCGAGGCTTTCGATAAACCTGTAAAGACTTACTCTTCAGGTATGCGATCAAGGCTATCTTTTGGTTTATCTTTTGCTTTTGATTTTGACATATATATATCTGATGAGGCAACTTCAGTTGGCGACAGGGTGTTTAAAGCTAAGGCTCAAGACCTGTTTAGCAAAAATGTAAAAAAGTCTTCAATCATTATGGTTTCACATAGTGAAGGAATTCTTCGCGAAAATTGTAAATCTGGAATCTATATAAAAGAATCAAATGCTCTATGGTTTGATGATATCGATGATGCTTTATTGGCGTATCATCTGGATTCAGAGAGTAAATCACAAGAGGCCTATAGCTATTCCGATCCAATTGATGACTTAGCTTCTATGAGTCATAAAGAGTTACAAAATTTAATTCAGAGGAAAAAAGCTCGGCTAAATAGCCTTTGGAAAGTAGTAATTTGTGCTAAAGAGGCAGGTTGGCCAAAAAAAGAAATTATTGTTTTAAATACAATTCATAAAAAATGGAAGTTTGAACTGCGAAAAACAACAGAATTTTTTGAATCCACAAGCCAAGGGCAGTTAAAAAAAGCAAAACAGAACATCGTAACTATGCAAAAGGCATACTCCGCCATACAATATAGCAAAAATGAACTATATACCAGTCAGCATTTAATGCATGATGCAACTGTCACTAAAGTCATTGACAAGGCAATCTTGTTAGTTAGAGACCAAAAGGCAAAAGCTCAAATAGATTATGAATCTTTAGAGAATACGTGATTTCAAAGTATGCTTTAATTTAAATAATATTAAAGCTATTTCGTCCATATTCTATAAATGTTAATTTAAAAATCACAATTTAAAACTTAAGGAGAAAGTATGAAAGCATTAGTATGGAATCCTCTGTGGGGTGCTCAAGGAGATCTCAATTTTTTCAAAAATTGCTTTGTTAAGCATCTAAATCTTCAGGCTGATATACTAAATAAAGAAGGATGGCAGGTAGATGTTATAGTTCCAGCTTGGTTTGACAATACATCTTACAATAAGCATATAGGTGTAGGTTATATTGAAGTATCTTTGCTGGAAGCAAAAGATCTTGTCGAAGGGGTTGAGGACGTTACTAAAGAGCTCTATTCAAATCCTAATTCAGAGCTATCACAGAAGATAATAGATTTTTTAGCTAATCGGATTAAAACTGACTATGACGTCATATTGGTTTGGGAAAATCCAGTTCCATTCCTTAAGCAAATTTTCAAAGATAGCTTAATAATAAATCAGATGCCTGGTTTCTTCAGTCGTCCACCATATCCACATACGGTGTGTTTCGATCCTCAAGGTCTATATAAAGACTCAGTTCTTTATACAGACTTTACAAAGTTCATTAGCAATAATGATGACGATTCAATAGTAGATTTTAAGAATAAAGTTAAATCAGAAATCAAAAGTATAAATCCTGTTAAAGTTGAGGATATTTATGAAGGTGAGTTAGGGAATTTTGTATTACTTCCCTTGCAAACTTCACATCACTATTCATTTAATGTTGACTCTAAAGGTTCCGATCAATTAGATATAGTATTAAGAAATATTACTGAGCATAAAGATACATCGGCTATTATCGCAACACAGTATATTAGCCCGCATATATCCGAAAAACCTCTCACACCCAATGTCGTTGATCAATTACAACAGATATACACTGGTTTTATTTATCCACAAAAATTAGAAAAAATACCATCAATTTCGCAATATATTTTACCATATGTTGACGGCGTCTCAGGCTTTAGTTCATCTTTATTAGTACAAGCAATTGCTTGGGATTTAGCAGTATATCCTGATAAAAGAAGTTATCTTAGTCCTTTAGCGGATCTAAATACTATGGACCCTGAAGCTAAAAATAAATTCTTATCCACAGTGATATTCCGCTATCAACCTCTTGCAAGTAAAGTTACAACTGATGGTCCCTTTTTAAGCAAGTTATTAAATAATATGATCGATAAAAAGAAATCTGGGTCTAAGGGCTCAGATTTATTATGTGATTTTCGAGAGATTAATTCAGAATATAGCAGTTTAATTTTAAAATCTTTCAGAGGTAATGCAGCTTCCAAACACTTACCTAAGCATAATGTTGCTAAAGAAGCTAGCATAGCAGATTTCAATAAAGCTTTTCGTGCTATAAGCAACCCTGATACTAAAGTTGTTTCTTTCGATGTGTTTGATACATTATTGGAGAGATCAGTAGAGACTCCCGCAGATGCATATAGGTTTATTGAAGATATCCTAATAGATCGATTAGGTATTGTGTATGATGGCTTTTCTAAGGTACGTTTAAACGCTGAGCTAACTAGTAGGGAGAAGAACACGACAGGGGAAATTACGCTTGATAGTATATACGACGAAATTCAGTCTCATTATCAAGTTACCAATAAAGAACTAATAGTTATCAAGGATATAGAACAGGAATGTGAACTTCAGTTACTAAAGCCTAGGCTACAGGGCCGAAAAATTTGGGAGCTAGCTTCGGAGCAAAGATTTCCTCTAGTTATTATCTCAGATATGTATCATAGCCATGATTTTGTGGAAAAAGCACTTAACTTGAATGGATATAAGAACTATTATAGATTGTATGTTTCTTCTACTTTCAACAAACGGAAAAAAACAGGTGAACTATACGACGAAGTTATTAATGAGCTCTTGAGTAATGACCTTATAGTTAAACCTAGTAATGTACTGCATATTGGCGATAATAAGCTGGCTGACATTGACCAAGCGCAAGATAAAGGCATTAGAGCATTCAGAATACCTAGGTCAATTGATAGAATGCGTCTCAATAATCACTATAAAAGTATTTTCCCTCCTAGAATTGGATCTGGAGAAAAATCTAGGAGTCTTATTGCGGGTTTAATATCAAGCAAGTTGTTTGATGAGTCTTCAGGTATTCAAGAAAGAGATACTCTTTTTCAAGGGGATGTTAAGAAATTTGGATATGCAGCATTAGGACCATTTATTTATGGTTTTGCCAAATGGCTACAGTATAAAGCTAAAAAAGATAAAATAACTAAATTATATTTTTTGTCGCGAGAGGGTTGGTTACTCAAGCAAGCTTATGACATAGTAGTACGTAATGATGAAAGTGCGATTCCTTCAGAATATCTATATGCTTCTCGAAGAGCTACTAGGGTTGCTTCCATAAAGTGTAAGAGCGATATATATAGCGTTGCGGGACAGCCATTTACAACTGGTGTAAAGCTTAGTTCATTATTGTATAATCGATTTGGTATTAGTAGCGACGATATTCCCCTAGAGATACTTGCTAAGTATAACTTCAATGCTGGGGACTGTATATTGGAGTCTGATCTAGAAACTAAGCGGAGTTTTGTTCAGTTAGCCAGTGAACTTAATGATTTGATTCTCAAGCAGGCAAGTGCAGAAAGACTTCCGTATTTAAATTATTTGTCATCTAAGGGGCTCTCATACGAGTCTAAGCCCGCTATTGTAGATATCGGCTGGAAAGCTAATATGCAAGCTTCCCTAGGCAGCTTAATGCATCGAAACTTAGATGGATATTATTACGCAACTCTTGATGGCGTAGATAAATGGATCTCTAAAGGACATTCTTTGAGCTCTTATTTGGGTGATAATCTTAGTCAACTCTCTAAGGATGCTCTTGTATGTAATAGGCATATAGTTGAATTCTTAATCTGTAGTTCTGATAAAAGCTTGATCAACATGAACCAGATCGGAGCTAGGTTCTATCCTAACTTTAAAAATGAAGCCAATTACAGTTATAGAAAATCTTTAATAACAGAGCTGCATAATGGCGCGGCTGAATTTGTCTCTGATGCTGTAAACTCCTTTGGTGAACTCCAAAAATCTATAATCCCATGCGTCAATACCTCAACTGCCGTTTTAACTTCATACTTGAATAAGCCGCTTGCTAAAGATATAGAGTTATTAAAAAATGTATCTTTTGAAGACTCTTTTGGTGGAGTCGAAAATATGCAGCTTGTATCCGACACTCAGAGAGATAAATCGGTTTGGAAATTAGGGTACGATAACTTACATTCTAAAAACACGACTAATAAAACTAAGCCTAAGCCAAAACCACGTGATAAACAAGCGTTAGTGCCTGATTCACATAGAGACAAAGGACACGCCCAAGAGGCAGATTCCTCATCTTCACTCTATGCGTCTTTGGTTGATTCATTTAAAATGAAAGTTCTATTGGTTGAGAAGTTTGTTGTTAAAAAAACATCAACGTTTGGTCAGTATAATAAATATATTAGATCGAGAGATGAGTTTTTTAAAGATAGTAAGTCAAAGATTTTTTCTAATTGGTATATTTTTATAGCTAATAAATTAGGTGAGAAATGAAGACTGCCTTCGTTCATATTAAAGACACTGTTAATACAGGTGATAAAGCATGTACGCCCTTTCACTACTTTGATTTTCCTGAGCCTGAGTGTTTCGACTTAAAAGACAATATACCTAGCTGTGATACTGTCATATATGGTGGTGGTGCTATCGAGCCAAAATTAAGGAATGAAAAGCTACATCATAATGTTGACGCTAAACACAAAATCGCATGGGGGATAGGCACCTCTAGAAGCAGAAGTAAGGAGCATGGCCCTTTGGTTGATGACTTAGACCTATGTGGTGTAAGGGAAGTTGGCCGTGAAATTAATGCAGGGCCTAATGTTTATTATGTGCCATGTGTAAGTTGTATGTCTCCATTATTTGATATACCTTATAAAGAAGATATGGAAATTAGTATTTATAAACATGCCGCTAAAGATAATATTATAAATGATTCTGGTTTGCCTACGATTAACAATCGTGCTCCTCTAGATGAAGCTATAGAGTTTATGGGGAGATCTCATGTAGTTATTACTAACTCTTTTCATGGAGTCTACTGGGCTACCATGCTAGGAAAAAAAGTAATTTGTTTTCCATTTTCTTCCAAGTTTTATGGTTATAAATATCCGCCTTCATATGCTAATAAGGAAAACTGGAGGCTAAAGCTTAATTCAGCACAGGCGCATCCTGATGCTCTGGATGATTGTCGTTCGCTCAATGTTAGTTTTTATAATTCTATTAAGAATCTAATTGGTTAGGGATAGATTATGCTAAGTAATGATTTGCCATATACTTTATTCGGTGGTATCAATGTTCTCGAATCACGTGATCTTGCCATGCGCGCCTGCGAGCATTATGTAGAGGTTACCAATCGTCTTGGTATTCCCTATGTGTTCAAAGCCAGCTTCGACAAGGCTAACCGGTCCTCGATTCATTCGTATCGTGGCCCGGGGCTCGAGGAGGGCATGCGCATCTTCCAGGATGTGAAGGCGGAGTTTGGCGTCAAGGTCATCACCGATGTCCATGAGACATGGCAGTGTGAGCCTGTGGCGGAAGTGGCCGATATCCTGCAGTTGCCGGCTTTCCTCGCTCGTCAGACAGATCTGGTCGTGGCCATGGCCAAGACTGGCAAGACGATCAATATCAAGAAGCCGCAGTTCCTGAGTCCGGGGCAGGTGGTGAACATCGTCGAGAAGTTCAAGGAAGCGGGGAACAGCGATCTCATTCTCTGTGATCGTGGTACAAGCTTCGGTTATGACAATCTGGTAGTCGACATGCTCGGTATTGATGTCATGAAGCGCGTAACCGGGAATCTTCCCATCATCTTCGATGTCACCCATGCACTCCAGCAGCGTGAAGCGACCGGCGCCGCTTCTGGTGGCCGTCGTCAGCAGGTGGTGACACTTGCGAGAGCCGGCATGGCCACAGGCTTGGCGGGCCTGTTCCTGGAAGCCCACCCGGACCCCGACAATGCCAAGTGCGATGGACCCAGCGCTTTGCCGCTTCATCAGCTCGAGCCTTTCCTGCAACAGGTCAAGGCTATCGATGATGCAGTGAAGTCGCTGCCTGATCTGGTCATTGAATAAGTCTGCAAAGGGAATAGCGTCGTGACGATTGAGATGAACCAGAAAACGGTCATCATCATTCCTGCACGTTACGGCTCCAGTCGTCTGCCAGGGAAGCCCCTGGCAGACATTGCTGGCAAGCCGATGGTGCAGTATGTGGTGGAGCGTGCTTCCCAGGTATCTGGAATTGATGCTGTCTGGGTAGCCACTGATGACCAGCGTGTCTTCGATACCGTGGAAGCTTTCGGTGGGCAGGCCGTCATGACCTCTCCAGAGCATGCCTCCGGTACGGATCGCCTGGTTGAAGTGATGCAGAAGGTGCCTGCCGACATCTACCTCAATGTGCAAGGTGATGAGCCATTGGTTCGGCCGGGAGATCTGGCGCTGCTGGTGGAAGCCATGCATGACAGTTGGGTGAAAGTGGGCACACTTTGCCATGCCATCTCGGCAGAGGAGGCCAGGAATCCGAATACTGTCAAGGTGCTGTGTGATCAGTTTGATGATGCCTTGTACTTCAGTCGCTCTCCGATTCCGTATCCCCGCGAGGCAGAAGAGGCCAGCTATCGCAAGCATGTCGGTGTCTATGCCTATCGGCGCGAGGTGCTGGAGGGATATTCGCAGTTGCCACAGCCTATGGCTGAGCGTGCTGAATCGCTCGAGCAGCTGCGTCTCATGCATGCAGGCATCAAGATTCGTGTCATTGAGGTAGAAGAGACAGGCCCGGGCGTTGACACTCCTGAATGTCTTGAGAAGGTAAGGGCCTTGGTGGAAGGGCGTCCCTCATGCCCCAAGTCTGAGCCACTGGCCAGAACTCGGCTGCTGATTACGGATGTTGATGGCGTACTGACGGATGGTGGTATCTATTACGATGCCTCTGGTGAATCTCTCAAGCAATTCCATGTCCGCGATGGCCTGGGTATCCGCTTGTTGGAGGAGTGCGGTATTCAGGTGGCAGTGCTGTCAGGGCGCGATTCCGCGACACTACGCAAGCGCGTGGCGGATCTTGGGATTTCTCATTCCAGGCTTGGGGTGAAAGACAAACATGCTGCATGTCTGGAACTGATGACGGCGGCGGGGGTTACCGCAGATCAGACGGTCTTCATCGGTGATGATGTGATTGATCTGCCAGCCTTCGAGGCTTGTGGTAGCGCTTACGCCGTGGCGGATGCCCCCGACTATATCAAGTCACAAGCCGATGAAGTGCTGTCTCTTCCGGGTGGCAAGGGAGCTGTCAGAGAGCTGGCAGACCGAATCCTTTTGGCGCAGGGCAAGGAAGCTGTCTATAGCACCGCAGCAGGTTTCCTGGGCAATGTTGCCAAGGTTGCACAATAAAGAGTGAAGGATACTGCTCAGCAGCAGCATCGCTGGGCAGCCTAGTATCATGGACAGAGGGTTATGCAATGCCAAGCGTCGAGATTGGAAAGAAGGTCTTCGTGACTCAGGCGGAGGCACTTCAAGTCACTTCTGAGCGTTTAGGGAGTGAGTTTGAAGAGTCGGTGCGCATGATCATGACGACGTCAGGTCGGGTGATCGTATCGGGAATGGGGAAGTCCGGTATCATCGGCAACAAGATTGCGGCCACACTGGCTTCGACGGGGACTCCCAGTTTCGCCGTGCACCCGGCAGAGGCTTACCACGGTGACTTGGGGATGTTCACCAAAGGGGATGTGGCCATCCTCATCTCCTACAGTGGTGAAACGGAAGAGGTCATTCGCCTGATCCCTTCCTTGAAGCACTTTGGTGTGAAGATCATTGCACTGGTAGGAAACCCCAGCTCGACACTTGGCAAGAACAGTGACTTGGTACTGGATGTTGGTGTTGATCGTGAGGCGTGCCCCAACAATCTGGCACCGACTACCTCGACTACCGTCACCCTTGTCATGGGGGATGCGCTTGCCGTTGCCTTGATCGAGCGTCGTCAGTTCATGCCTCAGGACTTCGCGGTATTTCATCCCGGTGGAAGTCTCGGGCGTCGTCTATTGACGCGCGTACGCGATGTCATGCATTCGCCAGTCCCTTGCAATACGCCTGCTGACTCCCTGCGTGAAGTCATCATGACGATCACCCAAGGCGGGTTGGGACTCACTGTCATTGCTGAGAACGGCACCATCCATGGGTTGATCACGGATGGTGACTTGCGCCGCTCTCTCTTTGACAATCAAGGACTGGATGGCGTGACAGGGGGCGATATCATGACGCGCACCCCGATGACGATCAATGAGAACGAGATGTTCTCGGCTGCCGAGAACACCATGTTGAAAGCCAATGTCACCTCCTTGTTGGTGGTAGATGACAATGGTGCGCTGACGGGTGTTCTCAAGCTTCAGGATGCTCGCAAGATCGGTTGAGTGGCTCACTGATCATGAATTCAATGGAGTCAGGCATGTGGTCACTTGCTGCTAGATGCATGGATGCACTTGGATTGTTGACAGGTGCCAAGTCCTTCGTGGCCAATCCAGTGCTGGGCAGTGCTGAGCTCAATCGGCGTGGTCTTCACCTGGCACGCCTGCGCGCTGCGCATTGGCTGATGCGTGTACGCCAGGCCTGGTTTGCCTATGGCGTTCCGCGAGAGCAGCGCAAGGCCTTTCAGCGTGATGGCTATCTGATGCTGGAAGATTTCCTGCCTGCGGAGCAGTATCAGCGGCTGCTCACTGAGGCTGAGGGGGCACGTGGCGAGATTCGTCAGTGTCGGCAGGCAGATACCTTGACCCGTCGCCGGGTGATGTCACCGGAAAATGTTGAAGCCTTGCCGGAAATGCAGGCCTTGATGCGTGACAGACGATTCCGCCGTCTCATGCGTTACTGCAGTGGTCATGCTCGCCAGCCCATCATGCATCTGGAGCGCATCCACAATGGTGTACTGGAAAGTCACGAGCGCGATCCTCAGAAATCACTGCACGTGGATACCTTCCAGCCCACCATGAAGTTCTGGCTATATCTGCAGGATGTGACGCCTGCACAGGGCCCCTTCATGTTCGTGCCTGGTTCCACTCGCCTGACGTCAGCCCGATTGACGTGGGAGAAGCACATGAGCCTGATCGCCCGTGATCATCCCAATCGCTATACCCAGCGAGGCTCGTTCCGGGTGGATGAGGGGGATCTGGAGCGCTTCGGGCTGGGCGAGGTCAAGCACTTTGCCGTGAAGGCCAACACCCTGTTGATCGCCAATACCTACGGCATGCATGGCCGAGGTGAGGCAGAGCAGGGCAGTACACGCTTTGCGCTGTGGGGAATGAGTCGTACGACTCCCTTCTCTCCGTTACCGGGACTGGGTTTCGAGTGGTTGAATCGCGTGCAGTACAAGGTACTGGAGGCTGAACGGCAGCGTGATGATCGCAAGGCCGCCGCCCGGGGAGAGCAGGCTTCCTGGTTCGTTCCCTCGGACAACGGCGAGCTGTGAGATAGGTCTACTGACGTGCCGGACGCCTGGGCAAGGCATCCGGCCATGGTTCCTGACAGACACAAGAAAGCCCCGTTCGCTTCGCGTTCGGGGCTTTCTTGTGTCTGTCATACCTCGGAAGGAGGTTTCTCCCTCGTCATATGAGAATTGCCTCATCATATTGAGGTGACAGTCGGCGCAGGAATTTCAGCTGGGCGACGGCAGGTGAATCGGGCGAGGGCCAGCGATGGCGTGACGTATCATCTAGGGACAAGGAGGGTGGCAACCCGGTGCTTTGTCAGCGCCAGCTGGTCGGCGTTGGCATGACTGACAGCACTCTCACATTTTCTTTCTGCGCCGAGTGCGTGGCCGAGGTGAAGCATGAAGTTCCTGATTACCGGTGGTGCCGGTTTCATTGGCTCAGCCGTGGTGCGTGAGTTGATCCATTCGACAACCCATGAAGTGGTCAATCTCGACAAGTTGACCTACGCGGGCAACCTGGACTCGCTGGAGTCCGTCAGTGACCACCCACGGTACGCCTTCGAGCAGGCGGATATCTGTGATGCCAAGGCATTGGCGCGCATCTTCCGTGAGCATCAGCCGGATATCGTCATGCACCTCGCCGCCGAGAGCCATGTGGACCGCTCCATCGATGGGCCGGAAGCCTTCATCGAGACCAATGTCATGGGCACCTGCCGTCTGCTGGAAACCGCACGTCGTCATTGGAAGCAGCTGACGATGGTCAATCCGGAGAAGGCCGAGAGATTTCGTTTTCACCATATCTCGACCGATGAAGTGTTCGGGGATCTCGATGATGATGCCTCCGGTTTCCACGAGCAGACACCTTACGCACCGAGTTCTCCCTATTCGGCGAGCAAGGCGGGCTCGGATCATCTGGTCAGAGCCTGGCAGCGCACTTATGGCCTGCCCACGCTGATGACCAACTGCTCCAACAACTATGGCCCCTATCACTTCCCCGAGAAACTGATTCCCCTGACGATCCTGAATGCGCTGGAGGGCAAGGCATTGCCTGTCTATGGAAGCGGCCATCAGGTGAGGGACTGGTTGTATGTGGAGGATCACGCCCGCGCCTTGATCAAGGTGGCGTGTGAGGCAGAGGTGGGGCAGAGCTACAACATCGGGGGCCACAACGAGCAACGCAACATCGATGTCGTCCGCATGATCTGCGCTCTGCTCGAAGAGATGGTGCCGACACGGCCAGAAGGCGTCGCACATTACGCAGACTTGATCACTTTCGTCTCTGACCGGCCGGGGCACGATCTGCGCTACGCCATCGATGCCGCCAAGATTGACCGGGAGCTTGGGTGGCGCCCTCGGGAAACTTTCGAAAGTGGCCTGCGCAAGACAGTGCACTGGTACCTGGAGAACCCTGAATGGTGGCAGCGTATCCGTGATGGCCATTATCAAGGAGAGCGCCTGGGCGTCAGCGCCTGATCCGTCGTTCTCATGTGTCTGTAAGGCCTGGAGTATGGCGTCACGTCATGGTGGCATGGGGCGTCTGGATGAGCGGCATCATGCAAGGCATGACTGACACTTGATCCAAGTATGTTAATTAAATGATGTTGGTAACGTCAGTCAAACATGGGGCAAATGGGGATGAATATCGGTGAAAACCATGCTGCGTGACAGGTAAGGGGCACGTACTCTGTTCTGCGACACGGACTGATGAAGCAAGGCATTTTCAAAGCCATGATGCTCGATGCCCATTTGTCGGTCGGTGTTCGCTATCCGCGGTGACAGCGGAATGACGTCAAGGGACAGGGAGATCAGCATGGCACGGAAAGGCATTATTCTCGCGGGTGGTTCGGGTACACGGCTGCACCCGATCACGCTCGGCGTCTCCAAGCAGTTGTTGCCCATCTATGACAAGCCGATGATCTTCTATCCGGCCTCGGTACTGATGCTGGCGGGAATTCGCGACATTCTCATCATCTCGACGCCTGAAGATCTGCCGCAATATCAGCAACTGCTGGGGAGTGGAGAGCAGTATGGCGTGCACTTCGAATACGCCGTACAGCCCAGCCCGGATGGCCTTGCTCAGGCGTTTCTGATCGCCGAGGACTTCATCGGGGAAGACGATGTCTGCCTGGTGCTGGGCGACAATATCTTCCATGGCCCCAATTTTACCGGCCAGCTCAAGCACGCGGCGTCACGTGCTTCCGGGGCTACCGTATTCGGGTATCTGGTTCAGGACCCGGAACGCTTTGGTGTCGTGGAGTTCGACGAAGAGGGTCGGGCGCTGTCCATCGAGGAGAAGCCAGCTCATCCTCGTTCTCCCTTCGCGGTGACGGGGCTGTATTTCTACGACAACGATGTCGTGGAAATCGCCAAGCAGGTCAAGCCTTCTGCGCGCGGCGAACTGGAGATTACCTGCATCAACAATGCCTATCTGGAACGTGGGGATCTGCATGTCGAGCGCCTCGGCCGTGGCTTCGCGTGGCTGGATACCGGTACCCACGATAGCCTGTTGGACGCAGGGCAGTACGTGCAGACCATCGAGCATCGTCAGGGACTCAAGATTGCCTGTCTGGAAGAAATTGCCTGGGGTAATGGCTGGATCAGCGATGAGGAGTTGCAGGTGCTGGGCCAGCGTCTCAGCAAGACGGGCTATGGGCAGTACTTGCTCAAGCGTCTTGAGGATGTGAGAAGGGCGACCTCACAAGGAGAGGATCGACACGAGCTGATCAGGGTCGCATGAGGCAAGCCCCATGAGGGCCGGTCGATGAGTGATCGGCCGGACATTTGAGGTATCGATGAGTCAAGGCCCACAGCTTACCCTGTGGGCCTTGTCGTTGCTGGAAGGGCTGTCAGCGGCCCTAACGCATGTAACACGTTGATTACCTCCGCTACATGTTGGCAGCATTCGGGTGGTGTCTGGCTCAGAATTCATTAAGCTCAGAGGAAGCGTCCCAGAGACAATGTGTGCTCTTTCGCGCGCTTGCCTCCCTTTTTGGCCTCCGGGCCAGACGCGCCGGGACCATGAATGCCTCGTGTAAAGGAGACTGTCATGACCGCCTTCCCGACAACCCCACGCTGGATCGTACTCAGCGATGATGCTCTGGCACTGGAAGACATCTATTTCTTCCTGCCTGCCATGGGCGCCTTGCGCAAGGAAGGCACTCGCGTCGAGCGTTTCGAGACGCGTCGCTGGAAGTTCTCGCCCAGGCTGGCTCAGGCGCGCCTCGGCGGTGCCTGTCTGCTAATCGCCCGCACCCTGGGTGAGGAGTGGATCGAGATGCTGGAGGCTCACCGCGAGCAGCATGGCCGCATCTGCTATCTGCTGGATCATGATCTCGTCACCGCGCAGCCTCAGGAGGAAAGCGAGAGGCAGGCACGTGAGTTGCAGCAACGCCTGCTGGCGCTGGCGGATGAGGTGGTGGTGGTCAGCGAGCAGTTGCAGACCGCTCTGGCGGGCCTGCATCCCAAGGTCAGCCTGCTGACGCCGCCGCTGACAGGGGCGCTGCCGGACCTTCGCCATCTCGACAGTCAGGATTGGTGCATCGGCTTTCATGGCACCCTGGCGCATCGCGACGATATCGTGGCGCTGGCACCGGTACTGCGCGATATCCAGACGCGTCACGACGATACCGAGGTGGAGTTGATGATGGGGCGTCATCTGCCGCTGGCGCTGAGTGACATTCCGCGCCTCAAGTCCATGGAGGCGTTGGGCTGGGAGGCTTTCCAGGACTATTGCTCGCGGCGGCGGATCGCCATCGGTCTCGCGCCCTTGATGGCGGATTCGGTCAATCACGACATGTCGTGGCGGCGTTTTCTCGATATCACGCGCATGGGCGGGGTGGGGGTCTACAGTCGTCGCGCTCCCTATCATGAGCTGATCGAGGATGGCGTCGACGGCCTGCTGGTCGGGGATGACCCGGCAGAGTGGCTGGCGGCGCTGGAGCGTCTGTTGAGTGATCGGGATGCCACCCGCGCCATGGCGCACAACGCCCAGCACAAGGCCCATGAGGTGGGGGACCCCCTGCGAGTGCTGGATTTCTGGCGGGCCCGCAGCACGATGGCCCCGACACGCTGAGGCGTGCCATCGCGATCTCCCTGCATGTCTTCAAGCGCCGCGCCCCATAGGGTGCGGCGCTTTGGTATGATCACCAGCCTCAGTCTGTCAATGGAGCAGGGCATGACCTCGTCAGCATTACCGGAACACCCCAAGGACCCAGCACGCCACGCGGCCCAGAAGGATGTCGCACTGGAGAACTCCCGACGGCTGGCAAGTCCCGCGGTCGAGCGCAATCGTGACGTGATTCTCGATGTCTTGCGTGATGTCCTCGCCGAGCGTGGTCAGGTGCTGGAGCTGGCCAGTGGCAGCGGCGAGCATGCCGTGCATTTCGCGCGTGGTCTGCCTCACCTTGAGTGGCAGCCCAGTGACGCCAGCCCACGTGCACTGGAGTCGATCGCGGACTGGTGCGAAGAGGTCGGATTGGCCAATCTCAAGGCTCCCATCACGCTGGATGTGCTGGCCGAGTGGCCTGAAGTGGCCTGCGATGCGCTGGTGGCGATCAACCTGATCCACATCTCTCCGTGGCGCGTCACGTCCGAGTTGATGGCACGGGCAGGGCGACTCCTCCCGGTGGGCGGCGTGCTGTATCTCTACGGCCCTTACAAGCGAGAAGGTCAGCACACGGCACCCAGCAACGAAGGCTTTGATATCCAGCTCAAGAGCCGCAATCCGTTGTGGGGCGTGCGCGATCTGGAAGCCGTGATCGAGGAAGCGAAGCGTAACGGCCTGACGCTCGACAGGGTGGTCGAGATGCCGGCCAACAATCTGAGTGTCGTCTTTCGGCGCTAGAACTTGAGGTTGCGCTCAGTTGGCGGTCAGGAGGGAGCAAGGTGGTAGGGATTTGACCTCATCTGACCCATTCAATACGACAATGCCCCCGTCCTGGCCGCAGGACGGGGGCATTGTCGTATTGGGGCGAGGCATCGCGCAGGCAGTTGACTCATATGCCTTCCTCCAGCGCCAATCATCGCCGTGACAGGCAATAGGGCAGCAATGTGGCTCTCGGATTGTCTTGAGGGCAGTAACTTGAGTCGCGATAACTTGAGGGGCAGTAACAGATACCCGAAGACTTTCAGCTGCCTTGCCTGTCAGGCCGTAGAGCTAGTGCGGGGGGCCGTGCCGATTGAGGCAGAATTGCCCCGGGAGCTTGCGGGCATTCCCCGGGAGCACAAGCGAGCTTACTAGCGCCCGCGAGCGTCGGGTTCCCGCTCGGTATCATTCCAGTCGATCACGTGACTGATGATCTTCCAGCCGGCCTTGCGGGCGGCCTTTTCGGCCTGAATGCGCGCTTCCACCCGGGAGATGCTGTCGGTCTGCACCGTGAAGGGCTCTTCCATTGCCAGACGTTTCTGCTTGACGCCCAGCGTCACTCTGAGTCCCTTGAGCGGAGTGGTCGTCTTTCTGGCGCGTGGTGCCTCAGGGCGAACGCGCGGCGAGGTGCCGGGAGAGGTTGAGCCGGCGGGGGCAGTAGAGGAGCGGACATATCGCTCCAGCTCACGCTTCATGTTTTCTTCGAATTGTTGGATGGTGGTATCACTCATATCAGCAGTCTCATTCACGTCCGTAGAGAAGTACGATGATGGCGAAATGGCTCAACACGCATGACGGGCAATGAGTCGTGAGATGTCGGTCAATGGCGTAGACCCGGTAAATTCAAATCTGACGGTGCCCAGGGCGGAGGAGAAGATCGTGAGCTCCGAGTCGAGGTCGAAGGTACCGGAGGTTTCAATCGAGAAGGCGTCAATCTTCCTGTAAGGGAGCGAGGTGAAGTCCTTCTTGCTCCCGGTAAGGCCCTGCACATTCACCGCTATGACGCGCTTGGTGGTAAAGATGACCCCATCACGCATTGATTTGTAGGCCGCGACAATCTCTTCCCCTTCACACAACAACGCTTCCACCTTTTCTGCGTATTCGGCGTGTGGCTTGAGCTTGAACACGCCCTTGTTCTGGAAGTCGATCATGGAATACTCCAGCCTGCTGCTCAAGTCTCTGACATGAGTCTCGCGAACAGGATATCGAGGGGGATGAGACGCCGTCAGTGAGTCAGACGCTCATGAATCATGCATCGTGACACGTGGTATAGGCTCAAGGATAAGGGATTCAAGCGCCTGAGGATAGCGTCGTGCTCACGCCTGGCAAGGGGCGTCAGCGCACCCTGTTGCAGTGGTTGCCAACGAGCGTGCCATTGGCGAAACAGGATGCGCTTCTCACTTCTAAGCAGGGTAAGACTTTCATGAACCGGCTTTCACGAACCGGCTTTCATAGACACAAAGGCCGAGTGCGCCTTCAGCGCTCAGCCATTGACGACGGTGCCGCCATTGGGGTGCAGGGTCTGGCCGCTGATGAAGGAGGAATCCAGTGATGCCAGGAAGACATAGCAGGGCCCCAGTTCACAGGGTTGCGCGGCACGTCCCATCGGGGTGTCGGCACCGAAGTCTTCCAGCATCTGCGGGTCATGCGCGCCGAGTGTCGCCGGCTGCAGCGGTGTCCAGACCGGCCCGGGGGCGATGGCGTTGACGCGAATCCCGCGGCCGACTACCTGATTGGACAGTGAGCGGGTGAAGCTGACGATGGCGCCCTTGGTCGCGGTGTAATCGACCAGAAACTCCGGGCCGATATAGGCATTGACCGAGGTGGTATTGATGATGGTGTCATCTTCTCCCAAGTGAGGCAGTGCCGCCTTGGTCAGGTAGAACATGCTGTGCATGTTGGTGGCGAAGGTCTGCTCCCACTGGACATCCTCCAGGGTGGTCAGGTCCTCGCTGACCCACTGGGTACCGGCGTTGTTGACCAGCACATTGAGCCCGCCGAAGGTCTCGACCACCTTCGCCAAGGCGCCGCGGCAGAACTCGGCGTCGCGCAGGTCACCGGCGATCAACAGGCAATGGCGCCCCTCCGCTTCCACGAGTCGCTTCGTTTCCTGAGCGTCCTCTTCTTCGCTTAAATACGTCACCGCCACATCGGCACCTTCGCGCGCGAAATGTATGGCGGCGGAGCGACCGATACCGCTGTCGGCACCGGTGATCAGCGCCACCTTGTTCTCGAGCTTGCCGCTGCCGCGATAGTCGTCGCGGATGAAGATCGCCTGTGGCTCCATCAGGCTCTCCGTGCCCGGCAGTGTCTGCTGTTGGGCATGAATCTCGGTCTTGGCCACCATCTCATCCTCCTTGACGACGCCGTACGCCGTAGCTGTGTAAGTAATGTGAGCTGCGTCAGTCGCGTGGGCGGTCGTGACCGGCATGACACACCGCGCAGTCTCGGGCACATCAGATATCACGTATACCCTTGAGTAACCTTGTGACAGTGGGCGCAGGGGAAAACGGGCGAGACAGGCAACGCTGCGTCCCGCTCAGAGCAATCCTGCCAGTGAGGGGAGGTGGAGCGGCCGTGAGAGTGCAAGGGCAGGCGAGGAGAGAAGGGCAAAGAGCGTGGCGCTTAGCGCAGAGAAAAGAGGGCAGAAAGAAGAGAGAAGAGAGAAGAGAGAAGAGAGAAGAGAGAAGAGAGATGAGGCCGGCGTGACCCGCAAAGGGCGCAACCTGGCACAACACCGGTCACTCTACCGGCCAGACATTGGCCAGGCTCTGCAATGCCGCCTGAACGCTGGGATCAGCGGCCTTGTCACGGCGCCATACCACGCTGAGTGCGCAGGGCAGGCGGGTGTCCGGCACGATATTGAGCCCACGCTCCTGACGCTCGGCCAGCGCCAGCACATCACGCGCCAGTGACAGCCCGACCCCCGCGCGTACCAGGTCCAGCATGCAGACTTCCTGATCCACCTGGGCGACGCGATGCAGCGTAGCCTCCACGCCGCGCATGGCATGTGCCAGCAGGCGGGAATGTACCGAGTTGGGGGGCGTGACGATCCACGGCAGGGCCGCCAACGAGGCCCAGTCGGTCGCGGTCAGCCGCGATGACCAGCCCGCCGGTGCCAGCACGTAGTACTCGAACAGCGCCAATTCCCGGTAGTCGAGGGCGCTGTCGCCCGGCCCTTCTCCCGGTGGGGCGAGATAGAAGCCGATTTCCAGCTCATCCTGCTTGAGTGCCTTGAGCACACATCCACTCATGCCATGTTGCAAAGACGTCTCGATCCCGGGTGCCTGTGCCAGCAGATGCCGCAGGAAACTGCCGAGACGAATGAATTCCGGGTCGATGATGGTGCCGATGCGCAGGGTGCCACGCAGGGTGCTGTGCAGGGCAGAGGCAGCCTGCTCGAACTGGCGGGCGCTGGCCAGCGTGCTTTCGGCGCTGGAGAGCAGTGCCTGACCATCGGCGGTCAGCTGCAATCCGTGGGGGTGACGATCAAACAGAGAGAGGCCCAGGCTTTCCTGAAGCTGTTTGAGCTTGAGGCTGACGGCAGGCTGGGTGAGGTGCAAGGCCTCGGCGGCTCGTGACACGCTACCGGTGCGCGCCACGGTGACGAAGGCGTGAAGACGGGACAGATCCTGCATCGAAGGCTCTCTGGGCAAGGGGGGCGAAGGATCAACAGCGACATGGTTCATGTACCAGGCCGCCTGCATTCTTGTCTCAGCGTCCCGCCGATGACCTATTCCCCTTTGGTCTAGCGGTGCCACCGAAAGCGCTGCCTTGACGCTCGAACATTCCCTCCGCCGTATTCCATTCCACGCTCTCACTCGCCCGCAACCCCGCCATGACTGGGCTGGTGAGCGATGGCGGCTGTCTGCGTTCGGGGGCGTTCGTGATATCAGCAATCGTTATATCGCACCCAAGAATAACTCAATTGAACGTTCCGGCCGGCGGGGTAGATTCAAGGTACAGCCTTCATGCATTCAGCTCTCATAAGCAGCTCTCATGTCCAGCCCTTATGACCAGCCCCTATGGCTGAGCCGCCGGGATGCTCCCCGCGCACGCTTCAGTCACAACGCCAGCGGAGACGATTCACGCCATGACCACGCCCCAGCAGACCATCGCCCATTTCATCAACGGCCAGGTGACCCAAGGTGACTCCAGTGCCACACAGGATGTCTTCAATCCCGCCACCGGCCAGGTGACCGGCCAGGTCGCGCTGGCACGCGACAGCGACATCGATGCTGCCGTGGCGGCCGCCGACGCCGCCTTCCCGGCCTGGGCCGACACCCCGCCGATTCGTCGTGCCCGGGTGATGTTCAAGTTCCTCGCGCTGCTCAACGAGCACAAGGACGCGCTGGCGGAGGCAATCACCCGCGAGCACGGCAAGGTGTTCACCGATGCCCAGGGCGAGGTGGCACGTGGCATCGATATCGTCGAGTTCGCCTGCGGTATCCCGCAGTTGCTCAAGGGTGACTTCACCGACCAGGTCAGCACCGGCATCGACAACTGGACGATGCGCCAGCCGCTGGGCGTCGTCGCCGGTATCACGCCGTTCAACTTCCCGGTGATGGTGCCGATGTGGATGTTCCCGGTGGCCATCGCGGCAGGCAACTGCTTCGTGCTCAAGCCGAGCCCGCTGGACCCCAGCGCCTCGCTGATGATGGCGGACCTGCTCAAGCAGGCGGGCCTGCCGGATGGCGTCTTCAACGTGGTGCAGGGCGACAAGGATGCCGTCGAGGCGCTGATCGATCACCCCAAGGTGCGCGCACTGTCCTTCGTGGGCTCCACCCCGATCGCCAACCTGATCTATGAGCGTGGCGCACGCCTCGGCAAGCGCATCCAGGCGCTGGGTGGCGCCAAGAATCACATGGTGGTGATGCCGGATGCCAACCTCGACAAGGCGGTGGATGCCCTGATCGGCGCGGCCTACGGCTCCGCCGGCGAGCGCTGCATGGCGATCAGTGTGGCGGTGCTGGTGGGCGATGTGGCGGACACCCTGGTGCCGCGTCTGGCCGAGCGTGCCCGCGAGCTCAAGATCAAGGACGGCATGAACCTGGACGCCGAGATGGGCCCGATCGTCACCCGCCAGGCGCATGAGCGTATCTGCGGGTATATCGAGAAAGGCGTCGCGGAAGGCGCCGAGATGATCGTCGATGGGCGTGAGTTCACCGGCAATGACATCGGCGGCGACAGCACTGAAGGCTTCTGGATGGGCGGCACGCTGTTCGATCACGTCACGCCGGACATGACCATCTACAAGGAAGAGATCTTCGGCCCGGTGCTGGCCTGTGTCCGCGTGCCGGACGTCGCGACCGCCATCCAGCTGATCAATGATCATGAATTCGGCAACGGCGTGAGCTGCTTCACCGAGAGCGGCAGTGTCGCGCGTGAATTCGGGCGTCGCATCCAGGTGGGCATGGTCGGCATCAACGTGCCGATTCCGGTCCCGATGGCCTGGCACGGCTTCGGCGGCTGGAAAAGCTCCCTGTTCGGGGATACCCACGCCTACGGAGAAGAGGGTGTGCGTTTCTATACCAAGCAGAAGTCCATCATGCAGCGCTGGTCGGATTCCATCGATGCCGGTGCCGAATTCGCCATGCCGACGGCCAAGTAAGTCGCTCACACTTTCGGTCATCTGCACCGGCATCATCAGCATCGTCGCCATCTGTATTCCTGCCATTGGAAAGTATACGCCAGCTGTCTGGAGAGGGACGCGCCATGTCAGACAACAAGAACAATCAGCATCGACCCCCGGGGGGCGAGCAGGACGCTCGCCCCGTCAAACCGGGAGACGATCTGCCGGAATTCGATTTCATCATCGTGGGGGCCGGTTCCGCCGGCTGCCTGATGGCCAATCGCCTCAGCGCCAACCCTGACCACCGCGTGCTGCTCATCGAGGCGGGTGGGCGCGACAACTATCACTGGATTCACATTCCGGTGGGCTACCTGTACTGCATCAACAATCCGCGCACCGACTGGCTGTACCGCACCGAGCCGGACAAGGGGCTCAACGGACGTTCGCTGATCTATCCGCGCGGCAAGACGCTGGGGGGATGTTCCAGCATCAACGGCATGATCTACATGCGCGGTCAGGCGCGGGATTATGACCACTGGGCCGAGGTGACCGGCGACAGCGAGTGGCGCTGGGAGCAATGTCTGCCGGCCTTCATGCGCCATGAGGATCACGCGCGCCTCGACGAGGGCGGGGATGCCGGCCCCGAGCATCGCCAGTTCCATGGTCACGGTGGCGAGTGGCGAGTCGAGCGGCAGCGCCTCAACTGGGAAGTGCTGGACGATTTCGCCAGTGCCGCCGAACAGGCCGGCATCCCGCGCACCGAGGACTTCAATCGTGGCAGCAACGAAGGGGTGGCCTATTTCGAGGTCAATCAGCGTTCCGGCTGGCGCTGGAATACGGCCAAGGCCTTTCTGCGTCCGGCACTCAAGCGCGGCAACCTGACGCTGTGGCACTCCACCCAGGTCAATCGTCTGCTGTTCGCGGGCGGCGAGCAGGGCGCAGGGGATGGCACAGGAGCTGGCACAGGGGCGGACGCAGTGAAGGACGCCTCCAGTCTGCGCTGCACAGGGCTGCAGGTCGTGCGTGATGGCAAGCTCATCAACCTCACGGCGAAGCGTGAGGTCGTGCTGTGTGCCGGCGCCATCGGCTCGCCGCATCTGCTGCAGGTCTCGGGGGTCGGGCCCAAGGCATTGCTGGAGCAACATGGCGTCGAGGTGGTGAAGGACCTGCCCGGCGTCGGCGAGAATCTGCAGGACCACCTGCAGATCCGCTCGGTCTACAAGGTCACCAATGCCAAGACCCTGAACGCCATGGCCAGCACGCTGCTGGGCAAGATGGGCATCGGCATGCAGTACCTGTTCAAGCGTTCCGGGCCGATGAGCATGGCGCCATCGCAGCTGGGGGCTTTCACGCGCAGCAGCGAGGACTACGCCCATCCCAATATCCAGTATCACGTCCAGCCGCTGAGTCTCGAGGCCTTCGGGCAGCCCTTGCATCCCTTCCCGGCGATCACCGCGAGTGTCTGCAATCTCAACCCCACCAGCCGTGGCTCGGTGCGTCTGCAGAGCGCCGACCCGCGCCAGGCCCCGGCGATCGCGCCCAACTACCTGAGCACGGAGGAAGACCGCAAGGTCGCGGCTGACTCGCTGCGGGTCACGCGGCGCATCGCCTCCCAGCCGGCCTTCGCGCGCTACCAGCCTGAAGAGATCAAGCCGGGGGTCGAGTACCAGAGTGATGACGAGCTCGCCAGGCTCGCCGGCGATATCGGCACCACCATCTTCCATCCGGTGGGCACCACGCGCATGGGGCGCGCGGATGACCCGATGGCGGTGGTCGACAGTCGTCTGCGTGTGCGCGGTATCCAGGGATTGCGGGTGGCAGATGCCGGCATCATGCCGACCATCGTCAGCGGCAATACCAACTCGCCGACCCTGATGATCGCGGAGAAGGCCGCTGGCTGGATTCTGGCGTCTGCTGTCAGTACCGATTTGGCCGAGCCACTGCCGAGATCGGCCTGACAACGGCCATCTTCCTCCACCCATATCACGGCCTTGCCGATACGCCATGCATGGAGACCTTGCGATACGCCAATCGCAGGGAACTCCCCGTGTCTCAACACCGAACCGCATAACCACAATAACGGTGATCAACATGAGCAGTTCTGCGCCCAAGGCGGCTTCCGGTAGCGAAAGCCAGCCACGCGATTCCCGCGCCTCCCACACGGCCCGCGACGAGATTGACTGGCGGGTATTCCTGCCCTCGGTGCTCGTCATCGCCGGCCTGATCATTCCCATCATCCTGTTTCCTGAGTCCGGTGAGGCTGCCGTCAATACGGCCTTCGCCTTCGCGACCGGCAATTTCGGCTGGCTTTACCTGCTGGCGGGCTTCTCCGTGGTCGTGTTCCTGATCGGTCTGGCGTTCAGCCGCTACGGCAATGTCCGTCTGGGTGGCCCGCAGGACACGCCGGAGTTCTCGTATTTCAGTTGGGTGGCGATGATCTTCGCCGGCGGGATCGGCATCGCCATCGTCAACTGGGCGTGGGTCGAGCCGATCTACTATTTCACCGGCCCTCCCTTCGACGTCAAGGCCGGCAGCGATGCGGCGGCCGAGTGGGCGCTGGCCTATGGGCAGTTCCACTGGGGGCTGACGCCCTGGGCGTTCTACTGCCTGCCGGCAATTCCCATCGCCTATTCCATGTATGTGCGCAACCGCCCGGGCGTGCGTCTTTCCGTGGCCTCAAGCGGCGTGCTCGGCAAGCGTGCCGAGGGGTGGTGGGGCGTGCTGCTGGATGCGGTGGTGGTATTCGGCATCGTCGGCGGTGTCGGCACCTCACTGGGACTGGCGGTGCCACTGGTTTCACGGCTGGTCAGTGATCTGCTCGGCATCGAGCCGTCCTTCGCGCTCAATCTGGGGGTGCTGCTGATCTGGACGGCGATCTTCTCGGCCAGCGTGTGGTTCGGCTTGGCCAAGGGCATCAAGATTCTCTCCGACATCAACGTGATTCTGGCCATCGTGCTGCTGGCCTTCACCTTCATCGCCGGGCCATCGCTGTTCATGGTCGAGGGCTGGGTCAACAGTCTCGGCACCATGCTGTCGAACTTCGTAACCATGAGTCTGTGGACCGACCCGGTGGGCGATTCGACCTTCTGGAAGGATTGGACCGTCTTCTACTGGGCCTGGTGGATCGCCTACGCGCCGATGATGGGGCTGTTCGTCGCACGCATCTCGCGGGGACGCACCATTCGTGAGCTGATCATCGCTGAGCTGGTGTTCGGCTCGCTGGGCTGCTGGGTGTTCTTCGCGGTCTGGGGTGGCTATGCGCTGGATCTGCAGGTCAGTGGCACTCTGGATGTCGCGGCCGTGCTCAGCGACGGCGGTATCCCCGGTGCGGTGTCCGCGATTCTCGCCACGCTGCCGTTCTCAGAGCTGATCACCGCAAGCTTCATCCTGCTGTGCTTCATCTTCCTCGCCACCACCCTGGACAGCTCGGCCTATGTGCTGGCGTCGGTGACCACGCGTGAGCTCTCTGGCTATCAGGAGCCCAGGCGCAGCGTGCGTCTGATCTGGGCCTTCCTGATCGCCGGTGTCGGGGTGGCATTGATCCAGTTGGGCGGCCTCAAGGCGGTTCAGACTTCCACCATCGTGGTCGCGCTGCCGATGATCCCGGTGCTGTTCATCCTGACCTGGTCGCTGGTGCGCTGGTTGCGCCAGGACTTCGCGCGCAAGGTGCTGGAACCGCATCTGGTGCTGGAGACCCCCAGCCCGCGCGATGACGCCAAGCCTCGCTGAGTGCACTTTTTCCTGTCTCTCTCAACACATGACGCTCACCGGGGCTGACGCAACCCGCATGCCCCCCGGACAGAAGGACCGCACCGATGACAATCCACTCCGAAACCCGCCTGCCGCTGACTGACGTCAAGGTCATCGATTTCGGTCAATACATGGCGGGCCCGGCCGTCGCCATGATCCTCGCCGACCTGGGCGCCACCGTGGTTCACGTCGACCCGCCCGGCGGGCCGATGTGGCAGTCGCCGGCCAACGCCACGCTCAATCGCAACAAGCTGATCGTCTCGCTGAACCTCAAGTCAGAGGAGGGCGTCGAGCAGGCGCTGGCGCTGATCGAGGAGGCCGACATCGTGATCGAGAGCTTCCGCCCCGGGGTCATGAAGCGGCTGGGCATCGATTTCCAGGCCCTGCGCGAGGAGCGCAATGAGCTGATCACGCTGTCGATTCCCGGCTTTGCCTCCAATGACACCCTGCGCCGCGACTGGCGCGCCTTCGAGAGCGTGATCGCCGCCAACTCCGGCGTCTTCACCGACATGGGCCTCAACCGGGTGCTGATGGGCATCAACCCGTCCTTCTCGCCGCTGCCGCTGGGCTCGGCCTACGGCACCATGCTGGCGGCCTCCTCGGTGGTACTGGCACTGCAGGCCCGCGAGCGGACCGGCATGGGCGACGAGATCGAGGTGCCGCTGGTCTGCGCGCTGATGGAAGGGCTCTGCTACAACTCGATCAAGATCGAGGGCCTGCCGGAGCGCTACAAGACCCAGCGCGAAAAGGAGATCGAGCGTCGGCGTATCGAGGGCCAGCCGATGAATCTCGACTACGACGAGCTGCAGGAGCTGCTCGATCCCTTCTATCGCAGCTACAAGTGCAAGGATGGCCGCATGTTCTATGTGGTCTGTCCGAGTCACCGCGAGCACGCCAAGCGCTGCCTGAAGGTACTGGGCCTCTACGATGAGCTGGTCGCCGAAGGCATGAGTGAGGAGCCGGATACCTATCGCCCGAGCAGCGAATGGCAATCCGACATGTCGCTGGGCGTCTATCCGTTGCCCAAGTCCTGGGCGGACCATATCGCGGCGCGCATGAAGGAAGTCTTCCTCACGCGCACCTCCAAGGAATGGGAAAAGATCTTCGGTAAGGGCAAGTTCCCCGGCGCGCCGCAGCGCTGGCTGCAGGAGTGGATCCACGATGACCACGCCGAGACGGCGGGCCTGATGGTCGAGGTCGAGGACCCGGAATTCGGGCTGATGATCCAGCCCGGCCCGATGGTGTGGATGGCCGACAGCGGCCAGGAGATGTTGACGCCAAGGCCGCGGCGCTGGGTGAGCGTCACCCATGCACTGTCGGTGCTGACCCGCATCGAGACCAAGCTGCCACGGGTGCGGGCACGCAATGCCCGCGATGGCTGGCTGGAAGGCGTCAAGATTCTGGACCTGTGCAACGTGATCGCCGGGCCGCACTCGGTGGCGTATCTGGCGCGCTTCGGTGCCGAGGTCATCAAGGTCGACCCGGCCAAGCCGTTCTATGACTGCTGGAATACCGTCATCTTCGGCCTGTCGCACATGCGTTCCAAGCGCTCGCTGCTGACCGACGTCAGACAGCCCCGCGGGCGCGCCATCCTGGATGAGCTGATTCGTCAGAGTGATGTGGTGGTCTGGAATGCCACCGACCGGCAGGTGGCCTCCATGGGGCTGAGCGAGGAGGCCATGCGTGAGCTCAACCCGGACGCCGTCTTCTGCCAGTTGGACTGCTTCAGTGGCGTGCTGCCCGGGCCGCGCACCAATTACCTCGGCTATGACGATCTGGTGCAGGCCACCACCGGCATCATGCTGCGCTTCGGCGGCAGCATGGATACCCCTGAAGAGCACGCCCACGTCGGCACCATCGATGTCATGTGCGGCTTTGGCGCGTCGCTGGGGATTGCCACCGCGCTGTATCGCAAGCTCAAGACCGGCCGCACCTCGCGCATCAAGACCTCGCTGTCGGCGTTGAGCGGTCTGGCACAGCTGCCGTTCTGCTACGACTATGAGCGCCGCAGTCTGTTTGATGAGCCCTCCGGTCGTGAGGCGACAGGCTATGATGATCTGGCGCGTTTCTATTCAGCCTCCGATGGTATCCTGCTGGTCAGTGCCTATGAGTCGGAGCTGGAGAAATTCCGCAAGGTCGAGGGATTGGAAGAATTGCCGGAAATCCCGCGTGAGGAGCGTGCCGCCTACCTGGCACCGCGTTTCATCAGCGCGCGAGCCAATGACTGGGTCGAGCGACTGCAGGCGGCGGATATCGCCGCGGCCGTGTGCGAGAACCTGGAGACATTGCGCTCCTACAACGTCCACCCGGCTGGCGAGCGGACCGGGATCGATGCCGGCAGCTATTCGTTCTCGGTCTACTCGGACCACCCCAGCGGTCACGAGATCACCCAGCTTGACCCCTACGCCATCCGTCCACGGCGTGGGCGCATCTACCCGCTGTCGCCGGCCGAGAAATACGGCGCCTCGACTCGCTCAGTGCTCAAGGGCCTTGATCACAGCGATGAAGAGATCGACCAGTTGATCGAGGAGGGCGTGGTGTCCGAAAGCTGGAGCGAGGAGTACCTGCCAAGCTGATCCCGCCATACGGTACCTGTCCACCGAGGGCCGCCGGCTGAAGGCAGTCGATAGCGCCCTGGACGTTCAAACGCCTCATCTCGTGATTCACGAGGTGGGGCGTTCTTGTGACTCAGCACGTCAGCCATTGCTGATCGCTCAAGGCCGACTCATCTGACTCTGAGCTTGCATGGGTCAGCTCGAGCCAGGTGCATGAGAAGTGCTCAAGCGCTGAGTGTCTTGTGACACGAGGTGAACGTCGAGGCTTCTGCTCATGAGAGTGGCGCATCGGCTGGCGAGACCCTCGCGATGCAAGGGCGGAAAGACTGCCGCGTCAGGTGCTGGCTTCTGCGGGACAGTCGCCGCTCATGAGCGTTTGAGACCCACAGGCCGCCGACATTGACGTGTCGGCGGCCTGTTCACGTCTGGCGGAAACTTGGTCGAAGAAGGCGCAAGGAAGGCGCGAGAAGAGGGCAGGAGGGGGGAGTGTGCAGCGCAAGATTGATGAATGAAATTCATGTGTGAATGAGAAAATACCGTGTCGCGATTCATGCTCCCCGCGGTTGCCGGGAAAGTATAATGCGCGTGGAATAAAAAAATGTATAATACCGCGCTCTTTTCATTACGAAAAATTATTGAACACAGCGAACTGCCCGAGCAAGAGCGACGTCTCGCCCCTCTTGCTCGGGCTTTCTCACTAAGGTGGTAGTCGTGCAAGAAGCCGTTCCCCCCGCCAGTGATGGCGATCATCTGGACCCCCGTGTCTTCATTCCCGCCGTATTGGTCATCCTGGCCTTCATCGGCCCCGTCATCCTGTTCCCGGAGGCCAGCACCGCGCTGATCAATGCCGCCTTCGCCTTCGCGACCGGCAAGTTCGGCTGGCTGTATCTGGTGGCCGGTCTGAGCGTCGTCGGATTTCTCATCTGGCTGGCATTCAGCCGCTACGGCAACGTCCGTCTGGGTGGGGCAGAAGACACGCCCGATTTCTCCTACTTCAGCTGGGTGGCGATGATCTTCACCTGCGGGATGGGGATCGCGATCGTCAACTGGGCGTGGGTCGAGCCGATCTACTATTACACCTCGCCGGCCTATCACGTGGCGGCCAAGAGTCGTGAGGCCGCGGAGTGGGCGCTGGCCTTCGGTCAGTTCCACTGGGGGCTGACGCCGTGGGCCTTCTATTGCCTGCCGGGTCTGCCGATCGCCTACTCCATGTACGTCAAGAAGCGTGATGGCGTGCGTCTGTCCGTCGCCTCGCGCGGCGTGCTGGGCCGCCATGCGGATGGCGCCTGGGGCGTGCTGCTGGATTCCATCGTCGTGTTCGGGATCGTCGGCGGCGTCGGCACCTCGCTGGGGCTGGCGGTCCCGCTGGTCTCGCAGCTGGTCAGCGGCATCCTGGGCGTTGAGGCCAACTTCGGACTGGAAGTCGCGGTACTGTGCATCTGGACGGCGATGTTCTCGGCCAGTGTCTGGTTCGGCCTGGCCAAGGGCATCAAGATTCTGTCGGACATCAACGTGATTCTGGCGATCTTCCTGCTGGCCTTCACCTTCATCGTCGGTGACTCGCAGTTCATGGTCGAAGGCTTCGTCAACAGCCTCGGCAAGACCCTGGGCAACTTCATCCCGATGAGTCTGTGGACCGACCCGGCGGGGGATTCCACCTTCTGGAAGGACTGGACCGTCTTCTATTGGGCCTGGTGGATCGCCTACGCGCCGATGGTGGGGCTGTTCGTGGCGCGTATCTCGCGCGGCCGTACCATCCGTGAACTGATCATCGCCGAGTTGGTATTCGGCTCGCTGGGCACCTGGGTGTTCTTCGCGGTGTGGGGCGGTTACGCGCTGGACCTGCAGATCAGTGGTGCGCTGGACATCAAGGCGCTGCTGGATAGCGGCGGTATCCCGCTGGCGGTGGAAGGCATCCTGCAGACCCTGCCGTATGCCAAGCTGGTCACGGTGGCCTTCATCCTGCTGTGCTTCATCTTCCTGGCGACCACGCTGGACAGCTCGGCCTACGTGCTGGCCTCGGTGACCTCACGCAAGCTGTCCGGGTATCAGGAGCCCAAGCGCTCGTTCCGCTTGATCTGGGCCTTCCTGATCGCGGCCGTCGGCGTTGCGCTGATCCAGTTGGGTGGCCTGCAGACCGTGCAGACCTCGACCATCGTGGTGGCGCTGCCGATGATTCCGGTGATGCTGATTCTGGCACTCTCCATGCTGCGCTGGCTCAAGAATGACTTCCCCAAGGAAGAGCTGAATCCGGTGCTGGTCATCGATGACATGCCGGCGTTCCAGCGCAAGTCGAAGAAGGCGAAGCGCCAGGCGTAGTGGCTGGATGCGCTGAAAGATCTGTCGCAAGACTTGATGACAACGGCTCCTCACTTACGGCTCCTCAACATGAGGGGCCGTTGTCGTTTCTGGCAGTGGAGCGAATCAGGGTGCCTCCGGGGTGTCGATGGGTCATGACCTGAGACTTCGCGATGCCTGGATTGCATGACGGGTTTGTATGACAGGAATGTATGCCTTGATTGTATGACTGGATTGTATGACTGGATTGTATGACTGGGTGCAACAATCGTGGCCTGCTCTGCTGGCGTTCAGGCCATGGAAAAGCTCTCGCTCAAGGCAGGCGATTCTCACCTCTGGCGTGAAAGCCTCGTCATCGGGGCATCTGGCTCAAGGCACACGCGGCAAGCTTGGCCCGCGAACAGGAAACCACGCCACAGTCCTTGCTTTAGAGTGGAAGTGATTGGTGCTGATTCTGCATCATGTTAGTTTTTCGCTATTTCAGGGTTAGCTATTATTTATTTTTGCTATGGGAACTTCTCGCGAATACTCCTCGCCTCGTTACTCCCTGATTTGACGAGGAATTTCCGAGATGCTGAGCGTACGTTTTCCCATGAAGACCCTGACAGCCGTGATGGCGCTGGGGCTTTCTGCAAGCAGTCTGGCGCAGCAGGAAGTGATGACACGTTCCAATGGTGCGCCGATCGGCAACAACCAGGACTCCCTGACCGCTGGTCAGAATGGCCCGACATTGCTGCAGGATCACCACCTGCTGGAAAAGCTGGGGCACTTCGAGCGTGAGCGCATTCCGGAGCGCGTGGTTCACGCGCGCGGTATCGGGGCCTACGGTGAGTTCCGTGCCACCGCGGATCTGACCGACCTGACCGTCGCGGCACCTTTCCAGGACAAGGGCCAGGTGACGCCGGTCTTCGTGCGTTTCTCCAGCGTGATCAACAGCAAGGGCTCGCCCGAGACTCTGCGCGACCCGCGTGGCTTCGCCGTCAAGTTCTATACCGACCAGGGCAACTGGGACATGGTCGGCATCAACTTCCCGGTGTTCTTCATCCGCGATGCGATGAAGTTCCCGGACATGATCCATGCCCTGAAACCGGACCCGCGCACCAACCTGCAGGACCCGAATCGCTACTTCGATTTCTTCAGCCATATCCCGGAAAGCACCAACATGCTGACCTATCTGTACTCACCGCTGGGCGTGCCTGCCAGCCTGCGTGAGATGGATGGCTCCGGGGTCCACGCCTTCAAGTTCGTCAATGGCGAAGGCGACTGGAAATACGTGAAGTTCACCTGGAAGTCGCGCCAGGGCAACCATGGCATGTCGCCGGAAGAGATCGCCAAGGTGCAGTCCACCGACTTCAATCACCTGACGGATGATCTCTACACCCATCTGGACGAAGGCGATGACCCGGTCTGGGATCTCTATATCCAGACGCTGGACCCCAGACAGCTGAACAGCTTCGACTTCAACCCGCTGGATACCACCAAGCTGTGGCCGCAAGACCTGATCCCGGCACGCAAGGTCGGTGAGCTGACGCTGAATCGCGTCCCGGACAACTTCTTCCAGGAAACCGAGCAGGCGGCCATGTCGCCGGCCAACCTGGTGCCGGGCATCGAGCCGTCGGAAGACCGCATGCTGCAGGGGCGCCTGTTCGCCTACGCCGACGCCCAGCGTTACCGCCTGGGGGCCAACTACTCTCAGCTGCCGGTCAACGCCCCCAAGGTGGCGGTCCACAACAACCATCAGGATGGCGCGGGCTACTCCGCTCCGCGTTCCGGCTCCATCAACTACCAGCCGAGCCGCAACGCCGACTCGCTGGTGGACGACAGCCAGTACGAATACAAGCGTTACACCCTCAATGGCACTACCCAGCAGCAGCCCATCGGCAAGGAGCAGAATTTCGCTCAGGCCGGGGAGCTGTACCGCTCCTTCTCCGAGGAAGATCAGGATGACCTGATCGAGGTGCTGGGTGGGGATCTGGGCAAGGTCAAGAACGACGAGATCCGCAACATCATGGTCAGCTACTTCTATCAGGCCGACCACGAATACGGCGAGCGTCTGGCCAAGGTCGCTCACGTGGACATGGACGATGTCGAGGAGCTGATCGACGCGCAGCAGAAGTGATCTGACGCGTCGCGTGACAGGGCAGGGGGGCAATGCCTCCCTGCCATCTTCCCGACCGATTTCTGGACCAACCTCGAGGAGAGAGTCCCATGACCTTGACCGTGAAAGCCCCCATCAGGCAATCCATCACGAACCTTGTCACCTTGATGCTTGCGCTCAGCGTCGCCGTCATGAGTCTGCTCGCCCTTCCGGCGCAGGCGGACGAGGGCATGGACATCATGGATGCCGCGCGTGAGGGCGACAACGCCGCCATCGAACGCTACCACGACCAGGGCGGAGACCTGTCGATCACGGAATCCCACGGCTATACGCCGTTCATCATGGCTGCCTACTACGGGCATACCAGCACTCTGGCCCTGCTCAAGGGGTATGGGGTGGACGCCTGTGCCGTGGATGAAAGAGGCAGCAATGCCTTCATGGGCGTGGCCTTCCGTGGGCATGTCGAGACGGCAGACTGGCTGTTGGCCAATACCGACTGTGATGTGAATCATCGCAATGCCAGTGGCCAGACGGCGCTGATGATGGCCTCGCTGTTCGGGCGGGAAACCATCATCAGGCATCTACTCGATGCCGGGGCCGACCCCGGAATTGCGGATCAGCAAGGCAATACCGCCGAATCTCTGGCCGCCGCTCAGGGCCTGTCACGCATCGTCACCCTGGTGAAGTTCAACCTGTAAGGCGTGCAGAGGTTGCCTCTGCCATGCCCGAAGCACCATTGGACGGCTCGGCCGTCCTCTACCCGAGTGCTGCTCCCATTGGGGCGCTCACTCGACACCACCTGGAGTCTCTCTGAATGAAACGTCTGGTTCCCCTTGTCTGCCTGTCCATGCTCACTGCCGTCAGCACTCTCAGTCACGCAGAAGATAGCGTCTCCGATGCCCGGGTACGTGCTGCCTTGAGCGAGCCTCTGATCGCGGGTCACGCCCACGCGGCGTCCACGCGGCAGGCCGTCTTTGCCGCTACCGGCATGAGCACCTCGGCAGGGCGTGTGCAGCAGGCGCTGGAGCAGCCGCTGCAAGGCGTGCGCGGTGCCGCCGGTGGGATGATGAAAGTCCGCTATCAGGCCAATGATGCTGGCAAGAGTGTTTCTGCAACTCGAGTGGAGCACGCGCTCAACGACAGCGTGTAAAGCCCCGCATTTCGAGTGATTGAGCGTCTGGCGACCAGCAACAACACCATCAATGGCTGACTCAAGACGAAGCCCGTCCTTGCCTTGCGCTCGATGACTCGAAAGATCTCTGGAAAGCCCTGAAGAAAGCCCTGAAGAAAGCCCTGAAGAAAGCCCTGTAGAGAGACTCGCAGCAAGTCTCAGGAAAGCCCCCAGGACGACACGCGGAACTCTGCCTCCGCGCTCAGCTCCGGCCGAAAGGCCGCGTCCTCAGAAGCGTGCGAGCATTGCCCGCCGCGATGGCATCCTTGCGCAAATGCATGTGACTGACTCGGGCCATCGCCCCTGATGCAGCAGCATGCAGGACGTGTCTTTGCCCAAAGGTGACCTTGTCTGAAGCTGACCTTGTCGAAAGATGACCCTGCCCTGAATGTCCTGTCCCGACATTCCTTGCCCGCCTCCGTGCGGGCTTTCTTGCATTCCTTGCCCGCCTTCGTGCGGGCTTTCTTGTCTTGCGCGCCGGTTCGCGGTGCATCAGCTCTTCAGAAATCCGGCCCTGGCCGATCAGGGGTCGAGGCGTGCCACGCGCTGCGAGATCTCTCTGATCAGCGCCGGAAGCTCGCGTGCACTGCGCATCTTCAGTGCCCCGGAGGGCGTGCCGAGGCCGTCCTCATGGTGGGCGAAGTGGATGACATGCATCCCGGCATCCAGCCCGGCTTTCACGCCGACGGCGGCGTCATCGATCACCACACAGCGCTGCGGCGCGAACCCCATCTGCTCGGCGGCGAGGCGATAGAGGCGTGGGTCCGGTTTCCAGACGCCCAGGGTGTAGGCACTGAATATGTGGCCGTCAAAGAAGCGCGCCAGCCCGGTGGTATCCAGTGCCAGGCGTACCTTGCGTTCCGGCCCGTTGGTGACCACGCCGCAGGGGTAGCCGGAGAGCTCCGCCAGTGCCTGAGGCATGCCGGGCATGGCCGTGAGGCGAGCCGTCATCAGGTCCTCGAGGGTGGCACGCATGTGGGCCTCCATCTCATCCAGCCGCTCGGGGGCCAGCGCGCCATGATGTGCCTCGAGTTCCGCGACGATGCTGCGAAAACGTACGCCCCGGAAATGATCCAGATACCGGGCGGCCGTGAAGGGCAGGCCGTAGCCGGGTAACGTGCTGGCAAGCGCTTCTGCCAGCAGGACTTCGCTGTCTACCAGAGTCCCGTCAGAGTCAAACAGCAGGCAGAGTTCGGCCATTGATGCCTCGTGGAGTGTCGGAAGTGATAGTCACGACATTAGCAGTTTCCTGAGGGTGGCGGCCATGGGACAAGTCGTTGAATTCACGCCTCTCATGGCGCATGAAATGCGTCCGGGTGGCGGAGTTGCCAGGCGCGACTGACATGGGCGACTGAGTTGGGCGAGCCAATGAGAATACGTCTTCTTTGGATATTTGTTGACAGTGTCAACCAATTGCCCATATAGTTGCTCTTTAGCAACCAACTGATGGAAGACCATGGCAACGACCGCTTTGCATGAAGTGCTGCATCGTCTGATGCACGTCTATCGCAAGCAGCTCCGCGATGGCATCCAGCAGCACGGCATCGACTTGCCTGTCCTGCACATCCGGATGTTGAAGAGCATCGTCCGGGTTCCCGAATGCACCGCCCACAAGGTCGGGCAGCTGCTCGGGCAGGACAAGGGGCGTGTCACTCGCGTCCTGAACGAGCTGGAGGCCCGCGGGCTGGTGTCACGACACCAGAACCCGCAGGACCGGCGCAGTCAGCTGCTGCAGGTATCCGCAGCGGGGAGTGACATGCTGGAGCGAGTCAAGGTGCTGGAACAGGAGACGGCCCAGCGCATGGCCGGTGATCTCGGTGATGAGGAGATCGCGGCCTTTCTGAACACGGCGACTCGCATGATGGACAACGTCTCCGCATGCGGGGATTTCAGTGCTGATGTGCCCAATGGCAACGACGACAGGAGTGCGTGAGATGGCCAAGCCCGCGATGCGAGACCTCGAGGTGATTCGTACCCAGCGTGTCACCGAACACATGTTGCGCGTGACGCTGGGGGGCGAGAATATCGGCTCCCTTCCCGAAGGCCAGGAGAGTGCCTACATCAAGCTGGTCTTCGCGCGTGGGGAAGGTGAGCGACCGATGATGCGCACCTACACCATTCGTCATCAGCGCGCGACCGAGATCGATGTCGATTTCGTGCTGCATGAAGAGGCAGGCCCGGCGTCTGTCTGGGCGGCCAGTGCCAGGCCGGGTGACAGCATCACCATCGGCGGCCCGGGGCCCAGGAAGTTGATCAACATGGCGGCCGACAGCTTCCTGCTGGCGGGTGACATGACGGCGTTGCCGGCGATCAGCGTCAATCTGGCCGAACTGCCGGTGGATGCCCGAGGACACGCCATCATTGAAGTGCCGGATGCGGCTGACATCCAGACGCTTGAGCACCCGCCGGGAATCGAGCTGCACTGGCTGATCAACCCGCAGCCAGACCCGGAAGGCCAGCCGCTGCTGGAGAAGGTTGCCTCGTTGCCGAGACTGGAAGGTCAGATCTCTGTCTGGGCGGCCTGTGAATTCGGCAGCATGCGTGCGCTACGTGCTCACCTCAAGCAGGCCTACGAGATTCCCAAGTCCCACTTCTATGTCTCGAGCTACTGGAAGATCGGTCAGTCAGAAGATGGTCACAAGCTGGCCAAGCAACAGGACGCCGAGACCGAGCAGGCGGACTGACACCGGCGCGTCAGGTGCAAGGCAGGTGGTCCGGACACGAAAAAGCCCCACAGGCAGGCCTGTGGGGCAATCTGACAGTCAACGCATCGCGAGCATCGGCTGACTGACCCGCAAACAGCGGACGGACTCAGAAGCGGTAGCTGGCACCCAGCCGGATGTCACGACCTGGCTCCAGCATGCTGTCGCCACTGCTGAGCAGGTAGCTGCTGTGATCGCTGTAGCGCTTGTCGAACAGATTGTTGACCGCCAAGGTCAGAGTCAGATCCTGCCAGGCGGCCGGTGTCCACTGGGCGCGGATGTCGTGCGTCACGTAGCCCGGCTTTTCCTCATCGCCTTGTGCCACGCGCTCCAGGCGCTCCACCGCATTGAGGGTGTAGCCCAGCGTGATGTCGTGGTGCGCAAGACGGTACTGGTGATCCCAGGTCCACTTGTCGCCGGTGGAGGCACCGATGTTCATCTCGTCACCCAGCGGGTCGCCATCGTTGTTCTTCATCACCACCTTGGCGTAGCCCAGGCGGGTGTCATAGCCACCGACTCCCCAGTTCACGCTGGCTTCATAGCCACGACTCTCGACGTCGCCATCCAGGTTGTAGAGCACCGCCGGATCACTGCCGCGATCATAGGCCTGGTAGTTCTCGATATCGGTATGAAAGCCGGTCAGCGCGAAGCCGAGGCGATCGCCCTGGGTCAACGCATCCTGCTGGTGCCAATCGAGACCGATCTCGCGCTGGCGAGCGCGTTCCGGCTCCAGTCCTTCCGCGATGGTGACGTCATCCCCGATCAGGATCACTTCCCGCGCCTTGGCACCCCGGATGGCCTCGCCGTAACCGGCATGCAGGGTCAGGTTGTCAGTGGCATCGACACTCAGAATCGCGTTGGGGGAGACCTCGCTGCCACTGACGCTACCGGCCTCGCCGTAATCGCTGTCGTAGTCATCCAGGCGCGCGCCAACGGACAGAGCCCACGGGCCCAGTGTCATGCGGTTCTGGGCGTAGACCCCCAGGTTGCGTGAGGTGTCTTCGTTGTTGGGGCCAGAGCTGCCTGCGTCATCGGAGCGACGGGTGTCCTGATCATAGAAGTCCACGCCGGTCGTCAGGGCATGCGCCACATCACCCGTCTTGAGGCGGAAGGTGTTGCGAACATCCGCGCCGAATTCGCGGGAGCGGCTGGTGCTGCCACTTTCGACACGATCCAGTTCCTGGGTGGTGTGATAGAGGGTGGTCTTCGTATCGATCAGGTCATTGCCCGGGTGCCAGGCGTGATTGACGGTAAAGGTCTCACGCTCCATTTCCTGATAGGTCGGCTGCTGGCTGCTGAAGCTCGGCATGTGAGGGCGTGTGAAGTAGGTGCCGTGATCGGTCGTGCGCTCGGCACTGATGCGCAGGTCCTGATCATTGACGTCCAGCAGAGACATCTTGAGCAGGTAGCCGCGCTGCTGGCCTGCGGTCTGCTCCTGCTCACCGCCACCGCCGACCTCATAATCATCGCTGTTGCGACCACTGACATATCCCATCAGACCGAGATTTTCTCCCAGACGACCATAGAACGCCGTGGTGCCGGAGGTGGCGTCCGCCGCGCTCTCGGTACCGACGGAGACGCGCGCCCCCATATCCTGACCGGGCTTGAGCAGATCCTGCGCATCCTTGGTCTCGAAGCGGAGGCTGCCGCCAAGCGCCCCCGGGCCATCATCCGCCGTCGCAGGGCCGGTATCGACTTCCGCCTGCTTGAGCAGGGCAGGGTCAATGGTCAGTCGGCCGGTATGGTGGAAGAGATAGCCACCCTGACGCGCGCCATCGATGGTGACGTTCAGGTTGGTGTCTTCCAGTCCACGAACATAGACCTTCTGGCCGATGGCGATGCCGCCACCGACACTGACCCCCGGTTCGGCACGGAAGAGGTCTTCCAGGTCACGAGCCTGGCGTTCTTCGATCTCTTCGGCGCTGATCACGACATTCTGTTCAAGACGGTCTTCGCTGACGACAAGCGTGGACATGTCGCCGGCGAGCGCATGGCTCGTGGCGCCGAGAGTCAGTGTGCTGGCGGAAAGGACGGCGGCGGTAAGCGGATGGAGACGGAGATGCACGTGGATTCCCTTGCTTGAATAGTTATATCTAACGGTTGGCAATGCTAATCGTTCTCACTAACTGTTTGCAAGATCCTTGCACAATTTATCGTCAGACGCCTCTCCTGAGTCGTCACGAGCCTGTCAGGCGCGAGCGGATTGCGCTGTGGTAGGTGAGCCGGGGCGGTAGAGGGTGAGAATCAACCGATGCCTCTGGCGATAAGCGGTGCCAGAGGCATGTACTGAGTCGCGTTATTTCAGACCGAACAGACGGAAGGCTTTCTGGCGAAGTTGCTCGCGATGATAATCATTGATCAACGGCAGATCGTAGCAGGTCACGCCTTCCACATAGGTGCCGACGATTCGTTTGCGTCCATTATTGCTACCGAGAGTAATGGATATTGCACAATCAGGCGCTAAATGTGGAAGCATGCTGGTATCTGGCACTAGATCCTGAAAACGACCATCAGAGAATTTGTATTGAATCTTGTGTCTACCCTGGAACGTGTAGCCATCGGTATCGGTTTCTTCAAGGTAGCGCGATCCAATGGTCAGCTTGAAAGCTGCAACTGTCATTACCGCGGTGTTATCTTCCGTGGTATTCCAAGCGACAGCCTGCATATTCTCGTTTGCTTGCCCATCCGCAGCGGTAGCTGTGTAGTCCTTGACTTCGCTGCTTGAATCAATGGCGACAACATTGAACCCTTCAGGCTTGTTGACGCGTTCCATCGGGAAGCCAGGAGCCAGGAAAGCGTTCTGTTTATTGTCGTAGTGAGCGGGTTCTGACTGCAGAGCGGCACACCCTGAAAACAATCCAAACGATATGGCAATGCCAGCGAAATATTTCATATGATGTTCCCTATCATTCAATTCAATATTGTTATGAGAGGACTGATTTCATCGAGTCTTCGCCGGCCAGTATGCGATGTGATACTTGTCACGTAAATATATCGTAGTCACGGAAAGAGAATCACTCGGGTTCGGTTTATTTGCGATAACGCATAAAAAGCCCGCCATCATGGATGGCGGGCTGTCTTGTCTTTCACCGATGTCTAGCGTTTCAGGCGACTCTTGCCTGGAGCACTCGGCGCCTCGCAGGTGCGAGGCGCGAAGGAGTGTTCAGCCCGTCGAGCCTGCCTTCTCGGGGGCCGCCTGCTTCAACTGCACCGGCTTGCGGATACCGAGGAAGTAGACGAAGACCACCGTCAACACGACGAAGAACAGACTGTCCGGCGTGGTGATGAAGGTCATCGGGTTGCCGTTGGAGAGCGTCAGCGCGCGGCGCAGGAACTCTTCCAGATTCGGGCCGAGAATGAAGCCGAGCAGCAGCGTGATCACCGGGTAATCATGCTTGCGCATCAGGTAGGCGACGATGCCCAGCACCAGAGTCATCATCATCTGGAACACGGAGTAGGTGGCCACGAAGCTGCCGACGACGGCCAGCAATGCGATGGCGCCGTAGAGCACGTCCTTGCGGATGGTGACGATGCGCAGGAAGTAGGGCCCCATCAGATAGAGCGTCAGAGGAATCAGGATCAGGGCGCTGAACAGCAGCGAGGCCAGCATCGGCGCGATCAGTCCGGATTGTGACGCCATCAGTTGCGGCCCCGGCTGGATGCCGTTGATCACCAGTACGCCCAGCACGATGGCCGTGACCGGATCGCCCGGAATCCCGAAGGTCAGCATCGGCACCAGAGCGCCACCACAGACGGCATTGTTGGCACTTTCGGCGGCGGCGATGCCCTGGGGATTGCCCTTGCCGAAGCTCTCGGGCTTCTTCGAGGTGCGCACGGTTTCCACGTAGGCGAGGAAGCCGCCCATCGAACCGCCTGCGCCGGGCAGGGTGCCGACCATGTAGCCGATCAACGTCGACTTCAGATAGCAGCCGATGCCGATCTCGCGAATGGCGCTCAGCGGCGGAATGAAATCACGACGCTTGAGCTGTTGGCTGGCCTTGAGCTGCTGGCGGATGGCGGCGTCCTTCTTGCGATTGCCGACCTGGATCAGCAGCTCGCTGATGGCGAAGGTGCCGATGATGACCGGCATCAGGTCGATCCCGGCAGTCAGCTCACTGATGCCGAAGGTGAAGCGCGCCAGTGGCTGCATGGCGTCCAGCCCGATCGTCGCCAGCATCAGGCCCAGGCAGGCGGTGATGCCGGCCTTGCGGATGTTGCCGCGCTGGGCGACCACGATCACGATCAGCGCGAAGGCGATCAGCGCGCACTTGCCGGTGGTCTTGACCAGCAGTGAGGCCTCGGCGATGAACGGTGCCAGCACGATCAACAGCAATGCGCCGAGGCTACCGCCGACCATCGAACCGAAGGAGGCATGACCCAGTGCCAGGGCACCTTCGCCACGCTGTTGCATGGGATAGCCTTCCAGTGCCGTCATCATCGAGGAGGGGGCACCGGGGATGTTGATGGTGGTGGCGGTGATGCTGCCGCCACACATGCCGGCCATGTAGATGCTGGCACACGCCATCAGGGCGGTAGTCACGTCCAGGCTATAGGTCAGCGGCAACAGCAGGGCGAGCGCCAGGGTGGCGGTCAGGCCCGGAATGGCCGAGAAGATGGTGCCGATGACGAAGCCGGCGACCACGTAGAACAGGATGACCGGGTCCAGCAGCAGGGCGAAGCTTGAAAATACCTGAGCGATGAATTCCATGCGTCATCCTCCACTCGTGGCGACGAGAGCGGACAGCTCGAAGGTCGGCAGGTGGACATTGAAGAGTTGTTCGAAGAGCAGATAGCCCAGTGCGGAGATGGCGCAGGCGATCAATGCCTTGCTGATCCATTTCTCACGCCCCGAGAACAGCAGCATCACGCTGAAGACATAGAGCGCGGACGCTAGCAGGTACCCCAGGTGCGAAAACGCCAGGATATAGAGGGCGGTCACCAGCATCAGGCGCAGCGCCGGTGAGAACAGCGGTGCGCTGGCGTCGCCGTCGGTCGTGGAAGACTCCTTGCCGTCATCCGCTGCAGCGCCGCGGCTGGCGCGGTGCTGGCTGACCAGCTGGGCCACGCAGAGCACGAGCGCGATGCACCCGATGAGGGCAGGGAAGAACGAGGCCGTCAGACGGCCATTGTCCAATGGCGGCGCCATCTGGAAGGCGCTGATCAGATAGAGCGCACTGACGGCCGTCATGACCAGCGTCAGCGGTGTCGCCCCGCTGATCAACCAGTGGCGTCGGGGAGGGGAAGCGGATGAGGACATGACAGAATTCCTTGGCGGCGCCCGTTGCCGGACGCCGCTTGACGATGGAAGTGAAGGAGGACGGGTAGACGTCGAGTGGCATCGACACTCAGTGGTGCCGCTTGCCGGCACGTCTACAGGCCGAGTTCATCCATGGCGGTGAAGGTCTTCTGTTGGTAATCCTCGATCCAGGCATTGACCTCATCGCCGCCCAGCCAGCTGGGCGTGACGCCGACGCCCGTGATCCACTTCTGGAATTCCGGTGTCTCGTAGGCCGTGTGGTAGGCATTCTCCAGCGTGCTGACTACCTCATCCGGCGTGCCCTTGGGCACGGCCAGCACGATGAAGCTGCCGGTTTCCAGATTGCCACCCAGTTCACTCATCGGCGGCACTTCCGGGTAGGCGGGGTTCTGCTCTGACGAGAATTCGACGATGCCCTGGGCATCCCCGGATTCCAGAATGCCGGAGAAGTCTCCCAGGCTCGAGATGGCACCGTCGATCTCGCCGGACAGCAGTGCCTCGGCTTCGGCGGTGGAAGAGCCCGGATAGGTGATGACATTGAATTCGACACCGGCTGCGGCTTCCAGGCGGCGAACTGCCAGGTAGGGGCCGGAACCTCGCGGAGCGACACCGATACGCACGGTACCGGGGTTGGCGCGTGCCGCCTCGATCAGCTGCTCATAATTCTCGTAACCGGATTGCTTGGATACCACGATGGCGTCCGCTTCCTTGGTGATGCGAGCGAAGGGAATCATGCGGTCCAGCGAGTAGCCGGGCACCAGGTTGCCGCGAGGCAGGGTGATGATGCTGTCATAGGTCATCACGCCGACGGTATGGCCATCCGGACGGGCCTTGCTGAGTTGCATCAGGCCGGTGGCGGTGATGGCACCCCCGATGTTCTCGACGTAGATCGATTTCGGCAGGTCCTGCTCGGCCAGGTTACTGATCTTGCGGCTGATGGCATCGGCGCCGCCGCCGGCGGGCCACGGCACGATCAGTCGGATGTCACGCACCGGATAGTCGGCCTGGACACCGGTGCTGACGAAGGGCGAGGCCGCGACCATGCCGGACAGGGCAATCGGGGCGAGCAACGCCAGCAGTGAACGGGAGCGGGTCCTTGAGCGAGCGCTCGGTGTGAGACGACGTGAGTTGGCTTGACGGGTGTCTTGGCGATTGTCTTGACAGAGCATGGCACGACTCCAGTGTTGTTATGGTTGTGGTCACTCGATACGCATTGATGCAGGAGGGGCGGTGGACGACAGGCCGGCGTGACCTGTCGTCCGGGGCTACCGTGGACAAGACGGTATGGGCGACATGCAGATTACTGCTTGGCTGCCATGTAGCGTTCGAATTCTGCGCGGGCCTCGTCCGTCGGCGGATACAGGCCGATCACGGGCGTGCCGTTACGGACTTTCTCCAGCACGTAATCTTCGAAATCTTCCATCTGACTGGCTTCCTCGGCGATCTCGTCGGCCAACTCAAGCGGGATGACCATCACGCCATCGGCGTCGCCCACCAGCACGTCGCCCGGGAAGACCGGCACGCCGCCGCAACCGATCGGCACCTGCAACTCTACTGCATGGTGCTTGGTCAGGTTGGTCGGGGCGCTGGGCTTGGCGCAGAAGATCGGCAGGTTCATCTCGGCAGCGGCGCCGGAATCCCGGATGCCGGCGTCGGAGACGAAACCGGCGCACTGACGATACTCCAGGCGGGTCAGCAGGATGCTGCCAGCACTGGCGGCCGAGGCATCCTGACGGCAGTCAGACACCATGACATGCCCGGACGGGACGGTTTCCACCGCCAGGCGCTGCGGGTGCTTGGGATCGCGGAAGGCGGCGACGGTGTCGATGTCTTCGCGTGCCGGGATATAACGCAGTGTGAAGGCCTGGCCCACCATGTGAGTCGTCTTGCGGTTCATCTGCACCACGTTCTGGATGAAGGTGTTTCGCAGGCCACGCTTGAAGAGCAGGGTGTGCAGAGAGGCGGTGGAAGCGCGCATCAAACGCTCGCGGGTCACGGAGGAGAGCTCGGCGTAGCTGGCGTGCTCGGTAGAAGTAATGGCAGTCATATGGCGTCCGTCGTCAGTCTATGGGTAAGGAGGCTCGGCTCTCGGCAACGTGCCTGGCCAGAGTGATCAGTCGACACGTGCGTCTGATGGGGTTTCCGAGATCACTATAGGGGGCTTGAGATGACTGATCAAACAAATATTGACAACTTTGGATGATCAATAAGTCTAGTGTCGGAAGCGAAAATGGCACTCATCACCATGGCTGACCGGCATGGCACGCGAAGGACGTCGTGGGGCACGCGAGCGTCACGTTCTGCTCTCGTTACTCGTAATGTCGCTCAATATGTTGATATTGATGGATTTATTTTGTGGGTGTCAGTGCGAGAGGTGGTCTCGCCCAGTCCCACGATACGGCTTTCCGGTGAGGAAGCATGTCGGTGGCAGGAAGCGACATGAGCCGGTTCGTCATCGCCAGCGACATAGGTCGCATGGCAGCACCTGACACAAGTTGTCATATTTTGTTGGTGGGTGTTGTCCGCCCCTTTTTGACCGTCAAGGAGATGACATGGAAGCGACATGGCGCTGGTTCGGTCCCGAGGATCCCATCACGCTCGAGGAAATTCGTCAGACTGGCGCGACAGGTATCGTCACGGCGCTGCATGAGATACCCAATGGCGAGGTCTGGCCGTTGGCCGCCATTCGCGAGCGCAAGGCGCAGATCGAGGCGGCCGGTCTCAGGTGGTCGGTGGTCGAGAGCATTCCGGTGCATGAGAGCATCAAGCAGGCAGCGCCCGGCAGTGATCGCCATATCGCCAATTACCAGCAGTCGCTGCGCCATCTGGCGGAGTGCGGCATCACCACGGTGTGCTACAACTTCATGCCGGTACTGGACTGGACGCGCACCGATCTCGCCTGGCAGCTGCCGGAAGGTGGCACGGCCCTGCGCTTCGATCAGGATGCCTTCGCAGCCTTTGATCTCTATCTGCTGGAGCGCCCCGGTGCCGAGCGCGAATACACCAGCGAGGAGCAGCAGGCCGCGCGGCAGCATCTCGAAACACTGGATGATGCCGGTCGCGAGAGGCTGATCCGCACCATCATTGCAGGACTGCCCGGTGCAGAAGAGGGCTACAGCCTGGCGGAATTCCGCGCCGCACTGGCAGCCTATGACGGAATTGACGCCGCGCGCCTGCGCCAGCATCTGGCCACCTTCCTCAAGGCCATCGTGCCGGTGGCGGAAGAGGTCGGCATTCGACTGGCCATTCACCCCGATGATCCGCCACGGCCGATGTTTGGCCTGCCGCGCGTGGTCTCGAGCATGGTGGATGCCGACTGGCTGCTGGGTGTCGTGCCCAGCCCGGCCAATGGCCTGACATTCTGTACCGGCTCCTACGGTGCCAATCCGGATATTGATCTCAGCATCATGGCGCGCCGCTTTGCCTCTCACATCCACTTCGCTCATCTCAGAGCCACCGGGCGTGACAGCGAGGACAAGCGCTCCTTCCATGAAGCACAGCATCTCGAGGGGGATCTGGACATGGTGGAGATCATCCGTGTGCTGGTGGCAGAAGAGCGCCGCCGCCTGGCGTCTGGTGGAGCCCCCCTGCCGATGCGCCCGGACCATGGCCACCACATCCTGGACGATGCACGCCGCGAGACCCGCCCGGGGTACCCGCTGTATGGGCGCATGAAAGGGCTGGCGGAAATCCGTGGCCTCGAGATGGCGATCCAAAGACTGGCCTGACGGCGGGTACGCCACTCAAACAAGAACGGCCACCCCGGTGTCTAGACCGGGGTGGCCGTTCTTGTTCATGAGGCCAGACAGACATGTCTGTCTGGCCAGGGAGCTGCTAGACGAAATCAGGGGCGATCAGGCGCGGGATCGCAAGCACGAATTCCGGGAACAGGATCATCAACACGATCACGGCCAGCATCACGCCCAGGTACAGCATGGTGGTCGCCATGGCCTTGAGCAGGGGGATGCCGCCGATCTTGGCGGAAATCATCAGACATAGGCCGTAGGGCGGCGTGATCAGCCCCAGGCCCAGCGCCATGACGCCGATGACACCGAACTGCACGGGGTGCACGCCTGCCGCCATCGCCAGCGGGTAGAAGATGGGTGCCATGATCGCCATCGCGGGCAGGGCGTCCATGAAGGTGCCGATCACCAGCAGCACGATGGTCATCACGATGAGCAGCACGGTCGGGTCCGTGATGCTGACGCCCGCCATCAGCTTCGGCGGAATCTGATAGAAGCTGATCAGATACCCGAAGATGGCCGCGCCCACCAGACTGAACAGCGACAGCGAGCACAGCCTGACGGTGTCGGTGGAGGCATTGAGCAGCTTGGTGAGATCCAGCTCGCGATAGATCACGAAGCCCAGCACCAGTGCGTAGACCACCGCGATCACCGCGGCTTCGGTCGGCGTCACGATGCCCAGGGTGATGCCGCCGATGATCACGATCGGAATCCCTGAGGCCAGCAGACCATCCTTGCCGGAGCTTGCCAGCTCCTTGAGGGTGGCACGCTTGCGTACCGGCACGTTGTAGCGGCGCACGTAGCGGGTATTGAGCAGCAGCTGAGCCACGCCGATCATCACGCCGGGCAGAATGCCGCCGAGAAACAGGCCGGCGATCGACGTGTTGGTCAGCGCACCCCAGACGATCATGTTGATCGACGGCGGGATGATGGTGCCCATCACGGAGGACGCGGCAGTGACCGCGACGGCGAAGCTGACCGGATAGCCTTCGCGCTTCATGGCCGGAATCAGTACCGTGCCCACGCCGGCACTGTCAGCGGTGGAGGAGCCGGAGACCCCGGCGAACAGCATGCTGACCAGCACATTGACGTGAGCCAGCGCACCACGGAAGTGGCCGACCAGTCGCATGCACAGCGTGATCAGGCGGTCGGTGATCCTCGCGGCATTCATCAGGTTGCCGGCGAGCAGGAACAGCGGCACGGCCAGCAGCACGAAGGAATCCATGCCGTTGTACATGCGCTGGAACATGATCCAGTAGGTCAGACGCGGGTCCAGCAGGATCAGCGTGGTCGCCGTCAGCACCAATGCCATGGCGATGGGAATGCCGATCACGATCAGGATGCCCAGCACGCCGAACAGCAGCCAGGGCATCAGGTAGAGCCAGTCCATTGGCATCATGGCAGTGTTCTCCGGTCAGTGGCGTCATGCGCATGGCCGGCGATGACGGGGGACAGGACGGCCTGCGTCTCCTCCGGCGTCGCCAGTTCTTCCGCCTCGTTGGGCGTATTGAGTGCCGCCTCCATGGCGGTCATGCCGTAGAGCCAGGCATGCAAGAGTCGCTGCAGACTGAACAGCACGATGAAGACGCCACTGACGGTGAACACCGAATAGACGTAGATCATCGACAGCCCCGAGGCCATGGCACTGCGGCGCAAGCCCGACAGCGCGAAGTCCTTGCCGTGGACGATGAACAGTACCCCCAGCAGCAGGCAGGCGAGATCACGGATCCAGCGCGTGACGAGGTCGGCGCGACTGCCGCGAGGGAAGGCTTCGAGCACGAAGTGATCGGCATGCAGCACCCCGACGGCGGTGCCCAGCATCACCATCCACTGGAAGGCGAAGCGGCTGAATTCCTCGGTCCAGAACAGGCGAGGCAGGAAGGCCAGGTTGCGACTGGCGATCTGATAGATGATGAAGACGATGAAGCTTGCCAGCAGCACCAGCAAGACGAGATAGAGCAGACGTTCGAGCGTCCGGTTCAGGCGTGAGAGCCCTGCGAGCACAGAAGGCATGGCACTGTCCTCTCAAGAAGAGTGCGAGGGAAGGAGAGCGACGACACGAGAGTGATGACACGCGAGGTGACGTGCGCCAGGGGCAGAGGAAGGTGGCGGGGCGCCTGTCCTGAGGCCAGAGTTGGCTGCAGGTGAGGCGCCCCGCCTGACATGCCTTATCTGACGGCGCGTACCTTGTCGTAGATGTCCTGCAGACCCATCTCGGCGATCACTTCCTTGAGCGGCTCGGCGACGATCTCCTGCATGCGCTCACGGTCGATCTCATGCAGCTTGGCACCCTGCTTCTCCAGCTCCGCGAGGGCTGCCGCGTCCTGCTCCAGCTGCACCTTGCGGGCGTAGGCCGCCGCTTCGTGCGCGGATTCCATCAATGTCTGCTGTTGCTGCTCATCCAGGTTGTCCCAGGACATCTTGGACATGGTCAGCAGGCGCACGGTGATGTCGTGCTCGGACAGCGCGATGTTGGGGGCGACTTCGTGGAAGCGCATGCGCAGTGTCCATTCCGGCTCATTGAGCAGGCCGTGGATCGCGCCCAGCTGGATGGCGGTGTAGATCTCCTTCCAGGCCACCACGCTCGGTTCGACCCCGAGTGCCTGCCAGGCGACGATCAACGGCTTGGTCGGATTGGTGCGCAGCTTGAGGCCCTTAAGGTCATCGAGTGAGGTGACTTCGCGCGAGCTGACGATGTGACGCTTGCCGCCACCGAAATAGGCCAGCACCTTCACATCGGTCTCGTCACTGATCTTCTGGGCGATTTCTTCCCCGACCTCGCCATCCAGCACCTTCTGCCAGTGGTCGACATCGCGATACAGGAACGGGATGGTGAACACGTTGGCGGTGGGCGAGAAATCCGTGATCAGCCCGGGGCTGACGATGGACATGTCCAGCGCGCCGGCCATCTGCTGCTCGAACATCTCGGTTTCATGGCCCAGTACCGAGTTGCCCATGATGGTCATGGTGATGTCGCCATCGGTCTTCTCGGCGAGCAGGTCTCGCAGGCGCTCGGCGCCGAGCTGGTAGGCGGTATCTTCGGTGCCGGCGTGGCCGAAGCGCAGCTCCATTGCCTGGGCGCTGGCCGAGAAGCCGAGCGTGGCGCCCAGCAGGGTGCCGGTGGTGGCCGCGACGGCCAGCCCCTTGCTCAGCCCTCTGGACAGTCGGGTGCCCACAGGTGAGCGCTGGGAAATGGCAGGGGTGGACGTAGTTGGATTGATCCAATTCAGCATGATGGCGTTTTCCTTGGCGTTGTTTGTTGTTGTGCCTTGCGTCTTTCTGTCTTTCCGTCTTGCAGTTTTGCAGTCTTGCGGCTTGCCAGACCGGCAGTCTCCAGACGGCCGGTCCATGCTCGGGGTTGCGCGGCCAGCCGATGCTCTCCAGGCATGACTCGCTGTTCAGAGAAAGCGTTGGCGTCAGTCCGGGCGAGGCATCTCGACGATGGCGTCGTCAGGACTCCCGCAGGAGCGGCGTATCTTGAGTTCCGGCGGCATGATGACGCTTTCTCGCTCGCCGCCGGGATTGGCGATCCGTCGCAATGCCAGTCGCGCCGCCTGCTCCCCGATGGCGTAGGGGTGCGTGGCGATACTGGTCAGGGGCGGGTCGCCCAGTTCGGCTTCCTCGACATCATCGGTGCCGATCACGGCACAGTCGCGACCGGGTTCCAGCCCCATCTGGCGCAGGCCCAGCATGGCACCGAAGGCCACGAGGTCGTTGTGGCAGACCACGGCCGTCGGGCGAGGGCTTTCCTGCATCAGGGTCTTGATCAGCTCATGGCCGACGCGCCGCGTCACGCCATTGCCGCGCACCAGGCGGCGATAGCTCAGGCCGTGATGATCCAGCGCGGCCTGATAACCCAGCCAGCGGTCATGACTGACCGAGTGGTCCGCGCCGCCGATGAAGGCGATGCGCTGATGGCCCAGGCTGACGAGGTGATTGACGGCCATCTCGGCCACGCGCCGGAAATCGGTACCGGCGTAATCGAAGGGCGGGGCGTCCAGATAGCGCATCACCTGGATGCAGGGCATGCCCCAGTCGGCCAGTTGATGGATCAGGTTCGGGTCTGAGTGTTCGGCGGGGCACAGCAACAGGCCATCGACACGATGTTCACGCATGCGCTCGATGAAGCGCTGCTGACGCTCAGGGGAATCCTCGCTGTTGGCGAGAAATGACACATAGCCTTCCTGATGCAGGGCGGCATCGATCCCCGCGACCATGGAGCCGAAGAAGGGGTTGGCGATGTCATAGACCACCACGCCCAGGGTCGCGGTGCGGCTGCCGCGCATGGCGGCGGCGCCACGGTTGTAGACGTAGCCCAGTGTCTTGATGGAGTCCTGGACCTTCTCGCGGGTGCGTTTCGCCACCAGCGGGCTTTCGCGCAGCACCAGCGAGACCGTGCTGCGCGAGACCTTGGCATGTGCCGCGATATCCTGAAGCGTGATGCTGCTCGAGGCGCTCTGTGATGACGGGACCTGTGATGACGGGGCCTGCGATGACACCGTGGCATCTGCCTTGGCCGGCGGTGTCGTGATGGGATCTTTCATGGCGTCTTCCCTGGGCGTTTTCTTGTTGTCATCCCGAACTCATGGCCGGGGTGGAGACGTTTTTGGATGGTTCCAAATCCATGTCCAGAGCATAGAGCAATTCGCCCGCGCTCCCCTCAGCACTTTGGTCTGGCAGCCAAGTGTCGAAGGGGCGGCGTCACCGGTATGCCGGCCACCGGTCTACCGGCGCGTCCAGCTGGCTTCATTGACCGCACTCAGCGGCGATTTCCCCGCCAGTGCCAACAGCAGGTTGTCCAGCGCACGTTGCGCCATGGCGCGGCGTGTCTCGTGGGTGGCAGAGCCGATGTGCGGCAGCGCCACGACCTGTGGCAGGCGCGTCAGCGGTGAACTTGCCGGAAGCGGCTCCTGCTCGAAGACATCCAGCCCGGCGCCGCGGATACCGCCACGCTCGAGACACTCGATCAAGGCCGCTTCATCGATGACACGCCCGCGGGCGATGTTGATCAGGATGGCGCTGGCGGGCATCAGTTCCAGCTCGCGTCTGCCGATCAGGCGTTCGGTCTGCTCGCTGAGCGGGACGGTGACGCAGACGAAATCGCTGGTCTTGAGCAAGGTGTCCAGTTCGACGCGGCTCGCGCCCAGTTCGCTCTCCAGCGCAGGCTTGGGGGAAGCATTCGAGTACTGGACCCGCATGCCGAAGCCGAGTGCACCGCGCCGCGCGATCGCCGCGCCGATACGGCCCATGCCCACCATGCCGAGTGTCTTGCCGTGCACGTCCGTACCGAAGTGAGGCGGTGTGAGGCCATGTGTCCATTGGCCGTCGCGCACCATGTTGGCCAGCTCCACCGCGCGTCGTGCCGTGGCCATGATCAACAGGAAGCCGACATCGGCAGTGGTCTCGGTCAGCACGTCCGGGGTGTTGCACAGCAGGATGCCGCGCGCGTCCATCGCCTCAAGCGGGTAGTTGTCATAGCCCACGGAGACCGTGCAGATCACCCGCAGAGCGGGGGCGGCATCCAGCAGCGCTTCCGTGATCCTGTGTCCAGAGCAGATGAGTCCGTGGGCATCGTGCAGGGCGTCGTGCAGTGCCGCATCCAGCGCCTCGGCGCTGTCATGCCCCTCCAGCAGCACGACGTCATGCCGCTCGCGCAGGGTGGCCATCTGCTCATCATCCAGCGCCTTGAGCACCACGACCTTGCGGCGGGTCACGCACTCGTCAGCGTCACTTGTCATATGGCTGCTACCTCGGGCCGAGTAGTGCTGTGCATGCATCCTTGCCTCCTTGAGAGCGTGGGCGATGAACTGACCGGCAGGCTGTCGTCAGGGGCGTGTCACCCCTGGTCGTGTCACCCTTGGTCGTGTCGCTACTGGTTGTGTCACCACTGGGTGTATCACCACTGGTTGTCATTGGAAATCGGCCGCGAACTCAGGACACGCTGACGGCATCACCCGCTTCGAGCGCCTTGAGCGTCGCGCGATCCGGCAGGCCCTCCATGTCCCCCCGCACCTGAACGGCACGGCTGCCGAGCAGATTGGCGCGATGCATGGCGTCTTTCGGCGAGAGCCCTTCAAGCAGTGCGCTGACGACACCTACCGCAAAGGCATCGCCTGCCCCCACGGTATCGACGACCTTGTCGACCCTCAGACCCGGGACGCTGAAGGCGGCTTCCTGGCCGCCGATCATCCCGCGGTAATAGCTGCCCTCAGGGCCCAGCTTGATGATGACGGCCTTGGCGCCTTGCTCGAGATAGTGGCCGGCGATGGCCTCAGGCGTCTTCTGGCCGGTCAGTCGCTCGCCTTCCGCAAGCCCCGGCAACACCCAGTCGGCGCGGCTTGCCAGCTGATTGAGGGTGTCGCGCATCTCCTGCTCGCTTGACCACAGGGTAGGGCGCAGATTGGGGTCGAAGGAGATGCTGGCACCGGACTGGCGGGCCTGTTCGAAGAGATGGAACGATAGTTCACGACAGCTGGGGGAGATGGCTGGCGGAATGCCGGTGGCATGCAGGTGACGCAGGGCGCTGAAGTCGATGCCATCGGCGTCACTGGCATTCATGCGGCTGGCGGCGCTGCCCTGACGGAAATACTCGACATGCGGATCTTCCCCCTGGCTGGCGCGTGCCTTGAACATCAGGCCGGTAGGGGCATCGCCGTCGCGGGTCAGGTGGCGACAGTCCAGCCCGTTGTCTTCCAGGGTCTGGCGCAGATAGCGCCCGAGGCTGTCGTCGCCCACGCGGCTCAGCCAGCCGACATGAAATCCCAGCCGGGCGAGGCCGATGGCCACGTTGGTATCGGCGCCGGCGATGCGTCGCTCGTAGTGCGAGACCTGTGCAAGATCGCCCTCGCTTTCGGCGACCAGCAGCGCCATGGCTTCGCCAAAGGCGAGGATTTCCAGTGGCGAGGAAGAAGAGAATGAGTATGGCGTCGATGACGCGTTGGCTTGCTCAGACATCATGGCGTGTCCTGTGTAGTTGGAGCCGTTCCTTGTGCTTGTCCTGCATGACGACACGGCTGGCGAAGCCGCGCCGTCATGGAAATTGCCGTACTGCGCATTGTCGGTCAGACGTCACTCACTGCACGTCACTTGGGCAATGACTCAGAGCTGGCGCTTGCCGTCCACCAGACGCGGCAGGCCCTGGGTGCCGTCACGCAGGGTCGGGCTCAGCAGTGCCTCAGGCAGATCCTGATAGCACACCGGACGCAGGAAGCGTTCGATGGCCGCGCTGCCCACCGAGGTGGTGCGGCTGTCAGAGGTTGCCGGCCAGGGGCCACCGTGGACCATCGCCTGACAGACTTCGACACCCGTCGGCCAGCCATTGGCGAGAATGCGACCGGCGCGACGCTCGAGCACCGGCATCAGGGTGCGGGCGGCGTCGATGTCGGCATCGTCCAGGTGCAGGGTGGCGGTCAGCTGGCCTTCCAGGTGCTCGCAGACCGCACGCATCTCGTCCAGATCGCGACAGGCGATGACCAGCGAGCTGGCACCGAAGACTTCTTCCTGCAATGCGGATTCACTCAGGAAGTCGCTGCCGGTGGTGCGGAACAGCGCGGTCTGACACGGACTTGCGTTGTCGCCATCCAGTGCGCCGCGCGCGACTTCCTGTACCTGGGGCAGGGCGGAGAGCTTCTCCACGCCACCCCGGTAGGCATCGTGGATGCCCGGCGTCAGCATCGTCTGGCAGGCACTGGCCGCGACATTGTCGGCGGCGGTCTTGAGGAAGCGCTCCAGCGCTTCGCCTTCGAGGGCCAGCACCAGTCCCGGGTTGGTGCAGAACTGGCCGGCGCCCATGTTGAGCGAGGCGATGAAGGCCTGTCCCAGCCCTTCGGCACGGGCTTCCAGCGCGGCCGGCATCAGCAGTACCGGGTTGATGCTGCTCATCTCGGCGTAGACCGGGATCGGCTGAGGACGTGCCTGGGCGGTCTTGAGCAGTGCGGTACCGCCACTGCGTGATCCGGTGAAGCCCACGGCCTGAATGCGCGGGTCATTGACCAGTGCCTGACCCAGGGTGTTGCCGCTGCCGTAGAGCAGCGAGAAGACGCCTTCCGGCAGGTTGCAACGTGTCACGGCACGCTGGATGGCGCCGCCGACCAGCTCGGACGTCCCCGGGTGAGCGGAGTGTGCCTTGACGATGACCGGGCAGCCAGCCGCCAGTGCCGAGGCGGTATCGCCACCGGCCACCGAGAAGGCCAGCGGGAAGTTGCTGGCCCCGAAGACGGCGACAGGGCCGAGGCCGATGCGACGCTGGCGCAGGTCGGCGCGCGGCATCGGGCTGCGTTCCGGCATGGCCGGGTCGATGCGCACATCCAGCCACTCACCGGCGCGCACGACGCCAGCGAACAGGCGCAGCTGACCGCAGGTACGGCCACGTTCCCCTTCCAGACGAGCCCGCGGCAGGCCGGTTTCCTGAAGGGCGCGCTCGGTGATCTGCTCGCCGATGGCCTCGATTTCCTCGGCGATGGTCTCGAGGAAGGCGGCGCGGGTTTCAGCATCCGTTTCCCGGAAGCCGTCAAAGGCGTCGTGTGCCAGCTGGCAGGCCAGCTCCACCTCACGGGCACCACCGGCCGGATAGCCCGGCGCCAGGCGCTCACCGTTGGCAGGATTGATGGCGTGTACCGGCTTGCCGTCGGCCAGCAGACTCTGCTGTCCGATGATCTGGTGGCCGCGCAGTGTCGTCTGATCGGAAGGTGACATAAGGCGTCTCTCTTTTCGTGGGGCGTTCTTTTCGTGGGCACAGTCCGGAATGTCCCGCCTCCATCGCCCTCATGGGGCGCGACGCGGGACAAGGGAATGCTCGTCTCGACTGACGGTGCATGGCGGGACTGTTGCGTGCCGACATGTCATGAGGCCGAGGGCGAGACATTCAGGCTGCTGGGGCGCGTCTCATGGGCGCGATGCCGTCGTGGGCGGTATGCCTCACGGGCACATCTGGCCGCCATTGATGTCGATCACCTGGCCCGTGATGTAGCCACTGGTGGCGTGGGAGGCGAGGAACAGGAAGGTCGGTGCACATTCCTCGGAGGTGCCGAAGCGGCCCATGGCGATGCTGCCGGCGATCTTGGCACGCAGCTCTTCGCTCTTGTCGGCGTGGAAGACGGTATCGATGGTGCCCGGCGACACGATGTTGAAGCGCACGTTGTCCTTGGTGAATTCCTTCACCCAGTTGCGGTGCAGGTTGTGCAGCATGGCCTTGGTGCCGCCGTACAGGGAGGCGCCGAGACCACCGCCCTCGCGACCCGCGATGGAGCCGGTGCTGATGACGCTGGCGGTGGTGCCGGAATCCTTGGCGGAGGCCTTCAGATGCGGCATGGCATATTTGGTCGTCATGATCGCGGAGCGCAGGTTCAGGTCCATCACCAGGTCGAAGGCGGCATCATCCAGGCTCTCGAGTCCGGCACGCACGCCCAGGCCACCAGCGTTGTTGACGAGCACGTCCATGCCGCCGAAGGCCTTGGTGAAGTCCTCGACCAGGGCGGCGCAGCCTTCGCTGGTGGACAGGTCGCGTGCGAAATATTCAAAGCGGGCACCGGTGGCTTCCATCTGGGCGATGGCGTCGCGAGCGGCGTCATCCTGCTGGCGGCTGTTGATGCCGACCACTGCCCCTTCACGGGCGAAGGCCACGGCGGCTGCCAGACCAATACCCTTGGTGGAGCCGGTGATGAGGACTTTCTTCTGCTTGAGATCGGTGAACATGTGGGATTCCTGACGGTGGAAAGCCGTACGCTCTTGGAGGCGGCATGGCGAATGAAAGGTGGAGGAAGTTGCGGCGAGCATTGGCTCCCTCTCGGCACGAGTCACCTTAGCCCAGGCAGACACGATCGACAAACAAATAATTACAACTGGCGAGTAGTGCTTTAGTGCAGTTCGCCGTTGGGTATCTCTGGATCACCCGCCAATGGCACCTGGCAGGACGCGGGCTGGTTTCGGGACAGGGCAGGCGAGCTTTCCTGGAATGAAGGAAAGGGTGATTTGTCGTGAATTGACAGATAAATAAGTAAAATCAATAAGTTATTCAGGTTTATCGTAGTCAGCCATGCGCAGGATACGCCGTGGATTGCGGCCATTGGATAAGGGTCTCGCTAGCCCGGTTCGGCTATCCTAGAGGTAGATCCCGTCAGACCCCCACGACAGCCAACCCTTACCTCCCTCCTGATGCTCATTTTTGGATTGGTCTAAAGTTCAAGTTGTCATAACTTGTAAAATTCGTGCATCCCGCTGACACTGATCTCAGTGCCTGGGGCAGCCAACGCCAACCTTCATGACGCTGTCCCACGCTGCAATGCCGCAACAGACATAGCCACGCAACGCCTCCATAACAAGACAACGAGAGAGTCTTCGCCATGCGTAAATTGTCACAAGTCCTCTGCGCCTCCGTGCTGACCCTGTCCGCTTCCGCGGTGATGGCAGCCGACTATCCCTACAAGCCCATCACGCTGATCGTGCCATGGTCTGCCGGTGGTGGCAGCGATGCGGTCGGCCGTCAGCTGGCGGCGGGTCTTCAGGAAGAGCTCGGTCAGCCTGTCAATGTGGTCAACAAGACCGGCGGTTCCGGGGTGGTGGGTCACATGTCCATGAAGATGGCGCGCCCCGACGGTTACACCCTGGGGCTTGGCACCGCAGAGATTGCCACCTACCAGCATATCGGTACCGCGCAGCTGTCCTATGAGGACTTCACGCCCATCGCGCTGCTGAATCTGGATTACGCCTCCTTCACGGTGAACGCCGATTCCGAGTGGAAGACCCTGGATGATGCGCTGTCGGCGCTGAAGGCCAATCCGAGCGATTACACCGTCTCCGGCTCCGCGCCCGGGGCTGCCTATCATCTGTCCTTCGCCGGCTTCCTGGATCAGCAGGGCATCAATCCGAATGACGTGACACTGGTGCCCAGTGAAGGTGCCGCGCCGGGTCTGCAGGAGCTGGCAGCCGGTGGTGTGGATATCGTGTTCTCCTCGCTTCCGGAAATCGAGTCCATGCGCAAGTCCGGACGCGTCAAGGCGCTGGCGGTGCTGGCCAATGATCGCGTCGATTCCTTCGAGGATGTGCCTTCTGCCAAGGAGCTGACCGGCTCCGAGTGGAGCCAGGGCTCCTGGCGTGGCCTGGTCGGGCCGAAGGGGCTGCCGGAAGAGGTGACCGCACGCCTGTCGGAAGCCACCGAGAAGGTCTGGAAGTCCGAGCAGTTCCAGGACTTCATGTCCGGTCGCGGTTACGGCACCGTCTGGGAAGATGCCGAAGGTTTCCGTGCCTTCATGAAAGATCAGGATGAGAAGAACGCTGCCACCATCGAAAAGCTGGGCCTGGCCAACTGAACGCGCGGGTCGCCGTGAGCGTCTGCCATTCAGCGTGTTCGACCGTTTCTTCCTGAGTCTTCATGAGTAACCGCACATGCGTACCAACGACAAGGTCACGGGTGTGGTGACGGCAGCCTTTGGGGCTGCCGTCATATATGCCTCCCTCGACTTGAAGAACCTGCCGCGCCAGGAATATGGGGCCGGTACCTTTCCCACGGTCATCGGCGCACTGCTGATGCTGTTCGGAGCCATCCTGCTCGTCCGTGGGCTGCGCAATCGTGAAGTCTGGTTTGCCTGGCAGCACCCTGTGCCGCTGATCACCTTCATCATGACATTGGCGGCCATCTGCGCCTCCATCGTGGCCTATATCTACCTGACGCCAGTCATCGGTTTCCCGGTGGTGTCCTTCGTGCTGCTCACGTTGCTGCTCTATGCCTTCCATCATCGTCGCTGGTTGCCTGCCGGGGGTATCGCGCTGGTGGCCACGGGAGTGATCTGGGAAGTCTTCGGGCAATTGCTGCACGTTCCGCTTGAGCTGGGCCTGCTGGAAAAGGTGATCTACTGATGAGTGACTTACTGCAAGCCGCCACGATGGTGTTCACGTGGGAAGTGATGCTGATCATTCTGGCAGCCTCCCTCTTCGGGCTCTTCATGGGCGCCATCCCTGGCCTGACGGCCACCATGGCCACGGCACTGCTGGTGCCGGTCACCTTCTTCATGGAGCCGCTGCCGGCCATCGCCGCCATCGTGTCCGCGACTGCCATGGCCATCGTGGCCGGCGACATTCCCGGGGCGTTATTGAGGATTCCCGGCACACCAGCCTCGGCGGTCTATACCGAGGAAGCCTATGCGATGGGCAAGCAGGGCAAGGTCGGGCTGGCACTGGGGCTGAACGTGACCTGCTCGATGATCGGTGGGGTGATCGGGGTGCTGATCCTGGCCTTCTTCGCGCCGCGCATTGCCGAGTTCGCCATCCAGTTCACCAGTGACGAATATTTCTGGCTGGCGCTGCTGGGGCTTTCCTGCGCGATCCTCGTCTCCGGCAGTGACCCGCTCAAGGGCGGGATCTCGATGCTGGCGGGTCTGGTCATCGCGATGGTGGGCATGGACAGCGTCTCGGGTCAGATGCGTTTCACCTTCGGCAACTATGACCTGCTGGCCGGTATCTCCATTCTGCCGGTGCTGATCGGACTGTTCGCGATTTCCGAGCTGATCCGTCGCATGCCGGAAACCCGCAATACCGCGCCGCTGGTGCCGCCCGTCATCAAGCGTCCCTTCGAAGGCGTTGGCGCAGCGCTCTGGAAATACAAGGGCGGTGTCGTTCGCGGCGGTGCCCTGGGGACCGTGATCGGGGCCTTGCCGGGCGCCGGTGCCGATATCGCGTCCTGGATCAGCTACGCCGTGAGTCGCAAGCTCTCCAAGACACCGGAGAAGTTCGGCAAGGGACATCCGGAAGGCCTGGTCTCGGCCAGTTCCGCCAACAATGCCTCGTTGTCCGGTGCCTATATTCCGGCCCTGGTCTTCGGGATCCCGGGGGATACGGTCACGGCGATCATCATCGGCGTCCTGATGACCAAGGGCATCACGCCGGGTCCTGACGTCTTCGTCGACCAGGCGCCGTTGGTCAATGCCATCTTCATGGTCTTCGTGCTGGCCAATCTGCTGCTGTTGCCACTGGGCTTCATGGCGATTCGCGGGGCGCGACACATCCTGTCGATTCCCACCGGTATCCTGTTCCCGCTGATCCTGATGTTCTGCATCGTCGGGGCGTTCGCAGCCAACAATGCGATGTTCGATATCTGGATCATGCTCGGTATCGGCCTGGTGGGCTTCTTCATGGCCGAGAACGACTTCCCCGTCGGGCCGATGATTCTGGCGGTGATTCTGGGGCCGATCGTCGAGAGCAACTTCATGCGCTCGATTCTCAAGTCCAATGGGGATCTGACGGCCTTCGTGGATCGTCCCATCGCCATGGTGCTGGCGATTGCCGCAGTGGCGGTCTGGACCATGATCATCGTCAACGGGGTGAAAGCAGGGCGTCGAGTACCGCAGACACCGGCATCGGAGCTCCCTCAGGATGCCTGAGTGAGATGACGCGTCGGACCGAGAGGGACTTGCGGGGGAGCACCCATTGAGGGGGCTGCCCCGTAGCCTTTCCTCATGCGGCAGGGTTTCCGGTAGAATCGCACACCATCTGACATGCCTGAAGGTGGACCAAGAGTGATGAGAAAGGGCGACATGACACGATGAGTGACGCAGCCAAGCATTCACTGTCGTTGGTGGTCTACGAGAAGATACTCGCCGCCATCATCAGCGGTGACTATCCCGTCAACAAGAAGCTGCCGACCGAGGCGCGCCTCTGCGAGCTGTATGAGGTATCCCGCCCGGTACTGCGGGATGCCCTGGCGCGTCTGCGCGAGGACAATCTCGTCGTGTCGCGGCGAGGGTCTGGCAGTTTCGTCATCAATCGGCCTGACAGTGCCGTGCTCGAGTTCGCTCGGATCTCCAGCATCGCCGACATACAACGCTGCTTCGAGTTTCGCACCAATGTCGAGGCCAGTGCGGCGGGCCTCGCCGCGCAGCGGCGCACGCCAGAGCAGCTGGAGCACATACGTCAGCGTTTCGAGGCCATCAATCAGGCCAACCTCAATCATGATCGCGCCTCCGAGGAAGACTTCGAGTTCCACCTCGCGATTACCGAAGCCGCCAGCAATCACTACTACGCCACCGTGCTGCGTTCGCTGAATCAGAGCATCAAGGAAGGCATGAACTTGACGCGCGGTCTGTCACTGCGTGCCTCCGAGGAGCGCCTGCGGATCGTCCAGGATGAGCATCAGGCGATCATCGATGCGATCGCCGGCAAGGATTCACCCGCCGCGGAAAGCGCCATGCGTGCCCATCTCGAGGGGGCGCGTCGGCGTATGTTCGAGGGGGTGCACACGCCCTAGTCTCACAGGGGGCGGGCGCTCCACCTGCCATTTCAGCTCCACGACAATGCCTCTGATCATTCCCGGTCAGAGGCATTGTCGTCTCTGGAGCGCAATGCTGTCCCCGTGATGGCTGCGCTCGTCACTCGTCTGCCAGCCAGCGCCGTGCGACCGCGAAGGCGCGTGGCAGGTTGCGGCACCAGGTCAGCTCTCCCGTGCGCTTGCGAATGCCGGCCCGGCGCAGCTTAACGATCAGATGGCTGGGGAGCCCCGACAGGACCAGCGCCACGTGCTGGTGGCGCATGTCATCGATCAGTGACTGCAGAGCGACGATGGCCGTGCCGTCCATGCTGGGTACATCGGCCATGTCGAGAATCACGATCTGGACCTTGTCATCGACCAGGCGCAGCGAGGTCAGTGCCTTTTCCGCCACGCCGAAGAACAGGGGGCCGTCGATGTCATAGAGCGCAATCGCTCGGGTGTCTTCTCCCCGGGCATGCGTCTGGCGTGGAGGATCGCTCTCTGGCGCATCGTTCTCTGGCGTGTCTGTCTCTGGCATGTCAATGATCTGACGGGTCTGGGTGAGCTGCATCATGCGGCGGATGAACAGCGCCGCCGCCAGGCCGATGCCAACCGCCACCGCCAGTACCATGTTGAACAGCACGGTAAGGCCGAAGCAGATCAACAGGATCGCCACGTCACCACCGGGGGCAGAGCGCAAGGTATGCACGAAGTGACGAGCCTCGCTCATGTTCCAGGCGACGATGAACAGCAAGGCGGCCAGTGTGGCCATCGGCACTTTTCCCAGCAGTTCCGCCAGCGCGATCACCGCCAGCAGCACCACCGCGGAATGCACCACGGCGGCCAGCGGTGAGCGGGCACCACACCGGATGTTGGTGGCCGTGCGAGCGATGGCGGCGGTGGCGGTGATGCCTCCGAACAGCGGCGCCACCAGGTTGCCCAGCCCCTGGCCGATCAGTTCGGCATCCGGATCATGGCGTGTCCTGGTCAGTCCATCAGACACGACCGAGCACAGCAGGGATTCGATGGCGCCCAGCATGGCGATGGCGATGGCAGGCCCCAGCAATGCGCGGATCAGGGTGAAATCCAGTGGCAGTGGATATCCGTCCGCTCCGGGCAGGTGCCAGGGGGCCAGAAATGCCGGGGCAATCGGAGGGATGCCATTGCCACTGTCGTTCAGCGTTTCCCAGCTGAAGCGTGAGGCAATGGTCTGCACCAGCATTTCATGTGAGTCATCGCCCAGGCCGTGATTGACGGCGTAGGCGGCAAGTGCCCCGACGAACAGGCCCACAAGCGGCGCGGGAATCGGGAGGTGAAGTCGCGGCCATAGCAGCATGACCACCAGCGAAAAGACCCCGATGGACAGTTCGAAAGGATTCAGTGTCGGCAGGGCGGCCAGAATCTGACCGACGTTCTCCACGAAGTGCTCGCCGAGCTGACCGACACTCAGCCCCAGGAAGTCAGGCACCTGCAAGACAGCAATCACGACGGCGATACCCGCGGTAAAACCCAGCACGACGGGATAGGGCACGAACTGGATGAGTCGCCCCATGCGCGCCAGCCCCAGCATGACCAGTATGGCGCCCGCCATCATGGTGGCGATCAGCAGGCCACCGAGCCCGTACTGCTGAACGATGGGGAACAGGATCACCACGAAGGCCGCTGTCGGGCCGGAGACGTTGACGCGTGAGCCGCCCGTGATGGCAATGATCGCCCCCGCGACGATGGCCGTGTACAAGCCATGCTGTGGTGCGACGCCGGCGGCGATGGCCAGTGCCATGGACAGCGGCACCGCCACGGTGCCGATGGTCAGCCCGGCCAGGATATCCTGGCGGAGATCGGTGAGGCCGTAGCCTGAGTGCCAGGCGGAGCGCAGGCCGGTGGCGATGCGGGGGAGGCGCATGGGAGAGCGCTTGGGGGTCATGGTGGTGGGTCCTCGCGGAGGGAGACGCTACGCTGACTCTGGTGCTGGCGTGTCAGGGCATGGCGTGACATGTCCGAACACGACGAATGCATCAGGCAGCAGCAGGGCGGTCGTCCTGGACTGTCTGCCCTGTCATGACGATCTCATGATAAAGAGATGGTAAAAACATTAACATGTCATTGGCATGTTCGTCATCCGCCCCCCAGTGTCAGAGAGCTGGCCTGTCGGGATTGGCTTGTCTGTACCGGACCCTCGGTATTACCATCAGATGTTAATGGTTTCGGGAGAGCCGAGGATGGAAAAGAAGACCGCACGTCTGACCCTGATGATTGACCCCCACAAGAAGCAGGCCTTCGAGCAACTGTGTGCCACGCAGGACCAGACGCCCTCTCAGGTCGTTCGTCAGTTGATCCGCGAGTATCTGCAGGCACATGGTGTCGAGTACGCCTCCCAGCCCGGGCGTCCGCAACCGCCATCTTCCTGAAAGAACGGGTGTGAAGGGCGTTCTGGCAAGCCGTGACTTGGTCTTCGCTGAAGTGGCCTGTGCTGACAAGCTCTGCGCTGACAAGCTCTGCGCTGACGCAAGAGACAAGAAGCCCCTGACAGGCGAACCTGTCAGGGGCTTTCACGTTCATGGGCCAGGCCATTCACCCAGCTCTCTCAGATAGGCGAGATCATTGGCAGAACCTGACTGGTGACAGGCTGCGCGCGTAGTCCGGCAGGGGCTCGCCTGCCACCATCCGGGCCACGATATCCCCTGTCTCGGCCGAGAGTGTCAGGCCCAGATGGCCGTGCCCGTAAGCGAGAAGCAGGCCGGGGCAGCCAGGCATTTCGCCCACTACCGGCAGGCCATCGGGGGTGGAGTGGCGCACCCCCATCCAGTGGCGGGCGACGTCGAGGGGCTGACCGAAGAGTGTCTCGCCCCATCGTGTGAGGGCTTGCCAGCGCTGTGGCGAGGCGGGGCGCGACGGCGCACAGAACTCGGTGGTGCCCGCCAGGCGAATGCCTTCCGCCATTGGCGAGGCGTAGAAGTGATGCGCCAGCCAGCCTACCGGGCGTGAGAGTGGCAGCTGGGTGGCGAGTTCGATGTGATAGCCGCGCTCACTGACCACCGGCAGACGCTTGCCGAGTCCCGCCAGTAGTGTGTTGCTCGCGATACCGGCACAGACCACGACATGCGGGACCTCGTGGGAGGTGGTGGCGGTGTCGATGTGCCAACCACCACTGGTCAGCGGCGTGAGGGCGTCGACCTGCTGCGCCGTCCACTCAAGGCCACCTTCTTCCAGCTGTACGAAGAGTTGGTGGCTGAGTGACAGCGGGCTGGTGAGGTGGCGGGTGTCAGGGAAGAACAGGCCGCCTGCCAGCCCCTTCGGGTTGAGCGACGGTTCCATGTCCCGCAGCTGGCTCGCGCCCAGCGCCTGACATTCGACCCCGTCACGGCGCTTGGCCTGGGCCATCTTCTCCAGCGCCGGCGGGGTGATGGCGGTGTCGCGCTGGATCTGCAGGCAGCCTGTCTGGCTGGCCAGCGCAGTGGTGGCTTTGGTCTGCAGGTCATCGATCAGGGCATGCTGACGTTCGACGGCATTGGCCAGCAAGGCAATCAGATCTGCCTTGTGGCGCTGGAAATTGGTGGGCGTTGCCGCCTTGAGGAAACGCCAGCCGAAGTCCGCCAGGGCGGGGGTGTGGCGCAGGGCGATGGCAAGGGAGGGCTGCCTGCTCAGCAGGTGGCCCGGCAGCTGGCGCAGTGTGTCGCCGCTGGCCATCGGCGAGGTGGCGTAGTTGGCGATCAGACCGGCGTTGCCGAAGGAGGTGCCTTCACCGACGGGATTCGGGTCATACAAATGAACGTGATAGCCACGTGCCTGCAAGGCGCGGCAGGTCGCTAGGCCGATGATGCCGGCGCCGATGACGGCAATGCTGTCGTGGCTCGACACTCGGGCGGCGGGGGATTGCGGGGTCATCGCGCGTACTCTCTTTGCCGGTCATGCCGGGCGGATTGCCCGACATGATCAGCGTGATGAAGACGGTGTGAGGGTCGTGACAGGGCCATGACAGAGCTTGGAAAGCCTTGGTCGAGCGGCACAGACCCTGCCGATGGCTCAGTTGTCGCGGTAGAACTTCCAGGAGGCGATGGCGATGACCACGGCGGTGAGGATGCTCAGCAGACAGATGGTGTAGAGAGTGAATCCGAACATGGTCAGGTCCTCAGGAGTGGGTGGGCTGGATCGGGGCGTTCTTGCCGTTGTGGTCTGGCGCCGCGTTCAAGAACTGGTAGACGAGGGTGAAGACCACGATATTGACGATGACGCCAGCAATCAGTGGGGTGAGCCCGGTGAGGGCTTCCAGTTCCAGGCCACTCCATTTCCACATGCTGGTGGCCAGGGCGCCGGCGATCATCGCGGCCACACCAGCACGCTTGCAGCGAATCCTGAACAGCACGGCGAAGATGAACGGCAGCAGGATGGTCGGCGCCCACAGGGCGTAGCTCAGCAGCAGCGCATCGATGATCGAGGTGGCGTAAAGCGCGAACACGATGGCGCCCAGGCCGATGGCCAGATTGACGCCGCGCTCGATCCACAGCTGTTGCTTGCCGGACATGGCGGGGTTGATGAAGGGCTTGTAGATGTCGGTGACGAAGATGACCGCTGCCGAGTTCAGATAGGAATCCGCCGTTGACATCACCACCGCCAGCAGTGAGGCCAGCACCAGCCCGGTCAGCCCCAGCGGCAGAGCGTCGCGGATCAGTTCCGGCATGGCCTGATCCGGCGAGATCTGCGGATAGAGCACCAGCGCGATCAAGCCGATGGTGGAGCTGACGGCATAGAACAGCAGACCGAAACCACCGGCCAGCGAGTAGCCGATCCTGGCATGACGGGAATCCGGTGCGGACAGGGCGCGCTGGGTGTAGGGCGGGACGAGGGTCTCGCCAAGCAGGAAGGCGATGAAGATGCTGAGGAACATCGGCGGCGTGTAATCGCCCATGAGGCTGAAGTGCTCGCTGGGGAGCGCGGCGATCAAGGCCTCGGGGCCACCGATCTTGTCGAGCCCGACGATCATGGTGATGGGCAGGAAGACCGCTAGCATCACGAACTGCACCACGTCAGTCTGGATCACGGCCCACATGCCGCCGGCCGTGGAGTACACCAGTACCACTGCCATGCCAATCAGGATGCCGGTGCTGATCTCGATGCCCAGGATGGCATTGAAGACGGTGCCGATGGCCAGCGCCTGGGCGCCGAGGATGCCGATGCAGAAGATCAGCGAGAAGATGCCGGTCAATAGGCGAGCGCTGCGACCATAGTGATGCGCCATGATGTCGCCGACCGTCTGTGCCCCTGCATAACGCTTGAGGCGTGGCGCGATGTAGAGGCCCGCGATGATGGTGGCGATGGGGAAGGCGGAGGCCGCGAACATGAAGGCGTAGCCTTCGTCGAAGGCCTTGCCGGCGCGACCCATCGAGGCACCCCCGCCGAGGAAGGAAGCGGCGAGCGTGGCGAACAGCACCGGCCAGATGATCTTGTTGCCGGCGACAGCGAAGTCGGCACTGCTGGATGTCTTCCTGGCACTGCGATAGCCGATATACAGCAAGATGGCGAAATACAGCAGTAGCCCCATGAGGTCGATCGTGTGCATTGTCTGTGGCCCTTTGTTGTTGGTTATGAGGGTCTGGTCAGCTTCCTCCCGCTGGGGGTATAAGCACAACTAAAGGCTGTCTATTAAGTCATAAGAACAATTTAGAGCCTATTCACGAGAGGCTAGTCTTGAGCATCCAGTCCCAAGCGTCCATTCTTGAACACTAGGCACGAGGGCCTTGCCACGAGAGTCCCGTCACGAGAGCCCCGCCACAAGAGCCCAGTTGTCATGAAACTCAGACATAACCTGCGTCAGTTGCAGATCTTCCAGGAAGTGGTGCGCACGGGCAGTCTCTCCCAGGCAGCGCGTCGGCTTGGCTTGACGCAACCGGCGGTGAGCACGGCGATCGCCAATCTGGAGAGTGACGTCGGGTTTCTGCTCTTTCGCCGCAACCACTATGGCACCCAGTTGACACCGGAAGCCGTCCATCTGGCGGAGGGTGTCGACAAGGTGCTGGCATCGGTGGGGCATCTGGATGAACTGACGGATGGTCTGCGTGATGGTCACGCCGGCAAGCTCACCGTGGCCTCGATGCCGGGGCTTTCGCCGACGGTGATGCCTCGAGTGATGTCACGCTATCTTGCCGACTTCCCCAGGAGCCGTCTGTCGCTGCAGACGTTCAGTTCACGCAAGATCGCCGAGTGGGTCGCCGAGGGCCAGTTTGACCTCGGGGTCATCGAGGCAGACGCCGCGGTCGAGGAGCTGGTGCTGGAGGAGTATCAGCTCTGCATGGCACTGGCCGTGCCTGTCATGCATCCGCTGGCGCAACGCGAGGTCTTGTTCCCACAGGATCTGGCCGGGGAAACCATCATCACGCTGGATCAGCACCATCAGAGTACCTTGAAGCTAGCGCGTGCCTTTCAGCAGGCAGGCATGACGCTGCAGGCAAGCATCGAGACGCATCTGTTTCCCTCGGTCGCGATGCTTGTCAATGAAGGGATAGGCATTGCCTTGATCGATCCGGTGACGGCGGAGGCGATGCTGGCGCGGCGCGATTGCCAGCTGCGCGTGGTGCCATTCGCGCCGACCATCAACCTGGATGTCGCGCTGGTCACCTCGCGTTTTCATCCCGTCTCGCGTCAGGGGCAGCGCTTCATGCCCTATCTGACGGCGGAGCTTGCTGCCTGGCAGCAGCGCTCTCATCGTCTTCATGGCCTGCCCCTTGAGGCGGGCGCTGCCCCAGCAACCAGCGGGAAAAGCGCTGTGCGGCCTGACTCATGTGGCGATGTTGAGGAGTGAGCAGCGAGAAGGTGCCGATACTGGGCAGGGCATGTGGCAATGCCTTGACCAGCCGGCCTGCAGCAATGTCCTCACCGAGCAGGCGTGACCAGCACAGGATGACCCCCTGGCCGGCGAAGGCGGCATGGATCAGCAGCTGATAGCTGTTGGCACGCAGACTGTGGGCGGGTGACTGCCAGTCGAGGCCTAGCGATTGATACCAGTGCTGCCAGGTCAGCCAGTCCTTGAAGAAGTCCTCGACCACCAGCAGGGTGTGGTTGGCGAGCATGTCCTCAGCGTCGTGAATGGGGCCGTAGCGGTCGAGATAGGCAGGACTGCAGACGGCGATGACATCCTCTTCAGGAAAGATGGCTTCCGCGCTCAGGCCGGGCGGGTCTATCTCGTTGCTGAGGTGGTAGTAGATGCCCAGATCGAATTCGGCGAGGTCCAGGCGGTAGGGGTCTTCCACCGTCAGGATGCGCAGTTCGATGTCGGGGTGGGCGTCGCGAAAGTCGGTCAGCTTGCGGGCAAGCCAGGTGGAGGCGACGGTCGGGCTGGTGGCGAGGGTGAGCTGACGCTCATTGCCACGGCGGCGCTGACGAGTGGTTTCATCGGCGAGTTCGCGCAGCACGCGCCGAATCACACGGTAATAGTCTTCCCCGGCGGGAGTGGTGCGCAGGCCATCAGGATCACGCTCGAACAGCGGACGGCCGAGGTCATCCTCCAGACGCTTGATCTGGCGGCTGATGGCACTCTGGGTCAGGTTGAGCTCGCGTCCGGCCTGCGTGAAGCTGCCGTGACGGGCAGCGGCCTCGAAGGCGCGCAGACATTGCAGCGGAGGGAGGGCATCACGGGCCGGCATGCGAGTCCTTTGAGCAAAGCGTGAAATGGCTCGGCCAAGGATAGCATGACGACCCGTGAGGCTCGTGGTGCGTTCAGCTCATGACGCCGTCCGCTTACACCGCGGTTCTCGGCACCGTGCGCTGCCAGTCACGACGATGGACTTCCCTGTCATCTTCCCAGGCGATCTGTTCGGCTTCGAGATAGAAGTTCTCGGCATCACAGCGCATGCGGTAGTGACTCTCGACACGGATGTCGAACTGGCCCGGGGTGGTCTCGCCCAGCGCCGTGTCGCGCCCGTGCTGATCGCGTCCGGCGCGGTAGTGCCAGACGATCTCGGCACGCGTGCGATCGGCGTCTTCCGGATGCGTGGTATAGCGCTCGGTGCAGCGATGCTCGACACGCATGCCGGTATCCTCGAAGGTCATCGCCCCCAGGTCATCCGCGACGATGGTAGTGATTTCTCCGGTCGCCACGTCCTCGACCACGCTCCGGCTGGGCTTGGCCTCGCGCTGCTCGCTGATGTTGGCCGGTGGCGCGGACTCCGGTGCCTCGAAGGGATTGGCCACGGCCTCGCCGGTGAAGACCGGCAGCGCGAGTGACTGCAGGCCCGGCTGCAGGGTCAGTGCCGCACGCCTGGCCGCCGGCCATACCATCGGGAAGTTGGCGGTCGCGAGCGCCACGCGCAGACGGTGGCCGGCCGGAATCCGGTAGCCCGCCATGTCCAGTTCAAGCTCGACCTCGATGGGCTCGCCCGGTACCAGTGTCTGCGGATTGTCGTGATCGCGCAGGGTGAGGTTGAGCACGCCGTAGGTGATGCGTGCGACCTGACCATCCGGCTGCACGTCACTCAGGCGCACTGCCAGCTGGCCGCAGGCCTGGTCACTGGCCAGCGTCAGCGTGACCTTGGGCTTGCCGAGGATATCCAGCGGCGCTTCGAGCGGTTCACTGTCAAAGCACACGGCCAGCGCATCATCGAGACGCTGGTCAGCCGGCAGGTCAGGCCCGAACCAGATGGCGCAGTACTCGCCCTGATGACGGCCAGCAGTGAGCGGGGAATCCACCACGACCGGCCTGGCCAGTGGCTGCTGGCCCTGGCGTGCATTGTCGCTCAGGCCTGACTCGCTCAGAGACATCTGATGCATCTTGACATCGCTGGCCGGCCAGCCATCCGTCTGCACCCAACGCCCCGGACGCTCGGCATACATCGTCTTCGGCGGCAGGGAGTCCTGCAGGTAGAAGGTGGCGGACGGCTCGTCCATCACGCCGTTTTCCTCACCCTTCAGCCAGTGGTCCCACCAGCGCAGCGCTTCCTGCAGGAAGCCGATGGCCGGATTGGGCACCGCGAAGTGCGGATACTTGTGAATCCACGGGCCGATCAGCGCCTTGCGCGGGCAGCTCAGGTTTTCCATCATCCGCCCGACGGTGTTCTTGTAGGCATCTCCCCAGCCACCGATGGTATAGACCGCCGCTTCGATATCGGCGTAATTGGTGTTGATGGAACCCTGTTTCCAGTACTCGTCGCGGTGCTGATGCGACAGCCAGGTCTCGGCCAGCAGCGGCATCTCGTCGAGACGCTCCTGCCACATGGCGCGCCACTCATCACCCACCAGACGCGGGTCCGGCGGGGCCGCGGAGAAGCTGAGCATGGTGGCGGCCCAGGCCAGGTTCTCGTTGAGAAGGCACCCGCCCTTATAGTGGATGTCATCGGTGTAGCGGTCATCGGTGGAGCAGAGGGTGATGATGGCCTTGAGCGGTTCCGGCTTGTGCGCCGCCAGCTGCAGCGAATTGAAGCCGCCCCAGGAGATGCCCATCATGCCGAGCTTGCCGGTACACCACGGCTGATTGGCGATCCAGTCGATCACCTCCAGCGCATCGGACTGCTCCAGCGGCAGATATTCATCTTCCATCAGTCCATCAGACTCGCCATTGCCGCGCATGTCGACGCGCACTGAGGCATAGCCGTGGCCAGCGAAGTACGGGTGGGTGAGCGCATCGCGCGGGGCGGTGCCGTCACTCTTGCGGTAGGGCAGGTATTCGAGAATGGCCGGTACCGGCGCCTGTTCCGCCCCTTCCGGCAGCCAGATGCGCGCGGCCAGTCGGGTGCCGTCCGAGAGCGGAATCAGCATGTGTTCGATTTCGCGGACGGGATACGGGAAGTCGGTCTTGACCTGCATGTCACTGAGCCTTTTGGTCGAGAATGGCGGCGGAGTCTTTGCTGTCGTGCGATGTTGCAGCACAAGCGTCGCGACGCGGATTGGCCTCGACGTTCAACAATTCAGGGTTGCTCAGCCAGCGCCAGATGGCGCCACTGGCGAGCAGGATGATGATCAGGGCCGGCAGGCCGCCCAGATTGGAGAGCATCTTGACGCCATCGATGCCCACCGAACTTGTCATGACCCAGGCGACGACACCGACCATGCCACCCCAGATGACCTTCATCGGCACACCGGAATTGCCTTCGCTGTCGGCGGTCAGGCCACGGGTGCACAGATTGCCGATGGCATCGGTGTTGGAATCGGCGGCGGTCACGTAGGACACGAAAGCGATGAACAGCAGCAGCGGAATCCAGACGCCGGACAGCGGAAGCTGATCGAACAGGGAGTAGAGCACATGTTCGACGCCTTGATCATTGAGCACGCTGTTGAGATCGACATCGGTGTGCAGCTGGAAGTAGAGGCTGGCGCTGGAGAAGATCGTGATCCACGCGACGGCGAACAGTGCCGGATAGAACAGATTGACGCGCAGGAATTCACGCACGGTATAGCCACGCGAGATACGACCGAGGAAGAGTGCCGTCACCGGCGCCCAGGCGAACCAGATGGCCCAGTAGAAGATGGACCACCAGTACGGCCATTGGTCATTGCCCGCCGCGCCGGTGAACAGGCTGCGCGTGAAGAAGGTGTCCAGATAGACACCGAAGGATTCCACGCCCAGCTTGAGCATGAAGATGGTCGGGCCACACACGAACACGAAAACGCCGAGCACCAGCAGCAGGCCGGCGTTCAGGGATGACAGGCGTGCGATGCCCTTCTGCAGGCCGCTGGCGGCGGATAGCACGAAGGTGACCACGATAACGGAGATGATGATGCCCAGCAGCAGGGGAGTCGTCTCACCATCGGTGTACTGACCGATGCCACCGGCCAGGGTCAGGGCGCCGGTTCCCAGGGTGGAGGCCATGCCGGCGACCAGCGAGTAGAGTGCCAGCGCATCGATCAGACCGCTGTAGCGGGTGATGCGCGGGCCGAATACCGGTTCCAGCATGCTGGAGATGGAGAACTTCTGGCGGCGATTGTAGAAGGCCAGCGCAAAGACCAGCGCCGGTACGGCGTAGATGGCGTAGGGCGTGAAGGACCAGTGCAGGAACATGGTCGACATGCTGAACAGGATGGCGTCGGTGGAACCGGCTTCCAGTCCCAGCGATTCCGGCGGGCTCATCAGGTGATAGAGCGGCTCTGCCGTGGTCCAGAACAGTACGCCCACCGCCAGGGTGGTGCACAGGGTGATGGAGAACCAGCGCGGCTTGCTCAGCATCGGCTTGGCATCTTCACCGCCGATGCGGATGTTGCCCAGGCGCGAGAAATAGATGATGACCGCCAGCACCAGCAAATAGACACTGCCGAGGGTGAACAACCAGGAGAAGTGGTCCAGCACCCAGTTGTTCATCGCTGTGGTGTTGGCAAGGAAACTGTCCTTGTCACGGACACTCAGGCTGACCGCCGTGATGAGTATCAGGAAGGTCGGCCAGAAGACCAGATGCCGAATGGAACGCGCCATACGCCGTTACCTCGGTTTGTTGTTGGGTGAGTGATGACATGCAAGATGGCTCACTACCTTATCGGCTTGTCGGGGGGCAGCCGCAAACGCGGGTTGTGTATGGGGGTATGACGCTGACGCATATCCTCCAAACGTCGCAAGGCGCCAATGGGCTGATCATTGGCGCCTTGCGACGAGGTGAGTGCTGAAGTTGTGGGCACCGTCATGCGCCCAGTGCAAAGCGCGGTGCAAAGCCTAGGGCAAAGCGCAGGGCTTATTCTAGGCTGGCACCGTAACCGAAGCTGGCGGCCGGTTCGGCGGCGGTCTCGACCCACACGCTCTTCACTTCGCTGTATTCGCGCAGCGCATCCAGCCCGGAGGAGCGGCCATAGCCACTCTCGCCGTAGCCCCCGAAGGGGGAGCTGACGTGAATGGTCTTGTAGCCATTGACCCAGAAGGTACCCGCGCGCACCTGACGCGCCACGCGGTGGGCGCGCCCGACATCACGCGTCCAGACGGCACCGGCCAGCCCGAAGCGACTGTCATTGGCGATGCGGATGGCGTCGGCTTCCTCCTCGAACGGTATGGCGACCACGACCGGGCCGAAGATCTCCTCCTGCGCGCAGCTCATGGCGTTGTCGCCCAGCAGCACCGTCGGCGCGACATGATAGCCGCCGGTGTCCGGGATGGGGTCTGCTGAGCCATCCGCCAGGCGAGCGCCGTCTTCAAGAGCACCAGCCAGCATCGACGTCACATGCTGGTATTGCTTGGCGTTGTTGATCGGGCCGATCTGGGTCGCCGGGTCCTGCGGATCACCGAGCGTGAATTGCGTGGCAGCCTCGGCCAGCGCGCTGGTGAACTTCTCGTAGATCGAGGCCTGTACCAGCAGGCGCGAACCCGACACGCAGCTCTGACCAGCGCCGGAGAAGATGGCCGCCTGAGCGCCGCGCAGTGCCACCTCGAGATCGGCATCCTCGAAGACGATATTGGCCGACTTGCCGCCCAGCTCCAGCACGCAGGGAATGCAGCGCTGCGCCGCGGCGGTGGCGATATGGCGGCCGGTGGCGGGGGAGCCGACGAACACCACCTTGCGGATATCGCCCTCGGCGATGAATGCCTGGCCAATGGTATGGCCGTAGCCTGCGATGACGTTGACCAGCCCACGCGGCACGCCGGCGCGCTCGATCAACACACCGAGTGCCAGCGAGGACAGCGCCGTCAGCTCCGAGGGCTTGAGAATCACCGCATTGCCGGCGGTGATGGCCGGGGCGATCTGCCAGCCGGCGGTGAAGATCGGCGCGTTCCACGGCGTGATCTGCAGCACGGTGCCCAGCGGCTCATAGGTCACGTAGTTGAGGTGTGAAGTCGGGACCGGAATCACCTCGCCGTGCAGCTTGTCCGCCCAGCCCGCGTAGTACTCGAACATCTCGGCGACCTTGGCCACCTCGACACGCGCATCGCGAATCGGCTTGTTGGCGCTCAGCGCCTCGAGCTCGGCCAGTGTCTCGGCCTGCTCACGAATCAGGCTGCCTATCTGGTAGATGACGCGCCCACGCGCCTGGGCGGTCATGGCAGCCCACTGCGGTTGCGCCTGGCGCGTGGCGGCATTGGCCAGCGCGACCTGAGACGCATCGGCATCCGGGAAGGACAGCATCAGACTGTCATCATGGGCGTTGCGTACCTCGATGGCGTCACCCGTGCCGGTGACGAACTCTCCGCCGATCAGGCTGCTGACGACAAAACTGTCGTCATGAGATTGGCTGCTGCTCTGAAACGCCTGCATCAGCTCGGCGATGCGCTGAGCAATCGGGGAGGTCGGGGTCATGTCCTGGGTCAGCATGGCTTATTCTCCGTGGCCAAAGAGGGTCGGGTCGGTGCGTTGCACGATGGCGCAGAAGTCTTCGTTGTCATCCAGCGTCGCACTGCTCTCGTCCCAGAGCTTTGCGACGGTACTGGAGAGCGGAAGCGCCAGCCCCAGTTCTGCCGTCAGATCACTGGCCAGCCCGACATCCTTGCGCATCAGGCCCATGGTGAAGCCGGAATCGTAGGCCTTGTTGATCACCCAGCTGGGGAACATCACCTGGCTTGCGCCGCTACGTCCCGAGCCCGCATTCACGCCTTCCAGCAACTTTTCTGGGGAGACACCCGCCCTGGCGGCCATGGAGACGGCCTCCGCCGTGCTGATCAGATGACAGGCCGCCAGCATGTTGTTGGCGATCTTGGCGACGTTGCCCGCCCCACAGCGGCCAACGTGCACGCGGCTGCCGCTCATGGCTTCCAGCACCGGCATGGCGCGTGCCAGCACTTCCTCTTCGGCACCGATCACCATCGACATGCTGCCACTCGCCGCGCCCTTGGGGCCGCCGGATACCGGGGCGTCGATGAAGTCGATGTCGCGTGTCGCCAGCGCCGCCGCGACCTTGCGGCTGGTCTCGGGAGTCGAGGTAGTGGTGTCGATCACGATCAGGCCGGGCTTGCCCTGCGTCAGCAGACGGGTGGCGTCTTGATCCTCTTCCTGTGCGCCTTCCTTGCCCAGACATAGCTGCTCTACATGCTCTGCCTTGGGCAATGACAGGATCACGATATCGATCCTGTCCAGCAGCTCTGCCAGTGAATTGACCGGCGTGACACCTGCCGCGGCAGCTTTGTCACGCGCAGCCTGTGAGAGATCGAATCCGAAGACGGGGAAGTCATGGCGAGCAAGTGTGGCGGCCATGCCGCCACCCATGTTGCCCAGTCCGATGACACCGACGGTTGTTGTCATTGTGTGATTCCTGTCGTGGTGAAAGGGGGATGGTCATCCGGTGACTCGAGTATGGACAGCGCTTCTGTGTTCCAGCAATAATCCGAAATTCACTTTAATGTTGCCTTCAAGGCAATGCTGGGGGCGTGATGAGTCTGGTGCAGGAACGACGTATCAGTCATTTCCACGAGGCCGCCAGACTGGGCAGCGTGCGGGCAGCGGCGGATTTCCTGAATGTGGCACCGTCTGCGGTCAGCCGGCAGATCACCCAGCTGGAGCATGAGCTGGGCATGCCGCTGCTTGAGCGTCATCGACGTGGGGTCAAGCCGACGGAAGCCGGCGAGCGGGTGCTGGAGTACTACCGTCAGCGTCTGGCGCAGCAGGAGGTGCTGCTGGAGTCGTTGCAGTCATTGAAGGGGCTGCAGAGTGGCTCATTGGTACTGGCCATCGGTGAGGGCTTCATCGAGGGACTGGCAGGGCCCTTGAGCCGTTTTTCCGCGCGTTATCCGGGCATCGAGCTCAAGGTGAATCTATGTGGCAGCAATGAGGTGATCCGTCAGGTCGTCGAGGACGAGGCGCATCTGGGGCTGGTGTTCCATCCGGCAAGTGATCCAAGGATTCGCGCGCACGTCTCGCGCCCTCAGCCGGTGTGCGCGGTGGTCAATCCGGCGCATCCTCTGGCGCGTCAGGCGACGGCGGCTGTGCCCGAGCCACTGTCGCTGGCGGCGCTCGACGGATATGCCCTGGCGCTGCCGGAGGTGTCGTTCGGTATTCGCCAGATCGTCGCGCAGGCGGAGCATCAGGCCGGGGTGATGCTGAGCCCGACGCTCACCTGCAACGCGCTGGCGATGCTCAAGCAGTTCGCGCTGCAGGGCGGCGTGACCCTGCTGCCGGATTTCGTGGTCAGTGAAGAAGTGGCAGCGGGCAGGCTATGTCGACTGTCGCTTCAGGAAGCGCCTTTCATCACGCCGCATGTGCAACTGATCAGTCGACTGGGTCGGCAACTGAGCGTCGGTGCCGATCGACTGCTTGGCCTGCTGCGCGAGGACATGACGGCCTTTGCGGATACAGGGCTCACAGATGGCGCCTGAATCTACGGGCGTCGGCAAGCAGTGCGGGTCAGTTGAGGTCGCGCAGCGTGGCTGACAAGCCTGATGGGAAACAATGAGATAGCGCCAGCGAGGTTCATGGTCCTGACAAGTGGTCAGCGGTATAGTGCGAGGCTTGTGTCATTTGTCCCGAGCCTCGTGCAGCCCGCGGCCTGCTCGGCATCACAGACAAGGATTCCCTCGATGGCTTCATTTCGTATTCTGACGCACCCCGAACACGGGACGCGTGCCGTCAAGATCGGCTGGTCCTGGCCGGCCTTCTTCTTCGGCCTGTTCTGGGCACTCTACAAGCGCATGTGGTTGCTGGCGGCGAGCCTGTTCGGCTTCATCGTGCTCAGCTCGGTCTTCATTCCCGCGACGATGGAAGGGCAGCTGATTTCCAATGTCCTGTTCCTGGGGCTGAACCTGACCATCAGCATGAAGGGCAATCAGTGGTACGCGAGCCTGCTGGAAACCCAGGGCTATCAAGAGCAGGCACAGGTCTCGGCGCGCAATCCCGATGATGCACTGGCCGTACATGCCAACTCGCAGAAAGCCTCTGCTGCCGATATCCGTGATTATGAACAACGCGGCACTCACGAGCAGGACCTCCCCGTGGATCACCGTGATGAGCAGGAAAACAGGCGCGACCGTAATGATGGCAGGGATGATGACGATAACGGTGATGGTGGCGGTGACGCCGGTGGCAAGGGCGGCGGCAACACCTCTGGTACCTTCATCGGCTAAGGGCCGGAACAGAAAGAGATGAGACGATGAACCTTCAAGGACGATTGACGCGCTGGAACGATGACAAGGGCTTCGGTTTCATCACGCCTGAGTCGGGGGGCAAGGATGTCTTTGCCCACATCAGTGCGTACCAGGGGCGCGGGCGGCCGAAAGCCAGTGCGCAGGTGCAGTATCAGTTGGGCATGGATGAGAACGATCGCCCACGTGCCACACGCTTTCGCACGTTTGGGGCAGGGGCTTCCACTACTTCTGCTGGAGTGGGGCTTGCATGGTTGATGCTGCTGGCCGTGATGGTCGTGCTCGGGGCAGGCTGGCAGCAGGGGCGTCTGCCCTGGATGTTGCCAGTGGCGTATCTGGGCATGAGTCTGGTGACGTATCTGGCCTATCGAATCGACAAGCAGGCCGCGACATCAGGGGAGTGGCGCGTGTCCGAGGGGAAATTGCACTTCATGGAGCTGCTGTGTGGATGGCCGGGCGCGCTGATCGCCCAGCAGAGCCTGCGCCACAAGACGCGCAAGACAAGCTACCGGCTCGTGTTCTGGTGTGTGGTGTTGATCAATATCGCGGCCGTGAGCTGGCTGACGCTCTCGCCGGATGCCGCGACCCTTCGTGACCTGCTCGGCTTTCCCGTCATGGCAGGCGAGGCCATGATCAGGTGGTCATGAACGGATGATTGAGCGGCGTTATCGATCGCATGACAACGACAAAGGGGGCCTGAACCAGGCCCCCTTTGTCGTTTTTGCTTACTGGCGTGTGCCATCAGAACGGTGCGTAATCATCCTGTTCGGCGCTTGTGGCGACCCAGCGCTCTCTGGCAGGTATCGCCCGACGTTGCGCGCCCTGTGGCGGTATCTGGCCTCGCTCACCATACAGCCACAGCACCATGTTGGAGCGCTGGCCGCTAGTGATCGGCTGCGCGGCATGCGGCACATTACCGCGATGCAGCATGGCCGAGCCGGGCGTGAACGAGAAGCGCACTGCGTCTCCGCTCGCGGCGTCCAGAACATCCAGTTCAGAGCCCTCGAAGGTCTCGTCGGGCAGGTTCATGTTGATGTTGAGGGTCACGGACGAGGCATCAGTATGCGGCCGAATCGAGGCGTCCGTGGTGGGCTGATAGTGGATCGAGAAGCCGAAGGACTGGCTGTCGTAGCCGATGATTTCCGGGAACAGCAGCCGCGAGATCGGACGCATGTAGGTATCCAGCAGCTGCTGATAGAACGCCTGGAAACTCGGTGCCGCCAGATAGCCCTGTGAGCGACGGTCGAGCATGGCGCCGCGCCGATTGAGCACGATGCCGTAGGGCGGGCGCAGCGGAATACCGGCATCCCATGCCTTTTCCAGCAGGTTGCGCAAATCAGCAATGCGCTCGACATCGAAGAGCTGGAACTGATAGACGTCAGTAGCGACTTCTGTCATCAGCGCCTTGACGTCCGTCTCGCGCTCGGGATTCTCCCACGCCTGCTTGACGGCAGTGCGCAGCGCCTTGTCGATCAATCCACTGTCGAGGATGGCGAGGTCGTCTTGCTCAACGGCTTCCCATTCACGCCAGGCGTCACTCAGCAGTTGACGGTGGCTGTCCCAGAATTGCTGGACGGAGGGGGCGCGCCGCAGCATGGCTTCGCGGGAAGGCAGTTCGAGCTCGCGGGCTTGCTGCAAGCGGGTCTGCTGTAATCGGGTGGGGTGCAATACAGAGTGGGTCATGGGGTGTCTGCTCCAGAAACTTGCGGCATGAAGGCTGCCGTTTCGGTGATATGGGGCAATTTATTACGCCGTGTCTTGTTGATAAACAGGCCCCTGGAGTAAACACATTCAATATTCTATTGATGATCTCCGTACGACAGCAGGCCCGCACACAATGCGGGCCTGCTGTCGTATGTCACAGTGATACGTGGCGCTCTGTCAGCGCATCAAGCCATCCACCACGCCCAGGCCATGGAAGGCGATCATGCCGATGATGCCGGCGAAGATCACGTAGTAGAGCGTCGGCAGGATCGTCTTGCGCAGGGTGATGCCTTCACGCCCCAGTAGCCCGACGGTCGCCGAGGCGGCGACCACGTTGTGGATGGCGATCATGTTGCCGGCAGCCGCGCCGACGGCCTGGAGGGCGACCATCATGGCGCTGGAGATGCCCAGCGCGCCTGCCACATTGAACTGGAAATCCGCCAGCATCAGATTGGAGACGGTGTTGGAGCCGGCGATGAAGGCCCCGAGGGCCCCGACGCTGGGGGCGAACAGCGGATAGATGTCGCCCACGCTGTCAGCGATGAACTGCGCCATGGCCACCGGCATCGAGACCAGATCTGCCTCGTTCACGCCGGAGTTGATCAGGATGCGCACCATGGGGATCGTGAACAGCAGCACGAAGCCTGCGCCCAGAATCGTGCGGCTGGATTCCGTGACGGCGGCACTGACATCCTGCATGCGCATGCGGTGCAGCACGACGGTCAGCAGCACCACGATCACCAGGATACCGCCGGGCAGATACAGTGGTTGCAGACTGCCGGAGATGTCACTCTCGCCCAGGATACCGCTCCAGCCGAAGCTCAAGGAGGTCAGCGCTTCCTTGAGCGGCTCGATGACGCGGGACATCACCAGCAGCACTGCCAGCAGTACGTAGGGCAGCCAGCCCATGCCGACCGAGAGCGGCGTGCGGCCCTCGACGGGCTCCAGCGTCATGTCCAGCTTGCCCACCCATTCCTCGGGCCAGTGGTCAGCGTTCGGGAAGTCCCAGGTCCGGCTGGGCAGCAGAAAGCCCTTGCGCGCCGCGGGTACCACGATGGCGAGGCCCACCATGGCGCCGATCATCGAGGGGAATTCCGGCCCGAGCAGCAGGCCGGCCAGTACATAGGGCACCACGAAGCAGATACCCGCGAACAGCGCGAAGGGAGCGACTTCGAGTCCCTCGCGCCAGGAGCGATTGGCCCCGAAGTAGCGGACCATCACCGCCACCATGATGAGTGGCATGCAGATACCGATGATGCCGTGGGTAATGGCGACTTCCGAGGTGATCAACTGGAAGTAGCTGTCCCAGCTTGACCCGTTCGCGGCCAGAGCGTCACTGACGCCAGCCTTGTCGAGTCCTCCCGAGACACCGACGACGATGGGGGTGCCGACAGCACCGAAGGAGACCGGAGTGGATTGCACCATCATGCCGACCACGACGGCGGCCAGTGCCGGGAAGCCCAGTGCCACCATCAAGGGGGCAGCGACGGCAGCGGGTGTGCCGAAGCCTGAGGCACCCTCGATGAAGCAACCGAACAGCCAGGCGACGATGATGGCCTGTACTCGCCGGTCCGGGCTGATGCCGGAGAAGCCATTGCGGATCGCGGCAATGCCGCCGGAGTGCTTGAGCGTATTGAGCAGCAGCAGGGCACCGAAGATGATCCACAGGATCGCCACCGTCAGTATCAAGCCCTGCAACGATGAGGCCATGACGCGTGTGAAGGTCATGTCCCAGGCAAGCAGGGCGATCAGGGCCGTGACCACGAAGACGATGGGCATGGCAATGCGGGCAGGGATTCTGAACCCTATCAGCAAGATACCAGCCAGTATCAATGGCGTGAACGCCAGAAGCGCCATCCATGATGCATTCATGTCAATACTCTCCTTCGCATGAAAGGGTGATTGTCTTTTTGTTGGTTTTTGTCACTGCAATGTGAAGGTTGATCCAGGGTTTGGCGTTGAGTTTTCATCCACACTGCGGGAAATCACCGTAGGGCTCACCAGATCAAGGTAAGCGAGGAAAACATTCTTGGCGACGTCATGTTGACTGGTAATACCAGTGTCAAACACCGTTTTGAAGACGCGAATATTCGAAGTTTTTCATGAGGTTATGAAAGCCCTGGATAGGCAGTCATGGAGTTTCAGAGACTCTGGTTACGACCAATTAGGGATGGGTTTATGTGTCTTGAGGACTCTTGTTACGCTGCGATTGCGGCTGATAAATCATCGAAGATCTGATTTTTCCTGAGACAAGGGAGCATGAATGGCAAAACTGGGTAGTGTGTTGGTCGTATTGGCCGCTTTTCAATGGGGGCTGACAGGTGGGATTGGCAGCTTGCTGATGTCCTGGGGCTGGGAGGCTGAAGTCATTTCCTTCTGGCGTGCCCTTGTCGGGTTCATCTGCATGCTGGCCTGGATGGTATTGCTGGGCTACCACAAGGTGCCGGCCAGGAAACCGCTCGCGTTGATGGGGTGGTCGCTGCTGGCGGGGGTAGGGGTCGCCGGCAACTTCATGTTCTATTTCACGAGTGTCAGCATGAGTGGTGTCGCCGTTGCCGCGACTCTCATGTATAGCGCGCCGATTTTCGTCTATATCACGTCATTCCTGGCCCGGGTGGAACGCCCGACACCAGTGAAGCTGATTTCCATCGTCGGTGTGATGATCGGCATCGTACTGCTGACGGGGGTGCTGCAATCCGGGAGTGGCAAGGTGACTCCCCTGGGTGTCCTGTTCGGACTTCTGGCGGGTGTGTCATACGCCATCTTCATCTTTGCCTTCAAGTCAGCCACGCGTCATGGCAGCACCCCAGGGGTATTGGCCATCGCGTTGGGCGTGAGCAGTCTGGTGATGTTGCCGTTGACGAATCTTTCACAGGCAGTGGCGGTCCCCTTCGCCGATGAACTGTGGCTGATTCTGGTATTCGGCCTGGTGGGGGGAGGGTTCTCCTTCTATTGCTATGTGATCGGCCTGAAGAATACCTTGCCGTCGGTGGCTTCCATCATCGCCATGATAGAACCGATCACGGCCACCTTGTTCGGGGTGTTCGTGTTGGGAGAAGGCATGGACATGATGCAGCTGGCAGGGATGGCGCTGATTCTCGTGGCGATCACGACCCTGAGCCTGGCGCAGAATGGCCCTGAGGTATTGCTTCGCCTGCCGTTGGGCTTGCGGGGCGGAAAGCCGCGCAACATGACGGCCTCCACCCGTGAGGAAGGTGGCGGTACTCAGGTCAGCAAGGGTTGAGGCTGCAGACGACTGGTTTGGCCCGACGATGTCGGTTGCCAGGATGAAATGACCTGAACGAACCAACGAATGGCATGGCCATGCAAGAACGCCTCGACCACCATGTGGTCGAGGCGTTCTTGTACAAGGGGCGGACGACAGGCGTCAGATGGCGGGTGGAGAAACGACTGCGACGTGCCTCAGTGAGGGTTGGCTGGCCTGGATGAAGAAGTCATTCATCGTCAGCTGAAGGTATTTCTTCATCATGTCGCGGGCAGGCATCAGCATGCGATCCCCGAGATCAAAGTTGCCGGTCTGATGAGGTACGGAGTCCTTGACCGTGTAATTCTTGCGATAGAGGAGTTGCTCATCCTTGTCATAGAGGCAGTACACCACCTCGAAATCGGCAATCACATCGAAGTCTTCATTGGCGATGCCGAAGGTGAGCAGATTCATCGGCAGGTTCTTTGCCATCAGATAGTCGAGATAGACGGGGCCACGGTTCTCGTGGGCCTGAATCTCGACCTTGAGGCGATAGTCCTTCTCGCGGGCATCATGCGTGATTACCGAGGTGCTGGGTAACTGTTCGCGCAGCAGCAGGTCGAAATTCTTCATGGGCGGTGAAGAGGCGCGCGGCAGTTTCACGCTGCCCAGTGGGCGCATGGCCTGGGTCGCGGCACCCGAGAACAGATTGGCCTGAGGCTGGCTGTAATAGATGTCGGGGTAGAACGTCTTGTGTTCATAGGCCAGAGACTGCACCGGCTGAATGTTGGGCATATCGATCTCGGCACGCGAGGCGCAACCGGTCATCAGCAGCAGCGCGAGACCTGCCGTGGCGAATTTCAACATTGTCATGGAGGCATCCTGCGCTTTCGGGGGGCTCGTGGGCATGAAGATATGACTTCACGGTAACACGCACGGTGTCACCCGCTAAACGAGCGCTCTACACGGCATTCAACACTGTTGACACCCTGTTCATAGCGGGGAGGTCGTGGCCAGTGGGCCGTGTGCCGCCACGAGGGGGAGGCGCTGCCAGGCGCGTCGTCTGCCGTCAATCGAACCAGCGCTTGAGCACCTTGTCCGCGCGTGCGCGATGTTCCGGCTTGATATGGGCCGCCACGATGGCCACCGCGCCCGCCATCAAGGTGATGTCGTCGGTGTAACCTAGCAGGGGGGTGAAGTCCGGCAGGGCATCGATGGGGGAAATGAAGTAGCCCAGCGCGCCATAGATGGTGGTTCTGGCCCAGACAGGGGTATCGGAATCCTGCGCCGCGAAGTACATGCGCAGGGCGGGATTGAGTGCTGTCTGGCCGGCCTTGCGGGCGACCGACGAGACCTTGTGCCAGAAACCTTCCTCGCTGTACTCGGAGGCGTGGGCCGTGAGGGGCTGTGCATCCGGTGCCGGCAATCTGGGTGTCTCGGGTGGAGTGGACGTGATGGTCGTGTCCTTGCTCATGGGGTTTCCTCCGTCAGCTCACGAGGATGTCGATGACGACCAGCCTCGCGCTTGATCGTATCATGCCTCCCTATGACAGATGTCGCCCAGCCACGTTCCCTGCCAGGTGTCCTCCCATGCGGACGTGCCATAACGACGCCTCCCCGCCGACAGTGATGTGGGCGGGGAGGCGTCGTGGGTCTAGAGGCCACTCATGGCCAGAGGCCATCGGAGGCCAGCTCAAGCGGGCAGGTCGAACAGCAGCGCATGCAGACCTCGCGCCTCAGCGAGAGTGGCCTCGGGTTCATGATCCAGCGTGACGGCATCCCCCGCGGACAGGGGCAGGCTCTGCTGATCCTTACCCTTCAGTGTTGCCGTCCCGTCGATGACGTGCAGGTAGTAGCGGCGCTTTGCGTCCAGTGGCAGTTCCAGTGCTGTGGGCTGCTCGTCATCCCCTTGCAGGCCGATGCGATACATCCGGGCATCCTGATTGATGGACAGGATGCCGTCCACGGCCTCTTGTGGCGGGGCGATCAACAGGTCGAGTCCCTCGCGTGCCGTGAAGGGTTGCTGCTGATAGCGCGGCGTCAGGCCCCTGGCATCCGGGGTGATCCAGATCTGCAGGAAATGCAGTGGCTGGCGAGTCGAGGGATTGTACTCGCTGTGCTCGATGCCGCTGCCGGCACTCATCAGCTGGACTTCGCCCACTCCCAGGGTGCGATGTGAGCCCATGGTGTCACGATGCTCGATGCTGCCTTGCAGCACATAGCTGATGATTTCCATGTCACGGTGCGGATGCGTCTCGAAGCCTGCGCCGGGTGCCACGGTGTCATCATTGAGCACGCGCAGTACGGAGACGCCCATGTGATTCGGGTCATAGTAGCTGGCGAAGGAAAAGCTGTGGCGGCTCTCCAGCCAGCCAAATCGAGCATGACCGCGTTCTGCCGCTGGACGTAACGTGAACATGGCAACCTCCTCAGAGTGTCGTGGTGTCTGCCGGTGAGTGAAGCAGGCTTCAGTCTTCGCGCACGGCGTTGCTGCCCGGTTGCAGTACCCGATCAAGGGACAGCTTGCCGCCGCCGGTGATCATGAGGCTGGCCGCGATGGTCAACAGGGCCAGCGCGTACTCGAAGCCGTTGTTGCTCATGAACAAGCCATTGCCGATATGCACGGTCAGGATGGCGATCAGCATCGTGAAGACCAGCACGGCAGCTGCCGGGCGCGTCAGCAGGCCGATGAGAATGGCCAGTCCGCCGAAGAATTCACCGCTGCCGGACAACAGTGCCATCAGGTAGCCGGGCTCGATGCCCATGGAGGCCATCCACTGCCCCGTGCCTTCCAGGCCATAGCCGCCGAAGGCGCCGAACAGTTTCTGTGACCCGTGGGCCATGAAGATGATGCCGGTGGGCACGCGCAGCACCAGGCTTGCGAGGCTCGTGTCAGTGGACATCAGGCGAGAGAGGGCGGACTTGAACATGAGTGGCTCCAGGGATCAGGTAAGGGGTGGATTTTCAAATCAGTGTGTCTGATCGATGGCGCTACTATAAAATGCGGTGTCACAGAAAAATAACGGAGGATTCTGGTCTGATTGATCAGAATTTTTGAACCATGGTCTCACCCATCACGCTGGACGCGCTGCGCGTACTGGATGCCATTGACCGACGTGGCAGTTTCGCCGCAGCCGCCGAGACACTGCACCGCGTGCCCTCGGCGATTTCCTACTCGGTGCAGAAGCTGGAGGAAGAGCTGGGCGTGCCGCTGTTCGACCGTTCGCGCCGCAAGGCCGAACTGACCGATGCCGGACGCCTGGTGCTGGAGCATGGGCGACGCATTCTGCTGGCCACCGATGAGATGACGGCGCTGGCGCGTCAGGCGGGGGCGGGCTGGGAGGTCGAGCTGCGTATCTGCGTCGATACCATTCTTGATCCGGACGCGCTCTATCCGCTGTTGGAGGAATTTCAGGCCATCCAGCCGCGTACCCGGGTGGTACTGGGGGAGGAGGTGATGGGGGGCGCCTGGGAAGCGTTGCATGACAACCGCTGTGATCTGGTGATCGGAGCGCCCGGCGAGGCACCGGTATCGGGGTTGTCGAGCCGAGTGCTCGGGGCGATCGAGCCGGTCTTCGCCGTGGCAGCCGACCATCCGCTGACGCATCTGCCACAGCCGCTGTCCGCCGACGCCCTGCGTGACTATCCCACCGTCATCGTGGCCGACAGTTCGCGCAGCTTGCCCGGGCGCTCTTCGGGGTTGCTGGATGGTCGCAGTGAGATCATCGTCAAGACCACAGCGCAGAAGATAGACGTCCAGCGCAGGGGGCTTGGTGTCGGCTATCTGCCGTTGCACCGGATTCGTCAATCACTGGAAGACGGCAGTCTCACGGTGCTGCCACTGGAGACGGATCGTGCGCCGATCGATCTCTCCCTTGCCTGGCGCAGTGGCCGTCAGGGCAAGGCGCTCAAATGGATTCTCCAGCGTCTCTCGGCTCCCGGCATGGGCGAGGCCTTCGGGCTGTTGCCCCGCGAGGCGACGACTGACCGGCACGCGCTCTGACGATCGGGGGCAGACGATCGGGAGCTGACAGGCGTTGGGGAGCCATCGAGCAAACGCCCTCAGTCCCAGTCGAGCACCACCTTGCCCGACTGACCGGAGCCCATGATCTCGAAGCCCTGCTGGAAGTCATCGACGCGCAATCGATGCGTGATGATGGGCGAGAGATCCAGCCCTGACTGGATCAGGCTGGCCATCTTGTACCAGGTCTCGAACATCTCACGGCCATAGATGCCCTTGATGGTCAGCCCCTTGAAGATGACCTTGGTCCAGTCGATGGCCATCTCGCCGGGGGGAATGCCCAGCATGGCGATCTTGCCGCCGTGGTTGATGACATCGAGCATCTGACCGACGGCTGACGGCACGCCGGACATCTCCAGCACTACATCGAAGCCCTCATGCATGCCGAGCTCCGCCATCACCTCCTTCAGGGATTCGCGGCTGACATTGACGGTGCGGGTCGCGCCCATCCGCTCGGCCAGTGCCAGTCGATAGTCATTCACGTCGGTGATCACCACGTGGCGAGCCCCGATATGGCGGATGACCGCCGCCGCCATGATGCCGATGGGCCCGGCACCGGTGATCAACACGTCCTCGCCGACCACATCGAAGGCCAGCGCCGTATGCACGGCATTGCCGAAGGGGTCGAAGATGGCCGCCAGGTCATCGCTGATCTCATCCGGCAGCTTGAAGAGGTTGTAGGCGGGCAGGGCGAGGTATTCGGCGAAGGCACCCGGACGGTTGACGCCCACACCCTCGGTATTGCGGCACAGATGGCGACGCCCCGCGCGACAGTTGCGGCAATGGCCGCAGGTAATGTGCCCTTCGCCGGAGACCCGATCACCGATCTCGTAACCCCGCACCTCGCTGCCCAGCGCGACGATTTCCCCCGCATACTCATGACCGGTGACCATCGGCACCGGCACGGTCGCCTGTGACCACTCATCCCACTGATAGATGTGCATGTCCGTGCCGCAGATCGCGGTCTTGCGGATCTTGATCAGCACATCGTTGTGGCCGATTTCCGGCACGGCCGTCTCGGTCATCCAGATGCCGGGTTCGGGCTTGAGCTTGGCCAGCGCCTTCATGCATCACCTCCCGTCGCAGACCCGATCACGCCCATCTCGCGGCCGATGCGCGTGAAGGCCGAGACGGCCGTGTCGATCTGCTCCGGGGTATGCGCCGCCGAGAGCTGGGTGCGAATGCGCGCTTGTCCCCTGGGCACCACCGGATAGGAAAACCCGATCACGTAGATGCCGGCCTCCAGCAGCCGATTGGCGAAGTCACCTGCCAGGCGTGCATCGCCGATCATCACCGGAATGATGGCGTGGCCGGCGCCCGCGAGGGTGAAGCCGGCGGCCTGCATGCCGGTGCGAAAGCGTTCGACGTTCTCCCACAGCTTACGGCGCGGCTCGGCGCTGTCCTCGATTCTGTCCAGCGCCTTGAGGGTCGCCGCCACGATGGGCGGTGCCAGCGAGTTGGAGAACAGATAGGGGCGAGAGCGCTGGCGCAGCCACTCGACGATGGGCCCGCGTGCGGCCGTCACGCCTCCCGAGGCACCGCCCAGCGCCTTGCCGAAGGTGGTGGTGATGATGTCGATCTGATCCATCACGTCATGATATTCGTGGCTGCCACGCCCGTTGTCGCCGACGAAGCCGGTGGCGTGGGAGTCATCCACCATCACCAGCGCGTCGTAGCGGCGGGCGAGCTCGCAGATGCCCTTGAGATTGGCGATCACGCCATCCATTGAGAAGACACCATCGGTGGCGATCAGCTTGAAGCGTGCGCCAGCCGCGTCCGCCTCCTTGAGGCGGGCCTCGAGTTCACTCATGTCATTGTTGGCATAGCGATAGCGGCTTGCCTTGCACAGGCGCACGCCATCGATGATGGAGGCGTGGTTGAGCGCATCGGAAATGATGGCGTCTTCAGGGCCGAAGAGTGTCTCGAACAGGCCACCATTGGCATCGAAGCACGAGGAATAGAGGATGGCATCGTCCATGCCGAGAAAGGCCGCGAGGCGTTTTTCCAGCACGCGATGCTGGTGGTGGGTGCCGCAGATGAAGCGTACCGAGGCCATGCCGAAGCCATCACGCTCCAGCGCCTGTTGCGCGGCCGCGATCAGCTCGGGGCTATCGGCCAGGCCCAGATAGTTGTTGGCGCAGAAGTTGATGACCTGGGCGCCTTGTCCCTCGTCTTCATCACTGGCGGAAACCTGGATGCTGGCACGCTGGGGCGAGGTGATCTCGCGCTCCTGCTTGTAGAGGCCCTCTTCATGCAGCGCATTGATCTGACGGCTGAGGTGGTCGTGGAAACTGGCTGGCATGCGTCGCTCCTGTCTGTCGTGATCCTGTTCGCTTCCGATGGACGCTGTACGCCTGGGGGAAACGTGGTGACACACACTTCAGCCTAGTAGCTCGTTGTCAGCACAGCAGGGCTCTGTCGGCGTCGAGGGCGCAAGACCCGCCATTCCATTCCTGGCAGGTGGCGAAAAAAGGCGGGCATCAGACGTGACACGGCCCTGCATCTCTTGCGAGGGCAGGGCCGTGGGGTCTAGAGACATGAACACCGATGTCTTGGCTTGCTATCACGCATGGCGAGCGTTGGAAGTGATGCTGTCCTCACGTCAAGCGCCAGTGGTGCGCACAGGCCTTATGCGCTGGCCTTCTTCTTGCGAGTGCGCTTGACCGGTGCCTGTGCCGCACGCTCGGCTTGAATACGCGCCAGCAGGGTGGAGGCCGAATTCTCACCGCTGATCAACTCCGGATGCTGCTCACGCCACTCGGCGGTCAGCTCGCCGCGAAATGCCTTGGCCAGAATCGACTGGGTCAGATTGTTCACCCGGCCTTGCGCCTCCTTCACCCGCTGCTCGACCTGATCGGCAAAGGCAAACAGCTGCTCAACCTTGCGCACGATTTCGGTTTGTTCTTTGAGATCTAGCTTGGGTATTGGTAATTTAACCAAAGACTTCTTGGTTAATTTTGGTTGTGCCGATCCTGTCACCCAAGGAGAGAGGTCAAGAGAATTAATAGATAAGCGAATAAAATCTAAGCTCACCCCTTCTTTTTCTTGCAATACATGAGCGTGATTGTTAATCCACGATTTGCCAGTGATAATAAAGGCAAGATCTTTAGATTTGCTCAGTAAGTTTGCGCCATCTTCTCCTACAAGAAGGTAGCGTCCTGCGTGTGTATGTCCATTTAAGTGATCAACAATTCCAGTCGCACCATAGTATGGTATATTGCCTTGAATGTCTTTTCTTTTGGTTGACGATATTGGTCTTCGTGCACCATTATGAATGTTAACAAATTCAATTAATGGGCTTGAAGATAAACTTGATTTCCCAATCAGGCTACCACTCATAGCAGCAGCCAGCACTGACTGACGGAAGCGCTTCAGAATGCCCGGCAGGGCGTCGAGGCGGCCCTTGAGCGTGTCCACCTGCGCCAGCAGGGTATCTAGGCGGTCAGCGATTTCTCGCTGTTCGGCGAGGGGGGGAATTGGCACAATTAATTTTTTTAGCTTAGTGCCATTTACATTAGGTTGGCCTATTCCTGCGCTGAAATCGGTTATCTGACTCCAATAGTCTGGAGTGTTAAAAAAGTAAGAAAGATAATCGATGTTTTCACGTAGTAAGCATCGAACCCTAATTAGATAAGATGCATAGATGCAATCAGGTATTTCCTCTTTAATGAGGAAGCTCTTTCCGACAGTTGCACCTGTTCTCGCAAAAACAAGATCACCTCTTCGTAGCAAATACTTTATTTTCTTTTCTTGTGGTATTTTGCAATAAGGTACTCTGTTCCAATCTACTTTGTTATCTTGAATGTCCGTTATCCTGAGCAGTTTAGGGCCAACTTGCTCGTTGTCCGACTTTGCTGTGTATCCATAAGAAATATCGCTTACGATATCATCAAGGGTAGTCACACCCCATCCGTCGGAATTTATATGGACACTCATTACTTACCCTCCTCATACAGCCCCAAAACTTCACCCAGCAATTGCTTTTGGCTATCCACCTCATCCCCCGCACCCAGTGTCTGTATCAGCTGATCCAGCTCGCGCAGGGCTTCGGTCAGTTCGCTCATTGCTTCGGCGGCCAGCACATCCGGCGCGGGCAGGTTGGCGGCATCGACGCTGTCGTTGTCTTTCAGCCAGCTGATATCCAGCGAATCGCCCTTGGTATCGCGAATCCAGTCACGGCTGAAGCAGCGCCAGCGGCTGGTGGCGAGGTCTTGCGCGACGTCCTGGTTTTCTTCTGTCTCGGTGACTTCAATCTGCTCAGCGCCAAAGCTCCAGTCGCCTTCGGTGCGGGGGCTGGTGCCATCAGGCTGCTCGCCATACACGCCTTCAAACGGCTGCAGGTGTTTGGCAGTAAAGGGGCTGCGCTTGCCGAAGCTCGGCATATTGGTGCGCAGGTCATACACCCAGACATTCTGCGTGCAGTTTTCCTGCTGGCGCGGGTCAGTGGCGCTGCCTTTGGTAAAGAACAGTACGTTGGTCTTTACCCCCTGGGCGTAGAAGATACCGGTGGGCAGGCGCAGGATGGTGTGCAGGTTGCACTTGTCCATCAGGTCACGACGGATATCGGTACCGGCACCGGCCTCGAACAGCACGTTGTCGGGCAGTACCACGGCGGCGCGGCCACCGGGCTTGAGCCCACGGTAGATATGCTGCAGGAAGGCCAGCTGCTTGTTGCTGGTGGGGTAGGTGAGGTCATCTCGACTGATGCTGGCCTCGCCACCCTTGGCGGTGCCGAACGGCGGGTTGGCCAGCATGATATCGGCCTTGGGCAGCTGCATGCCCACCTGTCCCAGGCTGTTACCGAGGTGCACCACGCCTTCGTCATCGCCTTCCATGCCGTGCAGCAGGCAGTTCATCAGCGCCAGTCGGCGGGTGCCGGGCACCAGCTCGACGCCGATGAAGGCCTTATTGCGCTGAAATGCCTGGGCCTTGGCATCCAGATCATAGAGGTCGTCGGTCTGGTCCTTGATGTAGCGGTCGGCGGCAATCAGGAAACCGCCGGTCCCCGCAGCGGGATCCTGAATCACTTCACCGGGCTGGGGCTTGAGGCAACGCACCATGCTGTCGATCAGGGCGCGAGGGGTAAAGTACTGGCCGGCACCGGACTTGGTTTCACCCGCGTTCTTTTCCAGCAGGCCTTCATAGAGATCCCCCAGACCATCGGCGCGGGCGCTGAACCAGTCGATGGCATCCAGGGTGGTGATCATCTGCTCCAGATGGCGAGGCTCGCGCAGCCGAGTCTGGGCATCGGCGTAAATGGCGGCAATCAGGCTGTCACGGCTCTTGGAGAGATCCAGCAATATCTGCTTGTAATCGTTGAGCAGGGGCAGGCCGCTCTGACTGGTGAGGTCCGGCCAGCGGCAGTATTCCGGCAGGGCATGCTTGCTGAGCAGGCCGGCCTCGGTATTTTCGTGTTCCATCTTGATGAACAGCAGCAGCACCAGCTCGGTGACATAGTCGCTGTAGTTGATGCCGTCATCACGCAGCACATCACACAGATTCCACAGCTTCTGGACAATTTCGTTGTTGGTCATTGAGTTCTCTGTCTTGAATGATTCGTTATGGCGCTCAGGCCACTTTCCACAGCTGCTCGGACAGCTCATCGAGCACGGTCGTCAGCTGATTGTCGAGCTGCTTGTCGAGCACCTTGGCTCCCCCATCACGGGCAAAGGCCTGATTGATGAACTGCTCATCAATCACCACCTCGTGAGTGAGCTGCTTGGCCAGTCGGTCAAGCCATTTGCGCTGCTTCGGGGTCCAGTCGTGGGTGCTATAGATATGCGCCATGGCCTGGTTCACGCGTTCGGCAAAAGGCACCAGCGCTTCGCGCATGGCCGCTCGGCGAATATGGCCGATGATACTGGCGGCAATGTCCTGGTTGCTGTTGTTGCTCCAGGCACTATTGAGGTTGGCCTCGCTGAAGCCATTCTCGTCGAGCAGCAGTCGCACTTCCTTGAGTTGCTCGCGGGTCAGATCCTTTGGCCGGTTTACCACCACGCCCAGGGCGGCCGACTGGTTGAGCTGCTGGCGAATGAAGTCGTCAAAGCTATCCAGATAATCGGCGGGCTTTTCATGCAAGCCATAACTCTGAGTGCGGGATCTGAACTCATCAGCGCCTGAGTAGACAATCGGACTGCGCTCTGAGCCCAGCAGCATCTTGACTTCGGCCAGGCTATTGAGCAGGCCGACGTGACGACGCATGAAACCTGCAGCACCGGTCGGGCCCAGCTCATGGAGATGCTGGTGAAGTTTATCAGGTTGGGTGCCCCACTCGTCACCCAGTTCCATGAGCTTTTGCTTGAGTTCGGGCTGGGTTTCGGCCTTGCTGGTCGCCTTGCGAGTAATGCGCATCACCTTCTGACAGAGGGTGTTGAGCAGGTCATCGGCATGAGACTGGTCGGCCAGGGTGCCGGGGGCGCTCATGGCGTGTTCCATGACCTCATCATCCGTCAGTTCCATCACCAGCTGCTCCAGGCTGACATTGGGATTCTTGACCAGGGGCGTCATGGAATTCACGTCTTGCAGGGTGGCGTAGATGTCTACCGGATCGTAGATCTTGAATACCGTCTTGCCGATATCATCGCAGCGGCGGGTGGCCCGCCCCATCATCTGCTCGAACAGAATGCGGCTTTTCACCCGGCGCAGGAACACCAGATGGCAGATGGGCGGCACATCGATGCCGGTCGTGAGCAGGTCCACGGTGATGGCGATGTTGGGAAAACGCTCATTCTTGTATTGGCGGATCAGAGTGCTGACCTTGTCGCTCTGGCCGGTGATCTTGCGAACGGCGGCCTCGTGGTAGGCATCGTCGTACTGATCCTTGAAGGCCTCATCAAGCAGACGCTTGACCATGTCGGCATGCAGGTCGGTGGCACAGAAGATCATCGTCTTCTCGTCGCCCAGGGGGTCCAGCTCCTTGGCCAGCTGCTGGCAGATCACGCGATTGAAATCTTCCGTGATGACCCGGCGGTTGAAGGCCTCCACTTCAAAGTGCTGCTCATCTTCCAGTTCGGCCAGCTCCACCTCACCGGTGTGGGTGTTGATGACCTCCACTTGCTCGCCCTTGCCGATATGAATGCCTTGCTGGCTGAGCAAGGTTTCATAGCGAATGGGGGGCTCATGGTCGATCAGCCAGTCATCGGCCACCGCTTCCCGATAGGAATAGGTGTATACCGGGCGACCGAAGATGTCAGAGGTGTGCTTGGCCGGGGTGGCAGTCAGGCCGATGCGTACCGAGTCGAAGTAATCGAGCACCCGTCGATAGCTGGACAGATACTGGCTGGCATCTCGAGTGGCTAGCTCGCCTTCGCTCATTTCCTGGTCCAGGGTATAGCCGCGGTGGGCTTCGTCGATGATGATGCAGTCAAAGTCATCGATGGCCGGGGGAGTGTCGGACTGAAATACCCGCTTCACCATGGCTTGCACCGTGGCAACCTGAATGCGGGTTTCGCTTGCGGCGGCCATGTCGCCCAGTTCGGCAACGTTATAGATCTTGTTCAGGGGGAAGTTCTGCTCTAGCGGCATGTCGTCAAAGGCGTTTTGCGCCTGCTCGCCCAGGGCTGTGCGATCCACCAGGAATAGAATCCGCTTGAAGCGCTCTGCCTTCAGGAAGCGATACATCAAGCCAATGATGGTGCGGGTCTTGCCGGTACCGGTCGCCATGGCCAGCAGACACTGGCGCTGGCCGTGTGACAGAGCCTGCTCTACTGATTCAATGGCTTTTTGCTGATAGTCGCGCAGCTTGAGGTAGCCATAGGGCTCCTGCTCCAGTCGGGCCTCGGCATCGCCCTTGCTGCGGGTAAGATTGTCGAGCAACCCTTCTGGACTGTGGAATTGCTGCAGAGGGCGGGCCAGATTGGCCACGGCGCGTACATCACGAAACCAGGTGCCGGACTTTTCTGCCAACTGCTTGACGAAAGGGCGGCCATTGCAGGAATACACGAAAGGCACCTGGAAAGTGCCTCCCTTGCCGTCATCCCAAGGCTTGAGCAGCTTCGCGATCGCCCAGGGAGACTCCCAGCTTTGATGCATGGATAGGCCACGGGAATAACGCTCAGCCTGGTGGATCTTCCCGGCCACATCGGTGTTCTTGCGTTTGGCTTCCACCACCGCAATCGGGGTCAAGCCCGCAAACAGCACATAGTCGGCAGCCTGTTTGCCCTGGGTAGGCCATTCGGCAATGGCCAGGTTCTTGCCCTTTTCCGGGCGAGTGCCGTTGCCCCAGGTCAAAAGCTCGGTGTCGGCCTCCCAGCCGGCCTCGATCAATTGCATATCGATCAGAATGCGGGTTTCTTCTTCGCTCAGGTTGAGCTGCTTGCTGGCTTGCTGGGTACGGCGGGAAACTTCTGCCACAGCCTTGTGCTGCTCCGCCTGTTGTTGCAGCTCGACCTTGAGCCTAGCCTCAAAGGCCGCCTGCTGGCGTGCCAGTTCCTGCTCGTGATGCTGAGCCAGCTTCGCCATCGATCTGGCTTCCTGGTCCATCAGGTTGGCAAGCTCAGCGTATTCGGCGCTTTCCTGGGCCTTCAGCTCAGCCAGCTGTTGCTGCTTTTCCGTTTCCTGCTGCTGATGCTCCAGCTGTTCGCTGGTGCCTTCAAGCTGGCTGTTCAACTGAGCAATCTGCACTGTTAGCTGGCGTAGCTCGGCGCTGGGGTCCTTGGGCGGTACAAAGGCACCGGGCTTGAATTCTTCGCCTTCGGTGCCAAATGCGCGATGGAACCAGACGGCCAGTTCACGGGCCAGCTTGAGTGCATCCATCGCCTCTTTGTGGCCGGTCTGAAACTCGTGGGTGGCGCGGTTACCTTCAATACGCAGCACATGAAACATCTGCCGCACGGATTGATCCAGCCCCAGCTCGCGAGAGAGCCGGTGCAGCAAGTCGGCCTGGGTGGTGCGTTCTTCCAGCTCCAGGCCGATTCGAGCAGCTATATGCTGAGCCAATGCCTCACCCAGCTGACGCAGCTTGATGAGTGTGGTGTTGGGGTCCCCGGCAAAGGTCTGCTCGGCGGCCCGTGCCAGTTGAAAGAACAGCGGATCATGTTCACTGAGAAAATAGAAGTTGGAGTCGTGTTCCATGGGCTCCCTGCGAGGCTTGGCGTTATAACGTTGATTTATTGGATAATTTGATTTGGCTGACACGCATGTGAAGATAAATTATCCGGATTGTCAGAGAAGGGTGAAGCATCAGCAATACCATTGCAGGCCTGTCAGTGACAGGCCTGTCGTGTGGGTTTATTGCAGTACCTTCGTTCTTGCTTCCTTGCCTTCCAGTATCTCCAGAATATTATCGAGAAAACGATGTGCTTCCTTGGGCTCGGTAGCATCACGCAGATACTTGGGGATCATCTCGACAAACTCTGAACGTGAGCAGGGCTGGTGCTCGGCCAGCGCCTCTATCATTGCTGGTCTCAGCAGCCGGCGCTCGGCTGGTGTGTCTGGGAAAGCCTCTTCAATCACCTGTTCGGCGAAGCCCTTGAGACGCAGGCTCAAGGGCTGATCTCCTGAATCAACCGCTTGCGACCCTGGACTCTGAGCAACTGATTCGAGCTGCTCATTCACTTCGACAGCAACCGCTTCAGTAGTAAATGGCCGCTGTTCAATTGCGGTTTTCAGTTGGTCAAGCTCACGAATGATCGGTCCCAGCTCGCCATCTGGGTTACTGAACCAGTCGGTGGACCAGATGCGTCGAATGCGCCATCCCAGGCGTTCCAGCACCTCCTGGCGCAGACGGTCTCGGTCTCTGGCTGACTTCGCTGAGTGGTAAGTCGCGCCGTCGCATTCGATGCCCATGAGATAGCGCCCCGGGTTGCCTGGGTCTCTGACCGCGATATCCACAAAGAATCCCGCTACGCCCACTTGAGGCTCACACTGGAAGCCGGCTGCTTGCAGTGACTCCATGACTGCAACCTCGAAATCACTGTCAGGTGCCTTGCCGGTGGAATAGCTGATGCCTTCCATATTCCCCTTTTCAGCGAAATGCAGAAAACCACTCAAGGCACGTACACCGCTTTTGGTGGTTTCACTCACTAGAATGTCTTCAGACTTCATGGAGCTGAACACATGCATGCGCTTTTTCGAGCGAGTGAACAAGACATTCAGTCGACGCCAGCCAACATCGGAGTTGATCGGGCCAAAGCGTTGATAGACTCGCCCCCCGACTTCACCCGGGCCATAGGTGAAGGAGATGAAGATGACATCCCGCTCATCCCCCTGAACGTTTTCCAGGTTCTTGATGAATAGCCCATCCTCCTGATTGCGCAGAGCATCAATGGCGTTGCTGATCTCTGAGCTTGTCTTGCAGAGTTCATCCACCGCTCGCTCAACCTGCTCGCGCTGCTTGGAATTCATGGCGACGATGCCCAGTGATTCATGTGCATTGTGCACCGCATGCCGGGCAACGGCTTCTGCCACGACTCGGGCTTCTTCGATATTGTGCTGGTTGACAAATCGCCCCTGCTTGACAAGCGTAAACTTGACGCCGAACTCTTCCGACTGTGCATGTGGTGATGGGAATACCACCAGGTCACTGTCGTAAAAGTGGCGGTTGGAGTAAGCAATCAGGTGCTCATGCTGCGAGCGGTAATGCCAGCGTAAGCGCCGCATGGGGAACAAGGGGAGAGCAGCATCCAGAATACTGTCAGTCTGCACCATTGCCGCCACATCCTCCTCTTCACCTGATACATCGGAGCGGTCGAAGAAACTGGTAGGCGGTAACTGTTTGGGATCTCCCACGACCACCAACTGACTGCCTCGAGTAATGACACCCAGGGCGTCTTCAGGTTTTACCTGAGAGGCTTCATCCATCACTACCAGATCAAATTGTATTTCACCCGGTTGCAAATAGTGCGCTGCAGACATGGGTCCCATCATGAAGCAAGGTTTGAGCTCCTGCAGAGCTCTACCAGCACGGTTGATCAATTGCCGGATAGGAATATGCCGCGCCTTCTTACCCAGCTCATGCTTGATCAATGCAAGCTCGGTATACTCCGACTTTCGTCCACCAGATACTCCTTCGGGAATCTTTCTATGGGCGATGATGCTGGCAATACGCTTTCGCTGGAGCTTTTGAAGCTTCTTGTCGTAATGACGGAATGTTTTCTGATCCTGATTTTTGCTGAGACCGGAGATTCTTGCCAGGTGCGGTTTGGCCGCAATGATCTCTCTGGCCAACTGATCATGGATTGCCAGCGACAGACCTTCATCGACCTGATCGATGAGGAGATTGCCTGCCATGACTTCCTTCCAGATTTTCTCCAGGCCATTAGCGAACATCTCATGCTCTGAGCGAACAAAGTTGACCCAGCCATTCAGCCAGCGAGGATTTGAGATGGCTCTATCGTTACGTTTCGTAATGCCAATGAGGGTAGAGTCGGATGATTCAAGCCAGAGCTTGTTATCAAGTTGAGTGGCCTCTGCAAAATTATGATAGGCCGACTCCTGCTGTTGCCATTGTTGTTGATAGTCAAGCGCATCGCGCTGTAATTGCTGGAATTCTTCAGTTGATGTCATCTCTTTAATGGCATGAACCAGCGAGCTTGCCGAGAGATGTTGCAGTTTTCTGGCAAAGGACAATGTGCTTTGAATCGTGGTGAGAGCAGCCTGATTGTCCTTGCTCGCCCCCCAGTACAATGGGGCTAAGTCTCCAAATAGAGAGGAGACCAGCGGGTCATGGCTGAGGTGCTGTTGCAGCGAGGATAATTGCTTTAGCTGCGACACTCTCTGCTGCAGCTCTAGTAAAGAAATATCCTGTTTCAACACCCAGGCCAGAGTCGTTTCCAGCACTGTCGAAAGAGACATGATGACCTGTTGAATTTGCCCCGAGGCACCTGTCAGCTGTTCCCTGTCACTGAATGATTGTTGCAGTTTTGAGTAGAGTCCCAATGTCTGCTCGAGGCCGGTCATGGTGTCACGAATGGAAGTGACGACATCTTGTTTATGAAGTTGCTGGATGCCCTTGATCAATTGAGCGTCAAGGTCGAGCAAAGCAGTCCCTGCTATGACTCTTGGGCCAAAGCCAATGCCATAAACCTCTCGAACTTGGCGATACCAACTTCTGAGTATCAGCAGTGATTCAATATCTGTATCCAGGCTGGCATAGAGCTCTCCTAGAAGCTTGCTGAAATTGCTTCTTTCCAGATGCCCGACCTGCTCAGAATATTTGATCAAGGTATCCAGCTTTTCGACCAATTCCGCTATTTTTGTGTCAGGACTCTTCGCCATGCTTTTTAGGTTTTTTCGAGCAGTACGCCAGTCACTATTGAACCATTTGAACATGCCTGCATTGGCAAGATGATGTTGCATGTTTTGCAAATCTTCCTGCGGGAGCAGTGCGTCTAGACGATAAGTGTTGCGCAATGTAGCTCGTAGTGGGAGGAGATCCTGCAGTTGCTGCTTCAAATTTGCAAGAATCGCATCCATTTCATCATCGTCGAAACGACTTGACCGAAGTTTGACAAGCTCGCCTGGAAGTTCATCGGTAAGCTCTATCAGTTCGATGAAAGCAGACAGTCCTTCCTTGCTGTTGGTCAGGAGAGCAGCAAGTGGCTCCGGCAGCGCAGTCTTCAACTCTTGTTGCTTGACGAGATATTCATCTAGCTCGTTTGAGACTTTGGTTAGGTGGATTACGGACTTCACTATATCCGATAGCAATAACTGCGTTGATGCTCCGAAAGCAGTTACAGGGTCAGTGAATGCCGGTGGTATCTCCCCGTTCATAAGCAAAGTCAGTTTATCCCGAACCAGTTCTGGATCTAACTCTTTATACAGGGTTTGGAGAGTGATGAAGTCATTTATATTGCGCTCAACATCATCTATGGTTTCTTGATTCAGTCTTCTCAAGGCCGGGAAGCACTCTTGGCCTTTCAGTTCCGGCAATATTGAAAAATCTTGATTAAGACAGTCAAGTTCTGGCAGCGTTTGTAGTGTATTCGAGTCAAGCTGCCAGCGTGATACCAAGTGTTCAGTGGTGTCGATAAGCTGACCCAGCGTTTTCTGCCAGCTACTCAGTAACAGGACTATTCTCTCGCTATCAAAGATCTGAATGTCGGTATTGGTCACGCCACTCCAAGGGTGATCATATATAGCTGCATTTTCACTGACTTGTTGGCGAACTTCAGCATAAATCCCCGTGAATGTTTTTATCTGATCGCGTAGTCTGAGTAGCTTCACCTCATCGAGGCTTTTCCCAGAAAGGCCAGTCACATGTAAGCGTGTAGGATCAATAGTCAGCTGGCGGCGGTAGCGTGAAGCCCCGCTGAAAATATCATGGATGCTCTTGTTTGTGGCACCCCAGATCCCGTTTATTTCTTTGGCATAATCATTGAGTTGATTTTTCAGTTCTTCATAGCGAGCTACTTCGGCATCAATTTTTTGGGGACTCTGTAGCTTTGACTGACCCACGATGCGGGAATTTATCTCTTCAAGGACTTTCCGCTTCTGCGACTTGTGGCTGTGAAGCTCCAGACAAAAATCGCCCAAGCCGGCTTTGTCGAGTCGACGCTTGACGACTTCCAGTGCCGCCAGTTTTTCGGCAACGAATAATACTTTCTTGCCGCTTAGCATGGCGGCAGCAATCAGATTGGTAATGGTCTGCGATTTACCGGTGCCCGGTGGGCCTTCAATCACTAGGTTATGACCGTCCACAGCATCGATCAAAGCACTATGTTGTGAGCTGTCAGCATCATCAATAAGCGGGAAACGCTGATGAATGTCACCAAGCTCATCTATTTCATGCTCCAGTCCAGTGCCACCTCCACCCTCGTTGGCACTTGTCTCTACGCTGGTAAAGAACCGGGTTACCACTGGATGTTGAGTGATATTGCGACCGTCCAGAGGCCAGCGTGCCGGATCAAGATCCAGGTACATCAGCATCTTGCCAAAGTTGAGTAAAGCCAAGGAGGCATAGCGCTTGACTGACCACCTAGGATGAGTTTTCGAGATAATGTCTTCTACCCATGAAAGATATTTCTCGGGTGACATATTTTCTTCAAGATCTGGCAAATCAATACCAAAGTCATTGGCTAGCTTTACCTGTAATGACAAGTTGGGAATGATGTCTTCGCCGGTATATTTGATCTGGTACCGGTACACTCCAGCGTTGGCATTCAGCTTGCCTTTTTCCAGCATCACTGGAATGGTAAACAACGGAGCGAGTCGACTCTTGTCTGAATTCGGTGATTCAAACCATTCCAGGAAACCCAGCGCAAGATACAGAACACCCGTACCGGTTTCTTCAATTGCAGTTTGGGACTTGTTTCGGATTCCACGTAGTCTGGATTCCATTTCCTGAGGAAACAACAGGACCTGGATGTCACTATCACAATGTTCGGGCTTGGTGTGATGCTTGTCTGGGTGGGGCAGGTCGTAACTGTTATCAATGCCCAATACCTTTGCCCACTCGCGTGCAGTCGGGTCCGGCTTCAATCGCTTCTCGCTGCCATCTTCCTCAGTCGTGAGGTATCCATGTTTGAGCAGCTGTTTATATTGTGGGTCGGGTACGGCAGCAAACTGCATACCCTTTTCATCAATCAAGTTCTGATACAATTGATCTGGCAGCTCATTCACGATACGAAGTGAGCTACCTTTTTGATCAATTGGAAAGTTAAGTAGTCGATTTCTGCTGGTAATGTCTAGCAGCTTTCTGCGCATATTCTCGAGCGACTCGAGAACAAAAGGATCGACGTCTTGTGAGAATTTCTCGAATTGAGTCATTGTCATCTGCTCTACCATAAGTAGTTAACCGCGCTCGCTTACCACGGTTGGCAGCCATCTTCTTAATGGCTGGATATGCGTCTTGTCGACCGCCGGCTTCTGCGAGCTAGCTTGAAGTGGGGATAACCATATGATTCTGAACACTATTGGGAATGGTTAGCGATGGTTGATAGTTGGCTGACGATGTCGCTGGATTAGGCAGCAGGCCTGTCTGCGCATGACAAATTGGAGCAATACTAGCATATATTATAATTTGAGTATGTTTGGCTGAAACTTCTGAGCTAATACAGTGAGCGCAGTAGTAGCGGTTCCCAGGAGGCGTAAATTTTTCCTTGAGAGCGCCAGCACCGGACTCGCTTGCTGAGTGACATAGCTCAGCCGCCTGGCGCCGATTTCACTTCGTACGCAGCTGGGATAGCTGCCTTGCTGCAAGCCCTTCCAGAGCTTGTAACGTAAGAGGAGAGTGCAGAAGGAAGCGGAGGCGGGTAGGGCACAATCATTCTTCGCTACTTCGTAATACACAACGGCCCTGCACCTCATTCGAGGGCAGGGCCGTTGTGCTGGACAGATTGCGTCGCGCCAGATCGTTGTCCCGGATTGCGTCGGCACGCGCTGCGGCGTACCTCACGCCATGACGGTTCAGCGCTGGGTAAGTGGCACCGATGCCGGGATGGTCTGGGAGGCGCGATCACGGCGTACGCGGATCACGAAGGCGATCACCAGGGCGAAGATGCCGAAGGCGACCGGTATCGCGGCGACCGAGATCAGGCTCAGCAGGGTCTTGTAGACGTCGCCGCCCAGCCAGCTGACCACGATGGCCAGGGCGGCCATGGCGATGATCCAGAAGGCGCGTGAGCGCTTGACGGTCAGCATCTCGCAGACCAGTCCTGCCGAGTCGGCACTGGTGATGAAGAACAGCAGGATGTTGAGCGTCAGTATCACCGAGAGGATGCCGGTGGTATCGATGGTATCGATCAGCTTGAACACGTCCTCGACGCCCAGGCTGAGACTGCCGAGACCGAACACCACGAACCACAGGCACGAGAACAGAGTCGGCACCAGCATCACCCCCAGCACCATGCCACGCAGGGTACGGCCCTTGGAGATGCGCGCCACGAAGACGCCGGTGAAGATGAACCAGCCGTACCAGGCAGCCTCGAAGGCATACAGCCAGTCGGCCAGCCACGCCTTGCGCTCCGGATCACCCAGGCCGATGTCGGTGGCCATCGCCGGGTACTTGAGCAGGTATTCCGGCACCAGACGCACGAAGGTGGAAAGGATGTCGCCGGGGACGGTCAGTACCAGCACGCCGATCATCAGAATGATGGCGAACAGGGTGTTGTAGTTGCTCAGCCACTTGATGCCGCGCTTGAGGCCAGAGGCGGAGGAGATGATGGCGCATACGGCCAGCACGCTGATGATCAGGGTCGGGCTGAACTCGATGCCGACCAGCTTGACCAGTCCCTGCTGGATCGGGGTGGTCGCGTAGGTGAAGGACAGCGACAGGCCGATGACGGTGGAAACGACGAGGCTGACCAGGTTGAGCTTGCTCCACAGGCCATTGCCCAGCAGTTCTTCGGCGGGCTTGGTCATCTTCATGTTGTACATGGCATGCGCGAACAGCGCGCCGATGGCCAGATAGCCCGCCCAGGCAAGCAGGCCCCAATGATTGAAGGCATTGAGCAGTGCCATGTCGGTGCTCTGTCCGGCATCGGTATGGTACTTGGGTTCCAGCACGCCCCAGGTGAGCAGGCCGATGCCCATGCCGGTGGCAAACAGCATGCCCATCCAGCTCAGGGTGTGGAATTCCGGTTCGCCTTCACCGAAGCGCAGCTTGCCCAGCGGCGTGAAGCACACCGCGACCATCACCAGCGAGATGGCGAAGGCCGGCCAGGTGAAGATGAAGCCGAGATTGCCGATCACCGAGGTCTTGACGGTGTCGAGGGCCACGAGGAATCCCGTCGGGAAGAGGGCGGCGGCGCCGATCAGCAGCATGATGACCGCCACGGTGGCGATCGAGGTCAGGTACTTGCCCTTGGCGGAGTCTGTGTCCCCCAGGCCGCAGACGGAATCCGTGGTGGCCTCGGGCTGGCGGGAGGAGGAAGTGTCGGTCGTCATGAGAGCGCGATTCCTGAAGTTGTTGTTGTCGAACTGGCAAGCTGACGGCAGCAAGAAGTCGTCAAGAGAGGGCAGATAACGATGGCTGACTCCTGTGGGTGGCAAGGACCTCATAAGCCTATCTTGCCCTCTGGTTAATTTTTGGTTATTGGCGACCAGTATTTGCCATAACACGACATTATGTGTCTCGTGGAACGTCTGACGTGAAAGACATGCCTCAAGGCCCGCCGTTGCCTGTTGGCACGATGGGCCCGGGTCGAGTGAGGGGCTTAGAGCGGGCTCAGGGGCCTGTGTGATGCTGGGCGGGTTTCTTGAACCTTTTCAGTGCGTTGCCGGATTCCTGATAGAGCGCCACCAAAAGGCCCATCGTCATTGCCACGATCACGAAGCTCATCGGCAAGGCGGCGGCCATCAGGATGGTCTGCAGTGCCTTGAGGCCGCCTGCCATCAGCAAGGTACCGGCCACCAGTCCGATGCAGATGCCCCAGAAGATGCGGTGACGCGCCAGCGGCTCCTCATCGCCCAGCGACAGGATGGTGGTGACCACCAGGGTGCTGGAGTCGGAGCTGGTCACGAACCAGCTGATCAGCAGGAAGATCAACAGCGAGGAAAGGATGACTCCCAGCACGCCGTTGCCGGCCAGGGCATCGGCGGTGGCGAACAGGGCTTCCGGCAGGTTCCAGTTGCGCACCAGCGTCATCAGCTCGCCGGTCCCCGGGCCCATGGCGGCCGTCAGCTCCTGATGCAGACCGGTACCGCCGAACAGCGCCTGCCAGAGGAAGATGATCAGCGGTGGGGCGATCAGCACGCCGAGGATGAACTCGCGCAGGGTGCGCCCCTTGGAGATGCGCGCGATGAACAGGCCGATGAACGGGGCCCAGGCCAGCCACCAGGCCCAGTAGAAGATGGTCCAGCCTTCCTGCCAGCTGCTCTCGCCCGGGGTCTGGGCGACCCAGAGTCCCATCGGCACCACGTCGCGCAGATAGGCCAGCAACGTCTCGCCGAACAGCGAGATCAACCACAGGGTGGGGCCGCCGATCAGGAAGCTGCCGACCACGAGCACCGAGACGCCGATGTTGAGCTCGGAGATGAAGCGGATGCCGCGCTTCACGCCGGAGACGGCAGATGCGATGGAGATCACGCTGATGACGGCGATCAACGCCAGCTGAGTGCCGAGCCCGGCATCCAGTCCGGTGAGGCGGTTGAGCCCGACGGCGATCTGGCTGACGCCGAGACCCAGTGAGGTCGCGATTCCGAAGACACAGCCCAGTACGCCCATGATATCCACGGCGTGACCGATGGGACCGTAGATACGCTCGCCGATCAGCGGATAGAGCGCCGAGCGCAGCGCCAGGGGCAGGTGATGGCGGTAGGCGAAGTAGGCGAGTGTCATGCCGACGACGCCATACACCGCCCAGCCATGCAGGCCCCAATGGAAGAAGGCCACCTTGAGGGCCTCGACGGCGCGGGCATGGTCCATGTTGGTAGCGCCGGCCAGACCCGCGTGCGGGTTGTTGGGGTACCCGAAGCCACCGGAGTCGTCGAAGTAGAACAGTGGCTCGGCGACCCCGAAGAACAGGATGCCGATCCCGACGCCTGCCGAGAGCAGCATCGAGATCCAGGTAAAACGCGAGAACTCGGGTCTGCTGTCCCTGGGGCCGAGTCGCAGGCTGCCCCAGGGAGACACCACCATGACCAGTGACAGGGCGATCATGCCCACGACCAGGATGAGGTAGTAGGTGCCGAAGGTGTTCTCGATCCAGGCGCGGGCGGCGCCGAACAGGGCGGAAGAGGCCTGCGGACTCAGGCCGGCACCGACCACGAAGGCCAGCAGCAGGCCGGCAGCGGTGAGTGTCATGCCCTTGTGCATGCCCTTGAGCGGGCCGCGGGTCTCAAGGCGCTGCGTCAAATCAGGGGGGATGCCGCGGTGAGCGGACTCTTGCGAGTCCTGTTGGGCGGGTGTCATGGGAACACTCCTTTATTGTTGTGATTGTTGTCTCGCACTACCTGTGTGGAACGTTCTGGACATCAGACATCGACACGTTCTAAGGCTAGAGCGTCGTCCCCGATCATTTTCTCCCCAAACGAAGTCCAGTTAGCTGAACGCGTCATGCGGCAAGCGTCAGGCCGGCTTTTCGGATATTTTCTCGCTGGAAGCCTGCATTGCCTCAGCGCTCAGGAGCCCTCCGAGAGAGGCTGGAAGAGGATGTCCGGGAGCCAGAAACGCCAATCCCCGCCGGGCCTTGTGGCCTCAAGCGGGGATTGGTGTCATGCGGGTGCCGGCATCAGGTCACGGCAGGAGCCGTGACCGGCATTGGTCAGACTGACCGGCGGATCAATTCAGGCCCGTGTCGGGGGAGGCGCGGCGACGTGCCTTGAGCGCCATGCGCGATTCCTCGATCAGGGCGATCAGAAGACCCAGTGTCATGAGCAGAATGACCAGGCTGACCGGCAATGCCGCCGCCATCAGCACGGTCTGAAGGGCTTTCAGGCCGCCGGCCATCAGCAGGACGGCAGCGACCGAGCCGATGCAGACGCCCCAGAAGATCCGGTGGCGCGCCAGCGGCTCCTCATCGCCCATCGACAGGATGGTGGTGATGACCAGGGTGCTGGAGTCGGAGCTGGTCACGAACCAGCTGATCAGCAGGAAGATCAGCAGTGAGGACAGGATGACGCTCAGAGTGTCATTGGCCACCAGTGTATCCGCCGTGGCGAACAGCGCCTCCGGCAGGTTCCAGTCGCGGATCATGCCCATCAGTTCGCCGGTTCCCGGGCCCATGGCTGCGGTCAGTTCCTGGTGCAGCGCGGTGCCACCGAACAGCGCCTGCCAGATGAAGATGATCAGCGGCGGTGCGATCAGCACGCCCAGCACGAATTCACGCACGGTGCGGCCCTTGGAGATACGGGCGATGAACAGGCCGATGAACGGCGCCCATGCCAGCCACCAGGCCCAGTAGAAGATGGTCCAGGCATCCTGCCAGTCGCGTTCCAGCGGCGTGCCCGCCACCCACAGACCCATGGGAATGACGTCACGCACATAGGAGACCAGCGTCTCGCCGAACATGCTGATCAACCACAGTGTCGGCCCCCCGATCAGGAAGCTGCCCACCACGATGACGGAGACGCCGACGTTGAGTTCGGAGATGATGCGGATACCCCGGCTGACCCCCGAGACGGCAGACGCGATGGAGATGGCGCAGATCACGGCAATCAGCACCACCTGGGTGTAGATGCCGGAATCCAGCCCGGTCAGACGATTGAGGCCGACGGCGATCTGGCTGACGCCCAGGCCCAGCGAGGTGGCGATACCGAACACGCAGCCCAGTACCCCCATGATGTCGACGGCGTGGCCGATGGGGCCATAGATGCGATTGCCGATCAGCGGATACAGCGCGGAGCGCAGGGCCAGCGGCAGGCCGCGGCGATAGGCGAAGTAGGCCAGGGTCATGCCGACGATCACATAGACCGCCCAGCCATGCAGGCCCCAGTGGAAGAAGGCCAGCTTGAGCGCATCCACGGCGCGCGCATGGGTCATGGCGGTGTGGCCGGCGAGGTCCGCGTGCGGGTTGTTCGGGTAGCCGAAGCCGCCGGAGTCATCGAAGTAGAACAGCGGCTCGGCGACCCCGAAGAACAGGATGCCGATGCCGACGCCTGCCGAGAGCAGCATCGAGACCCAGGTGAAGCGAGAGAATTCGGGACGGCTGTCCGGTGCGCCGAGGCGCAGGTTGCCCCAAGGAGAGAACACCAGGGCGATGCACAGCCCGATCAGTCCGACGATGGTGACGAGATAATAGGTGCCGAAGGTGGACTCGATCCAGGCGCGGGCGGCGCCGAACAGACTCGCGGACATGTCGGGTGCCAGGCCCGTGGCCAGGACGAAGAGCAGCAGCAGGCCCGCTGAGGTCAGGGTCATGCCCTTGTGCATGCCGGTCAGCCAGCCTGAGGTCTCGACCTGCACGCTGGAACTGGCGTCGGGATAGGGCAGAGGGGCGGTATTCGTGGAATCGGGAGAGGACGCGGGGTCGGATTGGGAAGGGGTCACGCAGTAACTCCTGTTCGAGCTGGTCAAAGGGCCAGCGATCCCTGTCTCGGTCGAGGCATCGGGGATATCGACCGCTCATCCGGCACCATTATTGTTGTCGTGTTGGCAACGATAAGAGATGAGGAACGCATTTTGGAAAGAGCAGTTCTTGGCTAACTGCCTAAAAACATTACGATATATTATGGATGGAATTGTTTTTGATGGCTACAGCTTCTGGAAAAATCACGCTAGGCCAGAAGCGGGTCGGGCAAGCGGGACGCGAATCACCGCGACATGATCACCAGGCGCTCGCACTGAGGCCCCGGGGATGCCCGGGAGGCGGCATGGTGAAGTCTCGACGACAGGTAAATTTCAACAGGCTATTTTGTCGTCAGGCGAATTATTGTTAACGTAATGCGTCATTTTTGACGGTCGTCGTCATGTCACGCTCTCGGGTGATGACCCATGACACCTCTCTTTCCCTGTCACGGAGGCTCCCGCGTCATGCGTCTCGACTATTCCGGCCCCTTGCCCGAAACGATCGGATTTCTGCTGCTGCCGCGTTTTTCGATGATGGCCTTCTTCGCGGCGGTGGAGCCGTTGCGCATCGCGAATCGCATCAGCGGCAAGCCGCTGTTTCGCTGGTTGCTGATCAGTGAGGATGGCCAGCCGGTCACGGCATCGAGTGGCATGACGCTGGTGACGGATCACAGCATTCTGGATATCCGCTCGCTGCCTTCGCTTGCGGTATGCAGTGGCTTCGAGCCGGAAGCTCACCTGAATCGCGCTCTCACTGGCTGGCTGAATCGCCTCGATGCCGGTGGCTGTGTGCTGGGCGGGCTGGATACCGGGTGCTTCCTGCTCGCCGCGGCCGGGCTGCTCAATGGTGAGCGCGTCACGCTGCACTGGGAGAGTCTGCCGGCGTTTCGCGAGCGTTTCCCTGCCATCAGCACCTCGGATGAATTGTTCGAGCTGGGCGCACGGCGTTTCTCGTGTGCCGGGGGAGCGGCGGCGATGGACATGGCATTGGACGTGATTGCCCGGCGGCACGGCACGGCCCTGGCAGTCGATGTCTCCGAGCAGCTTGTCCATGACCGCATGCGGACGCGAACCGATCAGCAGCGCATGACGCTGGCGCGGCGACTCGGCACTCACAAGCGCCAGCTGGTCGATGCCGTCGCCTTGATGGAGCAGCATCTGGACACCCCCCTGTCGCTGGAGGAGCTGGCCCGACGCTGTCGCATCTCGCTCAGACAGTTGCAGCGTCTGTTCGAGCAGGAACTCGCCACGTCGCCGCGAGCCTGGTACCTGAGGCTGCGGCTGGAGCGTGCTCGGCATCTGCTCAAGGAGACGGATCTCGATATTCTCTCCATCGGACTGTCCAGCGGCTTCACGTCGAGCTCAAGCTTCTCGCGGGCCTATCGCAATCACTTCGGGCATTCCCCGCGAGCCGAGCGCTAGGGCTTCGGTAGGGCAGTTCTCGTGAAAAAGTCAGTTCTCATGAAAAAGGCAGCTTTGTGCAAATGAGCGGCGCGTCTTTCCTTATGGAACGTGTTTTCCATAGGCTTGGCCTCGCGATGGGTGGGCCGTTCAGGTGAAGTGCAGATGACGTGCTGATGCCCTGGTGATCACAAGAGGAAACATGATGAAGCGAATGGCACTGGCCTCGTTGTTCAGCGCGGGGGTCGCCAGCCTGATCCCCGTGTCCGCGATGGCCCACGAGGGGGATGTCTCGGAGCGACTGGCGCAGATCGCATCCCTGTTCGATGCCCGGAGCATCGTGGCTGGCCCTGAGGTGGTGGATTGCACGCTGTCCGGTGGGACCGAGACCCAGTGCTTCAGCATCACGCTGAAGAACTCGCTGGAGTCCAGCGAGATGGGCCCCTGGTGTCCCGGCAAGCTCTCGGACGGTGCCGACAAGGGGGGTATCTGGGTGCGTGACGGCAAGCAGTACGACGTGGATGGTGCCTTCATCGAGAATCTGGCCACCTTCTATGATGACCCCGAGTGGCAGCTGTTCGACGAGGCCACCGGCAAGGTTCACGTCACGGATACCAGGACGGCCTGTGATCAGGCGGCGCGGCCGGATGTGGCCGAGGCGTACCACAACTACTGCGTGGAATGCCGCACGGAATACATGGATGAGGTCGTCGAGACCACCTATGTGCTGCCACTGGTTCCCGTTGCCCGTCAGGAAGCGGCATCAGGGCGCACTCCGCCAATTCCGCGGGGAATCGCCTTCAATGGCGTCAGATTCGATGCGGCAGCGCCTCAGGATGCGATTCTTGCCGCCCATACCCTGGCGCCTTTCGATGACTGCGGAGGGCATGTGAATCTGCATGTCGGCTATCACTATCACGGTGCCAATGGCTGCAGTCCCGCGAAGGAGAACGTCGCGGCGGATGCACCGATGATCGGCTTTGCCATGGATGGTTATCCGATCCTGGCCAGACTGACCGGTGACGAGGCCGAGGAGGCAGAACTCGACGCCTGCAGTGGCCATGTCGGTGCAGGCATCGGATACCATTATCATGGCAACAGCGCCGAAAAGAACGAGATTCTGGGATGTTTCCATGGCGAGATAGGCTGCGCACTCGACTCACCGGATGCTGTCTGCACCGCAGATGACATGGGACATCGCGGGCCACCTCCCGGTGAGGAAGATCGTCCGCCGTCCGGGAAGGAGTGAGCCTGCAGGCACCTGAACACCTGTCGTTTTCTGACATATTCGTTGCACATTGCGTCAGCAAGCTTGTCGTCATTGAGTGATGACACAAGGAAATGCCGACATGAAAGCCTCTGAAACTCCTTCCGCTCGCGTGACCTTTCGTCGTCGCGGCAGCCTGGCCTTGATGGCGGGCGCACTGCTGGCCATCAGCGGGATGAGCATGGCGCAGCCTCCGGGTGGCAAGCCGCCGCAGGAAGCCTTCGATGCCTGTGCCAGCAAGCAGGTGGGAGACCAGTGCCAGATCGCGGTGCCTGAGGCAGACTCGCTGGTGCCGGGACATTGTGTCGCTCCGCCCCGGGGTGGCGAGACGGCCTGCTTGCCGGATGATGCCAAGCAGGGGCCCAAGCACTGAGGTCAGGGCCTGAGCCGAGCCTGAGTCCAGGCCGAGCTTGACCCTCACGGCTGTCCCGCCCATCGACACCCGCCACGCTGATCACTCGAGAGAGCAACAGCGTGGCGGGTGTTCTCTCTTCGGAGCCTACTCATGAAGACGGCACGCCTTGTGCGAAAGACCGCATCGATCACGGCCTGGTTGCCGGCCTCCCTGTTGATGGCAGGGGTGGCCCATGCCGAAGTGGTGCCGGGCCAATTCTCCACGGCCGCGCTGGTCGAGGCGCCGGAAACCGTCAGCTGTACGCTGGAGAATGGCAGCGCTGCCCAGTGCACCCGACTTGTCGTGAAGTACCAGCCTGATGACCTGGAGATCGGCCCTTTCTGCCCACCGACGCTGGATGATCAAGGCGGTATCTGGCAGTGGGATGGCCAGCACCCCGGTCTATATCGGCTGGATCGTGCCTTCTTCGAGATGCTCGATACGCTCGGATTTCATTTTCATGATGAGGACGAGACGCTTCACATCATGACGGACCTGAGCAAGCGTCAGGAAGAGGCCAACAACTGCCTCAACGTGGCGGAAGATGACAGCGTCGAGATGAGCATTCTGCTGCCTGTCGTCCCGGTGCCGGCCGACTCGCCGACGTCGCTTGGCACTGTCGCCAAGGTAGGCCTGGCACTGGATGGCGTGCCCATCTTCGCCGATGCTCCCTCGGTGCTGGATACCGGCAATCTGCCGGCATTGGATACCTGCGGCGGTCATGTGGACCCGGGTGGCTGGTATCACTGGCACGCGACGGCCACGGATATCGATAGCGTCTATGACACGCAAGGCGTGGATGCCCATTGTCAGCAACCGCAGAGCAAGAGCGCCCAGTTCGCCTATGCCTTCGATGGCTATCCGATGTTCGGCAGTGAAGACCCGACGGGCGAGGTGCCGACCGATCTCGACCGTTGCAATGGTCACTTCGGCCCGACCGAGCGTCACCCGGAAGGCGAGTATCACTATCACGCCACTCAGGAATTCCCCAACCTGCCCGCATGTCTGAAGGGTGTGGTGGCGAAGGACAACTTCACTACCAATGCCAGGATGGGGATCGGCTCTCCACGCAAGCCGGGTCAGGGCCCCATGCCCGGCCATGCAGGCGACGGACATCCGGGCGGGCCAATGCCGGAAAACGATGATGACAGCGCCGGGGTCGGGGCGCCGTGAACAGCGCCGGGGGCGGGGCGACTTGAACAGCGCCGGCGTCCGGCGCTGCGTGCCATGCCATACCCTGCTGTCTGCACGAATGTCATGGTCTTTTCCAAGACTTTCGCGTCTCGGTGCGTGTTTCACACTGCTGCTGTCTCCCCCCAACCGAGAGATCTCTTCACTGGATTTGCCTTCATGTCTCTTTCTCGCACCTCTTCATGCATCTCATCTCGCACCACATCTCACACCTCTTCTCGCGTTGCGCCTCTCGCGGCTCACTCCGCTCGGCGTCGTGACTCGCGGCCTTGCCGCATGCCCCGTCTGACGGCTGTCATTGTCGGCATGTTGACGGTGCTCTTCACCCAGACAGCCAGCGCGCATGTCGATACGGATAGCGTCGGCGGCTTTGCCGCGGGCTTCCTGCACCCCCTCACGGGTCTGGATCACTTTACCGCCATGGCAGCCGTGGGGCTGTGGGGGGTGATTCTGGGGCGTCCTGCTTCCTGGCTGTTGCCGGTGGTATTCCCGATGATCATGGCGCTGGGCAGTGTGGTGGGCATCGTGGGGGTGACATTGCCCGGAATCGAGATCGGCATTGCCTTGTCGGCTTTGGTGCTCGGCGGCTTCATCGCGGGGCGCGTGCGCCTGCCGCTGTGGATGGCCTGTGCGGTGATCTCCGTCTTTGCCGTCTGTCATGGCTACGCCCATGGGGCGGAGTTGCCCCTGGCGTCTGATCCCTTTGCCTTTGCGATGGGCTTCATGGTGGCCACCGGCAGTCTGCATGCCGCGGGTATCGGCGTTGGCATCATGGCGGAGCGCTTCCGTCAGGGCATGTTGCTGCGCGGATTGGGGATTCTGACGGCACTGCTGGGTGTCTACTTTCTGGTCGAGGCATTGTCATGATGTGGCCGGAACAGTGGATGATCGGCGTTCGCGCCGTCTGTGCCAGCCCGGTGATCCTGTATCTCATCGTCACGGCGGGTCTTGTCGGAGTCGCCAGTCAGGACACGCTCACCTGGAAGGCGGGCGGGCGAATTCTGCTGCGGCTCATCAATGGTCTGCTGCTCGGGATCACCCTGTCACTCTTTGCGCCACAGAGGCTGGTAATGGCCGTGATGGGACTGGCCATGCTGGTGTCGTTGCTCGTCGCGATTCACGTACCGCTGCGCCATGCCTTCGGTCAGGGCATCTTCCAGCGGGTGCCGGCGCTGCTGGCCGGGCTGGTGGTGGCACTGCTGTTTCTGGGCCACGAGGTGGCCTCGACACCCTTTGCCATCCTTCTCGGTGTCATGATGACGGTGATGTGGGGTGTCCTGCTTTGCTGGGCGATATTCGCGTTGATCGGTCGCCTTCTGCCTCGTGCGGCCTTCGTGATCGCGCAGCGAGTGCTGGGCGCCTGGATGGTCGCGATCGGTGCCATGTCACTGGCCTTCATCGTGATGCAGTGGTAGCTGCCCCGGCATGACGAGAAGAACTCGGAGACCCTGTCGGCCTTCCTGCGTCCGCATCTGACTGGCTGACACCTCAGGCCACCCGGCCATGCGCGAATGCCTCATGAATTCATCGTCCGACACACAGGAAAGCTCATGTGCCCACATTCCCTGACGTCTCGGGGACGACCCCGTATCGTGAAGCCCGTCGTGGCACTGACGGTGGCATCCGTTCTCATGGTGCCAGTGTTCTTCCATGTCGCGCAGTCAGTCGCGAATGATCAACCCTCGCTCGCGAAGGCTCAGTCCGGCTCAGAGAAGTCCACGTCGGAGGCAGCGGCGCAGCGTATGGCCAGGTCCGCCGCCGAGGCGCATTGCGCCGCCGTGAAGGCTTCCGTGCAAGATGCCGGCTTCGCCGACTCGGTGTCTGTCACCTGCCAGGACGGCAAGGCGCTGATCACCTCGGATACCTACCCGGATCACGAGATGATGACCGGTATCGTGGGCACCAATGAGCAGGTGCCGGTGCCCGCCAGCGACTACATCTCTCCGATCGCACTTGAGTCCACGCTGGGGGACACACCGCAGACACGTGATGCGGCGCTGGGGGTGGCGGTCAATGGTGTGCCCATCTATGACTACACCGGCGGCGGAGAGATGTCTCAGGATGACCTCTCAAGTTATCAGGCCAAGAATGACACCCTGGCCACCAAACAGCTGGATGCCTGTGGCGGGCACGCCGGACGCGGCGATGATTACCACTATCATGTCAAACCCGTGTGCATGATCGACAAGATGAAGAATGCCGATGACAACCCCATCATTGGCTGGGCTTTCGATGGTTACCCCATCTATGGCGATGACAACCCGGATGGCTCCCCTATCGCGATGGATGTGCTGGATGTCTGCAACGGACAGCCTGATGACACCTTCGGGTATCGCTATCACACCTCCGAACAGGCGCCCTACATCATTCAGTGTCTGATGGGCGAGGTGCCAGAGGCGAAAGACCTGCCGCGTGTTCCGCCGCTGAAGGCCGCGAGTGGCGATACGCAGGCCGACAGTCGTGGGCGGCCTGCCGGCACTCCGCCGCAAGGGGGCGTGGAAGACCTGGTCTTTACCCAGCAGGCAGACGGCAAGCGCAGCATGGATTACACCTATCACGGTGAAGCCTATTACATTCGCTATACGCCCACCGATACGCCCAATTGCTATGACTTCGAGACGCGTACCGTGACGGATGGTGGCGACGTCAAGACCGGGGAGTACTGCCGATGATTCGGGCATGGTCGAGCAAGTTATCGAGCAATCTGGCGGGCAAGTTCTCAAGTGCATGGCAGACGCGTCTAGCACGTGGCTTGGTCGTCGGGCTTGGTGCGATGGCCCTGGCCACACCGGCGCTGGCACAAGGCGACTTCACGCTCACCAGCCCTGCCTTCAATGATGATGGCTGGTTGCCGGATGACCTGAAATGCACTCGTGACGGCGGCGATGGCGTCACGCCGCCGCTGACATGGGGTGATGTGCCTGACGGCACACAGAGCCTCGCCCTCATCATGCATCACTATCCCAAAGGCACCGTCGAAGGTCGTGATGCTCCCAGCCAGTATTGGCTGCTGTGGAATCTTCCGGCAGACACCCACGCCTTGCCGCGCGGCAACCCGGCGTCGCTGGGGGATGAGGGCGCCGACAAGGACAAGAAACGTATCGGGTATACGCCACCTTGTTCACCTCCCGGTCCTGAGGGCTCATATCACGACTACACGATCACGCTGTATGCCTTGAAGGCACCGCTGGAGGCGTTGCCGGATCATGACGACATGAGCGTGAACTGGGACACGATGACCGAGGCACTGCAGGGCAAGGTGCTGGATTCCTCCTCCATCACTTTCCGTAACTGAGCAGATGATGGACGCAAGACACCCCCCTGCAAGCCAGGAAGCGCGATCGCCATTCACCACGAAAGGAATTTTTCCATGCGCACATTGCTGACCGCCGCCCTCATTCTGGCTGCCGCACCTGCCTTTGCCGATTCACATGCCAAGGATGAGCATGCAGCAAAGCCCAAGGCCGGCCCTCAGAGTGGCACCAGACTCAAGGCCGAGGTCTGGGTCGATAACTGGTTCGAGATGTACGTCAATGGCGAGAAGGCGATGCAAGACAGCGTGCCGATCACCACGGAGCGTTCCTTCAATTCAGAAACCGCCATCATCGAGACGCAATTCCCGGTGACGATCGCCATCAAGGCCAAGGACTTCAAGGAAAATGACACAGGCCTTGAGTACATCGGCACGGACCGCCAGCAGATGGGCGATGGCGGCATGATTGCCCAGTTCCGTGATGCCAGAACAGGCGAGGTCATCGGGGTCACCAACCGCGACATGCATTGCCTGGTGGTGCAACACGCGCCTGTCGAGGCTTCCTGTGCCGATGAGAGCGACCCACAGGCAGGCGAGGGCGCCTGTGACTTCGAGGAAACCACGGTGGACGGTGACTGGACGGCCCCGGACTTTGATGACAGCGCCTGGCCGGCTGCCATCGAGCATCAGTACAGCGATGTCAGCCCGAAGGACGGCTACGACGATATCGACTGGGATGACAGTGCCAGGTTCGTGTGGGGGCAAAGCCTCAAGCAGGACAACACCCTGCTGTGCCGCATGACCCTCGACGGCTGAGAAGACACGCGAAAGGCGTGAGCGCCATGACATTGCATTGTGCCCGTTCCTCCCCCATCCCTGAGGGAGGGGCAGGGAGATATCAAGGAATGGAGCACTTATGCAGTTCATGAAGAATGCCAAGGAACTGGCGCGCAATCCGCTCGGCATCATCGCGCTGTTCATCTCGTTGATCTACGGCTTCGCGAGCCTGTTGCTGAATTCATCCGCAGACAAGCTGACAGAGGTCGAGCGTTGGCCGCTGATCGCCTTCATCGTCATCTTTCCGCTATTGGTGCTGGGCGTGTTCTATCGTCTGGTGACCAGGCATCATGGCAAGCTCTATGCCCCCGGCGATTACCACAAGGACCGCTCCTTCATGCGCACCCTGTCGCCCGCCGAACAGGAGGAGCGCCTGACGGCCGAGGTACAGGACTCACTGGGCGGAGAGCCTGGCATCGAGATGCCGCCAGCCAAGGCGTCGTCTGCCCAGCCACCCGTAGATGATGCCGACGTGGCGCAACTGCTCCACGACGACAGTGACGATACGTCGATGGCGTCACCCGCCGGTGGGGCGGTGACATCGCATGAGATGTCGCGGGAGAAGATGACGCGAGAGCATCGCCATGAGCTGCGCGCATTGAAGACCGCACTGGTAGGACAGATCGTCCGCGAGTCCGGGGCAGAGCCGTCCGGCGAGGTACGTCATGATGTCCAGGTAGGGGATACGCGGGCATGCTTCGATGCGGTGTTTGCCGGCAAGGCCTCCACGACTACCTTCGTGGATGTCAGAGTGCTCAAGCATCACGCCAGGGCCGAGCGTATTCTCGACAGCATTCTCTATGAAGCTCTCATCGCACAGCGGGCGCTGGAGGATGATTTTCGTCTGGTGGTCGTGGTCGTGATCTACGGCGACGCGGACCTGCGTGAGCGACTACAGTCCCGCTGGCAGCCGCGGGTCTCACACTGCCCGGCGGATGTCGAACTGCGTGTCCTTCGACGCGATGACGTGCGCTGTGAGGCAGCGTGATGTGCTGAGGCGTGATCCACCGTAGCCATGAGAATGTCTCGTCCAGACACGACAGATGGGGGGACACCTCGGGCCGGCCAGTGCTTGAGGTGGATCACGACGAAAAGAGGCCCGTACCGATGCCATCGGTACGGGCCTCTTTTCATGGCACGACCGGCCGGGGCGGTATCATGCCTCGTCAAGACGGCGCGTCAAGGCGTCACAGAAATCACGCCAGGCGATGCCCATCTCAGGCAATTCATGATGGGCGTGCAGGGCAGCGTGGACCATCCCCGTCGCGCAGTGATAGCCGACTTCCGCCCCCTGGGCCTTCCAGGTGGCGACGGCCGCCTCCAGCGGCGCCGTGAGAGGGTCATGTTCGACCGAGAGCACTTCGATGACCTGCGCCGGTGCCTGCCGTGAATGGGGTGGCGTCATGGCGTAACTGTGCGAGGGGTCACCCTCGGCCACCAGCTGCCACATGGCGACGACTTCTTCACGGCTCAGCAGTGGCGCCGTCGGCCCCAGTGTGGCGAGGTCCTCATTGTCGAGGCTCAGTACCGGGTCCATCGGCGGGTAGATGAGGCCCAGCACATAGGGGGAGTGTGTCTCGTGATGCAGGCGTGAGACATCCATGACCAGGCGACCGCCAGCACTGTCGCCGACGACTGCGACAGGGGTCAGTTCACGCACGGCAACCTCACAGTCCATCAGCGCCTGTTGATAGGACGCTTCCGGCAACAGCCGGTAATCCACGCTGATGACCTCACGATTGAGCCGTGACGCCAGGCTTGAGGCCACGCCCTGATGGCTATCCAGCGAACCGACCTGCCAGCTGCCACCGTGCAGATAGACGACACAGCCGTCCTTGCGTGGCGCCTCACGCGTCGGGCGGAAACGTCGCAGGGCAATGACGTGGCCATCATCGGAATGCAGTGTCTCGTCGCTTGGCGTGACGCCGTCTGCGAGTGGTGCGGCCAGGCGCGCGTAGAGGGCTTCGCACTGAGGCCGGCTCTCGGCGACTGACAGGCCTGCCAACTCGGCCATGCCGTCGGCGAAGGCGTCGATGAACGCCTGGCAACGCAGCGGTGAAGATGTCTCGTGTGTCATGGTCTCTGGCCCGAAAGGAAAAATGTCATGCATACGATAACACCCCGCCAGAAACTGACGGGGTGTCGGTCCATCCTTCGAAAGGACGGTCTACCTCTTGACGCTGCCGGTGCGCGTATCAGGCCGTCTTGCGACGGATACCGATACGCCGGCCGGCCGCCTTGGGCCAGTCATCGTCGCCTGCCGGCTGGGGCAGGGCGGCAATGCGCTCCGCCACCGCTTCCGGGCAGGGGGTCGGACGACCGCCACTGATGCTCATCGCCATCAACATCTGCTCGCTGGTGGCAATCTCGCCGCCGTCGGCATCGGTCAGAGTGAACAGCACGTGCTGACGCTTGGGGTCGTGATCCAGCAGCAGGACCTTGACCTTGAGTGTCTGGCCTTCGTGCGCCTCCGCCAGGTAGCACAGGTGCGTCTCCAGGGTGTAGATGGTCAGGTCGTGTTCGCGACGACCGTCGGCATCCAGGCCCACGTGTTCCATCAGCGCCTCGACTGCCATCGAGAAGGCGCGCGCGTATTCGGCATCATTCATGTGGCCGTTGTAGTCGACCCATTCATGCGGCACCGTGATCTTGAGCAGGTCCATCAGATACGCCCCTCGAGACCTTCGGCTTCCGGCCAGTACTTGCGCGTCAGCGTCAGCAGCTCGACCAGGAAGTCATCGCGACGACGATCCAGCTCGGCAACCGGGCGACCCGCTGCCTGGTATTCGCAGCCTTCCACGACCTTGTCGATCAGCTCGTCGGTCAGCTCCGGCGCTTCGAGCTTGGTCCACGGCAGTTTCAGGGCCGGGCCGAACTGCTCGAGCATGTGACGCATGCCCGGCTCGCCGCCGGCGAGGTGGAAGGTCAGGAAGGTGCCCATCAGCGACCAGCGCAGACCACAGCCATAGACGACAGCCGCGTCGATCTCTTCGGTGGTGGCGACGCCATCGTTGACCAGGTGCAGGGCTTCACGCCACAGCGCTTCCATCAGACGATCCGCGATGTGACCTTCGATCTCGCGACGCACGATCAGCGGACGCATGGCCAGTGCTTGATAGTCTTCGCGTGCGCCTTCCAGCAGCGCCGGGGAGGTGTGCTCGCCACCCACCAGCTCGACCAGCGGCAGCAGATAGACCGGGTTGAAGGGGTGGGCGACGATGACGCGGCCCGGCGCCTTCTTGCAATCCTGCTGCAGATCGGTCGGCTTGAAGCCGGAGGTGGAAGAGCCGATCACGACGTGCTCTTCGGCCGCGGCATCGATGGCGCTGAGGATTTCCTGCTTGAGCGGCAGACGCTCCGGCACGTTTTCCTGGATCAGATCAGCACCGACGACAGCTTCCTCGAGGGTCGCGGCGAAGCGCAGGCGCTCGACGGAAGCGCCTTCCGCCAGGCCATCCTTCTCCAGTGCGTGCCAGGCGTTCTCTACGAAGGCGCGAGTGCGGGCTTCGGTGTCCGGGGCCGGATCAAAGGCGACCACGTCCCAGCCATTGGCCAGCGCGCGGGAGATCCAGCCGTTGCCGATGACACCGGTTCCTACGACAGATAACTGGCTCATGCGACACCTCCTGCGGTTTCGAGGGCTGCCACGTCGCCGGCGGTCTTGCCGGTGGACGGATCACGCAGCTTGAGGAAGGCGCGAGTCTCGGCCGGGGTCATCACGCTGGAGCCCAGGTTCTCGATGATGCCAGAGGACTTCTCGACCAGCTGCGCATTGGTCGCCATCACGCCCTTGGACAGATAAAGGTTGTCTTCGAGACCGACGCGAGCGTGACCGCCCAGCAGCACGGCCTGTGCGACCATCGGCATCTGCATGCGGCCGATACCGAAGGCTGCCCAGTTGGAGTTGGTCGGCAGCTTGTTCTTCATGGTCAGCATGGTTTCGGTGTCGGCTTCCGCGCCCCACGGAATGCCCAGGCACAGCTGGAACAGCAGGTCGTCGTCGAGCAGGCCTTCCTGCTGCAGCTGGCGAGCGAACCAGACGTGGCCCAGGTCGAAGCACTCGAGCTCCGGCTTGACGCCAGCGGCCTGCACCAGACGAGCGTGCTCGCGCAGCCAATCAGCGGTGTTGATGTAGACCATGTCGCCGAAGTTCAGGCTGCCGCAGTCCAGGGTGCACAGTTCCGGCAGCAGTTCTTGGATCGGCGCGTGACGCTCGGCCGGGGTCTGAATGTCGGTGCCCGGGCCACCACGAGTCGGGTCGTTGACGTCCGGAATCCAGTCACCGCCGCCACCGGCGGTGATGTTCATGACGATGTCGGTGTCGGCGGAACGCACGCGGTCCATGACCTCACGGAAGTGCTCGGTGGAGTGGCTGATGCCGCCGGTCTCCGGATCACGCACGTGAATGTGGGCCACGCTGGCACCGGCCTTGGCGGCCGCGATGCAGTCATCGGCGATCTGCTTCGGCGTCACCGGGACATTCGGGTTCTTGCTGGCGGTATCACCCGCGCCAGTGATGGCGCATGTCAGGATAGTCTTGCGATTCATCGTCGAGCCTCACGTGTCAGGACACTTGTCTGCGGTAAGTCGCAGCGGCCATGTCACCAGACGTCAACCTGCACGTCACGGTCGCATCGCCTCTGCGCCTTTGTTGAACACAGTGTCGTGAAGTTGGGGGTAGCGAGATGATCAGAACGCGCCGGATACTTTGCGTTTTACGTCAACCTGCCGCTCGCAGCAGATTGAGGGTGATCACTGACCTCCCTTGCAGGCTTCTCGACGTCTTCTCCGGCAGGCAGGGCAAGGGTGGCGATACGCTCATTGCGTTGAGGAGGAGAGGGTCGAGATGAAGGAAGAGTGTAGGGATGAGAGAGGAGAGAGATGAGAGCGAGAAGAGATGAGAGAGGAAGCGAGAGGGAGTGAGATGAGAGAGGAAGCGAGAGGGAGTGAGAGGAGAGAGGGAGTGAGAGGGAGCGAGAGGGAGCGAGAGGAGAGAGAAGAAAGGTGGAGTGAGAAGAGAGCGACAGGAAGGAGAGACAAGCCAAGGGAAATGGACAGTCACGAGTGCCCTGGTCATCGGCAACGCAACTCCCCCTGGATTGCCAGAGGTAGGGCTTCTGACAATCCGGGGGGAAGAGGGCGACATGCCCCTGGCTGAAGAGACATGTCCCTGGCTGAAGAGACATGGCCTTGGCTCAAGAGTATGAGTGGCAATCCCTTGCCCGAGACTCGTGATCTCACGCGGGTCTCATCCCTTGGGCGTCTCAGCGCTTCAGCATCTGATCAGTTCAATCTTTCATCACTGAATCTTGCCACTTTTCAGCTCAGAGAAGACCACCTTGGCGTAGTCGCCGTTGGCCTTGTCGGTTTCCCATACGCCCGTACCTTCACAGGCATTGGAACTGGCCTTGGTGTTGCACTGGTTGTAGGAGCCCGCCTTGAAGTACATCCAGTCACCGGCGTAGCCCGCCGGAAGGTCATCTGCGTCCACCTTGCCGTTGGCATCGACATTGTCGGCAAGGTTGATCTCGAAATTGCGTGTCGGATGGCCGTCCGAATTGAAGGTCAAATGCATGATGTCGCCCTTGACCTCGACTTTGTAGCTGAAGGTCTCGCCCAGCGAAATGCCTTCCTTGCCGGGATCAGCATTGCTGCTCCAGTCGTTGCCCCATACCGCATAGCTGACATCCGTGCGTTTGGGATCTTCCTTGGCGAGATTCTTCTCGTAGTTCCAGAACACCGAGCCAGTGTCCTGATCCGGCAGCTTCTTGTAGAAGATCTTGAGTGGCTCGTTGCCATGCCCAAAGCCTTCATTCGCCTCCATCAATGCCTGGTCCTTGCCAGCATGTATCTGGCCGATGACCACCGAATAGGCTGACTTCCTGTCTGGTTTCTTCGAACGCTCCGCGACATGTTCCACGCGCAACGTGGCCTCAAGGTAGCCGCCTATCTGAGCGAATTCATCGGCCTTTTCATGCGAGGCGAGTGCGAAGTTGTTCTTCGGATCATGGGTGCCGATGCTGGTGTCGGTACCGCGTAGCATCTGACGCAGTTCCGTGCGGGCATTGCTTGAATTTGGCGTCGTGAAGGCACTGTTGGGCGTCACGAAGACCATATGGGAATCATCGTCGAGATAGAAATAGTCAGAGTGACGATAGCTCTGAAGGTCTGACACCTTGATTTCATCCACCTTGCCATTGCCGTCGGCGTCCATCGGCAGTGTCAGCTTCCAGGTTCCGAGATCGAATGTCTCTCCGGGGGGAGTGTCATTGGCAGCACTTGGCGATGAAATGATACCTGCACTGGCAGCGAGGAGAAATGCTGTCACCAAGGGGTGGCGTACCCGAGTATTACGCATGGTCTCAAGCCTTTTTTATGCTTATGGGGTGAGTGCCAAGATGGCAGTCGAAGGCTAGAGCCAGTTGATCATGACTGTCAAGACGATTGTTGATGAAAATGAAATAGCGTTTTGAAAACTGGATTTCCAATATTTTACAGAGGGTTATGTGGTGATCTGAGAGGTGGAATCGTGCTTTCAGCCATGAGAGAGGAAAGGTATCGCTGTTGGCATCTCAATGATTGATAAGGAAAAAATCATATCAATGCGTTTTCTTGAATTTCCATGTCATCCATTGGTCATGCATGGCAGTTTCGCCATGGTGGGCGCTGAATGCAGACAAGGATTGGCCACCTCACGCAAGAAGAGAGTGAGCAGTTGCCTGAAGAGAACGGAGAAGGGGTGGCACGGGGTGTCGACACAATTGCTGACATGGAGTGCTGGCATGCCGACAACGGTGTGACAACGGAGACTCTTTCACGCTGTGACATCCATCCATGGATGTCAGGCGATTGGCGAGCAAAGACTTGCACGCTGCGTGTCGGATAGCGAAGCGCTACCTGACGTCGTTCAGGGGTGATGCGTGTCTCAATCCGTTCCCTTCCAGCCAAGTTGGCGGGAAATATTGCGCCCGGATTCACACAGGTTGGCCTTGTAGGCCAGGGTGATGTCCTGGTGATAGCGAATGGTGGGGATGGACATGCTCAAGGCGGCAATGGCCTTGCCGGTGTGATCAAGAATCGGTGTCGCGAAACAGCACACTCCGGCGTCCATTTCCTCGAGATCTTCTGCCAGACCCGACTGACGCGCCTGTGCGAGCTGCTCATCCAGCGCCTGACGCGAGGTCAGCGTGCGCTCGGTACGCGGTTCCAGTGGTTGCAGTGTCAGCAGGTGCTCAAGCTGGGCTTCGGTCATGCGTGACATCAGCGCCTTGCCCATGGCAGTGGTGTGCGCGGGGCAACGGTCACCGATGCGGGTATTCATGCACAGATTGAAGTGCGAGTTGTACTTGTGGACATAGACGATCTCCCCGGTGCTGGCATCCAGAGTGCCCAGGTGAACCGCTTCACGGGTCAATTGCGACAGGGCGGCCATGTCGGGGTCCGCCATCTTGATCAGGTCCATGTTGCCCAAGGCTGAACTGCCCAGCACGAAGGCTTTCATGGTCAGGCGGTATTTCTCGCTTTCGCTGTCCTGGGCGACATATCCGAGGTTCTTGAGTGTCTGAAGAAACCGATAAGCAGTGCTTTTCGACATCATGGCACGCTGCGAGAGTTCGGCGAGGCTGGACTCATGATCGATATCCAGCCCCTCCAGCACTGCCATCACCTTCATCACCGCGGTGACGTTGTCGACCTTGGCTTCGGCAGCCTTGGTTTCTGAAGACATGAGATCCCTTATTCTGAAATTAATGAAACTTGATTTTAGAACACCCATCTTCGCTTTTACACCCTCAGCCGCGCTACCACAACGCTTGCGGCCGGTGGTGGCATCGATGGATGCGCTGAGCGGCAGATCATCGTCCAGGCATTGGAGCGGTCTAAAAGTCTAAGATGGAATGAAATGCTGTTTCAAAAATAAAAATCCCCTGCTACGTTTTCAAAACGCCATTTCAGATTGATGTCTCAATCGACGGTGTCCCTCGCGAATCTGCTCGCGCTGCGAGTGCGGGGGAGCGTCTCAAGGATGGGACATGGTGCTCAGGATTCAGTACCCGGTACTCAGCAGGGAGCGACAGCGATGAACGCAGGCAGTTTCTTCATCAACGACGAACAGGATTGGCAGGATGTCGAGCCGGGCATCCAGCGCAAGATCGTCGCCCACACTCCGGACCTGATGGCTGTATGCGTCAAGTTCGACCTCGGTGCCGTCGGCACGCCCCATCAGCACGAGATTCATGACCAGATCGGCTACGTCGTGCAGGGCGCATTTGAGGTCGAGCTTGACGGCGAGAAGCGCCGGCTCGGGCCGGGCGATGCCTTCGTCGCACCGCATCACACCCTGCATGGCGCCGTGGCGCTGGAGTCAGAGAGTGTGGTGATCGATCTCTTCTCGCCGCGCCGCGATGACATGCTGACACCGTGACGTTACGCCGCTCTCGGGCTCTGGCCCGGGTCGGCACTCTGGCGCACCAAATGATGCGGTTTATCTAAATAAGACTTTATTGATTGATGGGTGATGGCCGTTGTGCCGGGGCCACTGACGCCCGCCATTCCCCCAATTTCATTCCACAATTTCAGGAGTGTCGTGATGTTTGAAGATCTCAAGGACAGACGTGTATTGGTGACCGGTTCCACTGCAGGCATCGGGCTTGAGGTGGCGCGAGCCTTCCTGGCGGCAGGTGCCAAGGTCGTGCTGCACGGCAGCCGGAGCCCGTCTCAGGCGGAATCGCTGCTGAGCGAGCTTTCCGCGCCGGGACGCGTGTTCTATCTGCAGGCGGACGTGCGCGAGACGGCTCAGTGCGAGGCGCTGGTGAAGCAGGCCGTCGAGGCCATGGGCGGACTGGACGTGCTGGTCAACAATGCCGGCGGTCTTGGCGGGCGCCAGGGGCTCGAGAGCATTGACGATGACTTCTTCGACAATGTCATCGACCTCAACATTCGCTCGGTGGTGATGGTGACGCGCTTCGCGATTGAGTCGCTGCGCGCCTCGGCCCGCCAGTCCGGACAGAGCAGCAGCGTGATCACGACCGGGTCGATCGCGGGGCGTGAAGGCGGTGGCCTGGGCGCGTGCCTCTACGGTGGCAGCAAGGCGATGGTGCACAACCTGCATCGCAACTGGGTCAAGGAATTCACCAAGGACAGTATCCGCTTCAATACCGTGGCGCCGGGCACCATCGATACGGCCTTCCATGCCGACAAGAGCGATGCGCTCAAGCAGACCATCGCCGGCAGCATCGCCATGGGGCGCTTCGGCGAGTGCCAGGAAATGGCGCCGACCTACCTCTATCTCGCCTCGCATGCGGCCAGTGGCTATGTCACCGGCCAGGTGATCGACGTCAATGGTGGGCAGATGTGTCCGTGAGTTCGTCAATCCGTGCTCAGGCAATCTCTGCGCCCTCTGGTGTCGCGGGGCCGGGCGAGACTGAGCCAACCAGGGACGCCCGACGAGCTGTCGGGCATCAAGACGACACGCCAACCATCATCACGAGTGGCCACGCCATGGAACAGACATTGCTATTGGATCGCGCAGCACTGACGGCGCTGCGCCAGGCCCATGAATCGCAGGACAGGAGCGGACTGCTGGCACGCCGGCTGGCACATGCCGAGAAGAGCCTGGCATCGGTCCTCTCGGCACCCCTGTGCATTCCCGGGCAGGGTGAGGCGGGCGGAGAAGAGCATGCACGCCACAAGCTCAACTATCAGCACGTCAATCTGGCCTCTCAGCTGTGGCTGGTGACACATGATGAGCGCTATCTCGAATTCGTGCGTGGCCTGTTGCTGGGATATGCCGAGATCTATGAAGCGCTGCCCGCCCATGTCTCCAGGGACAGCAATCCGCCGGGCAAGCTGTTTCACCAGTGTCTGAACGAGGGGATGTGGCTGCTGTACGCCGCGGATGCCTACGGCAATATCCGCTCCGAATTGCCTGAGGCGGAGCGTGAGCAGATCGAAGCGCATCTGTTGCGTCCGATGATCGACCTGCTGGTGGTGCAGAACGCCCATGACTTCGATGTGGTGCACAACCATGGCATCTGGTCCGTGGCGGCGGCGGGGATTGCCGGGCTGGTACTGGGAGACGAGGCGCTGGTGGAGCAGTCATTGCTCGGCAATGCCCGTGATGGCGTCAGCGGTGGCTTTCTCGCCCAGCTGGACCAGCTGTTCTCGCCGGACGGCTATTACCTGGAAGGCCCCTATTACCATCGCTTCGCCCTCAGACCGATGGTGCTCTTCGCCGAGGCATTGGTGAACAGTGGCGTGCGGCCGGACATCCATGATCATCGCGATCAGATCATTCGCAAGGCGATTCTGTGTCTGCAGGAGGTCGCGTTCCCCGATGGCCGTTTCCTGGCGCTCAATGACAGCTCAAGAACCATGGGACTGATCGATGAGGGCGCGATGCTGGGCGCTGCCACGCTGCTCAAGCGCTATCAGGATACGCGGCTCAATCCGGCGGTGGCCGGGCTGGTGCGCGACAAGGTCGAACGCCTGCCGCTGTGTGGTGGCAGTCAGTCGCTGGCGGAATTCGCCGAGACGGCGTCACGGGCCCCCGGCGCACGCGCCAGTCAATTCATTTCCGATGGACGCGAGGGCAATGCGGGCGGTCTGGCCATCCTGCGTGCGCCTTCGGCGAGCGGTGCGGAAACCATGGTGTATCTGGCCTTCGGACAGCATGGCAGTGACCCCACGCTGCACTCGGCGCTCGACCATGGTCACTTCGATGGCCTGCACTTCGGTTATCACAACGGCCAGCACGAAGTCCTGACCGACTATGGCTTCAGTCGCTGGGTCAATATCGAACCGAAATTCGGTGGCCGCTACACCCCGGAGAACCGTTCCTACGCGAAGCAGAGCGTGGCGCACAACACCCTGGTCGTGGATGAAACCTCGCACCATGGACTGGACACCGCGCGCGCCTGTGAACATCACGGGGAACTCGACGCCTTTGACACGACTGACCCGCGTCTGCAGATGGTTCGGGCGCGGCTTCGGGATTACGTGCCGGGCGTGGTGCTCACCCGCAGCCTGCTGCTGGTCTCGCTGCCGGAGATGGCCGAGCCGCTGGTCGTGGACCTGATGCAGGCACGCAGTGATGGCACGCATCGCTATGACTACCCCTTGCATTACCAGGGGCAACTGATGATGGCAGAGCCGGCGCTCGAGCAGCAGGCCTCACCCACGGCATTGGGTGCAGCCAATGGTTACCAGCACCTGTGGAAGATGGCATCCGGCGCGGAGCAGGCGGCGGGCGTCTCGCAGGCTGTCACCTGGTTGCAGGAGAACCACTTCGTCACCGCGCGCATGGTGTGCACCGCGCCTGCCACGCTGGTCCAGGGCGTCATCGGGGCGAATGATCCCGAGCGCAATCTGCGCGATGAGCCCTACCTGCTGCTGCGCTCTCAGGCCTCTTCGCAGACGGTGGCCTGTGTCATCGAGACACACGGTGTCTTTGAGGAAGCGCGCGAGATCGCCAGTGAGGCGCGTCCCCGTGTCCTCAAGCTTCAGCTGCTTCAGGAGAGTGACGAGGCCTGTGTGCTGGCGCTTGAGCTGCGCGATGGCACTCGACACCGTCTCGCCGTCGCGCTGACGCCCGGCGAGCAGCATGCGGTGAGCGTGGCAGGCGAGCGTCTCGAATGGCAAGGCGGGTGCGCCTTGCTGTGATGCACCGCCACCTGCCTCGTGAGGCCATCCGTGTCGGTCGCTGCGAGGCAGGCCCCGGGCAACAGGCAGGATCAGTGAACGCTTCATTCAGTGAGAATTCTATCTATGTCGGCACAAGGTGATTACCTGCTCTGGACCCGTGAGGAGCTTGACGAGATTCGCAGGCAGCAGGGGCAGGACAATGCGATGGGGCGCAGCCTCGCCGCGCTGGAGGCCAGAGTGGCGGCCAGCATGGCGCGCGGTATCGTGATTCCGGGGCAGGGCGAGGCGGGTAGCTTCGAGCACAATACCCACAAGGAGAATGCCCGCGTGATCGAGGGGGCGGCTCTGTGGGGACGGCTCAGTGACAACGCGCAGGCCCTGGCGCACGCCGAGGAGCTGCTGGCGGGCTACGCGGCCTGCTACCGCGACATGCCGTATCAGGTCGCGCGCAATACCAATCCGCCCGGCAGGCTGTTCCATCAGATTCTCAACGAGCATATCTGGCTGCTGCATGCCTCGCTGGGGCTGGCGTTGCTCAAGCCGTCCCTGAGCGAGGCGCGGTATCAGGCGCTGCTGGATGGGCTTTTCCAGCCGATGCTCGAGATGTTCACCGAGACCTACCGCCACGATTTCGACCGCATTCACAATCACGGCCTGTGGGCCGTGGCGGCAGTCGGGATCTGCGCGATGGTGATCGAGAGTCCTGAGCATCTGGCGATCTCCATCGATGGCCTGGATGGCAGCGGCGAGACCGGTGGCCTTCTCGCCCAGATCGCGCTGCTGTTCTCCCCGCAGGGCTATTACGTCGAGGGCCCCTATTACCACCGCTTCGCCATCCATCCGCTGTGTCTGTTCGCGGAGGCGATCGAGCGTCACCACCCTGAACGCAGGGTGCTGACACATGCCGACGGACGCATCGAGAAATCGCTGCACGTGCTGCTGTCCACGGCCTATCCGGATGGGCGCTTTCCGGCGCTCAATGACGCCTCGCGCAGCATGGATCTCGATGATGAGGGCGCGCGCTGCGCCATGTCGCTGCTGGCGGCACGCTATGAGGCACCCCGGGAGCTGCTGGCTCTGGCGCGTCAGCAGCAGGGCTGCTGGATCCATGCCAATGGGCTGGCGCTGCTGAACGCGGTGCAGGGTGTCGACACGCAGGTGGAAGCGACCAGCCAGCTCTTCCGCGATGGCCCGGATGGCCAGTCTGGCGGGCATGCGCACCTCAAGCGTGGGCAGGGGCTTGCGGCACAGCATGTCGTGCTGACGGCCGGTCAGCACGGCATGGGGCATGGCCACTTCGATGAGCTGGGGCTGAGCTTCTTCTCGCGCGGCAAGGAAGTGCTCAAGGAATATGGCTTCGCACGCTGGGTCAATGTGGAGACCAAGTTCGGTGGACGCTACCTCAAGGAAAACGAGGGCTATGCCAAGCAGAGTGTCGCCCACAACCTGGTCGTGGTGGACATGCAGTCGCAGCACGCGGCGAATCACGCGCTGGCGGACGAGCGACATGGCGAGATCTCACTGCTGACTGGTTGCGCGGCGGGTGCGCGTGCCCGATGTGACAACGCGCATGACGGCGTGGCCATGCAGCGTGAGGTGCTGCTGGTGGAAAGCCGCCATACCGAGACGCCGATTCTGCTGGATGTCTTCACGCTGACCTCGGAGCAGCCGCACGTCTATGACTACACCTTCCATCATGGTGGCCATGTCGTGCGCTGGTGGGGAAGTGAATTCACCGCGCTGGATGCCCTGGAAGTGATGGGGGATCGCCACGGCTATCAGCACCTCTGGAAGCAGGGGCAGTGCCGACCCGCCACCGGACACAGCATGACCTGGCTTGAGGGTGACAGTTTCCATAGCTGGCATCAGATCACCCAGGCACCTGCTGAAGCCTTCCAGCTGCGTGTCGGTGCCAATGACCCTGATCACAACCTGCGGCCTGACGCCAAGGTGATGACGCGCCTGACCGCCACCTCGCAGACCTTCTATTCCCTGTTCGAGAGTCACGGGCATTTCGATGAAGCTCTGGAGCAGTGTGGTGGGGCGCGTCCGCAGGTGATCCATTTCCGGGTGCTGCCGAGTGCGGATGGCCTGACGATTCTCGAGTTGACCTTCGCCACCGGTCGACTGCTGGTGGTGCTGGCCGAGCCAGCCCGACAAGGGGAAAGCCTGACGCTCGAGGCCGGGGAGCGCCCCCTGCGAATCGAGCAGGATGTCACGCTCATTGATCTTCCAGACAAGGCGCGGGTGTCACAGAACGCCTGACCCGCCGTCGGCGTCCGAGGTCTGGATGGCGTCAACCGGGAGTCGATCCAGGATGTGAATTGGACCGATCCAAACAACGGCCGGGATCTCTCCCGGAGATGGAAGGCGCTGCCAGCGACAGATGAGACAGCGGCCCCCGTGGTCAGGGAAAGGCGGCGGGGAAACGTGCACTGCCGGGTGCGCAACAACAATGACAAGACAGATAAAGACAAGAGTGCATTGCCATGAACCTAGATCTGGATACTGCCGTCATCGGCATCTATTTCCTCTTTCTGATCGCCATAGGCTGGCTGTTCAGAACCTTTACCTCAAGCACCAGTGATTACTTCCGCGGTGGCGGCAAGATGCTGTGGTGGATGGTCGGTGCGACCTCCTTCATGACCCAGTTCAGTGCCTGGACCTTCACCGGTGCGGCAGGCAAGGCCTACAACGATGGCTTTGCCGTGGCGATCATCTTCATGGCCAATGCCTTCGGCTATCTGTTGAACTATCTGTATTTCGCACCACGCTTCCGGCAGCTGCGGGTCATCACCGTGATCCAGGCGATCCGGCAGCGCTTCGGGGCCGTCAACGAGCAGGTCTTCACCTGGTCCTCCATGCCCACCAGCATCATCAATGCGGGCATCTGGCTCAATGGTCTGGCCATCGTGACCTCCGGCCTGTTCGGCTATGACATGGAAACCACCATCATCGTGACCGGTCTGGTCGTGCTGGTGATGTCGGTGACCGGCGGTTCCTGGGCGGTCATCGCGTCCGATTACATGCAGATGGTCATCATCATGGCCGTCACCATCACCTGTGCCATCGTGGCCGTGATCCACGCCGGCGGCCCGAGCCATGTCGTGGAAGACTTCCCGGTGAACTTCCTGATCGGGGGTGACATGAACTACCTGTCGCTGTTCGCGCTTTGGGGGTTCTTCATCTTCATCAAGCAGTTCAGCATCACCAACAACCTGCTCAACTCCTATCGCTACCTGGCGGCCAAGGATTCGAAGAATGCGCGCAAGGCGGGTCTGCTGGCCTGTGTCCTGATGACCATGGGGCCGTTCATCTGGTTCATGCCCAGCTGGTTCATGGCCAGTGAAGGGGTGGATCTGTTCGCGATGTATCCCGAGGCAGGTGCCAAGGCGGCTGACTTTGCCTACATGAGCTTCGTCAGCCTCTACATGCCTGCCGGGATGCTGGGGCTGCTGGTGGCGGCGATGTTCGCCGCGACCATGTCCTCGATGGACTCTGGCCTGAATCGCAATTCCGGGATCTTCGTGAAGAACTTCTACGAGGTCGTGCTGCGTCCCAAGGCGTCTGAAGGTGAACTGCTGCTGATGTCGCGCCTGTCCTCCACCGTCTTCGGCCTGGCGATCATCGGGTTTGCTCTGTTCATCAACTCCCTGAAGGGACTGAGCCTGTTCGACGCCATGATGTATGTCGGCGCTCTGATCGGTCTGCCGATGACCATTCCCGGCCTGCTCGGCTTCTTCATCCGCAAGACGCCTGACTGGGCGGCCTGGGCGACGCTGGTTGTCGGTGGCCTGGTGTCCTATGTGGTCGGCTTCTTGATGACGCCGGACTTCATCGTCAACACCTTCGGTCTCGACGCGGACCTGACCTCGCGTGAATGGAGCGACATGAAGGTGGCGGTCGGCATCATGGCGCACACCGTGATCACGGCAGGCTTCTTCGTGCTGACCACGCTGTTCTATCGCGGCCTTTCCGCCGAGCGCGAAGCGGAAGTCGCGACCTTCTTCACCAACCGTGACACGCCCGTCATCAGCGATGACGAGGAACATCGCAGCGTCGACAACCGCCAGCGCAACATTCTCGGCTACCTGATCCTGGTTGCCGGCCTGGGCGTGATGCTGATGTTCCTGGTACCCAATCCCTTCTGGGGACGCATGGTCTTCGTGCTGTGTGGCGGCATCATCGTGGCGATCGGTCTGCTGCTGGTGACCTCCATCGACAAGACGTCACATTCCAGGGAAGAGCGCCTGGTCAGCGATGGCAGTACGCGCTGACGCGGCGTGATGGTGAGCGGCGCTGGCACCTGGTGCCTCGTCGCTCACTTGGCTCGCCATTCGTGCGCGCCACTCGCTCCGTAAACCTCTGATACCCCGAACCCGAATCCCCCCCTCCTGACTCGGTCAACGCCAATGACCACATCAGCAGGAGAGTCGATGCGCCTTTGCGCCATCGGCAGGGGATTCTGCGGCCTGCATCTGGCGTCTGGATCGATCCAGTACGCCGATGCCAACACAAGGCAACCCACGCGCTAGCCAATGCCGGGCACGCGACAGGACGCGGGTTGCCTGCAAGTCAATTGACTGACTCCCCATAAAAACAATGAGGTACGCCATGAAACACTACAACAAGATCTCCCTTTCGATTGCCGCACTGGTGTTCACTACCAGCGCCCAGGCCGTGACACTGGATATTCGTCATGAATACAAGCATCACGCCAAGCAGCATGCCACCCGAGTCAAGGTGAGCGATTCCATCGACAACTTCTATTACGGGCTGGAATCCAAGTTTGCGTCCGAGAAGCGTGAAGATGGCTCACAACCCGCGATGGGGAATCTGGAGCGCGGTGACAGTGAGATCGATTGGGGCTTCAAGTTCAAGCTGGACGATAACTGGTATATCCAACCCGGCATGCCTATCGCGTTCGGGGATGGCAAGTACACGATCAAGCCGCAGCTGCGTGTCGGCTACAAGGCCAGCAGTATCCCCTTGACCACGGCGCTGCGCTATCGTCGGGAATACTCCAACTACAGTGAAGATTCCAATGATGATTATGAACAGAACAAGATCACCTTCACCATGTCCTACAACCACGGCAAGAATAAATACTGGCTGGAGGCCAACTATTATCGCAACGAAGACAAGGACATCTACAACAATACCCGCGAGAACTACGATTATATTCTGAGTGCGGGGCGTCGCATGGGGTCATGGTTCCCGTATCTGGAATTCGCGGATGTCAGTTCCAGTTCCAGTTCCGATACGCGTCAGCTCAAGACACGTGTCGGCTTGAAATATTATTACTGATCCAGAGATGCCACGCGGTACATGCGACATGACGTGCGTGGCAGTTGTCGATAGTTCGCCCCAGCTACGGGGTGAGCCCTCGAGGCCAGATCCATGAGCAAGATCGTGAGCATGAGCGCGCGTGAGTCACACCTCGAGGGCGCTATCGTGAGCGTCGGCACGGGAATGATCGGCAGGGAGCCACATGACACAGCTGGATAGAGTCGCACTGTTCTTCTCCATCATCCTGATCGTGCTGACGATCCTGGTCTATCGACGTCGCAGCCAGACCCCGGACAGCTTCATCCGGGGGAGCGGCAACGTGCCCTGGTGGATGGCGGGGAGTACGGCGTTCATGACGCAGTTCTCCGCCTGGACCTTCACCGGGGCCGCCCAGAAGGCCTACGAGGATGGCTTTGCCGTGCTGGTGATCTTCTGGGGCAATGCGCTGGGCTTTCTGCTGGCGGCGCTGTATTTCGCGCCGCGTTTCCGCCGGCTGAGGGTCAGCACCTATTCCGACATTCTCGAGTTGCGCTACGGCAAGACGACACAACTCGTGTATGTCATCAGTCAGATCTTCCTGACGCTGATGACCGCCTCGATCGGTCTCTATGGCGTCTCGCTTTTCCTGAGCGCGGTCTTCGGCTTCCCGGTGGTCGGCATTGCCGTGCTCATCGGCAGTCTCATCATCGCCATCACGCTGGTGGGCGGCGTGTGGATCGTCTCGGCCAACAACTTCATCCAGATGATGCAGCTGGCGATTCTCACGCTTGTCATCGGTGGCTTCTGCCTCACGCTGATGTGGACCGGATCGCTGAGCTTCCCTGAGTCGAACCGGGATTTCTGGATTGGCAGTTCACACAACAGCCTGCTCATCATGGGTATCTGGTCACTGGCCATGCTGGTCAAGCAGTGCATCAGCATCAACAATGCCACTTCCAGTTATCGCTTTCTGACCACGACAGATGACGGCGAAGCGCGCAAGGCGGCAGGCCTGGCGTCGGTGCTGTTCGTGATCGGGCCCGTGACCTGGTTCCTGCCGCCCTGGTTGCTGGGGTCGGCGGGCATCGACCTGGCGGCACGTTATCCCGCGCTCGGCAATGACGCGGCCAACGTGGCCTATGTGCATTTCATCATCCACTACCTGCCGTCCGGTGTACTGGGACTGGTGATCTCCGCCATGCTGGCGGTCACCATCGCGCCCATCACCACGGCCTTCAATCGTGATGCCGGCGTGATGATGCGACTCGTGATGCCACTGCTCGAGCAGACCTCCGGCATGGCAACGCGACTGGTGAGTCTGGGACGGATGTTCGGTGTCGTGCAGGGCGTCATCGTCGTCCTGTTCGTCATCGTCCTGAGTCGCATTGAGCTGGTGAGCCTGTTCGACATCATGATCATGTTCGGTGTGCTGCTGCAGATGCCGCTGGCACTCCCGGCCCTGATGGTGCTCTTCAGAACGGGGGCGCCTGACTGGGCCGGGTGGGGCAGTGTGCTGGTGGGGATCACGGTCACGCTTGGCAGCTATCTCTGGCTCGACATGCCGACACTGCAGCGTCTGCCCTGGCTCTCGGGCTTCCCGGAATCCCAGCTGGTCGACATCAAGCTGGCGATATCGCTGGTCATCCAGATCGTGACTGTCGTCGGCTTCCTGTTCCTCGCCCGTTATCTGTATGCGCCAAGACGCCCGTTCTCACGCGCGCGACGGCTGGCGGAATTCTTCGCCAACCTCAAGCGTCCCGTCAGTCCTCCGCCTCTAGAAAGCGTATCCCGTCGTCGAATCAGCCTGCCGTCGCGTCTGCTGTGCGTCGCGGCACTGCTGTCCGTGGCGCTGGCCAGCTTCTCCTCCACGCTGGCGGGCCTGAGTGTCTTCGTGTGTGTCGCGCTGGGCCAGCTGTTGATGGCGTGGGTGATGCGCTGAGCTTGTGTGTGCTCAGGGGGTGTTCAGGTACTGTCGCCGACCCGCAGCGTGAATCCCAGGTCGTGACTCTGCTCACCCACGGGCTCGCCTTGGATGCGTGCCAGCAACTTGCGTGCGGCCACACGGCCGATCTGCTCTCGCGGTGAGACGATGGTGGTGAGACGCGGGGTGACGTGCTCACCGATGGGCAGGCCATTGAAGCCGGCGATGGCGATGTCGTCCGGGATGCTCACGCCGAGCCGCGCGGCGGCGAGAATCGCGCCACAGGCCATGTCGTCGTTGGCGAAGTGGATGGCGTCGCAGTCAGGGTGGCTCTCGCGGATGCGCTCGAGCGCCTGCGCACCGCTGGTCATCTGCTGGCGCACGGGCAGGTCGAGCAGGGGAGCCTCCTCGATGCCGGCGGCGGCCAGCGCCGCGCGATGCCCGGCGTAGCGCATCGCCGCGCGATAGTCGCGATCGAGCTCGGCACCGGCGAAGTGGATCGAGCGATACCCGCGTGCCAGCAGGTGCTCGGTCATGGCGCGTCCGGCGGCGACATGATCCATCCCCACGTTCAGATCCAACCCTTCCCCCAGCTCCATGATCTCCACGATGGGCTGATTCCAGTGCTCGAGTATCTGGCGCGTCGCCTCGTCATGGCGCAGTCCCGTCACCACCAGGCCCGCGGCCGACCAGCCCAGAAAGGTACGGATCAGCTGGGTTTCACGAGCCAGATCGTAATCCGTCTTGCCCAGCAGCAGCTGATAACCGTGCGCCTCGAATTCCTCCTGGAGCCCCTTGATCACGTCGATGAACACCACGTTGGACAGCGAGGGCACGATGACCGGAATCACGCGACTGGTGGCCGAGGCCAGGCTGCCGGCAATCAGGTTGCGCACGTACCCGACCTTCTCGATGGCCGCCTCGACCTTGAGGCGTGTCGCCTCGCGCACGCTGTCGGGGCTATTGAAGTAGCGCGAGACGGTGATCGACGAGACGCCGGCTTCCCGGGCCACATCATTCAGGGTCGGCTGCATGGCCCCCTTGCGGCTGCGTCGGGATGATTCTGATTGATTAGACATTTGTCGCGTTTTCTCATCTGCCGCTTGTCGTGGCTTGGAGCCTAATCTATTAATGATGTTAGCGCTAACATGGTAGCGCTAACATTCATGGAAGTGCAGATCGATGTCGCTGAAAGAGGCCGCCTTGATCGTCACTCGGAACAGGTTCAGCGGGAGACGCCAGATGACAGCAGTAACGACTTCACCAGTGATTGGCCTTGTCGGCCTCGGCGCGATGGGAATGGGCAGTGCGCGCGCCATGCTGGAAGCAGGCCTGGACGTGATCGGCTGTGATATCTCGCCTGGTGCCTGTCAGGCGTTTGACGCGGCAGGGGGGCGCACGGTGGCCTCGCCGCTGGAACTGGCGGCCGAGTGTCAGGTGGTGGTGCTGGTGGTGGTGAATGCCGATCAGGTCGAGCAGGTGCTGTTCGGGGCCCAGGGCGAGAGGGGGCTGGCCGAGCGACTCGCGCCGGGTAGCCTGGTGATCCAGTGCGCCACCGTGGCGCCGAGCTTCGCGCGTGAACTGGAAACCCGCTTGAACGACATGCAGCTGGAGCTGCTCGACGCCCCGATCAGCGGCGGTGCCGTCAAGGCACGCAGTGGTGAGCTGTCCGTGATGTCCTCCGGCAGTGACGCGGCTTACGTCAAGGCGGAACGCGTGCTGGCAGCGATGGCAGCCAATGTCTATCGGCTGGGCGACTGCGCCGGCCCGGGCTCGAGCGTCAAGCTGGTCAACCAGCACCTCGCCGGCGTACACATCGCGGCGGCGGCAGAAGCCATGGCGCTGGGCATGAGCATGGGGATTGACCCGGACACCCTGTATGACGTCATCACCCACTCCGCGGGCAATTCCTGGATGTTCGAGAATCGCGTGCCGCACATCCTCAAGGGCGATTACACGCCGCTGTCGGCCGTCGACATCTTCGTCAAGGACCTGAACATCGTGCACAGCACCGGGCGTGAGCTGAAGCTTGCCATGCCGGTGGCGGGCAGTGCATTGCAGCAGTTCACCGCTGCCAGCGGCGCCGGCTTCGGGCGTGAGGACGACTCGGCCGTCATCAAGGTCTATCAGCGTCTCGGCAGCTTCAGCCTGCCGGCCGCGAATGATGAAGGAGCGCAGTGATGGCGATCGTACTGGGCGGAATCGCCGACGACTTCACCGGCGCGACGGATCTTGCCAACAACCTGGTACGGGCCGGCATGCGCACCGTGCAGGTGATCGGGGTCCCCCAGGATGCGCCGCAGGAAGGGACGGGGAGCGGGTTGGATCTCAGCGAAGTGGACGCCGTGGTCATCGCGCTCAAGTCGCGTAGCTGCCCGGTGGATCAGGCGATCAGTGAATCGCTGGCGGCGCTTGAATGGCTGAAAGCCCAGGGGGCTCGCCAGCTGTTCTTCAAGTACTGCTCGACATTCGATTCCACGCCGGAGGGCAATATCGGCCCGGTCGCCGATGCGCTGCTGGAGGCGCTGGACAGCACTCAGACCGCCTTCGTGCCGGCGTTCCCCATCAACGGGCGCAGTGTCTATCAGGGGCATCTGTTCGTGGGTGACCGTCTGCTCAATGACAGCGGCATGCAACATCACCCCCTCAACCCGATGACCGATGCCGACATCGTGCGCGTGCTGTCACGCCAGACGCCCCATGGCGTGGGGCTGCTCAACCACGCCACGCTGAGTGAGGGAGCGCAAGCTGCTGGTGAGCGACTTGCCACGCTGAAGGCGCAAGGAGTGCGTCATGTGGTCTGCGACAGTCTCGATGAGCGTGATCTCGAGGTATTGGCCGAGGCGCTGGTGGAGCACGCGCTGGTCACCGGTGGCTCTGGCCTCGCGCAGGCCTTGCCTGCCCAATACCGCCGCAAGGGCTGGCTTGCGCAGATCGATGATGCGGCGGTGCTGGCCCCGGCGCAGGGCGCCGCGATGGTGCTGTCCGGCAGTTGCTCGCGCATGACGCTCAAGCAGGTGGCGCACTTCACCCAGCAGCATGCCGCCTTCGCGCTGGACCCCGTCAAGCTCAACGCGAGCGATGCCCACTTCGAGGCGGCACTCGACTTCGCCCGTGAGCAACTGGCGGCGGCGGACCCCAGGCCATTTCTGATCTATGCCTCTGCCGAGCCGGAAGGCGTCAAGGCGGCGCAGGCGTCACTGGGCGTCAAGCAGGCCGGTGAACTCATCGAGTGCGCCCTGGCCAGTCTGGCCAGCACGCTGGTCGCGGAAGGGGTCGGTCGCCTGCTGGTGGCGGGGGGAGAAACCTCCGGCGCGGTGGTCTCGGCACTCGACATCCGTGAGCTGCGCATCGGCGGTCAGATCGACCCCGGCGTGCCCTGGACACAGGCACCGCACCCGGCCGCCGGCCCCTCGCGACCGGAGGCGATGCTCTCGCTGACCCTCAAGTCCGGCAACTTCGGCGGCGAAGACTTCTTTACCCGGGCATTCGATGTCCTCGATGCCATGAATCCCCGCGAGGAGACCGCATGAGTCAGTCACGGCACGACATCAACGTGTTGCGCGAGCAGATCGCCACCTACGGCAAGTCACTGTTCGACCGCGGCCTGACCATGGGCTCCAGTGGCAACATCAGCCAGCGGCTGGAGGATGGCGGCTGGTTGATGACGCCGACCAATGCCTGCCTGGGGCGCCTGGACCCGGCGCGCATCTCGCGTCTCGACGCCCAGGGCGTGTTGATCGATGGCGACGCCCCGACCAAGGAGCACTTCCTGCATCGCGCCATGTATGACGAGCGCCCGCAGTCGGGTGCCATCGTTCACCTGCACTCGACCCACTCGGTGGCGGTGTCCTGCCTGCCGGATGTGAATCCGTGTGAGTGCATTCCGCCGCTGACGGCCTATTACGTGATGCGGGTCGGCAAGCTGCCGCTGGTGCCTTACTACATGCCGGGCGACCCCGCGCTGGGCGATGCCGTGCGTGGCCTGGCCGGCAAGCACTGTGCCGTGCTGCTGGCCAATCATGGCCCCGTCGTGGCCGGAAAGACCCTGGAAGCGGCGGTCTATGCCACCGAGGAGCTTGAGGAAACCGCCAAGCTGTTCCTGCTGCTGCAGGGCAAGAACCCGCGTGGGATGACCCCGGAACAGGTGGCGGAACTCGAAGCCAAATTCGGCCGCCCCTGAGTGATGACCTCTTCGTCTGTGACATCCAAGGATCTGACATGACCCGATTGGCCGCCAATCTCAGCATGCTGTTCACCGAGCATGACTTTCTTGATCGCTTCGCGGCTGCGGCCGACAGCGGTTTTCGCGGGGTCGAATATCTCTTCCCCTATGCCTATTCCCCGGAAGAACTGCGCGCAAGGCTCGATGCACACCAGCTGTCGCAGGTGCTGTTCAATCTGCCGCCGGGCGACTGGGAGGCCGGTGAGCGCGGCCTGACCTGTCTGCCGGGCCGCGAGGAGGAGTTCCGGGCCTCGGTGGCCGAGGCGATTCGCTATGCCGAAGCGCTCGACTGTCCGCGCGTGCATGCCATGGCGGGACTGGTGCCGGAGGGTGCGGATGACGCCATGCGGGCCCGTTGCACCGAGACCTACCTCAGCAACCTGCGTTACGCCGCCGCCGAGCTTGAGAAGGTCGGCAAGACACTGCTGATCGAACCGATCAACCCGCGCGACATGCCCGGCTTCTATCTGAGTGGCCAGGCGCAGGCACGCGAGATTCTCGCTCAGGTCGGCGCCACCAACCTCAAGGTGCAGTTCGATCTCTATCACTGCCAGATCGTCGAGGGCGACCTGATCCGCAATCTGGAAGCGCAGTTCGCACACATGGGCCATGTGCAGATCGCCGGCGTGCCGGACCGTCACGAGCCGGATGTGGGGGAGGTGCATTATCCGGCGCTGTTCGCCCGGCTGGAGAGCCTGGGCTACGACGGCTGGATCGGCTGTGAATATCGTCCACGCGGTGAGACGCGCGCAGGCCTGGGGTGGGGACAGGCTTTCGGGCTCAACGACGGCCTGTCCGGCACCGCCTGATCATCAGACAAGCCAGCAACAACGCCGATAACGCCAACAACCATAACAACGACAACACGCCATGGGCCGTCATGCCGACGGCTGGCAAGGAGTCCACACGATGCACGTCATGATTACCGGCGCCGCCGGATTCCTCGGTCAGCGCCTGACCGAGGCCCTGATCGACAAGGGCAGCCTGAACGGCCAGCCATTGTCACGCCTGACCCTGCTGGATCAGATCGAGGCGCCACGTCCCGAGGCGGGTTCATGTCTGGCAGCCGAACCGGCCACCTCGCTGGATATCGAGATCATCGCCGGCGACATCGCCGATGCCGAGGTGCTTGATCGCTGCCTGGCGGGCGAGCCTGCGGTGATCTATCACCTGGCAGCCGTGGTCAGTTCGGCGGCCGAGGCGGATCTGGCACTCGGCATGCGCGTCAATTTCGACGCGACTCGCCTGCTGCTGGAAGGCTGCGCGGCGCGCGGGTTGAGCGATACCCGGCTGGTGATGGCCAGTTCGGTCGCCGCCTACGGGGGCGATCTCCCCGAGACGCTGAGCGACATGACTGCCCTGGTGCCGCAGAACTCCTACGGCACCCAGAAGGCGATGTCGGAGCTGCTGATCAATGATTACAGCCGTCGCGGTCTGGTGGATGGCTGCGTGCTGCGCCTGCCCACCATCATCGTGCGCCCGGGGCGCCCCAACGCGGCGGCCTCGAGCTTCGCCTCCTCAATCCTGCGCGAACCGCTCAATGGCGAAACCGCCATCTGCCCGGTACCGACCGAGCTTGAGATGTTCGTGATGTCGCCGCGTCGCGTGGTCGCGGCCCTGATCCAGGGCGCGGAAGTGCCGGCGGCTGATTTCGGCCTCTCGCGCTGCTTCATGCTGCCGGGCATCACCGTCAGCGTCGCCGAGATGCTCAAGGCGCTGGCAGATATCGCCGGCGAGCAGGCGCTGGCCCTCGTCAAGCATGAGCCTGACCCGCGGATCACCGCCATCGTCGGCAGTTGGCCGGCGCGCTTTGACACCCGCAAGGCGCGTGCGCTGGGCTTCGTCGGCGATGCCGACCTGCACGAGATTCTCAATGCGTATCGCGACGAGAGCGCCATCGCCTAGCCAGCGTTCGGGCATCTCATCCAGGACGAGCTCGCCAGACACCTTCGCCAGACCTGCTCGTCACACCCGTACGTCAATAACAACGATCGGTGACATGCCAGACGGCAGCGCCGACACCGCACGCCACACAATAACAATCGACAGGAGCATCACCCATGACAGACGCCGCCGTCGCGGGGCCACAGGTCATCATCGGCCTGGGTATCGCCATCTTCGTCATGATCTATCTGGTTTTGAAGACCCGCGTGCATGCCTTGCTGGCCTTGATCATCGCCGCCTCTCTGGCGGGGTTGATCGGTGGCATGCCGCCCAATGAGGTCATCAGTGCCATCACCACCGGCTTTGGCAAGACGCTTTCCACCATCGGTCTCGTGATCGGCTTCGGCGTGATGATGGGGCGTGTGCTGGAGGTGACCGGTGCCGGACAGCGCATGGCCTATGCCATCCTCAATCTGCTGGGCAAGAACAAGGAAGAGGCCGCGATGGCGCTGACGGGCTACATCGTCTCCATCCCGATCTTCTGTGATTCGGCCTACGTCATCCTCAACCCGTTGGTGCGTTCACTGGCGCGCAACAGCGGACGCTCGGTGATCGGTCTGGGCATCGCGCTGGCGGCTGGCCTGATCATCACCCACTCTAGCGTACCACCGACCCCGGGCCCGCTGGGCGTGGCGGGTATCTTCGGTGTCGACATCGGTCTGATGATCGGCTGGGGCCTGGTGATCACCGCTCCTGCGCTGATCGCACTGGTGATCTACGCCCGTATCATGGGCCCGCGCATCGAGGCGATGCTGGAGTCCCAGCCGGGTGGTTTCGAAGGTAGCGTCAAGCATGACACCGACAGCATGCTGCCTGAATCGGAGCTGCCTTCCCTGCTGATGTCCTGCATGCCGATCGGCCTGCCCATCGCGCTGATCTTCCTCAACACGCTGGTCAGTGCCGTGATGGGCGATACCAGCAATGCGCTCACCAGTACCATCGCCTTCATCGGCAACCCGGTGATCGCCGTGGGCATCGGCGTGCTGGTCGCCATCTATGGCCTGATGCCGAAGACCCCCAAACAGGAAGTGTTCGATCATCTGGAAAAGGGCGTCGAGACGGCGGGGATCATCCTGCTGGTCACCGGTGCCGGTGGTGCACTGGGCTCGGTACTGCGTGCCAGTGGCGGCGGCGATTACATCGCCATGCAGGTCGCGGCACTGGGGCTTCAGCCGCTGTTGATCCCGTTCATCATCGCAACGCTGGTGCGCTTCATCCAGGGCAGTGGCACGGTGTCGATGATTACCGCAGCCTCGATCTCCGCGCCTATCCTGATGGGCATGCCGGACGTCAACATGGTGCTGGCCGCGCAGGCCGCCTGTATCGGCGCGATGTTCTTCAGCTACTTCAATGACAGTTATTTCTGGGTCGTCAATCGCATGCTCGGCGTCAAGAGCACCAAGCATCAGATGCTGGTGCTGACATTGCCGACGACACTCGCCTGGGCCATTTCCATCATCACGCTGTTGATGCTCAACGCCATCGTCGGTTGAGCCAGTCAGGACAGTCTGCTGCAACAAGAACGCCGGGCCTCATCGAGGTCCGGCGTTGCTGTGTTGAGCTGCGTGTTCTTGAGCCGTGTATCCATCAGCCCTTGAGCTGCTCCTGATAATCGATCCTGTCGCTCTTGCCGATCAGCGCCTTTCGGGTCTTGAGATAGATCACCGGGAAGGACAGCACCAGGCAGAGACATGCGGCCCACCAGGGGTAGGTCAACCCGGGACCCAGCCCCTCGGAGAAGTGATCGATGAGGGCGATGATGAGGGAAGAGAGGAAAGGCAGCATGAGCAGGAGCACCATGACCAGAGCCAGCAGAGGTTTCCTCATCCTGCGCCGCCAGAAGAAGTGCTTGCCGTACTTCTCCAGGACACCATCGATGTCGATCTTGTCGTCATATTGCAGCACGACCATGTAGCCGTGGTCTGGGCTTCCCTGGCGCGCGAGTCTCAAGAACGGGAAGAGAGTCCGAAACGGTGGCGATACGCCGTCAGGGACATGGGCACCAATGACGGATATCTCCTCGCCGAGGGCTGGACGGACGATGTCATCAGCCCCGGGCGGCAAGATCAGGCGGGTATTGCCCAGATAGTAGTGGCGAGTGGTGATCTTTCTGGGGTTGCTGGAGTGATAGCTGATGCCTTCATGTGTCTGTTTCCATCCCTGTCTTTGAAATCTGTCCTCGATGATCGAGTCCGGAGGGGTAGTGGGGGTCGAGGATGTCACTTCCTCAAGCTGCCCGGTCATCCGTCCTGCCGTCGGTGGCATGCCATGACGGGCGTGGTAGGGCAGGCTCATGAGAAACAGGCCCACCCACACGATGACGATCACCACCAGGTCGGCAGGCCAGGGAAGGCTGTCCTTCGCCGGGAAGAGCAATGGCGCCATCAGGAATACGCATGAAAGACCCACCAGCAGGATGCCTACCAGCGCCAGGCTCCAGGCGGTATATAGCTTGCGTCTGCGGATCGGGGCGACATATTCCTGTTCGTGCCGAGTGAAATATCGAATGTCCTTTTCGAAGATGGGGGTCACGGTACCAATGCCTTGTCGGTAGATGAGGGAGAGCTCGCTCAGCGCGCTGCAAGTGAGCGAGGCATCTCAAGAGGTGGCTCTCGGCAGAATTTCTGCTCAGGAGGCCTGGGGATCAAGCACCTCTCGATGCTCCCTGGTTGAATGCGTCTTGTCTGATGAAAGATCGCGCGAACGCTACCACAGCCAGCCGATGCCCTCCATTCAGCGCTGGTGGAAACTCATCGCATCCGCATGACCGGACTCTGCCCTGACTCTGACCTGACTCTGCCCTCACTCTGACCGGATGAGGAGATCGAGCATGGCCACTGACATCCCCTGCGGTCAGACCTTTTACCCTCATGGCAACTCCCCAGCCGCGCTTCAAGCGGCTACACTGCGCGCCGAGATTTTTCATTCACTCCCTGTTCATATCGGAGCTTGTCTTGGCTACGCCTGACACCTCGTCGTCTTCCTCTCCTTCCTCCGCGCCGGACACCGGCGAGGTTGCCTCCACGTCACGCCTGCCATGCGTCGTCATGCCTGCCAGCTGGCGGGGCTGGAGTCTCTTGGCGGTCTTTCTGCTGTTGATCGCGCTGGGTATCTGGCCGGTGATCGGCTGGGTCAATCAGCAGAGCTCGCTGTGGGGCATGCCGTCGTTGATCCTCTGGAGCTACCTGATCATCTTCGCCTGCAGCGGGGCCATGCTGCTGGGCAATCGTCTGTTGCCGGATGAAGAGGATGGCGCACCGCGCGAGGATGAGAGGGCGTCACATGAGTGAGTCACTGACCCTCACGTCCTGGCAGGGCAGCGTGCCGCTGATGATGACCCTGGGCTATATCGCGCTGGCGATGCTGATCGGCTTGGGCGCGCGCGGCGGCCGACGCATGGATTCGCTGGAGCAGTGGGGCGTGGCCGGCCGCTCGATGGGGCCGATGACACTGTATCTGTTGATCGCGGCGGGCAGCGTGAGTGCCTACACCTTCATGGGCGCGCCGGGCTGGGCCTACAGCAAGGGAGTGCCGGTCTTCTATGTCGCGATCTATCTGGCCTATCTGGCGCTGGTGGCCTGGTACTTCGGGCCCAAGGTGTGGAAGTTCGGTGAGCAGTTCGGGCATGTCACCCAGGCAAGCGCGATCGCGGATCGCTATCAGAGCCCCGCACTCGGCGCGCTCTCGGCGCTGGTGATGTCGATCGCCTCGGTGGCCTATGCGGTGCTGCAGACCATCGGCTCGGCCTACATCCTGCTGGTGATGAGCGGGGGGCGTATCCCGCTGTGGGCCGGCGTGCTGCTGGTGCTTGCGGCGATCGCCGTGTATCTGTTCGTCAGTGGTCAGCGCGCCATCGGGCGTACCAATGTCTTCCAGGGCGTGCTGATGGTGGTGGTGGCATGGGTCATCGGCCTGTGGGCGGCGCACCTGGCCACGGGGGAGTGGGGCTTCAGCGGAGTGTTCGAGCGCCTCGAGCGGTCACATCCCGAGTATCTCCGCCTGCCGGGGGCGGGGGGCGACATGAGCTTCAGCTTCTGGACCACCTCGATCATCGTCTCGATGCTGTCCTTCATGCCGCCGGTGTGGACGCAATGGATGAGCGCCTCCTCCGCGCAGACCATCCGCCGCAGCGCCAGCTGGCTGCCGACCTACTACGTGGTGATCCTGCCGCTGGTGGTGGTGGGCTTCATCGGCATCTTCAGCCTGCCCGAGCTTGAGCGTGCCGATACGGTGGTGCTGGAGTACGCGATGGCCAACATGCCGGTCTGGCTGGTGGGGCTGCTGGGGGCGGGGACGCTGGCTGCCTCGATGTCCTCCAGCGAGCCCTTCATCCATTCGGTAGCCCTGAGCCTGAGTCGGGATGTGCTGCAGCCCGGGCTCAAGCTCAGTGATGCACGCGCCGGCCAATGGGCACGGTGGCTCATCTTCCCGGTGATGTTTCTGATCATCGCGCCGCTGGCCATCATCGAACCGGGCAATCTGGTGATGATCCTGCTGATCGGGCTGGGCTTTGCCTCCCAGGTGCTGCCGGCGTTTCTCGGCATGTTCTTCTGGCCGCGTGCCTCGGCCGCCGGGGTGTCTGCAGGCATCTGCGCCGGCTTTGTCGTCACGGTGCTGTTGACCATCGTCTGGCCGCATCCGCTCGGGATTCATGCCGGTTTCTGGGGCCTGATGCTCAATCTGCCGGTCTTCGTGCTGGTCTCGCTGATCACGCGTCCCGTGGACGAGGCCGTCACGCGTCGCTTCTTCCGGATTGCCGCGCCGTGGCGCTTTTCATCGCCTGCCGATCGCTGAGGGCGCACTGCCGATTGTCGCCTGCAGGGGGAGAATCACGGATGACGAGCGAGACGGGAGGGACCCCGTCGCCTCGTCCCACCCGCCGGGGCGTGGGGGCAATGTCCGTGGTCTCGAATATTTGGACAATCGTTTGACAAGCGTGAACGATTGTCACGTTTGGCCCGCATGCCTTATTCACCGGTGTCGCCTTGTATAGAGTGTGATCATTGATTGACTGTCCTCAAGGGAGGGGGCGTGGATGAATGATCTGATGGTACAGGTGGACAGGCAGATACACCGCAACGGCGGGCTGGGTATCGATTTCCCGGACGAGATCGAGGCGCGGTTCGAGCGGGACATCCACGCAGAGCGCAGTCACAAGCTTGTCTGCATGGGGGCGGTGGCGATCAGCATCTATGTGCTGTTTCTGATCAATGACTGGCGCTTTCGGCCGGATCACATGCTGGAAGCCATCATCATCCGGGTCGGAGTGATGACGCCCATCGCGTTGCTCTGCATCTACCTGCTCAAGCGCGGTGTGACGCCGGTGTTGCGCGAGATGCTGATGACCGCTCTCGTGTGCTTCGCAATGATCTTCACGGCCCTGTTGATCCAGTTGTCAGTGTCACCGCATTCCTTTCTGGATCTGTTCGCGCTCGGGCTCATCGTGCTGGTGGGAAATGTCCTGTTCCAGCTGCGTTTCTGGTACGCCCTATGTTCCTCGGCCTTCCATTTCTGCGTGATGCTGTACCTGGTCACCGCCCATCCTGCCCCCTATGAGTCGGCAGGGTTCATGGCGTTGATGGTGTTCTTCTCCATCACGCTGTTTTCCATCATCTCCAATCTGCGCAGCGAGAAGGCCGAGCGGCTTTCCTACCTGTTGCTGCTGCGCGAGCAGTTGCGGGTCGAGGAGTTCACGGAGAAGAATGAAGAGTTCCGGCGACTTGCCTCCATCGACCCCCTGACGGAAGTCTACAACCGCCGCCACTTCGACAGCCTGGTGAGTTCCCTGATCGGCAAGCAGGTCGATCGCCGACTCCAGTACGGCGTCGCCATGATCGATGTCGATCAGTTCAAGGCCTACAACGATCACTACGGTCACGTGAAAGGCGATGTCTGCCTCAAGCGCATCGCGACGGCCATCTTCGAAAGCGTGCACCCCGATGTCGACATCGTGGCGCGTTTCGGGGGGGAGGAGTTCGTGGTGCTGCTGCCATCCTGCTCCCCGCAAGCGGCGCTGGCGCGAGCGGAGGAGATTCGCGAGCATGTCAGCGGACTGGCGCTACCGCATGCGGGCAATCCGCAGCAGGGGATCGTCACCATCAGCGTGGGGGTCTCCGCCGCTGGCAGCGGGGAGGATTACGACTTCGAGAATATCCTGAATCAGGCGGATGAAGCGCTCTATCACGCCAAGGCCAGAGGCAGGGACCGCTGCGTGCTGTCACCTCGCTCGCTGCCCGAGACCCCGGTCACCGCTGACGCCTGATGGCGTACTTCTGCATCTTCTTGACCAGTGTCGATTGATTGATGCCCAGCGAGGAAGCGGCAGCACGCGTCGTGGCATGTCGCTCGAGCGCCCGGTGGATCAGTTCCCGCTCCAGGGCCTGGGTGCATTGCGTGAGTGTGGCGTGGTTCTCGCGCACTCCGGCAGGTATCGTCGCAGCGGCAGAGGGGGCCGCGAGACCGCCTGGCCCCAGGCATTCGGCGGGCAGCATGTCCGTCGTGATGAGCGTCTGGTCGGTGGTGACGACCAGTCGCTCGACCAGGTTGATCAGCTCACGGATGTTGCCCGGCCACTGATGCGAGGCCAGCAGTTCCAGTACCTCGGGATCGAAGTGGCGAACGCGGGCATGGCGTTGGCAGAAGTGACCCAGATAGTGGCGTAGCAGCGGGATGACCTCACCACGGCGCTCGCGAAGCGGGGGCAGCGTGATGGGGACGACGCTGAGGCGATAATAGAGGTCTTCGCGAAAGCGCCCCTCCCTCACGCGAGCGGCCAGGTCATGATGTGACGCGGTCAGCAGGCGCACGTTGGTCCGCCTGAGCTCGGTCCCTCCCACGGGCATGAAACGTTGCTCCTCGACGACCTTAAGCAGCTTGGCCTGCAGCGAGAGTGGCAGGTCGCCAATCTCGTCGAGAAACAGCGTGCCACCATTGGCCACATCCAACAGCCCCTGTTTTCCCCGGGCATTGGCACCGGTGAAGGCCCCGGGCGCATAGCCGAACAGTTCCGCCTCCAGTAGTCCTTCGGGCAGGGCGGCACAGTTGAGTTCCAGAAACACGCCGGCAGAGCGCTCGCTGTGCTCGTGAAGATAGCGGGCCAGCAATGTCTTGCCCGTGCCCGTCTCGCCCTGGATCAGGACCTTCACATCGGTGGCGGCCACGCGTTCTGCCAGCGCGAAGCAAGCGGCCGTGGCCTCGCTGGTGACGAGTTCCAGTGCCTGCTCGTCGGTACCGGCGTTGACGCTGTAGGTCTCGTGCAGGGAGTGCAGCTGGCGAAGCTGTTCCTGGGCATGCTTGGCGCGCAGCAATTCGGTGATATCACGCACGCTGGTGACGACGTGACTCAAGGCGCCATCCCGCGCGTGCATGGGCAGGCCGCTGACCAGGATCTTGCGGCCATCGTGCAGGCTCTGGACCAGAGTGACGGGCTTGCCGTCCCGGATGACCTCCAGAGAGACCGACTTGGAGATATAGCCTCTGCGCACCAGTTCCTGCATGTGCCGGCCCAGCACATCACTGCGCTTGAGCCCCGTGATGCGCTCATAGGCCTGGTTGATGGCCACGGTCACCCCGAGGGCGTCGGTGATGTAGACCCCGTCGTGCAAGGCATCCAGCACTCGCTGCACCGGAACCTCGGCCAGCAGGTCCGTGGCGGTGTCCGGTGGGCCGTCCGGCCCGGCGGCGAGGGTGCGCTGATTCGACCGGGCGAGGCGTTCCTTGCGCTCGGCGGCGGATTCCACTTCCTGGCGCGTCAAGACGCCGATCACCTCGCCGCGGGTGTCGATGACCTCGACAGCCTCCAGTGACTGACGTTCCAGCAGTGCCAGCGCCGCTTCCAGCTTGAGATCCTGTTCCACGTTCTGCATTGAGGGTTCCCCTGACAGAAGCCCCCGCGCGCTCAGGCGGCGGGGGGCCATGGGGTTACGATACGTCAATGCGAGGATGTCGTGGAAACGGTTGGCGTCACGTCACTGGCGGGAGCGTCGATATCGCCCTTGCCGATATCGCGGCTGAAGGTCTCGTCGTTTTCCCCCGAGAAGAAGCGCTTGCCGTAGATCAACAGGCACAGGGCGATCCCGATTCCGAAGGCCCAGGCGGCGCCCTTGATCACCAGAACGGCGGCGATCACGCCGGCAATGCCGAGGTCACGCTGGCTGCGGGCTTCGAGAATCCCCAGTCGTACGCTGACATAGCCCTGGATCAACAGGGTCAGCGCCAGCGCGATCCCCAGAATGGGCTGGACCAGACTGACGATGGGCAGCAACAGCAGGCCGGTATTCGTGCCCCAGCGGAAGGAGCCTGAGCCCCCGAACAGCGAGTGCATCGCCTGCTTGCCTTCCTTGTAGCGCTCGACCACGACGACCTGCATGGCGGCCCACAGCGGCCCGCACATGGTGACGTCCGGACCGAACAGGCTCATCAGCGTATTGCGGCCACCGAAGATCATGTGGGCACGGTTGGCGTCGTAGTCGATCTTCTCGTCAGGCCGTGACTCATCGGCTTCCTCGACCAGCGCCTTGGATTGCAGGACATCGCCGAACAGCACGATATAGGCGGCCAGTACGGTGGGCAGGGCGGTCAGGAACATCGACAGCGGCGGCAAGCCCACGCCAAAGACGGTGTACTGGCTGAACATGGTCACGAAGTCCGGCTGACTGAAGCCCCACTGCACGTCAGGCCAGGCGGCCTCGCCGACCAGCGGTGCGACGATGATCGCCAGCAGGATGATCGGGAAGATCCCCAGCTTGCCCAGGTTGTCCCAGAACGGATTCGAGGTCTTCAGCCTTGCGAAGTGGCGCGAGAAGATGATGTAGAACGCCAGACCCACGGCGATGCTGATGGTGATGGGATAGGTGTCGAAGCGTCCGCCTTCCTTGAAGACCACGCTGATCGCGGCCAGGCCTGCCCCCATGATGATGCCGGCCTTGATGGCCGAGGGAATCAGGTTGACCACCTTGCTGGCCAGCCCCGTTCGTCCGAGCACGATGGCCAGTATCCCGAGCATCAGCTGGAAGGCGATCAGGGCATGCACCCGCGTCTCGCCCTCGGGGAAGGTGGCCACATAGGCCATCAGCAGAGGGATGGCCGGCGTGATCCAGCCGGGAATGACCGGGTCGCCCAGCAGATGGTGAACGAGATACAGCAGCCCGTTGAGCATCACGATGGCCAGGGCGGCTTCAAACGGCATGCCCAGCAGCTCCGTCATCAGCGGGATGGCGGCGAGATCCACCGCGCACATCAGAAGCCCCTGCAGATAGTCGGGCAGCTCGAATCGGTAGTGCAGGAAGGGCAGGCGAATCTTGAAAGGCCCCAGGGCGTAGTAGGGGCTTTCCTCTCCGGGTTGGCGGGTTTTCCAGTGGCTCATGATGGCGTTCCTGTTGTTATCGTTATTCATCTTCACCTGGGGTGGAGATGGTGTTCACGAGAAGGGGCAGTGCTCATGCCTGGCGGGCTTCACCAGGCGGCGCGATAGATGCACTCGATGTCGTGCTGGGTCAGTTGACGCGGATTGTTGCGCAGCAGGCGTTCCACCTTGACGGCATCTGCCGCAAGCGAAGGAATATCCTTTTCGGAAATGTCGAAATGGCGCAGGCCACTGGGGATGTCCACGTCTCGGCACAGCTGGTGCAGGCGCTCGACGACCAGTTCGGCCGCGGCCTCATCCTTGAGTGCATGATGCGCAGTATCCAGTGCCTCTGCGATATCCCGGAAGCGTTCGACGCAGGCCAGCGCATTCCAGCGCATCACATGCGGCAGCAGCAGGGCGTTGGTCACGCCATGGGGCAGGTGGTAGCGCCCGCCCAGCGGGTAGGCCAGGGCGTGGACCGCGCCGACCCCCGCATTGCCGAAGGCCATGCCTGCCAGCAGACTCCCCGTGGCCATGGCTTCACGCGCCTCGAGATTGCCGGGATTGGCATAGGCCTTGGGCAATGCCTTGATGATCAGGCGCATGGCCTTGATGGCCAGCGCATCGGTGATGGGCGTGGCGAAGTTGGACAGATAGGCCTCGATGGCATGCACCAGAGCATCGACGCCGCTGGCGGCAGTGACATGGCGGGGACAGCTGACCGTCAGCTCCGGGGCGACGATGGCGACGTCCGGCAGCAGGTAGTCATTCACGATACCTTTCTTCATGCGTGCTTCGGTGTCAGACAGAATGCCGATGTTGGTGACTTCGGAGCCGGTGCCTGCCGTGGTCGGCATCGCGATCAGCGGTGCACCACGCACACGGGCCTTGTCTTCCCCGAACAGGCTTTCCAGATCGCCGTCATGGGTGGCGTACACCGCCACGCATTTGGCGATGTCCATGGCGCTGCCGCCGCCCAGCGCGATCAGGCCATCGCACTGCGCCTCGAGGTAGACGCTCATGCAGTCCTCCACGATGTGCACTTCCGGCTCGGCACTGACCTCGCTGAAGATGCGGTAATGGGTCAGCTGGCCATTGGCCTTCAGTACATCGAGCTGATCCGTGATCGGCTTGAGGGTACCCGATCCCAGCACACCGGGGTCGGTGACCACCATCGGGCAGCGCATGCCCAGGCGAAGGATTTCTTCACTGAGGCGTGATGAGGCCTGTTGGCCCGTTATCAGGCGGTGGGCGGATTTGAAGCTGGCGATGCTCATGGCGATATCCTGTCCTGGATGACATGGGGAAGGGCGCTGGTTGGCGCCTCCTGTCATGATGGATAGCAAATGGCATGCCAGTTTCTTGCTCTTTACAAGCCACTGAATTCAATGGGTTTTTATTGAGTTTTCGCCTAAGGTCGCTACGCCCAAGGTCGATGTTCTGATGCCATATGGAATCAATCACGTGGCTTGAGTGATGCGTTATGTCATCAAATGCGATGCGATGATGGCAGGTGACGGACGATCGAAAGCCGCGATTCTGCACGGGTCACTGGTCTCTTTGCCCCAATGTCATTATCGTTTGATGAAAACCGCCGAAGGATTGATGAAAATCGCCATATGCCTGATACCCCGACCGCGCTGGATATGAAGCCCTTGAGCACTGGCGCGCATCCCTACCCGCGGCCGGACTCACCGCCCGTGCTGGCGCCCGGCGCCGCCGAGAATACGCTGAATGTCTGGCTGGTACCGCGCTTCTCGATGTTGACGCTGTTCTGCCTGCTCGAGCCCTTGAGGGTCGCCAATCGCTTCGGGCGGGATCTGTTCGCCTGGCGGCTGTTGTCAGCGGATGGTGAGGCGGTGGTGGCCAGCAACGGGGTCCGTATCGATGTTGATGGTCGCCTCGATCAGCTGATGACGGGGGAGCCCCGGCAGGCACCGGAAGCGGTGTGTGAACAGACCTCGGCATCCATGGCCCGGATGCGCCTGATGGTGGTGTCGTCCTATGAGCCAGAAGCGAGTGTCGACAGTGAGTCGCGTGCCGTGCTGCGTTGGCTGGCGGCCCATGGTGCCTGGCTGGGGGGGCTGGATACCGCCCCCTTCATTCTGGCGCGGGCCGGTGTGCTGGCGGGGCATCCGGTGGCGTTGCACTGGGAAAGCGTGCCGGCCTTTCAGCAGGAGTTTCCTGAGCTGGACGTCAGCTCGGCCCCTTATGAATGGCAGGGTGAGCGTCTGACCGGCTCCGGCGGGGCGGCCAGCATCGACATGATGCTGGCCTGGATCGAGCGGCTCTATGGCCCTTCGCTGGCCGATGCCGTGGGGCGTCAGATCATGCACCAGCGCACGGCCGTGAATGTGGAGAGCCCGACTCCGCGCGATTCGTCGTTGCCGCGCAGTGTCGTGCGGGCGCTGGCGGTGATGGAGGCCAATCTTGCCCAGGCCCTGCCCATTCCGGTGGTCTGTCGGCTCGCGGGGCAGTCACAGCGCCAGCTGACGCGCCTGTTCGTGGCGCAATTCGGCGAGACCCCCAAGCAATGCTATCTCGGCATGCGTCTGGATCATGCACAGCGGGTGCTCGCCGACAGTCGGGTCAGTGTCTCCCAGGCGGCCTTTGCCACGGGATTCACCCATCTGGCGCACTTTTCTCGTGCCTATCAACAGCGTTTCGGTGAGGCGCCCAGCGTGACGGCGCGTCGCGGACTGGCCGCTGAATGAACGGCCATCACGCTCGCGTGTGGCGCATGAATGACAGTTTCGTCGTCTGAGGATGCTATGGGTATGAACTGGATAACCTGGCTGGATCTGGCCGGTGTGATGATCTTCGCGCTGACAGGCGTCGTCGTGGCCTGTCGTTCGCGGATGGACCCGATCGGCATGCTGGTGCTCGGCGCCGTGACCGGTATCGGCGGCGGCACCCTGCGTGATCTGGTGCTGGGCATCAGACCGGTGTTCTGGGTCGAGCAGCCGGTCTATCTCTGGGTGATCCTGCTCACGGTGGGCGTGGCGACATTGGGCTTTCACTACATCCACCGCCTGACGCGGGTCTTTCTGCCCGTGACGGATGCCTTCGGCCTTGCGCTGTTCACCGTGCTGGGCGCTCACAAGGCCCGCATGATGGGGGTAGAGGGCATCGTTGTCGTGGTGATGGGCACCATGAGTGGCGTGGCAGGCGGCATGATCCGGGATGTACTGGCGCGCCGCGTGCCGATGGTGCTGCGTCAGGAAATCTACGCCTCGGCGTCGCTGGCGGGCGGGATTCTCTATATCGCGCTGCTCGAGCTCGGGATGCCGCTTGCCTGGGCGACAGGCGCGGCCATCGTGATGGTATTGATGATTCGACTTCCGGCCATCTACTGGAATCTGACGCTGCCGACCTTCGCCTGGGTCATCATCCCGCCACCGGACCTGTCAGCGAGTGGTGAACCCCGCACGTCGGGCACGCCCTCAGACAATCAGCGCGAGCAGGGTGACGCCGAATTCGCCACCACCCTGGGGGGCTCAGTGGGGCTCAGCAAGCTCGAGGCCTCGATGAAGATCGACCAGCCCCCCGAACCGCCGATGCTGCCACGCCGTACTCCCAAGGCCCGGGTGCGCATGCTGCGCCCCGGCGAGAGCCGGCGAGGCAGGAACTGAGCACGGAAGGCCATGGCGTGATCGCTTGGAAGCGGTGCGTGATTGTGGTGCAAGAAGTGCCTGACAGGTGCCGATCATTGCGATTTCTGCAAAGATACGGGCCGAACAAGTGGTCATCAAGGTCTGACAAGGGCCATCGTCTTCTGGGAGAAGTTTCATCATGCGCAGTCGCTCACAAGACCTTGAATGGTTGCTGGCGGTGGTCGACAGCGGAGGGTTCAGTGCTGCCGCCAAGCAGCGGGATGTGCCCGTGGCCAAGGTGTCGCGGGCCATCCAGCGGCTGGAAAGCGAGCTTGAGACACCGCTGTTGACTCGTACCACTCGCAGCGTCGCCCTGACGGACGAGGGGCGTGCTTTCGTCGAGCGCATCAGGGAAGGGCTGCAGCAGTTGAGCGAGGCCGAAGACGTCTTGCGTCAGCAGCGTGATCAACCCAGCGGCCGTCTGCGGGTCGATGCCGCCAGTCCTTTCGTCCTGCATCAGCTGGTGCCGCTGGTGGGAGAGTTCGAACGTCGCTATCCCGGCATTTCCCTGGAGCTTTCGGCGGGTGACGACATCATCAATCTGCTGGAGCAGCGCACCGATGTCGCCATTCGCATCGGCGAGCTCGAGGATTCGACCCTGCACGCCAAGGTACTGGGGCGCTCGACCCTGCACCTGGTCGCCAGCCCCGCTTATCTGGCAAGGCATGGCACGCCGACGAGCGTCGCGGCGCTGGCGTCGCATCGCCTGCTGGGATTCCTGCCGCCCAGTCGCCTGAATCGCTGGCCACTCAAGGGTGCGCCCCGGGAGCTGGAAACGACGCCGCACCTTTCCACCTCCAGCGGTGAAGTCATGCGCCAGCTATGCCTGGCCGGCCACGGCATCGCGCTGATCTCCCGCTTCATGCTCGCCGATGACCTGGCGTCGGGCGCTCTGGTGGAAGTGCTGCCGGGGCAGGTCCAGTCGCCCAATCCGCGTGAGCTGATCCAGGCGGTGTACTACCGCAACAGCACGCTCTCGCCCCGTATCAGTGCCTTTGTCGAGTTTCTTGCGTCGCGCCTGGCGTTGTAGGGAGCCGAGGGGGGCTCCCCAGTCGCTTCAGCTCCTGCCAGCGGGTGGTATAGCGTGAGCTGCGATGCGCGCAGCGCAGCTGCCAGGCGGCATCCGGGCGCGCGACGCCCAGACGCACGGTGCCACGGCCCATCTTCTGATTCATCGCATCCAGTGTCGCCATCAGCTGCTGGTTGCGTTCTCGTCTGGCGATATCGGCTTCGCTGTCGAGCAACGAGAGCTGCTCTCGGGGCTGGTCGATGAGGTCCAGCAGCATCACGCCTGCCTTCATGAAGCGATAGCCGCGCAGATAGATACGCTCGAGCGCCTGATGGGCGGCGGCGAGTATCTCGCGGCTGTCGCTGGTCGGTTCGGGGAGTTCGATGATGGTGCTGGGCGAGTATTGCGGGAGATCCGGGCGGTGGCGGTTGCTCTTGAGGAAGACCAGCACGGCACGTGTCTGGCTGCCCTGATGGCGCAGCTTCTCGGCGCCGCGCTGGGCGTGCTGGCGAATGGCATCCTTGAGCTCATTCATGTCATCGGTCATGCGGCCGAAGGAGCGCGAGGTCATGATGCGCTGACGGGCATCATCGGGGTCGTTCATCTCGAAGCAGGGCGTGCCTTGCAACTCGCGCACGGTGCGCTCCAGCACGACGGAATAGCGCTGACCGATGGCGCGCGGGTCCGCACAGCGCAGGTCCCAGGCGGTATGCAGCCCTTGCAGTGCCAGCCGTTCGACCAGGCGATGGCCCACGCCCCAGACATCGCCCAGCGGTGTGTCTTCCAGCAGGCGCTGGGTGCCGACTTCGGCAGGTTCCAGCACGCAGACGCCGCCGAATTCCGGCCGCTTCTTGGCGGTACGGTTGGCCAGCTTGGCCAGGGTACGAGTGGGGGCCACGCCGACACATACCGGGATGCCGGTGAACTTGCGCACATTGCGGTGCAGGGTACGACTCAGCGCCAGCATCGCGTTGCGGTCAAAGCCATCGAAGCGCACGAACATCTCGTCGATGGAGTAGGGTTCGACCCCCGCGCTGTATTCCTCCAGCACGTCGCGCACGCGCGCCGACATGTCGCCATACAGCTCATAGTTCGAGGAGAGCAGGTGGATGCGTCCCTCGCGTACCAGGGATTGCAGCTGGTAGGCCGGGGTCCCCATCTCGATGCCCAGCGCCTTGAGTTCCTGAGAGCGCGCGATCACGCAGCCGTCATTGTTGGACATCACCCCCACGGGGCGGCCTTCCAGGCGCGGATCAAAGACTCGCTCACAGCTGGCGTAGAAGTTGTTGCAGTCGACCAGCCCGATCATCGGCGCGTTCATACCGCGTATTCGTGGATGACGGAGCGCACCACCCCCCAGACCTGACACTCGAGATCGACGATGGCCACCGGCGGATACAGGGCATTGCCGGAGCACAGATACGGCCGCTGGCCGATCAGTTCGTAGCGCTTGACCACCACCTCGCCCTCGACCAGCGCCACCACGATATGTCCGGGGCGGGCGTCGATGGAGCGATCCACGACCAGGGTGTCATTCTCGTAGATGCCGAAGCCTTCCATGCTGTCACCTGCCACCGTCATGAAGAAGGTCGCTGCCGGACGCTTGATCAGCCGCTCGTTGAGATCCAATGTCCGGCCAGCGTAATCCTCGGCCGGTGACGGAAAGCCGGAAATTCCCGCACGCCCCGTGATGTGGGGGTATGGCAGCTCACATGGCGCAGGAGCGGGATGAGGGCGAGCCAACGTCTCGTGAGTGGCAAGGGGGGCAGAGGCGGTCATGGAAAGCTCTCCTGTCATGGCTGTATTTATATACAGTATCCGTGGCAGGCAAGCGTTAGGCAACCGCTAATATGCAAAGCCGCCTCAAGTGAAAGTGGCCGCTGCGAAGCCCGGATGGCGAGGGTGTTATGCTCGGCATCGGCGAATGCCATCGGGCGCAAGGTCCGGTGTCGACGTGAAAGGCGGATTCACTGTGGAGAGCCATGAACGAACTGACCCAACGACTGCGCACCTTCCTCAAGGTGGCGGAGCATCAGAGCTTCAATGCGGCTGCGCGTGAGCTGGAGATCGCCAGCTCCACGGCGACGCGTCACGTCAATCATCTGGAGCGACAGCTGGGCGAGCCGTTGCTGGTGCGCACCACGCGCCATGTGCGGCTTTCGCCTGCCGGTGAGCGAGCCGTGATCCGTTTCCGTGCCATCCTGGGCGAGGTGGCTCAATTGACGGATGAGCTCGAGACGCTGAGTGAGCGAGTCGCGGGACCGCTGCGCATCTCGGTGCCGTGGCGATATTCGCGCCTCTATCTTGCGCCGCTGGTGAGTGAATTCATGCAGTGCTACCCCGAGGTGGCGCTGGATATCGTCAGCAGTGATCAGCGTGTGGATCTGATCGAGGAGCAGTTCGATGTCGCCATCCGCATCGGCCATCTGGAAGACTCGAGTCTGATCGCACGGCACATCAGTGACCAGCGTTTCGTGCTGGCCGCGGCGCCGTCCTATCTCAGTGCCCAGCCGCCCATTCGTCAGCCTGAGGACCTGGAGCGGCACCGCCTGCTGACCTTCAGCTATACCACCGCCAATCATCACTGGCGGCTGGTGCAGGGTGAGCGGGAGCACCGCATCTCGGCGCGAGCACGCGCGTTGCGTACCAACAACGCCGACATTCTGACCCAGGCAGCCCTCGAGGGAGCTGGTGTCGTGGTGCAACCGCTCTGGGCCATCCGTGAAGAACTGGACCAAGGACGCCTCGTGGCGGTGCTGGAGGACCATCAGGTCACGTCGTCGGATTTCGACACTGGCATCCATGTCGTCTTCGCGCGCGAGAATCAGCACAATCCGCGCGTGCGTGCCTGGGTCGACTTCCTGCTCGCCCGCCGCGAGTGGCTGGCCGGTCGCTAGCAGGTTCTCGGCAGGTGGTCATCAGTAGAGAATATCGCTGCGGATGATGTACTTGGCACCATCGCGGATCGGCTCGCCTGCGTGCACGCAGTGCTGCGGGTGCGAGCCATGCGGGAAGCACAGCACGCCACCCTTGGGCGTTGCGACCGAGACTGTCTGGATGTCGTCCCGTGACTGGGCAGGCCTTTCGGGGTCGCGACGGCTGACCAGAAACTCGGTGCGCCCGCCGGTATAGCCATCGCTCAGGAAGATGAGGAAGGTGTACTGGCTCATCAGGCCCGGATAGGCGTCCTGGACGATCTCGCCATTGATGACGCGACTGCCCGGCCAGGCACCATCGGTATGCGGCTTGAAGAAGTCACCGGCCTCGTAGCGATAGACACGAAAGCGCGCATTGATGCCTTTTGCGCCCTCGCCCTGGATCTGCTCGGTCACCAGTGGCGCCGAGCGCGCCCAGATGACCTGATCGATGGCGTCACTGACGACCCAGTTGACGTTGTGGTTGTGGCGCACCGAACGCGGCAGGGAGACGGGCGCATCCTCCTCGAAGCCCATTTCCTCCAGGGCGGCGACGAAGTTGTCGGCCTCGGCAGGCGTCAGCACATTGAGCAGCTGGAAGGCGCCCGGGACACCCTCGACCTCCTGACGGACCACCTCTGGCGTCGCCTCGGTCTCGAAGAGGTCAGACACGTCACCGTTGTCCGTCCAGATGGGCAGGGGCGTGGGAGAGAAGCCGCGCTCGTGACTGACGGCGTAGAAGGACAGGCTCATGGCAAGACTCCTGAATGGCATGATCACGAATGTTGCCCGAGAGGCTAGTGCACTGCCGACGACAGAAAAAGGCACCTGACGGCAATTGGTCATTGCACGAATGGCAATGATCAATGCCCGCCTGTCAGGTTGAGGCCGACGATCGACAGCACGATGAGGCCGATGCAGGCCATGCGGCGAAACGAGAAATGCTCCCGCCAGAACAGCACCCCGATGATGGCGCTGACCACGGTGCCGATGCCGGAGAATACGGCATAGGCGATGCCCAGGCTGATGGTGTCCATGGCCAGATACAGCAGGCTCAAGGAGGCGCTGAAGCCCAGCGCGATCAGCAGCACACCCCGTCGGCGGCGGTGGTTGGCGTATTGATTGAAACCGGTGACGCCGACGACTTCACAGCAGCCGGCGGCGATCAGATAGACCCAATCCATGTCATCCCTCCTGCTCATTCACTGACGGTGGTCTGTGGTGTGGCACTTGCGTGAGTCCGCTTGTGGCCGGGCGCGCCGGGGGCCGTCTTGAGCACGATGATGCCGATCAGCATCAGCACCACGAAGCCCAGCGTGGACCACTGGAACTCGAGATCGAAGAACAGCAGGTCAGTCACCACCGTCCCCAGCGTGCCCAGGCCGACGAAGATGGCGTAGGTGGTGCTGGCGGGCAGTGCCCTGGCGATCTGGGTGACCAGACTCAGGCTGATGATGACCAGCAGCACCGTCAGTGCCCATTCCAGGGGAGTGTCGGCGACCTTCAGGCCCGTGGCCCAGCCGATTTCGCACAGGGTCGAGATCAGGAAATAGAGCGTGATGCGCATGGTGATCGGGCGTCCTTGTGGGGTGTCGGGGAAATGAGGCGTTCAATCGCCAGCGAAAGACATGCGTTGCATGAATGCGAGTCTATATGAGCTTTTGTTGATATTTCTGGCCATGAAAAGGCGGAGGGAGCCCCTCCGCCTGGTGCCTGGCAAGTCGTCCGCGCAGCTCCTTCTCACAAGAGCGTCAGGTGACCAGAAAGCGTCAGGAGGCCAGCGGCGTGGTCGTCGCCTGAGCAGCTGACTCCTCGTCGGATGGCGCCTCGGCCTCGGCCGGCTGGGCCAGATAGGCTTCCAGCGAGTCATCCATCGCCTCAAGCCACGGCGTGTGATGTCTGGGCGCCAGGGTGCCGGTCATCAAGGAGCGATAGCCGTGATCGCGGAAGGTCATGATGTTCTCGTGCTTGTGATGCTCCCACTCGAGGAAGGTACGATTCACGCCATCGATATCGAAGCTCGGGTAGTCGGTCTCGCTGATCAGCGATTTCACGTAGTCACCCTGGAAGACGATCATCGCCTCGTCGCTATCCAGCGTTTCCTCACGCTCGCGCCATGCCTGGCTATCGGCTTGCATCGCCGCTTTCGCCGGCAGTGTCTGGGTGCCGAGAATCGCATCGCGCACCCACCAGGCCTGGGCATCGAACATGTTGAAGGTGTACCACTGGTCCTGCATGCCGAGATAGAACAGGCGCGGATTCTCTTCCCACACCACGCCCTTGTAGAGCCCCAGCGGCCACATGCGGTTGGCAGTCTTGAGGCGCAGCGACTCCTCGAGGAACGGGAAGTGATGCAGATAGCCGGTGCACAGGATGATGGCATCGACTCGCTTGTGGCTGCCGTCACTGAAATAGGCGGTATCGCGATCGACCTTCACCAGCAGCGGCTTCTCTTCCCAGTTGTCCGGCCATTTGAAGCCCATCGGGGCGGTGCGATAGCTGGTGGTGATGCTGCGCGCGCCGTATTTGTAGCACTGCGAGCCGATGTCCTCCGCGGAATAGCTGCTGCCGAGCAACAGCAGATCCTTGCCCTTGAATTCCAGTGCATCGCGGAAATCATGCGCATGCAGAATGCGGCCATTGAAGGTCGCGAAACCGGGGAATTCCGGCACGTTCGGAGTCGAGAAATGCCCGGAAGCCACGATGACGTGATCGAATTCTTCGCTGGTCACCAGATCGAGCGCCTGATCATGCACGCTGACCGTGAATTGCTGGGTAGTCTCATCGAAGGTGACCTGGCGCACCGGGCAGCCGAAGCGGATGTACTTGCGCACGCCAGCCTTCTCGACACGCCCCTTGATGTAGTCGAACAGCACGGCGCGCGGCGGGTAGGAGGCGATAGGGCGCCCGAAATGTTCTTCAAAGGAGTAGTCGGCGAACTCGAGACACTCCTTGGGACCATTCGACCACAGGTAGCGATACATGCTGCCGTGGACCGGCTCGCCGTGGGCATCCAGGCCGGTGCGCCAGCTGTAATTCCACAGACCACCCCAGTCATCCTGCTTCTCGTAACAGACAATCTCGGGGATCTCGATGCCCTTGTCGGCAGCGGATTGAAAGGCGCGCAATTGAGCCAGTCCACTGGGGCCTGCGCCGATGATCGCGATACGTTGGGTCATGGATACCATCCTGTTCTTGTTGTGTCTTGATGCGTTACCTGAGGTTTCGTGACGTGATGACGTCGAGAAACACTGACAACGAAACAGGCTAGCGAGATGTGACCTGGCTGCACATTGCTCGGAAAGGGTAGCCATAAAGGAGTATGCGATGCCGGTGCCATACCCACCGGATCATGCGGAATCCCCTGCCAGGTCCGAGGTGTCGACGGCGAAGATGATGCCTTCCACGGCCAGTGGCGTGCCGTCAGGTGAATAGATGCCATGGCCCTTTTCCTGTACCCGGCGCACGTCGCCATCGCGGTGACGAATGCGGTAGGCAAGGGTGAAGGGCGTGTGTGCCTGGAGGGCGGCCTGTACCTGGTCCCACACGCGGTCGGCATCCTCGGGGTGGATCATGTCGCCGTAGGTGAGGGAGGGATGATCGAGCAGGTCGCGCGGGCTGAGTCCGGTGATGGCCAGGCAGCCGTCACTGATGTACTCCATCGACCAGTGGCGGTTGTTGCGCGCGCGATAGACCATCGCGGGCAGGCCCTTGATCAGGCGCGTCAGGCTGCGCAGGTTGGCGGCGTCGATCTGCTCCTGCTGCACGCGCTCGCTGATGTCATGCAGAGTGAGCGTGGCGGGCCAGGGCGAGGCCAGCGAGAGCGACTGGCTACGGACTTCACACCAGCGATAGTGGTGGTCCGGCCCCAGAATGCGCAATCGCCAGCAGTCAGGCCGCTCACGGCGTGACACGTGGCGGGCGAGCACGTCCCAGCGGGCGTGATCTGCGGGGTGCAGTGCTTCCCGCAGGCGTTGAGGGGGCGCGACCAGCTCCGTGGTCTGCCCCCGGGAGATGGCTTTAGTGATGTCTCGCTGACTTTCCGGCAGGTGTCCGCTCAGGGCCTGCCAGCCACGCGAGGCATAGAGCAGCGTGCTGTCAGCATCCACCACGACCACGGCATCACTCAGGCTGTCGAGAATCGCCTGTGCGCTGAAGGGCGAGGCAGTCGAGGCGGAGGCGAACTGTTCGAGAAAGCGCATCATCTCAGGCTCTCCTTTTCGGCCCGTGTCATGGCCTCTTTGGCGCTTGTCGCGTCCTCGGCGGGCGCTCGGCTGGCATCTCTCGCTAGCGTCAGCGGGTGGGCGTAGACCCAGGCGGCCAGCTCCAGTCGCGAATGCAGATCCAGCTTGCGCAGCAGATTCTTGACGTAGACCTTCACCGTGCTGTCACTGATGCCCAGCTCGCGCGCGATCAGCTTGTTGCTGAGGCCGCGCCCGATCCATTTGAGGGTATCGCGCTCACGCTCGGTCAGGCCGCGATGCCAGTCCGCCGTCTCGGCCTCAGCCATGCCGTCAGCCAGGGCAGCGTCTGTCGCCTCGATCAGCGGCATGGCCGAACTCGGCGTGGGAACGCCACCCTCCGGCGGTGCATGTTCGCGTGCCGAGCGCTGGCGGTGGTCCTGCTGCAGGCGCCTGGCCAGCAGCAGCAAGGTCTCTTCCTCCAACCCCAGCTTGCCGTCGATGACGGCCTGCAGGCGCTCGAGAATGCGTTCGGGGGCGGTGTCCTTCATCAGGTAGCCATCCGCCCCTTGCTGGATGGCATCCAGCAGGTGACGGCTGTCGTCGGAGGCGGTCAGCAGTACGACCTTGAGAGCGGCATCACGCTGCTTGAGATGGCGCATCAGGGTCAGGCCATCAAGCTGCGGCATCTGCCAGTCGACGATCACCAGCTCGGGGGCGAGGGTGGGGAGGCGCTCGAGCAGATGCGCACCATCATCGAAGTCGGCCACGACCTCGAACAGGCCACCTTCACTCAAGAGCTCGGCAAGCCCGCGCCGAAACAGCGGATGGTCGTCGACGAGTACCACTCTTGTCGGGAGTGTCTGACGTGTCGGGTGCGTCGAGGGTGACGAGGGTGTCTGTCGTGTCGCGGTCATGTGTCGCGGCGCTCCCAGCTCAGTGTCACGCGGGTACCGCCCTGGCGGGGCTGGGTGATGGCGAACTCGGCCCCGAGGTGGCGCGCGCGATCCTGCATGATGCCCAGTCCGAAATGCGCGGCGGGGATTTCGGCGGGATCGAACCCGCAGCCGTTGTCCTCGATGGTCAGCAACACCCGCGCCGCCGGCTGCGGCCCAGAGGACTGATAGAGCAGTTGCAGGCGCAGGTGGGTGGCCCGGGCATGGCGCACGCTGTTGGTCATCGCTTCCCGCACGATGAACATCACCTGCAGGGACTGGGCATCGGGGAGGTGCAGTGACTGGATGCGGTTGTCGAGCTCGAACACCATGCTGGAACGGGTCTCGAATTCCTCGATCAAGGCCTCCAGCACACAGGCAAGCGGCGCGTCTCCCCAGGTGGCGTGCGCGCCATTGATCAGTTCACGGGTCTGGCGGAAGGTGCGCCGGGCCTGGGTATGCACCTCCTCAGCCAGTGCCTGCACCTCCTGTGGCGCATGGCGGGCGGCACGTGTCAGGCGTGCGCTCTGCATCTGCAGGTAACTCAATTCCTGGGCGAGGGTGTCGTGCAGCTCCGCCGCCAGTTGTCGGCGTTCGTTCTTCAGGGCCTGCGCCACCGCTGCCTGCCTGTCTTCGGCGTGACGCGCCTGTTGCTGCTGCAATGCCAGGCCACGGCTCAGAGCGTCGATGACGGCGTGTGCCAGCGGTGTCTCGCGGGAGGGGGCTGGGGCTGCCGGCTCTCCAAGCCACAACCAGTCATCGCCCGTCGCCCCTCTGCCCGTCTCCCCGCTGTCAGCGGCGTCCGTGAGGGCGATCAGCACGCCACCTGGCGTGCCGGCTATGCCTGACGCCTGCTGTCGGGCGCCGGGATCGCGAGCGATATCCCTGACGACTTCCTGCAATCTCTGGCGCGCAGCGGCTGACAGAGCGAGGCCGACAGGGGAAATCACCGCATGGGTCGCCTGACCGGGTGCGCGATGCACGACACTGAGTTCGCCAGTCGCGGAGTGCGCCGTGCCGCTTTCAGGACAGCCGTTCAGCATGTCCAGCAGCTCTCTCAGCAAGGATGGCAACGCCTCCTCAAGGTCAGCGCAGGTAGCGATGCGCAAGGTGATGGCATCGAGGTGGTGTCTGTCACGCAGATCAGGCGGCGGGATGGCAGCAGGGCGAACGGGAGTCTCGGCATCGGCGGGACAGCCTCGTGCGCGCTGGACATCAAGGCGATGCGCTATCCCTTGCGATGCAGGCGCCTTGCCTGTCTTCGATGCGCCGAGACTGAGTGCCATGCGAGTTCCTCTGTCGTTTCGTCGCCCCTGCGGCGCGCCCTGATTCGAGTGTCACACCAGCAAGCTTCATGCCAGCGAATGGATTACTCCTTCATGGGTACCTCTCTTGATGGATTGTCGTCGTATCTACTGAGAGTAAATTTAATTAACCATGAAGAACGTGGTGCGCGACGCAAGGGGTCATGCACCATCCAGGCACATCTGATCCAGGCTTGCCCTTCGAGCACTTCCTTCGACTGGCTCGCCTGCCATGACAACAAGAGGTATCACCAGGATGGGACTTGCAGTCGAGATACCCGCTGCCACCCCGAGCCAGCCGTATCGTTACCGAATCGCCGGCCTGGAGGTGTTGGCACTTGATCTGTCGCCCGGCGATAGCGTGCAGGTGTCATCCGTGGACGGTGCGCAGTCCTGTGAGTGGCTGGCACTGAAGGCCACGGGGGATGAAGCCGCCGATGCGGCACAGCAGAGCGGGGAAAGCTCCCGCGAAGTGGTGAAGGGGGCAGGTACGACAATCGAGGCGTCGCTTGCGCACTTCGCGAGCGTCGTCAGCCAGGGAGATCACGCCTTCGCCAGTCAGCCTCAGGCCAGTGAGGCGCAGGAGACGTCCGGCAACAGGAGTCCGCACACTCAGGCACGCCTGGAGGCGCTGGGAGTCGCGCATTGCCCGCCAGCGTACTGGCAGCGCCTGTCAGCGGCCGGATTGCCGGCCGAGATTCGCTGGCCGCTGGAAGCGCCTGCCGCACGCCTGATTCTGCTGGCCCCCGGCAGTGACATGACGATAGAAGGAGAGCGGCTGGCCACCGAGCTTGAGGTGTCCCATTTCTGCACCGGGCTTGTGGGGCTGGAACATCTGCCGGTGCCGCTGGCGCCGATCCGCCAGGAGACGAGAGTCGCGGCGGGGACGGTCGAGGTCTATGAGGTCAAGCAGGGCGAGTGGATCCAGATCATCGATGTGGCGGGGCGTCAGTGCTCCGACTTCGTGGCCTTCGACGCCACTGCCTGGGCACAGGGCGAGGAGCTGGGGCTGGATGCCGGCGCCACGCGCAGCCTGTCCGGGCATTGCATGCCCAATCCGGGACTGTATTCGGTGTTCTTTGATCAGCACCTGCATCCGATGCTCGAGGTGATTCAGGACACGGTCGGACGTCATGACAGCTTCATGCTTGCCTGCTCGCCGCAGTATTACGAACACCACGGCTACTTCGGTCACGACAGCTGCACGGTCAACTTCAACAATGCCCTGTCGGCGTCTCATGGTATCCGACAACGTGCCAGCTGGCCGGCCATCAACTTCTTCTTCAATACCTGGGTACAGCCCTGCGGCACCCTGGCGGTGGATGAGCCCTGGTCACGACCCGGCGACTATGTGCTGCTGCGCGCCGACCGTGACCTCATCTGTGCCTCATCCGCCTGTCCGGACGACATCGACGCCGCCAACGGCTGGGTGCCGACCGATATCCATGTGCGTATCTACGCCGCTGAACATGACTTCCCCCGCGGTATCGCCTATCGCAACCGGCCCGAGGAATTGCCGCGCATGACTTTGCCCACCGCCTTCCATCCCTGCACCTCCGCCTTGACCAAGCAGTACATCGATTACCACGGCTACTGGCTGGCCACCCATTACGAGGGATGGGGGGCCAAGGCGGAGTATCTCGCCTGTCGCGAACGGGTCGCGGTGATGGATCTCTCCGCATTGCGCAAGTTCGAGGTCGCCGGACCGGACGCCGAACGCCTGTTGCAATATGCGCTGACCCGCAACGTGCGCCGACTCTCCATCGGAGAAGTGGTGTATTCCGCCATGTGTCAGGAAACCGGCGGCATGCTCGATGACGGCACCCTGTTTCGCATGGGCGAGCAGACCTTCCGCTGGATCTGTGGTGATCCGGCCAGCGGCCAGTGGCTGCGGGATCTCGCAGAGCAGCAGGGCTATCGCGTCACGGTGCGCGACTCCACCCATCAGCTGCACAACATCGCGCTGCAGGGGCCGAAGAGCCGCGAGGTGCTGGCGCCGTTGATCTGGAATGCGCGTACCCAGCCGGAGGTGGAAACGCTGGGCTGGTTCCGCTTCATGGTCGGCCGTCTGGCGGGGCCGAATGGCATCCCGCTGATGGTGTCGCGGACCGGCTATACCGGTGAGCTGGGCTATGAGATCTGGTGTCATCCGCATGACGCCCCGGCCGTGTGGGAGGCGATCTGGGCGGCCGGTGAGCCGCATGGCATCGCGCCGCTGGGGCTGAATGCCCTCGACATGCTGAGGATAGAGGCGGGGCTGATCTTCGCTGGCCATGAATTCTGCCCGCAGACGTCTCCCTACGAGGCGGGCATCGGCTTCACCGTGCCGATGAAGAGCAAGGAGGATGATTTCGTCGGGCGTGCGGCCATGCAGCGCGAGACGCCGGAATCCCGCCATCGGATCATGGGCCTGAGGGTGGACAGCAGCGAGCTGGTCAGCCATGGCGATCTGGTCTATCACGGGCGCTATCCGGTCGGGGTGATCACCAGCGCGACCCGCTCTCCCTTGCTCAACCAGTCCATCGCCATGTGTCGTCTCGCCCCGGATTTCTCAAGCCCCGGAACGCAGCTTGAGATCGGTCAGCTGGATGGTCACCAGAAGCGTCTCGTCGCCGAGGTGGTGACATTGCCTTTCCATGATCCTGAGCGTCTCAAGGTGCGCAGCTGAGTGATGCATGACGCATGACCGAGACCTCGCGCGTGAGGCTGGCCGGTGACGATCCGTATATGCAGTACGACTCACGTCATATCACGGTGCAGGACGCCGCCTGCCTGCCTCAATAACGAACACCCTCTTGCCAGGTGGTGATTTCCGGGCTTCATATGTGAAGAGGTGTCCACGATTTCGGGAAGATATCAATGAAAACAACGTATTGCTGAAGGTGGCCATCAGGGGTCATCTGGCATGTCGCTTGCTTTATTCAGCAGGTCCCCCTTGAAAAACAACAACAACCTTCGGGCAGACAGGGTTTCCATCGGCAGGCATGCGGTGGCAGACCCGGCCCGGAAAAGGAGAAAAGACGATGGATGAAAAGACGTTGCAAAGCATATTGGATATGCACCAGGCGATGAACATCGAGGTGTTCTACTGGTGGTGTACCGCCATCATGTTCCTGATCCACGCAGGCTTTCTGGCCTACGAGATCGGTGCCTCCCGTTCCAAGAATGCCCTGGCATCCGGCATGAAGAACGTGCTGACGCTGGCCTCGATCATCCCCGCCTTCTACTTCGTGGGCTGGTGGATCTACAACGCCTTCCCCAACGGGCTGATTCCCATCGAGGCTTCCGCGGCACTGCCCTGGAGCGCGAGCATGCGCCCCGACGCCGATGACATGGGCACCGGTATCTTCTTCGCGGCCTTTGCCCTGTTCGGTGCGACCACGGGCTCGATTCTCTCGGGCGCGGTGATCGAACGCATCCGCCTGGGCGCCTTCCTGTTACTGGCGGTGATTCTCGGTGCGGGTGTCTGGATCCTGGCGGGCGCCTGGGGCTGGCATCCGGATGGCTGGATGCTGCACAAGCTGGGCTACCACGATGTCGGCGCGGCGGGCGTGGTGCATGCCGTGGCCGGCTTCTTTGCGCTGGGCGTGCTGCTCAATCTGGGCGCGCGCATCGGCAAGTACAGTGACGATGGCAAGCCGCAGGTGATCGCACCGCACAACATGCCGATGACCTTGATCGGGCTGATGCTGATCATCGTCGGTTTCTTCGGCTTCCTCGGTGGCTGCATCATCTTCAACACCGGTGACATCGGCTGGACCACCATCTACGGCAATCGCACCAACCTTTCGGCCTTCGCCTTCAATACCCTGATGGGCTTCGGTGGCGGCGTGATCGGCGCCTACCTGTCCTCGCGTGACCCCTTCTGGACCATGTCCGGTGCACTGGGCGGCATCATCACCGTCGCGGCGGGGCTGGATCTCTACAACCCGGGCCTGGCCTTCGTGCTGGCGGTCACCGGTGGCGCCTTGATGCCGAAGATCGGCGCGCTGCTCGAGAAGCGTGGCCTGGACGACTCCGTCGGCGCCTTCGCGGTACATGGCTTCTGCGGTTTCTACGGTGTGGTACTGGTGGGTGTCTTCGCCGCGGGCTTCCCGAATGTCGGCGAAGGCGTGCCGGACGTCTCCTTCACCGGGCAGCTGACAGGCGCGGTGGTGATGGCAGTGACGGGCTTCGTGCCGGGTTGGGGCGTTGCCTATCTGCTCAAGAAGTTCAACCTGCTGCGCGTGCCGCCGCATGTCGAAGTGCTCGGGCTGGACCTGTTCGAAGTGCCGGCCAAGGCCTACCCGGAGAGCATGGCAACCGAGTCATCTTCCAGCGTTCCGGCACGTTCCGGTGGGGTAGTGGCAGCACCGATGGACAAGCGTCCCGATATCAGCTGAGTCGGTTCTGACGATCACCCGCATGAGGATTGGCTCGTTTGTTGCAGCGTTCGTTGCCATCTGTCCTGAAGTCTGGCTGCCAGCCAGTGGCGGAGCGAACGGGCCGATTCGTTTTCTTTCTTCTCCAGGAGTCTTGTCATGGAAACTGTCGATACTGCGGTACATGCTGCCAACTATGCGTTCTTCTTCAGCAATTCAGGGATGGTGGCGGTCAGTCTGTTGATCGCGGCTGGCGTCTGCATCTCGTTGAGCGTCAATATCCTGCGCCATGAGAAAGCGTCATTCCGCAGCAAGAAGACCCTCTGATCCATCGGGGCCTTCTTGCTCCGCAACCACAGAATGCACAACGCCGCGAAGCCATGCTTCGCGGCGTTGTGCATTCTGTGGGCCCGATGTCACATGTCAGGTGACACAAGGCCGTCAGTCAATCAGATCCTGTCCGTCACTCAGGCCTTGTCAGTCGCGAGGGAGCGTTCGGCGGCTGTCTGACTGCCTGCCTGGCGGGTGTCGCGTTCGGGCTGTGCCAGGAAGGCTTCCAGCGAATCATCCATCGCGTCGAGCCAGGGCGTGTGATGGCGCGGGGCCATGGTGCCGGTCATCAGCGAGCGGTAGGAGTAGTCACGGAAGGTCATGATGTTCTCGTGCTTGTGGTGCTCCCACTCGAGGAAGGTGCGATTGACGCCGTCGATATCGAAGCTCGGATAATCCGTCTTGGAAATCAGTGACTTCACGTAATCGCCCTGGAAGCGGATCATCGATTCATCGCTGTCCAACGTCTCTTCCCGGTCACGCCATGCCTGACTGTCTGCCTGCATGGCCTCGCGGCTGGGCAGCGCGATCTCACCGAGAATCACGTCACGCACCCACCATGCCTGGGCATCGAACATGTTGAAGGTGTACCACTGATCCTGCATGCCGAGATAGAACAGGCGCGGATTGGCTTCCCAGGCAGCGCCCTTGTAGAGACCGAGCGGCCACATGCGGTTGGCTGTCTTGAGGCGCAGCGGTTCATCGAGGAACGGGAAGTGATGGAGGTAGCCGGTGCACAGGATGATGGCATCGATCTTCTTGCGGGTGCCATCGCGGAAATAGGCGGTGTCGCGGTCCACTTTCTGCAACAGCGGCTTCTCTTCCCAGTTCTCCGGCCAGGCAAAGCCCATCGGGGCGGTGCGATAGCTGGTGGTGATGCTGCGAGCGCCATACTTGTAGCACTGTGAACCGATATCTTCGGCAGAGTAGCTGCTGCCGATCAGCAGCAGATCCTTGCCCTTGAACTCCAGCGCATCGCGGAAGTCATGTGCATGCAGAATACGGCCATTGAACTCCGAGAACCCCGGGAACTCAGGCACGTTGGGAGTCGAGAAGTGACCGGAAGCGACGATGACGTGGTCAAACTGCTCCTGAACGACCGTGTCCGACTGCTGGTCATGGACGCTGACGGTGAACTGCTGGCGGGTGTCGTCAAAGCTGACATGGCGCACCGGGCAATTGAAGCGAATGAACTTGCGCACGCCCGCCTTTTCGACCCGACCCTTGAGGTAATCGAAGATGACTGCGCGAGGCGGGTATGAGGCGATCGGGTGGCCGAAGTGCTCCTCGAAGGAATAATCCGCGAACTCCAGACATTCCTTGGGGCCGTTGGACCACAGGTAGCGGTACATGCTGCCGTGGACGGGTTCACCATTTTGATCGAGACCGGTGCGCCAGCTGTAGTTCCACAGGCCGCCCCAGTCGCTCTGCTTTTCAAAACAGACTATCTCGGGAATGTCGATACCCTTGTCAGCGGCAGATTGAAAGGCGCGCAGCTGTGCCAGGCCACTCGGCCCTGCGCCAATGATCGCAATGCGTTTTGTCATGGGTATTTCCTGTTGAGACTGTAATGAGACGTCGTGTTCCGTGAACCCCGCGTTGCGGGATGTCGTGTTGACCAGGTGCTTTTTCCTCTGTAGTGGATCGCGATAATAATGAGCATTATCCAGCGCTTGGGTGGCCTGGAAAGGTAAGGAATCCAGTTGACTGGCCACCTGTCATTTCGCTGAGCCTGAGCACGGAAGGCGTATTTTTTATTGCCTTGAGAGCCATCTACTGCTCGCGGAACGTGAGGCATCCTCGCAGAAATGATGCGTCATCTCAAATGTGAGGTGTTGATTCTGAGTGCATGAAGTGTACACGATCATGAGAGTGTTTAGGCTTTAGTGGCAAGATCCTTGTGGATTGTGTCTTTCTTCCGAATGGCCAGGATGAAGGATGTGATTTATCGGCTCATGGTTGGTGTAGTTATTTAGTAAATTATTGATTTACAGCATCTTTTTTATGTCGTGGTGGTTTTCCATGGCGTTGTCTGGCGTGTTTTATGTGTAGAAAAAAAGAAGATTTACGTGTTGCAATTCCGCTTGGAAAGTGGATGATTTTCTGTCTCTTCAATGCGTAATTTGTCAAACGGGTGTTGGGCTAAAATATCCTCTTTGTCAGGCAGGTTGGCGCTCGTGATTTTGAGGTGTGGAGTAAATGAGGGTGTGAGAAGGATGTGAACGTAGTGTCGGAGTAGTGAGTGGCGTGAGAATGGAGAAAGAACAGAAATCAGAAGGGAAAAGGGTGCCAGATTATCGAATGATCCTCGCTGGAGGATTTTCTAGAGGATCTGCGGGGCTATTCACTCACCAGACCAGCGACGAGGGGGAAGCGGAGGTTGATCACTCTGCATGGCGAAAGGGCGTATACTGGGCCGGTGACAGAGAGGCCACAGGAGAAGACACCATGACTCACAAACGCAAGGTGCAGGACAACGCCCTCAAGGCAGTGCTGCGTACCCCGATGTTCAAGCAGCGTGTCGTGAAGGCGCGCAAGGGCAAGGGCAGCTACCAGCGCAATGGCAAGCAACAAGGGGGTAGCGGTGGCAGTGAGGCTCCTTCAGTCGGTGTGTATTGCGCCGCTTGAAGAAGCCTCATTGCCGCCTCTGAAGGGAGCCCCTGTCTGAGGCGCTGGTCACATGAACGCCGCAGCATCAGCGCTGCGGCGTTCGTGTATCTGGCCACTTCGAGAAGCGGCTCAGTCGCGGAGACAGTCGGCGAAGTGCGCGTTCCAGGTCTCGGCGCGTGCGGCGTCACGGGCTTCATAGTCGGCCAGCACCGTCTCCAGTTCGCCCAGTGACTCCTGCTCACGGTCCTCGCCCAACTGGGTCAGGCGCAGGGTATACCAGGCGGTCACGCCGCCTTCCGGCGGGGCGCTGAAACGTGGGAACTCTGGCGCGGGGCATTCTCCCGCTCGCCATAGCGTGGGCAGTGACGGGTGCAGCGCCAGTGGGCGGGCCAGGCCGACGAAGTCGACGGCGCCCTGTGCCACGGCGTCTTCGGCCTGCGCCAGAGTCTTGAAGCCGCCGGTCGCCATCAGCGGCAGGGTCGTCACCTCGCGTGCACGCCTGGCGAACTCGACGAAGTAGGGGCCGCTGGCACTGGCGTCCGGCGCGGAGCTGGCGCCGGGGAAGTAGGTGCCGCCACTGATGTCGATCAGATCGATGGGCAGCTCATCGAGCGCTGCTATCACTTGTAGCGCTTCGGCTTCCTCGAAACCGCCCTCAAGTTGATCGCTGGAGTTGAGTTTCACCATGACCGGGTAGTCGTGGCCAACGGCCTCGCGCACGGCAATGATCACCTCACGCATCAGCCGCATGCGGTTGTCGAGGCTACCGCCGTAGTCATCCGTGCGCTGATTGAAGAGGGGGGACAGAAACTGGCTGAGCAGAAAGCCGTGTGCGGCATGTACTTGAACCCCGCCAAACCCGGCGTCACGAGCCAGGCGCGCCGTGGTTGCCATGGCGGCAGGCAAGGCCTTGATGGCCTCCAGACTCATGGCCTCGCAACGTAGCCCGGGGATATCCAGCGCGCTGGGGCCATGTGGCGTACTGGTCGGCGGGTAGGCCATCGCGCCGGCGTGGCCGAGCTGCAGCCAGAGGTCTGCACCGTGCTGTTGACCGCGCTGGGCCAGTTGCGTGAAGGCTGCGAGATCCGACTGCGCGTTGAGCACCAGATTGCCGGGTTTCTCGGCATGCTGGTGGTCAGGCTGTACCTCACCGACTAGTGACGCCGCTACGCCACCCTCTGCCCAGCGCTCATAAAGGCGCAGCTGTGCCTCACTGGGATGTCCCGTGCCATCACCGAGGGAATCCGACATCGCAGCCTTGACGATTCGGTTGGCGAGCACCCGGCCGCTTGGCAACGTGAAGGGCGTGAACAGGGCGGAAGCTGTCGGCTGGTCTGTCATGGGGGATGTCTCTCTCCTGGCACGGGTTTGGCACTTTACCTGACACAGAATGTGGCACTGAATCTGTCATTTCAGGAACTGATGTCATGGTGACACGCCTTGTGACTGCTGATAATCCGTTGTGCGCGCACAGTATTCGTGAGCATATGGAACATATGAAAACGCACACAGATCTCAACATCTTTCACGCCGTCGTCGACGCTGGCACCTTCACCGGGGCGGCGCGCCAGCTTGGCATTACCCACTCGGCGATCAGCAAGCGCATCGCGCAGCTGGAGCAGCGTCTTGGTGCCCAGTTGCTGATTCGCTCCACTCGGCGGATGCGCCTGAGTGAAGCAGGCCAGCTCTATGCCCTGGAGACGCGCGAGTTGCAGGAGCGCCTGCGCCATGTCGAGCAGGAGATTGCCGAAGGTAGTGGCGCGCTCAAGGGGCGCATTCGTCTCTCGTGTTCCAACGCACTGGGGAAATTGCAGGTAATGCCGTTGCTGATGCGCTTCATGGAGCGCTATCCCGAGGTCATCGTGGATCTGACCCTGACGGATGCCGTGGTCGACCTGGTGCATGAGGGGATGGATCTGGCCATCCGCAGCACCGCAAAGCCTGAGCCCGGCCTGATCGCCAGGCGGTTGGCCACCAATCAGCGTGTCATCTGTGCATCGCCGGAGTATCTGGCAAGACATGGCAGGCCGCGCTCAGTGGCGGATCTGGCGGAGCATGTCAGCCTGATCCTGAATCTCCCCGGTGGCTTCAACGCCTGGGGACTCACGTCACTGCCCGAGATGCGCTGCGGCTTCCTCTCCAACTCCCTGGAAACCCTGCACGCCGCCTGTCTGGGAGGGCGTGGCGTTGCCTGTCTGCCGTACTACCTGATCGCCGATGACCTGGCCTCTGGGCGCTTGATCCCGCTGCTGGAAGACATTCGTGGTGACGGTGCCGATACCAGCATCTTCCTCGTCCGCCCGGAGACGTCGATTCTGCCGCGCCGGGTGAGAGTGCTGATGGATGCCTTGATCACGGGGTTTGACGCAGAGGAAGCTCAGCGTACGTGAGTAAACGACGATTTACCGAGTGATTGTCTTGCAGGATTCATGACATATTGACCCAAGGAGCGACCTTGAGACTCCTGTGACGTAGATCATGGAGCGAGACATGTCACCAACGGGAAAAGATCGATTTGCGGTACTGATTGATGCAGACAATGCCCAGGCCGCCGTCTGTGAGGAATTGCTGGCGGAGATCGCGAAACTGGGAATCGCCAGCATCAAGCGCGCCTATGGGGACTGGACCACCTCCAACCTGACGCCCTGGAAGGAGCCACTTCTGCACCATGGCATTCAGCCTATCCAGCAGTTCCGTTATACCCAGGGCAAGAACGCGACGGATTGCGCCTTGATCATCGATGCCATGGATCTGTTGTATGCGGGCAATGTGGAGGGATTCTGTCTGGTGTCCTCGGACAGTGATTTCACGCGCCTGGCGACACGTCTGAGGGAAAGCGGCATGCGCGTGCATGGCTTCGGGGAAGCCAAGACCCCTCAACCCTTCGTTTCCGCCTGTGACAGTTTCCTGCATACCGAGTGTCTGCGCAGGGAGCCGGATACGCCCGCCGTGGCGAAGCCCTCGAGCAAGTCGCCTGTCGTGAAGAAGCCCCCGAGCAAGCCGCCGGCCGAGACGGTCACCCTCGTCAAGCCGACCAAGGCACAGCGACAGCTGAGGTCGCATATCCTCAATGCACTGAACGAGCTGCCACAGACGGATGGCTGGACGGCCCTGTCAGCGCTGGGAAGTTACCTGAAAAAGAAGATGCCCGGCTTCACGCCGGCGGATCATGGTGCCAGCAAGCTGGGGGGAGTGATTCAGCAATTGGAGTATCTGGACAAATGGCAACGCCCTGTCAAAGGCGGTTCCGTGCATTTGTATGTCCGGAAAAAGGCCAGGGAGACGGCAAAGGCCAGCTGAATCCTCGTCATCTCACGATGCACGATGCCTTTCGACACAGAAGCCCCGTGATGGCCAGTCTCCTGTCTGGCTGTCACGGGGCTTCTGTCGTTCAGTGTGGCGGTGGTTTCACGCCTGACGCGCGCGGGGCTCGCGCAGTCCATGTCACGACTGGCCGGGCTTGGAGTCCTCCGTTGATGCCTTGTGTTCTGTCGGTGATGTGTCGTTCTGTGAAGAGCTCTCTCGGGCGTCGTCCGGTGTCGAGGGGGCGGCACCGATGCGCTTGATCCAGCGCTGGCGGGCGAAGCGACGCAGATTGGCCACGTTGTCCGTCTCGTCGATGATGTCCTCGCCGAGAATCGTCTCCATCACGTCTTCCAGCGTGATGACCCCCAGCCAGTTGCCGAGATTGTCGTAGACGACACACAGGTGCTGGCGCTCGCGCTGCATGCGAGCGAAGGCCTGTTCGACGTTGTCTTCGGCGTGCAGTTCGCTGATCGGGCGCATCAGGTCCTTGAGCGGAGTGGTGGGTTCGGCCTGATGCGCATCGGCGCGGTGGATCATGCCCAGTGTCCTTTCATCGGCGGTCATCACCGGGTAGCGGCTGAAGGGCCAGACCGTCAACTGGTCATTGAACTCGGCCACGGTCATCTCGGGGCTGACCGTCTGGCAGACAGGACGTGGCGTGAGCACATCACGCACCTTCATCTCATGCAGGTTGAGGATGTTGGTGATGACGCGTTGCTCATCATTTTCCAGCGCCTTCTTTTCCAGCCCCAGTTGTGCGAGCGCCTTGATCTCGCCACGCAGATCAATGTCATGCGAGTGCTTGCCGATCCGCGAGGTGATCATTTCCGACAGCCAGATCAGCGGCTTGAGCGAGATGACCATGATGTTGAGCACGCCGGGCAGCATCGGGGAAAGCTGACGCCAGTAAGTGGCACCGATGGTCTTGGGGATGATTTCCGAGGCCACCAGGATCAGCAGCGTCATGACCGCCGAGGCAACGCCGACCCAGGCCTCGCCGAACACGACGGACACCTGTGCCCCCACGCCTGTCGCACCGACCGTATGCGCGATGGTATTGAGCGTCAGGATGGCGGCCAACGGCTTGTCGATATTGTCCTTGAGGGTGGCCAGCGCCGCATGGCGCTTGGGGTGTTGCTCACGCAGGCTTGCCACATAGCTTGGGGAAAGCGACAGCAGCGCCGCTTCCAGCACGGAGCAGATGAACGAGATGCCGATGGCGATGGCGGCAAAGAGAATCAGCAGAAACATGCAGCGTGCTCCTTGGGTGGATAGGCCACCATTAGTGACAGATGCCCGGTGACTGTCAAACCTTTGGCGTTGATTGCCTGGCGCTTGTCATCGCGACGCACATTTGGGTGTCGGAGGCACTGTCGGGAGAGGGTGCGTGGGAGAAGGTGAGTGGAGAAGGTTAGGGGAGAGTCGCAGCGCGAAATATGAATGAGATTGTTTTGCTTTTGAGATCTGTTGTATTTTAAAGCAGCTCTTATCAAGGGAATTTGCATAAATAAAGGTGTGAGGCAGTCAATTTCTCGATTTCTTCGATGTCATGGCACGTCGCTCGCACGCCCAGAGGCAACTCCTACCTATCCATGACTCCAGGGAATGGCGCTTTCATGCAGCAGGGCTTGAGACAGCAGGATGCTTCCTCCTTGCCTCCGTGCGGTGTGCGGAGGGAGGGCTGGCAGTCCGTCCGCTATGCACACAGCACCGGCTGGGTTCAGGAGATCCCGGTCTGGCCCGGAGGGCGTCTGGTGCTGTGTGATCTGACGATCCGTGACGGCTATCAGGAAGTGCATCCCTTTCATGAAGGACTCTATGTCTGCCTGATACTGGAAGGCACGCTGAGGCTGTCGGGCATGGCAGCGACGCCAACTGCCACGTGCCCGTGTCCTGAGTCCTTGTCGAGTGCAAGCGAGAAGGTCGCGGAAGAGGCGCGAGTCCAGATCGATGTCACCCGGGGAGAAGGCGGCGCCTTTCGTGCCCCGATGGTGGGTTCCCCGCATGCTCTGAACGTCGGGTACTTCCCCGGGCGGCTGCGGTGTGTGGTGCTGCATATCGAGGATGAACGTCAGCAGTCCGACAACATCCTGCAGCGCTTTGCCGAGTGGGATCTGCATTCGCCCCCCTGGCCGGCTCAGCCTCGCCGGTGGCGGCCGGGGTCAGGCCTTCGTCAGCAGCTGGCGGAATGTCTGGCGCAGCGCCTCGACGGTGCAGAGCACACTCGTGAGACATGTTGTCTGCTGGAATGGCAAGGGCTGGGCCTGCAATTGCTGGGAGGTGCATTGCGCCGCCGGCATGCGCGGCAGTGTCATGCCGGTCAGGTGTCCGAGGATCGGGTCGCTCGTGACAGGGGCGCTGACGGCCGAGCCCCGAACGCCAATCGACGAGAGAAACGGGCTCACGAGAGGCTGACGCCGGGGTACCCGGAGACATCCAGCAGTACGTGTCGGCATCTCGAGGCGGTGCGTCAGCGGCTGAAGATGGCGCCGGAGCGTCAGCATGCCTTGCCGGAACTGGCGCGGCTTGCCTGCATGAGCGCGTCGAGTCTGCGCCAGAAGTTTCGCGAGACCTATGGTTGCTCGCTGAGCCAGTATCAGCGCGAATGTCGCATGCAGCGCGCACGTCAGGCATTGTTGCAGGGCATGAGTGTGCAGCAGGTGGCGCATCGTGTCGGCTATGCGCATGCCTGCAACTTCGCGACGGCCTACCGGCGTCATTTCGGGCTCTCGCCCCAGGCTGTGCGGGCTCGGCCGCAGCGGGCTGACTGAGCACTGCTGACCGTCAGCCTCCGTCATGGTCGGGCGTGAAAAGAGAACGGGCACCCTCAGGGTGCCCGTTCTCCTGTCGTTGCCAGGTGTCTCTTGCGCTGCGTTGCGTGGCTGTCTGCGGCGCGAGAGGCCTTACAGGAAGGGAATCATCGGCAGTACCACGTCATCCAGCAGTCCCGTCGGATAGTGAAGATTCATGGCCGCCTGCATCCCGAGCAGGAAGACCGCGACGCCCAGGGCGAAGAGTCCCGCGAACGCCGCTGACTTGCGTGCGACGATGAGCTGGAAGCCCAGACAGAACAGCACGGCAGTGGAGACGAAGCCCAGCAGTGCGCTGACGCCGATCAGCACGAAGAAGCCGAGTACCACACCCACTGCCTTGAAGGCCGGTTGCTGGACGCGAATCATGCCGCGACGCCAGCCGTTGAAGACCACGGCGATCACCGAGACCAGCGTGATGAAGGCGGCCAGGGTCGGGAAGGCCTTGCCGAGTGGCATCAAATCCTTGACGTCGTAGAGCGCCCAGAGGCCGGCGAGCCCCATCAGGCCCAGCAGCAGGAAGTCGACGCCACCGAAACCGCGTGATTCCAGCACATCCTCTTCTGGGGACGGCGCGGTCTCGACCACTTCATGGGTCTGGCGACGACGCATGATCGCCTTGCGGATCACCGGCAGGAAGAAGGCCAGCAGGATCAGGCCGAGGATGATCAGCACGCCCGGACGCAGGAAGGCTTCGGCGCCGTGGAACTGCATGCTCTGATAGAAGTAGTTCTCGGCACCCGGTGCCAGCACGAAGCCGATCAGGAAGGCCGGACGCGACCAGCCTGCCGTCTTGAACAGCACGCCCAGCATGCCGATCATGCCCAGCGCGGCCCAGTCACCCAGCGAGCGACTGGCCTGATAGGCAGCAAACAGGATCAGCACGGTGATGGCCGGCGCCAGAATGGCGAAGGGCACACGTGTCAGCTGCGCGACCGGACGCGCCAGCATCAGACACAGGCCCGCGCCCAGGATATTGGCCAGCGCCAAAGACCATATGATGGTGTAGGTCATGTCCAGATTGGTGGTGATCATCGACACGCCCGGCTCCAGGCCCAGCAGCAACAGGCCCCCCAGGAAGACGGCGGCCGTCCCGGAGCCTGGCACCCCGAACAGCAGGGTCGGCACCATGGCGCCACAGGCACAGGCATTGTTGGCGGACTCCGGCGCGATGACGCCGCGGATGTCACCCTTGCCGAACTGGCTCGGGTCCTTGGCGGTCTTGACCGCGAAGCCGTAGGTGATCCAGTCGACCACGGAACCCGCCAGACCCGGAATGGTGCCGATCAGGCTGCCGATCCCGGCGCAGCGCGCGACCAGCCACCTGTTCTTGACCACATCCTTGATGCCGGCAGACCAGCCCTTGCCCAGGTCCGTGTTGCCGTCCTTGGCGATGCTGCCACGTCCCAGCAGCAGCTCGACGATCTCCGGCAGGGCGAAGATGCCCAGACCCAGCACGATCAGCGGCACCCCGTCGTACAGATAATCGATATCCAGATTCATGCGGTACTCGCCGGTCGCCGGCGCGGCACCGATGGCACCGACCAGCAGGCCGAGGCCGCAGGCAGCGGTGCCCTTGAACAGGTTCTTGCCGGACAGCACCGCCACCATCGTCAGACCCAGCAGCGTCAACACGAACAGCTCTGCTGACGAGAAGGCCAGTACGAGGGGGCGTGCGACGAGGATGAAGCCGGTCAGAATGATGGCACCGATCACGCCCCCACACAGGGAGGACAGGAAGGCACTGGTCAGCGCACGCGCCGCCTGGCCTTTCTTGGCCAGCGGGAAGCCATCAAGCACCGTGGCCTGTGACGCGCTGGAACCGGGGATGCCCATCAGCACCGAGGCGAAGGTATCGCCGGTCGGGATGACCGCGACCATGCCCATCAGCATGCCCAGTGCATAACCGGGGTCGAGCCCGTAGAGGAAGGGCAGCAGTAGTGCCATGCCGGCGATGCCGCCCAGGCCGGGGATGATGCCGACCAGCAGGCCGACGAAGATGCCGATCATCATGAACAGCAGATGCGTCAGCGTGAAGACGTGTCCAATGCTGGACAGGAGGGTGTCGATCATGGCGTTGCTCAACCTCTTGTTCTTCTCTGGTGCTTCTTGCGCTCTCCAGCGTCATGGCGCTGGAGAGCGTCAGCGGGCTTCAACGAGATTGCAGGCGAATACCGTGTCGTTCCATCAGCCAGTGCTTGACCCATTCGTGCTGGGTTTCGCTCAGTTGCATGGCGTCTTGCAACCGCGCCGCTGCCGCCTTGCCGACCATCAGGCCATAAGGACCGACCTTCACCGCCGCTTCCTTGAGGAACTCGGGGTCCTTGGCCATGTCACGTGCCGCCTGACGGTATTGCTCCAGCAGTGCTGGATCGACACCCTTCGGCACCAGCAGCATCTTCTGCATGGCGTAACCGGAGGCGAAGAACTTGTGGAAGATCTGATAGGCCTCGTCATCGCGTGAATGGCCTTCCTGCGCCAGATACAGCTCGGAGAAGGTCGGCAGGTCCGGGAAGGACGGGTCGCGCTCGATGTGGCCTTCGTCATCCATCACGCCGAGACTGAACAGCGGCACGGCCTGGCCGGCGTCGACCAGCGGCGTGACGTTGCTCCTGTAGGCGGAGGTGGTCTGGAAATCGAGGGCGACTTCGCCACGCTCGAAGGCCAGGCGACCTTCACCACGGCTCTTCATGCCGAAGACCGGATCAACCTGGAAGTCGAGCAGATCGAACGCCATCAGCACCGGCATCTCGAGCCCGGTCGGGTTCTGGCCGGCGAACTTCACCGTCTGGGAGGCGAGGGCCTTGAGCGCACTGGCGCTGTCCTTGCCCAGCGAGCTTGAGGCATAGACGACACCGCCTGTCGGGGCGGCGAGGATCGGTTCCCAGTCGGCATAGTCGTAACGCACGCGGCGGTCGCGCAGCATGGCCGGATACTGGGTAGAGGCCGAGGTGACGACCATCTCGTCGCCGTCATCGCCGGCACGCTTGCTGAACAGGTTGACGCCGGTGATGGAACCGCCCCCCGGCACGTTGTCGATGACGACAGCCGGGTTGCCCGGCAGGTTCCTGGTCACCCAGTTGGACATGAAGCGTGCCCAGACATCGGTGCCGCCCCCGACCCCGAAGGGTACGGTCCAGGTCAGGGTGTCAGGGACTTCCGCCGCGGCGTGCACGGCGGAAGACAGCGGCAGAAGGCCCATGACGGGCAGCATGACGGCCAGGGCGGTGGTGCGGGCATGGCGCTTGAGGGCATGGCGTTTGGGCGTAGACACGATGAGGGACATGGTCTGACTCCTGATTATTGTTGGAATGCGTTGTCAATCAGTGATGCGCTAACTGCATGGCGGCGCAGAGAGGTCATTTCATTTCAATCAAATGCATTGTAAATCAATCTTCTGCAGTGCTTTCGTCGCGCTTGTCGAGGCGTTGTCGGTGCTGAGACACATGCGATCGTGAAAGCCTGGCGATCCTGCACGCGCGCGGACTGCGCTCAGGCGCGTTCAGGCATTTCCAGCGAGTCCGGGAGGTTCAAGAACACCTCGCCATTCATGATCTTGCGTGCCGTGCGCAGCAGGGACACACGGCTGGGGGTCATCGGGTCGCCATCGGCGTGTTCGACCTCGACGTCCAGGAACCCGGCTGGGTGCTCGAGCTTCACCTTCTCCGCCAGAGCCCCCGGTGTCAGGGTGCCGGCGGCCAGCGCCACGCGGTTGGCCAGAGTGCCCGGGAGACTGGTCGCGACGGCCAGCGTGATGGCCCCCGTGACGGCCAGCGCGCCATGGCAGCGATGCGGCACGAAGTAGCGTGCGCACAGGGTGCCGCCCTCGGTGCGCGGAGCGGAGAGAATCACCGGCTTGGGCAGCACCGAGTCACTGACGTCACCCATGCCCATCAATTCCCCCGCCTTGAGGCGAATCTTCTCGAGGCGTGCCATCGCGTCACGGTTGGCGTCCATCTCGGCCGGCGCTTCGTTGCCTGCCCAGCCCAGACTTGCCGCTTCGATCAGTACCACCGGCGTGGCGGAGTCGAGGCAGGTCACCTCCACGCCCTCGATCACGTCGATGACCTGACCGCTGGGCAGCAGCTTGCCGGTCTTGGCACCGACAGCGCCCAGAAAGCCCAGCTTGATGGCGCTGCCGGCGCCGGGCACACCACTGATGCGCGTGTCGCCCTGGTAGGCGACGCGACCATCGGGTGTCGGGACCTGGCTGTCGATCAGGGTGCCGGTGTTGAGGTTGTGAATCCGCAGACGGGTCAGGTCACCCTTTGCCGGGATCATGCCGGTCTCGATGGCATAGGGGCCGACCGCGGCCAGCATGTTGCCGCAGTTCGGCGAGAAATCGACCTTGTCGCCCTCCACATCGACCTGGGCGAACAGATAGTCGATATCCGCTTCAGGATGCGTGGAGGGGCCGACAAGGGCGACCTTGCTGGTCAACGAATTGCCGCCGCCCAGCCCATCGATCTGCAATGCGTGGCCGGAGCCCATGACCTGGCGCAGGACTTCGCGACGGCCGTCGTCATCGGCGGGGAGGTGATCCAGACGCAGGAAGGGGCCCCGAGAGGTACCGCCACGTAGGATCATGCAAGGAAGTGAATGCATCATGTTGGAACGCGCTCCTGTCTGTTTGCGCCTTTCTGAAGCATCACAGCCGATGATCTATGCATCAAATGCAAATAAAAACTATACTGTCACCATTACACGCATTAATCCGAATAATGAATCAATAGGATAGTTGCATGCATAGATTGGAGTTTCTGGATCTGTCGGCATTTGTCGAAGTGGCCGAGAATCATTCCTTCAATGAAGCGGCGGAGCGACTGCACATCTCGCAGCCGGCCCTGTCGCGCCGTATCCAGAAACTGGAGGAAGTGCTCGGTGCAAAAGTGCTGGAGCGTACGACGCGGAGAAGTCGACTGACGCCAATTGGACGTGATTTCCTGCCAAAAGCCCGCAAGTTGCTCGAAGATTACGAATCCTCTCTGGTGGGCGTTCGCGAGCTGGCCACCCACCGCAAGGGGGTGCTGACCATCGCCTGCCTGCCCACGGCAGCCTTCTACTTCCTGCCCAGCGTGGTGCGCGAGTTCAACACCGCCTACCCCGGCATCCGGATTCGCATCCTGGATGTCAGTGCCAATGAAGGGGTCGAAAGGGTGGTCTCGGGGGAGGCAGACTTTGGTATCAATATGGTCAGTGCCCACCACCCGGCAGTGGATTTCACCTCCATCTATCGTGATCCCTTCGTGTTGGCACTGCGTCGCGACCATCCGCTTGCACAGAAAAAGCGCGTCGAGTGGAGCGATCTGGATGATGTGCGCCTGATCACCGTCTCCCGCGATAGCGGCAACCGCATTCTGCTCGACAACACCCTGCTGTCCGCCGGATTGCATCTGGACGGCTTCTACGAGGTCCAGCATCTCTCGACCTCGCTGGGGCTGGTCGAGAGCGGGCTTGGCGTCGCCATCCTGCCGTCGATGGCGATGCCCGGGCCGGAGCACGAGGTGCTGTGTCAGCGTGAGCTGCCCGAGCCACGCATTGATCGCACCATTGGCCTGCTGCGGCGTCGCGGTGAGTCGCTGTCACCGATCGCGGAGCTGTTCATCGAGATTCTGCTCAAGCGCTGGAACTGACCACGCGCAAGGGAAGGGCCCATGAGTCTCAGGTGTGCAGGGGCTGGCCAGCCTCGGCTCAATATATGAGGTGTTTATGTATAAGTTTTTTGTGTTTCACTAAAGGAACAGGTCACGGCCAGCATGTTCGACGGCGTGGCCGATGACAGCGTCTCGATGTCGCGGGATCCGCCTGATGGCGCAGGTCGGTGAGGGGCTTGCTCCCACCTCCTGCCGTCAGGCCATTGATGACGTGGATACCTGCCCAACACAAGGATGCACATGCCCATGAGTACCCGCATAGCCACTCACGCCACCTCCCGTCAGACAGCCCTTGCGCTGGGCCTGGCGCTCGGGCTTGGCAGCGCGCTGCCTGTCAGCGCAGATGAGCCGATGGCAGCCGATGACACTGGCAAGCGCGCGCCGCAGGGCGAGCACACGCTCAAGCATGAGCAGCTGGCCAGTCTGGTCGAGCAGGGGCAGGAGACATTGGCGGCAGACTTCAACGGTTTCCTCAAGCAGGTCGCGGAACGCAATCAGGAAGACAGCGCGGTTTCCGGCGCCATTGACCACTATCTGGCCGGCGAGTCGCTGGAGGGGGATGACTTCGTCAACGTCTATCGCCTGCTGGGGGTCTACAACCGACTGCAGTATGGCGATGACGTCCAGGAGCTGCTCAAGGAAATGGTCGCGATCCCGACCTTCAAGGTCGGTGAGAAACCCCAGCATGAAAACCCCGAGATCTCGCGTTTCGGTGAGTTGATCAAGGACAAGGCCGAGGCATTCGGCTTGACGTTCCGCAACGTGGATGACCGTGTCTTCGAGGTGGAGCTCAAGGGGACGGGGGAGGATGTGTTCGGCATTCTCACCCACGGGGATGTGGTGCCGGCGGACCAGGAGGGCTGGACGCTTGAGGATGGCACCCACCTGGATCCGTTCGAGGTCACCGAGATCGATGGCAAGCTGTACGGGCGTGGCACCGAGGATGACAAGGCCTCCATCGCCGCGGCGCTGTATGCCATGAAGTCTCTCAAGGAGAACGCGGTGCCGGTCAAGCGCACCATTCGCCTGATGATCGAGACGACGGAAGAGACCGGCGGTGAGGGCTTCGCCTATTACAAGGCGCACAACGCGCTGCCCGAATACAACATCGTGCTGGACAGCGGCTACCCGGCAATCACTGCCGAGAATGGCTTCGGCACCATCGATGCGCGCTTCCCGCTGGCACGCGAGACACAGACGGGGCAGGCGGCGGATGGCCTGCCGGCGATCACTTCCTTCAAGGGGGGACTTGCGACCAACCAGATTCCCGAGCGCTCCGTCGCCACCCTGCACGCCAGTGATGCCGCGGGCGCCAAGGCGCTCAACCACAAGCTGGAAGCGCTTGGCAGCCGTTACGTCAACGAGCACGGCAAGGATTTCAGCGTCGCCAGTGAAGTGAAGGGCGAGGATGTCATCGTCACGGTGACGGGCAAGTCGGCCCACTCATCGGCACCGGCCAATGGCGTGAATCCGGTGACACGACTGGCGGGACTGCTGGCCACCTCCGGTATCGATTTCCAGGACAGTGCCTATGAAGATGCCGTGCACTACCTGAATGACAATTACGGGCTGGATTATCACGGCAAGCTGCTGGGCATCGCCTACTCCCATGATTTCATGGGACCGCTCAAGGTGACGCCGACCTATCTGGAGAAGGAGGACGACGCGCTGCGTGTCGCGGTCAACGTGCGGGCTCCGGCGGGCGAGAAGTCGCCTGAGGAACTCAGCCAGGTGATCAAGGAAAAGCTCACAGCCTATGCCAAGGAGCAGGGCATGGACGTGGCGCTGAACGTCGAGATTCGCGACTGGATGCTGCGTGACCCCAGCGGTGCCTGGCTCCAGACGCTGCTCAACATCTTCGGCGATACCACGGGACTCGATGCCGAACCGCGTTCCTCGGCGGGGAGCACGACCGCCAAGCTGCTGCCCAATGCGATCAACTTCGGGCCGTCGATGCCGGGCGAGACCTATACCGGACATACCTCTGAAGAGTTCAAGCGTGTCGACAATCTGCTGCTGGACATCCAGATGTTCACCGAGATGATGGCCCGCATCGGCAATCAGGATTCGCTCAAGTAATCGGGTGAGTTCGCGGGGCCGTGGTCATGTGAATCGCCTTTTGCATGGCGTATTGAACTAGCCCCTTGAATAGCCCCGGAAATTGCCTCTTGCCTGGGTGACAGGCATCACATGCCAACGCCCGCCACCGCCCCTGATGAAGGGGCAGTGGCGGGCGTTGTCGTCTGTGAAGGTCGCCGATCACCCAGTGCGGCCGCGCGATCTCACCTCGGGCGGTAGGGCTCGGCGGGGTGCGCGGTCGGGTAGGCGTCCATATAGGCGGTGGCTGCTTTCAGGAGATGGACGTCAGCGTGCCTGGCGCCTGCCAGCTGAAAGCCGACCGGCAGTCCCTGCGAAGTGAATCCGCAGGGGACCGAGGCGGCGGGTTGGCCGCTCAGATTGAAGGGGTACGAGAACGGCGTCCATTCCTCCCAGTCGTGCCATTGGCTGGCGGGCGGCACCTGATGATTCAGTGCAAAGGGGAGGACGGCGACGCTTGGCGTCAGCAGCAGAGGGTAGTCCTGATGGAAGCGCTCAAGCTGCTGGGTGAGCCGGTGCCTGGCCTCGAAGGCCTCGAACAACTCAAGCGAGGTCCAGTCGCGGGCACGCATGGCATTCTCGACCAGGCCGGGGTCGAGCTGTTCGCGCTGGCGGGCATCACAGCCTTTCCAGACCCCTAGCGACGCGGTGAACCAGATCTTGCGGAAGATCTCGAGGCTTGAGTCGATGGGGGGATCGACCTCCACGATCTCGGCGCCAAGCCCTGCCAGACGCTCTGCGGCGCGTGCTACCCGACTGGCGATCTCGGGGTCGACATCGGCCTGCCCGAGGCGCGGGGAGTAGGCGATCCGCAGGCCTGTCAGTGGCGTGCCGATCTCCACGCCCCAATCCTCGGGTTGTCCGCGGGTGGCGTAGGGGTCCTGTGCATCATGACGGCCGATGACATTGAGCATGGCGGCGGCGTCGCGTGGGCTGCGGGTGAGCGGCCCGATACTGGACAGGGACGCGGCCTGGGCGGGAGGCCACTGGGCTGTCCAGCCGAAGGTGGGCTTGAAGCCGAAGACACCACTGAAGGCGGCGGGAATGCGAATTGACCCACCGGAATCCCCGCCCTGATGCAGGACTCCCAGGTTCAGGGCGGCGGCGGTGGCCGCACCCCCTGAAGAGCCGCCCGGGGTCAGCGCGGTATTCCAGGCATTGCCGGTGGCGCCATGCACGCGGTTGTCGGTGACGGCCTTCCAGCCGAACTCGGGGGTATTGGTCTTGCCCAGCAGAATCGCGCCTGCCTCGCGCAGGCGCCGCACCGGAGGGGCGTCCTGCTGACAGGGCGTGGCTACCGTGGTGAGCGAGCCCTCGCGCGCCGGCATGCCGGCGACATCGGTGAGATCCTTCAGCGAGGTCGGGATGCCATCGAGCGGGCTCAGGGGCTTGCCCGCCTGCCAGCGCTGTCTGGCGTGATGCGCCGCCTCCAGCGCCGTGTCATGCGCGACATGCACGTAGGCGTTGACCGCCGGATTGAGTCGCTCGATACGGGCTAGCACTGCCTGTGTCACTTGCAGCGGGTCGAACTGGCCACGTTGATAGCCGCGCGACAGCTGCTCGGCGTCCAGGGTGGTCAGGTCATCCTGGGCGGAATGTGGCGTCAGGTCGTGGGGGAATTCGGCGTTGGGCATGGCGGCTCTCCTGCGGGTGAACGGGGCCCATCGATGGATGGCAAGCGGCGCTTGCATGGAGGAGCGGTACGCTGTGGCTGGCGCATCGCTGACAAGACGTGGCCTGTTGTTCATGGCCTTGGGTCAGCGGGGCGAAACTCAAGGCTTGTCGAGGCTTGAAAAGCTCGCGGGAGAGCCGCATGGCGGTGAATGAGCATGACAGCGAGTCACCGCGTCAGGCTCGCTGGCGCCGATCATGGCGCATGAAAGTCATCCAGAGTGACGGGAGGAGAGTCATGCCAGCCAAGTCCAGGGCACAGCAGATGGCAGCAGGAGCGGCGTTGGCCGCGCGCCGGGGAGAGCAGAAGGCGAGCGAGCTGGAGGGCGCGGCGCGTTCGATGTACGACTCCATGAGCGAGGAGGAACTCGAGAAGATGGCCTCCACCTCACGTGAGGGAAAACCGCGGCACGACAACCAGAGCGACGATTAGCACGACGACCAGAGCGACGATCAGCACGACCGCCACGATCGAGGCGGTGCCGAGAAGAAGCCACCCCGAGTGGTTTGCGCAGATGACAGGGCGCCCGGCAATTGCCGGGCGCCCTGTCATGAGTCGCGTCATTCGCTGTCGAGAGAGGGTCAGCGCTGGTCGTCCAGGCTCTCGTGAGGCGGTTGATGCGACTCGCTGTCAGGCGGTGTCGGGCCGCCATTGGCCTTCGGACTGACCTTGGGCATCGCGATATCCGCACGCTTCCGGCGGCGCTCCTCGGTGCTGATGCCCAGGCGTTCATCGCGGCGCTTCATCAGCTCCTCGTCGATCTGGCCGTCACGGGTGAAGGCCATCATCAGTTGCGGAATCCCGTAGGGGAAGTCGTCGCGGTCGATCTGCCAGGTGTGGAAGGTCTTGCCGTAGGTCGTGACCAGATCCTCGAAGTAACTGCGCTCGGCCAGTTCCGGGATGCCCGGAGCCACCAGGATGCCGGACTTCACCTCATAGTGATGGCTGTGCCAGAGCGGCTTCTCTTCTTCGGGGAGACGCTCGTAACGTTCGGCGCTGATGATGTACTCGATCCCGATCAGACGTGCGTCGCTGCGGTTGGAATCGAAGATGACGCACTGGTGGAGATCATGTTCCAGGTGGATGCAGAAATGACTGGCTTCCACCTGGCGGCCCATGTCATCGGCGTAATGGTGAAAGCCGTTGAGGTAGGTGCTCATCGCTTCCATCGGGTACTTGCGCTGCATGACCTGCGAGGCCGCGTCCAGCACCTGGTGCTTGAGCGGATGGCCACTGCTGACCTTGCGAGCACTGTTCAGACGGCGTCCCAGAAAGAAGGCGGTCGCCGCGGCCGCGCCAGCGAGCAGGCCAGTGCCGAAGCCGCGCGTGGAGTGTGAGGCGTGATGGCATGGGGTGGACGTACGATGATGCATACTTCCTCCTGCGTGGTCGTCTCGAGTAAGTGAGAATCCCTGTCACACCTTCTCATTGCAGTGCATCTTGCTTGGCGAGGTCAAGGGATGCGCGATGGTGACGTTCGGAACACGGCAATTCGTGCTCAAGGATTGCCTTGTGTCGCCTCCGCCCTCATGAATGAGGGAAATGATGACTGTCATGGCATCATCGTTGCCCTGACAAGCCCCCTCGGGTGACAGGCCGATGCCATGCACCTCCCTTTGATTGCCTGGAGATTGAATGAAACAGCTGATATTTGATTGTGATGGAGTCCTGGTCGATAGCGAGATCATTGCCGACGGCGTGCTCAAGGAGAAGCTGCCGCTGTGGCTGCCGGATCTCGGCACGAGCGAGCAGATCGAGCATGAGCTGGATCGCTGCCTGGGGATGATGACGCGCGACATCCTGGTGGACCTGGAAGGCCGCAGTCAGCATCGCCTGCCGGCCGATGCCCTGGAGCAGGTTCGTCTGGAGGTGGACCAGCGTCTCGCCAATGGCCTCGAGGCCATGCCGGGCGTGGTGAAGACGCTCGAGTGGATTCGCGATCAGCGCCTGCCCCTGGCGGTGGTGTCCAACAGCTCCGCCTCACGCATGAAGATCAATCTCGAGAGCTCGGGACTGCGTGGCATTCTGGACGAGATCGCCGCGGCCAATGGCGACCGGGAACTGCCGATCTTCACCTCCGATGACGTCATCAACCCCAAGCCGGCGCCCGACCTCTATCTGCTCGCCCTCAAGACGCTGGGTCGTTCCGCCGAGGAATGCCTGGTGGTGGAGGATAGCCGCACGGGAATGCAGGCAGCCGTGGCTGCGGGTCTCAAGGTCGTGGGGCATCTGGGGGCCAGCCACATTCCGCCGGGCCACGCCGAGGTGCTGCGGGATACCGGCGCCTGGCAGCTCATCAAGCATTGGGAGGAATTCCCCGAACGCTGCCGGGAGGCAGGCCACCAGATGCAGGAGCCGGCATGACACGATGCCGTCCGAGGTGAACGACTGACATCATGAACCCGCAGGACGGCACTGGCTGGCTGTTGTAACATCGCGGGAGTGCCGTCATCGAAAAAGCGTCACAAGGGTGTCGCCACAGCGCCGCAAGCCGCTGTGCCTGACATCGTCGCGTGTCGAGATGCCGGCAGTCCTGTCCATTCATCGCTCCCTCGTGGCTTCTGGAGCTACCTCTTCGTCTTTCGGAAATCCTGATGATCAACGCCTTCATTGCCAGTGATACCTTTGAAAACAAGGGCTATTGGCTGCGCAAGCGTGTCCCCTGGTTCAGTCGTCGCTACGACGCCCATTACGGCATTGACCAGCTTGAGCCCGGCACCCCTCGGCATCAGCAAGCCTCTGCGGCGCTTGAGCATCTGCGCGCCGCGTGCGAATGCCAGACGAGCGGACATCAGGCGAGCGAAGAGCAGCAGGGCGTCGAGAAGATCATCTGGATGTATTGGCATGCCCCGCTACAAGAGGCGCCGGAAGTGGTGCAGTTGAGCGTGGCATCCTGGCAGAGACAGAATCCAGATCACGAAGTGCGCCTGTTGAACGCTGACAATCTCGAGCAGGTGCTGGGCGTGGACCTCATGGCGGCGTTCGAGCTATCCACCGTCAGGCTGTCGATGGCGATGAAGACGGATGTTCTCAGACTCTATCTGTTGAGTCGCTTCGGTGGCATCTGGGCGGATGCCACGACGTTCTGCCTGGCGCCGCTCGAGACATGGTTGCCCGGCGCCACCGCCAGACATGGCGTCTTCACCTTCCGTCAGCACAAGGCGCCCAGCCGGCCCGTGGAAGCCTGGTTCATCGCCGCCCGGCAAGGGTCCCCGCTGGTCACGCGGGTTCTGGCACTGTTCGTGGAGCATCTGTTCCAGCCACGCCAGACGGCCGTGTTCGTGTCCAATCGTGCCAAGAATCACGCGAAGCTGGGGATCGGGCGTCAGCATCCCACGCTGCTGTATGCCGATTTCGTTCGGGACGCGGAGCGCCACGGTTTCATGCCGTATTTCTCGGTGGGCTACTTCTTCAACGAGAGCCTGCGTCAGCACTACACGCCCTCTCTGATCGAGGCGTTCATGGCGCTGGACAACCGCTTCGCCAGCAATGGTGCACCATTCGAGGTGTTCGAGACGGCCGTGGTCTCCAAGCAGACCTACAAGCGAGACTACGAGCACCGTGAGTTGTTCAAGGCACGCAAGGCCCACCTGCTGGCGCTGCTGGAAAGGCATCCCGAGGCTGCGCCAGAAGCGGCCGAGGTCTGAGCCTGGCCAGTGTCCATCCCTCGGTGTCTATCCCTGGGTGTCGACAGATGAGGTCAGCGGCGTCGGCGGGAGGGTGACGCGAGGGTGATGCAAGAGTGACGCGAGGGTGACGCAAGAAAGCAAGACGACAAGACAGGCCCCCGGAGTCTCTCCGGGGGCCTGTCTTGTCGTGTGACGTAGCAGTGGGAGCTGGCAGCAGGAGCTGGTGGCAGAAGGGCGTGCTTGCCGGAGAGCCCCACAGAGCCTGCGAGGCGTTGGGCGTGTCATCGCTAGCGAAAGCAGATCCGCGTTCCCCAGGCCAGCAATTCCTCCTGAGTGAGGGAGCGCGACACCATGCCGATCATCTCATCCCCCCACTGATCCGCCCAGGTCAGCACGCCGTGACTGATGCCCCGCGATCTCATGAGGTCGCGTATCTCTCCCGTGCCCTTGAACCACAGGGCCTTGCCATCAAGGCGAGTCAGATCGGAAATGCCATGGCAGTGGTGAATGCGCACCTTGTAGATGCCATCCAATGACATGACCTCGACGACCGGCACCATGCCCTGTTGCAGGGCGCGCGACAGGGAGTCGAGCGTCATGCTGGCCTCAGCCTGCCGCTCGGCAGGTGAGCTGACATGCAGCGTGCCAGGGGGCGTTGTAGGGAGGGTGGCAGTCTCGGTATTCGCCGTGTGGCGCGAGGTGGAGGCTTGAACAGGCATCGGGGATTCTCTCCGTGGCAGGTCATCTTTCTATCACTTGTGTACAAGTAATGTAGAAGTCTTTCGGCGTGCTCGCCAATGCCTGTCAGGAGCCGCCTGCCAAAAACCGGCTGTCATGAGCTAGCTGTCAGGCATCATCTGGCAAGCTTCGCCTGCCATGAATTCTCACACCGCTTTCAGATATCAAGATGATACCCGTCATCTGCCTGCCCCTCGGCGCACCCAGCGCCGGCCAGACGCAAGTTTTCCGTCGCTGGCCCTTGAAGTTCTGGGGAATCAGAGTCATGTCTACAAGGCACTGCGAATATTCGTTGGCGATAGCGCTACTCGTTTCTCGCTGGTGCGCGATCCACCTCACCGCTGTCACAGCTAACAGGGAGTAGCGATATATGACATCTGGAGGAAAGCGCGTATTCAGCGCGTCAGTCATCATCATTCTGGGTCTGGTCGCGTTGGGGGCAGGATTCCCCACCCGTTTCGGTGAATTGGCTGATCAGGCGCTTGGCGCCGTGACCAGCATGTTCGGCTGGTTCTATCTGATTTCCGTCTTTGGTTTCGTGATCTTTCTGGTCAGCCTCGCGCTGAGCAAATACGGCAAGATCCGTCTCGGGCCGCAGGATTGCCGGCCTTCCTACAGCTTCTTTTCCTGGGTCAGCATGCTGTTGGCGGCGGGGTTCGGGGTCGGGCTGGTGTTCTACGGCATGGCAGAGCCCATGCAGCACTATCTGAAGCCTCCCTTCGGTGACATGCCGGGGGAGACGCCTGAGTCCGCGCGCTACGCCATCCAATATGCCTTCTTCAACTGGGGCGTCCATCAGTGGGCCGCCTTCTCGGTCGTCGGGCTGATCATCGCCTATTTCCAGTTCAGGAAAGGGCAGGCGGGGCTGGTCTCATCGGTGCTGTCGTCCGTGACGGCCAAGCACCCCAAGGTGCGCCGCTACGGGCCAGTTCTGGATGTCTTTGCGGTGGTGGCCACCGTGATGGGGGTCGCGACGTCGCTGGGGCTTGGTGTGTTGCAGATGAATGGTGGTCTGCACTTCGTCTTCGGAGTGGAGGAGAGCTGGCAGTGGCAGTTCATCATCATGGGGGTGATGTTCTGTGCCTACATGGCCTCGACCTGGTCCGGGCTCGACAAGGGCATCAAGCGGCTGTCCAACCTCAACATGAGCATCTGCATCGCGCTGATGCTCTATGTGCTGTTCACCGGGCCGACGCTGGATATCCTCAAGACGATCACGCTGGGGATCGGCGATTATCTGCAGAACTTCATCGGCATGAGTCTGCGCATGTCACCCTATGACGGCAATGACTGGAACAGTTCCTGGACCGTCTTCTACTGGGCATGGGTCATCGCCTGGTCACCCTTCGTCGGCACCTTCGTGGCGCGTGTCTCGCGGGGACGTACCATCAAGGAATATGTGGTGGGCGTGCTGATCGTGCCGCCGCTGCTGGCCTGTCTGTGGATCGGTGTCTTCGGTGGCGCGGCGCTCAACATGGAGCTGGGCGGGGATGTCGGACTGGCTGCCGCAACGGATGCCAACATCACGTCCGCGCTGTTCGAGATGTTCGATCTGATGCCCTTCAGCAATGTGCTGTCCGTTGTCGCGATATTGCTGATCTTCGTGTTCCTGGTGACGTCGGCGGATTCCGCTTCCTATATCGTGGCGCAGATGACGGACGCCGGCTCGATCAACCCGCCGCTCTACAAGCGTGTGGTCTGGGGCGTGCTGATCGCGGCCATCTGTCTGACGCTGATCTCGACGGGCGGTCTCAAGGGCCTGCAGTCGGCCTCGGTCCTCTCGGCCTTGCCCTTCACCTTCATTCTTTACGGAATGATCGTGGTGCTGGTGAAGGAGCTGCGTGCAGACCGCCGCCAGATGCTCAGCCAGCTCTATCGCCGTCATGGCGAGACACCGGTCGGTGCGGATGTCTTCGAGGCTGATAGCCTGGCCGAGGAAGACCGCATCCGTCGTGCACCGGACGTCAAGAATCGCCGAGTGAACCCGCGCGATCATCATTGAGCCGAGCCCGTGCTCTGACAGCAAGACGCCGCTCACATGTCATGTGGGCGGCGTCTTGTGTGGGGCAGGAGGGTGAAGCGTGGTGGGGCCCCCCCTTTCGGTCAACGCCTGGCGACCTCGGCGAGTATCTCGTAGCTCTTCAGACGGTCCGCGTGGTCATAGAAGTCCGAGTTGAACATCAATTCGTCCGCCTGCGTCACTTCCAGCAAGTGCTCGAGTTCGCGGTGAATGCGCTCAGGCCCACCGATGATGGCGGCTGCAAGATTCTGGCCGACCATGGCTTCCTCACGCGCTGACCAGTCCAGCGTCTCGCGGGGTGGCAAGGCGCGCGTGCTCTCACCGCGGATCAGGTTCAGGAACTTCTGTTGCTGGGTGCTGGCCAGGAAGTGGGCGCGTTCATCGCTCTCGGCGGCGATCAACGGCAGGCCGAGCATCACGTAGGGCGCGTCCAGCACCGCGGAGGGCGTGAAGTTCTCACGATAGAGCCGGATGGCCTCCAGCATGTAGCCGGGCGCGAACTGGCCGGCGAAGGCGAAGGGCAGTCCCTTTTCGGCCGCCAGGCGTGCACTGAAATCACTCGACCCCAACAGCCACAGGGGCACATGAGTGCCCTGACCCGGCATGGCCTTGACGCGCTGAGCGGGGGAGGCCTCGCCCAGGTACTGCTCAAGCTCGGCCAGCCGCTGAGGGAAGTCGTGCACGCCGGCGGAGGGATCGCGGCGCATCGCCTGCATGGTGATGCCATCGGAGCCCGGCGCTCGCCCGAGTCCCAGGTCGATGCGGTCAGGATAGAGCGTGGCCAGGGTACCGAACTGCTCGGCCACCACCAGAGGGGGATGGTTGGGCAGCATGATGCCGCCGGAGCCGACTCTCAGACGTGATGTCTTGCCGGCGACATGGCCGATCAGCACTGATGTCGCGGCGCTGGCGATCCCATCGATGTTGTGATGCTCGGCCAGCCACAGGCGATGAAAGCCCAGCGCCTCGACATGCTGGGCGAGGCTGACGCTATTGTGGAAGGTTTCGGCAACACTGCCGGTGTCTCGGATGGGGGCAAGGTCCAGCACCGAGAGCGGTATCCTGTCCAGTCGTGAGGTGGATGCTGTCGTCATGTTCGCTCCTGAAATCGCGTTGCCGTGTAGAGGCAGTCAGAGGATCGCGGCCGATCAGGGTGCGTCTGACCGCTCTGCTGGATTGCGCCCAGCATAGTGGACAGGCGAGTGTCTGGCAGCGCCTCATCCTTCATTTCACTGTTTCTGATATGGCATGCATGGGAGATGTCTCGGGCATGCCGAGAGCCGAGCACGGCGACGAGGGACTCGAGCCACGAAGAGGAGACATGTCATGGACAGACCGCAACGCAAGGCAGGACGCAAGGGCCGGTGGGTCACGCTGATGTGCCTGGCAGTCATCCTGCTGGGCGTCGCGCTTCAGCGGGACATCCTCGTGCTGTCACGCTGGATACCCGCGCATCATCTGCCGTGGACGCCTCTGCAACTGGGCGACCCGCCCGGCATGCTGACCGGCTGGAAGCTCTCACGACTCGACGATGACCCGGCCGCCTGTCGCGCCTTTGTCGAGCGGGAAGCCCCGCAACGGGTGACCTTTCTGCCAGATCGCCCCAGTGACAGTGGCTGTGGGCTCATCAACAGCGTGCGCATGCATGCCGTGCCCGGGGACACGGACAAGGGGCAGGGCGTTCGCTTCAACCAGTCCTTCATCGCCAGCTGTCCATTGGCCGTGAGCTGGTTGCGTTTCGAGCGCCATGGCCTGCAGACGGCGGCGCAGGAGGTGATGGGGAGTAGGGTGACGCAGGTGACCCATCTGGGGAGCTATGCCTGTCGCAATATCTATGGGCGGGAGAACGCACGTCGCAGTGAGCATGCCACCGCAGATGCGCTGGATGTCTCAGGCTTCACGCTGGCGGATGGGCGTCAGGTCCGCCTGCCACGCGACTGGACGGCACCAGAGGATGAGGATGCCCCGGGGCGTTTCCTGCGCGCCGTGCAGGACGCTGCCTGCGAGAGCTTCGGCACCGTGCTGGGGCCAGATTACAACGCGGCACATCGTGATCATTTCCATCTCGGCACACGGGGCTGGCGATTCTGCCGGTGATTCCTCACGGCGTCTGAGCGGCGCTTTCCAAGCCGGCCAACATTGATCGAAAAAGGCACTGATGCGATTCGCACAGTGCCTTTTTCATGCCTGATGACTACGCCATTTCCGGTGTGGCATGGCGCGACACATTGGTTTGCAGTTGAAACTCTCTGAATCCATTAGTCTTCATGGCGTGGGCAGACGATGCAGATGACAGTCTGACGGTGGCCACGAATTGTCGGGCAGGAAAGCGACGCTGACGCAGATATCCTCACTGGAGATTCTCAGATGAAAAAGACAACCAAGAAGTCCCAGGCAGGTTTCGTGATGACGACCGAGTTGGTGTTGATTCTCTCGGTGATGGTCATCGGCATGGTGGTAGGACTTGTCACCATGCGAGATTCATTGACGGCGGAAATGGAGGATGTCGCGGAGGCGATCGGGCAGCTGGATCAATCCTATGCATTTGATGGTCTGGTCAACGCGGAAGGTACGGCATTCCTGGAAGGTTCGGGCTTCATTGACAGTACCGATACCAATGCCGGTGACGAAGTCACCTTTGATTTCGTGGCGGTCGACTTCACCGAGTCCGGCGCTGCAAATGGCTCCGGGCCAAGTACGGGTGGCGCTGCGGATGATGCAGCAAGTGCCAGCAGCTTCACTCCGTAATCGACATCGTCACGGGTCGGGTATCAGCGTCAGGATGCCCGGCCCGCCCGCCATGCCATAACTGAATATCGGAGGATGCCATGAACATTCGTCTCAATGGCAGCACGACGATCGCCATGGTCGTTTTCCTGATATCCACCTCGATGGCAAGCCTGTTGGGGTATCGGCAGTACGAGCGTGTGGGGGCTGAAGAGGTGCTGGTGGCCAACGATCTCATCGCTCGAGGGCAGATCGTCACCCCTCAGATGCTGGAGCTCAAGATGATGAAGGATGTGGCAGGAGGGTTGCAGGACATGAGCATGGCAATCGGCAAGGTCATGACGCGCAATCGTCTGCCGGGGGATGTCATCCAGTCCCAGGATCTCCAGCCGGTGAAACGTCAAAGTCTCTCGCACTACATTCCTGAGGATAGAGTACTTTTCTCGCTCCCCATGGCGAGCCATTCCTTCCCCGTCTCACAGATAAAACCCAGTGATACCTTCGATGTCATCGGTAGCCTGAACGGGCGAGTCCGTGTCATCGCACAGCAGGTTCGCCTGATGGGTACCATGAACAATCCGCAGCCTTCTCCGGTGGAGAGTAGCCCCCTTTCATCGCTGTCACCTCAGGTCATCGGCAAGTCTTCCAGTCAGACATCCGGCCTGGTCATCGCGGCTCTTCCTGAGGATATCTTCCGGCTTGCAAGTCTGGGCGCCCAGGAAAGAGTGTCATTGGTATTGCATGGCAAGGAGGTCAAACATCGCTTGCCAATCGCACCTGCCGTTCAGACGCGTCAAATCGAGATCTTCCAGGGATTGCAGCGTCGAAGCGTGGACATAACGCTGTAGGATTTCCGCTGGTGGAGACAGGGCTTTTTCCTCATCTGATGCCCGACGATTCGTGAAAGGAATACCGAAAACGTCTTTCTTGGATCAGCGGTCTCGGCGTGATCCTCGAGATCAGCCTTACCCCGGAGCGCCCATGAACAAGCTTTCCACTCTTCTTCCCGAGACCCCTCGTCTCCTGTTGTGCCTGGCACTTTTCAGTGCCGGCACAAGTCACCTCGTCATTGCGGCCGAGATGGACAATGCTCCCCTTGCCGTGGGAAAGCCGGCCTTGGCCGGCAGTGATCTCCCTGCCGCCGGACTCGTCAATGTGGATACGGCCTACAGCAGCGGCAGTTCCCGTTCGCGCACTCTGGTGCAGTGGACGCACGCGCGATTGGCCTTCGGCAAGGACATCGAACGCATTGCCGTCGGCAAGCAGAGCATCATCGAGGTCGAGGTGATCGGCGGCCGTGAAGTCCTGATGCTGGGCAAGGAAGTCGGTCGTACCACGGTGATGGTGTGGTACGCCGATGGCAGCAACGAATCCTTTCTGTTCAGCGTGAGCCCGGATCTGAGTGTCCTGGGCAGTGCGCTGCGCGAGATTCACCCCTCCATCTCCATTCATTCCGCCCCGGACAGGCCTGTACTGGTGATGCGCGGCAAGGTGCCCACGGCAGACTATCGCCAGGCCGCCCAGCAGGCCGCGATGGATTACCTGCTCTCCGGTCAGCGTGGCGCCGCCCAGCCCGCAGCCGCCATGGGGCTGCCGGCAGGAGCTCAGACGATGGGCATGAGCACCAGCATGGCAAGCCCGGTCATCAACCTCATCAAGGTGACCCAGAAGCCCAAGCCGATTGCCGACAAGCTCAAGGAGGCCATCGCGTCGCTGGGGGGAGAGGAGGTCACGGTCAGGCGGCTGCAATTCGGTGAGATGCCCAATGATCTCTTCGATACCTTCCTGCTGGAAGGCGAGGTGCGTGATCAGGTGGCGTTGACGCGGATTCTGAACGTCGCGGCCCGCGTCGTCGGGGGCAGTCCGCTGGCCGGTGGTGATGCGGGGATCGATGTGCTGGCGGATGAGTCCGGGGCGCTGATGGGGGACAACGCTCGCGCCGGGGGCTATGGAGGCTCGATCACCTCCAGCAGTGGTGTCGGTGGTGGCGGCAGCCTGAGCAACAACATCCGCAACAACATCGCCCGCTCCAAGGTGCTTTCCATCGCGGGCGGGCGCCTCATCTCGATGATCGAGGTCCGTGACGTGCCGCAGGTACGGGTGGCGATCCAGATGCATGAGGTCAATCGCTCGCGCATGAAGGCCTGGCGTCCGGACCTGAGCATCATGACCAACGGCTACAACGCCAGTGGTCCGCTGGCGCTGGGCGAGACCGGCGCCGCCGGTGCCTCGGGGCTCGAGAATGCCCTGCAGATTCTGGATGGCACCCTGATCAACAACCTGCAGATCGGCGGCAGTGACATCGCCTTTGACCTGCTGTTCAGCCTGATGGAGAACGAAGGCATCTCGCGCACGCTGTCGCGTCCGACCTTGACGGTACTGGCCGGCGAGAGCTCGGTCTTCCAGGTCGGCGGCGAGATTCCGGTTCCCTCCGCCTTCGCGCCTTCCGGCGTGGGCCAGGATGACACCCTGGGCGCCAACACCAACGGGGTGTTCAGCGGGACTGACTTCAAGTCGTTCGGGGTCCAGCTCAGCGTGCGTGCTCTGGTCGACGAGAATGATCGCATCACGCTGGATGTGCTGCCCACCATCTCGACGCCGGACACCCTGCTGACTCAGCAGATTGCCGACAGCACCGGCTCCGAACTCAACAGCACCGCCTTCAACGTGCGCAGCCTGCGCACCACCACGCGCCTGCGCGACGGGCAGCCGCTGATTCTGGGCGGACTCGTCTCGCGTGACATGAGTGGCCAGGAAGACCGCGTGCCTGGCGCCAGTGATGTCCCGCTGCTCGGCTGGATGACACGCTCCTTCAATCGTTCCGATGTCGACAAGGAGCTGGTCATCATCGTGACCCCCACCTTGATACGGGAGCCGATCAATGAAGTCGCCCAGTGGAGTTTCCCGGATGGTGCCAGCCGTCTTGCCGACATGCCGCTGAGTCGTCTGCCATCTTCGCGTTGAGGAGTCCGTCATGAACATTCGTGAATCCGTGTGTCGTCTTGGGGTACTGGGCGTGATGGTGGGGTGGTTGGCTGGCTGTGGCTCCATCGACAGCATGCGGGAGTCTCGCCCGGATGCCGGAGATCGCCTCGAGTACCTCAACGAGCGCTATCAGCAGTTGATGGTGCAGGGCCGAACCTGTCTGGAGCTTGAGGATGTGGCAAGCCCGATGGTGGATTGCCAGCGCCTGCTGCGGGAAGCGGAGCGGCTGCACGTCGAGTACCCGCGCAATCCCGAAGTCCTGTACTTCAATGCCTTGCTGAGTCATGCGGCGGGACGTGGAGACAAGGCCCAGTTCTTCCTCGATCAGATGAGCATCGGGCCCTCGCACCCGCCGGAGGCCTTCGTGCTGCGCAGTCAGTTGGCGCTGGAAGAGGGCAACACCACCCTGGCGCGCAACGTGCTTGAACGTGGCATGTTGCTGCACCCGAATTATGCCGGTCTCTATGAAGGGCTGGCGGCGGTGGGCTATGTCGAGGGGCGTTATGACGATGCCGAGCAGCAGTTGACGCTGGCCTCGCGTCTCGGGGCGCCGGCCTGGCGGGTGGAGTATCACCGTGGCTTGATCAATGAGGCGCAGGGGCATCTGGCGAACGCCTGCCGTCAGTTCGATGCCAGTCTGGCCCGCAGGCAGGACCATCAACCGGCACGTGCCCATCTGCTGCGCCTGGCGACGGCAGGGCATTGTCGGGGCGATGCCCTGAAGGCAGCGGCTGGTGGGATGAGGATTTCCTCATGAACGGCGCACTGTCACGCATGCGACGTGGTCGAGCGTCCTCACAGGATGCTGAACGCCTCGCGGTGAGCGAAGTGGAGGAGGTCTCAGTTGCTGAAACACGTGTCTTGATCGCGCCCGAGATCATGGATCGTCTCAAGCGCGTACTGGTCACGCGTCTGGCCGATGAGCAGGGACAGGCCGTGCGTTATCGTCGCCTTGCGACTCGCCAGGGTGACCTGGAGGGGGATCATCAGACTGCCTTGGAAGGGGTGAAGCAGCGCCTGGCCTCCTCGCTCACCGTGCTCTGCGAGGAGTACCAGATCCAGCTCGATGGGCCCAGTCGCGAGCGACTGCTGGCCAGTCTGACCAATGATCTCTGTGGTTTCGGTCCGCTCACCGAGTTGATGAGCGGTGAGAGCGTCAGTGACATCCTCGTCAATGGCGCTGATGAGATCTGGGTGGATCGAGGCGGGCGACTGGAGGCCACCTCACTCAGTTTCGACGACGAGGCGCATCTGCAGCGCTTCGTCGCGCGCCTGATCGCGCCGCTCGGCAAGCACCTGGATGCCTCAAACCCCATCGTGGATGCACGTCTGGCCGATGGCAGTCGTCTGCATGCGGTCTGCGCACCCCTGACCCCCGATGGCATCCTCGTCTCGATTCGCCGGTTCCGCCGGCACCATCTCACCGGGGCGAGGCTCGTGGACAGCGGATTTTTGAGTCCGGGCCTGCTGGCGTTGCTGGAAGCGGCCGTGATCGCTCGGCTCAATATCGTCATCAGTGGCGGTGCCGGGGCCGGCAAGACCTCCTTGCTCAACCATCTGGCCGGTTACATCAATGCGCGCGAGCGGCTGGTGAGCGTGGAGGAGTGCGCCGAGCTGGATCTGCAGCATCCGCATGTCGTCAGGCTGGAAAGCTATCCCGTCGCCGGAGACACGCCGCGCCCACAGGGGCTGGGGGAACTTCTGCGCGCGGCATTGAGGATGCGCGCGGACCGCATCATCGTCGGCGAGGCACGTGGTGGTGAAGTCTTCGAGATGCTGCAGGCCATGACGGTGGGGCATGACGGCAGCCTGACCACCCTGCATGCCAATGGCGCGCTGGATGTGCCTGTGCGCATGCTGGCACTGGCCTTGATGAGCAGTGCTCACCCGGACCGTCAGGTGATCGAGGAGATGGTGCGTCTGAGCGGGGCGCTGATCGTGCATCTCGAGCGCGATGCCGACGGCCACCGTCAGCTTGCCAGCCTGGCCTGGCTGGGTGAGGCGCGTCCTCGTGAGCTGTTGCAGCGTCGTGCAGGCATGCCGGCCGGTGAGGCATGTGATGAAGACGCCTATCAGGCCGACCCGGAGGTGCTGGATGCCTTCCTCGCGCATCTGGCATCGCGCGGGGCCTCCCTGGCAAGCGGTGTCAGGGATGGCTGGTGCCAGGGCCCGTCACCGCAGGGGAACTGACATGCTGATCCTGCTGCTGGTCTGCATCGCGCTGTCTGCCCTGTGGTTGATCATCAGCATGATCAGGGCGCAGCGTTTCATGGGCGCGGATACCACGCTCGGGCTGATGCACCGCCGAGAGATGCCACGTCTCGAGCGTCTGCTGGCGTTGCTGGACATCAGCATGCGGCCGGTGCTGTTCGTGGCGGGCGTGTGGGGAAGCAGCGTGATGATCTTCGTGATCTTCCTCGGCTGGTTCCCCGGCAACCTGTTGCTTGCCTCACTGGCATTGATGACGAGCCTGTTGCTGGTCGGCTTCCTGCTGCATGAATTCGCCAGTCGGCGCATCTTCCGCTTCGAGGGGGATCTGATCCAGGCGCTGGACATGCTGGAAGCGAGCCTGAAGTTGGGAGACAACCTGCGCAACGGGCTGCGCCTGGCGGGGGCATCATCCCTCAAGGCCTCACGCCGCGAACTGATGCAGCTTGTCTATCGGCTGGACATGGGACTGTCACTGAACGAGGCCTGCGAGCGGATGCTGCGCCTCTACCCCTGCGAGAGCGTCAGACTGTTCACGGCGGCGATGATCAGCGCCGAGCGGCGTGGCATGAGCTTCGCAAGCCTGCTGCCCTCCCTGCTGCCCACGCTGCATGAGCGTTACCAGATGCGCCGTCAGCTGCGTACCGAACTGTCCGGTGCGCGCTACTCCCTGCTGGTGATTGCCTTGCTTCCCTACGCCATCGTGCCCTTCATTCTCTGGAAGGAGCCGGACTGGCTGAGATTGCTGCTGGAGCACCCGCTGGGCAGCGTGCTGTTGCTGGGCGCCGTGTGCTGCCAGATTCTGGGCTTTGCCTGGCTGCGTCACATGATGAGGAAGCAGCCATGAATGTCCTTGCCTCGCTGCCGTCATGGTCGCTCCCCGACGCCTACCTGCCGGACATCATCATCCTGTGTGTGCTGGGCGCGCTGCTGGCGCTGTATCTGGCCCTGCAGAGCACCTTCAAGGTTCGTCTGGAGCAGAGCGGCATCGCGCAGGTGCTGCAGGAGCTGTTGCGCAATCCCGACTACATCCGACAAGGCCGCTCACTCACGCCACGTCGGCGCATGCGTCAGGCCGGGCTGGAGTCGCGTCGCGTGATCTGGTGGTGGGTATTCCAGCTGATGTTGCCCGTTCTGCTGGGCTTGCTGGTCCTGCGCGTTATGGGTACGGGGCTTGGCGGTCTGGCGGGCCTGCTGATGGGAATCCTCCTGCCGCATCTGTGGCTGGGGCAGCGTCGGCGTGAACGCCAGACACGCATCGCCGCGGCGCTGGGCCATCTGCTGGCTGTCTCGCTGGCGTATCAGCGCCATGGCCTGTCGCTGGCCGCATCGTTGCGGGAGGCTGCTCGTCAGGCACTGCCGCCTGCCCATCCGCTGGCCTTCGAGCTCGAGCTGTTCAGTGCAGAACTGGAAGGCGGGTTGTCGCTCAAGGAAGCCGCCTCGCGAATTTCCAGGCGCACTGGCAGCCGCGAATTGCACCAGTTCGCCATGTTGCTGGTGGCGGGCAACCGGATGGGCAACCCCTTGCATGATGTGCTGGAAGCCTTTGCCGCCCAGCTGGCGCGCCAACAGAGCGAGCGCCAGCGCAAGGGGATGCAGCAACGCAGCGTCAAGGCGCTGTTTCCGATGTTGCTCGTCGGCGGCCCCTTGTTCTTCGTGCTGGTGATCTTTCCGGCCAGTCTGCGCGTTCAGGAGGTTCTGATCCTGATGAGAGAGCTGTGGTAATGCGGCGAGGCCGACAGCCTCGCCAGCACAATCATCTCGGGGGAAAGCACATGGCGGCAGATAAGAGGTCGGTCACTCACTCATGCCGTTCGCCTGGCAGACAGGGCGGTTTCATCATCACCATCGAGCTGATCCTGATCACCTCGATCCTGATCATCGGCTCGCTGGTCGGGCTGGCGGCGATACGGGATGCCCTCTTCAAGCATTACATGACCCAGCAGTCACGCGAGCTGGTGGTCGAGGATGCCAACGGGCGCGCGCTGGGTGAGGCCTTCGATGTCGATGAACATGACGCCCCGCGCATTCTGTATTTCGATCGCAGCCAGCCTCCCGTGGTCAGTCGCGCCTTGATCGGGATACGGGATGACCGCTTCTCCAGTCGTGAGCCACTCTATTACGCCACTGCCAACTGCAGTGGTGACCCTTGTCTCAAGTCCGCCAGTGATGAAGCGACCGACAGCCGTGATATCGCCGGTGACGTGAATGCCGGCAGTGTCAGCTATCTGCATGCGCTGCAGGGCGGACCTGTCTATGCCATCGGCCCTGGCGAACCTGCCGCCTTGCCGGGATTTCTCTATCGTGGAACACCCCAGCAATGTCCTTTCAGCGGCAGGGACGTGCAGTCGCGCTGGATATCGCAGAAGGTGATCGCGGGGACGCCTTGCGAGACGTTCACGCTGGAAGAGCAACAGAATCCGCCGGCGGATACCAGCTGTCTGTTGAGCACCGGGGTGCTCGACCTGTGCACGCCACCCCCCGGGACCGTCGCGCAGGATGACATTCTCACCAACTACCTCGGCCCGGTGGACGCGTTGGTGGATGCGACCCTGGGCACGGTAAATGCCCTGCCCACCTGCAGTCTGCTGGGGGTCTGTGTTCCAGAAGTGGAGGTGGGGACCTTGTACTGTCCCGTGGGCACGCAGCTTCAGGAGGACGGTGACCTGGTGACCGCACTGGTACGTTCGCTGTTCGATCAATTGCGAGCTACCACTGACCTGGGACTGATCGAGCCCTTGCTGCAGCAGGTAACGAACCTGCTCCCCGGCACGCTTGAATGCTCCGCGGAAGGGGGCTTCCAGCTGGCGGAAAGCGTGCCCTCTGCGGAGAATCCCTCCGACAATGCGCTCGAAGGATTGGCAGCGCCCTTCCAGTTGCGGTCACCAGGCAGCGCAGGCAATGTCTGGTTCAGAACCTCGCCGGATGGAGAAGGGCGCTAGCGGCATGAGCCATCGGCGTGTCTTTTATTTCGTGTCTTTCACTGCGCGTCTTTCACTGAGCGTTCTTGACACCTCGGCTGATCACCGGCGCGCAGCGCTCGGGGTTGATGCTGACCACGCGCAGGCGATGCCCATCAGGCAACACACAGTCCAGGACCTGCCAGGCACAGCCCGGGGCGCTGCTGCCGTGGCTTTCCATCAAGTGTGCACCGTGGGCCTGCAGCAGGTACCTGACATGGGGGAAGTCATCGCGATCCACCTCCAGGGTCAATTTGCGGCTGTCCGGTTGCTCTGCGCTCAACTGCAACAACAGGACGCTGGTCTGCCCATCGGGTGCGTGATGCAGCTCGAGCGTCGCGCTGGTCGCGTTGCGCAGCAATGTGGGCAGGGCGAGAGTCTCCTGGAAGAAGCGGCAGGCGGCTTCCAGATCGCGCACCTCCAGAATGGCTGGGTGCAGGGACAGGCGTTGAATCATGGGGGACCTCATGACAAGAGGGAGGGAATGAGCCTAGTGTCGTGGCAGTCCGTGGGCGGCGCACTTTGAATCTGATGATGGTCATGATGGCTTGTCGCTATCGCAGCGTGCACCGAGCGTGGCGTGGCAACTTGTCGCATTTGTCGCATCTCGCGACTGAACCGTTAGCATCCGTGCAACTGACAGAGTCAGGACCCATCGTCCAGGCGCACCGCATCGTGCGGTGACGCTCATTGCCATGCTTCCGGGGCTTTCATGTCGCTGCGCAAACTGGCCCTCATGGGGCTCAGTGCTCTCGCTATCATGTTGATCGTGCTGGTGATGGGGTTCAATGCCTCCCATCAACCGCGCGAGGCCTGGCCGACGACGCTGGAACTGTCTTCAACGCGCGGCACCTTGACTCCCGGCACGCTGGCCGGTGATGAATCCGGGCATCTGAGCCTGTTGATCCCCGGCTTCACCCATTGCCCGGATATCTGCCCGCTGTCCCTGGCGCGTCTGCAGATGGTCTGGCAGCGCCTGGACCATCAGGATCAACACAGGTTGCACCCGCTGTTCCTGACCCTGGACCCCGCCCGCGACACCCTGCCTGTTCTCTCGCGCTACCTTTCCGCCTTCCACCTGCCGGTGACAGGCCTTCGCACGGCCCCGGACGATGAGCAGAGCCTCAAGACCCTGACGCAGCGATTGGGCCTCCAGTTTCATGTGCGCGAGCACGGTCCAGCCGCTCATCCTGCTGACGACTACATGATTGATCACAGCGTGGCGATTCTCGTCCTCGATGATCAGGGCCGACTGCGCGATACCTTGCCGCTCAGTCAGACGCCGGCCCAGCTGGCCGATCGCATCGAACAGCTGCTCGACTCGGTGCACTACTCGGTGCACGACTCGATAGATCAGGGCGCGGGGCATGATGTGCCAGCGGAGTCGGCCTCATGATGTCGGCTCCATGCTCGCGCCAGACTCGAGATGAGTCCGTCTTCTTCCACCGTGCACTGTCTCGCCTGACGGCGGCCAATGGCCACGCGGTCTTCGTGATGTTGCTGGCGCTGGCCGCGATGCTGGTGATGCCACTGGCGGCGCCACGTGTGGTGATGGTGAATGATCACGCTGTCTTCGAGAGTCCCGGTGCGGGGCATTGGGTCAGCGGGGATAGCGACTGGATCACTCGCGCGGCACGCGAGAGTGGCTCCCAGGCGCAGATCACCCACAGTTCTGCCGCCTCGGATTGCCCATTGGCCAGCATGGCCGCCTTCACGCTGGCATTGATCGCCGCCGTGCTGGTACTGATGCTGGCAGTCCTCGGGCGAGACGCCACGCCTCGCCCATTGCCGGTCTCCCGACGGGAGATCGATGTCCATCTACGTCCTCCCGGGCGGGCACCTCCTTTCCCATCAGTGTTCGCGTGAACGCTTCCGGGGCCGTCGTGACGGCTCCAGACCATGTTCGGTGACCCCGCGTTGACCGACGGACCCTGGATCCGTCGCACGTGGGGTGCCTGCTGATGGGTAATTTGTGCAATGAAGACCGCAACAGACACTGGAACCGCCAGCCGCGCCGGGCGAGGGTTCAGCGATATCTACCGGGCAGTATGGCGCTGGCATTTCTATGCCGGCCTGTTGGTGCTGCCGTTTCTGGTACTGCTTTCCGTGACGGGAGGCTTGTACCTGTTCCGCGATGGCATCGATCAATTCGTCCATTCCGACCTGATGAAGGTCAATACGCCAGTTACGCAGAGTGCTCAGAATCCGGCAGTGACAAGCCTGCCGTTGAGCGAGCAGGTGGATCAGGCGCTCGCGAGTCTTCCGGGCACGCCGGTGCGCGTCGTGCCGTCACCCGCCCGTGACCTGACCACGGAAGTCGATATCGTGGCAGCCGATGGCAGTGGCAAGCAGGCCGTCTACGTCAATCCTTACAGCGGCGAAGTCCAGGGGCAGATGGCCTACCGCGACAGCATCATGTGGACGGTGCGTCGTCTGCATAGTCTCGCGATCATGGGGCCGATCGGTAACGCGACGCTGGAGATCGCTGCCGGGTGGTCGATCCTGCTCGTGTTCAGCGGGCTATTTCTGTGGTGGCCGCGGGGGCAGAAAGGGGGTGTGGTCACGCTGCGGGCCACGCCGGCGCGCCGGCTGTGGTGGCGGGATCTGCACGCCGTGTGTGGCATCATCGCGGCCGGCTTCATCGTGTTTCTCGCCGTGACCGGCATGCCGTGGTCGATGGTCTGGGGGGCCAAGGTCAACGAGTTGGCCAATGGACATAACTATGGGTATCCCGATGGCGTGCGCGTGAACACGCCGATGTCGGATGCACGCCTGGTGGATCAGGAATTGACCAGCTGGTCGCTTGAACAAGCCGTTATCCCGTTATCTTCCTTGCCGGGTGACGCCGCTGATCCCATTGTCGACGAGGGTGAGCACGCCGGTCACGGCGGCTCTGTCGCAAGTTCCGCGCCGGTGAAAGCGGCTGTGCCAGTGAGCGCTGCCGCGATTGCCCACGCCGATATCGGTCTCGACGAGGCAGAACGCATCTTCGCTCGCGAGGGCCTGGCACCGGGCTATGCCATCAATCTGCCGAGCACCGCTCAGGGCGTCTATACCGGCTCCGTGTATCCGGATGCGCTGGAGCGCCAGCAGGTCGTGCATGTGGATCGCTACTCCGGCGATGTGCTGCTCGACATGCATTACGCCGACTACGGGCCGCTGGGACGGGCGCTGGAGTGGGGCATCAATGTGCATCTGGGGCAGCAGTACGGCCTGATCAATCAGCTGATTCTGCTGATGGCGTGTCTCGCGATGGTGATGATGAGCGTCGGGGCAGGCGTGATGTGGTGGAAGCGTCGTCCGGTGGGCGGTATCGGTATCCCGCCGCTGCCCATGGAGCGCAAGCGTATTGCCGGTGTCTGGGGTCTGATGATGATCATCGGGGTGATCTTCCCGCTGGTCGGCCTCTCGCTGATCGTGATGGGCCTGCTCGATTGGCTGTGGATTCGTGTCAGTGCCTCTCGTCACCACGATGCGGCGGAGGCCAGCGCATGAAGCCGTCCTCCGTCATCCCATCACTTCCCTCAACCGTCTTCTCATCACTTCCGTCTTCTCCGCTCGCGCAGGCCATGAGCGGTCTGCCCAGTCGTCGGGGTCTGCCAGTGACGGTCGCGGCGGTATTGGCGAGCAGTGCCTCATTTGGCGTCCACGCCGAGGAGAGCTCCGTCTCGCAACTGCCTCTGATGCATGTCGAGGCCGAGGCACCCATGGCTAGCCCCATCGTCGAGTCAAGCCAGGGGCATGCCAAGGGCAATCTGGATGTCGGTGAGCTGTTGCGTGAGGTCAACGGCGTCAGTGGCTCTCGTCTGGGCAGTCATGGTGTCTCGGCCATCTTTCGGGCGCAGGGCGGTGAACGCCTGATTCAGGAGGTCGATGGGGCGCCGCTCTATCCGGCCTGCCCCGGCGGCATGGACACCACGCTGGGCTATGCGACCACCGGCAGTCAGTCGGATCTCACCCTCTACAAGGGCGCGCAGAGCGTCAGTCGTGGTCCCAGCTTTGCCGCAGGCACCGTCGAGGTGACGCGTCACACGCCATCACGCACCGACGATGACGGCGTGCATGGCACCTTGGGGGCCGGCTGGCGCAGCAATGACGATGCCACCAGCGAGAGTCTGTCGCTGACCGCCAAGCAGGGTGATGTCTGGGCCGCGCTGGACGTCGAGCATTCCGAGCGCAACAACTATGAGGACGGCAACGGCGATACCCAGTCTGGTGCCTATCGCAGCGACAACGGCAGTGTCCGTGTCGGCGCCTTTGCCACCGAGGATGTCGCCATCGAGGCGGGGATCGCTGTCGTCAGGATCGACGATGCGCGCTATCCCACCATGGATGCGCCACGCAGTGACATGGACCGCCAGTACCTCAAGCTGACCATCGACAACGTCGGGCCTTTCTCGCATACCGAATCGCAGATCAACCATGCCCGCGTCGTGCACGACATGGACAATGTCACCCTGCGTGACGTTGATGACTCCAGATCGAGCATGGACATGAGTTCTAGCATGGACATGAGCGACATGGCCATGTTCTCCAGCGCGACCACCGAGACCTGGTATGCCAGCACCCAGGGGGATATCCCACTGACCGTCGCCGGGCGTGACGCGACACTGACATTGGGCGCTGACGCCGAGCGTCTGGAAAGCAACGCCGACTCCCGGATGGGCATGTCGCTGGACAGCCTCTCAGACAGTCAGACCTGGCCGGATGTTGTGCGCACGCGCGGTGGGGTGTTCGCGGAGCTGGATACCACGCTGGATCAGGACAATCGTCTGGTGACCGGTGCGCGCTATGACGTCTCCCTCAGCGATGCGCGAGATGCTGATGAGGTGGTGGGCAGCAATGCCTCGGCCATCTCCGCCTGGCGGGATCAGTACGGAGAGGATGTCGAGGCCAGTCAGCGGGATGGGGAATTCAGTGCGCTGGCGCGCCTGGAGCATCGCGTCAATGAAGCGGTGAAAGGCTACGCGGCACTCAGTCGCAGCGTGCGCTTCCCCACCGCCACCGAGCGCTATTACAACCGCCAGTCCGAGACTGACGGTTGGCTGGGCAATCCCGAGCTTGAGCCCGAGATCCATCAGCAGCTTGAACTGGGCGTGGCAGTCAAGCAGGGCGCCTGGCGTTATTCGGCGGACACCTACTACAACCGGGTGCATGACTGGATCGAGCTGACCGAAGGGGACTCGCTGACCACCTATGACAATGTCGAGGCCGAGATCTATGGTCTCGAGCTCGAGGCCAGCTGGCAGCAGCATGGCTGGCGGCATTCGGCAGGCGTCGCCGCCACCCACGGCACCAACCTGAGCGATGGCACGCCATTGTCCCAGGTGACACCGTTCAATGGCTATCTGGCGACACGCTATGACGCGGATCGTTGGTGGGCAGGTGCCCGATTCGATGCGGCCGCACGTCAGTCGCGTATTTCCGGCAGTGAAGACGCGACGGCAGGCTTCGGCATCGTCGGCCTGGAGGGCGGGTACCATGTCACTGACGCCATCGAGTTGAGCGCCGGCATCTCCAACCTGTTCGACAAGGCCTACGCCTACCACGTCAATCGCTTCTACGATGATCCGCTGCAGGGCGATGTACAGGTCAATGAGCCGGGGCGTATCTTCTGGACGCACGCCAGCTGGAGCTTCTGAGGTCAGTGTCACTGCAATAGTGGACGCTGGTCGCCGCTATTCGCTAAAACGTAAGAAGCCCGCCATCGGTCATGTCACCGGTGGCGGGCTTCTTGTATTACGAGCGGGCTCGAGTGCTTTCAGCGCTCGCAACTCATCTCTCGAGCCTTCAGGCGCGGCCGACGTGCTCGCGCAGGTGCGTGCGGTAGGCCTGGGTGTAGGCTGCCAGGTCAGGATTCTTGATCACATCAGTGGCCAGATAGGTCGGAAGTGCCGACATGCCCAGGAATTCCATCGCCTTGTGCACGGGATAGTAGACGGCGTCGATGCCTTTGCCTTCGAAGAAGTTGCCCGCTTCATCAAAGGCTTCGAGGGGCGCATTCCAGGTCAGTGACAGCATGTAGCTGCGGCCCTGCATCAAGCCACCCGTGCCGTAGCCCTGGGTCGGGTTGGTGCGGTGACGGCCATCGCTGGCATACAAGGCACCATGGCCTTCTGTCAGGACATCATCGAGATACTGCTTCACGGTCCACGGCAGGCCCATCCACCAACCCGGGGTCTGATAGATGATCAGGTCCGCCCACAGCTGTTTCTCCACCTCCGCCTTGGCGTCAAAGCCTTCCACGATGACGGTTTCGCGCACCTCATGGCCCAGCTCGGCCAGCTCACCGCGTGCCAGCTCATGCAGGGTCGCATTGAGCTCGCCATTGGAATGGGCAAAGGCCTTGCCGCCGTTGATCAATAGAATCTTCATGCCATGTACTCCAGAACTGTTGGCTTTTCAGCAATGGCGCACAGCATGAGCGTTCGCAAGTCATTGATAAAGCGGCGCTGCTGTAAAACACCTTTGCTGTAGGTGCAACAATCCGGATGCAGCGTCTCTTTATGCCATGAGAATCGACGACTCGTGGATCTCTGATGGCCGATACTGATCTGGAGAAGAACTAGCTCTTTTTTCTGATTATAAGTGGCTGCTCTAGAGCACTGTTTGCAGTCCCTGAGCAGCGTACGAAAGTAACTTGTCATCAAGAGAGTGTGTACGCTCTCGAGACAATATTTGAGATTGGCGCTCATGCGACGCATCGTCTCGAACAGCCGAGCGAAATCTTCGCTTCCATCCTGCTCCTGGCCGCCGAAGAAGTGGCCACGGCCAATGGCAAAGACTATACCGCGACCTGATGATCCGACAAGTTCAAGCGAGATTACAGTAGATGTGAAAAAGGCACTGTCGTTGACAGTGCCTTTTTTGTTAAGATATCTTTAAGGCCCTTGTGGTTACCCTCTTAAATTTTTGATGTTGTTCTTTTGGTCATTGACCCAGTCTTTTGCATCGATACCCCAGACTCCTTTGAATGATTTCAGAAATATCAATAAAATAATCAATGGCATTATTATTGTTTTGATAAGAAATATTGTCATGAGATTAATCATTGAAGTAATGGTGTGGTCTAGCTTTTCACCCAATTTGGATATGTTAGACATATTTGCAAGGCTGCGAAGTTTTTGCTTAGTACTTGATAACCATCCATCAGGGTCTTCACTGAGCTCTTCTTCTATATCCATTATATCACTATCAACATCATCCAACATGTCTGTGTAGTCTTCTAGTCGTGCGAGAGATTCTTCAAGTTTCTGGTCTGCCACTTTACGGAGTCTATCAAGCTCTTTGTATTTTTCATCACGATCAAAAAAGCTAATTTTGTCAATAGTACTTAAGTTCTCTTTATATGTATTAAGAGCACTCAATTTTTCATCAAAAATCTTTTGGTTTTCAATAATTTCTGGTTCTATATTAGCTAAATTAGCTATAATAGACTCTCGCTTTATCACCAGCGTAGCTAGATTCTTTTTGAGCTTGTTGTTTTCCTCAATTGATAATGCATTCTCTTTATTAACTTTTTCACTCTCAGCACCTGTGTCGACAATATTTTTTACACCGCCAAGTGCTATGTTTTCTTTTTCAGCATAATTATCAATAAAAGCTTGGCTTACTATGCCATTCATCAGTACAACCAAAACGATTATAATTCTGAGAAAAACCATAGAGGCAAAAATCTTGAATAAAAAATTGGTTATGAGTTTTTGTCCAGTGAATAGGCTTGCTGCGAAAGATAACCCTGTAAATGTCAGTATTAGTTTAAATATTGTAGTAGAAGATATTTCAATTAACATTTTCTGGCCAAATAGTGATGCAATGGCTAGTTTCATTATTTCTGAATATTGTTCAACGGCGTCATTGATAGGATCCAGTAACTGACCTACTTGTAAAGATGCACCTACACCCAAAGATAATTCAAATTGAGCCGTTTGGATCATTGACACAAAGGCGTTGATTATTTTGGCAATACCAAATGCAGCTAGAGACTGGTTTGTTGCTGAATCAATATAGTCCAAGGCTAGCTTGTCGAGATAGCCTACCCAAGATATCAAGATTACTATAAATATGACGGCTAGGATAAAATTCCTGTGCTTGGTATTAGGGTCTAACACGAGTGGTAGCTCTGGTGATGTCTCTGTTCCCTTCACTTTATATTCCTTTTTTATATTGTGATGTTCTCTGTCTGACGTTAGCACGGCTATAATGTGTTTTCACGAAAATTTCATTTAATAAATCGAAAGTATGATTAAGGAATGTCTAATTTTAGGTTGGTGTTTACCTCTGCTCTCTAGATGGACACCTGATTCAACTCAAGGTAAGGCTATAAGACAAGATGCAGCCCCAAAGACCCCCGGCAATGGCGCCCATCGCGCACCTATCTCACACAAGCTTGATCATCATCTCAGTTCACGGTCATGCTAGAAGTAGATGTAAAAAAGGCACAGTCGACGACAGTGCCTTTTTTGTGCTTCGTGTCTCTTCTGACGGTTCCATTTCTAGGGCTTGGGATAGACAAGTTCTGGAAGCATCTCCTCCAGCAACCTGGCGGCATGCATCACCTTCATGTCCTGGAATTTTCCTCCGACAATGTGCAGGCCGACAGGCAGTCCCTGGTCATCCAGCCCACAGGGGAGGGAGGCAGCGGGTTGTTGAGTGAGGTTGAAGGGGTAGCTGAAGGGGGTCCATTCCATCCAGTCGTGATATTTCCCCTCCGGCGGTACGTTGTGGCCGGCAGTGAAAGGTGAGATGGGCAGTGTAGGAGTGATCAGCAGGTCCCATTGCTCGTGGAAGGATTGCATGTGTGCGCAAAGCGCAGTTCGCTCTCGTCTTGCCGCCAGATATTGCGATAAGGAAATGTTGCTCCCGCGCGCTGCAATGTCCAGCAAGCCCGGGTCCATCTGATCTCGCTGGCTGTCGGTCATCTTCTCGACCACCTGGGTGGCACCCGCGAACCACAGGGTATTGAACGTCTCCAGCGGGCAGGAGAAGCCCGGATCTATCTCGATGACCTCCGCGCCCAGTCGGGACAGCTGAGCGACGGCGTTATCCACTCGCTTGCGTATGTCTGGCGCGACTTCCACGTAACCCAGGGTCGGGCTGTAGGCAATCTTCCAGCCTTGCAACGAGACAGGCGCTCGGGTGTCCATTCTGAGGCTGTCCGGATCGCCAAGCAGACCATCACGGCTATCGGGCTGCGCCATGCTCTCGAGCATCAGGAGGCTATCGGAGGCCGTTCGCGTCATCGGTCCCAGGTGTGAGAGGGTCGACATGGCACTGGTCGGCCACTGGGGAATCCAGCCAAACGTGGGTTTCAGGCCGAAGGTGCCGGTAAAGCTGCAGGGAATGCGGATCGAGCCACCTGCATCACTGCCCTGATGAAGCATGCCCAGGTTGAGCGCGGCCGCTGCTCCAGCTCCACCCGAGGATCCACCGGAGGTCAGCGCGGTATTCCAGGGATTGCGTGTCACGCCGTGCAGCGGGTTGTCCGTCACTCCCTTCCAGCCGTACTCCGGTGAGGCTGTCTTGCCGAGAAACACGGCGCCTGCCCTGCGAAGACTCGCAGCCACCGGGGCATCGACATCACTGCCTCCGTCCGGGGATGTGGTGGCGGAGCCGTACCGGGTCGGCATGCCGCGCGACAGCGTGAGGTCCTTCAAGGTGGTCGGCACGCCATCCAGTGGCCCGCAGGGTGTGCCCTTCATCCAGCGAGCTTCGGCGTCTTTCGCCGCCTTCATTGCCCCATCATGGGCGATGTGCACGAAGGCATTGATCTTGGGGTTGAGCGTGTCGATACGTTCCAGGCAGTCCCGGGTCAGCTCGACGGGGGAGAGCTCGCCTCGTCGAAACAGTGCCAGGGCATCAATCGCTGTCAATTCAGATAATTGCGTGGGAGTAGAGACTGGGTTCATGGCCGATCCTGTCCATTGGGTAGCAATCAATCGAGCGGCTGAATGTGCTCGGAAACGAAAAGGGCCTGCGTGATGCAGGCCCTTTGTTCTGGTCAGCGGGCTTCGATCACCCGAGCTGGACCAGCCTCGGCGTCTTCCAGCTGCTCCGGGTGATACTCGGCGGTGTAATCCCGACGCGCCTGGGCGAAGCGTTCCACCACCTCGGCATCCTTGCGCTGCAGGGCGAGGCTGAGGATCACGAAGGCTGACGCATTGAGAATCAGGCCCCAGATGCCGGCATGCAGGCCAAGCGGGTTGCTGACACTGGCACCGTAGGACAGCCACAGGACGGTCACGATGCCCAGGCTCAGGCCCCAGAAGGCCGCTTGCGGGTGCGCCTTGCGCCAGGTGATGGCGCCCAGTGTCGGCACGATCAGCTGAGCGGTACCCGCCAGTGCCGCGATGCCGATGGTGACCAGCAGTCCCGGAACGGTCAGGGCCAGGATGTAGGCCGCGAGAGAGAAGCCCACCAGGGACAGGCGCCCGATATGGACGATACGTTCCTGATTCGCCTGCGGGTTCACGTAGCGCTTGTAGATATCCATGGTCACCACGGTCGATACCGCATGGATCTGGGAGTTGGCCGTGGACATCGCCGCGGCGGCCCCAGCCGCCATGATCAGCGAGGCCAGCAGGTAGGGCGCATAGTTCATCAGCATGACGGGCAGGATCTGGTCAGCATTCTCCAGGCCCGGCTCCAGCAGTACCCCGGTATAGCCCGTCAGTACCGAGCCGAAGTAGGCGAAGGCGGCGAGCCCCAGTAGGAAGGGCATCAAGCCGAACAGCTTGCCGCTTTTCACCGAATACATGCGCAGCCAGATCTGGGGGCCCATGAAGGCGCCGATGGCCACGATCACGAACAGCGAGAACCACATGGAGTAGCCCATGTTGCCATTCGGCCCCGGCAGGGTCAGGTGCGCGGGCGAGTCGCTGGCAAGCTGCGCGAACATGCTGGTCGGGCCACCGGCCTGGCCGGCGATGTAATAGCCCGCATACATCATGCCGAAGAACAGCAGTGCCCCGTAGATCACGTCGGTCCAGGCGATGGCGCGAATACCGCCGACCCACACATAGACGATGATGATGAAGTAGAACAGCAGCGCGGCCAGCCAGAAGGGCACGACGCCACCCGAGGCGACCTCGATCAGGTAGGCACCGCCGGTCAGCTGGATCTGCAGATAGGGCACGGTGAAGATCAGCGTGATGACGGCGACGAGGATTCTCAGCGCTTCACTGTTGTAGAAGTCGCCCATCAGGTCTGACGGCGTCAGGTAGTCGAAGCGCTTGCCGAGATACCAGACACGCTTGCCCACCCAGTAGTACATGAAGCCGAAGAGCAGGTTCCACGCCAGCGCCGTGAGATAGATGGGGCCACTGGTATAGAAGGTGGCGTTGGAACCGAGGAAGGCAAAGGCGCTCCACCAGGTGGCCGCCACCGTGAAGAACACGGCAATGCTGCCCATGGCCCGCCCTTGCACGAAGAAATCTTCACTTGTCGTCTGGGACTTTCGCGCGGACACGAGCCCGACGATCAAGGGGATGATCATGAAGGCCGCGATGATCAAGATACTTCCTGTCATGATGAGCTCCTCAGCGCTTGCCGCCGGTGGAAGGGGCCTTGGCGCTACCCCAGTTGGTCAGGTAGGCATACAGGAACACGGCGGTCAGGAAGCCCCACCACATCAGGTTCCAGACGAGGAAGAACGGGATTCCCATCACCATGGGCTCGATCTTGTTGGCCATCAGGATCATCGGGCTCTCGAGCATGAAAAACCCGAACAGCATGCTGCCGTAGATGGCGACCTTGCGGGTCGTGAAGCGCTTCATCATTGCATTCCCCTTTATTGTGGTTGGTGGGGGGTGTTGTGACCTGTCGTGGACAACGACAGGGGGCGGAACATGGCAATGCATCAATTATTGTATTTATGCGCATAAATTAACCAATAGGTGACAATCCCCGTACCGTCAAGAAAGTGGCGGCGATTGCATCGGGTGTTTCAGGAAGTGAAGAAGATCCGCCGGCCTCCCTCAGCGGCTGGCGACAGCAGGAGGGCGCAAGTCTTCCGCTTTTCGTCTCACCCGCGACGCAGGCCCCCAAAATCTGGATAATGGCGCCCATCGCGTAGCCGCCTCCGGCGTGCTGGCGCCCATACTCTTCAAAGCGGTGCATCGTTCATGGAAATCAAGGTCAACTTTCTCGACAACCTGAGGCTCGAGGCGAAATTCGATGACTTCACGGTCATCACCGATCAGCCCATCCGCTACAAGGGCGATGGGTCGGCGCCGAGCCCGTTCGACTACTTCCTGGCGTCCTCGGCGCTGTGCGCGGCCTACTTCGTGAAGGTGTACTGCGTGGCGCGCAACATCCCGACCGAGAACATCCGTCTGTCGCAGAACAACATCGTTGACCCGGAAAACCGCTACAACCAGATCTTCAAGATCCAGGTGGAGCTGCCGGAAGAGCTGTCCGACAAGGATCGCCAGGGCATCCTGCGCTCCATCGAGCGTTGCACGGTGAAGAAGGTCGTCCAGACCGGCCCGGGCTTCGAGATCGAGACGGTCGACAACCTCGACGAGGACGCCCAGGCCCTGCTGATGGCGGAGCCGCCGGAAGGACAGAGCACCTGGATCGAAGGCAAGGACCTGCCGCTGGAGCAGACCATCGCCAACATGACGGGCCTTCTGAATGATCTCGGCATGAAGATCGAGATCGCCTCCTGGCGCAACATCGTGCCCCACGTCTGGTCACTGCACATTCGTGATGCCGCCTCGCCGATGTGCTTCACCAACGGCAAGGGCTCGACCAAGGAGAGCGCGCTGTGCTCGGCGCTGGGCGAGTTCATCGAGCGTCTGAGCTGCAACTTCTTCTACAACGACCAGTTCTTCGGCGAAGCCATCGCTGACAGCGAGTTCGTGCATTACCCGAACGAGAAGTGGTTCCAGCCGGGCCCGAACGACGAGATCCCGGAAGGCGTGCTGGACGATTACTGCCTGGAGATCTTCAATCCGGACGGCGAGCTGGGTGGCTCCAATCTGATCGATACCAATTCCGGGCGTGCGGACCGTGGCATCGTGTCTCTGCCGTTCACCCGTCGCTCGGATGGCGAGACGATCTACTTCCCGTCCAACCTGATCGAGAACCTGTACCTCAGCAACGGCATGAGCGCCGGCAACACCTTGCCGGAAGCCCAGGTGCAGTGCCTGTCCGAGATCTTCGAGCGTGCCGTGAAGCGCGAGATTCTCGAGCAGGAACTGACCCTGCCGGACGTGCCGCAGGAGGTGCTGGCCAAGTACCCGGAAATCGTCGAGGGCATCGAGGCACTGGAAGCCCAGGGCTTCCCGATTCTGGTCAAGGACGCCTCGCTGGGCGGCCAGTTCCCGGTGGCCTGCGTGACCTTGATGAACCCGAAGACCGGCGGTGTCTTCGCCTCCTTCGGCGCGCATCCGAGCTTTGAGGTTGCCATCGAGCGCAGCCTGACCGAGCTGATGCAGGGCCGCAGCTTCGAGGGTCTCAACGACTTCATGCCGCCGACCTTCAACTCGCTGGCCGTCTCCGAGCCGAACAACTTCGTCGAGCACTTCATCGACTCATCAGGTCTCGTCTCCTGGCGTTTCTTCAGCTCGAAGACCGACATCGAGTTCGTCGAGTGGGACTTCTCCGGCAGCAATGAAGAAGAGGTCGCCAACCTGTTCGGTATCCTCGATGAGATCGGCAAGGAATCGTACATGGCGGTGCACGAGGACCTCGGCGCGCCGGTGTGTCGTATCCTGGTGCCGGGCTATTCCGAGGTCTATCCGGTCGAGGACCTGGTGTGGGACAACACCAACATGGCGCTGGATTACCGCGAGGACATCCTCAATCTGCATCGTCTCGATGACGATCAGCTGGCGGACCTGGGCGAGCGTCTCGAAGAGAGCCAGCTTGATGAGCACATGGACATCAAGACGCTGATCGGCATCGAGTTCGACGAGAACACCATCTGGGGCCAGCTGACGATTCTCGAGCTGAAACTGATGATCAATCTCGCGCTGGGTCAGCACGAGGACGCGCTGGATCGTGTCGAGATGTTCCTGCAGTACAACGACAACACCGTCGTGCGCGGCCTCTATTATCAGGCCATGAAGGCGGTGCTGGAGATCACCCTCGACGATGAGCTGGAGCTTGAGGACTACCTCTACAACTTCCGCCGCATGTTCGGTGAAGACACCATCGCTGCCGTGGTCGGCTCCGTGCAGGGTGAGGTGCGCTTCCATGGCCTGGAGCCCACCAACATGCAGCTGGAAGGGCTGGATCGCCACCTGCGTCTGATCGAAAGCTACCAGAAGCTGCACGCCCATCGTGCTGCCTTGGCGGCCGAGCAGGCCTGATGCTCGCCTGCTGAATCCTGTGGCATGACCTGTGGCATGACCTGTGGCATGAAAAGAACGGCCCCTCACTGGATGGTGAGGGGCCGTTTTCGTTTCCGGGTGCTTGCGTACGCGTACCAGTGGCTCAGGACAGCACCTTCTGATCCTCTGCCAGACGCTGACAACACGCGATGATCTGCTCCCTGATCCAGCGGTGCGCCGGGTCCTTCTGATAGCGGCGATGCCAGCTCAGATGGAAGGGGAAGGAGGCGAAGGCCACGGGTGGCGGCACGAGAGTGACGGCGAACTGACGACAGAAATGCTGGCACAGTCCGGTGGGCAGGCTCGCGATCAACGGCGAGCGTTCCAGCAGAGAGGGCACGGCCATGAAGTAGGTGACGGCCAGCGCCACCTCACGCTTCAGTCCTTGGCCCTCAAGCTGCTTGAAGATGCCGCTTTTCAGGCGGGCATGCGGTTGAACCAGCACATGGGCGTGGTGCTCGAAATCCGCCTTGGTCATGCGGCCTTCATGATCCAGACGCTCCAATAGCGGATGCCCGTTGCCCACCAGGCAGTCGATGCCTTCCGTGATCACCTCACGCACCACCAGATTCTCGGGCGGGTCGACCTGACGCCCGAAGGCGAGATCCGTCGTGCCGCTCATCACGCCAGCCTCGCTCATGTCCTGTGACAGTCTGCGTACCTGCAGCGTGATGCCGGGGGCCTGCTCACGCAGGATCGTCGCCAGTTGCGGCAGGATCAGCACCTCGAAGTAGTCGTTGGCGGCGATCTCGAAATGACGGCTCTCGGTGGTGTGGTCGAAGTGTCGCTCGCTGTTGATCAGGCCGTCGAGATCGGTCAGCGCCGCCTCGATGGTCGGGAACAGATGGTCGGCCTTCTCGGTGGGGCGCATGCGCTGGCGATCACGAATGAACAGCGGGTCATTGAACAGCTCGCGCAGTTTCGACAGCGCCGCGCTCACCGAGGGCTGACTCAGGTGCAGACGCTCGCCGGCGCGCGTGACGTTCTGCTCGAGATACAGCGCATGAAAGGTGCGCAGGAGGTTGAGGTCGTAATTGAGCTTCATGATGACTACCAGAGCAGGCGGAGTGTCGCGGCTGCACTCGGACGAGTGAGCACTATTTGTCTGGATGATAGCAGCTATCCGGACTATCGATTATCACGATGGGAGGCTCAGGCGGTAGGGTGGTCTCAAGGACACGGCGAGAGATCAATGCGACCCACAGGAGCGATCCATGAGTGATGTGAAGCAGATGCAAGCCGAAGGAGAGAAGATTATTCTGATCACCGGTGCCTCCAGCGGTATCGGTGAGGCCACCGCACGCACTCTGGTGAAGGCCGGGCACAAGGTCGTCGTGACCGCCCGCCGCAAGGAGCGCCTCGATGCGCTTGTCGAGGAGCTGGGCAGCGACAAGGTGCTGGCGATCGCCGCGGATGCGACGGACTACGATCAGCTCGCCAAGGTCGTCGAACAGGCCGTCGCCCATCATGGCCATCTGGATGTGGCGTTCGCCAATGCCGGTACCGGCGTCAGCCAGGCTGGCACCGAGAACGGCGATCCCGAGGAGTGGAAGCGGGTCGTCGACATCAACATCAATGCGCTGCTGTGGACCGCCCACGCGACCCTGCCGCATCTGAGAGAGCGCAAGGGCCACTTCATCCTCACCAGTTCCGTGGCCGGGCGCGCCAATCATGCGGGCTCCATCTACAGCGCCAGCAAGTGGTTCGCCTACGGTTTCGGCCAGAACCTGGCGATGGAAATGGCCGAGTGGCAAGGCCGCTGCACCACCATCACGCCAGGCATGGTCAACACCGCCTTCTTCGATGAGCCCAAGCCGGACAAGCTGGACCCGCAGGATGTGGCGGATGCCGTGCTCTACGCCATCAGTGCCTCACCGCGTGCCAATATCCGCGAAGTGCACCTGGTGCCGACCTGGTGAGCCGGTTCGCTCGACAGCGTGCTTCCGCCTTCGCTGAGCACGCTTTCGCAGGACAGCTATTTGTATGAGCGATAGTGGCTATCTGGACTATCGATTATGACGATGGTGACGTGAGCCGTAAGCTTGATTCAACACGTGCCGAGCATCGCAGGGCGAGCATCACGTGGCGATCGTCACAGGGCGAGCATCACGTGGTGACCATCACCTCGCCGACAAAATTCGTGAAGTGACCGTTGCGGGCTATCCCGCACGTAAAGGAGAGCATCATGAGCAAGGTTCTGGTGGTAGTGACATCCCACGATACGCTGGGTGACACGGGCAAGAAGACAGGCTTCTGGCTGGAAGAGCTGGCGGCTCCCTACTACGTGCTGAAGGATGCCGGTGTCGAGGTGACACTCGCGTCTCCCAAGGGCGGTCAGCCGCCGCTGGACCCGGCAAGCCAGGGCGAGGACTTCCAGACGGATGCCACTCGCCGCTTCGACAAGGACACTGCCGCTCAGCAGGACCTCGCCACCACCGCCGTACTGGCAGACATGAAGGTCGAGGACTTCGACGCCATCTTCTACCCGGGTGGCCACGGCCCGCTGTGGGATCTGACCAACGACGCCGATTCCATCCGTCTGATCGAGCAGTTCCACGCGGCCGGCAAGCCGGTCAGCGCTGTCTGCCACGCCCCGGCGGTGCTGCTGAATGCCCGCAAGCCGGATGGCACTCCCTTCGTGGATGGCGTGCATGTCACCGGTTTCACCAATGGCGAAGAAGAGGGTGTCGGCCTCACTGACGTCGTGCCGTTCCTGGTGGAAGAGGCGCTGCAGCAGAAGGGTGGCATCTATGAGAAGAAGGACGACTTCACCTCCTACGCCATCCAGGATGGGCTGGTCATCACCGGTCAGAACCCGATGTCGTCTGAAGGCGTCGCGGAACTGCTGCTCAAGAGTCTCGAGCAATAAGCGCCCTGAGCGACAAGCACTTCGAGATACAGGCACCTCATGATTCGGGCGCTGCCTGATCTGACGAGTGCATGAAAAAAGCCGCTACCGGTCATCCGGTAGCGGCTTTTGCGTGTCTGGCATCCAGCTTCGACGAGAGGTTGTCAGCGAGTGCGGATCACCCGCGCTCCACCCAGGCCTTCCAGCCGCCGTACTCGCTGATGTCCGTCATCGGTACGCCACTGTCAGCGGAGACCGAGCAGATGAAGCCTGAGACCCAGCGGCCGTCCTCGAGCTCGATCTGGCCCAGTCCCAGCGGGAAGGGGATGCCGGCGAGGAAGCTGCCGACACTGGCGATGGGCAGTGACCAGACTTCCAGCGCGATGCTGGTACCGTCCTCTGGCGCGCGCAGCATGGCCGGTTTGGCGGGTGTGGCGTCATCCAGTTGATAGAGGCGGTAGCGGGGGGCGCTGTGAGTACGGGCGACCAGGCGGGCATCGCGCTGGGTGAGCTGGTGATTGAGCGGCATGCCAGTGAGATGCGCACCGCAGACCGCGATCTCGAGCCGGCCATTCTTCGCCATCGGCAGATCGCTGTCGGCGAGGCGTGCCTGGGGACGGGCAACGGCGCTGGCCCCCAGCGGCAGCGAGAATTCCTTCTCGAGCAGCCGCGCGATGCTCAGCAGTTGCAGGTCTTCGAAGGCGGGCGCGAACAGCGTCACACCGCCGGGCAGACCCTGGCTGTTGAAGCCGACCGGCACGGCCAGTGCGCTAAGATCCAGCAGGTTCATGAAGTTGGTCCAGGTGCCCAGTTCCGAATTGACCGCGATCGGTGCCTCGGCCAGCTCCGCCTTGGTCGGCAGGCGCGGCGTGGTCGGGGCCAGCATCACGTCCACCTGCGCGAGCAGGGCATCGGCCTGACGGCGGTATTCGGCCAGCTGATAGCGGGCATCGAAGGCATCCACGGCCAGCGGCGTGGCGCCGCCGAGGGTGATCTCACGCGTGACCGGATGCAGTGCTTCGGGGTTGCGCTCGATCAGCTCGCGCACCGCGTGATAGCGCTCCGCCACCCACGGGCCTTCATACAGCAGACGCGCGGCGGCCAGCAGCGGGCTGCAATCCAGCTCGACCAGCTCGGCGCCCAGTGCCTTGCACTGACGAATTGCAGCTTCCATGTAGCCGCTGTAATCGGCGTCGGTGTGCCACTGGGTACGCGGCGGCACGCCGATACGCAGGCCGGTAAGGTCCGGCAGCACACCATAGGCCTGGCCGTGAACGGCGAAGTCATGCTCGCGCGCCCAGCGGTTGTCGGCATCGAACTGTGCGGTGACGGACAGCACGCGCGCGGCATCATCACAGCCCAGCGCGAAGATCGAGATGGTATCCAGGGTCGCGCAGGCCGGGACCACGCCGCCCGCGCTGAGCAGGCCGAGGGTCGGCTTCACGCCGACCAGATTGTTGAAACAGGCCGGCACACGACCGGAGCCCGCCGTGTCCGTGCCCAGCGCGAAGCTGACCTGGCCCTGGGCGGTGACGACGGCGGAGCCACTGCTGGAGCCGCCCGGCACATAGGCGGGGTCGAAGGCATTGGCCGGAGTGCCGTAGACCGGCAGGGCCCGCTCACCGACCAGGCCGGTGGCGAACTGATCCAGATTGGTCTTGCCTATCGGGATGGCACCGGCCGCGATCAGCTGCTTGACCACGAAGGCGTCATCGTCTGGCGTGTAGGCGAATTCCGGGCAACCGGCGGTAGTGGTCACGCCGGCGAGATCGATGTTGTCCTTGATCGCGAAGGGGATGCCGTAGAGCGGCAGTGACTCGGGCGCCACGTCGTCCAGACGCGCGAGATAGGGTTCCAGCTGATCTGCGCTCAGGCGGGTGATCCAGGCGGCGTCTTGTTCGGGCTGCGCGGCCAGCAGTTCATTCACCAGCTGGCGTGGCGTCAGCTCTCCGGCCTGATAGGCCTTGCTCAGCGCCGTGATGCTCAGGTTGTGCGGGGTATGGGTCATCATCACAGCGTCTCCTCGGAGGACAGGGTCGATTGGGCGTTGTCTGGTGCGCTGGCATCAGCGGGATCCGTGGTTTCCACGGCGGTCGACAGCACGATCAGCGGCTGGCCGGGGGCGACGCCGCTGCCTTCCTTGATCGGCAGGCGAACGACACGGCCTGCGGTGTGGGTGCGAATCTCGACTTCCATCTTCATCGACTCGACCAGCGCCACCACTTGGCCGGCCTCGACGAGATCGCCCTCGGCGACCTCCAGCTTCCACAGGCTGCCGGTGACCGGTGTCTCGATCCCCAGCTCGTCATCGCTCAGGCTGTCGGCTTCCTGCACCTCGTTGATCTGATCCTCGAAGGTGAACTGGCCGCGTGCATGCCAGTCGTCGATTTCCTGCTGGAAGGCGGCCTGACGGCGTTCACGGAAGGCATCGGTCTCGGCCTGATGCTCGGCGATCTGCGCCTGATAATCGGCGAGGCGGAAGCGGGTCTTCTCGATCTTCAGGTCGTAACGCCCCTGAGGGTGATCACGACGGATCTGCTCAAGCGCCTCATGGCTGACCGGGTGGAAGCGCAGCTGGTCGAACACGCGCAGCAGCCACGGGCTGGTGAAGTGTTCGGTGCGGCGATAGCGATTCCACATCTGCAGCGTGCGGCCGACGAACTGATAGCCGCCCGGACCTTCCATGCCATAGACGCACAGATAGGCGCCGCCGATGCCCACCGAGTTCTCCGCGGTCCAGGTGCGTGCCGGGTTGTACTTGGTGGTCACCAGGCGCTGGCGCGGGTCCAGCGGCGTGGCCACCGGCGCGCCGAGATAGACATCGCCGAGGCCCATCACCAGATAGCGGGCGTTGAGCACCGTCTCGCGCACCGCCGCCTCATCGGCGAGGCCATTGATGCGGCGAATGAATTCCAGGTTGCTCGGGCACCAGGGGGCGTCCGGGCGCACCGAGCGTTGGTACTTGTCGATGGCCTGCTGACACGCCGGGTCATCCCAGGACAGCGGCAGGTGCACGGTGCGCGCCTCGATCTCGATGTCCTCGACATCCTTGAGCGCGACTTCGGCCTGTTCGAGGTGCGTCATCAGCGTGGCGAGGGCAAGCTTGCGCGGGTCGTAATGCAGCTGCAGAGAGCGGATGCCCGGTGTCATCTCCATCAGGCCGGGCAGCGGATGCTCCTTGAGCCACAGCATCCAGGCGTGGGCGCGAAAGCGCAGCGCGATATCCAGCTCCATCTGGCCGAATTCGATCAGCAGGAATTCATCCCCGGCGCGGCGATAGACGATCTGCTCGCCGCCTTGCTCGGCGCTCAGGCGCTTGAGTACTGGGGAGTCGTCCGGACGCGGACGTTGCTCGGCGATGGCGCTCAGCGTGGTGCTGGTCGCCGCCAGAGGTGACTCCAGTGCGTCGAGCTGGCCACTGGCGAGGGCCGCGATCACGGCGTCCTGCTGCACCTCGATGGTGCGGGCCTCATCCAGAGTCAGCGCGACGAAGCGGATGCGATCACCGGCGGCCAGCTGGCCCAGCTTCCAGCGTTCCGCGCGCACCACGGTGGCCGGACACACGAAACCGCCCAGCGACGGGCCGTCCGGGCCGAGGATGACTGGCATGTCGCCGGTGAAGTCGATGGTGCCGAAGGCGTAGGCGTTGTCGTGAATGTTGGAGGGATGCAGACCGGCCTCGCCGCCGTCGGCACGCGCCCACTGGGGACGCGGGCCGATCAGACGCACGCCGGTGCGGCTGGAGTTGTAGTGCACTTCCCAGCGGTGGCCGAAGAAGGTGCTGATGTCGTCTTCGGTGAAGAAGTCCGGCGCACCGTGCGGGCCGTAGAGCACGCCGATCTGCCATTCGCGACCTGAGGTCTTGCCCTGCGCATTATCGATAATGCTAGCGCCCTGCGGGATCAGCGCCTCGGGCAGCCGGGTCAGGGCGGGCTGGGGGCACTCGGCGAGATCAGCCAGCGGCAGGGTGTCGCCACTGCGCAGGGCACGTCCGGCATGGCCGCCGAACTGGCCCAGGGTGAAGGTCGCGCGCGAGCCCAGATACTGCGGGCAGTCGATGCCACCGGCGATCAGCAGATAGCTGCGCGCGCCGGCGGCCACCTTGCCCAGGCTCAGGGTGCTGCCAGCGGCGATCTCATGCACCTGCCACAGGGCAAGGTCGTGTGTCGCGGTGTCATCGGAGCCGCCTTCAAGTGCTGGAGCGGAAAGCGTGGCGGGCAACGGCGCACCGGCCAGCACCACGCGCGTGGCGCGGTGGAAGTGCAGCGTCGGGCCGTTGAGGGTGATCTCGAGACCTGCGGTATCGGCCGCGTTGCCCAGCAGCGCATTGCCGAGACGGAAGGCGTAGTCATCGAAGGGGCCGGAGGGCGGCACGCCCACATCCCAATGCCCCTGGCGACCCGGCATGTCCTGCACGGTGGTCAGGGTGCCGGGGACGATCACTTCAAACGTCGGTGCGGCCCACTCGAGACCTTCCAGCCAGCGGGTGTAGATCTCGACATTGCGGAAGCGCGGGTCTTCCAGCAGGTGCGACAGCCACTGGCGGTTGGTCTCGATGCCGTAGAGGCGAGAGGCGGCCAGTGCCCTGGAGAGATCGCCGCGTGCCTGCTCGCGAGTCGGGGCGTGCACCATCACCTTGGCCAGCATCGGGTCGAACCACGCGGGGACCTCGAAGCCGGCCTCGATGGAGTGATCCACCCGCAGCAGGCTGTCCTCGGCGAGGGCGGCGGTCACGGCGTCATTGGCGAACTCCACCTCGGTGAGCAGGCCGCTGGAAGGGCGGAAGTCGTGCTGCGGATTCTCGGCATACACCCGTGCCTGCATGGCGTGGCCGCGGGGCGTCAGCGGCGCGACCCGCTCGCGCAGGTTGCCCAGTTCGCCGGCGCCCAGCTTGAGCATCCAGGCGACGATGTCCACGTTCCACACCAACTCCGTGACACCGTGCTCGACCTGCAGGCGCGTATTGACCTCCAGGAAGTAGAAGGCCTGACGCTCGGCGTCATAGATGAATTCGACGGTACCGGCACTGCGGTAATTGACGGCTTCGCCCAGGCGGATGGCGGTGGCGATCATGTCGTCGCGAACGCGCTCGGGCAGGTCGGGTGCCGGGCATTCCTCGATGACCTTCTGGTGGCGGCGCTGACTGGAGCAGTCGCGCTCGCCCAGCGCGATCACCGTGCCTTCACCATCCCCGAACAGCTGCACTTCCAGGTGACGGGCGCGGGCGATGTACGCCTCCAGGAAGACGCCGCCATCCCCGAAGTTGCGCTCGCCCAGACCCTTGACCGAATCGAAGGCACGGCTGAGGGAGGCGTCATCCTCACACACCTGCATGCCGATGCCGCCGCCGCCGGCGGTGGACTTGAGCATCACCGGATAGCCGATACGGGCGGCCTCGCTCAGTGCGCTCTCGACATCGTCCAGCAGGCCGGTACCGGGTACCAGCGGCACACCGGCATTCTCGGCGATGGTGCGCGCTTCGTGCTTGAGGCCGAAGGCGTGGATCTGCTCGACGGTCGGGCCGAGGAAGACCAGGCCGGCGGCGTCACAGGCCTGGATGAAGCGGGTGTTCTCGGACAGGAAACCATAGCCCGGGTGCACGGCCTGGGCGCCACTCTCGCGGGCGATGGCGATCAGCTTGTCGATGTCGAGATAGGTCTCGGCGGCGGCACCTTCGCCGAGGCTGTAGGCGTCATCGGCCTCGCGCACGAAGGGGGATTCACGATCGGCTTCTGCGTAGACGGCGACGCTCTGGACACCGAGGGCACGCAGCGTGCGCTGGATTCGGGTGGCGATGGCGCCACGGTTGGCAATCAGGACCTTGTGGAACATGACGGAGTCATCCTTCCGGCGGCGGGTCGTCCCGCCTTCAAACTGTGAGCTGCCGGTCGTCCGGTAGCCGGGCAGAGCCTTGGGGGCTGACGAGTGATGCAAGAGAGATGACATCGTCAGGTGGGGCTCGGCCGTTTCTTGTCGTATGCGTGTTCGAAAGCGTCGCTGTCAGCTCGGCGGCTCAGCTCAGTGGCTCAGCTCAGTGGCGAGTCGCTGATGCGGATGGCGACCGGTGTCGGGTCATAGCCGTTGCAGGGGTTGTTGAGCTGCGGGCAGTTGGAGAGCAGCACGTAGACGTCACGTTCGGCGACCATCTCGACGTACTTGCCCGGGGCGGACAGGCCGTCCTCGAAGCTCAGGCCGCCATCGGCGGTGACCGGCACGTTCATGAAGAAGTTGATGTTGTGGCCGATGTCGCGCTTGGTCAGGTCGTACTTCGGGTAGCGGGCGATGGCCAGCATCCAGTTGTCACGACAGGAGTGCATGTGACGCTTCTCCAGGTCGTAACGCACGGTGTTGGACTCGCTGGAACAGGCACCGCCCAGGGTGTCATGACGGCCACAGGTATCACCGGTGATGGTCAGCAGCGCACGGCCACGGGTGGAATACAGCACCGTGCCGGTGGTCAGGTAGACCTTGCCCTGCTCGCGCACGGTGTCCATCGCGCTGTAGCGCTCGGCGGTGTCGTCGGCCGAGAAGAACAGGGTGTCGGCGGCCTGATTGCCGTGCAGGTCAGTGATGCGCAGGTGCTGACCGGCGCGCACCAGGCCGATGAAGTGATCGCCGGCCTCGACGGTGCGCTCAAGCTCGCGCGGCTGCTGTGCGGGGTCTGCGTAGCTCAGCGGGGCGTCGTCCGTCGTGGCCGGGGTGTGGGCATGGGGGTGTTCAAGCGTCGAGGTGCACATGGGATTGTCCTTTGTCCTTGTCATCTTGGGCGTCGTTTCCAGTTGCCACTAGCCCGTCGGCGTGGCGTCCGTCTGCTGTCGGGGAATGCCTCAGCCCGCCAGGTGATAGAGCTGATTGTTGGCGTAGGCGCGGGCATTCTCGGGGCGCGACAGATAGCAGGCGTCGTGCTCGTCCATCGGTGTCGCGGTGCCGAAGGTCATGTCCACGCCGCGCAGCGGATATTCCTCGGCGGGGTCCAGCGGATGCGGACAGGTGTGCAGCATGACGAGGGTGTCCATCTCGAAGCGCAGGGTGACGCTGTCGCCGGCGGCGCAGTGGTCCGCGACGTAGTGCAGGTTGGCGTCTTCATCGGCGCGCACGCGGGAGAACAGATTGAGGTTGGCGCACAGGTCGCGCTCGCTCAGGCCGTACTTGGCCATCTCGATCAGCAGGCTGTCGTGGCCGCTGGGCGTGAAGTCATTGAAGGCCTGCTGGTAAGCCTTCTTGTGCCAGCCCTTGGCGGCGAAGTGCTGCTCCATCAGGTTGCCGCTGGCGCTGTCATGCCAGCCGAGATCATCCTGGATGATGGAGGCGAAGATGCGGCCCATGTCGGAATACAGGCAGTGCCCTTCGGTGAGGCGGAAGGTGTGCTGACCCTTGAGGGTGTCCGGCAGATTGAGGCGCTCAAGCAGATCCAGCGGGTTGTACATCACCAGGCCGACATTGGCGTTGGCCTCGCGGGCGGTCAGCTTGAGCGCGCTGCCACGCGGCATGCGCATCGACCAGTGATGGCCGCCGGGCAGATGGGTCTGATACTTCGCGGTGAAGCTGGCGCGGGCGGTGGTTGCGGCATCAAGCGGTATGTTCATTGATTTGGCCTCCGGTGAGAGTGGCTTGGGAAACGGAGTGGGCTGGCGTCGTCAGCGTTTCGTGCTCGGGCGTCGGTTGGTCAGCGCTCGTTTGGACAGAGCTCGTTTGGACAGAGCCCGGCTGCTGAGACGACACCTTGGTCTTGCTGCGCTCGGTGGGCAGGTCGTAGGTGATGGTCGAGCCATAGGCCTGCGGGGCCTGCGGGTCGACACGCACCTTGTCGAACACCCAGACGCGCGAGCCCAGCTCGAACGCTTCTTTCAGGTCGTGGGTGATCATGAAGATGGTCAGCTGCTGCTCTTCCCACAGGCGCAGGATGAGCTGGTGCATGTCCTTGCGGATGCCCGGGTCCAGCGCGCCGAAGGGCTCATCCAGCAAGAGGATGCGCGGCTTCATCATCAGTGCCTGGGCGATGGCGAGGCGCTGCTGCATGCCGCCGGACAGCTCATGCGGGTACTTGTCCAGCGCGTGGGACAGGCCGACTTCTTCAAGGCGCTTCTCGGCGGCGACCCGTGCCTCGCGACGTTTGGCCCCGAACAGCTTGCCGGTCAGCGGGGCGCGCGCCAGCTCCTCGGCCATGATCACGTTGCCCAGCACCGTGAGGTGCGGGAAGACGGAATACTTCTGGAAGACGATGCCGCGGTCCGGCCCCGGCTCGCCGGGGATGGGCTTGCCGTCCAGCAGCAGCTCACCGCGCGAGACGCCTTCGGTGCCCAGCAGCAGCTTGAGGAAGGTGGTCTTGCCGCAGCCCGAGGCGCCGACCAGGGTGATGAATTCCCCGGCCTCGACGGTCAGGTTCATGCGTTCCAGCACCACTTGCTGGCCGTAGTGCTTCTCGAGACCCTTGGCGTGGATCAGGCTCATGATTGGCTCTCCTCAGCGTGGTACCAGGGGAAGGCGCGGGTCGAGACGAGCACCAGCAGACGGTCGAGCAGGAAGGCCAGCAGCGTGATCCAGGCCACGTAGGGCAGGATGACGTCCATCGCCAGATAGCGGCGCACCAGGAAGATGCGATAGCCGAGGCCGTCCTGGGCGGCGATGGCTTCCGCGGCGATCAGGAACAGCCAGGCGCTGCCGAGTGCCAGGCGCGTGGCGCTCAGAAGGCGCGGGGTCAGCTGCGGCAGCAGCACGCGGGTCAGCACCTGCCAGGAGCTGGCGCCCAGGGTCTGGGCCTTGATCAGCTGCTCATCGGGCAGGCGCAGGGCCTGATTCTGCAGGTCGCGAATCAGGAAGGGCGTGATGCCGATGACGATCAGCGCGATCTTGGCCAGCTCACCCGTCCCGAAGGCGATGAACAGGATCGGCAGGATCGCCATCGGCGGAATCAGGGACAGCACGGTGATCAGCGGTGACAGCTTGGCGCGCAGCAGTGGCAGGCCGCCGGTGAGCAGGCCGACGCTCAGGCCAATCAGCGCACTGATCAGCACGCCGGCCAGCAGGCGTTCGAGGCTGGCGAAGGTGTCGGTCCACAGCGGCAGGTCACCGGTGCGCACGTTGACCTCGGTGGCCAGCTTGGCGAAGGACTCGCCCATGGACGCGAAGGACGGCAGCAGGCGGTCGTTGGGGTTGTCGAGCAGTCGCTGGTTGGACTGCACGATGTAGAGGATGGCCAGCAGCGCGAAGGGCAGGCCACCGAGCAGCCAGCGGCCACCACGGGAGGGTGTCAGATTGATCAGGCGTTTCATGCGCGGGCTCCACGGGTGCGAACGAGAGGTGCGGTCGAGGGAGGCGGTCGGTTCACCAGCCACAGAGACAGCTTTCCTGCGGCTGGTGCGCGTCATCCACCGCGTGGCGTTACTGGCTGTCGGCCAGTGCGGCGGTGTAGCTCGGGTCGAAGCGCAGCATCACGTTGCCCTCATTGCCGACGATGCCGGCAGGCGTCTCGATGCCGATGAAGCCGGCATCCGGCGCGCCTTCGCCCAGCAGCCCCTGCGCGAAGCTGAAGTCGGCGATGTGCTGCATGGTGTCCTTGAGGCTCGGCGCATTGAAGGCGGCCACGGCCTCGGCGGGGGTGTAGTACATGTGGGTCGCGGCCAGCTGGGACTGATAGCCGGCGAGGTCGGTGCCGGCGGCATCGGCCATCTGGGAGAGCGCGGCTTCATCGCCAGCCTTCATCTTCTCCATCACCTCATACCAGGCGCCGACCAGCGCATGGCCGAAGTCCGGGTTGTCCTTCAGCGTCTGGGTATTGACGACCATCAGATCGAGAATCTCGCCGGGGATGTCGCTGGAGTTGAAGACTTCGGTATAGCCGGGCATGTCCTTGAGGGTGGCCAGCTGCGGATTCCAGGTGACCACGGCCTGGGTATCCGGGTTGCTGGCCAGCGCCACGATATCGGCATCGCCGGTATTGGTGGTGGTGAGGTCGCGCTCGCTCATGCCGACGCTGTCCAGCGCACGTGCCAACAGGTAGTGGGAGACACTGAACTGCACCAGATTGACCTCACGGTCCTTCAGGGACTCGATGGAATCGCCGTCGCGCACCATCACGCCGTCATTGCCATCGGAGTAGTCGCCCAGAATCAGCGCGGTGGAATCGACGCTGCTGGCGGCAGGGAGGGTGAGGGCGTCCATGTTGGTCATGGCGCAGCCATCGACATTGCCGGAGGTGTACTGATTGATGGACTCGACGTAATCGTTGACCTGCACCACATCGATATTGATGTCGTACTTCTTGGCCCACTTGTCGACGATACCCTGGGTATCCGCGTATTCCCACGGCATCCAGCCGGCATATACCGACCAGCACACGCTGAAGGAATTCTGCGCCATGGCCTGCGGGCTCAGCGATGCGCCAAGCAGCAGCGCGCCGGCCAGCGCGGCATGTCGGGAGGTCTTGCTGGATACGGCGGATACCGCAGGGGAATCAGATGCGACAGCAGCGGATGGCGCCTGAGCGCAGGCATCCGAGAGGGAAGTCGTAGACGGGGAAAGGCGAGTGGGCTGGGTCATTGTCGTTATCTCCGGCGGAAAAAGTGAGAGGCGCCGACCTTTTCAGGCGTTGCGTCTCCCGGGCTTTTGTCCCGCCGTGTAACCCCCAGCTTGGAGGTCGAGTGCTCTCGGACCAGTCGTGACGGCTATCAGCCAGTCACCGGAACCCTAGCGCTCCATTGGTGTAGATTTTCGATTGTTGTATGCCTATCGGTGCCTCGCTGAATGTTTAGCAGAAAGCGTGCCACATTATGACTCTTGCATAATGCTCTTGGGGTTAAGGTGGGCTGAAAATTCACGGGATTGGTTTTGAATAGTATTTTTGCTTCATTTTGGTGCGCGCAATAGCCTATATGCACCTTTGTAATTGGTTGATGTGAATATTTTAGATGGCTGCTTTAGTCTATATTGCAAGTGACGCATGATCGTATTTTAATATTGCTGTAAGTTAATATCGGCTGAGTTTTAGATTGTTAAAACATATGATAGCTATTTTTAAATTTTTATGGTCTCAAGGAAGAGTAATGTTTAATATCTTTTGGGGTAAAGGTAAGAAAGAATTTTCATATATTGAGCCAGATGTTGCAGTGAGAAAAACAAAAACTAAAATATTGTTTATTGACGATCAGCTTCCACCTGTGATCCCTGTGTTGAAAAGCTACGGGTGGATAAATGTACATCTTCAAGAAGATACTAATAACCTTGATGAACCATTAGTAAGTGAGGCTCATATAATATTTGTAGATATACAGGGCGTAGGTAAGGCATTAAAGTTTGAGAATGAGGGTTTAGGCTTAGTCTCAGCATTAAAAGAAAAATATCCTGAAAAAAAAGTGGTTGTATACTCGGCTGAATCCGAAGGTGATCGTTTTGCTGAAGAGTTAGAAATAGCTGATAAGCGTATAAACAAGACTGTTGTTCCATATCGATACGTCACGTTAATTGAAGAATATTCTAAAGAAATATTTACATTAGACTATTGTGTATCATGTATGAGAAGCTCTCTTGAAAAAGAATTTAATATCAAGCTCAGTAAAGATGAGGTAATAAAGAACTTGCAGGCCGTACATAGAAAGGGAGGCTATTCCCAAACTAATTTTTCTAAGGTTTTCAATATTGGGAACGCGGGTAGCATAGCAACAATAGCTGGCTTATTTTTACAATAAAAAGGATTCTCAATGGATGTTGTTTATAGAATAGAGCGCGGCACTGAGGTAGTGGATAAAACTATTGCTGGATGTAGTAATTGCCTTGAGACTTCATCAAACAATATAAATAAATTAACATGTCCGTTGTTTGACGATAAAAGAATACAGAAAAAAGAACTAATTGATGATGGTGGAGTTGTTTTTTTATGCACTAATAAGAATGCTAAATCTAATAATAGATTTAGGGAGTTTTTTTCTGTTTATGTTGATGCTTTAGTTTCCTCATCTGAAGAATTAATAATTGCACGAAGAAGGGATAGAGATAACTTTAAATTGCATTTGCATAATTTGATAAATCTTAATTCTCTATCTGTGCTAAGAATTTATGAGAATTTCAGCGAAGAAGTCTTCATGGACAGCTCTCGTGATGAAATTATTGCTAGCATTAAAAGTGTAATTCATAATGATGACGAAAAGATAGCAAAACTTATTATTTATCTTCTTAAAATTGAGACTCTTAAGAAGTCAGAAATTCTTGTTTACAATAAAATTTTTAATAAAGATAAGCCAGATCCATTCCAGTTCTCTATTCATAAAGTCGTGATGCTAGTGATGAATATCTTCTTGGAAGATTTCAAGGACAAAGAGGTATACGTGGCTCTTGGAGAGTGTTATGAAGTAATATATGCAGATTTTGATGTCGTTGCTGCTGCGCTCACTCATATATTTCATAATGCACAAAAATATATATTGCCGAAATCTAAGATGGACATTTCCTTCCAGAAGGTAGATGGTTTTTTAGAAGTGACTTTTAGAATGACTAGCTTAAGAGTAAAAGAAGACGAAAGAATACGCATTTTTGAGAAAGATTATTCAGGTGTTGAAGCTACTAAACTAAATCGTAATGGAACGGGGCTTGGACTTTGGATAGTTAAGGAGCTTTTGAAAACTATGGATGGGAAAATAGAATTTAAAAGTAATGTTAGACCAGAAAATAAAAGAACTCAGCTAGGCGTTAAATATGAAGTCAACGAATTTAAGTTGAGCTTTACTACAGCTAAGTGATTGTTTTTGGCTGAACAGTATTGATGATATATTTAATCTATTATTAAGTCTCCTGCTTGTGAATACTAACAGCAATTCGCACAACACCCGTCAGCTGGTTAGCCGGGTCATCAGGTAGATTGCTCAGGAATCTACTGGATGATTTAGCTTTGAATGGGATTTATGACGCTGGCCTTTGGCCGGCGTCTTCGTGTCTTGAGCTGCTTCTATTTCTGCCTTATCGAGCGTTCTCGATAGAGCGCGCGGCTTTCCCAAGGGGTTGCCATTGCTGTGGCTCATGGTTGCGTGATCCGGCGCGTCGGTTCGTTGTGCCTCTCACCAAAGTCTTATACTTTGGTGGTGCTTTATTAGCACATACAAAAACAACGGCTTGCTCCCGATTTCCCGTGTGGCTTCACACAAGGTAAAAGGGCAGCAGCGATAGATAAAGGACACACGATGACAGACGTAGTCGAGAAGGATCTGCAGGAGTCTTCTGTGGTTCAGGCGGTTGAGAAAGGCTTTCCCTCATCGCGTTCGCGTCGTGGTGTCCTGGCATGAGTGGGGCGGCAATTGCCGGGGCGGCGTTGGGTCGGTACCTGCCGGGGATTCCCAGTGTTTAGCTGTTGAAGTGTCGCTTGTAGCTGCTGCACTCAAGTTCCGGCCAATGGACTTGTTTGGCCTGCCCCCTTCTACAGGGGGCAGGTCACTTTTCTTTGCCCGCGAGCATTACGACTGAATTTTCAGTATGTCTTGGCTTTCATCCCATGACGCCCGACGGGCACCATCATCGGCTTGCCGGTGACGGGGTCCGACGTGATGTGGCTTTCCAGCCCGAACACCTCCTTGACCATCTCGCGTGTGAGTACCTGCTCGGGCGGGCCACTGGCATGAATCTGGCCGTCTGACATGGCGATCAGCACATCCGCGTAACGTGCGGCCAGGTTCAGTTCATGCAGCACCATCACGATGGTGGTGCCGCGAGCGTGGTTGAGGTCCGTCAGCAGGTCGAGCACTTCCACCTGATGATTGATGTCGAGGAAGGTGGTGGGCTCATCCAGCAGCAGAATGTCCGTCTGCTGGGCGAGCGCCATGGCAATCCAGACACGCTGACGCTGTCCGCCGGAGAGTTCATCCACCGCGCGTTCGGCGAGTGCGGCGGTGTCGGTGGCGTTGAGGGCTGCCAGCACCGCGGTGTCATCGTCACGCGTCCAGCGCTGGAACAGCCCTTGATGCGGGTGACGCCCTCGGCTGACAAGATCCAGCACCGTGATGCCTTCCGGGGCGATCGGTGACTGGGACAGCAGCCCCAGCTGGCGGGCCAGTTGGCGTGCCGGCAGGCGGTGGATCGATTTGCCATCCAGCAGCACCTCGCCCCGCGAGGGAGGCAGCAGGCGCGAGAGCGTGCGCAGCAGGGTGGATTTGCCGCAGGCATTGGCGCCGACGATCACGGTGATCTCGCCCGGAGCGATGTCGAGGTCTATCGACTCGAGCACCGGCCGCTCGGCATAGCCTGCCGTCAGGCCATTCACGCACAGGGAAGGGTGGGTCATGAGGAAACGACTCGCTGAGATGACGGGCGGTGAGGAGCGGAGGAGGAAGATGGCGGCGTCGGCTGCCTGCCGCGTCGTTGTCTGCGCCCTGAGGGGCCGGGCCCCTGATGTTCCCGCATCAGCAGCAACAGCAGCACCGGTGCGCCCAGCACGCCTGTCACCACGCCCACCGGATAGCGCGCAGGCAGCAGGAACTGGCCGATGAAGTCGGCGACCAGCATCAACAATGCCCCGATCAGGGCGGCCGGGATCAGCATGGAGCCGCGCCGCCGGAACAGGCGCGTCGCGATGGGCTCGCTGACGAAGGCGACGAAGGCCACCGGGCCGACCACCGCCGTGGCGCAGGCGACCAGCCCGACCGCCGAGAGAATGATGATGAAGCGCGTGAGCGAGAGCCGCACGCCGAGACCGCTGGCCATGTCATCGCCCATGCGCATGACGTCCAGATGCCGACTCATCATCAGCAGCAAGCTGCCCAGCAGGCCCAGTGCCACGGCAAGTGGTGGTAGCTGACTCAGGGTGATGCTGTTGAGGCTGCCGGTCATCCAGCGCAGCGCTTCCTGCAATGACCAGCTGGGCGCCTGCGTCAGCAGATACGCGGTGATGCTCTGCAGCATGGCGCCCAGTCCGATACCGACCAGTATCAGCCGTGCCCCGGCCACCCCCTTTCGCCAGGAGAGGGTGTAGATCAGCAGCGCCACGCCAAGCGAGGCGGCAATCGCCAGCAATGACACCAGCGTGCCGCTCAGTGACAGCATCACGATGGCGAATACCGCCGCCGTGCTGGCGCCGGCACTGATGCCGATGATGTCCGGACTGGCCAGCGGATTGCGCAGCATGGCCTGGAAGGCGGCGCCGCCCAGTCCGAAGCAGCAGCCCGCGAGAATCGCGACCAGCGCACGCGGCAGGCGCAGCTCGGTGATGATGAAGCTGGCCCCCGGCACGTTCTCGCCCAGCAGTACCTGAAGCACCGTGAGTGGGGGAATGAAGCGCTGTCCCTGCATCAGGACCAGGCTGAAGACGGCGAGCACTACGGCCAGCAATCCCCAGAGGGTGAGGCGGCGCTGGCGCTGTCGGGCACGCCGCAGGCGCGTCAGGGTGGCACGCGAGGTGGGATGAATCGCAGACGAGGCGTCAGGCAGGAGAGGGCTCACAGTGATTTCACCTTGTGGCGACGGACGATCCAGATGAAGAACGGTGCGCCGACCAGCGCCGTCATGATGCCCACGTCCAGTTCGGCGGGGCGTGCGATCAGACGTCCGAGAATGTCCGCCGAGGTCAGCAGCAGGGCACCAGCCAGCGCCGAGAGCGGCAGAATCCAGCGGTAATCGCTGCCCACCATCAGGCGGCAGACATGCGGCACCACCAGCCCGACGAAGGCGATGGGGCCACATACCGCGGTGATGCCACCACATAGCAGAATCGCGCCCAGTGCCGCCATCACCCGCACCCGCGCCACGCGTTCGCCCAGCCCGCTGGCCATGTCATCGCCGAGCGCCAGCAGGTTGAGTCGGCGCGCCGAGAGCCCGCAGATCAGCAGGCCGCTGAGCAGGAAGGGCAGCGCCGGGGTGATCTGTGCTCAGGTCGCGCCGCCGACACCGCCGATCAACCAGGACTGGATCAGCCCGCCGATGTCGGCGCGCGGCAGGATGATGGCCGTGCTCAGAGAGCTCAGCGCCGCGGAGATGACGGCCCCGGAGAGTGCCAGGCGCAGCGGGGTCGCCCCGCCACGCCCGAGACTGGCGATCAGATAGACCACCACGGCGCTCAGCCCCGCCCCGAGAATGGCCAGCCACAGATAGTCGCTGGCCTGCTGGATGCCGAACCAGGCGATGCCGATCACCACGGCGAGCGCCGCTCCGGCATTGACGCCGAGCAGCCCCGGGTCTGCCAGCGGGTTGCGGGTCAGGCCCTGCATCACGGCGCCCGACACGCCCAGCGCCGCCCCGGCCAGCATGGCCAGCAGGGTGCGCGGCAGGCGGCTGGCCACGGCGGCCTCGGCCATCGAATCCAGCGAGCCGTCCAGCAGCCCCGTGATGTCGGCCCAGTGGGTTACGCGCGCACCGAAGGCCACCGACAGGGCGAGGCTTGCACACAGCGCCAGCAATAGCAGCAGGGTGCCCAGCCAGCGCCGCTGACGGCTGGCCGACAGCGGCGTGAGATCACTCGCCCTTGCGGGCGGCGACGGACAGCTGGTCAACATAGTCGTCGAGTACCCAGGGAATCGAGAGAGGTGTGGGGTTGGCGGCAGTGCCCATCGGGCCGTTCTCCAGCAGCACCACGGCGTCCTGCTGGATGGCGGGCAGGCGGGAGGTCAGCAGATGCTCGTTGAGGCGGTCGATCAGCGGCTGGCCACCGTAGGTCAGCACGATATCGACATCGGCCAGCTCATCGAGGCGCTCGGCGCTGATCTGACCGGCAAAGCGACCCTCGACGGCGGTCTCGCTGACGAATGGCGGCGAGACCATGCCCAGCTCGTGGAAGAAGCGCACTCGGGCATCGTTGTCGTTGTAGAAGGCGATGCGGCTCAGATTGGTGGGGTCGATGTGGCTGATCACGATGATCGACTTGCCCTGGATCTCGGGATGATCCGCGATGTTCTCGGCGATCCGGGCCTCGAGACGCTCGATCAGCGCCTCACCCTCGGTGGCCATGCCCATGCCGGCACTGTCGTGGCGGATCATGTCGCGCCAGCTGGAGGACCAGCGCGGCCCCGGACGTGCCACCACCGGCGCGATCTTGCTCAGTGTCTGATAGTCGGCCTCGCTCATGCCGGAATAGGCCGCCAGGATGACGTCCGGCTGGCTGGCGGCCACCGCTTCGAAATCGATGCCATCGCCCTCGTCGAACAGCGTGTACTCGCCGGCGTCAAGCTCCTCCAGGCGCGCCTTGACCCACGGCATCATGCCGTCATCGTCGTCATCCCCGAAGGCCTGGCGCGGAAAGCCCACCGGTACCACGCCGAGTGCCAGCGGCACCTCATGATTGGCCCAGGCGACGGTGGCGATGCGCTGCGGCTTTTCCTCGATGACCGTCGTGCCGAAGGCGTGCTGGAGGGTGGTCGGGTAGTGCTGGGCGTGCCCTGCCGCTGGTGAGGCGTCAGACGCGGATACCGTGGAGGGGGTGTCAGCGTGAGATGTCGCTGATGCCTGTGCCTGGGCGGCAGGCACGAGACTGGCGGCCATGATGGCCAGGCCAATGGCGCAGGAAAGTCGTGTGAGTCGCAAGGGAGAATCCTTTTTTCAATCGGGTCGCGGATGACAGCCCCTACATCGTGAGGGGCTGTCCAGAGGAAAGGCTGGCCATCGGAAAGGCTGGCCATCGGAAAGGCTGGCCATGAGAAATGACGCGCCTGTCCTCAGAAGTCGTAGGTCATGCTCAGCAGGGCACTGCGCGGCGCACCATAGAGGTACTGGCTGTAGAAGCCTTGCTGGGTGTAGTACTCCTCATCGAAGAGGTTGGAGACGTTGAGCTGGGTACTGAAGTGGTCATTGATGCGATAGCGCGCCATGGCGTTGGCCAGGAAGACATCGCCCTGACCGACCTTGGCGGTGCCGGTCGGGGTATCGGCGTCACGATAGGTGTCGCCCTGCCAGGTGCCGCCGGCGCCCAGGGTCAGGCGTGACCAGTCACCGGGCAGCTGCCAGGTGGCGTAGACCTTGGCCTGCTGGCGTGGATAGCTGGTATTGAGCTGGGTGCCATCGGAATCCTCGGCATCCACCAGCGCGTAGCTGGCGGAGAGGTTGATGCCCGGGGCGACTTCACCGGCCACTTCCAGCTCGAACCCTTCCACCACCGCGCCGTCGGATTCGGTGTAGGCCTGATCGGTAGTGCCCGCGACATAGACGCCGGGGATCTCGACGGCCAGATTGTCCTGCTCGCTGCGGAAGACGGCGAAGGACACGTCAGCGCGGTCATTGAACAGCTCGGCCTTCAGGCCCGCTTCATAGCTGGTGCCTTCCAGCGGATCGAGCAGGGCGCCATCGGGGGCGCGTTCGCTCTGGGTGTTGAAGATCTGCGTGTAGCTGGTGTACGCGGTGAGGTTGTCGGTGATATCGACGATCAGGCCGGCATAGGGCGTGAACTCGTCGTTGTACTCATAGCTGCGCTCACCGCGGTAGTTCTGGTCGATCTCCCAATCCGTCAGGCGGGCACCGAGGATCAGATGCACGGGGTCTGCCAGCGAGAAACGCGTGACGGCGTAGAAGCCTTCCTGCCTAGTCTCGGTGTCATCGCTCAGGCCCCACTCGCCCCATTCGGGCTCGGCCAGTGCCGGGTCGTCACGATCGGTGAAGCTGCCCAGCGCCGGCACGCTGCTCGCCGGAGTGCGACTCCAGATCTCGTACTCTTCCTTCAGCTGCATATAGCCGAAGCCCAGTTGATGCTCGCGACCGAACAGCTCGAAGGGACCTTCGGCGCTCAGGTTGAGGTTCTTCTGGGTCCGGTCTCCGCGGTAGTCCAGCAGATAGGAGCCGGTGGGTACCTGGCGGTTGGTGTCGTAGTAGAGGATGCCGTTGTCACGGTCCACATAGCCGCCACGGTAGTTGTAGGTCAGCCCGTAATTGGCGTCGCCGTGGCTGTAGGCGGCGGTCGCCTTCCAGCCATTGGCGAAGTAGTGGGTCAGGTCCGCGAAGCCACGCGTGTTCTCGGTGAAGAAGTGGGCCCACTCGGTATTGTTGGCGACTGACTGATCGAAATCGGTCCGCGAGCCGTCGGTGTAGTAGAGCGGCACGCCCAGATAGGCGCCGTCCTGGTCGTAGCGCTGGTATTCGACGCCGACATTCAGTTCGGTATCCGGTGTCAGTTCCGCGGCGATCACGCCGTAGAGGGTCTCGCGGTCATTCTCCACGTCATCCATGAAGCTGTCGGAGCGGTCCTTGGCGGCCACGAAGCGTACGCCGACCTTGCCGGCGTCATCCAGCGGCGTGCTGACATCCACCACACCACGGCGGCGGTCCCAGCTGCCCACGGCACCGGTCACGCTGGCGGCGGCTTCCTCCAGCGGCTTCTTGCGCACGAAGTTGACGGTGGCGGAGGGATCGCCCACCCCGGTCATCAGGCCGGTGGCCCCGCGAATCACCTCGACGCGGTCATAGATGGCGGTGTCCCACTCGGCGTCACCGAAGGGCCAGAAGCTGCTGGTGTTGCTCTGCTGACCATCGAACTGGAAATTGCGGATCGAGTAGCCACGCGACTGGAAGTTGGTGCGCGTGCCATCGAGACGATTGGAGGACACCCCTGGCAGGCGGTTGACGGCTTCCGTGGTGCTGGTGAGCGCCTCATCCTCCATCTGCTGGCGGGTCAGGAAGCTGATCGACTGCGGTGTCTCGCGCGGTGACAGCGTCAGGCCATTGGCGCGGGTGCTGGCGCCGACCGTGTAGTCACGGGTCAACTCGGTGGTGGAGGTCTGCGCTTCACCGACGATGGTCATGGCTTGTAGCTCACGCGTCTCGTCAGCCGACACCAGGCTGGGAGATGCAGCGCTAGCCAGCGCGATGGCGAGGGTCAGTCGTGACAGCGGCAGTGCAGATGGCGCGGATGGATGTGACACGTTGGCGTTCCCTGAGTGCTTTTATAAGAATGATTATTATTCACTGTGAGGGGCGGCCGATGTTTTGCGAAATGCCAGAAAACCTTTGCGCAGCGCCAGACTTTGCACGAATCGAGGAACTTTTCGCACGTTGATGCCCATGCTGCCGGCGTTGGTGAGAAGAATTGCTGAGAAGAACTGAAGGGAGGCATTGAAGAAAGTCGCTGGAGAGGTGCTGGAGAGAGGCGCTGGAGAGGTGCTGGATAGGTGCTGAAGAGAAGTGCGAGGGAAGGGCCGGCGAAAAGCGGCCGGCGAAAAGCGGCTCGCTGATAACGGGCAAGGGAAAAGGGGCAAGGGAAAGACGTGCCCGCCGGCAGTGGCCCCTGGCGGCGTTGCGAGAAGCGGGGCATCGGGTTACGGCGGCGCAACCGCGTGATGGATTGTGAGGCTTACGAAAGTCTTATATGTTGGTTTTGCTCATAAAGTATCAATAAATATAACGACAAGGACATGACATGACTGACGTTTCAGAGGCGGTGGTAGCAGAGGCGGTTGGGCCACAGCAGAGCCTTCATGAGCAAGGCATGACAGGGCCGGGCGCAGGGGAGACGGCGCGCAAGGCGCGGCCGGCGTCTCCCTCACGGCGCGGTTTTTTGGGCATGAGTGGCGCAGCGCTTGCCGGCGCGGCCCTCGGACAGTTCCTCCCCGGCATTCCGCAGGCCTTCGCCAAGGAGGCCCCCGCGACGGCGGCCACGCTCACGCCTTCGGCCAAGGCGCCGGTGCGACTCAACTACAACGAGAATGCCCTCGGCATGGCCCCCTCGGCGCAGCGTGCGGCCTCGGCGTCCATCGCGCATTCCAATCGTTATCCCTTCGCCCACATGGGCAAGTTGCAGTCACTGGTGGCGACGCATCACAAGGTGACCCCTGAAAGCGTGCTGTTCACGCCGGGCTCTTCCGATGCGATTCGGGCCAGCGTGCTGGCGCATGCGACTCCGGACACTCAGCTGGTCATCCCGGAACTCACCTACGGCGATGGTGCCTTGTACGCCGGCTTCTATGATCTGGCGATCAACAAGGTGCCATCCTCGCGTGAGGACTGGTCGTTCAAGCTCTCCGACATGCAGCAGGCCGTGGCGGACCACGCCGGCCCGTCCATCGTCTATCTGGTGAATCCCAACAACCCGACCTCGACCATCATCTCCAGCGATGCGCTCTACGCCTGGGTCAATGCCAGCCGCTCCGACACGTTGTTCATCATCGATGAGGCCTATGCCGAATTCGTCAATGACCCGGCCTTCCGCTCCGCGGACAGTCTGGTGGCGGGGGGCGCGAAGAACGTGCTGGTGCTCAAGACCTTCTCCAAGATCCACGCCATGGCGGGACTGCGGGTCGGCTATGCGGTGGGCGATGCCGAGCGTCTCGAGCATGTCTCGCATTACGTGGAAGATGACGCCATGACATTGTCCTACCCCGGGGTCATGGCGGCGACGGCCTCGATGCAGTCACCGGAGTTTCTGGCCCACAGCAAGCAGAGCAACGACGAAGCGCGTGCCATCTTCACCGCGACGCTCGATGAGCTGGGCTGGGAGTATCTACCCAGTCAGACCAACTTCGTCTTCCATCGCATTTCCAGGCCGCTCAAGGAATTCCAGGCGGACATGAAGGCGCGTCATGTGCTGATCGGCCGTGCCTTCCCGCCGGCAGACGGCTGGTGTCGCATGTCGCTGGGCACCCCGGCGGAAATGCACTACGTGTCAGCCGTGTTGCGCGAGATGAAGGCGAAAGGCGTGGTGTGATCCGCATCGACGTATCCCGGATTGGCTGCTGCCTCTCAAACGCCCGCCATTGCGGGCGTTTTTTGGCTGATGTGGATGGTGTCTTGTGCCGCCATGCACCTGCCGGCCATCATTGCGCCCCGCCAGGCCATTCCTTCTTGTTTTCCACTAGACACCGGGACACAGATGCACCCTGTCGTGTGCCTCCTGCGCGATGACGATCTCCTCATCGGTGGCAATGATGTAGATGCCGATGCGTGACTCGTCACTGCTGATCTTGCGTTCATGGCGTGCATTGGCATCGGCGTCCAGCCTGGCCCCCAGCCAGCCAAGCCGCGAGATGATGAGCTGGCGCACCCGTGAGGAGTTCTCACCGATTCCGGCGGTGAAGACGATGCTGTCGAGGCCTCCCAGGGCGGTGGCGAGAGCCGCGATTTCACTGGCCGCTCGGTAGCAGAAGAGCGCGATCGCGGTGCGGGCCTCGGGCGCGGCATGTGCTTCAAGCTCTGCCATGTCATTGCTGATGCCCGAGACACCCAGCAGCCCGGATTGCTCGTAAAGCAGCTGTGAGACGTCCCGTATCGACATGCCCAGCGATTCCAGCAGATACAGCACGACACCAGGGTCCAGTGAGCCACAACGCTGTCCCATCATCAGTCCTTCCAGCGCAGTGAACCCCATGCTGGTCGCGACGCTCCTTCGCTCGCGCATGGCACACAGGCTGGCACCATTTCCCAGGTGGGCAGCAATGACGGCTCCCTCGGCGGCGGCTCCCAGGCAATGAGGCAGCTGGCTGGCGAGGTACTCATAAGACAGGCCGTGAAAGCCATAGCGCAGCACACCTGAGTCCGTCAGGTGACGAGGCAGGGCGAATTGCTGGGCGAGCGGGTCCTGTGTGCGATGAAAGCTGGTGTCGAAACAGGCGATCTGCGTCAGATGCGGGGCCGTGGCGGCCAGACAGCGAATCGCCGCGAGATTGTGCGGCTGATGCAGCGGCGCCAGGGCAATCAGCGTCTCCAGTTCCTCAAGCAGGGCGGGCGTCACTCTGGCCGGGCCACGATGCCGGCGACCGCCATGCACGACTCGATGCCCGGCACAGGTAATCGTCATGTCCTCTTCATGGTGTTCCAACCAATCGAGCAGCGGAGGTATCAGTGCTTCGTGATCCGCCTCTGGCCATACGGCCATCAGCTGGTCTGGTTGCAGTGGTTGGCCGTCGGCGTCGTGCGCCGAGATGCTCGGATGTGTGCCGATGCCGGAGATCTTGCCGCGCAGGCGCATCCGGGGGCCGTCTGATTCGTTGGCATAGACGGCGAACTTGAGACTCGAGGAGCCAGCGTTCATCACCAAGGTGGCATCTTTCACCGCTTTCACTCCCGGCAGCGCCTCCGCCTCCGTCCCCACCTCTACCTCAGGTAGCGAGTCTGTCATCCGTCCGCTCGGCGTCTCGCTCGTCAGTTCCTTCGTCGCCACCCTTGTCGTCTCATCGGTCACCTCTGTCATGGCAGCGCATCCGTATGGTGGCTGAGATACAGCTGCGCCAGGGCGCAGGAGGCCAGACGGGCCAACAGGCTATCGGCGCGACTGGTGAGGATGATCGGTACGCGCGCGCCCAGCACGATTCCGGCGGCATCTGCGCCCGCCAGGTAGATCAGCTGTTTGGCGATCATGTTGGCGGCCTCGAGATCTGGCGCTATCAGGATGTCGGCATCACCGGCCACGAGAGACTGAATGCCTTTTTCGCTGGCTGCCTTGGCCGAGATGGCATTGTCGAAGGCCAGTGGACCATCGAGCAGCCCGCCGGTGATCTGGCCGCGATCCGCCATCTTGCACAGCGCAGCCGCATCCAGCGTGGAGGTGATGTGCGGATTGACGGTTTCCACGGCCGAGAGCAGCGCGACCTTCGGCAAGGCCACACCGAGGGATTGCATGAGGTCGATGGCGTTCTGAACGATATCGCGCTTGTCGATGAGGGACGGATAAATATTGATCGCGGCGTCCGTGACCAGCAATGGCTTGGGATAGGTCGGAACATCCAGCGCATAGACATGGCTGATGCGGCGTTCGGTCTTGAGCCCCAGATGGCTGTCGACCACGGCCTCCATCAGTTCATCAGTATGCAGCGACCCCTTCATCAAGGCGCCGACCGTACCGGAGCGAACCAGTGCGACTGCTGCCGCCGCTGCGGCGTGACTGTGAGGGACATCAATGATGTCAATACCGTCAAGCGACAGCTCGGCGGCGCTGGCGGCAGCCTCGATCTTCGTCCGAGGGCCGATCAGGATGGGCACGATGATCTCGCGGCCTGCAGCTTCCAGCGCACCGGTCAGCGACAGGGCATCACAGGGATGCACCACCGCCGTCACAATGGCGGGCAACTCACGTGTCGCGGCAATCAGGCGGGCATATTGCGCACCCTGCACATGCAGGTGTACCTCCGGCAGTACCACGCGCGGGCGGCGGATCTTCCTGTCTGGTGCGATGACGCGCGCTTCGCCCTCGATGACGATCTTGCCGTGCTGGTTGGTGCAGGTGCATGCCAGCACCAGTCGTCCCCGTGGCAGCTTGGCATTGACGGCAATGCGCACGTCTATCGTGTCGCCGACGCGCACCGGCGCCTTGAAGGAGAGGGTCTGGTCGAGAAATATGGTGCCGGGACCGGGAAGCTCGGTACCCAACACTGCCGATATCAGTGCGCCGCCCCACATGCCATGGGCAATGACGCCATGGAACATGGCAGAGCTCGCAAACTCCTCATCCACGTGCGCGGGATTGACGTCACCGGACATCACGGCAAACAGCTGGATATCTTGAGGCTTCAGTGTCCGGCTGAGCGTGGCGCTGTCCCCGACCCTGATCTCGTCATAGGTGCGGTTCTCGACATATTGCAGGCTTTCCTGTACCCGCAAAGAGGTCGTCTTGTCGACTCCCGGTGGTGCCACTGAGGGCTTTTCATGGGCGTCCGTGTCTTCTGCCCCCGTGTCTTCTGCCCCCGTGCCAGATGCGCTTGTCTCTTGAGTGCCTGTGCCGAGTGCGCTGTCATCAGGGCTGCCTGCATCATGCTCGGACATGAAGACCTCCGTCGATATGGATCGTTTCACCTGAGATGAGGCGGGTGGCGTCACTGGCATACATTGCGGCTACCTTGCCGACCTCTTCGATGCTGACGAGTGATCTTTGCGGTGAGCGTTGCCTGGCGGCATCGATGAGTTCATCGAAGTGAGCGATGCCAGATCCCGCGCGAGTCAGCAGCGGGCCGGGTGAGAGAGCATTGACGCGGATTTCGCGTGGCCCCAGCTCTACCGCCAATGAGCGCACGGTACCTTCCAGCGCGGCCTTTACCGGTCCCATGACGTTGTAGCGGTCCACGACCTTCTCACCACCGTAATAGCTCATGGTCAACAGGCTGCCACCCTTGTCCATCAGCGGTTCCGCCAATCGCGCCATGCGAATCAATGAGTGCACCGAGATATCCATCGCCCGCAGGAAACCAGCTTGCGAGCAATCCACTACACGGCCCTGCAAATCCTCGGCTGGGCAGTAGGCGATGGAATGCACGAGAATGTCGAGTCGGCCCCAGCGTGCCTTTATCGCTGCGAAGACGGCTTCCATTTCCCCATCGACCTCGACGTCCAGCGGCAGCAAAAGGTGCGCGCCGACGTCATCCGCCACGGCTTGGACATGGGGGTGGGCCTTGTCATTGAGATAGGTCAGTGCCATTTCGGCACCTGCTGCGGCAAAGGCGTGCGCGCAGCCGCTAGCGATGGAATGAGAATTTGCCACGCCGACGATCAGGGCTACCTTTCCTTGGAGATGTGTGTCTCGTTCCATCAGATTGCCTCACTCATGTGGGCTGGCATCAGGCCTTCACGACACCAGAGTTGCTGGGCACCAGGTTTGCTGGGCACCAGAGTTGCTTGGCAGCAGAGTTGCTGGGCACCAGAGTTGCTGGGCACCAGAGTTGCAAGACGTCAGGTTTGCAGGACATAGCTGCCGGGGGCGTCGCACAGGGCAACGTAACGTCCTGTCGAAGCCCCCATCGGTGGCGGAGAGACAGGTGTGCCGGAATGCCCATCGAGCCAGCTCGCAAAGGCTGGCCACCATGAGCCGTCCTGCGGCGCCACGTCGGCAAGCCATTCGTCAGGGTCTCGGAAGGCAGCATTCGCCGCGGTATCGGCGATACGGAAGTGGCGATGTTGATGGCCAGGCTCAGAGACGATCCCCGCATTGTGGCCCCCGCTGGTGAGCACGAAGGTCATGTCCACATCGACGAACAAGTGAAGCTTGTAGACCGAATGCCAGGGGGCGACGTGGTCGTCCTCGGTACCGACTGCGAAGATCGGTGCGCGGATGTCCGAGATGCTGATCGCCTTGTCACCGACGTGATAGTGGCCCTCTGCCAGGTCGTTGTTCAGGAACAAGCGGCGCAGGTATTCCGAGTGCATGCGCGCTGGCATGCGGGTGGCATCCGAATTCCAGATCATGAGGTCGAAGGAATGACGGCGTTGTCCCAACAGATAGTGCTTCACTGCTGGCGTCCAGATCAGATCACGTGCACGCAGCAGGGCGAAGGTGCCGGCCATCTGGTCGGAAGACAGGTAGCCCTTGTCTGCCATCATGTCCTCGATCAGCGTGACCTGTGAGTCGCTGATGAAGAGGCGCAGTTCACCGGCCTCGGTGAAGTCGACCTGCGCGGCCAGAAGGCTGACCGAGGCCAGGCGATCATCTCCGTCACGGCTCATCGCCGCTGCGGCGATTGCCAGCAGCGAACCGCCAAGGCAATAGCCGACCGCGTGCAGCCTGGAGGCCTGGGTAATGGCCTGTATGGCGTCGACGGCATCCATGATGCCCAGTCGGCGGTAGTCATCCATGCCGAGGTCGCGCTTATCGGCGCCAGGATTGGTCCAGGACAGCATGAATACGCTGTACCCCTGTCCCACCAGGAAACGGACGAACGAGTTTCCGGGCGAAAGGTCGAGAATGTAGTACTTCATGATCCAGGCCGGCACGATCAGTATCGGCTCGGGGTGCACGCTACCTGTGGTCGGCGTGTACTGGATGAGTTCGATCAGTGCATTGCGGAAGATGACCTTGCCGGGCGTGACTGCCAGGGTATGTCCCACCTCGGGGGGAGGCGGGGTTACTGTCTTCGCTGTTTCGCCCATACGTCTCAGGTCTTCCAGCAGATGCTGTGCGCCCCTCACCAGGTTCTGGCCCTTTTCGCTCACGGTCGCCGACATTACCTCGGGATTGGTTGCCGGGAAGTTTGAGGGAGCGGTCGTGTCGACGACCAGACTCGTCACGAAGGCCATCAGATTTTCGTGTTCTGGCGACACGCCATGAACCTGTGACATGGCGTCTTGCCACCATTGCCAGGTCTGACGGTGTGCCTGTGACCAGACATTGAAGGGCAGTACCTGCCAGGCATCGTCGGCAAACCTCCTGTCCTCTGCGTCATCGTTCGCGCCGATACCAAGGGCCGTATGCCAGATCGCCATGTTCCCTCTGAGGGCTGATTCCACCAGGTTGAGTTGCTTGCCCGGGGAAATGGCCAGGTGTATCGCCCAGTCCATCCAGGCCTCACCAAGCACTGACGGCGCCAGTCCCAGCGTGGATCTGGCAACGCCTGCGTGAACGATGCGGTCGATCGTCTCATAAAGGGTTGACTCGCCTTCGGGTGGCGCCTTGATTGTCGCTGTTGGATCGCTGGATGGATTCAGCATGAAGCCTCCTGGGATGTGTAGAGCAGGCGCTCTATCACTTGTCGCATCATAGGCCTGGCACGAGCGTCAGAGCCTGATCTCCATCAGCTTCTCTGGCAGGCCACCTCACGGATTGCCTGCGGCCGCGCCGGTGCCAAGCTCGATGATTTCAGCGGTAATGGATTCTTGTCGTACCTGGCGCAGCGTGGCCTTGAAATCCTCCAGTTCACGTTCGATCTGAGTGGCTGCCGAGGTCATGGCCTCCATGCGCGCTTCATTCTCGGCCGCAAAGGCGTGCAGTGCGGCCTGACAGAGACGCGCATGTTGATGCTCCTGTCCCAGGCGCGTGACAAGCTGCTCGCGGGGCAACTGCATCAGCGAAGTCGCGCGTCGATAAGGAGTCGCGCGTCGATAAGTGGATGCCTCGCCGGTATGCGTCGCCACGGGCGAGACCTTGTGCGCATCTGCCATCACGCCATTGCGTGACAGCGGAAGGAGCGGTTGGCGTATCAGTTGGGGCCGGCCCTTGAGCCAGCGCGTATAGACGATATCGAGGTGGGTAAAGGGCTGTTGCTCGCGTGCAGCGTCAATGGCGTGCGTGATGTCATCGGCAAGCGTCGGGATGCCGAGAGAATGTGAGGGCATGGCGGCAGACCACTCGGGTATCACTTCGCGTGTCGAGGCGACGACGAGACCGCGAGTGCCGATGATCATCAGCGGCGCTGTCATGCCTTGCGTGATCTGCGGCATGACGCTATCCAGTACGCGTTCACTGAAGGCACCGGCGAAGCCTTGCTCAGCGAGAAACAGCACCAGTGCCGTGCCGGGAGCAGACTGCTCGATCGCGACGTTCTGAGCAGAAGAGACGCCACGGGGAAGGGTGTCAGCACGCCGCGATGAACGACTCGGTGTGACGGTGTCTTCCGGCGGCATTGCATACGCCAGAGCGCTTGAGATCAGCTCGCTGTAGCGATCCACGGCTGCCACCTGCGCCTTGGCGGTGCGGGCCCGCGCGGCGGCAATGCCCTTGATGGCGTTGACCACGGCCCCCAGCTGCTGCACTCCCTCGATGCGGGCACTGATATCGGAGAGACGTTCTGTCATGAGATGTCCTCCGACGTCGATGCCGCCCCGGTGTTGGCCTTGCCATCAGACTCATGCCCTCCAGGGGGCCCGGTGTCTGGCGGATTGCCTTGTACCGCAGTGGTGATCAGTGGCTTCATCATGTTGAGCAGTGCTTCGCGGGTGTCATCCTGCATCCCGCCCTGTGCAAGTGCCGGGGAACAAGGTGATTGAAGCGAACGATCCGTCTGAGTCTCACGATCCAGTGCATCTGGCAAGGCAGTACGCAAGGAGGCGAGTGCCGGCGGCGACAGCGTATCCAGCAGTCCGGCATGCAGGGCGCTCAGCAGTGCGACCTCGTCGATGAGACGCAGCGGTTGATGTTGAGGCTGGCGGAGAATCGCGCGAATGCACTCCCCCCTGCGAAGCTGGTCACGCACGTGACCATCCGGCATGCCGCCGAAACGCGTGAAGACTTCGAGTTCCAGAAATTGCGCGTAATCCAGCCGCAGCGTACCCGCGGCCTTGCGCAGTACTGGCGCTTGGGTCTTGCCGCCGACACGACTGACGCTCAAGCCGACATCCACTGCGGGTTTCTGTCCTTGATGGAAGAGCGCGGCGTCCAGCACGATCTGGCCATCGGTGATCGAGATCAGGTTGGTCGGAATATAGGCCGATAGATTGCCGGAGTCGGTTTCCGCGATGGGCAGCGCGGTCAGCGAGCCGCCGCCCTTGGCAGGAGATAGCTTGGCGGCGCGTTCCAGAAGGCGAGCGTGCAGATAGAAGACATCCCCCGGATAGGCCTCGCGGCCGGGTGACTGGCGTGTCAGCAGCGCAATCTCGCGGTGGGTGGCCGCATGCTTGGAAAGATCATCGATCACGATCAAGGCATGCTGGCCCGTGTCGCGGAAATGCTCCGCCATCGTCATGCCGGCATAAGGGGCAATCCACTGCAGGCCTGGCGCCGAGGCCGAGCCTGCGACCATCACGATGCAGCGCGCAAAGTTGCCCTGAGAGGTCAGCGCATCAATGGCACGTCGCACGCTGGACGTCTTCTGGCCGACCGCGACATACAGACAGATCATGTCACTGCTGCGCTGCGCGATCATCGTATCGATGGCCAGCGTCGTCTTGCCGGTGGCGTGATCACCGACGATGAGTTCGCGTTGGCCGCGGCCGAGGGCGAACAGCGTATCGACGGCAATGATGCCGGTCTGTACTGGCTCGGTGACCAGATCTCGCTCGATGATCGACGGTGCCGGGCGCTCGATGGGCAGGGTCTGCGTGGTGGTGATCTCCCCCTTGCCATCCAGCGGACGCCCGAGGGGGTCGATCACGCGTCCCAGCAAGGCGTCACCGACCGGCACCTTCACGACATCTCCCGTGCCGCGCACGGTGTCTCCCGCCTGGACAGCCGTGCTGGTGTCCAGCAGCACGCAGCCGATGCTGTCATCGTTCAGCACCTGCGCGAAGCCGACCTGGCCGCCTGAAAATTGCAGCACTTCCTCCAGCCCGACATTCTTGAGCCCGGAGATCATCGCGACGCCGTCACCGATTTCCTCGACGCGTCCGCGATGCTCGGTCTGGGGAGCAAACGTCGTGTGTTGCAAGGTGTCTTGCGCGTTCACGCGCCACGCCGGTGTGTCAGCTGACATGCTGCGTCTCCCGCGGGCTGCTGGCGGAGGGAGGTGTCGGCATGGCTTCAAAGGCCTTGGCCAGCACGCTGAGGTCTGATTGCCAGCTGTTGTTGAGGGCAAAGTGCGCACTGCGCAATTCCACTCCCCCCAACAGGGCCGGCTCGACCTCAAACCTCAGGCTGGGCAGGGGGGCCAGCTCGCGCGTGAGGAGATCTTTCAGCTCCGCCTGTTGGGTTGCTGACAGCTGGGCTGCAGTGATGATGCTGAGCACGTTGCCTGACGGTGCAGTGTCAGCAATCTCGCGCGTCATGGCAGCCTCTGCCCCCCTTGCCGGGTGGGCGGGGGGCTGCTTCGCTGCCGGGGCATGCTGAAGCGCCCCTGTCAGGGCATCACGCTCATGCCGGGTCAGTGTGGTGATCTTGTGGTGCAGGCGCTCACGGAAGGCGGCATGGACGGCGGCGTTATCCAGTGGCGCAAGCAGTCTTGTGGCAATCGCTACCGCCAACGACAGGGCATGCTGGGTGTCTTGCTGACGTATGAGGTCACTCTCGCGCGTGATGGCGTCGTGAGCACTGCTCAGCAGTGCTTCAGCCTGCTGGCGCGCCTGGGCGAGCGTCTCACGACCTTGCGCTTCGGCCTTCAGGCTTGACTCCTTGAGCAGGGCGCTGCGCTCTGCCGCGATGTTGGCATGCGCCGCGTTCAATGAGGCAAGACGTCTGTCCGCCTCGGTGTGCGCGTCATCGGCGGCGTCGAGCGTGGCCTGTGCCGTTGCGCGGCGCTGCTCGATGGCCTGTGAGACAGGCTTCCACAGCACGCGCGAGAGCAGCCAGATCAGGATGAGCACGTTGAGTGCCTGCAACCCGATTCCCCACCAGTCGATAGTCATCAGTTCACGCCAGCAATGGGTTGGCAAACAGCAGCAACAACGCGATCACCAGGCAGTAGATAGCAGTGGTCTCTATCATCGCCAGGCCAACGAACAGCGTACGCGAGATCGTATTGGCGGCCTCCGGCTGGCGAGCGATGGCGTCCATGGCGGCGGCCACGGCACGGCCCTCCGCGAGCGCTGGCCCTATGGCGCCGAACGCCACGGCAAATGCTGCGGAGATGACACTGGCAAAGGCGATCCAATCCATCATGAGTTCTCCTGCTGGGAAGTCGATGTGCGAGAGGTGGGCTGCTGGGACGTGAGTGGTTGAGGCGTGAGTGGTTGAGGCGTGAGTGGTGGGACGACAGTCTGATGCGCACTGTCCTTGTCCTTGTCTCCGTCTCCGTCCCCGTTCCTGGCACTGGCACTGGTCCTGGAATCAGGCTCGGAATTGAAAGACGCGCGGCCTTCCTCGACCGTCGAGGCAATGAAGACCAGCGCCAGGATGGCGAAGATGTAGGCCTGTACCAGACCGGTCAGAAGATCCAGCGCCATCAGGGGAATCGGTACCAGCAGTCCTGCCAGTGATGCGACGATTCCGATGACGAAAACGCCACTCATCACATTGCCGAACAGGCGGACGAACATGGAGAAGGTACGGGTGAGACTCTCCAGAATGTTCAAGGGAATCATCACCACATTGGGCGCCGCGAACGACTTGAGATAGCCCTTGACGCCTGCGCCCCGAATGCCGAACCAGATGATGGACACGAAGACGAGCAGGGCCAGCGCGGCATCCGTTTCCATCTGGGCAGTCGGAGGTTCGACCCCGGGGAGAAGCGATGACAGGTTGGCGACCAGGATGAACAGGAACAGCGTGCCGATGAAACTGCGATACGGTGTTGGCTCAACGCCACTGGTCTCACGGATCTGCACATCGAGAGTCGATACCAGCAGCTCCAGTGCTGCCTGGCGTCTATCGGGTATCAGGGTCAGGCGGCGTGTCATGCCCCAGGCGCCTGCGACCAGTACGGCCATGATGACCCAGGTCGTGATGATGGCGGCTGTGATGGGCACGGGGCCCAGATGAAAGAGTGCCTCTGATGTCAGCGGAGAATTCACCTGTCGTCCTCCCTTGCAGACGTGCCTGACGAGCAGGCGGCGTGCTGAGACAGGGCTTGCGTCACGCCGTCAGTCGCCGAGTGACTGGGGGGCGAGGATGGGCGATGCACCATCAGCCCCTTGGTGATGAGTATTCCTGCCAGCGTTGCGAGTAGTGCAAGCGCCCCTGCCTGCACGGCGACATGGAGACCGACCACCATCAGCCCGAGCCGGGCCAGTGTCAGGGCCACTGCCCATAGGGGATGACCACGAGTCACGACAAGTTCAGTGGTCATTCGCAGCGTACGGAAGTAGCCATATCCCAATGCCATGCCTGCCAGCAGACACACTGGCAGCAGTACTGACATGGACTGACCCTGCATGAAGTCGAGTGTCATCATCGCGCGTTCATCCATTTCCAGGCACTCCAGCCCCCCAGGCAGACGCCGGCCATCATCAGGGGGGCGCTCCAGAACAGCGCCGTACCCGCGCGCTCATCCAGCCAGCGACCGGTATAGAGCCCTGCCAGGGTGGGTGTGATGACAATCCAGCCCAGTACGCCTATCTGCGCCAAGCGGCGTCCCACAGAAAGATCCCCCTCACGTTGCCACTGGGCATGGCGAGCGCGACGCTGGCGCACGGCCTTGACCAGGGGGTCCCGTTCGCTCGCCGCACCCTGCGCCTGCGTTGCGGCGCCGTGGCGCTGGGTGTCCTGGGAGGGGCGTTCTCGTGAGCCGTGATCAACGCTCTGATGGGGACTCTGTCCAGCACTCTGATGACTGTCGGAAGGCTTCTTGTCGTGTTGCATTCGCGCAAGTCCCCGGTGGGTGGGAGGGCGGCATGAGCGTCGTGACGCGGCATGGGGCGCAGCAGATTGCGCGCGGGTCGTCATCGAAATTCTCCCGAGTCTGCCGATGACGTGCGTCGGCGAATGATGTGACGCAGCGCATTGAGTTGGAGGCGCATGCTCTCGACGTGCTCCGTTCGCTGCGTATCGGCATCGGCGCGGAAACGGGCCAGTACCTCGCTGTCCAGCGTGTCCAGGTCATCACCCAATACGGCTTCTCGGGTGGCGATGTGGATCTCGCCGCGACTGACATTCAGCACGCCGCCTCGGATGGCGCAGAAATGCTGGGACTCGCCTTCACGCCAGCTGAGCGCCGAGATTTCCAGCGCTGTCAGGAATTCGCTGTGGCCCGTGAGGATGCCGAAGCTGCCACTGGCATCCTCGGCGCGCAGGCTGTCGATCTGTCTGTCAGCGATGAGGGTCAGTGGCGTCACGATGATGAGTCTCATGACGACGCCCTCCCGGTGACCTTGGTAGCTGCCGTGTCAGTCGCCTGGCTCGTCGCTCTGGCCTGCAAGGTCTCGCGCTTGTGGCGTGCCTCCTCCAGCGTGCCGACCATGTACAGCGCGCTTTCCGGCCAATCATCTGTCTCGCCGGCGAGAATGGCTCGACAGCCTGCCAGAGTCTCGGTGAGCGCCACACTGGCGCCGGGTGTGCCGGTGAATGCCTCCGTGACCATGAAGGGCTGGGTGAGGAAGCGTTGCAGTCGCCTGGCACGGGTGACGATCTGACGATCGGCGGCACCCAGCTCCTCGACCCCGAGCAAGGAGATGATGTCGGCCAGCTCTCGAAAGCGGGCCAGCGTTCGGCGCACGGTATCGGCCGTCTCGTAGTGGATGTCGCCGACGACCAGTGGGTCCAGCAGCATCGATGAGGAGTCCAGCGGATCGATGGCGGGATAGAAGCCCTCTGCCGCCATGGCGCGCGAGAGCATGATGACGCAGTCCATGTGGCTGGAAATGGTGGTGACGGCTGGGTCGGTAAAGTCATCCGCCGGCACGTAGACGGCTTGAATGGCCGTGACTGCCGACCCGGCAACAGACGCGATACGCTCCTGCAGGGCAGCGACTTCACTGGCCAGTGTCGGCTGATAGCCCACGCGTGACGGCAGCCTGCCCAGCAGGCTCGAGACCTCCGCGCCGGCCTGTACGAAACGGAAGACGTTGTCCATCAGCAGCAGCACGTTGCGATGCTGTTGATCACGGAAATACTCGGAGATGGCCAGTGCTGTCATGGGCACACGCCAGCGAGCGCCTGGTGGCTCGTTCATCTGGCCATAGACCAGCACGCTGCGCGCCAGTACGCCGGACCCTGCCATTTCGGTCAGCAACTCATGACCCTCGCGTGAGCGCTCTCCAATGCCCGCGAAGACGGAGATTCCTGCATATTTCTCGACCATGGCGCGTATCAGTTCCATGACCAATACGGTCTTGCCCACCCCTGCGCCGCCAAACATGGCCGCCTTGCCGCCCTGTGCCATGGGCATCAGCAGGTCGATGACCTTGATGCCGGTCTCGAACATTTCGCTGGCCCCTATCTGCGATTCGAGCGGTGGGGCCGTGGCATGAATGGAGCAGCGTGGTGTGTCACCGGGCAGGGGCGGGCCGTCATCACGTGGCTCACCCACCACATCCAGCAATCGCCCGAGCACGGCTTCGCCGACCGGTACGCGTATGGGGCGACCTGATGCCTGTACTGCGACGCCCCGTGCGAGCCCCGCCGTGGATTGGAACGCTACGGCACGCAAGGTGGTCACGCTAAGGTGACTGTGCACCTCGAGTATCAATGTCGTCGGCTTGCTCCACTTCACGATGAGCGCCGAATTGATGGGTGGCAGTTCCACGGCCTCAAAGGTGACATCCACCACCGCGCCTCGCACGGCGCTGACTCGCCCGATGACCTCGCCAGATCGGGCAGATTCAGACCCGTCCGGGCATGGCTGAGCTGACATGGTGGTATCTGTCGTCGACAGTGGTGATGAAGGTGAGGGTGAAGAGGAAGAGGAGAGAGAGGGCGCCAGGAGGTGTGGAGCCTCAGAATAAGCGGGCGATGAAGCATCAGATGAAGAGGCCGACAGCGCTGAGGCACCTGAGAGTGATCCATTGTCCTGTATGGCGCTATCGACGCTGTGTGTGCCATGCGTCAATTGGCTGGAAGAAGGTGCCTTCATGTCGACGTTTCCTCCTGAAAGGATGCTGATCACAGAGTCCAGTCTTCACGTCACTTTTGCCATCATGGCGTGTTGATCATGTTGCGTTTTTTCATGTCTCGAGCCGGGTCGATGATGAATTTTCTGCCTGTCTACCCGGGGAAATACCGCAGTGCACAATAATTCGCATTTCGATGTCATTTCCTGACCTGTCTGAACGGACGCCATATCGTGTGCGGAGTGCTGCTGTGGCCTTCGCTTGGACAGTCACGACGCCAACACGACCCTGACATGGCAATGACATTTCAGGGCTTGCTGACATCTCGAGGGAGAAGTGGAGGCTGCCGCGCAAATCCTTTCGACGTTGTGGTCAAAGGTTGTGGTCACTGACGTTGCACGGTACTGGGCGCTTTGCCAGTAACGGCTCGAATGGGTCGGTTAGCCATGGGAGGGCAGATCACGCCTCACAGGTATGGGCGAGTTGCATCACTTCGGCATGCAGAGTGTAGTCAAGATTCGTCGGGCATTATGCGCACCGCCTTCTACCTTGACGTACATCAAGATTTGCTGGTTATTTCCAGGGGGGAAAGCGGCTTTCAGTGTGGCATTTTGTCCTGCGACAACATGCTATGCGACATCGTCGCCGTCTCTTTCTATGATATTGATCATAGTCAAGAGATGGAAAGAGTCGTGAGTTTTTGCTAATGGTGTGACGCCGTGACCCATCACGGTTCACCCGTGAACCTGTCGCCGGACAAGTTCCCGCCAGAAGGAACATGCCCAGCCATCCTGATGATCGTTATCGTGAGGAGTTGCCCATGGAACTGGATCCCGTGATCCTGTCGCGAATACAGTTCGGATTTGTCGTGTCATTCCACGCCGTCTTTCCGGTGTTCACCATCGGATTGGCTTCCTATGTCGCCTTGTTGCACGGTCTTTATTACAAGACCGGCAATGCCGCCTGGGACCGACTTGCCGCCTTCTGGGTGAAGGTGTTCGCCGTCGTGTTCGCCATGGGGGTGGTCTCGGGCATCGTGATGGCCTTCCAGTTCGGCACCAACTGGAGCAACTTCAGTTATGCCAGCTCCAACTTCATCGGGCCGATGCTCAGCTATGAGGTGGTGACGGCGTTCTTCCTTGAGGCAGGCTTCCTCGGCGTGCTGCTGTTCGGGCGTGGCAAGGTGCCGGAAGGGATCCATCTGTTCGCGGCCCTGATGGTGGCGCTGGGCACCTTCATCTCCGCCTTCTGGATTCTCTCCACCAACAGCTGGATGCAGACACCGGCGGGAGTGGAGATGGTGGACGGCCACTTCTTCGTCAAGGATTGGGCCGCTGCCATCTTCAATGCCTCCCTGCCGTATCGCTTCGCCCACATGGCGATCGCCTCCTTCCTGACCGGTGGCTTCGTGGTGGCGGGGGTGAGTGCCTGGTATCTGCTGATCGGGCGCGATGTCGACGCCAACAAGCGTGCGCTGTCCATGTGCATGTGGCTGCTGCTGGTGCTGGCACCGGCGCAGGCGGTGGTGGGTGACATGCACGGCATCAACACGCTGGAGCATCAGCCGACCAAGGTCGCCGCGATGGAAGGCAACTGGGAGACCCAGTCGGGCGCGCCGCTCCTGCTGTTCGCCTGGCCGGACAAGGAGGCGCAGATGAACCACTTCGAGATCGCGATCCCGAAGCTGGCCAGTCTGATCCTGACCCACGACCCCGATGGCGTGGTGCCGGGGCTCAAGGAGGTCGCACCTGACAAGCAGCCGCCGGTGTGGTTCGTGTTCTGGTCGTTCCGCGTGATGGTGGCGATGGGGCTCTTGATGATCGCCGTGGCCTTCATCGGTGTCTTCCTGCGCCGCGATGGCAAACTCTATCGCTCGCGCCCCTTCCTGCAGACGTTGCGTCTGATGTCCATCGCGCCGTTCTTCGCCGTGCTGGCGGGGTGGTTCGTGACCGAGGCCGGGCGCTCGCCGTGGCTGGTCTACGAGATGATGACCCAGCAGGAGGCCGTCACGCCGTCACTCACCGGCTGGATGGTGCTTACCACGCTGATCGGCTATTTCCTGGTCTATCTGGTGGTCTTCGTGACCGGCAGTTACTACCTGACCCGCGTCATCCGTGGTGGCATGCAACCGGAACTGCCCCATGACGATGTCGAGACCGCGATGCGCCCGCTGTCCGCCGCGCACGAGAGTCTGGACGATGATGCCAGCCGCACGGTAAGGAGTTGAGCTGATGGAAATGATCAATCTGACAATGATCTGGGCGCTGATCATCGGCTTCGGCGTCATGATGTACATCCTGATGGATGGCTTCGATCTGGGGGTGGGCATCCTGTACCCTTTCGCACCCGATGAGCACGCCCGTGACGTGATGATGAACTCGGTCGCGCCCATCTGGGACGGCAACGAGACCTGGCTGGTGCTGGGCGGGGCCGGGCTGCTGGCGGCCTTCCCGGCGGTCTACACCATCCTGCTGCCGGCGCTGTATCTGGGGGTCTTCCTGATGCTGGCGGGGCTGATCTTCCGGGGGATCGCCTTCGAGTTCCGCTTCAAGTCCTCGCGCAATCGTCACTGGTGGAACATCGCCTTCAGTGGCGGCTCCTTCCTGGCGACCTTCTGTCAGGGCGTGGTGGTCGGCGCCTACATCCAGGGCTTCGCCACCGAAGGGCATGTCTACGTGGGCGGCGCCTTCGACTGGCTGTCACCGTTCACCGTGATCACTGGGCTTGCGCTGGTGGCGGGGTATGCGCTGCTGGGCGCCACCTGGACCATCATGAAGAGCGAGGGTGAGGTACAGGAATGGGCCTATCGCATCACGCCGAAGCTGCTGATCGCCGTACTGGTGGGCTTCGCGGTCATCAGCCTCTACACCCCGTTCGTGGATGAGTATGTGCGGGAACGCTGGTTCGACCATCTGGGCGTGTTCTGGGTCTTCCCGGTGCTGGCGCTGTGCTGTGCGGCGCTGATCTGGCGGGCGGTCAACAAGCGTCAGGAAGGGCAGCCCTTCGTCGCGACGCTGGGACTGTTCCTGTTCACCTATCTGGGGCTGATCTTCAGCAAGTGGCCGTATCTGGTGCCGCCGGACATCACCCTGTGGGACGCGGCCTCCGCGCCGGAGTCGCAGCTGTTCCTGCTGCTGGGCGTGCTGTTCGTCATTCCGATGGTGCTGGGCTACACCGCCTGGAGCTACTGGGTGTTCCGCGGCAAGGTACAGGGGGTCGGCTATCACTGAGTCACTCAAGGCCCCGGTCGGCAAGGCTGACCGGGTCACGCCTGACCGGGTCACGCCTGACCGGGTCACGCCTGACCGGGTCACGCTTGACCGAGGCTCCCGGGAACGACGCCAGGCAGGCAGATGGCTCCGACAGCAGGCGACGCGAGAGCGTCGCCTGCTCGGGTTTTCGGCCTTGTCCGGGGTCGTGGCGGGTATCCTGACGGTCGCCCAGCTGGTACTGACGGCCTGGGTGATCACCGAAGCCATCGAGCATCCCGAGTCATTGGGGGCGCTGTGGTGGCCCTTCATCGGCCTGCTGGGGTTGCTGGGTGCGCGGGTGCTGGCGAGTGGTGGTCAGGAGCTGCTGGCCCAGCGTGCCAGCCAGCGACTGCGACAGGCCATTCGTGGCGAGGTACTGACGGCACTCGAGACGCTGGGGCCGGTGCGCGCCGCCCAGTATCACAGCGCCGATCTCGCCCAGCGCTGGGTGGAGCAGGTGGAGGCCCTGGAAGGCTACTTCGCGCGCTTTCATGTGCAGATGCGTCTGGTGGTGATCACGCCGCTGCTGATTCTGGCCATCGTGGTCAGTCTGGACTGGCTGGCAGCCATCCTGCTGGCGCTGACCGCGCCACTGATACCGCTGTTCATGGCGCTGGTCGGCATGGGGGCCGAGTCGCTCAATCGTGACCAGTTCCAGGCGGTCGCGCGGCTGTCGCGCCACTTCGTGGATCGCGTGCGTGCCATCACCACCTTGCGCCTGTTCGGGCTGGGGGAGCTGGCGACCCGCGAGGTGACGCTGGTGGCCGATGACTACCGCAAGCGCAGTCTGCGCACCTTGCGGCTCGCTTTCCTGTCATCCGCGGTGCTGGAGTTCTTTGCCTCGGTCTCCATCGCCGTGGTCGCCATCTACATCGGCTTCGGCCTGCTTGGTGACATTCCCATCGGGCCGGCCGATGAGCTGACCCTCTTCAGTGCGCTGGTGATCCTGCTGCTGGCCCCCGAGTTCTTCCAGCCGCTGAGAACCCTGTCCCAGTTCTACCATGACCGCGCCTCGGCGCTGGCCGCCTCCGAGACGCTGATGGAGATTCTCGAGGCTGCCGACATGACGCCGCCTCGCCACGCCGATACCCGCCCAGACGCGACGGGCGAGCTGATGTGTCTGACGGATGTCTGTCTGAGCCACCCCGAGCGCGGGCAGGTACTGGGCCCGCTGGAGCTGGCGCTGAGGCAGGGCGAGGTGCTGGTCGTCAGCGGGGCCTCCGGGGCGGGCAAGTCGACGCTGCTGCAGGTGATGGCCGGATTCGTCGCCCCGGACAGCGGGCAGCGTCAGATAGCCCCCGCCACGCGTCTGGCCTGGATGGATCAACGTCCGCTGCTGATGCAGGGCAGTCTCGCCGACAATCTGCGTATCACCGCGCCGCAGGCCAGTGACGCCGAGATCATCACCGCGCTTGAGCGCGCAGGGCTCAAGGCCGAGCTTGCCGCCTTGCCGCAAGGCATCGCGACACCGCTCGGCGAAGGCGGGCGCGGGCTGTCCGGTGGGCAGGCACAGCGGCTGGCGCTGGCGCGGGTGTTTCTGAGCGATGCCTCGCTGGTGCTGCTCGATGAGCCCACCGCCAGTCTGGATGCCGAGACGGAACGTTATCTGATCGCGGGCTTCGAGTGGCTGAGCGCTCAAGGGCGGACCCTGGTGATCGCGACCCACCATCCGGCGCTGATCGCCATGGCAACGCGCCATCTGGTGCTGGAGGAGGGGCGAATCCTGCCAATGACAGCCACGGCGACGAGCCAACAGGAGGACGAGCGTGACGCATCCCGAGACTGACGGCGTGACCCTGCGCGAGGCGCTCACGCGTCTGGCCCCCTGGTGGCGCCTGCATGATCAATACCGTCGCCGTCTGATACTCGGCGTGGTGCTGATGATGATGACGGCCTGTTCGGCGCTCGGCCTGCTGGCGGTTTCCGGCTGGTTCATCACCGCCTCCGCCCTGACGGGGGCTGCGCTGGCCGCCGGTGCGGGCATGACGCTGGATGTCTACACCCCGGGCAGCGGCATTCGGCTGTTCGCCGTCTCGCGCACCGTGTCGCGCTATCTGGAACGGCTCTACAACCACGACACCATCCTGCGTCTGCTGGCCAGCCTGCGCGGCACTGCCTTCGCCGCACTGGTGACGATGGACCCCGCGCGGGTGGCGGCGCGGCGTTCCAGTGACTGGCTCAATCGCCTCACCGCGGATATCGACACTCTGGATGCGCTCTACCTGCGTCTGGCGGCTCCGCCACTGATGGCGCTGGGCCTGATCGCGGTGCTGGTGGCGCTGGTCGCTGTCTGGCTGCCGACAACGGCGGCGTGGCTGGCGGGGTTCCTGGTGCTGGGCTGGGCCTGGCTGACGCTGGGGCAGGCGCGCTGGGGGCTGGTGGCCAGTCGGCGGCGCGTCACGACATTGGAGTCGTTGCGCTCGGCGCTGATGGAGACGTTGCGTGGTCAGGCGGAGCTTGAGGCCTATGCGGCGCTGGGCAGTGCCCGTCAGCGCCTGGATGAGATCGAGACCTGCCTGTTGAGAGATCAGTGGCGACTGGCGGTGATCACGGCCATCGGCAATGGCCTGGCCAGTCTGGTGATCGGCCTGTCGTGGTTGCTGTTGCTGGCGGCCGCCATGCAGGGAATGACGGATGAGCGACTGACACCGGCGGTGATGGTCATGCTGCCGCTGGCGGCCATGGCCTTGAGTGAGGGGCTGGCGGGATTGCCGGCGGCCTTCACTCAGGCCGGTGCTACCCTGGGCGCTGCCGAGCGTCTCAATGAGCTGTCCTCCGCCACGCGGCCGCTGGAAGGTCGGCAGACCCTGGCCAGCGGTTCCGTGCAGGTGCAGATCCAGCAGGTGTCGTGGCGCTATCCCGGTGCCTGGTTCGAGGCGCTTGACGAGATCACTCTCGAGATCACCCCCGGCACCCAGATGGCCATCTGCGGTGCTTCCGGCTCCGGCAAGTCCACGCTGGCGGCCTTGCTGACTGGCCAGACCCGGCTGCAGAGCGGCAGCATCACGCTCAACGGACAGCCCATCGACGCCTGCTCGCCCGAGTCACTGGCCCATGCCGTGGGATGCCTGACCCAACAGGTGGAATTGCTGGATGCCAGCCTTGCCGACAACCTGCGGCTGGGCGCGCGTCAGGCCAGTGATGAGGATGTCTGGCAGGCACTGGAGGCGGTGGATCTCGCCGAATGGGTGGCGCAACTGCCTCAGGGCCTCGCCACCCGAGTGGGTGAGGGCGGTCGGCAGGTCTCGGGCGGGCAGGCGCGGCGCCTGGGACTGGCGCGCCTGGTACTGACGGATCCGGGGCTGCTGATTCTGGATGAACCCTTCTCCGGGCTGGATGCGCGCACGGCACAGCGCATGGCACAGCGTCTGGAGGGCTGGTTCAAGGCGCGTACGGTGATCTATCTGCTGCATGAGCATGACCTGGCATCGCCGCGTCCCGGTACGCAGAGCATCACTTGGGTCTGGCGGCTAAAGGATTGAGCGATTGCCGGCCGCGGCGTCGAAGTCTGTCTGCCAGTATCCTTGGACAGCAACGCAAAAGGCCTCCCGAAGGAGGCCTTTTCATTTCTCTGACGTGGCATCAGGCACAGGCCTGAGGGCCATCAGTCCCAGTCAGGGGCGAAGTCCGGGTTGGCGATGCGCTCACCGCGATCCAGTTCGGCGATCTTCGCCATGTCTTCACCGGTCAGTGACATGGAGAAGGCCTCGAAGTTGCTCTTGATGTTCTTCGCCTTGGTGGAGGACGGGAAGGTGACGATGTCCTGCATCTTGAGCCATGCCAGGGCGATCTGCGCCGGGCTGGCGTCATGACGTTCGGCGATGGCCTTGAGGGTGTCATCGTCCATCACCTTGCCGACTGCCAGCGGCATGAAGGCAGTGACTTCGATGCCCAGCTCGTGGCACTTGTCGATCACCTTGCGGTTTTGCAGGAACGGGTGGACCTCGACCTGGTTGGTGAGCAGCTCGTCACGCCCCACGATGCCCACGGCACGTTCCAGCTGTTCGCAGGTGAAGTTGGACACCCCGATGTGGTGTGCCTTGCCCGCTGCCTTCAGCTTGGCCAGTACCGGCAGGTAATCTTCCATCGGCACTTCATCGTTGGGCGACGGCCAATGGATGAGCAGCAGGTCGACGTGATCGGTCTGCAGGCGTTCCAGGCTCTCCTCGACACTCTTCTCCATGTCACCCGGCACCAGGCGGTCGTGCCAGATCTTGGTGGTGATGAAGAGCTCTTCGCGCGGCACCTTGCTGTCGGCGATGATCTGTCCGACTTCCGCTTCGTTGCCATAGAACTGGGCGGTATCAATGTGGCGATAGCCGGTGTCCAGTGCGGTATTCAAGCTGTCACGCAGCGTCTCGCCCTCGAGACGGAAGGTGCCAAAGCCGGGATTCGGTAGGGTAGTCGACATGCAATAACTCCTGTTGAGCGCGCCCGATGTCTGGTGCAGTGAAGGGCGCGTATCCATGTGTGTTCCCCTCATGACTGGGGCTTGATCAGCGACATGACAACCACGCGGCGCTGCATCAGTCCTGTGCCACTGTCGCAACAATCGCACCCAGGCCGCGTGCCTTCTGCCTTTCCGCTCATTCGTTGGCCGTGATCACGAATTTCAGCGCTCGGCGTTCGCCACGCTTCAGCTCGGCAAGGCAGGCTGGCAGCGCCGTGAATGATTCGATGCAGGGCGCCGGCTGGTTCAGGGTGCCATCGGCGATTGCTTCGAGCAGACCTTCCCCCGCCGCGACCAGGCGTGCCCAGTCCTCGTCGTCACCCGCCCAGTGCAGTGCCCCGAGTGCGACTTCGTGTTGCGAGATGGCGCGACCGAAGGCCGGCGCGGCCGCCTGCTCCAGACGGTCTTGAATGCAGACGATATGGCCGTTGGCCCCCAGGTGGCGGGTCATCTTGCGGGCGTGATCCCCATTGACGGTATCGATCACGGCGTAGACCGGGGCGTCCAGCTGCTCGGCGTCCGTCAGGGTCTCGTCGGCGCCCAGCGCCTTGAGGTCCGCGTGGCGCTTCTCGGAGGCGACGGCGATGACGTGGAAGTCGCGCTGTCGGGCCAGCTGGATCAGCCAGCGGCCCACGCTGCCGGAGGCACCGGTGATCAGCAGGCGTCGACCGGCCTTGACGGGCAGCTTCTCGATGGCGAGCCATGCGGTCAGCGCCGGGCAGGGGAAGGCGGCGGCGTCATTGAAGCCCAGGGTAACGGGCAGGCGCATCACGGCCCGCGCCGGAACCCGCAGGCGCTTGCTGAAGGTACCCGGCCCCGCCAGGGTGGTGTGGACCGCGATGCGATCTCCCGGGGAGACGTGGGTGACATTCGCGCCGCAGGCGATCACCTCACCCGAGGCATCGACCCCGGGAATCTGACCGGCTTGCCACAGCTCGCTGTCCATCGCCATGAACTTCCAGTCGACGGGATTGAGGCCGATGGCACGCGTGGCGACCAGTACCTCGTCGTCTCCCGGTGCGCCGATGTCCACCTCTGTCTGCTCGAGCGCCTCAGGCTCTCCCGGCCCCTGCCATACCCAGGCGGGCGCTCGGGTGGTGCCGTGACGGATGTCTTGCGGGGTGGTGGTTTCCGTGGAATCTGACATGGGATCTCCTTCAAGCGTGAATGGTGAATCCTTTCCGCCATGGCGGGGGCAGGTCAGTGCGACCCGTCAGCCCTCATGAAAAGTGCGGCAGCACCTCACGGCCCAGTTCCTCGAGGGTTTCCGTGAGCGGGCGGCGATTGCGGCGCAGGTGGAAGCCGATGTGATTCACTCCGGCATCCTGCATGGCTGACAGTTCTTCCATGAGGGCAAGGCGGCCACTCGACAACCCGAAGCGATGACGACGCACCGGGGCGTGAGGGTCGTCTTCCAGATTGAGGTGGATGAAACTGACGTAGGGCTTGTCGCCGGCGACCTGACGCCAGAGCGCCACGCGACGGATGTGATCCTGTGGCGTGCCCGGGTAGGCCAGCCAGCCGTCCATCTCGCGACCGATCCACTCGGGCGTCTGCTGGGAGAGCCCGGCGCTCAACAGCGGCGGACGCGTCGCGGCAGGCAGGATGGCCTGACCGTCGCGCAAGGCGTCGTCCGCCTGGCCCTTGATGATGTCCACCGCGTGGCGGAAGGCGGCACCGCGGGTGGAGAACTCCTCACCGAACAGCGGGTATTCCGCCGGTCGGTCGCCACTGGCGACGCCCAGCAGCAGGCGGTCTTCGCTCAGGGCCTGCACGCTGGCGGCGGCCTTTTTCACCAGCCACGGCTGGCGCAGCGGCAGCACCGCGGCGGCAGTGCCCAGCAGCAGGTTGTCGGTGTGACTGGCCAGATAGCCCAGATAGGTGAACAGCTCGAAGACCTGGCCGGCATCGCCGAAGGCGGGGTCGAACAGCGGCACGTCACGCAGCCAGGCGGCGCGGAAGCCGAGTCTGTCGACCTGGCCGATCAGCTCGGCATGGGCGCGCATGTCAGGGACGCCGAAGGGTGTGGAGGGGGCTCTGTCAGTGCGCACCCAGTCATTGTCCAGGGGCAGTTCGACGCCGATGGTCAGGGGGCCCTGGGTGAGGCGATCCAGCGGGCGGGTCGGGGAGATCATGGTGGACTCCTTCAGCAAGCAGGTGGGTAGACGACGGTGCCCCCGAGCCAGCAGGCTGAGCTGTCGGAATCGGGAGCACGTCGTGATGGCGGGAGGCTGCAGGGCGGATCAGGCGGTCGCGATGGAAGACGCGTGACGCTTGTCGAGGCGACCGGCCAGCAGGGTCAGCAGCAGGGCGGCGGTGACGATCAGCGCGCCGATCCAGGCGGTGTCGGTCAGGGCCATCCCGGAGACCACCTGGCCACCGACGATGGAGCCCAGCGCGATACCGATGTTGAAGGCCGCGATGTTGAGGCCGGAGGCCACGTCAACGGCCTGCGGCACGAAGCGTTCGGCCTGCTGCACGACGTAGACCTGCAGTCCCGGCACGTTGCCGAAGGCGAAGGCACCCCAGATCAGGATGGTGATCACGGCCGTGATCGGGTTGGCGGCAGTGAAGGTCAGCACGCCGAGGATGACGATCAGGCCACCGAAGATCAGGGTCAGGGCGCGAATCGGGCCCATGCGGTCAGCCAGCTTGCCGCCCTGGATGTTGCCGATGGCCACCGAGACACCGTAGACCAGCATGATCAGACTGATGGCGCCTTCATTGAAGCCACTGACGTCCTGCAGCAGCGGAGCCAGATAGGTGAAGGCCGTGAAGGTGCCGCCGTAGCCGAGAATGGTGATCAGGTAGACCAGCAGCAGGCGCGGATGGGTCAGCACCTTGAGCTGTTGGGCGAAGGTGGCCGGTACGTTCTTCTTGAGGTTGTTGGGCACCAGGATGGCGCTGCCGATCAATGCCAGCACGCCGAGCACCGAGACAACCAGGAAGGTGGCGCGCCAGCCGAAGTGCTGACCGATCCAGGTGCCCAGCGGCACGCCGGTGACCAGTGCCACGGTCAGGCCGGTGAACATGATGGCGATCGCACTGGCTTCCTTGTCCTTGCTCACCAGGCTTGTCGCGATGGTGGAGCCGATGGAGAAGAACACCCCGTGGGCGAGGCCGGTCAGGATACGCGCCGTGATCAGCGAGCTGTAGCTGGGTGCCTGCCAGGCCAGCAGGTTGCCGGCGATGAACAGCGCCATCAGTCCCAGCAGCACCAGCTTGCGATTGAAGCGGCCGGTCAGGGCAGTCAGCACGGGGGCGCCGATGGCGACACCGACGGCATACAGGCTGACCAGCAGGCCAGCGGAAGGCAGAGAGACGCTCAGATCCTGAGCGATGGTGGGCACCAGTCCGACGATCACGAACTCGGTGGTCCCGATGGCAAAGGCGCTCAACGTCAGCGCCAGCAGGGCAAGAGGCATGGCAGTTCTCCATCAGCAATGGGTGGGTCTTGGATGCTGTGCAGTCTGCCGTGGTTGAGTTTTGCGATAAACGGAGTGATTCGCAAAAGACCTTTGTGATTATTGAAAATATCCGCGTGTGGACATGGCCTCCGCCGTTCCGGGGACCAACACGACAACGCCCGCACTCCACTGAAGGAGCACGGGCGTTGTCGTGTCGAGAGGTTGCTGGCTCAGTCGTCCGTCGGCCAGACCTTGTAGATATGGTAGGGCGGCTGACCCTCGTCCTCTCCGCCTGCGAAGGGCGGCGTGCTGTCCAGCTGATTGACGGTGACATACAGCCAGCCGTCAGCGGCCATGCGCACGCCATCCGGCCAGTCGAGGCGCTCGTCGCGGACCAGTGGCGTCAGTTTGCCGTCGGCCCCCAGCACATCCAGCCCATGCTGATTGAGGTTGGTAAAGTAGTGGATGCCCCCGGCGGTATCCGCACCGTCCGAGATGGGCTTGTCGCCGACGCGCGTGATGGCGGCGGCAATGGTGTCGTGATTGGCACCTTCCCGCAGCAGTCTGGCCGGGACGCTGTACCAGCTGTGGCCGGTCATGGCACCGAAGAAGACCGTCTCGCCATCGCCGGACAAAGTGATCGGGTCGACGCCCACCTTGGCAGGCTTGCCATTGAACGGGATGTCACGGCCATCGATCTTCAGGGTGGCGTCTGGCTCGGCTTGCAGTGCGGCGTGTTGGCTGAATCGGGACGCCTCGCCGGAGGCCAGATCGACGGTGATCAGGCCCGGGTTGGCGATATCGGCCAGATACGCCACGCCGCGACTGCGATCCACTGCCAGGTCCTGCACGAAGCTGCCTTCAGGGGCGATATCAGTGGGCAGGGTCAGCTTGGTGATCAGCTTGCCCGAGGCAATGTCGAAGCCCCACAGGCGGGTCTTGCCCAGATGCAGGCCCATGTCGGTGATCCAAAGACCTCCCTGGCCGTCCTGATAGATGCCCAGCGGGGAGTCGATGGTGGCGTCGCTGTAGCGGCCGGCGTGGGTCTGGAAGGCGGGTGAGGGCCAGGCACGATAGCTGTTCTGTCCGGTGATCTCGACCAGCTGCACGTCGTGATCGCCATCCATCGGGTGAATGGTCGCGAAGACCCGTCCGGCAGGTGTCACGGCGACGTTGCCGGGACGTATCTGCATCACGGCCACCGAGCGCATCTCACCGTAGGCCGGGCCGGGTTTGAGTGATGAGGTGGTGGCGGGCAGGGTGGAATGGCCGGTGGCGCAGCCCGTCAGCAGGCCTGAGAGCAGGGCGAACACGCCCAGATATCGGGTCGAACGGACGGCGTTGTGCATCAATGCTTCCTTGTCTGGTGAGGCGGTTGTGACGGTCGTCTTCAGCGTCTCGTCTCGGGAGACGGCATGTTTCATCGTCTGCAATTATCAATGAAATCAAACAGGTAGGGTAACTCAAGTCACAGTGCCGTCCAAAAAAAACGCCCTGCGAGAGGGCGTTTTCGAGGCCGGGCAGACCCGGCGCTGATGTGATCAGGCGTGACGCGCGATCATGGCATCGAAGTTTTCCTTCGGCTGCACGCCGGTCAGGGCTTCGATCTTCTCGCCGGACTTGAACAGGGCGATGGTCGGCAGGCCGCGGACGCCGTTCTGCGCGGCGAGATCCGGTGCATCGTCGACATTGATGGCAACGACCTTGAGGGCGTCACCCTGTTCTTCGGCGATGGATTCGACGATCGGGTCGAGCATCTTGCACGGGCCGCACCACGGCGCCCAGAACTTCACCAGCACCGGCTGCTCGCTCTCGATGACTTCCTGGGTGTAGTTGCTGTCTACCACTTGCGCAAAATCAGCCATTTGACTCTCCTGTGCACCCCTGAGGATGCGTGATTCAGATTGGCACCGCACGTGCCGGATGGGCACACACTAACGCCCCGGGACTTTCGTTCGCAAGCGCATTCTCTCATGTCAGCAGAAACATATGCGTGCCGATCAAGCAACAGTGAGGGCTTGCGGCGACCGCTGGCGAGGAGGATTTTCCGCCTGTCTTCTCTTCTCTTCCGTTCTGATACCGAACGAGCCCAGCGAGTGACGCCAGCGTGTGACATCAGTGAGACATGCACGCCGTCACGCGCCTGACATGAGAATGTCACTTGATATATGGAAAATCGTATATATGATTTTCCATATATCGAATCGTCACCGATCTCGCTCCTCTCGCACTCTGCCCAAGGAAGCTGTCATGAAGTCGTCAAGTCGCGATGCGGCGCTGGAGGATGGCGCTGCCGCTTCCCTGACCCCATTGGGGATATTCAAATGTCTGGCCGAAGATACCCGCTTGACCATCATGCAATTGCTGAGCGAGACGGGAGAATTGTGTGTCTGCGAGCTGATCTGGCTGCTGGAGCGGCGTGAGCAGGACATGCCGGCACGCGAGACGCCCCACGCAGGTAGAGAGCGCCCCGGCATCTCGCAGCCCAAGGTCTCGCGCCATCTCGCACAGCTGCGCGACTGCGGACTCCTGAGCAGCGAGCGACGCGGCCAGTGGGTGTATTACCGGCTGAGCCCCGCCATGCAGGGCTGGCGACACGCGATCCTGATGGCGGCCTGCGAGGCACAGCAGGAGGAGGTGGCGCGCTGGCGTCAGTGGCTGGTGACCATGCCCAATCGTCCCGAGCGCTGCGCCAGTTGACGCGCCTGCCCCTATCCATCGCAGGCAGGGAGGCGTCTGCCCAGCCCCCCGCCTGAAACACGTCACACCCCTGATCCTACATTGACCCTCACGAGGAAATTACGATGCCTGCTCATGATGCTCCGTCCTACAGCGCTTCACTGACGCTGCCCGCTGGTCTGCCACCTCTGCGAATCGGCATCAATGGCTTCGGCCGTATCGGCCGGCTTGCGCTGCGCGCGCTGTGGAAGCTGCGCGAGGATGTCGCGCTGGATGTGGTGCGCATCAATGACCCGGGTGGCGATGCCGCGACCTTCGCACACCTGCTGGAATTCGATTCCGTGCATGGCCAGTGGTCGCCGGGCGCGGGAATCACCAGTGACGATGAGAGCGTCATCATCGATGGTCAGCGCACGGCGTTCTCCAGCCAGCGTGAGATCGGTGACACCGACTGGTCGGGCTGCGATGTGGTGATCGAGGCCTCCGGCAAGAAGAAGAGCACCGAGGTGCTCAATGCCTATCTTGAACAGGGCGTGGCGCGTGTCGTGGTCTCCGCGCCGGTCAAGGAAGCGGGCGTACTCAATATCGTCATGGGCGTGAACGATCATCTCTATGATGCCCAGACGCATCGCATCGTGACGGCGGCCAGCTGTACCACCAACTGTCTGGCGCCGGTGATCAAGGTGATTCAGGAGCAGTTCGGCATTCGCCATGGCTCCATGACCACCGTGCACGACATCACCAATACCCAGACGATTCTGGATGCGCCGCACAAGGATTTGCGCCGTGCGCGGGCCTGCGGCATGAGCCTGATTCCGACGACCACCGGCTCCGCCAAGGCGATCAGCGCCATCTTCCCGGAGCTGGAAGGCCGCCTGAACGGCCACGCCATTCGCGTGCCGCTGGCCAATGCCTCTCTCACCGACATGGTGTTCGAGCTCGATCGCGAAGTGACGGTGGAGGAGGTCAACCAGGCGCTGCAAACTGCGGCAAAAGGCGAGCTTTCCGGGGTGCTGGGGTATGAGACACGCCCGCTGGTGTCGATCGATTTCCGTACCGATTCCCGCTCCAGCATCATCGATGCGCTCTCGACCATGGTGGTCGCGGGGACCCAGCTCAAGCTGTACGCCTGGTACGACAACGAATGGGGCTACGCCAATCGCACCGCGGAACTGGCACTGAAAGTCGGCCTGGGTGATCTGACCGACCCCAGCACACAGGAGCGCTGACATGCTTGCCCGCCTGCGAGAGCTGCCCCGTGAGGTGCGTCAGTACCTGCTGGTGACGGGGAATTACTGGGCCTTCACGCTGACCGATGGCGCGCTGCGCATGCTGGTGGTGCTGCACTTCCACTCGCTGGGCTATTCGGCGCTGGACGTGGCGATGCTGTTCCTGTTCTACGAGGCCTTCGGCGTCGTCACCAATCTGGTCGGCGGCTGGCTCGGGGCACGGCTCGGCCTCAATCGCACCATGAATGCGGGGCTTGCGATGCAGCTGGTGGCGCTCGGCATGCTGCTGGTGCCGGAACCCATGTTGACGGTCATCTGGGTGATGATCGCCCAGGCGCTGTCCGGCATCGCCAAGGACCTCAACAAGATGAGCGCCAAGAGCGCCATCAAGGTGCTGGTGCCCAAGGGGCAGCCGGTGGAGGAATCGCAGAGCGCGCTGTATCGCTGGGTCGCGTTGCTCACCGGCTCCAAGAATGCGCTCAAGGGACTGGGCTTCTTCCTGGGCGGGGCGGCGCTCAGTCTCATCGGCTTCCAGGGCACCGTCATGGCCATGTGGCTGATGCTGGCAGGCGTGCTGGTGCTGTCACTGCGCAAGCTGTCGGCATCACTGGGGCAGAGCAAGGCCAGTCGCAAGCCGGCATTCCGTGAGATGTTCTCGACCTCGCGGGCGGTCAATGTGCTCTCGGCGGCTCGACTGTGCCTGTTCTCGGCACGTGACGTCTGGTTCGTGGTGGCCTTGCCGGTCTATCTGGCCGAGGTGCATGGCTGGCATTTCTGGACGGTCGGCGTGCTCATGGCCGCCTGGGTGATCGGCTATGGTGGTGTCCAGACCCAGGCGCCACGCATCACCGGTCCGCTCTCACGCCGCTTGAACGGCGCCACCGGCGTCCGCTGGGTCACGGTGTCGCTGGCGGCCGGCCTGGCACTGCTGCCGGCGCTGATGGCCAGCCTGCCGCTGGATGCGCCTCAGGCGGCCGATATCAGTGGTGCCATCCTGTTGGGGTTGGCGCCACTGGAATGGTTGATCATCGGCCTGTTGGTGTTCGGGGCCGTCTTTGCGGTCAATTCCAGCTGGCACAGCTATCTGATCGTGCGCTTCGCGCGCAGTGAAGGCGTGTCGATGGATGTCGGTTTCTATTACATGGCCAATGCCATGGGGCGTCTGCTGGGCACCTTGCTGTCCGGTTGGCTCTATCAGGCCTATGGCCTGGAAGCCTGCCTGTGGTGGTCGGCCGGATTGGTGGCGGCGAGTGCCGTGATGGCCCTTGCCTTGCCGCAAGTGTCACACGCAAGATCCGATTCGCCTGCCGGCAGTACCTGAGTACCTGAGTACCTGAGTACCTTGCAAGGTGTCGCCTGAGGGATCACTTCCTGATCCCCCGACGCCTGTCCATGCACCCAGCGCCACCTTCTACAGAGACGCCACATGTCATCCAGTCACGATCGTGTTTCAACCAGGCAGGCGCCGCACGAGGCCGACAGTGTGACCGCCGTATCCTCTCGCGAGCGATATCGGGACGTGCTGCTCACCTTCCTCACGCTGGGGCTGACCAGCTTCGGCGGGCCGATCGCGCACCTGGGCTACTTCCACGCGGAGCTGGTCCGCCGGCGCGGCTGGCTGAGTGATACGGCCTACGCCGAGCTGGTCGCGCTGTGCCAGTTCCTGCCGGGACCGGCCAGCAGTCAGGTCGGCTTTGCACTGGGCATGGTGCGTGGTGGCGGGGTGATGGGTGGGGTGCTCGCCTGGGTCGGCTTCACCTTGCCGTCTGCGCTGGCACTGCTGGCATTGGCGCTGGTGGCGGCCAGCCTCGAAGGACCGCTGGCTTCCGGGGTGATCCACGCCTTGAAGCTGGTGGCGGTGGCGGTCGTTGCCCAGGCGATCTGGGGCATGGCGCGCACGCTGTGCCCGGACCGACGGCGCGCCGGGCTGGCGCTGTTGGCCATGCTGGGCCTGGCGCTGGCGCAGAGCGCCTGGACGCAGGTCGGAGTGATCGCGCTGGGCGCGCTGCTCGGCAGCCTGCTGTGTCGTGATGACAGTGCGGCCCTTGTTCGCCAGCAGGCGGGGGCAGCGGGGCTGTCGCTGCCGGTCCCGACGCGCCTGGCTCGCGCCTGTCTGATCACCTTCTTCGCGCTGTTGATCGCGCTGCCGCTGCTGGCCTCCGGCAGTCTGGTCGAGATCTTCTACCGTGCCGGGGCGCTGGTATTCGGGGGCGGGCATGTGGTGCTGCCGCTGTTGGAGGCCTCCACCGTCGAGACGGGGCGTATCGCGGCCGATACCTTTCTCACCGGCTATGGGGCCGCGCAGGCGGTGCCGGGGCCACTGTTCACCTTCGCCGCCTGGCTGGGAGCGGGCATGGCCCAGGTGGGCGGGGATTCGGCAGTGCTCGGCGCCATCATTGCGCTGTTGAGTCTCTTCCTGCCGGGGATTCTGCTGTTGATCGGCGTGGCACCCCTGTGGGGGCGCCTGCGTGCACGGCCCGCAGCACGCGCTGCGCTCGCGGGGGCCAATGCGGCGGTCGTCGGCGTACTGGGCATGGCGCTGTATGACCCCTTGTGGACCACCAGTGTGCTGAGTCGTCTGGACGTCGTCATCGCGTTGGCGGCCTTCATCGCGCTGACCCGCTTCGCGCTGGCACCCTGGAAGCTGGTGCTGGCGATGGTGATTCTCGGGGCGGTACGTGGGGTGATGTAAGCCTGGCCTCCCGTTCAGAGCACAGCCTGAAAAACGAACGCCCCCGTCTGCCAGCTGGCAGGCGGGGGCGTTCTGTTCAAACGAGGCGGTTGTCATGCCAGGCGGCGCGTGGCGGTCGTCATACCAGTGACAGCAGGGCGGTGACCAGCAGTTCGTTGTCGTAGTAGGGTGCGCTCTGCTCGCTGATCAGGCGAGTGTCGATCACGGTCAGCCCCATGCGCTCCAGCGCGGGGACAGAGACGCCGCCGGGGTAGTCGCCACGCTGACTGTCCAGCAGCACGATGTTGAGCAGATGCTCGTTGGGGCAGTCGTTGCGCGAGACATCCAGGTCCGCACACAGGGTATCGATCAGGGTCGCGACCAGTTGCTCGAGTGTCTTGCCGGTCTGCTCCGGGTCCGGACTGCAGTTGGGGATGTAGACCTTGGGACAGGGGTTGGCCAGTATCGCGCGTCCCACCCCGCTGGGCAGCAGGTTGGCGATGACGCTGGAGTAGAAACTGCCCGGCGGAAAGCAGATCAGTTCCGCGGAATCGATCAGCTGACGGTTGTTGAGGTGCAGCGCAGGTCGCACGGGCACGATGGCACCGGCGTCATTGTGCGTCTCTCTCTCTGTGGTGCTGTCCGTCGTATTGTCCTTGGCACTGGCTTTTGGACTGGCCTTCGCGCTGGCCTCGACCAGCTGGATGCGCGCGATCGGGCTCTCCAGTGGCGCGACTTCCTTGCCGGTGATCTGGTGCTGGCCGATGATTCTGCGCCCATCTTCCAGGGTGACGGCCAGATGGCAGTCGGCATTGATGATGGCGCGCACCGTCCCGCGTACATGCACCAGCTTGGAGAACAGGAAGATGATCTGGTCGAGCTGCTCATGATGGTTCAGGTAGCCGCCGGCGATGATCAGATTGCCGATGCTGGCGCCGCGCAGATCGAAGCCTGCCGGCATGGCCTCGATCAGAAAGCCCAGCTGATGACAGATGAGCGTGCGCATGGGCTCCGCCACGGCCATGCTGAGCGGATGACGGCCCGCCGCCAGTTCCCGCAGGGTGGCCTGCAGCATCTCCGGGCGTGCTTCGGCTGGCAGACGGTGCGTGAACAACCGGTAGATCTCCGGGTGCCCCAGCACGCTGTCATCGGCCAGCGCCATCAGGCGTGAGCGAAGGTCGCCGATGGCCGGCATCGAGAAGGCGTCACGCAGCTTGGCGGAGCTGCCACCGGAATCGAAGGGCGTCACCAGATGGATGCTGTGATGGGTATAGCGCGTCAGGGTGCGCGAGATGCCCGTCAGCGCCGTGCCGCCGCTGAAGAACAGCACACGGGGGCCGACCTCCGGTGCCTTGTGATAACGCCTGACGCGTAATGGATCCGGGACCCTTGCGGTCCGACTGACCCTGACCTCTGCCATGTTGCGGCTTCCTTTGCCTTTCGTCTTGGGCATAGAGTGCCTTTTTTTGCGTCAGTCGTCGCCTGTTTCGGGAGTGAAAGCGCTCAGTCCCTCAGTCGTAACCTTGCCAACGCAGGCGCGGCCAGTGGCGCTGCGTGGCGATGGCTTCCAGGGTCGGGTCGGCACAGACCGCATGCGGGTGATCGACGAACTCCAGCAACGCCAGATCATTGCGTGAATCCGAATAGCCCCAGGTGAGGAGGCTGTGCCCATCGGGGCCGAGATGCTCTGCCAGCCAGTGCGTCAAGGCCGCAAGCTTGCCATCGCGGAAGGTACGGATGCCCTGGGCGCGTCCCGTGTAGCAGCCATCCTTGACCTCCAGGCGAGTCGCCAGCGCGGCATCCAATGCCAGTCGCTCTGCCAGCGGTGCCACCAGCTGGGCTGTCGAGGCCGAGATGATCACGACCTGATGGCCCTGATCACGATGCCAGGCGATGCGCTCGCGACCCTCACGGTAGAGGCGCGGCAGCAGTTCGGTATCGAGGAAGGTGCCCACCTCGGCCTCGACCTCACTGACGGTGCGACCGGCCAGCGGGGAGAGCAGATGGCTCAGGTGCGCTTCCATGTCGAGTCGACCCGCGGCGTAGTCTGCCATCTGCTGCGCCCAGATGGCGCGATATCGCTCGGGGTCCGTGATCCAGCCCAGCTGGATCAGCCACTCGGTCCACAGTCCCGTAGCGTCGCCATCCAGCAGGGTGTCATCGAGATCGAAGATGGCCAGCCCGCGCACTTCCCCCCCAGGCACTTCACTCATGTGCATTTCATCCATTTGCCACCCGTGACCTGTCGCCAGTGTCGTGTGTGCCCAGCGCCTGGACTTCGTCGAGATCGGCATGCACCTGCACGCGCAGATGGTCGGGGAGCAGCTGGCGGGCACTGCGGTTGAGCACATCGACGTTGAGACGCAGTCCCTGACAATCCACCTCGTAGCGCACGATGTTGCCCAGCAATTGATGGCGCAGGATGACGCCGGGCAGCGCTGGCCCCACATTGGCCGGCAATGGCTGGAGCGGGAAGTCGAGGCCAGCCTCCAGGTGCCCGGGGAGGAGGGGACGTGTCATCTCATCCGGCTGCAGATAAAGCGCCTCCGGCCGCAATGCGACCTGCGGGCTATCGCACAGGTAGCCGAGCAGGGGGCGGGCAAGCTCGCTGCCGATCAGATTGTAATGGCCCATGAAGCCTGCGGCCGTGGCGTCTACCGGTCGGGTGTAGAGCGATGCTGCGTTGCCCTGCTGGAGAATGCTGCCCTGATGCATCAGGAAGATGCGATCCGAGAGCAGCAAGGCCTCTTCCTGATCGTGGGTGACGAACAGGGTGGTGAGGCCGAGGCTCTTCTGGATGTCGCGTATCTGGTCGCGCAGATGACGGCGGATGCGCGCATCCAGCGCCGAGAGCGGCTCATCGAGCAGCAGGATCTGGGGCTCGACCACCAGCGCGCGCGCCAGTGCCACGCGTTGTCGCTGGCCACCAGACAGCTGATGTGGATAGCGCTGTGCCTGGTCGGTCAGCTCCACCAGTCGCAGCACTTCGGTGACGCGGCGCTCGCGCTCCTCGGGGCGCACCTTCTTCATGCGCAGGCCGAAGGCGACGTTGTCCGCCACGCGCATGTTGGGGAACAGCGCATAGTGCTGGAAGACCATGCCGATGCCGCGCCGCTGGGGCGGCAGACGGGTGATGTCGTGACCATCGACGATGATCTCGCCGCTGTCCACGTCGTTGAGCCCGGCAATGGCGCGCAGCAGGGTGGATTTTCCGCAGCCAGAGGGCCCGAGCAGGGTGATGAACTCGCCACGGGCGATCTCGGCATCGATGTCGGAGAACACGCGCGTCTTGCCGAAACGCTTGGCCAGGCCCTTGAGCGTCAGGTACTGCTGGTCGGCGGCCTGTTCACGCAACGCGCTGGTCAGCAGGCCATCGCTGTCGTGGCGAGAGTGGGTCTGCGGCATATCGGTGGCAAGCATCAGCGGTGCCCTCGTGAATCGGTACGGGAATGGGGGGCGGCAGGGCCAGCTTTTGCGGGCGTGGCGGGCAGACCTTCCGTCATGGCGGTGGCCAGCGCCTCCTCGGGGTCTTCTTCCGGCATCGCCTGCTCGGCAGGCTGGCGGTTGCCCAGCCAGGTCAGGATCAGGGTGAACACGAACAGCGTGATGACCAGCGCGCTGGTGAAGTGGCCGCTGGCCCCGCGAATGTTGTTCAGGTAGACCTGCAGTGTCTCGAAACGGGTGCCGACCAGCATGTTGGCGAACACGAATTCACCGGCCAGAAACGAGAAGGCCAGGAAGACGGCGATCTGGATGCCGACCCGGATATTGGGCAGGACCACCTGGAAGAAGGCCTGCAGCGGGCTGGCGCCCAGCAACTGGGCGGCTTCCATCAGCGATGCCACATCCAGCGCCCGCAGGCTGTTGGCCAGCGCTCGGTACATGAAGGGCAGCACGATGGTGAAATAGGTGGGAATCAGGATCCAGGGCGTGCCGATGATCGTCAGTGGGCCGCCGGCATATAGCTGCAGCAGGCCGACCGAGGACACGATGGGCGGCACGGCGAAGGGCAGCAGGATCAGGCCATTCATCCAGCCATCCAGACGCGGATAGCGGGTATGGGCCAGGAAGACCACCGGCACGATCAACAGCAGTGACAGGATCAGGGCGCCGACGGCGACCAGCAGGGAGCGCCCGAATGCGGCGAGAAAACGGGGGGTGGTCCACAGCTCCAGAAACCACTTCACCGTCAGGCCATCGGGCGTGAGGCTGGCGCCCCAGCGGGTGGCAAGGGCGTAGAACAGCGTGGCCACCAGCGGCAGTGCCAGCAGCGTGAAGACGCTGCCCACCACCACGCTGTAGGGATTGAGCCCGCGTAGACGGGCCATCAGGCTGGGCAGCAGCGGCTTGCCATGGCGATACGGCAGTTCAGCGGGAAGTGACATGGTAGCTCCTGCGCATGAGCCACTGCTGGATCAGCGTGACGATGACGAGAATGACCACCAGTACCATCGCCAGTGCGCTGGCCAGTTCCGGCTGCAGGAAGAGGTCGCCGGAGACCAGATTGGCGATGCGGATGGTCATCAGGTTGTAGCTGGTGTTCACCAGCGCATAGACGGTGGCATAGGCGCCCATGGCATTGGCGAACAGTACGGTGAGCGTGCCAGCCAGCGACGGCCAGAGCACGGGCAGGCCGATGTGCTGCCAGTAGGCCAGACGGTTGGCGCCGAGCAGGCTGGCGGCTTCGCGCCACTCGCCCTTGAGCGTGCTGAAGGCCGGGTAGAGCAGCAGGATGCCCAGCGGGATCTGGAACCAGGTGTAGATGACGATCAGGCCGGTGCGTGAATAGAGATTGAAGTCATCGATGATGCCCAGGCGCTCCAGCATCAAGGTCAGCATGCCGTTGGCCCCCATCAGGATGATGAAGGCGAAGGCCAGCGGCACGCCGGCGAAGTTGCTGGTCATGTTGGTGAAGGCGATCATCGCGCGCGTCAGGCCCGGCCCGCAGCGGTGCATGCTGTGACAGGTCACGGCGGCGATCGCCAGTCCCAGCACGCTGGACATCAGCGAGATCTCGAGACTGCGGCCGATGGCCTGGCGGAAGAAGGGGGAGGTGGCGATTTCCTGAAAATTGGCCAGCCCCCAGCCTGCGGGGATCTTGAAGGCGCTGATCATCACCCAGATCAGCGGGGCGATCTGGAAGGCGAAGAAGAGGATGGCGAAGGGCAGCAGCCACATCGCGGGACTGGTCAGCACTCGCCTGAGGAATGTCGGCATCACGCGTCCCCTCCAGGGCCTGCCAGCAGGGATGTGTTGCTGGCCTTGTCGTGCTCCAGTCCCAGCACGCTTGCCAGGGTGCCACAGAGCTCGCGCTGGCGAAGGTTGCGGGCGGGGCTGCGGGCGAAGGCGCTGCCGAAGGTCCAGAGCGGCACTCGGCGCTCTTCTTCGAGAAGCCCGGAATGTGAACGGTCGGCGTTCATGCCGTGATCGGCGGTGACCATCACCTGATAGCCGGCCTCCAGCCAGCAGGGCAGGTAGTCGGCCAAGGCGACATCGGCATGACGCGCCGCATTGCGATATTGCGCGGACTCACCGCCGTGGCGATGGCCGGCGTCATCGATGTTCATGCTGTGCACCAGCAGGAAGTCCGGGTCGTGACGCAGTCTCAGCATCTCGGCATCGCTGAAGACGTGGTCGTCCGGGTAGTGATCCTGCCAGTAGAAGATGCCCGCCTGGATGGCGGATTCGGGATTGTCGAGCAGTCGGTGTCTGGCTGGCACGAACGGGGCGGCGACGTAGAGTTCGCTGACCCAGTGATAGGCGGCTGCCGCGGTGCGTCGCCCCTGCTGACTGGCGAGATCGAACAGGCTCACGCCACGCGAGCGTCGCACGATGCCATTGTTGACGATGCCGGAGTCGACGGGCAGATCACCGGTCAACAGGCACTCATAGAGAGGTCGCGACATCGCTGGCAGTTCGCACTCCAGCGACTGGTACTGCCCGCGACCGGCCTCGACCAGGGCGCTCAGATAGCCCATGGCATGCCGGCCCACGGCATGGTTGAGGCCATCGAGCACGACAAGAATGACACGCTGGGACATGAAGACTCCGTGAAGCTCAAGACGGCACCGTGTGGACGGTGCCGTCTGTCAGGATGGTGCGCGCTCTATCCGCTCTGGACAGAGGCCGGGGGTCACTGCTGGTGGATCAGTACCTGGGACTGCCACTGACGCGGCAGCTGTCGGGCACTGGCTTCCCAGCCGGCGAAGTCCTGTACCGGGCGGGCATTGGCGTACTGCTCGTTGGGCAGCAGCTTGGCGGCGATGTCTTCCGGCAGGGTCAGGTGCTCGGCACGGATCGGGCGGGCGTAACCTGCCGCCAGGTTCAGCTGGCCGGCATCTGACAGGATGTACTCACGCGCCAGCTTGGCGGCGTTCGGGTGAGCGGCATGCTTGTTGATGATGGTGGCGTAGCCCGAGGTGACGGAGGCATCCGAGGGGATGACCACCTCGAAGGTGTCGCGGTTGATCTGATCGCGATAGTTGAGCGCGTTGAAGTCCCACAGCAGTGCGACCTCCACCTCGCCCTTCTCCAGGTTGGCGATGCTCGGCTCGGCCAGTGACAGGCGTCCCTGGCGGGCCAGTTCGGCGAACACTTCCAGACCCGGCGTCAGGTCTGACTCGCTGCCGCCATTGGCGAAGGCTGCGGCCAGGATGGCGTTGTTGGCCTGGGACGCCTTGCCGACCGCGCCGACGGAGACCTTGTAATCGCCATTGGCGAGATCCGCGAAGGAAGCGGGGCGCTGATCTTCACTGACGAGTGTCTTGTTGATCATCAGGGAGATGGTGCCGGTGTAGCCCAGCATCCATTCGCCATCTTCATCCTTGGCCCAGTCGGGGATCTCGTCCCAGGTGGTCGGCTTGTAGGCTTGAGTCACGCCCTGCTTGACCGCGATGGGGCCGAAGGCGAAGCCCACGTCACCGATATCTGCCGTGGCGTTCTCGCCTTCGGCCTTGAACTTGGCGACTTCCTCGGCGGAGCTCATGTCGGTATCGCTGTGCGCGATGGAATACTTCGACTCGAGGTCTGCCCAGGTGTCCTTCCAGTTGGCCCAGCTGTCCGGCATGCCGACGCTGTCGACGCGGCCTTCTGCCTGGGCGGCCTTGAGCAGTGCTTCCGGCACTTCAGCGGCACTGACGGAGGCGCTGCTCAGCAGGGTGGCCATGAGGGCCGAGACCATCAGGCCGGCGGTACGGGGCGAGGTAGCGGTGAACGACTTCAATGACAATCCTCCCAGACGGGGTAATCAACGGATGCGAGAGTGCATTCCTGGCCAGCGAGTCGCCGAGGCGAGCAGGCAGGCGAGATGGGGTCAAAGCTGGTTCTTGTCCTGCGCAGTCTTCCTCGAGACCTGCCACCTCAATTTCTATGGTCTAGTTCAGTCTCGGGGCTGACATGACTTTACGCAGCGGTTGTGACAGTCGCGTGTCGTCACTATGTCAGTGTCGTGATGTCAGTGTCGTGGCAATGAGCCATCAGCCATCAGCGCTACATGTTTTGACGCAACGCTGCGTGGTGCCGGCTGATTTCCTGATAATTCCCTGCATGACAGCGTGCTCCTATGCTAGGCATCCGCCTCGGATTCTCACGCTCATCACATAGGAAGGCCTTGCGCTGTCACCGGATCGTCATGCCTGTGTCATGGTGCTCGGCGAGCGTGGGCTGACTGGCCTGGCGACGTCTACACTAGACCACAGCGATCGCGATTCTCGTGCCTTGTCATGATGGACACCTTGGATGACATGCAAGTGACTCGCCAGAAATCGCTCTCTTTCGTTATCTTTCAGGAACTTCGCATGCCTTCATCATCGATCGAGCCCACAGGTGACGACGCAACTTCCCTGATGCACACTGCGGATTTGCCCGTCACCGGGCTCAAGGGCAGGCTGCTGAACCATCTTGAAGCAGCGCCGCTGCATGCCTCGCAGCGTCTGCCGTCCGAGCGTGAGATGATCGAGCGGTTCGGCACCACGCGAGTCACCTTGCGAGATGCCTTGCTGCAGCTGGAAGCGGAAGGGCGAATCTATCGCGAGAACCGCCGTGGCTGGTTCGTCTCGCCGCCGCGCCTCAGGTATGACCTGCTGGCATGTCTGCCTTTTCACGAGATGGTGCATTCGCAGCAGCGGGTCGCTTCCACCGAGGTGCTGGCCGCTCAGGAAGTTCCCGCTGATGAGGTGATCGCCCAGCGTCTGGGAATTGCACGGGGTGCCGGGGTCTATCGCATCACGCGAGTGCGGCGCATCGATGGCCGGCGGGTGCTGCACGTCTGTCATCACCTGCGACGCGACTGCTTCCCCGGCATTCTTGATTTCGACCTCTCGGCGCATTCGCTGACGACGCTCTACTTTCACCAGTACGCCATTCGCATCCGGCGCGTGAGCTTCGAGCTGGCCTCCAGCGTGTTCGACGCCGAGACGGCCGTCGCCCTGAATGCGGCACCGGGTAGCCCGGCGCAGCGCATCACGCGGATCAACTTCGATCAGAATGGCCGCGCAGTGGACTGCGATGATGAACACTGGCGTCACGATGCCATCGAGTTGACGTTATCCGCCGCACCACAACGCTAGAGGGCAATCTGGGGACACACACCACCAGTGTCCGGGACTTTCCTTCAACTCGACGAAAACGCCCGCAAGTCCTCCTCTGACGGGAAGGCTTGCGGGCGTTGTGGTAATGGCGTGCGTGATGTGGCCGTGGGGCATCGTGGGGGCAAGCCCTCAGCGCATCAGCAGCGTGTCATCTATCTCGCGGAAGTGATCAGCGCTGCGCATCAGGGCGAGGGCTGTGAGTGCCTCGACGCCGTAGACACGCGTCGTGACGGCATGGCGCGCTGCGACATGCTCCAGCAGCAGGGCGAAGTCACCATCGCCTGAGGCGAGGATGATCTCGTCGACGTCGGGAGCGGCTTCCATCACATCGATCGTGATGCCGACATCCCAGTCACCCTTGGCCGAGCCATCTCCTCGCTGGATGAAGGGTTTGAGCTTGACCTCGAACCCTATCTCACGCAGGCGTTGCTGGAATTGCTGCTGCTTGGGGTCACCACGGTCAATCGCATAGGCGTAGGCATGCGTGATGCTGCCCAGGGATTCCAGTTCGGCCCACAGTCGGCGGTAATCGAATTGCCGGCCAAAGGTGTCGCGGGTGGTGTAATAGATATTCTGAACATCGATGAAGACGGCGAGGCGCGTGGGCGAGTCGGATGTCAGCAAGGACGATTGGGTTGCGGGCGTGGAAGAGTTCGACATTGGCTGTCACAGGGACCGGAAGGCTGAATGATGTGCCTGAAGCAGAGCAGGCAGGTACTGGAGGAGCGTGCGGCGTGGGAGTCGTTCAGGTGTCGCGTGTCGCGGGATGACTCAGGCATTGCGCCTGGCTCCGACGATGAGTGCTTGTGCTGCTGACACCATGCAAGGAGAGCGGGTCTGTCTTTCTCTGACCTGTCTGCTCTGATCTGTCTACCCTGACCTGTCTGGTGCTATCGGTTGAAAGCAGAGCTGTTGAAAGCAGGACTGTTCCAGCTAGCGCCATCTCGAGAGGAGGGCAGAGACCGGCCGCTGCCAATCATGGCGAGCAGCGGCTGGCGATCTTCTGACAGCTTGCCACGATCAGGCCGAGTCTGGGCCTGAGGGAAGCATCAGTTGCCGGCAGCGGGATTGGAGGGCTTGGTCGGCTTGTGGCCGATGATCTGACCGCTGACGCCGGATTCAATCACTTCAACCTTGCCGCCACGATCGAGGAAGGCTTGCATCTGGGCTTCCAGCGAGGCGGATGTTTCAACAGCAGCGGGTGCTTTCTTCTTGGCAGCAGTACGAGTGTTGGCCATGCGGGACTCCGTTCCGAGACGTGAGGGGTGGAAGAGCATGATAACACGACTGCGTTTTTCCTGCTTGATCGCGTCAGAAGTAATTAAGAAGTGGTGATTTCGCTGCGTGATATGTTCGTGATGTCGTGAGACGACAGCGGCGCTGTTGCGATCACACCAACACAGAGATGCCAGCAGACAGTGAGTCAGGGCGTTGAAAAGTGATCCAGGCGGCGACATCTCCTTCTTCACGTTGATTCTTTTCATGATGCAAGGAGAGCTGGCATGGCGAACACCTTTGACGGCAACACCCGAAGCTACGCACTCAAGTCCGATTCCGCCGATCTGGCGCCATGGAATTTCGAGCGCCGTCAGCCGCGCCCGGATGATGTGGCCATCGAGATCCTGTATTGCGGTGTCTGTCATTCGGACCTGCACGTCGGCCGCAATGACTGGGGCTTCACCCAGTATCCCATCGTGCCGGGTCACGAGATCGTCGGGCGAGTCACCCAGGTCGGCGATGATGTCAGCCAGTACAAGGTGGGTGACATGGTCGGTGTCGGCTGCATGGTAGATTCCTGCCGTGAGTGCAGCGCCTGTCACGAGGGGCTCGAGCAATACTGCCTCGAGGGCATGACCATGACCTACGGCAGCCCGGATCGCCACGATGGCAGCCTCACGCAAGGCGGCTATTCCGACAGGATCGTCGTCAGCGAGCGCTTCGTGGTGTCCATCCCTGACAAGCTGGACCCGGCGGTGGCCGCGCCGCTGCTGTGTGCCGGTGTCACGACCTATTCTCCGCTGCGCCACTACGGCGTGAAGTCCGGCGACAAGGTCGGCGTGATCGGCATGGGTGGCCTGGGCCACATGGGGATCAAGTTCGCCAAGGCGATGGGCTGTGAAGTCACCCTGTTCACGCGCAGTGAAGCCAAGGTAGCGGAAGCGCGCGAGAATGGCGTCGATCACGTCATCGTGTCCAGCGACGATGAGCAGATGGCCGCCGCGACCGAAACCTTCGATTTCCTGCTCGATACGGTACCGGTGCCGCACGATCTCAACCCCTACCTCAATACCCTGAAGTACGACGGTACCCATATTCTCGTCGGGCTGGTACAGGAGGTGGACCCCGCACTGCAGGGCGGCAATCTGGTCATGAAGCGTCGCGTGCTGGCGGGCTCGCTGATCGGCGGCATGCCGGAGACCCAGGAAGTGCTCGATTACTGTGCCGAGCATGACATCACCTGCGATATTGAGATGATCGACATCCAGAATATCAACGAGGCGTGGGAGCGCATGCAGCAGGGCAAGGTGAAATACCGCTTTGTCATCGACATGCAGAGCTTGAAGAACGCCTGACACCTGTCGTCATACCATGCCAGGTCTGGTGTGGTGGCATGAAAAAAGCCCCCGGTATCCTTCTGGATGCCGGGGGCTTTCGCGTCTGTCATGTCACAAAATTGTGATGGGGTGATTCCCGATCGAGGCGAAAACGCGTATAAGAACGCGATGAAAACGCCAAAGAGAATCCAGCCGCTCATAGATGACGGACTGGTCGATGAAGTGCTTCGCCCCTTGATGAGTGGTAAGGAAGCCTCGGTCTACGTGGTGCGCTGCGGAGAAGAGATTCGCTGCGCCAAGGTCTACAAGGATGCTGCCCAGCGCAGCTTCAAGCAGGCCGTGCTCTACCAGGAAGGCCGCAAGGTACGCAACAGCCGTCGTCAGCGGGCGATGGAGAAGGGCTCCGGTTTCGGACGCGATCAGCAGGAAGCCGCCTGGCAGAACGCCGAGGTGGATGCCCTCTATCGTCTGGCCGATGCCGGTGTGCGCGTGCCTCAGCCATACGGCTGCTTTGACGGTGTGCTGCTGATGGAGCTGGTCACCGACGACGATGGCAATGTGGCACCGCGCCTCAATGATGTCTCGATGTCGGCGGAGCAGGCGCGTGAAGACCACGCCTTGATGATGCATTATATCGTTCGCATGTTGCATGCCGGCCTGGTGCACGGGGATCTGTCCGAGTTCAATGTGCTGGTCGATGACTACGGCCCGGTGATCATCGATCTTCCGCAGGCGGTGGACGCAGCGGCCAACAACAATGCCAAGAGCATGTTGGCGCGCGATGTCGCCAACATCACCGCCTACTATGCGATGTTCGCTCCGGAACTTGCCCAGACTCGCTACGCTGATGAGATATGGGCATTGTTCGAGGCCGGTGACATGGACCCGGATGTCGAGCTGACGGGTCTCTTCGAGGATGACCCCGAGGCGCCGGACGTGGATGCGCTGCTCGAGAACATCATGGCCGCCATGGAAGAGGAGCAGGAACGCAAGGCGCGTCTGAAGAGTGCCGAAGACGGCGATGATGACTAGATGCTGAACGGGTGGAGCGCCGGACATCAGGCCCGGTGATGATGCCTTGAGACACGACAACGCCGCTTCATCGTGAAGCGGCGTTGTCGTGTCTGGCTAGCGGAGGCTTCAGGCGGGGTCGACGGCGTGCTGCTCGGTCTCCGGGTCGTGGCGACGGTGACGCAGCTCGATGCCCTTGAGCAGATTGCGCAGGATCTGGTCCTTGCATTCGCGGTAGTGGCGATGGTCCGGCTTGCGGAAGAAGGCGGACAGTTCCGACTTGGTGATCATCTCGAAACCGGCCAGCGCCAGCAGATCCAGCATGTCATCGTCCTTGAGCTCGAAGGCGATCTTGAGCTTGCGCAGGATCAGATTGTTGTCGAGACGCTTTTCCGGTGCGGGCTGAGCACCCTCGCGCTTGCCCCGGCGCACGTTGATCAGGCCATTGAGGAAGCTGGCCAGATCGATGTCCTTGATGCGCTGCTGGGCATCGTCGTCATCGCGCTTGAGCCAGTCACTGACCTGGGCGCGGGTGACTTCGTGGTCGGCGGCGGCGAAGGTGTTGATCATGTCGCTGTCGGAGAGATTGAGTGCGTAGCGCAGGCGACGGATGATGTCGTTGTTGGTCACGGGCGTGGGTCCGGTCTTTGAGGATGTCTTGAAGTTGCGTGGCGCGCCATGCATGGCGTCAATGGCGCGCAGCATACCAGATCAGGGTGGGGTGCCGCTCCATCCCGGCGCGCTTCCCGGCCGGGGTGGCAGGCAGGGCGTGAGTCAGGGCGGCAGGCAGAGCCGCGAGCCGCCTTCGGTGATCAACGCCCGGGCGTCGGGACATCCTGATGACTGACGTCTTCGTCTTCCGCGGTCTCGCGTGCTTCGGCGTGATCCTCCGCGTCAGGCTCGGGCCTTTCATCGACGTGATTCGTCTTCTGGTTCGGGGTCAGTGCCAGCTCCGTCAGCAGCGGGAAATGATCGGAGCCGAAGGCTTCCATGCGAGCCACGCGCACCACGCTGAAATGCCGGCTATGGAAGAGGTGGTCCAACGGCCAGCGCAGCAAGGGAATGCTGGCATGGAAGGTATTGAACATGCCACGGCCGACGCGTGGGTCCAGCAGGCCGGACAGTTTGCGGAACAGGCGTGTGGTGCGAGACCAGGCCACGTCGTTGAGATCTCCCGTCACGATGATGGGCTGCTCGCTCTCGGCCACGCTCTTGGCCACGATGACAAGCTCCGCGTCTCGTTCACTGGACTCCTCGTTTTCGGTCGGGCTGGGCGGCGCGGGATGCAGGAAATGAGCGCGTATGCGATCGCCGCTCTTGAGCTCCAGATGGGCATGCATCGAGGGCACGTCATCTTCGACCAAGTAGTCGATGCTGGCGTCGTGCAGGGGCAGACGAGAATAGACATGCATGCCGTAGAGGTTGTCCAGCGGGCACTTGAGCGTATGCCGGTAGCCATGCTCCGGCTCATCTCCCTCCAGGACATCCAGGCGGCTTTCCCACCAGCCATCGGACTCCAGGGTGACGAGAACGTCGGGTTGCTCGCGCCTGACGATCGCCAGCAGGGCGTCGCTGTCGTGGTTGCTGGTCAGCACGTTGGCGGTCAACAGACGCACATGACGTGCGGGGTCACTGTGCTGCGCGACGCCCGATTCACAGCGGGCGAGCCGGGTGTAGGGAATGATCCACTGCGCCTGGTAGATGAGCCCTGCCAGTGCGATGAAAGCCAGCGTTAGCCGCAGTCCTGTCGAGAGCTCGCCGACGAGAAGGTCGGCCACCAGCAGGGCCGCCCAGAGTACCGCCAGCTGCAGGCGGGGAAAGTCCATGATGCGGACGGACCAATGCCGCAGGCGCGTGAGTGGCAGCAGGGTGAAGGCTGCCATCAGCAGTGTGAGTACGCCGAGTAGCGTGGGGATCATGGGGGCTCCGGTGACAGGAATGGGGCGGGAAATCAAACGCTCAAGCGTCAGACATGGTGGCGACATGCCTGACACTCAAGTCAGGACGCTTTACTCACGAGGCAACCCGTCGCTGACGCCAGAGACGCGCGATCCATTGCCAGCGATTGATCAGCAGGGCCATGAAGATCAGTCCGCAGCCTGTCATCTGGATCAGGGTCATGCGCTCTCCGAACCAGGCCGCCGACATCAGGGCCGCCCAGACCGCTTCGAGCATCAGGATGACCGAGGCATGGCTGGGCGTGGTCAGGCTCTGTGCGTAAATCTGCAGGAAGAAACGCAGGGTGCTGGCGATCAGAGTGCTGGCCAGAAACCAGCTCAGGATGTCGAGACTGATGCCGGCCGGCCAGCTTTCGCTGATGGCCGACAGCACCAGGCAGGTGACGCCGGTGGTCATCAGCTGGATGGCCGTCAGCGGCAGGGCCGGGATATTGCGCACCAGACGCGAATTGAAGTTGAACACCAGGGCAAACAGGCAGGCAGCCCCGAAGATGAGCCATTGTGCCGGTTCGATATGAAAGCTTTCCGTAGCGCCGGGTTGTCCCATGCCCAACAGAGCGAAACCGAGCAGGGCGGTGGGCAGGGCGATCCAGGTGCTCATCGGCGGCCTGTCCTTGAACAGCAGGCGGGCGAGCACCGGTACCATCAGAATCCCGAAACTGTTGATGAACGCGATCACGCCGAGCTGCTCGGACAGTGCCACCCCCAATGACCAGCAGGCCATGGCACCGCCAAACAGGACGCCGACTCCACTGGCGCGCAGCTTGCGAGTAGTGGAGAGCTGTCTCAGCGAGCGAGCGTCGAAGATCGCCAGGATGAGGCCTGCCAGCAGGAAGCGACTGCCGATGAACAGTAGCGGAGGCATACCGGCCATGGCTTCCTTGGAGAAGATCCAGCCTGCGGCGGCGATGATGGTGACCAGCAGAAGCAACAGATCGGCCTTGAAAGGCGAGCGTGAAGGCGTCGTCTCGGTAGTGGTGCTCATGGGGTGGCGTCGGTTCCTTTGGGCATGGGAATGTCTGATCTCTATCCTAACAAGCTGATACAGGCGGTGCTGTCATATATCGGAACTTGCAAATTCAACAATGGAGCTTGAATTCCGTGGCAGGATAAGCCTAATGCAGAGGGAATCGATAGCGTTGCAGCGATTGATCTCGCGGCTTTTCACGAATGCAGGAATGGTGGTCAGGAGGCTGGATGGCGACATCGTCGCAGGACACGACATCGAAAGATCATGGGCATGAATCCGGACACGTGCATGCGCATGATCATTCACACGGTCATCACCATGGCCATTCACACGGCCATTCACATGGTCATGGACATCATGACCATGCACCTGAGGTGACCGCTGACAGCGAAAGGCGGGTCATGCTGGCGATGTGGCTGACCGGCGGGTTCATGCTGGCGGAGGTCGTCGGCGGGCTGGTGGCGGGCTCTCTGGCCTTGCTGGCGGACGCCGGCCATATGCTCAGTGATACCGTGTCGCTGGCATTGGCGTGGGGCGCGTTTCGCCTCGGACATCGCGCAGCGACCCGCAAGCTGACCTTCGGCTATGCGCGTTTTCAGGTGCTCGCCGCGTTCGTCAATGGCCTGACATTGCTGGTCATCGGGGGCGCGATCGTGATGGCTGCCCTCAAGCGCCTGTGGCTGCCGTCTGAGGTGCTGGCAGGGCCGATGCTGGCGATTGCCGTGCTCGGACTTGTCGTCAACATCGCGGCATTCTGGATATTGCACAAGGGAGATCAGGACAATCTCAATCTTCGCGGCGCCCTGTTGCATGTCATGGGCGACCTGATGGGTTCGGTGGCGGCCATCATTGCCTCGCTGGTCATCATGACCACCGGCTGGAATCAGGCCGACCCGTTGCTGTCGATGCTCGCAGCGGTACTGATACTGCGCGGTGCCTGGTCGCTGGTGAAACGCTCGGCGCATACCTTGCTGGAAGGGACACCGGAGCAACTTGACCACGAGGAAATCCAGGCGGGTCTGCTGACACTGGAGGGAGTGGATGGCGTGCATGATCTTCATCTGTGGGGCCTGACGCCTCAATCCCCGGTTGCCAGCCTGCATGTGGTGGTGGCCGATACCGGCATTCCCGGCGAGGTGCTTGAGCGGGTCCAGGCCTATCTGCTCGATACCCATGCGATCTCGCACGTCACGGTGCAGCTGGAAGGCGAAGCCTGTCTGCAGGGCTGCGTGTCTCGTTGATGGAGACGGCTGACGGCACGCAGACAGGACAATTGATGCCGGCGCTCGTGCAGAGCCTGGGAGCCTTCTGACGCAAGACGCCCCGCTGAAAAGCGGGGCGTTGTTGATTGCAGCCCATGGGCTACCTGACCTCGTGACATCGATGCCTCGAGAGCTCAGAGCTCAAGGACGTCGATGACGTGTCACCTCAGTGCTTGGCGACATAGACGGTGCGGATGTTCATGAAGGCACCGAAGCCATATTCGCTTTGCTCACGACCATAGCCGCTGCCTTTGACACCGCCGAAGGGCAGTTGGGCGAAGGGCGTGGTCGGGCGATTGACGAAGCTCATGCCGGCTTCCAGCTGACGCGAGACACGCTCGCCGCGCTCGTCGTCCTTGGCCACCACCGTGCTGCCCAGACCGTAGGGGCAGTCGTTGGCGAGCTCGATGGCATGTGCCTCGTTGTCCGCGACCACCACGGAAGCGACCGGGCCGAACAGCTCTTCATTGAAGGCTGGATTGCCCTGGGTGACGTTGGTCAGCACCGTCGGCGGATACCAGGCACCCTCGCGATCCGGAATTTCGCCACCGCATTCCAGCTTGGCGCCGGCTTTGATGGCACGCTGCACCTGATCATGCAGGTCATCGCGCAGGTCCTTGCGTGACATCGGACCGATGTCGACCCCTTCGCTGAGCGGGTCATCCATGCGCATGTCCTTCACTTTCTCGATCAGACGTCTGGAGAAGTCCTCGGCGATCGACTTGTCGACGATCAAGCGCTTGGAGGCGGCACAGCTCTGGCCGGTATTGTCGAAACGTCCGGCGATGGCGAGATCCACCGCGCGCTCGATGTCGGCGTCATCCAGCACGATCAACGGATCGATACCCCCCAGTTCCAGCACGCTGGGCTTGAGCGCCGCACCGGCCTGCTCGGCGACCTTGCGGCCTGCCTCTTCGCTGCCGGTGAGAGTCACGCCCTGCACGACAGGATCATTGATGATGTCTTCGATCATCTCCGAGCCCACCGGCAGCCAGGTGAAGACGCCATCTTCGAAACCGGCCTCGTGGAACAGCTGGGTGATCAGCTCAGCGCAACCCGGAACGTTGGAGGCATGCTTCATCAGGCAGACGTTGCCACCTGCCAGTGCCGGGGTCGCGAAGCGGATGACCTGATAGAGCGGATAGTTCCACGGCATCACGCCCAGCACTGCGCCGATGGGGTCCTTGACGATCTTGGCTCTGACGGCACCCTCGACGTCGCGCTGCTCGGTTTCCATCAACGTGGGCAGGTTGTCGGCGTAGAAACGCGCGATGCTGGAGGAGATCTGTGTCTCGCTGATGCCCTGCTGATACGGCTTGCCCATCTCATGGGCGATCAAGGTGGCAATGTCCTGCTGGCGCTGATCTATCAGATCTGCCAGTGCGTGCAGACGTTTCGCACGTTCTTCCAGCGAGAGCTGACGATATTGCGGATAGGCAGTGCGCGTCTGTTCCAGTTTCTGCTGAACCTCGTCCTTGCTCAGCGTGGCGTATTCATTGAGAACCTTGTCATTGGCCGGATTGGTCGCGGTCAGTGTCTTGTTGCTCATCTTGCCTCCCTATCTGGGTGCTGGTTCAGCGAGTGGCCGAGCGGCGAATATCACATGAGCGACATCGACCTTGGATCAGCCACCTCATTGGCTACACGACAAGAACTGGAGATGCCGCCGCTGACCTTCAAGAGCCGAGGTGATCGATCTGGCGTCATCTCAGTGTTGCCATTCGAGCACGCGCGTCCCCCTTGAAACGTCACAGGCTGCGTCCATCGAGCCTCGCAAGCCTGCCGCACGGGCTGCCGGCATGCGACAATGGCCCTCTGGTGTCCGGGCGCGGGAAAGCGTCTCCCCCCGGGCCATCGACATGAGTGCAAGCGTCACAAGGAAGAGGAAGTCAGCGTGTTCAACAATATTCTGGTGGTGTGTACCGGCAATATCTGTCGCAGTCCGGTCGGTGAGGCACTGCTGAAGCAAGCGTTGCCGGGCAAGACGGTTCACTCGGCGGGTGTGGGCGCATTGGTCGATCATCCTGTCGAACCCACGGCGGCTAGATTCGCTCTCGAGTCCGGTCTGGAGGTTGATGGGCATCGTGCGCGGCAGGTATCGGTCGAGATGTTGACGGCGGCGGATCTGATTCTGGTCATGAGCGATGGTCATCGTCGTGCCATCAACCAGATGGCCCCGCAAGTCAGTGGCAAGACGATGATGTTCGGCCGCTGGCTGGCGGGGGGGCAGGGCGAAGAGATTCCGGATCCCTATCGCAAGAGTGAAGAGGCCTTCCGGCACGCGCACCAGAAACTCGTGGACGCTGCGGCGCTGTGGGTCAAGAAACTGTCGTAACCAAGGTCCAGCTTTTGTCGAAATCCAAAAGATGACCTGTATAGTTTTTAGAGAGAGGCTAAGTGCGATGCGCTTAGTCTCTTTTTCATGTTGGTACAGTCACCATGGGACTGATCTGCGAGTACCTCTTGATCCAAGATCCTGAAATTTTGACTGTTTCAATGGATCGAATTCTCAAGCGTGGAAGGAACGTGAATTTTTGTTACGTTCCATTCGACGCAAGGCATAACGTATCTTTGTGTAACTGATAATTTCACAAATTTACAATGGTGCCCATCCATGCGCGAACTCGATCTCCAGGCTCTTGAGCCTCGTCTGTTGCTGGATGCCGCTGCCGCCGTGACCATTGCGGAGGGCGCCGATAGTCAAGGTGATCAGGTGAAGGCCACCGGCGATGGCGCCACGCTGTCGGGAACGGAGGATTCGAGCTTCAGTCTGTCGAGTCTGAGTGTCACGGACAGTGGCAATGTGGACGATGAAGGCAACGCCACGGATGAGTACTCGCTGACGCTGAATCTGGATCAGGCAGCGGCTGATGCCGGGGCAGCCTTCGATGATGGCGGCAGCAGCTCCACGTTGACCGGTACGGCTGAGGAGATCACCGCTCAGCTCGCGAATCTCGTGGTAACTCCCGGTGCGGATTACACCGACGATATCACCTTGAGCCTGAGTCTCACGGAAACCACGGACGGCGTCGTGGATCCTGACCGAGGCAGCCTCGATTTCGTCGTCACTCTGACGCCAGTGAACGATGACCCGGTATTCGGGGACAGCGGAGCGACGGTCACGGAAGCGGGGAGTTTCACCTTCTCCATCGAGGCGCTGGGTCTGAGTGACCCGGATATCGTCAGCGGTGAGCAGGACACCGACCAGCTGATCATCGAGATCGATAGCCTGCCGTCGGGCGGCTCGCTGACGTTCAATGGTTCGCCGGTAGCGATTGGTTCAAGTTTCGATGCCGACCAGCTCGGCAAGCTGATCTATACCCATGCCGGTGGCGATGTCGCCGTCGGGGACAATGACAGCTTCGCCATCACGGTGGTGGATGGCGCGGGTGGTGAGGCCTCCAATACTCTCAATATCGAGCTGATTCCTGACAATGCCGCGCCGACCATCACGGGCGACCCGCAGCAGTTCGAGGGCGAAAATGCTCGGCTTGGCCTGAGCTACACCGATGAAGAGTCCGGCCATGCCGATGCTGCCGAGAATGCCACGGTGGAGATCACCGACCTGGGCAATCTTGCGGACCGTGGCACCCTCTACCTGGATTTCGACGAGGACGGTATCGCGGATGCGGATGAAATCATCTCCAGCCCTTCGAGCGATGCCGCCAGCTTTACCGCGGACAAGCTCCAGTACCTGTCATTTGCCCATGATGGCGATGAACCGGACGTTGATGACTTGCCCAGTTTCACCCTCAGGGTGACCGACGCCGGCGGTGGCGAAGGGGCGGGAAATGAGCTTTCCAGTGACCGCACCGTCGAGATCAGCATTCTCGAGAATGACGATGACCCGACGCTGACGCCCACCACAGAGGTGCTGGATGCCACTGGCGAGGCGGTATTGATCGATGCATCTGCCCTGAACGCGATAGATCCTGACAGCACCGATGATCAGCTGAGCTACAAGATCGAGACCTTGCCGAGCTTTGGTGAGATCCAGATTCTCAATGGGACTGACTGGGTCAAGCTGCCGGTGGGTGGCACCTTCTCGCAGGCGCAGGTCACGGCGGGCGAGGTCCGCTATCAACAGACCCTCGTGGATGGCACTGGTGGCACCGCGGACGATTTCACCTTCACGTTGGTGGATTCCGAATTCAAGGCGTTTGAAGAGGCAGGAGACGCAGGGACCTGGGGCGGTACGGATTCACCGACCGTCGGCACGCTGAATTTCCTGATTGACAATGTGGCCGGTGGCCCCGGGGAGCAGCAACAGGAGACCATCTATGCCGAAAAAGTGAACAATACCGGCGTCACCGTGAGCGAAAGCACGTCCGATCCTGCTTCCTCTGCGGTGGTCATCTCAGACGCCATGCTCAAGTATGGCGCCGAGCTGGACGGCTACGTGCTGCCTGCGACCCAGATCGTCTACACCGTGACGAACATACCGACCAACGGGACGCTGTTCCTGGATGGTCAGGCGATTTCCGACTTCGGCAGCTTCACCCAGGACGATATCGATAACGGGCTGGTCACCTTCCTGCACGATGGCAGCGAAGGTCATGAGTCCAGCTTCACGTTCACCCTCCTGCCGACGGACCTCGACAAGGATCCCGCCACGCTTGACCCCATTACTGATGTCTTCACCATCGACGCAACACCCGTCAATGATGCGCCGGTCGTGGGTAACTCGAGTGTCAGTCTGCTCGAGAAGACCGATACGACGGACGGCATCGTTCGTATCACCAATCTGGTGATGTCGGATGTGGATGGCAGTCTGGAGGATCTGGTCGGCGAGGGTGAAAGTGATGACCTCTGGTTCCAGATCACCAGCACCGAACTGAGCGGAGGATCACTCGAGGTCTGGAATGGCGACAGCTGGGAGGCAGCCTCCACCGATGTCTGGTACTCCCAGGCGATTCTGACCGCACAGGCGGATGGCCAGTCAGGGGGATTGCGTTACGTCCACGATGGTGGTGAAAGTGTCGACTCCCTGAACGACAGCTTTACATTCATCGTGCGGGATGACCTGGCAGCGCCGTCTGATACCTTCGCGACGAACTCCTCTACACCGACTGACAACGGACTCGACACCAGTGTCGTGTCCAATATCGGCAACGTCACCATTGCCGTGACGCCTTTCAATGATGCGCCGTTGATCCCGCTCACTTCCGATGCTGCGGATCAGACCGTCGTCGATGCATTCGATCAATCGTCCACCTCCGCCAACAATGTGCTGACCTTGGGGGAAGGTGAGTCTTCTGTCATCGACAACAGCCTGCTGCAAGCCGTTGATAGCGACAACACCACGCGTCAGTCGACCTTCGTGATCAAGAGCCTGCCGGAAAACGGCAATCTGACGCTGAATGGCAAGATATTGCGTGTGGGTAGCTCCTTCACGCAGGCCGATATCGACAATGGTCTGCTGGAATATGTGCACGATGGCGGGGAAACTCGCGCCGACGACTTCACCTTTACCGTCAGTGATGGGCCGCTGACGACGGAAGTCGCGACGTTCAGTATCGAGATTACACCACTGAATGATTCGCCTGAGATCGCCTCAACGCAGCCATCTGATCGTTTGATCCCGCCCTCTACGGCGCTGTCTGCCCTTGATCTGGGAAATGTCTTCACCATCGGTGATGTCGACGTTCTGGATCCCGATTCCAATTTGGGTATCGATGCTGGCGAGACTGATGGCATCAAGGTATCACTCTCGCTCAAGGATGCAGGTGGGGCTGTTGTCCCGTTTACCACTGCTGTACTGACGGCTTTGCCGAGTGGTACCGATTCCACTGTCATCACTGATGCCAATACCTTGGTGGTTGAGGGTACCTTGGAGGCTGTTCAGGCTTCCCTTGAGACATTATCTGTCCAGATGGTTCTGGATACTCTCAATGGTGAAGCAGACCCCGACGCTCGTTGGACTCTCGAAGCCGTAGTGGATGATCGTCTTGAGAGTGGCAGTCCGAACGGTGGCTCTGAAAATGAAGGCGGCGAAGCCATCGGCGATGACTTCAATACGGCAACGGCCAGTGTCGAGCTGTGGGCATCCACCGAGAACGACGCACCGGTCGTGACAATGCCGTCTGATGTTTCTGAATTGACCGTGACCGAAGACGGCGGCTATCAGGATATCGGCACCATCACGGTGACGGATGCCGACAGCTTCGATACCGATATCACCGCCGTGCTGAGCGTCCCGAATGGCACGTTGCAGCTCACGGATGCGGGTGATGTGACTGTCAGCAACGATGGCACTGACACCATCACCCTGGTGGGAACTCAGGAAGAGCTCGCGACCGCCTTGGCAAACGTCCAGTACCAGCCGGATGCCAATGACAATGGCACTGTGACGCTGACCGTCACCGCGACGGATACCGACCTTCATGGTGACAGCACCGCTCTCACCACGGCCGCCACCTCAGATATCACCATCACTGCCGTCAATGATGAGCCGGTACTGACCTCCACTACGCCGGTGCAGACGATGGATGATGGTCAGCCCTTGACTATCACTGGCCTTTCCGTCGCAGACATCAATGATGTCGGTCAAGAAGTCTTTACTGATAGCCAGACCGTGACAGTGACTGTGCGGGGCGGCGCCACGGGTGAAACCGGCGGCACCTTGAATATGGATGCTGTCGGAGTCACTGGCAACGGTACCAGTGAAGTGACCCTGACGGGGACGCTAAGCGAAATCAATGCCGCGCTTGATGACCTCGTATTGACTGCCGCTGAAGTGAATGCAGATACGTCAGTGATACTTGATGTCGAGTTCAGTGATGATGGAAATGGTAACTTGGCTCTAGCCAATGCCTTTGCTATCTCCACCGCCATAACGGTCAATGTTTCTGGCACCAACGATGCACCGACCATCTCTGCCCCGACCGGTACAACCACCCTGGTCGAGGACGGCAGTCTCTCGCTGTCAGCGCTCGGAGTCACCCTTGATGATTCTGATGATTTCGGTGCTGACAACCTGACGCTCACGCTGAGCGTAGATCACGGTACCTTCAGCAATGGCACCAACACCATCATCTTGACGGGTACCGTCGCATCGCTTCAGGCCTCACTGGATAGCGAGGTCTATACCCCCGCAGCTGACTTCTATGGTGAGGATACCCTCAGCATCGTGCTCAATGATGCCGGCAATACCGGACAGGGCGGTGCAGAGGAGGCGAGCCGTGACATCACTCTCACGGTGACGCCGGTCAATGATCGACCGGTGGCCGATGGTACCGATGAATCCATCGTTGCCGTCGATGAAGATACTGCAGCTGATGCGATCGCCGGAACGGATCTCTATACCCTGCTGGTCGATCAGTACGATGACGCGACTGATGATCAAGCCGCCGAAAATGGTTTCACGGCTGACAGCGAAGCCACCTTGCTGACGTATGTCGCCATTTCAGGCAACACCGCGACCAGTGATCAGGGCACATGGCAGGTATTCATCGATGCTGAATGGGTCGACATTCCCTCGGGTCTATCCGATAGCAGTGCAATGATCGTATCGGCAGATGCCGATATCCGCTTCGTTCTGGCTGATGACTTCAATGGCGTACCGGGTTCGTTGACCGTCCGTCTTGGTGACGGCAGTAATACCAGCATCGAGACCAGCGGTTCCGCTGGCGAATTGAAAGATCTGGCCGGTGAATCCAACGGCAACCTGGGCGATCAGACGGGCGTCTGGTCGGATGTTCAAATTGCCATAGGTACCAGCGTCATCGAGGCCAACGACGCCCCGACCACTCGCTTCGACAGCGTTGGTCTGGTATCCATCGACGAAGATACCCCCAATCCGGCAGGCGACACCGTTGCCAATCTGATGGCGGACAACTTCGATGATGACAGTGCTGATGATCAGACCGATGAGGCGGTTTCTGGCGGTAGTGAGGCCGATGATTTCGCCGGCGTTGCGATCATCTCCAACCCGTCAGTCGCGAGTGAGGGCACATGGCAGTATTCCACGGATACCGGGGTCACCTGGGTTGATCTACCGGCCGATGTCAGCGCTGACAATGCACTTGTTCTGTCACCCACTGACTCTCTGCGGTTTGTATCGATAGAGAATTATCACGGTGAGCCGACAGGGCTCGATTATGTCGTGGCTGACGATAGCAGTGGTGCTGTGACGTCAGGAACCCGTGTTGATGTTTCCATTTTTGATCAGAAAGGTATCTGGTCGGATGTCGCATCCGCCGCCACGCTCACCACCACCGTCAATGCCATCAATGATGCACCGGTGCTCACTGGTAGCACGGCGCCCCAAGCCTTTGCCATCTCTGTTGCAGAGAATGATGGCGCAGGCACCGGCAGTGCCGAGGTAGCGTTGGTATCAGGCGCGTCGCTTTCGGATGTCGATACTGCCTTGGTCGGCGACAACTTCGGTGGCGGCACCATCACGGTCAGCATCGATGCGGCGACGGATGCCGATGTGTTCTCGGTCGATGATTCTCTTGATGGCTTCGCCAGCGCGACTCTGGTCAACGGCACCCTGACGGTGACGCTCGACTCCGGTACCACGGCAGCTCAGGTCTCGGCATTGATCGATTCACTGACCTACCAGAACACCAGCGATGACCCCGACACCGACACACGCGCCTACACCGTGGTCGTCAATGACGGCAACAATGATGGACTGGCCGAAATCGACGGCGACTCGCTGGCCAGCAATACGCTGACCGGCTATCTGAAAGTCGTCGACAACAACGATGACCCGGTGGCCGTGGCGGATGCCGACTCAACCGATGAAGGCGTCGCGCTGTCCACCGCTGACACTACCAGTCTGCTCGACAACGACACCGACCTGGACACGCCCACTGCCGACTTCACCATCACTCAGGTGAATGGCAACACTGCCGGAGTCGGCAGCGCTGTCTCGGGCAGCACCGGTGGATCCTTCACGGTCAACGCCGATGGCACCTGGAGCTTTGATCCGGGCGCCGATTTTGATGGCCTCACTGAAGGTGAAAGTGCCGTCACCACCATTACCTATCAGGTCAGCGATGGCGAGGGTGGTGTCTCTACCGCCACTGTCAGCGTGACCGTCAATGGTGTGGATGACATTCCCACGCTGACCCCGGACACCGGCAATGTCACCGAAGACACCAATGTGTCAGCGGATGATGAGCTGACCACCAGTGGCACGCTGGATGCTGGCACCGGTGGCGACACCGGGGAAGACAAGTTCAGCGCTGAGACCGTGACCGGCACCTACGGCGAACTGACTGTCGATGCCGATGGCAACTGGACCTACAGTGCCGACAATACTCAGTCTGTCATCCAGCAGCTCAACCTGGGTGCCACCCTGACGGATACTTTGACGGTCACCAATGCGGACGGTGTCACCCAGACCACCGTCAGCATCACCATTACCGGCGTCAATGATGCACCGGTCGCTGTGGCGGATACTGGCACGACCGCAGAAAACGCTGATCTGAGCGTCGCGGCTGCCGCTGGCGTGCTGGCCAATGACACCGATATCGATACGGGCTCCACCAGCACTGTCAGCCAGGTCGCGGGATCTAGCTCTGGCATAGGCACCGCTTTCGCCATGACGGGCGGTGGCACTGTCGCCATCGCCGCGGATGGCAGTTATGTCTTTGCGCCGGGCACCGACTTCGATGATCTCGCCGTGGGTGAGGCTGCGACCACCACCGTTGCCTACACCGTGCGTGATGACAACGGCGCTGAATCCAGCAATACCCTGACCATCACTGTCACCGGCGCTCAGGATGCTCCTGAAATTGCCGTGGAAGGTGCTGACAGCGCAGCGGAATCGTTGACCGAAACGGATGCATCGCTCGCGACCTCCGGCACCCTGTCCGTGAGTGATCTCGATACTGCTGATACCGTGACTGCCAGTGTCACCACGGTAACTGCGGACGGTGACACGGATACTCTCGACAATGCTGATCTGCTGGGCATGTTGAGTGTCGATGAAGGCACCCTCGTGGATGCTGCCAGCAATGACGGCACTCTCAGCTGGAGCTTCGACAGCTCAAGCGTCGAAGGGGAGGCATTCGATCATCTGGCGGCAGGGGAAAGCCTGGTGCTGACCTACACCGTCGAGGTGGAGGACTCCCAGGAAGGGACGGCCCAGCAAGACATCACCATCACCATCAACGGCACCAATGACGCGCCTGTCATCGCCCTTGAGGACGGCGACAGTGATTCCGCTGCATTGACGGAAAGCGATGCGCCGCTGAGCACGTCCGGCACTCTCTCGGTGAGTGATCTCGATACCACGGATGAAGTGACGCCGAGCGTCGAATCGGTTGCCTCCACCGGTGATACCAATGATCTGACCAATGCCGAGCTGCTGAGCATGCTCAGCGTGGATGCGGATGCGATCATCGATGACGCCAGCAACGATGGCACCCTGACATGGGAATTCGACAGCAGCAGTGTCGGGGGTGACGCCTTCGACTACCTCGCCGTCGGCGAGACCCTTGAACTCGCCTACACCGTGCTGGTGACCGACAGCGAAGGCGCGACGGCCGAACAGGTCGTGACCATCACCATCACCGGCAGCAATGATGCACCGCAGCTGGTAGCGGGTGAGCAGCCGGAGAATCAGAGTGGCAATGATGGTGAAGCCATCACGCCGTTCATCGTTGCCGACGCTTTCACTGACATCGATAACGATGCGGACCTGACTTACTCGGCTGCCAATCTGCCTGACGGTATCGAGATTGATCCGACCACCGGTGAGATCAGCGGTACCTTGTCTCCGGATGCCTCGATTGGTGGTGACAACGATGACGGCATCTACACCGTCACGTTGACTGGCACTGACGAGAATGGCGCCACCGTTACCACGACCTTCACCTGGACTGTGGCCAACGTCGCCCCGCAAGCCTTCGACAACACTGCTGAGCTTGATGAAGGCGTTGCCATCAGTGATACCAGCACCACCACCGGTAATGTGTTGAGCGATGGCGACACCAATGGCGATGTGGATGTCGATGGCGGCAACGACACGGATACGCTGATCGTCAGCGCAGTGGGCGCCGGCGCCAATGCCGGGACTGACACGACAGCGGGGTCTGCAGTCACTGGCACCTACGGCAGCGTCACCATCGCCGAGGATGGCAGCTATACCTACACCCTGGACAACACCAACGCGGATGTTCAGGCGCTGGCCGTCGGCGAAAGCCTCAACGAGACCTTCACCTATCAGATCTCTGACGGCCAGGGTGGCTTCGATACCGCGCTGCTCACCATTACGACCAACGGCACCAATGATGCGCCGGTCATTGCCATCGAAGGGGATGACGCCGCAACCGCCGCGCTGGATGAGTCAGATATTGCGCTGAGTGCGACGGGTACGCTTTCTGTCAGCGACCTGGACACCAGCGATACAGTGACGCCGAGCGTCACGGCCGTCGCCTCCAGCGGTGATACCAATGACCTGACCAATGCTGAGCTGCTTGCCATGCTCAGCGTGGATGCCGATGCGATCATTGACGGTGCCAGCAATGACGGCACTCTCAACTGGGCATTCGACAGCAGCAGCGCTGATGCGGAAGCCTTCGACTATCTGGGAGAAGGTGAGACGCTGGTACTGGATTACACCGTGTTGGTGACAGACAGCGAAGGGGCGACTGCCGAGCAGGTTGTCACCATCACCATCACTGGCAGCAATGATGCGCCGGTGCTCTCTGCGGATCCGGATGACCAGCCGGAAGATCAATCCAATGTCGACGGTGAGGCCATCACGCCCTTCACGGTGGCTGACGCCTTCACGGACATCGATACCACCGCAACGTTGACCTACAGCGCTGATGTGCTGCCGGCTGGCTTGTCCATCGACTCCGCTACCGGTGAAATCAGCGGCACCCTGACCAGCGATGCCTCTCAGGGCGGTGTGGAGGGTGTCTACACCATCACGCTGACCGCCACGGATGAATTCGGTGCAGATGTCAGCACCACGCTGACCTGGACCGTTGCCAACGTCGATCCTGTCGCCGAGAACGATGCTGCCTTCATTGATGAAGGTGTCGCCAGCAGCGATGCCAGCGACGTCACCGGCAATGTGCTGGGCGCGACTGGTGCCGGTGCCAATGATGAGGCCGACAGTGATGGCGGTAACGATGATGATGCTCTGATCGTCAGTGGTGTCGCCTTCGGTGCAGTGCCGGCCGCGTTCTCGTCTGCGGGTGACAGTGTGTCCGGCAACTATGGCTCCGTCGTCATTCTGGACGATGGCTCCTATACCTACAGTCTCGACAACACCGATGAGGACGTTCAAGCGCTCGCGGTCGGTCAGGTGCTCAGTGAGACCTTCACCTATCAGGTATCTGATGGACAGGGTGGCTTCGATACCGCCTTGTTGACCGTCACCATCAATGGCACCAATGATGCCCCGGTCATTGCCCTGGGCGGTGATGACAGCGCGGAGGAATCTCTGACCGAGACAGACGATACCCTCGCCACGTCTGGCACCTTGTCAGTCAGTGATCTGGATACCTCGGACAGCGTCACGCCGAGTGTCGAATCCGTGGCCACGACCGGCGATGTCGATGGCCTGAGCGATGCCGACCTGCTGGGCATGCTCTCCGTCGATGCCGATGCGATCATCGATGGCGTCAGCAATGAGGGCACCCTGAATTGGGACTTCGATAGCTCGAGCGTCGCTGGTGAAGCCTTCGATCACCTCGCCGTCGGCGAAAGCCTGGTGCTGGATTACACCGTCCTCGTGACTGACAGCCAGGGTGCGACCGCCGAGCAGGTCGTCTCGATCACCATCAATGGCACCAACGATGCACCGATCATTGCCATCGAAGGTGATGACTCCGTTTCCGCTGCACTGACCGAGTCTGACATACCGCTGAACGCGACCGGCACGCTTTCCGTCAGTGATCTCGATACCAGCGATGAGGTCACTCCGAGTGTCGCCTCCGTCGTCACCACCGGGGATACCAATGATCTGACCGATGCCGAGTTGCTCGACATGCTCAGCGTGGATGCTGATGCGATCATCGATGCTGCCAGCAATGACGGTACTCTCACCTGGACGTTTGACAGCAGCAGTGCTGCGGGCGAAGCCTTCGATCATCTCGCTGTCGGTGAGACGCTCGAGCTCGATTACACCGTGGTGGTCACCGACAGTCAGGGCGCGACCGCCGAACAGGTCGTGACCATCACCATCACCGGTACCAACGATGCGCCGGTGCTGGTGGCGGATGAACAGCCGGCGGATCAGAGCGACAACGATGGCGATACCATCACGCCGTTCTTCGTGGCGGATGCCTTCACTGACGTCGACAACGATGCCGTGCTGAGCTTCTCTGCGGACAATCTGCCGGACGGAATCGCGATTGATCCGACCACCGGTGAGATCAGCGGCACGCTGTCTGCGGATGCCTCCATCGGCGGTGACAATGCTGATGGCACCTACACCGTCACCCTGACCGCGACGGATGAAAATGGCGCCACCGTCACCACGACCTTCACCTGGACCGTGGCCAACGTCGCGCCGGAAGCCTACGACAATGTGGCGGACCTCGAAGAGGGCGTCGCGACTGGCGATACCAGCACCACCACCGGCAATGTCCTGACCGATGCGGAACCGGATACCGACACGGATGGCGGCAATGACAGTGATGCTCTGATCGTCAGTGGTATCGGTGCTGGCGCCAACGCCGGGACTGCGAGTGCCGTTGACACTGATGTGACTGGCACCTACGGCAGCATCACCATTGCAGAAGATGGCAGCTACACCTACACGCTGGACAACACCAACGCGGATGTTCAGGCGCTAGCTGTCGGGGAAAGCCTCAACGAGACCTTCACTTACCAGATCTCCGATGGCCAGGGCGGCTTTGATACCGCGCTGCTCACCATCACCATCAACAGCACCAACGACGCCCCGGTTATCGACATTGATGCGGATGACAATGCATCCGCTTCCTTGACGGAAACCGATGCGACTCTGAATGCCTCTGGCACCTTGTCGGTCAGTGATGTCGATACCACCGATGAAGTGACCCCCAGCGTCGCCTCCGTCGTTTCTACCGGTGACACCAATGGCCTGAGCAATGCTGAACTGCTGAGCATGCTCTCTGTTGATGCCGATGCCATCATCGGTGACGCCAGCACCGAGGGTACGCTGAACTGGGAGTTCGACAGCAGCAGTGTCGAAGGTGAAGCCTTCGATCATCTCGCTGTCGGCGAGACGCTCGAACTCGATTACACCGTGTTGGTCACCGACAGCCAGGGCGCGACGGCCGAACAGGTCGTGACCATCACCATCACCGGCACCAACGATGCGCCGGTGCTGGTGACTGACGAACAGCCGGCAGGTCAGAGCGACAACGATGGCGATACCATCACGCCGTTCTTCGTCGCGGATGCCTTCACTGACGTCGACAACGATGCCGTGCTGAGCTTCTCTGCGGACAACCTGCCGGACGGTATCGCGATTGATCCGACCAGTGGCGAGATAAGCGGCACGCTGTCTCCGGATGCCTCCATCGGCGGTGACAACGATGACGGCATCTACACCGTCACCCTGACCGCGACGGATGAGAATGGCGCCATTGTCACGACGACCTTTACCTGGGCCGTGGCCAATGTCGCGCCGGAAGCCTACGACAACGTGGCGGACCTCGAAGAGGGCATCGCAACCGGTGATAGCAGCACTACCACCGGCAATGTCCTGACCGATGCGGAACCGGATACCGATACGGATGGTGGCAATGACAGCGATGCTCTGATCGTCAGTGGTATCGGTGCAGGCGCCAACGCCGGCACTGCCAGCGCAGTGGATACTGAGGTGACTGGCACTTATGGCAGCATCACCGTCGCTGAAGACGGCAGCTATACCTACACGCTCGACAACACCAACGCGGATGTTCAGGCGCTGGCTGTCGGAGAAAGCCTCAACGAAACCTTCACTTACCAGATTTCCGATGGTCAAGGCGGCTTTGACACGGCGCTGATCAGCATCACCATCAACGGCAGCAACGATGCGCCGGTCATTGCCATCGAAGGCGATGACAGTGCCGCCGAGTCGCTGACCGAATCTGACGCCACGCTGAGCACCTCTGGCACGTTGTCGATCAGTGATCTGGATACCACCGATGTCGTCACGCCGAGCGTCGCTGCCGTGGTTGCCACCGGCGATACCGACGGCCTGAGCAACGATCAGCTGCTGAGCATGCTCTCCGTCGATGCTGACGCGATCATCAATGGCGAAGCCAATGACGGCACGCTGAACTGGACCTTCGACAGCAGCAGTGTCGCTGGCGAAGCCTTCGATCACCTCGCTGTCGGCGAGAGCCTGGTGCTGGACTTCACCGTGGTCGTCACCGACAGCCAGGGCGCAACCGCCGAGCAGGTCGTTCAGATCACCATCAATGGCAGTAACGATGCGCCGGTCATCGCCCTCGAAGGCGACGACAGCGCGGCCGAGTCGCTGACCGAGACGGACGATATGCTCACCACCTCAGGCACGCTCTCTGTCAGCGATCTGGATACCACCGACGAAGTCACGCCGAGCGTCACGGCCGTGACCGCCACCGGTGACACCGATGGCTTGAGCAACGATCAGCTGCTGAGCATGCTCTCCGTCGACGCCGATGCCATCATCGATGGTGTCAGCAATGACGGCACGCTGAACTGGGCCTTCGACAGCAGCAGTGTCGCTGGCGAAGCCTTCGATCACCTCGCCGTCGGCGAGAGCCTGGTGCTGGACTACACCGTGGTCGTCACTGACAGCCAGGGCGCCACTGCCGAGCAGGTCGTCCAGATCACCATCAATGGCAGCAACGATGCGCCGGTCATCGCCCTCGAAGGTGACGACAGCGCGGCCGAGTCGCTGACCGAGACGGACGATATGCTCACCACCTCAGGCACGCTCTCTGTCAGCGATCTGGATACCACCGACGAAGTCACGCCGAGCGTCACGGCCGTGACCGCCACCGGTGACACCGATGGCTTGAGCAACGATCAGCTGCTGAGCATGCTCTCCGTCGACGCCGATGCCATCATCGATGGTGTCAGCAACGACGGTACGCTGAACTGGACCTTCGACAGCTCAAGCGTCGCCGGTGAAGCCTTCGATCACCTCGCCGTCGGCGAGAGCCTGGTGCTGGACTACACCGTGGTCGTCACCGACAGTCAGGGTGTGACCGCTGAGCAGGTGGTCTCGATCACCATCAACGGCAGCAACGATGCGCCGGTCATTGCCATCGACGGCGACGACAGCGCGAGCGAGTCGCTGACCGAGACGGACGATACGCTCTCCACCTCAGGCACGCTCTCTGTCAGCGATCTGGATACCACCGACGAAGTGACGCCGAGCGTCACGGCCGTGACCGCCACCGGTGACACTGATGGCTTGAGCAACGATCAGCTGCTGAGCATGCTCTCCGTCGATGCCGATGCGATCATCAATGGCGAAGCCAATGACGGCACGCTGAACTGGACCTTCGACAGCAGCAGTGTCGCTGGCGAAGCCTTCGATCACCTCGCCGTCGGCGAAAGCCTGGTGCTGGATTACACCGTGGTCGTCACCGACAGCCAGGGCGTAACGGCTGAGCAGGTCGTCTCGATCACCATCAACGGCAGCAACGATGCGCCGGTCATTGCCCTCGAAGGCGACGACAGCGCGAGCGAGTCGCTGACCGAGACGGATGACACCCTGACCACTAGCGGCACGCTGTCTGTCAGCGATCTGGACACCACCGATGACGTCACGCCAAGCGTCACTACCGTGACCGCCACCGGTAACACTGATGGCTTGAGCAACGATCAGCTGCTGAGCATGCTCTCCGTCGATGCCGACGCGATCATCGCCAATACCGAGAATGACGGCACGCTGAACTGGACCTTCGACAGCAGCAGTGTCGCTGGCGAAGCCTTCGATCACCTCGCAGTGGGCGAGAGCCTGGTGCTGGATTACACCGTGATCGTCACTGACAGTCAGGGCGCCACTGCCGAGCAGGTCGTCCAGATCACCATCAATGGCAGCAATGATGCGCCGGTGTTAGTGGAGGGTGCTCAACCGGCAGATCAAAGCGGTAACGATGGTGACCGCATCACACCGTTCTCTGTCGCGGATGCCTTCACTGATATCGATAACGGAGCAGAGCTCAGCTTCTCTGCTGACAACCTGCCGGACGGCCTGGTGATCGATCCGACTACCGGCGAGATCAGTGGCACGTTGTCCCCGGATGCCTCCACTGGCGGTGACAACGCTGACGGCATCTACACCGTCACGCTGACCGGCACCGACGAGAACGGTTTGGATGTCACCACGACCTTCACCTGGACCGTGGCCAACGTCGCGCCGGAAGCCTTCGACAACACCGCCGAGCTGGATGAGGGCGTCGCGACCAGCGACACCAGCACCACGACCGGCAACGTGCTCAGCGATGGCGACACCAATGGTGACGTCGATGTCGATGGCGGCAACGACACGGATACGCTGACCGTCAGTGGTATCGGTGCTGGCGCCAATGCCGGTACTGACACCGCCGCAGGCACGCCGGTCGCCGGTACCTACGGCAGCGTCACCATCGCCGAAGACGGCAGTTACCGTTATGCGCTGGATAATGCCAACTCGCAGGTACAGGCGCTGGCGGAAGGCGAGGTGATCACCGAGACCTTCACCTACGAGATCTCCGATGGTCAGGGCGGCACCGACACGGCATTGTTCACAGTCACCATCAATGGCACCAACGATGCACCGAGGGCCACTCTTCGTGCACCGGTCATTGAAGCGGGAAGTGATGGAGAGCAGATCGCGCCGATCAGCCTGCAAGAGGCATTCCAGGATGTCGATGGCGGCGCGCAGCTGAGCTATACGGCCGAGAATCTTCCGAGTGGATTGGTCATTGATTCGGTGACGGGGGTCATCAGCGGCACACTTGCTGACGATGCCTCCCAGTTCGGCAATACCACGACGGACGGTCGCTACTCCGTGACGGTGACTGCCACGGACGAGCAGGGCCAGTCGGCTGATGTCACGCTGAGCTTCTTTGTCGTCAACCTCGCACCACAAGCCTTCGACAACGCCGCCGAGCTGGATGAGGGCGTCGCGACCACTGACACCAGTACGACCACCGGCAATGTGCTGAGCGATGGCGACATCAATGGCGATGTGGATGTCGATGGCGGCAATGATACGGATACGCTGATCGTCAGTGGCATCGGCGCAGGCGCCAACGCAGGCACTGACACCCCCACAGGTACGCCGGTCAACGGCATCTACGGCAGCGTCACCATCGCCGAAGACGGCAGCTACACCTACGCACTGGATAACGGCAATGCAGCGGTGCAGGCGCTGACGGAAGGCGAGGTGATTACCGAGACCTTCACCTACGCGATCTCCGATGGTCAGGGCGGCACCGACACGGCGCTGCTCACCGTCACCATCAACGGCACCAATGATGCGCCGGTGTTGGTCGATGGGGCGCAGCCGGCCGATCAGAGTGCCAATGACGGCGATACGATCACACCGTTCACCATTGCCGGCGCCTTCACCGACGTCGACGAGGGTGCGGAGCTGACCTACAGCGTCGACAACCTGCCGGACGGTCTGGTGATCGACCCGATCACCGGCGAGATCAGCGGCACGCTGTCAGCGGATGCTTCCACCGGCGGTGACAACAACGACGGCATCTACACCGTCACGCTGACTGGTACTGACGAGAATGGCTTGGTTGTCACCACGACCTTCACCTTCGAGATAGGGAATCCTGCGCCGCAGGCATTGGATCAGAGCGCTGACGTCTCCGAGGACCGAGAGACCACCGCTGAGGGCAGCCTGCTGGTCGATGCTGATGGCGAGCCGGTGACTGTCGATGGCGATGGCGATTCACTGCTCATTGCGAGCGTCAATGGTAAGGCCGTCGCTGACAGCGACACCGTGATCCAGGGCACTTACGGTCAGTTGATCATCGCTGCCGATGGCACGTGGAACTATGTGCTGGACAACGCGAGTGATGTCGTCCAATCCCTCGACGATGGTCAGCAGGTGACGGATGACTTCAGCTACGTGGTCAGTGATGGAGAAGGGGGCACGGCAGTCGGTGAGTTGACGATCCGAGTGGCTGGTCTCAGCGACAACATTGTACCGGAGCCCGTGGTGACGGTGGCGCCAGTGCAAGGCTTCTCTGGTAACGGTTCCCCGGCGGGCGGGGCAAGTGCTGGATCGGATGAGGGCGAAGCAACCTTCCTTCCGGAGTCTGATGGAGAGCTCTTCCAACCGCTCAGCGATTCCACCTTGGTGGATATTCCGAGCATTCAACCGGTTCAGTTGACCATCATCCTGCGTGATGTCGTGGCCAATGAATCCGTGTATGAATTTGCGCTGCCGGCGGGCGCGTTTGAAAGCACCAACAATGAAGAGATCAAGGTTGAAGCGACGAGAACTGATGGGTCGCCGTTGCCCGACTATGTCGCGTTCGACAGTGATTCCCTCAACTTCCGTGTCAATCGGGCGCTGGCCTTGTCTCTCGGCGTTGAGCGAGTCGACGTCAAGGTCATCGGTCGCGATGAGTCCGGCAACGAGGCCAGTACCACCTTTGTCATCTATCTGACGCCTGAGCAGGAAGAGGAAGAGAGCCTCGAGTATTACCGCAACCTCGCCAACGACGGTGAAGAGCAGCCGCCGGCAGAAGGGCATCAGGAAGATGAAGCAGAGCCGAGCACTGAAATCACTGGTACACCTGCTCCCGACAATGGTGAGGATCAGGCCAGCGTACCTGGTGCCGTGCCACTCTCCGAGATGCTCAAGGTGGCCGGACGTGACGGGTTCAGTCACGACCATGCAGACGTGCTGGCCGATCTGATGGCGTTGTTGAGTGATGATTCAGAAATTTCTTGATTATCGTTAACAGAATAAACCGCACCAAGCTCTCGATAGCGCGAAAGTGAGCTTATCTAATACAAGGTGTCTGCCTGCCCCATACCAAGGGGTGGGTGAACAAGAGCAAGGGAACAAGGCGATATCATGACGGGATACAACACAGCTGGATCCACCCGAGCACTGCCTGAACCACGCGGACAGGGTCGTCTCAAGACTCTGGCGACGATGGTTGCCATCAGCGCGGCAGGCTTGGCGCTGTCAGCCTGCGGCACCGTACAGCCTGAGCCTCTGGATCGTCAGGATATCGCGACCGCCATCCAGAGTGATGAGATGCTCTTCGAGCAGATGACACCGGCCATCACCGAGCCACTTGATCTCAATCACGCGATGGCGCGCGCGCTGAAGTACAACCTCGACAATCGCGTCAAGCTGATGGAACAGGCGTTGGCCGAGCAGAGCTTCAATCTGGCCAAGATGGACATGCTCCCGGTATTGGCGGCAAATGCCGGTTTCACCAGCCGCAACAATGAAGATGCCTCCTCGAGCGAGAACGTGCGTACCGGCGTGCAGAGCCTTGCCCAGTCGACCTCTGTCGACAAGGACCGTACCGATGCCGATCTACGTCTTTCCTGGAACGTGCTGGATTTCGGTGTCAGCTACCTGAAGGCCAAGCAGGAGGCGGACCGCTTCCTGATCGTCAAGAATGCCCGGCGTGACATCATGGCCAAGCTGCTTCAGCAGACGCGCAGCGCCTATTGGAAGGCCGCGGTGACGCAGAAGTTGAAGCCGCGCATCGATGCCTTGCTGATAGACACCGAAAAGGCGCTCGCCCAGCTGGATCAGATCCAGCGCGAACGACTCCGGGCGCCGTTGGATGTCCTGCAGGAGCAGCGCCAGCTGCTCTCCATCATGCGCAATCTCAAGAGCTTGCAGCGTTCCGTCGAGACTTCGCAGATCGAACTGGCCAGCCTGATCAATCAGGCCCCCAATGTCGAGATCCCCTTGCAGGCGCCGAGCCAGTTGCCGGCACTTCCTCCGTTGCCTTCCAATGACCTGGATGTGCTGGAGCGTGTCGCGCTGGCCAACAGTGGGGAATACGTCGGCCAGCTCTACAATGCCCGTATCGCGCAACGTGAAGCGCGCAAGAGCATGGTGCGACTGTTGCCGGGGCTGGAGTTCTCCTACAGCGCCAATTACGACAGCAACAGCTATCTGTACAACGATACCTGGGCACAGGCAGGGGTGAGGATCAGCTGGAATATCTTCCGTCTGTTTGCCATCGATGAGATCAAGGCTCAGAACGAGGCGCGTGATCAGATGGTGGAGGCTCGTCGTCTGGCCAGCAACATGGCGACGTTGGCCCGCGTCAATCTTGGCTGGCAGCAATACCATAATTCGCTGGAAAGTCTCAGTATCGCCCAGCGATTCCAGGCACTGGATGAGCAGATCGCGGACTTCAGCAAGCAGGCGCGGGCAAGCCGTGCGATCTCGGGGACGCAATCCCTGCTAAACCAGGCCAAGGCATTGAACTCGGTGTTGAGCAATTCATTGGCCTATGCCGATGCGCAGGATGCCTATGGAGGTTTCCTGTTCAGTCTGGGCTTCAATCCGGTGCCCGAGGATTATCAGCGTTATGACGTGGATACCCTGGCCAGCAATCTGGATGCCTCCTTCCAGCAATGGTCTGGTGGCAGTCTGCCGTTGCAGGATCCGGCCCTCTGGCTGGAAGTCCAGTCCGAGACAACCAATGCACAGGACGGTCAGGCCAGTCTCTGAACTAGCCTCCCATCTTGTTTCAACAGGGATGCTGATGATGACCGTTGGACACCAAGTTACCCGTTACCTGCAGATCTTCAGTGGATCTCTGCTGCTCGCGGGGACGAGCCTGATGGGTCAGGCTCACGCCGCGGAGCAACCGACCGTTCGCGGGCAGGTCAGTGCCGTCAACTCCACCATGCTGGCAGCGCCGCTGTCGGGGCGCTTGCTGGAGGTCAATCGACGCGTTGGGGAAGAAGTGAAGCAGGGCGAGGTCCTGGTGCGTTTTGATTGCCGCTCCCTGAAGGCCGAGCGAGCGGTTGCGAGTGCGCGCCTGTCGGGGGCCAGCTCACAGTACAAGGTCAACAAGCAGTTGGCGCGTTATGACAATGTCAGCCAGCTGGATGTCGATCTCTCACGAGCGGCAGTCAATGAGGCGAGTTCTTCCGTCAAGCTCTCTGATGTCTACCTGAGCGACTGCACCATCACTGCACCCTTTGATGCCGAAGTCATCTCGCGCGTCGTCAACCCCTATCAATTCGTCTCCAATGGAGAGCCGATGCTGGAACTGGTCAGCTCCGACGAGCTGGAGATCGAAGCCGTGATACCTGCGATGTGGCTGGGGCAGGTAGGAAGCGACACGCCCATGACGTTCACCGCAGATGCGACGGGCGCCGAGCTCTCCGGCAAGATCGTCCGGGTCGTGGACAGCATCGACCCTGTCAGCCAGACCCTCAAGGTGATCGCGAGGCCGGATGCCAAGCCGGGGGTGGGTATCAAGCCCGGCATGAGTGGTGAGGTGCGCTTTCCCTCTCTGAATCCATCAGGCCTTGATGCCGAAGAGAGCGGAGAGGCATCACGATGAATCGGCGGGTCGAGATGCCAGGCAGTGTCACCACGGATCGCCTGGCCGGCCTCATCACGCTGCAAAAGCGTCTGATGAGCGCCAAGGGGCGCAAGGAGGCCGAGTATGTGCTGGTCAACGACACCGGTTATCTGTTTCCGGCGCGCCAGATATTGCTGGTTGCCAATGGCAAGCTTTCCGCTCACTCAGGCGCGACGGATGTCGAGCAGCAGAGCCCCTATCTGCATTGGGTGAGGCGAGTCCTCAAGACGTTCGAGCTTGATCGGCGTGATGTCTCCAGACGCGTCGATGACGCCTCTGCTTCCTCGCCGGATCAGCTGATGCTGCTGACGCCCGAGCGTCTCGCCGAGCGGGATGCTGCATTGGGGGCCGACTGGAGTGAATACTGGCCGCGCGAAGGTGTCTGGATTCCCATGGTCTGGCGAGGCCGGCTCGAGGGCGGTTTGTTGCTGTTGCGGGAAAAGCCGTGGAACGAGGCGGAGCAGCGACTGCTGACCCACTGGGTGCAGGGGGCTGAGCATGTGCTTGCGCGTCATGCCGGGCGCAAGCGCTCTCCGGTGGGCAAGCGCCTGCTGACGGGAGCCATCGTGGTGATGCTGGGTTTGCTGATGTTGATTCCGGTGCGACTGTCGGTACTGGGGCAGGCCGAGATCGTTCCTCAGGTCAGCAGCCTCATTCGTTCACCGCTGGATGGCGTGCTGAAGGAATTGGCCGTGGCGCCCAATGATCCGGTGGAGAAGGGCCAGTTGCTGGCCAGGCTGGACGACGCCGAACTCAAGGGACGGCTTGCGGAAGCCCGGCAGGCACTGGCCGTGGCGCAGGCGGAATATGCCCGTGCCCGTCAGCGCGCCTTCACTGATCGGGATGCCAGCGCGGAAGTGCCACTGTTGCTGGCACGAGTGGAGCAGACGCGTGCCGATGTCGACTTTCTTGAGCAGCAATTGACGCGAGTCCGTGTAGAGGCGCCTCGAGCCGGTGTGGCGATCATCGGGGATGCCAGCGATTGGGCAGGGCGGCCTGTCCAGTTGGGCGAGCGTCTGCTGGAAGTCGCCGACACTCGCGGGGCTGAGGTGGAAATCTGGCTGCCGAGTGCCGACAACATCCCGCTGCCGGAAGGCGCGAAGGTGTCCTTGTTCCTCAATGTCGACCCCTCCCAGGTCCGCGATGCCAGTCTGACGCATGTCAATTATCGCGCAGAGCTCGCACCGGACGGTGAGCTTGCCTACCGCGCGCGTGCCCTGTTGAACGATGCCGAGAACCTGCCACGCGTCGGTTGGCGCGGGACAGCCAAGGTGGAAGGCGAGCAGGTCACGCTTGGCTATTACCTCTTCCGTCGCCCCTGGGCCACGCTGCGTAGCTGGATCGGGTGGTAGATCATGATCTCTCAGACTCCCCCCTGGCGGTATTGCGTGAGGACCTCAAGCTTCATCCCGTCGAGCAGGATCGGGATGGAAAGCGTCGCTGGTTGCTGCATGACCCGGTAGCACAGCGCTTCTACCGGTTGGGAGAAGCGGCCATCGAATTGTTGCCGTTCATACGCGGCGGCCGGGAATCGGTCGCCGCGAAGCAGGCCAGCGAGAGTCTGGGGCGTGACGTTCCCGGAGAGCAGCTGCGTGCCCTGTCGGACTTTCTGCGGCAGCACGATCTGGTGCGGGGCGATCCAGGACAGCAGGAGCGATACCAACGGCGTCTCGAATCTCGCCCCAAGGGCCTCAAGTGGTTGATGCATCACTACCTGTTCGTGCGCATCCCGCTGGCAAATCCTGATCGCTGGTTGAGTCGCCACGTCAACAAGGTACGTTGGCTGGGCAGCAAGGGCTTCTTCTGGAGTCTATGCGTGCTGTGGCTTCTCGGCGTGTGGTTGACGATTCGGCAGCTGGATACGTTCATCGCGAGCTTCTCCGCGCTGGGCGCTGTCGGAGGATGGCTGACGCTCGGGGCGGCATTGGTCTTCGTCAAGGTGTTGCATGAACTGGGGCATGCCTTCGTGGCCAAGGCCAAGGGAGTGCGCGTTCCCACCATCGGGGTGGCCTTCATCGTCGGCTGGCCGGTGCTGTATACCGACACCAGCGATGCCTGGCGCCTCACCGATGCCAAGGATCGCGTCAAGGTGGACGTCGCGGGCGTGGCGGTAGAGCTATCCATCGCGGTGCTGGCCCTGCTCAGCTGGCATCTGTTGCCCGAGGGGATGGTGCGCACTCTGTGTTTCTGGCTGGCGACGACGACCTGGATCATGTCGGCACTGGTCAACTTCAATCCCCTGATGCGATTTGATGGCTATTACCTGCTCTCCGATGCCTGGCGTCAGCCCAATCTTGAACCCCGCTCACAGGCGCTGGCACGTTGGCAGCTGCGTGAGTGGCTGTTCGGGTTCAAGGAAGTGCCTCCGGAACGTCCGCAACGTGCGTTGGTCGGCTTTGCCATGGGAGTCTGGGTATATCGCCTGCTGCTGTTTCTCGGGATCGCGTTGGCGGTCTATCACTTCTTCTTCAAGCTTCTCGGCATCGTATTGTTCGCCGTCGAGATCTGGTACTTCATCATGCGGCCAATCGTGAATGAAATTAGGCGCTGGTTCAGTGAAGGTCGCAAGCCACGTGCCAATCTGGCGTTGTTGAGGACCTGTGTGATCTTGATGGCGCTCGGCGGACTGCTGGTGTGGCCGTGGCAAGGTGAATTGGGTCTCCCGGGCTGGCTGGAGCAGCCCTCGACACGCCTCGAAGCGCCCTTTGGTGGTCGAATCAGCCTGGAGGTCGCTCAGGGAGATGATGTGACCGTCGGTGAGTCTCTGGCGGTGGTCAGTGCGCCGGAAGTCGCCCAACGGCTTGCCACTGCCAGGCGTCGCGTGCAACAGCTCGACTGGCGTCGCTCTGCCAGCGGGCTGGATCGCAGGTTGTTGCAGGAGAGTCCGGTCATCCAGGCCGATCTTGACGTTCAGCGCCAGCGTGTCAGTGCTCTGGAGGCCGAGCAGGCGACAGGGCAGCTGGTGGCCTCATTCACCGGCAAGGTCCATTCGCTCAATCCCGCCTTGAGGGAGGGCGGCTGGGTTGGAGAGGGGGAATGGGTGATGACGTTGCGCAACCCTGAAAAGGTGACGCTCACGGCCTGGGTAGAGGAAGAGGAGGTGTTGCGCATTGCACCGGATGCCAGCGCCTGGTTCTACCCCCTCGCGCCAGTGGGGGCGCCGATCGAGATGCGTGTCGTCGGCGTGGACCCCCAGTCGGCCGCGATTCTGGAGCAGCCCGAGATGGCGGTGCCCTACGGTGGGGAGTTGAAGGTACGTGAGGGAAAGGAAGGTCAGCTGGAGCTGGTTCGCAGTCTGTATCGAGTGACACTGGCGCCGGTGGATGCCGCGAAGGCACTTGCCCAGTCGATTCCCGGACGCCGCGGTGTCGTCAAGGTCAAGACTCAGGCCCGCAGTCTGTTGAGTCGGACCTGGCGTGAGGTGGTGGGGGTCTGGCGCCGCGAATCAGGCTTCTGAGGCAGGAGGGGCTGACGCCCTGGGGTCGGCTTCAACGAGACACGCACTGACGGCATCGCTGTCAGTGCGTGTCTCGTTTCAGAGGCGCGTCCGGACTCTGCCTTTATGCGAGAGGGGCCGTGTCGAGGGGCTGTGCCGAGGGCTGCCACATGCTATCGAAAGGACCACAGCGTGATCGGTATCGTCGCTCAAGACGTGAGCTGCGTCCCCGGGCGGTTGTTGGCGATGCCTTGCGACGTCATCACGCAAGCCTTGTGAGCCTGCGTCGAGTTCTCTGCCACCAGCGGTGAAGGCTTGCCGATGGCATAGCCCTGGACGTGGTCGACCCCGATGGACGTCACGCATGCCAGTACCTCCTGGCTGCCAACGAATTCCGCGATGGTCTGCATGCCCATTTCGCGGGCCACCTCGGCGATGGCGCGCGCGATGGCGTAGGAGACACGATTGGTGTCCATGTCACGAATGAAGGCACCATCGATCTTGAGATAATTCACCGGCAGGCTCTTGAGATACCCGAAGGACGATACGCCGCTGCCAAAATCATCCAGTGCGAAGTAGCACCCCAGCTCTCCCAGAGTATCGAAGAAGGTGCGAGCATCGCCCAGGCGAGTGATGGCCACGCTTTCCGTAATCTCGAAACACAGCTTGTGGCCGGGAATCCCGCTGTCACGTACCAGGCTGACCAGCATGTCGCGGAAATTGGGACTGCTGATGGAGTGACCCGAGAGGTTGAGCGACACCCGTGTCAGGCTGGCCAGGTGGGCAGGTTGCGACTGCAGCCAGGCCAGATAATGCCGGATGACGTATTCATCGATGGTGGCAGCCAGCCCATAACGCTCTGCCGCGGGCAGGAAGGCCCCGGGGGCGATGATGCTGCCGTCACGCCCCAGCATGCGCACCAGCACCTCATAGTGCTGCTCATCAGGGGTGCCCGGCCTGGTGCGTGTGCTGGCGATGGGCTGATGATAGAGCACGAGACGTTGCGCTTCCACCGCGGCGGTGATTTCGGCGACCCAGTGCATTTCCTCCATCCGCTGAGTGACTTCGTCTCCGCTCACGCTATGACGATGCACGCGGTTGCGCCCAGCGTCCTTCGCTTCATAACAGGCGGCATCGGCAGCGCTGAGCAGATGATGCGGATCACTCTGGCCGTTGCTGATGCTGACCAGGCCGATACTGGCGCTGACGCTGAACAGCTTGTCGTCCCACATGAATCGGAAATTGGCCACGCTCTGGCGCAGTCGCTCCAGCAGCGGTTCCGCTTCGTCCAGTGTCATGCCGGGCATCAACAGACCGAATTCGTCGCCCCCGAGACGGGCCAGAAGATCCTGTGGGCGCAGATCATTGCCGATGACGTCAACCAGCTGGATCAACAGGGCATCGCCCGCGGAATGTCCGCAGGTATCATTGACGACCTTGAATTGATCAAGATCGATATAGGCGAGGCAATGTTGCGAGTGGTCCTCGCGCACGACGTCACAGAACTGCGTCAATCTGCGACGGAAGGCGGCGCGGTTCAGAAGTCCTGTCAGGCTGTCATGGTTGGCTTCATGGATCAGTCGCTGGGACATGGTGTGACTATGGGTCTTGTCGACCAGAGCGACCAGCGTATAGCCGTCCTGCACCGGGGTGGTATCGACGGAGGAGACGCTGACGTCGGCATGCACCGTGTTGCCCCGTGCATGAAGGAAGCGGCAGCGTTGGGTGAAGTGACTGATACCGCCCTCGATCAAGGCAAGGTGGCGTCGTTGCAGCGATGCCAGGTCTTCCGGCTCGATCAGTTCGCGGATATAGCAGCCCTCGAGCGTGGTGCTCGGGTAGCCGAGGATGTCCTCGAGTCGCTGGTTGACCCTCAACAACTGGCCCGCCTTGGACATGTGCGCCATCCCGACGGCGGAGTGCTCGAAGGTGGCGCGATAGCGACGCTCGCTGGCACGCAGTCGCTCCTGGGTCGCGTGACGCTCAAGCTCGGTGGCAAGCTGTGAGACGTGATCACAGGCCGAGCTCAGGAAGGCGAGCTCATCCTCCGCCCATTCGCGTGGACCGCCACACTCCGTGCAACAGATCACCCCGCGAATCTTGCCGGAGATGCGCACGGGGCTATCGAGAATTGCCTGGAGGTCCGTGCTGAAATAGCCATTGAACAACAGCCCACTGCTGGCCTGCTGGGTATCGCTGATCGCCAGGATGCGCTCGGATTTCAGGGCGGTGAAATACTCTCCCAGCTGGCTGTCACACAGCTCTCGGGGGTGCGCCCGAGAGGTCGCATCGTGCGGGGCAGGCAGTTCACCGTCGTGTACATGACTCAGTGACAGCCGGGTTCCCTCGGGATTCATCTTCCAGAAACTGACCTTGCGTACCTGCAGGGCATCCGCCACCTGCTGGCAGATCCATGGCATCAGGTCTTCGAGCCCAGCGCCCTCGGCATGGTGGGCGTTGCCGAGTCGTATCAGCACGGCCTGCTGACGTTCGTAGCGACATAGCTTGTCGGCCTGTGCCACGGCGGCCATGTGCTGCTGATGGATGTCGAGCAGAGAGCCGATGAAACGATAGGGCGCGTCATCACGCACCTGGAACTGCGCACGCAACTTGAACCAGCGGTAGTCTCCCTGGCGGGTGCGGATGCGCAGTTCGATGCTGAACGGGGTTTCCTGCAGGCGCTGTATCGCGAGAAGCGCCTGGAACTCTTCGCGCATCTCGGGGGCGACTCTTTCATGCAGCGCCTCGAGTCGGCTGTCCAGGGTTCCGGCGCTGTAGCCCAGCTGCATTTCCAGGCGTGGCGATATCGTCAGGCGTTCATTGCCTAGCTGCCATTCGATGATGCCATCGGAAATGCTGCGCAGTATCCAGTTGGCGCGGGTATAGCTGTCGCGCAAGGCTGCACTGAGCTGGGCACTCTGCATGAGGCGCTTCAGCGCCTCGCTGATCATTCCAGCGAGCTGATCAAGCCGCGCCAGGGTGTCATCGTCGGGCAGCGACTGGCGTGGAGAGGTGTCGAACATGCTCATGCATCCGACCACAGCGCCAGTGGCATCATGCAGTGGCAGTCCGATATAGAAGCGTATGCCATCCCCCTTCACCGAACAGGTATCGCGCAATTCAGCATGCTGATAGGCATCGCGCGTCACCAGAGGCCTTCCCTTGATGACGGCCAGACCACACAGGCTATCGTGCAGCGGAAGGGTATCGGGAATGCTGTCGTCCAGGCTTACCCAACGCTTGAGATGACGTGCGTTGCGCAAGCTGATCAAGGCGAGGGGAGTCCCGGCGAGATCTGCTGCCAGCTCCAGCAGCATGCGGGCCTGATGGTCCTCTTCGCGTCGAAGTGTCTCGACCCATTCCGAAGTGATGGAAGTATCAAGCATCAAGGATTCTGGCATCGCGTAGGCGTGTCCTTGCCGGAGAAGGTAGCGGTTCAGTCGAGTCAGAACACTACCATAAGCCAGCGTTGCCGCCACTGCCGGGCTTTCGACGTGCATCCAGGGCTGCGCCATGCAGCTCACGTCGAGCCCATGGCGGGTACGGCCCGGTATCACCGTGCCGTGATTGGGCATCTATGGCACAATTCGGCCTTTTACCGCACGTCAGATGAGTGCCTTGATGGGGGAGACTGGCCGGAGATGGAGTTGATCAAGGGGTTCTGCATTCTGCTGACATGTCAGTTCGTGGGCGAGGTGCTGGGACGTGCCCTCGTATTGCCGGTGCCTGGACCGGTACTGGGCATGCTGATCCTGCTGCTGGCGCTGATGGTGCGTGGCCGTCTGCGCAAGCGATTGATACCGTCGCCGGACAGGGAAGGTGACGCCGTACGCATCTCGGACAACGATGCCGGTCAACGTCAGCTGCTCCGCGCCATGTTGCGTGAACGAGTGCCCGGCAGTCTCAGGCTTGCCAGCAATGGCCTGCTGGCACATCTCTCGCTGTTGTTCGTCCCGGCAGGCGTCGGGGTCATGGTGCATCTGGACCTCATCGCTCAGGACCTGCTCGCCATCGCGGTGACCCTGGTGGTGTCCATCGCCGTGACGCAGTTCGTGACAGCCTGGCTGTTGCAGCGGCTGATAGATCGTCGTTCATCTTTGCAAGGCCCGGTGGCCGGCAAGGGAGGGGAACAGTGAATCTCGCCCCTCTGGATGCTCTCTGGGTCTATCTCAGTGCCTCTCCGCTGCTGCACCTGTTGCTGACGCTGGCGGCCTTTCTGCTGGCGACCGTGATCAACCGCCTGGCTCGTGGCGCGTCTCTTGCCCATCCGGTGCTGGTGTCGATTGCCTTGATCATCGGCTTTCTCTGGCTGACGGATACCGACTACGCGACCTATTTCGAAGGCGCCCAGTTCATTCACTTCCTGTTGGGGCCGGCGACGGTGGCACTGGCGGTGCCGCTGTTCGATCATCTTGACCGCGTCAAGCAGATGCTCTGGCCTCTGCTGACGGCCTGTTGCGTCGGTATCACCACTGCAGTGACCACCACGCTCGGTCTGGCACTGGTCCTGGGGGCGCATACACCGGTGGCGCTGAGCCTGGCACCCAAGTCGGTGACCTCGCCGATCGCCATGGGGATCGCGGAAAAGCTCGGCGGCATTCCCTCACTCACGGCAGGACTGGTGTTGTTGACCGGGACGCTTGGCTGTGTGATCGGACCGCTGATGCTGCGGCTGTCAGGTGCGCGTGATGATACCGTCAAGGGCTTTACCATGGGCCTGTCTGCCCATGGGATCGGCACGGCTTACTGCTTCTCTTCACTCAGCACCCTGGCCGGTGCCTTCGCGGGCATGTCCATGGGTCTGACGGGACTCCTGACGGCCTTCATTCTGCCGCCGCTGGTCCATCTGTTCGGGTTGTAAGCCTTGGGCATCGGCGTCTGGCGCCGGCAAGTGACATCAAGTCTTCCGTCAGAGGGCAAGGAAAGAGTCGCTGCTTAATCTTTCGTTAAGCGTTGGTCGGCATCGTGTAGGTCATTCAGCCTGGCATGGTCGAATCGACGATGCCCCGACCAAGGATGTTGCCATGTACCGTCCGTTTCGCTCCCGTGGTGGTTCTGTCGAAAGTTCTCGGCTGGCCGGTCATCGCTTGCTCGTCGAAGCGCCCATGGCCTCGAGTTGCCGGGAGATATGCTGGCAGCTGGCGGGCCATGGCGCCACGCTGACACTGGTGGAGCGCCCGGGAGATGATCTCGCGCTTCTGTGCCAGCTGCTGCCGACTCCTCTGGGGCAACGGCATCGCTGTCTGACCCTCGCCGTCTCGGACGTCACCGGCGAGTCGCTGTGTGAGCAGCTGCTCAGTATCACGCCCGCGTCGCGTCCTCACACCCTGGTGAGCTTGCCGGGTGATGGTGAGTGGCAGCTGGAGGCCGGGCGTGCCATGCATGTTCTGCATGGCTCTGGCTGGCAGCCTGGCGTGCGCCAGCGGGTACTGGAATGTCTCTCGGCCTCTCTTGTCACGGCGGGGCGGGAGGAATTGGTCGAGTTCATACTGCAGCCGGATGGCCACTTGTTCGCCCCGGTCTCCGCCTGTGCCCACCAGCATGTCAGGCTTCACGTTCCCCCTCTGATCACCGGGGAAGAGTCCCCGCTACTGATGCAACTGGCGCGGCATCAAGGATGCCACCCCATCAGCATCGAGCGTCAGGTCGAGCAGATGGTGTATCCGCTTTGCCTGTTGCGAGCACCGGGGGCGTTGGCTCGCATGAGACTTCGAGGTGGCTGGGCATTGCGCCGCATTCTCGGCCAACCGGAACGCATGCTGGACTCGGGCCTGGAGGCCATTCGCGAAGCGCTTCAACGCATCGTGTTTCGCCGCCAGGAGCGCCGCGCTGTCCTCGGCGCAAGACGACGGGGCAGGGGATGGGGCTTGCAAAGGCCATGGGCGGAGAGAGCCGGGAATCGCGCCTAGTCGATGATGCTGCCATCCCGCTCTCGTCATCTGTCATCAGTGGGGCATGGGATATCCCCTGTTCCCTCTCACGTATCGCTTGTCATCAGGAGACCCCATGCGCGTGCTGCTCGTGGAAGATGATCCACTGTTGGGTGAAGGTATCGGTCATGCCTTGAGTCGTGAAGGCATGAGCAGTGAATGGTTGCGGGTGGGGGGCGATGTCGTGGCCACTCTCAAGCATTCCTCCTTTGATGTCCTGGTGCTGGATCTTGGCTTGCCGGACATGGACGGTCTCGAGGTGCTGACCGCGCTGCGCCGTCGGGGCCACACTCTGCCGGTGCTGATTCTGACGGCACGAGATGATATCAGTGACCGAGTGCGTGGCCTGGACAACGGGGCGGATGATTATCTGGTCAAGCCCTTTGACATTGCCGAGCTGGTGGCCCGATTGCGCGCGCTGGTCAGGCGTCATGCGGGTCAGGCCAACGGATGCCTGCAACTGGGGGCCCTGAGCATTGATCAGGCCGGTCGTTCCGTCACCCTGGCCGGCGCCGAGGTGACGCTGGGGCGGCGCGAATTCGATCTGCTGGAGTTTCTTCTCCTCCATCCCAGTCGTGTCTTCAGTCGGGACCAGCTCGTCGAGCAGCTATACGGTTGGGATGGGGATGTGGAAAGCAATGTCATCGAGGTGCATGTGCATCATCTTCGCCGCAAATTCGGGGCCGGCGTGGTGAAGACCGTACGCGGGGTCGGCTATCGACTGGGGGAGTCCGCGTGAAGTCGATACGCAGTTTTCTGCGGCGCAGCCTCATCGGGGGGGTGATCATCGTGCTGGGGGCAGCTGCCACCTGGAGCTACTTCGATGCCCGTGAGCAGATCGATGAGCTGTTCGATGCACAGCTGGCCCAGAATGCCCGCATGCTGGGCCGCCTCTATCAATCCGAGCTGGCCTCGCTGTCGCCGGTGGCGCGTCAGCAAAGACTTCAGGAGATGACCTCGGGGCAGTTCAGTCTGCGACCGCCATCCCTGAGCTTCGCGGATGGGCACGAGAAGTCGCCCCTCGGTCATGTCTATGAAGACAAGCTGGTCTTCCAGATGTGGGATGCACTCGGTCAGCCCTTGCTGGGGCTGTCCACCCCCTCGGTCATGCTCGACTATCTGCCGTTGCCCGGTTATGCCAAGCAGCATACCGATCATCACGACTGGTTCACCTTCACGCTGTATTTCCCTGACAGCGGCATCTGGGTCACGGCCGCTCAGCGGGAAGACGTACGAGATGAATTGACGGGGCAGATCGCACTGCACAACGTGCTGGCGCTGGTGGTCGGGTTGCTGGTGATCGCCTTGCTGATCGGTGTCGCCGTCTCTCGGGGATTCCGTCCCGTGCTGCGTATCAGCCGACAGATCACCGCCCGTCAGCCCGGCTATCTAGAGCCACTTGATGCCAGTGAGGCGCCGGACGAGATTCGCGGGATGGTGGATGCGCTCAACGGCTTGCTGAGACGCTTGGCCGACACGCTCGACAAGGAACGTCGCTTCACTGCCAATGCGGCTCACGAGTTGAGAACGCCCCTGGCCGGCATCAAGGTGCATGCCCAGAATGTCGAGGCGGATGCCACCGATGAGAACTCGCGGCGTTCGGCGCGCATGATCGTCGATGGTGTCAATCGCATGACGCGTGTCGTGGAGCAACTGCTGACGCTGTCGCGGCTGGAGAGTGGTGCCGAGGTGCCGCGCAGTCACGTCGATCTCGGGCATCTGGCGCATGAACTTGCGCGGGATCTCGGCCCCATGGCACGCCAGCGTGGCGTCGGGATGTCCGTCGACGTCACGCCCGACGCGCAGTTGATCAGCCACGAGAACGGCCTCTATGTGCTGCTGCGCAATCTTCTCGACAACGCGCTGCGCTATACGCCCAAGGGGGGGAAGTGCGTTTGAGCATTCGGCGCCGCGAGACCTCTCTCGGCGATGGTCTGATTCTGGAAGTGATGGATACCGGACCCGGCATCCCGGCCCGTGAGCGTCAGCGGGTTCGGGAGCGCTTCGTGCGTCTGGCGGGGCAGAACACCTCGGGGTCAGGGCTGGGCCTTTCGATCGTCGATGAACTGGCCGAACGTCTGGGAGCGGAACTGACCCTGGATGACAGCCCGCTGGGGAGTGCGACGTCGCCTGGTCTGTCAGCTCGATTGCACTTCGGCTGAGCCCGCGTTGCATGCTGCGCCCTGGCGGTTGCGCAAGTTGCATCACGGCTCTGGCATGCAGGCTTCAGGCGGTTCAACGCCATGCATGCTGTCGCCGGCAGGCCAACAAGGCGATGGTCGGGTGGCGAAGGTGGCTTTATTAGCGCTATCTTCACTATATGTTGCAGAGCAGCATCCGATGCCACCCGGTCCCTGTCTGGGGCTGGGCATTCCTGCGGCATGACATCAGCCCGAAGGAGACCTTCATGAGTGAACAACAGTCAGCCCCGACCCGCGTCGCCCTTGTCACGGGGACTGCCAGTGGTATCGGCGCCGCCATCATGGAAGCGATGTGCCAGGCCGGTCATCAGGTCCTTGCCGTGGATTTCAGTGACGATGGGGCAGAGGTCGCCGATAAGGCAGGCGCTGCATTCTTCAAGGCAGACCTGACGGATGGCGAGCAATGTCGGGCCGCTGTCGAGGAAGCGGTGTCACGCTTCGGTCGCCTGGATATCCTGGTCAACAATGCCGGTATCCAGCACGTCGAGCGCATCAAGGAGTTCCCGCAGGCCAAGTGGGATCAGATCATCGCGCTGATGCTGACGGCACCTTTCACGCTGATTCAGGCGGCCTGGCCGCACATGGAGAAGAATGGATATGGCCGCATCGTCAACATGGCCTCCATTCACGCGCATGTCGCCTCGCCCGGCAAGGCGGCCTATGTCAGCGCCAAGCATGGTCTGATGGGGCTGACCAGGACGGCGGCACTGGAAGGCGGCGAGAGTGGTATCACGGCCAATGCCATCTGCCCGGCGTATGTGCGCACTCCGCTGGTCGACAAGCAGATCGCCGAGCAGGCCAGGCTCAATGACATGCCCGAGGATGAGGTGATCGAGAAGATCATGCTCAAGGGGGCCGCCATCAAGCGCATGATCGACCCCGCTGAAGTCGCTGACATGGCGGTGTGGCTGGCCTCCGACAAGGCAGGCTCGGTGACGGGCTCCAGTTTCAACATGGATCTCGGCTGGACGGCACAGTAAGTCGCGTGACACCTCGCGTGGGGTCGGCAGTCCGCCTGCCCGCTGCGTGAACCACCGGCAAGACCGACAGGCCCTTGTCTCTCCCGCCGCATGAGGCTGCACGGAGGACAAGGGTCTTCTCGTATGCGCGAGTCGACAGGCCCCTTGAGGACCCTCGCTCGTGACGGCCATCGATGACGCCAGGAATCCGCCATGACCGCTTCGCCACATGACACGACTCACGCCGCTGCTCACGACGCTACTCACGACGCCACCTCATCCCCACGCGATTCCACTGACGCCTGCTGCGCCCGGCAGAGGTCAGCGGCTGCACCCGTGACCCTTGTCGACAGTCACCTCAGTCTCGAGCACGGTGTCGCCGTCATGACCTTCGCCCGTCACGACGTGCGCAATGCTCTGACGGGGACTGCGCTGGTGGAGGATCTGCTGGCAGTGGCCGAATGGGTCAATGGCTGTGACAGCGTGGGTGCCCTGGTGATCACCGGCGAGGGCAGCGCCTTCTCTGCCGGAGGCAATGTGCAGGACATGGCGCAGCGAAAGGGGGATTTTGCAGGAGATGCCGCCGAGGTCGCGGCGCGCTATCGCCGCGGTATCCAGCGAATGACACCTGCGGTGCTGGGCATCGAGGTGCCCGTGATCGCGGCGGTCAATGGTCCGGCCATCGGGGCCGGCTTTGATCTCGCCAACATGTGTGACATTCGCCTGGCCAGTGAACAGGCACGTTTCGGCGAGACGTTCCTGTCGCTGGGGTTGATCCCCGGCGATGGGGGCGCCTGGCTGCTGCAGCGTCTGATCGGCTATCAGCGTGCCTGTGAGCTGACCTTCAGCGGGCGTATCGTCTCGGCGCAGGAAGCGCTGACACTGGGGATCGTGCTGGAAGTCTGTAGAGAGAAGGACCTGATGGCACGCGCCCTGGAGATGGCACGTCAGATGGCGAGTCAGCCGCGTCAGGCGACACGGCTGACCAAGCGGCTGATGCGTCGTGCCCCCGAGATGCGGTTGGACGACTTCCTGGATCTGTGTGCCAGTTTTCAGGGCCAATGCCATCAGGACCCGGAGCATCATGCTGCCGTGGCGGCCCTGCTGGCCCGAATGAAGCGCTAGCGCTTCACCGGTCGCTTCTGCAGTTTGCGCTGCAGCGTGCGGCGGTGCATCCCTAGGGCGCGAGCCGTGGAAGAGATGTTGCCGTCGTGCTCGTTGAGCACCTTCTGGATGTGCTCCCAGGTCAGGCGATTGACCGAGGGCGGGTTGTCGGAGATCTCGGCTTCCGGATCACCTCCCTCGCGCTTGAAGGCGTGAAGTATCTCGTCGGCATCGGCGGGCTTGCACAGGTAGTTCACGGCACCCAGCTTGATGGCTTCCACTGCCGTGGCAATGCTGGAGTAGCCCGTCAGCACCACGATGCGTGCTTCCGGCAACAAGGCGATCAGCTCGGGCAACAGTTTGAGGCCGGAGCTCTGTTCGAGCTTCAGATCCAGCGTGATCAGCTCGGGGCGATGGCTGCGCGCGATACTCAGCGCCTGTGCTTCGTCCCGGGCAACCTCCACGGCATAGCCGCGGCGTGTCATGGCACGTGCCGTCACCTGGCAGAAGAATTCGTCATCGTCGATGATCAGCAGTCGGGTTTCTTCGCTCATCAGGGGCTCACTTGGGCGGTCTTTGCCGCCATCAGTTCAGATAAAGAGGGAGGCGCACTTCCGTCAAGGTGCCGCCGTCTTCGTGGTTGTACAGGCTGACGCCACCACCGAAACGATTGATGGTGGCGTGGGTCAGGAACAGGCCGATGCCCATCCCCTTGGATTTGGTGGAGATGAAGGTCTCACCGAGCTGGTCCGCGACCGCCATGGGAACGCCTGCACCATGGTCACGAATGTCGATGGTGACCTCGTCATCCCGCCGTTCCAGGGTGATCTCGATGTCATCGGGGCAGGCATCCGCGGCATTGTTGAGCAGGTTCATCAGCGCCTGCTCAAGCGTGGTATCGACCAGGATCTGAGCCTTGCGGGCGGAGGCATCCACTTCGACGCTATGTTGCACATCCGGGCGTACCACCAGCCAGCGCTGCACGATTTCCTCCAGCCAGCGCGCGGCGTTGAGCGCCTGGGGCTGCTCCATGCGACGACGGTCGGCCGCGGCCACCATCGCTTGTAGGCGCTGCTTGCAGGTGTCGACCTGGCTGCGCAGCAGTGCGAGATCCTCCTCCAGCTGCGGGTCGTTCTTGTCCTTGGCATCCTCGCGCATCTCGCTCAACAGTACCGCCATGGTCGAGAGCGGGGTGCCCAGTTCGTGCGCGGTGCCGGCGGCCTGGCTGGCGACTGCCAGCACCTGTTCGCTGCGCAGAGCCGCTTCTCGTGTGGTGGACAACGCCTGGTCTCGCGTGCGCAGGGCATGAGCCATCTTGAAGATGAAATAGGTCACCAGCGATGCCGACAGGCCGAAATTCAGCCACATGCCGATGACGTGCAGACTGATGCGCCCGCCGAGTTCGTAGGTGGCCAGCTGCGGTACGGGTTCGTAGAACACCATCAGGAAGCTGTAGCAGCCCATGCCGACGGCCGCGATGATCCAGGCATAGCGCCAGGGGAGGGTGGCGGCCGCCATGGTCACCGGTACCAGATAGTAGGGCACGAAGGGGTTGGTGGAGCCGCCGGTATTGAAGAACAGCATCGTCAGACCGGCGATATCCACCAGCAGATGCAGCAGGTTCTCGGTGTCAGTGACCGGATGCGTCTGACCCAGACGCCACCAGCTGGCGACATTGACCAGGCCCATCGCGATGATGATCGAGATGACGGGGAGGACATTGAGCTGAAAGCCGATGATCTCGATCCCGAAGATGATCAGGATCAGGAAGCCTGTCCAGGTGATGCCGCGCGCGATGGTCAGACGAATGAGATTGCGGTGCGGTGTGGACAGTGGCGGCGGTAGCGGCTGATTCATGACGACTCCTGCAAGGAATGCGGCCATGATAGTGAATAAGGCCGGTAAAGTGCAGTCCTGACGGCCAGTTAGCGTCAGTGGCCCGACGGCTTGTGTCCGCTGACAGTCTCCTCTCAGCCCCGTTCGAAGGAACCACTCAGCCATGGCTTCACACGTGTCGGTGTGACGTCGCTGAGATGGGGCTGCCAGGCATCGACAAGGTGCAAGGGCTGGCGCGGGTAGCCGGACTGCGTCGTCCCGTTGATGCCTCCCGACGCCCCGGGCGTCACGCGAAATGACCAGGCAATCCAGGGAGCATGGCGTTGCATGCCGGCCGGCAGCGTTTCCAGTTCGGGTATCCAGCGGGTGACGTGATGGCCGAGCGGGTCGTGCTGGCGAGCCTGCTTCATCATGTTGAAATGACGGTCCGCACGTGGATCGCGTCCCACGCCTGCCAGGTAGCGCCAGTTGCCCCAGTTGGACGCGACATCATGATCCAGCAGCTGATGTTCGAACCAGGCGGCACCCAGCCGCCAGTCCACGCCAAGATCCTTGATCAGATAGCTCGCCACGTTCTGGCGCATGCGGTTGCTCAGCCAGCCGGTGGCGGCCAGCTCGCGCATGCCGGCATCCACCCAGGGCACGCCGGTCATTCCGGCCTGCCAGCGTGCAAGCGCATCCGGTATCGCAGCGCACGCCTCGTGCCGCAGCGAGTCTGTACCGGGCCTGCCTGCCAGAAAGACCTGTCTCCCCAGCTGGCGGGTATCCCAATGAAAGTACTCCCGCCACAAGAGCTCGACGCGAATCCAGTCGCTGTCCTTGAACGCTGCCTGTGGGGTCTCGCAGAGCTCAGGCAGTGTCTTCTGGAAAGTGTGCAACCTGTCGAGTATGCGTCGTGGTGAGAGGCACCCCAGCGCCAGCCAGGCAGAGAAACGGGTCGAGAAATCTGCCCCGCTGAGGCGATTGCGGGTGGTCTTGTACTGACCGGCATGTTCAGGACTCAGATAATGCTCGAGTCTCTGCAGCGCTGCGGGCTCACCCCCAAGGAAGGCATGCTCTCCCCGCGGGTCGCTCTGCCAGTCCCTGGCTGCATGGAGTCGTCTGGCGCTGCCCTGCATGCCACGCGGCGCCTGTGCCGGCCAGCTCGGCAGTGCGCAAGGCGCCTCCATCGGAGCGGGCATGGCCTGGATATCCGGATAGGCCTTTTCCAGCTTGCGACGAAAGGCGCTGAAGGTTTCAGGGAGCTCATTGAGCGTGAAGGGCAAGTCGTCCTCGTCCAGGAGCAAGCCGCTATTGACCTGCCGCAGGCGACAGCTGGCGGCCACTGCCTGCTGCTGGCGTCGCTCCACCAGACCTGTGGCGCGTCGCGCGATGACGCCTCGGCACGCATGCTGCCTGGCGAGTTCGGGTATCAGATGCGCAGCGTCACCCTGGAGGATCAGCAGATCACTGCCCAGGGTCTGAAGCCCTGCCTGCAGGGATTCGAGGCTCTCCAGCAGGAAGCGCTGACGTGCAACGCTGAGTGGCTGCAGCCTGGCAGCATCAGGGCTGACACTGCCAATGGGCTGGAAGGTCGTCTCCGGCAGGATGTATACCACCAGCAGATGCGCCGGGTGTTCCTCGAGCGCGGCCTGCCACAGGGAGTTGTCATCGAGACGCAGGTCATCGTCCAGCCAGACAAGCCAGGTATCAGTGCTGGTCATGGTGTGTCTCCCGGGCTGCCTGACGCGCATTGCGTCGACAGCGTTGACTGCAGTGACGTACGTCTTCCCAGCAGTCCTGCCACTTCTTGCGCCATGTGAAGGGGCGCTGACAGGTCTGACACAACTTGCTTGGCAGGTGCGGTTTGCGATGCATGCGGGGACGACTCCATAAAACCAGTACGTTATTTATACCATACTTGTACGAAGTGCGAGTGTCCTGTCGAGAATCTCATGGGGCACAAGGTGGCGCACCTGCTGCCTCCCGCGAGTCTCAGTCGTTGCCTGGCAGCTGATCCAATTGACGCTCCAGGGTCTGCATGGTGAGCAGCAGATCCCGGTATTGGCGTGCATTGACGGCGCTCAGCAACTCATCCTCGAAGCGCTGGGCCTCGGGGATCAGTTCGGCGAGCATGGCCTCACCCTCGGCGGTGAGGGCGAGCAACTGCGCACGCTGATCCTGCTCGCTCGGCCGGCGCAGGATCAGTTCACGGGCTTCCAGTGACTTGACGGCCCGAGAGACGCGCACCTTGTCCATATGAGTCCGTTGACTGATTTCCCGGGCCGTCAATGGCGAGCCACGGCTCAGCCAGGCCAGCAGACGCCACTCGGCGACATTGATGGCGAAGCGCTCACCATAACGGACGAACAGCGCCTCACTGGTTCGCTCTGCCAGACGGTTGAGGCGATAGGGCAGGAACTGGTCAAGATCCAGCTCGCAGCGGGGTGTGTCCTGTGGGGGTTCCCCGTCAAGGGCATCGCGAGCTTCGGGAGTGTCATCAGTGCGTTGCATCGAAAGTTACCTGACTCGGTGAGAGGGTTGGCATACTGAGTCGCATTGAAACGTTTCAGGTGAATCAGGTTACCGATGTTACCACCTTCGAGAGCGAGCAAGACAAAAGTCTAGCAATTCGGCGATTGTCAGGGTGTGGGTCTGTCTATATGGTTTCAGATGTAACCAGTTAGGGCGTTGGCGGTATGTCGTGCCGTGGATGCCCCAGATCTTCAGGAGCCGCGAGCCCACAAGGAGATGAATCGTCATGCGCGAGCGCAACGCTGAGTGCCATTATCACGCCGGTTTTCGTAATCATGTCTCCACCGAGGCGTTGCCTGGCGCCTTGCCGCAGGGCCAGAACTCTCCCCAGCGTTGCCCCTATGGCCTGTATGCGGAGCAGTTGAGCGGCTCGGCCTTCACGGCACCGCGCAGTCACAATCTGCGCAGCTGGCTTTACCGCATTCGGCCCTCGGTCGTGCAGGGCGCCTACCAGCCCATGGAGATGCCGCAGGTCGCCACTGCACCGTTGGCCGAGAGAATGCCGGATCCCAATCCGATGCGCTGGGACCCCATCACATGCTCGACAGGGGACTTTCTGGACGGCCTGATCACGCTGGCGGTCAATGGGGACGCCCAGGCGCAGCAGGGCTGTGCCACGCACCTCTATGCCTTCTCTCGCGGCATGCAGCAGCGCTTTTTCTACAATGCCGACGGCGAATTGCTGATCGTGCCGCAACAGGGTGCCATCGAGGTGCGCAGCGAGCTGGGCCTGCTGGAAGTCGCCAGCGGCGAGATCGTGGTGATTCCGCGTGGTATCAAGTTCCAGCTCAATCCGCTGGCGGGGCACGCGGAGGGCTGTCGAGGCTATGTGGCCGAGAACTATGGCGCGCCTCTCGAGTTGCCCTCTCTGGGGCCCATCGGCAGCAATGGGCTGGCCAACCCGCGTGATTTCCTCGCACCTTCGGCGCGTTTCGAGGACGAAGCCGGTGATTTCACGCTGGTGGCCAAGTTCGGCGGGCGTTTCTGGTGCGCGAGTCTGGATCACTCACCACTGGATGTCGTGGCCTGGCATGGCAACTACGCGCCCTACAAATATGATCTGGCGACCTTCAATACCCTCAACACGGTCAGCTTCGATCATCCGGACCCCTCGATCTTCACCGTGCTGACATCACCCTCGGACACTGCCGGGGTCGCCAATCTCGACTTCGTGATCTTCCCGCCGCGCTGGATGGTCGCCGAGAACACCTTCCGCCCCCCATATTTCCATCGCAATCTGATGAGCGAGCTGATGGGACTGATCCATGGTGAATATGACGCCAAGCGCGAAGGCTTCCTTCCGGGAGGCGCGAGTCTGCATAACGCCATGACCCCGCATGGCCCTGACGCTGCCACCTTCGAGGCCGCCACTCAGGCGGAACTCGCCCCCCGCTATCAGGGCAATACGCTCGCCTTCATGTTCGAGAGTCGCTATCTGTTCCAGCCCACCCCACAGGCCCTGTCGTCGAGCGCTCGTCAGCGCGACTACGGCTCGGTCTGGCAGGGGTTGGCGTCTCATTTCACTCCCCGAAAGCGCTGAGATTGGCATGTGCCTGTCATCCCGCTCTGGTCTACCCACGTTCTTTCATCCCTCAAGCTTCTCAAGGAGGCAGTCATGAAATTCGCCACTCACCAGGATGGTTCCCGCGATGGAACACTGCTGCTGGTCTCCCATGATCTGACCCGCGCCGTGAAGGTCGCGGATGTCGCCACCACCTTGCAGGCGCTGCTGGAGGAATGGGCCTCGCTGGCGCCAGCGCTCGAGAAGCGTTACGCAGCGCTCAATGATGGCACCTTGGCTGATGCGTTCGATCTGGACATGAAGACTCTGCATTCGCCGCTGCCACGCGCTTATCAATGGGCAGACGGCTCGGCGTATCTGAATCATGTCCAGCTGGTGCGTCAGGCACGCGGCGCCGAGATGCCCGAGACCTTCTGGCACGACCCGCTGATGTATCAGGGCGGCAGCGACAGCTTCCTGGCCCCCAACGCCGATATCGTGTGTGTCAGTGAGGAGCATGGCATCGATTTCGAAGGCGAGATCGCCGTCATTACCGACGATGTGCCGATGCAGGTCAGTCCGGAGCAGGCCGAGAGCCACATCCGCCTTGTGATGCTGGTCAATGACGTCAGTCTGCGTGGGTTGATCCCCGGTGAGCTGGCCAAGGGCTTCGGCTTCTTTCAGGCCAAGCCGTCGTCTAGCTTCTCGCCCATCGCCGTGACGCCGGATGAGCTGGGGGATGCCTGGCAGCAGGGGCGCGTGCATCTGCCGCTGAGCGTGCATCTCAATGGTGAGACGTTCGGTGAGCCAGAGTCCGGGCCAGACATGATCTTCAGTTTCCCGCAGCTGGTGGCACATGCCGCCAAGACTCGCCCCCTGGGGGCCGGTGCGATCATCGGTTCCGGCACCGTATCCAATCCCGGCAAGGATGGCGGGCCCGGCAAGCCGATCAGCGAAGGGGGCGTGGGCTACAGCTGTCTGGCGGAGGTGCGCATGGTCGAGAAGATCCTGTTCGATGAGATTCGCACGCCCTTCATGCGTTTCGGTGATCGTATCCGCATCGAGATGTTCGATCGCGATGGCCAGAGCATCTTCGGCGCCATTGATCAGCAGGTGACGCCGTTGGACGCCTGAAGGCGGCCTCATCAGGTAGAACTTCTCAGAGACACGTCTCGGGAAGACGTCGTGTGCCGGTAAGCCTTAAGCCAACTGGGTGCGAGGCAGTGCGAAGGAGCGGCCGGCTTCCAACCGCGTCACAGGGGAGTGCAGCATGAGTTCAATGAGCCTGTATGGCTATTACCGTTCATCTACCAGCTATCGAGTAAGAATCGCGCTGGCGCTCAAGGGGATTGAGGTCGCTCAGGTGCCGGTCAACCTGCTCAAGGGCGAACAGCGCAGCGAGGAGTATCTGGCCATCAATCCCCAGGGTCTGGTACCGACCCTGATGGTGGGAGATACGGAAACATCTGCGGCCCTGACCCAGTCGCTCGCGATCATGGAATATCTGGAGGAGCGCTGGCCCACCCCGGCGCTGCTGCCCTCAACGCCGGAGGCGCGTGCGAAGGTGCGCTCACTGTGCCAGTTCATGGCCTGCGAGATGCATCCGCTCAACAATCCGCGCGTGCTCAATTATCTGACAGATTGCCTTGAGGTCACCCAGGCGCAGCGCCTTGAGTGGTATCGACACTGGGTTGCCGAGGGTTTCACACGCCTGGAAGTGTTGCTGGCGGAAAGTGCAGGGCGCTTCTGCCATGGCGATAGCCCGGGCATGGCAGATGCCTGCCTGATGCCCCAGCTCTACAATGCGCGCCGCTTCGAGTGTGAACTCGAGGATTACCCGAGGATTCTGGCCATCGAGGCGGCCTGCCAGTCACTGGACGCTTTCCAGCAGGCGCATCCTGAGCGTCAACCAGATTGTCCGGCCCCCTGATCCTGGCGATATCCAGACACTAAAGCGCCCCGTCGAGCTCGACGGGGCGCTGTCGTTTCAGGCGGACTGCACGCGGATGATGGCATTCGACGGCATGTCAGTGGCTGGGCAGAGCGGCGGGAATGCCACCTGAGTCGTGTCAGATAGAGGTGTTTCCACCACCGCCCTTGCCGGAACAGCAGCCGCTGGCGGGGGACTGTTCGACCACGGTGGCAGCCGTGGGCGGTGCACAACAGCTGCGGGTGGCGCAGGACGATGCCTGATCGCTGGCTGCCTGCTCATCTGATGCCTGCGCGTCTGTGGCCTGTTTCGCCTCGCGCAGCTCAACTCGCGCATCGCGAATCACCTGCCAGGCGGATTGCAGGAAGAGTGCGGCGATCGCAGCGCCCAGCAGCACGTCCGGCCAGCGGGAGCCCGTCCAGCCCACCAGTATCGCAGCGCCGAACACTGAGACATTGGCGATGATGTCATTGCGTGAACACAGCCAGGTGGAGCGCATGTTGAGATCATCCGACTTGAAGCGCCACAGCAGGCCGAAGCAGATGAGATTCACGGCCAGCGCCAGCAGGGCGAAGGCGCCCATCCCGTGGGCGGCCGGTGCCACTCCATTGAGGGCTTGATAGCCTGCTTCGCCAAGGACGATCAGGCCCAGCACCAGCATCACGATGCCCTTGATCAGCGCGCTCATTGCGCGTTCACGCACACTGCGGTGCAGGACGTAGAGGGTCAGGGCGTAAACGCTGGCATCGCCGAACATGTCGAGGGAATCCCCCAGCAGCGCGGTGGAACCCAGCCACCAGGCCGCGGTGAATTCAACGAAGAACATGCTGGCATTCAGTGCCAGCAGAATCTTCAACACCTTGCCCTGAGAGGCTCTGAGCTCTGCCAGTTCGCCGGATTTGCTTTCGCAACAGCTTTTCATGGGGTCTTGGCCTCCTGTCGTGTTGCTGACAGCATGGGGGTTATAGTGACTATAAGGTCAAGTCGGCTGACGAAACGGCTGATGCATCGACATGCAACACATCGCGAGAGGAGGAGCCATCGATGACTGCCAGAGAGTCTGCTCAGGAAGGTACGGCGCATCCCTCATCACACGGTGAGGCGGCAATGAGCATCGGTCAGCTGGCCAGCGCCTCTGACGTTCAGGCGGTGACGATCCGCTATTACGAGAAGCAGGGCCTGTTGTCTCCGACGCGGCGGGCCGCCAACGGGTATCGCGAGTATGGCAGTACGCAACTGCGGCGGTTGACCTTCATCCGCCGCTGTCGGCGGCTGGGGTTTTCGCTGGATGATATCCGCGCCTTGCTGGGGCTGGCGGATCAGCAGGCGTTGCCGTGTCATCAGGTCGATGCGCGTATCGAGGCGCAGCTGGCCGAGGTACAGCAGCGCCAGCGAGATCTCGCTGCCATGGAAGAGGAATTGCAACGTCTGACACACTGTTGTGCCGGGGGAGTGATCGCGCAATGCCGTATCGTCGAGCGCTTGTCGGCCGTCGCGGAGACAGAGGAGTGATTGTCGAGTGAGATGGGCCCGCCTCTGTTGCCGAGCCTCGCCAGCCGCTACAATGCGCGCCATTCGTTTCGTTCTGCTATTCACCTAACAGTGCGCGCGGCGTGCCTCACGTCGAGCCGGATGCCTTTCAGCCCATGTCAGATTCCCAGATTGCCAAGGCGGCGGATGTTCGCCGTACATTCGCCATCATCTCTCACCCGGATGCGGGCAAGACCACCATCACCGAGAAGCTGCTGCTGTTCGGGAATGCCATCCAGATGGCCGGCTCGGTCAAGAGCAAGCGGGCCGATCGCCACGCGACCTCCGACTGGATGAAGATGGAGCAGGAGCGTGGCATCTCCGTGACCACCTCCGTGATGCAGTTCCCCTACAAGGACCGCATGGTCAATCTGCTGGATACGCCCGGGCACGAGGACTTCTCGGAAGATACCTACCGGACGCTGACGGCCGTCGACTCGGCGCTGATGGTCATTGACGGTGCCAAGGGTGTCGAGGACCGTACCATCAAGCTGATGGAAGTCTGTCGCCTGCGCACCACGCCGATCCTGACCTTCGTCAACAAGATGGACCGCGAGACGCGTGATCCCATCGAGGTAATGGACGAAGTCGAGACGGTCCTCAACATCCAGTGTGCCCCGATGACCTGGCCGATCGGCGTCGGCAAGGGTTTCAAGGGGGTCTATCACCTGCTCAATGACGAGATCCATCTCTACAAGCAGGGCCAGGGCAACCGCATCCCCGATGACGTGCGCATCAAGGGCCTCGACAGCCCCGAAGCCATTGAAGTGCTGGGCGAAGATCTCATCGAAGAACTGAGCATGGAAGTCGAGCTGGTGCGCGGCGCCTCTCACGAATTCGATCTCGAGGCCTATCGTCGCGGTGATCTGACACCGGTCTACTTCGGGACCGCCATGGGCAACTTCGGCGTACGCGAGATGCTGGATGGCTTCGTCGAATACGCGCCGCCGCCCCAGTCGCGTGATACCGATACCCGTGAAGTCACGGCCCATGACGAACGCTTCACCGGCTTCGTGTTCAAGATCCAGGCCAACATGGACCCGAAGCACCGTGACCGCGTGGCCTTCCTGCGCGTCTGTTCCGGCAAGTACGAGAAGAACATGAAGATGCGTCACGTGCGCATCAACAAGGACGTCAAGATTCCTGATGCCCTGACCTTCATGGCGGCGGACCGCTCCCACGTGGAAGAGGCCTGGCCGGGTGACATCATCGGTCTGCACAACCACGGCACCATCCAGATCGGCGATACCTTCACCATGGGGGAAGACATGCGCTTCACCGGCATCCCTCACTTCGCGCCGGAACTGTTCAAGCGGGTGCGCCTGAAGGACCCGCTGAAGATGAAGGCGCTGCAGAAAGGGCTTCAGCAGCTTTCCGAAGAGGGGGCGACCCAGGTCTTCCAGCCGTTCGACAACAATGACCTGATCGTCGGTGCCGTGGGGACGCTGCAGTTTGACGTGGTCGCTCACCGTCTGAAGGAAGAGTACAAGGTCGAGTGCATGTATGAAGCGGTGAACGTGCAGACGGCGCGCTGGATCTATTGCGATGACACCAAGATGCTTGAGGACTTCAAGCGCAAGGCCAGCGCCAATCTCGCCTACGATGGCGGCGGCTTCCTGACCTACATCGCGCCGACTCGCGTCAATCTGCAGTTGACGCAGGAGCGTTGGCCGGACATCACCTTCCGCGCCACCCGCGAGCACTGAGACGGTTCAGGGGGGGATGCCCGAGTGGCTCGCATCCGAGTGGCTCGCACCCGAGTGCCCTTCGGCCTGACGAGGCCATCTCCGAGGCCCCCTGATCGATTCAGGATTGATGCGAACGCCGCCCCTTGGGGCGGCGTTCGTGCTTTCGGGCTGAACGTGTCCTCAAGCGTTAGCCACACCAACTCAAGATCGATGACTTTGGCCGCATACTCCCTTGCGAAAGACATGGGGATGGCCAGCGACTCAGGCAGTCACAGGGCGCATGCCTTGGCCTGACAGACGCATGCCCCTAAGGGACATGTCGGTCGCGACAGGACAACAACAATCATCAGGAGGTGGGGCTATGGCCGGTTTCATGAAGGAATTCCGCGATTTCGCGGTCAAGGGCAATGTCGTCGACATGGCGGTGGGCATCATCATCGGGGGGGCGTTCACGCTGATCGTGAAGAGCCTGGTGGGTGACATGCTCAATCCCTTGATCGGACTCTTGATCGGGGGCGTCGATTTCTCCAACTTCTTCTTCGTGCTCAAGGAAGGGGCTCAGGCGGCTCCCTATGTCAGTCTGGAGGCTGCGAGGGATGCGGGGGCCGTGACACTGAACTATGGACTGTTCATCAATGCCATCATCAGTTTCGCGCTGGTGGCGCTGGCCGTCTTCGTGTTGATCCGTCAGATCAACAAGCTCAAGAAGGAAGCCGAAGAAGCGCCGGAAGAGATCACCGACAAGGACTGCCCGTACTGTCTTTCCAAGGTGCCGCTGGCGGCGACCCGTTGTGGCCATTGCACCTCCGAGCTGGCGCCGGTAGCGCCGGTGGAGGCGGCCTAGGCCATCTGTGCCAGTCACGATGGCTGACAGAGCGACATCGACAAACGAAGGGACCGGCCACCAGGCCGGTCCCTTCGTTTGTCTGTCACTGGCTGATATAGCACGATGGCAGTACGACCATCACCGGGATATTGCATGTTGATCGACAGCCATTGCCATCTGGATTTTCCCGTCTTCGCTCAGGATCGTGACGCGGTCATCGCGCGCGCCGTGAATGAGAGTGTGTCGAGGTTCGTGGTGCCATCCACCACGGTGGCCAGCTTCGCGGACGTGCTGGAACTCGTGCAGTCATCCCCGCGTATCTTCGGTGCCCTGGGGCTGCATCCCTATTTTCTGTCCGAGCATGGCGAGAGCGCGCTGGCGGCGCTTCATCAGGCCCTCGATCAGCATGCTGGCGACATCGTCGCGTTGGGCGAATGCGGCTTCGATGCGCGACTGGCCGATCATGACGCCCAATGGCAGCTGTTCGAGGCCCAGCTGAGCATGGCACGCGAATTCTCCCTGCCTGTCATCGTGCATTGCGTGCGTGCCAATGACGAAGTGGCCAAGCGGCTCAAGAACGCGCGCCTCACCCGGGGCGGCATCATTCATGCCTTTGCGGGCAGTCAGGTTCAGGCTGAGCGCTTTCTCGAGCTCGGTTTCGTGCTGGGGCTGGGCGGCAGCGTGACCTACCCGCGTGCCCGCAAACTGCGGGGAGTCGTGGCGTCACTGCCGGAGGATGGCTTCGTGCTGGAGACCGACAGCCCCGACATGCCATTGCAGGGCTTTCAGGGGCAACGCAATGAACCGGCCAGGGTGGCGGAGGTGGCAAGGAGTGTGGCATCGCTGCGTGAGTCCACTCTGGAGGCCATCAGCGAGACGACCAGCCGCACCGTGCAGCGTATTCTTCAACTGAGCGCCTGATCTAGACTGAACCCAGCACCTCGGCAGCACTGTGCCACGGGATTCAGGAGATCGCGTCATCATCGGTAACTCAATGCCTCGTAGAACATCTGCTCATCCGCGACCGGATTCTGACAAGTCCGTGCGTGCCTCCTTGAGGCAAGGCCCGCCCCGGGAGCCCCGCCATCGTCTGTGGCTGATACCGCTTCTGCTGATTGCCTCTGTTCTTGCCACCGCCTGGCTGGGTATCAGTCAAATACAGCAACTGCGAGCAGGAGAGCAGAATGCGGCGCGTCAGCGCGTCACCATGTGGGCCCAGGCCAGCCAGCGAGCCCTGGAAGGTCAGTTACGCGAGCATGGTGATTGGCAAGAGGCCACCGAGGAGTTCCTGCGTTTGCCTGCCCCGAACCCTGAGTGGCTGGACTACATGTACGGGCCCGAGTTCTCGATCAATACGGGGATCCATCTCGTCGGGGCCATCAGAGGAAATGGCAAGGCCGCTGTCTGGCAGGAGCGACGTCCGGGGCTTGAGTCCGATGATTGGCAGGGGGCTCAGCCGCTTGCGTGGCGCCGCGCCATGGCCCCCTTGATCGAGAAGGCTCGCCAGACCCCGACGCGATCCGTCATCGCCTGGATGGTGCTGAACGGGCGGGCCTGGCTGGTGGGCGTGCACGGGCTCTATGCGGATGAAGACGCGCTTCCTTCACGGGAGGAGCAGGGCATGCTGGTGTTCGGGGTCCCCATGCGCCCGGAGTTGCTCAGCGAATCATCCGCTTCCCTGGGAGTGGAAAGACTTGAAGTCGTCAGTCAGTCACGCCAGATGAGCGGGGAAGCCGCTCTCGTCTGTAGCGACCTGCCGGCCATGAAGCGCTTCGATGAGCATGCTGCCATGGCCTGCTGGCAGGATGCAGATGACGTCACCGCGATGCTCAGGCAATTGGGAGCGCCCTTGGGGGCCTTGAGTCTGGTCATCGTATTGGCGAGTATCGCGACAGGCGTCATGCTGTGGCGCGATCAGCGCCGTCGTCGAGATTGGGCCGCGCAGGGCCTGCAGCGTGAAGCTCAGCTTGAGCAGCATCTTGCCCTGAACGAACGGTTTCTGGCATTGCCGCATGAAGCGCACAACCCCCAGCACGCCTTGGCTACCTTGTCCGGCTATCTGCGTCGGGTACGAGAGATGACGGGAGCAGAAGTCATCATCTATCGACGCGAGGTGGGCAACCCCAATGCAGGCTATCTGATCGTCGAGAGTCGTGATGAACGGGAATGGTTGAGCAGTGTCTCGTTGCGGCGTGACCCTCTGTGGCGATTGCCGGCCGGGCGGATCGTGGCCAATCGTGCCACGAATGTGGACGCGTCCACCGAGGAGAGTGCCCAGCTGCTGTGTCAGCGTCTCGGGGCGACCCAGCTGCTGGGCTATTCCGTCTCGCCGCATCCCGGTCGCAGCGAGCTGCTGCTGGTCGCCAGTCGTGGTCAGGCGCTGGAGGAAAGCCTGATGATGCCGGTGCTGGACAGAACCCTGAATGCCTTGATCATTCGTGGACTGGAGCAGGAGCGCTTGCTGCTCCAGCAGCAGGTTCTGCAGGAGCGCGAGACGGATACCGACACCGGGCTATTGAGTCGTGAAGGCATGCTGCGCTTGATCAAGCTGCGTATCGATCAGTTGGGTCGTGTCTCGGGGCTTGATGGTTTCGTGCTGATGGCATTGCGTATCGGCGGGCTGCAGGAGCTCTATGAGCATGCGGGGCCGGAGGCGGGCAATCGCCAGCTGGAGTTGCTGCAACGTCGACTGGACCCCTTGCTGGGCACATCAGGCCATGTCGCACGTCTGGAGACGGATCGTCTCTTGATCATGGTGCCACGACGGCTGCTCGAGGCCGCGCGGGGCGGCATCTGCGGCTGGCTGGATATGCTGCTGGTGGCGGTACGTCACAAGGTGTCGCTCAACGGCGAGGATATCTATCTGCTGCCCAGCCTCGGCATCAGTCGCTTTCCCGAGGATGGTGAGCAGATGGATGCGCTGGTCTACCGCTGTGAGCGCGCATTGCACGACACGCTTCAGCTCAATCGCGAGTGGCACTTCTTCGATGAAGAGGCCGAACGAGAAGTCAGGCGTCTCAAGCAGCTCGAAGCGGAATTCGTCGAGGGATTGCAGCAGGACCAGCTGCGGCTTCATCTGCAGCCGATCGTCGATGGACGGGATGGATCCCTCGTGCTTTCCGAGGCGCTGGTGCGTTGGCAGCATCCGGAGCATGGTCTGCTGGGCTCCGGCGACTTCATGCCGATCATCGAATCCGCCAACCTCGATGTGGCCCTGGGGCGCTGGGTCATCAAGGAGAGCATTGCCACCCTGATCCGTGTGCATGACGCCGGTCATGCGCTGCATCTCAGCGTCAATGTCACGGTCAGACACATGATGGACGAGCGATTTCTGGCGGATCTCAAGAGGCTGTTCCAACGGCCTGAGCTGTGTCGCCAACTGACCATCGAGCTGGTGGAGAGTCAGCTGCCGGAAGATATCCAGAGTCTGGCCATCCTCTTCCAGCGCATTCGCTCACAGGGTGTCGCCCTGGCACTTGATGACTTCGGGACCGGGTACTCGTCCCTGTCGCAATTGCAGCAACTGCCGTTCGACAAGGTGAAGATCGATCGGCAATTCGTGGTCGCGATGGATACCGACAAGGGGCGGGCGATGATTGATGCGATGCTGGGACTGGGGGAGGCCTTCCATCTGGCCGTGGTGGCGGAGGGTATCGAGACCCCTGAGCAACGCACGGCGCTTCTGGCACGCGGCTGTCATCTTCATCAGGGCTACCTCTATTCGCGTCCCCTGCCGTCCGAGCAGCTGATCCAGCATCTCAAGGCCGGCAAGCACTGGTTGCCGGCCAGCGTCACTGGCGAAATGGGCTAGCGGTCTCGGCTCTCCCGCTTCGAGATGCCCAGGCCTTGACTCAGCCGGATGCTGCCAAGGTCAGCCTCTGATACAGCCAGGCATTGATACAGACAGGCCCCGACGAATCGCTTCGCCGGGGCCTGTCTGTCATGACGCCGCAGGCGGCTAACCAGGCCAGCCGTGGCGTCCGTGTCACGGCTGGCAGCGCTGCCTGGTGCTCATGTCTTCAAGCTCATGTCTTCAAGTTCATGCCTTCAAGTTCATGCCTTGAGCTGTTCCGGGTCACGTCGCTCCAGCGGATAGGGCAGCGGGGCGCGGTGCAAGGGCTCCCCAGTCTCGAGGGTCAGGGGGGCTTCCTCATCGCGCAGGCTCACCACCGCCAGCACTTCCAGGCTGCCATCGGCATTGTTGGCGACCCGCAGGATCTCACCCATGGCCTTGCCTTCTGGCGAGACCACCTTGCCGCCCGGCTGCGGCAGAGGAGTGACCGGCTCCGCCGTCAGGCGCTGCAGGCGCTTCTTGACCTGACCACGGAAGTGGGCGCGGGCCACGACTTCCTGACCGGTATAGCACCCCTTCTTGAAGCTGATGGCCGCCAGCGCTTCCAGGTTGAGCATCTGCGGCAGCCAGGCATCCGTCTGCTCCGAGTCCACCCACTGCAGGCCGGCACGAATGTCCTCGCGCGCCCAGTGATTCTCGTCACGGGTATTGATGCCGCCATCGAGCAGTGCACGGCTGAGTCGGGTCACCTGCGCATCAGAGCCGACCAGTACGCCTCGTGCCATCTCTGCCCCCGGCTGGCGGGCAAGCACGGCATCCGGGGTTGCCAACATGGCGAAATCATGCGGGCCAAGCGCGGTGTGCTGTGAGGAGGCAGCATCGGCCAGTTGCTCGGCCGCCCGGGTCAGGGCGGGCTCTCCCGTGAGCCCCACGACCACGCTATCCTCCCGGACCTCGAGACTCACCTTGTAGAAGGGCGCGAACTTGGCAAGGTGCGCGCGCAGGGGCTCCGCCGTGCCCGTCGGCATCAGCAGCCACAGGCAATCCTCGCTGAGACGCATCAGCTGGGCCATCGCCAGAATCCGCCCCTTGGGAGTGCAGAAGGCGGTCAGCGGAGCGAGTGAGCCATCCACCAGCGCAAGCTGCTGCGAGGTCTGTCCCTGGAGAAAGCGCTCACCATCCGCGCCATTGACCGCGAGTACCTCGAAGCAGGAGAGGGGCGTGAGACTCCCGGCGCCATCGGTCTCGGGGGCAAGCGGCGACTCGGGGGCAAGCTTGCCCGCCTGTGTCGCGTGAAAGCCGTGGGCTTGCATCAGGGTCTTGAAATCAGTCATGTCGCGCTATCCTGTCGCAAAGGAGGGGTCCGCCGCAGGCGGTTCAATGCCTGAGAATTGCCAGCGGTACATTCGATGCAGGCATTGTCACGCGGCAGTGGTCAGCTGTCAGCCCCCGGCAGGGCAACACGGCATCTTTCGGGGCGATCCACTGGCATGAAAGCCTGAGGCGACTCGCTGGCATGCATGGGGGAGCCCTCGTCAAACGTGGTATTCTTGGCGGTTTGATCGCGCCTGCGATCCTTTTTATCCAGCGAGACAGGAATCACGAGATGGCCAGCTTTTCCCTTACATTGATCGGTGTCGAGAGCGTCAAGGATGTCAACAAGGTCACCACTGCCTTGATGATGATGGACGGGGTCAAGGAGGCCGAGGTCGGGCGTGGCTTTGCCGAGGTCGAAGGGCAGGTGCGGTATGACGCCGTGGTCAAGACCGTCGAGAAGGCGGGTTACAAGGTGAAGTGAGCGCTCTGCTCGCCAGCAGGCTCGGATGCGTCTCGCGAGAGTCCACGACAAGGAGGTAGTGCATGAGCATCGAGGTGATTACCCGCAAGGCTGGCAGCTTCGTCCATCGGGTTCAGGTCGCGAGCTTCGAGGAACTGCTGGTGGATGTGCCCACCGTGGTGGGTGGCGAGGACAGTGCGCCGGACCCGCACGACTACTTCGATCTCTCGCTGGGTGCCTGCAAGTCGATCACCGTGTTGATGTATGCGCGGCGCAAGGGGCTGCCACTCGCGTCCATCGTGACCACGGTGGACCGTGATGACAGTGATGAGCGTCGCGCAGGTGAGAACGCGGAGTATCGTCTGAGCGTCAGCATGCACTTCCAGGCCGAGGATGGTGCGGAACTCGATGAGGCGACGCGTCAGCGCCTGCTCGAGATTTCCGAGCGTTGCCCCATCCATCGACTGATGACCAGCACCCGGGTCAGTGTGACGAGTCGCGAGATATCACCCGAGTAGGGCGCGGTGTCCTTTCGCAAGTCTGGCCGCCACCGTCAGTTGAAGAGCGGCATGACCGCCACCATTGAGAGCGCATGAGCAAACCATTTCGCATCAATTCCAAGTTCAAGCCAGCCGGTGATCAACCGGCTGCCATCGAGAAGCTGATCACTGGCCTGGAAGCGGGTCTTGCGCATCAGACGCTTCTGGGTGTGACCGGCTCGGGCAAGACGTTCACCGTCGCCAACATCGTGGAGCGTCTGCAGCGACCCGCGATCGTGATGGCGCCCAACAAGACGTTGGCAGCCCAGCTCTATGGCGAGTTCAAGTCGTTCTTCCCTGACAACGCCGTCGAGTACTTCGTCTCCTATTACGATTATTACCAGCCCGAAGCCTATGTCGCGTCCTCGGATACCTTCATCGAGAAGGACGCCTCGATCAACGACCACATCGAGCAGATGCGCCTGTCGGCGACCAAGGCGCTGCTGGAGCGGCGCGATGCGATCATCGTGGTCTCCGTCTCGGCGATCTACGGCCTGGGTGACCCGGATCAGTACCTGAAGATGCGTCTGCACTTCAATCGTGGTGAGCAGATCGACCAACGCGGCTTTCTCAGGCGCCTGGCGGAGCTGCAGTACACCCGCAACGACATGGATTTCCGGCGCGGTACCTATCGCGTGCGTGGCGACGTGATCGACATCTTCCCGGCGGACTCCGAGGAGCAGGCCGTGCGTGTCGAGCTGTTCGATGACGAGATCGACTCCATCCGGCTGTTCGATCCGCTGACCGGTGAAGTGGCCGAGTCGGTGCCGCGCATGACCATCTACCCCAAGAGCCACTACGTGACGCCGCGCGAGACCATCGTCGCCGCGGTCGATCACATCAAGGAAGAGCTGGTCGAGCGCCTCGATTACCTGCGCAAGCACGACAAGCTGGTCGAGGCGCAGCGTCTGGAGCAGCGTACCCTCTACGACATCGAGATGATGATGGAGCTGGGCTACTGCAACGGCATCGAGAACTACTCGCGCTATCTGTCCGGGCGTGATCCCGGCAATGCGCCGCCGACCTTCTTCGATTACCTGCCCAAGGACGCGCTGGTCTTCATCGACGAGTCCCACGTCAGCGTGCCTCAGGTCGGCGGGATGTATCGCGGTGACCGTTCACGCAAGGAGACGCTGGTCGAATACGGCTTCCGTCTGCCATCGGCGCTGGACAATCGCCCGATGAAATTCGAGGAGTGGGAAAGCATCCTGCCGCAGACCGTCTTCGTCTCGGCGACACCCGGTACCTATGAAGAAGAGCATGCCGGGCAGGTGGTGGAGCAGGTCGTCCGTCCCACGGGGCTGCTTGATCCGGTCATCGAGGTGCGCTCTGCCTCGACCCAGGTCGATGACGTGCTCTCCGAGATCAAGGCGCGCACCGAGGTCGGTGAGCGCGTTTTGATCACCACGCTGACCAAGCGCATGGCGGAAGACCTGACCGAGTATCTGGGAGAGCACGATGTTCGGGTGCGCTATCTGCACTCGGATATCGACACCGTCGAGCGCGTAGAGATCATCCGGGATCTGCGTCTTGGCAAGTTTGATGTGCTGGTCGGCATCAACCTGCTGCGTGAGGGCCTTGATATCCCGGAAGTCTCGCTGGTGGCGATTCTGGATTCCGACAAGGAGGGCTTTTTGCGCTCCGAGCGCTCCCTGATCCAGACCATCGGCCGTGCGGCGCGCAACGCCAACGGCAAGGCGATTCTGTATGGCGATCGCATCACCGATTCCATGCAGCGTGCGATAGCCGAGACGGAGCGCCGCCGTGAGAAGCAGATGGCCTTCAATGAAGAGCACGGCATCACGCCGCGTACCATCACCAAATCGGTGGCGGATATCATGGAAGGTGCCCAGGCACCGGGACGCAAGAGCAGTCGTCGCAAGGGCAACGAGCGACAGGTGGCGGAAGAGACGCCGGACTATGCGGCTCTGGCGGCTCAAGGCCCTCAGGCACTCGAGAAGGAAATCAGCCGGCTGGAAGATGCCATGTTCGCGGCGGCCAAGAATCTCGAATTCGAGGAAGCCGGTCGACTGCGCGATCAGATCAATGACGTGCGCAATCGCCTGCTCGCGCTGGGCTGACGCTACTCTCCATCCCCCAGCATTCGCGTTGCTAAAGGCATGACCCTGCGCGCCCGACGATGTCACCCATCGTCGGGCGCGTGGCGTTCAGGGCTGGCGGGTATCTGACGGGGAGGTGCCATCAGCAGGTTATCCCGTTATCTTGTCTATTGCGTTGCAGATCATCATATTGCAGCTCAGTGCATGGCTCAGGGGCAACCGGTTGCCTCGGGAGGGCGGCAGGATTGCTTTTCCTACAACCTTGGGCGTAGCCGGGGTGGGTGCAGCAATGCGACCTGATGGTGCAAGTGAAGAGGGAATTCCTGTCAACTGCGTCTTCACATACGCCAATGACTGGCTTTCATCGTCAATGCCAACGATTGTCTGGCCAGAATGGAAAGCGCAGTCTTTTTCGCTATTGGTAGGGCCTTGGCCTGCATTCATGAGCGCTCAAACGGTCGCTTTACATGCGTATTCGCTGCTGCCAATAATGCTTTCAAGGCATTCCTGGCGTCGCGAGTCGCCTGCCTGATGGCTGGCGGCGGCGGACAAGGTCAGCGAATGACAGCGATTGTCGCCAGTCCTTTTCGGGCGGCGCAATGCTGCCGCAAGGCACCCGTCAGGTCTGCCCGGCCGTAGTACAACAATAATCGGGAACAGGAATTCTCATCATGATGCGCAGGTCTCTTCTCGCTCTCGGTATCGCCGCGGCGATGTCCACCCAGGCTCAGGCAGATATCACCATCGCCATGGCAGGCCCGGTCACGGGGCCGGTCGCCCAGTACGGTGACATGCAGTTCATCGGTGCCGAGATGGCCATCGAGCGGATCAATGCCGCCGGCGGCGTCGACGGCGAGATGCTCAAGGGCGTCAAATACGACGACGCCTGTGATCCCAAGCAGGCGGTGGCGGTCGCCAACCAGATCGTCAATGACGGCGTCCAGTACGTGATCGGCCACCTGTGCTCCAGCGCGACGCAACCGGCCTCGGACATCTACGCCGAGGAAGGCGTGATGATGATCACGGCGGCGTCCACCAGTCCGACCATCACCGAGCAGGGCTATGAGCTGGTCTTCCGCACCATCGGCCTGGACTCGCTGCAGGGGCCGGTTGCGGGGCGCTATATCGCCGAGACGATCAAGCCCAAGCACATGGCCGTGATCCACGACAAGCAGCAGTACGGGGAAGGTATCGCCACCGGCGTGCGCGATACCGTCGAGGAAGCGGGTATCGATGTGGTGCTGTTCGAGGGCATCACGGCGGGTGACAAGGATTTCTCGGCGCTGATCTCCAAGCTCAAGAAGGAGAACGTCGACTTCGTCTACTACGGCGGCTATCACCCGGAACTGGGCCTCTTGCTGCGTCAGTCGCGTGAACTTGGCTTCGACGCGCCCTTCATGGGGCCGGAAGGGGTCGGGAATCCGGACATTTCCAAGATTGCCGGCCAGGCCTCGGAAGGCCTGTACGTGACACTGCCGCCGGCCTTCGAGAATGACCCGAAGAACGCGGATCTGGTCGCGGCCTTCAAGGACAAGGAGCAGGACCCTTCCGGTCCGTTCGTCATGCCCGCCTACACCGCAGTGGAGCTGATCGCCGATGGCATCAAGGGCGCCGACTCCACCGACCCCTATGATGTCGCGGAATATCTCAAGGCCAACAGCTTCGACACGCCCATCGGCAAGGTCGAATACGATGAGAAGGGCGATCTGAAGGACTTCAACTTCGTCGTCTACAACTGGCACGCCGACGGTACCAAGAGCGAAGCGGCACATTGATCAGCGGCTGATATCAGCACTCGCTGCGGTCTCGTGACCTGTCATGAGGCCCGGCGGATCAATGCCGACACGCTGTCCCGTCATGCCGCGTGGCATGGCGGGCCTCTCCGTTCGGTCGAGTTCATGGCGATGCAACATCGCCGTGCCTTCCCGTCGTCGTCGCGCATGCGGCATTTCCCTGACAGTTTCCGGCCACAAGCCGAACACTGTCGCGGCCAAGGGTCGTTTCAATGGAAGACATCCTCTACTTCCTGCAGCAGGTCATCAATGGCCTGACCATCGGCAGTACCTATGCCTTGATCGCCATCGGCTACACGATGGTCTACGGCATCATCGGCATGATCAATTTCGCCCACGGCGAGATCTACATGATCGGCACCTACGTGACCTTCATCGTCATCGCGGCGCTGGGCATGCTGGGCATCGCCAACCCCTTCTTTCTGATGGCGGCCGCCTTGCTGGTGGCGGTGCTGGTGTCCTGTGCCTACGGTTTCGCCGTAGAGCGGGTGGCCTATCGCCCGGTACGTGGCTCCAAGCGTCTGATCGCGCTGATCTCGGCGATCGGCATGTCGATCTTCCTGCAGAATTACATGCGTCTGGCCCAGGGCTCGCGGGACATGGCGATCTCCAGCCTGATTCCGGGCGGCTGGGAGTTCGGGCTGGAAAGCTTCGCGGTCAATCTGTCCTACATGCAGGTGATCATCTTCAGCGTCACGCTGGTGTGCATGCTGCTGCTGTCATCGTTCATCTCGCGCTCGCGCCTGGGGCGTGCCTGTCGTGCCTGCTCCCAGGATGCCGGCATGGCGCGTCTGCTGGGCATCAATACCGACATGATCATCTCGATGACCTTCGTGATCGGGGCGGCGCTTGCCGCCGTGGCGGGACTGCTGCTCGGCATGTACTACGGCGTGGTCAATCCCTACATCGGCTTCCTGGCCGGGCTCAAGGCGTTCACGGCGGCGGTGCTGGGCGGTATCGGCAGTATCCCCGGCGCGATGCTGGGTGGCCTGCTGCTGGGCGTCGCGGAGGCGCTGACCGGCGGCTATCTGTCCACGGAATACAAGGACGTGGTGGCCTTCGGACTGCTGATCCTGATTCTGCTGTTCCGTCCCTCCGGGATTCTCGGCAAGCCCGAAGTGGAGAAGATCTGATGCCCAAGCTTGCGAAACAGACTCTGAAGACAGCGGGCACCTCGCCCGCCGAGACGATTCCGCCACAGCCTTCCTATCGTCGTCCCTGGTGGTCGGCACTTGCGGCCGCCGTGTTGACTCTCGTGCTGGGTGGCTCGGTACTGGGGGTGCAGCTCGAGTCCACCGGTATCACCACCACGGTACGCTTGATGGGCATGGACACCTGGGGCTGGTTGCTGGCCGCGTCACTGGCCGTCTTCCTGCACCAGCTGGTGCGGCCACAGATCGAGGAATGGCGTGCGCGTACCCGCAAGCCATCACGTTTCCGCGTCCCCGACGTGATGAGCGGTCAGAAGCGTCAGCTGTGGATCATGCTGGCCATCGGTGCGTTGCTGATCTTCCCGTTTCTGTCCAACCGCTCGGCGGTGGATCTCGCGACCCTGACGCTGATCTACATCATGCTGGGCCTGGGGCTCAACGTGGTGGTGGGTCTCGCGGGGCTGCTGGATCTCGGTTACGTGGGCTTCTATGCGGTCGGAGCCTATACCTACGCACTGCTCAACAGCTATCTGGGCTTCAGCTTCTGGGAAGCGCTGCCCATCGCGGGGTTGATGACGGCGCTGTTCGGCTATCTGCTCGGCTTCCCCGTGCTGCGGCTGCGGGGTGACTACCTGGCCATCGTGACGCTGGGCTTCGGCGAGATCATCCGTATCCTGCTCAACAACTGGACGGAGCTGACCGGCGGCCCGAATGGCATCGCGCGCATACCCAAGCCGACCTTGTTCAATCTCGAGTTCTCGCGGCGAGCCGATGAGGGCAACATCGCCTTCCATGAGTTCTTCGGCATCGACTACGACCCGGCCTTCAAGGTGATCTATCTGTACCTGCTGGCCTTGATCCTGGTGCTGATCACGCTGTTCGTGATCTATCGTCTGTTGCGCATGCCCATCGGGCGGGCGTGGGAGGCGCTGCGCGAGGATGACATCGCCTGCCGTTCACTGGGCATGAATCCCACCGGCATCAAGCTCTCGGCCTTCACGATCGGGGCGAGTTTCGCGGGCTTCGCCGGTGCCTTCTTCGCCGCGCGTCAGGGCTTCATCAGTCCCGAGTCCTTCACCTTCATCGAGTCGGCGATCATTCTCGCCATCGTGGTGCTGGGCGGAATGGGCTCGCAGCTAGGCGTCATCCTGGCGGCGATCGCCATGACGCTGTTGCCGGAGCTGGCCCGTGAGTTCAATGAATATCGCATGTTGCTGTTCGGGCTGATGATGGTGCTGATGATGGTGTGGCGTCCTCAAGGCCTGGTGCCGCTCAAACGACCGCAGATGGAGCTCGACCGTGGCTGACGCACATGACAAGCAAGCATTCGACAATGAGGCGCCAGCCGCTTCCTCACACCGCCAGGCACGCGCCGAGGGCGGGGCACCGCTGCTGGACGTACGTGATCTCACCATGCAGTTCGGTGGCCTCAAGGCCGTGGACGGCGTGACGCTTCAGGTACATCCGGGCGAGGTGGTATCGGTCATCGGGCCGAATGGTGCGGGCAAGACCACCGTCTTCAACTGCATTTCCGGCTTCTATCAGCCCACCGGCGGCGAGGTGTATTTCCAGAATCGCGCCATGCATCGCCTGCCGGGGTACCGGATCGCCCAGGCTGGCATGGTACGCACCTTCCAGAACGTGCGGCTGTTCAAGGAGATGACGGTCATCGAAAACCTGCTGGTGGCGCAGCACATGCACGCTGAGCGCAATCTTCTCAAGGGCCTGTTCAAGACGCCGGGCTATCGCCGCAGTGAAAAGGCGCTGATGCAGCATGCCGGTGACTGGCTGGAGCGTGTCGGTCTGCTCGAATTCGCCAATCGCGAGGCCGGCAATCTGGCCTATGGCCAGCAGCGGCGACTCGAGATCGCGCGATGCATGGTGGCCAGGCCACGGCTGCTGATGCTGGATGAGCCGGCGGCCGGCCTCAACCCCAACGAGACCCGGGATCTCGATGACCTGATCGTCAGCCTGACCCGCGATGAGGGCATCTCGGTGCTGTTGATCGAGCACGACATGAGTCTGGTGATGGGCATCTCGGATCACATCTACGTGGTCAATCAGGGTCAGCCGCTGGCGGATGGCTGCCCGGATGACATTCGACGCAACGATGCCGTGATCAAGGCCTATCTGGGAGAGGAATGAGCATGAGTGAGCATGTTGATGCAGTCATGCCAGAGACCGTGCCTGCCAGCGAGGCACTCGCGCCGCGGGATGCCATGCTGGCGCTCGAGCACCTGACGACACATTACGGGCCGGTGCAGGCGCTCAATGATGTCTCGCTGGCCGTGGGGCAGGGCGAGATCGTGACGCTGATCGGTGCCAACGGCGCCGGCAAGACGACGCTTTTGATGTCGATCTGTGGCGATCCGCGCCCGACCAGCGGGCGGGTGTGGTTCGAGGGCGAGGAGATCACCGGCACACCCACGGCGCGCGTGATGCGTGGCGGGCTGTCGGTGGTGCCCGAAGGTCGCCGCATCTTCACCGGCATGACGGTGGAGGAGAATCTCGCCATGGGCGGCTATTACCAGAGCAAGGAGGAGAACGAACGCAGCATCGAGCATGTGCTGGGGCTCTTCCCGCGCCTCAAGGAGCGCTTCCATCAGCGCGGCGGCACCATGTCCGGTGGCGAGCAGCAGATGTTGGCCATCGGGCGTGCCTTGATGAGTCGGCCGCGACTGTTGTTGCTCGATGAGCCTTCGCTGGGACTGGCGCCCATCGTGATCGGGCAGATCTTCGAGATCGTCGAGCAGCTGCGCGAGCAGGGCACCACCATCTTCCTGGTGGAGCAGAATGCCCATCGCGCCTTGTCGATCGCCGATCGCGGTTATGTGCTGGAACACGGTCGCGTGGTGCTGGCGGACAGCGGCAAGGCGCTGCTGGCCAATGACGAGGTCCGCCGCGCCTATCTTGGCGGCTGAGAGGTCTGGCACGTGATTCGCTGTCGCGTCTCACCGGAGGAAGGCAATGCAACAGAACGCGCCCCTGTCACTGAACCCTCGGTGGCAGGGGCGCTTTCTTGAGGACGCGATGCAGGGTGCGAGAGGCTTACGCCGAGAGAGGTGTCACGAATTCTTCCGGAGCATAGGCGACGCCGTCATGGATACGATAATGATCGGTAGGGCCGGAGACCTGGCAATTGCTGACGCAGGCCTGGCTGGCCGGAAGCTGGCGCAGCGGATAGCGCACACCGGATTGACACAGTTCCAGCATCTTCTTGAGCGCGCTGCGCTCACAGAAGCCGCACAGGCATTCAAGGGCATTGTCGAGACAGTCTTCCTCGCTCATGCCTGCCCCATAGATGCGCTTGTCATCACAGACCACGAATCCGAGCGCGCCGGGGGATGTGGCGGGTGTTGTCATGTCTGCTGCCGTATCAGGTACTGCACTGAGAATGTTATCAGCCATGATGAACCTCATTGGAATGGGGATTCCGGCGTCTCCTCGCCAGTCGCAAGCGTGTGGATCCATGACCCTCTCTGGTCATGTCTGTACCCAGAGTAGACGGCCGTTGGCAAAGTGCCATGCAACACCGCTCCAGGTGTCAGGGAAGTGTCGATGCTGCGGCAGCAATGTGACAGATGAATGACGATTGGATGACGGAAATTCCCGAGTTCACCGGGCCTGACAGGGCGTCGATTGGCGATAGCGCGTGTTGAGGGCCAGCAGGATCGCGGCGCTTTCCGCATCAAACTGGCCACTGATGGCCCCGGGGCGAAAGTGCGCCTGAAACGCGGCGATCGCCATCCAGGGCCGCTCGGCCTCCACTGGATAACCATAGTGGGCGAGCGCCGCGATCAAGGTCTTCTCCGCGGGCAGTCCATCGCTGGCCATCTGTTGTCGAAAGCAGCTGACGTCGGCATCCCGTGGCCAGGCCCCGATGCCGGCTTCATGCAGACGGCGCCAGGGGAAGCGCGGGCCCGGGTCGGTCTTGCGGTCCGGGGCGATGTCGGAGTGTCCGACGACATCCACTGCCTTGATGTCATGGCGGTGCACAATGGGGGAGGCCAGCGCGATCAAGGCCGCGATCTGCTGCTCGTTCCAGGCCGCGAAGTGGCGATCAGGGGACCAGCGCCTTGCCACGCCGGAAGCTTGGGTCTCCGTCTGCCCGGGTGCCAGGGGCGTGAGCGCTTCGGGCCCGGCATTGACCATCTCGATGCCGATGGAAGTGTCATTGAGGTGGCCGCGTTCACCCCAATGGCTGACGCCGGCATGCCAGGCGCGGCGCGCTTCCGGCACCAGCGGATAGACGCGCGGCAGGCCGGTCGCGGGCATCGGCGACGACAGCAGATAATGCGCGCTGACGTCAGCGCCGGTGAGGCTGATCAGAGAGCCTGTGAGGTCATCATCGGTGTAATGCAGTACCAGATGGCGCACGCGAGAATTGCTTTGACTCTCGGTGCTGGCCTCCATCCGCTGATAGCTCCCCGAGGCCTCGTCAGTGTCCGACCGGGAATGCTGCATGCAGCCCGACAGCAGCGTCAGCGAGGCTATCGTCAAGCAGGTGAGAGGGCGAAACGCGTTGAAGCCTGATGTCATGAGTCGCTCGTGAGGGGAAGTGGCAGTGAAGAGGTGGCAGTGAATCGGGGGTCATCGCGCGGGGCATGATGGCAGTCTCCACGCCCGTCATTTGCGCTGGATGAGCTGGGATGTCCTGACATGCGGGTTGCAGGATTCGCTCTGCCGCCGCGTGCTCGCTTGAGGTATAATCCCGGCCACCTGACCCGGCGCCCGCCCCATGGTGGCGCGATTTCTGTCCCTGACAACAGTAATCGGCCTGACGCCCTGGGCGCCAGTGTGCCTGTCTTTTCCATCGCTTGCCCTTGAGGAGCCGATCCTGATGACCGTGATCCGCCAGGATGACCTGATCCAGAGCGTCGCCGACGCGCTGCAGTACATCTCCTACTACCATCCAAAGGACTTCATCGACGCCATGAACGCGGCGTACGAGCGTGAAGAGAATCCGGCCGCCAAGGATGCCATCGCGCAGATTCTGATCAACTCCCGGATGTGTGCCCTGGGTCATCGTCCCATCTGTCAGGACACCGGTATCGTCACCGTCTTCGTTCATGTCGGCATGAACGTGCGCTTCGAGGCCGAGATGAGCCTGGATGACATGGTCAACGAAGGCGTCCGCCGCGCCTATCTGCTGCCGGACAACGTGCTGCGCGCCTCCGTGCTGGCAGACCCGGACGGCAAGCGTGCCAACACCAAGGACAACACGCCGGCCATCATCCACCACAAGCTGGTGCCGGGGGATACCGTCGAGATCCACGTCGCGGCCAAGGGCGGCGGCAGCGAAGCCAAGTCCAAGTTCGCGATGCTCAACCCGTCCGACTCCGTGGTCGACTGGGTGCTGGAACAGATTCCGAAGATGGGCGCTGGCTGGTGTCCGCCCGGCATGCTGGGCATCGGCATCGGCGGTACCGCCGAGAAGGCGATGCAGCTGGCCAAGGAATCCCTGCTCGAGCCGATCGATATCCAGGAACTGCAGAAGCGTGGTGCCTCCAACCGCGCCGAAGAGATCCGTCTCGAGCTGTTCGAGAAGGTCAACGCGACGGGTGTCGGCGCACAGGGCCTCGGTGGTCTGACCACCGTGCTCGACATCAAGGTCATGGATTACCCGACCCACGCGGCCAACAAGCCGGTGGCGATCATCCCGAACTGCGCGGCGACCCGTCACGTGCACTTCACTCTGGATGGCAGCGGCGCGGCAGAGCTGCCGGCACCCAAGCTCGAGGACTGGCCGGAAATCACCCGTGAAGCGGGCGACAGCGTCAAGCGCGTCAACCTCGACACAGTGACGCCCGAGGAAGTGCAGAGCTGGCAGCCGGGCGACACCCTGCTGCTCAACGGCAAGCTGCTGACCGGCCGTGATGCGGCCCACAAGCGCATGACCGAGATGCTGGCACGTGGTGAGCAGCTGCCGGTGGATCTGAAAGGTCGCTTCATCTACTACGTCGGCCCGGTCGATCCGATCCGTGACGAAGTCGTCGGTCCGGCTGGCCCGACCACCGCGACCCGCATGGACAAGTTCACGCGTACGCTGCTGGAAGAGACCGGCCTGTTGGGCATGGTCGGCAAGGCCGAGCGTGGCCCGACCGCGATCGACGCCATCCGTGACAACAAGTCCAGCTACCTGATGGCGGTCGGCGGCGCCGCCTACCTGGTCGCCCAGGCGATCAAGAAGTCCCGCGTGCTGGCGTTTGAAGACCTGGGGATGGAAGCGATCTACGAATTCGAGGTCGAGGACATGCCGGTCACCGTGGCGGTCGATAGTGCAGGTGTCTCCGTGCACCAGACCGGCCCGGCCAAGTGGAAGGAAATCATCGCCAGCCGCGCCTGAAGGCCGTCTGCGTGATGTGCACGTCATGTCCGTGAGGGCATGAGCCAGGAACCCCGCCCGTGTCATGACATCGGCGGGGTTCTGCGCATCTGGACTCTGCCACGCCGAGGCATCGTTGCCAGCGCAGCTGTGGCATAATCTGGCGACCCTGACGCCTGCAATGGAGCTGCAATGACCGCCTGGTTACTTGGCTTTCTGCTGTTGAGCAGTCACATTCTGGGTGCGATGACCGCCGTCATGGCCCTGATGTCCAGTCGTACCTCACAGGGTGCGATTGCCTGGATTCTGTGTCTGCTGACCTTCCCCTACGTCGCCCTGCCGCTTTACTGGGTATTCGGGCGTCCCCGTTTCTATGGCTATGTCAGTGCCCGCGAGGAGCGTGACTCGACGATGCGACGCGTCTTGATGCGTTTTCGTCCCAAGCTCTCCCCCTGGCTCTCGCGTCCGCTGGGCGGCAATCCCACGCACCTGGATGCCATCGAGCGTCTGGCGATGATGCCGGTGACCACCGGCAATCGCGCCAAGCTGTTGATCAATGGCGAGGAGACGTTCGATGCCCTGTTCGCGGCCATCAAGGCGGCCGAGGATTACATTCTCATCCAGTTCTTCATCGTGCGGAATGACGAGCTCGGTGTGCGACTCAAGCAGGCACTGATGAAGCGTGCCGAACGTGGCGTGCGGGTCTGTTTCCTGTATGACGAGATCGGCTCGCGCAAGCTGCCGGATGGGTACCTCAATGATCTGCTGGAATCCGGCTGTGAGGTGAGTGCCTTCAACTCTTCGCGGGGCTGGCGGCACCGCTTCCAGATCAACTTCCGCAATCACCGCAAGATCACCGTCATCGATGGCCGAGTGGGCTTTGTCGGCGGGCTGAATGTGGGCAATGAGTATCTGGGCCATTCCGAACGCTACGGCGCCTGGCGCGATACTCACCTCAAGCTGGAAGGACCCAGCGTGATGGGGCTGCAGGAGGCCTTCTGGGAGGACTGGCACTGGGCGACTGGCGAGGTGCTGTCGCTGGAGTGGGAGCCCCGCATCAGCTGTGAAGAGTGTCAGCACGTGGTGATCGTGCCTTCCGGCCCGGCGGACCGTCGCGAGACGGCCAGTCTGCTGGTTCAGCAGGCCATCCACTCCTCGGTCAGCCGCATCTGGATCACCAGCCCCTATTTCGTGCCGGACCAGGGCGTGCAGGATGCCTTGAAGCTGGCAGCGCTGAGAGGCGTGGATGTGCGGGTGATGATCCCCGAACGTCCCGATCATCTGCTGGTGTTCCTGTCGGCCTTCTCGTTCCTCTCCGACATGATTCGCTCGGGCGTGCGCGTCTTCCGCTATCAGCCGGGCTTTCTGCATCAGAAGGTGATGTTGATGGACAGTCACACGGCGACCATCGGGACGGTCAACCTCGACAATCGCTCCTTCCGTCTGAACTTCGAGGTCACCGCCTTCGTGCCGGATCACCAGTTCGCGGCAGAGGTGGAGGCCATGCTCGAGGAAGACTTCCGTCATTGTCGCGAGATCAGCTGCGAGGAGCTGGAGGCGCGGCCCATGTGGCGCAAGCTGGTGTCGCGGGCGGCCTATCTGCTGGCCCCGATCCAGTGACCCCGCGCACTGCATGAACCTGCCGCCTGCCGAGTTGAACGAAACTCACTCGGCAGGTCTTGTCATTCGTGGCCATTGCAGGCATCTTCTCGCTATAACTGATCGCCTGTTTATTTCTTTTTGGAATAAACTGAGAGCCTGGATACTTCTCTCGCCATGCATTGGAGAGGGCATCCAGGACGGCGGCTTCATGATTCCGCGCTGAGACCTGCCATGACTGTTCAAGATCTCCACGCCACGACGGTGAGTGACACTCCCTCCACGGCGCCTTCCATCGAGTATCAATTTCGCGATGACGCGGATGTGATCGCCTTTGCACGCCTGCATGTCGGCGATCAGTTGCCTGCCTTCACTATGGCCAGTGAGCTTCAGGTCGAGGAGATCGGCGATGGCAACATCAACTATGTCTATCGCGTCTGCACGCCGGACCGCTCAACCTCGGTGATCGTCAAGCAGGGGCTGCCCTGGGTGCGCATCATCGGCGAAAGCTGGCCGCTGTCGCTGGTGCGGGTACGCATCGAGGCCGAGACGCTGCAGTTCGAGGCCGATTGCGCGCCTGAACTGGTGCCGGCGCTCTATCACTTCGAGGAAGCCCGCTCGGCGATCGTGATGGAAGATATCGGCGATCACCGCAATCTGCGACACGCCTTCCTGGAGCGTGCGTCACTGCCGCAGCTGGGTCAGCAGATGGGGCATTTTCTGGCCACGACGCTCTATCGCAGCAGTGATCTGGCACTCGATGCCCACGACAAGAAGGCGCGCGTCGCACGCTTCACCAATCCCGATCAATGCAAGATCACCGAAGACCTGTTCTTCGTGGACCCTTTCTGCGATCACGAGCGCAACAGCATCAATCCGGCGCTGCGCAGCGATGCCGAAGCCCTGTGGCAGGACGCGGCACTCAAAGTGGAAGTGGCGGAGCTCAAGCAGCGCTTCCTGTCCACGCCCGAGGCGCTGCTGCATGGCGACCTGCATGCGGGCTCGATCTTCGTGCGTGAAGACAGCACCAAGGTCATCGACCCGGAATTCGGCTTCTTCGGTCCGGCGGGCTTCGATATCGGCAGCTGGCTGGCGGCGCTGTGGCTGGCAGCCTGCGCGCATACCGAACTCGAGGGTGAGGAGGGCGACAGGCGTGACTACGTGGCGCAGTTGCGTGCCCAGGCGGTCGCCAGTTGGGAAAGCTTTGCCCGCGAGTATCGTGAGCAGGCCGCCCACACGTCGGATGCCAGCTTTGCGGCACCCGGGGTGGCGGAACGATTGCTGAGCCGTATCCTGCGTGATGCGTTGGGTTATGCGGGCTGTGAGTTGATTCGTCGCACCATCGGGCTTGCGCACGTGCTGGAGCTTGAGTCGATCAACGATGATGCCGTGCGGGCGCGTGCCGAGCGCCGTGCCCTGGCACTCGGGCGTGAGCTCATCCTTGCGCGTGAGTCGCTGGAAGATCTCTCGGCGGCGGATGGCGTGGTCGCGCGTCTGCTGGGGTGAGGCATGCAGCGTCAGGGCTTTGACGCTCGTCGCAAGCGTTGCGGCGCCGGCTAGGGTAGACTCTGCGCTTTCATCGCCACGCAGACAGGCTTGTCCTGGCTGCGTGGGTCGCTGGCGGGAGATGTCCTGCCGAGCATCCGCTTTTCAATAAGAGACTTTCATGGCCCTGTCTTCCACGCCTTACAAGGTTGATCTCTCGCTGACCGACCTTGATCGTGGTGTCTACGAGACCCTGCGTTTTACCGTTGCCCGTCACCCCTCTGAAACCGAGCTGCGTCTGTGTGTTCGCCTGTTGGGCCATGCGCTGTGGTACAGCGAGAACATCGCATTCGGGCGTGGTCTGTCAGACGTCGATGAACCGGCGCTGTGGGAGAAGAGTCTGGATGGCCGCGTGCTGCACTGGATCGAGGTGGGCCAGCCGGATGCCGAGCGCCTGACCTGGTGTTCGCGGCGCACCGAGCGCACCTCGCTGCTCGCCTACGGTAGCCTGCGCGTCTGGGAAACCAAGGTGGTGCCGGCAGTGGCTGGACTGTCCAATCTGAGCATTGCCGCGGTTCCTGAGGGCGCACTGGACGCCATCACCGAATCCCTGCCACGCAACATCAAGTGGACCATGATGATCTCCGAGGGCACCATCTTCATCACCGATGACAATGGTCAGCACGAGATCAATCTGGAGTGGCTGAAAGGGGAGCGCTGAGCGACATGCCGTTCGCGGCACTGGCTGACTGCCCCTGAACCTTCAGGTCAGATACCACGAGACGGCCCCCGCAAATCTTGATTTGCGGGGGCCGTCTCGTAGAGGGCGGATCGTAGAGGGCGGATCGTAGGGGGCGAATCGTAGGGGGTGAATCGTGGCGGACGGCTCGCAACGCAGGCAGATCTGATTGCCGGAGAGGCCTGGCCTCACACCATGCTGATGTCGTGATCGACGATGAGTTGATCACGGCCGCTGGCCTTGGCGTGGTAGAGCGCCTCGTCGCTGCGTTGCACCCAGCTGCTGAGGGTATCCGGATGGCGCCGTTCACTGACCCCGGTACTGAAACGGATCACGCCGTGGGCCAGGGGAGACGCCTCACAGCTTTCACGCAACTGGCGATCGAATTCTCGGGCCACGGCAAGATTGCCCGGCAGCAGGATCATGAATTCCTCTCCCCCATAACGCCCGGCCTTGCCTGAGTATTCTCGGCTCAACGTCTGGATGTGCATCGAGAAGTGCGCCAGGACCTGGTCGCCGTAGGGGTGGCCGTGGGCATCATTGATCTGCTTGAAGTGGTCCAGATCACAGATCAGCAGACAGCTGATGTCGCGTCCGCTGAGGTGGTGTTCGGCGTGTTCATGGATCGTGCGGTGATTGTAGAGTCCGGTCAGACTGTCCAGTCGGCTCAGGCGTTCAAGCTTCTTTGCATAGGCGCGAGCCAGATCACGCTCCTCTCGAATGCGCTTGGCGTAACCGGCGATCACGAGGCTCAGCAGTCCGAACGCCAGGGTATAGCTGACCCCCATGTCCAGGCTGCGCATCGCGGTACTCGCGTAGGAGGAGACCAGTTGCGGGTTGGCCATCTCCCCCCACAGCAGAATCCAGGGCATCAGCATCAGGCCGCTGATGATGACGCCACGACGCAGACGGTCCGGCGGGAGAACCCCCAGCACGTAAGCGGCGGCCATGAGATAGAACAGCAGCGTCGGGCCCGAGGCGCCGTGATTGAAGACCCAGTTGCCCGGCAGCATCACGAAGGTCACCAGCGTGCAGAACAGCCAGGACATGCGGCTGAACTCCCCGTGGAAACGTGAGCGATACCACATCACCATGACCATCAGACTGATGACGGCAAGCGCCACGCTGTACGCGGGGACCGTCAGCTCCATCAGATAGTTGAAGACAGCGGAAAACAGGCCGATCAAAACGGCGGATACCAGAAACCCGTGGTGCAGAATCTGTCGTGCGGAGCCATTCTCGCCAACCAACCAGCGCCAGCTGGTGCCTACCATTTTTGCAAGACGAGTCATGGTACCTCGACGGTCATTGGGCCAGTCGGATGCTTCAGGCATCGGCTGATGATGAAGGCTCATGTGACGTTGGTCGTTGTTCAGTATCAGCCTACTCGAGGAAAGCCGTTTCCGGTTTCACTGTGCCCCAACGTTTCTCGCCTGTGCGGGGAGCGTGACTCACCATCGCCTCAGGGGCCGCCTTCCTCGATGACAGGCGGCAGGGCAGCAGTGGCCCGGCGACAGGCTCGGCTTTCATGAGATAGTTCTCATGCTGTTTGGACGATACTGCCAATGGCTGGCCGATGCATCTTTTCTCGTGTGGCTGCCTGTCCGAGGCTATTTCCACGGCGTATAGCGATAGCTGTCCGGGTCCGAGGGGTCAGGCTTGTCCGACTCGGTAAGTGCCACGAGGGTGTTGCCGTCATCATCTTCTTCCACTTTCGTGACGGTGACGGGGAAGTTGGGTGACAGGGCGTCCAGTGCCGGCCAGTCCCCTTTCTGTATCGTGTTGCCCGTTTGCGGCGTGCTACTGGCACTGACCTTGATCGGGTCGCCGCTGACGGTTTGCCCGTTCTTCAGGTGCGTCGTGAGAGTGAAATGAACGTTCGCCATGTCATCCTTCCTATCAAGTGGTACTGATGGGGTCATGACTAGAACATGGTTCGTCCCATGGGAGAATTCAATCTTTTCCGGAGCGCCACGGGTCGCGAGTCACGCGCTTGCGCGACGAATGACAAGAAATGTTCATATCGGGCTTTTCTTTTTGAGATCAATGCGGTACATTACGTCTCGTCTTGAGGGGGAAGCCTTTCAAGGACGAAGTCGGGACGTGGCGCAGCTTGGTAGCGCGCTGCAATGGGGTTGCAGAGGTCGCAGGTTCGAATCCTGTCGTCCCGACCAGAATTGAAGGGGTTCAGAAGATTTTCATTCGCTTGAAAGCCTCTGAATTTCGAACGATGATCCCTATATGATCCCAGTTCATTCGGTCATCGTTGCAAAGAAGCCAGCTCATTGAGCTGGCTTCTTTGCGTTCTTTCAGAGCGCTGGCAGCGCTCATGGTCTGTTGTCCTTTCTCGAGCGCTATCCTTCTGCTCTCGTCCTCTCGTCCTCTCGTCCTCTCGTCCTGCCGTTCTACTTTATTGTCATGATTTCGTCCTTGCTCACTTGCTGACGATCTTTCGCTCGACCCTCTGGTGGTTCAAGGGGCTATCGGTTCGCGGGCATGGATGCCGGTCTCCAGGTTCTTTGGTCTCCAGGTTCTGTGGTTTCCTGGTGCAATGGCTGGCTGTCAGTGAACTCGTGACAGTGCTTCTCGCTTGTCTTCTATTAGCGATTACGGTACTGGTGGGTCGAGACCCCCCCACCCAGGAAAAGATCATGTCCAGAGACGCTACCCTCGGCCGAGCTATCGCATTGCCATTGATTGCCATGGGGCTGAGTGCCTTGGCATCTTCCGTGTCCGCGGCCTCTCCAGAACTCGTGAGTGGTTGTCAGGACAAGGCAGATTCGATCAAGCAGGAGCTGGAGGATGCCAATGCGCAGGGAAATGCCCATAAGGTGGAAGGCTTGAAGAAAGCGCTCGCGGCTGTGGAAAATGGCTGTGATGAATCCACCTTGCACAAGGAAAGAGAGCAGAAGATCCGCGAAAGGGAGGAGGAGGTCGGGGAGCGTAGACAGGAGCTGGAAGACGCCTTGTCGGATGGTGACAAGGACAAGATAGATAAGAAAGAGAAGAAATTGACGGAAGCCCAGAAAGCGCTGAGCGAGGCGAGAGGTGAATTGGCTGGCGATGGAAGTCTTTGATCTTTGTCATAAGAGAGACATGAGAGAGACATGAGCCGGTTTGACGTCCTCGTCCACCAGTGTCCCGACCAGAGTCCAGATAGAGGCCAGCCGAGAGTTCGGTTGGCCTCTTCTTTTGTCGCGGGATGAAAGGACATGAGCATCTGATACGGTGAGCGAGAGTGGGTCAGGGCTTGCATCCGGTCGTGTTATATCGTTTCAACATATTGATATTGCTGAGTTATTGCGCTTATTGATCAAGATCAAGAAAGGCTCGATCTGCGAGGCCGGGTCATGCTCGCATGGCTTTCTTGATGCTGTGAGTATTAGATTTCTAGTATATACTGGCTTGCCTTCAAGGGAGGTGAGAATGAAAACGGTTAACATTTACATGGAGAGTCGGTTCAACCCGGAGCGTTCCATCCTCAAGGAAAGCCTGGGGGATGGCTACGTGGCAAGGACCTGTGCGGCGCAAGCCCCCAACTTCCTGTTCGAGGTACATCAGGGACAGGACTTCGTGCTGGGGATAGAGGTCGCGGGGGCACGCAGTGCCGAATTCCTGTCGATCATCACGGAGGATTACGTCTATCAGCATCCCAGCATCGAGCCGAAGACGCTGGCGGAGTATCTCAAGAGTCGTGCGCAGCACCCGATCCGACGCAGGAAGCGTCAGGTCGAGGTATCCCCAGTGGCGTACTCTGGCTGAGAGTGCGTGCCTCAGACGTGCACATGGGAATTGCGGTACAGGCAGGATGACTCGATGCCGGGGCAGCGGTATCGAGGCGGGGCTGACACAGCCGTTCCGGCTCAGGCAGAGCGCCTGCGCCAATGTCTTGCAGCCTGCACCAGTGTCGCGCAGATCACGCATGACACCAGCGGCAGGGCCACGTCCAGGCTGGAGTCCCAGTTCCAGTGGTACAGCAGGCCATGATCCCAGGCCACTGCCTTGGGGCCACCCCCCTTGTACTCGTGCTGGGCAATTTCCCGGCCCAGAAAGATGGCGACCGCAATGGCGCCAGACGACCACAGCGTGAAGACTGGCCAGAGCATCAGCTGGATGATCACGGCGATGACGGCGTGCTCGAGAGCGCTTGTCCAGATGTCCGCCGTCAACATGTCTCAACTCCCTCCAGAATGACTCTGCCATATCGTGCAGACGCCCAGCGTCAGCAGTGCATCGAATCGCGCGTGGCGATCAATCACGCGTAGCCCAGCACTCGTTGCAGTCGTGCGGCGTTGTCGGCGACCCATTGGGCATTGATTGGCCCCCAGTCCCGAATCACGTAATGACCGATGTTGTGACGTTGACCTTCCGCATGCTGGAATTCACAGACAATCTCGAGTTCGGCAAGTGCCGAGATGGTGTCCTGGGCGGTGCGCCTCGGCATGCCGGTGGCCTCGATGATGTCCGGCACGCTGTCGATCTCGTGGGCGATGAGATGCGCCACGAACAGGCGACGATAGAAGCTGGTCTGGGTCTTGCTGAGAACGGTGTCGGACATGCAGGCTCCGCTGTCGAGGAAATCATGAAAGGCGATAAGGAGCGGCGAGGGCGATCGCCCGCCCGCCGGGAGGTCAGTGACTGAGCGTGTAGTCGATGGTGGTGACGACCCTGACCTGCTTGATATCGGGGGTATAGCTGTCGAGGTCCGAGATCGAGAAGTAGCCCTGGCTTGCATGCTTGATATGCCCCACCTGACTGCCGGAATCCTCGGCGAACTGTTGCGCGGCACGCCGTGCATCCGCGGTGGCGGCCGCGATCATCTCCGGCTTGAGAGCGGCAAGCCTCGTGAACAGGAATTCGGTGCGGTAGGCATAGTCCGCCGACAGCAGAATGCCGTCACGCACCAGCTCGCCGGTACGGGAAGCGCTCTGCTTGACGAGGTCCACCTCGGGCGAGCGCACCAGTACCGTGGCCTCGGCGCGGTAGCGCTCGTCAGGGCGCTGTGCGTTGTAGCTGTTGGCATGCAGGTCGGTTACCTGCGGTGACGTCACGCTGATCTGCTCGGACGGGAAGCCGCGAGCGGTGAGAAAGTCCCGAATCTTGCGTTCATCATCAGCCAGCGCCTCGTGCAGATCGGACAGGTGGTTGGCATTGACGCTGAAATGCAGTGGCCAGAGAGCCAGGTCTGCCTTGACGTCGCGCTCCGCCAGGCCCTTGACCGTCACCACCCGGTTGGACGCCTCCCAGACCTGTGCCGCTTCCTTGAGATAGCTGCCACTCCAGACCATCCCCACGGCCAGCAGGCCGCCCAATACCAGTGAGCTTGCGAGAGTGCGCATGTCACATCTTCCTTGAGAGGTGAAAGGCCCGTTGCCGAGCCTGTCTGATCAAGCCCCGAGCCTGCCGATCAGCGCTGAGTGTGTCGATCCGCCATGGGCGCCGGATCAGTCCTGAACCTTGCCGCGCATCGCCTTGATCTTGCCCTTGCGAGTCTTGCTGTCGACCCGCCGCCGTTTGGCGCCCTTGCTGGGGCGAGTGGCGCGGCGTGCCTTCTGTACCTTGACGGCATCGAGGATCAGCGCCTTGAGGCGTGCCAGAGCATCTTCCTTGTTGAGTTCAAGGGTACGGTGGCTCTGGGCCTTGATGATGATGATGCCGTCCTTGCTGATGCGTTGATCCGACAGCTGCATCAGGCGTTCCTTGTAGAACGAGGGCAGGGTGGAGCGTTGCACGTCAAACCGCAGGTGGACGGCTGACGCCACCTTGTTGACGTTCTGGCCGCCATTGCCCTGAGCACGAATCTGGGTGAGGTCGATTTCCCAATCCGCCAGTGTCACCGAACTGGAGATGGTCAACATGGCATATCTCCTTGTCGTGGGGAGCCGCATCGAATCTGTCGCGGCCGTGGGGTCATGTTACCGCAATCAACGTCGGGCTTCAGAATCACCCGAGTGTCGGCCGGTAGAGTCGGCCGACAGAGTCAGCCGAGAGGGGAATATCCTCGTCTGGCACAATCAGGTTGCGAAGATATCACGGCAGGCGACACTCACTCCGCCTTCTCGGGCATGTATCTGGTACGCTGTTGCGTAGTGAGGCAGGAGTCGCTGACCGCCGGGCGGCTGATAGCCGGCCTCTGCATCCACGTGAGTCTTTCTCGTGTCAAGCGATCTTCTCGAGCGTGCTTCCCAGTCCCCGCGACGTCAAGGCATCGGGTCGTGGCCTTCGAGACGTTCCTCCGTAGGGTCATGGACATGCGGGATGTCTGGCCTCAGTTCAACCTCTTGCGCAGCGTTCACTCATGGATATTCCGCATCAACGCCTCGTCTATTTTCAGGTCACCATTGAAGCGGGGTCGATCCGGCAGGCTGCCGCTCGACTGGATATCGCGCCGTCAGCGGTCAGTCGCCAGATCGGATTGCTGGAAGAGGCGATGGCCGCCACGCTCATCGAGCGAACCCGTGATGGCGTACAGCCGACACGAGTGGGCGAGATGCTGCTGGACTACATTCAGCAGCGCGAACAGTTGGATCAAAGCTTCGGTGAGCGTCTGGATGCCTACCAGCGGCTGGAAACCGGCGAGATTCGCCTGATCATCGGCGAAGGCTTCGTGGGCGATCTCGTCAACATCCCCCTGCGCGCCTTCCGGGCCCAGTACCCGGGGATCACCCTCAAGGTCAATACCGGCAGCATGCAGAGCATCATCGACCGTGTGGTCGAGGATGAGGCGGATATCGGCCTGATGTACCACGAACGCGTGCACCCTCAATTGCGCTTCTGGCATTCAAGCCCACAACCGCTGGTGGCGATGATGTCCCCGGAGCATCCGCTGGCGGCGGTGAACCATGCGCTGACCCTGGAAGAGGTGGCAGCGCATCCCATGGCGTTGTGGGGCCCCACCCATGGAGTGCGTCAGCTGATGGATGACGGCTTTCGTGACGCGGGCGTACGTCCCCACATGGTGATGCAGACCAATTCCATGGAAGTGCTCAAGCAGGCTGCACGCTCGGAGCTGTGCATCACGCTGCTGCCGGCCTTCGCGGCTGCGCGCGAGCTGGAGGAGGGCGTATTGATCGCTCGTGATGTGGAATGCAGCGCCTTTCGCCAGGCACGCGCCCACATCATCACGCGGATCGGACGGCGCATGCCACGGGCCAGTCTGCAACTTCTGCGCCACCTGGAGCGCTGGATCACGGCCTTCAGTGGCCCCCGTCAGGAGTAGGCCTGTCAGGGGGCGAAGACAAGACGCGTCAGCCCGCGATGGGGGTGGGCTCAGGCTTTCTCGGCAGGCGGCCGGGAGCCATCCGTCACCCTGCCCGGCGCCGAGGCATCGCGTCCTGATGAGCGAGGCGCCCCGGCGTCGGTCGGCGCGCTCGGGGCATCGGCGGCAGGTGATGAGGTGTGTCGTAGTTGAGCGGGAATATCGCTGAGCCAGCGATCACACAGATGATGGATGTCATCCTCATCCGCCGGGCACAGTTCGGGGGGTTGCCAGCGATCGAAGACCGCCTTCATCAACCCGGAAGGCAGCTTGAGGGTGGTCACGTAGCTGCGCGCCAGGCGCAGGTCGCGGCGCAGGGCACCGGTGGAGATACCGGAATCATAATCTCCCGGCAGCACCCAGCGCGGGAAATTCACCTCGCTGACGGCGCTGCGGCCGGCCCCCAGATTGATGGCATCGATGCAGGCGTGAGGCCGCACCCCGGCGCGATAGGCCATCGCGATCGCCTCTGCCGTGGTGATGAGATGGGCGGCGTGGAGATAGTCATTGGCCAGCACGGCCGCATGCCCACAGCCGGCATCCCCGACGTGCAGGTGGCGGGTAGCGATGGCCTCGAGCAGGGGCGTCATGCGTTGTACGGTGGCGTCATCACCGCCGACCAGCAGCGTGAGATGGCCTTCGCTCTCATCGCGAGGGTCGCGACTGGAAGCCGCTTCCAGCCAGTGATGGCCAGCCAGCCGGGTCTGCACGGCCAGCTCACGGCTGATGTTTACATCGCCCCGGCAGAGATCGACGATGACACTGCCCGGCGGTGCCAGTCGCAGCAGGCCTTCCTTGCCGGTCAGTACCTTCTGCACCTGTTGGGAGGTTGCCAGCGCCAGCAGGTAGACCTCGCTGGTGAATCGCTCACGCGGCCGTGCATGCGTATCGAACCACCGCTCGGCCTCGCTCTGCTCATGAGGCGCGTGGCAGCGTTGCTCCACCGTGGCGGTCGCAGCGCCCGCCGTCTCGGCCGTCACCTGGTCCGTCAGCTTGTCTGCCACTTCGCCCGCCACCTCAAACCCTGCCCTTGAGAGCGCCGTACGGCTCCGTGCGCCAATGGCTTCCCTGCCGATCACGCTGATTTTCATGTCGCTCCTTCCTCACCAGAGTCATGACACTGTGTAGATTGCGATGGTCCTTGATCAAGTTCAACGCCGCGCCTGGCGACGTCATCCGCATCGCGCTTGCCGCCAAGGGCATGTGGCCATCAATCGCGCGTCAGCAACTCGCGCACCAGTGACGTCCAATAGCTGACCCCGATGGGGGTGGCAGCGTCGTTGAAGTCGTAGTTGGGGTTGTGCAGTGAGGCGCTGTCCTCGCCGTTGCCCAGCCAGATATAGGCGCCGGGGCACTCCTGCAGCAGATAGGCGAAGTCTTCCGAGGCCATGGAGGGCGGCAGATCGCGATGGACCTTCTGGATGCCGGGCAGTTGCGCCAGGACATTGGCACAGCGTTCGGCGTGTCCCGGAGTATTGAGGGTCGCCGGGTAGCGTGGCTGATAGTCGAACTCGACCTTGAGGCCATGGAAGGTCGCCATGGCATCGACGGCATCATGGAAGCGCTGCTGCAGGTGCGCCCGCAGTGCCGGGTCGAAACAGCGCAGCGTGCCACGCAGCTCGACCACTTCCGGCATCACGTTGAAGGCATCGCCGGCATGGAACTGGGTGATGCTGAGAATCGCGGTCTTGTGGGCCGGCGTCTCGCGGCTGATCAGCCCCTGAAGCTGGGTCACCAGCTGGCAGGCCGCCAGGATGGTGTCCTTGCCCAGATGCGGCATGGCCGCATGACAGCCATGACCGCTCAAGGTCAGGGTGAAGACATCGAAGGCCGCCATCACCGCCTCGTCATGCACGGCGGCTTCGCCCAGCGCCAGTCCCGGCCAGTTGTGCAGGCCGTAGATGGCCTCCATCGGGAACTGCTCGAACAGGCCATCCTCGACCATGCGGCGTCCGCCGCCTTCGTTTTCCTCGGCGGGCTGGAACACGAACACCACGCGCCCGGCGAAGTCCGGATCACGCGCCAGCATGCAGGCCGCGCCCAGCAGCATGGTGGTATGGCCATCGTGGCCACAGGCATGCATCTTGCCGGGTGTGTGCGAGCAATGTGAGACGGCGTTGGCCTCGGTGACATCCAGCGCGTCCATGTCGGCACGCAGACCGATGGTACGTCCCGGCCCCAGATTGCCATCCAGCACCGCCACCACGCCGGTCTCGGCAAGTCCGGTGGTGACCTCGAGACCCGCCGCACGCAGGATCTCGGCGACGCGCGCCGAGGTGCGGTGCTCCTCGAAGGCCGTCTCGGGATGCTGATGAAACTCATGACGCCAGCTGCGCAGCAGTGCCTCGTCGATGTTCTCGGGTAGTTGCATGCTGAATTCCTGTGGAAACCGGCACCCTGGAGTGCCGGCTTGAATGTGTTGAGAGGGGGGGAAGCAACGTGCGAAGCCCGTGTGATCAGAGCAGTGCCTGCGCCACGACCGCCGAGCCGATATAGGTGCCAGTGAAGACCAGCAGCGAGATGATCACCAGCTTCCAGCCTGCCTGGCGGAACATGCTGAACTCGCGCTTGCTCAGCGCCAGACCCGCGTAGCCGAGTACCGGCGTGACGATGGCAAGGAAGTTGACGAAGCTCAGCTGCTCGGTGATCCAGCCGCTGCCCGGGAACCATGGCAGCGTCATCAGGATACTGACCAGCGACACCCAGGCGATGGCCGGCAGATAGAAGGGCATCAGGCGAGCGACGCCAAGGCCGAGCATGGTCATCACGTAGAGGATCAGCATGCCGGGGGCGGCGTCGATCAGGCTGGCACCGTTGATGGTGTTGACCACCCAGCCGACCACACAGACCGCCGCGACCACCAGTGCCGTCTTGCCCAGCTGGTTCTCCGGGCGATCTTCAACCAGCGCCTCGGAGGCCAGCGTGGCTTCCTCGTCATTCATGGCGCCATTGTCGCCGGCTCGCTTGCGGCTGAAGAAGGTGAACAGACGCTCGGCGACCGGCAGGGCGATGAACAGGGACACGTAGAGGCCGGTGGCGTAGGTCAGCAGGTTGCTGGCGCCGGCAAAGGCCAACAGCTCTTCGCCCATCTCCGGCAGGGCACCGGCGATGGCGCCGGAACATGCCGCCACCATGCTGCCGCTGCCGACACCACACGCCATGGCCAGCGCACGCGGGTCGAAGATGTCCAGCGAGGTCAGGTAGCCCGCCATCAGCGCGAACCACAGGGTGCCGAACATGGTACCCACGACATAGACGCCCATCACGCCGACACCTTCCGGCCCCTTGAGGCCATATTTGTCGGAGATGATCGCGATATTGGGTTCCCGCGCGATGGAGTAGGTCGCGCCGATCGCCTCACGGCCCATCTTGAGCACCACGACCGCGATCGGCATCGCGATCAGCATGGTGCCCAGATTGCCCAGCTCCTGCAGGATCAGCGCCGGACCTGCCGAGATCAGTTGCTCGATGGCCGGGCCGATGGTGGAGCCGAAGCGGGCGATGAACGGCATGATCGACAGCAGGATGACCGGTCCTGCCGCCGCGCTGATCACCGGCGGGATGACGCGTTTCGTGCCGCTGAACAGGTGCGGATTGCACAGCACGGCCGCAATGAAGGCATAGAACAGGGGCAACAGCAGCAGGGTGCCGGGGCCGAGGGGGAACTTGAGGATACCGATCAGTTCGGCGCCGAGAGATAGCACCACGACCAGCAGATGCAACCGCCAGTCCAGGAGTTGAGCGAGGGGCATGTGGGACTCCGCTTGTTATTGTAGTGACTGCTTGTGTAGTAACTTCTTTTGTAAGAACTGCTTGAATAGCAACGACTTGTGAGGCGCCTTCCTGTCCAGTGCGCGCTTGTGTCGTGACGACGTCTCAGACACGGGCACCGCCTCGGGGAGACCCCGAGCCTGTCGCCCTCTGGTGGAGCGATCAGCGGGTTTCAGTATTGTCACGAGCGGCGCGCTAAAGAAACATGATAGGTGTACGAATAAATAGAGCATGCTGGCGGACGGCGATGGGCAGAGAAGGCTCTCCTCATACGAGGACACCCCGCACAGGGCGGGGTGTCGGGTGGTGCAGTCGCAGTGCGACAGGGCTCAGTCGTCCGTGATCACGCGCAACAGCTCATGGCAGGCACCGAGGCTGTGATAGTCACACTTGGCGCCGGGCGAGCTCTTGAGGTCATCGAAACGCTGGTTGTCGGCATTCAGCAGGCGATACCAGGCGCCGTAGCGATGGTCGATGAAGTGCTGCCAGGCGTAGCCCCACAGGCGTTCATACCACTCGGCGTAGTGCGACTCGCCGGTGGCCTCGTTCAGCAGCGCTGCGGCCACCAGGCTCTCGGCCTGCACCCAGAAGTACTTCTCGTCGTCGCAGATGGTGCCATCCGGCGCGAAGCCGTAGTAGAGCCCACCACGTTCGCCGTCCCAGGCCAGATCCATCGCCGTATCGAACAGACGCTTCGCGGTCGGCAGCAGCCAGTCGTCATCGCGGTGACGCTTGAGCATCAGCAGCAGCTTGGCCCATTCGGTCAGGTGGCCCGGCTGGAAGCCCCAAGGACGATAGAGGTTCTTGGGGTCGTCGCGGTTGTAGTCCCAGTCGACGTTCCAGTCGCGATCGTAATGCTCCCAGATCAGGCCATCGGCCTTGGCGGCCTGACGCTGGCAGATGTTGCGGGCCAGGGTCATGGCCCGCTCCAGATAGCGTTCGTCATCCGTGGCTTCAAAGGCGGCCAGCATGGCTTCACAGGCGTGCATGTTGGCGTTCTGGCCACGGTAGTCGGATAGCGTCTGCCAATCGGCGCTGGCTTCATCGGCGTACAGACCGTGATGCTCCGACCAGAAATGCTGCTCCATCAGGGCGTGGGTCTCGTCCAGCCAGCCGCGGGCCTCCTCGATACCGGCGCGCCAGGCCGTCGCGTAGGCCAGCATCACGAACGCCAGTCCGTAGCACTGGTTGGTATGATCCGCCTCGCCTTGCTCGCTCAGCGACCACAGGTAACCACCGGTCTGCGGATCGAGATGCACCTCGCGCAGATAATCGATGCCATGACGAGTCGCGGCCAGACACGCCTGGTCACCGGTGCGCAGATATTCCATCGCGAAGTTGAAGATCATCCGCGTGCTGCTGACCAGATGACGCGCTGCGGGTGCATACACGCTGCCGTCATCACGATACGCCTGGAAGTAGCCGCCGCGTTCCTGATCCACCGCGCGCGGCAGATAGAAGTCCATGATCGAGCGGATATGCGTGTCCAGAAAGCCGCGGCTGGCGAACGTTGCCGGCATGGGCGGTACCGCCTGGCGTGACAGCGGTGCCTTCTGCGGCGCCTGCGCCAGTGGAGAGGCTTGTTGAGGCTGTTGCTGAGAAGTTTGTGGAGAGGCGTGCTGAGTCATCAGGAGACCTCCTCGACGCCGGACGCCGCCTTGCTGGCGGTGAAGCTTTCCAGCGGGTTGAGCCAGTAGAGGTCCATCGCTGCCGTCCAGGAGAAGTCGCGACCGCCACAGCCTTCGCCGGTCACCGAATTGAAGTATTCATAGTAGCCTGCCGCCGCGATGCACTGCTGGCTGGCCTGCTTGATCCGGTCGGCCTCGCGGGACATGCCATATTCCTCACAGCCGATGGCCAGCATCCAGTTGATGTGCAGCCAGCTCGGCCCGCGCCAGTAGCGCTTGGGTTCGAAGCGGGTGCTGGCCGGGTGGGTGGAGGCGACACCGAAGGGCGCCTGTTCCAGCCAGTCCTCGAGCAGGCCGCCCATGCGCTGCGCCTGGGCACCGCTGGCGACCCCGGCGAACAGCGGCAGGATACCGGCGGTGGTGACGTGCTCCAGCAGCACATTGGCACGCGCATCGCGGCTGAGGAAGCAGCCCAGCTCATCGCTCCACAGCGCCTGCACGCCTTCCTCGGTGCGCGCCAGCGACTGCTTGAGGCTGTAAAGCGCCTCGCCGTGGGTGTTGACCAGGCCAAGCCCGGCGGCATCCTCTTCGCACAGCGCGATCAGGTCGCGCGTGCCACGGTGCAGGATGGAGATCAGGCTGATGTCCTCGACGCGGTACGGGCAGTCGCGATACAGCACCTCGGCGTCGTGCTCGTTCTGCTGGAAGAACTTCACCAGATAGATGTAACGATCATATTCGTACTTGTGCGGGCGCTCGGACGGATCGACCAGCCCCGTATCGCGACGCACGTATTCGGCATCGACCGGCGGCACGCCAGCCAGCGGGCCATCCCACTGGGGGCTGTTGTCCATGCCGGACTCCCAGGGGTGATAGCTGCACACGCGGCCGGTATGTTCCGGATCACGGTCGCGGTAGAACCACAGGTGATAGCGGATGACGCCAGGCAGGGTGGCGGCCAGTTTCTCCTCGGCAAGCCGGCGGTCACGGCCTTCCTCGAACAGCAGCTTCATGACGCTGGCCAGCACCGGCGGCTGGGAGATGGCGCTGGTCGCCGGGCTGCGCTGGACACCCCAGACTTCCGGCCCCGGGAAGTAGGTTTCCGCATCCCCGTGGAAGACGATGTGCGGCACCATGCCGTTGTCCCACTGGCCTTCCAGCAGACGCTCGATCTCACGCCAGGCACGTGCCTCGTCACCGGCGGCCAGCCAGCCCAGCGCGGTGATGGCGGCGTCCCAGTTCCACTGGAAGGGGTAGAGGCCACGCGTGGGGACGGTGTAGCCGCCCAGGTCGTTGAGCTTGAGAACGTCGTGAGCGCTGAGCGCGTCGAGCTTGGCATTCATGTAAGTCGGCTCCGTTCGGGATGACAGGTTCGAAATCAAAGGTTCTGGATCAAAGGTTCTGGATCAAAGGTTCGCAATCAAAGGCTCGCAATCAAAGGCTCGGGTCGAAAGGGATCAACACGCCTCACGCCGACATCAGCTGGCCGCTGTGGTCATAGAAGCGCATCTTCTCGGCCAGCGGCCGGATGTGGATGTCACTGCCATTGGCGATCTCCAGGTCACTCGGTACGTTGACGCGCAGCATCTCGTCCCCGAAGCGGGCAGTCAGCTGCTTGTGGGAGCCCAGCAGCTCCGTGACCAGCACACGGACCGGCGCGAAGTCCTCGGTGGGCTCGAAACGCACCTCGAAGTCCTCGGGGCGGATACCGCACCTGTGGATCTGGCTGGCGGCCGGGGCGGCCTGGTGCCAGCGCGCATCCGGGGCGATGAAGTTCATCGGTGGATTGCCGATGAAACTGCCGACGAATTCGGTCGCCGGATAGTGGTAGATCTCGGAGGGCGGCGCGTACTGCTCGATCTGGCCTCCCTTCATGACCGCGATGCGGTCGGCCAGGCTCATGGCCTCGACCTGATCATGGGTCACGTAGATGGTGGTGGTGTCGGAGGCGGCGAGGATGGTCTTGAGCTCGGCGCGCATCTCCAGGCGCAGCAGCGCATCCAGATTCGAGAGCGGCTCATCCATCAGCAGCACTTCCGGTTCCATCGCCAGGGCACGCGCGACCGCGACCCGCTGACGCTGACCGCCGGAGAGCTGGCCGGAGTAGTGATCCAGACGGTCCTCGATGTGCATCAGCTCGGCGGTTTCCTTCACCTTGCGCTGGATGTGCGCTTCGCTGTCCTTGCGCACGCGCAGGCCGAAGGCGATGTTCTCCGCCACCGTCATGTGCGGGAAGACGGCGTAGTTCTGGAACACCATCGCGATGCGGCGATCCCGCGGTGCCAGTGAGGTGATCTCACGCTCGCCGATGCGGATCGAGCCGCTGCTCTCGTACTCCAGCCCCGCGATGATGCGCAGCAGGGTGGACTTGCCGCAGCCGGACGGGCCGAGCAGCACGGTGAATTCCTTGTCACGGATCTCGAGATCGATGGACTTGAGGATTTCCTGCTTGCCGAACTGCTTGCGTACGGCACTGATCTGGATGGCTGACATGGTCGGACTCCTTGTAATCGTGAGCGACGGCGCTGGATGGACAGGTGACCACCGTCGTCATGCATTGGCCGGTTGAAGGGCCGTACGCTAGCGGTTGGAAATGCCCCACATGCTGAACAGGTACTTGCGGATCGCGAACAGGAACAGCAGCGCCGGGACGACCAGGATCAGACCGCCGGCGTATTTGATCTCGGCGGGCGACTCGGAAAGGCTCTGGACCAGAAAGGCCGTCAGGGTGCGGTTCTCGACGGTGAGAATCGCCGAGGCGAACACCTCGTTCCACGAGATCACGAAGGCGAATACCGCAGAGGCGGTGATGCCCGGCGCGGCCAGCGGCAGCACCGCGCGGCGGAAGGCCTGCCAGCGGTTGCAGCCCATCAGCCAGGCAGCTTCCTCGAGTTCCACCGGGATGCCCATGAACAGGCTCGAGGTGATCAGCACCGCGAAGGGCAGTGCCAGGGTGGCGTGGACCATCGCCAGCCCCAGGATGGAGTCATCGATGCCCACCTGGATGAAGATGACGGCCAGCGGCAGCGCCAGCAGCGGCATCGGGAAGGCACGCGACAGGATGATGATCAGACGAAAGGCGTTCATGCCCGGAAACACGAAGCGGGCCAGCGCATACCCGGCGGGAGCGCCGAGCACGATGGCGATCACCATCGTGAAGGCGGCGGCCAGCAGCGAGTTGCCCAGCGCACTGATCACGCCCTGGTAGTGCCAGAAGAAGTCGAGGGTCTCGAAGCTCAGCGCTGGGGTCAGGGTCTTGGGCCAGCCGCTGATCTGCTCCGGGGTGCTGACACTGTTGAGCATCAGCAGGCCGATGGGCACCAGCACCCACAGCACCAGAATCGCGACACCGGCACGGAACAGCCATTTCCAGGCCATGTCATGACGGCGTGGCTTGTGTGCGCTCTGCGCCTGCGCCGGGGCCTGGGAATCGGAACGAGAAGACACGGGAGCCGGCATGATGGCCTCGGATGTCGTGGATTTCATCAGCGTGCCTCCTTCGGAACGTTGAGGAACTTGAGGTAGCAGCCGGTGATGACCACCGAGATCAGCATGATCAACACCGCGTAGGCGGAGGCGGCGCCGGTCTGCTGATAGAGGAACTGCCAGTCGAAGGTCTCGCTCATCAGTACCGGCATGTCGCTGCCGCCCAGCATCATCACCACCGCGAAGACTTCCAGCGCCAGCAGGGTGCGCAGGATCAGTGCCGACTGGATGCTCGGGCGCAGCATCGGCAGGGTGATCTTCCACAGGCGCTGCCAGTAGCTGGCGCCGAACACCTGACCGGCCTCGTCATATTCCTTGGGGATCAGCCCCATGCCCGACACCAGGATCACCAGCACGATGGCGGTGCCGCGCCAGATTTCCGCGACCACCACTGCCAGGAACAGCGCGAAGGCGTTCTGATAGTTGAGCCACGAGGTTGGCGCATCGATCACGCTGACCGCGCTCAAGAAGCTGTTGAGAAACCCGAACTGTTCCAGGATCGCCAGCCAGATGATGCCGGCGGCCAGATCGGAGATGCCCAGCGGGATGGTCCAGATGTAGAGGATGCTGTCGCGCCCCTTGTTCATCTTTGTGACCATCAGCGCCATGCCGATGGCCAGCACCAGCTGGACCGGCACCACGACACCGGTGAGCAGCAGGGTGTTCTTGAGCGAGGGCCAGAAATTGAAGTCCTGATAGATGCGCGTGAAGTTGGCGAGACTCACGCCGCCGTCAGGCTGGGTGAAGGCCTGGGCGAAGATCTCCAGAAAGGGGTAGAGGAAGAAGGCGCCCATGAACAGCAGGCTGGGGGCGATCAGGTAATAAGGTAGCCAGCGATCGTGCTTCATCTTTGCTCACCTTTGACGTTGTTGTGATGGCGTGTCGGAAGGGTTTCGTGGCACCGGGTCGGCATGACAGGGGTTGGCGTACCGTCATGGCGACCCGTCGAGGGGTGCCGTTGCTGCTGCTTGTGTTGCAAGTGTTGCAAGTGATGCGAGTGATGCGTTCTGTCGGTGCTGTCGAGCGACGGCTCGTGTGAGCGAATTACTTGACCGGGCAGGGGCCGTCGCTGGGCGTGTCCGGCAGCCAGCAGCTGGCCCCTGCGGTGTCGATCAGCGTCTGCAGGCGTGGGGCGAGAATATCCAGCGTCTCCTCGATGTCGGCGTCGCGCAGCACGATCTGCACGAAGGCATCGCGGTAGATCTTGTTGAACAGGCCCGCCTGTTGCCCCAGGCCGCTGGGCAGCAGGGACAGCACGGCATCCTCGGCGGAAGACTGTGTCGCCACCGCCTTGCCGGACATGCGAATGCTGGCGGGCAGATCATCAGGCAATTCAGCGGTGACCACGGGGAAGAAGTTGGTGGCGCGCAGGGTGCGAATCTGGGCGTCGGGCGTCATCAGATAGCGGATCAGCTTGCGACTGGCTGCGGGGTCGGAGGCATTGGCCGGCATCGCCAGTCCTGCCACCACCGGCATGTAGCCGCGACCGCTGGGGCCTGCCGGCGCCGGGAAGGCCACGAAGTCATCGGGACGCTTGTTGAAGGCATCCTTGAGGCGCGCGGTGTGATCGAACGCCACCCATACCTCACCATTGAGCAGCGGTTCCTGCATGAAGCCGTAGGCGGTGGAGCGTGGATTGGTCACCGCCCAGATCTCGCGGAACTTCTGCCACATGGCCACGGCATCGGCGCTACGGAACTCGCGCACCACCGAATGGGTGAAGGACGGGTAGAGATAGCCTTCCAGGAAGCGGTGGATCAGCCCCTTGCGACCGGCCGGGAAGCCCAGCTTGGGCTGGCCGGTGGCGGTCTCGAGATTGCGCCCCCAGGCCAGCAGCTCGTCATAGCTCAGTGCATCGAGATCCGCGCCTTCGGGCAGGTAGGGCAGCGCCTTGCGATTGGCCGCCATGATGTAGGTGGCCTGCATCCAGGGGATGTAGCGCTGCTGCTCGCCGCCCAGCTTGCCCAGCGTCAGGTATTGCTCGCTGATGCCCTTGTCCTTGAGCGTGCTTGCCAGCGTATCCAGTGGCGCGAGAATGCCGGGCGTCAGCGAGCCCAGCTCGCCATGCAGGCCGCCGAGCAGGTCCAGCGCGCCTTCGGGACTCGACTTCTCCGCCTCCAGTCGTGACAGGAAGGTACCGGTTTCCTGCGGCATGTAATCGATGGACTCGGCGTAGGGGGCCAGGGCGATCTCGCGCATCTGCTGGGCCTCTTCCAGCGGTCTGGCCTGGGTGCTGAAGAAGGTGATGTCAGCGAGGGCGGACGTACTGCCCAGCAGCGCCAGCAAAGCGAGGGCGGTTGGCATCTTGCGCATGGAGGTCTCCCCGGTCGGGTGTTGTTTTTCTGGCGTCACGCTGACCACGTTCTGGCGATGGCGTTTTCAGATCAGGCGTTTTGCGGTCAGGCGTCTGTCGTCGTGAGGTCAGGCGATGGTTCTGTGTGATCAGGCATGTGTGCTCAGGCAGTGGTATCGCGCAGCAGCAGGTCGTAATCGAAGCAGCGATGGCGTGGCGCGCCCTCCTGCGGGGCCAGCACCAGTTCGATCAGCGCCTGACTGACGGTCTCGAAGGAGATGTCCAGCGTGCTCAGGCTGGGCTGCTGGTACATCAGCGGTGGCAGGTTGTCCGCCCCGATGATGGCGATATCCCGGCCGGGCGCCCGCCCGCTCTCGCTGACGGCTTCCATCACGCCGTAGGCGAAGATGTCGCTGGCGCACACGAAGGCGGTGGGGGCATCGGCACTCGCCAGCACCTCTCTGGCGACCTGATAGGCGCTGGCGTAACCGTGGGGGCAGTGGCGCGAGCTGGGGGCGAGACTGGCCTCGCGCATGGCCTGCAGGTAGCCGGTCTCACGCTCCACCGCGGTATAGAGATCGCTGAAGAAGTTGAGGAACAGGATGTTGCGATGTCCCTGCTGGATCAGATGGCGAGTGGCGCGCAGGAAACCATCGGCGGCATTGATGTCGACCCAGTCGTGCTCGTCGGCGCGGCCGGTGCGACCGTGGGTGACGAAGGGGACACCGCTGTCGAGCAGGAAATCGACGCGCGGGTCCTGGATGCAGGTACGCGCCACCACGAAGGAGTCCACCTTGCCGCCATCGATGAAACGCTTGTAGGTCTCCAGCTCGTCGCGGTCTTCCGGCACCGTGGTGACGATGAGGTCGTGCTCCGGTGCGGCATCGTGCAGTGCCTGCCCCAGCGCCACCAGCAGGCGGGTGTTGAACTGGTCACGAAAGTCGCCCTGGGCGCCGTTCATGATGTAGCCCACCGAGGAGGTGCGCCCGGTCTTAAGGCGGCGTGCGCTCTGGTTGGGTTGATAGCCCACGTCGTTGGCGAAGGCCTGGACTCGTTCACGCGTCGCTACGCTGACATCCTCGAACCCCCCCAGGGCGCGAGAGACGGTGGTCACCGAGAGCCCCAGTTCAGTGGCGAGATATTTCAGCGTGATCTTCGGTGGCATGGTGCAGGCCTCTGGCAAGGTGTCTGGCAAGGTGTCAGGACGTGAAATCGCTGGAAAGCATCTTCCGAAACGTTTCGGATGGATCATTTCACTAAATTTGGCGCCCCCGCAATGCTTTCGATACCAAAGGATATGTCAGTAATGATTCGTAATTTTCAGACGTTGCGCCTGCCTGTTACGTTGGCGCTGATGACACGCTGATTGAACGTTTCACGACATCGTGAACCGGTCACTCAAAGGGGCTGAAGAAGGTACTGAAGAGGGAGCTGAAGAGGGCAACCAAAAGGACAATCAAGAGGGCAGCAACGAGAACGCCCCGCAGAGCGGGGCGTCGTGGGGATGGCATGTGTCAGCCGAGAGGCGGGCCGTCGCGGGGTCAGCGGCTCTGGGGTTCGAGCGCTGCGGCCTGTTCGCGTCGGGTGGGACGAACCAGGCGGCCCTGAAGTTCCTCAAGCGAGACGCCCTTGGTTTCGGGCATGAAGAACAGCACGAAGATCAGCTGCAGCAGCATCATGAAGGCGAAGAAGGCGAATACCGGCCCACCGCTGAACTGGCTGAGGATGGTGGGCATCAGCAGCGCGATCAGGGCCGCGAAGATCCAGTGTACGGAGCTGCCGAAGGACTGGCCCATGGCACGGACCTTGTTGGGGAAGATCTCGGAGATGAATACCCAGATCACCGTGCCCTGACTCATGGCGTGCGCCGCGATGAACACGCCCAGCAGGATCGGCACGCCATAGCCGCCCATGGCGGAGAAGTCCTCGAGATGGAAGGCCCAGGCGATCAGGCACAGCGACAGCAGATAGCCGGCCGAGCCGATCAGGATCAGGGTGCGGCGGCCCAGCTTGTCGATCAGTGACATCCCCAGCATGGTGAAGACCAGATTGATGACCCCGATTCCGGCCGTCGAGAGCAGGGCGGCGCTCGATTCCAGCTGCGCCTCGGCCAGAATGCGCGGCGCGTAGTAGATGATGAAGTTGATGCCGGAGAGCTGATTGAAGGCCGCGATCAGGAAGGCGAACAGGATCGGCAGACGATAGCGCCAGGCGAACAGACGGGTGTGCTGCTTGGCACTTTCCTCGCTTTCGGTGCCACGGATGATGGCGATTTCCTCGGCGATGTCGGCCTTGGGATTGATCAGTCGGATGATCTCGGCGGCGGCCGCCTCGTCATTGCGCTTGAGGATCAACCAGCGCGGGCTGCGCGGTACCTTGCAGATCATCAGCAGGTAGAGCGCGGCCGGCACGGCTTCCACCCCCAGCATCCAGCGCCAGTTCTCGCCGTCCATGAAGCCGATGAAGTAGTTGGAGACGAAGGCGATCACGATCCCGAACACCACGTTGAACTGGTAGAGCCCGACCAGCGCGCCCCGGCGCTCGCGGGGGGCGATCTCGGAAATGTAGATGGGCGCTGCCACGGAGGACGCGCCAACACCCAGACCCCCCAGCAGGCGGAAGAACGAGAACAGGTAGGGGTCGGTGGCCAGCGCCGAGCCCAGCGCCGAGACCAGATAGAGGATCCCGATCCCGATCAGGGTCGCGCGGCGGCCGAAGTGATCTGTCGGCCAGTTGCCGAAGATGGCACCGATGACCGTGCCCCACAGTGCCATCGACATGATGACCAGGCCGTGCATGAGGTCGCTGAGACCCCACTGGCTCTGCAGAGAGGTGTCCGCACCTGAGATGACAGCGGTATCGAAGCCGAACAGGAAGCCGGCGAGAGCGACCGTGATCGACCATTGAAGAATGCGTGGCATGGCGTAGCTCATCCAATGAGGCGTGAAGGAAAGACAGCGATTCGCGGAGGTTAATCGTTCAAGAGTGTATAGGTGAATCGTGTCACCTGACAATAATAGCCTAACGTGAGCGATATCGTTTATCCGCTATACCTTAGGGTGAGAGGCGCGCCTGGCGATATCCGAGGCACCGTCACGTGCCATTTTTGATGGCTGATATCAATAGGTTATCAATTAGGTGCTACCGATATTCCAAATGGTTTTATCGTTATTCTATTTTTGCGTTCGCGCCCGGACAGGCGTAGGCTGAGGTCCATTCACCCTTGATTGACTCAGGAGGCCGAAGGATGGCAACCCCGACACTGCAGCCCCATGTCGAGAGCTTCTTCGACGAAGACAGCAATACCTTCACGCATCTGGTGCGTGACCCGCACTCCCGGCGTTGCGCGATCATTGATCCGGTACTGGATTTCGATTACCCCGCAGCCCGCACCACCACGCAGTCGGCGGATGCCCTGCTGGCCCACATCGCGGACGAGTCGCTGGAGGTGGAATGGATTCTCGAAACCCACGTCCATGCCGACCACCTGTCGGCGGCCGCCTACCTGAAAGACAAGCTTGATTGCCAGCTGGCGATCGGGGCACGCATCCGTGAGGTGCAGGACATCTTTGCGGACATCTTCGCGGCCGAGGCGGGTTTCGCGCGTGACGGACGTCAGTTCGACCGCTTGCTGGAAGAGGGCGACAGCCTGGCCATCGGCGGGCTTGAATGCCGCGTGCTGCATACTCCGGGCCATACGCCTGCCTGCGTGAGCTATGTGATCGGTGACGCCGTCTTCGTCGGCGATACGCTGTTCATGCCCGATTACGGCACCGCGCGCTGTGACTTCCCTGGCGGTGATGCGCGCACCCTGTACCGCTCGATCCACAAGGTGCTGGCGCTGCCTGACAGCACCCGCCTGTATCTGTGTCACGACTATTCCGCCGAAGGGCGCGAGGGCTTCTGTTGTGAGACCACGGTCGGGGAGCAGCGCCAGCACAATATCCACGTGCACACCGGGATTGATGAAGCGGCCTTCGTGGCCATGCGTTCGAAGCGCGATGCCGGGCTTGGCATGCCGCGCCTGATGCTGCCGGCGGTCCAGGTCAACATGCGGGCCGGCCAGATGCCGCCTGAGGACGCCAATGATCAGGCCTATCTCAAGATTCCGCTCAATCGTTTCTGACCCTCGCCGCCTGCACAGGTAAATAAATGACGTAGACTTCTTACGTGTCTATGCCCATTTTCTTTTCAAGGAGTCACGGATGAACAATCCCGCCAGCGATTCAGCCTCATCACCGTCACCGTCACCAGCAACCAGGGGCGAGACGACCGTCACGGTGCCCCCCAATGCCCACAAGGTGGTGATTCTGGGAGGAGGGGCCGGCGGGATTGCCGTGGCAGCCAGCCTGCTCAAGCGTCAGGCCGGCATGGATATCGCCATCGTCGAGCCATCGGAGCAACACAGCTATCAGCCGGGCTGGACGATGGTCGGCGGCGGGATCTTCACCCCGGAGTCCACTCGCCGGCCGATGTCCACGGTGATGCCCAAGGGCGTGCACTGGTATCGCGAGTCCGTGGTGGGCATCGACGCGGACGCGCATGAGGTCACGCTGGGGGATGGGCGCAAGCTTCGCTATGAGCGTTTGGTGGTGGCCATCGGGCTTGAGCTGGACTGGGCGGCCATCGAAGGCCTCGAAGAGACCCTGGGCAAGAATGGCGTCACCTCCAACTACCGCTATGATCTCGCGCCTTACACCTGGCAGCTTGTGCAGTCCCTGCGCAGCGGACGTGCGCTGTTCACCCAGCCACCGATGCCGATCAAGTGTGCCGGCGCCCCCCAGAAGGCGATGTACCTGTCCTGCGATCACTGGCAGCGTGAAGATGTGCTCGGTCAGCTGGAGGTCACCTTCCACAACGCCGGGGGCGTGATGTTCGGCGTGCCGGCCTATGTGCCTGCGCTGGAAGAGGCCGTGAAGGGCTATGGCATCGAGGTGCAGTTCCATCAGCGTCTGATCGCCGTGGATGGGGAAGCGCAGACGGCGCGTTTCGAGGTGGCGGCGGCCGAGGAAGGCGGTGAGCCGCAGATCGTCGAGCAGTCCTTCGACATGCTGCATGTGGTACCGCCCCAGAAGGCGCCGGCCTTGATCAAGGACTCGGGGCTTGCCAACGCCGCTGGCTGGCTGGAGCTTGAACCCGAGACCCTGCAGCACATCACCCATCCCGACATCTTCGGTCTGGGAGATATCAGCGGCACCTCTAACGCCAAGACCGCCGCGGCCGTGCGCAAGCAGGCGCCGGTGGTGGTGGAGAATCTGCTCGCGACCCTGGCCGGCGACTCGCTGGCGGCGGGCTATCGTGGCTATGGCTCCTGCCCGCTGACGGTGGAGAACGGACGCATCGTGCTGGCGGAATTCGGCTACGGCGGTGAGCTGCAGCCGACCTTCCCCAAGTGGCTCAATGACGGTACCCGCCCGACGCGCCTGGCCTGGCAGCTCAAGGCACGGGGCCTGCCGTTCATCTACTGGAACCTGATGCTCAAGGGCCATGAGTGGCTGGCGCGTCCGGCGTCACGCGATGTCTGAGCCGTCCGAGCTGACCAACGCACGCTCGCGCGGCGCGCTGGCCCGCTGGCTGCCGCTGGCGGGTTGGCTTGCCCAGTATGATCGCCAGAGCCTCGGGCGAGATCTGCTCGCGGCGGTGATCGTCAGTGTCATGCTGGTGCCGCAGGCACTCGCCTATGCGCTGCTGGCGGGGCTGCCGGCGCAGGTCGGCCTGTATGCCAGCATGTTGCCGCTGGTGCTGTATGCGCTGTTCGGCACCAGCAGCACGCTGGCTGTCGGGCCGGTGGCGATCATCTCGTTGATGACGGCGTCCGCCATCGCAGGCATGAGCGGTGCCGATGGTGCCGCGCTCTCGACGCCCGAGATGCTCGCCGCTGCGCTGCTGCTGGCGCTCATCTCCGGTGCCATGCTGGTGGCGATGGGGCTGTTGCGGTTGGGGGCGCTGGTGAATTTCATCAGCCACCCGGTGATCTCCGGGTTCATGACGGCCTCCGGTGTCCTGATCATCGCCAGCCAGCTCGGGCCCATGAGCAGCCTGCGCCTGAGTGGCGGCAATCTGCTCGAGATGGGGGAGTCGTGGCTGTCATTGCCGCAAGGGGCCGGCGTGCATTGGCCGACACTGGCCCTCGGGCTGGGCTGCTGGGCCGCCCTGACGCTGGCGCGTCGTCATCTCAAGCAGGGCCTGATGGCCCTCGGGATGCGCGAGAGCGCGGCGGGCATGCTGTGCAAGACCACGCCGATCCTCGCCGTCATCCTGTCCAGTCTGCTGGCCTGGGGGCTGCGGCTTGGCGAGCAGGGCATGGCACTGGTCGGCAGCGTGCCCGGCGGCTTGCCCACCCTGAGCCTGCCGTCCCTTGTCAGCAATGACTGGTCGGGACTGCTGGTGTCGGCGCTGCTGATCAGCGTGGTCGGCTTCGTCGAGTCGCTGGCACTGGCCCAGACCCTCGCCGCGCGTCGGCGTCAGCGCATCGACCCCGACAAGGAGCTGATCGCGCTGGGGCTCTCCAACATGGGCGCAGGCGTCAGCGGCGGCATGCCCATCTCGGGCGGGCTGTCGCGCTCGGTGGTCAACTTCGATGCCGGGGCCGCCACGCCACTGGCGGGGGCCTTCACGGCCATCGGCATTCTGCTCGCCAGTCTGTGGTTGACGGACTGGCTGGCGTGGCTGCCACGCGCGACGCTGGCGGCCATCATCATCGTCGCCACCAGCAGTCTGATCGACCTCGCGGCGATCAGGCGCACCTTCCGCTACTCGAAGGGCGATGGGACGGCCCTGATGATCACGCTGATCATCACCCTCGTGCAGGGGGTGGAGAGCGGCATCATCGTCGGCATCCTCGTGTCACTGGGGCTCTATCTCAAGCGCACCAGCCAGCCGCACAGTGCGCTGGTCGGACGCGTGCCGGGCAGTGAGCACTTTCGCAATGTCGAGCGACATGAGGTCGAGACCGACCCGGAGCTGGCGATACTGCGCATCGATGAGAGCCTGTATTTCGCCAATGCGCGCTATCTGGAAGACACCGTGCTGGCGCTGGTAGCACAGCAGCCGTCGCTCAGGCATCTGGTGCTGGCCTGCCAGGCGGTCAACCTGATCGATGCCTCCGCGCTGGAAAGTCTGGAAGTCATCAATGAACGCCTGACGGCAGCCGGGGTGTCGCTGCATCTGAGTGAAGTGAAGGGCCCGGTGATGGATCGCCTCAAGCGCTCTGAACTGCCGGCCAATCTCGGCGGCGAGATCTATCTCAGCACCTTCGATGCCTGGCAGGCACTGAGCATCCACGGCAGCCATTGTGGCCAGTGCTGCGCACGGGATGGGGTCAGCCAGACGGCTGCGGCCGGCTGATAGGAGAAGGCGCTGGTTTCATGGGAAAGCCGTGAAGGGAAGCCGTAAAGGAAAAGTGGTGAAGTAAAAAGGTGAATGAAAACGCCCCGCCTCGGGGATTGCCGAGGCGGGGCGTTTTCGTCATCTGATCAGGCAAGACGCTCAGCCAATACGTTCAGTCAAGTACCGGCCCGATGATGTGCTTGACCTCCAGATAGCCCGCCAGGCCCCACGGGCCCAGTTCACGGCCGATGCCGCTGCGCTTGAAGCCACCCCAGCTGGCCTGTACCAGCGGTAGCTGCTCGCTGTTGTACCACACCACGCCTGCGCGCAGACGGCGGCCGACCTGCTGGGCGCGCTTGGCATCACCACTGACCACCGTGGCCACCAGCCCGAAATCGCTGTCGTTGGCGAGGCGAATCGCCTCGGCCTCATCCGCCACGCGACGTGAGCACAGCACCGGCCCGAAGATCTCCTCACGCCACAGACGGCTTTCCACCGGGACATCGGTGTAAAGCGTCGGCGCCACGAAGTAGCCCTTGGTCGGCAGGCTGCGATGGGTATCATCGCGCAGCGCCGTCAGACCTTCCTCGCGCGCCACATTGAGATAGCCCAGCACGGTGTCACGTTGACGGGAGCTGGTCATCGGGCCCATCTGGGTCGCGGCGTCCAGCGGGTCACCCAGCACCAGCGCGTCGATACGACTGGCCAGGGCGGTGTGCAGGTCATCGGCGATGGCCTCATGCACCAGCAGGCGCGAGGTGGCGGAGCAGATCTGCCCGGCATTGAAGTAGATGCCGGCCATCACCCAGTCAGCGGCGTCGTCGATGTCGGCATCTTCCAGCACGATGATCGCTGACTTGCCGCCCAGTTCCAGTGACACCCCACGCGTACCGCAGGCCGCCGCCTGCATGACCTTCTCGCCGACCACATTGCTGCCGGTGAAGGATATCTTGTCGATGCGCGGATGACGCGTCAGCGGCGCGCCGATGCCTTCGCCATCGCCGTGCAGCAGGTTGAACACGCCTGCCGGCAGTCCGGCTTCCAGGGCGATCTCGGCCATCACCTGCTCCGGCAACGGCGTCACTTCAGACGGCTTGATCACCAGGGTGCAGCCCGCGGCGAGCGCCGGCGCGACCTTCCAGGCGCTGGTGACCAGCGGGAAGTTCCACGGCGTGATCAGTCCCACCACGCCGGCCGGCTCCTGATAGCTGTGCGCCGCATAGCCTTCGACATCATGCGCTACCACCGCGCCCTGACGGGCATCCAGCGCGCGTGCCTGCTCGGCGTAATAGCGGTAGCAGCCGATGGCGTCATCGAGATCGATCTCGGTCTCTGCGCGAATCTTGCCATTGTTGCGGCATGACATTTCCACCAGCGCTTCCCGGCGAGATGTCAGCCCCTCGGCGAAGGCCTCCAGATAGACGGCACGCTCGGCGCCACTCAGTGCCTGCCAGCCCTCGAAGGCATTGGCAGCCGCCGTGACGGCGGCCTCCACATCACGCGCATCCCCCGCCGTCACCTCGGCGATGACGGTTTCCTCGAAAGGATTGGTGACCGCCAGACGGCGCTCGCCGTGGGACTTGACCCACTCGTTGTTGATGAACTGCTGATCGAGCTTGTGCATTGAAGTAGCTGACATGGGAGTTCCTTGCCGCCAGTGACATACGGGGGACTGGCGGTCATTGATCAATGTTGTGAAGAGATACGATGCGCCGAGTCGGACTCAGCCGGCGATCGAGCGCTGCCACCCGGCCGCGTCGATTTCCACCAGCAGCGGGGCGCTAGCGTCGCGCTCGTCCAAGGCGACCTGCAGCGCCTGCGGTGAATCGATGGCGACGGCGGCGCAGCCGAAGCCGCGGGCCAGCAGCTGGAAGTCGGGGGCCTGGATGTCGACGCCCAGGCGCGTGACGCCGGCGTTGTCCATGAAGCGGCGAATCTCCTCATAGCCTTGGTTGTGCCACAGCACGATCACCACCGGCAGCTGTTCTTCTACCGCGCAGGCGAGTTCCGACAGCGTGAACATGATGCCGCCATCGCCGACCAGCGCGATCACCGGCAGGTCCGGGCGGCCGAGTGTCGCGCCCATCGCGGCGGGCAGGCCGTAGCCGAGCGTGCCGTAGCCGGTGGAGGCATTGAAGTAACGGCGCGGTGCCGGCTGGCTGAGCAGGTGGTTGGCTGCGTAGACCGTGGCGCAGGAATCGCCGACCCAGATGGCCTCCGGCAGCGCTTGCTGGAGGGTGTCGAACAGCGGCACGTAGGGCGCGAAGGCCGGGTCGGTCGGCAGGGCAAGCGCTTCCAGCGTCGCGGCGGTGATCTGCGCGCCGCGACGTGTGCCTTGGGGGCTGCCTTCGAGGTCAGTCAGTCGATCGGCGAGCGTCTCCAGCGCCAGGCTGGCATCGGCGACGATACCCAGCGCGGCGGCATGATTGCGCGCCAGCTGCTCGGGGTCGATATCGATGCGGATCAACTCGCCGCCGATCACGAAGCCATCATCAAACACCACGTCGTAATCGGTCTCGCCAAGCTCGGTGCCGATCGCCAGCACCACATCGGCGTCGCGCGCCAGCTCGCGTACCGCAGGCAGTGCGGCATTGGCGCCGAGATCCAGCGGGTGGGCGCTGCCGAGAAGGCCCTTGGCATTGATGGTGGTGACGGTGGGGGCATCCAGCGCCTCCACCAGTTGACGCGCGGCCTCGGGCGCGGCGACACAGCCACCGCCCAGCAGTACCAGCGGGCGCTCGGCGCCTGTCAGAAGGGCCACGGCCTCGTCGATCAGCGTCGGGTCCGGCGCGAGGCGCCCGATGCGTGAGCGCGTGACGTCATGGGTGCTACGACCGGCAGGCAGTGGAATCTCGGCATTGAACAGGTCAATGGGAATCTCGAGATGCACCGGGCCGGGGCGGGCACCTTCGAACAGCGCAAAGGCACGGGCCAGCACTTCCGGCAGCGCGGACGGGTCGAGCAGGGTGTGGCTGAAGCGCGCCACGCCCGAGATCAGCTGCTGCTGGCTCGGCAGCTCATGCAGACGCCCCTGGCCACGCCCGAGGGTGTCGGAGCGATTGACGCTGGAGATCACCAGCATCGGGATGGAGTCGGCCAGCGCCTGGCCCATCGCGGTGGTGATGTTGGTCATCCCCGGGCCGGTGATGATGAAGCACACTCCGGGCTTGCCGGTGCTGCGGGCATAGCCATCGGCCATGAAGCCGGCGCCCTGTTCATGGCGCGGGGTGACGTGGCGAATGGTGCGCGCAGCGGGATCGGCATCCGGCTCCAGGCCCCGGTAGAGTTCGACGGTATGTACGCCGGGAATACCGAAGACGGTATCGACGCCGTAGGTGTCACGCAGCAGTCGGATCAGGAGTTCAGCACAGGTCATGGCAGGCTATCCGGCAGACGGGAGCGCCGTGGCGCCCCCGGAAGTCATGAGGAAAAGGAGTCCAAGGAACAGGAGCCCAGGCACAGGAGGCTGGTGGTGGCACAGCGCTCTTGCGGCGGGCTGGCCTCGGCTCAGAACACGAAGACGTGGGCGATACCGGCGATGATCGGCAGGGTGATCAGCGTGCGCAGCACGAAGATGGCCACCAGTTCCCAGATCTTGAGCGGAATCTTCGACTTGAGCAGCAGGGCACCGATCTCGGACATGTAGATCAACTGGGTCAGGGACAGGCAGGCGATCACGAAGCGGGTCAGTTCGCTGTCGATGTCCTTGGCCAGCACCGCCGGCAGGAACATGTCGGCAAAGCCGACCAGCGTCGCCGGGGCTGCCTCTGCCGCGTGGGGAATCTGCAGCAGTTCCAGCAGCGGAATCATCGGGTAGGAGAGCCAGGTGAAGACCGGCGTGAACTCGGCCAGCATCAGCGCCACGGTCCCGATGGCGATCACCACCGGCAGCAGACCGAGGAAGATGTCCGCCACGTTGAAACCGGCCGATTTCACCAGCTTGAGCGGGCCCGGCGCATGCTCGGCGCGCGCGACGGCCATGCCGAGTGAGTAACGCAGCACGCCACAGTCGCTCTGGTTCTCTTCACTGATCTGGCAGCCGACCGGCTCGTGGTAGTCATCACGCTTGCGCGACAGCGGCGGCAGACGCGGCACGATGACGGCGGCGATCAGGCCTGCGATGACGACGGTCAGATAGAAGGGCACGAACAGGTGATTGATGTTCATGAAGCTGGTGACCAGCAACGCGAAGGCGATCGAGACCACCGAGAAGTTGGTGGCGATCACCGCCGCTTCGCGCTTGCTGTAGAAGCCCTGCTCGTACTGCTGCGTGGTGATCAGCACGCCGACGGTGCCGGAGCCCATCCACGAGGCGGTGGCATCGATGGCGCTGCGACCGGGTAGATTGAAGATGGCGCGGAACGGACGGCGCACCAGGCTGCCGATGAATTCCATGAAGCCGAAGTCGACCAGCAGCGGCAGCAGAATGGCCGCGAAGAAGAAGAAGGTCAGCAGGACAGGGGCGAGATCATTGAGCATCACGCCGCCGGTGAAGGCCGCCGTGACGGCGGCTGGCCCCCACTGGAAGTAGGTCATCAGCGCGAAGATGGCGCCGAGGGCGCGCATGGCAAACCACACCGGCGCGACATCGAACAGCTCATGTGCCGCGCCCTGACGTGCCCAGTTCGGCTTGGCGAGCTTGACGAAGCCGGTGAGGATCACCGACAGACACAGCACCGCGACGGCGATGGCGGGCAAGGCGCTGCCGAGCGTGGCCTTGAGCCAATCGGCCATCAGGCCCATGCCGATGTTGATGGTGTCGCCAACGCTGAACGGCACCAGGAAGAAGCTGACGCCGAGCAGTGACGGCACCAGGAATTTCATCAGCCCCCTGGCCGTCAGCGGCACCGGGCGGGTGGCGATCAGGTCCTTCTTCGGGCGGGCCGCTGGGGTCGCGGCGGAGTCAGACGCGGAGTCATGCTGGGACGGTGCGTGCTCCGCCGTCGGGTCGATGCTGGTTGTCATTCGGGTCACCTTGATCTTGTTGTAATGGTCAGGCTCTGATCGGTCATTCGGCATGCGACATGCCGTCTTCGCGGGGGATTCTTCACGTGCCAGAGACGGGACAGGCCCCTGGCACGCGACCCGCCCTCCGGCGGGGTCTTTCACTGGCAATGGAGGTGCGGTGCGACTCAGTCGCGCTGTTGCACGCCCGGCAGTACGCAGAGCATCTCGTAGAGCAGGGTCGCGCCCATCAGCGCGGTGTTGCCGCTGGTGTCGTAGGGCGGGGAGACTTCCATCAGGTCACCGCCGACGATATTGAGGCCACGTGCGCCGCGCACGATTTCCATGCCCTGGGGCATGGTCAGGCCGCCGGCTTCCACGGTGCCGGTACCGGGGGCGACGGAGGGGTCCAGTCCGTCGATGTCGAAGGTGATGTACACCGGGCGATCGCCCATCATGTCTCGCACTTCGGCCATCAGCGGGGCGAGTGACTTGAACCAGCACATCTCGGCGGTTTCCACACGGAAGCCCTGCTGACGGCACCAGTCGAAGTCATCGGCGGAGTAGCCGGTGCCACGCAGGCCGATCTGCACCACGCGGTGGCTGTCGAGCAGGCCTTCTTCCTGGGCACGACGAATCGGCGTGCCGTGGGCGATGGGCTCGCCGAACATGTGGTCATTCACGTCGGCGTGGGCATCGATGTGGATCAGACCGACCGGCCCGTGCTTCTTGGCGATGGCGCGCAGCACCGGCAGGGTGACGGTGTGGTCACCGCCCAGGGTGAGCGGCACGCAATCGTGGCTGAGCACTTCATCGTAGAATTTCTCGATGATGTCCATGCTCTTGGGCAGGTGGAAGGTGTTGATCGGCACATCGCCGATGTCCGCCACCTGCAGGCTGTCGAAGGGCGCGGCGCGGGTGGCCATGTTGTAGGGGCGCAGCATGCGCGATTCATCACGGATCTGACGCGGGCCGAGACGCGCGCCCGGACGGTTGGAGGTACCGATGTCCAGCGGAATGCCGATGAAGGCGGCATCCAGGCCTTCCGCGGTTTCCTGAGCCGGCAGGCGCATCATGGTGGCCGGGCCGCCGAAACGTGGCATGTCGTTGCCGCCCAGTGGCTGATTGAATTCGCTCATCTGTCTCTCCAGGGTCTTGAGTCGCTCGCGATACGCTGACGGCGAGCGGGGTATTGTGATGGTTCGCCTGATCGCCTGGCCGGACGGTGTCATGAAAGCCGGCGATTCTCCTTGGCGCATACCCCAGCATTGCAGTAACCATGCCAACTTTCAGTCGATTGATTTTATTGGATTTTTTAAAGAGGTGGTTGTCGAGTGATTCATTTGTGGATCACTCGTGCGCCAATACTGATTCAAAAATGGATCACTGATTCATTTGTGGATCACATTCAGGCATCATCGAGAGTGTCTTCAGCGCAGTGCGAGAAAGAACTGCTGAAAGGAACTGCTGGAAAGCCCCGCCCCGATTCACAGGCTCGACCATGAGGTGCCCGCCATGTCAGAGCTCGACCACCAGATTCTCAAGACCATCATCGACACCGCCCATGACCACTACTTCGTGGTGAGCGCGGATGGCCAGGTGATGGATGTCAGCCCCGGCGCCGCGGCGGTCTATGGCATGACGCGTGAGGCGCTGTGTGCCGCCAACGTGCATGACCTGGAAGCCAGCGGGGTGCTCAAGCCCTCCATCAGCCTGGAGGTGTTGCGCACGGGGCGAACGCTCCAGATGATGCAGCTCACCGCCACCGGGCGGCGGGTGGTGGCGCAGGCGCATCCGGTATTCGTCGAGGGCAAGCTTGAGTGCGTGGTCAGCCGCTCGATGGATCTCACCGATATCCAGCTGCTGCAGCAGGAATATGCCGTGCTCCAGCAGCGCTTCACGGATCACCTGCGCCGCAACTCGCGGGGCAGTGAGCTGGGCGGGGGGAGTGCGGGGGAAAGTGATTGGGGGGCGGTGGGGAGTGCGCGCTCGGGTGCCGAGCAGACCACCCATGACGCGCGGCAGCAGGGGCGTGCCCTCTGCGAGCAGGCCGCGCGTGAGCAGGCCGAGTGCGAGGACGCCGCGCTGGAACTGGGGGAGCTACAGGTCAAAAGCCCCGTGATGCGTGAGATAGCGCTGCTGCTCAAGCGGGTCGCGCCCACCAACGCCACGGTACTGATGCTGGGCGAATCCGGGGTCGGCAAGACGGCCTTCGCCCATCAACTGCATCGCTGGAGCCAACGCGCCGACGGCCCCTTCATCGAGGTGAACTGCGGCGCCATCCCCGAAAGCCTGTTCGAGTCCGAGATGTTCGGCTATCAAGCCGGTGCCTTCACCGGCGCGGGCAACCGTGGCAAGGCGGGCCTGATGGAACAGGCCGAAGGCGGCACCCTGTTTCTGGATGAAATCGGTGAGCTGCCGCTCGCCACCCAGACCAAGCTGCTCAAGGTGATTCAGGACGGAATGATCACCCGCCTGGGCGACACCACCACCCGCCGCGCCGACTTCCGACTGGTCGTCGCCACCAATCAAGACCTCGCCGCCCGCGTGGAGCAGGGACAATTCCGCCTCGACCTCTACTACCGCATCAATGTGCTCCCCGTCAGCCTGCCCCCGCTGCGCGAACGCCGCGAAGACATTCCCGCCCTGATAGAGCAACACCTCTCACGCCTCAATCAACGTCACGGTCGTCGCAAACTCCTCGACGCTACCTTATGGCCCATCCTCATGCGCCAGGACTGGCTCGGCAATATCCGCGAACTGGAAAACTGGCTGGAACGCGCCTGGCTCAGCGCTCCCAGTGATGTCATCGACAGCGACTCAGTGAAAACACTGCTCAACACTTGTTCCACGAATAACGCGAATGGACTAGGCAATTCATTTGGCTTCAGTAATGACCAATTTAATGGAATAGGCGTTACTGAAAGTTTTACCACTGCTGATACCTTACATAGTGACAACTCCCTCTCAGAGCCTACCGCTGAGGGGGCGGTAGCCATGCCAATCCCGAAACTCGGCCCCAACGAAACGCTCAAGGAAGGCTTGGCACGTATCGAAGCGCAATGGCTCCAAGAGATGGCTGCCGAGTTACCCAGTACTTATGCGATAGCGAAGAGAGCAGGGATTAGTCAGCCGTCGGTAGTAAGGAAGTTGAAGCATATGTTATTAAAATAATTACCATGTGTCGGATTCCATGTGATTGACCAATCGATTAGCCAATCACACGGGGCCCGACAGCTACCTGAAACACAATTATATTCACTTTATTAGGGATTTATTGTACAATTTGGGATTGAATGCTGAGCGTTCCACATAACACCGCCATCAGAGAAATGTGTCATGTCCGAAAAAATACTTTCCAAAGCTTCTGCTGAGGATTTACCTTCTACGATAATAAAGCTTCCTGAGAAGAATGAGGTGCACGATGCCATGTTGGGGAGTGCCTCATGAGCAACCCCACACAGCGTAAGATGAAGAAAACTCCCAATCCAATCTTGGTCTGGTCTGGGGTGTTTCTCCTCGTGGGTGCCTTCTGGCATCATTTCGCCAATACTGACCCGACACCGTCACGTATTTTGGCGGTGCTTGGGATTGTCATCATGTATATCGGGTTTCATGCAAAGTCTGGGGCAACTCCCGATGAGGCGAATACGGCCAACCAAGAGAAGGCTCCAGAAGCCCCCCCGGCCACGGGCACGATTGCGGGCCCTGGCTCCGAATTGACAGATGAAAGCTCGAAATCGAAAGACAAAGAAGCTCTCAAAGAGAAAATTGAGTTGAGATGTAACTGTATTATAGTCGGTCAGATAATAGCAGCTGCGATTCTGGCCATGGGCTTAACTTCCACTAGTAACAACATGTATAATACCATTGTACTGGTGATCGTCTCTGGCTTTGGCTACCTTGGAATCTCAATTTTTGGTAATGGTTACTTAATCAGCAAATCGCATGTTCATTATGCCTATGCGCTTATTGGCGTGTTGGGATACTTCGCAACGCCTGTCGTCTTTATGTTTGGGCGATAATCCATATAATTTGTTAACTCCCTCACTCAACATATGAGGGAGTTAAATGCCTATTCAAAAATTAGTCATGCACTCAGCGCCATAACCGTCGAGCAGCCGGTGTACCTCATCGCATAGGTGCTCAAATGCTAGATATGCACTCAGTGGCAGCCATGCATACCTCATCTGCCGCCGCAGAATCTCAATCAGATTCAGCTCCGGCGTGTACGCCGATAGGTAGGTCAAGCACACACGCTGCGACATCGACTCAACCACCATCCTCTTGAACACTTTGGAGTGATGCATGCTGGCATTGTCCAGCACGACGACAGCGAAGGTATCAGGGGCTTTCTGATCGGCAAACTGGTCGAATGTATCGATGACCGTCTCGGTAGTCATAGTTCTGCTCCGACCTCTACTACCGCATCAGAGTGCTCCCCGTCAGCCTGCCGCCGCTGCGCGAATGCCGCGAAGACATTCCCGCCCTGATCGAGCAACACCTCTCCCGCCTCAATCAACGTCACGGTCGCCGCAAACTCCTCGACGCCTCGTTATGGCCCATCCTCATGCGCCAGGACTGGCTCGGCAATATCCGCGAACTGGAAAACTGGCTGGAACGCGCCTGGCTCAGCGCCCCCAGTGATGTCATCGACAGCGACTCAGTGAAAACACTGCTCAACACTTGTTCCACGAATAACGCTAATGGACTAGGCAATTCATTTGGCTTCAGTAATGACAAATCTAATGGAATAGGCGTTACTGAAAGTTTTCCCACTGCCGATAACTCTCATAGTCCCAATTCCCTCTCAGCGCCTGCCGCTAAGGGGGCGGTAGCTATGCCAATCCCCAAGCTCGGCCCTAACGAAACTCTTAAGGAAGGCTTGGCTCGCATCGAAGCACAATGGTTACGCGAGATGGCGGCGGAATTGCCCAGTACTTATGCGATAGCGAAGAGAGCAGGGATTAGTCAACCGTCGGTGGTAAGGAAACTCCGTAAAATAAAAGCATTACTTTATTGATATTAATTCGATATTGAGTGAGTCAATGTTATGAAAAAAATAGACTTTGAAGAAATAAATGATTACCCAGCTTTTAAGAAGCTTTCTTCGTCTTTATGGCGAAGTAATAACGAGATGCATGGTGCTGCAATAATGATTGGGGCAGGTTTCAGTAGGGTGGGGGCAAATATACCAAGTGAATCTTATAAGCCGCCCCTATGGCATCATCTTTCTAAAAAGCTATCGAGTGACCTTGGAAGTACTAACACAAATGATCCTTTAATGTTGGCAGAAGAGTACAATGCATATTTTGGGAAAAAAGCCTTGTATGATTTAATTGGAGATCAAGTCAATGATCCTCTTATAAAGCCGAGCCACATGCATGAAAGAATGTTGAAATTACCATGGGCTGAGATAGTTACTACAAATTGGGATACACTTCTTGAACGCGCCTCTAAAGCTTTGAATCATCCATTGTATGATGTAGTGAAAAGTCAAGAGGATTTTGCAAACACTAGGTCACCTCGTATAGTGAAGCTCCACGGCACTATAGGTAGCACAGAAGAACTAGTTTTTACTCAAGAAGATTATCGTTCATATCCTGAGAAAAACGCAGCATTTGTTAACTTCGCACGACAAATATTTATCGAAAATGAATTGTGCCTTTTAGGATTTTCTGGCGATGATCCTAATTTTTTACAATGGATTGGTTGGGTTAGAGACCAGTTGACAACTCACGCTCGTAGAATTTATATCGTTGGGCCTTTGAGTTTAAGTCCATCAAAAAGGAAATATTTAGAGTCTATCAATATTATCCCTATAGATTTAAGTGATTTGGTTTTAGAGTATGAAGATTTAGATGATAGATACAAGGTTGCTACACAGCTATTCTTAGATAAATTATATGAAGTTAAACCAATGATGCCGTGGGAGTGGAAGCCTAAAATCTATTATGAGAAGTTGAGCTTTGACTCTAGTAATTTAGAGGAAGTTGATGAGCTTCTTTCTTCTTTAGAGCAAGAAAGATTAAGCTATCCTGGTTGGGTAGTGTGTCCTCATAATAATAAAAATATATTGAGTGCTCAAGTTGATTCAATTTTTGTAAGTGGTGATTTATTAAAGATAATTGGAAGACTAAGATCCGAGAAGTTAATATATGAGCTCGTTTGGCGTTATTCACTAACTAATGCTATTGTGCCAAGTTGGTTATTTGAAGAATGCGTTAGAATAAATAAGGCGGAAGATTTAACATACTTCAATCAATCGCAGATTATCGAGGCTAGCTTGTTAGCCTTGAGGTGTGGGGTGTGGAGTAAAAAATATGCTAAAAAACTAAAAGAAGAAAAAGTTAAAGAAAAATTATATAGCTTGTCGAGTACTAATCAAGGTTTAGTTAATGAGCTTTGTTATATGGATTTGTGTAACGCACGTGAGAGCTTAGACTACAAGTATATAAAGGAAAATATATGTAAGATTGTCGAGATTAGCCCCATTTGGAAAATTAAGAAAGCATCCTTGCTATCTGAAATAGGTAGATTCGATCGAAGTTATGAAATACTTACAGAGGCGTATAAGGAATTAGAGCTGCACTATAGAGATACTCAGAATTCTGTTTTCTTACTATCTAGGATGACTTTATGTGCTATGTATATAGATGCTATAGATGGCTTCGTCAGCAAACAAATGCTAGGTAATATATTGTCTAGTAAGAATATTGATTTACTCTGCGATCCTCGAGAAGAGCTTAATTTTTTTAATCAAAAAGCTAAGGAAAAATTAGTCGAACAAAATAATAAGAATAAATTTGAACCTTTATTTATGGCAGGAGCCTATAAGGATAACTCTAAAAGTATCACATTAAGCAATGAGCTTCATCCATTCATTTCAATGTACGAGTATTGTTATGATACTGGACTCCCTTATAAGTTAAAAGACTGCACTTTGTTATGTGAAGCTTCCACCAGCTTGGCTGAATTAGATGCGGTTGATATTAATAATAAACTGGCCCTCATATTACGCTCTACATCTATAAGTACTGATAAAGCAATAGATAAGACGTTTTCAAGATTAGTAGTTGCACGTATAGATGATAGTGAAGTTGGTTTTATTACCGCTACGTGCTTAAAAGCTATTGAGTTTTGGAGAAAAGAGATTCTTGAGGGCAAATATATTGATGTGAGTTACGGTCTAAAAAAGCTTAGTGTTATAATCGAAATGCTCGCTAGAGTAACAACTCGCTTAAGTTCAGATAAGGCTAAAGAAATCTACTCGTTAGCATGTGAGATAGGTGGCGATGCATGTTTACAATGCACAGAACTTTCTAGTGCTTTGGATAATTTATTAAAATACTCTCTGGAGAGTATACCTATTAATCAGCAGTATGAATTATTTAATATCTCTTTGAAATTCCCTCTGGGATCAGAGATTAATATTCCCAACAACTTGCTCTACTCTTGGCCTAATCCCATTATTGAACATGTTCCGTTGAGATCTGATAGTAGTGATATAGATATTCGTATACTTGAATTGCTCAATAGAGTATGCCAAGGCTTCAAAGAAAGTAGTCTGGCATTGGAAAGGTTGTTGGTTTTGTACAATAAGAACTTTTTAAGTGATTTTGAGGTAAACCTACTAGCTAATAGGATATGGGGAAAAGTCGATATAAGTATTTATTTGCCTAAGCTTGGGATTTTAGATCTTCATTTGTTAGATCTACCATGTTTTATTGATATTGATTTAAAAAAATCTATATCTACTGCACTTTACAGGGGGTTTAGCCTAAATGATCTAGATGTTAACGAAATTCGCAATATGGTTACTGCGTCGAGAATTAAAAACATTTATCCTGACGAAAGTCTAGCGCCTAGTATTTTTGATAGTATTATTGCTCACAAACCTCAAAGAAAAGATCTGGATAATCCACTAGCTCAACTTTTGCAAATTTCTAATCCTGAGCATGCTTACGATAAGTTAATGACTTATTGTATTGTTCCAGCAATGGTGAATAATGATTTAACTAAAGATAGATTTGATAAGTTAGTTGCTTGGTATAGAGAAACTTCTTCTCCCGTTTTATTGCCTTCTTTTATATACTTTCTCAGTAATGATTCCACAAGATGCTCATGGGTAAGTGATGTTATTAGTGTTGAGCTTTTGTCAGATAACGAAAATAACTTAATAGGTGCCTTAAAGTCTGTATTGCTCTGGCTGAAAATAAGTGCAGATAGCATGCCGAGAGATGTTATTACCTCGATAGTTTACTTGACTTGCGCTAGTAAAGACTCTGGTTTATTTCATCTTCTAGATTTTGTTATAGAAATGGTAAAAGAAGGCTTTCTCACCGTGGAAGAAAAAAAATTATTATCTAAGAGAATTCCTATACTCTTCGAGAGCACAGATTATTGTAAGAAAAACCTGCGATATGATGAAGTTGGAAGAGTCTCTTTGATAAGATCTAAATGTGTAGAGTTGACTATATATTTGATTAAAAGTGAATATGAGGCAGACGCCAAGCTTATTGAAATTATAGGTAAAGCTAGGCTAGATCCATTGCCTGAGGTGCGCAATAAAGTATTAGAATAAATATGTTCTACTGATTATATATTGATGAGATTATAGGTTGTTGTTATCCACCCTCCATCACCACCAGACTCCCCATCACCCCTTCACACAGCGGTTTGATCTCGTTGAAGCCTTCCTCGACGGTGAGGTCTGTCTTGGCTTTGGCGTAGGCGGTGCCGTCGGCGGCGGGGTGGTAGCTGGTGCAGTGCAGGCGGATCAGCTTGTCATCGAGGAAGAGGCCGTATTCGCGGGTCTGCGAGGTGATGGGCATGCCCCGGTGCCGCTGTGTCATGGCGATATCGAACCAGTAGGCCTGACGGTGATCCACTCGGGTCAGGCCGGAGTCGAGCATCTGACTGTTGATGGGCGCCCACTGGGCCAGCGTATTGGTGGAGGCCATCACCTTGAGCTGCGCATCACTGACGGTATCACCATGCAGGTCATAGATCTCGAGGATGATCATGTCGGTGCCGGTACCGGCCTGACTCTGCCACTTCTGCACGATATGCGGCAGGCGACCTTCGGCGGCAGACCACGAGGCGGGCAGGTGCAGCGCAAGGTTGATGCCAAGCGACTTGGCATGGCCCTTGGAATGGAATTCCTGGAAATAGCCGTCGTACAGTTCGTACACCGGCTCTATCTGGTACTTGGTCGCCAGCAGGAATTCCTTGAAGGGTGAGGGCAGGTATTCGCCCTCGGCACGCAGGCGGATGGCCTCGATGAAGCGGGCGGCGAAGTCGCTGGTCAGCTTGTCGGCGGTCAGTTGTGGGGCCAGTTCCTTCTGCATCTGCCGGCGAATCCCGTCGAGCACTTCGCGTGCATGCTCGCGCCCCATCAGGCTTTCGAGGTTGTCCGCGAGACGTGTGGTGATATCGGGGAAGGCATTCGCAAAGTAGGCGGAGGCAAGGTCAGCGTCATGCGCGAGTTCAGGATAGGTCTCGGCGATGCGCGCCAGCGTGATGTCCTGAGCGATGACGAAGCCGTAGGTGCTGCTCAGGGTATTGATGACCCGAGGCGTGGGGCGGAACTGTGCGGCGTCGGCGCGTGCCGAGGCACCGGGCGTCATGAGACATAAGCCCAGGCCGAGCCCGACTGTCAGGGCGGCGATTGCCAGCCCGGGAATCCCGGTAAACCGTCGTCCAGCTGCAAACGCCATGCGTGACATCCTGTCAGAGTGCGAATGTGCCAATCCTATCATCGGGGTGTGGGGACTTCTTGCTTCCCCTCCTTGATTGGAAGACTAATCATGCGGAAGTATCAGGCGGCACGTCATGCCGGCGTCCGCGCTCCCCTTGTGAAGAGACCCCCCAGACAATGACGTCCAGACAACACCATTATTCGGTTGATCTCGAGTGGACTGGCAATCGCGGCGAGGGCACCACGCATTACACCGCCTATGAGCGAGATTTCGAGGCCCGTGTCAGTGGCAAGCCGAGCCTTGAAGGCTCCGCGGACCCCGCCTTTCGGGGTAACGGTGCGCGCTGGAATCCTGAAGACCTGCTGGTGGCCTCCGTCTCGGCCTGCCACAAGCTGTGGTATCTGCATCTGTGTGCCGACGCTGGCATTCGTGTCATGACCTATCTCGATCACGCCGAGGGTACGATGCGGGAAGGCACCAGTGGCGGCAAAGGCGATCCAGCTGCCGAGTCAGGCCGCTTCACCGCCATCGTGCTGCGACCTGAGATCACCCTGGCCGCCGGCGACGATATCGCGCTCGCCCTTGAGCTTCACCATCGGGCGCATGCGCTGTGCTTCATCGCCAACTCGCTGAATTTCCCGGTCAGCTGCGAGGCGGTGATCACCCATCAGTGATGGGCAGCTTCAGTCCGCGTCAGACTGACCGTGTCAGTTAACCTTGTCAGACTGACCGTGTCAGAACCCGAAAGGCCACCAGAGCAATCTGGTGGCCTTTTTTGCTTTCAGCACCTCTCTAAAGAAACAGCGTCTTTCCAAAGAATCAGCATCTCTCGAAAGAATCAGCGTCTCGCGACCTGATCAAGCGGGGGGATCAGCCGCGTGCGTTCACTTCCTCGATCAGCTGGCTTGCGCCAGTGAGGTCGGGCAGGCAGGCACCCTCGGCGATCTTTGCCAGCAGCACGTCTTCCGCTTCTTGCACCTCGATGGCGTGGGTGGCGATGGCGGAGACTTCTGAGGGGGCCATGACGATGACACCGCTCTCGTCAGCGAGGATGGCATCGCCCGGATTGACGACCACGCCGCCAATGCTGACCGGCACGTTGAGCGCGCCGCCGATTCCGGCGAAGCGGGTGGTGAGCGAGGCGACCCCGCGACTCCACACCGGGAAATGCTTGTCGCGAATGGTCAAGGCGTCGGTGGCCATGCCGTCGATCACCACGCCGGCCACGCCCAGACGTGAGGCGACCGTGGTCATCACGCCGCCCCAGCAGGCGCGGTGGCGATCGCCCTGACGATGCACGATGAGCACATCGCCCGGGCGCACCAGACGCATCAGGTGGTTGAGCAGGGTGCCATCTTCCGGCGGCAGCGAAACGGTGACGGCGGTACCGGCAATCCGTACCTGGGGCAGCATGCAGGCAATCGCCGGTTCGACGAAGCCGTGGGTGTGGAAGTGGCCGATGGTGGCCGTCTCGCACTGGGTGAGCTGTGCCAGCAGCTCCGGCGCGACCTGGTCTGGCATGTCATTGAGTTGGTACATGGAAGTCTCTCGGCGTGGTCGGTCAGATCAGGCTGGGCAGGAAGGTGGTGAGTGCCGGTACCCAGTAGAGCATCAGCATCGCGAACAGGAAGCAGATGACGATGGGCCAGGCAGCGGCGTAGATGGTCTGCATCGGGGTCGCGGGGGCGGCACCTTTTACCGCGAACAGGTTGTAGCCGAAGGGCGGGGTGAGACTGCCCACCGAGATGTTGATCAAGAACAGCGTCCAGAACCACACCGGGTCAAAGCCATACAGCTTGACCAGCGGCGCGTAGATGGGGATCACCACCATCATGAAGGCGATCTGGTCGATGAACATGCAGGCGATCAGCGGAATCAGCATCAGGATCAGCAGCATCCATACCGGGTCGAGATCCAGCCCGGTCACGCTGCTCACCAGCCCGCTGGTCGCGCCGGTGAAGCTCAACAACTGCGAGAACAGTTTCGAGCACGCCAGGATCAGGATGATCATGGTGCTGACCTTCAGCGACGACATCACCGCTTCGCCCGCCATCTTGAAGGAGAACTTGCGGTAGTAGGCGGCGACCAGCAGTGAGCCCAGCACGCCGGTGGCGGCGGACTCGGACGGTGTGGCGATACCGAGCAGGATCAACCCGAGCACGGCGAAGATGATGATGCTGAACGGCAGCATGTTGATCAGGGCGCGACGCTTCTCCTTTGCCGTGCCGCCACCGCTTTCATCGACCGGCGGCGCGCGGCGAGGGTCCAGCGTGATGCGCACCTTCACGTAGAGGATGAACAGCGCAGCCAGCAGGATACCCGGCAGAATGCCGGCGATCAGCAGCCGCGCGATGGAGACATCCACCATCGAGCCGATGATGATCACCAACAGGCTCGGCGGGATGATCGGCGCGAGACTCGCCCCACCCAGAATCAGGCCGATGGAGAGCTTGTCGTCATAGCCGCGCTCCTGCATGGTCGGCAGCGCCGAGCGGCTGAGCATGGCGGTCACGGCCAGTGCCGAGCCGGACAGGGCGCCGAAAAGGGTCGAGAGGGCGACGACGAAGAAGTAGAGGCGGCCTTTCATGCGGCCCATCAGGGCATCCAGCGAGTCGAAGATCACATCGATGGAGCCGGAGCGGAACAGCAGCTCCCCCATCAGCACGAACAGCGCGATGGTGGTCAGCGTCTCCGAGGTCATGCTGTCGTAGACACTGTTGGCGAACATGCCGAAACCGGCGGTGCCCATCAACCACAGCGTGCCCAGCACGTTGATGGTCAGGAAGGCGGCGAAGACGGGGATGCCGAGGGCGAACAGGCCCATCAGCAAGGCGATGGCCAGGCCCAGAGAGAAATACCATTCCATGACTCAGGGTCCTTTTCTGGCGTCGGTGGTCGCCGAGGCGGCGGCGGAGTCGTCCGATGGGGGCGCCTCGGGCGCGGCGCGCGTGAAGGCGTGGCGCAGGAAGTAGAGGGCCGCATTGATCAACGCGTAGGCGATGAAGGAGGACACCCAGACCTTGGGGATATCGAGCCCCATGGCGGTGGTGGTGTGGTACTGGAACTGACGCAGGCTTTCCTGCAGGCAGATCCAGCCGGCCACGGCGCAGACGCCACCGGTGATCAGCGCCAGCAGGCGGTCATAGAGGGCGCGGGTGGCAGGGCTGAGGCGTTCCGGCAGCACGGTGATGGCGATATGGCCATGGGTACGAGCCAGTTCCGGCGCGGCCAGCGAGATGGAGAGGCACAGCAGGTAGGCCACCATCGCGCCGGACCACAGGGTGGGCGAATTGAAGAAATAGCGCGCGATGACTTCCAGCCAGAAGCACAGGACGATGCCACACAGGGTGACACCGCCCAGAAGGAAGCCTGCTCGCGTCACGCCGTCATGCACACGTGCAAGCAGGGTTGGCATGGTGGATTCCTTACTCGCTGACGGTGGTCAGGTGCTTCTCGATCGCCAGCTCGCGCATGGCGGTCACGGCTTCCGGCGACTTGTCGATGCCCAGCTGCCAGATACCGTCGGTGACCAGGGCATCCAGACGCTCGGCGTCTTCCGGGGCGAATTCGGTGGCCTGCATGCCAGCCTCGTTCAGTGCCTTCCATTCCTCGATCGCCAGTTCATCCAGCACCGGGACGATCTCGGTCTCCAGCTGACGGCCCTCGTCAAGCAGCACCTTCTGCTGCTCTGGGGTCAGGCTGTTGAAGGCGTTGAGGTTCATCAGCACGAAGTTGTAGGTCTGACCGAAGGTCGGCTTGGAGTAGTAGCCGGCGACTTCCTGCCAGCCCATGTCCTTGACGCCGTTCAGGCCCCAGGCCGCGCCGTCGATCACGCCACGGTCCATCGCCGAGTAGACGTCGCCACTGGACATCAGCACCGGCGTACCGCCCAGCCCCTTGGTGACATTGGTATAGGTGGGGCTGCCGCGCAGACGACGCCCGTCCAGACCCGGCGTGCCGGTGATCGGCTCCTTCAGCACGTACTGGAAACCGTGGCTGCCCAGCGGCGGAATCGCGATCAGCTTGAGGCCCAGGCCGTTGTAGTGCTCATCGACCATGTCCCACAGTCCGGATTCACGCGTCTGCTCCGGATTCACCGCCACGCCATCCATTGCCGCGCCGACGCCAGTGGTGTTGGTGTGGTAGGCGGCGTGGGTGTAGAGCAGCTGGAAGACACCGGCAGCGACAGGCTGCAGCTGCTCGAAGGGCGGCACGACGTCCGGGCCGGTCAGCTGGATGGTGAGGTCGGCGGCGTCATTGGCTTCGACTTCCTTGATGAAGCGCTGGGCGATTTCACGGGAATAGGCGGTGGTCTGGTCGTAACTGGACAGCATGCGCAGTTCGGTGGCCATTGACTGGGTGGCCGGGAGCAGTGCGAGCAGCGGGAGCAACAGAGCGGGCTTGAGGGTTTTCATAGCAGTTTCCACTTTATCGTTATTGTGTCGGGCGATGCTGTCTGCACGTACCTGGTGGGATCAGATAGCCAGGAGGTGCAGCGGCGTCCCTTGCGACTTGTCGTTGATGGTACGTCTTCAATCTATGAGCCGCCTTGGCTGCGGTCAACGAATCATCAGCCTTTTGGGCTTTCAAATTTCAATATGCAGTATTTGCGAGATTTATGTAAGAAAACCTGTGTGTTTGGTCCAGTGACTTACAGCGTCAATTCGAGGGGAATATTTTGGCAATTCAAGGCAAAGTCCCGGTGCGAACCACAAGGCAACACGAGATGATCCTGGTAGAGAATCCAGAGTGATACTGGCAGATAGCCCAGATTACTTCTGGTCGATAAAGGGGGATGAATCTGGTGGAAAACGATGAAATACAAGGTGAGAACGAAAAGGAAGGGGGGGAGAAGAAGAGGAAAGAACAGACACCACTGCAAGAAAGACAAGAACCGCAGGGCTTCGAGCGAAGACCGCAACAAGGCCCCGGTTCTCGATGTCGTGATGACAGCATCGGGAACCGGGGCTTCATGTTGCATGCATCAGGTCCTATGCATCAGGTCCTATGCATCAGGTCTCATGCATCGTGCATGTTGCATCAGGTCTCATGCATGACGAGGCGTGCCCCAGCGTCTGACAGCGGCGCGAGCCCCGCTCATCAGGCTCAGCGCGTGGCGGTGTCGGTCGCGAGGTTCAGACTCGGCTTGCGCAGCGCCAACGGCATCAGTGCCAGCGAGACAGGCAGGCCGATCATCACCGGATGCAGCCCGAAGGGATGGCCCAGCAGCTGCCAGAGAATGGCGGTGGCAAGCCCGCCCCACATCATGATCACCCCGCCGCGCGGGTCTGGCGAGCGGCGACACAGGGCCACCACCGTCGGCACCAGTACCCCGCAGACCAGCATCGCGCTGCCGAGAATCCAGATGTCCAGCAGGCGCGGGGCGTAGAGTGCCAGACCCAGCGAAATCAAGGACATGGCGATCACCGAGTGACGGCTCATGCGCAGCATGAAGGCATCATCACGGCCCTTCATGCGCGGCTTGATCACGTCATTGGCAATCGACGAGGCGCCGGCGATGAAGAACGAATCCGCACACGAGATGATGGTCGCCAGCAGCACCACGACCATGCTGACCATCAGCGGCAGTGGCAGGGTGGCCTTGATGATGGCGTAGAAGGACAGGTCCGGATTGGCCACCGCGATGTCCAGGCCCAGCCTGGCGAAGGCGCCGATCAACACCACGGCTCCACCGACCAGCAGCGTGAAGACGATGGCCACGGCGTAGCCGGTGCGTGCCGCCTTGAGGCTGCGCGCGGCCCAGAAGCGCTGCCACAGGTCCTGGCGCACGAACTGATAGGCGCCGATGGTCAGCATGTAGACCGCCAGTTCATGGCCGGAGATACCGGTCAGGCTCAGGAAGTCAGGGCTGCCCTGTGGCGTGGGCGATGCACTGATGATCTCCCAGCTGCCGCTGGCGTAGTAGACGGTGACCAGCAGGAAGAAGATGCCCAGTGTCTGCAGGGTACCGAGAATCGCATCCGACCAGATGACCGCCATCAGGCCGCCCAGCCATGTCTTGGCGGTCAGCAGCGCCCAGGTCAGCAGGATACCCACCGGCAGCGCCAGGCCGAACACCAGCTTGAGCACCGTGGCCACCGCCACGAACTGCATGCCGGTGATGGCCGCGTAGGCGCACAGGATGCTCAGCAGAGTGGGGAGTCTGACCCCCTCGCCGAAACGGCTGACCAGAAAGTCGGCCAGTGTCACCATCTCCAGGCGCCGGCCTTCGGCGTGAATCTTGCCGATGAAGAAGTACAGCGCGATGCCGGCGACGGTCATGCCCACCGGCAGCCACAGCTGGCCCATGCCGAAGGTGTAACCCTTGGAGACGAAGCCCAGCAGGGTGGAGCCGCCGACGGCAGTGCCGACAAGCGTGCAGATCAGCGGAAAGGTCGCGGTGGAACGGCCGGCGACATTGTAGTCATCATAGGTCTTGATACGGCGAAAGAAATACAGCGAAAGCCCCATCAGAAATAGGCCACATGCTATGATCATGATCGAGAGAATCTCGGTTTCTCGGCTATCGAACATTGTCATTTTTCCGCATTGTTGATGTTGTATTGATCGTCATTGCCAGCTTGAGAGAAAGGCAATATATCACTCAAGTGGATGGCAATGGCGAGGCAGTGCTGACTTCCATGCTACCTGGCTCGTCACGAAGACGTTGCGTGGCCATTGCCACGCCGGGTGCGTCATTTTCTGGACAGGAATCCTCGCCATGCGACCCATCCATGACACTCTGGACTGGAACCTGCTGAGAACCTTCATCGTCATCGTTCAGGAGGAAAGTGTCAGTCGAGCGGCAGCCCGTCTCTATCTGTCCCAGCCGGCGGTGAGTCTGTCACTCAAGCGTCTGGAAGAGCGCCTCGGGCAACGGTTGATCGAACGAGACAGTCACAGCTTTCGCGTGACGGGGGCGGGGCAGGTGGTCTATCGCGAGGCCGTGGAGATCTACGCCAACGTGGCGCGTCTCGCCTCTGAGGTGGGCAACAGTCATACGGAGATTTCCGGGCATGTCTCGCTCCTTTTCATTACCGGCATCGAGTGCCGATTCCTTGATAGCGTGTTCGCGCGCTTTCATCGCTGTTTCCCCCAGGTCACCTTCTCGATCCAGGAGATGTCCAGTCACGAGGTGCAGCAGGGCCTGTTGCAGCGCCAGGGCGCTCTGGGCATCTGCCTGGCGCAGCAGACACCGGAGCCACTGATGTCCCAGGTGCTGGCGCGCCAGAACTACCGCTACTTCTGTGGTCGCATGCATCCGCTCTTCGGTCAGCAGAATCTGCCGCTGGAGGCGCTGCGCAATGAGCGTTATGTCTCCTTCGGCAGCGAGCAGCTCGATGGCGTGCTGTCTCCGCTGGCGATGTTCCGCGCCCGCGAGGGCTTGCAGGGCCCGGTGATCGGTCAATCCAGCAGCCTGCAGGAAATCCGCCGCATGGTGCTGGCCGGCTGGGGCATCGGCTGCATGCCGGAGCACATCGTGCGGCGTGAGGTCGAGGAGCAGCAGCTGTGGCCCTTGCCACCCTACGGTGGCGTGGCCGATATCGACCTGCACCTGATGTGGCACCGTGAGGCGCGTTTCAGCGCTGCCGAATCCACCTTCGTCGACTTCCTGCACAACGCGCTGGCCAAGGTGCCGCTGGAAGAACGCCTGCATCGCGGTCTGGAAATGCAGCTGCCGGACCCCAATGCCGTGCTGGCCAGTGACGGCGCGCCCGCCACTTGAGTCACCCCTGGCGCTCGATCAAGACCTTGTCGTGAAGACCGTCCTCAAGCCCGTCCTGAAGCGCGTTCTGAATGGCCCGCGCCGCTGTCACCAGTCAGTCCAGGTGGCAGCGGCGCTTCGGGGGCGCCCCTCGAGGGCCGACCGACAGCTCAATAGGCCAGATTGATCCAGGTGGTCTTCAGGTCGGAGTACTTGTCCAGCGCGTGCAGTGACTTGTCACGCCCGAATCCGGACTGCTTGACGCCACCGAAGGGCACGCTGATATCGCCATCGGCGTAGCAGTTGACCCACACCAGCCCCGCCTTCAAACGCCGCGAGACACGATGGGCACGCGCCAGATCCCGCGTCCACAGCCCAGCGCCCAGCCCGTAGATGGAATCATTGGCCAGTTCGATGGCTTCTTCCTCGCCGTTGAAGCGGGTCACGCCCAGCACCGGGCCGAAGATTTCCTCGCGCATCACGGTGCTGTTCTGGCCGCCTTCCACGATGGTCGGCTCCAGATACCAGCCGCCGGAGGTGGCGTCGCTGGGGGCGATGGCGCGGCCGCCCTGATGCAGCGTCATGCCTTCCGAGAGCGCCGTCTCGACGAAGCCGAGCACCTTCTCGTGGTGGTCCGCGCTGACCAGTGCGCCCATGCGCGTGGCCGGATCGAGCGGATCACCGGCCGGCATGGCGCGGGCGCAGGCGATCAGGCGCGGCATGAAGTCATCGAAGATGGCCTCATCGACATACAGGCGGGAGCCAGCGATGCAGACTTCGCCCTGATTGATGAAGATGGCGTCTGCCGCAGCGCGTGCGGCCATGTCGAGATCCGGGCAATCGGCGAACACGATATGCGGCGACTTGCCGCCACACTCCAGCCACACCCGCTTCAAGTTGGAGTCGCTGGCGTAGCGCATGAAGCGCTTGCCGGTGGCGGTGGAGCCGGTGAAGGCCAGCGCATCGACTTCCATGTGCAGGCCAAGCGCCTGGCCCGCCACCGCGCCCAGCCCCGGCGTGACGTTGAAGACGCCCGCTGGAAGGCCGGCTTCATCGGCGAGTGCCGCCAGACGCAGCGCGCTCAGGCTTGAGGATTCGGCCGGCTTGAGTACCACGCTATTGCCCAGCGCCAGCGCCGGGGCGAACTTCCAGGAGGCGATCATCAGCGGGAAGTTCCACGGCACCACCGCTGCGACCACGCCCAGCGCTTCACGGGTAATGGTGGCGTGCACGTTCTCGCCGGTGGGCGCGATCTCGTCGTAATGCTTGTCGATGGCCTCGGCATACCAGGCCACCGAGCGCGCGGTTTCCGCCAGATCAAAGCCCAGGCTGTCGCCGATCGGCTTGCCCATCTCCAGTGTCTGCAGCAGCGCCAGCTCTTCGGCATGCTCGCGGATCAGCTGGGCAAAGCGTTGCAGAACGGCCTTGCGCGCCTGGGGTGACTGGCGCGACCACACGCCGGAGTCGAAGGCACGCCGCGCCGCCATCACGGCGCGGTCGATGTCCTGCTCGGTGCAGGCGGTGACATGCGCCAGTACGTCGCCGGTGGCCGGATTCCAGGCCGGGAAGGTATCGCAGCCGGTGCTTTCCACATAGGCACCGTCAATGAAGGCACGGGTCTCGAAGGTCAGCGCTGCCGCGCGCTGCTGCCAGTCGGCATGGGTCAGCGGGGCGGCAGTGGTCGAAGCAGTGGCAGTGCTCATTGGGCGTTCTCCGCGGTCGTGGTGTTGGCGCTGTCGGCGAGAGAGCCGCGGCTGACGACACCGGCGCGCTTGAGCATCGCCAGCAGCAGCACGTTGGCGCCGGCTTCGAGATCGGCAGGCTCGGCGTTCTCGCTCTCGTTGTGACTGATGCCGTCCTCGCAGGGCACGAAGATCATCGCCACCGGATTGATGCCGGCGATCTGCACGGCGTCGTGACCGGCACCGGTTTCCATGTCGCGGATGCTGAGGTTCAGTTCCTGACTTGCACTGCGCACCATCTCGATCAGTTCCGGCGCGAAGGGCGTCGGCGGAATGTGCTGCACTTCGATCAGCTCGATGTCCACGCGTTGCTTGTCGCTCTGGTTGGCGGCGTGATGCTTGAGGCACAGCGCCTTGAGCTGGTCGTGCATCTCGGCCATTACCGCCGGTTCCAGGTGGCGCAGGTCGACACTGAAGCGCACCTGGCCTGGAATCACGTTGCGCGAGTTGGGATGCACATTGAATTCGCCACAGGTGACGCGACCGTTGGGCTGGTAGTCATCGGCCAGCGTCAGGATGTCGCTGACCAGCGCGCAGGCGGTCTTGAGCGCATCGCGACGGTAGGGCATCGGCGTCGGGCCGGCGTGGGCTTCCTGACCGCTGACCACCACGTCGAACCAGTGCAGGCCGAGGGAGCCGGTGACGGCCCCGATGGTGATCTCCTCCTGCTCGAGTACCGGGCCCTGCTCGATGTGCGCCTCGAAATAGGCGCCGAAATCATGGCTGCCCACCGCCACGTCGCCGGCATAGCCGGTGCGCTCAAGCGACGCGGCAACGCTGTCGCCGTCACGGTCGGTGGCAGCCAGTGCCTTCTCCAGCGGGATCAGGCCCGCATGCACGCCGGACCCCATCATCACCGGCACGAAGCGGCTGCCTTCCTCGTTGGTCCAGATCACCACTTCCAGCGGCGCTTCGGTCTCGATGCCGTGTTCATCCAGCACGCGCATGACTTCCAGGCCAGCCAGCACGCCGAAGCAGCCGTCGAACTTGCCGCCGGTGGGCTGGGTGTCGATGTGGCTGCCGGTGGCGATCGGCGGCAGGCTGTCATCGCGGCCCGGACGACGGGCGAAGATGTTGCCGATCTCGTCGACGCGCAGCGTCAGGCCAGCGGCCTCCAGCCAGCCGGTAACCAGCTCGCGGCCGGCGCGGTCTTCTTCGGTGAGTGCCAGACGGCAGTTGCCGCCCTTGGGCGTCGCGCCGATCTCGGCCAGTGTCATCAGCGCGTCCCACAGACGCTTGCCATCGACGCGCAGGGCGAGGGAGTCCAGTACGTCTTGAGTCGCTTGAGTTGAGGATGTGCTCATGTCAGATACCTGCCTTGTCGTTGCGTGTCAGGGCGTCTTCGCGGATGCCGCTCAGCAGCTTGCCCGGGGCAATGCCGTCCGGGTCATAACGCAGCTCGATCAGGGCCGGCAGATGCTCGCGGTCGGCGAATTCCAGCGCGCGCGTGAAGCTCGCCTCGAAGTCCTCGTCCTTCTCCACCACCTGACCCAGGCCGCCGTAGGCGGTGACCAGCGCGGCGAAGTCCGGGTTGGTGAAGGTCAGGGCGATCTCACGGCCCGGGAAGTCGTTTTCCTGGTGGGCGCGGATGGTGCCCCACATGCCGTTGTTGAACACCAGCACCACGATGCCGAGGCGGTACTGCAGTGCCACGCCCAGTTCCTGCAGATTCATCTGGAAGCAGCCATCACCGGCGTAGCAGACGGCGGGGCGTTCCGGGAATTCGAGCTTGCTGGAAATGGCGGCGGGCAGGCCGTAACCCATGGAACCGACGGTCGGGGCCAGCGAGCTGCCCAGGCCACGGAAGCGCACATAGCGGTGGGCGTAGAGCGCGTAGTTGCCGGCGCCGACGCTGATGCAGCCCTTGCCATCGAGGATGCGGTCGACGGTCAGGCTGACCTTGTCCAGGCTCAGCGGGCCCGGCGACGGCTGTTCCTCAAGCGTGGCCAGATAGGCGGCGCGCGCCTCGCGGGTGATGCCGGACCAGCGCGGCGTGCTGTCCGGTGACAGGGTGGAGAGCGCCAGCGCGAAGCCGTTGACGTCGGTATTGATGGCCAGCGTCGGCTGATAGACACGCCCCAGCTCTTCCGGGTCGGCGTAGACATGCACCAGCTTCTGGGTCGGCACCGGTGACTGCATCCAGCTATAGCCTTCGCTGGTGGCTTCGCCGATACGGGTACCGACGGCGATCACCAGGTCACTCTCGACCAGCTGCTGGCGCAGCTCGGCGTGCATGCCCATGCCGACGTGACCGGCGAATTGCGGCAGTTCGGCATTGACACATTCCAGACGGCGCCAGGCGACGCCGGTGGGGATGTCGAAGCGCTGGGCGAAGCCTTCCAGCGCGACCTGGGCGTCGCGGGTCCAGCCGCTGCCGCCGACCAGCAGGAAGGGGCGCTCGGCGCTGGCGAGCAGGCCCTTGAGCTCATCCAGCTGCGGCTGTCCCGGATAGGTCATCAGGCGCGGGTGCGGCTTGACGTCCGCGACCTGCGCCTCGCCCCACAGGGTGTCTTCCGGCAGTGCCAGCACCACCGGCCCTGGACGACCGCTGCGCGCCACCTGATAGGCGCGGGCGATGTATTCCGGAATGCGCGAGGTGTCGTCGATCTGCGCGACCCACTTGGTCATCTCGCCGAACATGCGGCGGTAATCGATTTCCTGGAAGGCTTCGCGCTCGATGAAGTCGCCACCGACCTGACCGATGAACAGGATCATCGGCGTGGAATCCTGATAGGCGGTGTGCACGGCGATGGAGGCGTTGGTGGCGCCCGGGCCACGCGTGACGAAGCACACGCCCGGCTCGTTGGTCAGCTTGCCGTAGGCTTCGGCCATGTAGCCCGCGCCACTTTCCTGGCGGCAGACGATGGGGTCGATGGCGCCCTTGTGCTCATTGAGTGCATCGATGCACGGCAGGTAGCTTTCGCCGGGCACCAGGAAGACACGCTTGGTGCCGTGCAGTCGGATCTGGTCGACGAGGATCTGCCCGCCATTGCGCAGCGGCAGAGTGGATTCGTGAGTGTAGGTGTCAGCGGCCTGAGTCATGGGAAGGTTCTCGTTGTGGTTGCGTAAGGTGAATAGGCTGTCGGTGCAATAAAAGCTGTCAGAGCGAAAGAGGCTGTCAGAGCGAAAGAGGGTGCCGGAGCGATGTCGTCAGCGGCGCAGTCGGTGACTGTCTGCGGGCATCAGGTCGTAGAGCGCTTCGAGCTGATCGGGGTGGATGACACACCGCGCATGCAGTCCCTGCTGGTTGGCCCAGTGCTGGTCGGTGCCCAGTCCGTGCTGCCAGCGCCACGGACCATCGATGGCCAGTCGCTGATGTGTCCTGCAGGCCACGGCCAGTCGCTGGCGCCACGGCTTGAGTGTCTCGGTGATGGTGGCGGCGGGCTGGTCCGGCATCAGGCCCAGATCCGTGGCCAGGTCCCCGGTACCGATCAGTGCTCCCAGCAGGCGTGGCGTGTCATCGCCCGCGGCGAGCAGTTCCTCGGCGGCCAGCAGTCCGGCCTGGCTTTCCAGCGTCGCGACGCTCTTCAGACTGCCCGCGGGCAGGGCATGCAGGCGTTCCTGCTCGGCGAGCGCCTCATCCAGTGCGGCCAGCTGACTGCGCTGCTCGACGGCGGGCAGAAAGACCGCGGCAGGTGTGCCGGCCAGTTCGCCCAGTGCGGTCTGCATCAGCGCGGCCAGCTCCTCGCGTCCACCCTGCTCCAGCAGGTTCAGGCGTACCGCCGGCCACAGATGCAGGCGACGGGCACGTCTGGCGAACTCGGCGAAGCGACTGATCGCCAGTGCACGGCCTTCGGGGGCGGTGAATTCCTCGAGATCGACCACGATGGCATCGGCACCGCTGGTGAGCGCGGCTTCCAGTCGTGCGGCGTCATCCCCGGGCACGAACAGCCAGCGCTGCGGGAGGGGCTGAGTGGCAAGAGAGGTCATCGCTCAGCCCTCCATCAGGTTGGGCAGGAACAGCACGAGTTCCGGGATGAAGGTGATCAGCATCAGTACGGTCAGCATCGCGCCCAGCATCAGGCCCAGCGGACGCAGCGAGTCGCTGACGTTGATCCCGGCGATGCGACACGCGGCCATCAGGTCGATCCCCAGCGGCGGCGTGTTGGCGCCGATGGCCAGATTGACGGTCAGCAGCACCCCGAAGTGCACCGGGCTGATGCCGTATTGCGCCAGCAGCGGCATCACGATGGGCGTCACGATGATGATGATCGCCACGCTTTCCATGAAGGAGCCCAGCACCAGCAGCACGGCGGTCAGCAGCAGCAGGACGCTGATGCGGCTGTCGGTGAATTCGCCGATCAACTGGGCGATGGCCTGCGGCACCTGCTCGTAGGTCAGACCCCAGGCGAACATGCCGGCCGCGCCGATGATCAGCAGGATGGCGCCGGTGGTCTCGGCGGTCGCGCGGACGCTGTCCAGAAAGCCCTGCCAGGTGAGGCTGCGATAGACACAGGTACCGATGATGATGGCGTAGAGAATCGCGGAGGCGGCGGCCTCGGTGGGCGTGAACACCCCGAAGCGGATACCGCCGATGATCATCACCGGCACCATCAGCGCCGGCATGGCACTGAGCAGCGCGCGGCGACGCTCGCCGGGCACACGGGCCGCGACACCGCCCGACCAGCCATGCTTGCGTGACAGGTAGAGGGCGACGCCGACCAGCGCGACCGTCAGCATCAGGCCGGGGATGATGCCGCCCATGAACAGCTGGCCCACCGAGGTATTGGAGGTGGTGCCGTAGACGATCATCACGATGCTGGGCGGAATCACGGTGCCGATGGAGCTGGCGGTGCCGACCAGCGCACTGCTGAAGCCCTTGTCATAGCCATTGCGGGCCATGGTGGGCAGCAGCATGCTGCCGATGGCGATCACGTCCGCCACACCGGAACCCGACAGCGCGCCGAACATCATGCAGGCGAGCACCGCGACCACCGCCAGGCCGCCGCGGATATCACCGACCATCGCCATGCACAGGCGTACCAGGCGCTCAGTGAGGCCAGCGCGGTTCATCAACTGGGCGGCGAGCACGAACAGCGGAATCGCCAGCAGGGTGAAGCTTTCCATTCCGGCCACGAATTGCTGCGCCGAGACCATCATGGGCGCGGCACCGAAGGCCAGCAGGTAGAAGAGGGCCGACATCAACAGCGCGAAGGCGATGGGAATGTCGATGAGGATGCCGAGCGCGAATACGCCGAGCAGAGCCAGGGCGCCGAGAGTCATGGGGCATCTCCTTGGCGAGAGGAAGCGTTGTCAGGCGCAGTGGCATCCGTCTCGTGAACCTCGGCTCCGATGGCCGAAGGGCTCAACAGATGCTCAAGCTGGATCAGAGCCATCGCGGTGCAGCACAGCGGCACGGACAGGTAGACGATGCCGGCGGGAATCTGCAGCGCGGTGGTGGTCTGGCGCATCGTGATGGCGCTCAGGTCCATGCCTGCCTTGGCCAGCAACAGCAGCATGATCAGGATCATCGCGTCAGTGATGCGTCCGGTGATGCGCTGGACACGCACCGAGCGCACCAGCAGCGGCAGCAGGCCCGCACTCAGGTGAGTGCGGTTGCGGGTGCAGGACACCGCGGCCAGCAATGTCGTCCAGACCAGCACCAGCTGCGGCAATTCCTCTGCCCAGTGCGGCGGCTGACCCATCACCCAGCGCATGAAGACCGTCCAGATCACCAATGCCGACAGCGCGGCGACTCCGCTGGCTGCCAGGGCCAGACAGCCCCGGCAGCACCAACGTGAGAGAGTGATCATCAAGGTGCGCACGGCGCACAGCACTGCCAGCGGTTTGACGGAGGGAGCGGCGGAAGACATCGTCACTCGCCCTTGCGGTATTGCTCGACCAGGCCCATCAGCTCAGGCCCGAAGACGTCGGCGTAATCAGCCCACACACCCTGCACCTTGGCATTGAAGGGCGCGGTATCGACCTCGTTGACCTGCATGCCGGCTTCTTCCAGCTTGGCGACCAGCTCGGCGTCATCCTTCTGGGTCATCGCGCGCTGCTTGTCACGCCATTCGTCGGCGCTCTTCTGCACAGCGGCCTGATCCTGCTCGGAGAGCTGATTCCAGGTGAAGTTGGAGATGGTCAGGCACGCGGGTGCCCAGACGTGACCGGTAAGGGAGACGTAGTCCTGCACTTCGCTGAACGAGGAGGAATAGATGATGGCCAGCGGGTTTTCCTGGGCATCGAACACGCCCTGCTGCAACGCGGAGTAGAGCTCACCGAAGGACAGCGGTGCCGGGCTTGAACCCAGCGCGGTGAAGGTGTCCAGACGCATCTTGTCCGGCGTGACGCGAATCTTGAGGCCCGCGAGGTCTTCCGGGCTGGTGATGGGGCCGCGATTGTTGGTGACGTGACGGAAGCCGTTCTCCCACCACGACAGGATCTTCATGTTGTGCTCGTCGGCGATGTCCTCGAGCGCATCGCCCAGCTTGCCGTCATAGGCGGCGTAGGCGTGTTCGCGGTCCGGCCAGGAGTAGGGCAGTTCGACGATGCCGAATCGCGCATCCAGCGGCTGGAAGGAACCACAGCCGATCACGCCGGCCGGCACGCTGCCGATCTGCATGCCTTCGACGACGGTCTTCTCATTACCGAGCTGGCCACTGGGGAAGACCTGGAAATTGACGCGGCCCTCGGTCGCCTCGGCGACATCCTTGGCGAAGCCTTCCGCCGCGATGTTCCAGCTATGGGTCGGCGCCAGCACGTGGCCGAGCTTGATATCCTGAGCCTGGGCGGCGCTCAGCGGCAGGGCACAGGCCGCCGTGATGGCAGCAGTCAGCAGGGCAGGCTTCAGCGGGACGGATTTCATCGGGACACCTCTTGGAGTTGTTATGGTCGTGACAGGCGTCTCTGTGTACGCCTTGACCCAAGAGTGTGTTCTGCTCGTGTATTTCGGTAGTTGCGAATTCTTATTCTTGGTATTAATCAGATTTATGATGGGTCTGGATGTCCCGCCCACCTGACCGCCCAGTTCTTTTATATACCGTTATCTTCTTTGGTACCCATTTCAGTTCCGGCAAGCCTGAGAGAAGCAGCAGTCATCGGGACACGCAATGCAAGGCGCCCGCGAAGAGGCATGTCTTCGCGGGCGCTGATGTGTCGCTGAGGCGGCCTGGTTGGCGCCTGAATGGCGCCTGACTGTCGTTTAAGAGCCGCGCTCGCGTCAGGCCACCGCCTTGTCCAGCGCCTGGCTGACATCGGCGATGATGTCGTCGATATGCTCGATCCCCACCGAGATGCGAATCAGGTCAGCCGAGACCCCGGCCATGGCGAGTTCTTCCTCGTTGAGCTGGCGGTGGGTGGTGGAGGCCGGGTGGCAGGCCAGCGACTTGGCATCGCCGATATTCACCAGGCGCAGAATCATCTGCAGCGCATCGATGAACTTGCCGCCGGCGATACGCCCGGCTTCGGCCTGATCAGCCCCTGTCGCGTCCGTCTTGATGCCGAAACTGATGATGCCGGAGGCCTTGCCGCCGGTGATCTTCTGGCAGGTGGCGTGATAGGGGCTGTCCGGCAGGGCGCCGTAATTGACCCAGCTGACGCTCGGGTGCTGCTGAAGGTATTCGGCCAGCGCGAGCGCATTGCTGCAGTGGCGTTCCATGCGCAGGGCGAGTGTCTCCAGCCCCTGCAGCAGCAGGAAGGCACTGTGCGGGGCGAGCGCGGCGCCGGTATTGCGCAGCGGTACCACGCGACAGCGACCGATATAGGCGGCCGGGCCGAAGGCTTCGGTGTATACGACGCCGTGATAGGAGGGGTCTGGCTCGTTGAGGATCGGGAAGCGGTCCTTGTGGGCGACCCAGTCGAACTTGCCGGAATCGATGATGATGCCGCCCACGGTGGTGCCGTGGCCGCCGATGTACTTGGTCAGCGAGTGGATCACGATATCGGCGCCGTGATCGAAGGCGCGACACAGCACCGGGGTGGCCACGGTGTTGTCGACGATCAGCGGCACGCCATGCCTGTGGGCGATCTCGGCCAGACGCTCGAGATCGACGATGTTGCCGGCAGGATTGCCGATGGACTCGCAGAACACCGCTTTGGTCTTGTCATCGATCAGCGCTTCGAGTGCGGCGAAATCATCAAAGGCCGCCATGCGCACCTCGACCCCCTGACGCGGCAGGCTGTGGGCGAACAGGTTGTAGGTGCCGCCATACAGCTGGCTGGTGCTGACGATGTTGTCACCGACTTCCACCAGCGCCTGGATGGCATAGGTGATCGCCGCCATGCCGGAGGACACCGCCAGCGCCGCGATCCCGCCTTCGACGGCGGCCATGCGCTGCTCCAGCACGTCATTGGTCGGGTTCATGATGCGGGTATAGATGTTGCCCGGCACCTTGAGATCGAACAGGTCCGCGCCGTGCTGGGTGTCGTCGAAGGTGTAGGAGGTGGTCTGGTAGATCGGCACCGCCGCCGCCTTGGTGGTGGCTTCCGAGGTGTAGCCGTGATGCAGGGCGAGCGATTCCAGCTTCATGTTGTCGACTGACATGGCAGTGTCCTTGTGCGAGAGCGTGGCGAAGATCTTGTTGTGGGGTGCGGTTTTGGTGCGTGCCGTTTCATGCGAGCCGTGTGCCGTTCAGGTCCTGCCGCAATCGGCAGGCATGGCGCGGGCCGCGATGCCGCTCAACATTAGCAACGGGGCATCTCCAGGTCCATGCGTCGTTCACGCCGTCACGACAGGCCGCTGGCTGGGCGGCACGCCGAACTGGCGACGAAAGGCGGTGGCGAAATTGGCCGCGCTGCGATACCCCGCCATCTCGGCGGCGGCCTCCACCGTGACATTGCGGTCCTGCAGCAGGTGCGCCGCGCGGAGCAACTGCCGCCGCCTCAGGTCCCTCGCCATGGTCTGGCCGTAGGCGTCGCGATAGCGGCGCTGCAACTGGCGCACGCTCATGCCCAGCCGGGCGGCGATCTCTGCCTGACTCAGATAGGCCACTTCCCCGCTGGAGATCCAGTCCTCGAGCCTCGCCTGCCACTCTGACGTGCCCTGCAGGCGGCGCTGTGCGCTGTCATCCGCCTGGGGCGGTCTGGCCGCCAGGCACTCGCTGATCACCTCAAGCGCCACTGACTCGATGCCGAGTCTAAGCGCCAGCGTGCCCGGCCGTTGGCGACTGAATTCCTCCAGGCGCTCGACCAGACGCGCAGACGGCTGCCAATGGTAATGCGCCAGATGCCGCGCCTCGGGCATCACCTCGCTGGCGCTTGAGATCCCCAGATGCCACGTCAGCCAGGCTGGCGTCAGCGTCAGGATGGCGCTGTGCTCATAAGCCCCCTTGGGGCTTTGCAGCCGGAATTCGGTGGGCTCATCGAGGGCGATGCACAGCGCTCGGCCCGGCTTCAGCGCATGGCGCTGTGGCCCGAAACTGACCCTGGGCTCGCCACGCCATACCACGGCGATCTTCAGCGATGGCTCGATGCGGGAGCGAATCATCAGATCCGCCCGCTTGCGGATGCGGTTGAGGCGCATGAACAGGCCCGGCTGCACTTCCTGCAGGTGCATGTTGCCGATCAGCGCGCCATCGGCTGACTGGCCCTCGGCGGGCTGGCATTGGTGGTCGCTGGTCAGTGCCCGCGCCATGCGGTGCACGTGATCGAGCTCGATGATCCGGTGGCGTGCGCCTGCCGAGGTGTGAGAGCTGGCGAGGCCGGGAGGGGGTGTAAGGCTCATCTTGTCGCACCTGCAAACATCAGGGAGGGTTCCGCAAAGGTTTTTGTCGTCATGGAGTGCCAAAATGCCCCGTCAGTCACACAGATGCAAATAATTATCATTAGTAGCGATAGCCAGAGACACAAGAGGCAAGGGGACACGATGAACAAGGTGACGGTACGGGGACGCGGTCTGTGCGGGGCAGGCACGCGTCGCTTGATGATCGGGGCGGGCGTGGTGCTGGTCAGTCTGCCGGCACAGGCGGAAGACGCGACGATGGTGCTGGATACCCAGCGGGTGACGGGGCTGCGCCTGTATGACATGGCGTCCAGTGAGCAGAGCGGCGGCTACAGCGTTGACGCTGCCACGGTGGGCTCGAAGGTACCGGCCTCGCTGCGCGACATTCCGCAGTCGGTGAGCGTGGTGACCCATGATGCCATCGAGGACCAGAACTTCATCACGCTGGATCAGCTGGCGGCACGTACGCCAGGCGTGCGGGTGCTGAACAATGACAGCGGTCGCTCGTCGATCTTCGCGCGCGGCTATGAATACGATGCCTACAGCATCGATGGGCTGTCCGCGCCGATGTCGAGTCTGACGGGCTCGGTGCCATCCCTGACTGCCATCGACCGGGTCGAGGTCATGCGTGGGCCATCCGGTCTGTTCAACAGCACCAGTGAGCTGGGCGGGGTCATCAATCTGGTGCGCAAGCGCCCGACCGATACCTTCCAGGGCGCCATCAGCGGCAGCGTCGGTACGCTGGAAGACCGAAGCGTCAGTGTCGATCTCTCCGGGCCCATCGATGAGCAGGGCCGCATCCGTGGACGCCTGGTGACCCGCTCCACCGAGCAGGCGCAGTGGGTGGATGACAACGACAACACGCTGAATGATTTCTATGGCGCGCTGGAAGTCGACCTCGATGAGAACACCGAGCTGTCATTGGGGGTGATCCACAACACCAAGGACATCAGCGTCAATCAGGGTCAGCCGGTCGATGGTGACAACAACTTCACCTATGGCCGCCGTTCGGCATTCTACGGCGCGGACTGGAACAGCTTCGAGAGCGATGCCACCGATGTGATCGCCGAGCTGACCCACCGTTTCAGCTCACGCGGCTATGGTCGACTGGCGGCGCGCTACAGTGATCGCAATGCGGATTACGAGTACGCCTACAGTGGCTCGGCACTGAGCGATACCGGCGACTTGAGCAGTGTCGCGGGCTATGCCGGTTTCACCGATGAGACCTCGGTGAGCGTGGATGCCAGCTACACCCAGGGCTTCGATGCCTTCGGCAACCAGAACGAATTCGTGGTCGGGGTCGATTACAAGACATCGGACTCGGATACCACCGCGGCGCGCACCGGCAACCTGACCGGCTCCAGCGCCAGCATCAGCGAGCTGAACAACCTGGCCTATGTCGACATACTCGGCAATGCCCGGGATGGCGTGAGCGGCTACAGCCTGTCGCGCACCGAGACCACCCTGGAAGAGCAGGGCCTGTACGGCAAGGTGACACTGCGGCCCGTGGCACCGCTGGCAGTGATACTGGGCGCGCGCGTCAGCCAGTTCTCGGCCGAGACAGAAGACAAGCTCAATGGCGGCAGTAGCGACATGCAGGACACCGCCGTCACGCCCTATGGCGGACTCGTCTATGACCTGGACGCCGACCACTCCCTCTATGCCAGCTACTCCAGAGTCTTCGAGCCGCAGACCCGCGAAGGCGAGGATGGCGACCTGATCGACCCGCGCGAAGGCGAGCAATACGAGATCGGGATCAAGGGCAGCTATCTGGATGGCGCACTGAATGCGCGTATCAGTGGTTTCCAGTTGACCGACAATCACCGTGCTGCCTCCTCGACCGACGGTAGCGTCAGTTACTCGGTGGATTCCGGCAAGATGCGCATCACCGGTGCGGAGCTTGAACTGGCCGGCAACATCACGCCGCAGTGGGATGTCATCTTCGGCTACACCTACATGGATTCCGAGGTGCTGGAGGCCGGCAGCTCCGATGCACTGCTGATGCTGATGCCCAACAACATGGTCAATCTGTGGACCCAGTATCGCTTCGAGGGCAACCTGCTGGATGGCGTTTCCGTCGGTGCCGGGATGACGGCACTGAGCGATTTCGACAGCACCCAGGGCACCATCCAGGCACCGGGCTATGCGGTGTTCGATGCCATGCTCGGCTATCAGTTCACGCCCAAACTCAGTGGCCAGCTCAACGTTTACAATCTGTTCGATCGTGAATATTACGTGCGCGCCGGTTCCGCCAGTGTCTTCAACTTCGTGGGACGTCCGGCCAGCGCCGTCGCGACCCTCAAGTACGAGTTCTGAGCATGACACTCATCAAGGCGACAACGGCAGTGAGAGAAAGACAGGGACGTCCTTCTCGCGTTCGTCCACCGTTTCATGACCGATGGCACCACCGCTTGCACGACCGACTGCGAGGCTGGGGGCGCCGGTGGGTGATGGCAGGAGTGACGTCAGGCGTGCTGCTGTCATCAAGCCCCGTCATGAGCCACATGGGAGACGCCAGGGTGCTGCAGGGAACGACGACCGCATTCACGCAGCACTCATCCACCACGGGACATGACTACCTGATTCAGGTGGCGCTGCCGCAGATCGCACCGCCCGAGGGCGGCTATCCGGTACTGCTGGTGCTGGATGGCAATCGTCACCTGGATCTGTTCACGGCAGCGCGCGACATATTGGGACGCCGTGGATTTGACAAGGCGCCGTCAGACCTCGCCATCGTCGCGGTCGGTTATGCGGGGAGTGGCGGTCGCGGCCCTGACAGAGCCTTTATCTCTAAAGCACGCTTCAAGGATTTCACGCCACCGCTCACCACCGGCACGGCGCCAGAGGGTACCGGCGGTGGCGAGGATTTCCTCGCCTATCTGACCCAGGCTCTGCCGCCTGCACTGGCCTCACGCTATCCGCTCGATCTCGAGCGGCCTGCGCTGGTCGGCCACTCACTCGGCGGCCTGTTCGCGCTCCATGCCCAGCAGAAGGTGCCCGAGGCCTTCGGGGCCATCTTCGCGATCAGCCCTTCGCTGTGGTGGCGGCAGGAGAATGACCCGGCCAGCTGGCCGCTGCGTCTTGCCTGCTCCGAGGCGGCGGGCCCGGTGTACATCGCCGCTGGCGGGCGCGAGCAATCGCCGCAGCCCAGGCGACAGGACCCTGAACGGGACAGGCTGCGTGTCCAGCGCGCGATGATCGACAACGCACATGAGCATGCACGCCAGCTGCGCGAGCACTGTCCGCAGGTAGCCGTCCAGTGGCGACTGTTCGAGGGCGAAGACCACGGCAGCGTGATGTGGCCCGCCGCGCGGGCAGTGATGGAACGATTGATGAGGCCACGCTGATCGCGGATGCATGAGCTGAACAACGTAAGCAGTGAAATGGAGTAGAGAGTGAAAGCAAACGGCGGCATCAGCATGGGACATTCTTCGTCCTAGCTGATGCCGCCGTCGTTTTGCTTCAGGGCTGCTTGTGTCAGAGCAGCGCTTACATCACCGCACGTACCGCGAGGAACAGCACGGTCGGGGCGAGCAGGATGCCCAGGCCGGTGTAGAAGGTGGCGGTCATCGCGCCGTAGGGAACCAAGCGGGCATCGGTGGCGGCAAGGCCCGCCGCGACACCGCTGGTGGTGCCGATCAGGCCACCGAAGATCATCGCGGAGCGCGGATTGTCGAGCCCGATCAGGCGCGCCGTCATCGGCGTGGCCACCATGGTCAGGATCGACTTCACCAGGCCGGCGGCGATCGACAGCGCGACCACTTCGGAGCTGGCCCCGAGCGTGGCACCGGTGACCGGGCCGACGATATAGGTGACCGCGCCCGCACCGATGGTGGTGATATCGACAGGATCGGTATAGCCGAAGGCGATGGCGACACCACCACCGGCGACGAAGGAGATCAGCACGCCGACGAACAGCGCGATGACACCCCGAAAGCCGGTCTGACGGATTTCCTTGAGATTGACCCCGTAGGCGGTGGCGATGATCGCGAGATCACGCAGCATGCCGCCCCCCATCAGGCCCAGCCCCGAGAACAGCGTGACATCCGAGAGCCCCTTGCTGCCGCCGGTGGTCGCGCCACCCACGTAGGCCAGCACCAGGCCGAGGATGATGGCGATGGCGGAGCCGTGCAGCTTGCCGCGTGTCAGGTTGTTGCTGATCCAGTAGGCGACATACATCGCCAGTCCGATCACGGCGAAGGCAGCGACCAGATGATACTTGTCGAACAGGTGGACGAGTGACTCGATCATGGGTCAGCCCTCAGTGTTTGTGAGCAGGAGTGGGGGAGGCATGGCGACTGCGATCCAGCACCGGGGCGCCTGTCGTCACTGAGGTTCTGGGGCGGTTCTCGTCGGGCAGGGGAGCCTCTTCCAGTGCGGTTTCCGGCCGCTTGCCGGTCAGCAGGGGCACCAGTGCAAGCCCCAGCACCACCGCCAGCACGCCCGCGACCAGCGCGACCATGCCGCCGCTGAAGGCCGCGACCACGTTCTGGCTGGCGGCCATCGCGACCACGATGGGGATGTACATCGCGTTCCAGAAATTGATGCCGCTGGAGGTGCTGTCGGCCATCTTGCCGCGGTCCTTCAGCACACCGGTGATGAAGATGAGCAGCAGCATGGCGATGCCGACACCGCCGAGATTGGAATCGATATTGAGCATTTCTCCGAGCAGATCACCGATCACGAGACCGGCCATCATGCACCCTGCCAGCAGGGCAACTCCGTAGATCACCATGGCGTATTACCTTCTTGTTGTTGTGGTGAAGTGGTGGTGAAGCAGTGTGGCGTCTTGTCGTCTATCTGATGTGTGTCATCTCATTCGTGTCATTCATCACGTCCATCCAGGCTGGCGAGCCTGTCTTTCCGTGTCTTGTGTCTGACTATCGGGCGTTCCTTGCCTGTCCTTGCAAGGAATCGGGGTGAGTGAACCCACCGACATGACGTGATGGCGTCACGCCATGCCGGTGGCACGAAGGTGTCGGGTGTCAGGCCTGACAGTGGTGGCTCAGCCGTGTGAGCGGGCCGGCTCAGGGGCAAACAGCTGTGCATATTCCTCGCGCAGCTGTTTCTTCTGCACCTTGCCCATCACGTTGCGCGGCAGGCCATCGATGAAGAACACGCGCTTGGGCTGCTTGTAGCGGGCGAGCTTGTCGCTGAGGGCGGCAAGCACCGCCGCTTCATCGAGACTGCCCTGGTGGCCGGCCTGCATGACCACCACCGCGCAGACACCTTCGCCGAAGTCCGGGTGGGGCACGCCGAACACCGCCGATTCGTTGACGCCGGGCATGTCATCGATCAGCAGCTCCACCTCCTTCGGGTAGATGTTGTAGCCGCCGGAGATGATCAGGTCCTTGTCACGGCCGCTGATGCACAGGTAGCCATCGGCATCGATATGACCGAGATCCCCGGTGATGAAGAAGCCATCCTCGCGGAACTCGCTGGCGGTCTTCTCCGGCATCTTCCAGTAGCCCTTGAAGACGTTGGCACCGCGCACCTCGATCAGCCCTGTCTCGCCACGCGGCAAGGTGGCACCTGTCTCGCGGTCGGTGATGCGGACTTCGCTGCCGGGCAGCGCCATGCCCACCGTGCCGGGACGCCGCTCGCCGTCGTAGGGGTTGGAGGTGTTCATGTTGGTCTCGGTCATCCCGTAGCGCTCGAGAATCGCGTGGCCGGTGCGTGCGCTGAATTCGCTGTGGGTCTCGCTGAGCAGCGGCGCTGAGCCCGAGACGAACAGCCGCATGCCGGCGGTCGTCTCGCGATTGAGGCGCTCGGATTCCAGCAGGCGGGTGTAGAAGGTCGGCACGCCCATCAGCACGCTGGAGCGTGCCATCAGATCCAGAATCTGCTCGGCATCGAACTTCGGCAGGAAGGTCATCGAGGCGCCCACCGTCAGCACGATGTTGCAGGCCACGAACAGGCCGTGGGTATGGAAGATGGGCAGGGCGTGGATCAGATGGTCATCACGGGTGAAGCGCCAGGTCTCGGCCAGCGCCTGACAGTTGGAGGCCAGATTGGCGTGGGTCAGCATCGCGCCCTTGCTGCGCCCGGTGGTGCCGGAGGTATAGAGGATGGCAGCGAGGTCATCGGCGGCGCGCGGCTCGACCTCGTAACTTGCGCTGCACTGACGCGCCTGCTTCATCAGAGTGCCGTCCTGCTCGGTGCCCAGGCTCTCGACACGCGGCACATCACATTCCTTGCCCAGCGCGCGTGCCGTCTCCAGCACCTTGGGCTGGCAGACGTACAGGTGCGGGCCGGCGTCGCCCAGGAAGTAGCGGATCTCCTCGCCGGTGTAGGCGGTATTCAGCGGCAGATAGACCGCGCCGACCTGCAGGCAGGCCAGATACAGGATGACGGTCTCGCAGCTCTTGTCGATCTGCACCGCGACGCGGTCGCCCGGTGTCACGCCCAGCTCGCGAAGTGCGGTGGCCATCTGACCGGCGGCGCTGCGTGCCTCGGCGAAGGTGTAGCCGTGGCCTTCGACGGTATCGAGGAAGGTGGCATCCGGGCGCTCATCGAAGTTGCGCGCGAATTGCAGATAGAGGTTGGCGTGGTTGGCGTGAGGCATCGTTGGCTCCAATGGCGTTGTTCTTGTAATGAGGCGTTGTCTTGTCATGAGCCTTGTCTTGTCATGAGGCGTTGACGCAAGGCGACGTTCTGATCAGGCGTGCTCCGGCAGGTGGCGTGCCTGCCGAGTGGCTCATTCTTCGAGTGACGGCGCTGGCTTGCTGTCGCTGGCATCCTTGGTCGATCTGGTCGCGGGCGACTGCTCGGATGCTTTTGATGGCAGTGGCGAACTGGACAGGGTATCGCTTTCCTTCCTGGCCTCGCGCTTCGGCGCCTTGGCCAGCTCCTTGTTGGCTTTCGACTCCTTTTTCACCTCACTGCTGCACACCACGCTGTCGTTGCGGCTGAAGGCCTCGTGGTTCTGCTCGATGCGGTGCGGCTCATAGAGGTAGTTGACCATCAGGCCGTGGGCCTGCTGGCGGCCATTGGGGGAGGTGTCACCCGGCCAGTTGAGGCGATGCAGGCTGGCACCGTTGCCGAGGTGGAAGCGGGCGACCGGGTCCATCGGCTGGCCGCTGCGGTGCTTGACGTTGACCAGGTAATGGGCGGCGAGGGCGCGCAGTTCCGCTGCCATCTTCTGCTGGGCCTCCTCGTCATTCATCCAGTCGTCGTGCTGCAGGTGATGGGCCAGCAGCTCGGAGACTTCCAGGCCTTCCTCATCACGCGCGCGTGTCAGCCACTGACTGAAACCGGGCACCGGCGAGAGGGTGACGAAGCGGCTCAGATTGGGCAGTTCGCGTTGCAGCTCCTGCACCACCTGCTTGATCAGGAAGTTGCCGAACGAGATGCCTTTCAGGCCCTTCTGGCAATTGCTGATGCTGTAGAAGACGGCGGTGTCCGCCTCGCGTTCGGTGGTCTGGCCGCTGTTGGCGAGCAGATGCTGGATGTTGTTGGGCACGCCCTTGCACAGCGCCACCTCGACGAAGATCAGCGGCTCATCGCCGATGGCCGGGTGGAAGAAGGCGTAGCAGCGGCGGTCCTCGGGGTCGAGACGTCCGCGCAGGTCGCTCCAATCCTGAATGGCGTGCACCGCCTCGTAGCGGATGATCTTCTCCAGCACCGCCGCGGGGGTGTTCCAGTCGATGGCCTCCAGCATCAGGAAGCCGCGATTGAACCAGGAGGCGAACAGATGCGCGAAGTCGGCATCCAGCGGCTTCAATTCCGGATGCTGCTTGATGAGCTTGAGCAGGTCGGCACGCATGCGCACGATTTCATAGGTGCCGCCGGGGCACAGGTTCAGGCGGCGCAGCAACGATTGGCGTCTGGGTTCACTGGCGGCGAACAGCGCACTGAGATTGGCGTTGTCCGGGGAGTCGCGATAGGCCGCGTAGGCAGCGTGGATACGGTCTTCATCGGCGGCGTAGTGCTCGGCCAGCAGCTGGAAGAAGGCGAGACGCTGCTCGTGATCCAGCTGCTGATAATCCTCCAGCGCCCGCTGGGCCATCATGATGCGCGAGGCTTCACCGCTGCTCTCGGTGAGGTTGTGGCAGCTCTCGGTCAGGCGGGCGAGGGCGGTGTCTTCATTGCCGGCGCCGGGCGAGAGGCCAACCTGCTGACGGGCACGCTGGCCGACATGGGTCAGCAGATCCTGCAGAAAACTCAGATTGATGTTCATGGCGGTTCCTCAAGGCGCGGGACGAAGCGACGTGTTCACTGCTCAAGCTCTCAGTATGGCGTCTGAGGCTTAAATATTTGCGTCGCCTTGTTGTATACAACAGATAGGCGCATCGTGTGGTAGCGTCAAGGAATCCCATGCATGACTAGACTAAAGTCAGTTTCCTGCACGGCCACTTCCCTGTTCAATGAAGGCAGGAGAGCGAGGGCAAAATGCTGTGAGAACGGCGTGGTGCTGGGCGGGGTTGCGGTGAATCAATGACGGCTCATCAAGCATCATCGCAATGACGAGGCCATCGCGCTCGAGCTTGCAGGCTCTCGAGCTCTCAGGCTCTTCAGTGTTCCAGCGCTCAGGCTCAGAGGGATTCAAGGGCCGCTTTCGAGAGAAGCGCCGTCAGGCCACAGTACAAGGACGACGATGATGATCAAGATGTCTCATGCGCAACGCCTGCGAGACCTGCTGGAAGATGCCATCGTCGAAGGGCGCTTCCCGCCGGGCACCAAGCTCGACCCCGAAGCGCTGGGCCGCGAGTATCAGTGTTCCCGCACGCCGATCCGCGAGGCGCTGCAGCAGCTGGCGGCCTCCGGCATGGTGAAGGTGGTGCCCAAGCGCGGCACCTTCGTGACGCAGCTGGGCGTCTCGGAGCTGGTGGAACGCTTTGAAGTCATGGCGGAACTGGAAGCCATGTGCGGCCGACTCGCCGCGCGGCGCATCACCACGCAGGAGCTTTCGGAACTCAAGGACGCCCACGCCGCCTGCCGAGAACGCCTGGAAGCCGACGACGCCAATGGCTACTACTACGAGAACGGCCTCTTTCATCACTGTCTCTACCGCGCCAGCCACAACGCCTTCCTCACCGAAGAAGCCACGCGACTGCACGCCATCCTCAAGCCCTATCGCCGCCTGCAACTTCACGTCCGCCACCGCATGCACAGCTCCTACGCCGAACACGAAGCCATCGTCGCCGCCATCGAAGCCGGCGATGCCACTGCTGCCGAGCAAGCGCTGAAGGATCACGTGCATATCCAGGGGGAGAGATTCACCGATCTAGTGGCGAATATTGAGAGATTGCATGATTCTGCATAGTTTAGTAATTTGGTAATTGCTATTATAAGTGTTGCCCTTTGGGACGATATGAAATATGGTTTATATTTTATATTAAGGAAAATTTTAATATATTGGCTGAGTGCTTAGGTAGTTCGATCTCGTGATTACTTTTATCTTTCAAATTGATATGTTTGACCAGTGTGGAGGCTGATATGCCAAGATTAAAAAGGTCTGTTAGGTCTGCAATTCTATTTAATCTAAATAATGAGCACTTTTCAGAACATGATTTTAATGTTTCATTCTCTGAAGATGGAAATAGATTAGTTGAGGTTGTTTTCCTAGCGCTGCCAAAATACAGTTTCGTAATTGAAGAGTATACTGAAGGAAATATTTATGCCTTAGCAATGGGGGATAGTAAAGATTCTAGGAAGTATATTAGATCAGTAGAGATACCTGGGGATTATTATCATAAAGAAGCTAATAAGCATGAAGATGTCAATAAAGCGGTAGGTAGAGTTTATGATTGGATAATAAACTTAAGAGAAGACATCCTGCATTCGAAGGAAAAGAGTGACGCAGAGCTAAATGAAATGCTCGATAGTTTAGATGAAGCTATAGATGGTAAAGACTATGGCGAACATGAGTATTTTAGTGAAGCCGAAAAGGAAGAAATCTTTTCTCAACTTGACGAATTAAATAAGAGAATTCAAGAGCTTGAGAAGGAAAAGTATGTTGAACCTAGTAAGGTAAAAACAATAGAAGATGCAATTGAGAAAAGTAAAACTGAAGTTGATCAGTATCCTAAAGTCGTATGGTACAAAATAGCAGGTAAGAAATTAACTAGTTTGCTTTGGAACGTGATAAAAAATGATGAAGCGCAGCGTTTAGCTGCTGATGTATTTAGGCGACTCATGGGTTAATTGAGCTACTTGTTTGTAAGGAATCTGTAAGTAAATACTGTTTGTTGTAGTGAAAGGTAAAAAGTGTGGCATAGATAATCAATTTTGGTTTTTATGTTTATTTCTCTTCGGACCGTTTCGCGTTTTAATTTATTTTAGTGCAGGATGCTCTAATTATGAAAGTCTGAAGAGCATGTAATGTTTAAATCTACTGTGAAACCTACCCACCATAGCATTAGACAGGGTATATGCCGAGATACGCTGTACTGCTAAGAGCGCCTCACTCAACCCTTATACAACTGATTGAAGCCTTTCACGCTGAATCCCTTCAGGAACTGATCGCCAATCTTCAGGACAGGCACGCTGCGAAAGCCGGTCTTGGCGAATTCCTTCTGTCCCGCAGGGGATCTGACATCCACCAGGCGGAAGCCGATCTTCTGCTGCTCCAGATACTGCTTGGCTGTCTGGCAGTGAGGGCAATTCGCCATGCTGAAGAGTGACACCCGTTTCATTGCTGTTGCTCCCGTGTTGATCGATCCCGCGTGTTGTAGGCACCTGGCCTGAGGTGATGGCCTGAGGTGATGGCCTGAGACGCCGGCGGGCTATCATACCAGCCGTCGCTTTCTCTCTACACCAGCGCTTCGCGCATCAGCTCTCCACAATGCACTCCCAAAAGATCAGCCCTTGCGAGGGATATGGCTCATTGCATGTTCCGCCAGGGCGGTGATGGTCAGGCTGGGATTGACGCCCAGGTTGGCAGCGAGCATCGAGCTGTCACAGATCAGCATGTTGCGGTAATGGAAGACGCGGTTCTGGCCATCGCAGACGCCGTCCTCGGGGGAGGCCGCCATGGCGGCACCGCCCATGCAGTGCGCTGTGGTCGGGATGTTGAAGAGTATCTCGGGGATGCTGCTGCCGGGGATGGCGCCGATGGCCTTGGCGCCACGCGTGACGAAGTCATTCGCCTCGGGGATGAAGGTGGGAATGTGCTTGCCCTCGGTGACCAGCGCCTTGCGAAATGGCCAGTACCACAGGCGTTTGAGCGTCATGTCGAGGTGGCCCTCTGCCGTCTGCATGCACAGGAAGATGATGGTCTCCTTCGCGAAGCCCCACGGCAGCTGGAATCTCAGCGCGCGCAGTGGATTGGCAAGGAAGAGCTTCGCCATCGCGCTCAGCCAGGAAAAAGGGCGTGTCCAGCCGGGCTTGCCCCTGGCCATCGCGGTGAACAGCAGCCCCATGAAATCGGAGCCCGCCGGATAGCGCGTGGCTTCGATATGGGTGTGCTCATCGATATGGATGCCGGAGCCGATGGCGATGCCTCGGGACATGTCATCGCGACTTCCCGGCATGCGACAGCTGATCAAGGACTCCGCATTGGTGCGCACCCGCTTGCCCAGCGCATCCGAGAGGTTCGGCAATGCGCCCTTGTCCTTGAGGCGGAACAGCAACTCCTGGGTGCCGAGCGAGGAGCCAGCGAAGACGATGGACTGACAGGTGACACGGCGCTTTCCCAGACCAAGATAGAGCCCGGCAAAGGTGGAGGGCACCGTCGTCACCGCATAGCCATCGGCCCCATCCGTCTTGCCATTGAGCGGCACGACATCGATCACCTTGGTCTCGGCGTGCACCTGGGCACCGTGCTTCTCGGCCAGATACAGATAGTTCCTGTCGAGTGTGTTCTTGGCGCCATGGCGGCAACCCATCATGCAGCCACCGCAGCCGATGCAGCTTTTTCGTTCAGGCCCTTCGCCATCAAAGTAGGGGTCTGGATGGGGGCTACCGGCGTCGGGCGTGGCGCTTTCGCCCTCGGGGCCGAAGAAGATGCCGACCTCGGTGGGGTACCAGGTGTCCTCACAGCCGGCGACCGCTGCCATGCGTTTCAGGGCGTCATCCGCCGGTGCGATGATCCGATTGGTCGTCACGCCGAGCATCTTCTGCGCCGTGGCGTAGTGCTCTGGCATCACCGCATGCCAGTCATTGAGCCCCGCCCACTGGCCGTTGTCCCAGACCTTGTCAGGCGGCACCAGCAGTGTCTGCGCATAGGTGATGGAGCCGCCGCCCACCGCGTTGCCATGCAACACGATGACGTGACGGAAGAAGCTCATGGTGAAGAAGCCGCGCAACCCCGGCATCGGCCGCCACAGCCAACGGCTCAGACGCCAGTTGGAGCGCGGCATGTTGTCCGGCGTCCAGCGCTTGCCCTGTTCCATGACCGCCACGCGATAACCTTTCTCGGTCAGGCGATGCGCGCACACCGAGCCGCCAAAGCCCGAGCCGACGATCAGGTAGTCGTGGTCGTGCTCGTGCTCTTGTGGCGCAGTGGCACTGGCGTGGCGATCAGCGGTAGTCATCGATAGTCATCGGTAGTCATTGATAGTGCTTGAGCTGTTGCGCGATCAGGTCAACGAAACCCTGGCGGTCGATATCGAACAATACCTTGGCGTTGTGCGGCTTGCCGGTGAGCTGGTAACGATCGACCACCGTCATGCCCTGGGTATGCTCGCCCTGTGTCTCGACCCCGACCCAGCACTCGACAGCGGTGAACAGCTCAGGCTTCAGCAGCCAGGCGATGGTGCAGGGGTCATGCAATGGTGCACCGCTGAAGCCCCACTTGGGGTCACGGTGGTAGATCATGAAGAAGTCGAGCAGCTCGGCGACACACTGGGCGACGGGATTGTCGATGGCGCGGATACGCTCGATATCCTCATCCATGATCTGCGCCTGATGGGTGACATCCAGCCCGCACATCACGATGGGCAGGCCGGACTTGAACACCATGTCGGCGGCTTCGGGGTCGACGAAGATGTTGAACTCTGCGGCGGGGGTCCAGTTGCCGACACCTGCCGCGCCCCCCATCAGCACGATGCTGTCGATCTTGTGGTGTAGCTCCGGGTGGGTTGAGAGAAACAGCGCGATATTGGTCAGCGGGCCGGAGGGCACCAGCGTGACCTTCTGCTCACAGGCACGGACCTTCTCGGCCATCAGCTCGATGGCGCTCTGCGTGACGGGGGCGAAGGCGGGGTCCGGCAGTTTGGGGCCATCCAGGCCACTTTCGCCATGCACGCTGTCGGCAATGATCAGCTCACGCGCCAGCGGTTTCGGCGCGCCACCGGCGACCGGAATGTCATGCCGCCCCAGCAGGGTGAGCACGCGCAGCGCGTTGTTGAGGGTCTTGTCGGGCGTCTGATTGCCGGCGCTGGTGGTGACGGCCAGCACGTCGAGCGCGTCTGAACTCAGGGCCAGAATCAGCGAGATGGCATCGTCGTGGCCGGGATCACAATCGAGAATGATGGGGCGCGGCATGCAGCAGTCCTTGTCGTGAGTCGTATTGTTGTCGTGACTTGCCTCAATCAGCCTTTCCTTTATGCCTGAACGCAAAACGACACGCCATCCTTGCGAAGGGCGTGTCGTCTGTCCGTTCATGGCATTCGCGCTTGGCGTCAGCGCTTGGCAGATCAATCCGTCTGCTGGGCACGCGCCTCATTGAGCATCTGCACCAGCACTTCCACCGGCTGGGCGCCGGGCACGTAGTACTGACCGACGATGGTGCTGGGCACCGACTGGATACCGGCGTTGCGCAGCGCTTCCTGCTGGGCGGCGACTTCCTGCTCGCCCGCGCCGGATTCGAGGAAGGTCAGCGCCTGTTCGACGCTCAGATTCTCATCGTGCAGGCTTGCGATCTCGGCCAGCACCTGACGGTCACCCACATCCTTGCCATCGTGGAAGTAGGCGCTGAACAGCGCCTCCAGCAACGGGCGCTCCGCCAGGCCCACGGACTGCTGGCGCCAGACGATGCGCTGGGCATCGGTGGAGTTGGGCGTGCGCTCCATCAGGGCGTGGCGGAAGGTGACGCCGCTCTGCGCGCCTGACTGGGCCACCTGGGCATCCAGCTCCGCGCCACGCTCGACACTGCCGAACTTCTGCGCTCGGTAGTCGACCCGCAGCATGCCTTCACGTGGCACCCACGGATTGAGCTGGAAGGGCAGATAGCTGACGCGCACTTCATCCTTGAAGTCGAGTTGCGCGATGGCGTCATCAAGATGACGCTTGCCGATCCAGCACCAGGGGCAGACCACGTCGTAGGCGACCTGGATATCGAGCTGTGACATGGGGATTCTCCTGCTGATCTCTCACGCGCTCTTCAATGGGAGCCTAGGGCCATCTTGAGAGCACGTCGGAATGATTTTGAGCAATCGCTCATCAGTGTCTTGCCATCCTAGAGATTTTGGGCCTGGGACGCTACCGAAAACGCCCTGGCCGATCATGTGTCATGACCGGACAGGGCGTTCGTGTTCAGCGCTAATAATTCAGTACTTGGAGTTCAGCGCTTGGAGTTCAGTGCTGCGTATTCACTGCTTCGTATTCACTGCTTCGTATTCACTGCACCGGACTCAGCAACTCAATCAACCCAGCGCCTTGCGTAGATCCGCCAGCGCGCGGATATCGTCCGGGCCGGTGCGGCAGCAGCCACCGATGGCCGTGGCACCTGCGGCCAGCCAGCGTGGTGTCCAGCCGGCGAGGTCATGGTCGTGGTCAGAGCCGTCGCCATCAGAATCTACCGAGACGGCGCAGGCGGCGGACCAGGTCTTGGTGACCGGGTCATAGACCTCACCGGAGTTCGGGTAGATGACGATGTTCTTGTCCGTCTCGCCGCGAATCTCGCGCACCAGCGATTCGATGTGCTCAAGCGCGGTGCAATTGACGCCGATGGCGACCACCTGCTCGCAGTCGTCGATGGCGCGCACGGCCTCTCGGATCGGCGTGCCGTCGCTCAATTCGGTGGCGTTGCGCGCGCTGAAGGCGATCCAGGCACGCGCCGTGGGGAAGTCATCGCGCAGCAGGTCACACACGGCCTGGGCTTCCTCGGCACACGGCAGCGTCTCGACGGCGAGCACGTCCGGTTTGGCATCCAGCAGCGTGGCGAGGCGGGCACGGTGGAAGTCGCGCAGGCCGGCGCGGTCCAGCGCGTAGCCGCCACGGTATTCGCTGCCATCGGCGAGATATGCGCCATAGGGGCCGACGGAGGCCGCGACCAGCGGCGGGCAGTCCAGGCGCTCCGGGTGTGCGGCCAGGTACTCGCTGCGGGCCTGGGCGGCCAGGGTGACAGAGCGCTGGATCAGCGCGCTGGCCTGGGTCTCGCTCAGGCTGCGCGCCATCAGGCCCTCGAGCGTGGCCTGGTAGCTGGCGGTGGTGGCGACATCGGCACCGGCCTCGAAGTAGGCGCGGTGCACATCGACGATCGCCTGCGGCTCATCGGCCAGCACCCTGGCCGACCACAGCGAGTCGTTGAGATCGAATCCGGCACGCTCAAGCTCGGTGGCCAGGGCGCCATCGACGATCAGGAAGGGCTGCTGGGCGGTGATGGCGCTCAGCGGATTGCGGGTGGCATCAGCGGGCATCGAGGGCCTCCTGCGGGGTCGGAGTCGGGGAATTGGCGGCGTCGGTAGACGAGCGATGGGTCAGAAAGTGGACCAGATAGCACAGCGCCACGAAGGGCACGCCGAAGTAGAGCGCGATGCGCTGGTTGGGGTCAAAGGCGATGCCGATGCAGGCCAGCGCGCAGAACAGGAAGGCGGCAATCGGCACGATGGGGTACAGCGGCGCGCGGTAGGTCAGCTCGCTGGCGCTGTGGCCGGCCTTCAGCCACTGGCGGCGGAAGCTGAACTGGCTGGCGGCGATCGCCATCCATACCAGCACCACGGCAAGCCCGGAAATCGACACCAGCGCCAGATACAGGGTGTCCTCGGCATAGACGCTCGAGAGCAGCGACAGCAGACCGCCGAGCATGGTGATCAGCAGCGCGGGCACCGGAATGCCACGTTGATTGACGCGGCTGAACACGCGGGGCAGCGTCTTCTGGTCCGCCAGGGTCCACAGCATGCGCGAGGCGGCGTAGAGACCGGAATTGGCCGCCGACAGCAGCGCGGTGATGATCACGAAGTTCATGATGTCCGCCGCGTAGGGGATGCCGGTGAGCTGGAAGACCGCCACGAAGGGGCTTTCCTTGAGACCGGCGCTGTCCTGCGGCAACAGGGCGGCGATGACGATGATGGTGCCGATGAAAAAGATGATCAGTCGCCACAGGGTCGCGCGGATCGCCAGGGGCACGTTCTTCTCGGGATTCTCGCTTTCGCCGGCGGCGATGCCGATCAGCTCGGTACCGGAGAAGGCGAAGCTGACGGCCAGCAGTGTCATCAGGATCGGCATCACGCCGTGATCGAACACCCCCTCCTGCAGGATGCGCGTGACGCCCGGCGCCTCGGTATTGCCCGAGAGTGACGTGAAGCCGAACATGGCGGCGGCGCCCACGGCGATGAACACGATCACCGCGGCGACCTTGATCAACGACAGCCAGAATTCGGATTCGGCGAAGAAGCGTGCCGAGACGATGTTCATGCCGAACACGATCAGCGAGAAGAGCCCGCACCAGATCCAGGGTTCGACATCGGGGAACCAGCGCCCCATGAACACGGCGGAGGCGGTGAATTCCGAGCCCAGTGCCACGGCCCAGGTCAGCCAGTAGAGCCAGGCGACGGTGTAGCCGGTGGCCGGGCCCAGATACCGGGTGGCGTGGGCACTGAAGGCGCCGGGTTCGGGGTGGTGCACGGCCAGCTCGCCGAGACACATCATCACCAGATAGACCACCAGTCCGCCGATCAGATAGGCGAGTACCGCCCCCGCCGGACCGGCCTGTTGAATGGTATAGCCGGAGCTGAGAAACAGGCCGGTGCCGATGACACCGCCGAGGGATAACATCACCAGGTGGCGCTGCTGCATGCTGCGTTTGAAGTCGTGGGCGTTGCTGTCAGTCATGGTAGGGGTCACTCGAGGTGCTGCCGATGAGAAAGGCCTCTCTCTGGCAGCCGTCGTTCACGATGGCGTGTGGCATGGCGAGAATCGGTCGGAAATACGCAGAAATGCAGCGAATATCATAATTTAATCAACTAGTTGCCACAAAAGGCTGCTTGGGTTGATTGGCTATATGGTTAGATGGGTAATGAGCTTGCGATTCATTTCTTGGCCCAGGGTTTCCCTCCAGCGAAGCGCGTGGCGCTGGAAACGACAACGGCCACCCGAAGGTGGCCGTTCTGTTACACGTGTGTCGGAAAAGGCAACCGATCAGACGAGGCTTTCCAGCGCCTTCTCGACGATGTCGAGACCTTCTTCCAGCACTTCCGGCTCGACCGTCAGCGGCACCAGCACGCGAATGGAGTTGGAGTAGAAACCACAGGACAGCAGGATCAGCCCCAGCTCCTTGGCCTTGGCACACACGGCCGCCGTCGCGGCGGGGTCCGGCTTGCCATCGGCGTCCACCAGCTCGAAGGCCGCCATGGAACCCTGGTTGCGTGAGTGCGCGACATGCGCGAAGCGTTCTTCCCACTGGGCGAAACGCGCGGCCAGTTGCTCGCCCATCTGGGTGCTGCGCTCCAGAATGTTCTCTTCGCGGATGACGTCGATGACGGCCAGGGCCGCGGCGCAGGACAGCGGGTTGCCGCTGTAGGTGCCGCCCAGCGACCCCGGGCCGGAGGAATCCATCACCTCGGCGGTACCGACGACGGCCGACAGCGGCATGCCGTTGGCTAGACTCTTGGCCATGGTCATGATGTCGGCTTCGACGCCGCTGTGCTCCATCGCGAACAGCTTGCCGGTACGCGCGAAGCCGGACTGCACTTCATCGGCGATCAGCAGGATGCCGTGCTCGTCACACAGCTCACGCAGCGCGGTGAGGAAGCTCGGCGAGGCGATGTAGAAGCCGCCTTCGCCCTGCACCGGCTCGATGACGATGGCGGCGGTGCGGTGCGGTGCGATGTCAGTCTTGAACAGGGTGCGGATGGCGTTCAGGGACTGCTCTTCGCTGATGCCGTGAATCGGGTTCGGGTAGGGCGCACGGAAGATGTCACCCGGCATCGGGCCGAAGTCGTTCTTGTACGGCAGCACCTTGCCGGTCATCGCCAGGGTCATCATGGTGCGGCCGTGGAAGGCACCGTCGAAGGTGATGACACCGCTGCGGCCGGTGGCGGCACGTGCGATCTTGATGGCGTTCTCGACCGCTTCCGCGCCGGAATTGACCAGGAGAGTCTTGCGTTCCGGGCCACGCACCGGCGTCAGTTCGGCCAGCTTCTGGCTCAGTTGCACGTACGGGGCGTAGGAGATGACGCCCGCGGCAGTGTGCATGACCTTGTCGAGCTGCGCCTTGACGGCGGCGACGACCTTCGGGTGACGGTGACCCAGGTTGAGCACGCCGATACCGCCGGCGAAGTCGATCCAGCGGTTGCCGTCCGCATCCCAGATCTCGGCGTTCAGCGCGGTGTCGGCGAACTGCGGCGTGGCGGTGACGGCACCCTTGGCGACGTACTTGTGCTTGAGGACGTCGAGTTGTTCGTTGCTCAGCTGGGAGTGGCTCATGTCAGGTTCCTTTTCTTGTTGCCGGTGGCATGGCGCGAGCCATGCCACCGTTGTCTAGTAAACGTGGTGGGATAACGGTGTGAGACGTCCTCTCGAAGCATCGGCGCGAGGCATCGTCGCGAGGCGTCCACACAAAATCAGAGACCGCCGATGCAGACGTACTTCAGCTCGGTGAACTCTTCCAGACCGTGGTGAGACCCTTCACGACCCAGACCGGACTCCTTGATGCCGCCGAAGGGCGCCAGCTCGGTGGAGATCATGCCCTCATTGACCCCGACCATGCCGTATTCCAGCGCTTCCAGCGTGTGCCAGATGCGACGGTAGTCGGTGGCATAGAAGTAGGCGGCCAGGCCGAAGGGCGTGTCATTGGCCATCGCGATGGCGTCTTCATCCTTGTGGAAGCGGAACACCGGTGCCAGCGGCCCGAAAGTCTCCTCATCCGCCACCACCATCTCGGTGGTGACATCGGCCAGCACGGTGGGCTCGAAGAAGCTGTGGCCCAGGGCGTGCGGCTTGCCACCGGTGACCAGGCGCGCGCCCTTGCCGATGGCGTCATCGACGTGGCTCTGCACCTTGCTGACGGCAGCGCCGTTGATCAGCGGACCGATGGTGTTGCCATCGACCAGGCCATCGCCGACCTGCATGGCGGCGACCCGCGCCGCGAGCTTCTCGACGAAGGCATCGTAGACGCCGTCCTGGACGAGGAAGCGGTTGGTGCACACGCAGGTCTGGCCGGCATTGCGGAACTTGGAGGCGATGGCGCCGTCGACGGCGGCATCGACATCGGCGTCATCGAAGACGATGAACGGCGCGTTGCCGCCCAGCTCCATGGCGGTCTTCTTGACGGTGGAGGCACACTGCGCCATCAGCGTCTTGCCCACCGGGGTGGAGCCGGTGAAGGAGACCTTGCGGATGCGCGGGTCGGTGGTCAGCACTTCGCCGATGGCGATCGGCTTCATGGCGGTGACGACACTGATCAGACCTGCCGGCAGGCCGGCTTCCAGCGCCAGATCCGCCAGTGCCAACGCGGTCAGCGGCGTGGCTTCGGCCGGCTTGATGACCACGGCACAGCCTGCGGCGATCGCCGGCGCGCACTTGCGGGTGATCATCGCCAGCGGGAAGTTCCACGGCGTGATGGCTGCCACCACACCGATGGGCTCGCGCAGCACCATCAGGCGCTTGTCGGCACCGTGGGACGGCAGGGTCTCACCGGCCATGCGCTTGGCTTCTTCGGCGAAGAATTCGATGAAGGAGGCGCCATAGGTCACCTCGCCACGCGATTCCGCCAGCGGCTTGCCCTGTTCCAGGGTCATCAGCTGGGCGAGGTCTTCCCGGTGCTCAAGCACCAGGTCGAACCAGCGGCGCAGCAGCGCAGAACGCTCCTTCACCGGCACCTTCTTCCAGGCGTTGCCGGCGATCTCGGCGGCGGCGACGGCGTCACGGGTATCCTCGGCGCTGACTTCCGCGACACGGGCCAGTTGCTCGCCAGTCGCCGGATTGGTCACGTTGAAGGTGGTACCGGTCTCGCGGCGCTCGCTGCCGATCAAGGCAGGGACGAAGACGTCGCGGCTGTTCTCCGAGTTGACGTAGCGCTTCAGGAAGTCGCTGGTCGGGAGTGCAATACGGGACATGTGGAGCTCCTCTGGCGGTCTGGCGTGCAGTGCATTCATTGAGTGGACAGCGCTGGCGAATCGCGCGGACTGTCCTGATATCGGCTCGTGGTAGTCGAGCCCGATGGGGCCGGGCAGGCGGACGGACCTGCCCGGCGGTCACATGACGAGGCCTTTGCTCAGTGAGCGGTGAAGGCCGGTGCCATGATGCGGTCGCTGTATTCACGGCCGAATTGCTTGAGGGCGATGGCGTACATCACCAGGCCCAGTGCCATCCAGGCGCCGAAGATCATCCACTCGGTGCCGGTCAGTGCGGAAGGGCTGCCCGGCAGGTACAGACAGGCCATGGCGAAGGACAGCAAGATGGCCAGCACACCGCAGAGCTTGCCGTGACGCACGCGGAACGGACGCGGCATGTCCGGCTCACGGATGCGCAGGATCAGGAACGAGATCGCGACGAACAGATAGGCGATGACGATACCCAGCCCGCCGGCATCCACGATCCACACCAGTGCCGGACGACCGAAGAAGGGCGCGATGCAGGACAGCAGGCCGATCAGCAGTACGGCGTTGGTCGGTGTCTTGTGTTTCGGGTGCAGCTTGCCGAGGGCGGCCGGCAGCATGCCGGCATGCGCCAGGGCGTAGATGGCGCGCGAGCCACCGATGTAGAAGGCGTTCCAGCTGGTGATGATGCCGGCGATACCTGCCAGGATCATCAGCTTGCTGGCCCAGGGCGTGTTGAACAGTGCCTGCATGGCATCCGGCACGCTCAGTGAACTTGCCAGCAGGGAGTCGTGATCCAGTGCCAGGCTGGTGGCCAGGATGATCAGGGCATACCACACCACTGCCAGTACCACGGACATCATCAGCACCTTGCCGATGGCGTTGTAGGGAAGATTGATCTCTTCGGCGGCCTGGGGGATGACATCGAAGCCCACGAACAGGAAGGGCACCAGCACCAGCACCGCGATGATGCCAGCCGTCACGCCACCCTCAGACTGGGTGAACAGCGGCGTCATGTTGGCGACATCGCCTTCAAACAGTGCACCGGTCACGAACAGGACACCGGCGATCAGGATCACGCCGGTCACGACTTTCTGCAGCAGCGCTGCCGTGGTGATGCCGACGTAGTTGATCGCCATCATCGCCAGAGACCCGCCGACACCGACGGCGACCCAGGTGGCCTTGACGTCCCAGCCGGCGATGGTCCACATGTGACCGACGGCATAGCCGGGTGCGAGGTTCTCGATGACGGTCGGCAGGGCCACCGCCTCGAAAGACACCACGCTCAGGTAGCCGAGAATGATGGTCCAGGTGCACAGGAAGGACGAGAAATGTCCCATGGCACGGTAGCTGTAGACGTGTTCGCCACCCACCTTGGGCATGGCGGCGGCCAGTTCGGCATAGGTCAGGCCGATCAGCACGACGGCGATGCCGCCGATGATGAAGGCGATGATGGCACCGATGCTGCCGGCATTCTGGATCATGCCACCGGTCAGGACGATCCAGCCCCAGCCGACCATGGCACCGAAGGCGAGGGCCAGAACGTCGCCGCGGGCGAGGACTCTGACAAGTTGTTCTGCAGGGGGAGTTGTTTGGGTCATGGGGGATGCGTCCGAGTCGATCTTGGAATTTGTTATATGGCGGTGCCGGACCTGCTGATGTCTTTCGTGTGCGTCTGCTGTCCTCTGCCGAACGTTCTGGCGGGTAAGCAGGTGCAAGGTCAGTCCTGTCGCTGGCTGAGGCTTGTGGGAAAAATTCGCTCCTGTCGACATCGCAGGAGCGATCCAGCCATCGTGGGCTGTGAGCATCAGTCAGTAGGCAGCGCCTGAGGGACACGCTATCAGCGCCAACTGTTCAGGCGAATAGACCAATTGAGCGTTTGACTGGACCAATCTTGGTGGACTGCGGATAATCAGGGATGAATGGGCGCTGTACCCCGCCAGCCAGGCTGGTTGCTCACGTGATCTATGCAGCGTATGGACGTTATGGCTACATGAACGATATCGGGAGACCTGCATGGAACTGGCCACGCTTGAGCCATTGATCGAGTGCTATCGCCGCCAGTCGCAGGCCCTGGGCAAGCAGGTGCGGCTGGAGCAGGCATTGCTCGAGATGATTCGTGAGCAATGGCCGGTGGGGGTACGTCTGCCTGCGCATCGCAAGCTGTGCGAGGCTCTGGGCGTGGCACGCAACACCCTGTCATTGGCCATCAAGTCGCTGATCGAGGAAGGCTATTTGCACACCGGGCAGGGTCAGGGCACCTGGACGCGCCGCCCGCATGCCGCGAGACCCGACAGCGCCTCGCCCGAGGCACCTGCGCCACTGCCGCTCTCCACTCGCGCACGCCGGGTGCTGGGCGGGCAGGGTGCCAGCCTGATCCAGAGTGGCGCCTTCGTGCCGGGCATTCCGGATATCGCGCGCTTTCCGATGCGCAAGTGGCGTCAGCTGTATGCCAGCGTCACGGTGCCCCACAACGCGTTGCTGCTGTCGTATTCCAGCGGTGGCTATGGCCCGCTCAAGCGGGAGATTCGGGATTTTCTGCGCCGCTGGCGCAACATCGATTGCGATACCCAGCAGATCATCATCACCGAGGGCACCCACCACGGCATCGAGCTGTGTGCGCTGGCGCTGGCGGACGCCGGCCAGCAGGTGGTGATGGAGTCTCCCTGCTACTGGGGGGCACGCAATGTCTTTCTGGCCGCCGGACTCGAGACCCAGCTGATTCCCTGGCGGCCCCGGGATGACACCGCCGATGCCCCGGGCCACGAGCTCGCCCTGCTGGCGCGTCGCCCGGTGCAGATCGCCTATTTCACCGGCTCGCATCACTATCCCTTGAGTGTTCCTACCTCACGGCGTGACAAGCTGGCGCTCTGCGAGGCCTGTCAGCCCGCCTATATCCTCGAGGATGACTACGAGTTCAGTGGCGATGACCATGATCAGCTGCTGTTTGACCCGGACGCCGACAATCGCCTGTTGGTGGGCTCGTTCTCCAAGCTGATGTTTCCTGGCCTGCGGCTGGGCTATCTGGTGGTGCCTCGCGCGCTGGCCGGGCCGATGAATCGGCTGCGCAGCGAGGTGTTTCGCGAGGGGCGCATGCTGGATCAGGCGGTACTGGCGCAGTTCATCGCCGATGGGGATCTCGATGCCTGGTATCAGCGCATCCAGCGCGATTATCTCGGCCGACAGCAGGTGGTGCATGACCAGCTGTGTCAGGTGAAGGGCGTGATCAGCGTCTCGCCGCCCTCGCGCGGCATCAGCCTGTGCGTGCAGTTCGCCCCCGAGATCGATGACAAGCGTGTCGCGCAACTGATGGTCAAGGAACATCTGATCGTGCGGCCACTGAGTATGGTCTGCAGCAGCGAGGACTCGCGGCGCGGCCTGGTGCTGGGGGTCGGCATGCTGGCGGGCGAGAGTCTGGTCAGTGAGGTGGCCCGCCTCAGACGCACGCTGGAGAGCATATTGACCATGCGCGACATCTGGTAGGGCGGCTCTCCGCTGACGCGGCAATGAGCAGCGTCAGAATTGAAAACGCCTCCGCCCAGCAGGGCGAAGGCGTGATATCGACACTGAACGCGAGTGCTACTTTGCCTGCTGCATGCGCTCGGTCAGCTTGCGGAATTCCTCACGCATGGCGCTGTTCTCGAAGCTGGTGGCAACCGGTACCTGCAGGCCGGCGAGGGTATCGAAGGTCTTGACGCCCTGGCGGATCAGGTCGGCGACATGCGCGCTGAGCTTGACGGTGCGATAGGTATTGGTCGCCACTGCAAGCTCACGCTGGCTCTTGGTGAGCGATGTCTTGACGCGGTCGCGCTGCTCGCTCACCAGCGAGCGATACAGGTTGATCGTCTTGAGCGTCAGCGCATTGGCGCGGATGTTGTTCTCCAGACTCTCACGTGAGCCGCCTTGCTTGATCAGCGTCCGCGCATCCCGCGTGGTGGCTTCGGCTTCGTCGGCGAACCCTTGCAGCTGCGGCAATACCTCGTCATCCACGCGGGCGATGAAGTCCTGCTGCATGGTGACGATCATGCGGTGGAGCATGACGACCATGCCGTAGTAGCGACGCGCGTACTCCAGATTCTCGCCACTGTCGCGGGTCAGCTCGGCGAGCTGCTGGGCCACCGACTTGATGCTGGCGAACACGACACTCATGGTCAACACGTCGTCGCCGACCACCGAGGACAGCCACACCTGGACCTGGTCCGGCGTCAGGGTGATGCCGATCTCCTCGAGCCGCGCGGCCAGCTTGCCTTCCAGCGTGGTCAGCTCGCCTTGATAGGCGGTGATGTTCTTCTCATGCGCGGCGATCAGCAGGTCATAATCGCCGCGCGTGCTGGCGGTGAATTCGCGCAGGGTATCGGTAGGCGTGAAGCGGGTCAGCGTCGAGACCTCGGTGTCGGGCGCCAGGATACGCTTCTCCTTCAACTCGGAAATCTCACGGCGCGATTCACGTATCTTGTCCTCGACCTGTCGATAGGTGCTGCGCAGTGTCGAGAGTTGTGGCACGTCGAGGGCCTGCATGGCTTCCTCGATCATCTCGTCCATATCGCTGCGCGCGGAGGCCTGATCGCGGCTGATCCAGGCCTCTTCCGGCAAGGTGTCCATCTCATCGAAATAGCCGACCGCCTTCTTCAAGGTGGCGAAGGCTTCCGGCTGGTCAAAGTGCATGTCGTCGGCTGCCAGGGCGATACCCGGCGTCAGGGTGGGCGCGAGGGTCGCCAATGACAGACTGAGCGCTGCCAGGAGGCGGGTGACGGGGCGGCGAGACACTGGCGAACTACCTTGGGGCATCGGAGACACTCGGGTCGGCATGAGCATGGCAGCGCAGAGTAGCAAAATCGCTGACAGGCGTCTCCGAGTTCGCGTCGCGCCAGGCGTGCTCAGTGAGGCTCATAGGCCTCGGGCTTGCCGGTGGCGGGGTCGATGCGGTCCAGCGACGGGCCACGATAGTGGTCCATGATCAGCGCCACCGCTGCCTCGCCGTACTGCGCGAACCAGAAGTCGCCCATGCCCTTGAGGCGCTGGATATTGGTGACGCTGATGTCGTCCATCGCATCGTCAGGCGCCCTGGGCAATCCCGGTTGCGGGCGCATCTCGGCGTTGACGCGGATGTAGCTGCCCGGCGGCGAGATGGTGATGGCCTGATAGCCGACGACCTTCTCGTCGGAGAGCACGTCGATCAGACTGCCTTCCAGCATCCACTGCACCGCGCCCCAATGCTGGGAATCCGGGCCGTTGATCTTGCGCGTGCGCGTCCCGGTACCGATCGACAGCACGCGCCGGGTGTCCTGCGGCCACAGTCGACAGGCCTCGGCGATGGCGCACATGGTCGGGTTGTTGGCGATCACGCCACCATCGATCAGCCAGGTCTGCTCATTGTCCGTCCCGAGTTTCATGTCGCGGGTCGGGAAGTAGGTGGGCGCGGCGCTCGAGGCATCCGCCACCTGCCAGGCCAGCAGCTTGTGGTGCTCGCACTTGCTGGACTTCAGCACATGCGGGCGGCGTCTCTCGATCCCGTAGGTGACGACGAGGACCTGCTTGCCGTCAGGGACATCCCGGAGCTTGGCCTGGCCGAGATGCTTCTTGAGCATCGCGCTCTTGCCTTTGGCCTCGTACCTGGGCGCATTGATGCCATCGAGTTCGAACCAGCCACGATTGTCGACGAAGATCTTCCTGGCATTGGTTGCGCTGTAGAGCCCGTTGATGTCTTCGAGGCTCATGTCGGTGGTAGCCAGCGCCAGCGCGATCAGGCTGCCGGTAGAGGTGCCTGCGTAGAAATCGACGCAGGCGCGCAGTGTGGTCTGATGGTCGCGCTTGAGTGTCGCATCGACATGCATCAGAAACCGGGCGGTAGCTGCCCCACGTATGCCGCCACCATCCAGCGAGAGAATCAGCTTGGACATGCAGGCCTCCTGCAGCGCGAGTGACGTTCCTTTCCTGCCCATGGCATTCCCTGGGCTGCTACCAGAATAGAGAGGCCAACGCTTTACAGCCGTGTGAAATGCCTGATACGGATCGACAGGAGGGCCTGATACTGGCAGGGAGAAGAGGTGATTCGAACGCGGCACAAGCGCTGGGACGCGGCACGCATTCCTTGAGCAGACCCCTATGGGAATGAGAAAAAGGCCACCCGGATCGGGTGGCCTTTGGTGTTGCTGCGTGGTGATCGTCTCGTCGCTGGGCGGACAGTGATCACCAGCCGCTGGCGCAGTGAAGCGTTCAGGGACGCATCGTGATCAGGTGTTGAGCACGACGCCACCATTGAGGTGGATCGTCTGTCCCGACATGTAGCTTGAATCGTCGCTGGCCAGATAGACGTAGGCCGGGCCCATCTCGCTGGGTTGCCCGGGGCGCTCCATCGGCACCTGCTTGCCGAATTCGGCGACCTTGTCATCCTCGAAGCTGGCGGGGATCAACGGGGTCCAGACCGGGCCGGGGGCCACGGCATTGACGCGGATGCCGCGGTCCATCAGCGTGCCGGACAGCGAGCGTACCAGCCCCTGGATGGCCCCCTTGGTGGCGCTGTAATCGATCAGGCTGTCATTGCCCTTGAAGGCGTTGACCGAGGAGGTGGCGATGATGGAGTCGCCCTTGGAAAGATGCGGGACGGCGGCCTTGATCAGATAGAAGTGACTGAAGAGATTGGTCTTGAAGGTGCGTTCGAGCTGCTCGTCATCTATCTCGGTCACGTCATTCCAGTCGTACTGCTCGGCGGCGTTGTTGACCAGGATGTTGAGCTTGCCGAATTCCTCCAGCGTGCCTTCTATCACCTTGCGGCAGAAGGCCGGGTCACCGATGTCACCGGCGATGCGGCTGGCCTTCTGACCTTCGGCCTCGATCAGTCGGAGGGTTTCCTCGGCGTCCTTTTCCTCGCTGCCGACGTGGGTGATCATGCAGTCGGCCCCTTCGCGCGCGAAGTGGACGGCGGCGGCGCGCCCGATGCCGCTGTCGCCTCCGGTGATGACGGCGACCTTGCCCTTGAGCTTTCCGCTGCCCTGATAGCCTTCTCGGATATATTCGGGGCGAGGCTGCATGCGATGTTCATCACCCGGTTGATGATCCTGATGCTGCGGGGGTTGTAGTTGACTCATGCTGTCACTCCTTGTCCGTGAATCATGATGACGACGCAATCGCCTTCAGACGCGAACGCCTACCTGAATGACATGTGGATCTTCGTGCGGATTCAAACCCCTACATTCAAAAAACTTGATGTTCATGTGGGGCGGGGTCATGCCACCAATGAAAACGCCCGTTGCTCAGGGGAAAGCAACGGGCGGGGGTGTCATCTTCGGCTCAGGCCAGGTGTCAGCGGTTCAGGAAACGACGCCCTGTGGCTTGTCGTGCACGGTCGCCGGGGTGGGGGCCCCCTGGGGCGAGACGGGGGCCACGGCGGGGGCAAGCGCCTGCTCCCGTTGCAGGGGGGAGGCCTGGACATTGAGCTCTGGCAGGTTCTCGGGGTCATGCCCCGGACCGGCTTCCAGCGTGGGCAGGGCCTCTCGGATGATGCAGGCACACAGGCGGCGGTGTGCCTGCAGCATCAGGCCCTCACGCTCCAGGTATTGCATCAGTCGCGTGGCTGACACCAGCGCGACGATGGGATGCAGACCGCGAAAGCGTTCCTCTACCTTTTCGGCACTGATGGTCGCCAGTTGCTCTGGGTTGGTGTGTGGCATCGGTGGTTCCCCTAGATGGCACTCGGTGTCCCGAGTGCGGATGATGCGTGTCATTCGCTGGTCATGACGGCGTCTGCCGCCACGTGAGAGTGTCTTTCTGTCAGGCGTCGCTGTTATAGGTGTCGTTGTTTGCGTGCGTGAATCGTCGTGCGAAATCACCCTCTCGCCTGTCCCGCAGACCGCCTTTCCCCATAGTGTGTCGCCTCAAGGCGGGGTCAGGCAATGACCCGAGAGGCATGCGTGGCGGGCACGATCTCCCGAGCAGGCCGTGGTCTGGCTGGCGCTCAAGCCAGAGAGCATCGCTGCCGCGTGTCTGGCACCTTCGCGCCAGCGTTTTGCATTATGCAACTTCCATTGATTAACGATTGTGGATTTTCGTAACCACCTAGCCAGTATTAGAGATACCACGAGAATGTGCCAGTTCTGTTGCAGGGGCTCTGTTGTCTCTCAACCGTTGCCACTGCTGTTGTCCTTTCTGGCAGGTATCCCTGTGGAGTGACTGGCTCATTATCGCCATGACGCGCATGGCTGGTAGGATAACGCTCCTCTGGATCATGCAGATGCCTGCCAGCGGGATATTGCGTCAATGCGCGTCGCCCCGGCTGGAGTTGCCTGCAGGTATCGATTGTCGCGTGATCTCTTCTAGCCTGGATATGCCATGAAACGTTTTGTGCTGCTCGATACCGCCCCGATCCCCGGTACCACGGATTCGCTCTGTCTGTTCGAGTATGGCGAGGACTTCGTCATCAAGATCGAGAGCGGCAAGGGGGGGCAGCTGATGAATACCCGCATGCATGGCTCGGAAGACGCGCTGGCAGAGATTCCTGCTGGCCTGCTGAAGAGTCGCGGAACGCCGTCGGCGCCGCAGCGTGTCCTGATCGGCGGTCTGGGCATGGGCTTCACGCTGGCCTCGGCGCTTGCGCACTTCAAGGCAGATGCCGAGGTGGTGGTCGCCGAGCTGGTGCCGGGCGTGATCACCTGGAATGACGGCCCGCTGGGGGCCAAGGCGGGGTATCCGATCCGCAATCCGCGCACGACCGTCGAGAATCGCGATGTGGCCGAGGTGCTGCGCGAAGCACCTGGCGGTTTCGATGCCATCATGCTGGATGTGGACAATGGCCCGGAGGGGCTGACCGCTGACGACAATGATTGGCTCTACAGCGCGGAAGGGCTGGCGGTATGCGCCAGGGCACTGCGTCCTGCCGGCATTCTGGCAGTGTGGTCGGCCACGGCCGATGCGCGCTTCTCTCAGCGTCTGTCGCGGGCCGGTTTCAAGGCCGAGGCGCGTCAGGTGTATGCCCATGGCACGTCCGGAGCCAGGCATACGATCTGGATCGCACGTCATGTCGGACGTTCAGCGACCTCCGAGTCCGGGCCAGGGGCGGGCAAGGGAGAGAAGAAGGGCAAGCGTGCTGGCGGCTCATTCAAGGGGGCCGGGGCGAAAGGCAGCCGCCGCCGGTAATGTCGTGCGGCCGGGGCGTCAGTCTCTTTCGCTCAACTTCTCGACCGCCATCAACGACAACGGGCTGGCCACGTCATGTGGCCAGCCCGTGTCATCTCCTGCCTGGCTATTGTCGAGCGTCAGGCGCCAGGCATCAGGCGATATATCAGGCCGCTTCGCGTGCCTTCATGTCCTTCAGGTACTCATCGGCGAGTCGCTGCTTGGTGGCGTCGTCGAAGACGCGACCGGCCAGCTGGAAGACTTCCTGCTCTTCCTCGTCCAGATGGTGAGTCACCAGATGCTCGAGCTGCTTGGCGGCGGCCAGCCAGCCGGGTGAGCTGTAGTCCGTCGTCTCGAGTTTCTCGACCAGCTCATCGATTTCATGGTGCTCGGCCACGCTGTGACGCGCCTTTTCCTGCGTCATGTCGTGTTCCATCATCGGGATGTAGAGCGCGCGCTCCTCAGCTCCCGCATGGTTGGTGAGCGATTCCTTGAGGCGCTTGAACAGGTCATCGCGAGGCTCGCTGTCACCTTCAGTCTTGAGCAGCATGTCCAGCAGGCGGCGTTGTTCGTCGTGGGTCTCGCGCAGGGCTTCAAAGATGGTCATGTTCGGGCTCCTCATCAGCGTCAGCTTGTCGAGTGGCTGGGCGAGACGCGTGGCCTGTCTCTTTTCTTGCCGGACTCTCAGCTTCTCCCTTCAAGCTTTGGCGTTCCAGCATTCCAGAAGACGGCTCACGTCTGTCAGGGGCTCGCCGTGTCAGCGCATTTTCTCGAGCTCATTGTGTCAGGTATGTACAACTCTGGTGGCGGATCGAAAGAACTTCAAGGGCGCAACGCCGGCTGCCCTTGAAAATCCCCCGCGCGAGAGCAAGAGATGAGGTATCGCTCATATCTTGCCTGCTACTTTCTCTTTCTTGATCGAGCACGCACCGCGCAGGAGTTCTGACATGTCACACGACGCGCCCACGTCCCGGCCCGCTTCTTCCAGCACCTTCGGCCACAAGGGGTCCCATGCGCCTGACCTTTCCCGCGAGCTTTCCGGCAGCCAGCTTGATCGTCCGCCGGGCGGCGGCTGGCCATCGCTCAAGGCAGTGGAGACATTCCTCTGGCAGGAGCACCTGCCGATCGCCGGGCATGTCAGCCTGATGAAGATGAACAAGCCGGATGGCTTCATCTGTCCGAGCTGCGCCTGGCCGAATGGTGACAAGCCCAAGGGGGCCAATTTCTGCGAGAACGGTGCCAAGGCGCTCGCGTGGGAGGCGACGCGTGAGCGCGTCAGCGATGAACTCTTCGCTCAGAACACCGTGAGCCAGCTTCGCGAGTGGACGGATCATCATCTGGAGAAGGAAGGGCGCCTGACGCACCCGCTGCGCTACAACGCGGCTGAGGATCGCTACGAGGTCACCAGCTGGGAGGCGGCCTACGCCGAGATCGGTGAGCGTTTCAAACAGTATGAGGACCCGAACCAGGTCGAGTTCTATACCTCGGGGCGCACCTCCAACGAGGCGGCCTTCCTGTTCTCGCTGTTCGGGCGCATGTACGGCACCAACAACTTCCCCGACTGCTCGAACATGTGTCACGAGACCACCTCGCGGGCACTGCCGGAGTCCATCGGCATCGGCAAGGCCACGGTGAATCTCGAGGACTTCAAGCAGGCCGATGCCATCTTCATCTTCGGTCAGAACAGCGGCACCAACAGTCCCCGCATGCTGGGCGATCTCCACGAGGCGCGTGGCCGTGGTGCCGAGGTGGTGAGCTTCAATCCTCTGCGCGAGCGGGCGCTGGTGAGCTTTGCCGACCCGCAATCGCCCAGGGACATGCTGAGCGGCAAGGGCGTCGAGATCAGCACCCAGTACCATCAACTGCGCATCGGCGGTGACCTCGCTGCCGTGCAGGCGATGTGCAAGTACGTGATCGAGGCCGACGATGCACTGCGTGAGCGCAATCCGCATGCGGTGGGGCTGCTGGATCATGACTTCATCGCGCAACACACCCACGGCTTCGAGGCCTTCGCCGATCACTGCCGCAAGCTTGACTGGCAGGATCTGGTCGAGATGTCCGGCCTGTCGCGGGAGTCACTGGAGCAGGCGGCGCAGACCTATCTTGAGGCCGAGCGCGTGATCTGTTGCTGGGGCATGGGCATCACTCAGCATGCGCGGGGTGGCGATACCATCCAGCAGATCGTCAATCTGCTGTTGTTGCGCGGCAATATCGGCAAGCCGGGCGCCGGGCCTTGTCCGGTGCGCGGCCATTCCAACGTGCAGGGGGATCGCACCGTCGGTATCGAGAACCTGCCCAACGGCGCGATGCTGGATGCCTTCGATCGCGTCTTCGACATCCAGTGCCCACGGGACAACGGCCATGATGTCGCCGAATGCTGCGAGGCGATTCTGCGCGGTGAGACACGGGCCTTCATCGGCATGGGCGGCAACTTCTTCCGCGCGATTCCGGACCAGAAGCGCATCGTGGAGAAGGTGCACGAGCTGGACATGACGGTGCATATCGCCACCAAGCTCAATCGCAGCCATCTGCATCCCGGCAAGCACGGCTGGGTATTGCCGACGCTGGGTCATAGCGAGCGGGATCTGCAGGCCGGCGCCGATGGCAAGGGCGCGGAGCAGACCACCAGTGTCGAGGACGGCATGTGCAACGTCTCGCCCTCGCGCGGCGTGATGGCGCCGGCGGATGCCAGCCTGCACTCCGAGATCGCTATCACCTGTCAGCTGGCCAAGGCCACTCTGCCGGCGCATCCCACCCTGGACTGGGACTGGTTGCAGGCGGATTACGCGCGCATTCGCGACCGTATCGAACAGGTCTTCCCGCAGATCTTCCCGGACTACAATGCCCGCCTGGCGCAGGGTGGCTTCCACATCCGCATCGCCCCGCGTGAGCGCATCTGGCACACCGACTCCGGGCGCGCCAACTTCCTGTTCCCCGAAGGCCTGGGCACCGATGAGCAGGGGCTCGACAAGGTCACCCATGAGACGCTGGACATGGACAGTACCTTCCTGCTCAGCACCATGCGGGGCCATGATCAGTTTAACACCACCGTCTATTCCAATGATGACCGCTATCGGGACGTCTACGGGACGCGCATGGTGGTGATGATCAGCCCGCAGGATCTGGAAACGCTCGGCCTGTCCGAGGGCCAGCGCGTGCGTATGGAAACCGTGAGTGAGGATGGTGTCGAGCGCAGCATGGCCGGCTTCAAGCTCAAGGCCTACGATATCCCGAGCGGCTGTCTGGCAGCGTATTACCCGGAAACCAATGACCTGATTCCGCTGGATCACCGTGATGCGCGCAGCAATACGCCGGCCTCGAAATCGGTGCCTGTCAGATTGCGTCTGATGGACAGCGAAGAGGTCAATGCCAGTGAAGGAGTGCTGGCAAGCGCTTGAGGCCCCTCTGACCGGGAATGTCTGAAAAAAATTTGCATCCTGCACTTGGCGTCAGGTTATGACGTGAGGGAAGGACGATGCGATCAACGCCACGCGCTGCACTGAAAGAGTGCGCCGCGTGGCGTTTTTGTGGATCACTGCCATATTGAGGGCATCTTACGGGGATCTTGCGCCATCACCGGCCAAGTGACGCAAGCGATACGTCATAGAGGGCATTGCTGCGCCAATGGCTGCCTCACACCCCCTCCAGCGCGAGATCCTGACGCCAAGGACAAGTTATGGCGCCGGGCAGTCCGCGGACAGGTACGCGGACATTTCAAGGACTGGCGCGTTTCTTGCGTGGTGGTAGGGTGGCGACCGCCAGTCCCGCTCATCCGCACTTCGCCAGCGGTTGGCAGGCTCTCATCGACCGACGCGCTGCCCGTCGAGCGCAGCGTTCCATGAGAGCGACCTGCCAGGTGGCGAGAGAGCATGGCACCTTACTCCGGCTGACACGGCCTCACACGAAGAGACTCGGCGCGATGCACGAGTCCGAGGGATACCCCGCATGGCAGATGACCGCTCATCAACTTCACAGACCTCACCGCTGGCTTCGGCCGCAGGCAATGACTATCCCTTGAGCGAAGTCCCCGCTTCGGCACGACGTGGGCTGCTCTCCACTTCAATGGTGCTGCTCGGCTTCACCTTCTTCACCGCCACCATGTGGGCCGGTGGGTCACTGGGCTCGGCCTTCGCGCTCAATGAGCTGATGTGGGTCATCGTGATCGGCAATCTGCTGCTGGGGAGCTATGCGGCGGCGCTGGCCTACATCGCCTGCAAGAGCGGCCTCAACTCGGTGTTGATGGGTCGCCTGTGCTTTGGCGAGAAGGGCAGCCGTCTGTCGGACTTCGTGCTCGGCTTCACCCAGATCGGCTGGTACGCCTGGGGCACCGCGACCATCGCCATCGTGCTGGTCAAGACACTCGGCTTGCCGGAATGGCTGACCACGCCGCTGATGGTCATCTTCGGTTTCGCCTTCTGCCTGACGGCGATGATCGGCTATCGCGGCCTGGACATGCTCTCGCGCGTTGCCGTGCCGGCCATGCTGCTGTTCATCCTGTTCAGTCTCTATACCGGCATGGTCGATGTCGGTGGCATGGCGGGACTCGCGGCACTGACGCCCACGGATTCCATGAGCTGGACAGCCGCCATCACGGCGGTGATCGGTACCTTCATCAGTGGCGGCACCCAGGCGACCAACTGGAGTCGCTTCGCACGCTCGCCGAAGATCGCCGTGATCGCCACCCTGGCGGCCTTCTTCGTCGGTAATGGCCTGATGGTGCTGACCGGTGCGCTCGGCGCGATGATCTATCAGCAGGCCGATATCGTCGATGTGATGATTGCCCAGGGGCTGGTCAGCCTCGCGGTGTTGATGCTGTTTCTCAATATCTGGACCACCCAGGACAACACCATCTACAACTTCGCCATCGCCGGCTGCAATCTGCTGCGCACGCCGCATCGTCAGCGTGTCACCCTGGGCGGCGCGGCCATCGGCACGGTGCTGGCGGTACTCGGCATGTATGAGTGGCTGATTCCGTTCCTGATTCTGCTCGGCACCTTCATTCCGCCGATCGGCGGCGTGATCATGGCCAACTTCTGGCTCGGCCACAAAGGCCAGTATCCGCGTCTCGCCAAGATGCCCAAGGTGGATTACCACTGGCCGGGCCTCGCCGCCTACGCCATCGCCTGCCTGTGTGCCTGGAGCTCCCCCTTCATGCCGCCGGTCGTGGGTGTCGTGGTCGCCTTCGTCGTCTACGGCGGGCTGATCAAGCTTGCCAAGGTCGAACTGGCCGACAAGACGGCGGCGTGAGTGACTGATCGCCTGATATGAAGGGCAGAGGAATACGAAACGCCCAACGAGTCCTGGACTCGTTGGGCGTTTTTCATGGGGGAGAGAAACGTCAGGGTAGAGTCACCTCAGGGGAGAGTCACTTGATGCACAACGTGGTTGTGCATGGAATGAGGGAAAAAGGTGCTGCCATGGCGGTGGAATTCAGGGATGTGTGGCTCGAGAGCTTCTACGAGCAAGATGTTGGCCACCGCAAGATACCTGCGGCGCTCTCAAGTTCGCTTTATCGCAAGTTGCAGATTCTCGATGCCGCAAGCCAGGAGTCTGATTTGAGGATTCCGCCAGGCAATCGTTTCGAGCATCTCCAGGGCAATCTCGCAGGTTATTGCTCGATTCGCGTCAACAAGCAGTATCGACTCATCTTTCGATGGGAGGCAGGGATTGCCCATCAAACATATCTAGACCCGCATGCTGACAAGGGCTAGAGGAGGTAGCAGCGATGAGAAACACCCAGCGGCGCCCACTGACGGTAGGCGAGATGTTGACGGCAGAGTTTCTGGAGCCGATGGAGATCGACATCCGCACACTGGCCGAGGCGATGGGAGTGCACAGAAATACCCTGAGCCGTATCGTTCATGACAAGGGGACCTTGACGGCCCCGATGGCCATCAAGCTGGCGGCTGCGCTAGGCAATACGCCGGAGTTTTGGCTCAACATCCAGCATGCTGTGGAGCTCTGGGATGTGCGTCATCGTGCCTACGCGCAGGATGCCAAGGGCGTACGTCGCATAACGCCGCAAGTTGATGCCGCCGAGCTTGCCTCGCATTGACGTCGCACGCTCTTCACGGCGAGTGATCGAGACGGCGTAATCCTGTGAGTACATGCCCAGTAACACAGAAAGCCCCAGCCTGAGGATCAGGCTGGGGCTTTCTGTTGTTCAGGCTCCAGGCATTCTTCAGATCGTTTTCGGCCTCACTTGAATCACCAGGCAGACGGCAATCAGTACCATGCCGAGCCAGCCGAGCGGGGCGATATGCTCGCCGACGATGGTGACGGCGAGCAGCGCAGCGACCAGCGGCTCGAACAGCGTGAGCAGGGTGGCCTTGCTGGCGGCGATGGTCTTGAGGCCATAGCCGAAGGCGAGATAGCCGAGGAACATCGGTACCAGTGCCATGTAGAGTGCCACGCCTGCGTTGCCGGCAGTGGCGAACAGGCGCGGGTCTGCCACCAGCATGCTGAGGCCCAGGCCTGCGATCAACGCGATGCCGGCGACGCCGAACAGGCTGCCCATGGCCGCGCGAGCGTGGATACCACCTTCCATCATGCGCCGTGCGATCAGCGAGTAGGCGGCGTAGGTCACCCCGGCGATGATGCCCAGCGCGATACCCGCCAGGCGCGCCAGTTCATCAGTGAAGGCAAGGCGACCGTCAGCACTCTGCCCCGCGGCGAGGGGTGTCGTCATGCCCTGATGGCCCGTTTCGCCCAATGCCATCATCACCACCCCGGCGATGCCCAGTGCGAGGCTGAGATACCAGCTCGGCGTGAGTCGATGGTGACCGAACAGGCGCTCCAGTATCGCGGCCGCCAGGGGCGCCGTGGCGATGGTGATCACCGTGCCGATGGCGACGCCCGCCAGGTGCATCGAGGTATAGAAGGCCAGCGGGTAGATGACGACACATACGGCGCCGAGCAATACCCGGCACTTCTGCGCCATCAAAAGGCCCAGGCAGCCCAAGATATTGGGCCGTGCGATCACTGCCTGAAGCAGGCCACCAACGCCCATGGCGAAGGCACCGGTCGCCAGCGGACTGACATTCTGATTGAAGTGGGCCGCCGTGCCGGTGGTGCCCCACAGCAGCGCCGCAAACAGCACCGCCAGGCTGCCCAGCACTCCCGACTTCGAGGGTTGGGAGGTCAGAGGAGAGATCGTTGTCATCCAGGCATTCCTTTGGCGTGAGAGGTGCGCTCTTTCTCGTCGGCTCGCCATGCATGCCGCGAGCACGCAGAGTGTGCTGAAACCACTTTCTGTCATGATCACGACAACGCGGGGGTCACTGCGGTCTGCGCCCCGTCGTCAGCTCAGCGCAACCGGCTCAGTGAGGCCAGTTCAGTGAGATCCGTTCAACGTGGTGTCCTGTCGCCGGACTCCACTGCCGCATGGGACCAGCCGTGCTGGCTCTCTGCGGGATAGTCGAGCATTGCGACGCTTTCGCACGCGGACTCCTGCCCGCTATCGCTGTCAGTCCAGAGGCCCGTCGCCAGGTCAGTCTCCAGATCAAACGCCCGCTCTGCCTCAAGGTCAGGGCGTCGTGATGCGTGGGAGGCCCTTGCCCATGCGGTGGGCGCTGGCTGCGGACTGGCCGTCGGTGTCCTGGGGGCGCGGGAGCGAAGCTGCAGCATCAGGCAGGTCATGATCAACAGCATGCCGACCGCCCCCATCATGGTGAACTGCTCGCCGACCACCACGACCGCCAGAACGCCTGCCACCAGCGGCTCGAACATGGTCAGCATGGTGACGCGACTGATGGGCACGCTGGCCAGCCCACGCCCGAAGACCAGACTGGCCAGCAGCATGGGAATCAGCGCCATGTAGATGGCGACACTGGCATTCACCGGCGTGGCGAACAGGCGCGGGTCGTGGATGAGGCTGGCGGTTCCGAGGCCGAGCAGCAGCAGCACACCGGCGGTGCCGAACAGGCAGCCCATCGCCGCACGTCCGTGGGTGCCTTGCAACATCATGCGTCTGGCGAGCAGCGAATAGGTGGCGTAGCTTGCGCCGGCCACGATCCCCAGGGCGATGCCGATGAGCTTGCGCTCATCCATGAGCATCGCCCCCTCACCACGCGCTTCCAGCAGTGGCGTGGCCTCAGGCAACGCGGTCTCGCCGATGGCCATCAGCGCGACGCCGATCATTCCCAGCGTCAGCGCGGCATACCAGCTGGCAGTGACCTTCTTGCGGTCCAGCAGATATTCCAGTGCGGCGGCCGCCAAGGGGGCCGTGGCGATGGTGATGACGGTGCCCATCGCGACACCGGTGTATTCCATGGCCGAGTAGAAGGCCAGGGGATAGCAGATGATGAACAGAGCGCCCCAGGCCACCAGGTGTTTCTGTGCGAGCAGCTTGTGTGCCTCGGCGCGAAGATGGCGGCGTGACAGGATGGCCTGGAGTACGCCGCCCACCCCCATGGCGAAGGCGCCAGTGGCCAGCGGGCTCACACCCTGATTGAAGTGGGCGGCCGTGCCGGTGGTTCCCCACAGGCAGGCAGCCAGCAGCACGCACAGGTTGCCGGTCTGACCTTGGAGCAGCGGGGAGAGCGAAGCGTTCGCGAAGCGGTGTTGCATGGTTGATGGCTCGCAATGAAAGGTGATTCGGTGACCACGAGATTACGCTTCATTGCGAATCGATATTGTGCTGAAACTACGCTTCGTTCTGCTGGAGACAGCCAAGTGAGCCAGCAAGCGTCTGAAACGCCGTGACATGGGCGGGAGAGGTGCTGAAGAAGGTCAGGGGAAGACGCTCAGCTGGAGATGGTCAGGCTGGAGTACTGGCGAGTCATCTCGCGCGGCGTCATGCCGAAATGGTGAGAGAAGCGCCGCGTGAAGGCCGACAGGTTCTGATAGCCCACTGCCTCGGCGACCTGCTGGACACTGAGGTCGGAATGGATCAACTGCGCACGGGCGCGCTCCATGCGCCGGGCTGTCAGGTACTGCTTGACGCTGACGCCCAGGTTGTCACGAAAGATCTTGTGGAACTGGGTAGGACTCAGATGCGCCAGGGCCGCCAATGATGCTACGTCATGCGGCTGATCCAGCTGCTCGTTCATGACATCCAGCACTCTGAGCAGACGCCGATCGACACGCTTGTCGCAGGTCTGCCTCTCCAGCAGGCCCAGAAACAGCTCGATGGCCAGTCGGTCGATCCGGGCATCGACCTTGCCCTGCAGCTGGGCTTCGAGAAACAGCAGATAGTTCATCAGCAGGGTGCTGATGGAGAACACCACGCGCCGAGTGGCGGCGAGATTGTCGGGCAGGTAATCCAGGTCCGCGACGATGAAGCGTGCCGCGTCATGGGCCTGGAACTGATGGATCTCGCCCGAGCGGATGATCACGCATTCGCCGGTGACCACGGTACCGGTGTAGCCGCCGACCTGGATGTCGAGATGGCCCCGGATCGGCAGCACCAGCTGCGGATACTGGTGATCATGCACATCGGCGCGTGGCGTGTAGGAACGTAACGAGAGTGCCGTCATGGTGTCGTGGTCATTCGTCGATCATCCCTCAGGGTGGCAGGCCCGGGGCTCGCGGGAGTCTGGGCTCAGCACGCTCAGCGGCTCAGTTCGATGTTGCGTGTCTGACCACGCCCGACCTGGACCTGGCTCAGGATGAGGGGGCTGCGGGTGCCATCGGGCAGTTTGATGACGCCGGCGACATAGAAGGTGCCGGCGGGCAGGCCGGTGGCATTGAAGTAGCCATTGCTGTCGGTGCGCACGATATGGGTATAGGCCTGGGCACGCGGGTCGGCGCGCTCTGCCGTCTTGCCGGCCAGCGCCAGTTCCGCGGCTTCCGCGGAGTAGGTGGTGACCGGCGCGATCGAGATGCCTGCCTGGTTGGCATGAATCGTCTGACCCTGCCAGTCATAGGACATGCGGCCCTTGATGACTGAGGTTCCCGTCTTGTCGAGCTTGGCGTACTCCGCCTCCGGGAAGGCCACTGTCCGCTTGACGCGCTGATCGCCGTCCTCGGAGGCAGTGGTGCTGCCGAAGTCCGGAAGGGAAATGCTGTCGGCGATACGGGACGCGCTCTCGCAACCTGCCAGCAGAGTGGTGGTGAGAATCAACGCGAGAGGGGTACGCAGGGTGCGAAGCATGATGGCCATCCTTGGAATGACGAAGGGATCAAGCCCACATCCTACTGTGCCGCGAGATGACTGAAAACGTCAGCCGCCGCGAAAGACGTAAGCCACGCTCCCGGGGCGAGGGGTGGGGCCTGCCGCGTTCGCTCGGGTTGCATCGAGCGCGATGACAGGGTTGCGCAAGTGCGAACGCACGATTCATTAGTCTTTCGTCTATGAGGGGGTGCCAATTGTTACCATTCACCCAATGTTAATGTTTCCCGCTTGACCTGCTGCTGGCCTGCCAGCGTGCTCGAGTGTGCGTATCTGTTCCCATGATTGCCCGGAGAGCCCCATGACGACTTCGCCTGAGACCGATGCCTTGCCTGATTCGACTCATGACATCGCACGCGTCGATGCTTCCCGGCGTCGCCTGCTCAAGCGTGGTCTGCTCGGGGTCGGTGCCGCGACACTGACCAGCCTGCCATTGTCGGCGCTGGCGCAAACGGTCACCAGCAGTGCCCGGGAGACGGATGAGGATGGCGCCTTTGCCGCCTTCATGTCCCTCTCGGCATGGCTCTTGAGTGACAGAGTCCTCAATGAGCGCCTCGGGCAGCGGTTCTTCGAGGCACTGGCGCGCACGCCCGTCGATGGCGTGCCGGGCCTTGGCACGCTGGTGGACCTGAGAGATCGTCTCCTGGCGCTGGGGGAGCAGCGTGAATATCTGCGCGAGGATGACGTGAGAGAAGCCGAGATGGCGCTGGTGCGCCGCGTGCTGCAGGCCTGGATGCTGGGGACGGTGGGGCAATCTGCCACCGACCCGCAGGCCGAGGTGATCGCCTTTGAACATGCCGGCATGTATGCAGGCCCCCGCGATGTCCAGGTCGTGCGGACCTATTGCCCGAATCGCCCCGGTTTCTGGGCCGAGCGTCCTGCCTGAACCCACTCGTTCATCTGCCAGCATCGCCATGAGAGCGGGCGGCAACGAATGCCCTGACGACATCGCAGTCCCGCTGCGGTGACGCAAAGCACCTTGAGGAGAACCCCGCATGGCTGAGGAAGCTCGTACGTATGACGCTGACGTGATCGTGGTGGGCTCCGGCGTTGCCGGTGCCCTGATCGCGCATCGTCTGGCCGAAGCCGGCAAGGCGGTCATCATGCTGGAAGCCGGCCCGCGCCTGGAGCGCTGGCAGATCGTGGAGCGCTTTCGCAATCAGGCCGACAAGATGGACTTCATGGGGCCGTATCCCGCCAGCAAGGCGGCACCGCATCCCATGCTGCACGGCGACAATGCCGACTATCTCGTCCAGAAGGGTGAGCAGCCCTATGACGCGCAGTATATCCGCGCCGTCGGCGGTACCACCTGGCATTGGGCGGCCTCGGCCTGGCGCTTCCTGCCCAGCGATTTCCGTCTCAAGAGCGAATATGGAGTAGGTCTCGACTGGCCGATCGCCTATGAGGACCTGGAAGACTACTACTTCCGGGCCGAGGTGGCGCTGGGTGTCTGGGGGCCGAATGATGTCGATCTCGGCAGCCCGCGCAGCGCCGAGTATCCGATGGCGCCTCTGCCGCTGTCGTGGAACGAACAGCGGGTCAGCGAGCGCATCAATCCCCACGGTTTTGACATGGTCACCGAGCCGGTGGCGCGCAACAGCCGCCCCTACGATGACCGCCCGACCTGCTGCGGCAACAACAACTGCATGCCGATCTGCCCGATCGGGGCGATGTACTCCGGCATCATTCACGTCGAGAAGGCGGAGCGCGCCGGTGCCCGACTGATCGACAATGCCATCGTCCATCATCTGGAAAGCGATGCCAGCGGCAAGATCCGCGAAGTGCGCTATCTCGACCCGCAAGGCAAGCAGCATCGACTGAGCGCACCCAAGGTGGTGCTGGCGGCCAATGGCATCGAGACGCCCAAGCTGATGCAGATGTCGGTGAATGCACATACCCCCGACGGTGTGGGCAATCAGAACGACATGGTCGGCCGGCATCTGATGGATCACCCGGGTACCGGTGTGAGCTTTCTGGCCGATGAGGCACTGTGGGCCGGCCGTGGCCCCCAGGAGATGACGTCCATCATCACCTGGCGTGACGGGGATTTTCGCCGTGAATTCGCCTCCAAGAAGCTGCACCTTTCCAACATCGCCCGGACTCAGCAGATGACTACCGAGGTGCTGGCGGAGACTCCCCTGAGGCTGGGCGCGGACCTGCAGGCGCAGATCGACAATCGTGCCAGCCGTTATGTGCAGTTCGACAGCTTCCATGAGCTGCTGCCCGAGCCAGCCAATCGCATCACGCCGTCAAAAAAACGTGACGCACTTGGTCTGCCGCGCCCGGAATTCCGTTATGCTATCGATGATTACGTCAAGCGCAGCGCCGTGCATACGCGGGAGCAATATGCACGCATCGCCAAGCTGATGGGAGGCACGGACATCGCGTTCCGTGATGAGTTCTCCAACAACCAGCATATCTGCGGTACGACCCTGATGGGAGATGACCCGACGCAATCCGTGGTGGACCGCGATTGCCGAGTGCATGGCCACGACAATCTGTTCGTCGCCAGCTCCGGCAGCATGCCGACTGTCGGCTCGGTCAACTGCACTCTGACGATTGCCGCCTTGTCTCTTCGTATTGCCGATCTGCTCGAACAGGAAATATAAGCATGGTCCCGCACGCCCGTACTGCTGGCATTCGTGATGCCATTGATGAGAATGCCCGAGGTGCCCGCCTCACGGCCCGTCCCGCGCGTCTGGCCCGTGCAATACGTCTTGCTGCCATTGCCGGTTCCAGTGCGCTGTTGCTCAGCGCCTGTGGCAGTGGTGAAGATGAGCACGCCAGGCAGGTGGAGGCCGACAAGGCCGCCACCAATGATCCGGCGTTGATCGAGAAAGGCCTGTACATGGCACGCGCCAGTGATTGCGCTGCCTGTCATAGTACGCAAGACGGTGATGAGTACGCCGGCGGCCTCGGTTTCGAGACGCCGGTCGGCAAGATCTTCGCCACCAACATCACCCCGGACACCGAACACGGCATCGGCAACTACACTCTCGAGGAGTACACCCGTGTACTGCGCGAAGGTGAGGCGGCCGATGGCCACAATCTCTATCCGGCGATGCCGTTCCCGTCCTATGCACGTCTGACCGATGACGACATCAAGTCACTCTATGCCTGGAACATGCATGACGTGACGCCGAGCGCCACGCCGAACCGTGAGAGCGAGATTCCGTTCCCGCTCAACATGCGTTGGCCGATGGCGCTGTGGGAAGAGATCTTCTCGCCGCTGGAGCCCTGGCAGGATGACCCCGAGAAGAGCGCCGACTGGAACCGTGGCGCCTATCTCGTCCAGGGGCCGGGACACTGTGGCAGCTGCCACACCGAGCGTGGCATCGCCTTCCAGGAGAAGGCGCTGACAGGCGATGAGGACGGCTATCTCGGTGGTGCGATGATCGAAGGCTGGCGCGCCTTCAACCTGACGCCGGATATGCAGGATGGTCTGGGCAGCTGGAGTGAGCAGGATATCCAGACCTACCTCGCCACTGGCAACCTCAAGGGCAAGGCGCAGGCCGGCGGCCCGATGGCGGATGTCGTCACGCACTCCATGCGTCACATGAGCGAAGATGATCTGCGTGCCATTGCCGTCTATCTGAAGTCCATCCCGGCCGTGAATGGCAAGGGTGAGCAGGGCGAGGCGATCAATGATGGCGATCGCCAGGCGGAAGCTGAGCAGGCCAGCGAGCCTCAGGTCGCCACGCGGTTCAATCAGGGGGCACCGGCTGACGATGTCCTGTTGCTGCGCGGTCAGCCACTCGACAAGCGCCCGGATGACGAAGCGCTGATCGGCCAGCTGACGGATGCCACCCCGGGTGTGCGCCTGTATCTGGGCCACTGTGCCATGTGTCACGGGGCGGATGGCGCCGGCACCCAGGATGGTTACTACCCGTCGCTGTTCCACAACAGCGTGACCGGCAGTGTCTATCCGGACAACCTGGCGCAGGCGATTCTCAATGGCGTGCAGCGCGAGAACAATGGTCACAGCGTCTTCATGCCGGCCTTTGATGACAACCTGACCGACGGCGAGCTGATCAACCTGATGGACTACCTGGAGAATCGCTTCGGGGAAGGTCACCAGAGTGCCTCTCTCGCGGCACCTGATGCGCGTCGCCAGCAGTTGGCGGACAAGCTGGAAGAATGGCGCAAGCACTGAGGCGCCCTTGACCGCCCCCTCTTGCGTGAATGTGAACATGAATGTGAATGTGAACGTGAGAAGGGGGCAGGAATTGCCTGGCCAGTCGTCGTGGCATGCGTGAAGACCGCCACGACGACTGGCCGATAGGCTCACCCGGCGCCAGAGACAGCCAGTGCTGGCGCTATGGTGAGGATGGGGTAAAATTGCGCCAGGCAGGACACCGACATCACATTCATCCCGCTCGGTTGCGCTCAAATGCAGCACAAACTGAAGAACTGCGGTAGAATGTGCGCCCAGACTTTAGCTCTTTATCAATTATTCGAGGCAACATAGCAGTATGACCGACGCTACTCTTGACGATCAGCTTGCATCCCTGTTTCAGGAGCAGGACACCAAGCAGGACCAGAACGCCCGCATCAAGGAGCTGGAGCGTCAGCTGCGTGAAGCCAGCAAGGAAGCCGACAAGCTCCGCAATGCCCGTGACAAGGCAAAGAAGGAAGTCGAGGACCTGCGTGCTCGCAACGAGCGTCTGAGCGAGAAGGCAGCAGCCTCTGACAAGCACCGCAAGCAGGTCGAACACGAGTTCAACCAGAAGCTGGTGCAGTACAAGGCGCGTCTGGCCCGTGAACAGGCCATCGCCCAGTCCCGCATGATGCCGATGGCAGCCGCTGAAGAGCAGGCGGAGTCCGAGGACACCGCAGACGCGGCTTCCCTGGAAGACCTGGGTCTGAACGCTGCAGCTATCCGCGCGCTGACCGAAGCCGGCTACGATGACGTCGCCAAGGTCCGCAAGGCCCACGCTGACGGCGTGATCGCTGAGGTCAAGGGTATCGGTCCCAAGGCTCAGTCCCAGATCGCGGAAGCGCTGGACGCCTGATCGTCTCTGATGAATGAAAAAACCCGCCAATTGGCGGGTTTTTTCGTGTCTGGCTGACGCGCCTGGCGTTTGACGGTCCGAGGCGGCCTGAGGGGCAAGACGGCCTGGGATCAGGACGGCTCACGACTGTCTCTCACGACCGTCACTCACGACCGTCACTCACGGCTGGAGTTCGGGCCAGGTGACCTTGGCCTGCTGCTCGCCCAGCCAGTAATTGAGCGCCTGACGCATGTCACTGACGGCAAGCGCATTGCCATTCAGCGCATGTACCACCTGGGGCAGGCTTGGCGCTTCACCGGCCTGGGCCGGCCACTCCTGCTTGAGCATGAAGGCCGCCTTCGTCGGGTCTTCCTGATGCAGGGTGCGTTGTGCCGCGGCGTGGGCCTGGCCCAGCTGTTGAAGCTCGGCATCGAGAGCGTCATCGGCGATGTCGGCGCGGCTGACCAGCAGCATGCGCGGAAGATCCAGCATGTTGGCGCGCGGCAGCCAGTCCTTGGAGAGCGGGTGCAGGGCCACCAGACGGGAGGCGTCATCGCCACCCAGGAAGGCGGCATGCATCTTGCGACTGTTGATCAGCGCCTTGGGCGCATCGCCGGCGTACTCATCACCTTCCAGCGCTTCCAGCGAGCGCGGGCTCACCAGCTGCATGCTGGAACCGACCTTGACCTCGATCCACTGCTTGAGCGCCAGATGCGAGCGCGCATCACTGTCGCTGATCACCACCCGCACTGCACGCGTGGTGTCATTCAGGAAGCGGATCAGCATTTCCTGCGGCTCGAACAGCTTGGTATAGCGGATCAGCTCATCGCGTGCGACCAGGCTGACATCATCCAGGTCCGCGCCATCCAGTACCCGCAGCGGCACGCCGCTCTCGGCCAGTGCCTTGAGGTTCCAGGGCGTCAGGTAGGCGGCGTCCAGAGTGCCATCACGCAGCCCCTTCATCACCTCATCCGCACTGGCGTATTGCGTCAGGGTCAGCGGCTCGCGCAGTGAGTCCTCGAGGGTACCTTCGGCTTCCAGCACGACGGCAGGGCTGGCGCTGACACCGGCGTCGGCAGGCATGCCGATCTCCAGGGCGCTGGCCTCCTGTGCCAGCATCAAGCTGCCACCGGCGAGGCACCAGGCCGCCAGTGTGCGTCGCAGGGGCAGGCGTTGGGCACGCGGGGGAGGGGGAAAGAGTCAAGCAGGGACATCTGGCACTCCGGCAACGGTAACAGAGAGGCGGTAACTCACCGCCATGACAGCGCTCACGCGTGGGCGCTCATGGTAGCCGTTCACGGGCATGGTGTCAGGCGCGGCGCGGCGTCATGCCTCACCTTGAGCATGTGGAAGCCTTGCACACGAAAATGCCCCGCCACTCGAGAAGTGGCGGGGCATTTTCGTGTGCAGCGGTTGTCCCGAGCGCCCTGGAGATCAGTCCGTGACGCTCGGGTGGCCTGCTTCAGGAGCGTGAACGCGCTGCCTGCTCATCAAGCGCTCGGGCATCGCTGTCCGCGACGACGCCATCGCGGCGGGCGAAGTGGTCAACCCACAGCGCGATCACGCCGTCGCCGGTGACATTGGTGGCGGTGCCGAAGCTGTCCTGTGCCAGATACAGCGCGATCATCAGGCCAAGTTCCGCCTCGCCGAAGCCGAGCATGCTGCCGAGTACGCCCAGTGCGGCCATCACGGCGCCGCCCGGCGCACCGGGCGCGGCGATCATGGTCAGGCCCAGCATGATCAGGAAGGGGACGACTTCGCCGAGACTGGCGATGGCCAGGTCATGGCTCATCATCATCACGGCGGTAGCGCAGGTCACGATGGTGATGGTGGAGCCTGACAGATGGATGGTGGCACACAGCGGCACGCTGAAATCCGCCACTTCATCGCTGACCCCGTTGGCCTTGGTCTGACGCAGGCTGACCGGAATGGTCGCGGCGGAGGACATGGTGCCCAGCGCCGTCAGATAGGCGGGCAGCATGTTGCGCAGGAGTCCCAGCGGCGAGCGACGCTGGACGAGCCCGGTGATCAGATAGGCCGTGCTCAACCAGATCCAGTGCATCACGATGGCCAGCACCAGCACCTTCCAGAAGGTATCCAGTGTCGACAGCGCCTTGCCCTCATAGGCCATCTCGGCAAAGGTACCGGCGATGAACAGCGGCAGCAGCGGGATGATGACGCTGTTGAGGAACACGTCGACCACTTCACGTGATTCAAATACCGCGCTTTTCAGGGTCGGAAGCTCCCGACGACTGATGACGACACCGAAGACGAAGGCCAGTACCAGCGCCGTCATCACCGGCAACGCGGCCGGAATCTCGAGATCGAGGAAGGGGGCCAGTGCGTCGCGGCCTTCGGCCACGGGCGCCATGCCGGACAGCATGCCCGGCAGCAGATTGCTGGCGACCAGGAAGGCGAAGATGCCAGCGAGAATGGTGGAGCCATAGGCCATGCCGACGGTGCGTCCGAGCATGGCGCCTGAATTCTTCGGCAGAGAGGCGATGCCACTCATCACGTAGAACAGGATGATCAGCGGGATGGTGAAGTTGATCAGCTGGCCGATGATGACCTTGGCGGTCAGCGCCGCGCGGACCACGATATCCGGGGCCATCAGACCGATCAGAAGACCGGCGATGATGCCGAGGACAAGTTTGACGATGAGCTTCATGTGGATCTCGAGAGTTTGACGGGTTCTTGCCCTGAGTACAGGCCGTGAATCGCGTACCATCTCGCTGGTCGGCGGACTGCTGGTCGTCGCAGTCAGGCCACGCACCGAAATGGCGCGCAGAGTGTACCTGAATCGACTACCTGAATCATGGCGTCATTTGCCGCAGTCCGTGAGTGATGGCGGCATTCGCTGTCGTCGGGGCCCACGGACCCCTTGAGAGGAACGTTCAGGCCTTGTGGGAGGGCGCCGCTGGCCGGCGCTGTCTGAGCAGGTGATGCCCGAGCGCCAGCGCCCCGAGCGTCAGCCCGAACACTGCCATGCCCTGCCAACCGAAGAGGCTCATCATCTTGACCCCGACGGCCGAGCCCAGGCCGGCACCGGTGTAATAGCACAGCATGTAGACGGCATTCATGCGGCTCTGCGCCTCGGGGTCGATGGAGAAGACGCGCACCTGATTGGGAATCTGGGCGGCGAAGACCCCGAGATCCAGCAGGATGATGCCGATGATCAGCCCCGTCAGGCTGTCTCCCCAGAGGCCGAGTACCGCGAAGGCGGCCACCACCATCGTGAGCGCGAGGCTGATCAAGGGGCCTGCGCCGACGCGATTGACCAGACGTCCCGCCGCCTTGGCCCCGATGATCCCCGCCAGTCCGATGATGCCGAACAGTCCGGCTTGCTGAACGCTGTAATCAAAGGGCGTGTCGGTGACATGAAGTGCCAGTGTCGCCCACATGGCGTTGAAGGCCGCGAACCACAGTGCGCCGGTGAGCGCGGATTCGCGCAGCAGCGCATGGCGTTTCAGCAGCGTGAACATCGAGGCGATGAGCCTGGGATAGGCCATCTGCACCGCAGGGGCACGACTCGGCAGCTGACGATACAGTGACACACCGATGACGATGGCGAGGATGGCGGCGACCAGAAAGACGCTGCGCCAGCCCCAGTACTCGGCGATGCTGCCGCTCAGGGTGCGCGAGAGCAGGATGCCGATGGTCAGCCCCGTCATCAGCGTGCCGATCACCTTGCCGCGCCTCTGCGGAGTGGAGAGTGACGCGGCAAGCGGGATCAGCTGCTGGGTGATGTTGGCGCCCAGACCGACCACGAAACTCGCCACCAGCAATGGCCAGAGACTCGGGGCAAGAAAGACGCCCAGCGAGGCCACGGCCAGGGTGATGGACAGATTGCGGATCAACTGGCGTCTGTCCATGGTGTCGCCCAGCGGCGAGATCAGCAGGATCGCCACGGCATAACCGAACTGCGTGGCCGAGGGAATCATGCCGATGGTGCCCTGGCTGACGCCGAGTGAGGCCGCCATGTCGGCCAGCAGCGGCTGGTTGTAATACAGGTTGGCTGCCGTGGCGGCCACGGCAATCGCCATCAGCAACAGCAGGCCGCGACTGATGGGGGAGGACTCGGGGGTCTCCGTGGTCGTCTCGTCTTGATGGCTCACCGAAAGGCTCCTCTTGCGCATTGTGCTGATGTGCGGATCTGACGCGCTGATCTGGCGTCGATCAAGGTGGCCTACGGTATGTCGCCATCACCTATAAGAGAAATGTTGATAATGGATATCTTTGATGCCGAGCTGTTATCAGCGCGAGCCTGATGAGGCCCGGTCTACCCTCGAAACGCTCTCGCGCACGACCAGCGTGGGGGCCAGCTGGGTCTGACCCGGGAAGGGGGAACCCTCCAGGCGGGCGATGAGCTGTTCCACTGCCGTGGTGCCGAGTTCATAGATCGGCTGGCGGATGGTGGTGAGTGCCGGGTTGAGGTAGGCGCTGATCTCGATGTCGTCGTAGCCGATGATCGACAGCTCGCGTGGGACCTCGAGACCGAGATCCTGCGCGGCGCGCAGACAGCCCAGCGCCAGCAGGTCATTGAAGGCGAAGATGGCGTCCGGTCGATCCCCGGGGTCCGCCAGCAGCAGGTGAGCGGCGCGATGGCCATCTTCCAGCATCAGGTCGGTGGCGACCTGCCAGTCCTCCGGTACGCCCAGGCCGGCGGCCTTGAGCGCCCCGAGTGCTCCGCACAGGCGCTCCCGCGAGCGGGCGTGATCGCGTGGGCCGGTCAACAGCGCGATGCGCTCGAGTCCGCGGGATATCAGATGCTCGATGGCAAGCCTGCCCCCCAGGCGCGAGTCATCGTTGACCACCGTCATGTCCCAGCCCGGCTGGGGTTCGGCGTCCATCATCACCGTCGGCAGCGGCAGGGCGCTGAGAGCCTGCAGAAAGCCCTCGCCGTTCTCGGCGGTCATCACCACCAGCCCATCGATGCGGCGATCGCGCAGTGTCTCGAGATAGCTGAGCTGCTTGGCATCGATGTCATCGCTGTTGCACAGGATCAGGCTGTAGCCTGCCTGATAGCAGCGGTCCTCGACTCCACGGATCACCTCGGCGAAGAACGGGTTGTGCGCGCTGGTGACTATCATCCCCAGCGTGCGGCTGCGATTGGATTTCAGCGCGCGTGCCACGCTGTCCGGCCGATAGCCGAGTGCCGCGATGGCCTCGCGCACCCGCGCTTCGGTGTCCCTGGCGACGGGCCGAGTGGCATTCACCACATGTGAGACGGTGGTGACGGAAACGCCTGCCCGTGCCGCCACATCCTTGAGTCGAATCACGCTGCCTGTCCCCTGTCCCTGGTGGAATGATGCATCTGTTCTGACGCCTGTCGTCACGTCTGTCGTGGTGAGTGTCGTCACGTCTGTCGATGTGAGTGTCGTGGCGTGTCGGTGGCGCCGGTGGAGAGCGGTGACGAAAACGCCGGCACGAGGCCGGCGTCTTGGTGTCACGTCTCGCGGGCTCGCGCTTACTCGGTGATCAGCTTGAGCGGCACGTCGGTGGTCTTGTCGACATCCTCGCCCTTGAGCAGCTTGTCGGCGACTTCCACGCCGAGACTGCCGATCAGTGACGGTTGCTGCGCGATGGTCGCGTCCATCTTGCCGGCCTGAACCGCCTTGATGCCTTCATCGGTGCCGTCGAAACCGACCAGCAGGATGTCCTTGCCGGCCGCCTGCAGCGCGCGCTGTGCGCCGAGGGCCATTTCATCGTTCTGCGCGAAGACGGCATTCACCTCAGGATGCGCCTGGAGCAGATTCTCCATCACGTTGAGGCCCTGGGTGCGATTGAAGTTGGCCGGCTGGCTGGCGATCAGGCTGATGTCCGAGTGACCCTCGATGGCCTTGAGGAAGCCTTCCCCACGGTCACGTGTCGCGGAGGCACCGGCCACGCCCTCTAGCTGTACGACCTTGCCTTCTCCGCCGAGTTTCTCGGCGATGAAGCTGCCGGCCAGTTCGCCACCCGCGACGTTGTCGGAGGCCACGTGGGCGGCGATCCGGCCGCCGTTGGCGCTACGATCCAGCGTCACCACCGGCACGTTGCGTGCATTGGCGGTACGCACGCTGGAGACGACGGCGTCGGAGTCGGTCGGGTTGACCAGCAGCAGGTCCACGCCACGTGACAGGGCGTCTTCCACGTTGGACAGCTCACGTGCGGCGTCATTGCTGGAATCCAGCACGATCAGCTCATGGCCGAGCTCCGCCGCCTTGTCCTTGGCACCCTGCTGCAGGCTGACGAAGAACGGGTTGTTGAGTGTGGACACGACCAGCGCGATCTTGTCCGCCATGGCGGATTGCACCGGCATCATGCTCAGACCGGCGGCGGTGATGGCGGTGGTCAGCGAGGAAACGAGCAGTTTTTTCATGGCGTGGTTCCTTTCATTGTTGTCGACGCCATCGTCTGGCGTCTTCGTTGTCGGCGACCCTGGCGATTCATGACCCCGTGGTTGGCGCACGGGATCGAGGGTCTTCGATGCTGCCGGGAATGAAATCGCAAGCGTCTTTCGCGCGCGTTCGAGACTATTTCTGGGCGCGGCTGTCGATCAGTACCGCGAGCAGGATGACGGCGCCCTTGGCGATCATCTGGAAGTAGCTTGAAACCCCCATGATGTTCAGCGCGTTGTTCAAGACCCCGATCACCAGTGCGCCGATCAAGGTGCCGAAGATGCGGCCTCGACCACCCATCAGGCTGGTGCCCCCGATGACGACGGCGGCGATGGCGTCGAGTTCGTATCCGGTGCCGGCATTCGGCTGTGCCGAACCCAGACGGGCGGCCAGGATGGCACCCGCCAGTGCCGCGAAGGCACCCGCGATGGCGTAGACGCTGATCTTGATGCGATTGACGTTGATGCCGGACAGGCGTGCCACCTTCTCGCCACCGCCGACCGCATAGACGTGACGGCCGAAGCGGGTGTGATGCAGCACGCCCCAGCACAGCACATAGACGAAGAACATCATGTAGATGGGAATCGGGACGCCCATCCAGTAGCCGCCGCCCAGGTTCCAGAAGCTGTCGGCGGCTTCACTGACGCCGATGGAGACCGGGCGACCATCGGTGTAGACCAGCGTCGCGCCGCGCAGCACCGTCATCGCCACCAGGGTGACGATGAAGGCCTGGATGCGTCCGAAGGCGACGAACAGACCCGAGACTGCGCCCAGTGCGGCACCGGCGATGATGGTGCCGGGCACGCTCAGCCACGGTGACAGGCCGGCGGCGGTCATCGAGGCGGCGAAGGCGCCGGTCAGTGCCAGTACCGCACCCACTGACAGGTCGATACCGGCGGTGAGAATGACGAAGGTCACGCCCATGGCGATGATGGCGTTGATGCTGGTCTGGCGCAGCACGTTGAGCAGGTTGTCGGCAGACAGGAAGTTGTCGGACAGGCCGGCGCTGACGGCGATCAACAGTGCCAGCGCGATCAGTGCCTTGTTGTCGACCAGCAGGCGCATGATGTCGAGTCGACGGTCGCCGGCGGCGGAGGAAGTGGGAGTGGACATCAGTTCGGCATCTCGTGGCGGGAATCAGAAGACGTGTGTGGAGGGGTCGCTCGGGTGGCGCCAGTGCTGGCACTCAGCGGGCTCTCGAGACCGGAGGCGGCTGTCATGATCGCTTCCTGGGTGGCGTTCTCGCGGCTGAATTCACCGGAAATCCGGCCATCGGCCACCACGAGAATGCGATCCGCCAGACCCAGCAGCTCGGGCATCTCGGAGGAGATCAGCAGGATGCACTTGCCCTGACGCTTGAGCTCGTTGATCAGCAGGTAGATCTCGCGCTTGGCGCCGACATCGACGCCGCGGGTCGGCTCATCGAGAATCACCAGCTCCGGTGCCGGCATTAGTGCCTTGGCCAGCGACACCTTCTGCTGATTGCCACCGGACAGCGTATCGACCGCCTGGGCGGTATCGCTGATCTTGATCTGCATGCTCTTGACGAACTGCTCGACCGCGGCGGCTTCCTCGCCGTGACGAATGCGCCCCAGCGCACCACAGAAGTTCGGCAGGGCACTGAGAGACATGTTGCTGGCCACCGAGTGCGCCAGAATAAGTCCTGACTGCTTGCGATCTTCCGGCACATAGACCAGGCCTGCCGCCAGTGCCGCGGCCGGCGAGGGGAACTGCCCGGACTGTCCGTTGAAGGTCACGCTTCCCGCCGCGATGCGGGTATCACCGCACAGCGCGCGCGCAAGCTCGGTGCGTCCTGCGCCCATCAGGCCGCCGAAGCCGAGCACCTCACCGCGCCGCGCCGAGAAGCTGATGCCATTGACGCCCGGCGCGTGAAGCTCCTTCACCTCCAGCATCACCTCGCCATCGGGGCTGGCGGGCGTATAGGGATAGCGCTCGGCCAGTTCACGGCCGACCATCAGGCGAATCAAGCCATCCTCGTCCAGTTCCGCCGTCGGCCCCTGATGGATCATCTGACCATCACGCAGCACGGCGACTTCATCGCACATGCTGAAGATCTCGTTGAGACGATGGGTGATCAGCACCAGTGAGCGTCCCTCACCGCGCAGCTCCGCGACCACCTCGGCCAGGATGTCCGTCTCGATGTCCGTCAGGGCATCGGTGGGCTCATCCATGATGATGATCTCGGCGTCAAGCGACAGGGCGCGCGCGATCTCCACCATCTGCTGCTGACCGATGCTCAGTTCACTGACGGCGGTGCGTGAATCCAGTGTCTGGCGCAGGCGATCCAGCAGTTGGCGGGCATCGGCATGCAGGCGCTTCCAGTCGACGGTGCCAAGCGCAGTGCGTGGTTCACGCCCGAGGAATATGTTCTCGCCGGCGGACAGGCCCGGCACCAGATTGAGTTCCTGGTGAATGATGGCGATGCGACTGTCCATGGCCTGGCGTGGGGTGGTGAAGATGACTTCCTCATCGCGAAGCCACAGGGTGCCGGCGTCATAGCGATACACGCCGGAGAGAATCTTCATCAGCGTCGACTTGCCTGCGCCGTTCTCGCCAGCCAGCGCATGCACGCGGCCGGCGCGCAGCGTCAGGTCGACGCCCTTGAGCACGCTGACCCCGGAAAAGCCCTTGTCGATGCCGCGCAATGCCATCAGCACGCGCGGGGCAGCGTCCTCATTGACCTTGGGCGCTTGCGGGGTCGGATGCGTGACATCTTGCGTCTGCATGCCCATCAAAAGGGAACTCCGCAATGCAGGATCAGATTGGCGTAGGGCGTGCACTCACCGGTGCGCACGATCACGCTGGCCCTGGGGAGTTCGGCCTTGAAGGCCTCGTGCTCGATCACATGGCGCTCAAGCGGCTTGGCGTCACGCTGCTCCAGTGAGGCCAGGCGGGTCGAGAGCGCGTCGTGAAGCTCCGGGCTCTTGAGAGCCAGCTCGCTGGCATGGGTCACGGCTTCGATGCACAGCTCTGCAAGCAGGGCGTCGAGCACCGGCAGCATGGCCGGCAGCCCGGGAATGACCGCCAGATCCACACAGGGGATATCGGCGGGAATCGGCAGGCCGGCATCGGCGATCACCAGGGTCTGGGTATGGCCGAGGCGAGCGATGTGCCCGCTGAGCGGCGCGTTGAGTAGGCCTTGTCGTTTCACGTCTCAGTCCTTGAATGAGGCAGGGGCGAGTCGATCCAGTCATTTACCTGACGGGTTCACCATGGGCGACAGTATGACGCGCAAACGTTTGCGGCGCGGTAGGCGAAACGTCGTAGCCTCTGTAGAGCGACTACTTTTTTGTAGTGGACGGCGCAGAAGGCGAGCGAGCGGGGGCGAGAATCGGTGATGAAGAAATGACGCCACAAGACTCAAGTGATTGCTGATGTGGCCGATAAATGCAGCAACCGGGACACAATTGCGTGTGGTATGCGTGCTTTTTCGCCCGATGGCGCTGCGAACGGCATGCCAGAATATCGCTAATGCTCAAGGGGAAGGCTTATGGCGACGATTTCATCGCTGGGGATAGGGTCGGGGCTTGACCTCAATGGCCTGCTGAGTGACCTGGAGAGCGCCGAGCGCCAGAAGCTCACGCCGATTGCCAACAAGCAGGCCAGCTACGAGGCGGAGCTGTCGGCCTGGGGGACGATCCAGAGTCGTCTGGAGTCGCTGGACACGGCGGCAGCGTCCCTGGCTGATCCCGATATCTATGCCGGCATGACGACCACCGCCAGTGGCAGTGGCGTCAGTGCCAGCGCCACCAATATCGCGGAGCCGGGCAGCTATTCGGTCTCGGTCTCCCAGCTGGCGCAGGCGCAGAGCCTGGCGACCGGGGGTCAGACCCATCGCGATGAGGCCATCGGGAGCGGGACGGCCACCACGCTGACGCTCTCGCTTGGAAGTCTCGGCAGTGACGATGGCTATGTGGCGGACGCCGAGCGCACCGCCGAGATCGTGATCGACTCCAGCAACAACAGTCTGGAAGGCATCCGAGATGCCATCAATGCGGCAGGGCTTGAGGTCAGCGCCTCCATCGTCAACGACGGCTCTGACTCGCCGTATCGTCTGGTGCTGACCTCCCGGGAGACCGGCAAGGACTCCGTCATCAGCCTGTCGACCAGCGGTGAAGAGCCGGCGCTGGAGGACCTGCTTGGCTTCGACCCCGCCGCGCCATCCGCGAGTCAGGTCGAGCAGGTGGTGGAGCCGCTGGATGCCAGCTTCAGTGTCAATGGCATCGCCATGCACAGCACCTCCAATGAGATCGACGATGCCGTGGATGGCCTCAGCCTCGTCTTGAGCGACGTGACCACGACACCGAGCACGGTGACGGTGGCCGAGAACCCGGAAAAGGCGAGTTCGGCATTGCAGGCCTTCGTCACCGCTTACAACGAATTGCAGAAGACCATCGACAACTACACCGCCTTCAATGCCGATGAAGGCACGGCGGGCGAGTTGCTGGGCGATTCGACGCTGCGAACCATCGAGAGCCGGCTCACCTCGGCGCTGAATTTCACCAGTGAGGGGGACTTCTATGCGCTGTCCTCGCTGGGAGTCACTCGCACGGACGATGGCAAGCTTGAGTTCGACAGCGCCATGATCGATGAGGCGGATGCCACGCAGCTGGCCGCCATGTCCGGCTTCTTCATCTCGGACAGCGAAGCGGGAAGCGTGGGCTTCGCAAGTCAGATGGCTGGCCTGCTGGATCAGGTGGTCGGCGATGACGGTACCCTCGAGAACACGACCGAAAGCATCGAAAGCTCGCTGGAAAGTCTCGAGAGTCAGTACGAGCAGACCGAGACCACCATTGACGCCACCATCGAGCGCTACCGGGAACAGTTCACGGCACTGGACATTCTGGTCGCCAATCTGACCTCGACCAGCGATTACCTGACGGGACAGCTGGAAACTCTGGAAAACAGCTGGAACCTGACCGACTAGCCGGCCAGGTGATCACACGCCGCCATCCTACATCTGACATCAGGCTGTTGAAGGCCTTGAATACGCTATGAACAAAGGAAGACAAACGTCATGAGTCGCTATCGTGGGGCCAATGCCTACGCCCGTGTCGGCGTGGAATCCGGAGTCCTGTCTGCCAGTCCCCACCAGCTGATCGTGATGCTGTTCGAGGGAGCTGATCGCACCTTGGCCGCGGCCCGTCTGCAGATGGAGGCAGGCGATATCGTGGCCAAGGGACAATCTCTGACCAAGGCCATCAACATCATCACCGATGGGTTGCGTGCCTGTCTGGATCACGAGCAGGGAGCCGACGTCGCCGCCAACCTGGATCGTATGTATGACTACATTGCCCGCTTGCTGCTCCAGGCCAATCTGTCCAACAGTGTGGAGAAGCTGGATGAAGCGCGCCGCCTGCTCAGCGAGCTGGGCGAGGCCTGGCGTCAGATCGCGGCTCACGACAAGGGACAGTCATGATCATGGAAATCGATGCGCCATCAGTGGATGAAGCGTCCGCTCTATGCGATGCGCTCTTCACTCAGATGTCCAACATGCTGGTGGCAGCGCGCGCAGGAGACTGGCCGGGTGTCATACAGGGTCAGACGCGCTATATCGAGCAGATGCAATCGCTGCGCATGCCGGATTCCGGCAGCGCGGAGGCTCGTGAGTATCTTGAGCGTCAGCTGAAGGGGCTGACGAGCATGGAGGCGGAGCTGACGACGCTGCTCAATGCGCGCAAGGCGCAGTTGCAGGAAGTGCTTGGCGATGTGGGGACTCGGCGCAAGCTGGCGCGCAGTTACGGACATCGCCAGCATCTCAGTTGAGTCGGTTCGGGCCGGATGAGGCCATTGGCAATGCCGAGCGTCATCATGGCCAGCCTGTCCAGCTCTGAGCGCCGCGCATGACACCACTACACCAGGGGAGGCGCTGAGATGACAGGCATCACTCCCTTGATCGATGGGTTGCTCCACCAGGTGCTGGGCCGCACGGCCCAGCCACCCCCGGCGGCGGATTCGGGGACTGTCTTTCCGGTAACGCGCACACCGGGCCTTGCCAGTGGGGCTCAGCCCGACATCGACGCATCCCGTCATTCGTCGGGTCTTGAGTCGCCGGCGGCCGCCGTGCAGCTGACGGATCGTGCCCATCTGATCTCTGATCTACTCGAGGCGTTGAGTCGCCTGCCTGCCGATACGTCTTCCGCTGCCAGCGGTATCAAGATGCCGGCAGGGATCTCCCTGCAGGAGTGGCTCGCGAGTGGCCGGCCATTGCCGGGGCTTGCCTACGAGATCGCCTCGGCCACCCCGCACCTTCCTCTGGCTGCGGCATTGCGCCAGCAGATCAGTCAGAGCGGTCTCTTCTATGAGGCTGACCTGCTGGACTGGTATCAAGGACGGACCCCGCTTGCCGACCTCAGTGCTCATCCCCAGACCTCGACGGCCCGTCTGGATGCCTTGCTTGCCTGGCGTCAGGCGCTGCTGCTGACCCAGGCACGCTATCTGCCGGTCTCGGAGTCTCGGGTGTCGCCGCCGTGGGTGTCGACACGTCCGGATTCGGGGGTGGCGATACCCACGGCGCTGATGGCATACCCGGCACTTGCCTCGCGCAGGGAGCCTGCGACTCGCGAGTCACAGGCGGTGAGCGCCTACCGTGAGGGGATGCAGCACGCCAGCTCTGCGATCGCCACAGATGTCGATGAGTGGGAGGGCGCTGACCCAGGCGTGCTTCAGCAGCAATTGCGTCTGGTGCTGGGGCAACCTCTCAACTGGCAGGGGCTGCTGTTGCCTGGATTGCATGCCTTCTTCAGCCTCTACTTTCCGCCGACTCCGCGACCGCGAGGCATGGGGTCACGCAAGCAGGGGCCCCGAGAGGTCTTGCCTGTTGCCAGTGTGACGGCGTTGGCGGGGCAGGCGGACAGTGAAGAGGAGGCCGTGGCCCAGTGGCGGGTCGTCATGACCTTCACGGCCGAGCAGGGAGCCGTGCTGGAGGCCACGCTTCTGTGGTATCAACTCGCATCGCCAGTGGCGCTTGTCGTGATATTGGAGTCACGGCATGCCGTTGCGCGGGATGCACTGCTCGAGAGCCTGCCTCAGGCATTGCACGCCCTTGCCCCTCGCGTTCACGTACGCCGCCCTGGTGAGGCAATGGGACCGCCGCGATACGCTGATGGCCCGGCAATGTTCGAGACCGCCAGTGGCAGCGAAGACGGGGCTGCCGACGTCGATATCCGCTCTCAGCCCCAAGAGCCCGCAGAGCGAGCATTCCCCTGCGGTCTGGCAAAATCCCTGGGCACGCGTCTTCAGCAGCACGCCACTGAAGTGGGGCTTCCCGTCCATGCCTCGCCAGAGCTGGTGGCGCTGCTTGCGCAGGGATTGCCTGCGCGTCGCACCATCCCCCAGGCGCTGTTTCAGTGCATCATCGAGATTGCCCACCTCTGGTCACACCAGGGGACGAGTGGTAAAGGGCCCAGGGCGGATGGGCGAGAAGCCCCCTGAGATCGTACGCAGGTCCTGGCGTGCATGGCATGCCGGTGGCTGCGCAGGACACCGGGATTCCTGAAATAACCGTGGGCAAGAACGCCTTTATAATTAGAATATTATAATTGTTTAAGTTTGATGCAGGGTAGGGCGTTATCGATGGTAACCCATTGTTGATCTGGATCAATAAATGCACTGGGAATCGTCCCGACAGACTCGTCATCGTCCCAATGCCTGTTCAGCCGCCTGATCCGAGATATGCGGATTGTCGGGCAGCCGCATCCTGCCCTGATCAAGCGTCATGTCAGGCCAGGAAGAGGGTGTGGGGTGATTGGCGCTATCCGACAATCCCGGTAATGCGATGGCAGGTCTATATGGCGCGTCATTTCATCAATCTGCAATACAAGGTTTGTTCAACCTTGCTCTCATGTTGTGACAGTGCAAGAGGGTAGTCTGCTCTTTTTGGGATTAAGTTTCTCATCCATATGTTGCAGAATATTTTTATGGCGTATTTTTCGCATTATTTTGCAGGAGTTGCCTGCTTTTCGTGGTTTTTGGAGCTGTTTCTTCCTATCGATCACAGCGTTTGAAAAGGGTTGTTCAGGATAACGCTGGTTTGATCGCGATACTGGTATTAGAATCGCCAGTACATGAGGTGTTACTCAGGTAATGATTTTCATGTCCCGCAGAAACGACATACCAGAAATGTAGGGTCACTACATCTAAATCATAAGGTCTGGCGATGGATCAGCCGTTTTCTTGTGTTGATCTCGATAAGATCAGGCTATTCAGGGAACCTTTATGTCTTCACTTCTCAACGATATCCAGAGTGTCAATCTCTCCTATCTTCTTCTCGTGCAGCGTTTGCTGGCCGAAGATGTCGATATGGCAAGGGTACGTCTTGGCCTCAGTCAGGAAATGGCAGATATATTGTCCGGGATGAGTGTCAGTCAGCTGGTATCGCTGTCTTCCTGCAATCAGTTGTTGTGTGAGTTGGCCCTGGATGATGCGGCTCAGCTCAAGGGAGTGCTTCAGGGGGCGCGACCAGGATTTCGGTGCCATGCACACGGCCATGTTGTTGAATGCACGTCAGGCGGGCTCGGTCACCCGCCTGGGCGGTGCTGGACAATGAGTCAGAAGAGTCTGGTGGATGAATTGCAGCAGCTGCAGCTGGCGGTCGAATTGATCGAGCTGGGGGCTCGTCTGCAGGTGCTCGAGACAGAGACGGAAATCAGTCGTGCGCGTCTGGTGAAGCTGTACAAGGAGGTGCGCGGCGTCTCCCCGCCCAAGGGCATGCTGCCGTTTTCCACGGATTGGTTCATGACCTGGCAGCCCAACCTGCACGCGTCCCTCTTCCATGGCTTCTATCGTCGCCTGCGCTCCCAGGGTGTGCCGCGCATGGATGCCTTCGTCAAGGCGTATCGCTTCTACCTCGAGCACGTGGGGGAGGAGGAGCCGGTACTGGCGCTGACCCGCGCCTGGACACTGGTGCGCTTCTTCGAGAGTGAACTGCTGGACCTGGCGACCTGCCAGACCTGTACCGGCCACTTCGTGATTCATGCCCATACCCCCTCGCATGATTACGTGTGCGGTATCTGCCAGCCGCCTTCCCGTGCCGGGAAGACAGCGGCGCGTCGCAAGGCTCGGGAGCAGGACATGTAGCGCGAGGCACTCGCGGTCAAGCTCGGCTGATGCGCCTCTTGGTCCCTTTGGTGTCACGATAGAAAGGCTCGCCTCCCGGTGAGCCTTTTTTGTTGCCCTGAGTGCGGCAGCGGCGCGTCTCTGGCTGTGGGCGCTCTCACGTCTTGTGCCTGCAACGGCTGGCAAGGCAATGCGTGAACGTTTTCCCACATGACCCTCAAGACCTCCCACGTGCGGCCGATAACCGTTGAGACGTGAGGTCGATCGCATGCCAAGGGGGTGGTTGTGTTGCTTTTCATAGGTTATCTGGTGGTGATCGGGTCGACCCTAGGTGGGTATCTGATGGTGGGGGGGCATCTGGCGGTGCTGATGCAGCCCGCTGAGCTGTTGATCATCTTCGGCTCGGCGGTAGGTGCCTTCCTGGCGGGCAACAATGGCAAGGCCATCAAGGCGACCGGCAAGGCGTTCTCCAGACTCAAGCGAACGCGCGGTTACAACAAGTCGTTGTACATGGAAGTCATCAGCCTGCTGTATCTGCTGCTTTCCAAGTCGCGCCAGCAGGGCATGCTGGCCATCGAGCAGGATATCGACAATCCCCAGGAGAGTGCGCTGTTCGCGGAGTATCCGCGCGTGCTGTCGGACCCGATTCTGATGAACTTCATCACGGATTATCTGCGCTTGATGGTCAGCGGCAACATGGACCCCTTCGAGTTGGAATCCCTGATGGAGCATGAGATCGAGACCTTCAAGCACGAGACCGAGATCCCGGTCCATTCGTTGTCTGCGGTGGCGGACGGACTGCCTGCCTTCGGGATCGTGGCTGCCGTCATGGGGGTCGTGCATGCGCTGGCCTCCGCGGATCAGGGCGCTGCTCAGCTTGGCGTCCTGATCGCCAATGCCATGGTCGGCACCTTCCTGGGGATTCTGCTGGCCTATGGGTTCGTGACGCCGGTGGCCAACAAGATCCAGCACGAAGTGCATGAGGCCGTGAAGATGATGCAGTGCATCCGCGTCATCCTGATGGCCTCGCTCAATGGCTATGCGCCGCAGATTTCCGTCGAGTTTGGCCGCAAGGCGCTGTTCACCGCCGAACGCCCCAGCTTCAATGAGCTGGAAGAACATGTTCGCGACATCAAGAACAAGGGAGCCGGCTGACATGAGCGCAAGCATCCCGACGACGGGGACGCCGAGACACGGGGAGACGGCGCATGAGTGAGACGCGCAGACCGATCGTCATCAAGCGACCCAAGATCGTGAAGGGCCATCACGGCGGCGGCTGGAAGATTGCCTACGCCGACTTCATGACGGCGATGATGGCCTTCTTCCTGGTGATGTGGGTGATCTCGAATGCCTCTGATGAAGACCTCAGGGAAATCTCCGACTACTTCGGTGCGCCGCTGGAAATCTCGCTGCTGGGCGGTGATCGCAACTCCGCCTCCAGCAGTGCCATTCCCGGTGGGGGATTCATGGCCGAGGAAGTCCAGGGGGAGAAGGGCGCGGATGTCTCGCGCATGCAGCGTCAGGCACTGGCGGAAGAGGCGCGTTTCGCGGATATCCGTGACGAGATCGACAGCATCATGTCGCAGCAGATGCGTGAAGACCCATCGCTTGCTGAGCTGCGCGAGCAGCTGCAGATCGAGCTGACCGCGGAAGGCCTGCGTATCCAGATCACGGACAGTGATCAGCATCCGATGTTTGCCCTCGGCAGCAAGCAGCCCTCGGCACAGCTTTCCCAACTGCTGTCCCTGCTGGCGCCGATTCTGGCGCGCCTGCCCAATCACCTGAGCATCACCGGACACACCGACAATCGTCCCTTTGTCGGTGAGGGAGGCTATGGCAACTGGGAGCTGTCCACTGATCGTGCCAATGTCGCGCGCCGAGTGCTGGTCGCGCATGGGCTGGCGGTCGATCGCATCGTGCGTGTCGTCGGAATGGGGTCACGCATCAGTCTGGACAGCCAGGACCCGCAGGCCGCCGTGAACCGACGCATCAGCCTGATGGTGCTCAGTCACACCGCCTATCGCGAAATCACTGACAGCAACGGGGTCAATCCGCGCCCGGCAGAGAACATCGATAGCCTCAGGGCGCGCCTCGAACAGCTGGCAAGTCCCAGCGAGATTCGTGATGCACGGACTGGGGTTGAGAGCTAGCCCTCTAAGCTGGTCATCAAAGCTAGCCCCCGAGAGCTGACCCCGAAAGACAGAAGGCAGGTCAACGGATGCCAACCGAGAGCGCACATGGACATCAGTGAATTTTACGACACCTTCTTCGAGGAGGCGCGGGAGCTGCTGGCGGAGATGGAAAAGCAGCTGCTGGCGCTGGATGTCGAGACCCCGGATGCCGAGCAGCTCAATGCGATCTTTCGTGCTGCCCACTCCATCAAGGGCGGCGCTGCGACCTTCGGTTTCAGCGTATTGCAAGAGACGACCCATCATCTCGAGAACCTGCTTGACCATGCGCGCCGTGGAGAACTTGTGCTGCGGGCAGCGCATATCGATCGCTTCCTGGAGACCAAGGACATGCTGGAAGATCAACTGGAAGCGTATCGCAATGCGCAGACGCCAGATCCGGAGGCCTATGCGCACATCGTCAGTGTGCTCAAGCAACTGGCCGAGGAGGAGATGCTCCAGCACGTGCCCGCCAGGGACGACTCATCTGAGAGCCAGCAGGGAGAGCCCGGTGCTGACGGAGAGCCTGGGGGTGAGCAGAGCGCGCCTCTCGCCGTCGATCCCGGCCATGACGCGTTGCCGGGAGCCGAGGGAGAGCCGCGCATGCAGATCAGTCTCATGTTCGTGCCTGACCGTGACAGGGAGTTGCTGATCGAGGAGATGGGCAATCTCGGGGAGGTACTTGGCGTCCAGGGAGATGAGCAGGTCTGCACCGTCGTTCTCGCCACCACCGTGGCTGCCGACGACATCGAAGCCGTGCTGTGCTTCGTGATCGAGCCTGAGCAGATTCTCATCGAGCCGCTGTCTGACGTGGCGCCCTCGGCTGGATCATGCCGTCTTCCGGTACAGGCGGTACAGGCGGTAGAGGCGGTGCCGGCCGTGGAGGTGTCCGCCCCGGTCCGCCACCCCATGGAAGCCCTCGAGCCACCGACTGAGCCAGCGGATCGCCGTCAATCACGTGGACGGCGTGCCACGGATGTCCCGCAGGAGCACGGGTCGATTCGGGTGGGGGTCGACAAGGTGGATACCATCATCAATCTGGTGGGCGAGCTGATCATCACGCAGTCGATGCTCGAACAGACAGCCTGCGCCAGCTCGCCACTGGATCACGCGGCGCTGGTCAGTGGCATCAGCCAGCTGCAACGCAATGCGCGTGATCTGCAGGAGGCGGTCATGTCCGTGCGCATGATGCCGATGGATTATGTCTTCTCGCGTTTCCCGCGGCTGATCCGTGACCTTGCCGGACGACTCGGCAAGCAGGTCGAGCTGGTCAGTCATGGCCATGACACCGAGCTGGACAAGAGTCTGATCGAGCGGATCATCGACCCGCTGACCCATCTGGTGCGCAACAGTCTCGATCATGGCATTGAATTGCCTGACGTTCGCCAGGCTCAGGGCAAGTCCGCCCAAGGTACCCTGACGCTATCGGCGCGCCACCAGGGCGGCAACATCGTCATCGAGGTCATGGACGATGGCGCCGGGCTGGATCGCGCGCGCATTCTGGCCAAGGCACGCAGCCACGGGATGGCGGTGGATGACGGCTTGAGCGATGACGAGGTCTGGCAGCTGATCTTCGCGCCGGGCTTCTCCACCGCACAGCAGGTCAGTGATGTCTCCGGGCGGGGCGTGGGGATGGATGTGGTCAAGCGCAACATCCAGGCGATGGGTGGGCATGTCGAGCTTGCGTCGCGCAAGGGCAGCGGCACCACGACGCGGATCGTGCTCCCGCTGACGTTGGCGATTCTGGAAGGCATGGCCATTCGCGCCGGCGAGGAGATCTATATTCTGCCGCTGTCCGCGGTGGTGGAATCCCTGCAGCCGACGAGTGACATGCTGTTCAGCATGGTGGGAAGTGACCGGCTGCTCAAGGTGCGCGAAGAGTATCTCGGCCTGGTGGCCTTGTATGAGGTTTTCGACGTGCCGGGTGCCAGAACACGGCCTGAAGAGGGCATCGTGGTCGTGGTGCAAGGCAAGGGTCGCCAATATGCCTTGCTGGTCGATGAGCTGATCGGGCAGCAACAGGTCGTGGTCAAGAATCTGGAGAAGAACTATCGCAAGGTGCCTGGCGTGTCCTCGGCGACCATTCTGGGAGATGGGCGTGTGTCCCTGATCCTGGATGTCCATGACCTGCATCGGCTCGGACGCCAGGGCGGGCAGCTGGCGGCACGTCAGGACGGCGCGCTGGCGCTGGCCTGACTTCCATCACGTTTCATCGGCGGGTGACGCCATCTTCACTGACAGGATATCAGCATGACGAGCACACGGTTTTCGAGCACCCAGCACTCAGATGTCGGTCTGGCGCAGGATCACGCCAGTAGCGCCAGTGACGGCGGCCAGTATCTGGTGTTCAGCCTTGGCGAGGAGCATTACGCCGTCGATATCCTCAAGGTCCAGGAGATCCGCGGTTACGAGAATGTCACGCGTATCGCCAATGCGCCGGCCTTCATCAAGGGCGTGACCAATCTGCGTGGTGTCATCGTACCGATCGTCGATCTGCGTCTGAAATTCAATCTCGGGGCAGCCGAGTACACCGCACAGACTGTCGTGATCGTGATCAACCTCGGGGCGCGTGTGGTGGGCATCGTCGTGGATGGTGTCTCGGACGTGATCAGCCTCGCGGCAGACCAGCTGCTGCCGCCGCCTGAATTCGGAGCACGCCTGAAAAGTGACTTCCTTGCAGGGCTGGCGACGGTCAATGAACACATGCTGTTGATCATGGACATCGAACGCATGATGACCAGCGAGGAAATGGCCTTGATGGACCCTGAGGCCGCAGTGGTCTGATTCCTCCCCGGTGTTCACTCAAGCCGCCCACACGACAGACGCCGCCATCCGAAAGGGTGGCGGCGTCTGTCGTGTGACAGCTGACGCTTGTGGTCTTTCGGCGGCGGGCGGGCCTTGCGTGACGAGATTCAAGTTTCGGTGGCGTCGGCCGATAGTGACTGGCAGAGGCAGGCGGGAGTGTCCAGGGAAGTGGTGCAGCTATCGAAGGTTCGTCGCGAGGGCAATGAAGGGACATGCGAAACAATCAGCCGGTGACTGCCAGGGAATATCCCATTGGCGAGCATGATTATCTGATTTCCAGAACGGATCTTCAGGGGCGAATTACCTACGCCAACTCGGTGTTCATCGAGGTCAGTGGTTTCACGCGCGATGAGTTGATCGGCGCGCCGCACAATCTGGTGCGGCACCCGCAAATGCCCGAGGCGGCCTTCGAGAATCTCTGGTCCACCCTGAAGAGTGGCAAGAACTGGCAGGGGCTGGTCAAGAACCGACGCAAGGATGGCGACTTCTATTGGGTGGATGCCTGCGTCACGCCGTTGATGGAAAACGGCGAGGTGATGGGGTTTGCCTCGGTACGGGTCAAGGCCAGCCGTGAGCAGATCGAGCGTGCCGAGCGTGTCTATCGGGCCATGGAGGCGGGTGAGGGTGGCTATCGCCTGTTGCGCGGACAGATCATCAGCACCGGTGTGTCGGGCATCTTCCGGCGATTTGCACGGTGGCGACTGGCACGCCGTATCGCGTCACTGGTGTTGCTGCCGGTCGGGGCGAGCCTCGTGTTGGGCATTTCAGCGCTGGAACTGCTGGAATCGAGTCATGTGCATTCCCAGACATTGGCGGCAGAGCTCAAAGGTCAGCTGGCCGGTGCAGCCGGGGGGCTGGAGAGAATACAGGCGCTGGAAGCCCGGCAGCATGCCCAGCAGACCCGGCTGCAACTCGCGCAGTGGTTGGTGGCTGGTGGGCTTGGCATCACCGTGCTGCTGACCTGCCTGCTGGGGGTTCATACCTATCAGCGCCTGGTACGCCCTCTGAGACGCACGCTGGATTTCGCACGCCAGGTGGCGGCCGGCAACCTATCCCAATCGATGGTGCTGGAGGGCAGTGATGAGGTGGCACGGCTGGTCCAGTCACTGGACAGCATGCGCAAGTCGCTGGTGGGGATCGTCAGTGAGGTCAATGCCGGGATCAGTATCGTGCGACCGGCCGCGACGGATATCAGCCACGGCAATCAGGATTTCTCGTCCCGCGTCGAACAGCAGGCCGCTTCGCTTGAGGAAACGGCTGCCAGCATGGAGCAGATGACCGGCACGGTCCGCCAGAACGCCGACAATGCCAGCCAGGCATCGCGTCTGGCCGACCAGACCACCCGTGCCTCCCGCGAGGGGGACGAGGCGATGCAGGCCGTGGTCGAACGCATGCAAGGCATCACCGCCACTTCGCGGCAGATGGCTGACATCATCAAGGTCATCGATTCGATCGCCTTCCAGACCAACCTGCTGGCACTCAATGCCTCGGTGGAAGCGGCGAGAGCCGGAGAACATGGGCGCGGATTCGCCGTCGTGGCCGGTGAGGTGCGCAACCTTGCCTCACGCAGTGCCGAGGCGGCTCGTCAGATCAAGTCGCTGATCGACACGACTCAACGCGAGATTCATGCAGGCGGCACCCGTGTCGATGAGGCACGTGCCACCATGGTGGACATCGTGGCGGGCATTTCGCGCGTCAATGATCTGATCGCCGAAATCTCCGCGGCCTCGCGGGAACAATCCGGCGGGATCGAGCAGATCAACATGGCCATCAACGAGATGGAGCAGGCGACACAGCAGAACGCCCAGCGCGTTCAGAGCAGCGCCCATCTCGCGCAGGACCTGGAGGGCTCGGTGGCCGGGCTGTCGCATGCCGTCAACGTGTTTCGCTTCGGTGGCGAAGGGCCTGAGCGCGTGCCAGCGCGCTCGCCATCCGTGCCGACAGAGGCGGCCCGTGACAGCGTCCGGTCAGCTGACCCTGCGGGACATGATCAGGGCGGCGATCAGTGGAAAAGCTTCTAGGTTTCGCTCCCCACTCAGGCAAAGGTGTCTCCCGAATCCCTGCGCAGGAGGCTGGAGGGCTTGCGCGTGATCTGGAGATGACGGAAGACGATTTTGCCCGGATCGCGCGTCTGATCTATCAGCGAGCGGGCATCGTGCTGGCGCGTCACAAGCGCGAGATGGTCTACAGCCGGCTGTCTCGCCGTCTGCGGCTGCATGGGCTCACCCGTTTCAGCGATTATCTGGCGATGCTGGAAGGCGGTCGCGCGTCCGGAGCCAAGGATGAATGGCCAGCCTTCATCAACGCGCTGACGACCAATCTCACCGCCTTTTTCCGCGAGCCTCATCACTTCACCCTGCTGAGTCATTTCCTCGAGCAACGCCTGCAGGCGCGAGGGGGCAAGTTGCGCATCTGGTGTGCGGCGGCCTCCACGGGCGAAGAGCCCTATTCGATCGCGATGGTACTGCGTGAGGTGCTCGGCGCTGCGGCGGACCAGGTGGAGCTGATCGCCACGGATATCGACACCGATGCCCTCAACGAGGCCGAAGCCGGGGTCTATCCCCTCGAGCGCATCGCCAAGCTGGGGGATGAGCGCTGCAAGCGCTTCTTGCTGCGCGGCAGCGGTCGCCGAGAGGGGCTGGTCCGAGTCAAACCCGAGATTCGACGTCTGGTGCGTTATCGCCAGCTGAATCTGCTTGATGCTCAGTGGGGGCTGGGCAATGGATTTGACGCGATCTTCTGTCGCAACGTCATGATCTATTTCGACAAGGCGACGCAATCGCGCCTGCTGGATCGCTTTGCCTTGATGCTCAAGCCGGATGGACTGCTGTTCGCCGGCCATTCCGAGAACTTCTCCTGGCTCAATGACGCCTTCACGCTGCGCGGCCAGACCGTCTATACCCTGTCGGAACGCAAGCGTGCGGAGATCTTCACGCACGACGGAAAGCCCCTGTCCAGCGGCTGAGAGCATGTCTCGGCATGCGTAGGTGGGCATCGGTCCACGATCGGCGTTGCCCGAGGGGCGCATGAGCATTCATCAACGATTCGTCATCATTGCCAGGCGTGGTTGTGCGAGGCGATTCACCACCGCTGGCCTACTCGATAGACCGCCCGGGAGTCACAGGATGTACAAGCGAACCTCATCATCGACCTCGCATGGCGCAATGTCCGGTCGCCATGAACTCGACAGCGGCGATGCGGCGGCCGGCGCTCCGGTGGCCGGCACTCCGGCGGCCGGCGCCCTGGCGGACGGTTCCTTGAGCAGCGTGGTGCCGATTCGTGTGCTGTGTGTCGACGATTCCGCACTGATCCGCGAGCTGATGAGCGAGATCATCAATGCGCAGCCAGACATGGAGGTGATCGCCAGTGCGCCGGACCCGCTGGTGGCCAGAGACCTGATCAAGCGTCACGACCCGGATGTCCTGACCCTGGATGTGGAAATGCCGCGCATGGACGGTCTCGAGTTTCTGGAGCGCCTGATGCGCCTGCGGCCGATGCCGGTCGTGATGGTCTCGTCGCTGACCGAACGCGGTGGCGAAATCACCCTGCGTGCCCTGGAGCTCGGAGCCGTGGATTTCGTGTCCAAGCCGCGCCTGGGGATTCGGGGTGGCATGCTGGAATATGCCGATGTGATCGCCGACAAGATTCGTGCCGCAGCCCAGGCTCGGGTCCGCCCCATGACACCGTGCGCTGTTCGACAACCCGCTCGACAATCGTCAGCTTCGTCTGCTCGACAAGTGCCTGCGCCGATGGATGCCGCCCATGTCGCGCCCGCACAGGGCAGCCACGCTCTCGACACCAGAGCGGCGCGCGCTCGTGGTGCGGGTCGTCCGCTGCTTTCAAGCGAGAAGCTGATCGTGCTGGGTGCCTCGACGGGCGGCACCGAGGCCATCCGTGCCGTGCTGGAACCGCTGCCCGCCGATGCACCGGCGGTTCTGATCACTCAGCACATGCCGCCGGGGTTCACGCGTTCCTTTGCCCAGCGCCTCGATGGCCTCTGCCGCATTGCCGTCAAGGAGGCGGAGCACGGAGAGCGCGTGCTGCCCGGGCATGCCTACATCGCCCCCGGTGATTCCCATATGACGCTCGCGCGCAGTGGCGCCAACTATGTGATCGCGCTGGATCAGCGTCCGCCGGTCAATCGTCATCGTCCTTCGGTGGACGTGCTGTTCGAGTCGGTGGCACGGGTAGCCGGACGCAATGCGCAGGGCGTGATACTCACGGGCATGGGCCGTGATGGCGCTCAAGGACTGCTGCTGATGCGTCAGGCAGGGGCACATACCCTCGCGCAGGATGAGCAGAGTTGCGTGGTCTACGGCATGCCTCGTGAGGCAGATGCGCTGGGTGCGGCGGAGGTGGTGCTGCCTCTGACGCGAATCAGTGCCCACCTCCTGGCCCAGACCCAGCTTTCGGGGCGCTCGCAGCGTGTCTGAGCCCGTCAGCGAATCCCCGGGGATTCACGGTAAAGTTTGCGCGCGCGGGGTCGATAAGTGACTGACAGGACGGCATTGGCAGCCTAGAGGGTGGTCGGGTCGCAAGGCTTGCGAGGCGGATGCACCCGGCGTCGTGACCCTTGGCGGGCGCCCCTTCACGTTCACTTGTTCACTTACAGAGAGTCTGACCACTGATGGCTGACACATCCCTGCGTATTCTCGTCGTCGACGATTTTCCCACCATGCGTCGCATCGTGCGCAATCTGCTCAAGGAGCTGGGGTTCACCAATGTAGAGGAAGCCGAAGATGGTCAGCAGGCGCTGGAAGCCTTGCGCCAGGGAAGCTATGGGCTGGTGATCTCGGATTGGAACATGCCGAATCTGGATGGCCTGCAGATGCTCAGGCAGATCCGCGCCAGTGAGGCATTGGCCAGCTTGCCCGTGCTGATGGTGACGGCAGAAGCCAAGAAGGAAAACATCATCGCTGCCGCCCAGGCGGGGGCCAGTGGTTATGTGGTCAAGCCGTTCACGGCAGCGGTGCTGGAAGAGAAACTGGCCAAGGTCTTCGAGAAGCACGGCCTCTAGACGACTGTGCGGTCGTCGACTGATGGCCGCCGGCCAGGAGAAAGGCATGAGCAATCCCGAACAGATGTCGGTATCCCCGGCCACGCAATCCGAGTTGCCGATGCAGCCCGCTGACAGTGATGGCACGCCGGAGACTGGTGAAGAGCTGATTCAGCGTATCGGACGTTTGACCCGCATGTTGCGTGACAACATGCGGGAATTGGGTCTGGACCGTGAGATAGAACGTGCGGCGGAGGCCATCCCCGATGCACGGGATCGCCTCAATTACGTGGCCAGCACCACGGAAAAGGCCGCGGATCGTGCGCTGAACGCCTGCGAACGTGCCCAGCCACTGCAGGATGCCCTGGCGAGTCATGCCCAGGGGCTGAGCTCTCGCTGGGATGCCTGGTATGCGCAACCCGTGGCGCTGGATCAAGCGCGCGAGCTGGTGGTGGATACCCGCGCCTATCTGTCTGCGGTCCCCGAGCAGGCTGCGGCCACCAATGCGCAATTGCTCGAGATCATGATGGCTCAGGACTTTCAGGATCTGACCGGGCAGGTGATCAAGCGCATGATGGACGTGATTCAACAGATCGAACAGCAGCTGCTGCAGCTGTTGATCGACAACTCTCCCGAGGCGCATGCCCGTACGGCACGCCTAGTCAGCGGGAGTTCGCTGTTGAACGGGCCTCAGGTGAAGGCAGGAGGACCCGATGTGGTCCAGGGGCAGGATGAAGTCGATGATCTGCTCGATAGCCTCGGCTTTTGACGCAGCGAGTGACGACACGAGTCCGAGTCGATTTTCGGCGTTATTCCGCGCTTTGATCCTGACGTCGGGAGGCACAATGGCGGGCATGATTCCCGGGCATTGGTCGCCTGACGGCAGTGGAGCGGCAGGTGTCCGACGAGCAGAGCAGTGACGACAAGACGGAAGAGGCGACACCTCACCGTCTGCAGAAGGCCCGCGAGGAAGGGCAGGTGCCACGCTCGCGCGAGCTGGCGACCTTCCTGTTGCTGGGCGGTGGCGCCGGCGCGTTGTGGCTGTATGCCGGTGTGCTGGGCGATACCCTGGAGCGCATCCTGGGCCAGGCTTTCGGTTTCGATCGCACGCTGGCACTGGATAGTCGCGTCATGCTCGCCAATGCCTTGATGCTGGGGCAGGAGGCCTTGATCGCCCTGTTGCCGTTGTTTGCGTTGCTGGTCATGCTGGCGCTTGTCGGGCCTATTCTGCTGGGTGGCTGGATGTTCTCCACCAAGTCGCTGGCTCCCTCGCTTGGCAAACTCAATCCGATCAAGGGCATCGGGCGGATGTTCTCGAGTCAGGCCCTGGCCGAACTGGCCAAGACGATTGCCAAGTCGCTGCTGGTCGGTGGGGTGGTGGTGCTGTATCTGCATGCGCAGCGCCAGGAGTTGATGGCCTTGATGCTGATGCCGCTGGACAACGCGTTGGCGGATGCCTTGACGCTCGTGGCGCGATGCACGGCGCTGGCGGTCGTGATGCTGATCGTGCCGACCCTGATGGACGTCCCCTATCAGCTATGGAGTCATGCCAAGAAGCTGCGCATGAGTCTCGAAGAGATCAAGCGTGAGCACAAGGAGACGGATGGCGACCCTCAGGTCAAGGCGCGCATTCGTCAGCAGCAGCAGGCAATGGCGCGGGCACGCATGATGACGGAGGTGCCGCGAGCGGACGTCATCGTCACCAATCCGACCCATTTCGCGGTGGCGTTGGTCTATCGCGAGTCGGACATGCGCGCGCCACGCGTGGTGGCCAAGGGACGTGATCAGGTAGCGCTGCGCATTCGCGAGCTCGGGGAGGCGCATGCCGTGCCGGTCCTGAATGCTCCGCCATTGGCGCGTGCCCTGCATGTCCACGTCGAGCTCGAGCAGGAAATCCCCCTTGCCCTCTATCAGGTGATCGCCGAGGTGCTCGCCTGGGCCATGCGCTTGAAGCGCGCCCGAGACCACGGGGGGCTTCGGCCGCGTGATCCCGAGGGCCTCGAGGTGCCGCAGGACCTGCAGGTCCCGCCAGAGGCGCAAGCTCACACGAGGGGTGCTGAGGAATCCCCGAACGCTGACGCCGGTGGCATCGACGCCGGTGGCATCGACGCCGGTGGCACCGATGCCGGCGAAGACGATTCCGTCAGCACGCCGCCAGCGACACCATCCTCTTCCAGGTCGCGCGATCCGCGTGCGTCTTCACCGCCAGACGAGCCGTTTGCATGAATGCTCTCTTGTCATTGCTGGATCGCATGGGTCTCGGCACGCCAGGTCAGATGAAGGTGCTGGCGGGGCCCATGCTGATCATGATGATCCTCTCGATGATGGTGCTGCCGCTGGCGCCCTTCATTCTGGATCTGCTGTTCACCTTCAACATCGCGCTGTCGATCATGATCCTGATGGTCAGCATGTTCGCTCAGAAGCCGCTGGATTTCTCGGCATTTCCCGCCGTGCTGCTGTTCTCGACCCTGTTGCGGCTCTCGCTCAACGTGGCCTCGACACGCGTCGTGCTGCTTGAGGGACACAACGGCGGAGACGCTGCCGGCAAGGTCATCGAAGCCTTCGGACAGTTCCTGGTCGGCGGCAACTTTGCCGTGGGGCTGGTGGTGTTCTCGATTCTGGTGATCATCAACTTCATGGTCATCACCAAGGGCGCGGGGCGTATCGCCGAGGTCGGCGCGCGCTTCACGCTGGATGCGATGCCCGGCAAGCAGATGGCGATCGATGCCGATCTCAATGCCGGCCTCATCGGTGAGGACCAGGCGCGTGAGCGGCGTCGCGAAGTGGCCGAGGAATCCGACTTCTTCGGTTCGATGGACGGCGCGAGCAAGTTCGTGCGCGGTGATGCCGTGGCGGGGCTCGTGATCATGGTGGTCAACATCATCGGTGGCTTGATCATCGGTGTCGGCCAGCATGGGCTGAGCATGGATGAGGCAGCCCGCACTTACACGCTGCTGACCATCGGTGATGGTCTGGTGGCCCAGATTCCCTCGCTGGTGATCTCCACCGCGGCCGGGGTCATGGTCTCGCGGGTCAACACCAATGAGGATGTTGGCCAGCAGATGATCGGCCAGCTGTTCATGAGTTCTCAGGTACTGTGGCTGGCAGCCGGTGTGATGGGGCTGTTGGGGCTGGTTCCCGGCATGCCCAATCTGGTGTTCATCTTCTTCACCGTGATGCTGGGAGCGCTGGCCTGGTGGGCTGGGCGACGTGAACGCCAGGAAGGCGAGGCATCAGCGCAGGAGCAGGCGCCTGCGCCAGCCGCGGCGGTTCAGGAGGTCAGTGAGGCCAGCTGGGATGATGTGCGGCTGGTGGAGCCGCTGGCGATGGAAGTCGGCCATCGGCTGATCGCCATGGTGGATGTGCGCCAGGGCGGTGAGCTGCTGTCGCGCATCAAGGGAGTGCGTCGCAAGTACGCCCAGGATATCGGTTTCCTGCCGCCGGTGGTGCATATCCGCGACAACCTCGAACTTGGGCCGAATCACTATGTCATCAGCCTCAAGGGCGCCGAGGTCGGCCGGGGCGAGGCGTATCCGGGGCGTTGGCTGGCGATCAATCCCGGCAAGGTCTCGGGCAAGTTGCCGGGCGTGGCCACCACCGAGCCGGCCTTCGGGTTGGCTGCGGTCTGGATCGAGCCGGACACCCGAGAGCAGGCCCAGGTCTACGGCTATACCGTGGTGGATACCGCCACGGTGATCACCACGCACCTCAATCATCTGATGTCACGCCATGCCTCGCAGCTGCTGGGCCGCAGTGAAGTCAGCAAGTTGCTGGAAAAGCTCGGGCCGCAGGACGGGGGGCTGGTGGAGGAAGTCGTGCCGGCGCTGGTCAGCCAGGGCACCTTGCAGCGCATTCTGCACACCCTGCTCGATGAGGAGGTGTCCATTCGCGATCTGCGCAGCATTCTGGAGGCACTGGCCGAGCACGCACCCCGCACCCAGGACCCGGCAGAGCTGACGGCCATGGTGCGGGTGGCGCTGGGACGTGCGATTACCCAGTACTGGTTCGGCGCGGAACGTGTGCTGCGGGTGATCGGTCTCGAGGCTCAGCTGGAACAGGTGTTGATGCAGGCGCTGGGCAACGGCAACGCCCTGGAGCCCGGACTTGCCGATACGCTGATGCAACATGCCGAGAGTGCCGTGACGGCTCAGGATGCGCAGGGAGATCCCTGCGTGCTGGTGGTGGGGCATTCCCTGCGCCCGCTGCTCTCGCGGTTCCTGCGTCGACGTTTCAAGCATCTGGCAGTGCTGTCTCAGGCGGAAATCCCCGACGACAGAGAGTTGCGCGTCACGCGGATGATCGGCGGGCGTGCCGCCTGAAGGGAGTCAGGTGGGCGGCGCTCGTCCGCAAGGCCCCATCAATGAATGAGTCATCGTCAAGGAGTCAGACGTGTTTCACCCTTTTTCTTTCCTGCTTCGCCCAGACACGGAATCGGCGACGTGGCGGCCGGGGCGGCCGGGCCGGCGGGTGCCGATGGTGATGGCCGCAGCGGCGCTGCTGGGGGCGTTCGGCGCTGTGCCACCGGTACAGGCGGGCAGTGCCGCCGTCATGATGAGCGTGGAGTCAGTGACCATTCGTGAGCGGGGCGAATGGTATACCCGCAAGTTGGCTATTGGCCCTGCGGTACGTGATTCGGGGCTGATGGCGCCTGAAAGGACGCGTGTCGGGGCGATCCACTGGCGCTACCATCTGCCCTCGGCGCCCGGGGAATGGCAGGTCATGCTGTGTCAGGCATCGCATTGCGCGCTGCTGGACGCGCGACGTGGAAAACTGACATTGCCGGAGACCATTCTCGCCACGGCGCCGTTCTCTCTGCGGGTCTACCGCAACGGTCGTGGAGTGCTGGCGCCCGCGGCGCAGCTGGAAGACATCCAGCTGGTGCTGGAGGTGGAGAGTCTGGGCTGAGCGTTCACGCCCTGCGCCCGTGCGTGGTAGCTACCCACGGCAGGCATCCGGCAGTCATGCAGGCGGTCAGAATTTCGGCCCGGTCATTGACCGGGCCTTGTCGTTTTCATGGGCGGTGAAAGCCGCAAGGACAGTGAGAACGGCAAGGAGGCAAGTGAGGGGCGTCGAGGGACTGCGTGACAAGGGAGGGCGCGACGCGGGAGCTCACGCCGAGACGTTCAGCCGTGCAGGCGCAGCGCCGGGGCGGCCATCGGCACCATAGTGACCGGGTGCCCGCTCATGCAGGCTGTCGAGAATCCGACTGTGCAGCGCCATGCGCTGGCGGATCAGATCCCCGCTCAGGCGATTGCGCGCCTGGGCGCGGCGAGTGAGGGTGACCAGTTGCCACCACGTTTGCGCCAGCAGCGGCTGTCCGGCCAGTGCCGTCTGCAGTTCCAGCGGGTCATTGGAGAGACCTGACTGCGCAAGCCAGTCACGTCGGCGAGTTTCCAGCGCCTCAAGTCGGCCGGCGTTGGCCAGCTTGGCCTGGCGTATCTCATCCAGTGCGCTGGTCTGGGGCTGGCGTTGTCCCAACAGTCGCTGTTCCTGCTCCAGCAGGGCGATGAAGTGCTTCAGCTCATGCTCGAGGCCATGAAAGATCGCCTCGAGCTCAAGGGGGGAAGCGGTCGTGAGGGTCATGCGTCACCCTCGAAGGCGTCGATCAGACCCTGAGCGATGCGATCGACATCGATCTTGATGCTGCCATCGGCGATGGCCTGCTTGAGGCTGTCCACGCGTGCCTGGTCGATATCCTGTCCGGCATCGATGCTGCTGCTCGACAACTCGACCTGGGTGGAGTCGCCGGGGGGTGACGTGGTGGTCGCCGTCTCCTGGCTTGCCTGCGGGCGCAGCTCACGGGTGCCGTGAGTCTCACTGCGCTGCAGGGGGCCGCCGTGTTCGATCTTCATGGCCTGTCCTCTGTGATGATGGGCGTCCGCTTCAGCTGATGAGAGGCGGACGTGTCGCGGTGCCTTTGCGAGCGCAGGCATCCATCCTGCGCTCCAATCGAGTATCGGCGGCTGGCGAGCCAGCTTTAGCCTCGATGAGCCATCTGGGACGTCGGGTACCAGAGCCATCGTGTTCGTGAGCGAGGCGGACACATCGGCTCAAGGGGCGACCAGACGCTGACCGATCACTCGAGCGCGCACCCAGTGGCCGGGCGAAAGCTCGATGCGGATGCGGTCATCCAGCGCACCGGACTCCAGAGCCCGCGCACTGCGCTGCATGCTGAAGCCCTTGCCATCCACCTGATAGGTCAGCGTATCCCCGAAGTTCACCAGCGGGATGGCTTGCACACTACTGTCGCGGATGACGTCCCCCGCTCGCAAGCGGCGGCGTGTGGAAAATCCTGCCAGTTGCCCGGCTTGCGCGAAACCCTCGCCGCGCAGCTTGCCAAGTGCCGTCAGCCGCGGGCGCAGCATCTGTGCGGTCAGGGGGGTTCCGCTTGCCAGTGCTCGGGCGGCGCTCATGCGCCAGTCAAAGCGTTCCAGGCGCAGACTCAGCAGGTGTTGTTGGCCATCGGGACATGCCAGTTGCAGGCGCTTGAGGCCCGGTGACAGGCGGTCATGGCCATCTGGATAGGCGCTGAGCGTCGCCGGCATGCAGTCAGCCAGGCGTGCCGGAAGACGTCGAACTTCCAGTTGCACGCCCGGCTTGTCGGGCGGGCCGAGCGGGGCATCCTTGGGCAGGCGTATCGTGACGGTGTCGCCTTCGGGGGCGGCGAAGAACGCCTGCAGCTGGTGACGCAATGCCTGCTCAGGTGTCGGTGCCGTCGACGAGGAGGGCGCGGCATGGGCGGTCGGCACGCACAGTCCCCACCCGACGAGCAGGGCGAGTCCTGCGCTGCGCCAGTGGGAGGCTGTGGTTGCTGAAGTCGGCGTCATGCTCTCTCTCATGTCGTGATCGGATTGCCCCGCCGAGCTGTTCTTGGCTGGAGGGCCTGCCGTCGACGGTGTCTGCTGTCGGGGATCGGCATCGGCCATTGGCCATTGGTCATCGGCCATTGGCCATTGGTCATCGGCCATCGGCATGCAAACCGAGCGTGACACGATTGTATGACGCCCACCGATCGGGCATTACCAGAAATAGCCCCGATAAAGGGGCTTGTTCCTACCTTCATCCTCGCGCCGGCTGACTATTCTCATTCCTGCTTGAGTCAAGCTCCCCTATGGTGAGCTGATCAATGGACATCACCCATGGCCGACACGCCAGGGTGCAAGGCCGGGATACCCCATGTTTGATCGACTTGATGCCCTCATGAGTTTTCATCAGCAGGCGCTGGGCCTGCGCGCCGAGCGTCAGCAGGTGCTGGCGAGCAATATCGCCAATGCCGATACCCCGGGCTATCAGGCGCGGGATTTTGACTTTTCCTCGGCGCTCGCCAAGGCGACGTCCGCCAGCGCGGGCGCGCCTGCGGCCCTTTCCCTGGCTACGCCGCGGGCCGGGCATCAGGCGGCGCAGGGAGCCGCAACGCTGGCCGGCGTCGAGCTCATGTACCGGGTGCCCACCCAGCCGAGTCTGGATGGCAATACCGTGGACATGGACGTCGAGCGCGTCAGTTTCGCCGACAACAGCCTGCATTACGAAGCCAGTCTTGAGCTGCTGACCGGCAAGATCCAGGGCCTGCGTCTGGCCATGCAATCGGAGAACAGCTGATGCCTGATTTCAGTCTCTTCCATGTCGCTGGTTCCGCGATGGCGGCGCAATCCCAGCGACTCAATGCCATCGCCAGCAACATGGCGAATGCCGACAGCGTCGCCGGGCCCGACGGCAAGCCCTATCAGGCCCGCCAGGTGGTCTTTGAATATGCACCGCTTGCCCGTCAGGCCAATCAGGCCGCCACTGCCCTGACGGGCATGAACTCGTCCTTCACCGGTCAGACTCTCGGCCAGCCTCTCGATCAGCGCGCCGGCATGGGCGGTGTTCAGGTCAGCTCGGTGGCGTTGAGTGATGCGCCGGCACGCAAGGAATATCGTCCTGATCACCCGCTGGCGGACGAGCAGGGCTACGTCAGTTTCTCCAACGTGGACCCGATCGCCGAGATGGTCGACATGATCGCCGCCTCCAAATCCTATGAAGCCAACGTCGAGGTCTTCAATACCTCCAAGTCGTTGCTGCGCAAGACACTGACGCTGGGTGAGTGAGCCCGGGCGTGGGATGCCTTGCCCCTCGCTTCTGCCTTCTGACCGCTTTTTCCGCTACCGGGTAATCGCATGGCGACGCTAGATACCAGTCTGCTCAGCAGCCTGAACCAGACCTCCACCACCCCCTCGAGCGCGGCTGCCAGCGCCGTGTCTGCCAGCGGCACCGAGGAGCTCAATGATCAGTTCATGACGTTGCTGGTGGCACAGATGCAGAACCAGGACCCGATGGACCCGGTCTCGAATTCCGATCTCACGGCACAGTTGGCTCAGATCAGCACGGTCAGCGGGATCGAGGAGCTCAACACGACCCTGGAGAGCATCACCACCCAGATTTCCAGCAGCGAGGCCCTGCAGGCCGCCAGCCTGATCGACAAGGGCGTGCTGGTCGCTGGCGATGCCGTGCTGGTGGGCAATGCCACCTCCACGCCCTTCGGGATCGAGCTTGAAGGAGCGGTGGATGATGCCAGGGTCGAGGTGCTCGCCGCGGATGGCAGCGTGGTCAAGACCTTCGAACTCGGGGCGCTGGACGCCGGCATCCATGGCTTCGTCTGGGATGGTCTGCTGGAGGATGGCAGTCAGGCCGGGGATGGCGCCTACCAGCTGGCGGTGAGTGCCGAGCGTGGCGGTGAGCCCTACAGCGACTTGCAGACACTGAGTTATGGCGTGGTCAGTGGCGTCAATCAATCCGAGAGCGGGGCTCAGCTGGACCTTGGTCCGCAGCTTGGGGTGGTGGAACTTGCGGCCGTGCGTCAGGTGCTCTGAGCTCATGCGCCGGCGCGGGAGGCGAGTCGTTGAGCCCTCGACACGCGCCGCTGGAAAGAGGCTGCGGCCACCCCGAGTATCACGATGCTGCTCGGGATCTCATTCACATAGCGAGACAAGGGACAGATCATGGCGTTTTCACAGGCATTGAGCGGCTTGAGTGCTGCCGCGACCAATCTGGATGTGATCGGCAACAACATCGCCAACTCGGAAACGGTGGGCTTCAAGTCATCCGAGACCCAGTTCGCGGACCTCTACGCCAGCTCTCAGGCGGCGGGTATCGGGGTGCAGGTCGCCACCATTTCCCAGGATTTCTCGACAGGGTCCCTGGAAACCACCGGGCGTGATCTGGACCTGGCGATCTCCGGAGAAGGCTTTTTGCGCTTTGCCGACAGTACCGGTCAGGTCGTCTATTCGCGCAATGGCCAGCTCAACATCGATGCCGACGGTTTCATCGTCAATGCACAGGGCGCTCAGTTGACGGGCTATGCGGGCGAGCGAGTCACCGGGGAGCCGGTCGTGCTGCAGGTGCCGACGGCGCCGCTGGCCGCCAGCGCCACCCAGGACAATCTGGCCAACAGCATCTTCGGCGCGCAGGTTTCCATCAATCTGGACGCCGAGGCCGAGGCCGCCTCCACCACCTTCGATCCCATGGACCCCGCCAGTTATGACTACGCCTCGGCGATGACGGTGTATGACAGCCTGGGCGGCGAGCATGTGGTGACCTCCTTCTATACCAAGACCGGCAACAACACCTGGGATGTCCAGCATGTGATGGATTTCGCGGGCAAGTCGGCCGACTACCAGTCACAGGTGAATGCCGGCAGCACGGCGCCGACGGTCGAGTTCGATGCACAGGTCGAGCAGATCAGCTTCGCCGCCAATGGTCAGTTGGCGGATTACACCCCCACGGCCATGACCTATGCCCTCTCCAATGGGGCGCAGGATCTGAACTTCAGCATCGATCTCTCCGGCAGCACCCAGTACGCCAATGACTATGAAGTCACCTCGCTGTCCCAGAATGGCTATACCTCGGGCAGCCTGGTGGGGGTGTCCTTCGAGGATGATGGCCGGGTCATCGGCAGCTATTCCAACGAGCTCAAGCAGACGCTGGGTACCATCGCGCTGGCCAATTTCGCCAATGATCAGGGGCTGAGGCCCAATGGCGACAATGGTTGGCTGGCGACGGCGGAATCCGGTGAGCCGCTGGTGGGCGTGCCGGGGGAGGGTGTCTTCGGCGATGTCGTGTCCGGCGCGGTGGAAGCCTCCAATGTCGATCTGACCACGGAGCTGGTGGATCTGATCGTCGCTCAGCGCAATTACCAGTCCAATGCCCAGACCATCCAGGTCCAGGATGAAGTCCAGCAGACCGTGATCAACCTGCGTTGATCCGCGCTGAAGGGTGATGTGTCGCGACACGGTGTGGTGGCGGCACCTGGCCACTGACCGCCGTGCCTGACCACTGTGACTGGCGGCCACTGACCGCAACGATTGATGAAAGGAGGAGTCGGTGATGGACAGGATGCTCTACACCGCCATGAGCGGTGCCCAGCGAAGTCTGGCGGCGCAGGATGTCGCCGGGCATAACCTGGCCAATGTCTCCACCACGGGCTTTCGCGAGATGCTGACCCTGTCACGCGCCGTGGATGTCCAGGGCGAGGGCCTGCCGACGCGGGTGTCCAGCCAGCTGACCACCTCTGGGGCCTCCATGGCACAGGGCACGATCCAGTCCACCGGACGTGCGCTGGATGTCGCCCTCGACGGCCCGGGGATGCTGGTCGTGCAGGGCGCGGATGGCGAGGAACGCTACACCCGCAACGGCGCCCTGCAGATCGACGCCGACGGCATGCTGACATCGGGTGGCTTGCCGGTGATGGGCGATGGCGGGCCGATCGCGCTGCCGCTCAATGCCATCGTTCACATCGCCGCGGATGGTGGCGTGAGCGCTCGTTCGGCGGCGGATGCACCGGACACCATGGTGCTGCAGGCACAGCTCAAGCTGGTCAACCCCGAGAGCGTGCCCGGTGGGCTGCCGCTGGAGCGTGGGGCGGACGGCTATTTTCGCCAGCCGCTGACCGCCGAGGGGGTGCCGGCCGCGCCATTGGTGGCGGACCCCGAGGTGCGTGTCGTCTCGGGAGCGCTGGAAGGCAGCAATGTCTCGGCGACCGACGCCATGGTCGCCATGATCAACAATGCCCGCGGTTTCGAGATGCAGATGAAAGGCATCGAGACCGCGGAGCGCATGGCCGAGCGGGGCAATAGCCTGCTCGGTCTCGACTGACACCGAAGCCTGATTGCGGAGCCCATCAGATGATTCGTGCCCTATGGACGGCCAAGAGCGGCCTTGAAGCTCAGCAGATGCAGATGGACGTGACCGCCAACAATCTGGCCAACGTCTCGACCAATGGTTTCAAGCGTTCGCGCGCGGTATTTGAAGACCTGCTCTATCAGAATCTTCGCCAACCGGGCGCGGCTTCATCCGCCACCACGGAGCTGCCCTCGGGCCTGCAGGTGGGGACAGGGGTGCGAACCGTGGCCACCGAGCGCCTGCATATCCAGGGCAATCTGGAACAGACGGAAAATTCCAAGGACGTCGCCATCAACGGGCAGGGCTTCTTTGCGGTGATGCTGCCGGATGGTACCAGCGCCTATACCCGCGATGGGTCCTTCCAGCTCGACAGTACTGGCCAGCTGGTGACGGCCAGTGGCTATCCGCTGGACCCGGCGATCGTCATCCCGGCCAATGCGCTGAGCGTGGATATCGCCTCGGATGGCGTGGTCAGTGTCACCCAGCCGGGCGCGACCAACAGTACCGAAGTCGGGCAGCTGCAGCTTTCCACCTTCATCAATCCTGCTGGCCTCTTCAGTCGTGGGGAGAATCTCTATTCCGAGACGGACGCCTCTGGGCCGCGCAGCGACAGCGTGCCCGGCTTCAATGGGGCTGGCACGCTCTATCAAGGCTTCGTCGAGACCTCCAACGTCAACGTGGTGGAAGAGATGGTGGGCATGATCCAGAACCAGCGTGCCTACGAGATCAACTCCAAGGCCGTGACCACCACCGATCAGATGCTCGAGCGTCTGGTCCAGATGTAAGGGTCCTGGCATGTCGCTTTCGCGTGATCTGGTGAGCAGGGTAGAGGCGTCACGGCAGGCCGTGCGGCGGGCGTCTGTGCGTGGAGCAGGAATCGTGGGCCTGCTGGGCGCGATGCTGCTGGGGGCTGGCTGCGCCTATGTCCCAAGCGAGCCGCTGGTGGACACCACGCCGCTGGAATCCACGCTGCAGCCGCGTCCCCAGCCAATGGCCAATGGCGCCATCTTCCAGCCGCTTTATGGCAATCAGCCGCTGTTCGAGGACCGACGCCCGCGTGCCATCGGCGACATCATCACCATTCTGCTGGATGAGAACGTCAGTGCCAGCAAGAGCTCGGCCAGCAACGCGAGTCGCGATGGCAGCGTCGGCTTCTCGCTGAGCGCCATTCCCGACTTCATGACTGGCTTGCTGGATGGTACCGATGCCGATATCGAGGGCGACAACGACTTCACCGGCAGCGGTGGCTCGAATGCCAACAACAGTTTCACCGGCACCATCACCGTGACGGTCAGTCAGGTGCAGCCCAACGGCAATCTCGAGGTGCGTGGCGAGAAGCGCATCGCGATCAATCAGGGCACCGAGTCGATCCGCTTTTCAGGGGTCGTGAACCCGCGCACGATTTCCTCGGCCAATACCGTGCAGTCCACCCAGGTGGCCAGCGCACGCATCGAATACGTGGGCGACGGCTATATCAATGAGGCCCAGAACATGGGCTGGATGCAGCGCTTCTTCCTGAATCTGGCACCGTTCTGATGGTGCCGCCCGGCGTGAGCCTGACAGGGTGTTCTCCCACCATGACCTTTCTTGACGAGCCGCTTTCCGATGCTTGAGCTGATACTCCCCGTGCGACTGCGCGCAGCACTCTCTGCCTGTCTGCTGCTGACCGGCCTGCTGTTCTCCCTGGAGTCGGTGCAGGCCGACCGCATCAAGGATCTCGCGCAGGTACGTGGCGTTCGCGACAACCCGTTGGTCGGCTATGGCCTGGTCGTGGGACTCGATGGCAGTGGTGACCAGACCACCCAGGCCCCCTTCACCGGGCAGAGTCTGACCAACATGCTCTCCCAGCTGGGGGTGACGGTTCCGTCGGGCACCAACATGCAGCTCAAGAACGTGGCTGCGGTGATGGTGACCGCCAGCCTGCCGGCCTTCGCCAGTTCCGGTCAGCCCATCGATGTCGTGGTGTCCTCGCTTGGCAATGCCAAGAGCCTGCGTGGCGGCACCTTGCTGCTGACGCCGCTCAAGGGGGTGGACGGCCAGGTCTACGCGCTGGCGCAGGGCAATCTGATCATCGGGGGCGCCGGGGCCCAGGCGGGTGGCTCAAGCGTTCAGGTCAATCAGCTCACGGCAGGGCGCATTCCTGGCGGGGCGACGGTGGAGCGCGGTGTGCCCACCCGACTCGGCGATGAGAATGGCGTGATTCATCTGGATCTGTTCGAGGGCGATTTCAATCATGCCCAGAACGTCGCCACTGCGATCAATCGACACTTCGGTGGCTCGCTGGCCTCGCCGTTGAGCAATCGGGACATCGTGATTCAGGCGCCACGCGACATCAGCCAGCGGGTCGGTTTCATCGCCGGGCTGGAAAATATCGAGGTGTCACTGGGCGTGCCGCGTGCACGTGTGGTGGTCAATGCCCGTACCGGCTCGGTGGTGATGAATTCCGAGGTGCGCCTGGCGCGTGCCGCCGTCACCCACGGCAACCTCTCGGTGGTGATCGATGCCAATCCCGTCATCAGCCAGCCCAATCCGTTGGCGGGTGGGCAGACGGCCGTGGTCAACGACCCCGATATCAGCGTGAACCAGCAGGGCGGTGCGCTGCGCATGGTCGAGGGGACGGCCAGCCTTGCCGAGGTGGTCGACGCTCTCAATGCCCTGGGGGCCACCCCGCAGGATCTGGTCTCGATTCTCGAGGCGCTCAAGGCAGCCGGCGCGCTGCGTGCTGATCTCGAGGTGATCTGATGGGGCTGTCCACGAGCAATGCCGGCGTGGATGCCGGGCGTCTGGCCTTCGATACCCAGGGACTTGCGAGTCTCAAGGGGGCGGCCACGAGTGGCGGAGAGCGGCAACAGCAGGCTCTTGAGGAGAGCGCCCGTCAATTTGAAGCCTTGATGCTCAACATGATGCTCAAGCAGATGCGCTCGGCGACCGAAAGCTCAGCGCTGACCGGCTCCCAGCAGCAGGAGATGATGACCGCGATGCTGGATCAGCAGCTCTCACAGCAGCTGGCCAGTGTCGGGGAGGGGGTGGGGCTTTCGCGGATCCTGATTCAGCAACTGTCCTCCCGGGCAGGCACGGCTGGCGGTGATTCCCCGCCTGAGACATCGTCCAGTGAGTCTGCCCACGCTCTTGCCTCTGGTCTCGTCGCCAAGGAGGTTGGCGCTGCGCAGGGGGGGCGGACGCGAACTGGCTGTCAGCGGTGGAAGCCGAAGGCGCCGACTCGCCTGGCGGCTTCATGGCGATGCTGGAGGTGGTATCGGCGGGTCGGGAGGTTCAGGGACTCTATGCCGAGATACCTCATGGAGCTGTCGGGGCGGGTGCTGAGCGACTTTCACAAGGCCATCAGACGGCACGCTCGGCCGCTGATGTGTCGATGCTCAACGCGCACCAGCGTCAGCAACCCGACAACGTCCAGCGGTTCGTGGCGGAGTTTGCGCCAGCGGCGCGCGCAGCCAGTCGTGAAAGCGGCTTGCCGGCTGAGTTGATCCTGGCGCAGGCCGCACTCGAGACCGGCTGGGGCGAGCGACGCATCCACACCGAGGACGGCCAGGACAGCCACAACCTGTTCGGGATCAAGGCCGGCAGTGGCTGGCAGGGGGACAGCACCACGGTACTGACCACGGAATATCGTGAGGGACGTCGGCTGCAGCTGGAAGACAGCTTCCGGGTCTATCCGGATCAGGCCAGTGCGCTGCGTGACCACGCCGCGTTGCTGAGCGGGGCCGAGCGCTATGCCCATGTCACCCGGTCACCGGATGCGCAAAGCGCCGCGCGTGCCCTGCAGTCGGCAGGCTATGCCACCGACCCTCACTATGCCGACAAGCTGATCTCGATCATGCAACGTGTCGGCCCGCTGGATGCCAGCGGTGATCGCGAGCTTTCATCGCCTCGCCTGGCGTCACGTGACGTGCTGCCGTCTTCGGAGGTGGAACGCTCCCTCCCGGGCACCTCAACCGCCAGCGCCTCGCAGGACACTCAAGAGCCGGGATGGCTGGCTGCCTCCGCACCGCTGTGGCAGCGCGACGCCGGTGAGGCCAGGCCCCTCTTCGCCGATGACACGGCAATGCCGGTGACAGCCCCGGCGGGAACGCCTTCGCAGAGCGGAGCGATCCCGCTTGCGATGACGACCTCTCGAGGGCTACTGGAGTAGGTCGTGACTCAAGTTCGCTCAGCACTGGCCGATAGTCAGGCATGCCCGGCACGTCGCGGCAGAGTGCCCATCTTCCTACTGTCTTCTTCATTCGCTTCAGGTAAACGTCATGGCCAGCAGCATGTTGAGTATCGGTGTCAGTGGTCTGCAGGCCGCCCAGACCGCGCTTGCCACCAACAGCAACAACATCGCCAACGTCTATACGCCGGGTTATAGCCGCGAGACGGTGGAACTGAGTGGCGGGCCGGGGGCCAGCCCGGTCTCTGGCGTCAGCGTGTCTTCCATCAGTCGCCAGACGGATGCGTATCTCTCGGCGCAGCTGGATTCGGCGCTGAGCGCCAGCGCGGCGCTGGAAACCCGTGAGGCCAATCTCAGCCAGATCGACAATCTGCTGGCGGATGAAGAGGCTGGCTTGGCGCCTCTGATGCAGCAGTTCTTCGCTGCCATCGAGGGTGTCGCCAGCCAGCCGGGCGACCCTGCCGCCCGCGAGAGCATGTTGGGCACGGCGGAGAGCCTGGCCGGGCAACTCAATGCCTTCGCGGGGTATCTCGATGAGATGGATGCCGGTGTCAATGCGCGAATCGGCGATGTGGTCGGCGACATCAACAACGCCACCACCCAGATCGCCTCGCTGAACGAGCAGATTTCCATGACGCGTGCGCGCACCGGAGAAGAGCCGCTGGGGCTGCTGGATCAGCGTGATCAGGCGGTCACCGAGTTGCAATCGCTGGTGGGTGTCGACGTGCAGGAGCAGGGCGGGCGCTTGAGCATCAGCCTTGGCAACGGTCAGCTGCTGGTCAATGGCAGCGACAGCCATGATCTTGTCGCGGTGGTGGACCCTCAGGATGCCAGTCGGGTGGTGGTCAATTACAGCGCGGCCCCGGGAATGCCGATGAGTCTCGAAGAGGGCCAGCTTGAGGGCGGCACGCTGGGCGGGTTGCTGGGATTTCGTGAGGAGAGTCTGGCGCCGGCCCAGAATCAGTTGGGGCAACTGGCGGCGGGTCTGGCATTGGCCTTCAATGCCCAGCATGGCGACGGGATCGATGCCAATGGTGACGCCGGCGGCGACTTCTTCACGCTCGGCACGCCGGAGGTCCTGCCCGCCAGCGGCAACACCCTCGATGCAGCACTTGAGGTCGAGTTCGCCCCTGCGACCCTGAAGGAGGGTGAGGACTTCTACAGTGTCGCCCTGACCGGTGATGACTATCGCCTGAGCCTGGAGGGCGGGGAATACCGGCTCGAGAATCTGGGCAATGGCACAGTGGAGAGTCTGAGTCCGGACAGCGAAGGCCTGATGCAACATGAGGGTCTGATCCTCTCGGCCACCAACATGGCGGACGGTGACAGCTTCACCATCCAGCCGACACGCCAGATTGCGCCGACGTTTGGGGTCGCGATCAATGACGGCGCTGACATCGCGGCGGGCGAGAGCAGCGGCAGCCTCGACAACCGCAATATCCTGGCGTTGCAGCAGTTGCAGAGCAGCGACGCGCTGGGCAGTGCCGGCAGCTTCAATGACCAATACGCCTCGCTGGTCAGCCAGGTCGGTAATCAGACTCGGCTGGTGCAGGTCAATCTGGAGGCGCAACAGAGCCTGACCGAGCAGCTGACGGCCGCCGAGCAGTCGGTGTCAGGGGTCAACCTCGATGAGGAAGCCGCGGACCTGATTCGCTATCAGCAGTTCTACCAGGCCAACGCTCAGGTCATCCAGACCGCGGCGACGGTGCTGGATACCCTCCTGAACATCCGCTAACGAGGTCGTGATGCGCATCAGTACCCAAACCCTCTATGCCCAGGGCGTCAATTCGATGCTGGAGCAGCAGGCCGCGTTCTCGAAGGTGTCCGAGCAGCTCGCCAGCGGCAAGCGCGTGGTCAATCCCTCGGATGACCCCAGTGCCGCCAGTCAGGCAGTGACGATCTCGCAGGCACAGGCCGTCAATGAGCAGTTCGCGGACAGTCGGACCACGGCGCGCAACACCTTGTCCCTCGAGGAAAGTACGCTCAATCAGGTCACCGATACCATCACGCGTGTCCAGAGCCTGATCGTCCAGGCAGGCAATGGCACCCTCAGTGACAGCGATCGCGACGCGCTGGCCACCGAGATCGAAGGCAGCCGTGACGTGCTGCTGGGGCTGGCCAACAGCACCGATGGCAATGGCAACTATCTGTTCGGTGGCCTGCAGGGGGATACGGCGCCCTTCGCTGAGGACGGCACCTATCGCGGAGATGACCAGCAGCGCCAGCAGCGCGTCGACAGCTCGCGCCTGATGGAGGTCAATCACACCGGCAGCCAGATCTTCGCTGGCGTGGCATCCGGCAGCCAGTCGTTGGCGATCCAGACCAGCAGCCGCGAGTCGTCATTGCCGATCACCTTCAAGGGGCCGGAGCTGATCGATTCGAGCGCGCGTGTCGATGGCGCTTCCTACACCATCGACATCGATGCGACTGGCGTCACGATCACCGATGCCGACGGTGCGGATGTCACGATGCTGGATGGTGATGGCGACCCGCTGGCATCACCGGTGGCGTTCCGCGATGGCATGACGCTTGCGTTCAATGGCCTTTCGATGACGCTGTCCGGTGATGAGCAACAGGTGCTTGAGGCTCAGGCGTCCGGCAAGGCAACGCAGCTGGTGGTCGAGGAGGGAGAGGCCAGCGCCGAGGTCTTCGCCAATCTGGACAGCCTCATCACGGCACTGGCGACGCCCATCGAGACCGACGAGGATCAAGCCGCGTTCGACAATGCCATCGCGAGCGCCAGTCGCCAGTTCCGCAACAGTCTCGACAACGTGCTGACCGTACGCGCCGATGTCGGCACCAAGCTCAATGAACTGGACGCTCTCGATCTCATCGGTGATGACCGCGAAATCAATTATGCCGCCACACGCTCTGACCTGATCGACCTGGATTACAATGCCGCGATCTCTGATTATTCACTGGCTCAGGTCGGGCTGCAGGCCTCCCAGCAGGCCTTTTCCGAGATCTCCTCGATGTCGCTGTTCGATTATCTGCGCTGATTCACAGACCGCTTCCCAGCCCTGCATGTACGGCCTGCAGGGCGCTCAACGCCTGACGGAACAGCAGCGACAGCCAATCCGTCATGCCGGGCATCATCAGCCACAGCATGGCGATGCCCAGCAGCAGGGTGAGCGGAAAGCCGATGGAGAAGACGGATAGCTGCGGCGCCGAGCGGTTCAGTACGCCCATGGCCAGATTGATGGCCAGCAGCGATGCCACCAGTGGCAATGCCAGCAGCAGGCCTGCGCTGAACAGGCTGGCGCTCCAGAGCAGCAGGTTTTCCAGTCCCGGTGACCCCAGCCTAGCGAGATCCAGCGGGATGTCATGAAAATGTCCCACTAGAATTTCCAGCACCAGCAGATGGCCGTTGAAGGCCAGAAACAGCAGCATCGCGAGCATGCCCAGCAGACGCGACAGCACCTGGGTGTTGGTGCCGGTGTCCTCGGAGAAGAAGCTGGCGAAGGCCAGCCCCATCTGCAGACCGATGAATTCCCCCGCCGCCTCGACGATGGCGAAGGTGATGCGCATCACCAGACCCAGTGCCATGCCGACCGCCATCTGCAGTGCCAGTTGCCACACGGCCACCAGCCCCAGCATGTCCGGTGCCGGTGGGCTGTCGATCAATGGCGCGATGATCACGGCCAGGCCGAACGCCATCAGCAGTCGCACCGGGGTCGGCAGACTCCGGTGCCCGAAGATCGGCGCGATCAGCATGAAGCCTGACAGGCGCGCGAACGGCCACATGACACTGACGATCATCGCCTGGAGCTGATTCGGGTCCAACCCGTTCATGCGCGCTCCCAGCCTAGCCGATCAACTGCGGAAAGCCCGTGAAGACGCTGCGCGTGAAGTCGAGCAGCGTCTCCAGAAGCCAGGGGCCCGCCGCGACCAGCACCGCGAAGACGCCGAGAATCTTGGGGATGAAGGACAGTGTCATCTCGTTGATCTGCGTGGCGGCCTGGAACAGGCTGACCACGAGCCCGATCACCAGCGCGCTGGCCAGCAGCGGGCTTGCCACCAGTAGCGTGATGTACATGGCATGTGAGGCCAGACTGGTGATGACGTCAGGTGTCATGCACGACTCCATGGGCGATGAGGCGGAGAAAAGACGAAGATGAGATGAAGATGAGACGAAGATGAAAATGTAAAGAAGATCAGACACAGAGGGCCGGTGCTGCTGGCCAGCGGGAGGGCCGGGCCAGCCAGCTCACTCGCGACATCAGAGGAAACCTCCGTCGAGAGCTCAGTAGAAACTGTCGGCCAGTGACCCCAGCAAAAGCTGCCAGCCATCGACCAGCACGAACAGCATCAGCTTGAAGGGCAGCGAGATGGTGGCAGGCGGTACCATCATCATCCCCAGCGCCATCAGGACGCTGGCCACCACCAGGTCGATGATCAGGAAGGGCACGAACAGCGTGAAGCCGATCTGGAAGGCCGTCTTCAGTTCGCTGGTCACGAAGGCCGGCAACAGGACACGCCAAGGCACCTCCTGTGGTCCCTGTATCTCATCGAGTTCTGCCAGGCGCGCGAACAGCGCGATGTCAGGCTCACGCACCTGGCCGAGCATGAACTCCCGCAGCGGCACGCCGCCGCGTTCGATGGCTTCCTGAAGGCCGATCTGCTGGCTGTCGTAAGGCTGCCAGGCCTCGTCATGGATGCGCTCGATGACGGGCGACATGATGAAGAAGGTCAGAAACAGCGCGATGCCGACCAGAACCTGATTGGGGGGAGCCGACTGGGTACCGATGGCCGTGCGCAGCAGCCCCAGCACGATGATGATGCGAGTGAAGGCGCTCATCATCAGCAGTGCCGCCGGCAACATCGCCAGCCCGCTCAACAGGATCAATGTCTGGACATTGAGCGACCACTGCTCGCCACCGTTGGGCAATGGCTGGCTGGTCAGCCCCGTCAGGACATCGGCGTGGGTCGGCAGACTGGTCATGGCCAGCAGGATCGCAAGCCCCGCCTTGATGAGCGTCGCCGTCCCGCGGCCGGCTGGTCGGGGGATGTGGCATGTCGCGGTCATCGCTCGACCGCCTTGTTCGTCAGACGTGACTGCAACAGCGCCGCGAAGCCCTGCTTGCGTGCGGCATCAGACCCAGACTCGCCGCCGGACTGGCAGTCGAGGTTCTCGGGGAGTGCCTGCTCGTCGAGATCTCCCAGATGGCTGACGCCCTGCGGCCCCACCCCCAGCATCAGGCGCTGATGCCCCACCTCGACCACTACCAGACTCTGCTTGTGGCCCAGTGGCAGGCGTGCCAGAGCACGGAGCGGTACGCGTGTGCCGTGAACACCGGCCCCGGCTCCCAGACGCTTGACCAGCCAGGCCAGCAGCAGGATCAGCGCGATCACCCCTGACAGCGCAAGCCCCGTGGTGGCAAGACTCGCCGCCCCGAGCGGCGATTCCTGTGGGTCATGTCGGAAGCCGGGCTCGGTAGGGGCCAGCGTCTGCGTGGTGTGTGCAGCGGTGGTGCCACCCGCGAGGATGTCACTCGCAGGGGTATCGTCGGTGGCGACGGCAGTGGTCGTCTCGGCGAGATCAGACTCCGAGAGCGCGGCGGATATGGGAGGAGTGGCAGACATGCAGAGACAGCCTCAGCGGTTGAGCTTCTGTACCCGCTCATTGGGAGTGATGATTTCCGTGATGCGGATACCGTACTTGTCCTCGACCACGACGACCTCGCCCTGGGCGATCAGATAACCATTGATCAGGATGTCCATCGGCTCACCGGCCAGGCCATCCAGCTCGATCACCGAGCCCTGGGAAAGCTCCAGCAGCTGCTTGATGGTCAATCGGGTGCGTCCGAGCTCCACGGTCATCTTGACCGGGATGTCCATGATCATGTCCAGCTCACGCGGCCTCGTCTCCCCTCCAGAGCCATCCAGCGGCTGGAAGATGTCGCTTGAGCCTGGTGCGGCGCTGGCGTTCGGCGCCTGCTCTTCCATGGCCTTTGCCCATTCCTCTCCCATCTGTTCAGTCATCGCTTCCGCCCAGGGATCATCGGGGGATTGGCCCGAGGCTGACGATCCGGCATCTCCCGGGGATTCGGGTGACGGGTGCTCTTCGGGCGAATTGGGCTCACTCATCGCCGGTGTCCTCGTATGCGGAATTGATCGGGTGATTGATGATGCGGCTCACGCGCAGGGCACGATGCCCGTTGGCGCTGCCAAAACCGGCTTCCAGGACTGGCACGCCATTGACGTAGGCATTGACGGTGCCCGGGCGTTCGATGGGCAGGACGTCACCAACCGCCAGTTCCGCCAGTGCCCCGAGCGTCGTTTCCAGCGTGCAGAAATCGGCATGCAGCTCGACATCGGTGGCGCGGACTTCCTGCCGCAGTCGCTCGCTCCACTGGCTGTCGCCCTCGGCGGTCGTCTCCTGCAGCGGGCTGGATAGCAGCTCACGATGGGGTTCGATCATCGAGTAGGGCAGGCAGATCTGGAAGTCACTGCTGTGATTGCCCACCTCGAGATGGAAGCCGGTGCAGACCACGATCTCGTTGGGGGAGCTGGTGATATTGGCGAACTTGACCTGCATCTCGCTGCGCAGGTACTCAAGCTCTGCCGGAAACACTCCCGACCAGGCGTCCTGATAGGCAGTGAGGGCCAATCTCATCAGGCGCTGGATGACACGTTGTTCCGTGCGGGTGAATTCACGGCCTTCGGACTTGGTCACGAAGCGGCCATCACCACCGAACAGGCTGTCGACCACCATGAAGACGAGACTGGGCGGGAAGACCAGCATCGAGGTGCCGCGCAGGGGCTTCATGGTGAACAGATTGATGTTGGTGGGCACCGGCACGTTGCGCGAGAACTCGTTGTAGCTGAGAAACTGCACCGGCCCTGGCGTGATGTCGGCTCCGCGCCGAATCAGATTGAACAGTCCCATGCGGAACTGGCGGCTGAAGCGTGAATTGATGATGTCCAGCGCATGCAGACGGTCCCGGATCACGCGGTGCTGGCGTGCGGGGTCAAAAGGGCGGATACGCTCCTTCTCGGGGGCCTTGGCAGCCTCCGAGCCGTGCTCTCCATTGACACCGGAGAGCAGCGCGTCGATTTCATCCTGGGATAGCAGGTCGTCTTGAGCCATGGAGGATTACTGCACGATGAAGTCGTTGTAGAGCACGCCGGTGATGGCCAGTGGCTGGCCCCCTTCGCTGTAGGGACGAGACAGCTCGTCACGCAGCGTGGTCTGGAGCGCCAGCTTGCCGGACTGGCTGGTCAGCTCTTGCGGGTTCTGGCCTGACAGCAACAGCAACATCCGGCTCTTGAGCTCAGGCAGGCGTGACTGTACCAGGCGTGAGGCGTCCTCGTCGGCCAGCTTGAAGGTCACCCCGATATAGAGCAGTCGATTGCCTCGCGGGCTCTCCAGGTTGACGGTGAACGGTGCCAGCGGCAGGAAGACGGGGGGCGCTTCGACCACGACGTCCGGCGTGTCGTCCGCCTCGCTCGCCTGGCGGTCACTGAAGACCGGCAAGGCGAAATAGACCACTGCCAGGGCAGCAATCACGGCCGTCACCATGCTGATCAGACCGATCGTCAGCCAGGTACGGGATGGATTCTGTGAAGCGGTGGTCGATGACATCGTGATGCAAGGTCTCCGGGGTCGGTGGCTGGCGCCAGTATGCCCGACGGGCACCATGCCGAAGGGCGGAATAAGGCCACGCTTGGGGGCTTACTTGGGTGATGGTCGTATCATCTGCGCCTCAGGTCAGGCGCGGGGGCCTCTGCTCGCACGATGTCGTCACCCAAGTTCATCCCACAGGGCCATTGCGAAAGCTCATCACACAAACTCATCACATAGAATCATGCCTGCCACTCACGACCAGAGGAGAGCGTGGCAAGCGTTGGGTCTTCAAGGGAGGAGGCCTGGCGGTCGTGAGTGTCTGATGAGGGGGCTCCCACGGTGCGTGATGCCCAAAGGGGAGCGTGCTCGCCGGACTGTCGCTCGCTGTGGCCGTCATCACGCCCACCTTGCTGGCCATCGCCCCAGTGGAACTGAGCAGCGGAATCGTCCTCGCCACTGATGGTGACCTCTGACAGCGCATGACCCTGCGCATCCAGCGCCTGACGCAGGTCCGCCAGGGACGCTTCCACCGCGGCACGCACCTGCTGATGCGCGGCGACGAAGTGCGCGCTGGTCGTCTGCTCGCCAAGGCTCAGGTGAATGCTGAGCCTGCCGAGATCCGCCGGGTTGAGCGTCAGCTCCGCCTGGGGCGTTCGGCTCAGTTGCATGCGCACCACCTGGTCGCTCAGGGACTGCTGCCAGGCTTGGCTGCCGACACTGGGGGACACGCCGTGAAGAGTGCCTTGCAGCATGCCTTGCGGTGCCATGCCGGGGGCCGCGAGAGGCATGCCAGCCAGTGAGTGGCCACCGGAGGCGCTGCTGGCATCGCCCAGCATGCCGGAAAATAGCGCGACCTGATGGCTCGGCGACCCCGTCACGACACCTCCCTCGCCGGGGAGCGCGGTGAACGGTCCCGCCTCGCCCTGAGTCAGGCTTGCGGGAGTCAGCGCAGTGAGTGCACGGCTCACGGCGTCGGTTGATTTGCGGGACGACAGGGGCGGCGTGTCTGTCGGGGGAGACGTGGTGGGTGTGCCCGAGGCCTTGCCTGCCTCGCTCTTGATGTCACCGACCTTGCCGCTGCGCAGTGAGGTGAACCAGTCACTGCGCGGAAGAGGCGCCTGGGCCTGCTGCCCGTTGGCGCCCGCGAGCGCATCCGGCGTGGCGGAGCCGGAGGATGATCGGGCCTGATTCGTCATCTCCTGCAGGGCCTGCATGTGCTGTATCGCGCCATTGAGGTCCGAGGTGTCATCGGAGGGATGGCGGGGCTCGACCTCGTGACTGGCGGTGGCACCTGCAAGATCTCGAGAGCTCTCGTCAGTCGTGGCGTCAGCGCTTGAATCAGCACTTGAGTCAGCACTTGAGTCAGCCTTGGCGGCGCGATCATCCTCGAGTGCTCGAGCTGACTCGTCGTTCGTTGCCTGCGCTCGCTGATGACGGGATTGCAGGCGAGCTTCCTGAGCCTGCTCCGCACTGCGCTTCTCCTCACTGCGAGCCTGCGCCAGATGCTGTTCGAAGTCCTGACCGGGGGGACTGACCCGGGCATCGCGCGGCTGGCTGTTTGAAAAGGCCATCGACGACGAGGAAGGCCCTGTCGTGGCCAGGATGCTGGGGCTATCGGTCATGCAAGCTCTCCCTGATGCGCCGGAATACGCGCAGTGATCGTGCCGTCATTCACTACGCTCAGAGGCTGGCGTGGCGCCGCCAGGCCTGCATGGCCATCTCGTCACTGCGACGTTGCTCGCTTGCCCGAACTTCGCGACTGGTCTCCAGGGCGGCGCGTTCCGCCAAGCCCTGCCAGGCCGCGTGGGTGCGCTGCTCGCTGACCAGCCGTTGATGCCGGGCGGTCGTCTGCGACGTCTCCATCGCGACGCGCTGGCGGCACTGCGCAATGGCATTGTCCAGCGAGGCGATGAAGGTCTGGAAATTCTGCCAGCTGGCCGGGTCCAGACCCTGGGCCAGGCGCTGCTGCATCTGCTGGCGATAATCGAGTCGATACTGTTCCAGCGTCGCCAGCTGGCTGGCGGCGGAGTCCTGGCGCTGACGCTGCTGATTCAGCTGGCGTGCGGCACCATCACGGCGGCGTTCGCTCAACCGGGTCAAGGTGTCAAAGCGTGAAGTGGATAGGGTCATGCGTGACGTTCCCTCGTGATGGCGAAAGGCGCAGCGCTGACGCGACACAGCCGCGTCACTGCTGGGCCAGCAGCTGTTCCAGCATGTCAGTACTATCGGCAAGGCTGGCGCGTTGTGAAGTGGCCTGTTGCAGGAAATGCCCCATGGGCTCATGCAGGCGCACTGCGTTGTCCAGGGTCTTGTCGCTGCCCGGCTGGTAGGCCCCGATGGCGATGAGGTCCTGATTGCGCTGATAACTCGAGTACAGCTGCTTGAAGCGGCGGGCTCTGGTCAGCTGGCGCTCCGGCGCCACCGCGGACATCGCGCGGCTGATGGAGGCCTCGATATCGATGGCCGGGTAGTGCCCGCTCTCCGCGATGCGCCGCGACAGCACGATATGACCATCGAGAATCGCGCGGGCACTGTCCGCGATCGGGTCCTGCTGATCATCGCCTTCGGTGAGAACGGTATAGAAGGCGGTGATGGACCCGCCGCCACGCCGGCCGTTGCCCGTGCGTTCCACCAGTGCCGGCAGCTTGGCGAACACGGAAGGGGGATAGCCCTTGGTGGCCGGTGGCTCACCGATGGCCAGGGCAATCTCGCGCTGCGCCATGGCGTAACGGGTCAGCGAATCCATGATCAGCAGCACGTCCCGGCCTTGATCGCGCAGGGATTCGGCGATGCGTGTCGCGTAGCTGGCTCCCTTTAGTCGATGCAGGGGGGTCATGTCAGCAGGGGTCGCGACCACCACCGCACGCTTGAGACCTTCTTCGCCGAGCGTGTGCTCGATGAATTCCTGCACCTCGCGACCGCGCTCACCGATCAGGCCGACCACGATGACATCGGCATTGGTGAAGCGGGCCATCATCCCCAGCAGTACGCTCTTGCCGACCCCTGAGCCGGCAAACAGCCCCATACGCTGCCCGCGGCCAACGCTGAGCAGGGCATTGATGGCGCGAATCCCCACGTCCAGCGGCGTGTCGATGGGGGCGCGTTCGAGGGGATTGAGCGGCTGTCCCTCCAGGGGCGCATGACTGACGTCTTCCAGCGGCCCCAATCCATCCAGCGGTCGGCCGACGCCGTCCACGACACGCCCCAGCAGAGCGTCACCGACCGGATAGCGACGTTCGCCGACATTGCCATGCCCCAGGGGAATGACCTTGGCACCCGGCGCCACGCCACTGAGCGGGTCGATGGGCATCAGGTAGAGGGTCTGGTCGGCGAAGCCCACCACCTCGGCTTCTGCCGGCGCCATGCCCGGCCCCAGTTCGATCAGGCAGCTGGCACCTACCGGCAGCCGCAGGCCGACGGCTTCGAGTACCAGACCGGTGGCACGCACCAGTCGCCCGGTGGTGAGCTGGGGTTCCAGCGTCTCGACGCGCTGACGGATGGCCTGCATGGCGCTGCGCCATTGCTGAGAGGCAGAATCGCTCATGAGGGCAGACGCCCGAGGGTGTCAGACGACAGCGATGACGCCGCCGGCGCTGCCGGTGATGGCGCGAAGGCGTTCTCGGGGGGCTCTTGCAGCGAAGGCTCCAGGTGCAGGATACGTGCGCCTGCCGTGGTGACATCCGTGGGGGCCGCGCGTTGGCGCAGCTGGCGTGACAGCAGTGCCAGTCGGCTTTCCAGACTGGCATCGTGACAGCCGCTGTCCGCCTCGGCACGACAGCCACCGACGCTGAGGCTGGTATCCGACAGACATTGCCAGCCCAGGCGGGCAAGTTCGGCGCCTATCGCCTGCTCGACCCGCGGCAGATCCGCCGGATTCAGATAGAGGCGAGGGCGCCCGAGCAGCGGTGGATCCGCGGCCAGCAGGCTGCGGACGCTCTCGACGACATGCTCGGGGTGCGCGCGGAACGCCTCTCTGGCCAGATGCCGACCGACACTGACGGCGAGGGCCGCCAGCTCATCGCCGATCTGCTCCTCGAGGCAGGTCAATGACTGTTGCAGGTGATGGACAAGCGGCGTGACCTGAGCCATCTGCTCGGCCAGCGCCTGTCGAGCGGTTTTGTCCTGCTGCTCGGCCTTCTCCTGCGCTTGCTGGCGTGCGCGCTCCAGCCCGGCTTGATAGCCGGCCGCTTCACCGGCGGCGTAGCCTGCTTCATGGGCGGCCTGTTCGAGTTGGCGGCGCTGCGCTTCCAGCGTGGCACGTGCCCGTTGCGTCATGCGTCTGAGCAGCTCCGCATCAGGAGAAGTGCCTGACCCCGTCTGTCTCGTGCTTGCCTGGCGCGAGCCGGTGGCGTCTGGCCGCGCTTCCAGCGCCGTGTCCAGCGACTCGAGTTCCAGCGGCTGCCAGCCGTCATCTGCGCTGCTGGTGAGGTGATCAGACATAGGCGTCGCCACTCGAATTGATCACGATCTCGCCGCTGTCTGCCAGGCGACGGACGGTCTGCAGGATGCTCTTCTGCTCGCCCTCGACCTGGGTGACACGCACCGGGCCCCGCGCTTCCATGTCGTCCTTGAGCATCTCCGCGGCACGCTGCGACATGTTCTGCAGGAATTTCTGCAGTACCGCGTCGCCAGAGCCCTTGAGAGCGATCACCAGGGTGTCGTTGTCCACTTCCTTGAGCAGCAGCTGAATGGAGCGGTCCTCGAGATCGACCAGATTCTCGAACACGAACATCTCATCCACGATCTTCTGCGCCAGGGCTTCATCGTGGTGGCGTACCGCTTCCAGAGCCTGCTCTTCATGCTGGCCGGGCATCAGGTTGAGAATCTCCGCCGCCGTACGGATACCGCCCATCTTGCTGCGCTTGAGGTTCTGGCCATCGAGCATGTTGGCCAGTACTTCGGTCAATTCCTGCAGGGCTGCCGGCTGGACGCCATTGAAGGTGGCAATCCTGAGCAGCACGTCGTTGCGCAGGGCTTCCGCGAACTGTTCGAGAATCTGTGAGGCCTGATGGCGCTCCAGATGCACCATGATGGTGGCGATGATCTGCGGATGCTCATCGCGGATCATCTCGGCGGCCAATGCCGGCTCCAGCAGATTGAGCGACTCGATGCCGTTGCTCTTGCCGGAACTTTCCAGAATGTCCTCGAGCAGGGAGCTGGCGCGATCCTGACCCAGCGCCTTGACCAGCACCGCGCGGATATGGTCGCTGGAGAGCATGTTGACCGCGCTGAACTGCTCACTGTCAGCATGGAAATCCTCGAGGGTCTTGGCCATCTGCTGATGGGACACCTGAGGCATGTGGGTCATGGTGGTGCTCAGTTTCTGGATCTCCTCGGTGGAGAGAAACTTGAAGACCTCGGCCGCGCTGTCTTCATCGAGGCTCATCAGCAGCGCGGCGCTGCGTTCCAGGTTGGACAGGGACTTACTCATGGTGACTCATCCAGTTCTTGAGAATCATGGCGACCAGGCGAGGGTCCTCACGGGCCATGTCACGGGCATCCTTGAGATTCTGCTGGTAAGTGCTGGGGCCACGGGAGGGCGGCTCCTGTCCCGAGGGAGCCGTCTGGCTGGCACCCGGCACAGCGACACTGGCCTCCATGCCTGCGGCAGATAGGCCCTCTCCCATGGGCCCCGCCGGTTGCCCGATGGTCTGGTAGTCACTCTGCGGGCGTAGCAGAGGTGTCAGCAGCGGCCGCAGCAGCTTGCGATACAGAACCCAGGCGACGATCAGGATGATCAGGTAGCGGCCAAGTTCGATGGCCAGCGCCTGGAGTTCAGGGTTCTGCCACCATTCGGCAATGTCATCCGGCCTCACGTCGGCGCTGCCTGCCATCACGAAGGGCGCATTGATCACGCTGAGGCTGTCGCCGCGCTGCTCGCTGTAGCCCATGGCCTGACGTACCAATGCCTTGATCTGCTCAAGCGCTTCGCTATCCAGCGGGCGGGAGGTGACATTGCCGTTGGCATCCGTCACGCCTCGGTGATTGACGACCACCGCCACCGACAGCTTTTCCAGTCGCCCCAGTCGCTCACGGGTATGACGCACGACCTTGTCCAGCTCGTAGTTGGTGATCGAGCTGTGCTGATAGTTGCCGCCCCTTTCCTCATCGGTTGCGTGGCTGGCGGCAGTGTCACCCTCATCTCCGGTGTCATCCGCGGTATTGATGGGCGAGGCGGCGGTACCCGGCGGCGTATTGGACAGCGCCCCGGGAATGCCGCCGATCATCGCCATGTCACCCGCGCCGGCATTGTTGAGCTGTGCACTGCGCACGGCGGCAGTGCCGGGGGTCTGATTGGGGCTGTAGTGTTCTTCCGTCTGCTCGGAATGCGAGAAGTCCAGCTGGGCGCTGACTTCGGCACGGAAGTTGTCGCGTCCCAGAATCGGGGTCAGCAATACGTTGATGCGCGACTGGTAGCGTTGCTCCAGCGCCTGGGCATATTCCAGGGCGCTGCCATCGAGATTGAGCGTATCGCCGGCCGGGCGCGACAGCGGCTCGCCATTCTGGTCCACGACGGTGATGTCCTCGCTCACCAGGCCCTGCACGCTGCCTGCCACCAGATGCTGGATGGCCTGGATCTGGCGATCCTTGAGCTGTTGACCCCGATGCAGCTCGACCACCACGGAGGCTGTCGCCGGGCGTCGCTCACGCACGAAGACGGATTCCTCGGGCAGGGCGAGATGCACGCGCGCGCTGGCGACGGGTTCGAGACTTGCGATGGTGCGTGACAGCTCCCCCGACAGGGCGCGCTGATAATTGACGTGCTCGGTGAACTGGCTGATGCCGAAGGCCTGGGTGTCCATCAGCTCGAATCCGGTGCCGCCCTGACTCGGAAGGCCTTGCTGTGCCATGGACAGGCGCAGGCGATAGACCTGGTCTGCCGGCACTTCCAGGGTCGCGCCCTGATCACTGAGACGATAGGGCACGCCGGCCTGCTCGAGCTGCGTGACGATCTCGCCACCTTCATCGGCAGGCAGATCGCGGTACAGCACGCTCCACTGTGGTTGGGTACCCCATAGCAGCAGCGCCACGATGACGGCCACGCAGAACGCCGCCGCCATGATCAAGGGCAGGCGTGGCAGTGACGCCAGACGGGTCTTGAGGTCATTGACGGTGTGGCTGCCGCTGCCCGCCGAGGGCTTGCTGGCCCCCTGGGGCGCTGACTGGCTGGGTGTACTCATGCAGATGTCCGGTTAGCGCAAGATGACGGCGCCGTGGTCTGGGGTCGCAGCGGTGGTGCCTGCAGGCAGGAGAGTTGTGTCACCCTCTTGTCGCACGGTGCCCATTATCGAAGCTGTCGGGGTAACCAATCAGACGAATAGCGTGTCAAAAAGCGGGTATTAGCGACTTTCAGCTCTGCGTTTGGCTGATAGGCTGAGCTCCACTGAAAGCGGCAGACGAATGGCGCGCGTTGAGACAGGAGAGGCGGGATGGCAATCGAATCAGTTGGCGCGAGCGTGACGTCCGCGCTGTCACCCGCCATGAAGGACGGGGTGCAGCAACTTGAGCGCATGGCGGCTCAGGCCGCGGGGGGCAGCGGGCAGCCAGGCGAGATGATTGAGGCGTCGTCGGGTTTTGCCGGCATGCTCAAGGACTCGCTGTCGCGCGTCAGCCAGTCTCAGCAGGTCGCGGCGGGGCAGGCCAAGGCCTTCGAGCTGGGCAGTCCTGATGTCAGCCTCGATCAGGTCATGGTGGCAGGTCAGAAGGCCTCACTGGAATTCGAGATGACCGTGCAGGTACGCAACAAGTTGCTGAGTGCCTACAAGGAAATCATGAATATGGCGGTGTGATTCCTGTCCGCATTCCAATGAAAAAGGGCAGACGCGATGCGTCTGCCCTTTTTTGTTTGCTGCTGCTGGATATCGCTGGCGGAGGTTGAAATGCAAGAGCACTATCAAAATGATCAATATTATCCGCCAGCAACCGGCCTGCCACTCTTGCTGAGTGACAGGCCTCTGCAGCACGCAAGCCATAAATCAGCCAAGCAGTGACAGCACGTTCTGCGGCACCTGGTTGGCCTGGGTCAGCATGGAAGTCCCCGCCTGCTGCAGAATCTGTGCAGTGGTCATGCTGGAGACTTCTTCCGCGTAATCGGCATCCTGAATACGTGACTGGGCAGAGGCCAGGTTGGTTTCAGTCGTCGCCAGGTTGGTGATGGCAGAATCGAAACGGTTCTGCACGGCACCGAGGTCGGAACGCTGGCTGTCGATTTGCTTGAGAGCAGCATCGATTTGGGCCAGTGCTCCAGGTTGAGTGGTTACTGCTGTTCCAGCGACAGCAGAGCTCCAGTCAGCGCCATCTGTGACAGTATAAAAATCCCCGTCTTCTGCTGTAGCACCGACTGTCGCTACGCCTGAATCATTTAGTGCCAATGTGGCATTTTCAGTATTACCATCTTCGTCTGTGTAGGTGATTGCCGACCAATTAGTACCATCACTCTTATCACCACCAGCATCTGCCAGAGCGATAAGATTCCCATCATCATCTTTTGCTGCATACTGAGCAATAGTTCCATCTTCATCTTTAACTTCGTAGATTTCACCCAAAGTGCTATTGACTGCAACTGCTTCGCCCAGCTCAGGTTCTGCTTGTTGTGTAGGGTCAAAATTAGTGAGAGATAATGAGGCTACATCTGTTTGTTTCAGATCAATTGTAATTTTTTCGCCGTCATTGGCACCTACCTGAATTTCAAGACCTTGGTCTGCGGCAAGTACGTCAATACCATTGAAGCTTGTCTGCTCGGAGATACGATCAATCTCCTCAAGGCGCATGGTGATTTCATCTTGGATGGAGCTCAGGTCATCGGCATTGTTGGTGCCGTTCTGTGCCTGGACAGTCAGCTCACGGACTCGCTGCAGGTTATCGTTGACCTGATTCAAAGCACCTTCAGCGGTCTGGGCGACAGAGATGCCGTCGTTGGCGTTACGCTGTGCCTGGGACAGGCCGGTGATCTGGGAGTCCATGCGGTTGGCGATGGCCTGGCCGGCGGCGTCATCCTTGGCGCTGTTGATGCGCAGGCCGGAAGACAGACGTTCCATGGAGGTGTTCAGGGCGTTCTGGGACTGATTCAGGTTCTGCTGAGTCACCATGGAGAGGGTGTTGGTATTGATCACTGAAGCCATGTGTCACTTCCTGTCGTAATGGGGAGATAGATGGCGTGTCGCCAGTAACGACTCCTGTGCCGTTGCTTCAGTTATCGTCGCGGCGCGACAGAACTTTAGAAATTTTTTGCGGCCTTTTGATGTTGCTCGATCCGGCTGAGTTTCTGGCTCTGCCCGCGAGATGCTCGCGACATTCTGTCGACCTGCTGGCGGGGGCGTGTCTCGTCTTCCCTTTCTGTCTCTTCCTGTCTGCCTTGGTTTCCGCCTCCCCGAGACGGACTTGCGACGTAAGGCAGGAAAGCCGTCGCTGAGGGTAGCTATTCGAGCGAATGGTTTGTGGCAGGGGCGCGACAATACGCTGGGAACAGGAGTCCCGAGGATGGGGGCATGACCCTGAGTCAAACCACCCCGAGGGATGCAAGCGAGGACCAGGACGCCGATGTATACCGCCAATGGGCGCATGGCCCAGCAGGATATCTACACCGAATATCAGCCGCTGGTGCGCCGCATCGCGCTGCAGTTGCAGGTGCGCTTGCCAGCGAGTGTCGATCTCGAGGATCTGATTCAGGCTGGCATGTTGGGGCTGTGTGAATGCGTGGGCCGCTATGAGCAGGGCCACGGCGCCAGCTTTGCCACCTATGCCAGTCAGCGCATCCGGGGTGCGATGCTCGATGAGCTGCGCTCGCGAGACTGGTTGCCACGCAGTGTGCGTCGGGCCGGGCGCGAGCTTGAGAGCGTGATCCAGCAGCTGGAGCAGAGCCTGGGTTATCCGCCCGAGGAGACCCAGATCGCCTCTGCCATGGGGCTTGAGCTAGAAGATTACCGACGCCTGCTGCTGGATACCAACAACGGCATGGTGATGTCGCTGGACGAGATGCTGGATGAGGATGGCGCCGCACCGGGCGGAATCTCCACTCCCTACGTGGAACCCTTCGCATTGCCCCACGAGGCGCTGGAGGAGGCCGATACTCGCCGAGCACTCACCGAGGCCATCGGACGGCTTCCGGAGCGCGAGAAGCTGTTGATGGCGCTTTATTATCAGGAGAATCTCAATCTCAAGGAGATTGGCGCGGTGCTCGATGTCACCGAGTCGCGGGTTTCCCAGTTGCACTCCCAGGCCGTGCGCCGTCTGCAGGGTGTGTTGGCGCCGCATCTGGTGGCGCGGGCGGGCAAGCGTCGTCGCTGAGCCTTTATCGTTATGAGCCTTCTTCGTTTCCCTGGTCTTTATCCCCCCCGCTGAACCGTCTGTCTGTGTTGCCTGCCCCTGTTTCGCCCGCCGCTATTTCGCCCGCTCCAACCAAGAACACCGCCTCTCAGGGCGGTGTTCTTGGTTAACGCTTATCCTATTTTCAATTTCGGCATGCCGTCAGGCGTGATCAGTAGCTCTCGCGCTCCGGCTCCGACCTGACGCGGCGCTCCTCTTCGCTGAGGTGCTGGGCCTGCTCATCGATATGGCCATCCAGATGCCAGTCGTCTTCCATGCCGGTGACGCGGTCGTTCATCACGCCTTCCTCGTTGTCGACCTGCTGCACGACGCCTCCTTCTGTTTCAGAGGCCGCTTCCTGTTGCTGGGCAGCGAGTTCTTCCTCGCTAGGCTCCGGCTCAGGTTCGGCATCGAAGTCGAATTCCAGCTGACCGGTCTCGGGCTCGGTGATGGCTTCCTCGACCCAGGCGGCACTCAGCGGACTGGTGGTGGAGGGCGCCACCACATAGTGACCGGGGTGATCGCCATCCTCGGCATCCAGCACCTGACGCGGCTTGCTGGTGACACTGGCGGCGAGAATCACGATCAGCACGTGGATGGCGGTCAGGGTATAGAGGAAGCCGACGGCCCCGAAGCGCTCCATCAGCAGGCCCGCGGTGAGCGGGCCAAGAATCGCGCCCGCGCCATGCATCAGTACCAGCGTGCCGCTGGCGGAGATGATCTGTGGCGTGGTCAGCAGGTTGTTGGCCGCCGCCAGGAACAGCGAGTACTGGGTCAGGATCAGCCCGCCGAGCCCCGCCCCCAGCAGCGCCATGGTCAGCATGCTGCCACCACTGAACGGCACGCCGCCGATGGACAGCGCGATCGCCCCGACACTACAGCCCAGAATCACCTTCTTGGCCGAGAGCTTGTCGGAGAGCTTGCCCAGCGGCCATTGCAGCAGGGCGGCCCCCAGAATGAAGGCGCCCATGAACCAGGAGACTTCCTGCACCGGCAGGCCGGCGCGGTCGGCATACACCGCGCCCATGCCGAAGACGGTGCCGTTGGCGATGCCGGTGGCGAAGCCGCCCAGGGTGCCCAGCGGTGCCAGACGCAGCAGACGAACGATCCCCATGGCCTCCGGCTGCGCGCCTTCCGGTTGCGGTGAGGCGGACAGCAGCATCGGCACCAGCGCCAAGGACATGATCACCGAGACCAGGATGAACAGCAGATAGGTATTCGGGTTGGCGACGTTGAGCAGCAGCTGGCCACCGCCCATGCCCAGATAGGTGATCACCATGTAGATGGCCAGCAGCCGGCCACGCATCTGGTTGGTCGCCTGGCTGTTGAGCCAGCTCTCCGCCACCACGTAGAGACCGGCGAAAGCGAAACCGGTGATGAAGCGCATCGCGATCCACACCTCGGGCACCACATAGAGCGCATGGATCAGGATACACACCGAGGTGATGGAGGCCAGCGCCGCGAAGGTACGCACATGGCCGACCCGACGCAGCTTGCGCGGCGCAAGCGTCGAGCCCAGCAGGAAGCCGGCGAAGTAGGCCGACATGATGATGCCCGTCATGGTGTTGCTGAAGCCTTCCGAGGAGGCACGAATCCCCAACAGACTGCCCTGCAGTCCGTTGGCCAGCATCAGCATCCCCATTCCCAGCAGCAGCGACCACAGAACGACCGCCGCGCCCAGACTGCTGGTCGGCTGCAGTCGCTTGGGCGGCGTGTCGAGCGGCTCGGTCTCGAAGGTGGGAGTGGGTATGGCTTCCTGCTGGGGGTGCGGCATGGAAGGGGCCTCATCGGTCAAGGTCGGTACCGTTTGAGCGGTGCCGACGAGATGTCAGGTACGACACTTGCGTGCGTGGTGATGGTCAGTCGTGGTTGGTCCTTGCGGGAACGGCGCTCAGTCTACCGACCGAATCCGCAGTCTGCGACCCGTGGCGCGCCATTGCGTGGATGAAAGGCGACAGATCTGGAAATTTGTCGCAATGATGTAATGGGCTGGATAAGTATACAGTGCTCCGTGAAATCCTGACCTCGAAGGGGCTGGGGACACGCTGGCGTTGTAAAAGGCACGGCATCAAGCAAAGTGAAATATCCTGAAACTCCCTGTTGGCGGGGCCTGCACCCAGGTTGGCCCTCTTGAATCGCTGGATACACTCCTTGGCAACACACGTTGATGACACCACATGGTCGAGCGTTTCGTACGCAAAAAGTCTCGGAAAACCCGAGGGGTGGATGCATATACAGTGATGGGAATGGAGCGAGATAGCATGTGAGCGTCGAAAAAGCACCGATCTGTCGCATGGTCGAATGGTCAGCGACCAAAGTAGATGCGAATCTGCCCGAGGACACACTCAACAACATCATAATCAAGAGGTTATTCATGACCCTGACCGCCGCACTCGCCAACGCTGATTCCGCCTCCGGAACTGACACCGTCTCTCGTCAATGGCATCGCCACGCTTCAATGTCTGCTACTCCTTCCACTACCTCTTCTACTTCTTCGCGTGTTGCCGCCCCGAGTCGCGCTGCCCTGATGGCTGGCGTGCTTGGCCTGGCTCTGCTGTCACCGCTGATGGCGAGTGATGCCGAGGCGCGCGAGCTGTCCGTCTCCACCGTGCTGTCGGATGCCTTCCCTTGGGGGCAGGCGGCCGAGAAGTGGTCGGAACTGGTAGAGGAGCGCTCCGGTGGCGAGCTTACCCTGCGTGTCTATCCGAATGCCCAGCTGGTGGCGGGAGACCAGACCAAGGAATTCTCGGCCATGCGTCAGGGGCTGATCGATCTCGCGGTGGGCTCGACCATCAACTGGTCGCCCCAGGTGCCGGAGCTCAACCTGTTCTCGCTGCCGTTCCTGATGCCGGACCACGCCGCCATCGATGCGCTGACTCAGGGTGAGTCGGGCAAGCAGGTCTTCGCCGCCATCGAGTCCAAGGGCATCATGCCGCTGGCGTGGGGCGAGAATGGCTTCCGTGAGGTGTCCAATTCCTCGAAATCAATCACCACGCCGGACGACTTGAAGGGCCTGAAGATTCGTGTGGTGGGCTCGCCGCTGTTTCAGGACACCTTCACCGCGCTGGGCGCCAACCCGACCCAGATGAGCTGGGCGGATGCCAAGCCGGCGCTGACCACCGGTGCGGTGGATGGTCAGGAGAACCCGCTGTCGGTGTTCGATGTGGCACGGATCGATCAGGTCGGCCAGACCCATCTGACCCTCTGGCACTATATGGCGGACCCGTTGATCTTCGCCGCCAACCAGCGTGTCTGGAAGTCGCTCAGCGAACAGGAGCGCACTCTGCTGACCGAGACCGCCAGGGAAGCGGGTGCCTGGGAGATCGCCATGAGTCGTGAAGGCAATGCCCAGCGGCTGGCGGATATCGAGGCGCGCGGCGTGAATGTCGTCAAGCTCGATGACGATGCGATGCAGGCCTTCCGCGATGCTACCCAGTCGGTCTACGAAAGCTGGACACCGAAGATCGGTGAGGCGCTGGTCGAGACGGCACGTGCCGAGGTCGAGGCCTCGCGCTGAGTCTGGTCATGATCGCCGCTGCTCACGGAGCAGATGACATCGGGAATAATGCGGTCTGTGCGCGTTATTGAGTGAAGAACCACGCCGGGGCCTGACAGCCTCGGCGTTCGTGTGGATCGCGTGTCATGTCGCAAAAGTCGCAACAACCGTCTCAACAAGCCTCACATCAAACCGGCACCAGCGGAGCGCCTGCTCCCACGGACAGGCCACCGCCACGCGTGCGGCCGGAATCCTGGCTGGCGGCGTTGGCGCTGGGCCTGATCGGCATCATCAGTCTGGCCAACGTGGTGGTGCGTTACGCCACCGATGCCTCCTTTGCCTTCACCGAGGAATTCTCGGTCTTCCTGCTGGTGTTGCTGACGCTGGCGGGCGCCTCGGTGGCGATTCGCCGTCAGGCACATATTCGTATCGCGCTGCTGGAAGACGTGCTGCCGTTGCCGCTGTGGCGACTGGTGGTGGTATTGCAGACCTTGGCGGTGCTGGTCGTGCTTGGACTGGTGGTGTGGTTTGGCGGCACCTTCGCGCTGGAGGAGTATCAGTGGGAATCGCTGTCACCGGGACTGGGCCTGCCCAACTGGTGGTATGTAATCTGGCTGCCGCTACTGGGTGTGGCGATGGCCTGGCGCCAGCTGCAGCAGTGTGTTGATCGCTTGAAGCAAGGACCTGATTCGCGGCAAGTGGATCGCGACCAGCGCAAGGAGTCAGATCATGAGTCCTGATCTCTGGTTGCTCGCAAGCTTTGCCGCGCTGTTGATACTCGGCGTGCCGGTGGCCTTCGCGCTGGGGCTGTCGGGTGCGGTGGGAATCGTCGCGGGGCTGCCGGTGAGCATGCTGGCCACCTTGGGGACCAATACCTACAACAGCATTGCCAAGTATCCGCTGATCGCCATTCCATTGTTCATCCTGACGGGGCTGGTGTTCGAGCGTGCCGGAGTGGCGGCGCGGCTGGTGCGCTTTGCCCAGGCGTTGATCGGGCCGCGTCACGGTGGCCTCGCGCTGGTGGCAGTGCTGGTGTGTCTGATCATGGGCGGCATGAGTGGTTCCGGCCCGGCAGATGCCGCCGCGGTGGCGATGGTGATGATTCCCAGCATGACACGGGCGGGCTACCCCAAGGCGTTCTCGGCGACGCTGATTGCGGCCTCGGCCTCCACGGCGATCCTGATCCCGCCCTCCATCGCGTTGATCCTCTATTCCATCGTGGTGCCGGGGGTGGATCTGCGCGCGCTGTTTGCCGCAGGGCTGATTCCGGGCTTGCTGGTGGGTGTGGCCTTGCTGGTACCGGCCTGGGTGCTGTCGCGGCGCTATCGCTGGGAAGATCCGACTCAGGTGGAACGTATCGCGCTGGGTCCGGCGTTCCGCTCAGCGATTCCGGCGCTGCTGGCACCGGTGATCATCCTCGGCGGGCTGCGCTCAGGCCTCTTCACGCCCACGGAAGCGGCGGTGGTGGCGGCTGCCTACGGGCTGTGTGTCGGGCTCTTCATCACCCGTGAGCTCAAGCTCTCCCAGGTGTGGGAACTGCTCAGGGAAGCAGCGGTGATCTCGGGGGTGGTGATGCTGATCATCGCGCTGGCGGGCATATTCGCCTGGGCCGGCACCATGCTGGGTACCTTCCGCCATCTCGCCGAGTGGTTGATCACGCTGTCCGATAGCGGCACGGTGCTGCTGATTCTGGTGATGGTGGCGGTACTGATCGCCGGGATGCTGCTGGATGCGGTCTCCATCTACCTGATCCTGATGCCGGTGCTGATTCCGGTGATGCAGCACTTCGGGTGGCATCCGGTATGGTTCGGGATTCTGCTGGCCATGAACATCGCGATCGGCCAGTTCACGCCGCCGGTGGCCGTCAATCTGATGGTGACCAGCAGCGTGGCCGGTGTCCGACTCGAGAAGACCGTCGGATGGGCGATGGTCTTTGTCGTGGCGATGCTCGCGGCCCTGGCAGTGGTGATGCTGTTCCCGGAACTGGCGCTATGGCTGCCGCGCATCCTCGGTTATGCCGTGTAACGCAACCGAGTGAGCGCGTTGTTGAGTGCGAAAGCGGAGCGGAGCCTTCATAAGCGGCTTGTCGAGAGGCAAGCCGCTTGTCATGACTGCCACACCCACCAGATGTTCCGCCCGGACGCTGACTTCACCCGCGCGCCTACTGGAAAATCCAGCAGGGGGAAGCACTTGCGCACTGTCGCGTCTCATCACGGGCACGTGGCAACTCGCCTGATAAATGTTAGCCTGCATATATTCTTGTGGGGTGGCGGGCGCTTGAGACCTTGAATGCAGGCGGACCTGCCTCCATTGGTTGACGTTGACTGAGCGTCAATGCTGGCGACCAATCTCGCCTATCGCCCCCCGCATGCGTGATCTCACCTCCAGAGGATCTCCAAAGGACATGTGTCGATGAACGAAACACCCCCTGACATGCCATTGGCAGGTTTCAATGCACTGCACGAGATGGTGGTGGGAGAATTCCTGATCAGCCCCATGCTGGTCTATGCGCTGGCGGCGCTGGTGATCGCCGGGTTGATTCGCTCGTTGCTGCACCGGGTGCTTGCCAATCATGAGCTATGGTTCGAGGCCTGGTTCGACATCTCGCTCTTCATCATCTGTCTGACGGGAATCGTCGCACTGGTGACCTGACGCCTTCACCGAATCGCGTCTGGTCCGTCACTCATCGTCATCGCGACAGCGCTCGCGTCGCAAGCGTCAGATGTCCCTCGTCATTCACCTGTCGCGTCACTGTCGCAACGTCACCCCATCTTCGAAGGCGGTCGAGCTCAGGCGTCACTGGCAAGCATCACTCTGCGCAATCTCGTGTGAGCCGAGGCTCCCGTCAGGATCAACTCTTCAAGGAAACTGCATGAGCAAGTCTCGACAGAAAGTCGTGAAATGGGTCATTACCCTGTGTCTGGTGGCCGTGGCGGTCTGGTGTGCCATCTGGCTGTGGAAGACCTACATGTACAGTCCCTGGACGCGGGATGCTCGCGTGCGTGCCGAGGTGATCACGCTGAGCCCTGACGTGTCCGGCTGGGTGAGTGAGCTCAACGTGGCGGACACCACTCGCGTCAAGCAGGGCGACGTGATTCTGCAGATCGACCAGGCCCGCTATGCGGCGGCGCTGGCTCAGGCCAAGGCGAGTCTGGCCAGTGCCAAGGCCACCTTGCGGCTCAAGGAGCATGAAGCCAATCGACGCAGTCGCCTGACCAACCGGGCGATCAGTGAAGAGGAGCGTGACAGTGCTCGCCTCGAGGCCGAGGTGGCTCGCGCCGATGTGCAACAGGCCGAGGCGGCGCTTCAATCCGCGCAACTGGATCTTGACCGTACCCAGCTGACCGCTCCGGCGGATGGCAGCATCCTCAACATGCACCTGACACAGGGCAACTATGTGACGGCGGGTACTTCGGTCATGGCGTTGATCAAGGATGACTCCTTCTATCTCAGCGCCTATTTCCAGGAGACCAAGCTGCAGCATGTGCGCAAGGGAGATCCGGTTCAGATCACGCTGATGAGCGGCAACAAGGACTTCAAGGGCCGTGTCGTGGGAATCGGTGAGGGGATCGCCGATGACAATACCGCGACCAATGCCCAGCAGCTGCCGCAGGTGAGTGCGACCTTCAGCTGGGTACGCCTGGCACAGCGCATTCCGGTGAGAGTGGAGTTCGATGATATCGAGGCGGTACGGGCGTCCGGGGTCAATCTGGCGGCAGGCATGACGGCGAGTGTCCGGCTGCTCAGTGACATCACCGATGCCGAGGACAGCGGCCACGGAGCACCTTGATCGATGTCTCCGGCACTCGCGGCGTTTCTCAGACCCTCTTCCTTTGCCCTGAAGTTCGCCTTCAAGGGTGTCCTTGCCATGTCACTGGCACTCTATGCGGCCTTCTATTTTGATCTGGATCGCCCGTACTGGGCGCTGATCTCGGCGGCCTTTCTGCAGATACGCCCGATGTCGGGGATGGTGGTCGAGAAGGGCATCTGCCAGATCGCCGGCACCGTGGCGGGTGTCGGTGTCGCCGTCGTGATCATGGGGCTGTTTGCCCAGGCGCCGGAACTGGCACTGGGCAGTGTCACCTTGTGGATCGGCCTGTGCATCTACGGGGCTTCGCTCACCCACAACAACCTCTCCTATGGCTGCGTGATGGGGGCGGTGGCCTGCATGATCATCGTGGTGCTGACGTCCTCGGCGCCCGGCAACTTCTTCTCGGTGGCGCTGGCTCGCCTCAGTGAGTTGAGTCTCGGTGCACTGTGCGCCGTGCTGGTCAGTGCGCTGGTCTGGCCGATACGTGTGCGAGACCATCTGGGGCAGCTGGCGGATACCGCCGTCAACGCCACCTTCCGTTATATGGCGCTGGCCTTCTCGGACCCCTCCCAGGATGACCTGAGCGCCGAGCAACGGCATGCCGAGGAGAATCGCGAACGTCAGGCGATGCTCGAACAGATGATGACCGGCCTTGGGGCGCTCAACAATCTCGAGATCGATGCCCACTCCGCGCGGTATGAGGGGCCTCAGGGCAAGGGGCGTATCCGCGGTGTCCATCTGCTGACTCGGCGGAGCATGCGCCTCTATGCCACCCTCAAGGCACTGCATCAGCTGCGTCACCCGGAATTCTTCCTGCGCCATCACGCCACTGGCGCTGACGGTGAGTCCGAGCACCACAACGCCATCGACGACGACGGGCAAGACGATCAGCTCGCGCGTCCGGCCGTTCAGCAACCGGAGCGCTTCAGTCAACCGACACAGGACCTGATGCAGCGACTCGGCAGCGCCTTCCAGAGCATGGCCGACAACCAGGGGATCGGGCAGGCACGCGCCACCTTGAAGGAGCTGCGCGGAGAATGTCTGAGAATCTCACGCGGTCAGCGCAATCTGTCTGCCCTCGAGGCACGGCTGCTCTATAGTCTGCGGGAAGTGCTGGGCCATGCGCTGGTGATGCTTCAGGCGCGTGAGGTCATCAATCATCCCGGTCGTCATCAATTGCGCCAGCCCAGTCTGAGCTGGCATCGCGATCACGGACGAGCGGCGACCAATGCGCTGCGTGCCATGCTGATCTTCGGGACTACCTCCATCTTCTGGCTGGCGACGGCCTGGGACAATGGGGCGGTGGCCATGCTGCTGGGCACGTTGTTCTCCGGTATCTTCGCCAGTCGCGATGACCCCGCCCCCATCATTCCCATGGTGCTCAAAGGCCTGCTGTTCGCCGTTCCCAGTGTGCTGTTGTTCGGCAATGTCCTGTTGAGTCAGGCCCAGCATTTCGTGCCGTTCATTCTGATCTTCAGTGTTCCGTTGTTCATCGGCCTGATGGGGTCCGTGGTGCCGGTGCTGGCGGGGATCTGTCTGCCGTTCGTGGTGTTCAATATCCTGCTGGTGATGCCCGACAACGGCATGACCTTCGATGTGGCCTATACCCTCAACCGGAGTCTGGCGGCCGGGATCGGCCTGATCGTGACCATTCTCGGGTTTCGCCTGATCCCGGTACCCGGGGCCGGCTGGGACAAACGCCAGCTGATCCAGACAACGGCAAGTGATATCCGGGAGCTGGCCGAACGCCCCGCTCAGCAGGTGGACAGCTGGTTCGGGGGACGCATGGGGGATCGCCTGCTGCGTCTTGCCCGCCATGAGCAAAGCCGTCAACAGGAACAGCAGTCACGTCAGGGCGGGGCCGATTCACCTGCGATCGCGGACGAGCCGCAGGGAATGCCTCTGATGTCTCTGGGCCTGACAGGCATGGATATCGGCCGCGGAATAGGCTTCGTGCGACGGGAGCTTGGCGAGAACATGTCCAGGCCCGTGCAGCGTGCCTTGCAGAGCTTGATTCTGGCGCTGGCGGAGGATTTCGAGCGATGCAGTCAGGGCAAGCGACCCAGGCGGCTTGAGAAGGCCGGGCGCCGATTCTCGCAGACCATCGCCGAGCAGGACGCCATGAGTCGCCACAAGCAAGCCTTGCTGGCGGGCTGGCTGGAGCGGGTGCAACTCACGCTCGAGAGTGATGCGTTGCGTCAGAACGCGTGAATCTGACGCCTGATCAATGTTCCGCGCTCAGGCGTCGGATGGTCCGTTAAAAAACGCTAATAAAAGCAACCGTGGCAAGAGCATCTGGTCTATCATTGAAGATATCTGCTCATATCTGAGCGAAATGCATGAGATGTCTACTACGGGGGAGCATCATGGCTTTCATGAATGACATCAGCAACAGTGGTCGTGATGCCCCTGATCGCTTCAAGCGTGTCACCTTCACGACGCAATACCTGCACGAATTGAGCCTGTATGTGCTGCCCGGCAGTGAAGTGCTGCTGCGAGTGAGCCAGGCCAGTGAAGACCTGATGCTGTTGCAGTTCGATGATGACTTCTACGCCGAGTTCATTGCCTCGCGTATCGTCGACTGGGTGGCGGAGAATCCCCGGGCCGACAAGGAAGATCTGACGCTCTGGATCAAGACGCGTGCCCGCGCCGAAGTCCCCATGATCCAACAGCATCACGTCTATTGAGACTGTCCGTGCCATCAAGGCGTCCTGGGACAGCTGTCCCAGGTATCGAAACGACACAGGCCACCCCTTGAGGTGGCCTGTGTCGTTTCTGTCGCCCTTGGCTTTCAGAGGCATGTCGTGGTCAGAAGCTGCCGAACAGGCTGCCCAGCGTCACGACACTGATCAGAGCCAGCATCGGGAACGCCACGGTCATCATGAACATCTGTCCGTAGGACTGGCGGTGAGTCAGCTTGCAGATGGCCAGCAGCGTGATGACTGCACCTGAGTGCGGTAGCGTATCCATGCTGCCAGCCGCCAGTGCCGCCACACGGTGCATCAATTCAGGGTCTATCCCGGCATTGACGGCCATCTCCATGTAGGTCGAGCCCAGTGTCGAGAGCGCGATGCTCATGCCGCCCGAGGAGGAGCCGGTAATCCCTGCCAGCACGTTGACCGCCACGGCCTCGGAGATCAGCGGATTGCCGGGGTAGAGCCCCAGTACTGCCTCCTTGACCAGTGCAAAGCCGGCCAGGCTTGCGATCACGGCGCCATAACCGACCTCCGAGGCGGTGTTGAAGACGGGCAGCATGGCACCGAAACAGCCATTGTTGACCGTCGTCTTCAAGTCAGCCCACTGCTTCCAGCGAGTCACCACCAGCCAGAGTGACGCACAGCTCAGCGCGATCAATATCGACCACATGCCGGTGGCGCCGGCAGGGTCCAGCTCCGGGAAGGCATCATTGAGATAGGAGAAGTCGATGCGCGGGAAGACAAGGTAGGTGAGCAGGGCATTGAGTCCGATCACCAGTATCAGCGGGATCACCGCTGACAGCATGCTCATGCGTGCCACCGGTGTATCGTCATTCAATGCCTCATTGTCATGCTTGCCGTAGCCTTCGCCCTGCGCCTGAGCTTTCGTGGCTCTGCCCTTCAGCCACCAGGTGCCCAGCCCCAGCATGATCAGACCGGCGATGATGCCAAGTCCGGGAGCCGCGAAGCTGTTGGTCTGGAAATAGGGAATCGGAATCGCGTTCTGGATCGCCGGGGTACCGGGCAGGGCGGTCATCGTGAAGGTGAAGGAGCCCAGCGCCAGTGCCGCGGGCAGCAGTCGCTTGGGTGTCGAGGTACGCCGGAAGAGCTGGGCCCCGATGGGATAGACGGCGAAAGCCACCACGAACAGCGAGACGCCACCGTAGGTCAGCAGGGCGCAGGCCAACACGACGGTGAGGATCACATGGCGGGTTCCGAGGCGCTTTACCAGCCCCTCGGAAATCGCGTGGGCTGCCCCGGAATCCGCCATCAACTGGCCAAACAGGGCACCGAGAATGAACAGCGGAAAGAACTTGGCCAGGTAGCCGCCCAGCTGGCTCATGAAGGTGACGGTATAGCTGGGCAGCAGGGCGCCTGCATCACCTGAAAGCACGACGGCAAGAGCCGCCATCACAGGTGCCAGCAACAGAACGGTGATACCGCGGTAGGCCAGGAACATCAACAGTCCCAGCGATATCAGAATGGCAAGAATGCTCATGAAGGGGACATCTCGTGGTTGGCGTTGTAGTCATGGTGTGCCGTCTGCCAATGACGACGTATGTCCTGTGAACAGTTGCGTTTCCTGTAATTATTTCTTTATATGGACTGTTCTACAGTGACATCTGGCTCACGGTAGAGTTTGTCTGACAAGAGGACAATGCGGCTTAAGTGGCAGCGTGGGACTCCCGTATCGGGGGTTGGCAAGGCGTGTGGTACAACAGATAGAATTTATACCGTTATCTTTCGTTTGAATAAAAATCCTGTCAATTCCACGAGTCTCCAGGGCTGAAGGGACCATCGTGTCAGCAGAAGACCTGCCACGGGAAGGGGCTGTGTTCTCAACACCGCCAGCGGCAAGCTCTTGACGAAAACTCTTGTTGGCAACTGTCGCCTTAAGAAAAAGGCGGTACCCGGAGGCACCGCCAGAAACGATCGAACCATCCGCCGGTCGCGAGGCCGACAGGGGTCATGGAGTCATACGTACGTGACGCTTGTCTGGATGATGGCAAGGCTACTGAAGCGCTCCGTTGCCGTCATCGCTTTGGACATCTCGTCATGCCATGCGCCAGATACTGACGCCAGCGGGAGCGAGCTGTTGGCCTCCGCAGATCCAGCCATCTTCCGGCACCAGGCCTTCGGGTAGCCAGCGTGGTTCAGGCGAATAATTGAAGGCAAACACCAGATTGCCTCTGCAGCGCAGGCGCACACCCTCCGGCAGGGCGGTGGTAAGGATGGCTGCCTTGCGACATTCCTCGACCAGCACGGCCATGAGGGTATCTTCTTCAAGCCAGGCGGTCAGATAGCTGACCCCTGCGCGCTCCGTGAGAGCCGCTTCTCCATCATCGAAACGAGTCACGACCCTTGCCGTGGTACGCGTGCTGTCGAGCAGGTCTCGCCAGCGCAACGCGTGGCCATGATGACCATTGGCCGTGGTGACGCCTGGGCAGGCACCGGGGCGCAGACCATCGACCCGATCGACCGTGACGCCGGCCAGCTCGCCGAGGGCGCCCGGTGCCAGTTGATCGGGTATCTGGAAGTCTGGCGTGCGTGAGCCGGAGCGTGCGCCGATCACGATACGGCTGCCGCTGTCACGTGCAGCGCTCAGGCGTGCCGCAAGCGCATCGTCGGCAATCACCTGACAGGGCAGCACGACGAGAGGATAGCCACTGACATCATCTCGAGAGGAGACGATGTCGATGTCCAGACCCAGCCGGCGAAGGGCGCTGTACCAGCTCAGATGCAGTTCCAGCGCATCGAAGTCCTCGGCATGCGGTTGAATCTGGCAGGCCCAGATCGAGGCATAGTCGAACATCAAGGCCACGGGGGCCTGTTCGGTCTCGATCTCGCGCCCACTGAGGCCTTCTGCGCTCAAGCGAGCCAGTTCATCGCGGACCTGCAACAGCTCCGGCCAGGCCGAGGCCGGTGAACCATCCGGACGCAACAGACCCGCATGCATCTGTTCCTGCGCGAAGGGGGCCTGACGCCAACGGAAATAGGAGACGACTTCCGCGCCGTGGGCAAAGGCCTCATGGCTCCAGAGGCGAACCATGCCGGGCAGTGGGGCGGCATTGCTGATGGCCCAGTTGACCGGACCCGGCTGTTGCTCCATGACCCACCAGCGCCCCTTGCACATGGCGCGATAGAGGTCGTGGTGGAAACCGGCGAAATCAGGGTGGCCCTGTTGGCGATAGAACGCCTTGGTGGCTTCGGGATGGGCACCACGCTCCAGAAAGCCCAACGGGTAGCTATCCCAGCTGGCGATGTCCAGGTCTTGGGCGACGTCAAAGTGGTCAAACTCCGTGAACAGGCCCATGAAGTTGTGCACGATATCGACGTTCACGCCGCTGTCTCGCAGCGTCTGGACCTGAAGCCGGTTGTACTCGACCACCATGTCGGAGCAGAAGCGACGATAATCCAGCACGATCGCCGGGTGTGGCTCGGTGACGGTGCCGACCGGCGCCTCGACCTGCGAGAAGGTGGTCACTTCCAGGCTCCAGAACACCGCGCCCCATGCCTCATTGAGCGCTTCGACACTGCCGTAGCGTTGTTCCAGCCACTCAGGGAAGCCTGCGCGCGCCGCCCGGGAGTAGCTGAGGATGGTGTCGTGACAGCCGTATTCGTTGTCGGTCTGCCACGCCATGATCGCCGGATGAGTGGCGTAGCGCTCCGCCATCAGGCGCACGATACGCTCGCTCTGCGTGCGATAGACGGGCGAGGAGAAGCAGTAATGACGACGTGAGCCATATCCCCGCACCTGGCCATGCTCATCGACGGCCAGTATCTCGGGATGGGCATCCACCAGCCATTTCGGGGGCGTGGCCGTCGGGGTTCCCATCACGATCTTGAGACCGGCGCGGGCAAGCACCTCAACGGCCTCGTCGAGCCACTCGACACGAAGCTCTCCGGAGCGCGGCTCCAGCCGACTCCAGGCGAACTCGCCTATGCGCACCACGCGAATGCCGGCCTCGAACATGTCACGGGCATCCTGCGCCCAGCGCTCACGCGGCCAGTGTTCCGGGTAATAACAGACGCCGAGTTGCATACAGGTCATCCTTGAATCGGTGAAGTGATAGCCGGAGCTCAGGCTCAGTCAACGTCGTGTGCCGCAGTCAGGTGGATCAGGATCGCCTGTTCCGGGTCGAGCACCGGCAGGGCAAGCCCGGTACGCATCAGCATCTCGCCACTGGCGACGACGGGCTCCCCCGAGAGCTGGGCCTGCACCCAGGCCGGCAGCTGCTTCATGCGGCGTTCGGGATGTTCCGGCAGTTCCAGCAGCTCGAGTCGATAATGCTGCTCGGCGATGAGCCCTGCCAGCGGCTGTGGCGCAGGTACGGCGTGTCGTGGCATGGCCAGCTGGCTGATGCAGTAAATCGCCTCTTCACCGTCCTGGCTGACCACGCCATGTGCATGCTGGCCGTCATCCAGGCAGTCCAGACGCCAGCTCACGCCGCCATGCAACAGACCGCGCAATGCCTTGTAGCGCTCGATCCAGACGCGCAGCTCCCCACGCTCGCGTGGCGCGAGCTGGCTGACGTCCAGTTCAAGGCCCAGGTGACCGAACAGGGCCGTGGAGGCACGGAAGGCAAGGGAAGTACGCCGCGACGTGGTGTGTGCATGCTCCGGCCCGATATGGGCCCCGAGCAGCTCCGGCGGCAGGAAGCGACTGGCACCGCGCTGGATGTGCGTTCGCTCATGCGGGTCGTTGCAGTCCGAGGTCCAGACGCGATGGGTGTGGCGCAGAATGCCGTGGTCGGTACGGGCGCCCCCCGAGGCGCAGCTCTCGATTTCCACCTCAGGGTGCGCCTGGCGCAGACGTGCGAGCAGCGCATAGAGCGCTTGTACCTGAGCATGCGCTGCAGGCATGCCGCGTCGCTCGCCGGACTGGGTCGCGGCGTGGGTGAGGTCGCGATTCATGTCCCACTTGAGATAGCGGATCGGGTAGTCGCTGAGCAGGGCATCCAGTCGCGCAAACAGATAGTCAGTGACGTCAGGGCGTGTGAGATCCAGCACGCATTGATACCGCCCCAGTGGCTGCTCACGGCCTTCCAGCGCCAGTATCCAGTCGGGATGCGTGCGAAAGAGCGCGCTGTCAGGATTGACCATCTCGGGTTCCACCCACAGACCGAATTCCATGCCCTGGGCATGGACGGACGCGATCAATGGCCCCAGTCCCTCGGGGTATTTGCCCTGATCCAGGTACCAATCGCCCAGCGCTGCTCGCTCACCATCGCGGCCCACGAACCAGCCATCGTCGAGCACGAAGCGTTCCGCGCCGACGTCGCCGGCAGCGGTGACCAGCTCCTCCAGACGCTCGGCGTCGTGATCGAAATAGAGGGCCTCCCAGGTGTTGACGTGGACCGGGCGAGGCTTGTTCGGCGTCGGCCAGTCAAGTCGTGCGCGCAAGGTACGATGCATGCGCTGACTGGCGCCATTGATGCCCGTATCCGACCACGCCATGACGACTTCCGGCGTGGTGACGCTGGCACCGGCGGCCAGTACCTGCTCACCGGGCAACAGCAGTGCGCCCAGCTGCAGTTGCGTGCTGCCATCGAACTGGCGCTCCACCAGCAGTCGATGGTTGCCGCTCCAGGCCAGGTGCGCGCTGATGACCTCCCCGGACTGCTCACTGAAGCCCTCGGTGCCCACGATGAGGGAGGGCACGCGCTGGTGAGAGCTGCGCCCGCGCCGATTCTCGAGCGTGAAGGTGCCTTCACTCAGGGCGTGGCGTGTCTCGGTGAACTCCTGGACCCAACGGCCACCGAAGCTCAGGCACTGTTCGAAGCGGTTCGGCAGTGGCAGGCAGCATGCCGCCAGCCACTCGAGACGATAGTCGGCCGTACCAGGATTGCGCAGGGTGGTGGACTGACGCAGCACCCCCTCGATGGTGAGCGTGAGTGACAGCAGAACTTCCAGCTCGCTCGTGGCATCCGCCAGTGTCAGCTGGGCATGCGCGCCCAGTGAATCGGTCGAGCACGCCACCTCACTCAGTCGCATGTCGGTGAGCCAGTCACGTCCATCACGGTCACCGATCAAGGCCGGATAGCCCGCAAAGCCAAGCCCGGCATCATTGAACAAGGTATTGGGCGGCAGCTGATCGAGGCTTGCCTGGGGCGTGGCAGCAGCGCTCATCAGGCGGTGCTGGGCTGGCGTGACCGGGGCGATGCGCCCCAGGTGGGCCAGCCTGATCAGGCCATCGGCGAGATCCAGCTGTAGCTGGATGCCGTCGGCGCTCAGGCTCAGCCATTGCTGTTGGGGGGACCAGGTCGCGTCGGGCGCTGCCGAAGGTCGGGTGGATGGGGCGTCTGCGGTCATCATGAGAGGTCCAGAAATAAAGAAGAATCAGAGACGGAATGGCAGTGTCAGCTCAGCACCAGCGGCGCTTCTGCCAGTCCCTTGAAGCCGTGTGCTGACAGGTCCAGCGCGAAGAGATCACCATCACCCGCCGCATGATCCGGCGTGGCCATGCCCTCATGCGCCGTGGTGATATACAGCGTGCTCAGCCCCTCACCACCGAACAGCGGGCACGAGGGCTGGCTGACCGGCAGGGCCACATGGGCGATTTCCTTGCCGTCATGATCCAGCCTTGCCACGCGGCCGGCCCCCCAGAGCGCAATCCACATATGGCCGTCGGCGTCGATCACGGCGCCATCCGGGCCACCGCCACAATCGCGCAGGTCGGCCCAGACTTCGGGGGCGTCGTATTCACCTGCCGACCCTTCACGTGCTGACCCTTCACCTGCTGATTTGAGTGGCCAGCCATCGGCGTCCAGCGGCCAGCGCATCACCTGACCGGTAACGGTGTCGGTGAAATAGGCGAAGCGGCCATCCGGCGAGAAACACAGCGCATTGGGAATGGTCAGCCCATCCATGAGCTTGCAAAGCTTGCCGCGGTGCAGGCGGTAGAGACTGCCAGCTCCGGTCTCGGCGTTGCAGCCCATGCTCGAGAGCCACAGACTGCCGTGGGTATCCACTCGAGTATCATTGCTGCGTGTCGCGGGCATGGCGTCCGCCTCGAAGGACATGACATCCTCCACGGCGCCTGTCTCGGGGTTCCAGCGTGACAGCATGCCTTCCCCGACCAGCAGGTAGTCGCCTTCAAGGGTGACCGCCGCATAGGAGGTGCGGCGCGCAAGCTGAGTGATGACGTGATCACTGCCATCCGCGGCCGCGTGATGCAGCTCGCCGGCGAGGATGTTCAGCCAGCGCACCCGCGCAGGCAGGGTGGTTGTCGCGGGTGTCCAGCCGGGGCCTTCTCCCAGCTCGCAGTGGCTGGCCACGAGGCGCTCAGCCGTGCCCAGGCAGGTCGATCGTGTCATCCGTTACTCCTCGTGAATCCTGTGGGAGAGCCACCGGGGCTCAGTCGGCGGCGGTCCAGGCGGAGACCAGCTTGCGTGCTCGTTCACCGACGTCAAAAGCCGTCAGACCCGGCGTGTAGATGGCCGTTCCCAGACCTGCACCATGGACACCCGCCGCACGCCATTGCGCGAAGTTGTCACTGCCGATGCCCCCGACGGCATACAGCTCGGTGCCTTTGGGCAGCACGGCCAGCATCGCTTTCATGTTGACGATACCGACCTGGGTCGCCGGAAAGAGCTTGAGACCTGAGGCGCCGGCGGCGAGGGCCGCGAAGGCCTCCGTCGGCGTGACGATGCCTGGCATGGACACCATCTCGAGGCGGCGGCTCTCGCGAATGACCTCGACATCGGCATTGGGCGACACGATCAGCCGACCACCGACGCCGTGCACGTCCCGCACCTGCTCCGGCGTCAGGACGGTGCCGGCACCGATGAGGATCTGGCCGTCATGGGCCGTCGCACAGTGCTTGACCAGCGCCGCGATGCTGACCAGCGGCTGGGGCGAATTGAGCGGAACCTCGATACGGGTGATGCCCGCCGCGATGATCTCGTCGGCAATCGCGATGATTTCCTGCGGCGTGACGCCGCGCAGAATGGCAACCAGGGGAAGGCTCATGGAAGTCTCCAGGGGAAGATGGGGGTGTCAGTCAGTGGCGAGGCGTGCCTGACAGGCGTGATGAATGCGCCCGAGCCCGGCCAGAATCATGTCGGCATTGGCGGCCAGGCTGACGCGATAGCCCAGATGCTCGAGTGCGATCCGATAGCGCTGGCATAAGGTGTCATCACCGATCAAGGTGATCAGCGACCCTTGCGGCTGCAGGCATGTGGCACCGGCCAGCTCAAGGCCCAGCACCAGACCGGAAAGCCGCGCACCCAGCAAGGCTGCGCGCGAGGCCTCATCATCGAGGCGTTCATCGAGCAAATCCCGCGCACGGATGCCGAACAGCGCCGCCGTCATGCGCGCCGGTTCCGCCATGGCCGCATCGATGCCTGCCAGAAATGCCTGACGCTGTGGCTCATCGGCAAGATCCCCTCCCGCCACGGAGTGCTTGAGGACCGAATCCTGACTGAGCAGCTTGTAGAGTTCACCGCTCATGAAGGTGGTGAAGCCCGTGATCGACCCGTTCTCGAGCTGTGCCCACTTCGCGTGGGTGCCGGGCAGGCAGACGGCTCCGCTATAGCCCGGCTGAGCGGCGACCAGACCCGCCAGCTGTGTCTCCTCGCCGCGCATGACATCAAAGGCCGGCTGGTGCTGACACAGCCCCGGCACGATGGTGACGGCGATACGTCTGTCGCGCGTTGCCACATGGGTCAGCTGCTCTGCCAGGCCAGACAGGACATCGATGGCAGGGGCTTGCTCACCCGGGACCGGAAGGTAGGCCGCTTCCACCCAGCCCTGGCGTGCGCCCGCCATGCCGCAGATCAACACCGGCATGCTTGAGTTGGAGTCCTCGGGCAGCCAGTCATTGATCACCACCCGCAGGACATCCTCGAATTCATCGCTCGCCAGACCCAGCATGCCGCGGGCACTGCTTGCCTGGGCGATGATCCGATCCTGATCATCCAGCGCCCAGGCACGCAGATTGCTGGAGCCCCAATCCACGGCGATCCAGGCGGGGAGGGCATGGACGGCGCTCACACTCGACCTCCATCCACGACCATCGGTTGGCCGGTCATCATGCGTGAGGCGGTGGAGGCCAGGAACAGACAAGGATTGATCATGTCCTCGACCGGAATCGCTTCCTTGAGGCACTGCTGGTCGATGCACTCGTTCAAGTCCTTGTCATTGACCCACAGCTCGCGCTGACGCTCCGTCATTACCCAGCCCGGAATCAGACAGTTGACGCGAATGGCGTCTGGCCCCAGTTCACGCGCCAGGGCCTTGGTAAGCCCCATGATGCCGGCCTTGGCGGTGACGTAGGTGGGATAGCCCCCCAGCCCCAGCATGTAGCTGTTGGAAGACAGGTTGATGATGGCGCCGCCTCCCAGTGCCCGCATGTCAGCCGCGACCGCCTGAGCGGTGAAGAACTGGGGACGCAGGTTGGTGGCGATGGATTCATCCCACTGCTCCACCGTCCATTCCTCCAGCGTATGGCGAGTGTCACGGGCCGCATTGTTGACCAGAACGCCTATCGGCCCATGGACCTCGCGCGCCTGTGCAACAGCCGCCTGCAATGCCTCGATATCCTGGATGTCGCAGCGGATGAACAGGGGGCGATTGGCGTATCGGGCCTCCATGGCGTCACAGAATTCGCTGGCATCGGACAACCCGACGAAGGCGACCTTGGCACCCTGCGCCAGGAAGCCTTCGGTCAATGCGGCACCGATACCCGAGCCTCCGCCGGTGATGAAGACACTGGCACCCGCCAGGTCCGGGTAGCGAAAGTCCGCGAAGGCGGGGAGTTCAGTATGGAGTGATGTGGTACGGGTCATGATGAGTCCCTTCTGCAGCGTGACAGACTCTCGACAGAGAGCCTGTCCTGGCATGGCGTCTGTGTTGTCAGTGTGTACGTTGCGGCTTGCTCGGCATTACCACTCAGCGACGGAGCCGTCTTCGTGGGTCCAGACCGGGTTGCGCCAGCGATGCCCGACCTTGGCACGTTCCTCGACGAAGGCTTCGTCGATCTCGACCCCGAGCCCCGGGCCCTGGGGAATGGCGCAGAATCCGTCCTTGATCGCCAGCGCGTCCTTGTCGACCAGGTAATCCAGGACGTCGTTGTCCTTGTTGTAGTGGATGCCCATGCTCTGTTCCTGGATGAAGGCGTTGTGACACACCGCATCCAGCTGCAGGGAAGCCGCCAGCGTCAGCGGGCCCAGCGGACAGTGCGGTGCCAGGGCCACGTCATAGGCCGAGGCCAGCGTCGCGATCTTGAAGCCTTCACTGATGCCGCCGCAGTGGGAGAGATCCGGCTGGATGATGTCGACCATGCCGTCCGCCAGCAGGTCACGGAACTGGAAGCGGGTGTGCAGGCGCTCGCCGGTGGCGATGGGCGTCGCGATGCCCTCGGCGATATGCTTGAGCGCGGGCAGGTGCTCAGGTGCCACCGGCTCCTCGATGAACATCGGGTGGAACTGCTCCAGTTCCCGCAGCAGCGCCTTGGCCATCGGGCGGTGCACGCGGCCATGGAAGTCGATGCCGATCCCCACGTCCGGGCCGACCGCATCACGCGCTTCGGCGACACGCGCCACGGCGTCATCGATCTTCTTGTGGGAATCGACGATCTGCATCTCCGGCGTGCCGTTCATCTTGAAGGCCGTGAAGCCCTGGTCGACCAGCGCCTTGGCACCTGCGCCGACCTCTGACGGGCGATCGCCGCCCGTCCAGGCGTACATCCGCATCTTGTCGCGCACCGGGCCGCCGAGCAGCTGATGCACGGGCACTCCCAGATCACGGCCCTTCAGGTCCCACAGGGCCTGGTCGATGCCGGCGATCGCGGACATCAGGATAGGGCCGCCGCGATAGAACCCTGCGCGGTACATGACGTTCCACAGGTGCTCGATGTTGCGCGGGTCCTGGCCGACCAGATAATCCGACAGCTCGTGGACCGCGGCTTCCACCGTGGCGGCGCGCCCTTCGATGACCGGTTCCCCCCAGCCATAGCAGCCCTCATCGGTCTCGATCTTGAGGAACAACCAGCGTGGCGGAACTTGCCAGGTCTTGAGTCGAGTGATTTTCATGTCGAGATTCCTTGGGATGACGCTCGTGTCGAGCTTGGAAAGCATTGAAGAAGGAAAAGTCGTGGGTCAGAAGCGCGGCGTCTCGAGGCGCGGGTGATCAAGGCCGAATCCGAGATCGCGCGCAGCCGTTTCCAGCACGCGCTCGGCACAGGTACGCGCCATGTCCGGTTGACGCAGGCGGATGGCTTCCATCACGGCGCGATGTCGCTCGAGACTGGCACGGTGATGGGCCTGGTCGTGCTGTTGTGCCGCCTGCTGGGAGGACTCGATCAACTGGCTGATGGAAGGGCGCAGCAAGCTACCCAGCTGGGCCCACACCAGGTTGTGGGTGGCGCGGTAGATGGCCTCGTGGAACGCCACGTCAAATTCGCTGTGAGCTGCCTGCTGCTCGTCATTGGCGGTCGCGACCATTCCCTCGAAGGCGCGCTCCAGCCTTGCGAGGTCCTGGGCGTTGGCCTTGGTCGCCGCCAGGGCGCTGACATAGGGCTCGACGGACAGCCGGAAGGCGTAGATCTCACGCATCAGGGCAGGGTTGATGCCTTCCAGTCCGCTGATCCAGTCGCTCATCAGTGGATCCAGCAGTTGCCATTCGCTCATCGGCCGCACCAGGGTGCCACGGCCGGCAGTGCGCTCCAGCAACCCGGCCCCCACCAGTTGGGCCAGTGCATTGCGCAGCCGGTTACGGCTGGCATCGAAGCGCTTGCAGAGGTCCATTTCACGCGGGAAGTTGTCGTCTGGCTCGAACTTGCCGGCCAGAATTTCACGCGCCAGGCAGGCAGCGATGGCTTCCATGCTGGCTACGGGCTGTCTGGAGCCCGTCATGGCCGGCGACAGTGAATCTTTCTGGCGAGAGGAATCCTGATCCGGCGCTGTATCGCTGGAAGTCTCAGAGAGTGGGTCTGGGCGAGAGATGGTCACGCGAGGCCTCGTGGCTGACGTAGTGCGCAGGGCAAGCTACGGTAAATGTCTGAATGAACCTTAATAAATGTCAGACATTTGAACAAGCCTCAACGAATGCAACTTTGGTCGTTGCCGGCAGGCCAGGTCGCCTTGAGAGGTGGGGAGGGGGTATGGCGAGACTTCGGGCAGGCCGCTGGGATCGGTCGACTCCCCTCAGACCTTGCCATCAATCATCAGTCATCAGCGATCAGCTGATCGATGTGATGTCGCCAGTCCTTGAGTGACTCATCACCGGACAGAAGTCTCTGTCGGGTGACGAGTTCCGCGTCTGTCTCGAAGGTCCTGAGTACATTCCTCAATTGCTGCTGAGTGGCTGGAGTCAGCACGGGAACGTTCGAGGCTTCCTCGGTCTCGTCTTCCAGGACCACGAAGTGGCCAGGGGCCAGATGGAACACCTTGAGCGGGTACAAACAGGCATTCAGATGGGGACCGAATTGCCGGTCCGTAGTGAGAGGGGACTGCGTCCCGACGAGCTGGAGATGGTGAAGCGTTATCCCCTGCACAGTGACATGCCCTTCATGCAGCAAGCCTGCCAGCAAGGTCTCCAGCAAGGCACGGTTGAAGCAACCGGTCGTCTGGTCACGCCACTGATCCGCATAGCGCTCGATCTGACGCGGGCCGGGAATCGCGCTGCGTGGCTCGGCCCTGGGGAGCGGCTTGCGGGTCAACACCCTGCGTGCCGCCTGAAGGATGTCCGGCGCAAAGGGTTGGTAGGCGCAATGCTCGATTTCACTGATGGCCTCCGCCTGAGTCAGGCCCGAGTATCTCACCAGCTCCAGGACCTGGACGACCAGCGCCAGGATCGCGGGACTGGCAGACCGCGAAAGCAAGGCCGCCCCCGAGTCCGTCTGGCGGTAAGGCATGTAGTGCTGGCTTTCACTCAGCAGGCTGGCCTCCAGAGGCGCATTGAGCGCTTCTCTCAACACTCGGCTGCCGATATCCGCCTGTTGACGCAACAACTGTTGTTGATCGAACTGAAGCTGCGCCATCGGCTTGAGCAGCGTGTCGGGAAGTGTCAGTCGGCCCATGTCATGGAGCATAGCCGTGCGCTCCAGTGCGCTGATCTGCGCCTCTTCAAGCCCCAGCTCTCTGGCGATGGCCGTCACGTATTCGGCGACGATGAGGTCATTGCCTTCACGCTGGGGGCAGCGTTCATTGCGAATCATCTGCAGGGTATTGATCAGCCTGTCCTCACCGCGCTGCTCAAGCTCGTTTTCCAGACGCCCCATGCGTTGGCGCATCTGACGCTGACGGGTGCGGGATTGCCGGAAGAGGGCATGACCGATGGCCAGGAACAGCAGCAGGCAGGCACCGAGGGTCAGCAGGAGATGCCAGCGCTCCAGACGACTTTTCTCCTGCATGATGTCCGCGTGGGCTGTCAGGGCCGCATTGTTGATGTCGCCCATGTAGACCCCACTGGCCACGATCCATTGGAAGGGTGGATACAGCGCGGCATAGGTCGTCTTGTCTTCTTCAGGCCCCCCACGGGAGCGGGGGAAGCGGTAATCGAAGAAGATGCCACTTCCCTGCAGGACACCCTCGAGTTCGGTCTTGTAAGGCTGGCGTCCACTGCTGTCCCGATGCTCGGTGGAGAGCAGCGTGCCTTCGGTGCCGGGCAAGAGCGGGTGAATCAGGCGACGGGCGTAGCCGGGGCCGCCCGTCGGATCCAGAATTTCATTGATCCAGACATAGCGACTCTCTCCCTTGTCCAGGCTGGCATGCAGGGATTGACGAAGCTCGTTGGCGACCAGGAATGCCACCATCTGCGGGTCGATATGAATCAGGGTCCAGATGGTCGAGGCGGTGTTGCGAGGGCGTCGAACCTCACCATCCTTGCCCAGGCCCTGCTGGCTCGGGATGGCGAAGATCAGGCCTGCGTCCGTGCCACGCAGGAAGTGAGGAATGTCATTGCTCGTGTGCAGGCGCAGATTGAGTTCGGTGGACCACCATTCCGGATAGAGATTGCTCGGCAATTGAACGATATCGATCCAATCCGGGTTGATGCGAAGATCAGGGAACTGACGCAGGAGCTCGGTACTGATATAGGACCGATCTCGACCGGTAAGGTGGGTGATTCCCAGGAAGGGGGCTCGCATCGTCGTCATCATCAGTCGCTGCAGACGATGTTCGTAATCTCGATGCCGTGAGGCAATCACGCCGAGCGTCTGCTCGACCAGCAGGCTTGCCTGCAGACGCCTCTCGCTCGTGATGAGGTCACGCGTGGAGGCCGCATGCAGCGCTTCCATCTCGCGGCTGTCTCTTTCGAGAATGATCAACACCAGGCCTAGCACCACGCCTGAGAGCGCTACCAGACCCAACCAGTGCCGAATCGAAAGGCCGGCGAATTCTCGCGTGGCGTCAAGGAAAGACCGCCCTGGTGGTGTGTTGTCTGAGGAAAGATCATTATCCTTGATCATCAGATACATCATCCGTGTATTTTTCGTACACTGAGGATACACCACAACGACAAAGCGTTCGTTGCTTGTCGATCACGCACCGCGCGTCTGGTCAACGCCATGCCCAACATGGGGAGATTGCCTGGGTATTGCCGTCTCAAGGCGGCGGGTCTGCGGCCCTTGCGTGCTTGCTAGCATGGTGGGAAATGGGCATGATGACAGGCGCTTTCTTCATGGCTTTCAAGAAGATATCACTTCCCTGACGGCTTTCTTCCCAAGGGGTTGCCTACTGGTTCCGTTACTCCCCCATGTTGCCGATATGACATTGCAGAAGCCTTGGGCATAGTGTGATATTTTGCTGTCTTGAATGTTTCAGCCTCTCTTCTTGTTGTCGACAAGATCAATAGTGGAAACCATGCATGAACCGACATGATGAAAAGGTCATCGCAAGCGCCCGCAAGCAGCGTGCCTTGTTTGATGAACTTGAAAAGGCATTGGCTGAAGAGTTGAATGCGCTGGATCGTCCCTCGACTCCCCCCGCCACGTCAGAAAGCAGCCCCCAGGCAACGGACCCGGCTGAAGCGCGTGAGGCTGAATTCAATGCGCGTCTGGAGAGCCTGATCGCGGAATTCGGGCTGGATCGTGAAACGGCACATGCCTGGCTGTGCGATCTCAGTGAGTTCCAGACACGGACGGATTGATGTCATCCATGGTCCTTGCCTGAATCGTCACATTCCATCCTCACGGCGCCAGTCTCCTTGCCATCGCCAGAGGCTCCTTTTCGCTGTGCATTTCTGGCGTGATCTCTCCCCCGGCACATTGCGTGGAGACCGGGGGAGACTCCTGTCATGCGAGTCAGATCTCTTCCCAGATGGCATCCTGCAATTCTTCATTCAATGTCTGCAGTCGCTTCATGCGAGTCAGCGCATGCTCGGTGACATCCCCGGCGAGTTTGCCAAGCAATTCAGGCGAGGTCCGAGCCTCCTGCCAGTCACCTGCCAATAGCGCCTGAGTCATCTCAAGCCCCTTGAGTTGACAGAGCTGAATGAAGGCCAGTTCCTGCTGATAGGCCTGCAACCCCAGCGACCAGATGACCTGCTGGCATCGCATCCAGGGGGCGAGAGGGTGCACGAGATCATCAGGACGGTTCATCCAGGACAGCGGATGGGCCGTCAAGGGTTTGAAAGGCAGAGATGGCACGACGGAAAGTTCCATGAGATAGCTCCTTCAGCGGCTGGATAATGCACTGGAAGCTGCTGTCTTGTGTCCCGTCCGTGTCATGATTCACTGGTATTCGAGTAGATTCTGGCCAATAGTGAATTCAGGTCCGCATGTGACGCGAAAGGCAGCATCACCTCATCGTAGTTCTCCGCAGGGGTTGCCGCCACGCCTTGCAGCGTTGTTCCACCACCATATTGATATGCGTCATTCTGGGAGGTGCTCATGATCAACGAAGTCAAATCCGTGCTTGCTGCATTCATCGGCGTTCAGAAGGAAGCCAACCGCAAACGTGACTTCGAGCATGGTCATGCGCTGGACTTTCTGGTGGTAGGACTGGTGATGGCTGCTCTGTTGGTCGGGGGCATGGCATTGCTGGCCACGGTGATGGCGGCGTGACCTGTCGATAGGCATCGATACCATGATATAGGCCGATACCACGACAAGGTCTGCAACGAAAGAGGTGACCAGAAACGAAAAGGCCCCGTGAACTGGTGACATCCAGCTCACGGGGCCTTTCATTGGCTAGTCGTCAGGGTTACCAGCGACGAGAGAACAGCGGACTCGTCTGATCGATACCTGTCTGGTAACTCACGCTGAAGATGGACAGCGCGTACAAGGCATCTTCCACATACTGGTCCGAGCGCAGCTGGAAGGCGTCGATGCCACAGCGGCTCATGTAATGCAGCTGATCGACCAGCACATCGCCAATGGCGCGAATTTCGCCCTGGAAGCCATACCGCTCTCGCATCAGGCGGGCGAGGGTATAGCCACGCCCATCATTGAAGTTGGGGAAATCGACTGCCAGCAGCGGTGCAGTGGCAAGTGCTTCTCCCAGCTCCGGTGTCAGCTCGGTATCGCTGGCAAGCCAGGGGCCAAGCTGGTCAGACCCTTCACCTGCGTCAACCAGCGCCTGCCAGTGTGCCAGAGGCAGCAGGGCAGGTTGCTGGTAGCTTGGCAGGTTACCGTCTTCATCAAGGCGCACGACCTGCCAGGCGTCCTCGGGGACCAGCTGGTTCTGACGGATGACTCCGCCTTGACGCTGATCAGTCAATTCACGTGCTGACGTCATTTCCGCTGTCACCTCAGGCATAGACCCGCTCCTTGAACGGCTTCATGCCGATGCGGTGGTAAGTATCGACGAAGACCTCATCTTCCAGTCGCTGCTCGACATATACCTGCAACACCTTGTCGATGACGTTCGGCATGTCCTCGGCATTGAACGACGGGCCGAGAATCTTGCCGATGGTCGCGTTGTCATCACTGCGGCCGCCAAGCGAGACCTGATAGAACTCCTGGCCTTTCTTGTCGACACCGAGAATGCCGATGTTGCCGACGTGGTGGTGGCCGCAGGCGTTCATGCAACCGGAGATGTTCAGATCCAGCGGGCCGAGGTCATACAGGAAATCGAGGTCTTCAAAGCGATCCTGCAGTGCCTGGGCGATCGGGATCGACTTGGCATTGGCCAGTGAGCAGAAGTCACCGCCAGGGCAGCAGATCATGTCGGCCAGGGTGCCAACGGTCGGATTGGCCATGCCCAGCGCGTCCAGCGCCTTCCAGAGATTCTCGAGCTGATCGACCGGCACATCTGACAGCACCAGGTTCTGCTCGTGCGTCACACGCAGTTCACCGAAACCGTACTCTTCCGCGAGGTCGGCCACGGCGTCCATCTGATCAGCGGTGACATCGCCCGGCGCGAGTTCACGGCGCTTGAGCGACAAGGTGACGGCCTTGTAACCCGGGACCTTGTGGCCGACGACATTGTTGGTCACGAAACGGGCAAAGGCCCGATTCTCGCTACGCAGTGTCTCGTAGGCCGCAATCGCGTCCTCGCCGACGGCACGACGCGCCGGTTCCGGGAAGTACTCGGTCGCCTTGGCAACCGCCGAGTCTGTCAGTGTCTCGGGGCCATCCTTCAAGTGTGCCCATTCTTCCTCGACACGACGGCGGAACTCCTCGATGCCCAATGCCTTGACCAGGATCTTGATGCGCGCCTTGTACTTGTTGTCACGACGGCCCCACTGGTTGTAGACGCGGACGATGGCGTCAAGATAGGTCAGCAGGTGCTGCCAATCGAGATCTTCCCGCACGACATCGCCGACCATCGGGGTACGACCGAGGCCGCCACCTGCCAGCACGGTCGCCTTGACGCGACCATCCTCGCCACGTGTCAGGCGCAGGCCGATATCGTGGACCTGGATCGCGGCACGGTCCGCGCTGGCGCCGGTGACGGCAATCTTGAACTTGCGCGGCAGATAGGCGAACTCCGGGTGCAGGGTGGACCACTGACGAATCAGCTCACACCAGGGACGCGGATCCACCGTCTCGTCTTGCGCGATACCGGCGAACTGATCCGTGGTGGTATTGCGGATGCAGTTGCCGCTGGTCTGGATCGCATGCATCTCGACCTGGGCCAGCTCGGCGAGGATCGCCGGGACATCTTCAAGCTTCGGCCAGTTGAGCTGCAGATTCTGACGCGTGGTGAAGTGACCATAGGCACGGTCATAGCGACGGCTGATGGCAGCCAGTGAGCGCAACTGTGCAGCGCTCAGCATGCCGTAGGGAATGGCGATACGCAGCATCGGTGCGTGACGCTGAATGTAGAGGCCGTTCTGCAGGCGCAGGGGACGAAATTCTTCCTCACCCAGGCGGCCGGCCAGATAGCGGTCCATCTGGTCCTTGAACTGAGCTACCCGCTCGTCGACCAGGGTCTGGTCGTAAGTGTCATACCGATACATGTCAGGGGTGTCCTGCGGTCGGGCATCAGGTGGGCGACCACTGATGCGAGTCTTGTTGATGCTGCGGTCACCTTACTCCCTATCTTTTATTCTTTAAAAGAATAAATAATCATACTTTTCGATGATAGGGTTATGAAGAAGATGCCATGAGTGTGCCTACGGCAAGAACGAAAGAAAAGGCCAGAGGCTGCAATATGCGCGTCTGGCCCTGAATGACATCATGTTGCTGCCGTCAATCCTCGTCACGGCCCGTGCCTATCTGGCGGTCGCGGTTCTGATCGTCGGGTGTCGCCGCCCGAAGAAGACACATGCGGGTTTCACTTGACGAAGAGTACCGGGCATTGAAGGCCTGCAGGGGCATCGGACGCGCGAAGTGATACCCCTGGAAGGCGCGCACTCCCATGGCCCTGAAGATCTCTGCCTGACCCCGTGCCTCGATTCCCTCCACGACGACCTGCATGCCAAGCGAATGCCCCATGTCGACGATGATGCGTGCAAGCTCCCTGTCTCGCCGGCTTGTCTGTACGTTCATCACGAACGAGCGGTCGATCTTCAAGGTGCCGAAGGGCAGGTTGTGAAGATAGGAAAGGCATGAAAAGCCAGTACCGAAGTCATCCAATGACAGATTCACGCCCAGCTTACGAATCGCCTCCAGCTGAAAGCGCAGGCTGTCCTCATTGTCGAGCATCAGATTTTCGGTCACTTCGATGATCAGCTGCCGAGGACGTATCGGATGGCGTTCGATCAATGATTCGAGCTTGTGCAGCAGGCCCTGATCCCTGAACTGCATGACAGAGGCATTGACGGACAGGTAACGAGTCTCGATACCTTGCTTTTGCCATTCACTCAAGATGACGGCCGCTTCTTCCAGTACCCAGTTTCCGATATCGATGATCTGCCCCGTCTTCTCCGCTGCCGCAATGAATTCATTGGGCGCAATCAAGCCAAGGTCTGGGTGATGGATACGCACCAGTGCCTCCGCCCCCAGCAATGATGGTGCATCGAGATCAGGACTTTGCGCCTGGAAGATGGGCTGCAGGTAAAGGCAGAGCCAACCTCTGGTCAGGGCCTCGCGAATCAGACGCTCCTTGAGGAACAATGGCTCACCGTCCTCCAGAGCGCTGTCGCGTACACAGAGTCGGTACTGGTTGCCTCCCTTGTGCTTGATATCCATGACAGTGCGCTCGAGCAGGCGCATCAGACGACTGGGCGTCTCATCATCCTGGCGAACTTCAAGCCCTGCCTTGCTCAGGCTGAGATTGATGGGCTCCCCCGCCTTGAGAAGCGGCGTCGAGAAGGCCAGTTCAATCCGACGCGCCAGGGCGCGCAATTCGCTTGTGTCACAGGTCATGACGAATTCATCTCCGCCGGAGCGACCCATCCAGGCTGGAGTGCAACTCTTCAGACGTTCTCCTGCTTCCTTGAGCAGGATGTCGCCGTCGACAGGGCCGAGGTGGTGATTGATGCTGTGAAAACGATCGATGTTGACCAGCAGCAGTCCGAAGGGAGCCCCGCCATTGATGAGTGTCTGAAGGTGTGAGTTCAGGGCCAGACGATTCGGCAGCTGTGTCAGCGGGTCGATCAGCTCATGCTCCAGCAATCGCTTCTGGGTCCGCTTCAATTCGGTAACGTCCGACAACAGCATCATGGTGCCGCGTTCGCTGTCATTGGTGGCCGACGGGATGACCACCTGTACCTGCCGGTCCTCTTCGTAGAGGCATTTGAGGGTCATCACCTGGTTCTCGCACGCGTCCCCCTTGCGAAGCGCCGAGCTGATGCGATCGATACAATGAGTATTCTGGCCGATGATCAAGGTATCGAAGGGCGATCCCACCAGTTGCTCTCGCTTCCACCCCGTTACCTCGAGCATCCTCTGGCTGACATCCAGCACCGTACCGTGAGCATCAATCACCAGGAGCAGTGCAGGGGTGTCGCGATAGAAATGCTGATAGCGCTCTTCGTTGTCACGCAGCGCCTCCATCATGATGAAGATGCGCTCGCCCAGGCTATTCAGCTGTGCAATGACCTTGTTGATCTCTCTTGAGCGCGTGAGCGGGATCCTGCGAAATGCCGTCTGCGGATTCTCCAGCTGACGCATGCTGGCGATCGCCCGGTTGAGAGGGTTCATCACGTAGCGTTTCAATTGCCAGGAAACGATCAGCAGAACGCAGATGATGATCGAGAGTGCGATAACGAACAGCAGCGCTCCTCCCTGGTATTGCTTGGCAAGCAAGGGAGCATTGGTGCTTTCCATCTCCAGTCGCCCCACGACCTGCGTCACGAGAGAATTGCGATAGACCAGCTCCTGGGAATGTATCATCGGGTCCAGGGCGTCGCCCGGCTTGGTGATCTCCTCGACGAGAGTGCCCTCATGGTTGTAGTAGCGCACTGCATGCACGCTGGGGTGACTGCTCAGCGTTTCCAGATAGGCGTGAATGACATCGTCATCGAAGTTCCAGATCGCACTTGGCAGGGACAATACCGTGATGTTCATCATCTCTTGATGATCTTCGTGCATGTGCTCGATGGTTTCACTTGAATACAGTGAATAACCCACGACGCCGCTGACTGCACAGATCAACAGGATGAGGGGCGCCAGCACGCGCAATATCCGCCAGCGCAGGGGCGAGGCATCGTGGCCCTCATGACCCTCATGACCCTCATGCGCCTCTGTCGTGTCGTGAGGCCTGTCCTGTGTCTCGTCATTGCGCATGGCGGCGTGCTCCCTGATGGGCGGCCGTCAGTGCATTCGGTGCTGCAACGCTGGACGATGAAGTGGCATGAGCGGGCATCGGAAGGAAGGGAGAGGCATCAGGGGGAAGTGTCGCGACCTCATTGATCAGATGATCCATCGGTTGCAGGGCAAGCACTTCCAGAGGAATCCTGTCCAGAAAGGCCTCCGGGTCCCCAGCCAGCGCGATCCCCATGGTGTAATAGCGAGTGCCGATATCACGTGCCTGGAGGCTTCCTTGTTGTACCGCGGCGAGCAGGACCAGTGACCAGGCGGTCGCCAGGGCGCCTCCGCCAGCACTGACCTCCATCTCTCCTGAGCGCAGGTGATCGATTCCGGCACGGGTCCATCCCATGCCAGCCACGACGACATCCTTGCCCGGGCGAAGCCCATTGTGCTTGAGGGCATCAATGGCCGCGATGCCCATCAGGTCATTGGCCGCCCATATCATGCGAAGGGGGCGGGCGTCTGTTTGATGTCTCAAGTAGCTTTCGACCTTTCGGTAGGCATCCTCATAACTCCAGTTGGCCTGAAATATCCGATCCAGGGACAGATGGGGGGCTCTGAGAAGCGCGTCCTGTACACCGCGCACCCGGAGTCGTGTCGCCTCGTCATGCAGCCCTCCGACAAGAGCGATGCCTCGACCATCCGACTTGCCATGCAAGACGTCATGGCGATTGATGAGTGCCACCATGCTGTCGTGCCCCCCTTGCTGATGATCAGGCGAAACACTGCCCAGCCAGTAGGGATATCGGCCAAGTGGCTTGCCCAACGCTCTGGCCTGGCGGGGGGTCAGGCTATTGACGATGATGATCATGGGCACGCGCACGGCATGGCTGATCTCGATCAATGGAACCGCCAGTCCATGGTTGTTGGTGGTGATCAATAGATCCGGAGGGCTCTCTCGGTTCAATACCTGCTTTCCCAGTCGAATGAATTCGTCGGTGTTGCGTCTGGCACTGAAGACTTCCAGATGCATCCCCAGGGATTCAGCGGTCGTCGAGGCAGCGATGATCGCCTGGGCCCAGAACGTTTCCGTGGAATATCCGGGGTTCAGAAACACGACCTGCTTGATGGGACGCAAGCTCTCGGCCTGAGTCATCGTTGAGATGGACATCAATGCCAACAGGGCAAGGGCACGGCACATCCTCGAACATCGTGAAGCCAGTGAAGGTCGCGTCAATCTCATGATGACTCCATTATCGCGTGTGACAGGCTGTCAGGAAGCAAGTCGATCCCCGCGGCTGGCGAGCTGAAGGGGAGAGGGCTGCCTGGCGACGGGTGATCTGACGTGTTCCTCTCCCGGGGCCACACCATGATCTGCTCGATCAGTCCTGTCGTTCGAGTGGCGCAGGCGAGACTTTCATCTGCTCCAACACTGCCATCGGATCAAACGCGTAGTCGTCTTCCATTGTCTGCAATCTGAAGCGCGTGAAGTCCACCGTTTCCCAGTCCGGCTGGATCAGCAACGGGCCGTAGATATCGACATTTCCCTGATGGATGGGGCTCATCGGGAAGTGCACGGTTCTGGGGGCCCAGTGGGTGTCATCAGCGTGGTCTCTCAACATCACCATCGCCCAGGCTCCCGCCATGAAATGCCCGCCATCTGACATCACCATGCGCTTGTCCATCACCATGGCGATGCCCTCGGGCGACCAGTTGAGACCCGCGATCAGCACATCCTTGCCCGGCTGCATGCCACTGGCTTCAACCGCTCGGACGGCACCTTCCGCCATGGCGTCGTTTGCCGCCCAGATGAGGGTATTGTGCAATCCCGAGCGTTCGGCCCATTGGAGATAGTGATGCGTGAGCCGCTCAGCATCCGGAAGGTTCCAGCGTGCCTCGAGAATGCGCGTCATCTTGACGACATCATGCTCAGCAAAGCCATTCAACATCCCGGCATTGCGAGCGATGGAGGCTGGCGTTCTGGTATCGCCGATCAAGGCGAGCCCGTGGCGCGTTTCACCGGGCGGATAGATACGCGCTGCGTCAATCAATTCGCTGGCCATCCTTCTCCCGGCGCCATGGTTGTCGGGAATGACGCTGGCGATCCAGGAGGGGTGGACACTGCCCGGGACGCCATGAGTTGTCTGCTCCTCCGGGGTCAAGCCGTTCAACAGCATCACGATATGTGATGAGCCGCCATCTGCCAGAGGCAGGAGGTCGGAAGCGGCCTGCTCCTCATTGACCAGCACGAGATAGTCCGGGGATGTTGCACGCGCCAGGGCCGCGCTTGCCAATCGTTTCATGAGGATGGGATTTCGCTCGGCATATACGACTTCCAGCGAGACATTCAGGTCTCGAGCTGCTGCCTGCATCGTCGCCGTGACCATGTTCCAGAATCGTTCCCCAGGCAGCCCCGGATTGACGAAGACGGCGGTCAGATTTCGCCCGGGCGCGAGGGACGCCGCCGTGGGGGGCATCTCGTCGGCCACCCTGGTCATGTTCGAGTGACTGCTGGTCGAGGCAACATCAAGGACTGGTGGGAGGGGGGCCGAAGCAGCGGCAATCGGGGGCTGAATGCCATGACGCAAACGACGGGAATCCATCGCCGCGCACTCTTGATCCAACCTCCTGACTTTGACGTGATCGACATGTCGGCACCCGATGACAAGGATTTACAGTATGACCAACATACTCCAGACCACAGCATGTCATACGCCTCAACAACCGTGCGCTATCACCCGATTTCAACGCTTCGGTCCTCCAGACCGATTCAGGGGCGATGCCAGATGAAAGGGAATCCACGTGGCGGTGATGCCCCCGTGGCGATCTCGAGGTCGACAGGACAAGGCCACCACGGCCCTTTGATGAAGAAAGAGGGCGAGGCTCAGAGCCGCAGCAACTGCCACTCTCTGCGTTGCCAGATGGCACTGAAGACAAGAGAGTTGAAGATTCGATACCCGAGCTGAGTGCACCAGATGGCCAGCAATCCACCCTCCAGATGCACCCCGAACCACCAGGCAAGCGGGAGGAAGAGCAGCCATTGGATGGCCAGGGTGGCGGTCATGACCGTGCGATTGGCACCAGCCCCGAGCAACGCCTGAGCCAGCACGATGGCCGCGCAGTCCATGATGATCATCACGGCGGTCAGCTGTAACGGGAGCTTGCCCAGCGCGATCAACTCCGGGCGATGCAGGAAGAGGCCCAGCACGCTTTCCGGTGCCGCCCAGAGCGGCAATCCCAGCAGCATGAGGCAAGGCAGGGCGATGCGCACCGTATCCCATCCCCAACGATGGGCATCTTCATGGTGATCGCGCCCCAACGCCTGACCCACCAGACTCATGGCCGCCAGCCCCAGACCGACTCCTGGCAGAATGAGCAGCAGGGAGAGATTGACCAGCACATGACCCACCGCCACGCTGGCCGCGTCGATCCTACCCAGAATCCAGAACAACACGGCATAGCCCGCCGCAAACCACAGCTGTTGGAAGGAATGGGGCACCGCCAGCTTGAGCAGCGTCAGGTAGTGTCTCAGTGGCGGCCAGGCATGCAGTACGCCATGTTGTCTGCGCTCTCCCAGGGTCGCCTGCACCCACAGGCCCAATGCCACGAAGAGGGACAGTGTCGTACCGGCACCTGCACCATCGGCCCCCATCCTGGGGGCGCCATAGAGTCCATGGATCAAGATGATGCTCAACACCACATTGATTAGCTGGGTGATCAACATGATACGCAGATAGATACCGGTGCGCTGAAGTCCATTCCAGAATCCGCGGAAGCAGAATGCCATGGCGACGGGCACGATGCCGGCGACGCGCCATTGGAAGTAAGAGGTGGCCGTTGCGTGGACCTCAGGCTGGTCATTGATCAGACGAAGCAAGGTGTCTGCCCAGTGATGGCAGGCCAACATCACGGGAATGCCCACCGACAATGCCAATATCAGTCCGGCATTCAGCCCTTCGCCGCAACGTTCGGGGGCAGATTCTCCCAGCCGTCGAGAGGTCTGGGCCTGCACGGCGGATGACAGCCCGAAGATCAAGGCCGTGACCATGAACATGGCATAGCCCCCGACCCCGACTCCGGCCAGCGCCGTCTCACCAAGCTGTCCTACCAGGGCGGCATCGATCAGATTGAGAAGGCTCTGCGAGAGCATGCCACCGATGATGGGCAGTGCCAGCTTCAGAATTCTCAGGCTGCGTTGGCGTTCAGGCAACATCACGCACGCCCCATCGCCGGTGAATACCGCCGCCGGCAATCACCAGAGTCACCTTCAGACGATGCCCCCGCGCAGGGCAGGACAGACGGGATGGATGCGCAGAACAGGGACACAGACGGCTCGCAGGTCAGAGGGCAGGGAAGGACAAAGGAGGCCATTATAGCGTGAGGTGTCACAGGCAGCATCCGATGCATGACGCTGACCGAGACTCTGCTGAGTCAACCAGCCCCACGCAAAAGGGCACCTGCGCTGGCAGGTGCCCTTTGCATGATCATGCGAGATATGCTTGCCGGCTGTCGGCAAATCTTCGTACGACCTGATCTAGCTGGCGTTGTCCGGATCGTAGCTCAGTACCGGTGACAACCAGCGCTCCATTTCGGCGAGTGGCATGCGCTTGCGCTCCGCCAATGACAGCACCTGGTCCCGGGTGATCTTGCCGGTGGAGAAGTACTTCGACTCAGGATGGGCGAAGTACCAGCCGGAAACGGCGGCGGCAGGCCACATGGCGAAGCTCTCGGTCAGCACCATGCCGGCATGCGTCTCCGGTTCGAGCATGCGGAACAGCGTGGCCTTCTCGGTGTGGTCCGGACAGGCCGGGTAGCCGGGCGCCGGGCGTATGCCCCGATACCGCTCGGCGATCAGTGCCTCGTTGTCGAGCACTTCTTCGGCGTCATATCCCCAGAACTCCTTGCGGACACGTTCGTGCAGGCGCTCGGCAAAGGCTTCGGCGAGACGATCCGCCAACGCCTTGACCATGATGGCGTTGTAGTCATCGCCAGCCTCCTCGTACTGTCTGGCCAATTCATCCGCCCCATGCCCGGTGGTGACGGCGAAGCCACCGATCCAGTCCGGCTTGCCACTGTCTCGGGGAGCGATGAAATCGGCGAGGCTGTGACAGACGCCGTCGCGGTTCTTGGTCATCTGCTGACGGATGTGGTGGAGATGCTCGATGACCTGAGTACGCGACTCATCGGCATAGACCTCCAGGGTATCGTCGTCGACACAGTTGGCTGGCCAGAAACCGATGACCCCACGTGCGGTCAGCACCTTCTCATCGATCAACTTGCGCAGCATTTCTCTGGCATCGGCGAACAGGGCACGCGCGGCGTCTCCGACCACCTCATCCTGCAGGATCTTCGGATACTTGCCTGACAGCTGCCAGCTCATGAAGAAGGGCGTCCAGTCGATACGCTCGACCAGTTCGTTGAGATCATACCCATCGAAGACCTTGAGGCCCGTGAAACTTGGCGCCGGCGGCGTGTAATTCTCCCAGTCAGGCTGGAAGCGGCGCTTGCGCGCCTGGGCATAGTCAAGGTCCGCAGCCTTCGGGCGTCGTTTGGCATTGCGTTCACGCACCACGGCATACTCGCTGCGCACCTGATCGACGAAGTCGGGCTTGAGCTCGGGTGACAGCAGACGAGACGCCACGCCCACGGCGCGCGACGCATCGGTGACATAGATGACCGGATGCTCGTACTGTGGCTCGATCTTGACCGCCGTGTGCGCCTTGGAGGTGGTGGCGCCCCCGATCAGCAACGGCAACTGCATGCCCCGACGCTGCATTTCCCTGGCGACGCTGACCATCTCGTCCAGTGATGGCGTGATCAGGCCCGAAAGCCCGATGATATCGGCCTTCTCGTCGATGGCGGTCTGCAGGATCTTTTCGGCGGGTACCATCACGCCAAGATCGATCACCTCATAGTTGTTGCACTGAAGCACCACGCCGACGATGTTCTTGCCGATGTCGTGGACATCGCCCTTGACGGTGGCCATGACGATCTTGCCCTTGGCCTGGGTGTCTCCGGACTTTTCTGCCTCGATGAAGGGGATCAGGTGGGCAACCGCCTGTTTCATGACCCGTGCGGACTTCACCACCTGGGGCAGGAACATCTTGCCGGCACCGAACAGGTCACCGACGACATTCATGCCATCCATCAAGGGGCCTTCAATGACCTCGATGGGGCGCGCCGCCTGGACCCGCGCCTCTTCGGTATCTTCCTCGATATGCGTGGTGATGCCCTTGACCAGCGCGTGCTCGATACGCTTGTTGATTGGCCAGCTGCGCCACTCGAGATCTTCCTTCTTCTCGCCAGTACTGCCATCACCCTTGTACTTGTCGGCAATGTCGAGCAGACGCTCGGTACTGTCATCACGACGATTGAGCACCACATCCTCGACGGCCTCACGCAACTCATCGGGTAGATCATCGTAGAGCGCCAACTGGCCGGCGTTGACGATGCCCATGCTCAAACCCGCCTGGATGGCGTGATAGAGGAATACCGAGTGGATCGCTTCACGCACCGGGTTGTTGCCGCGAAACGAGAAGGACACGTTGGAGACACCACCGGAGATCATCGCATGCGGCAAGTTGGCATGGATCCAGCGCGTGGCCTCGATGAAATCGACACCGTAGTTATTGTGCTCCTCGATGCCGGTGGCGATGGCGAAGATGTTGGGGTCAAAGATGATGTCCTCGGCCGGGAAGCCGATATCTTCGACCAGCAATCGGTAGGCGCGCTCGCAGATCTCGATCTTGCGCTCATAGGTGTCGGCCTGTCCGACATCATCGAATGCCATGACCACCACGGCCGCGCCATGGCGTCGACAGATCTGCGCCTGGTGACGGAAGCTTTCCTCGCCTTCCTTGAGCGAGATGGAATTGACCACCGCCTTGCCCTGGATGCACTTGAGCCCCGCCTCGATGATGTCCCACTTGGAGGAGTCGACCATGATCGGCACCCGCGAGATATCCGGCTCCGAGGCGATCAGGTTCAGAAAGCGCACCATGGCCTCCTGTGACTCCAGCATGCCTTCATCCATGTTGACGTCGATGACCTGCGCGCCGCTCTCGACCTGCTCGAGGGCGACTTCCAGCGCGGTGGTGTAATCCTCTTCCTTGATCAGGCGACGGAAGCGCGCGGAGCCGGTGACGTTGGTACGCTCACCGACATTGACGAACAACGAGTCCGGCTGGATGTTGAAGGGCTCAAGCCCCGACAGGCGGCAAGCTCTGGCGATCTCGGGCACCTTGCGGGGCGCGCATTGATCCACCACACCCTTGATCGCGCGGATATGTTCCGGCGTGGAGCCACAGCAGCCACCGATGATGTTGAGCAGACCCTCCGAGGCGAAGGTTCGGATGATCTCGGCCATCTCGTCCGGGGTCTGGTCGTACTCGCCGAATTCATTGGGCAGGCCCGCGTTGGGATGCGCAGACACGAAGGTATCGGCCTTCTCGGACAGCTCACGCAGATAGGGGCGCAGCTCCTCGGCGCCGAGAGCACAGTTGAGGCCGATGCTCAGCGGGCGAGCGTGGCGTACCGAGTTCCAGAAGGCTTCGGTGGTCTGGCCGGACAGCGTGCGTCCCGAGGCATCGGTGATGGTACCGGAGATCATCACCGGCAGGCGCGGGTGACCCTCGTCGAACAGCTCCTCCAGGGCGTAGATCGCCGCCTTGGCATTGAGCGTGTCGAAGATGGTCTCGATCAGGATCAGGTCCGCGCCGCCCTCGAAGAGCGCCAGCGCAGCTTCGCGATAGTTGTCGCGCAGGATATCGAAGGTGACGTTGCGCTTGGCGGGGTCGTTAACGTCGGGGGAGATGGAGCAGGTGCGGCTGGTCGGGCCGAGCACCCCGGCGACGAAGCGCGGGATGCCGGTCTCGGCGGCCACGTCATCGGCTGCCTTGCGCGCCAGTCGCGCCGATTCGAGATTGATCTCGTACACCAACGCCTGCATGCCGTAATCGGACTGCGACAACTGGGTCGCATTGAAGGTGTTGGTCTCGACGATATCGGCGCCGGCCTCGAAATAGGCGCGGTGGATCGCTTCGACGATATCCGGGCGTGTCAGGGCCAGCAGGTCGTTGTTGCCCTTGATGTCACTGGGCCAGTCGGCGAAGCGTTCACCGCGGAAGTCTTCCTCTTCCAGCCCATAGCTCTGCAACATGGTGCCCATGCCACCATCGAGGATCAGGATACGCTCCTGCAGCGCCTGTCTCAGCGCGTCAGACAGGGGCAGGGAATAGGGAACAGGGGGGTGGGCTTGCGCCATGACGGACTCCAGCGTACGTGACTTGTCGCGTTGTTTCCCGGACGTGTGACTCTGTTTGCCAAGCAAGGACTTTGCCAGGCAAGCCACACGCCACAGGCGCGAACTCATTGCTATTGGGAAGCTCTGGTGAAGGAGCCGCTCGCGGCATCCTCGCCTTGCCAGATGTGGCTATCGTATCAGACCTCAGAATCGTCACGATGAGCATGATTCATGCGCAACATGAGTGCTTTAGGAAAGCCCACCCGGGAGTGGCCGCGCCCATGGCGCCAAACCCGAGTGATTTGCTCAGGATTGCGAGTGCAGCAGGATTTCCTTAACATGGAGCCATTAGTCACCTGACATCAAGAGAGTCTCTGCGCCATGAGTGAGAGCATCCAGATTACCGATAGCGCCCAGGAGTATCTTGCCGAGCTGCTCGAGAAGCAGAACGTGGAAGGCATCGGCGTGCGCATCTTCATCACCCAGCCGGGCACTCCGTATGCCGAGACGTGTCTTGCCTACTGCCGCCCGGGAGAAGAAGAGCCGACGGACGAGATTCTGGATCTTCCGAAGCTGAAGGTCTATCTCGACACCCACAGCGTTCCGTTCCTGGAAGAGGCGACGGTCGACTTCAATGCGGATCGCATGGGCGGCCAGCTCACCATCAAGGCACCGAATGCCAAGATGCCCAAGGTCAATGCAGACAGCCCGCTGGAAGATCGCATCAATTACATCCTCTACAGCGAGATCAATCCGGGCCTGGCGGCACACGGTGGTGAGATCAAGCTGATGCAGCTGACCGACGACCAGGTTGCCGTGCTTCAGTTCGGCGGCGGGTGCCAAGGGTGCTCGGCCGTTGACCTGACGCTCAAGGATGGCGTGGAGAAGACGCTTCTGGAACGCATCCCCGAGCTCGCCGGCATTCGTGACGTGACCGATCACACCGATACGACCAATGCCTATTACAACTGATTCATTGACGTGATGCCTCAAGGCGCCTGTCGATGGCCTGCGACGTCCCGTCCAGCTTGATCAGATGAAGATCCTCCATCGCGTTGCGGTGGGGGATCTTTTCATTGGGAAGCTGGTACCGGGAGCAACCCCGCGTAATACATCCGAGTATTAGGATTTCTGGTATTGTGAAGATGAATGCTGCAGATGGCGCCTACGTTGACGCCTTGCCCGATGACCGTATCCACCAGTGAAGAGACCGCCATACATGACCCTGGCCAACATGCGCTTTCGTACCATCAACATCATCATCTGCGGACTCTCCGCACTGGCAGGGCTGGTGTTGCTGGTCGTGTTGGCTTTCATCACCCGCAACGTGTCAGAACTGGAAACGGACTGGCACGAATATCAGCAGGCACGTTCCGACAAGCCACGCCTGGAGAGCCAGCTTACCAAGTCGATGGGCTTCGGCGGGATGATCCACGACTTCAAGAATCTGGTGTTGCGACATGATGAGGCGTTGATTCCCGAGATCCAGAATGAAATCGGCGCAGCCCGCAGCGCCTTGTTCCGCTACCAGAGTCTGGGGATCAGTCAACAGGAAGAAGTGGCCCTCCATGGGCTGAACGAGACGCTGGACCGTTACGACGCCATGGTACTGAAGGTTCGTCAGCTGATGGCCACTGATGAGTCGGTTCGCGAGATCGACCGACAGGTCGTCGTGGATGACTATCTGGCCGTGTCCGGGCTGGACACCCTGCGCAGCGTCGCCATACGTGAATCCCGTGACAATGCCAATCCGCTGGAAGATGGCATGGGCAAGGCGCGCCTGGTCGCCAACCTGCGTCGGGACATGGGGTACGGCGAGATGATCCACCACTTCAAGAACTATGTTCTGCGCGGGGACGCCATCTATGGACAGCAAGCCGCCCAGGACATCCAGTCGCTGCGTGAGACGCTTGCGGCCTACCGCGAGATGGGCATGAACGTGGCAGAGCAGCGTGCGATCCGCGATATCGCCAGTGTCATTCAGGCTTACAGCGAGCGCCTGCTGACGATCAGTCATCTACATGATGAGCAGCCCGGCATGTCAGCCAGTGAGCTTGACGCCCGCGTCAAGGTCGACGACGCCCCAGCGATCGAGGGCCTTGCGGTCCTGGATCATCAAAGCGATCAACGCGTCGCCGCCACTTCGGCGGCGGTCGGCAAGACGCTCAAGCTGCTGGCGACGCTGGCCCCTATCGTCAATGGCCTGGCGCTGATCATGATCGCCGTGCTGATCGGGCTTTCCATGTGGCTGTTCGCTCGCTATGTGCTCAAGCCGATTCGCCGCCTCACGCAGACGATGAACACTCTGGCCAATGATGATGTCAGCGTGGTGATCGACAGTACTCAGCACACCAATGAAGTCGGCCAGATGGCGCGTGCGTTGCAGAAGTTCAAGTACAACATCATCGAGAGCAACAACTACAAGAAACGCATCACTCAGCTGGCAATGCATGATTCCCTGACAGGCCTGCCCAATCGTCAGCATTTCTATGAGAGAAGCGAGCAGTGGCTGGCTGATGTCAATGAAGAGGGCGGTCAGATGGCCTGTCTGATGCTGGACATCGACAAGTTCAAGCCCATCAATGACACTTATGGTCACGCGGCTGGTGACGTCGCTCTCAAGGTGATCGCGGAAAGGCTCAACCAGGTGGTGCGCAAGGACGACTTCGTCGCACGTCTGGGCGGCGATGAATTCGTGGTACTGGTCCACAATGCCGATATCCAGGCAAATCTGGGGCGCCATGGTGAACTTGCCCAGCTGGCACAGCGCATCATCGATTCATTGGGCAAGCCTTTCCTCTATGAAGACCACAAGCTGGAAGTGGGGTGCAGCATCGGTATCGCGATCGCGCCGCAACACGGCAATCAACGTGAAGCGCTGACTCACAATGCCGATATGGCGCTATATGCTGCCAAGAATGAAGGCCGCAACTGCGCCATCCAGTTCAGTCGCCACGATGAACTCGGGCAGATCGTGGCGTCCTCCTCCAGGCGAGCCGCTTCCTCGACGGCCGTGAAACGCTGACCTGCCGCTCGGGCACACGTGCGAAGGGGATCTGCTGACATCGTCAGAGACCGCATGTGACGTCTTCACGATGCCTGCCGCGACGGCATCTCTTCATCCCCTTTCTTCTCCATATGGCGCCTGCGGGCGCCATATGTCGTTCTGCTGTCAGTGACGCTTACTGCACTCAGGCACGGCTGGCGATAGGGGATGGAGGATAGGGGCATGGCATGACTGGCGTCTGCGCGGTGGGCGGAGGCGTGGCGATTGCCCCGTGGAGCGGCTCATGCGATGGGGTGATAAACGATAATTTCCCGTTATGTATGAGCGCTTCGCAAATAAACTATGGTTTGCAAGACTCATAACGGTTTGTTATGGTTTATAGCGAATTCGCCAACTGCGAAATAATCTATGAAAACCATGACAATGACTTCCACGATTCAGGGCCTTGCCCACCACACCCATGATGCCGTGATCAACCGCGCCACGACGCCGCTGTTCATCCGTCAGCCGACCACTGATGACGGCTGGGGCATCTATGAGCTGGTCAAGGCATGCCCGCCGCTGGACCTCAATTCAGGGTATTCGTACGTTCTGCTGGCAACCCAGTTCCGTGACAGCTGCGCCGTGGCGACGGATGAAGAGGGTGAGGTGGTCGGCTTCGTCTCGGGCTACACCCGCAATGATGCCCCGCAGACCTTCTTCCTGTGGCAGATCGCCGTCGGTGAGAAAGCCCGCGGGACTGGCCTGGCACGTCGTCTGATCGAAGCCGTGATGAAGCGCCCGGAGATGGCCCATGTGCGCCACCTCGAAACCACCATCACACCTGACAACGAAGCGTCCTGGGCACTCTTCACGCGTCTGTCCGAGCGCTGGCAGGTCCCCCTGCATTCGCGTGAGTATTTCTCCTCGGATCAGTTGGGCGGCGTGCACCTCGCGGAGAACCTGGTACGTATCGGTCCGTTCCTGCCGAGCGATATCTGAGCCAGCCATGGTATCTCAAGACGCCATGGAGAAGTCTCGGGTGAGGCGGCGTCACGATTCTCGTGTCGGACCTCGAGGAGAATCACGTCTCACCCGCTGGATGTTCATGACAGGAAAGTCGTGACATCACTTGTCGACCCCCAAGTCATCATGTGCAAGCGGGTCAGTGTCATTCGTTGAATCGTCTTTACATTCTGGTATGGCCGCCAGCGCTTTCATCGCGCCGAGCATGGCCATCCATCACCAGGGAGGTGACAGCATGAATACGCAGATACTCGAACAGATGGAATCCGAGGTACGCACTTATTCTCGTTCTTTCCCGACCGTCTTCACCAAGGCGCAGAATGCCCACCTGTTCACCGAGGATGGCAAGCGCTACATCGATTTCCTGGCCGGCGCGGGCGTGCTCAACTACGGGCACAACCACCCGGTGCTCAAGAAGGCATTGATCGATTACATCAGCAGCGATGGCATCATCCACGGTCTCGACATGTGGACTTCCGCCAAGCGCGACTTCCTGGAAGCTCTGGAAGAAGTGATCCTCAAGCCGCGTGGTCTGGACTACAAGGTCCACTTCCCGGGGCCGACCGGTACCAATGCCGTCGAAGCCGCCATCCGTCTGGCGCGCAAGGTCTCGGGCCGTCATAACATCGTGTCGTTCACCAACGGCTTCCATGGCGTCACCATGGGTGCTCTGGCCACGACAGGCAACGCCAAGTTCCGTGATGCAGCGGGTCTGCCAGCCCAGGGCGCACAGTTCGTGCCCTATGATGGTTACATGGGCGAGGGTGTCGACACTGTCGCGTATCTCGACAAGCTGCTGAAGGACTCCTCCAGTGGTCTTGACCGCCCGGCAGCCGTACTGGTCGAGACCGTACAAGGCGAGGGTGGCATCAACCCGGCCTCCATCGAATGGCTGCAGCGTCTGGATGCCCTGTGCAAGGAGCACAAGATCCTGCTGATCATCGACGATATCCAGGCGGGTTGTGGTCGTACCGGCAAGTTCTTCAGTTTCGAGCATGCCGACATCGTTCCGGACATCGTCTGCAACTCCAAGTCACTGTCGGCCTCTGGCGTGCCGTTCGCGATGGTGATGATGCGTCCGGAGCTGGATGAGTGGAAGCCGAGTCAGTACAACGGCACCTTCCGTGGCCATGCACTGGCCTTCGTGACCGGCGCCGCCGCACTGCGCCACTTCTGGAGCGACAACAAGTTCGAGCGCGACATCCAGCGCAAGGGCCGTATCGTCGAGGAGCGCTTCCAGAAGATTGCCGCCAAGGCGCGTGAAAACGGCTTCGCGGCGCACGAGAAAGGTCGTGGCTTGATGCGCGGTATCGATGTGGCGTCAGGTGAACTGGCAGATGCCATCACCTCACGTTGTTTCGAGCAGGGCCTGATCATCGAGACCAGCGGTCACTCCGGGCAGGTCGTCAAATGCCTGTGTCCGCTGACCATCCGTGATGAAGACCTGCTGGAAGCCCTCGACATCATCGAGGAAAATGCGGCAGCCGTCCTGCGCTGAGTCTCTGCGGTATCGGGCGCTGGTCACGTGATCGGCGTCCGTTCTTCCCTGTCCCGCCATGGCGCGGGTCATCTCATGCGATTCCTGGCCCTTGTCACCTGTCACCGAAGAAGGCGCTCATCGTTCTGCGCCGTGGCTCTTTCGTGTTCAAGCGCCATTGCCTTCATGTCACTGCGGGAATCGCCATCTGTCAGCTGTCGAGTCATGACAGCGCCCAAATGAGGAGAAGTTGATGATCGTTCGCAATCTCGAGGAAGCCCGCAAGACGGATCGTCTGGTCAAGGCCGAGAACGGCAACTGGGACAGCACTCGTCTGCTGCTCGACGAAGATGGTGGCAAGTGCTCCTTCCATATCACCCGTATCTTCGAAGGTACCGAGACCCATATCCACTACAAGCACCACTATGAAGTCGTGTATTGCATGGAAGGTGAGGGCGAGGTGGAGACACTGGCGGATGGCAAGGTCTGGCCGATCAAGCCGGGTGACGTCTATATCCTCAATGAACATGACGACCACCTGCTGCGTGCTACCAAGACCATGCATCTGGCATGTGTCTTCACGCCGGGTCTGACCGGCAAGGAAGTCCACCGTGAAGATGGCTCCTACGCACCTGCCGAAGCCTGAATCCGCGTCACGAACCGCGAGATCCATGGCCTGACCACACGAAGCCCCCGCAGCCAAGCTGCGGGGGCTTCGTGGTATGTGGGAGCAGGGCAGCAGGGCGCGCGGCTCCATATTGCATCACGAATATTCGAAAGTTTACCGTTTAATTGACCAGAGGCGCTAAGTCTCCCTTCGCGATGCAGGCAACGATAAGCTGAATGGTGTCCGTGTCACTCAGATGAGATCCTCGCCAATGGCCATCCCCCCACACAACGCGTCTGTTAGCCCACCCGCCATTGCGGCAGGTGGGCGTCCCGGGTTCATGCCAGCAGCCCCTCATCCTCGCGAACAGGAGCGAATCGATAGCCTGCACGCGCTTCACGTACTGGATAGTGAGCATGAAAAGCGTTATGACGACCTGACGCGCCTGGTCGCGGATATCTTCGATGTCCCCATCTGTCTCGTGTCACTGGTGGACGAGAATCGCCAATGGTTCAAGGCCCACTGCGGTATCGATGCACGTGAAACGGGGCGTGACCTGGCCTTCTGCGCCCACGCTCTCCATGAAGAGCGCTACCTCGTCGTTAACGACGCGAGCAAGGATGAACGCTTTCATGACAATCCCCTGGTCACCGGCCCGCCATATCTCCGATTCTATGCCGGCGCCTTGCTGCGAGACAGTTCAGGATTGCCATTGGGCACCTTGTGCCTCATCGATCACACACCACGTGAGCTGAGTGCGCCTCAACTCGAAAGGCTGGGACGCTGTGCCATGCTGGTCGAAAACGAGCTGATCCAGCGCGACAGCCTCCTGACGGAACGAACGCGTGCCACGCTTCAGGCCAGCATTGACCCCATTACCGGCTACAGCACACGACGACGTTATCTTCAGACATTTGCCCATTGGATGGAAAACCGAGGGAGTGAAAGCTACCAGGCCATCATGCTCAAGGTATCGGAGGCAGAACACTGGCGTCACCATCAGGGCGAGGTCTTCCTCCAGGAGGTGATGCAGTCACTGTCCAGCCAGATCAATGAAAGCTTCGATGATGAAGACGTCATCAAGGGTCGTCTGTGCAGCGATACCTTGATCATCCTGCTGCCTCAGCGGCAGTCTGTCAGCGGCATGCGTTGGCAACGTTTCATCACTCAGCCCTGGCTGATGCATCTTTCCAGTGCTCTGAGGCCCAAACTCCTGGTCGCAACGGCCACCTTCACGCCCGAGGGGGCCACGGCCCATGAGCTTGTCGAACTTCTCGAGGAGGAACTTGCCAGTGCGGCGCATTGGGCACCGTGTCAGCAGAATCTTCAGGTCGCCGATCTCAGCAGCAATGTCACCCTTGCCATCGCATTGGGTGATCGCTTCGCCCGGGCCTTGCGAGACAATGAGCTCAGCCTGCATGCGCAGCCGATCCTGGATGTCCGGACGAGAAAGGTGTGCGGCATGGAGATGCTGCTGCGTTGGCAGGTTCAAGGGCGCTGGGTCACCGCGAACCAGATGTTGCGCATGGCTGAGCGCGCAGGCATTGGCGAAGAACTGGATACCTGGGTGTTGCGCCAGACGTGCGCCATGGTCAGTCGTTGGCAGTCGCAGCGCTCCACGGAGTCTCTCGGAGTGCCGGTATCACTGAATCTCTCGGCGAAGCGCCTGATTGACAGTGAATACGCCGAGACATTGAGACGCATCCTGCGACTTTACCGCCTCAAGGGGGAGCATCTGCGCCTGGATCTCACGGGCTGCGAACGCTTCGCGGAGACACCAGAGGCACTGATTGCGGCAATGACCTCGTTGACCCGTGACGGAGTCTCCTTCTGCATTGATCGGTTTGGCCGGGAAAATGCCAATCTGCGTCTGTTGAGCCGGATGCCGGCGGTAGCCGTCAAGCTGCACCCACGCTTCATGGTACCTCAGCAGCATGAGCCGGATCAGACACGTTTGATCAAGGCATGGACCTGTGCGATGAAAACGCTGGGACTGGTGCCCATCGCGGTAGGTAGCAAGCGAGTTCAGCAGCTATCGGAGCTTGAGTCTCTCGGGTTCGATCAGGTTCAGAGCGATGCCTTCGGGCAACCTGCGCTCCCGGAAGATAGCTATGCCCAGTGGCTTGCCGAGACACATTCGCCCTTGAACAAGCGCCTCTAGCGGCCGCTCTCACAGGGACAGCGCTGAAAGGCGAGGGTGATGGTGGCAAGCTCGATGCCCAGTTTGCGCATCGAGGTGCGATTCAACACGCGTCCGTCTGGCTGCAGATACATCCAGTCATCCATGTTGAACTCCCAGACACTGCCATCGATGGGAACCTGCAGGACATATTGCATGCGAAAGGCATGGCCATTGCTGGCTGCCGTGGCTTCTCCGGTCACGTCAGCTGCCGTGCCGCGCCACTGACGGTCACCCGTCGGGACGAAGGTCCATTGTCGATGCTGCGTCTCGCCATCGCTGTAGCGAAAGTTCTCGTCGAGGGTCAATCGTCCATCCTGCCTGGTGCCCTGTAGGTCCACTACGAAGCGTCGAGTCACTTCACCGGAGCGATCCTGAACCATTCCCCAGCCTCGTGTGTGCCCGAGGAAGTACTCGTCGATTCTGAACTCGGGTCCGGAACCGGCATAGGTATCGATTGAGGGGCTGCTGCAAGCCATCAACAGACTTGCCGAGGAGGCCAGCAGGGTGATCAGACCGAGGGGACGCAAGCGGGAGCGAATCATCGACATTCTCGACAAGGAAACTTGTACTGATACTATGCAGTGATTCTACAAATAGCAATTTGGATGTGTCTCGACGCTTGCAGTGGATCGTCAAAGCGGGCGTGATGTCGAATTCTCATAGGCTCGTATAATATATATTATGTTAAATCTAGTATTCGAGAAGCCCAGACTCACGTCTCACTGGACCCGTCTTGATGATCATGCTGCCTGTCATGTGTTCGCTGTGCATGACCGATCCCCGCCATGCTGAACCACAACTCGAGGGCCTGATGTCCTGAAAAGTTCATCAGCATGTCTGCCTGTCGTCAGCTGACGTCAGTGATTGGTCTTCTCCTGCCCATGTGTCACGACCAGCCCGTTGAGAACAGACTTCGCCACTGAGGTCTCCAGTGCTCCCGCCGATCATTCGACGACTTGTGACACCCACCACAAGGTGCACTCACGATGCGAGAAATGTGCAAGTCCATGAAATAAGTGCCAAAGTATGGTAGCCGGAGACGTCAACTCGGCTGGGACAGGCACGTCCCCAACGAGCGACGTTCTTGCCTGTCGAGCGATGGAATCGACGGCAAGAGGCGTCATGAGCGCTTCGCATCACGCTGGATTGAATGATTGTCCGTGAATGGCAACGCATTGACGGAAGCCGTTCCCGGGCGCACCAGCCGTGGGTGGCGAATCATGGACAGCGACTATCCGGCCTACGTATCATCGCCCTTTGCCACACCTTCAGCGATCGCTGCGAAGAGGACGGAAGGTGGCCGGGCTCCCTCCCATCATCCACTCGTGCAAGTACGGTGCGAGATGGATGAACAAGAATCATGCAAGGCGAACTCGTGAAGACGAGATCGTCAGCAAGGCTGAACAGGAACCCTCTTTATCATGCTGATCCGCAAGCTGCTGCTGCCCGTGTCATTGTCCAGCGTCATCGTCATGGCAGGTTGTGTTCCGGCGCAACCTCAGCCCCCAAGCCGGTCTTGACCCCGGAGGCCTTCTCGCAACGCATCGATGCCCTGGAGAGCCAGATCGCCGGGCAATGCGACGTCCAGCAACAACAGCTTGTCGAGCAGCGCGAACTGAACCGCTCATTGCGCCGCGACATGCGGGAAGTCGGCAGCCAACTACGCCGCATGCATGCCGAAATGGAACAGCCGGCAGCTCCGCAGGTGGTTCAGGCCTGCAAGACCGCCTCTGAAAACCCGATCATGGACAAGACGCTGCTCGGACGTGTCGAGTGGGTCGGCTTTCCGGACATCGGCAGCTATTTCAAGGCGCGCATCGATACCGGCGCGAACACGTCCTCATTGTCGGCGCGTGACATCACCGAGTTCGAACGTGATGGCGACAAGTGGGTCAAGTTCAAGCTGGCGCTTCGCGAGGATGCCAAATACTTCGTTCCCGAGGTGCGCGACAAGTGGGTAGAAGCCAAGGTCAGCCGTACCGTGACCATCGTGCAGGCGTCAGGCCGGGAAGACCGTCCTGTGGTCAGCATGTTGATGACGCTTGGCGACATCAAGCAGCGTGTCGAATTCACCCTGAATGACCGTCGTGATCTGACGTACCCGGTGCTGTTGGGCCGTCGTTTCATGATGGATATCGCAGCCGTCGATGTCAGCCGCACCTTCATCAATCCGCGTCCGGAATTCCCGGGCAGCGCTCCCAGCACCGCCGCTGCCAAGGATCAGGACCCGAATGAAGGAAATCGCGACTGACCCTCGCCCTCACCTGACGTTCACGGATCTCGAACATCTCCACTGACAGGGTCTGGCCGGGTGCCAGACCCTGTGACTGCATAATACTCAAGGACTCCCATGTCGCGTTTCTCCTTTTACCTGCTGGTCGGCCTGCTGATGCTGATTGGCGTGGGCCTGACCGCCTACCGCCATATTTCCTTCGATGTGCCCTGGGTGCCGGGTGCACAACAGAAAGTCTGGGATATCGAGGCCCAGGTCGCCTTCACGGCAACGGGCGGTCCGGTCAAGGCATCGTTGGCGCTTCCGGAAAATCAGAAAGGCTATAGCGTCCTGACCGAGAACACGGCCTCCTCCGGCTTCGGGTTGTCGTACCTCGATGATCTGCCGGGCCGTCGTGCTGAATGGTCGATCCGTGAGGCCGCTGGCTCCCAGCTGCTGTATTACACCGTGACCATGCTGGAGTCCGACAACGCGACGCCTGCTGCCATCAAGCGCCTGCCGGCGCCTCAGGAAGTGTCATGGGAGCGTCCCTATGATACGGCTGCCGCTCAGGTGATCGAGCAGGCGCGCACCCGCAGCGCCGACTCCTTCACCTTCGCCCGTGAACTGATCAAGCAGTTCGACAATCAGCGTCAGGGTGAGAACGCGCGTCTGCTGCTGACCCAGTTCCAGCGTCCGGTGCTGATGCTGCGTCTGCTCAATGAAGCGGGCGTGAGCGCACGCCTGGTCAGTGGCTTGAGCCTGGAAGACGGACGCCGTCGCCAGAACGTGAGCTCCTGGCTGCAGGTCTTCGCCGAGACACCTGACAGCAATCAGGCTGTCGAGATCGACTCCCCTGAGGGTGAGAAGCTCAACACTGACTGGGTGCTGATCAACCCCGAGACCGGCAAGCAAGGTGAGCCTGACAACCTGCTGCTGTGGGAAGGCCGCGGTGCCCCGATGCTGGAAGTGGAAGGTGGCGTCAATTCCCGTGTCAGCTTCTCGATGATTCGCCACAACGAACCGGCCGCCGTCGCGGTTCGCAACAAGCTGGCCAATGACGAGCTGCTCAACTTCTCGATCCACTCACTGCCGCTGGAAGAGCAGGCCCTGTTCAAGACCATTCTGCTGATCCCGATCGGCGCACTGGTCGTCGTGCTGCTGCGAGTGCTCGTGGGCCTGAAGACTTCCGGTACCTTCATGCCGGTGTTGATCGCCCTCGCCTTCATCCAGACCAGCCTGATCACGGGCTTGATCGGTTTCCTGCTCATCGTCGCCACCGGGCTCGTGATTCGCAGCTACCTTTCGCGGCTCAACCTGTTGCTTGTCGCCAGGGTCTCGGTGGTGATCATCACGGTGATCGCGATCATCTCGATCTTCTCGGTACTCGCCTATCGCTTCGGCCTCAATGCCGGCCTGACCATCACCTTCTTCCCGATGATCATCCTGTCCTGGACCGTCGAGCGCATGTCGATCCTCTGGGAAGAGGAAGGCCCCAAGGAAGTCCTCAAGCAAGGTGGCGGTAGCCTTCTGACCGCCGTGCTGGCCTATCTGGCGATGAACAATCCGTGGGTGCGCCACCTGACCTTCAACTTCCTGGGTCTGCAGCTGGTGCTGATGGCCTTCATCCTGCTGCTGGGCAATTACACCGGCTATCGTCTGCTGGAATTGCGTCGCTTCAAGCCGCTGACGGAGGATTGAGATGCTCGCGTCATGGATGAATCGCTGGTCGCGCAACTGGACCACACCGGGCGCCCTGCGTGCCCGGGGGGTTGTCGGCATGAATCGCCGCAACATCGGCTATATCTCGAAGTACAACGACCGCCGCCTCTACCCGCTGGTGGATGACAAGCTGCAGACCAAGCTGCTGTGTCAGAAGTACGGTCTGGCCTCGCCGGAGATGATCGGCAAGGTCGCCAGCCAGTTCGAGGTCGAGCGGGTCGTCGACATGGTGCGCGATCACGCAGGTTTCGTGATCAAGCCGGCCAAGGGCTCTGGCGGCAAGGGGATCCTCGTCATCGAGCACCATGATGGCGAAGAGTATGTGAAGCCCAGCGGCGCGCGCATCACGCGTGCCGACATGGAGCGCCACGTCTCCAACATCCTGTCAGGACTTTATTCGCTGGGCGGCTCACCGGATGTGGCGCTGGTCGAAGGCTTGATTTCCTTCGATCAGGCCTTCGCCGAGTTCACCTATGAAGGCGTTCCCGACATTCGGGTCATCGTCTTCAAGGGCTATCCCGTGATGGCGATGATGCGCCTGTCGACGGCGGCCTCGGATGGCAAGGCCAACCTCCACCAGGGGGCAGTCGGTGTCGGGCTGGATATCGGGTCAGGCTGGGCCGTGCGCGGCGTGCAGTATGATCGCCCGCAGTTCGCCCACCCCGATACGGGACATGACATCTTCTCGCTCAAGGTACCCCAGTGGGACACCCTGCTCGAACTGGCCTCGGGGTGTTACGAGATGACGGGGCTGGGCTATCTGGGCACGGACATGGTGCTTGACCGGCGCCATGGCCCGATGCTGCTCGAGCTCAATGCCCGACCGGGCCTCGCCATCCAGATGGCCAATGGTGAAGGACTGCGCAAGCGTCTCGAGCTGATCGAGCGTCAACCCGATGGCGTGCCTGTCGCGGAACGGGTAGCCTTCGCCCGCAAGCACTTCGCACGCAGCAAGGAAGACGTGGCCAACGTCGGAATGGCCCCCATTCCTGAATGATGGCGTGACCGCAGAGAACAACGCCCCGTGACACGCGAGTGTCACGGGGCGTTTGCGTTCGCGGGACGAGATCCTCAACCGGGGTCCATGCTCAGCATCAGACGGCTACCGGTCGGCACGACTGGCGAGCGATGGATCAGGCCATGCCCCTCATTGCCGGGCCAGCATTCTCCCTTGAGCAAGGCCAGGCTTCCCGGGCGCAGCTCCCGGATCTGTTCCGGGTCCCGACAGATGTCCCGGTGTCCGACAACGCCATGCCCCAGAGCCAGGCGATCGGCGGCCTGCTCCGGCAACCATTGCGTTCCGGGGCCCTCATAGGTCGTCACCAACCGGACCGGAATGCGATCCACATGAAAGCGTGGGCACATGGCGCTCTGGGTCATTTCCAGCCGCATGCCGATATCCTGCACGTCGAACAGCTCGCCGATGGCCTCTCCCAGCACATAGATATCCTCTATCAGCGCAGCCCCGGCATCCGGTGCGGGAAGGTAGCGCTCCAGCGCCTCACGCAGGTCATTGATAGGCCCGCGCCAGCGCATGCGCAGCGGGTAGGCACCCGAGGACTGAGCCTTGACCGCCATTTTCAATGCCGCATCGATGCGGCGCTGCATCACGGCCAGCGTCACCTCCGGGCGAAAGATCTCCCCGAGATCCAGCGCCTGCTCGCCGATGTGCCAGTGTGGTGTTGCCGAATCTTTCGAACCGCTCGCCGTGACAGCTGACTGGGCCAGCCTGCCGCCCTTCGCAGGCCGGGAAGCCGATGGTGTGTCATGAGAAGTGATCGGAGTGATCGGAGTGATCGAGTGCATGGTAAGCGCCTCGGTGGGTAGGCAAGAGGGAAATCACGCTCGTTATTGTTATGTTATAACATGTCTTTGCTGTGCAGTGACAACACTCTACCTTGCCGCTATCTGACAAGCCTGAGTCTGCATATGGCCCGAGACCGCCCAAATGCCCTAGAATAAGAGTCTGTTCATTGAGGTAACACGCTGATCTGATTCACTCTCAACGTGTCACTGGCCTCTCGTCATCCCGGATTCTCGATCCTCAGAATTCCCGACACCCAGGATTCTTCATGCCCGAGCAACTTTCGCTGATCGACCAGGCTGAACGCCAATGCCTGAAGCGTGGCGTGCGTTTCACCCCGATCCGGCGACGTGTGCTGGAATTGATCGCCAACAGTCATGGCGCACTCAAGGCATACGACCTTTTGGATCAGCTTGCCAAGGAACACGGTGCCGCCCGCCCGCCCACGATCTATCGCGCGCTGGATTTCCTGATCGAACAAGGCCTCGTCCATCGCATCGAATCGCTCAATGCCTTCCTTGCCTGCCACTGTCCCGAGCATCAGCACGGCTTCCAGCTGCTGATCTGTCGTGGTTGCGGGAGAGTCGAGGAGATGCACGACGATGATCTTGGCACTCGCCTTCTCGCCAGTGCAGATCGCCATGGTTTCACGATCGAACGCCAGACTGTCGAACTTGAGGGGCGTTGCCAGAAATGCGCCTCTCAGGTCGCTGACATGGTAGAAACCGCTCAGTGAATGGCGCTTGCGAGCGCTTTTGATACGATATAACATTTGCTTCCCACGGAGGACGTCACATGCTGGACATCCGCATTTCGCAGGCACAGGTCGTCAATGAAGGCACCATTTCCACTCTGGATGTGGGCATCAAGGACGGGCGTATCCATGCCATCGGCAGTGATCTCTCACATCTGGACGCGCGTGAAGTGATCGATGCTGCCGGCCGCCATCTGCTGCCGGGCATGATTGATGATCAGGTGCATTTCCGTGAGCCCGGCCTGACCGCCAAGGGCAATATCGCCACCGAGTCGGCCGCCGCCGTCGCCGGGGGCATCACGACCTTCTTCGACATGCCCAACGTCAAGCCGGCAACCCTGGACAGCGATGCGCTGGAGGCCAAGTTTGCCGTGGCGGCGGGTCGTGCGCATGCCAACCACGCCTTCTATCTGGGTGCCAGCAACGACAACCTGGAAGCGATCAAGACGCTGGATCCGAATCAGACCTGCGGCATCAAGATCTTCATGGGTGCCTCGACCGGCAACATGCTGGTCGATGATCCGGAGATTCTCGAAGGTATCTTCAAGCATGCTCCGACGCCCATCGTCACGCATTGCGAAGACACTCCGATGATTCTGGAGAACGAGGCGCGCTGGCGTGAGCGTTTCGGGGAAGACGTGCCCTTCTCCGAGCACGGTCTGATCCGTTCTCGCGAGGCCTGCATCAAGAGCTCACGCCTGGCGATCGACCTGGCCACTCGCAACGGAACCCAGCTGCATGTCCTGCACCTGACCACCGCTGAAGAGATGGCGCTGTTCAAGCCGGGCCCGATGGCTGGCAAGCAGATCACCGCAGAGGTCTGCGCGCATCACCTGTGGTTCAGCGATGCCGATTACGACACGCGTGGCAGCCTGATCAAGTGCAACCCGGCCGTGAAGACCGCCGAAGACCGTGCCGCCCTGCGTGCCGCCGTGATGGATGGTCGCATCGACATCATTGCCACTGACCACGCGCCGCATACCTGGGAAGAGAAGCAGAACCCCTACTTCAAGGCGCCTTCCGGTCTGCCGCTGGTGCAGCATGCCCTGCTGTCACTGCTGGATCAGGTTCAGGACGGCATCTATGACCTGGAAACCCTGGTGCAGAAGACCAGCCACAACGTCGCGGATCGCTTCTCCATCGTCGATCGCGGCTATATCCGTGAAGGTGCGTTCGCGGATCTCGTGCTGGTCGACCTGAATGGCGAGACCAGCGTCACCCGTGACAACGTGCTCTACAAGTGTGGCTGGAGCCCCTTCGATGGCGTGACCTTCAAGGCACGCATCGATGCGACCTTCGTCAATGGCGTGAAAGCCTATGACGGCAAGACCGTCAACCCGGTGGCCAACGGCCAGCGTCTCTCGTTCAACCGCGGCTGATGGCGGTCCTGGCGTGTCGATCTTCGGCACGCCTTGCCCGCATCATGCCGTGATCACTATCAGAAGGAAGTGGTGTCATGAGTATGCATGCGGGCTCTCCCCTGGCCTCTCGCCAAGTGTTCTGCGAAAAGCTGCTGTCCCGGATCCAGCGCACGCTGGGTTCGCGGGCTGCGCGTAGCCTGCCGTTGAGCGTGCTGGGTGCGCTTGCCGTTCTGGCGGCCCCCAACGCGCAAGCCGAAGACAGTGCGCCACTGCATGTCGCCGTCAGCGTGCCGCCTATCGAGTGGATGGTCGATCAGCTGGCCGGGGATCATGTCGAGATCACGACGCTGGTCAAACCGGGCAACAGCCCGCACACCTATGATCCGACCCCTCGCCAGGTGGCCGAGTTGTCGACGGTTCCCCTCTATCTCGCCATCGGCGTACCCTTCGAGCAGGTCTGGTTGCCGCGTCTCGAGAAGAACAATGCCGAGATGCAGGTCGTGCATCTGGAAGAGGGTCTCAACACGCGCCATTTCGGCAGTGAAGACGCTCATCATCATGATCACGGCTCCGACCATGACGAGCACGCGGGCCATGATGAGCATGAAGACCACGCAGACCATGCAGAGCATGACGAGCACGGCCATGAAGACCACGCAGATCATGACGAGCATGGCCATCAAGACCACGCGGATCATGACGAGCACGCGGGCCATGATGAGCATGAAGACCTCGGCGAAGCCGACCCTCATCTCTGGCTGGATCCGCAGCGAATGCAGACCGTCGTCGAGCGCACTGCCAAGGTATTGGAAGCCCAGCTGCCTGAACATGCCGGTGAAATCGATGCCAATGAGCAGCGGCTGCTCAAGACCCTGAATGCGCTGGACACGCAGATCGCGCAGGCGCTGGCACCTTACAAGGGTCGCAACTTCCTGATCTTCCACCCCAGCTTCGGCTACTTCGCGGATCGCTACTCACTCGCGCAGCATGCCATTGAAGTCAGTGGTCGTGAGCCTACACCACGCGAGATGGCCACTCTGGTCACGCGTGCCAAGGATGAGAACATCGGCACCATCTTCGTCTCGGGACAATTCTCCCAGACGGCCGCCAAGCGCATCGCCAGCTCGCTGGATGCCGAAGTCGCCGTGCTGGACCCGTTGGCCGAGGACTATCTCGAGAATCTAAAGCGTGCCACCGAAGCACTGAAAGCAGGCTTCGAGCGGACCGACAGTCAGTAATTTCTGGCCAGGTATTGCGCATGCGGCATGATCTTGCACAATGCTCTGCCCCATAAAAAAGTCAGACGGGCGCTCACGCGCCCGTCTGCGTTGCAAAGAGGTACCTCTCGTCATGGCCAGCCCCATCTCCGTCGCGCGCCGGCGCCCGGACAGCCATCCGGATGCACCAGCCACCGGGCGCAGTGTCGGTCCGGTATTTCGCCCGGTACCGGCGGATGCGCCGGATGCCATCGATATTCGCGGCGTGACCTTTCGCTATGGTGAGCAGGTCATTCTCGACGATGTCGACTTCCAGGTCGGCGCCCGCGAGATCGTGGGGCTGATCGGCCCCAATGGAGGCGGCAAGAGCACCTTGCTCAAGCTGGTGCTTGGCCTTCACAAACCGGCAGCTGGGTGTGTCCGCGTGCTGGGGCGCACTCCCCAATCTGCCGCACGCCATATCGGCTATGTGCCACAGTTCGCCAATTTCGTGAAGCGCTTCCCGATCCGCGTGGAAGACGTCGTGCTGATGGGACGCCAGGGACGCAAGCGTCAATGGGGCCCCTGGCCACGCGCGGATCGTGAGGCGATCGGTGCGGTGCTGGAGGAAGTCGGTATCGGTCATCTGCGCCGTCGGCATATCGATGCCCTCTCCGGCGGTCAGCTGCAGCGTGTCCTGATAGCCCGGGCACTGGCGGCCGAGCCGCAATTGCTGTTGCTGGATGAGCCCACCGCGAGCGTCGACAGCGATGGTGAGCGTTCATTGTTCGAGCTGTTCAATCGGCTGGCCAATCGCATGAGCGTCGTGGTGATCAGTCATGATCTCGGCTTCATCAGTGATTATGTCGATCGGGTGGCCTGCCTCAACCGCAAGATGATCGTCCATGACACCGAGACGCTGACCGCCGAATCGATCGAGCGGCTCTACGGTGAACACGTCCAGATGATTCATCACCATCATTGATACGGTGGCCCGTGACAGGCTGCCTGGCGGGTTTCATTTCTTTCACGGCGCCTGCCCCGCGCTCTAGGCTTACAACACATGAATTTCATCACCGCCCTGGGCAGCCAGGACTTTCTTCAGAACGCCCTCTTCGCCGGCCTGTTGGCAAGCCTCGCGGCGGGCCTGGTCGGCCCCTATGTCGTGGTACGCCGCATCGGCTATCTGGCAGGCGGCATCGCCCACACGGTGCTTGCCGGCATGGGGATCGCCTACTTCATGGGGGCCAGCCCGCTCGTCGGTGCGTTCATCAGTGCCATCCTCGCGGCATTGCTGATCGGCTATATCAGCCTCAAGGGGTTTGACCAGGAAGACACCGTCATCGGTGCGCTGTGGGCCATCGGCATGGCCACCGGCATCCTCTTCATCAGTCAGACACCGGGCTACAAGGTCGATCTGATGAGCTATCTGTTCGGCAATCTGCTGCTGGTGCCCGCGGACGCCATCGGCACCCTGGCCTGGATGGTGGGTGGGCTGGCACTGGTGCTGCTGGTCGTGCACCGTCCACTGACGGCCGTGATCTTCGATGAAGAGTTCGCTCGCCTGCGAGGAGTGCCGGTCAAGACGCTCTATCTGCTGTTGCTGGTGCTGGTCGCCATTACCGTGGTGCTGTTGCTGCAGGCCGTCGGGCTGATCATGGTGCTGGCATTGCTGTCACTGCCAGCCGCGCTGGCCGGCCATCATGCGCGCTCACTGGGCATGATGATCGTGATCGCGAGTCTGGCGGCCATGGCCTTCACCACCGGTGGTCTGGCGCTTTCCTGGCAGTTCGATCTGCCTGCCGGTGCCACCATCGTACTGGTGGCGGGGATCGCCTATCTGGTCTCGCTGATCTGGCGTAGCGCCCGTGGCGGTCTGCGCCGCTGAGTCGCGGCTTGTTACACTGAGACTTCTTGAGATCTGGCCTCCGAACCGAAACGCTGCAACCTGCGCAGTGAACGTCGCGACGGGGCCAGTCTTCGATACAGCTTCTGCAAGGATATGGATTCAATGGCACAGGATGGACTGCTCAAGTCGCTGGAAAATGCACAGGTCGGCGAAAAGGTCGCGCTGGACACCCTGATGGCTGCCCTGCCGTGGAATGGCGACGGGTTGATTCCTGCCATCGCCCAGCAGCATGACAGCGGCGAGATACTGATGATGGCGTGGATGAATGCCGAGGCGTTGCGCGAGACGCTGACCACGGGACGCGTGTGCTACTTCTCGCGCTCGCGCAGCAAGCTGTGGCGCAAGGGCGAAAGCTCCGGTCAGCAGCAGCATCTGGTCAGCACCCACCTTGACTGCGACGGTGACACCCTGCTGGTCAAGGTCGATCAGACCGGCCCTGCCTGCCATACCGGACGCAAGAGCTGCTTCTACTGGCGCCTTGACGCCGAAGGCGCAGAGATCACCGATGCACCGATCATTGATCCCGACACGCTGTATGGCAACGCCTGAGTCAGGTCAACGAGACCCCGATTCCCGCCCTGCTCGCGGCTCGCTGTCGCGCGCTATGACGGCTGGCATGACGCGCCTGCTCACCGGCCTGCTGCGCGGCTATCAGCTGGTGCTCAGCCCGCTGCTGGGGCCGCGTTGTCGCTTCTATCCCAGCTGCTCCAGTTATGGCCTCGAGGCCATCAAGGTGCATGGGCCGCTCAAGGGGTGCTGGCTGACAGCCAGACGCCTGTCACGCTGCCATCCCCTCGGTGGCCCCGGAGGAGTGGACCCCGTGCCGCCACGCAAGGAGTCATCGTCAGACTGCTGCGCGGGCAATGACCGCGACTCAGGCCCCACGCCCTGATGGTGTCGCACGCTCCTGCGAGCTGATTTACGCATGTGAAGTGAAGTCGTGATATACTTCACATGTGAAAGGCGTCATGTGCGATGCCATCGTCAGTCAGCAGGAGAGCACCATGCCCACCGCAACCGCCATCGATCGTGTGTCCCCGACCAGCCCCAGCGCGGGTCGCGTTGCCCTCAAGTCTTTCTTCAACATCATGGAGAAATGGCAATGCAGCGCTGCCGATCAACGCGTGCTGCTCGGCGGCATCGGCACCACCACCTATCACAAGTACCGCAAGCTGCCGGAAGTCCGCCTGCCCAATGACACCCTGGAGCGTATCTCCTACGTGATGGGGATTCACAAGGCGTTGCGCATCCTGTTCAGCAACACGCCTGAAATGGCCCATGAATGGGTGCGCCGCCCCAATCGTGCCGCTCCCTTCAATGGACAGAGCGCGCTCGACTACATGCTGGCCGGGCAGGTGGTGTCACTGGCCGACACCCGTCGTTATCTCGACGGAGTGCGTGGATGAGCATGAGCGCCCTGCCCCAACCTGCCCTGACACTGCCGGACTGGCAGAACGCCTGGCGCGTCATCTCCAGCGCCTTCCCGCCCATCTCGGTGTTCGAGGATATTCTCGAGCCTGATGAGCTGGAGATGGCGTTTGCCATCGAGGCGCTGACCAATGATCGTCTGCGCGAGGAGGCCGGCGAGCTGAACCGTGTCGCACCCGAGGATCGCATCAGCGGGCCGGGCTCCACACCGGTGATGGCGGCCTTCACGCACATCGGCCGCGCATCACGTTTCACCGATGGCAGCTTCGGTGTCTACTACTGCGCCAGTAGCCTGGACACCGCCATCAGCGAAACCCGCTTTCACATGGCACGCTTTCTGGCCGATACCGCGCAACCCAGCCAGGAAATGACGATGCGCAGTTACGTCAATCGCGTGACGCAACCCTTGCACGACATTCGCCAGGGATACGCCGAGCTATGCCAGCCGGACACGGCCAGCTACCCGGCCGGCCAGGCTTTCGCGGCAAAGATGAGAGATACCGGCAGCCATGGTCTGCTCTACCCCAGCGTCCGCCATGCCAAGGTTGAGCCCGATGCCGAATGCGCGGCCATCCTGCGTCCACCGGCGGTCAGCATCCCCATTCAGGGCCCCCACCTGCGCTACGTCTGGGATGGTCAGCAACAGGCCATGACGCATGTGCTGGAGGTCAAGGAGCACCGCTGAGCCTGTGACGACACTGCGAACCTCCCGCTGGGTCCAGTCAGCGCGTCATTGCAATGACAATCGCAATGCCAAAGACGCCCGCCAGGCCTCTCGAGACATCTCGATCGGCATGGCGGGCGTCTTGGTTATCGTCAGGCCTCTTTTCTCGCCAGGGGGTCAGGCGTTGGCGTGCAGCTCGGCAACACCGTAGATGCGCTTGAGCATTGCATGCAGACCATTGGAGCGTGTCGGCGACAGGTGCTTGTCGAGGCCAAGCTCAGCGAGGAAGGTCGGCTGAGTGGCGACGATTTCCTGCGGCGTCCGGTCGTTGTAGATGCGCAGCACCACGGCGATCAGGCCTGCCACGATGGCCGCATCCGAGGTGGCCTGGAAGTGCAGACGCTGCTCGCTGCCTTCACCACGTACGTCAGGATGAATCCAGACGTTGGACTGGCAGCCGTCGATCTTGGTCTCAGGCCCCTTCAACTCTTCCGGGTATTCCGGCAGCGCCTTGCCCATGTCGATGATGTACTGATAGCGGTCCATCCAATTGTCGAAGAAGCTGAATTCCTCGACCAGTTCCGCCTGCGCTTGTTGCGCGTCGCTCATGCTGACTCCCGATGATGTCACTGAAGAGTGTCTGAAAATATGCTGTCGGCCATGATAACGCCTGACTCCGACGGACGCACGGGAGGCGTGAAGCCTGGCGCCATGCCAGCAGTCACGCCTCCTCCTCACGGGTAGCCGTCGTCGTCGCCAGCGAGTGCCTTGCCATCTGCTGCTGCCACTCGCCGTCTTCGGCATGCAGGTAGCGAGAGGTGGTATCCAGCCGTGAGTGTCTGGCGGAGCGAGACAGGAAACGCAGCTCTACCCCGGCCTGTGCCTGATGGGTAATGGCGGTGTGACGCAGCCAGTGCGGGCTTGCCTGGTCGAGCGTGCGTGCCATCAGCTCGCTGGCGTCGCCGGGGCGCTCCGTTCGCTGGCGCATGTCGTGGGCGGCCTGGGTAAACGTCTGCTTGATCAACCGGTAGAGCTGATTGTCGCCCAGAGGGGTCGTGCCATCCAACCGCGCGAGCAGGGGCAGTGACTCATCAGCGGGCAGTGCCTGCGGCAAGTCACTCAGTCCACGCAGGCGTCGCCAGCGCACCAGGGCCTCGAGCATCGGGGGCGGCAGCGGGATCTCGGCCAGCTTGGCGCCCTTGCCTATCACTCGCCACCACCACTGTCCTTCCCGCTTGATGATATCCCCCATTATCGCGGCGGCCATCTCGGCGATACGCGGCGCCATCAGGTAGGCAAACGCGAACAGAAACCGCTGGCGCTCCGCGATGAATCGCTCCCGCGACACCTCGCGCTCGAGAGAGGCGCTGCCGGCTGTCGGTACGTGACAACGCACCGCATCACAGCGCGCCTCGATACGCCCCCACAACCAATCCCATAGCGGACGCTCCAGATAGCGCTCGATGCGCAGCGTGCGATTGTCCATGCGCCGCTTGTCGCGCATCAGCCGGAAAGGATTGCGCGCCAGATAGCCGGCCTCGATCAACCAGGCATAAAGCCCCTGCAGGATCACCAGACTCTGCCGGCGGCTGGCCGGAGCCAGCGGCCCGCGAAAGGGTCGCCACTCGGGGTGCCTGCGGGCACGCACACTGCCAACCCAGACCTCCGCTGGCTGAGGATTGGCCAGAAAGGCCTCGAAGTGCTCGAGCCGCTCACGATCCAGACTTGCCAGGGCGGCGCCTCTCCCCTGCTCACCTTCCGCCCTTAGCCACAGAAGCAGACGCTCTGCTTCCTTGCGATAGGCGCGCAGGGTCTGCGGGCTGTGGCGATATTCATTGAGCCACGCCGCCACGGCCTCAATGTCCGTCTGCGCCTTGATGAGTGCAGCGTCGCCACTCTGCGTGACGGCTGCAGTGCTGGTGGTATTGGCCAGCTCGCCCTCAAGGCGCCCGATCAACGCGGTCATGCCACCGTGTGCGCCCTTCTCCACTGTCTCGACTCCTGTCGCGTTGCCTGAGGGCTGATTGTGACGTTACGGCCATGATAATTCAAGATAAGGCGCGTAATCATGAATTATGACCACCAAGGGTAACGTAAATTACGTATTACGTAATATGTAATTACCTTTATCCCAAGCAGACGAGCCGCTACAATGACGCTAATCGGCCAGAAGTCTGCCTAAAGGGGAGCCCGCGAGAGCACAGGGAAGATTTCTTGTGCATATCACGCAGAATCCTGACCAATGGAGTGGTAGTGAACGTCACTTCGTGGCGTAATGGCCGCTGAGCATCAACTTCAGAATACGGACGGAGATTCCCATGGCGCGCATTGGCGTCCAGTACGAGGATGTACAACGAGCGATAGAATCCTTGATGGCACGTGGTGAAGCGCCCAGCGTGCAGAAGATTCGGGAAGTGCTGGGGACCGGCAGCTTCACCACCATCAGCGATCATCTGCGCGAATGGCGCCAACGTCGCGCCGAGAAACGTGATGAGCCTCTGACCCAGGCGATGCCGGATAGTCTGACGGAGACACTGGCCACGGTATGGAGTGAAGCCCAGTCTCTGGCCAACGAGAGCCTGGCGCACTATCGGCAGGAAGCTGACCGCCAGGCCGAGGCAGCCCGTGAGGCCGAGGCACAGTCACAGCGGCGCGCAGAGGATGCGGAGCAGCGGCTCAGTGCACTCACGGAGCAACTGGCGGGAGTACAGGCGCGTCTCGAGGAGCGCGTGCAGACACTGGCGACCTTGACCAGTGAGCGCGAACAATGGCAGCAATTGCAGGAGAAGCTCGAGAAGCGCCTGACGCTTGCCCAGGAAGATGTCACCGCACTCGAGCGGACACGCGAGCATGACCATGAGCGCCATCAGCAGCTGGTGCAGCAACAGGAAAGCGAATTCAAGGAGCGCCTGGCGCAGGAAGAGTCTCGTCACGAGGCCAGTGAGACGCGCCTGATGAAGCTGCTCGATGATGCGCGCCTGGAGAAGCAGGAGCTGGACAAGCAGCATCGCCGCCGCCACGAGCAGCTCGAGAAGCGCGTGGAACGCCTGGATGCCCAGACGGCGGAGCAGCGGAAGTTGCTTCAGGAAGAGGAACGTCGTCGCTTCGAGGAAACCACGCTACGACAGCAGCGCGATGTGGAGCTAAAGGATCTGCGCTCTCAGCTGGAGCAGTCCATGGCGGAACAATCTCGTCTGGAGGCACAGCTGAGCCAGATCACGCATGAAAACAAGTTGCTCAAGGAGCGCCTGGCCTTCGCGCCGCTTCCTCCCTTTGTGTGTTGATGTTCCTGCAACGTCTGCTGAGGTTGCTGCAACACTCACACCAATGAAAGACGCCACCCTCAAGGGTGGCGTTTCGTTTTGAGGATGGCGCGTTCCCGCACCTCAGGATTCACGTCACACCATGCTTACCGCTGTCGAGAAATCTACAGCAGTTCTTCCGCCACCAGTGCCAGACGCGAACGCTCGACACACTTGAGCGTGACGTGACCGGCATGCGGCCAATTGGCGAAGCGTTGCACTGCCACCGCGAGACCACAGGTATTGGCCGTCAGATAGGGCGTATCGATCTGCCCGACATTGCCCAGCAGCACGACCTTGGTGTTGGCACCAGCCCGGGTCAACAGCCCTTTCAATTGTTTCGGTGTCAGGTTCTGGGCCTCATCGATGATCAGGAAGGTGTCGCTGAGGGTTCGCCCCCGCATGAAGGACGGCGAGCGAATCTGGACACGGTTGCCAATCCAGGCACGGGTGGCCTCCTCGTTCCACGCGCTGGTGCCCTCGCCTTCCTTGCGCAGCAGATTGTCCATGTTGTCGTGGAAGGCGCCCATCCACGGCGACATCTTCTCTTCCTCGGTCCCGGGGAGAAAGCCGATCTCTTCCCCCATGGCGATCGGCGCGCGCGTGAAGATGATACGTTCGAAGCGTTTCTTCTCCAGAGTCTGCTCAAATGCCGCCGCCAGGGTCATGTAGGTCTTGCCTGTCCCGGCACTCCCGGCAATCGAGACCATGTCGACGCTCTCATCCATCAACAGATTGAGCGCGAAATTCTGGCGACTGTCATGGGCATTGACGCCCCAGGCGCTACGCTCGTTGCGGAAATCCTGCAATACCTCAAGGCAGGCGTGATCATTGTCCAGCTCGCGCACGATGGCCTCGAAGCTGGCACCACGATCACAATCCGCGATCAACATTCCCGGATACCAGTCCTTGGGCATCTGGCCGGCGAGGGTGTAGAAGGTGCGATGATTCTCGCGACTGACGGTGACATCCACCTGCAGGTCATCCCATACGCCCTGACCGTCAGGCCCAGCCTCGTGATAGAGCTTCACGCCCTCGATCATGGCATCGCTGTCACTGAAGGCGCGATCCGTCAGATAGTCCTCGACGGCCATACCCAGTGCCGCTGCCTTGATGCGCAGATTGATGTCCTTGGTCACCAGGATGACGGATGCATCCTGACTGCGCGCCGCGAGACTGCGTGTCTCGGCAAGAATGCGGTTGTCGGCGCTTGCCTCGCTCTGATCGATGCTACCGGAGAGAAAATGAAGATTGCCGGCGCCATTCAACGAGCCCGGCAGTGGAATACCGCGCAGAATCTCCTGTAGTGTGATGTCGGCGGTGAGATCAGACAGGGTGCGACTGATCTGGCGAGCAGTGTGGGCAATTTCCTTGTGGCCATTCTTGTGCTTGTCCAGCTCCTCCAGCACCGTCATCGGAATGACGACATCGTGCTCGTCAAACTGGAAGATGGCGGAGGGGTCGTGTATCAGCACGTTGGTATCGAGGACGTACAGACGACGGGACTGCTTCTCGACTCTTACCATTGGCGACATGCCTTCCGTTGGGGTGTGCCCTTTGAAGCTATCACGCTGAATATGTCGAGGATGTTTCAATTTGGCGCTCGATTTCACGCACAGGGTGCTGACAGGTCACGCAACGCAGGCGCATAATCTGTCCCCGGCTCTGCTGGCCGCACTCTCATCTGCTGTTCGTCACGGCCATGTTGCCGGCCTTCCTGCCGAGCATCTCGTGCAGCCATGAGCACGCAGCCACTGGACTCTCTCCACTTTTCATTTGCCAGATTTCATTTGCCAGACATCCCCTGCCGCAGATCGTCAGACAACCGCGTCGCCAGGAGCGCTGCGGAAGGACAGATGAAAAAAACCGCCCCTGACGATGTCAGGGGCGGTTTTTCATTGGCGGGTGCGCAATGTCACGGGTCTCGATCGTTCAGACCCCGAAGCATCAGGCAGTGACGCTTTCGCGACGGCGACGGCGCACCTGCAACCAGCCGATCAACCACAACAGCACGATGGCTGGCAGCATCGCGATTTCCTTCGGCGGACGTTCAGCGGTCTGCTGGATGCCATCGATGGTGAAATCGAAATCGATACCGGCCTGCTGTGCCACGCTACCGTATTCCACCATGCTGACCAGCACCTGCTTGTCGCTGATATCCAGCGTCAGACCGACATCGCTCAGGCGCGCTTCGCCACTGTCGGCATCCGACACCGGCAGCAGCACGGTCTTGGAGACCTCATCGCCATCCAGATTGATGCCTGACACATGAATCGGCAGCTTGCTGTCGACCGGTGCCTCCTCCATCAGGGTCTCGATCTGCTGCGGAGCCGCCATGATGACTGGCGGATAGACCATGTCCCACCAATAGCCCGGACGGAACAACGTGAAGGTGATCAGCAGAAGACCGATGGTCTCGTACCAGCGGGTACGCGTCAGCCAATAACCTTGCGTGGCCGCCGCGAAGACCAGCATCGCCGCGACCGCCGAGGCGATGGTGATCGCCAGATGCCAGTAGCTATCGATGTTCATCAGCAACAGGTTGGTGTTGAAGATGAACATGAAGGGCAGGATCGCGGTGCGGATGTCATAGGTGAAGCCCTGGATACCGGTCTTGATCGGGTCTGACTTGGCGATGGCCGCCGCCGCGAAGGCGGCCAGACCCACCGGTGGCGTGTCATCTGCCAGTATCCCGAAGTAGAACACGAACAGGTGCACGGCGATCAGCGGCACGATCAGGCCGTTCTCGGCGCCCAGATTGACGATGACCGGCGCCATCAGCGTGGAGACCACGATGTAGTTGGCCGTGGTGGGAAGCCCCATGCCCAGAATCAGACTGATCACGGCAGTGAAGATCAGGATCAGCATCAGGTTGCCTGCCGAGATGAACTCGACGAATGCCGTCATCTTGAGCCCGAGCCCGGTCAGAGTCACGGTACCGACCACGATACCGGCCGCCGCCGTGGCGACACCGATCCCGATCATGTTCTTGGCACCGATGACCAGACCATGGAACAGGTCCTCACCGCCACGCTGGGTTGCCCCCCCAGGTTGCCTTCCTTGCGGAAGATCGCGACCAATGGGCGTTGGGTCACGGTGATGAAGATCATGAACAGCACCGCCCAGAAGGCGGAAAGCCCCGGCGACATGCGCTCGACGGTCAGACACCATACCAGCACCACGACCGGCAGCAGGAAATAGAGACCGACCTTGACCGTCGGGCCCACCGGCGGCAATTCATCGATGTCCCCTTCCTCCAGCGGAGGGAAGCAGGCGGAATAGGCGATCAGGCCGACATAGGACGCCAGCAGCAGCGGCAGCACGATATAGACCGCACCATCACCCGCCAGACCCTTGATCCAGCCGATACCGTAATAGACCACCAGCGTGAGCACGCCCATGCCGATGAAGACGGTCAGGAAGGTCAGCATCGAAGCCATCAGGCTGGTCTTGTGCGTCCGCTTGAGGCCTTCCATGCCGGCCTTGCACGCTTCCAGGTGCACGATGTAGATCAGCGCGATATAGGAGATCAGTGCAGGCAACAAGGCATGCTTGATGACATCCAGATAGGGGATGCCGACATATTCCACCATCAGGAAGGCGGCAGCGCCCATGATCGGAGGTGTCAGCTGGCCGTTGGTGGAGGCTGCCACCTCGACGGCGCCTGCCTTGGTGCCAGGGAAGCCGACCTTCTTCATCAACGGGATGGTGAAGGTCCCGGTGGTCACGACGTTGGCGATGGAAGAGCCGGAAATGATCCCCGACAGGCCAGACGCCACCACGGCAGCCTTGGCTGGTCCGCCACGCATGTGACCGAGCATCGAGAAGGCCATGCGGATGAAGTAGTTGCCGGCACCGGCGCGTTCAAGCAAGGCGCCGAACAGCACGAACAGGAAGACGAAGTCGGTGGAGACACCCAGCGCGACACCGAAGACCCCTTCCGTGGTCAGCCACTGATGCCCGAGAAGCTTGTTGAGACTGGCCCCGGCATGCGCGATGACATCGGGCATGTAGGCGCCAAACAGACTGTAGAGCAGGAAGACGGTGGCGACGACCGCAAGCGGCGGCCCGAGCGCGCGACGGGTCGCCTCCAGCAGCAACAGGAGGCCGATGCCCGAGAACACGAGGTCCGTCGTGGTATAGGCACCCGCTCGTCGCGCCAGTTCGTCACTGAAGATGAGCACGTAGGCCACGCCTGCCACGGCGAATATCGCCAACGCCCAGTCATACAGAGGAATACGATTGGCGGGCGCGCCCTTGTAAGCGGGATAGGCCACGAACGCCAGCGAGATGGCGAAGCAGAGATGGACGGCTCGCGCGGTGTCGGAGTTCAGCAGCGACAAGGGCGAGGCGTGATAGAGCTGGAAAAGAGACCAGGCAAGCGGGATCAACCACATGAAATGGCGCCCCACGAAGCCTTCCGGATGACGCCCGCCGACCTCCGATTCGAGCATCTTCTGCACTTCTGCATCATGATCCGTCTCGGCGCCAGGCGCAGAGGACGGCGGTGAAGATTGAGTTTTGGTCATTTTTTATGATCCGATCAACGCGAGTCAGGCGATGACTGGCAGGCATCATCAGGAAACGGCATCTACGTCTACCCGCCATGTTCCCGACCCAGGATGACGCTGCACAGCCACATGCTTATCAAGCAGGTTACATCTTCAGTATGTCCGGCCTGACGGATGTTTCCATTAATTGGCTGAATCAGGACGATATTTCCTGACTCAGCGCCGAGCGACGCTCGGGGTACCACCTTTCCCACCTGCTCACCGCTCAGACCGACAGGGATGGATCATGCGCCTTGCTGCATCACCAGACCCGCCGGCGGCAGCCATCCATTGGCCATGCAGGAGCTGCGACTCATGAGGACGACGAGTCACGAAGGTGAGGTCTCTACAACGGTTCCTGCACAAGCACGGAGACCGCAACATGTGCGGTCTCCGTGGTGAAGCCTGATCAGCCTGCGACAGGCAAGCGAGTCAACCGCATCACTCGCTCAGCAGGCCCGCTTCCTTGTAGTACTGCTTGGCGCCATCGTGCAGCGGAGCTGTCAGCGATGCACTGACCATCTCTTCCTTGTTCAGCACCTGGAAGGCCGGGTGCAGACGCTGGAACTGATCGAAGTTGTCGAACACGGCCTTGACCACCTCGTAGGCGACACGATCTTCCACTTCGGTGCTGGACACGATGGTGGCGCGCACCCCGAAGGTGGTGACGTCGTCGTCGTTACCGCGATACATGCCGCCCGGGATGGTGGCGACCGAGAAGTACGGCTTCTCGTCGACCAGCTTGGTGACCGCGTCGCCGGTGACGTTGACCAGAGTCGCGTCACAGGTGGTGGTGGCTTCCTTGATGGAACCGGACGGGTGACCCACGACATAGACGTAGCCGTCGATCTTGTTGTCGCACAGCGCGGAGGACATCTCAGAAGCCTTGAGCTCGGATGCCACCGAGTAGACGCTGGTGTCCTTGTCCTGGGAAGACAGCAGGGTGTCGATGGTGGAGCGCTGACCGGAACCCGGGTTGCCGATGTTCATGCGCTTGCCTTCCAGCTGATCGAACTCGGTCACGCCACTGTCCTTGCGGGCAACGACGGTGAACGGTTCCGGGTGCAGGGAGAACAGGGAGCGCAGTTCCTTGTTGGGGCCGAAGTCCGCGAAGTCACCCTCGCCTTCATAGGCGTTGTAGTGGGCATCTGACTGAGCGACGCCCATGTCCAGCTCACCGGTACGAATGCTGTTCAGGTTGTAGCCTGAACCACCCGTGGACTCGACGCTGCAACGAATGCCGTGTTCCGCCTTGCCACGATTCACGAGGCGGCAGATGGCACCACCGGCCGGATAGTAGACGCCGGTGACACCGCCGGTGCCGATGGTCACGAAGGTCTGCTCCGCGGCGCTGGCGCCACCGGAGATCCCCATCAGGCCAAGACCTGCGGTCGCGACCGCCGCTGTCAACGACTTCTTGATCATGGTCATCTTGAAACTCCCTTTGCTGGCTTGTTATTGGTGTTGCCGTCTTGCATCCCGGCTGAATACTGCGAAGGTGACAACCTGATCACCGCATTGCATGACAAGGTTGATATTTCAGCAACTTGTGGATGCTCGACGCTGAGATGAGATTAGCATAGCTGATGTCTCTGGTACGTAACGGAAAAGCTTTATGCTACGAAAGGTGTATGCGCTGGCAAGATCATGTGGTGACCTGAACTGGCAGACAAGAAATTCACTGGTCAAGCGCCCTTCGCGCATAAAAAAACGCCCCGCGGTGATGCCGCGAGGCGTTTTTTCAAGCTGGCGATCGCTGACGAGTGTCAACGAATGGTAACGCTGCCCATGGAATAGCCCAGAGCTTCCTCACCGTCGCCTGCATGGGGCGTCAAGTGCGGGTCACGCTGCGCATGGTCACGAATTCTTCGGCAGCGGTCGGGTGGATACCGACCGTCAGGTCGAAGTCGGTCTTGGTCAAGCCAGCACGTACGGCAATGCCGATGCCCTGCATGATCTCGCCTGCCTCATCCCCCACCATGTGGACGCCGACGACCTTGTCGGTTGCATCATCGACGATCAGCTTCATCAGACTGCGCTCGTCACTGCCGGACAGCGTGTGCTTCATCGGGCGGAAATCGGCGGTGTAGACACGGATGCTGTCGAACTTCTCGCGCGCCGCTTCCTCGCTGAGGCCGACGGTGCCGATGTTGGGGTGACAGAACACCGCCGTCGCGATGGTGTCGTAATCCAGGCCACCGACCACGCCATCACCGAAGTGTGCGCGAACCAGATGCATGGCCTCTTCCAGCGCAACCGGCGTGAGTTCCGGCCCGCCGGTGATGTCACCGAGTGCCAGGATGGAAGGCGTGGTGGTCTCGAAGCGCTCATTGACGCGCACGGTACCGTCGGCATTCAGCTCGACATCGACATTCTCGAGCCCGAGACCATCGATGTTCGGCTTGCGACCGGTCGCGGCGAGAATGCAGTCGACTTCCAGCACCTGGCCATCGCTGAGGCTGACCTGATAGACATCGCCCTGCTTGTCGATGGACTGCACGGTGGTGTTGAAGTGCAGGTTGACGCCCTTCTTGACCATCTCGTCACGCGTGAAGGCACGCACTTCATCGTCAAAGCCCCGCAGGAACAGCTCGCCGCGATAGCTCAGATGCGCCTCGGCTCCCAGGCCATTGAAGATGCTGGCGAACTCGACGGCGATGTAGCCGCCGCCAATGACGAAGAAGCGCTTGGGGAACTGCTCGAGATCGAAGATGCGGTTGGAGTCCAGCGCATGCTCACGGCCCGGGAAGTCCGGCAGGAAAGGCCAGCCACCGGTGGCCACCAGAATCTTCGCGGCGGTATAGCGCTTGCCGTTGACTTCGACGGTGTTGGCATCGGCGATCGTGGCACGGCCGTCGATCAGCGTGGTGCCGGAGTTGTTGAGCATGTTGCGGTAGATGCCGTTCAGGCGCGTGATCTCGGCGGTCTTGCGATCTCGCAGAGTGGCCCAGTCAAACCGGGGAGCCTCGCCGATGTTCCAACCGAAACCTGCGCTGTCCTTGAAGGAATCATGGTAGTGAGCCGCATAGGAGTAGAGCTTCTTCGGCACGCAACCCACGTTGACGCAGGTGCCGCCGAGATAGCGATCTTCCGCGACGGCAACGCGTGCACCGGTGGCTGCGGCAGTACGCGCTGCACGCACACCGCCGGAACCGGCGCCAATGACGAACAGGTCGAAGTCAAACTGGCCTGTCACAGGCTGTTGGGTCTGATCGGACACGGGAATCTCCTTGATGAATTGGCCACATGGTATCAGGAGTCATGCCCCTCGGCAGCCCCATGACGTGGGCCGCGGTCATCCGCCATCGTGACTGCTGGTTGACCCTGCAGGTCATCGCGCGGTAAAAATACCAATGATGTTAGACAAAAGTTACAACATGCGCCGCTCACGATGGCCTGCGATGTTGACATATTGCATTGCAGAGGGCCTGGCGGCGGCAAGCATGTCTGTACAACATCTTCCCCTGCCCCGTCATCCTGATAAGTGGTCCCCTCGCCATGAGCAATATTGAAAAGCTGTTGGAGCAGAACAAGGTCTGGGCCGAGTCCATGACCGAGCGTGATCCTGACTTCTTCAAGCGACTCTCCGACCAGCAGAATCCGGACTATCTGTGGATCGGCTGTTCCGACTCACGCGTCCCCGCCAACCAGATCATCGATCTCCCGCCGGGTGAAGTCTTCGTTCACCGCAACGTCGCCAACCTGATTCACTACAACGACATGAATGCGTTGTCAGTGATCCAGTACGCCGTGGATGTCCTCAAGGTCGAGCACATCATGATCGTCGGCCATTACGGTTGTGGTGGTGTACGCGCTGCCATCACCGGCGGGGACAACGGCATGGTGGACTACTGGCTGCACAGTCTGCGCGAGCTCTACAACCTGCATCACGCCGAGCTCAAGGACTTGCCGCTGGACGAACAGGTCGACCGCATGTGTGAGCTGAATGCGCGTTCTCAGGTACAGAACCTGGCGCGCACCAAGATCCTCCAGCGTGCCTGGGAGCGCGGTCAGAATCTGCAGATCCATGGTTGGGTCTATGGCCTCTCGGATGGTCGCGTCAACAACCTGGAGTGCACCATCAGCGGTCTCTCCCAGGTGCCGAACCTCTATCGGGTTGATCGCCTGACGCCTGTCGCCGGCAGCAATGAGTAAGTGAAATGAGTAAGTGAGCAGGCGCACCCTGCTCTGCCTCCACGCCTGAGGCTTCTCGGCTCGTCAGCGGTGCGCCACCCACACGCCTTCCTTTCGGGAGGCGTGTCACGTTGCAGCGTTGATTTCGGGTGTATGACGCCCGCGAGACTGCGCACAACGACTAGACCTTAGTCGCGAATCAAGCCTCGCACCAGAACGGTGCACCTCATCGTTTCCTTCCAGGCAATCTCGGATTCCTCGTCCGGGAACACCGCCTCGTCAAGAATTTCCCCGCCGTCATCTCCGCAAGACAGGCTCCGTCGTCTGCCCGACTCGCGAGAGGACACGATGGCGTGGCTCTCTTGCCACCTTTCGATGAGCCAGGATGCATATCGCCATCAAGCCATTGAATTGAATAAGAATATCCCTTCAACCGCCTTTGTCGGGATGCCATCACCACTCACGCTCTCCCCACGTGACGCCGGCAAGAGACTTAACCAACCGTCCTGAACGACACTTGCCATCGTCCAACGAACGCCATGCAAGACGCCCTTGCCTCGTGATGCACCAGCAACGTGTGTGTTGCGCTTTTGTCGACACCGCTATTCACGGCCTGAATCTGGCTAGTCAACATTTCGATTGTCTCTGTGCGGCGTGTCTCACTACTGTGAAAGCGCATCCTTGCGTGTCGCCCTGAGGGAGACAATGCGAAGAGAGCCACAAGAACAACCAAACATCACAAGCAAAGGGAAGCTCATGACCCGTCAGAATGCCTTCCAGTCCCTCTTCCAAAAGAAGACCCTGTGCGCGCTGATCGGCAGCGCGACATTGGCCATGGCGACACCAGCCCTGGCCGAAGATGTCACCTTGCGCATGGCCTACGACGCAGACCCGGTCACGCTCGATATCCACGAGCAACTCTCCGGCGGCACTCTGCAGCTGTCGCACATGGTCTATGACCCGCTGATTCGCTGGAACAAGGACCTGGGCTTCGATGGCCGTCTGGCCAAGAGCTGGGAGCGTGTCGATGACAACACCATGCGCTTCCATCTGCGCGAAGGCGTCAAGTTCCATTCCGGCAATGACTTCTCCGCCAAGGATGTGGTCTGGACCATCGAGCGCCTCAAGAAGAGTGCTGACTTCAAGGCCATCTTCGCACCGTTCACTGACGTCAAGGCAGTGGATGACTACACCGTGGATCTGGTAACCGACAAGCCCTTCCCGCTGGTGCTGAATGCCGCGACCTACATCTTCCCGATGGACAGCAAGTTCTATTCCGGCGAGACCGAAGACGGCAAGGCCAAGGATGAGATCGCCAAGGCCGCCAACACCTTCGCCTCACGCAACGAGTCCGGTACCGGCCCCTACAAGGTCACTGACCGTCAGCAGGGCGTGAAGATCAGCTTCGAACGCTTCGAGGATTACTGGGATACCGAATCCCCGGGCAATGTCGACGACATCGTGCTGACGCCGATCAAGGAAAACGCCACCCGTGTCGCGGCGCTGCTCTCCGGCGACATGGACTTCATCGCGCCGGTACCGCCGACCGATCTGGAACGCATCCGCAAGCAGGATGGCGTGCACCTGGTCGAGATGGGCGGCACCCGCATCATCACCTTCCAGATGAACCAGGAACGTGTCGAAGCCTTCAAGGACAAGCGTGTCCGTCAGGCGGTCAACTACGCCATCAATCAGGAAGGCATCGCCCAGAAGCTGATGAAGGGCTTCGCGACCCCCGCCGCCCAGATGTCGCCGGATGGCTATCAGGGCCACAATCCTGAGCTGACACCGCGCTATGACGTGGCCAAGGCCAAGGAGCTGATGAAGGAAGCCGGTTACGAGGATGGCTTCGAGATCAGCATGATGGCGCCCAACAACCGCTATGTGAACGACGCCAAGATCGCTCAGGCCGTCGCCTCGATGCTGGCCAAGATCAACATTACGGTAGATCTCAAGACCCTGCCCAAGGCCCAGTACTGGCCGGAATATGATGCACGTGCGGCCGACATGATGATGATCGGCTGGCACTCGGATACCGAAGACAGCGCCAACTTCTTCGAATTCCTGACCTTCTGCCCGGATGCCGACAGCGGTGTCGGTCAGTACAATTCCGGCAACTACTGCAACCCGGACGTCGACAAGATGGTCACCGAGGCCAACCTGGAGACCGACACCGAGAAGCGCGCCAAGATGTTGCAGGCTGCCGAGAAAGCCGTCTACGACGATGCCGGCTTCGTGCCGCTGCACTGGCAGAACCTTGCCTGGGGCGCGCGTGATGGCGTCAACATCGAGCCGGTCCTCAACGTGATGAACTTCCCGTACCTGGGTGATCTGGTCATCGACCAGGACTGATCCCACGCCGTGAGTGAGTGACAGGCACTGAACCGTCTTGCATCGTCCAGTGTCATGTTCCTGGCCACGCACCCCTCGCGACAGGCAAGTCAGGCAACCGGAGATAGGCAACGTGAGCTCTCTGGTTGCCCTGCTTGGCTGAAGGCGACGACTTACCCCCGCCTGTTCCTTCCCCTTGGTCATCGCCTCTCGGTGATGGGTTGGGGAGCCTGTGCCCGATGACAGGCCAGCGACAGGCGGGACTCCTGACACCCAGCGCGATTGGCCAGCCAGACCAGGCCGCCGCGCGCGAGACCGTGATGTTCACGAGGAAGGTGGCGATCCATGATTGCCTTTCTGATCAAACGCCTGATGCACGCCGTACTGGTCATGTTCGTGATCAGCATCATCAGCTTCGCCATTCAGGACAACCTGGGCGACCCGCTGCGCGAGATGACCGGCCAGGCCGTGTCAGAAGCCCAGCGTGAAGTCATGCGCGATGAAATGGGGCTCAACGACCCCTTCATCACCCAATATCTGCGTTTTGCCGGCAATGCCCTGCAAGGGGATCTCGGCACCTCGTATTTCTACAAGCAGCCAGCGACCGAGGTGATTCTCAAGCACCTGCCCGCCACGCTGGAACTGGTGATGGCCTCGAGCCTGATCATCATCCTGCTCTCTGCCCCCATCGGCGTGTTCGCGGCGATCCGCCCACGCAACTGGCTGTCACGCCTGTTCATGGGCACCTCGATCATCGGGATCTCGGTGCCGGTGTTCCTGACCGCCATCGTGTTGATCCAGCTGTTCGCGATCGGCGTCACGGTGGACTGGTTCCCCGGTGATACCCCCTGGGGCAGTGTGCTGAACGGCATGCTCTCCACCGATGGCGGCATGCCTTCCTACGGGCGGGGTGAGCTGGTCCATGTGGCAGGCCCCTGGTCCAGCGGCTTCTTCACCGCCGATGGCCTCTGGCATCTGGTACTGCCGGCCATCTCGCTGGCCTCGATCATGCTGCCGCTGTTCATCCGCCTGATTCGCGCCGAGATGATGGAGGTCCTGCAGTCGGACTACATCAAGTTCGCACGTGCCAAGGGGATCGGCCTCAAGCGCATCTACTTCCTGCACGCACTGAAGAACACCATGCTGCCGGTGATCACCGTCGGCGGCGTGCAGATCGGCACCATGGTGGCCTACACCATCCTGACCGAGACCGTCTTCCAGTGGCCGGGCATGGGCCTGATGTTCCTCGAGGCCATCACCCGCTCCGACATTCCGCTGATCGTGGCCTACCTGATGATGGTCGGCGTGATCTTCGTGATCACCAATACGCTCGTCGACCTGATCTACGGTCTGGTCAACCCCACCGTCAAGCTTGCGGGGAAATCGGCATGAGCCATTCCACTTCCGAGACCCATACGCCCGTCACTCCGAAGACCAGCTCCATCGCGGTTCCCGGACGCTGGCAGCGCTTCCGTGAGTCCTATCTGGTCTACAGCTTCAAGCGTGACTGGATGGCCCAGGCCTGCCTGCTGGTCTTCATCGCCATGGTGCTCGGGGCCTTTCTCGCCCCGTGGATCGCCCCGGCGGACCCCTATGACCTGGCCACCATCGACATCATGAACTCGGAGCTTCCGCCGGCGTGGATGGCGGGTGGTGATCCGGCCTTCCTGCTGGGCACCGATGCCCAGGGGCGAGATCTGCTCTCCACCATTCTGTACGGCACGCGCGTGTCGCTGCTGATCGGCTTCGGTGCCGTGATTCTGCAGGCGTTGCTCGGCGTGACCTTCGGGCTGCTGGCGGGCTATCTGGGGGGACGTGTCGATGCCTTCCTGATGCGCATGGCCGATATCCAGCTGTCGTTCTCGACCCTGATGGTGGCCATCGTGGTGGGTGCCATCATCAAGGCGACCTTCGGTGGCGCCGCCTTCTCGGACTATGCGCTGATCCTGCTGATCCTGATCATCGGGCTGGCGGAATGGCCCCAGTATGCGCGTACCGTCAGGGCGTCCGTGCTGGCGGAGAAGAGCAAGGAATATGTCGATGCCGCACGGGTGATGGGCTTCCGCTCCCGCCGCATCATGTTCCGCCATATTCTGCCCAATACCCTGTCGCCGATCTTCGTCATCTCCACCGTGCAGATCGCCAACGCGATCATCTCGGAGGCGGCGCTGTCCTTCCTCGGCCTCGGCATGCCGGAAACCCAGCCGTCACTGGGCTCACTGATCAAATCCGGCTTCGACTATCTGCAGTCAGGCAGCTGGTGGATCACGCTGATTCCCGGTGGCGTGCTGATTCTGCTGGTACTGGTGATCAATCTGCTGGGCGACTGGCTGCGTGACGTGATGAACCCCCGCCTCTACAAGGGCTGAAGCCGCGAGGAATCAAGACAATGGCATTACTTGAAGTCAACCACCTCGATGTCCGCTTCGCCATGCGAGGCGGCGAGGTCCGCGCCCTGCGCGACGTCAGTTTCACGCTGGAACGTGGCGAACGCCTGGGCATCGTGGGCGAGTCGGGGGCCGGCAAGTCGGTCGCCGCCTTCACCATCCTGAATCTGATCGCCAAGCCCGGCTACATCGCCGGCGGCGAGATCAAATTCGATGGCGAAGTGCTCAACACCATGAAGCCCAAGGCGATGCAATCGATTCGCGGCAATCGCATCTCGATGATCTTCCAGGACCCGATGATGACGCTGAATCCGGTGCTGACCATCGGCGAACAGATGATCGAGTGCTTGAAGGCGCACCGCCGCATCTCCAGCAAGGATGCGCGTGCCATCGCCCTGCACAAGCTCAATCAGGTCTTCATTCCCTCACCGGAAAAGCGTCTTGATCAGTACCCGCATGAGCTGTCCGGTGGCATGCGTCAGCGCATCATCATCGCCATCGCGTTGCTGCTGGACCCGGACATCATCGTCGCCGATGAGCCGACCACCGCACTGGATGTGACCATCCAGGCCGAGATCATGGAGCTGCTGTTGCTGCTGTGCGAGAAGCACAATGTCGGGCTGATCCTGATCACCCACGACCTGGGTGTCGTCAGCCAGGTGACCCAGCGCACCCTGGTGATGTATGCCGGCCGCGTGATCGAGCAGGGCCCGACCCGCGAGATCATCAATGATGCTCAGCCCCCCTATACCCAGGGGCTGATCAACGCCCTGCCCCAGATGGCCACGCCCGGTAGTCGCCTGAATCAGATTCGCGGCTCGATGCCCACGCTGACCAAGATTCCGGCTGGCTGCGCCTTCAATCCGCGCTGTGATTTCGCGGCGGATGTCTGTCATGAGCAGGTGCCCGCCTTCGTGGCATCCGGCAATTGCAAGGTGGCCTGCCACATGGTGCAGGCGATGGTGAAAGGAGAGTCGTGGACCCCGATCGTCACCGATGCCTCCCAGGCTCCCCGAACGGAGGTGAACGCATGAGTCAGGCCATTCTCACACCAGAGGAGCGTCTCGCCAGCGGGACAAGTGCCGCGCTCGGCGACACCCTGGTCGAGATCCGCGATCTCGAGAAACGTTTCTCGCTGTCCGGTGACTTCCTCGAACAGCTGACCTTCGAGAAGGGACGCCTGCGGCGCAAGCAGGAGTACGTGCATGCCATCAATGGCGTCACTCTCGACGTCAAGCGGGGCGAGGCGTTGTGTGTCGTCGGCGAGTCCGGCTGTGGCAAGTCGACGGTCGCACGTACCGTGATGGGGCTGCTCAAGCCCAGTGGCGGGGAGATACGGTTCGACGGGACACGTATCGATGACATGGCACCCAGGGACCTGCTGCCCTATCGCCGTCGCATGCAGATGATCTTCCAGAACCCCTATGCGTCGCTCAATCCCCGCATGACCATCCAGCAGACGCTGGAGGAGCCGCTGCGCTTCCACCAGCCGACACTGAAGGATGGTGAGATCCGCGACAAGATCGAGGAAGTGATGCGCTCGGTGGGGATCGACCCGGATTGGGGCAAGCGCTATGCCCACGAGTTCTCCGGTGGCCAGCGCCAGCGCATCTCGATTGCCCGCGCACTGGCGGTGGACCCCGAGTTCATCGTCGCCGATGAGCCGATCTCGGCACTGGATGTCTCGATTCAGGCTCAGGTGCTCAATCTGATGATGGATGCGCAGGAACAGCGGGATCTGACCTACCTGTTCATCACCCATGATCTTGCCGTGGTAGAGCACTTCGGGACACGTGTCGCCGTGATGTACCTGGGGACCCTGTGTGAGCTGGCGGACACTCGCTCGTTGTTCGCTCGCCCCAGACATCCCTACACCCAGGCACTGATGTCGGCGATACCGCGCCTGCATGATGACAAGCCCAATCACATCCGCCTGGAGGGTGAGGTGCCGACCCCGGTGAATCTGCCATCGGGCTGCGTCTTCCATGGCCGCTGCCCGCATGCCAATGAACGCTGCCGTCGGGAGATCCCGCGCTTGATCGCCATCGAGGGTGGTCAGGTGGCCTGCCATGCCGTCGAGGAAGGCAGAATCGACTGAGCAGGACACCTGCCCAGATGCCACTCCGTGGTGAGTCGCCCCGTGCCTCAGGGCCCGGCCCTCGGGGCACGGATGGCGATGTCCAAGGCAGCCGGCGCAAGCCGACTGCCTTGTCGTCTGATGACATGCCTGGCGTGGACTTTCGGGTCGACATCGACGGATCGACGATTGCATCCCACTCTCGGTCTAGGGCAACATCTCGCAGATCCGATATTGACCAAGGGGTCAATCCGCCCGGTAGCGAATCGTCACGATGAACGCTGCCGGGCATGGCGCCATTGACCTCCCCGCAAGATACCCTGGTGTGACACGTCCGCAGAGATGTGCGCCCGACCTCCTGACATGGCCTGTTGACAGGCCGACGAGGCACACCGAATCCATGGAAATACGCTGGCTCGAAGACTTCATCGTTCTGGCTCAGACCCGTCACTTTTCACGGGCAGCCGATGCACAGAATGTCTCTCAGCCCACCTTTTCTCGCCGTATCAAACTGCTGGAAGAGGAGATGGGCACCACATTGATCAATCGCCAGACCTTGCCACTGTCACTCACCCCTGCCGGGGATGAGTTTCTCCAGCTGTGCGAGCAGATTACCGAGCGGGTACGCATCACGCGTGAACGTCTGCAGGACATGGCCCAGCAGCAGGCCAGCAAGATCTCGCTCGGTGCGCCGCAATCGCTGGTATCACATTTCCTGCCCGAATGGCTGGATCAGCACCAGCTGCGGGAGCAGGTGTTTCCCTATCTGCGTGCGACGGGCTGGCTGGCGGCGGATTACTTTCATGGTCTGGATCGCGGCGAGTGTGATCTGGCCATGTGTTACTGGCCTCAGGCACGTGTGGACCTCGGCTTTGAGCTGGACAGTTATCAATACCTGGTAGTCGGTGAGGAGTGCTTCATTCCGCTATGCGCGCCCCAGGCGGATGGCAGCCCGCTTCACCCCCTGCCGGGCACGCGTCGCAATCCCTTGCCGTTCATCAGCCCTCACCCCCGCGCCGTCATCGCGACCTCATTGACGGCTCACCTGGCTCAGGTGCCCGTCCAGGCACACCTGGTGACCATGAACGAGAACATCCAGGCAGCCAACATCAAGGCACTGGTGCTGCAGGGCTACGGCATCGGCTGGTTGCCACAGCGTCTGGCGGCCGCGGAGATGGCCAGCGGGCAGCTGGTGCGCGCCGGAGATGAACGCTGGGATCTGCCACTGCATATTCGACTCTATCGCCCGCGAGAGCCACGTCACGCCAGCGTCAGTGAGCTATGGTCGCGGCTTGGCAAGCCACCGGAGTCCGGCGGACTGACCTGAAGGACTCGCCGGCGACAGCGCAGCTCTGAACCACATTGACATAAGGAAGACAGATGTTCGAACCTCGCCTGAATGACCCCGCACTGACCCATGCCGAGGCACATCGCGCGCATCTGGCGGCGCTGCAGGCGCGCTATGAGCTTGCCATGCAACAGCATGATCTGGACGCCATCGTGCTGCATAGCGGCAAGCCGAAACGGCATTTCGCCGATGACCAGGATGCCAGCTTCAAGTCCCATGCTCACTTCCTTCACTGGGTGCCGATGGCAGGCCTGAGCGATAGCTGGCTGCTGGTTCGTCCGGGTGAGCGTCCAACGCTCTATCTGTATGCCCCTGATGATTTCTGGCACCTGTCGCCCACATTGCCGACACCTGACATCGCCCCCTGGGCTGCGTGCTTCGAGATCGTGCATCTGCGCAAGCCGACACTGCCGGAGCGTCCCGAGGGCCGCGTGGCGCTGGTGGGTGAGATCGCCGAGCTTCAGCCGGAGGTGGTCAGCGAGCTTGAGGCGCTGCCCAATCCGCTCGGGCTTGTCCGTCAGCTGGACGAGGGGCGCGTCTGCAAGAGCGAATTCGAGATCGCCTGTCTGAGAGAGGCCAGCCTGCGCGCTGCCCGTGGCCACCTGGCTGCCCGGCGGACCTTCATGGAGGGCGGTGCGGAACTCGATATCCAGCTGGCATATCTCGGCGCGTCCCGCCAACGCGAATCCGATGTGCCCTACGGCAATATCGTCGGCCTCAACGAACATGCCGCGGTACTGCATTACCAGCACTATGGCCTGAAGACGCCTGATTCCCGCCGCAGCCTGCTGGTGGATGCCGGTGCCAGCGTGCACGGCTATGCCTCCGATATCACCCGCAGCTGGGCGGGTGATGACGCGCTGCCCCTTTACCGCTCACTCATCGAGGGCGTGGAGGCACTCCAGAAGCGCCTGATCGCCAGACTGGCGCCCGGGGTCGATTACGTCGAGCTTCACCTGGAAATGCATCGTGAGCTGGGGGAGCTGCTGCGTGAACTGGGCGTGGTTTCCCTGCCTGCCGAGGAGCAGGTCGCACAAGGCATCACCGCCGCCTTCTGTCCGCATGGTCTCGGGCACCTGCTGGGACTTCAGGTGCATGATGTCGCGGGTCGAATTCCGGATCACACCAGCGGTGAGGTGCGTCACCCTCCGGAAGGTCACCCGATGCTGCGCCTGACCCGCGTACTCGAGACTGGCATGGCCATCACCATCGAGCCGGGGTGCTACATCATTCCCATGCTTCTCGAGCCACTGCGCAGCGATGCACGGGGCAAGGCGATCAACTGGTCACTGGTAGACGCCCTGGCGCCTCATGGCGGTGTCAGAATCGAGGACAATCTGGTCATCACCGCCGATGGCGCCGAGAACCTGACGCGCAGCCCCGACACCGGATTGTGAGCAGCGCAGTGACCTGACCGACGACGGCGCATCATGCTGCAGTGCAACTAGCAGTGACCGATGGATAATGAAATGATGCAGCCAGTCCTGGTATCAGACGTAAAGAATCACTGAATGGAAGTCAGGAAATCCTGGCATGTGGCGCGCGATGCCCCTGCTCGGGATTTCCTGTCTCTGGAGTCAGCGTCATGCCTCATTCGATCTTCACCTCCGAGTTCCGGCCCGCTCTGGGGTTGCGCAATCGCCATGTCCAGACCTTGCTGCCCCGCCTGCTGCCTCGCGCCCCGCTGTCTCGCCGCACCGAGATACTCAACCTGCCGGACGGTGATTTCGTCGAGCTATCCTGGGTGACCAGTGATGGCAACAGCCGTCGCGAACGGGAAGTTGAACTGTCCGATGACGCCCCGCTGTTCGTGCTGTTCCATGGCCTGGAAGGCAATCTGGAGTCACCCTACGCTCGGGATCTGCTCAATGCGGCAGCGCGTCTGGGGTGGCGGCCCGTGCTGATGCATTTCCGGGGGTGCGGGCAATCGCCCAACCGACTGCCGCGGGCCTACCACAGTGGTGACACGGCGGATGCCTACTGGGTTCTGGGGGAGATGGGCAGGCGTTACCCTCATGCCCTCAAGGTGGCCTGTGGCGTATCTCTCGGGGCCAACATGCTGCTCAAGCTGGTGGCGGAACAAGGCGGAGATGGGCTGGACCTCGCCGGGGCGATCGCGATCAGCGCACCACTGGATCTCGCGGCAAGCTCCGACGTGCTGAATCAGGGCAGCTCGCGACTCTATCAGCGACATCTGCTCAAGAGCATGAAAGCCAAGGTGGCCGCCAAGCTGGCCAACGGGCCGCTGCCCATCTCCATCGGTGCGCACCAGCTGACGCAGTTGAACAGCTTCTGGGCCTATGACAACGAAGTCACGGCGCCCTTGCATGGGTTTTCCTCGGCCAGTGACTACTACTCCCGCGCCTCGGCCGGCCGGCTGTTGCGAGACATCGAGCTACCGACCCTGATATTGCAGTCGCTGGACGATCCCTTCATGCCTCGTGATCTGTTCTCGCGCTTCCCGCAGCCCTCTGAAGCGGTGCGGATCGAGTTGAGCGAACGCGGCGGGCATGTCGGCTTCATCGAGTGGCGGCGCGGTCGCCTGTCGTCCTGGCTGGCACGCAGAATCACGCGCCAGCTCACGGATTGGTCAGCATTGTCACACTCCCGTCAGCGTCACAGTGTTCAGCAGGAAACGCTGTAACTGACGTTGCCTACTGCCTCGTTCGAGCACCTGCCGCGTGACTGCTGCCCTGTATCGTGGGGCGAGCACGCGGAGACCTTCGCAGGTCAGATTCACAGACGTCTTCCGGCCCGAAGACGCCGTCATTGCTGTAAAAGGAAACACAGACAAGATAACGGTATATAGAGAGAAGAAGGATTGCACTGTCGCGATGCCATGAGGATGGTAGACTGCGCGCCTGATACCTAGGCTATTGGTCTGATAATGAACCTCATTTTTCGTCTGGTACTCGGCATCGTCGCCGGTGTACTGCTGGGTCAGTGGGCCCCGGACATCCTCGTGCGCAGCCTGCTCACCTTCAAGGTGCTGTTCGGCGAGCTGCTGGAGTATGCCATCCCGTTGATCATCCTGTTCTTCATCATGAGCGGCATCGCACGTCTCGAGCGCTCCTCCGGGCGGCTGCTGGCACTGACCATGGTGCTGGCATATGCCTCTACCACGCTGGCCGGATTGATGTCGGCGGTGGTGGGTCTCGAACTGGTGCCACATATCGTGAGCCACACCCAGATGCCCGCCAGTCACCCGATGGTGCTCCAACCTTATTTCGCGCTGGACATCCCCCCCTTGACCGATATCAGCACCGCACTGGTCACGGCTTTCCTGTTCGGGATCGGTATCTCCGCCACCGGCCATGATGGCCTGCGCAATCTTGCCGACGGTGGTCGTGACATCGTCGAGCGCTTCATCGCCAAGGCACTGATACCGGCACTGCCCTTCTATATCGCCGGACTCTTCTGCGAGATGACCATCGCCGGCACGGTGGCCAACACGCTGAAAAGCTTCGGCATGATCCTGATTCTCGCGCTGACCCTGCACTGGCTGTGGCTGAGTCTTCTCTACCTCGCCAGTGGCATGAGTACCGGCCGTGCACCGCTGGTGGCGCTACGCAACATGTTGCCGGCCTACTTCACTGCCGCCGGCACCATGTCATCCGCCGCGACGATCCCCGTGACCGTGCGCCAGACGCGTCTGAATCATATCTCGCCCTCGGTCTCGAGCTTTGCCATTCCGCTGCTTGCCACGATCCACATGTGTGGCAGCGCCATCACGCTGACCATCTGCGCCATCGGTGTCATCCTGGTGACACCGGCATTGCCACAGCCCGACCTGATGTCGTTGTTGCCGTTCATTGCCGCACTCGGGGTTACCATCATCGCCGCGCCGGGCTCGCCTGGCGGCGCCGCGATGACATCGGTCGGAGTGCTCCAGAGTCTGCTGGGGTTCGATGCTGCCGCCGTCGGCCTGATGATGGCGCTCTATCTGGCGCAGGACAGCTTCGGCACGGCCTGCAATGTGGCGGGTGACGGCGCGCTGGTACAGTGGATCGATCGCTTCGCCGAAGCCGAACAGGATCGCCAGCGGTATCGCTGAAGCCGAGACGACAGGCGGCATCGCCTCAAGCAGAAGGCCAGGCAGCCTGCCCGGTGACATCGGTGCTGGCTGACGCCATGACCGACTGGAATCCAGAGTTGCGCCATCCAGCCCTTATGGTCGCGTCCCCTTGACCGCATGTCAGAGCTGTTCTTTCGACGCGGCCATGGGGATTCACCTTCCCCGTGACGATGATGGATTTCATTCATGACACGGGGCAATCACGCATGACTCCCTCCGACACCTCTTCCTCGACCCCCAGCGACGGCATCAGCAGCGCCCTGGTGCTGCTGTTTGCCTTCTGCTGCGGCGCGATCGTCGCCAATGTCTATTACTCGCAGCCGATCATCAACATGATCGCGGGCGACATCGGGCTGTCAGAAAGCAGCGCCAGTCTCATCGTGGCGCTGACCCAGGGAGGATATGCGCTTGGCCTGCTGTTTCTGGTACCGCTGGGCGATCTGCTGGAAAACCGCCGGCTGTTGATCACCACGATCCTGATCTCGGCGGCGAGTCTGGTACTGGCGGGGCTGGCGGATGCTCCCTCCTCGTTTCTGCTCTGGTCATTGCTGATCGGTGTCAGCTCGGTCTCGGTGCAGATCCTGATCCCGCTGGCGGCTCACCTGTCTGCGGAACAGAGCCGTGGCCGCGTGGTCGGCAACATCATGAGCGGATTGCTGCTGGGCATCCTGCTGGCACGGCCCGCCTCCAGCCTGCTGGCGGATCACTTCGGCTGGCGCTGCATCTTCTTCGTCGGTGCCGCCTTGATGCTGCTGGTCGGGGGCGTGGTATGGCGGGTGGTCCCCAGCCGCCAGCCACGCCATACCTCAAGCTATCCCGCGCTGCTCAAGACCCTCGGCAAGTTGCTGCGTGATGAACCGGTACTGCGTCGTCGCTCCCTCTACCAGGGGCTGATGTTCGCGGCATTCAGTCTCTACTGGAGTGCCGTACCGCTCGAGCTGGTCAACGAACACGGCTTTTCGCAGACGCAGGTCGCGCTGTTCACCCTGGTGGGGGTGTTGGGAGCTGTCGCCGCCCCGATCAGCGGACGCCTGGCAGACGCAGGCCACACCTCGATTGCCACCGTAGGCACCCTGGTACTCGCCAGTGCCAGCTTCGCGACGGGGCTGATGCCGATGACTCTACAGGTCGTTGCACTGGCCATGACGGGATTGCTGCTCGATTTCGCGGTACAGACCAACATGGTCCTCGGCCAGCGCGCCATCTATTCCCTCGACCCCGAGAGCCGTGGCCGCCTGAATGCCATCTACATGACCAGCATCTTCGTCGGCGGTGCGATCGGCTCGGCGCTGACCAGTCTGATCTACGCCCATCTCGGCTGGAATGGCATCATGGCGATCGGTGGCGCCTTGCCGCTCGTGGCACTGGCATGGCTGTTGGTGAGTCGCTCACGCAGCCAGGATGAGGCCTCCCCCACGACGGACTGAGACGCGCAATCGGCCGTCGCCCAGCAGGCGGGCCCAGCAACCAGAAAGCCTCATGGCTGGCGTCGTGCTGACGGTCACCATGAGGCTTTCGCGTTTCTTCAGGTCAGCGCAATCAGGGCAGACCGTACATGCGCTCGCCGCCCGCCAGCTAGCCGATCGGGCAGCTGATCCCCGTGCCCTTCAGGCCACAATAGCCGCCCGGATTCTTGGCAAGATACTGCTGATGGAAATCTTCCGCGTAATAGAATGTCTCGAGCGGAGCGATCTCGGTGGTGATCCGTCCAAGACCGGACTGATTGAGCGCCTGCTGATAATCCGCCAGGCTCTTCTCGACGATCTCACGCTGCGCGTCATCGACGTAGTAGATCGCACTGCGATACTGGCTGCCGATGTCATTGCCCTGACGCATGCCTTGCGTCGGATCGTGCGCTTCGAAGCTGGCACGCAGGATCTCCGGCAGACCGATGACCGTCGGATCGAACACCACACGTACCACTTCGGTGTGTCCGGTCTTGCCGGTACAGGTCTCCTCGTAGGTCGGGTTCGGCGTATGGCCGCCAGCATACCCGACGGCCGTCACCACGACGCCCGGCAGCTGCCAGAACAGACGCTCCGCGCCCCAGAAACATCCCAGTCCCAGCACGATCTCCTCACATCCCTGGGGATAGGGAGGTACAATCGAGCGCCCATTGACGTGATGGGTACCCATTATCTGCAGCGGCTGTTCGCGCCCCGGCAAGGCATCTTCTGCCGAGGGAATGGCCTGCTTGTCTTGCGTCTTCCACATGGCGGACTCTCTCCTGTGTCGCGTCGTGCAATCGTGTATAGGTTCAATGATGTCATCTCTGCCCCCCAAGATCTGCCCCTGCCAGCCCAACACCGCTGAGGCACGACGCTACGTCGATTGCTGTCAGCCGATTCATGCGGACATCACCCGCGCCGAACGCCCTGAGCAATTGATGCGCGCCCGCTACAGTGCCTTCTGCCTCGCGCTGAGCGACTTCCTCATCGACAGCTGGGACGCGGCACATTGCCCAGCACGCGCCGACCTGGAAGGTGCTGGCCCGCAATGGCTGGCGTTGGAGATTCTGGACAGCGGACAAGATGCCGATACCGGCATGGTACGCTTTCACGCCACCTTCTTCGAGCAGGGAAAGTTCCAACGATTGCAGGAACTTAGCCGATTTCATCATGATGGCCATCACTGGCGTTATGTCGACGGTGATGCCGAGTGGCAGACATTGACGCCAGGGCGCAACAGCCTGTGTCCCTGTGGCAGCGGCAAGAAGATCAAGCGTTGCTGCACGGCATGACGCTGACCGTCAGCGCCTGGTGCTGACGCGCACGATCACGATCTCTGGCATAAGCCCTGCAAGACCCGCCCTGCGAAACGCCCAGGAAAACGCCCTGCAAAACGAAACAGCCCCCACCGACGCTATCGATGGGGGCTGAATCTGTGGCAATCAATTGGCCTGGCGTGTCATCTGTCCTTGCCGACTCTGGGCGCCAGCTCACTGCGACCCAATGAGAAGCTGTAGAGCAGATCCACGGCCTGCGCCGTACCGGACACCGCTTCGGCATACAGATTGCGGAACAGCTTGTAGCGCAGCGTCAGCTCCGCGATCGGCGAGAACAGCCCGACGCCGTAACTGAGCTTCAGATCCGGGGCGATATAGCCGCTGACCACCACCTGGCTGTCATCCCCGCTACCGGAACTGTCCAGACTCAGATCCCTCACGCCGAAGGTTTCCCCGATCTGTCCGACCACCTGGCCACTTTGCGCCAGCGACATGCCGATCAAGGCGGACGTGACCGCACTGTCACTGCTGGTATCACTGTCCAGGCCTTCGCCGCGCAGCAGATAGCTCAGTGCCGACGACTCATCCATCGTCGGGTCCGAGAAGATCTCGATGCTGGGTGAGGAGGCAAGCCCCGTCACACGCACCCCTGCGGTCACGTCGTCCTCGGTGTTGTCAGGATCACGTATCGCCTCGATATTCAGACGCGGACTCGAGGGCGGACCGGCCAGCAATACCTGCCCCTTGCTGATCTGCAGGTCCTGCCCGAAGCTCTTGTAGGTCCCGTCGACGAGATTGACCTCACCGAAGACCTGCACACCGCCCTTGGACTGGCGCACATCGAGATCGCCTCTGAGCCTGGTCTTGAGCCCCATCGCCTCCAGGCGAGCATCTGGCCCGATATGGATGCCGATCCTCACATCCAGCGCCATGCCGGCCTCATTGAGCGCCTTGGCGGTATCGCTGCCATCCGCCAGCTCAGCCGGGTTGGAGCTGTCCTCATCACTGGGACGCTCGATGATGATGGTGTCACTGGAGGGTGACACGGCAGACGGCGGCACCTGGTCCACTTCGATGCGTGTCCACGGCACATTGACGTCACCTCGCAGTTTGAGCAGCGTGGGGCTGGCATCGATCTCGAGATCCGGTGCGACACGCATGCGCCCGATCCCGGCGATATTGAGCTCGAGCGGATTCTTCGCACCGTCGAGATTCAATGCCGCCGTCCAGTCATCCAGGGTCGGCCAGGCCGCCTCGCCATCGATACCCCAGCGCGCATCATTGCCCACCAGATACCCTTCGATATCGGCACTGTTGCCATCGAAGTCGACGGTGAACTGGGCATCCGACAGCGACACCGGCAGCCCTTCACCCTGTACCTTGACGCCGGTCAGCGCGATCGGGCCGGTCAACGACGGCAGGCTCAGATTGCCGCCGACCTTGACGTCACCCGCCAGCTTGCCCTCCAGCTGAGTCATGCCCGCCACCAGCGGACGATACGGAGAGAGGTCGATATCGCGGATGGCCAGCGAGCCATCCAGCTGACCTGCGCCCGCCGGGTCGAGGACCGACACGGTGAGCCCGATGCCGCCAGCACTGTCGAGGCGAATCTGGGTGTCGAGATCAGCCTTCTCGGGCGTGGCCTCCAACGCCAGTTGCAAGGTGGTTTCCGGCAGCGACCAGGCATTGCCATCGGCGTCTTCCCCGGCCAGTGTCAACTTGCCTGCCAGCTCCGCGTCCGCATTCCAGCGTTGGCCACCCTGCTTCCAGCTTGCCGTGATCTTGCCGCCCGTGGCACCGCCGATGGTCCAGCTCTCCGGCATGGCGCTCTGGGCCATGTCCAGGGGAATCCCCTCGAGCGTCACCACGGCCTGGCCGTCATTGCCCGCACTCAAGGGCTCGGCGACACAGATCTGCCCCCCCTGTTCCCGACTCAGACAGAACGGCTGCACCAGCACGGTGCCCTTGGCGAGATTGGCATCGAAGCGTGCCGGCGTGTCGAAGTTGAAGTCCCCGAAGTCGGTATTCGCCGTCAGCGGAGACAGCGCACCGCGATAATGCTCACGCGCCTTGTCGAGCCCGCCCTTGAGGGTCAGTCCCAGACGTGACAATGGCATCTCGCCGGCCATCTCGGTATCGAACTGCAAGGTGTGGTCGCTCAGGAAGCCCCCCAGCGTCAGCGCGACCGTCGCGATCTGCTGTCCGCCAGCCCGAACGCCGTCGGCGTTGAGGGCGATATCCAGTGCCGGGTCATCCACACCACGCTTGCGGGCATCGACCCCGGCAGACAGCGCCATGTCAGAGATACGATTCTCCCCGATCTGCAGGCGTCGTCCCGTGAAGTTGCTCGCCAGTCGCGGCTTGTCGAGGGTGCCCGTGGCATCGATCTTGCCCTTGAGCTCACCCGCGACATCCGGCATCAGGGTCGAGAGCGCCGGGAAATCGATATTGGCGGCAAGCGTGATGGTCTTGGCAATCTTGCCGTTGGCGCTCAGGCGGTTCTGCCCCTGGCGCAGCTCCAGCGCGTCGACGTTCCACTGCATGTCGGCATTGCCTGAAAGCTTGCCGGTCAGCGTGAGCGGCCGCTCGAGCAAGGTGCCATGGATATCCAGCTTGCTGACATCGACGGCCCACGGGCCTTGCAGTGGCTGATGGAAGCTGGCCGCGAGATTGCCGCTCAGCTCACCGCGCACGGCTTTCTGCCCTCCACCGGTCGGGGCCGGCAGCAGATCCTCGGGATGCAGCTTGTCGAGCGCCAGCTGGGCCACGACCCGGAGTCCTTCCTTCCACTGGATCTCACCGCGGGTCGTCGCGGAGCCACGCTTGAGCGCGATCTTGAGCGGCTGCCAACGGTAATGCTCGAGATCGCCGTCGCCTGCCAATGACACGGTGGCACGCGGAATGTCACGGCCCTCGATGATGGCATCCAGCGTGGTCGTATAGCCTGACAGTGAGCCCTTGGCGACCAGTGCCAGATTCTCGACGAGATAGTCAGGCGTGAAGGAGGCAGACTGGCTCTTGGCGATGTGCTTGGCTGCGTTGTCCTGATGCGCAGTCTGGGCCTCTTTCTGAGGCGCAAGAGCAGCATCACCCGCTGCGTCATTGGCGGCGGCAAAGGGCCAGGTGATCCGTTTGGCGCTCAGACGCGCCTCGAAGGGCAGATCACTGTCCAGCACATCCGCGCTGGCCACAAGCTCGGCGGCCAGTGGTCCGTCGGCCTTGAGAGAGGCCTCAAGATCCGCCAGCGAGCCCTCAAGCGACAGGCGGAGCCTTTCATGACGCACGGGGTCGATCAGGGTCTCGGCATTGAGCGTGGCGCTCAGGGGATACTCGTCCTTGAGCGTGACCTGCGCCACGAGATCGGCATTCACGTCACGCGAGTCGACCTCGAGACGCGAGAGCGTGATGTCATGCCCTTCCGCCTTGAGCGCCAGCGACAGACGGCTGACCTCATACGGGCTCGGCCCTTTGAGCGCAAAGTCTTCAATGGCCAGATCAGGGACCTCGATGGTCAGCGGAATATAGACCTCCGGCAAGGCGATGCGCCCGGCCTGCGCTGTCTCATCTGAGGTCTTGTCTGCAGTCTTGCCAGCCGGCTCTGCGGCATCATCCGTGATGGCCTTGTTCGAGATGGCCCTGGCGGCGGTCTCGGCTTGTGGCGCCACCCTCTGAGCGTTGACCACTGCGCTCGCCGCTTGCTGCGCCTCAGGCGTGATGCTCACCCCCTCGAGACTCACAGTGTCAGACGTCGCTTGAGCCGCGACGGCATCAGCCGGAATGAAACGACTGGTGATCAGGCGTGTCTCGCCCAGCGTCAGCGTACTCACCGATAGCGCGGCCGAGGTATGGAAGTGATCGAAGGTGACGCGACTGCCATCCGCCAGCGCCAGGGCGAAGTCATCAATGGCGACCTTGCGCACCTCGATGGGAATCGGCACCACGATGGGCACGTTGAGACTCTCACCGCTCTCTGGCTCAGGCTCCTCGCTGGCACCGCTATCACTCAGGGTGATGGCGAGCCCGCTGGACTCAAGCGACTCGAGACACAGCTTGCCCTGGAGCAGACAGTCCTCGCCCCAGGCCAGCGACAGGGAGTCGGCAGTGACGGCCAGTCCCGGCAGGTCCAGCGAGACGTCCTTGAGCGACAGCGCTTCCAGCGGTGAACCTGAGGCCTGCGAATAATCGATGAAGCCACGTGAGCGTGCCTGATCGAGCACGAGCCCTGTGCCCCACGGGGACAACACGCCCCCGACCAGCAGCATCGTCAGCCCGATCAGGAACACGAGCAGCCATATCAGCAACCGGATGACCAGGCCGCCCCGACGTACATAGGGATTAGACAATTCCAACATCTCCATATCTTTTATCAGCTCACCCACCCAGCTGATTGAGCTGAGCAGGCGCTTGCTGCGCTTGAGAGCCGATCACGCGTCCATACAGCGATCACACTTCCCGGCTTCAGGAGGCACTCCGTCTCGCCCCCCGATCAGACCTGCGGATCAGGCCTCTGATCAGAACTCCGGCCCGATCGAGAAGTGAATGCGATAATCGTTGTCATCGTCATCGAAGGGATGGGCGATATCGAGGCGAATCGGGCCCACCGGGGAGATCCAGCGAATCCCCATGCCCGCCGCCGTCTTGAGCTCCAGGGCATCCCAGCCATCGAAGGCGTTGCCAGCGTCATAGAAGGCCGCGCCCCACCAGTCACCGGTCAGGCGGTAGTCATATTCCAGACTGCTGGTCAGCAGGGAACTCCCGCCTTCATCATCCCCGTCATCATCTTCCGGCGAGAGGCTCTCGTAGGAGTAACCGCGAACACTGCTGTCGCCGCCAGCATAGAAGCGCTTGGAGTTGGGCATGCCGTGGAAGTTATCGGTGTCGAGGTTACCGATACCGGCACGCGCCACGAAACGGTGATTGTTGCCGATGGAGCGAATCCAGTTGGTATCGAACTGGGTCCACACGAAGTTTTCATCAGATCCCCAGATCTGATTGCCGTACTCTACCGTCAGCTTCTGACGATCCCCCCACATGGGGAAGGCCTTGGGACGAGTTCGTGTCCGCGTCCAGCTGACCCCCGGATACAGCAGAAACACCTGACCAGTATCTGAGGCGATGGTGAAGTCGTCATAGCTCGCGCCCAGGTAAATCTTCTGCTGCCAGCCATTGTCGAATTTCCACTCACGCCCGAAACGCACTGTCGTTTCATTGCTGGTCTCATCATCGTCGTCGACGATGGCCACCCCGTACTCCAGCACATAGCTGTCCTTGAGCGGGTCAGCCAAGGGCATGCGGTATTCACCCTCGAAGGTCTGCTCCGGTGAGGAGAGGAACAGGCTGTTGGTCATGCTATGGCCATAGCGATTGACCCACGGCATCTCCCAGCTGAACTGCAGGCGTGGCCCGACATCCGTGGCGTAACCGATGCCCGTCTCGAACTTGTGGCGGTCGGCGGGAATCAGGCTGATGTCCACGGGAATGATGGGACCGTTGGCCGTCTTGACCGCCGCCTCCAGCGCATCGCCAGTCAGTACCGGCGTGTCGCTGCCGGAGGCTTGATCAGTACCCGCTTCACTCGCAGCACCGCCGGCGGCCAAGGTCGCCTGCCCGGGAGGCACCGACGAGGCTGATCGTGAGGACGCGCCAGCACGACGATTCGTCTCTGTGTCACGGTCTTTCTCACTGCCTTTTTGACTGTCTTGCTCGACGTCAGTCCGCTCGACATCGGCAAGCCATGACCCCTCATACCCCTGTGCCTCGGCATAGGCTGTCTTGACGTTGCGCGTCTTGATCTTGCTGTCAGGGCTGGTGGTCTTGAGTTCAGCGCCCGGATTGAGCTGTGGCTTGATGGCGGCCGAGCGGAACCAGCCTGCCTCACTCAGCCGCTGGTTGAACTGGGTCAGCTTGCCGGCTTCGTAATAATCCCCCGTCTGGAACGGCTGCATGGCCTTGACGCGATCCAGCTCTATCTGGCTGTTGAGATAGGTGATATCGCCGAAGCGGTAACGCTGACCGCTCTGCATGACCAGATAGATACGTGCCGAGTGCAACCAGGGGCGCACCTCGATGCGCTGCTGGGAGAAGGAGGTATCGAAATAGCCGCGCTCGAGACTGAGCGACGCCAGAGTCGACTTGAGGCTGTCGTAGCGAGAGTGACGCAGCACATCGCCTTCCTCGAGGTTGGCATCGGCCAGCGCCTTCTTCATGACCTTGTCGCGCGCGGCGTCGCCCTCGAGTCGCAGCTCCAGTGTCTCGATGGTGACCGGCTCACCGGCATCCACCGTCACCACCACATCATCGCCCCCCAGCAACCCCTTCTCGGGATAGCGGAGAGTGATCTGAGCGTCGTAGTAACCGAAGGCCTGCAGCGCTTCCTGGATGCGCCGGATGATCTCGTCCTCGTAGCGCTCGGCCGGGACATCCTCCTCCAACGTCAGCCCCGCCAGATAATTGACCACGTTGGTGGCAGCGGCGCCTTTCAGCCCTTTCACCGCGGCATCCAGCGCCAATGCCTGTGGTGCCAGCAGCAGGCCGGTGCACAGGACCAGCGGCTTGCTCCAGCGCAGATAGCGGCGTGCAGCGTCGTTGCTCAACACCTTGCCTCGAGGCTCGAGCGAACCCGCTCTCCCATTCTTGTCGCCACTCATTGCACGTCCCTTGTTAGGTACTCATGCGAGTACTGTCCATCACTGTTACTGACCATATGTCATCTGCCGCAGGCCGGTTCGGGGAGGTTCGTGTCCTTCACGGGTACGTGACCCTCCAGGATTCCATCACTGCTCAGCGCTCCAGGCGCGCGACTCGCTGCTCCAACCGGGACAGCTGACTCAACATGGACGCCACACGGCCACTCAACTGCCGACGGCTGGCATCCAGGGAGCGCAGCTGCTCGTCCTGCGGGGATGCCTCACCCAGGGCTTCCAGCCCGGCGCTCAGCGCCGTCTGCTGGCGTCGCAGCTCCCCCAGCTGGGAAGACAGCGACGTCTGGGTCTTGCTCAACGGCGCGAGCCGGGAGTCCACCAACCCCGTCAGGGACGCCTGCTGCTGCTCGAGCTTGCGACGCAACGCGTCCAACGCCTCCTGCTGGGACTGCTTGAAGGCCGTCAGCGCCTGCGAGCTTGCCTGGCGATCCTCTGTCGTCGCCTCATCCTGCGCCTGCCTGAGGGCGTCCCACTGCGAGGCGAGACGCTCAAGCTGCGCGGCCTGCTGATCCAGGCGGCTGGACTGATCGCTCAGGCGTTGCTCGAGTCGGGGCAGCGACTGCTGCTGCGCTTGCTCGACTGCCTTGAGCTCGGTCTCGAGATGGGCCAGGGTGTCAGCCTGTGCGTCGAGGCGTGCCTTGAGCGTCGCACGCCCATCCCGGCTCAAGGACTCAAGGGCACTGACGGAGCCCTGCAAGGCACTCAGCAAGGTGGTGCGGTTGTCACCCGCCTGGCGTAGTCCCTCGAGCTGGGCCTCGGTGGACTCGGCAAGCGCTGCGAGACGACTCGCCTGCGCGTCCTGCGATGCCGTCAGCGTGTCCGAGAGCGCGGCAAGACGCTCCTGCCAGGCGGCCTGCTGTTCAGCGAGGCTGTCGGCAAGGGATTCATCGGTCTGCGTGAGGCCGTCGATGCGCGCACTCAGCGACTCGTCCACCCGCGTGGTGAGCTGGGCAAGCCGCTCATCCACATCCCCCAGCAGCCGGGCGTCGTTCTCGACATCGCCCTTGAGTCCCGAGACCTGACGACTCAGCTGATCACTCTGCTGGCCTCGCATGTCCTGAAGCTGCTGCAATTGCCATTGCTGCCAGGCGACCACCCCTCCCAGTGCCAGCACGCACACCCACAGCGGCCAACGACGCGGGGGCGGGGCTGCATCAGGATGACGGGCCAGCGCTTCATCACGCCGTGCTATCAGTGATTCCTCCCGGGAATTGTCCATCGAAGGTTCCGTAGTGTCCTGCCGCATACTGGCTCCATGACTGGCACATCGACTCAAGGTTCCAGCGACAGGCGTCGGCATCATCCGCGGCAAGGCCCGAGCCTCATGCGACACCTGGAGGGAAAACGCCCGTATCCCGCTGATTGACTGGCCGGTTTTCGGTTGCCGGCTCTGCCGAGTCTAACAGCAGACCCCGGCCATCTCATCAGGTTCCCCAGCAGCACGGCCCGCGGTCCCTCTCATGTAACCGCACTGTACCTTCCCGCCAGACAGCGACGTCGCCCGCGATACCTGACATCGCTCACCGACATCCTTCGGTGCTTTCCCGCCAGCAGGTCCCGGCGGCGTTGGCCTGCAGGAACACGAGTGCTATAGTGCAAAGCACTGCGACTCTCGCAGCCTCTGGCTTCGTAGCTATCTGGATTCACAAGGTTTTTCACGCTAATTGCACATTTTCCATCATGTGCTGGCTGAATGGATCCCTGGCGATTGTCTCCTCGTCGCCTGACGTCGAAGAGAACACTGAAGGAGGCTTGAAAGCCTTCATGCCTGCCCCAACGAAGTCAGAGCAAGATTCTATTGGTGAGGAAAAGGAGCTTATCCCCCATGGCATTTGAACTCCCGGCACTGCCGTACGAAAAGAACGCACTCGAGCCGACCATCTCCGCCGAGACCCTTGAGTACCATTACGGCAAGCATCACCAGGCCTACGTCACCAAGCTCAACAGCATGGTCGAAGGCACTGCGGACGCAGAGAAGTCTCTGGAAGACATCATCCAGAGCGCTCAGGGCGGCCTGTTCAACCAGGCAGCTCAGGTGTGGAACCACACCTTCTACTGGCACTGCCTGTCTCCGAACGGTGGTGGCGAGCCGACAGGCCCGCTGGCAGATGCCATCGTGGCCAAGTGGGGCTCCGTCGCTGACTTCAAGGAAGCCTTCAACACTTCCGCTGCCGGCAACTTCGGTTCCGGTTGGACCTGGCTGGTCAAGAACGCTCAGGGCGAGCTGGAAATCGTCAACACTGACGACGCAGACACCCCGATCGCCAAGGCAGGCCAGACCCCGCTGCTGACCGTCGACGTCTGGGAACACGCCTACTACGTCGACTACCGCAACGCGCGTCCGAAGTATCTGGAAAGCATCTGGAACATCATCAACTGGGACTTCGCTGCACAGAACTTCGCAGCCTGAGACACCCGGCATGAGTGATGGCACCTTCACTTCACTCTCACATCAGACGTCATGGATGATATGACCTGACAGTGACGTTCGAGTGAGAGGATGGTGCAAGGAAAGACCCCGCCAATCGGCGGGGTCTTTTGGTTTCTGACTCCCCTATCGCCTGATGATCCTTTACGAAGCGCGCTGGCAGATGACATGCCGCCTCGCCATTTGCTAGCCTGCAAGGTAGAACATTCACTCTACTCTTCCGTCATCCCCAGAGGGAACGTCATGCCATCCGATATCACCTCCTCGTTACCCGACACCATGCTCGCCATCGTGACCACCGGCCACGGCGGCTATGAACGCCTCGAGGCGCAAGAACGGCCTGTCCCTGTGCCAGACAAGGGGGAAGTGCTGATCAAGGTACTGGCGGCTGGCATGAACAATACCGAGATCAATACGCGCCTTGGCTGGTATTCCTCCAGCATCACCACGGCCACGAACCAGGCCAGCAGCCAGCACGACACCTCGGCTGGCGAGACGACAATCGACAAGCCGGTCCCGCCTGAAGGTGGCTGGAAGGGCGAGACGCCCTTCCCCCTGATCCAGGGAACCGACTGCTGTGGTGAAGTGGTCGCGCTCGGCGAAGGTGCCGACACAGCGCTGCTCGGCAAGCGCGTACTGGTGCGGGCCTGCATGCGCAGTGCAGGCTGGGAGTCACTGGAAAACGAATGGATGGGCTCTGACTTCGATGGCGCCTTCGCGCAATTCGTCAGTATCCGGGCCAGTGACGTCTTCCCGGTTGAATGTGACTGGAGCGACGTGGAACTGGGCTCACTGCCCTGCGCCTATGGCACAGCGGAGAACATGCTGGAACAGGCCGAGCTCACATCCGGCGAACGTGTACTGGTCACCGGCGCGTCGGGCGGCGTCGGCTCCGCCACCCTGCAACTGGCCAAGCGACGTGGCGCCATCGTCTATGCTGTGGCAGGCGCTTCCAAGCATGAGGCCCTGCGAACGCTGGGGGTCGACAGACTGTTTGATCGCCATGCGGACCTGGTCGCCGAACTCGGGCATGAATCCGTCGATCTGGTGGTCGACAATGTCGCCGGCGATGACTTCCCGGTGATGCTCAAGCTGTTGTCACGTGGAGGCCGGCTGGTGACCACCGGCGCCATCGCCGGGCCCATGGTCACCCTGGACCTGCGTGATCTGTACCTCAAGAATCTCCGCCTGCTGGGCACCACCGCCTGGTGCAAGGCGACCTTCCCCAATCTCGTGCGCTACGTGGAGCGCGGGGAGATTCGCCCCTTGATCGCGGCGAGCTTCCCGCTGAAGGATATCGCCAAGGCCCAGAAGGCCTTCCTCGAGAAGACCCATGTCGGCAAGTTCGTGCTTGAGCCCTGGGCCTGATGAGCCACAGGAGTGACCAAGGAAAAGGCCCCATCCGTTGCCGGATGGGGCCTTGTTCATGCCAGGCGAATGTCATGCACATTCGTCAGGTACCGAGACGGTGTCACGGCGTCGCGCGACGCCCGATGCCTCGGTAGGTCAGCCCCTGGCTGGCCACGTAGCTGGGGTCATAGATATTGCGACCGTCCAGCACCAGCTTCGCGCCCAGCTCACGCTTGAGACGCTGCCAGTCTGGATTCCAGTAACACTTCCATTCGGTGACCAGCATCAGGGCGTCCGCCCCTTCGAGGGCGTCGTACATGTTGCCATCGACCAGCTCCAGCAAGGGGTGAGCGCCACAGGCCTCGCCCAACGCGGACAGCGCCGCCGGATCATGCACACGAACGCGCACGCCCTGAGCCCACAACGCCTCGAGCAGCGTCAACACCGGCGCATGGTCGATACGCGCCGTGCCCGGTTTGAACGCCGCCCCCCAGATGGCGATGGTGCGACCGCGCAGCTCGCCATCGAAGTGCTGCCACAGCTTGCGGAACAGAGTCTCCTTCTTGGCCTCGTTGATGTCGAGAACATGCTCGAGCAGCAGCGATTCACGTCCGGTCTCATGCTGGACATCGGCCAGACGCATCAGGTCGCGCGAGAAGTTGGGACCACCGAAGCCACAGCCCGGATACAGATAGCCGAAGCCGATGCGCGGGTCGGCGCCCATGCCCTGGCGCACGTACTCGACGTCCACCTCGAGGGAATCCGCAAGCCCGGCGACTTCGTTCATGTAACTGATCCGGGTCGCCAACATGCCATTGATGGCCAGCTTGGTCAGCTCGGCGGCGCGGCGCGGCATGATCTGGAAGACATCTTCCCGACGATTGAAGGCGCGCAGAAGCTCCTGGACGCGACGTGTCGCGACCTCGGACTCGCTGCCCAGCAACCAGCGCGCGGGGCGCTCGAAGGTCGCCAGTGAGCGCCCCTCTTCCAGCATGTCCGGCAAGGCCACCGCATATTGATCATCCCGCGACAGCAGCGCCTCGAAACGCTCGGTGGTCCCGACAGGGAAGGTCGAATTGTTGACCAGCACCGTCGGCTCCGCGAGTGTCGAGACGACCTGCTCGATACGCGCCAGAGCACCCTCACGTTGATCCGGCGAGACGGCCACCCAGTGCACATCGATGCGACGCAGTGAACCAAGCCCCTTCACCAGCGTCAGATCGCCACGTTCGACGTGGCGGTCCAGCCGCTCTCGCAGGCCCGGCTCACTGTTCAGCCAGTCGACCCGGTCCAGTGACTCCCAGTCCATGTCTTCATGCGGCCACCACCAGACATTGTGGCCGACACTCGCCAAGGCGGCACTGGCCGTGGCAGCCGCCAGTTCGCTTCCGTGCACCAGCACCTGCATGGCTCATTTCTCCTGATAGCGGGTCATCAGCTCGCGGAAGCCTTCCCCGAATTTCGGGTGACGCTTGGCGAAGGAAATGGTGGCTTCCAGATAGCCCAGCTGATGGCCGCAGTCATAGGTATCACCGGCCATGCGATAGGCGGCGACCGCCTTGTCATCGCGCAGGGTATCGATGGCATCGGTCAGCTGGATCTCGCCACCGGCACCCGGCGGGGTATTCTCGAGCAACTCGAAGATACGACCCGGCAGCAGGTAACGGCCGATCACCGCCAGAGTGGAGGGTTCGGTGCCCGGAGCCGGCTTCTCGACCATCCCGCTGATCATCGCGGACTTGCCCGCTTCCGGCGTCTCGCCATCGATGGCGACGATACCGTACTTGTAGGCCATCTCCTGAGGCACGTTCTCGACCATGATCTGGGCGGCATTGGTGGCTTCATAGGCCTCCATCATCCGCGCCAGGTCATTCTTCTCGAGACCTTCGCCGTCGACCAGCACGTCCGGCAACATCACCAGGAAAGGCTCGTCTCCGACGATTGGCTTGGCACACAGCACCGCATGGCCCAGACCCAGCGGTTCCGGCTGACGCACGCTGATGATCTTGACGTCATCCGGAATGATGTGACGAAGTTCCTCGAGCAGCTCGAACTTGCCCTTGGCTTCCAGAGTCGTCTCGAGCTCGAAGTGCTTGTCGAAGTGGTTCTCGATGGCATTCTTGCTGGAATGGGTGACCAGGACGATTTCCTTGATACCCGCCGCAACCGCTTCTTCCACCACATACTGGATCACCGGCTTGTCGACGATGGTGATCATTTCCTTGGGGATGGCCTTGGAGGCCGGCAGGCAACGAGTTCCGAGACCTGCAACAGGCAATACAGCCTTGCGTATCATGAAGCGTCTTCCTTGTGTCTATGTCGTGGCAGATCGTGACGACTCTACCGAGTTACTGCCGCCCGGACGAGATGGCGACCGTCCTGAAATCTAGGCAGGGATTATGCCAGTTTGGCAAAAAAGTGCGAATTGACCGCAGATTTTCCACACTGGCCCATCAGATCGGCTGTCTGAGACGTCCATGACGGGCCAATCCACGCGAAGCCTTCGCTCCGCGGACAGGGTGCCTTCTCAGCGACGCTGGGCGCGCCCCAACAGGGCGCCCACACTGTCGCTATCGGGCGACTCTACCACACCATGCTCGGTGACGATGGCATCAATATACTCATGCGGTGTGACATCGAAGACCGGATTGAAGACCTCGATCTCATCGGGAGCGATCCTGCGATTTCCTGCCTGACGCAGCTCATCGGCATCGCGAGTCTCGATGGGGATGGCGGCCCCACTGTCCAGACTGGCATCGAAGGTGGCAAGGGGCGCCACCACCATCACCTTGACGCCGTGGGCACGCGCCTGGACCGCCAGGGAGAAGGTGCCGATCTTGTTGGCCGTGTCGCCATTGGCCGCGATGCGGTCCGCACCGACGATCAACCAGCGCACATCGCCATCGCCGTCCCTGGATTGCATGATCAGCGAGGCGGCACCCTCCACGGCCAGTCGGGCGGGAATCTTTTCCTGCACCAGTTCCCAGGCGGTCAGTCGAGCCCCCTGCCACCAGGGGCGTGTCTCGTTGACATGGACGCGGCTGATCAGCCCCTGAGCATACGCCGTGCGAATCACGCCCAGGGCGGTACCGTGCCCCCCAGTCGCCAGCGCACCGGTATTGCAGTGGGTCATCACCTCACAGTGGGGGGTGTCGGCCGTCAGGGACGCGGCAATCACCTGCGCACCGAATTCCGCCATGCGCAGATTGTCCTCGAGATCCTGCTCATGAATGCGCACGGCTTCCCGCAACAGTGCCTCGTGGGGGGCAAGCTCACGCATGGCGTGCGCAGCGATCACCGTACGCATGCGATCCAGCGCCCAGAACAGATTGACCGCCGTCGGCCGAGAAGCCGCCAGAACCTCGCAGGCCGCTTCCAGACGCGCCCCCCATGCCCCGCCCTCATGTGCGGCGCGAACCGCCTCCAGTGCCACACCATAGGCGGCCGCGATGCCGATGGCCGGTGCACCACGCACTACCATGTCGGCAATGGCGCGAGCCACGCCGTCTGCATCCCGCAGTTCGATCTCTCGGGTCTCGCCCGGCAGCAGACGTTGATCCAGCAGTGCCAGTCGCGGCAAGGCATCTTCGTCGCTACCGGTGGCATTGTCTGACTGGGTCAGCCAGCGAATTGGAATCAGGCTCATGACACTTCCCTGTAGGCTCACGGACAAAGGGGTACGCACTGGAGAACACCGCGGCGCGATAATGGCTGAGGCCATCTGCAAGTTCCCGTCATGACGAGTTTTTTGCAGTTACCGCTGACCCGCGACGACAGGCGGATTAGAATGGAGGAATCGTGCCCGAGGGTGACGCGTCTGTACAGGGGCGTGCATGCTTGCGATGCACTTCCGTAACGGTAAGGATCCGATCATGAGCCATAGCGACGCCAAGCAAGATTCCACTGCCCCGGATCATCTGGGCAACGTCGATGCCAGCGAAATCGCCAAATTCTCCGCGCTCGCCAGCCGCTGGTGGGACCGCGACAGCGAGTTCAAGCCACTCCACGACATCAACCCGCTGCGCGTCGATTACATCGACACCCATGCCGGACTGGCGGGCAAGCGAGTCATTGATGTCGGCTGTGGCGGCGGCATCCTGTCCGAGGCCATGGCTCACCGTGGCGCCACCGTGACCGGGATCGACATGGGTGAAGCCCCGCTGTCAGTGGCACGCCTGCATCAGCTGGAATCCGGTGTGGAAGTCGATTATCGCCAGACCACCGCGGAAGCTGCCGCCGAGGAAATGGCGGGACAATTCGATGTCGTGACCTGTCTCGAGATGCTCGAGCATGTTCCTGACCCTTCCTCGGTGATCAACGCCTGCGCGCGACTGGTCAAGCCGGGAGGCAAGGTGTTCTTCTCGACCATCAATCGCAATCCCAAGGCGTACGCCTTCGCGATCATCGGTGCCGAATACCTGCTGCAGATGCTGCCACGCGGCACGCATGAGTACCGCAAGTTCATCCGCCCGGCTGAGCTTGGCCGCTGGACGCGTGAGGCGGGCCTCAAGATGGAGGGTTCCACCGGCATGACCTACAACCCGCTGACCCGGAAATATCGCCTCAACACCGCCGACCTCAGCGTCAACTATCTGATGCATACGCGCCGCCCGACGGAAGACGAACTCGCATGAGTCTGCCGGCCGCACTGCCCCGTCCCGCTGCGCTGATCTTCGATCTCGATGGCACCCTGGTGGACACTGCGCCGGACCTGGCGCGTGCGACCAACGAGCTGCGTAGCCATCATGCCTTGCCGGAACTGAGCTATGAGGTGATTCGCGCCGAGGTCTCGCATGGCGGAAGCGCCCTGGTGAGACTGGCGCTGGGTCACGACATCGATCATCCCTCGCATGCCGAGGAGCGTACACGCCTGCTGGACTTCTATGCCCGTGATGTCGCGGCCCACAGCGAGCTGTTCCCGGGCTATGACGCCCTGATCGAGATCTGTCAGCGCAACGGCCTGCCCTGGGGGATCGTGACCAACAAGCCGCGTCAGTTCGCCGAGCCGCTGATCGAGTCCCTGGCGCTCACACCGGGCTGTCTGCTGTGCGCCGATGACCTGCCCGTCAAGAAGCCCCATCCTGAGCCATTGTGGGAGGCGGCCCGCCTCCTCGGCGTCGAACCGTCACGATGCTGGTATCTCGGGGATCATGATCGCGACATGCAGGCGGCGCGCGCGGCGGGCATGCTGGCGGTCGCCGTGCGCTATGGCTACGTCCGCGACGGGGATGATGTGGACGCCTGGCCTGCCGATGTGTGGTTCGACACCTCGGAAGAAGTCATCAATGCCGCTCTGCGCGCAGCGGAACTGCGCTGACGCGGCGCGCGATACCCTGACGCCCTGCCAATGAAAACGCCGACGGCCATGACCGTCGGCGTTTTCATTGCAGACAATCCTGTCAGTGACAACTTCTCACCATCAAGTGCTCGTCACTGTCACCCGCTCGGACATCTCACGTCCTGGGCGGCTGGGCATCGAACATCTCGCCGGTGCGGCCACGACTCTCCGGACCGATCAGCCACAGGTAGCTTGGCATGATGTCGGCTGGCGTACGCAAGGTATCCGGGTCTTCCGCCGGGAAGGCCGACTTGCGCATCGACGTTCGAGTCCCACCGGGATTGAGGGTATTCACGCGGACCTGACTGGTATTCTCGAGTTCCTGTGCCAAGAGCTGTGAAAAGCCTTCGGTGGCGAACTTCGAGACACTGTAGGCCCCCCAGAAAGCACGCCCCTTGCGGCCGACGCTGGAACTCGTCAGCACCACGGACGCATCCCGAGACGCTTTCAGCAGTGGCAGCAGCGCCTGCAACATCCAGATAGGCCCATTGATGTTGACCTGCATGACCTGCTCCCACAACGCCGGATCATACTGCTCGAACGGGGTGATCTTGCCCAGCAGACTGGCATTGTGCAGCACCCCATCGAGTCGCCCGAATTCCTTGTCGAGCGTTTCCGCCATCTGCTGGTAATCCTTGAGCGTGGCCCCTTCGAAGTTCAGCGGGTAGATCGCTGGCTGAGGAGCCCCCAATGCTTCGATCTCGTCATAGACTTCCTCGAGCTTGGCAATGGTGCGCCCCAGCAAGATGACGGTCGCGCCATGCCTGGCATAGTCAATGGCTGCTTCACGACCGATGCCCGAGCCTGCACCAGTCACGAGAATGATTCGCCCTTTCAGCAGATCCGCTGGTGCCTGATAATCGATCTTGCATTCCGCCATGAGGATATCCCGTCCTGAACGCTGGCCTTGCCGAGAGGCTGACCCGAAGGGCAAGGCCTGAGGTGTATCGATGACATGCGGGCGCATGTCAGAACGCACAAAGCCCGCCTTGTCAGTCAACAAGTGCGGGCTTTGTCATCATCATCTGGCGTCATGCGCCAGAGGCGAGGAAATCCTTGGCCATTCCGCCGGCCTTGCTGTCGGGGTACTGGCGAACCAGTTCCTCGAGCAGCTTGCGACTTTCCTGCGCCTTGCCCTGCCGCGCCTTGACGAGTCCCAGCTTGTACATCGCATCCGGCACCTTGCTGGATTGCGAGAACTCACTGATGACAGTATCAAAGGCCTGGGCAGAAGCATCCAGTTGATTCTTCGCGGAATACAATTCCCCCAACCAATAATGGGCATTGGCCGCGAGATTGGAATCCCCGTGATCCACCACAAAGGATTCAAAGGCATCGATCGCTCCGTCGAAATCACGCGACTGCACCTTGGCAAAGGCGTTCTCGTAATCCTTCTGGGCATCTCCTCCACTGGAGGCATTGGCGCTGCTGGCATTGCTACCCGCACCACCACTGACCGCGGCTGCGGTCTGCGCATCGACCTCCTGACCGTTCTCACCGGCTGGACTTGTTCCCGAAACACGTTGCTCCAGGTCCAGGTACCGTTGCTGCGACATCTCGGTGAGTCGCTTGAACTGATATTCCAGTTCATCGACACGCCCGCGCAGCCGCGCAATTTCCTGGGCCTGCTCATCAAGCTGGTTGAGAAGGGTCAGGGTGCCGCCACCACTCAAGCGAGTGTTGGCCTGCTGATAAAGCGAGTTGGACTGTACGGTAAGGTCTTCCACTGCGGGTGCGGCTGCAACTGACAACGGAAGCGCCAGGGCTCCCACACCGCACAACCATTTCAGGCTGTCTTTCATGCTGTCGGCTCCGCCGAATCATCATGTTGCCGTGCGAGAAGGCCCGAGCCTCAAGGTTGCCCTTGCGACTCAGGCCTGCTCAACACAAGTTTCAAGCGTCTCTGTTATCCCGCAGGGACCTCAGAGAGATTGCCGAACTCAGTAGTCGAAGACCACACGACGGTTCTTGGCATAGGAAGATTCGCCGTGACCTTGAACGGCCGGACGCTCTTCACCGTAGGAGACGATCTCGATCTGGGACGGAGACACACCCTGAACAGTCAGGAAGCGTGCGACAGACTTGGCACGACGCTCGCCCAGACCCAGGTTGTATTCACGAGTACCGCGCTCATCAGCGTGGCCTTCCAGAACGACGTTGGCGCTGGTGTTGGCCTTCAGGTACTGGGCGTGGCCCATCAGGACGCTTTCGAATTCAGGACGGATGGTGTCCTTGTCGAATGCGAAGTAGATGGTACGCACGTCAGGCATGGAAGCGTTGCTCATCTGGTTGCCGTTGGTGTTGGCACCAGAGTTCATGCCGGCAGTGTTGGCACCGCTGTTGGCTGAATCCATGTCGCCGTCCTGGGCGCCACCGCTGCTGGAACAACCGGCCATGACGCTCAGGGACAGGGCAACCAACAGACCTTTTGCATACGGGGTGAACTGCATTGTAAAACTCCTTGCTCTAATGAAAACGAATGCCAAGCCTTTCTTTGTGACTCGGATGCATTCTAGTGGTTTAGTTCAGGAACGGCGACCACGCAGGTTCACGCACTTCGCCTTGTGGTGACGGCAGGGAAAATTGTGCTCTTCCGTCTGCCGAGACCTCGCCCAGGACCCCACGGGTTCCTTGCTGAGTGGCATATATCACCATAGTGCCATTCGGTGCAACACTTGGAGATTCATCCCACTGAGTATCCGTGAGGGATGTCACTCGACCACTCTTCAGATCCTGCTTGGCAACCTGATAACCATTGCCCGAGCGATTGATCATGAACAGGGTTTCCCCATCGGGCGACACACGCCCACGGGAATTGTAGTTTCCGGTAAACGTCACGCGTTCAGTACCACCGGAAAGATCAAGACGATAGATCTGCGGCGAGCCGGCACGATCAGACGTGAAGACCATGCCACTGCCATCCGGCAGCCAGTCCGGCTCGGTATCGATCGCAGGATTGTTGGTCAGACGTTGGAATTTGCGTGACGCGATATCCATCACATAAATCTCGGGCTGACCATCCTTTGACAATGCCATCGCCAACTTGCGGCCATCCGGAGACCAGGCCGGAGCACCATTGATGCCACGGAAACCGGTCAGTTTGGCACGACGACCACTTCCCAGCTCCTGAACATAAATCGCAGGCCGTTCTGATTCGAAACTCACGTACGCCAGTTTCTTTCCATCCGGCGACCATGCAGGAGACATGATCGGTTCATCGGATGCAAGAATCTCCTGACTACCATGGCCATCCGAGTCGGCAACATACAGTGCGAAACGAATGTTGTCACCCACGCCATTGGCGGTAATGTAGGCGATTTTTGTCGAGAAAGCACCGCGAATTCCAGTGATTTCCTCAAATATTTCATCACTCATGTAATGGGCGCGCGAACGCAACTGGCCATCACTGCCCGTGATGACTTCTCCCAGCATGCGCTTGTTCCCGAGCACATCCATCAGCTCGTATTGAATGCTGTAGCCACCGCTGCTCGCATTCTTGACCTGCCCGACCACCAGATAGCTGGCGCCGAGGCGCTTCCAGTCATTGACGAAGACATCCTGGGTAGTCCCCGGCAGCGCGATCAGGTTGTCACGCTTGATCGGCTCGAATTGGCCGCTGCGCGCCAGATCATCCGAGATGATACGGGCCAGATCCTGAGGGAGACTTCCCCCCGTCAGGTTCTCGAACGGCACCACGGCGATCGGCGTCGCGCTGTCATTGCCCTTGGTGATCTCGATGGTCAGGTCCGCTCGCGCCATGCTGGTCACGACCAGCATGGCGGCTGCCATCATCCATGTAGTCACTCGTCTCATCGGCCCAGGTCCTCTGGATTGAAGTACAGATTGAAGTTGCGGAACTGGCTCTTGGCTGAAGCCGGCAGGTCCTGCATCTCGGTAAACGGTGCTGCTTTCTGTATCGCCTGAATCGCGGAACGATCAAAGGCGGCATTGCCACTGCTCTTGCTGACCGCAGCCGAAACAAGTTCCCCTGTCGGCAGCAATGAGACGCGCAGCGTCACCGTCATGCCGGGTACGGTACCTGAAGGCCGATTCCAGTTCTGCCCGACATACTTCTTGAGCAGACTCTCAAAGCCATTGGCCGCCTGTGCGGCCTGCTTGGCGCCACTGATGGCGTCACTTTCGCTGTCGATCAGACTATCCAGTGACCCGGCAGATGCCTGTGCTGCCTTCTCGGCAAGCGCCTTCTGGCGCGCGGCCTCCGCGGCTGCCTTCTTGCGAGCCTCTTCCGCTGCCTTTTCCTTGGCCGCCTTTTCCTTCGCTGCTTTCTCGGCGGCTGCCTTGGCTGCCTTTTCCTTTTCAGCCTGCGCCTTGGCCTTGGCCGCCTTTTCAGCCTCTGCCTTGGCCTTCGCGGCTTTTTCCGCCTCGGCTTTCTTGCGCGCTTCCTCGGCTGCCTTTTCCTTGGCGGCCTTCTCCGCTTCCGCCTTGGCCTTGGCCGCCTTTTCGGCTTCCGCCTTCTTCAAGGCGTCTGCCTTGGCCTGTTTTTCAGCTTCAGCCTTCTTGCGCTCAAGCGCAATCGCCTTGGCTTCTTCCGCCCGACGCGCTGCATCTGCCTTGGCCTTGTCTGCCGCCTCGGCAGCCGCTTTCTGCTCCGCCTTCAACTGCTCAGCCGCCTTGGCCTGTGCCGCCTTCTCCTGCTCGGCAGTCTTGGCCTGCTCTGCCTTGAGCTGCGCGGCTTTCGCGCGCGCAGCACTCTTCTGCTGTTCTGCAGCGCGCTCCGCTTCCCGGGAGGCCTCCTCCTTGGCGCTCTGACGCTCATCGGCCTCTTCGGCGGCATCCCGCGCCTTGCTGGCCTTGGCCTGCTGGGGCTGATTGGTCGTCGTTTCGGTGCTGACCAGCGTCGCGTTGACGATGGTCGTGCTGCTCTGATCCGGCTCGGACTCAGGCCAGCTCACCAGGGTCAGTACCAGGATGACCACATGCAGACCCACGGCCAGCACGACGGGTAATCCATAGCCTGCCCGCTTTTCGATTTCCGGCTGACTCATCCATCAGCCCTCGTTCGGCGGTTCTGAAATCAGCCCGACATTGGGAACGCCCGCCCCCTGAAGAGTGCTCATCAGCCCCATCACATCACCATATGGCGCTGTCTTGGCGCCTTTGACCAGCACGGGTGTCTTGGGCTTTTCCGACACGATGGCGGCCACCTTGCTGCCCAGGTCATCCAGGGCGACGGGAGTCCGCTTGTCCTGATCAGAGCCCAGATCGATGTAGTAGTTGCCGCTGTCATCCAGCGAGACGATCAGCGGTGTCACGTCATCAGGATTGTCGATGGGCTTGGAGGTGACCTTGGGCAGTTCGACCTGTACCCCCTGGGTCATCATCGGCGCGGTGATCATGAAGATGACCAGCAGCACCAGCATGACATCGATGAAGGGCACCACATTGATTTCAGAGGACAGCTTGCGCTTGTGCCCCCGGCTGTAAGGTCCTTTCATGCTCGACTCTCCTTTCAGGCGTCGTTGCTGCCACGGCCGTGCAGATTGCGATGCAGAATGGAGTGAAGCTCTTCGGCGAAGTCTTCATAACGGCCCAGCAGCTGATCGGCACGGCTGGCCAGACGGTTATAGAAGATGACTGCCGGAATCGCGGCAAAAAGCCCCATGGCGGTAGCGACCAGCGCTTCTGCAATCCAGGGAGCGACAGTGGTCAGAGTGGCCTGCTGTGCAGTCCCCAGTGCCTGGAAAGAGCCCATGATGCCCCACACCGTCCCGAACAGACCCACATAGGGGCTTACGGAGCTGACGGTGGCCAGGAACGGAAGATGGATATTGAGACGTTCTTCCTCGCGTGACAGCGTGACACGCATGCTGCGCTGAACGCCGTCCATCACCGCATCGGCATTGCTGGACTTGGGCTTGAGACGACTGTACTCACGAAAGCCTGCACGGAAGACGCCTGCAGCACCCGGCGTCGCCTCTTCTTCACTGGGCAATTCACGGTAGAGGTGATTGAGATCCACTCCGGACCAGAAACGCTTTTCAAAGGCGGTATACGCCTGTTTCGCTCGTGACAATGCCATCCCCCGCTGGAAGATCACTACCCAGGAGGCGATGGAAGCCGCCAACAGCAGCAACATGACGGATTGCACCACCAGGCTGGCATTCGCGAACAGCGAAATGATCGACATCGAATCTTCCACGGAAATCCCTCTTTTACTTGGTTCAGTCAGTGCCGCCGGTGAGGCGACACCCTTAACATTCGTCCGACTCCGTCGCCTGACATCCGACCAGAAGGATGGCTGCAACGGCGTCTCACTCGTTCACGCCTTGACCACGGCGACTCTCGGTCAATCTGGTATCGGTGACTCAGACCTCAAGAGCGCTCAGCAATTCCACGGGCCATCGACGCGGACGCAATGTGCTGGCATCGACACAGGCAATCACCACCTCGGCATCACTCAACATCACCCCGTCCTTCATCACCTGTTGATGAAAGACAAGGCGCGCGCCACGCAACTCACCTGCCGTTGCCGTGACCTGAAGCAGATCATCCAGTCTCGCAGGACGATGATAGCGACTGGCCACACTGTGCACGACAAGCTGGATACCGCGCTCCAGAAGTGTCTGCTGGGAATAGCCACGTGCGCGCAGCCATTCACTGCGTGCGCGCTCCATGAAGCGCAGGTAATTGACGTAATAGACGATGCCACCCGCATCGGTATCCTCGATATAGACCCGCACCGCATGATGAAAATCGCCCGTCTGCCCAGTCAACGTTTCCTCGCCGGGTCTGGATGTCTGCAGAGACGACATCATGCGTCCTCCTGCCCACCCGGCGTCAGACGCGCCTGGGTCTCACGCGGTGTGATGCCGAAATGCTGATAGGCGGAACTGGTCACCACGCGCCCACGCGCCGTTCGCATCATGAAGCCCTGCTGAATCAGATAGGGCTCCAGCACATCTTCGATGGTATCGCGCTCCTCGCCGATGGCGGCCGCCAGCGAATCCACACCGACGGGCCCGCCATCGAACTTCTCGATCATCGACAGCAGCAACCGGCGATCCATATGATCCAGCCCGTGGCTATCCACATTGAGCATGTTGAGCGCCTTGTCCGCGACATCCAGCGTCAGACGGCCATCGCCGCGCACCTCGGTAAAGTCACGCACCCGCCGCAGCAGCCGATTGGCGATACGCGGCGTCCCTCGCGAGCGTCGTGCGATCTCGCGCGCGCCATCCATCTCCACTTCCATGCCTGACAGCTTCGCACTGCGCGAGACGATACCGGTCAGCGACTCGATATCGTAGAACTCGAGGCGCTGAACGATGCCGAAGCGATCTCGCAGGGGCGCGGTCAACAGACCAGCCCGGGTCGTCGCCCCCACCAGAGTGAATCGTGGCAGTTCCAGCTTGATCGAGCGGGCAGCCGGGCCCTCCCCGATCATGATATCCAGCTGATAATCTTCCATCGCCGGATACAGCACTTCCTCGACCGCCGGTGACAGGCGATGGATCTCGTCGATGAACAGTACATCGCCTTCCTGGAGATTCGTCAGCATGGCGGCCAGGTCACCTGCCCGCTCCAGAACCGGTCCGGACGTCGACTTGATGTCCACGCTCATCTCACTGGCAATGATGTGTGCCAGAGTGGTCTTGCCAAGTCCCGGGGGCCCGAATACCAGGGTGTGATCCAGGCTATCGCCACGACCGCGAGCGGCACTGATGAAGATTTCCATCTGCTCGCGCACGATCGGCTGACCGATATACTCATTCAGCGTTCGCGGCCGATTGGCGCGATCGATCCGTTCTTCCGGATCATGCGTGGCCGCGGAGATCAGTCGATCCGACTCCATCATGATGCTTGCTCAACTCCTGATGACTCATGCTGCAGACATGAATCATGTGGCGAGAGGTGGTCTGACCGAGGCAGTGAAATGATCTTGCGCCAATGCAATCAAGCGCGCACTTTCTACCCCAGTCGCCGGCCATTCCCTAGTCAATAAATCCAATCAGATCGTGCCTATTCTGTCATTCACGCTATCAGGCACGAGACACGTGCGCTAGCTGGCCATCTTGCGGGCCAACGCCGCCTTGATGAGGGCTTCCGTGGAGGCACCTGTCTCGAGTCCCGAGAGCATCTTGGCCGCCTCGACCGGCTTGTAGCCCAGCGCGACCAGAGCGGCTTCGGCGTCGGCCAGGGGATGGGTAACCGGCGGCTGTGGCTGCGAAGCGCGCGCCATTTCCGACAGACCATCGTCCTGCGGAATCGTCCAATGCTTGAGCCGGTCGCGCATCTCGATGATCAGGCGGTCCGCCGTCTTCTTGCCGACGCCGGGCAAGCGAGTCAGTGCCCGACTGTCTTCGTCGTGCACGCAGCGAATGAAATCGGCCTGCTCCATTCCCGAGAGAATCGCCAGCGCCAGGCGCGGCCCGACCCCGGAAATCTTGATCAATTCCCGGAACAGACGACGCTCCGGCTCCTTGCCGAAGCCATAGAGCAACTGGGCGTCTTCACGCACGACCAGATGGGTGAACAGCTGACAGTCCTCCCCGACAGCCGGCAGACCCAGCAAGGTATTCATGGAGGCTTCAAGTTCATAGCCCACACCCTGTACATCGAGTACCAGATGAGGCGGCTGCTTTTCGAGCAAACGCCCGGTCAGACGTCCAATCATGTTTCGGGCTGTCCTTGAGTCTTCAGTGCCGCCTGCTCATGACATCAGGTGTCAGGCGGCACGGGTTGTTGCGATGCGGGCAAGCCTACCAAAGATAACGTGCAGGCGGCATGTCCGAGTGTCACGACGATTTTGTCGCATGAATCTGACAGTCACTTGTCGCCATGAGGCCAGATGCAGGCAGCATGCGGATGCCAGCAGAACGCAAGATGCTGCCTGACATCGTGAAAACAAGCCTACAAGTGACTGAAAAATTGGAATTTATTGGTAACGATAGCGTATCTGGCGCAAGCGGGCTTGTCACTTCTCGCCTGTAGAGGCCGTCTTCGGCACACGCCGGAGTCTGCTCCCCACTCTCTTCAGCCCCTGACCAGACACTCTTCAGACCCTACGTGACCGGCAGACACCTCATTTGCCCGGCTCAAAGTCACGCCAGCTACTGCTGCGTCGTGCGCGGGTACTCTTGCGCCCTGCACCCGCCCCCAGGCCCAACGCCTCCAGCTGCGCGCCGCTCGGGGTCAGTCGCATGCGTGCAAAGCAATGTGTCAGCGCGATGGCCAGAGCATCCGCGGCATCCGCCTGAGGCGTTGCAGACAGCTTGAGCGTATGGGTCACCATATGCTGGACCTGGGCCTTGTCTGCTGCACCGGACCCCGTGACAGCCTGCTTGATCTGTCGCGGCCCATACTCTGATACCGGCAGGCCGTGGTTCGCCGCACACACGATGGCTGCCCCACGTGCCTGACCGAGCTTGAGCGCGGAGTCGGCATTCTTGGACATGAAGACCTGCTCGATGGCGAACTCCGCCGGGCGATGCATGGCAATCACTTCACTGATACCGGCGTAGATCTGCGCCAACCGCTGGTCGAGGCTGACCTGGGACATGCGGATGCAGCCACTGTCCACATAGCGGGGCTGAGCCGCCGAGACGTCCAGTACGCCGTAACCGGTCAGGCGTGACCCCGGATCAATGCCAAGAATGATCATGCCACCGCCTCGCGTCTCACACTCATTGCCTCTCCATCCCTGTCGTCTTTCGTGCTTACTGTGTATATAACCAGCCACAATGCCACAAAAAAGGCGGTGCGACACTGTCATTGCCTGCATCATCTGCAGGTAACAGTCTCACACCGCCTTGCCGGGGTCACTTGCCCGCTTGCGCGGGACTCCCCCTCTCTCGGGCGCTGATGGCGCCTGTCAGGAGAGGTTGATCACCCCGGGGTCATTCGCCTGGATCAGGCCTGACCGCCTTCCTCTTCAACCTTGACCTTCTGACGCAGACGGATGTTCAGCTCCTTGAGCTGCTCACCGCTGACTTCCCCCGGGGCGTCGGTCATCATGCAGCCAGCGCTCTGGGTCTTCGGGAAGGCGATGACTTCACGAATGGTCTTGGCGCCGGTCATCAGCATGACCAGACGGTCGAGACCGAAGGCCAGACCACCATGGGGCGGCGCGCCGAACTTGAGCGCGTCGAGCAGGAAGCCGAACTTCTCTTCCGCTTCCTCTTCGCCGATGCCCAGCACTTCGAACACGGTACGCTGCATGCCCTGGTCGTGGATACGGATGGAACCGCCACCCAGCTCAGTGCCGTTGATGACCATGTCATAGGCGCGAGACAGTGCCGCTTCCGGATCGGCCTTGAGTTCTTCCGGGGTGCAGGACGGCGCGGTGAACGGGTGGTGCAGCGCGCTCAGGCGGCCGTTGGCATCGGCTTCGAACATCGGGAAGTCGACGACCCACAGCGGTGCCCATTCGCGGGTGTAGAGGTTGAGGTCTTCGCCCAGCTTGACGCGCAGCGCACCGATGGCCTCGGCCACGATGTTGGACTTGTCGGCACCGAAGAACACGATGTCGCCATCGACGGCGCCACAGCGGTCCAGCACGTCATCCACGACGTCTTCCATGAACTTGACGATCGGCGACTGCAGACCCTCGATGCCCTTGGCACGCTCGTTGACCTTGATCCACGCCAGGCCCTTAGCACCGTAGATGCCGACGAACTTGGTGTAGGCGTCGATTTCCTTGCGTGACAGGCTGGCACCGCCCGGCACACGCAGCGCGGCGACACGGCCCTTGTCATCCTTGGCCGGGCCGGAGAAGACCTTGAAGTCTACACCGCTCATCAGGTCATCGACATCGACCAGCTCCAGCGGGATACGCAGGTCCGGCTTGTCGGAACCGAAGCGCTGCATGGCTTCGGAATACGGCATGGTCGGGAAGTCGCCCAGCTCGACATCCAGCACTTCCTTGTAGAGACCACGGATCATGGTCTCGGTCATGCCCATGATGTCCTTCTCGTCGACGAAGCTGGCCTCGAGGTCGATCTGGGTGAATTCCGGCTGACGATCGGCGCGCAGATCCTCGTCACGGAAGCACTTGGCGATCTGGTAGTAACGATCGACACCGGCGACCATCAACAGCTGCTTAAACAGCTGCGGAGACTGCGGCAGCGCGAAGAAGCTGCCGGCATAGGTGCGGCTCGGCACCAGATAGTCACGTGCCCCTTCCGGCGTGGCACGCGTGAGAATCGGGGTTTCGATGTCGAGGAAGCCCAGGGCTTCCAGCTGGGCACGCACGCTGTGGGTGATGCGTGAACGCAGGCGCAGCTTGTCGATCATGTCCGGACGACGCAGGTCGACATAACGATACTTGAGGCGAACTTCCTCACCGACCTTGTTGTGGTCGTCCAGCTGGAACGGCGGCGTCTGTGCGGTGTTGAGCACTTCGACATCCTTGGCCAGCACTTCGATCATGCCTGTCGGCATGTTCGGGTTCTGGGTGCCTTCCGGGCGCATGCGAATACGGCCCTTGATGCGCAGGACGTACTCGCTGCGCGCCTTGTCGGCAGTGGCGAAGGCATCGACGGTGTCCGGATCGACGACGATCTGGGCGATACCGTCACGGTCGCGCATGTCGAGGAAGATGACGCCACCGTGGTCGCGACGGCGGTGCACCCACCCGCACAGAGTGACATCCTGATCGATCAGGGTCTCGTTCAGTTTGCCGCAATAGTGGCTGCGCATGTTGATTCCTTGTTGCTCAAATTCGTGATCGACGCACTGGTGCGCGTCTGTCTCAGAGGGCCTGACGCTGGAGATGCCTGCCACTCATGCATGACCTTGCACATGGATGGCAGGCATGACAGCTGGCCTGATGACGGGAGACATCAGGACGAGCTATCGCCACCTCCGGCCAGATTCTTCTTGCTGCCGGACTTGAAATCCGTTTCGTACCAGCCACTGCCCGCCAGACGGAAACCGGCGGCGGATACCAGCTTTTCCAGCTGGCCCGTCTTGCATTCCGGACATTCCGTCAGCGGCGCGGCGCTGATCTTCTGCAACTTGTCCATCCGATGGCCACAGGCCTTGCAGTGGTATTCATAGATCGGCATGGTTTTTTCCTGACGATACTGGTCCCGAGCGCACGAATGCGAGTCGCGGACCATGACAATGTTATGCCTTGCGGCGCCCTTGCATCAGACGTGCCGGAGACATCAATATGAGTGACATCTCAAGCACAGCTTCGGAACGCGTACAATAAGGCCAGTTGAACGTCTTTCAAGTCAAAGCGAAAGGGCCACATTATAGCGTGCTCGGCCCCTTGCGGGGCAACACCTCGATAGATTCCCGGCAATGCGCCGTCATGCCCGGCCAGGGTCAGGCCTCATTCACTGCCGCCCGGCCGTCTCACGTCATGAGGACACCGATGTCTGATCCCCAACTCGCATCTGCAACTCCCCCTACTGCTGCCGCTGGTTCTGGCCCGCAGGCCGTGATGCTCGACATGGCATCACTTGGCGACGGCCTTGACTTCAGCCGCCTGAAGGACCGGGTCAATGGGCTTGTCTGCCATGATGCCACGTTGCCCGAGCAGGTCGTGGAGCGTCTGGAGGGTGCCGAAATCGTGCTGGTCAACAAGGTACGCCTGGAGGCGCAGCATCTGGAGGCCCTGCCGACATTGAAGCTGATCGCCGTCATGGCCACCGGCACCAACAACATCGACATGGAAGCGGCAAGGGCGCAAGGCATACGCGTCATGAACGTCGCGGCCTATGGCACCGCCTCTGTCGCACAGCACACCTGGATGTTGATGCTGGCACTGGCCGGACAACTGCCTGGCTACCAGGGAGATGTCGCGAGCGGTGAATGGCAGCGCAGCAATACCTTCTGCCTGATGGGCCGCCCCACCCTGCAACTGGCCGGCAAGCATCTGGTGATCGTCGGCAAGGGAGAGCTGGGGACTGCCGTGGGCAGGTTGGCAGAGGCGTTCGACATGCGCGTCACCTTCGCCGCGCGCCCGGGCAGTGAGTCGACGTCTCAACGACCGAGCCTGAAACACCTCCTGCCTGAAGCGGACGTCATCAGCCTGCACTGCCCACTGACGCCTGAGACACACCATCTGATCGACGAGCAGGCCCTGGCGTTGCTGAAGCCCGGTGCCCTGCTCATCAACTGTGCACGCGGTGGCATCATCGATGAAGAGGCTGCACTTGCCGCCTTGAAGCGTGGGCACCTCGGTGGACTGGCCGTCGACAGCCTGCCGGAGGAACCGCCCCGGGAAGGCCATGCCCTGCTGACAGCGCTGGCTGACGGCCGCACGGCGTCTGAGGCCGGATGGAACCTCATCGTCACGCCCCACAATGCCTGGATCAGTCGTGAAGCGCGTCAGAACATACTGGATCTGAGTCTTGCCAATATCGAGGCCTATCTCGGCGAAAACGTCTGAGACATGGACGAGGGGGCTGCACTCCGATGCCCGCCCGCTGGCAGAGGCATGGATAGACACCAGAAGGGGCCAGATGCGCAAGGCATCTGGCCCCTTCTGGTGCCGGGATTGCCGCGTCATTCAAGAGGAGTGACGCGACATCGATGGCAGCTAGCCTGAGATCACTCTTGAGCTCGCTCAGCGCAGGTGGCTGGCGAATGAGGATCTGTCGATACGGATATGCATGCCGGCGGCCTTGACGGGGTGGCCTTCGGCATCCCACGTCACTACCCGCCCGCGCGAGATGAGCAATACCCAATCAATGGCATCCGCCGCCTGATCCTCGTCATGCCGACTCGCCGACGATGCCGCATGGCCCTCGCCGCCTTGCGGCTCGATGCCCGGTTCAACCGTTAGATCAGAATGCGCATTGCAGCCCATGCTTTCGATGTGCCGCAGATCCTCCTCTCCCGGGGCGCGCATGCGGTACTGACATTCGAAGGTATCGCCGAAGGTGGTGAACACGCGGTGACGCAGGACATGCACGGCTTCCAGGTCATCAGGATGGATCAGCCGATCAAAGTCCAGCTCGCGCATCACCAGCGGCTCACGCCCTGTCGCTCCCAGCATCCGCCACAGATTGGGGTGAATGTGGATGATGCGCCCGGGAATATCCATCTCCCACAGACTGTCGCCACTGGCTTCCAGGGAGTCGAGCAAGCGCCGCTCACTGGCCTGGAGTTCCTGCTGGGTCTGGCGCAGACGTCGGTACATCTCTTCCGCCGTATGATGGGCATCATCCAGCTCGACGATACCGCATTGCCCAGGAGACTCGATCTCCGCCCCCATGCCGATACGATGCAGGCGATCCCTGAGCTCTGCCAGCGGCACGGACAGATGGCGACTGATGTGGTGGGTGCGCCAGCTCATCAGCAGGAAGAAGCTCAGATAGAAGAGAATCAGTCCGCCCACCAGCGCCATGCCGACCAGTTGAAAATTGCGCCCGATCTCGGCGGTACGCGAGAAGACGGCCGACTCCTCCACCATGCTCAACATGATCCAGTCATTGCTGCTCAGACGCTCCCAGGCCACCTTGAAGGGCTCACCATTCACCAAGACGCTTGCAGAGCCACGACGCTGCCCGAGGATCTGCTCGGACAGGGTGGCGAAGACGGGATGCCTGGACAGCTCCATCTGCGCCGGCCGCAGCACGTCCTCCTCCTGGAGAATGCTGACGTCCGGCTGCTCGACCGGTGCCAGAGAGAGCAAAGATTCGCCCCTCGACGGCACCGCCAGTGAGCGCCCCTTGGCATCGTAGAGCATCGCGAAGCCGCTCCAGGGCAGTTCCATGGCCAGAATCTGGTTGACGATGACATCCAGGGTCATGTCGATGCCTACCACACCGAGAAATTCGTCACCGTCGTAAAAAGGCGTGACGGCAGACGTCATCCAGCCATTGGCGGCGGGGTCCTGATAGAGATCCGTCCAGACGGTGTGGCGCTCGGGATTCATGGCCGGTGCGGCCAGGTAGAAGAAGGAGAAGTCTCGGCAATCGTGATCGGGGGGCAACAACTCGACGAGATCCACATAGGGATAGATTCGCACATAGCAGTTCGCCAGCGTCACGAAGGTCTGGATGACCGCGGGATGGGTCGAGACGATATTGCGCATCAGGGGGTCCATGGCCGTCATTCGCAATGCCAGTGGCACATCGATCTCGATATCAGGCAGCACGGCATGGAAGCCACTGGCCTGATCCCCTTCATCCCTCTGGCTGGCCCAGCCGCCACTGCGCTCGAATCCATGCCGAGCCGCTTGCTCCGCACTGACGGGAGAAGCACTGTCGAGTCGAATCATGCGGGCCTGTGCCGCCATACCGGTGGAGAGATCCTGCATATGTTCCAGCTGACGATTGAGGCTCTTGGCCTCGCGCAGCATGGCCAGATTCAACTCACTGCTCGACTGCGCCTGAAGGTAATTCAGATTGGCATCACGTATCTCGTCGTTGGACAGGAAATACACCGCTACCAGCGCCGTCTCTACCAGCAGCAACGGGATCATGGTACTGGTAAACAGCGCGCGCCAGACCCATTTCTTGATGGTGATGGGGGTACGTTGAATTCCCGGCATTGGCGGATTTCCTGATTCCTCCATAAGTGAATCGAGTATGCGCCTTCTCTTGCCTATACGTGGACTTCGCGCTTCAACGCTCAAACATGTCCAAAAGGTCAGACCTTGGTGTCAGGACTGCGGACAGGCGGCCAAGGCTTTGCTAGGATGCTCGACCCCAAGGAGGCTGCATGCTTTACAACTACGGTTCCATCAATATCGATCACGTCTACCGGGTCCCTCATCTGGTTCGCCCCGGTGAAACTCTGGCGAGTCACTCCTTCCGTCAGGTATTGGGCGGCAAGGGGGCCAACCAGTCCCTCGCTCTGGCACGCGCAGGCGGAGATGTTACCCACTGGGGACGTCTCGGCAATGCCGACCGCTGGGCACTTGAGCCATTGGAGAGCGCCGGTGTCATCACGTCTCAGGTCGAACTGAGCGCCAGCGCCAGCGGTCACGCCATCATTCAGGTGGATGATCACGCCGAGAACAGCATCATCCTTTACCCTGGTGCCAATCATGGCTTCACCGACGAACACCTCTCCGAGCTGTTCTCCGGAGTCACCCAGGGCGATTGGCTGCTGCTTCAGAACGAGTGCAATGCGCTTGGCAAGGTCATCGAGATGGCGCATGCCAAGGGCATGAAGATCGCCTTCAACCCGGCGCCGATGGGTGCTGAAGTGCTGGATCTCCCGCTGGAGCATTGCCAGGTGCTGTTCTTGAACCGTGGCGAAGCGGCGCAACTGGTCGAGCTGGAAGAAAGCGCACCGGTCGACACGCTGCTCAATGCCCTGCATGAGCGCCTGCCCGCCACCGAGGTGGTGCTGACTCTGGGCAGCGAGGGCGTCTGCTATCAGCTGGGCGAGCAGCGCATCCAGCTGCCTGCCCATCGCGTGAAGGCGGTGGATACCACCGCTGCCGGCGATACCTTCATCGGCTATTACCTGGCCAGCCAGATCGATGGCATGAACATCGAAGACAGTCTGCGTCGCGCCAGCACGGCCTCCGCACTCTGTGTCAGTCGTGAAGGCGCCGCTCCCAGCATTCCGGGCAGCAGCGATGTCGCTGACGCCCTGGCGGAGTGGCCCCCCCTGGACGCATTGAGCAACTGAACGATCACCCCCTTGAACCGGACAGGTCTGAGCCTTTCCTGAGGGTGAGGCTCAGCCCACGGCACGCTGATTGAGGTGCCGATGGCACCGGTTCATGGCTTTATCGGCAAGAGGACATCATGAAGACTCCCATCATCTTTGATACCGACCCGGGCGTTGATGACGCCCAGGCCATCGCCATCTGCCTGGCACATCCGGACATCGAATTCCTCGGCATGACGACCACCTTTGGCAACGTCACCATCGAGACCGCCACGTCCAATGCGTTGTTGCTGGGAGAGCTGACGGGCCAGAATATCCCGGTCGCACAGGGTGCTGCCCAACCGCTGGTCAAGGACAAGTTCCCCGCACCGGCGCACATCCACGGCGCCAACGGCCTTGGCAACATGGATATCCCGGAGCCCGAGGGCAAGGCGCTGCCCATCAGTGCACCGCAGTTCATCGTCGAGCAGGTCAATGCGCGTCCGGGCGAGATCACCCTCGTCGCGGTAGGCCCGCTGGGCAACCTGGCAACCGCCCTGCAACTGGACCCGAGCATCATCACCAAGGTCAAGCAGGTGGTCGTGATGGGTGGCTCCATCCGTGAAGGCGGCAACGTCTCCCCGGTGGCGGAAGCCAATATCTTCAACGACCCGCATGCCGCCTCCAAGGTGCTCACGGCAGGCTGGCCGCTGACCATGGTCGGCCTGGATGCCACTCACCGCTGCGTGCTGTCCCCGGCACATGTCGAGCGCATCCGTGTCGCGCAAGGTGCCCTGGGCGAGGTGCTGTCCGGCAGCTATCAGTTCTACAAGGCCTTCTACCAGGAAGCCCGTGGCATCGATGGCTGCTGTCCGCACGACAGCTGTGCCCTGGCCTGGCTGATGAAGCCGGAGATGTTCACCGTCGAGCGTGGCCACCTGAGCGTCGAAGTCGAAGGGCTGGCGGAAGGCCAGACCCTGTTCGCGCCGCAAGGACGCGAGTTCCTCGGCAATCAATGGTCCCAGACACCGTTGGTCGACGTCTGCGTCAATGCCAACGGTGAGCAGGTCGTCGAGTGGATCACCGACGTGCTGACCGCCAAGGCTTCCTGAGCCTATACTCCCGATATCACGTGACGCACCGCGGGTCATGACGATACCGGCTGGCCCCCTGCAAGGCATGCCTTGCGGGGGGTAGCCAGTCTGCGTGATGCCTCGCCTTCTCTCCGCTTTCTATTGCCTCTCTCGTTTCTCTCGTCTTTCGCCTCTCCCATTTCGTCGATGACAGTGTTGTGGGTAGGATTGATATCTGTGCGGAGATACAAGGTAACGGTATAATAAAAGATGCTTGCAGACGCAGACAGATCGCACACTGCCAGGCCATGCTCAGCGTATGTGCGTTATCTGATAGGCTATCGGGGACGCACGACCTGCCACCCAGACGCAGTCTTCAGAATTCCATGGAGCGTTTCATGCCCTCATCGTCTCTCATGCCCGCCATGCGTGCACCGTCTCAGCTCTGCTCCGAGGGCTCGGCAGACAACGCCTGTCAGTATGACTGTCTCGTCTTCATCGGCCGCTTCCAACCCGTTCACCATGGTCATGTCGCGATCATGGAAGAGGCCCTGCGTCGTGCACGCCAGGTCATCGTCCTGGTGGGGTCCGCCTGGCAGGCGCGTTCCTTGCGCAACCCTTTCACCTTCGATGAACGCACCCGCATGATTCGCAGCTGTTTCGGGGAGGATGCCAATGCCCGACTGGAAATCGTGCCGCTGCTGGATGCTCTCTACAACGACGATGTCTGGGTGCGGGATGTGCAGCGCAAGGTGCGTGACATCGCACGCCCGCAGGCCAATCGCATGCCCCGCATCGCCTTGATCGGGGCCACCCACGGCAATGACAATGCACGCTCCAGCTATTATCTGAGTCTGTTCCCGCAGTGGGAATCCGTGGCAGGGCCTTACCACGAGGGCATGGTGGCGAGCCATATCCGCGATGTGATCTTCAGCGAGCGGGCCAGAGTCGAGGACTGGCTGGACAACGAGGGACTGGAGTTGCTGCCCGGCAGCGTCGCAGAACATCTGCGCGGCTTTCTGGAGGAAACGGCATGGCAAGGTCTGGTCGAGGAGCGTCGACTGCTCGAGCAGTATCGCGCGGCATGGAGTGACGCGCCCTATCCTCCCCTGTTCATCACGGTCAATGCGGTCGTCGTGCAATCAGGGCATATCCTGCTGACCACCCGACGCGCTGCGCCTGGCAAGGGGCTTTACGCCTTGCCCGGGGGCTTCGTCCAGTCGCAGGAGCGCCTGCTGGACGCCTGCCTGCGCGAATTGAGAGAACGCGTGCGGCTCAAGGTGCCAGAGCCCGTCCTGCGCGGCTCACTGCGTGGGCAGCGTCTGTTCGATGAGCCTCATCGCAGCTGGCGCGGTCGCACGCTGGCAGAGGCCTTCTATTTCGCACTGCGCCCGGAGCAGCAGTTACCGAAACTGCGCAGCAGTGGCAAGGACAGCGAAGAGCAGGCTCGCTGGGTGGCACTGGCAGATCTGGAGCCTGACACCTTGTTCGAAGACCACTTCTTCATCATCCAGAACTTTCTGGGCTTGCATGCGGGGCAAAGCAGTTTCTGACTCGCCGATAGAGACAGCTTTGCCAGACACGACAACGGCAGGCCATTGGCCTGCCGTTGTCGTGTCTGGGTGTGGCCTGTCAGGCCTGAAGGAAATCTCGCGGCAGATTCATCAGCTGCTTCCACAGCTTGTCGATCCCCGGCTTGTGAACCAGTGAGCAACGATAGAGACGAATCTCCAGCGGAATATCCCAGGCGTCATTGCCGGCTCTCACCAGCTTGCCACTTTCCAGCTCATCCCGGATGCAGAAGTCCGGAATCCACGCCATGCCCACTCCCTGCAACGCCATGCCCTTGAGTCCCTCCGCCATCGCCATTTCATAGACGGTGCGCAGACGAAGCCGCAATGGATCATTCTTGAGCAACATCTTCACGCTGCGCCCCAGGAACGCTCCCTGTGTATAGGAGAGCAAGGGAATCGCGTCCTGACTGGTTTCGCTCTGGCCGGTCAGCGGGAAGCGTGGTTCGCCGTTCTCCAGCGGCACGCAGACCGGCAGCATGTTGACCTTGGCCACCGAGAAGGAGGGGAATGCCTCTGCATCCAGCTGCATGCTGGCGTAAGGGTCGTAATACGCCAGCATCAGATCGCAGTTGCCCTCACGCAGGGCATGGATGGCATCGCCGACATTCATGGCGGAGAGCCGCGTCGGCAACTCCCCCAGCCCTTGCTGAAGGCGCGAGATCCACTTGGGGAAGAACGCCAGCGCCAGCGAGTGTGCCGCCGCGATGTCCAGCGTCTCGTTGGCCATCCCAAGCCCCCGTAGATGGGCCAGACATTCGGACAACTGCTCGGTCAGGTTGCGCGCGGTCACCAGGAACAACTGTCCTTCCGGCGTCAGGCTGACAGGCGTGGTCGAACGATCCACCAGCGTGGTGCCCACGGCCTGCTCCAACGCGCGAATTCGACGGCTGAAGGCTGGTTGGGTCACATGTCTGAGGCGAGCCGAGGTGGAGAAGCTGCGCGTGTTGGACAACGCGACGAAATCTTCCAGCCATTTTGTTTCCAGGTTCACCCGAACTCCCATCGATATCGATCATGCCGGCAATATGCGTGAAAACCGGTCATGTAGCGCCTTGTCTCTGGCAGTGAGCTTCACGGGGGAGAATCACTACCTTCGTCGTATGCATTTGACGTATACGGCAGCGGCGATAGGCATTGGTCGTCGGGGCATCCTGCTGGTTACCCTTGTCCACCTCACCGCGCTTCAAGCGCAACAGTGTACTTCAGCCAGGAGTTCCGCCCAAGTGAACAGTGCCTCGGAAACCGCTCAGAACGCCATGCCATCCTCACAGCCCGACCTCAGCCATGCAGAGCAGGAGGCATTGGCAAACGGTTTCCGCCTCGAGAAGGATCTACTGGGACGCGAGCCGGTCCCGACAGAGGCCTATTACGGTGTCCAGACCCAGCGTGCACTCAACAACTTCCATCTGTCCGGCGTGCCGCTGTCCCACTTCCCGCGTCTGGTGGAAGGCCTGGCATTGGTCAAGGCCGCTGCCGCGGAAGCCAATCACGCGCTGGGCTATCTCGAGACACGTGAGCACGATGCCATCCAGCATGCCTGTGCACGCTTGATGAATGGCGATCATCACGATCAGTTCGTGGTCGACATGATCCAGGGGGGTGCCGGTACCTCGACCAACATGAATGCCAACGAGGTGATCGCCAACCTCGGGCTGGAATATCTTGGCTATCCGAAAGGGGATTACCAGCACCTGCACCCCAACAATCACGTCAACATGGCGCAGTCCACGAATGACGCCTATCCGACGGCCATTCGTGTCGGCCTGCTGCGCAGCCACTCGATGCTGGTGGATGCGCTGAGCGAACTGGCCAATGCCTTTGCCAGCAAGGCACTGGAATTCGATGATGTCGTCAAGATGGGGCGCACCCAGCTTCAGGATGCGGTGCCGATGACGCTGGGCCAGGAATTCCGCGCCTTCGCCAACACCCTGCGCGAAGATGTCGAGCGCATCGCCAACCTCAACGAGCTGCTCAAGGAAGTCAATCTGGGGGGCACGGCGATCGGCACCGGCATCAACGCCGATCCGCGCTACAGCGCCCTGGCCATCGAGGCATTGGCACGTCGTTCCGGCATCGACTTCCGTCCGGCGTCGGACCTGGTCGAGGCGACCAGCGACATGGGGGCCTTCGTGCTGTTCCACGGCATGCTCAAGCGCCTTGCGGTCAAGCTGTCCAAGATCTGCAATGACCTGCGTCTGCTGTCTTCCGGCCCGCGCACCGGCTTCAACGAGATCAACCTGCCGCCTCAGCAGCCGGGCAGCTCGATCATGCCGGGCAAGGTCAATCCGGTGATTCCGGAAGCCGTCAACCAGGTCGCCTTTGACGTGATCGGCAACGACACCGCGCTGACCATGGCGGCGGAAGCCGGCCAGTTGCAGCTCAACGTGATGGAGCCGCTGATCGCCTACAAGCTGCTGGATTCCATCCGCCAGCTGAGCCGAGCCATGACCATGCTCAAGAATCGCTGCGTGATCGGCATCACGGCCAATCGGGATCGTTGTGCGGAGCTGGTCAACAACTCCATCGGCCTGATCACTGCCCTCAACCCCTACATCGGCTATGACAACGCGACCCGCATCGCCAAGGAAGCCCTGGTCAGCGGTCGCAGCGTATTGGAGCTGGTGCGCGAGGAAGGCCTGCTGGATGAGGCGCGCCTTGAAGCACTGCTGTCGCCGCAGGCGATGACACGGCCGCGCCAGATGAAGGATTGAAGCTGCAGTAGCGTTCCGATGACTCATCACGATTTATCCTAGCGCCAAACCGTAACGTGGTATGACGCGCAGCCTGAAATGACAAACGCCCCGTCCAGGCTTGAAACCTGAGCGGGGCGTTTGTCTGCAGGATAGCGGCAAGACAAGTCGCTTCTCTTTCCTCTTTCCTCTTTCCTCGCTTATCGCTTATCGCTTATCGCTTCTCTCAAGTGTCACGCTGCTATCTGGCCTGCCCTGCTGGATCCTGCCGAGTCGTCATGTTGACCCGAGGGTCACGCGGGTAGAAGCGCTCGGGCTGCGCTTCGACGTGGTCAAAGTGCTTGGTGTTCTTGTAGGGCATCTTCATGAAGCCCGACACCCCCAGTCCGGAAATCAGTGGCACGGCGGCCAGGATGACATCCAGAAGATGCGCGAAATCGGCTTCACGCCCAGGGTCGAGCAGACGGTAATAACTGTGGATCTTGAGATGATGCGGCAATGCCTCGAAGATCAGCATTCCGGTGTGATGGATCTGATTGAGTTCCGACAGCGCGTTCATGATCTGTTCCGGCAGGGCCAGAAACTCCTCGGGATCCGGGCCATCCTCGAAATAGGAGTGCACTCGTGATTCATCCTCCAGCTCCGGAACGGCGCTGACTTCATAGGGAAAGCGGAGTGCCTCACGCCGAGGGGAGGCTTGCGGCAGCGTGAAGGCGTCCTCGGGGTCGTCGCGCTCCAGGTGCAAGGTATCACGCGCATTGAACAGACAGGCCTTGAACACACCCTGTCGATAGATGGCACGCGCCAGCGCCACCATGTTGTTGACCGCTACCACGAAGGCGGCCTTGAGCGAGGGGTCATGCAGGTGCAGCGCCGTGTCCACGAAGATGCCCTGCGGCTCCCAGCGGATCGCCAGTCCCCCGACGATCGGATACTTCCCCAGCCGGCTCACCGCGGCCAGAAAGGCTTTCTCCGTATCTCCCATGCCCTGCATGAAGTTCTTGTAATAGCGATCCAGCTGGACGTCATTGACGGCATCCAGCGCATTGGCGTGGTCGCCGTCTTCGAGGTTGGCCTGCGCGCTGTCCATGCCATCGATCTCGAAGGCTTCCCGCAGAAAGGATTTGCGCGAGGTATAGACGACGGTGTCGATGTCGCGGGCGGCAGGCCGCACCCAGACGGGAAGCAGAGAGGGTATCGGCGATGACGGCAGTTCCGGCATGACCAGACGAGCCATTCTCGGCATCTCGCGCAGGAAGTAGTCACCCGCCTGCATGCGCAGCATCGGGTCTTCCGCCAGCATGCCATCCAGCATGCGCGCGAACTCCCGTGGCAGTCCCAGCGAGGTTGCCGGGATGGCCCGCACGCCGAAGCGACACGACTGCCCTGACGCCAGTGCATAGAGTGTCGCGGCCACGCCTTGCTCATCGAAGCGAGGCGAGGACAGCGCGCCATTGAGCTGTTCCTCGCCGATGAAGTAGACATCGCCCAGTCGCGCGTTGGTCTGCTGCAGATCATCCGACATCAGCTGCATCACATTGGTCGTGAGGTATTGCATGTGCTCGTCGAGTTGCGCGAAGACGGCACTGCCCCAGTCGATCAATGCTACCTGCTCACGCTCGGCATCGAAGACCAGGTTGGACGGTTTGATATCCCCGTGCACCACCGCGGGCGTGTCGGGGCTTGCGGATGACCCACGCAGCGACTTGAGAATCCCGGCAAGCTGACTGGCGACCCTGATCACCAGACGCGGTGACATGCGGCCATGCTTGAGCGAGTACTCCTCGAGATTGATGCCCGGCGCGCGCTCCATGACCAGTATCGACTGGCGGCGAACGCGCTGGTAACTGATCAGGCGCGGAATCAACGGATGCGCGACCTGGTCGAGCATGAAGGCCTCTTCCTCCAGACGGTCCTGCAACGCCTGAGGCAAGGTGACCCGCGTGAACTTGAAGACGTGCTCCTCTCGAATGGCCGTGCCTTCACCAGGGCGCCACCCGGCAAACACGAAGCCATAAGCCCCCTTGCCCACCAGATGGATTTCGCGATAGCCCAGCCCCTCGAGCTGGGCAATGCACAGTGCCACCCAGTCCTTGAGCTTCTTGGCATCATGATGCGAGAGCAGGTAGATGGACTGCTCTTCCGGGATATAGAACTGTTGCAGGCGCTCATGAGCGCGCGTGTCACTCATGGACAAGCGCCTCCCTCATCGAACCCCGTCATGCCAGCGACAGCAGCATCTCATCGGGATGCTCCAGATAGTGCTTCCACAGATTGCTGAAGCGAGCGATGGTACCGCCATCGATGATGCGGTGATCCCCGGCCCAGGTGATCGTCATGATGTCGCGCGCGCAGACATTGCCATCGACATCGAAGCGCGGCAGCCGCTGAGTACGACCGAGGGCCACGATGGCGACCTCGGGCTGATTGATGATCGGGGCCGCATAGGTGCCGCCCAGAGCACCGATGTTGGAGATCGACAGCGTGCCACCCTTGAGATCCGCCTGCGGGACACGACCATTGCGTGCCGCCTCGGTCAGTCTGGCCACCTCACGCGCGATCTCGAGGATGCTCAGGCGTTCGACGCCCTTGACGTTGGGCACCATCAGGCCGGCGGCACCATCGACAGCCATGCCGATATTGCAGCTTGCGTGATAGAGCACCTGGCTTTCATCGTCACTGAGACGTGCATTGAGAATCGGCTCTTCGAGCACCGCCAATGCCATCGCCTTCATGATGAAGGGCATCAGCGTCAGGCGAGTCCCCTCCTTGTCGGCCCGTGACTTGAGACGCGCACGCAGCGCGAGCAGCTCCGTCACATCGAGCTCATCACCGTAATGGAAATGGGGGATCTGGGTGCTGGATTGCACCATGCGTCGGGCCATGACGGCCGCCACGCCCTTGAGGGGGACCTGCCTGGCTTCCAGCCGCGCTGCACGTGGCTCGTGCGACTCGCACGCCACCGGCTCGGCCACCGCCACATCGGAGGACCCCGCAGCCGCGGGGTCCACGTCCCGATGGCGTTGGTCTGCAGAAGATGCTGTCGGGCGATCTGACGTACCAGCAGCCACGGAATCACGCGCGAGATAGGCGAGCACATCCTCTTTCAATACCCGGCCGTTGCGACCAGAGCCCGCAATGGCGCTGATGTCCAGCGCATGCTCGCGCAGCAGACGACGAACCGCCGGCGTGGCAGGAATGCGCACCTGGGCCGGGGACATGCCTGAGGCACAGGCAGACGGAGCGTGCTGTGCTGCAGCCGGCGCCATCCCTGCCTCCGTGACTGCCTCGTGCGCCACGCCAGATGCCTCGTCGGCCGTGTCATCGCTGTCAGGCACATAAGCGTACAAGGGGGTATGGACACGGGCGTTCTCCCCCTGAGCGTAATGGAAGCGCACGATTCGCCCGGGCTCGGAGGCCGTGATCTCGACCAGCGCCTTGTCTGTCATCACATCGACGATCGTCTGGTCTTCCTCGACCTTATCACCCTCGGCCACATGCCAGGTGACCACCTCACATTCGACGATGCCTTCGCCGATGTCCGGGAGGATGAAATCACGCGAACGTCGTTCACTGACAGCCTCTCCAGCGGTCTGATCCGCGCTGTCGGCGCCCAGCGCCTTCGCTCCGGACGGGGCGTGATCGCCAGCCGGCGCTGCTTGTCCATCTGCCCCACCTGCTTCACCTGTCCCACCATTCCCATTCGACTCACCCGCCTCATCCACCGCAAACAGCGGTGCATGCACCCGGGCAATCTCGCCCTCCCGACAATACAGACGAACCACGGTACCTGCGTGAGGCGCGGGAATTTCCACCAATGCCTTGTCCGTCATTACCTCGGCGACCGCCTGATCTTCCTCGATCACATCGCCTTCCTTGATCAACCACTTGACCAGCTCGCACTCGACGATCCCCTCGCCGATATCGGGCAGGATGAAATCATTCATGGCACACGTCACTCCCTGCAACTCATCACGTAAACACAAGCCGTCACCTGGACATGAGCGGTCTCGACATCATCGAGCCTCCGTCAGCAATTCCAGATCCGTGCTCAGTCATTCAGGCTCAGTCATTCGAGCTCAATCACTCGGGCTCAGTAATTCAGGCTCTGCTTGATGGCTTCGTATATCTTGAGCTCGTCCGGCAGATGCTCCTTCTCGAGCACCAGCGGGAACGGTGTGTCCAAACCGGTGACACGACGTATGGGCGCTTCCAGATACAGGAAGCAACGCTCTTGCACGGTTGCCGCTATCTCGCTGGCGAAACCTCCCGTCAGCGGTGCTTCATGACTGACCACCAGGCGACCCGTCTTGAGCACGGATTGGCATACGGTCTCGAAATCCCAGGGCAGAATGCTGCGCAGGTCGATCACCTCGCAGTCGATACCATCCTGTTCGGCCAATGCGGCCGCCTTCTCGATGACCTCCATCTGGGCTCCCCAGCCCAGAAGCGTGATGTCGCGGCCTTCACGGATGACCTCGGCGACGCCCAGCGGCAGCTCATAATCCGCTTCCGGCACCTCGCCCACGGAAGCGCGATAGAGACGCTTGGGTTCCATGAACAGCACGGGATTGGGGTCACGGATCGCCGCCAGCAGCAGGCCTTTCGCCTGATGGGGGTTGCGCGGAATCACGATCTTGAGCCCGGGGGTATGCGCAAAATAGGCTTCAGGTGACTGGGAGTGGTAGAGCCCGCCGGCAATGCCCCCGCCATAGGGGGTTCGAATGGTCAGCCCGCCGACATTGAAGAGATCCCCGGAGCGGTAACGGAACTTGGCCGCCTCGTTCACGATCTGGTCGAACGCCGGGAAGATGTAGTCGGCGAACTGGATCTCGGCGACCGGGGTCGAGCCCTGCGCCGCCAGTCCATTGGCGAAGCCGATGATGCCCTGTTCCGTCAAGGGCGTATTGAAGCAACGCTCACGGCCGTACTTGTCCTGCAGATGACTGGTGGCACGGAAGACACCGCCGAATACGCCGACGTCCTCACCGAACAGCACCACCTGTGGGTTGGCCGCCATCGCGATGTCCAGCGCGTTGTTGATGGCCTGCAGCATGTTCATCTGCTTCTTGCCTGAGCTCGCGCCGGCTGTCTCACCCGATGCGGGAGTGACGTCGAGACGGGCAGTGGTCGGGGTCGAATCGCTCATGCCGGCTGGCCTCCCTGCTGACGCTGCTGATGGGCCTTGCGGCTCTGCTCGATCTCATCGGCACTAAACCCCATGCTGCTGGCCCCCTTGGGATAGGCATGCGGGTATTTGCGGATATGCTGCTTGAGGTCTTCCATCTGCGCTTCCAGCAAAGGGGGCGGCGTGTCATAGACATCAGTGATCAGGCTCTCCAGCGGAGGCGGAGCCAGTTTCTCGGCGCGCTTCATCGACTCGAGCACCTCTCGGCGCAATTGATCGCCGGTAGCCTTCTCCTCCTCCTCGCTCCACCAGCCCTGGGCCTCAAGCCAGTGTCGCATGCGCAGGATGGGGTCCTTGTCGCGCCAGATGGCCTCTTCCTTCTTGCTGCGATAGCCCGAGGGGTCATCAGAGGAGGAATGCGCGGCCAGGCGATAGGTCATCGCCTCGATCAATACCGGCTGATTCGTCTCGACGGCGATCTTGCGCGCCGCCTGGGTGGCTTCGTAGACGGCAATCACATCGTTGCCATCCACGCGGATGCACTGCATGTGATAACCGAAGGCGCGCGGCGCGATGCCATCTGCGGCGAATTGCTCGCAGGACGGTGTGGAAATCGCGTAACCATTGTTGCGGCACAGGAAGATGCACGGCACACGATGTACCGATGCCATGTTGAGGGCCGCGTGGAAATCCCCTTCCGACGCGGCACCCTCTCCGAAGATGGTAATGGTGCATTGCCCCTTGCCCGCCAGCTTCTGACCATAGGCGTAGCCGGTCGCCTGAGGAATCTGGGTCGCCAGCGGCGATGAGATGGTCATGTAGTTCAGATCACGCGAGCCGTAGTGGATCGGCATCTGGCGTCCCTTGCCGTAGTCGCGTTCATTGCCGAACATCTGATTCATGAATTCGTCACAGCTGAACCCACGCCACGCCAATGCGCCCTGCTCGCGATACTGGGCCATGATCATGTCGTCATCCTGCAGCGCGGCCGCACTGCCGATCACCGTGGCTTCCTCACCCGTGCATTGCATATAGAAGCTCAGGCGCCCCTGACGCTGGGCAGCCAGCATGCGCTCATCCAATACCCGGATGAACAGCATGGTGTGATAGATCCTGAGCGCTTTCTCGCGCGTGAGACTGACCTCTTCCCCCCCTCATGCAGCGAGCCATCCTGGCGCAGACGCTGGAAGAGAGGGATGCAGAGCTCATCGCCGGTCATGAAGGCGATGCGATGCAGGACATTCGCGGTTTCAGGTGCCAGCTGCCGGGAAGTGGGAAGTGACGTCAACTCGGGATGTGCGGTCGGCTCAGAGCCCGAGGCCATCGTGTCAGCCTTCACTGCGTCCGAGGCTGAGGCCCTGGCTGCACTCGCAGACGATGTGGAGGCGGCCGCGGGGGCCTGTTCACGAGTGGCGGGCTCACTGGTGGAGCCATCGCCCTTGCAGGAGCCGGTGGTTCTTGTATGGGACATGCGCATCATCCTCTTTACCGATCAGGTGCCTGAGGCCCCCGCCCGCTCCTTTTGAGAGCGAGCAGGCAGATGGTCTGGCTGAGCCACCCCGGGAATGCAGAGAGAAGTGCTGCGAGAAGGACTCGCGATGCAATACGCTCTCCGGCAATCGCCGATGCGACGTGGTTTCCGTCATGCCTCGTTGCTGTCAGCGTAGTCGAGGTTGTCCAGCCAGCGCTAGAAAGTTGACGTTAACGTAAAAGATAAGTGATTGCAGTGAATAGTACTGCCTGAGTGCTACATCTTTGGTGGAACGATTCGCGGCATGAGCTTATGCAGGATTGGTATGGAAACGCAGAATCCTGCAATGGGACCGCAAAATTACGACTAAAGATGCAAGGGGACCACTCAGGTGGACTGGTAATCTTCACGCACTAAAATGGTGCCTCAACTTGCGACACCCCCTATCAAGCAGCGCTCGGGTTCTCCTGTGTGCAATGAGCGATCGAGATCGCGACCTCGAATAAGGACAACCACATGAGTGACACTTCACGTCCCAATCTCTGGCGCCGCCTGCCGCTATGGCAGAAGATCCTCGGTGGCCTGGCGCTGGGTATCCTTGCCGGCGCCCTCATGGGTGAGAACGCCAGTGTCTTCAAGCCGCTGGGCGATATCTTCATCAATGCCATCAAGATGCTGATCGTACCTCTGGTATTCAGCACCCTCGTCGTCGGTATCACCTCGATGCGTGACCCTCAGAAGATGGGGCGCATCGGTGGCAAGACCATCGCGCTTTACCTGCTGACCACGGCCTTCGCGATTGCCATCGGCATGCTGGCGTCTGCCATCTTCCAGCCGGGTGCCGGTTTCGAATTCAGCTTCGACAAGGCCATGGAAACCAAGGAAGCACCGTCTCTGGTGCAGATCCTGGTGGATCTGGTGCCCAGCAACCCCATTGATGCGCTTGCCAATGGCAACATCATGCAGATCATCGTCTTCGCCATCGGGATCGGCGTCTCGCTGATCATGATCGGCGACAAGGGCGAACCGGTCGTGCGTGTCTTCGACAGCTTCGCGGAAGTGATGTACAAGCTGACCGAGTTCGTGATGGCCTTCGCCCCGTTCGGGGTCTTCGGCCTGATGGCGCATGTCTCCGGCAACTACGGCATGGATGTGCTGCTGCCGCTGGCCAAGGTCATCGCCGTGGCGTATCTGGCGAGCATCGTGCATGTGCTGGTGGTCTACTCCGGCCTGTTGGCGACACTGGGCAAGCTGAACCCGATGCGCTACCTGCGTGGCATCGTCGATGCGCTGGTCGTGGCGTTCTCCTCGGCCTCAAGCTCCGGCACCCTGCCGATCTCGATTCGCTGTGCCCAGAAGAATCTGGGCGTCTCGGAAGGCGTATCTGGCTTCGTACTGCCGGTAGGCGCCACCATCAACATGGACGGTACCGCCATCTATCAGGGTGTCGTGGCGCTGTTCATCGCGCAGATGACCGGGATCGAGCTGTCGGTGATGGATTACGGCATGATCGTGCTGACCGGTACCCTGGCCTCCATCGGCACGGCGGGCGTTCCCGGTGCCGGGCTGATCATGCTCTCCATCGTGCTCAGCCAGGTGGGTCTGCCGCTGGAAGCGATCGCCGTGATCGCCGGCATCGACCGCATCCTCGACATGGCGCGCACCACCGTCAACGTCGCGGGCGACCTGATGGTCACCACCCTCGTCGGCAAGTCCGAGAAGGAACTGGATCTGGAGATCTACAACGCGCCGCACAAGCAGTGACGCCACCAGGAGTGCTTGCGACGTCTTTCGTCCGATGGCTCAGGTGACATGTCACATAGGACATGCCACTCATGAGACACCCCAGCCGTACGATCAGTGACTGACACGAAGAAGCCCCGCTCATCGAGCGGGGCTTCTTGTTTCGTCAGGAGTCTCTCGCCATTTCCTCTCAGGCTGTCGCCTCCGGCGGGGAATCGCGCAGCTCGCGCCTCAGCACCTTGCCGACATTGGTCTTGGGCAGGTCATCGATGAACACCACATGGCGTGGCACCTTGTAGCTGGCCAGCTCCTTGCGCGACCACTCTCTCAGCGCATCCGCCTCAAGCTCCGCACCGTCCTTGAGTACCACATATAGCTTGATGGCTTCCCCGCTACGTTCATCAAGAACCGATACCGCAGCGGCCTCCAGGACATCCGGATGTCGCACGATCACGTCCTCGACCTCGTTGGGATAGACGTTGAAGCCGGAGACGATGATCATGTCCTTCTTGCGATCGACGATGCGCATATAGCCATCGTCCTGGAAGACCGCGATGTCACCGGTGCGCAGGAAGCCATCGGCAGTGAAGCTATCCTTGGTCGCCTGCTCACGCTGCCAATATCCCTTCATCACCTGCGGCCCCTTCACGCACAGCTCACCGGGCTCTCCCATCGCGACAAGCTCGCCCTCTTCATCGTAGAGACGCACCTCCGTCGAGGGCATCGGACACCCGATGGTGCCCAGCTGGATGGCATCCAACGGATTGAACGACACGATCGGCGAGGTCTCGGTCATGCCGTAGCCTTCGGAGATATCACTGCCGGTGACCCGCTTCCACTCTTCAGCCGCCTTGCGCGTCAGCGCCACGCCTCCCGAGGTGGTGATCTTGAGCTTAGAGAAATCCAGTGCCTGGAAGCCGGGATTGTTGCACAACGCCACGAACAAGGTGTTGAGCCCCACGAACATGGTGAAGTCATGCTTTTGCAGCGTCTTCACGAAGCCCGGAATGTCCCGCGGATTGGGAATCAGCAGTGAATGGTTGCCCTCGCTGAGCATGCAGGCCAGATGAATGGTGAAGGCATAGATGTGATAGAGCGGCAGAGGTGCCACCAGCGTCTCATTCCCGGCCGAGAGCCCCTGGGTCAGCGCCATCTTGCCCTGCAGCATGTTGGCCAGCAGGTTGCGATGCGTGAGCATCGCCCCCTTGGCGACGCCTGTGGTGCCTCCGGTGTATTGCAGGACGGCGACATCATCGAGTGCCAGTGTCGGCCGCTCCCAACGCTCGGCCTTGCCCTGCGAGATGGCCTGACGCAGCGGGATGGCATCCGGCAAGCGATAACTCGGCACCAGCTTCTTGACGTGCTTGACCACGGCATTGATCAACAGGCGCTTGAGCGGTGGATGCATGTCGCCCAGTTCGCAGACCAGCACGTACTCAAGGCTGGTACGCTCGCGTACCCGCTCCACCTTGTCGGCCATGTTGGCCAGCACCACCAGCGCCCGTGCACCGGAGTCATTGAACTGATGCTCCATCTCGCGCTCGGTATACAGCGGATTGGTATTGACTAGCACCAGCCCCGCACGAATGACGGCGAAGGCCACCACCGGGAACATCAAGGTATTGGGCAACTGGATGGCGACCCGATCGCCCGGCTTGAGATCGGTCTCGTGCTGGAACCAGTCCGCCAGCTGGCGACTGGAAGTTTCGAGCTCTTCAAAGCTCATGGTGCGATCCATGCAAGTGAAGGCCGGCCGCTGGGCGTGGGTGCGACAGGCGTTCTCGAACATGTCCATCAGGGAATCAAGGCCGGTGAAGTCCACTTCCCGCGAGGAGCGCAGGCACGACATGCCGCTCGTGTCGCCTGTCGTTGGCTGTGCTCTCGAAGCATCGGGCGAGGCATCTACCACGTGGGAAAGATCTGTAGTCACGTCGTTAGTGGACTTGCCTGGCTCATCGGGTCGAGCCGCTAGGGGATCATGCATGGCGTTGCTCCTTGAACAGTACGTGGGGCGCTCGGCGTCACTGCCCCCGCTACCTTGTTGTTGTATGACGTTGTTGTAAGACGTCGTCGCGCGACTACGTCGTAAGACATCGTGGTGAGTTGCGTGGTGAGGCGCTGCTGGGGCTCCGTCGGGTGGGTGTCAGCCTGTGGGCTCTTTACTTTCGACAGCATAGCCGCAAACCCATGCTGCGCGCCGTTGGCGGAATCGATGGACCTGCCAGCATTGGAACATACGTACGTTTGATATTGCCTTGCGACCTTGGTGACATGCGCAGGCTGGCTCTGGAGCAGGGAAACAGCCCTGAGCCCAAGGAGGAAACAGCCCTGAGCCCAGGGAGAAAACAGCCCTGGCCTAAAGCCGAAAAATCGCTGACATGGATGAGCGAGACCTCGCCTTCTCACTTAAACGCAAGAAACAACGAGGCCCCTGCCCAGGGGGAAGAGGCCTCATGTCTTGCACACCGGACGCACACGTCAGGCGTATACGTCTGGCGCGCACGTCAGGAACAGGCAACTCAAGAGAGGTCGCGGACCTCGTTCTCGATCATCTTGCGGATATGCTCTTCGTTCTCGATCATCGATTCGCCGTCCTCGCGCAGCGATTTCAACAACCCGATCATCATGGCGATCAACACGAAGGTGAACGGCAAGGCGCCGGCGATCGAGGCAGCCTGCAGGGACTTGAGCGCCTGATCTCCCCCCAGCAACAGCAGGATCAAGGTCACGGCGCCCAGCATCATGCCCCAGATGATGCGTTGCTGAACCGGAGGACGACGACCGAAGGCCAACAGGCGTCCCAGCACCAGGGTGCCGGAATCCGCAGACGTGACGAAGAAGATGATCACCACGACCAGCGCCGCCACCTTGGCTACGGTCGCGGCGTTGCCGGGTGTGAGCACCTCGAACGAGTGGTAGAGGGTTCCGGCGTAGTCCCAGTTGGTGACCGCAGCCGTATAGATGCCCATGTCGGCCCCGTACAGGGACTGATAGATGCCCGCCGAGCCGATGACGCCAAACCAGACCAGCGCCACGATGGAGGGGATCACCATCACCCCGAGAATGAATTCACGGATAGTTCGGCCGCGCGAGATGCGGGCAATGAACATGCCGACGAAACCGGCCCAGGCGATCCACCAGCCCCAGTAGAAGATGGTCCAGCCGCCCTGCCAGATGCGCTCATCCGGCGTGCGCGCCGTCCACAGTGTCATCGAGACGCCTTCGGTGAGGTAATCCCCGAGCGCGGTGATGGAGCTCGCGATCAGATAGTTGGCATCGCTCACCAGCAGGAAGTAGGCAAGGATGCCGAGGCATACCCAGGTATTGAAGGTGGAAAGCAGCTTGATGCCACGTGCCACGCCGCTGGTCGCTGACAGAGTGGCGATGGCGCTGATCAGCAGGATGGAGACCACGGTCACCATGCGCGACTTCTCTTCGATGAGACCCAGTGACATCAGGCCGGAGCCGATCTGCTCGACGCCCAGGCCGAGCGTGGTGGCGATGCCGAAAATGGTGCCGAACACGGTCAGGATGTCGACGGTATGTCCGATGGGCCCGTAGATACGGTTGCCGATCAGCGGATAGAGGGCCGAGCGCATCGAGAGCGGCAGGCCCTTGCGAAAGGCGAAATAGGCCAGTGACAGTCCGACGATGGCATACATGGCCCAGGCGATCGTCCCCCAGTGGAAGACGGTGAGCTTGATGCCACCGGCCGCCGCTTCCGCGACGCGGCTGTCAGGCACCGGGAAGCCTTCGTCCCCCGGCATGAGCCCACTCGCCAAGGCTGCCTGCTTGGCCTCGAAGAAGACGGCGACGGCCGCCTTGATGTCAGCACTCAGAAACGGATTGCCCCCGCTCCAGTCACTCGCGAAATGGATCATGGGCTCGGACATCGAGAAGAACAGCATGCCCGCGCCGGTACCGCAGCCGAACAGCATCGAGAACCAGGCAAAATTGCTGAACTCCGGACGTTCATCGTCACGCCCCAGCCGGATCTTGCCGACACGCGAACACATCACGTAAAGACAGACCACGAAGGTCGAGAACATGACCAGCACGTAGTACCAGCCCAGGGTGCTCTCTATCCAGGATTTGATACCCAGAAACTGATCGCTGGCCGTCTTGCCCAACAGAATCGCATAGAGAATGAAAAACACGGTCATGGTGATCGCGGTGATACCGAGCGTCGAGTTGAGTCCCTTCAGGACACCTCGCTGCTCGATCAGTGCATCCAGTTCCTTTCCTTTCAGCATGTTTCTACCTCGTGACGGACTTTTATTATCGTTGTTCATGACACCGGTATCGTGGTTCATGACAGCGGATACTGGGGCTCAGGGAACCTCAGGCGTCATGGGGACATTGCGGGCAGATCGCGTTCACCTTCGGTCAGTCATGGGCGAGAACCCTGGCAGGAGACACCACCACGGCATGTCATCTGGCCCCCGCCGGTATGCGACTTTGTGGGGAGAATCCATGCTAGAGGGCCCCCGCTCGCGAGACAAATAAGATCTCGACGTCGTCTGGATAAGCAGAGCTAATGCCTGAGCTGAGAAGACGAGGCCTCAGGTCACGGCGTCTCTCGACAGATGCACTATCCAGTCCGGCTCATCCGGTCCGTCTCATCCAGACAGACAAAAGCCCCCGCGAGTCAACTCACGGGGGCTTGGGGTCTGACGGTCTCGCGCAGAGACTCGCTGTCAGCCGGCAGACTGGGTCAGGCGCAGCTGGTGCAGGTAGTGCATATGGCGCTCGTACTGTTCGAGCAGATCATTGATCACCTGGTCCTTGCTGTAGCCCATCAGATCATAGGACTGGCCGCCTTCCTTGAGGAAGACCTCGGCACGACAGTAATCCTCTTCATCGCCTTCGTCTTCCTGATCCAGATTGAGGTCCGGACGCAGGTGGGAGCGAATGCGCACGCCGTAGATGAAGTCATCTTCCTCGCCATGGCGCGCATTGAAGTAGACGCGATCACGACTGATGGTGACTTCCACCTCCAGCCCCTGACCACGCAGCTCTTCCGCCAGCTCCTGCATGCCCTGCGCGACGGTACCGCGCAGGAACCCCCGCACCATGGCGCGCGTCGGGAAGCTCATCAGGTGCTGGGCACGCTTGCGCCAGTTGCCCTTCTCGCCCATCGGGGTCGCCGCTGCCGTGTTGACGGACAGTGAACGCCGCTTGACGGACTCGAGATTGAGCTGGCGCAGCAGCCCGAAGATCGACGCCAGCAGGATCATCCCGAACGGCAAGGCAGTGGCGATGGTGGCCGTCTGCAGTGCGCCCAGCCCACCGGCCAGCATCAGGACGATCGCCAGAATGCCCACCGCGAAGGCCCAGTAGATACGCTGCCAGGTCGGGGTATCTTCCCGCCCGCCGGAGGCCAGCATGTCGACCACCATCGAGCCGGAATCCGCGGATGTCACGAAGAACACGATGACCATCACCAGCGCGATCACCGAGGTGATGGACGCCAGCGGCAGCTGCTCGAGGAAGGTGAACAGGGCCAGCGAATAGTTGTCGTTGACGGTATCGACCAGCGCCGTGACGTTCTGCTCCATGATCATCGAGATGGCCGTGTTGCCGAAGATGGTCATCCACAAAAGGGTGAAGCCGGCCGGCACGAACAGCACGCCGATCACGAATTCCCGGATGGTACGACCGCGCGAGACACGCGCGATGAACATGCCGACGAACGGAGACCAGGACATCCACCAACCCCAGTACAGCAGCGTCCAGCCACCGATCCAGTCGTTGGGCTCATAGGCATAGAGTTCGAAGGTCTTGCCGACGATATCGGCCATGTAGAAACCGGAATTCTGCACGAAGGCCTTGAGCAGGAAGGCGGTCGGCCCGAGCAGCAACACGAACAGCAACAGCACGACGGCAAGCCCGAGATTGACCTCGGACAGGATGCGGATGCCCTTGTCGAGCCCGGTCACCACCGAGATGGTCGCAAGGCCGGTGATCACGACGATGATCGCCACCTGGGTCCAGTCATTGTTGGGCATGCCGGTCAGGTGCGAGAGCCCGGCGTTGACCTGTGCCACGCCGTAGCCCAGCGTGGTGGCAACCCCGCAGACGGTGCCGACGATGGCGAAGATGTCCACCGCATGGCCGATCGGCCCATGGATACGCTCACCAATCAGCGGATACAGCGCGCTGCGCAACGTCAGCGGCAGTTCATGGCGATAACTGAAGTAGGCCAGAATCAGCGCGACGATGGCATAGATGGACCAGGCGTGAAGCCCCCAGTGGAAGAAGGTCAGCTTCATCGCTTCGCGCGCGGTCTCCACCTCTTCAGGGGTACCGGTCGGCGGATTCAGGAAATGCATCACCGGTTCGGCGACACCGAAGAACATCAGTCCGATGCCCATGCCAGCCGAGAACAACATCGCGAACCAGGTGACGTTGCTGTAGTCCGGCAGCGAGTGATCCGGACCAAGACGAATCTCGCCGTGGCGCGAGAAACCGACATAGATCACGGAAATGAGAACGATCGCGACACACAGGATATAGAACCAGCTGACGGTATTGGTGATCCAATGCTGGACCGAGTCAAATACCGACATGGCCGTGTCCGAGAACACTGCCGTGAAGATCACCAATAGCAGGATGATGGCGTTGGCGCAGAAGAAGACTGGCGGATTGACCTTGGCAAACAGGCCTGAACGAGACTCCTTGCCGGGCTCTCCGCCACCCGCAGCAGGGGTTGAACGCATGGGCATTTCCTAGTGGGTGTATTGGCGAGACAGCGTGGGCACTTGATGTCCCCTGGCCGCCTCAACGCGCATATCCATAATGAAAAGTCGTCATCAATGGCGGCGCGGATAATACCACTTGATGGCAACACGCCCAACGCCATGGACACGCCATTGCGGGGTATCACGACATCATCAGATATCATTTCTTTGCGGGTTGCTTGCACACTGAACGAGCGCGGCAGGCGCATAATCGGCGTGACGGATTGATGCAGAGGAGTTGAATGCATGAGCAGAAAAGGATCCACGCGCGGCCTCGCGCTGTCACTTGCCCTGTTGACTGCCCTGCCGGCCGCTTCGGCAATGGCCGGTCCGGGGCACCCACGACTGGATGGCCCGGATATCTTCATCGGGCATGGTGGCCCTGGGCCGCTGGTACGCTGGGCCCCGGGCGGCCCCGGCCACGGGCATGGACTGCCGGCAGGCGCTCGCGGCATCTGGGTTGGCGCCACTCTCTACTACCTGGCGGCGGGCACCTATTACCTCTGGGAGGCCAGCCAGCAACAGTACCTGCCAGTCCAGGCCCCTGCTCCGGCGACACTCTCCGCCCCCGCGGTGGATGTCATCGCATATCCCTCCAAGGGGCAGAGCCAGGACCAGCAGGCCAGGGATCGCTACGAGTGCCATCGCTGGGCCAATCAGGAAAGTGGCGCGGATGCCAATTCCGCCGCCCCGCCGGTGACCGCTGGCAATGCCGACACCTATCGTCGCGCATTGAGTGCCTGCTTCAGCGGACGCGGCTACAGCGTGCAATAAGTCAGCCGGCGCGGGTCATCCCTCCGCATGCATGCAAAAAGGCCCGCCACCTCATCGTGGCGGGCCTTTGCTTGCCTGCTCGCAGAAGACCTGAGGGCCTGGTGATGTGAGTTCTGTGTCGTGAGCCTTGAAGCGAAGCGTCAGCCGCGACGCTTCTGGTGGCGCTCGCGGTTGTTGTCACGCGCCGCACGGGATTTGCGCAACATCACCAGCGTTGCCCCCAGGCCACCATGACGCTGCGGAGCACTGCTCCAGGCTTGCACCTCCGGCATCTGTTGCAGCCAATGCACCAGGTAGGAGCGAATCAAGGCAGCATGCGATTCACCATCACGCCCCTTGCCATGGATCACCAGCAGCGAGCGCAATTCACTGCCCCAGGCATCCTGAATGAAGCGATGGACCTCTCGACGACACTCGATCAAGGGCCGACGCATCAGATTGAGCTGTGCCTCCGGGGGGTAGCCGCCCTGACGCAGACGGTCCAGCACGCCCACCTGAATGCCATCACGCCGATACTCGACCGGATCATGCGGCGACAGATGCTCCACGTAACTGTCTGACAACCCATCCAGCTCATTGCCCAGCGCCTTCTGGGCCTCTTCCCGACGGGCCAGCTGTGCTTCGCTCGGTGCCCTGGGCCCCGTGGCCACATCCGCGCGATCCTTGCCACGCGTCAGAGGAGCAACACCTTGCATCTCACGACTGAACAGCGCATCCGCTTCATCAGGGGTGATCTCGCGCGAATGCGCTGCCGACATCATTGCAGGGGAAAAACGTGACATGGCACCCTCCAGTCTTCACCAGGACGTGGCAATCAGGGAGCAGGTCGTCATCAAGACCTGCCAGCGCCCGGGGCGATGGTTGGCCACCCGGGGGCGCAGAGGACGCAAACGACGACGCCCCGAGACAGAGAATGCCTCGAGGCGTCAGCCAAGCTCAAGCGTCCATGCCAAATTCGTGCGTCCACACGTCTGGCGTCACGACGGGATCAGTGACCCGTCTTGAGCTGTTCCCAGTACTTCTGATAGATCGACAGCGCATCGCCGACATCGGTCTGGAACTCGCCACGTGCGAGATCCTGCTGCGTCGGGAAGACCACCGGATTGTCACGCACCTCGGGGTCCATCATCTCCTTGGCGGCAAGGCTCGGCGTGGTGTAACCCACGTATTCGCTGATCTCCTTGCTGACTTGCGGGCTGATCAGATAATCGATGAACTGATAGGCCGCATCGACGTGACGCGCATTGGACGGGATGGCCATGGTGTCCATCCACAGTATGATGCCTTCCTCGGGATAGACGTAATTCACCGGTACGCCTTCCTCATTGGCCTGGTAGACCTCACCGTTCCAGATCAGACCGGCATCGACCTCGCCCTGCATGAACGGCACACGCGCCGCATCGGAGTTGAAGGCGCGAACATTGGGCATCAACTCGGTCAGCTTCTCGTACGCCGCCTTGATCTCGTCCGGGTCCGTGGTATTGCCGCTGTAGCCCAGGCTTGCCAGCGCGACATGGAAGACCTCGCGCATGTCATTGGAGAGCAGCAACTTGTCACGATACTTGTCATCCCACAGATCGTTCCAGCTGGTCAGCGCGCCCTCTTCGACATAGTCAGGGTTGTAACCGATCCCGGCGCTGCCCCACATGTAAGGCACGCTATATTGATTGCCCTTGTCGAAGTCGCGGTCGACCAGGTTGGGATCGAGATCCTTGAAATGGCTGAGCTTGCTGACATCCAGCTTCTGCAGCAGATTCTCGCGCGCCATCTTGTCGATGTAATACGTCGACGGGAAGACGAGATCGTAGCTGTTGTCGCTGTCCAGCAGCTTCAGCTTGGCGTACATCGCTTCGTTGGAATCGAAGGTGGAATAGATGACATCGATACCGGTCTGTTCTTCAAAGCGCTCGATGACCTCATCGGGCATGTACTCCGTCCAGTTGTAGACGTAGAGCACCTTGTCGCTGTCATCCGCGGCCAGAACGGGGGCGGATGTCGCCACGGATGCCAGGCTGACGGCAGCCATCAGGCCAGCGGCGCGCAGCGGGAAACGGGAACCTTGCATGTTATTTTTTCTCCTTGATCAACCACTGGGAAATCACCAGCAGACAGAGTGACAATCCAAGCAGCAGAGTTGCCAGTGCATTCACTTCAGGCTTGAGCCCCAGGCGCACCATGGAATAGATACGCAGCGGCAGAACTTCAAAGGTCGGACCGGTGACGAAGGTCGAGATCACGACATCGTCCAATGACAGGGTAAAACTGAGCAGCCAACCCGAGGCTATCGCCGGCATCAACGCTGGCACCAGCACATGCCAGACGGCTCGTGCTTCGCTGGCCCCCAGATCACGTGCGGCCTCCAGCAATTGCGGATTGATCCCCGACAGGCGCGAATACACCGTGATCACCACGAAGGGCAGACAGAAGGTGGCATGAGAGACCAGCAACGAGAGGTAGCCCAGCTGGATGCCCAAGGCGATGAACAGCGCCAGAAACGCGATCGCCATCACGATGTCCGGCATCATCATCACGGTAAACAGCATGCCGTTGAGCAGCGGCTTCCCCCGGAAGCGATAACGGTACAGCGCCGTGGCGGTCAGGGTGCCGATCAGCGTGGCGAGAGTCGCCGCCGTCACGCCCAGCCACAGGGTATTGAGCGCAGCATCCATCAGATTGGCGTTGCCCAGCAGCTTGTCGTACCAGCGCAGACTGAAGCCACCCCAGAGGAACGGATTGCGCGAATCATTGAAGGAAATCCCGATCAACACCAGGATCGGCACATACAGCAGCGTGAAGATCAGCGTCATGTAGCAACGACTGAACACGCGCAGGGGGCGGCTCAGGCTCATAGTGTCACCTCCCGCTTGAAGAGCTTCACGCTGCGGTAATACGCAAGCAGCAGGAAGGCCATCACCAGTGTCAGCATCACGCTGATGGCCGCCCCGAAGGACCAGTTGTTGGCTTCCAGGAACTGACCCTTGATGATGTTGCCGATCAAGGGATGACGCGAGCCACCCAGCAGATCCGACACATAGAACATGCCCATCGCCGGCAGGAACACCAGCAGCACGCCGGCGATGATGCCGGGCATGGTCAGCGGCAACACCACATGACGGAAGGTGGCCAGACCATTGGCGCCGAGATCGCGTGCCGCCTCCAGGGTCGGACGGCTGAGCTGCTCGAACACCGCGTAAAGCGGAAGAATCATGAAGGGCAACAGCATGTAGACCAGCCCGATGATCACCGCCTCCTCGGTATACAGAAGCCGCAGGGGAGTATCGATCAGCCCCAGAGTCATCAGCACATCATTGAGCAGCCCACGGGTCGCGATCAGCGTGCGCAGGGCATAGATGCGAATCAGCGAGTTGGTCCAGAACGGGATGATCACCAGCAGCAGCAGCAGCGGCTGCATCCGGGGGCTGGCACGCGAGATCATCCAGGCGAGCGGATACCCGAGCACCAGGCAGATCAGGGTCGTGACCAGGCCGATCCACAGCGAATGGCCAAACACTCCCAGATAGACTGGACTGATCATCTGGCCGTAATTGGTCAGCAAGCCCTGCCAGAGCGTGGCAGGCGAGATGTCGCCACTCAGTAGCTGCCCACTGCCCTCGGGCATCAGGCTGACCAGTACCACCAGCAAGGTGGGCGCCAGTACCAGCACGATCAGCCAGCCCCAGATGATGGTCAGCGTGGCCGTCTTGAAGGGATTGCGCACCACACTCATGTCCCCGCCTCCACGGGGGCATCATCCGGCAGGATGATTTCCCAGTCCGGCACCCAGCTGACCTTGACGCGCTCACCGAGGCGATAATCGAAGTCCGGATCATCCTCATCGAAGAACTCGCTGGCCAGCAGCTGCTGGCCACTGTCGAGCTCCAGCACCGTATCCAGCGTCATGCCCTTGTAGTTGCGCTCGATGACACGGGCCGCGAAGCCTTCGCTGTCCTCGGCGGACTTGAGTCGCATGTCCTCCGGGCGCAGCAGCACCTGCACCGCCTCGCCACCCAGGTATTCGCGGCCGTGGCTGCTCAGCTCCAGCGACTTTCCCAGCACCTCGACATGGATGCGCCCCGGCGTTGTCGAAGGCCGCTCGACGCGTGCCGCCAGCTGATTGATCTCGCCGACGAAGCGCGCCACGAACAACGTGCTCGGCGACTCATAGACTTCACGCGGCGTGCCGATCTGCTCGATCCCCCCTTCCCGCATCACGACCACACGATCGGACATGGAGAGCGCTTCCTCCTGATCGTGGGTGACGAAGACGAAGGTGATGCCCAGACGGCGCTGAAGACGCTTCAGTTCATTCTGCATCTGCTTGCGCAGCTTGTAGTCCAATGCCGAGAGCGGCTCATCCAGCAGCAGGACACGCGGGCGCTTGATGACGGCGCGGGCAATGGCGACACGTTGCTGCTGGCCACCGGAGAGCTGGTCCGGACGACGGTCGGACAGATGCGCCAGTTGCACCATTTCCAGCGCTTCCCGCACACGCTCGTGGATCTCGGCCTTGGGCACCTTCTCCATGCGCAACCCGAAGGCCACGTTGTCGTAAAGATTCATGTGCGGAAACAGCGCATAACTCTGGAAGACGGTATTGACCGGACGCAGGTGCGCAGGCGTGTGCTGCAATGCCGCGTTCTCGAGCGTGATGGTACCCGCATCAGGGTCCTCGAAGCCTGCGATCAAGCGCAGTACGGTCGTCTTGCCACACCCTGAGGGGCCTAGCAGGGTCACGAACTCACCATCCTTCAAATCCAGATCCAGGCTGTCGAGCACCTTGCGCTCGCCAAACGTCTTGGTGATGGAGCGCAACTTGACCAGTGGGGTCGTCTCAGGAGCAGAGCTATTCATCGGCAGGGGGTCACCTCCAGCGGGAAACGCGCGCGTCTCCCTGATACATGAAATGGCGCGCCGGAAATGACGCGCCACACTGTCGAGTCTTCTTCAGTTCCTGCGCGACCTGCACGCAGAAGGTCCAGCTCAGGATCTTCGCCGCTGCGCCACGGCGGTCATGCAAGCCGTTGTCCATGCCGTCATGGCGATGCGCGCGGCAACAAATCCTGAGCGACGAAACATGAAAAGGCCCGTACCGGAGTCGGGCCTTTTGCATTGCCTGGCAGCTTGCATCCTCCAGCCTCAGGCAGGTCGTGAGGTGCGCATTCTGCCCACTCGAGGGCCTGCTGTCATCTCGCATTCACCCAGGAACAACTCACGTCGCCATGGAGGAGGTGGATGACGGATTCGTCGGAAGGGGGTCGCCGGTGTGGGCAGAGCCAGATTCAACCTCACCGACACTGGGCAGAACCTCCACTAGCCCACAGTCCATGCGTTCCTTCTCGGCCTGACGCGCCTGAGCCAACGCTTCTCGCAAGGGCTCCAGACGAGGGTGCGGCGCTTCGCCGGCCTCGCCTGCCGGCAGATCCCAGGGCAGCGCTCGCGCCAGCTCCCAGAGCGTATAGTGATTGAGATCACGTCCCAGCACCCACTGACCATCCTGGGTCTGGCTGGCGATGTTCTCCTCAATCAAGGGCTTGAGTACACGACGATAGCGGCTGCCCAACACCTCGGTCAGGCTGTCATCCGAGAGCGGCTCGCCCCGTTCATGCGCATCCTTGAGCAGCATCACGGCCCCCAGGGTCTGCCAGAACGGTGGCCAGCGATGCCAGTCAGCGTTGGAGCGCTCCCCCATCCAGGCCGCCACTTCCGCCCCAAGCAACACGATGCACCAGGACAGGAAGACCCACAGCAGGAACAGTGGCACTGCCGCGAAGGCACCATAGATGGCCTGATAGGACGGGAACTGCGTGACGTAGAACGAGAACCCGGCCTTGGCCAGTTCCAGTGCCAGAGCTGTCGTCACCGCTCCCACGGCCGCATCGCGCAGGCGCACCTTGCAATTGGGTACCGCGGCATAGATGAAGGTGAAGGCCACCGCGCTCAACAATGGTGGCAACAGGCGCAGCAATACCGCCTTGCCGCCCAGCATCGAGGCCGCTGAATCGAAGAACGACAGCGAAGTCAGATAGGAAGACAGCAGGAAACCAGACCCCAGCATCAGCGGCCCGAGTGTCAGTACCGCCCAGTACATCAGAAAGCTCGACAGCCCCTTGCGCCCTTCCGGTACCTGCCAGATGGCATTGAACGCCCCTTCGATGGTGATCATCATCAACACCGAGGTGACGAACAGAAAGATGAGGCCCACGGAGGTCAGATTGCGAGCCTGGCCCGAGAACTCATTGAGGTACTCAAGCACCGTCTCGCCGGTGGAGGGCAGGAACTGGGCAAAGACGGTGGTCTGCAGTTGCTGCCCGACACCGTCAAAGCTCGGGATGACGGCGAACATCGAATAGATCACCGTCATCAGAGGCACCACCGCGAACAGGGTGGTATAGGTCAAGGCGGAGGCAGTCTTCTTGCCATCGTGATAGTTGAAACGTGAGACCAGCTTGAGGACGACCCCGATGGCAGGCGTCATCCGCTTGAGTTGTGGCAGTTGTGGCATTCTCATGCGCCCCTCTACAATGCATCCCTGATGTGAAGCTGCCGTCAGGAATCACTGACGGCACAGTCCATTCGCCTTACCGCCTGTCCGGAAACGGAGACAGTCATGCCAATGCTGAAACTCTATCACAACCCGCGCTGCTCCAAGTCACGCGAAACCCTCGCGTTGCTGGAGTCACGCCTGAAAAGCGACGAATTCGAGACCATTCGTTACCTGGACACCCCGTTGAGCCGTGAGCAGCTGAGTGCGCTGGCCGCTCGACTCGAAGGCGGGGCGAAAGCCCTGACGCGAGAGAACGAGAGTGACTGGAAGGCGCTCGCCCTTGAGGAACCCGATGATGCACGACGTCTGGACGCCATCGCTGCCACGCCCAGGTTGATGCAACGCCCGATTCTCGATGACGGAAAGCGCGCCATCATCGGCAGACCACCGCAGGATGTACTCGCCCTGCTCGACGACGCCTGATCCCTTCGTGACCTGAGGACGCCCATGTCAGCTGACACCCATTCCAGTACGTCCCCCGATACGACACCCTATGTGCTCGTGCTTTATTACTCGCGTCACGGTGCGACCCAGACCCTGGCGGAGCAGATCGTCGCTGGCATCGAGTCCATTCCGGGAATCCAGGCCCGCCTGCGCCGTGTCCCCGAAGTCTCGACGACCTGCGAGCAGACCACGCCGGAAATCCCCGACAGCGGTGCCATGTATGCCACCCTCGATGACCTGCGTCAGTGTGCAGGCCTGGCACTTGGCAGCCCGACCCGTTTCGGCAACATGGCCGCTCCGCTGAAGTACTTCCTCGACTCCACCAGCGAGCTGTGGATGAACGGGGCACTGATCGACAAGCCCGCCACCGCCTTCAGTGCCTCAAGCTCACTGCATGGCGGTCAGGAAACCACCTTGATGACCATGCTGGTGCCTCTTCTTCACCACGGCATGGTCTATGCGGGTGTGCCCTACAGTGCCACTGAATTGCTGGAAACCACCCAGGGCGGCACGCCCTATGGCACCACCCATGTCAGCGGCAAGCGCGGTGACAATGACGTGAACGACCATGAGAGACGCCTGGCCGTCGCACAAGGCAAGCGCATTGCGCGTCTGGCCCTCGCCATGCAACCCCTCAGGGAGAACCGATAGATGCGCGCCTGGCTTGAACGAATGGAACGCGAACAAGGCCTCGACACCCTCGAGGCCAAGAGCCGCCGCGGCGTGATCGTGAGCTTCGCGGCCCTGGCCGTCATCCTGCTGGTAGGTGGCATCCAGTTGATGGCCCAGAGTGACAATACCGGCCTGGTGCCGTTGTTGATTCGCCTGCTGCCCATTGCCCTTTTCCTGCCCGCCGTGCTGACTCGTCGCGCCCGCGGCCACGTCTGGCTGGCCTTCGTCAGTCTGCTCTATCTCATGCAGGGCGTGATGCTGGCCAGCGTACCCGGCCATGGGGTGATCGGCATACTGGAGGCGCTGGCGGCACTTGGCCTGTTCCTCGCCAGCATGGCGTATGCTCGCTTTCGCTCGCGCAATCTGAAGCGTCAGCCTCAGTCGTGATGCGGGCCGGCACCCCCATGGGGTAAAAGGCCGGCCGACAAGAACCTGACAGATAGCGCCCCCTGGGCGCTATCTGTCATCAGGCCTGGCGCTTTGTCTGCACGACCGGCGATTCTTTCGAATTTTCTGCCCCTTCCCTCATTTCTGTCCCTACCGCTGTCTCTTTCCGCTTCTCTTTTTCCTCTTCCCCTTTTCCTCGGCCTCGGCGCTTATCCCTTGAAGATGCGCGGAGGATTCCAATGACAGATCAGCGCTCGACGGTGGCTTGCCGGGCAATTGGCGCTAGAATCCAGAGGATTGCACTGCAGAATGCCACCTTGGCCGCATCGCCACACCATCATCGTCACGCTATGCTGATTCATCTGACCCCTTCGGGATCGGGTCGTCACGCAGCCTCGCGTGATGCCAATGCCCATTGAGCCGACAGGAACCCCGTACGCCTCATGCCTACGACACCCACCACCGATGGCGTGACACGCACCCTCGACGACGGCGCGCCCTCCCTGAAGATGGCCGAGCCTGAATCGATCACCACGGCCAGCGAATGGCTGAGTGCCCGCCAGGCGTGGCGTGAGGCGCTGCGTCAGACGCTACCGGTGATGTTCGGCTATATCCCGCTGGGAGCCGCCTTCGGGGTGCTGTTCACCCAGTTGCCCCTGAGCCCCTGGCTGGGACTCTTGATGTCGGTGATCATCCTGGCGGGTGCCGGGCAGTTCCTGGCAGTCGCTCTGCTGGGCGCTGGAGCGGGTGTCACGGAGGTGGCCGTCGCCACCCTGCTGCTCAACTCACGCCACCTGTTCTATGGCCTGTCATTGCTGGAGCGTTTCCGCGAGGCCGGAATCGCCAAGCTCTATCTCATCTTCGGTCTCACCGACGAGACCTACTCGCTGCTATCCAGCCTGCCGCGCAGCGGTGAGCGGGATGACAAGGCCGCCAGGCGCAATGATCAGCGTCTGATGCTGCGCATTACGGCGCTCAACCAGCTGTGGTGGGTATTGGGGACCGCACTGGGACTGGCGGCCGGCCAGCTTACCTTCGACAGCAGCGGCATCGAATTTGCCCTCACTGCCTTGTTCGTCGTGCTCGGCATCGAGCAATGGTACGCATTGCGGGAACGCTGGCCCTTCCTGCTGGGCCTGGTGATCACCCTGGCGGGGCTATGGGTGCTGCCCCAAGACCAACTGCTGCTCGGCAGCATCGCCGCGGCAAGTGTCCTTCTGCTCGGCCATTACCTCCATCAACAGCGCTCTCTGAGCGACGGGAGCCGGACACGATGACAACGACCCAGGCACTGCTGCTGATCGGCGTGGCCGCGCTGGCGACCTTCGCAACACGCGTGACCCCCTTCCTGTTTCTCTCACGCCATTCCGCACATCCCTTGATCCTGCACATGGGTCGCTATCTGCCGGCCATCGTGATGGTCGTGCTGATCATCGTGTCCCTGTCTGCCATGTCGTTGCCCGGCGACTCCCCCCGTGATCTGCCCTCCACGCTCGCTCGCAGCGAGCTCTGGCGCGACTGGCTGATGCAGGCCGAAGGGGCCGGCATGCTGATATCCGCCGCCTGCGTGGCCGGCCTTCACCTCTGGCGACGCAATGCGCTGCTCTCCATCGCCGTCGGTACCGGTCTTTACATGGCGTGGGTACAGCTCGGCCCCATGGCACAGGCCTGAGGCCCTTGCGATCTGGCGCTCGACGGTACACAGTCCTTACATTACATGAGCAATTCATCAAGGGAGCCCACCATGAATCGCGATATCGCTGACGTGCGCAGAACCTACTCCGGTGATGGCCTGAATCTTGACAACACCCCGGCCGAACCCTTCGAGCAGTTTCAGGAATGGCTGACCAGCGCACTCTCCGCCGATGACAACGATGCCAATGTGATGACGTTGTCCACCGTGGACAGCCAGGGCAAGCCGCACGCGCGCATCGTGCTGCTCAAGGGATACGACGCGCAAGGGTTCATCTTCTATACCAACTATCAGAGCCACAAGGGCAGCGAACTGGCCAATATGCCGCATGCGGCCTTGACGTTCTGGTGGCCTGCCATGGAGCGCCAGGTCCGTATCGAGGGTCGCGTGGAGAAGGTCTCGGACGCCACCTCGGACCACTACTTCGCCTCCCGTCCCAAGGAAAGCCAGCTGGGCGCCTGGGTCTCGCAGCAGAGCGTCGAGATTCCGGATCGCGACTGGCTCAGCGAGAGACAGGGTCGCTTCGAGAAGGTCTATGCCGACAGTGATGTCCCGCGCCCTGAGCACTGGGGTGGCTATCGCGTGGTGCCCGAGATGATCGAGTTCTGGCAGGGCCAGCCATCACGCCTGCACGACCGGGTCCGTTATCAGCGTCTGGATACCGAAGACAATGAGTGGCACAAGGTGATGCTCGCACCGTGAGTGGCACCTGATCGCCCCACGCTCTCGAAGGCTCCGCCATGGCGGGGCCTTTTGCGTGAAGGCGCCTGCGTGCTGATCGAAACACGCATGCCCCTTACGCCAAGCCCCTCGCACCATGCCCCTCTCGCCATACCCCTCACATCACGCCATGCGGCACCCGCGATGCGATCCCATCGACGCGGCATGCGAGATCAAGCATGACTTGCCCTGCGCCGTGCCAGAACAGACAATGGCCGGCTTTTCGGTGCAGGGCATGCTCAGGTCGGCGACAGCTGCACGGCTCATGTTCTGCATACACCGTCACATGTTTACAGGAAGGGAGGCCACATGGCCTGGGACGACAGTGCAACACCCAAGGTGGCTCGTCAGACGCTGGTAGATCGCCTGCTGGCAAGCTACACACCTTCCGATCACCATGGCATCTCGCTGGTGGATCACGCCGTGGTCGGCAATGTGCTCTACACCGTGCTGGAGCATCCCCATGGTCATACCTTCATTCGCCAGCATCTGATGCAGGCTCCCCGACAGGGTGACCCCAGCCGCTGGGAATACCATATCCGGGATGAAGGCACGCCAGATATTCCGCTGCAATGCCCACCGGCACTCCTGGCGCAGTCCACTGCCCCCGGTGAGATTGCCGCCCAGTGGCGAGAGGCGACCCGCGCCGCGCGTGAGGATGTCGCGGCGCGCAAGCGCAAGATCAAGAAGCTCAGGAAAGGCGAGCGCCTTGCGGCACTGGATGGCAGCGAGGTGATCTTCGTGCGGGCTTTCACCGCCAGCCTGTTCATCGGGCGAGCTCCCGACGATACCGAGGAGGAGGAATACGAGTATCACTGGGAAGACATCGATCTGCTGGCCTCCCCGCTGCCTGACGAGTGACGGCGAGCTCGTCACCCGCCTTGCCGACCATCACCGTCGAACCGCCCATCGTCATCTGTGAGACCCCATGCAGCCACAAGCCGACCCGTTCATCGTTCCGCCCTGTCGTGAGACCTACAAGGTGCTTTACGCGGATGAGGACATCCTGCTGATCCACAAGCCTAGTGGTCTGCTGAGCCTGTCGGGCAAGCATCCGCTCAATCTGGACTCGCTGCACCATCGGCTGGTCAAGGAATACCCGACCGCCAAGCTGCTGCACCGTCTGGATCTCGGCACATCAGGCATCATGCTGGTGGCACTCAACAAGCCGGCCAACGGCAACCTGACGCGCCAGTTCCAGGCCCGGACCATCGACAAGTCCTACCGCGCGATGCTGCTGGGACACGTCGAGCAGGACAGTGGACGGATCTCGCTGCCGATTGCCAAGGACGTGGATCAGTTCCCGTTGCAGAAGATCTGCCATGAGACAGGCAAGACCGCCATCAGTGACTATCGCGTGCTTGAGCGGCTCGAGGCCCCCAGGCGTACCCGGGTCGAATTCACGCCCGTCTCCGGGCGCACCCACCAGCTGCGCATCCACAGTCAGCAGTTGGGCCACCCCATCCTGGGCTGCGATCTGTATGCCAGTGATGAAGCCTTCTTCATGGCCGAGCGCCTGATGCTGCATGCCGAGATGATCGCCTTCGATCACCCGGTCAGCGGCGAGCGCATGCAAGTCCGCAGCCCCTGCCCCTTTTGAGCGTCGCTGACGTCCCGCATCGGCGAGACGGATGGTGAGACGGATGGTGAGACAGATAGACGACCCTGATAGACGAGACGCCCCCGCAGGCAAGCCTGCGGGGGCGTCTCGTCGTGGTCTTACTCACATTGATGGCAGGCCGAGGTGGACTAGACCGCTGCCATCACGATGAGGTTACTGAGCCGTTGCCGGCAGCCACTCATTGACGATATCCGGATGGCTTTCCACCCACGCCTTGGCCGTCTCGTAGGGGTCTGCATCATCTTCCTGGTTGTTGAGCATCACCTCGCCCATGTCCGCCGGGGTCCAGGCGAAGTTGTCCAGGATCGCGTAGACCTCCGGCATGTCCTCCTTGAGCCCCTTGCGTGCCAGGGTATGGATCTCCTCGGCACCGCCATAGACACCCTTCGGATCCTCCAGGTACTTGAGGTCCCAGCGCGCGAACATCCAATGGGGGGTCCAGCCGGTCACCACGATATCCCGCTCGCCCTTGATGGCATTGCTCAGTGCTGCGGTCATGGTCGCACCGCTACCGGTCGTGAGGTCGATATCCTCGAGATCGTAATCCTCGAGCACCTGCTCGGTGAGTCGGGTCAGGCCGGCGCCTGGCTCGATACCGACGATACGCTCATCAATCTCGTCGGCATGCGAGGTGATGTCCTCGATGGACTCGAGCTTGCTGTACGCCGGGACCACCAGGCCAAGCTTGGTGCCCTCGAGGTTGACTCCCAGGTCCTCGACCTTGGGCCCGACCTTGGCCATGTAGTCTTCATGGGTCGTGGGGAGCCACGCACCGACCATGCCATCAGCATCACCAAAGGCGACCGCCTGGAACATCGCGGCGGCGGACAGCGCCTTGAGCTCGACGTTGTAGCCCTGGGCTTCCAGCACCGCTTTCACGACATTGGTGGAGGCGACCTCGGAGGACCACTCGACATACGCCAGGGTGACATCTCCCTTGTCACCTGCCGCATGAGCCGCGCTGACACCGACCACCGAGGATGACATGGCGGCCCCCAGCAACAGTGCCTTGGCGGTGATGGTCAGATGGCTACGTGAAGTACCTTGCTTATTCATCAACTTCCCCTTTATTTGAATCTACTTATTTCTTAGGGCGAGAATTGCCTGATCGCCGATCAGGTCAGCCTTTCATCAATACAGGACCAGCAGAAAGACTGGCTGCCGCGAATGCCGTATCCCCATGCAACGTGTAAAGAACAGGAGAATGTGTCGCGGTGCAGAAATGTGGGCAAGAAGCGCTCTGAAGAGATGGGACAAGCCGGCACGACAGGCGGTGCCGGCTTGTGGGTCGAGGTGAGTCACCTCAGGAGCGCGACTTCTTTTCCTTGCTCAAGGTCTGGGTCAGGCGGTCAAGCAGCATGGCCAGGATCACCACCGCGATACCCGCTTCGAACCCATCTCCGGGACGCAGACGCTGGATCGCCTTCCAGACCTCGTTGCCCAGACCATCGGCGCCGATCATGGCCGCGATGACGACCATCGACAGGGCCAGCATGATGGTCTGGTTGATGCCCGCCATCACCGTCGGCAGCGACAGGGGCAGCTGCAGCTTGAAGAGCTTCTGGCGACGGGTGGACCCGAAGGCATCTGCGGCCTCGATCAGCTCCTTGGGCACCTGACGAATCCCCAGGGTAGTGAAACGGATCGCCGGCGGCATCGAGAAGATGACCGTAGCGAAGATCGCCGAGACTGACCCGATACCGAAGAAGGGAATGGCCGGGATCAGATAGACGAAGGCCGGCATCGTCTGCATGAAATCCAGAACCGGCATGATGACCCGATAGAAGCGATCCGACAGCGCCGCCAGAATGCCCAGGGGGATGGCGATGACCACGGCCACCAGCGTCGCGATGACCACCAGGGTGAGCGATTCGATCATCGGATCCCACAGATCCAGATTCCAGATGAGGCCGAGGCCCAGGATGGAACCGATCGCCAGGCGAGTTCCCGCCAGCCGCCAGCACAACAGCGCGACCAGTGCGATCAAGGCCCACTGAGGCATCCACATCAGGGCGTCATTGAGCGCACCGATGCCGGTCTCGGTGAACTTGGAAATGGCGCGGGTCACGCTGGAATAATTGTTGGTCAGATAATCCAGCCCTGCCTCGATCCAGTCACCCAGCTCTATCTTCGGAATGGTGAAACCTGTCGATTCACTCATGCATGCGCCTCCCCTGCTTCGGCCAGCTCAGCCAGTACGGATCCCTTGACCACGACTCCCATCAAGCGCGATTGCTCATCCACGACTGCCAGCGGGTGGTGATGGCCGGCAAACATCGCGAACAGGTTGTGCAAGGGCTCATCAGGCGAGACCCGACAGCAATCGGAGTGGATCAGACTGGAGAGATCCGTGAGGTTCTCACGCACCGCACGCTCGGCATCTTCTGCCGTCACGATTCCCAGAACGGTACGGTCGCGGCGCACCACGAAGAGACTGTCCAGGCCGTTTTCTCCCATCTTGCGCAATGCCGTACGGGGGCCATCATCGTCTCGCGCAGTGGCACGGACATCCGTCATGGCGGACTGGGCGGTCAGAATCCGCGACATGTCCACGCCTTCGACGAAGCGCGCGACATAATCGTCAGCGGGCTCGGTGAGAATGGTCTCGGGAGTGCCGATCTGGACGATTTCACCATCCTTGAGCAGGATGATGCGATCACCGATGGACAGGGCTTCATCCAGATCGTGGGTGATGAAGATGGTGGTCTTCTTCATCTTGTGCTGCAGCGCCAGCAGCTCCTGCTGCATGTCCTTGCGGATCAACGGATCCAGTGCCGAGAAGGCTTCATCCATCAACAGGACGGTAGAATCATTGGCCAATGCACGTGCGAGCCCGACACGTTGCTGCATACCGCCGGACAGCTGATCGGGATAGGCATCCTCCCACCCGTCCAGTCCTACCTGCTTGAGTGCGTCACGCCCGCGCTGGAAACAGACTTCCTTCGCCTCGCCGCGCACTTCAAGGCCGTACTCGGCATTCTGTTGAACCGTACGATGAGGGAAGAGCGCAAAGTTCTGGAAGACCATCGAGAAGTGCTTGCGACGACAGCGCAGCAGCGATTTCTCATCCAGCTTGGCCACGTCCTGACCGTCGATCAGGATCTCGCCTTCTGTCGGGTCGATCAGACGATTGAGACAACGGATCAAGGTGGACTTCCCGGAGCCGGACAGCCCCATGATGACCAGCAGCTCACCTTCCATCACATCGAAATCGACATTGGACAGGCCCAGTGTCTGGCCGGTCTTTTCCAGAATTTCAGGACGTTTGAGTCCCTGGTCACGCAGAGTGAGCGCCTTGTCAGGCTGGTTACCGAACACCTTGCTCAGGTTGCGCACCCGGATCTTCACATCGCGAGTGTCAGTCATTGGCTTTCCTGTTGTGAGTGCACAGGGAAGCGTGAACAGGCTTGATCAGTCACACGGCAGGCAACGCGCTTTCACGAGGTTGCGCCGCTGAGGGTGGCATAGCGCCAATCAGGCCGTCATGCGGGAGGTACCCGTCATGACACTGCCTGATACTGAGCAGAATGCCACGTCATTCCCTGCGCCAATTTCCATAAAGGATTCTTATATTTAAAATAATGATACAGAGTTATTGATATTCACTCAAACAACAACACAGCTTTATACGACGAAGGTGGCATACCACCGATCATGCCCCGACACGCGCGCATCAGGCCTTGGATTCAAGCCTCAGGCGTTGCCAATCACTGGTGGGCTCATTGAGTCGGATACTCGCATCGATGACCTGTTCCTCCATGTTGTAACGACAGGTGAACCCCAGATGCTTCATCAGTGCACGCATCGGGTGATTGTCCATCATGATCTTGCCTACCATCTCGAGAGTGCCCAGCGAGCGGCAATAGCGCAGCATCTTTTCCATCAACAGTCGCCCGATCCCCTCACCTTGCAGGTCATCACGAATGATCACCGAGAACTCCGTGCGAATGTTGTCAGGGTCATTCCAGACCCGCACCACTCCCAGCATTTCACGACGTGAGCCGCCCTCCTCCTGCTCACTGACTTCACGCTCGGCGATGAATGCCATCTGGCGGTCATAATTGATCTGGGCCAGCAGCGCCAGATCGCGTTGCGTCAGGGAAGCCTTGTGATGGAAATAACGGAAACGAATGCTTTCCTCGGACAATCTGGCATGGAAAGCGGTGATCAATGGCGCATCCTCTGCACGAATCGGCCGCACTTCCACCTCGGTGCCATCCTCAAGCCGCACCCACTCCCGCAGCTCTTCCGGGTACGGCATGATGGCGAAGCGCGCGGGCTTGCCCAGATCCAGCGTGAAATCCACCGCGACGGCCTCATCACGATTGAGCAGCAACGGATTGATCTCCAGCCCCCGAATGTCAGGCAAATCCGATGCCAACTGCGACAATTTGATCAACAAGGTACACAGGCGCGCGATATCCCGCTCGGGGTCCGGCGAGTGCTCCTCGATCAGACGCGAGGCATGACTGCGCGAGATGAGCTCGCGTGCCAGCGTCATGTTGAGAGGTGGCAAGGCAACCTGGCGGTCTACCAGCACGTTGACCTTGTAGCCCCCCAGCCCGAAGACCACCACCGGCCCGAACTCCTCGTCACGCGTGATGCCCGCACTCAATTGCAGCGAATGCTTGCCGCGGCGCATCGGCTGCAGGCAGAACTCATGGATGCGGGTGCGTTCGCTGCCGCTGCGTCCCCGCTCGTCATCACGCTCGCTCACCTTGCTGGTGATGCGACGCATGGCCAGGGCGATGTCTTCCGGGCCATTGAGATCCTGGACCACGCCAGAAGACAGACGCTGCGGGAAGCGGCGATAACGGAAGGGCTGGCTGTTGTGCTCGTGGACCACCCGCAAGGCGAAGGGCCCCGCTGCCATCTCGGCGTCTTCCTTGCCAGCCGCCTGCCTGAGAGCTGCAATGGCCTGCGCGGCTTCGGCGGCATCAGACACATAATGACTGGCAGCTGTCGCGATGCCATAGGTCTCCAGTACCTGAGCCGTTTCAGAATGGGTCAGCCATTCACGACCGGCACGCCGAGCGCTGTGCACCAGATCATGTGCTCGGGCGCGAATCTCGGCGCTGGTGGTGAAGGACAGGCTCGGCGGGGTCTGCTGCAACAGGGACTGCACCCGCTGGTAATCCACCATCTGCAGGAAGGCCTTGACGCCCTTTTCGGGTGAGAGATAGGTCGGGATACCCGCAGCGTGGCAGGCATGACGTGCCGCCAGCGCCTGCTCGAGCCCCATCCAGCTGGTCAGCAGATTGCGCCGGAACTGCTTGCGATGCGTGATCAGGGCCTCGGCCGTGTCCTTGGATGGTGCAAGTCTTGTCGGCGCATGCACGACGAGCACCGCATCGACTCCCTGATCATTGGCCACGATGTTGACTGCGGCAACGAAGTCTTCGGGCGTGGCATTGCCCCCCAGATCCACCGGATTGCGACCGGGCAGGCTGACATCCAGCTGATCCTTGAGCAGCGCATCCCGACTCTCCTTGCTCAGCTCGGCAAGCTTGCCGCCTCCCGCCATCAGCTTGTCGATCGCCAACAGGGCCGGCCCGAGACCATTGGAGACGATCGCCAGCCGATCGCCCCGCAGCGGTTTCATGCGGTTGAGCGTCTCGAGGGCATCGAACATGTCCTCGCTGTCATTGACGCGTACCACCCCAGCTCGCGCCAGCGCGACGTCCACGATCTGGTCGCGATTGGGGATGCCGGGGGTGACGTGAGTCCCGAACAGGTCGGCCTCGGGCGTGCGACCGCTCTTGATCGCCAATACCAGTCGGTTGCGAGAGGCCTCGCGCAGCGCAGTCATGAAGTGCATCGAGTCATGGATGCGCTCGAGATGCAGCAAGAGCGCCTGGGCATGCCCATATTGATTCAGGTAATCAATCAGGTCAGGCAACATCACGTCGACGCTGTCTCCCAGCGTCACCAGATGGGAGAAGCCGATACCGCGCCCCGCTGCCCAGTCGATCATGGCATTGCCCAGCATCCCCGACTGCCCCAGATAGGCGACCTTGCCCTTGGCGACAGGCTGACCACTGAAGGAGGCATTCAGATTCCGATTGGGCACGCAGACCCCCATGCACTCCGGGCCCAGCAGACGTATACCACTGCCACGTGCCGCCTTGAGCAGACGGCTGTTGAGACTCTCCTGATCCGGATGGATGCGCAGTCGCGCGTGGTCGGGGGCCACAGGCTCACGCCGGGCAAGCATTCCGAGCCCTTTTTCCGTCACGCGGGCCAGGGAGCTTGCCGGCGACGGTGCCACTCCTCCGGAGATCAACAGCGCGGCCTTCACGCCGCGACGCCCCAGCTTCTCGACGATGCGCGGCAAGGTCTCGGCAGGCGAGCACAGGATGGCGAGGTCCGGCATCGTGTCCAGCTCACTGATCCGGCGCACACAGGGCACTCCATGCACCGTGTCATAGCCCTTGGGATTCACCACGACAAGCGTGCCCTTGAACCCGCCTTCCAGCAGGTTTCTCAGCACCTGGCCGCCCAGTGAGTGTGTCTTTTCCGAGGCCCCGATCACCGCGATACTGGTGGGCTCGAAGAAATTGCGCAGAAATCGCATCCCCATGGAGGTGTCCTGTCAGCCGGTGCGCATCCAATGCGCGATGCCACCAGCATGCCGCGAAAGTGAGTGCCTGAACAGCAGCCGGCAGGTGCTGGAGAAGGTAGACCATCCGCCACTATCCGTGTCTACCAGTGAATCTTACTGTGAGGTTTCGAACTATCCTCAGTCTAGCGCCCAGCCAAACAGGCACATGCCGATGATCACCTCTTATATCTCTCATAGCGACTGTGGCAATCATTTCATGGGTCCGACACATCCCGAGAGCCCATTGCGCCTGCAGGCCATCCAGCGTCAGCTGGCATTGAGCGGCGTGATTCAGCATGTCCAGCAATACGATGCACGCCCTGCCACGCTGGAACAGCTGGCAAGAGTCCATCCGATGCGCCACCTGCAGGCTCTCGACAAGTGCCCGCCCCAGGCAGGTCAGCTGCTGGCGCTCAGCGAGGACACCGTGATGTGTGCAGATAGCCTGGTGGCGGCACGTCTCGCGGCAGGGGCCGTCGTGCGTGGGGTCGACCAGGTGATGCGCAATCAGGCAGACAACGTCTTCTGTGCCGTGCGCCCACCGGGCCATCATGCCGAACGCGCGGATGCCATGGGCTTCTGCTTCTACAACAACGTGGCAGTAGGCGCGCTGCATGCCCGCCAGCAGTACGGCGTCAGACGCATCGCCATCCTCGATTTCGATGTTCATCAGGGCAACGGCACGGTAGATATCTTCAAGCATGACCCCGACACGCTGGTCTGCTCATCGTTCCAGAACGCCATGTACCCCTGGCGCTATCTCGAGAGCCGCTGGGAGCACATTCACAATACCCCGCTGGCAGAAGGCTGTGGTTCGCTGGACTTTCGCCATGCCATCGAAGCGCAATGGCTGAAGAAGCTTGATGATTTCAAGCCGGAGCTGATCCTGATCTCGGCAGGCTTCGACGCGCATCGTGAGGATCCGATGGCCGAACTGTGTCTCGAGGACGACGACTATTACTGGATCACGCGCCTGGCGATGGACGTGGCCAGGCGCCATTGTCAGGGACGTGTCGTCTCGGTACTGGAAGGCGGCTACTGCCTGGAAGCGTTGGCACGCAGCACTGAGGCCCATGTCAAGGCACTGGCGGGTCTGCCGATGGAGGACGGGATATCCCTGCGTCATTCGCCGCCAGCCGCGCACGCGTCACCCAAAGTTCATGCAAGGCCAGATGAGCGTGATCATCCGCTGTTCTGAGTGACCAGACATGCGACTTCAAGAGACGCATCCCCTGTCGCCAGGAGCATCGTCGATGCCTTGCTCAGCTACACCGTGATTTCCTTGCTGTGATAAGCTGGCGAAAAAGTTTCCAATAGTAAACTTGTGAACTCCCGCCGCCATCGACCACAGCGAAGCTTCCCATGAGTACACCGACTGACAAGGATGCCGCGGTCCGGATCGCTTCCGGCCGCAAGGCCTTCGTTGAGCCCCTCAAGCTTGGAGAGAGGGTCAAGCAGATCCGTCTCGCCAATCATTGGACCCTCGAGGACGTCAGCCAGCGTACCGGGCTTGCACGCTCTACGCTGTCCAAGATCGAGAATGAACAGATATCCCCCACCTTCACCGCCGTCCAGAAGTTGATCAATGGTCTCAATATCGACCTTCCTCAACTGCTGAGTCCTCCCAAGCGACAGAGCGGCACGCTGGGCCGACGTGATCTGACGCGCCTCGGTGAAGGCAAGAGCCACCCGACCCCGACCTATGAACATGAGCTGCTTTCCTGGCAGCTGGCTCAGAAACGCATGATTCCCTTCAAGACCCGGGTGCGCGCTCGCAGCTTCGAGGAGTTTCCCGACTGGGTGCGCCACGACGGCGAGGAATTCCTGATGGTGCTAGAGGGCAGCATTCTACTGTATTCCGAGTTCTATGAACCCTTGCCTCTCGGAGATGGAGACAGCATCTATTTCGACTCCGACATGGGCCATGCTCTGGTTTCCACCAGCGAAGACGATGCCGTAGTGCTGTCGGTCTGCACGCGCAACGACGCCGATTGATGATACGCCCACTGGCGCAACGCTAAACCGTTCTCCAGGAACATGTGACGTGAAAGATCTTTACCTCGCCAGAACAATGGCCTGGCGAGGCAGAGGCAGCGCCCACATCATCACCGTTTAGCCTGGTGCTAGCGGGCGATCTTGACTCAGTCATGTTGGGCGGCGTCGCCTCGCCAGATGAGCTGACCACATTCACGCAGGTCATACCCTCCCAACGACTGTGCCAGCTGGATGCCATTGGGCGTGGACAGATAGTCCAGCAGGCCCTGGAAGAGGTCGCGGAAATAGACGTTGCGTGGCACGACCAGATCAAAGGCCTCTTCACAGACCGGCACGAATCCGAGACCGAATTCATTCGCGGCGGATAACGTCCCCGGCCCGACATCCACCTCCCCGCGCGCGACGAGTGATGCGACCTCTCGCTCCGAGTAGGCGATGGCGAGGGTGTTGAGCTGCTCCGGGCGCATCTGATGGCCGGACAGCCACTCCTGCAGGAAGCGCTGCGAACCGGCCCCCTCCTGACGCACTACCCAGCGCCGTTGAGACCCGAACAGACCACCGGGATTGATCGGCAGGTGGCGATCTTCCTGACGAATGATCAGCCCCTGGGTGCGCCGGGCCAGCCGGACCAATACCCACTGACGATAACCATCGTGCCCGCGGATCAAGGCCGGATGGCGAAGCGATGCTTCCTCGGCACGCCCCCAGTGGATGGCACAGACATCGGCTCGCCCCTGACTCAACAGATCCAGCCCCAGGCGTGTCCCGGTGACACTCATGCCATAGAAGGCACTGCCATCGTGCTGCTGGTTGAGTCGCATCGTCAGCGCTGCCAGCAAGGGGTCATCGCTACCGGTGATCATCAAGCGATCCGCCAGCACCCCATGATGGCTGGACTCCAGAATCCATTGCTCGACCAGACGCCGCGGGAAAAGCCATTTTCCGGTGACCTTGGTGGCCGGCATGGTGCCCTCACTGGCCAGCTGATAGATCTTCTTTTCATTGAGGTGCAACAGTCGTGCGACCTCATGGACCGTCAGAAAGGGGTTGTCATGCATCGTCGCATCCCCGCAAACAGGCTGATTCATTGCTCGCCTCCCGGGCGAGACTTGCTGGACTCACGGAGTTGATCACCGGCACGCAGTGGAGGGATGGCGTCCAGTACCATCCGACCGGCAGGGTCCACCACCTGGAAGTGGCTGCCCTTGGCACGTGCGATCAACAGCACCCCGAAGCGGCTTGCCAGCTCAACGCCCTTCTGGGTCACCCCGGAGCGTGAGACCAGCACCGAAATGCCCGCCTGCGCCACCTTGAGCACCATCTCCGAGGTCAGACGCCCCGTGGTGTAGAAGATATTGGCACCCCGGTAATCCGTCTCGTCCTCGCGCACGGGCGAGAGCCAGTTCAGTCCTGCCAGGGTATCGACGGCATTGTGGCGACCGACATCCTCGATGAATGCCAGCACCTCATCATCCCGGCACAGCGCACAGCCATGTACCGCCCCCGCCTTGCGGTAGGTGGCATTGTGGGCCGCGAGAGATGCCAGCAGCTGATACAGCACACTCTGCTGAAAGGGGCGATCATCAAGCGCCTCCAGCGTCTGACGCTCCAGCAGATTGCCAAAGACGGTTCCCTGGCCGCAGCCGGTAGTGACGGTACGCTTGCTCAGTCGCTGCTCGATATCCTTAGGTAGATGGCGCGTCACCACCGAGGCGCTTTCCACCTCCCAGTCCACTTGCAGCGCCTCCAGGTCTTCGATATCTCCCAACAGGCCCTGATTGCGCAGATAGCCCGCCACCAGCGCCTCAGGCTCGGCCCCCAGCGTCATCAGAGTGACGATCTCACGCTTGTTGAGGTAGATCGTCAGCGCGCGCTCGGCGGCGATCGACTGCGTCTGGCGCTGGCCTCGCTCATCCATCACGACGATGTCCAGCGTGGTGGGCAATCGAGCATTGCTGATGACCGGAGGCATGGAGGTTTTCATGGCGTCGGGGTCTCCCTCTTCGAGCCGAATTGATGCCGGAGGGTGCCGCCACACGGCGAACCTGCCATGCAGGTTGCGGCATGCGTCGTCACCCAGCGCTCAAAGAATACCAGTCAGGCCGAGAGGCTGTCCTGATCCGGCAGCCATTGCTATCTCGCGTCATGCAATTCTCGACGCATGCGGCACGCTTCTTGCTAAAACCGGTAGAGCGTCGCATGTTCGTGAACGTACGAGCCACGACGCTGATGCAGACTCGCCTTGGACCCGATACGCCGCCGACCTCGCCTCGGGTCACCCCCTGAACAACCTCCAGAACGCCCTCAAGAGATACGCCATGACCCAGCCACCCGACCCGTTGATGGACACGGCACTCGACGCCTCACGCGAGTCATCACGACCTGACGACACTCGCTGGCTGACCGTGACACTGGCCCCCTCGCAGCAGACTCTCGGCCGCTTCACTCTCGACACCTGGGTGATTTCCCGGATCGCGCCCGCGGATCACGGCGAGACCACGCCCCGGACGCCTGATCAAGCGGCGCAACCGGAGCCTCAACGCACTCTGCCCCTGCAGCTGCATCTCACCGAGCGCACCGACTATCGTTACAACCTGCGTTGCGAACAGCCGCGCCTGTTCGTCTTGTGTGAAGAGCGTGAAGCGGATGGCATGCAGCCAAGGGTCGTCACCGCCTGCCAGGAGGTGGCCTCGCATTGGCTGGATGGCGACCAGCTGGTACTGGATACCCCGATGCCTCCTGCCCTGATGGTCTGGCTGGAGGGCTATCTCGCCCGGCATGGTGAGCGCATCGATGAAGGCAAGAAGAAGAAGCGCAAGGGGGCGGGGCGCGCCAGTCAGACCGACACCGTGCGCCCGGACGCTGATGCTGCCAACAAGGAAGGGCCATGAGTCACTCCGACGACCGCGACAATACCTCGCAAGGCCTGTTGTCCCGCTGGTCACGCCGCAAGCAGCGCGCCGAAGCCTCACGGACGACCACGGACTCCCCCGATGCCGCCGCCGCTGGACTGACGACGGTCGCTCGGCCCTCCACTGCCAATGACACCGCACCCACGGAAACAGAGGCCTGCGAGGCATCGGACGAGCCGGGCCATGCTCTGCACAGCAAGCGGCATGGCGAAGCGTCCGCTGAAGGCGGCAGTGAGACGACCGACGCCGAGGCCCTTGCACAGGAGGCAGATGAGCCCCCACCCGTCGTGGAGCTGCCAGACCCCGACACCCTGCTGCCGGATGCGGATATCAGTGCCTACATGCAGGCAGGAGTGGACCCGGCGCTGCGACAACGCGCCCTGCGCCGCATCTTCATGGGAGGCGAGCATTCCCTGCGCGATGGCCTGGACGATTACGATCAGGATTTCTCCCAGATGCGTCCGCTCGCCGCAGGTGTGGCCGAGACGCTGAGACGTTGGACCCGCGATGTCGAAGAGGGACTCGAGAAGCTGGAGGATGACGAGGCTGAGTGCGTAGCCACCAGCAACGGCTCGGAAGATCAACCGCAGGATGAGGCGCTGGAGGCTGCACCCTCAACGGATGAGCAAGGTCTCGACTCACTGGATGAGACATCACCGGATCACGGCCCACAGACCCATCGCGAGCACGCGCAGGACAAGCACACGGATACTGATGCTGCCCTTGCGCATGACACGCATGCACGGCAAGGCGCATGGGACCAGACCGATGGCGTCACGGCTGACGGACATGGGCCCACCCACAGATCGCCCCAACCACCAGAATGACACGCCTGCCTCAGGCACTGAGACATTATGACCCAGCGCGAGCTCCGTTTTCGGCATGCGGGGTCATTCCCTTGCCTCTCACATGACTTCCACTCCCATGCGAGAGGCGCACTGCCTGCAAGAATCCGCTCAACAGAGGCAGGTATCGTCTAGCAGGAGAACGGCACTGCCTCCCGATACCTGACCGACTACGCCCGATGCTCATCGCTGGCCCTTCAGTCCCTGACTATGCTGAAGCCAGTCGCAATGATGCCGCCATGCGGATCATCCGGATGACATCAGGCGCAAGACGTCGCTGGAAGCCCATGCACTTCCTTGAATGACCTTCGACCGCTGACCGGGCGCAAGCCTCGAGAATCAGCGGCGATCAGGAACCGTCCACCGCGCCACCTGACAGGCGCCAGGGGCGGAGCCGCCACGACCGAAATAAGGATGAGGATGCTCAGTTCAAGTCTCGAGAACGCCCAGCGCGCGCTCAACCAGCAAGCACGCCAACGCGCCCTGACGGCAGTGCTCGGAGCCTCCCCCGCTTCCAGCCTGCCACTGCTGGCCAGTGATGCCGGCAGCGCCCCGATCCGCTATCGCAGCCAGGGCCGCACGCTGCTGATCAGCAGCGAAGCGCGCCTGCGTGCCCTGTCCAGCCTGATGCTGGCACTGCCCGCCACTCACTCACTGTCACTGTCTCTGCTGATCAGCGAGCAGGACAACAGCGCTCTGGTATCCCTCGACGAGCGGCATATCACGACGAGCGAAGCACTGCCCTCCCATGCCAGCACCCGCGAGGCGCTCTCGCTGAGCGGCCATCTTGGCCATTTCACGCTGCTGTCTGGCGGGGTCAATCTGGCCCGCGCACTGCTGTCCACAGGTGCCCGACAGGTCGAGACCTTCGACCTGATCGCCGATCTGGGTCACCAGCCCCTCAATCAGGCGGAACTTCCGCCGCCGGGCTATCTGCGTGCAGAGGATACGGTGCTGGGCGAGCTGGATCGTCTCGCAAGCGACGCCAGCCTTGTCGAGAGCGGCGATCAGATCGCGAACCTGATCCATTGGGCGACAGAATTCGCCGGTCTGGTCGGCAGCTTCGACAAGCCCAATTACGTCAACGTCAATCTCGACATCTGTGCTCATTCAAGTGCGGGCAGCATCGGGTGTACACGTTGTCTTTCCTCCTGCAGCGCCGATGCCATCTTCTCCGCGGCGGGACGCCGCAACGCGCATATCGAGATCGACCCGTACCTCTGCCATGGTGCCGCCAGTTGCGTGAGTGCCTGCCCGACCGGTGCGCTGAGCTTTACCCAGCCGCCACTCGAACAGCGTCTCGAACAGATCCAGCGTCTGCTTGAGCGCTATCAGGATGCAGGGGGCACGCAGCCGATACTGCGCTACCGCCTCGAGTCTGCCAGTGACCGCCACTCGCCGTTGGCACCTGAGGATCAGGAACGCTGCCTGGACATCGCACTGGATGAAATCAGCGCCACCGGGCACGACGAGTGGCTGGCCGCGTTGGCGCTGGGCGCCACCCAGGTCATCGTCGAACTGCCTCGGACACTGCCTGCCGGTCAGCACCAGCAACTCGAGCAGGAACAGCGTCTGTGCAATGCGTTGCTGGAGAGCATGCAACTGGCCACGGACACCCAGGGCTCCCCCCGTCTCGTGCTGATCACCGAGTCCGCCGTGCCGGCCTCGCCCATGACGCTCGTCAGTCCGCTCTGCCTCGCGCTGGCGCCCGGTGCCGATCGCGAAGAGGACGGCCAGCCGGGCCTGCCGATCGCGCGTGACTGGCTGTTGGGTCAGCCGGATGCCCGACCCGGCAAGCGTGAGCGCCTGAATCGTGTACTGGATCACCTGGCCACGCTGGCCGCCGCTGACCTGGCGCAGACCGCCATCGAGGTACCTGCCGGCGCGCCCTTCGGCGCGATTCAGGTCGAAAGCGATGGCTGCACCCTTTGTCAGGCCTGTGTCGCGGTCTGCCCGACCAGCGCACTGTCCGCCAACCGCACCTCTCCGGCACTGTCCTTCACCGAGGGAGATTGCGTGCAATGTGGCCTGTGCGAGCAGTCATGCCCCGAGAGCGTCATCACTCTGACGCCGGGCTTTTCCGCACAACCAGAGGTGCGCCGTGAACCGCGCCTGCTCAAGCAGGACACGCCGTTCCCCTGCATCAGCTGCGGCACCCCGTTCGGCTCCACCGCCACCATCACGGCGATGCAGACCAAGCTGGCCTCCCACGCCTATTTCCAGGGTGACGGTGCGCTGCGCCTCAAGATGTGCAGCGATTGCCGCGTGAAGGATATCTGGCACGAAATGGCCCGCAATCCCGATGCTCAACTCAAGGTCTGAGTCCATGCCTTCAAGTGATGACACTGATATGACACCTGATGATGGATCGCTGATCAGCCACAGTGCCGAGCAACAGGCACTGCGGGCCGATCTCTACCGCCTGCTGGCTCGTCTGCTGCGGGCAGCGCCCGATCAGCCACTCATCGACTTCCTGGCGGCGCTGGAGCCTGAGGCCATCACCATGCCCGGCGCGGATCAGCAGCAACTGCCCAGGGCGCTGGCCTCGCTGTCTCTATCGGCGCGCGTCAGTGACCCTCGACGACTGGAGGATGAGTATTTCCAGGCACTGGTCGGGGTCGTGCAGGGCGAAGTGGTGCCGTATGCCAGCTGGTACCTGACCGGCTCATTGATGGAAATGCCGCTGGTGGCACTGCGCCATGATCTCAAGCGCCTCGGTTTCGAGCGCGAAGCCGACGTTCGCGAGCCGGAGGACCACCTGGGGGCTCTGTGCGAGGTCATGGCCATGCTGATCGAGGAGCTGCCCGGCGAACAGGTCAACTTCTTCCGTCAGCATCTGGCGAACTGGGGTGAGCGTTGCTGTGCCGACCTTGCGCGCCGCAAGAGTCCTTTCTATGCCGCGGTTGGCTATCTTGGCCAGGCATTTCTGGCAGCCGAACGACGCAATCTCGGAGAGGCTCCCCATCCGACAGCCTCATTGGCGGACGTCGCAAGTCAAGACACCACTGGCTGGCAAGGCATACAACTTCCCCAATCGTGAGACCGACAGACACGAGCCGGACAGCACCCACAGCCCCGGCACACGCCATGGCCAGTGCTGGGGCTGATGCAAGACCCTGATGCAAGACCTGAAGCAAGACCGTGAGACACCCTTCAAGCGACAACGAATTCAGCGACGTTCGCCTTGAACATGACATGTCAGACAGGAGATCAGCATGAAGACTGATGACAACACGCAAGGCCAGGAACTGGCCTGTCAGGGCCGCCGCAAGTTCCTGAGGGTACTGGGAGCCAGCACCGTCGGGGCGGCAGCCGCTGGAACGCTGGCCGGGGCCGTCATCCCGGATCAGGCCGCGCCACAGGACGGCAAGACAGCAGACAGAGTGACCGACAACTATCGCGAGACGGATCACGTGAAGGCGTTCTACGCCACTCTGCGAGATTGACCTTCTGTCGGTCACGTCTCCACAGGGGAATCTGGCAGTGGCAACGCCGCCACTGCCAGATCCTCCGGGAGAGTACAGACTCGCCTGACGGCGTGACCGATCAGAGACACAAAGGGCAGCGTGGAGTTCACTCCAGCCGCCATTGACAGCGACAAGACGGCACAGGGGCTCGCTGGCGAATGCCAGAAGAGCCACCTGAAGAACCGCCACTCCCGACACGGCCACCTGACCCGCCCAAGCGGTGCATGTCGTGTATCGGGTGATGAGGAGAAAGATGTCATGCGACTGACCCCCACCCCCTCCAGCACGGAGAGTACGGGACTCGGCATCAACCGCCGCCAGTTCCTGAAGCGCAGCGGTGTTGCGACCGGCGGCCTTGCCGCGGCCAGCTTCATGGCCACCCCGATGATGAAGCGTGCCGAGGCCAAGACGGAAGTCTCACAGGCACCTGTCGAGACCAAGCGCACGATCTGTTCCCACTGCTCCGTGGGCTGTGGCGTCTATGCCGAAGTCCAGGAAGGCGTCTGGACCAAGCAGGAACCCGCCTTCGATCACCCCTTCAACCGCGGCGCGCATTGTGCCAAGGGCGCCTCGCTGCGTGAGCATGGTCACTCTGATCGTCGTCTGAAGTATCCGATGAAGCTCGAAGGCGGCAAGTGGAAGAAGCTGTCCTGGGAGCAGGCCATCGAGGAAGTCGGCAACAAGGTACTGGAGCTGACCGAGCAGCATGGCCCGGACAGCATCTACTGGCTCGGCTCGGCCAAGTTCAGTAATGAACAGGCCTACCTGATGCGCAAGTTCGCAGCGCTGTTCGGCACCAACAATGTCGATCACCAGGCGCGTATCTGCCACTCCACCACCGTCGCCGGCGTCGCCAACACCTGGGGCTATGGCGCGATGACCAACTCGTTCAACGACATGCACAATTGTCGTTCGATCCTGTTCATCGGCTCCAACCCCTCCGAAGCCCACCCGGTGGCGATGCAACACATCCTGCTGGCCAAGGAGCGCTCCAACGCCGAGATCATCGTCGTCGATCCGCGCTTCACCCGCACGGCAGCGAAAGCCAACAAGTACGTTCGCCTGCGTCCAGGCACCGATGTTGCCTACATCTGGGGACTGCTGTGGCACATCTTCGAGAACGGCTGGGAAGATGAGGCCTACATCCAGCAGCGCGTCTACGGCATGGACGAGGTACGCGCGGAAGTCGCCAACTTCCCGCCCGACGTGGTCGAGCGCATCACCGGTGTCGGTGAAGCCGACATGCTCGACGTCGCACGTCGACTGTCCCAGAACCGTCCGGGAAGTGTCGTGTGGTGCATGGGTGGCACGCAGCACACCACCGGCAACAACAATACCCGCGCCTACTGCATTCTGGAGCTGGCACTGGGCAACATCGGCAAGTCCGGTGGCGGCGCCAACATCTTCCGGGGTCACGACAACGTTCAGGGCGCCACGGATCTGGGCCTGATGTCCCACTCCCTGCCAGGTTACTACGGCCTCTCCGAAGGGGCGTGGAAGCATTGGGCCAAGGTATGGAACGTCGACTTCGACTGGATCCAGAACCGCTACGACCAGACCGAGTACCACGACGGCAAGCCGATGCACACCAACGGCATCACCGTCTCGCGCTGGGTCGATGGCGTGCTCGAGGACCCGGATCGCATCTCCCAGCGCACCGCGCTCAAGGCGATGTTCTACTGGGGGCATGCCGTCAACTCCCAGACCCGTGGACCCGAGATGAAGAAGGCCATGGCCAAGCTGGACATGATGGTGGTGGTCGACCCCTACCCGACCATCGCCGCCGTCATGCACGACCGCACCGATGGCGTCTACCTGTTGCCGGCCGCGACCCAGTTCGAGACCACCGGCAGCGTGACCAACTCCAGTCGCTCCCTGCAGTGGCGTGATCAGGTCATCGAACCGATGTTCGATTCCAAGCCGGATCACGAGATCATGTACCTGCTGTCCCGCAAGCTGGGCTTTGCCGACGAGCTGTTCCGCAACATCAAGGTCGAGGGCAGCGTGCCGGTGGTCGAGGACATCACCCGCGAATTCAATGCCGGGATGTGGACCGTTGGCTATACCGCCCAGAGTCCCGAGCGCCTGAAGGCACATCAGAAGAACTGGCATACCTTCGACTTCGAGACACTCAAGGCACGGGGTGGTCCGGCAAATGGCGACTTCTACGGTCTGCCATGGCCGTGCTGGGGAACGCCGGAGATGGGCCATCCGGGCTCGCCCATCCTGTATGACACCTCCAAGACGGTAGCCGAAGGCGGTGGCAACTTCCGCGCCCGTTACGGCGTGGAACACAACGGCACCAATATCCTGGCCGAGGGCTCCTGGTCAAAGGGCGCCGAGATCGAGGATGGCTATCCGGAGTTCACCGACAAGCTGCTCAAGCAGCTGGGCTGGTGGGACGACCTGACGGCCGAGGAAAAGCAGGCGGCGGAAGGCAAGAACTGGAAGACCGATCTTTCCGGTGGCATCCAGCGCGTGTGCATCAAGCATGGCTGCATGCCGTACGGCAACGCCAAGGCACGTGCCCTGGTGTGGACCTTCCCGGACCCGATCCCCAAGCACCGCGAGCCGCTGTATACCGCGCGCCGTGACCTGGTGAAGGACTATCCGACCTGGCCGGATTCCGAATCCATCTATCGCTTGCCGACGCTCTACGCCTCCATTCAGGAGAAGGACGTCAGCGCCAAATACCCGATCACCCTGACCTCGGGCCGCCTGGTGGAATACGAAGGGGGTGGCGAAGAGACACGCTCCATCCCGTGGCTGGCCGAGCTGCAGCAGGAGATGTTCGTCGAGATCAATCCGGCGCTGGCCAATGACCAGGACATCAAGGATGGCGACATGGTATGGGTCGAGGGTGCCGAAGGCGGCCGCGTGAAGGTCAAGGCGCTGGTCACCGAACGAGTCGGGCCGGACGTGGTCTTCATGCCCTTCCACTTCGGGGGCCACTACGAGGGCGAGTCCCTGGAGTCACGCTACCCGGAAGGCACGGTGCCCTACGTGCTGGGTGAGTCCGCCAACACCGCGACGACCTATGGCTATGACCCCGTGACCCTGATGCAGGAAACCAAGGTCACGCTGTGCCGAGTCAGCCTCGCCTGAAGCGCGTCCCGACCCTGACTGTCGATCGCGTAAACGCCGAATCATCGAGCCAATCATATGTCGATGATCAGAAATATCCGGCCTGTCGTCTGAACCACTCGACGACGGGCCGTGAAGGAGAAGCAAGATGGCCCAGATGAAATTCCTGTGTGATGCAGAACGCTGCATCGAGTGCAATGGCTGCGTGACGGCCTGCAAGAACGCCAACGAGACGGAATGGGGCATTCAGCGTCGCCGTGTCGTGACCCTGGATGACGGCAAGCCGAGCGAAGTCTCCATCTCGGTGGCCTGCATGCATTGTGATGACGCGCCCTGCATGGCGGTCTGCCCCACCGACTGCTTCTACAAGACCGATGACGGCATCGTCCTGCACGACAAGGATATCTGCATCGGTTGCGGGTACTGCCTGTATGCCTGCCCGTTCGGCGCGCCACAGTTCCCGCAGCAAGGTGCCTTCGGCGAGCGCGGCAAGATGGACAAGTGCACCTTCTGTGCCGGCGGCCCGGCCGAGAGCCCGGAAGAAGAGTTCGAGAAGTACGGTGCCAACCGCATCAGCGAAGGCAAGCTGCCGCTGTGTGCCGAGATGTGCTCCACCAAGGCCCTGCTGGCCGGTGACGCCGAGACCGTCTCCGACATCTTCCGTCAGCGCGTGGTCTATCGTGGCCATGAAGACGGCGCCTGGTCGCCGGTCGACAAGGCCAGCCACCCGGAAACCTCGGCCAACCTGACCACCAGCAGCGTTCAGCAGGCGGATCACCTGGCCTACGACGCAGCCCGCAAGGGGTAAGGAGGCGACATGCGCGCGCACTTCACAGCTTCACGGTTGACCGTCGTCGCCATGTTCCTGTGTCTGATGCTGGCCAGCCTCTGGCTGGCCCCTCAGGCGCTGGCCGCGAATCCGGACGGCGAGATCGGTCAGGCGGTCGGTACGGTGAATGCCGACACCTGGCGGCAGGTGAAAGATGGAGAAAATTCCATCGACAGTCGCCATGACTCCAACTACAGCCTGATCAACCAGAGCGGCGAGACCTGGCGACAGATCCGCAACCGCTGGATCTCACCGGGTGGCCTGATCGCTCTGGGCGGTATGCTGGCCGTGCTGGCGATCTTCTATCTGCTGGTGGGGCGCAACGATCTGGACCACCCCCGCTCAGGCAAGTTGATGCTGCGCTGGACGGCACTGGAACGTGCCATGCACTGGACACTGGCCACACTGTTCCTCACGTTGGCCATCACCGGCATCAATCTGTTGTGGGGCAAGTTCGTGTTCCGCAATGTCTTCGGGGATGTGTTCTGGGCCAACATGATCATGGCGACCAAGGTGATCCACAACTATGTGGGGCCATTGTTCTCGATCATGCTGATTCTGGTGCTGGCCAAGTGGCTGAAGCTCAACCTTCCCAAGAAGCATGACCTTGAGTGGTTCCGCCAGGGTGGCGGCATGATGAAGGGCAAGCACCCGGATGCCGGCTTCGCCAATGGCGGGGAAAAGGCTTGGTACTGGATTCTGGCGACAGTCGGTCTAGTGGTGATTGCCAGCGGGCTGGTGCTCGACTTCCCGATATTCGGTCAGACCCGTGACAACATGCAGTGGGCCAATGTCTTCCACGGCGTTGCCTCATTGATGCTGATCGCGGTGTCCTTCGGCCACATCTACATCGGTACCGCCGGCACGGAAGGTGCCTTCGAGGGCATGAAGACCGGTTACGTCGATGAAACCTGGGCCAAGCAACACCACAATCTGTGGTATGACGAGGTCAAGCAGGCCGAGGCGGCGGACCCGGCATCAGACCCCGCCACGGCACCTGACGACAGCCTGGCGCGTCAGCAACGCCCGAATTAGTCCGAGGCCAGACATCCGCTGGATGAGTGATGATTCGCCCGGTCAGGTTCGCCTGCCGGGCGTTTTGCATTGATATCGCCTCTCCCTGCCCGTCGCCCGGCCTCTCGCACCGGTTCACAGCCCTGCATTAGTTGCGTAAAGTTTCAGGTATCTGGCCTGGTCTCACCAGGCCCCCTCTACCATGAAGGCCTGCGCCATGCCGCGCCTTCTCAGGAGATTTCCATGAGCGACCCGACCCCCAAGACCGTCCAGGACCTGAACCAGCTGGACGAGCAGACCCGCACCGAGCTGGAAGCGGCCGCTTTCCGCCGTCTGCTCAAGCACCTGGATGACAACAAGGATGTCCAGAACATCGATCTGATGATCCTCGCCGACTTCTGCCGCAACTGCCTGTCCAAGTGGCTGATGGCCGCCGGCGAGGAACGCGGCGTGAGCTTCGATTATGACGCGGCGCGCGAGCACGTCTACGGCATGCCCTATTCCGAGTGGAAGACACATCACCAGGCCAAGGCGACCCCTGAGCAACTCGCAGCGCTCGAGGCACGTCAACAAGGCAAGAAGGACTGATCATGAGCGGCAATGACGAACAGATCGGCCTCACCATCGCGGTATTGACCGTCTCCGACACGCGCACCGAGGAAACTGATCGCTCCGGTGACGCCCTGGTCGAGAGCCTGACGGCAGCCGGCCATACGCTGCATGAAAAACGTATCGTCCCCGATGACATCTATCAGTTGCGCGCCGTGGTCAGCGAGTGGATCGCGGACCCGGCCGTGCAGGTCATCCTGACCACCGGCGGCACAGGCTTCACCGGACGTGATTCCACACCGGAAGCCATCCGCGTGCTGCTCGACAAGGAAATCCAGGGCTTCGGCGAGCTGTTCCGTCAGCTTTCCCATCAGGAAGTCGGCAGCTCCACGATCCAGAGCCGCTGTCTGGGCGGCCTGGCCAATCGTACCGTGGTGTTCTGCCTGCCCGGCTCTACCGGGGCCTGCAGAACAGCCTGGAACGGCATCCTCAAGGAGCAGCTGGACAGCCGTCATCGTCCCTGCAACTTCGCCAATCTGGTGATCCCGGAGCGCGGAACCCATGCCCACTGACTCCTCTTCTGCACAAGAGGCATCCCGGACGGGTCAGACCAAGACCGCCTGCGGCTGCGATAGCGTGCCGGTTGGCGCCAAGGGCCTGGCCCCTCTTTCCAGTGCCTTGTCCGCATTGCGCGAATGCTGTCCGGTAATGCCGGTAGAGCAAGTCCCTGTCAGCAAGGCCGCGGGGCGTGTCCTCGCTGAGGATATCTACGCCGAACTGGACGTTCCTCCTGCCGACAACTCACAGATGGATGGCTACTGTGCAAGAGTAGCGGATATCGGTGATGGCGCCTGGCTGCCAATCAGCCAGCGCATCGCGGCAGGCCAGCCCACCTCGGCACTCGCCTCGGCAAGTTGTGCACGGCTGTTCACCGGGGCGGAAATCCCCGAAGGCGCCGACGTTGTGGTCATGCAGGAAGAAGTGACACTGCGTGAGAACGAAAATGGCACCACGGAAGCGTGGCTGCCCGGCCCACGGATTCCCGGCGACAATATCCGCCGACAGGGACGCGACGTCACTCGTGGCACTCGGCTGATCGCCGCCGGCACTCGCCTGGATGCCGCGATGCTTGGCCTGCTCTGTGGTCAAGGGCTCAGCTACGTATCGGTACGACACAAGGTACGCGTTGCCCTGTTTGCAACTGGCGATGAACTGATCGAACCCGGCCAGCCGCTCGAACCGGGGCAGATCTACAACTCCAATCGCGTGATGCTCAGCCAGATGCTCAGCGACTTCGGGGCTGACGTGGTGCTGGCGCCACTCAATGTGGCCGATACCTTCGAGGCCACCCGTGACGCTCTCGCGACAGCGGCAGAACAGGCCGACTTGATCGTCACCTGTGGCGGGGTCAGCGTCGGGGAGGAAGATCACGTCCGCCCTGCCATCGAGGCGCTTGGCAGCCTGGATCTCTGGCGCCTGGCCATCAAACCGGGCAAGCCACTGGCGCTGGGGCGCATCCTCAACACGCAAGGCGACTCGGTGCGTGTGGTGGGGCTACCTGGCAACCCGGTGTCGAGCTGGGTCGGTGGCTGGCTATTTCTTCGCCCCATGCTGGGCGAAATGCTCGAGTGTGACGCACTGCGGGCCTTGAGAAGCCTCCGGGTACGTTCCGCCTTCTCGGCCAACACTGCCATCCGTCAGGACCATCTGCGTGTCACGCTGACGCCAGCCGATGATGGCCAGCTTGAGGCTCACGCCTTCCCGGACCAGAACTCAGCCGTGCTCTCCTCATGCGTCGGCGCTGAGGCATTGGCCGTGATCCCTCCCCACGCACAGATAAGCCCCGGCGACAGTGTGGAGTGTCTATGGCTGGAGAGTTGAGTGATTTCCGCTCCTGACCGGCATCTCCACCTCCTCTGACGCTGGAATGCGACAACCGAGTGACCCTCCAGCGTCATCTTGACCTTCCCTCTGAGTCCGGCACACTGACTGCTTTTATTCGTCAGCGTTCTGGCCTGCCAACCGCAGGCCAGAACGCTGGAATGTTCCGGACTCTTGAGCAAGGACATCTCAATGCCAGCCAATTCCTCGTCGCCTCGTGCGTTGTTGCGCCCACTCACCATGGCTGTGCTGCTTGCCACCGCTTCGTCATCCCTCCCGGCCTTGGCCAATGACAATGAAACGGCACCAGCCCCGGGAACATCCGTCACCGAATGGAGCTACTCGAGTGAGTCGGGCGACAGCGCCAATGGACCGGAACACTGGGGAGACCTCACCCCCGGCTACGCGGAATGCGCCAGTGGTGCCCGGCAATCACCGATCGACATCGACAGTCAGTCACGCCCTCTGGAGGAAACAGGGCCGAAGCTCGACTACCACTCGCCGCTGCTCGTCACTCGGGACACGGGGCACACCTTGCAGATCGAAGGGGCCAGCGGAAACACGATGACACTGGATGGCACCCCCTACACTCTGTCACAGGTGCATCTGCATGTGCCCTCGGAACACGCGATCGATGGCAAGCGCGCTGCCATGGAAATCCATCTGGTGCACACCACTCCAGAAGGCAAGTTGGCAGTGCTGGCCGTGTTGGTCGAGGAAGGACATGACAATCTGGCGCTCAGCCGTCTGTTGAGCCGTCTTCCACAGCGAGGACTCTCCGAGACTCTGACAAGCGGACTGTCTGCCAACCTGCTGCTGCCACGCGAGCATGCTGGCTGGCAATACTCCGGCTCGCTGACCACTCCGCCATGTTCTGAACCCGTCACCTGGTTTGTGATGAAATCACCGATCGAAGCCTCTCGGTCACAGATCGATGCCTACCTGGAGTGGCAAGGAGGGGAGAATTCTCGCCCTCTCCAACGCTGACGACACGATTTCCTCTCAAACCATGAAAACGCCACCCGACAGGGTGGCGTTTTTTTTCGTGTGCTCAGAAACATATTTCAAACGTTTAAGCAACGGACATTACTGACCAGCGAGCGCCTACTTATAAGGATATCTTAAAGTAATGCGATTTTTCGCCACGATATTAATCAGTTAGCGGCATTCCATGAACGCATCGATACGAAACCAGAATAATCATACCCAGGGAATGATCCAGATACGTCCTTGCAGCGTTCTTGAAAACACACCCCATACCGCCATGCTACTCAGGTATCAGTGGCGTAGACAGCATCGACGAATTGAACAAGAAATCGAGAAACACAAGAAAATCAAATCAAACGATATATAAACGCATATCATTCATGCGACAGTGCTAGAAAAATGAACCCACACATAATACTGTGTTAATCATTGATAATTAATAGAAAGTCGTAAAAGCACACAAGAAGTGCCATTGAGGACAACAATATGCCAGTCAATGCCAAGGTCGCTCCGCACGGTCAACTCGAAAGTCAGGAAGCTATCCTGCGTGAAGTCGATAACATCACCCTCAATGAAGCCTCGGATGTCAGCCTGGACCTCCATCCACGTGACGTAGAAATGATGACCCGCCAAGGGGACAACCTGCTTGTCACTCTTGAGAACGGGGATCTGGTCACGATCGAGAGTTTCTACGCCGACCCCAGCGAACTTAGTCATCTGTATCTTCAGGGTGATGAATTCGCTGGAGAAATATTCCAGGTCGGCCTTGGCGAGGCCGGTGCCAGTGGCGCAGTCCCCTTCACGAGCACTGCGACATTGACCACGGCAGAGTCTGCCCTCGCCACAGCGGCAGCGGGAGCAAGCTCTGTCGGCGCCGGGGCGGAAGCAGCCACCGGCGCAGGGGCTGGCGCCGGCATCAGTACTGCCGGACTGGTGGCAGGCGGTGTTGCAGTAGCCGCCGGCGTTGGGGTTGCCGCAGCCACTTCTAGCGATAGCGCTTCCTCTGATGCGGACACGACAGCACCCGATGCTCCTCTTCTGAGCGACACCAATGGCATGGTCCTCAGCGGCATCAGCGAGCCCGGTGCCACTATCGAAGTCATCAATGCATCCGGTGAGATCGTGGGCACCGCGACGGCTGATGCCGATGGCAACTTTATCGTTGAGCTGGATCCGCTGCAGAAGCCAGGCACCGAACTGAGCGCCACTGCTACCGATGCCGCTGGCAACGAAAGTGCTGTCTCCGACACCCTGCTGGTGCCGGAAGATGCCGACGTCACCGCACCGAACACGCCGACCATCGCCTCTGCCACCGACGACGTGGAAGCCGTAACCGGCACCCTTGCCGATGGCGACAGCACCAATGATGCGACGCCAACCCTGACCGGCAGCGCCGAAGCCGGCAGCACCGTCACGATCACCCACAACGGTGAAGTGATCGCTACTGTCACGGCAGATACCAATGGCAGCTGGACCTACACCCCGACGACCGCGCTGACCGAGGGCGATCAGACCTTCAGCGTCACCGCCACCGATGCCGCGGGCAACGAAAGTGCGGCGTCTAGCGAGTTCACGCTGACCGTCGATACCACCGCACCGGGTGCACCGACGCTGATCGAGTCCGATGGCACCACTGTCTCCGGCACGGCCGAGGCTGGCAGCGATGTCGTCATCACCAACAGCGATGGTCAGGACGTCGGTAGCGGCATTGCCGAGGATGACGGCTCCTTCAGCATTGTCCTGGATCCGGCACAGGAAGATGGCGAGACGCTGACGGCGACCGCCACTGATGCCGCGGGCAATATCAGCAGTGATTCAGCACCGACCATCGTGGATACCGGTATCGATGCCACCGCGCCGAACACGCCGACCATCGCCTCCGCGATCGACGACGTGCCTGATGGCACCAGCACCCTCGCCGATGGCGACAGCACCAACGACGCCACCCCGACCCTGACCGGCAGCGCCGAAGCCGGCAGCACCGTCACGATTACCCACAACGGTGAGGAAATCGCGACAGTCACCGCCGATGCCAATGGCAGCTGGACCTACACCCCGACGACCGCGCTGACCGAGGGCGATCAGACCTTCAGCGTCACCGCCACCGATGCCGCAGGCAACGTGAGTGCACCGTCTGCCGACTTCACGCTCACCGTCGACACCACCGCGCCGGATGCACCGGTCCTGACTGAAACCGATGGTGAAACCGCCAATGGCAGTACGGTCAATGGCAGCGCCGAAGCCGGCGGGACCGTCGAGATCACCAACGGTGATGGCGATCGCCTGGGCTCTGGCACCGTCGCGGATGACGGCACCTTCAGCATCACGCTGTCTCCGAAGCAGGATGCTGGCACCGAGCTGACGGCTACCGTCACTGATGCTGCAGGCAATGAGAGCCCGGCCTCCGACACCCTGCTGGTGCCGGAAGATGCCGACGTCACCGCACCGAACACGCCGACCATCGCCTCTGCCACCGACGACGTGGAAGCCGTCACAGGCACCCTCGCCTCTGGTGACAGCACCAATGACGCGACCCCGACGCTGACCGGCAGCGCCGAGATCGGTAGCACCATCACCGTCACGCATAATGGCGAAGTGATCGGCACGTCCACCGCCGATAGCAATGGCACCTGGAGCTTCACACCAGGCACCGAATTCGCCGATGGCGAGCACGTCTTCAGCGTCACCGCGACTGATGAAGCCGGCAACGTGAGCGCGCCGTCTGGCGAGTTCACGCTGACGGTTGATACCACTGCGCCGGATGCGCCGATTCTGTCCGAGACCGATGGCGAGACCGCCAACGGCAGCACCGTCAATGGCAGCGCCGAGGCCGGGGGGACCGTCGAGATTACCGATGTCGATGGCGTTGTGCTTGGCACCGGCACCGTTGCCGATGACGGCACCTTCAGCATCACGCTGTCTCCAAAGCAGGAAGCCGGCACTGAGCTGACGGCTACCGTCACCGATGCCGCAGGCAACGAAAGTGCTGTCTCCGACACCCTGGTGGTGCCGGAAGATGCCGACGTCACCGCACCGAATGCGCCGACCATCGCATCTGCCACGGATGATGTGGCGGCCGTAACCGGCACCCTCGCCGATGGCGACAGCACCAACGACGCCACCCCGACCCTGACCAGCAGCGCCGAAGCCGGCAGCACCGTCACGATTACCCACAACGGTGAGGAAATCGCGACAGTCACCGCCGATGCCAATGGCACCTGGAGCTTCACGCCCGAGACCGATTTCGCCGATGGCGAGCACGTCTTCAGCGTCACCGCCACCGATGCTGCGGGCAACGAAAGTGCACCGTCTGCCGACTTCACGCTCACCGTCGACACCGTCGCGCCAGATGCACCAGTGCTGGCCGAGACCGATGGCGAAACCGCCAATGGCAGCACGGTCAACGGCAGCGCTGAAGCCGGCGGGACCGTCGAGATCACCGATGTCGATGGCGTTGTGCTTGGCACCGGCACTGTTGCCGATGACGGCACCTTCAGCATCACGCTGTCTCCGAAGCAGGATGCTGGCACCGAGCTGACGGCTACCGTCACTGATGCTGCAGGCAATGAAAGCGCAGCCTCTGCCGCATTGACCGTGCCGGAAGATGCCGACGTCACCGCGCCGAATGCGCCGACCATCGCATCTGCCACCGATGACGTGGAAGCCGATACCGGCGCCCTCGCCGATGGCGACAGCACCAATGATGCGACCCCGACCCTGACCGGCAGCGCCGAAGCCGGCAGCACCGTGACCCTCACCCACAATGGTGAAGAGATCGGCACCACCACCGCCGACAGTAACGGCACCTGGAGCTTCACGCCCGAGACCGATTTCGCCGATGGCGAGCACGTCTTCAGCGTCACCGCCACCGATGCTGCGGGCAACGAAAGTGCACCGTCTGCCGACTTCACGCTCACCGTCGACACCGTCGCGCCAGATGCACCAGTGCTGGCCGAGACCGATGGCGAAACCGCCAATGGCAGTACGGTCAATGGCAGCGCCGAAGCCGGGGGGACCGTCGAGATCACCGATGTCGATGGCGTTGTGCTTGGCACCGGCACTGTTGCCGATGACGGCACCTTCAGCATCACGCTGTCTCCGAAGCAGGATGCTGGCACCGAGCTGACGGCTACCGTCACTGATGCTGCAGGCAATGAAAGCGCAGCCTCTGCCGCATTGACCGTGCCGGAAGATGCCGACGTCACCGCGCCGAATGCGCCGACCATCGCATCTGCCACCGATGACGTGGAAGCCGATACCGGCGCCCTCGCCGATGGCGACAGCACCAATGATGCGACCCCGACCCTGACCGGCAGCGCCGAAGCCGGCAGCACCGTGACCCTCACCCACAATGGTGAAGAGATCGGCACCACCACCGCCGACAGTAACGGCACGTGGAGCTTCACACCGGCGACAGGCTTCGCCGATGGCGAACACGTCTTCAGTGTTACCGCGACTGATGCCGCCGCCAACGAAAGTGCACCGTCTGCCGACTTCACGCTCACCGTCGACACCACCGCGCCAGATGCACCAGTGCTGGCCGATACCGATGGCGAAACCGCCAATGGCAGTACGGTCAATGGCAGTGCCGAAGCCGGTGGCACCGTCGAGATCACCAACGGTGATGGCGACCTGCTGGGCTCTGGCACCGTCGCGGATGACGGCACCTTCAGCATCACGCTGTCGCCGAAGCAGGATGCTGGCACCGAGCTGACCGCCACTGTCACCGATGCTGCTGGCAATGAAAGTGCTGTCTCCGACACACTGGTGGTGCCGGAAGATGCCGACGTCACCGCCCCGAACACGCCGACCATCGCATCTGCCACCGATGACGTGGAAGCCGTCACAGGCGCCCTCGCCTCGGGCGACAGCACCAATGATGCGACCCCGACCCTGACCGGCAGCGCCGAAGCCGGCAGCACCGTGACCCTCACCCACAATGGTGAAGAGATCGGCACCACCACCGCCGACAGTAACGGCACGTGGAGCTTCACACCGGCGACAGGCTTCGCCGATGGCGAACACGTCTTCAGTGTTACCGCGACTGATGCCGCCGCCAACGAAAGTGCACCGTCTGCCGACTTCACGCTCACCGTCGACACCACCGCGCCGGATGCACCAGTGCTGGCCGAGACCGATGGCACCACCGTCGCGGGCACCGGCGAAGCCGGCACCACGATCGAGATCACCAATACTGCTGGCGACGTCCTGGGCTCTGCTGAGGTCGACACCGATGGCAACTTCTCGGTCGCGCTGTCTCCCGAGCAGGATGCCGGCACCGAACTTAGCGCCACCGTCACCGATGCCGCAGGCAACGAAAGTGCTGTCTCCGACACCCTGGTGGTGCCGGAAGATGCCGACGTCACCGCCCCGAACACGCCGACCATCGCCTCCGCCACTGATGATGTGGCGGCTGTCACAGGCACCCTCGCCAATGGCGACAGCACCAATGATGCGACTCCGACGCTGACCGGCAGCGCCGAAGCCGGCAGTGCTGTCACGATTACCCACAACGGTGAGGAAATCGCGACAGTCACCGCCGATGCCAATGGCACCTGGAGCTTCACACCGGCGACTGGCTTCGCCGGTGGTGATCACGTCTTCAGCGTCACTGCCACCGATGAAGCCGGCAACGAAAGTGCATCGTCTGCCGACTTCACTCTCACCGTCGACACCACCGCGCCCGACGCACCATTTCTGGCCGAGACCGATGGCACCACCGTCACCGGCACCGGTGAAGCCGGTACCACGGTCGAGATCACCAATGCTGCTGGCGACGTCCTGGGCTCTGCTGAGGTCGACACCGATGGCAACTTCTCGGTCGCGCTGTCTCCCGAGCAGGATGCCGGCACCGAGCTGACCGCCACTGTCACCGATGCCGCAGGCAACGAAAGTGCTGTCTCCGACACCCTGGTGGTGCCGGAAGATGCCGACGTTACCGCCCCGAACGCGCCGACCATCGCCTCCGCCACGGATAATGTGGAAGCCGTGACCGGCTCCCTCGCCGATGGCGACAGCACCAATGATGCGACTCCGACGCTGACCGGTAGTGCCGAGATTGGCAGCACCGTCACCCTCACCCACAACGGTGAAGAGATCGGCACCGCTACCGCCGACAGCAACGGCACGTGGAGCTTCACACCGGCGACTGACTTCGCCGATGGCGAACACGTCTTCAGCGTCACCGCCACCGATGCCGCGGGCAACGAAAGTGCACCGTCTGCCGACTTCACGCTCACCGTCGACACCACCGCGCCTGAAGTTCCGAGCCTTGCGCTCACCGCCGACACCAACGTCGCGGACGATGGCATCACCAGCAATGGGGAAGTCACCGTCAGCGATCTGGAAGCCGACGCCAGCTGGGAATACACCACCGACGGCGGCACCACCTGGGTCGATGGCACGGGGGCTACCTTCACTCTCGCCGCAGGCAGCTATGCCGATGGCACGGTGCAGATCCGTCAGACCGATGTCGCCGGCAACGTCAGCGACGCCGTGAACCTGGGCGCCGTCACCGTCGATGCCACCATCGCGGCACCGAGCCTTGCGCTCACCGCCGACACCAACGTCGCGGACGACGGCATCACCAGCAATGGTGAGGTCACCGTCAGTGGTCTCGAGACCGATGCCACCTGGGAAGTCTCCCTCGACGGCGGCACCACTTGGGATGCTCGCACTGGCACCACCTTCACGCTGGACGAAGGCAGCTATGCCGATGGCACGGTGCAGATCCGTCAGACCGATGTCGCGGGCAACGTCAGCGACGCCGTGAACCTGGGCGCCGTGACCGTGGATACCACCGACCCGACGGGCAGCATCGCCTTCGTCGATGGTGACGATGCCCTCCTCAATCTGGCAGACATCAGCGCCGTCGATCTGACTGGCAGCATCGAGGCCGGCCTCGACAGCAGCAATGTCGTGATCACCATCACTGACAGCGCCGATCCGGCCAACGAGATCACCGTCGCCACGACTGACATTACGATCGACGGTGCCGGCAATCTGTCCGTAACCGGTCTGGACCTGAGCACCGAAACTTCCGGGCTCACCGAAGGCGCCCTCACCGTCTCGATGACCGTGACCGATGTAGCGGGCAGTACGTTCGAGACCGACGGCACCACCACCAGTGATCTCACGGCGCCTGAAGTCCCGAGCCTTGCGCTCACCGCCGACACCAACGTCGCGGACGACGGCATCACCAACAATGGCGAGGTCACCGTCAGTGGTCTCGAGACCGATGCCAGCTGGGAAGTCTCCCTCGACGGCGGCACCACCTGGGATGCCCGCACTGGCACCACCTTCACCCTGGACGAAGGTGTCTACGCCGATGGCGTTGTGCAGATCCGTCAGACCGATCTCGCCGGCAACGTCAGCGACGCCGTGAACCTGGGCGCCGTGACCGTGGATACCACCGACCCGACGGGCAGCATCGCCTTCGTCGATGGTGGCAATGGCCTTCTCAATCTGGCAGACATCAGCGCCGTCGATCTGACTGGCAGCATCGAGGCCGGCCTCGACAGCAGCAATGTCGTGATCACCATCACAGACAGCGCCGAGCCGGCCAATGAGTACACCGTCGACGCTGGCAACATCTCGGTCGGCACCGACGGCGCGCTCTCGGTGACTGGCCTGGATCTCTCTGCCCTCACAGCAGGCACCCTCGCCGTCTCGATGACCGTCACCGATGTAGCGGGCAATACGTTCGAGACCGACGGCACCACCACCAGTGATCTCACGGTGCCTGAAATCCCGAACCTTGCGCTCACCGCCGACACCAACGTCGCGGACGACGGCATCACCAGCAATGGTGAGGTCACCGTCAGTGGTCTCGAGACCGATGCCACCTGGGAAGTCTCCCTCGACGGCGGCACCACCTGGGATGCTCGCACTGGCACCACCTTCACCCTGGACGAAGGTATCTACGCCGATGGCGTTGTGCAGATCCGTCAGACCGATGTCGCGGGCAACGTCAGTGACGCCGTGAACCTGGGCGCCGTTACCGTGGATACCACCGACCCGACGGGCAGCATCGCCTTCGTCGATGGTGACGATGCCCTCCTCAATCTGGCAGACATCAGCGCCGTCGATCTGACTGGCAGCATCGAGGCCGGCCTCGACAGCAGCAATGTCGTGATCACCATCACTGACAGCGCCGATCCGGCCAACGAGATCACCGTCGCCACGACTGACATTACGATCGACGGTGCCGGCAATCTGTCCGTAACCGGTCTGGACCTGAGCACCGAAACTTCCGGGCTCACCGAAGGCGCCCTCACCGTCTCGATGACCGTCACCGATGTAGCGGGCAATACGTTCGAGACCGACGGCACCACCACCAGTGATCTCACGACGCCTGAAATCCCGAGCCTTGCGCTCACCGCCGACACCAACGTCGCGGACGACGGCATCACCAGCAATGGTGAGGTCACCGTCAGTGGTCTCGAGACCGATGCCACCTGGGAAGTCTCCCTCGACGGCGGCACCACCTGGAATGCTGGCACTGGCACCACCTTCACGCTGGACGAGGGTGTCTACGCCGATGGCGTTGTGCAGATCCGTCAGACCGATCTCGCGGGCAACGTCAGCGACGCCGTGAACCTGGGCACCGTCACCGTGGATACCACCGACCCGACGGGCAGCATCGCCTTCGTCGATGGTGGCGATGGCCTCCTCAATCTGGCGGACATCAACGCCGTCGATCTGACTGGCAGCATCGAAGCCGGCCTCGACAGCAGCAATGTCGTGATCACCATCACTGACAGCGCCGAACCGGCCAACACGTACACCGTCGATGCAGGCGACATCACCGTCGATGACGAAGGGAATGTCTCGGTGACCGGCCTGGATCTGTCCGCACTCACCGCAGGTGCACTCAGTGTCGCGATGACCGTCACCGATGCGGCGGGCAACACCGCCGAAGCCACCGGTGCGACCACCAGTGATCTGACCGACCCGCTCAACAGTGCCATCGACTTCGTGGATGGCGATGATGGCCAGCTGAACGCCAGTGACACCACTGCCGTCGCCCTCAGCGGCAGCATCGAAGCCGGCCTCGACAGCAGCAATGTCGTGATCACCATCACTGACAGCGCCGAACCGGCCAACACGTTCACCGTCGATGCAGGCGACATCTCCGTCGATGACGAAGGGAATGTCTCGGTGACCGGCCTGGATCTGTCCGCACTCACCGCAGGCGCGCTCAGTGTCGCGATGATCGTCACCGATGCGGCAGGCAACACCGCCGAAGCCACCGGTGCGACCACCAGTGATCTGACCGCTCCGCTCAACAGTGCCATCGACTTCGTGGATGGCGATGATGGCCAGCTGAACGCCAGTGACATCACTGCCGTCGCCCTCAGCGGCAGCATCGAAGCCGGCCTCGACAGCAGCAATGTCGTGATCACCATCACTGACAGCGCCGAACCGGCCAACACGTACACCGTCGATACCGGCAACATCTCCGTCGATGACGAAGGGAATGTCTCGGTGACCGGCCTGGATCTGTCCGCTGCGACATCCGGTCTGGTCGAGGGTGCACTCAGCGTCGCGATGACCGTCACCGATGCGGCGGGCAACATCGCCGAAGCCACCGGTGCGACCACCAGTGATCTGACCGCTCCGCTCAGCAGTGCCATCGACTTCGTGGATGGCGATGATGGCCAGCTGAACGCCAGTGACATCACTGCCGTCGCCCTCAGCGGCAGCATCGAAGCCGGCCTCGACAGCAGCAATGTCGTGATCACCATCACTGACAGCGCCGAACCGGCCAACACGTACACCGTCGATGCAGGCGACATCACCGTCGATGACGAAGGGAATGTCTCGGTGACCGGCCTGGATCTGTCCGCACTCACCGCAGGTGCACTCAGTGTCGCGATGACCGTCACCGATACGGCAGGCAACACCGCCGAAGCCACCGGTGCGACCACCAGTGATCTGACCGACCCGCTCAACAGTGCCATCGACTTCGTGGATGGCGCCGATGGCCAGCTGAACGCCAGTGACATCACCGCCGTCGCCCTCAGCGGCAGCATCGAAGCCGGCCTCGACAGCAGCAATGTCGTGATCACCATCACTGACAGCGCCGAACCGGCCAACACGTTCACCGTCGATGCAGGCGACATCTCCGTCGATGACGAAGGGAATGTCTCGGTGACCGGCCTGGATCTGTCCGCACTCACCGCAGGCGCGCTCAGTGTCGCGATGATCGTCACCGATGCGGCAGGCAACACTGCCGAAGCGATTGGTGCGACCACCAGTGACCTGACCGCTCCGCTCGACAGTGCCATCGACTTCGTGGATGGCGATGATGGCCAGCTGAACGCCAGTGACATCACTGCCGTCGCCCTCAGCGGCAACATCGAAGCCGGCCTCGACAGCAGCAATGTCGTGATCACCATCACTGACAGCGCCGAACCGGCCAACACGTACACCGTCGATGCAGGCAACATCACCGTCGATGACGAAGGGAATGTCTCGGTGACCGGCCTGGATCTGTCCGCTGCGACATCCGGTCTGGTCGAAGGTGCACTCAGCGTCGCGATGACCGTCACCGATGCGGCGGGCAACATCGCCGAAGCCACCGGTGCGACCACCAGTGATCTGACCGCTCCGCTCAGCAGTGCCATCGACTTCGTGGATGGCGATGATGGCCAGCTGAACGCCAGTGACATCACTGCCGTCGCCCTCAGCGGCAGCATCGAAGCCGGCCTCGACAGCAGCAATGTCGTGATCACCATCACTGACAGCGCCGAACCGGCCAACACGTTCACCGTCGATGCAGGCGACATCTCCGTCGATGACGAAGGGAATGTCTCGGTGACCGGCCTGGATCTGTCCGCACTCACCGCAGGCGCGCTCAGTGTCGCGATGATCGTCACCGATGCGGCAGGCAACACCGCCGAAGCCACCGGTGCGACCACCAGTGATCTGACCGCTCCGCTCAACAGTGCCATCGACTTCGTGGATGGCGATGATGGCCAGCTGAACGCCAGTGACATCACTGCCGTCGCCCTCAGCGGCAGCATCGAAGCCGGCCTCGACAGCAGCAATGTCGTGATCACCATCACTGACAGCGCCGAACCGGCCAACACGTACACCGTCGATACCGGCAACATCTCCGTCGATGACGAAGGGAATGTCTCGGTGACCGGCCTGGATCTGTCCGCACTCACCGCAGGCGCGCTCAGTGTCGCGATGATCGTCACCGATACGGCAGGCAACACCGCCGAAGCCACCGGTGCGACCACCAGTGATCTGACCGACCCGCTCAACAGTGCCATCGACTTCGTGGATGGCGCCGATGGCCAGCTGAACGCCAGTGACATCACCGCCGTCGCCCTCAGCGGCAGCATCGAAGCCGGCCTCGACAGCAGCAATGTCGTGATCACCATCACTGACAGCGCCGAACCGGCCAACACGTTCACCGTCGATGCAGGCGACATCTCCGTCGATGACGAAGGGAATGTCTCGGTGACCGGCCTGGATCTGTCCGCTGCGACATCCGGTCTGGTCGAGGGTGCACTCAGCGTCGCGATGATCGTCACCGATGCGGCGGGCAACACCGCCGAAGCCACCGGTGCGACCACCAGTGATCTGACCGCTCCGCTCAGCAGTGCCATCGACTTCGTGGATGGCGATGATGGCCAGCTGAACGCCAGTGACATCACTGCCGTCGCCCTCAGCGGCAGCATCGAAGCCGGCCTCGACAGCAGCAATGTCGTGATCACCATCACTGACAGCGCCGAACCGGCCAACACGTACACCGTCGATACCGGCAACATCTCCGTCGATGACGAAGGGAATGTCTCGGTGACCGGCCTGGATCTGTCCGCTGCGACATCCGGCCTGGTCGAGGGTGCACTCAACGTCGCGATGACCGTCACCGATGCGGCAGGCAACACCGCCGAAGCGATTGGTGCGACCACCAGTGATCTGACCGCTCCGCTCAGCAGTGCCATCGACTTCGTGGATGGCGATGATGGCCAGCTGAACGCCAGTGACATCACTGCCGTCGCCCTCAGCGGCAGCATCGAAGCCGGCCTCGACAGCAGCAATGTCGTGATCACCATCACTGACAGCGCCGAACCGGCCAACACGTACACCGTCGATACCGGCAACATCTCCGTCGATGACGAAGGGAATGTCTCGGTGACCGGCCTGGATCTGTCCGCTGCGACATCCGGCCTGGTCGAGGGTGCACTCAGCGTCGCGATGACCGTCACCGATGCGGCGGGCAACACCGCCGAAGCCACCGGTGCGACCACCAGTGATCTGACCGCTCCGAATATCACCGATAACACTATCGAAGTCGTAAATGCCGTAGATGGTGCGGTAAGCGCAGCTGGTTCAACTGGCCTTGAGCTCGCGGGAACCGTAGAGGAAGGCTTGGATGTCGATAACATTGATATCGTCATTACTGACAGCGCAGACAATTCCATCACGATCAGCGATGATGACATCGTCATCGATGGCACTGACTTGACGGTAGAAAGTCAGGATATTTCCGAGCTGGCTGATGGTGATATCGATGTCACAGTGACGGTGACTGATGATGCGGGTAACTCCATTGATATCTCTGCAGAAATAACCAAGCTAGCCTCTGACTTCCTCGACTTTGATGAGGATACTCGCCTGACAGTATCAGAAGCAGGTATTGCAGCGGCGACAACAGAAGCTACTGACAGCCTGGTATTCACTGATACCAGTAGCACGGCAGTCCTGGCACTCAGTTCCTCTACGGTGCTCGCCAGCAACGGTGAAACCTTGAGCTGGGTCGTCAGCGAAGATGGCCAGATACTTGAAGCACAGACCTCTGAGGGAACGACTGTATTCCAAGTGACTGTCGTCGAGGATGGTTCTGATATCACCTACAGCTCTGTGCTGCTCGGTAATCTCGATCAGGATGACGCTGATTCAAGCACTGTCGATGTACTGGTAACTCTCACTGATGGAGATGCTACTACCAGCAGTACATTGGAAATCGATATTGAAGACGACACGCCTGAGCTTGCAACAATAACTGAAGTCGTGGCCCTGAGTTCAGGGACTGATTACACCGGAAGTATCTTTGATGGCGATGATAACTTTGGCTTCGGCGCGGACTCCGCCAATGGCCAGGTACAGTCATTCACTCTGCAAGGCCTGACGTTCACTGTTTCGGAGGATGGTACCTATGCGGATGTCACGGGAACAAGTGACGTCTTCGATCTGAGTGCTGGCGATACCGTCAATATTGTCGATGGCACTCTGGCGGTAGAAACCAATGTCGGCGAGTCCTTCAGCATTGACATCAGCTCCGGTGACTATACCTATAGCCATGATGGTCAATTCAGTGCAGCTGCTGAAGCCAATACACGCCCGCAAGCCAACGTGACTGAAAGCGATGGTGTGCTGGGCCTTGTCGGCGTCAATGTTCTGGATATCGTGACCTTGAGCGCCGACCAGCTTTATAGTGTTTATGATGCTGAAGAGAATGTGTCTTCGGTTACACTTAGCACTAGTGGGCTTCTGAGCAGCTTGACAAGTGCTATAACAAGCGCAACTGGCTTGACAATAATCGACAGCTTACTCACAACATTGTTAGGTTATAGTAACTGGAGTCATAGCTCAGGAATAGCGTCTGAACTTGGATTAACTGTTACTCCAGACACTAGTGATAGCTCGGAGAAAAGTATCACCATCACCAAAACTGATGGCAGCGATATAACCAACATTGAAATCAATGAGCTATTGGCTAGTGTTGAGTTCACGGTTACTTCACCAGGGATACTGACTGGAATTCTAGCTTCACTTGACTTGGACTCCCTTGCCGACTCAATCGTGGAAAATACCACCATTTATGCTACAGACTCACTCGATGCAAGCTCGTCTGACACTGATGCTTCACTAGCTAATGTAAACCTTCTGACGAGTGACTATGTTGTTCCTGTAGATGAAGGGACTACTGGGAACGACTCTGTCAACGCTTCACAGGCAGGCTCCAATCTCTACGGCTATGCCGGCAATGACTCTCTCATTGGCGGTAGTGAGGGCAATATCCTTCGCGGTGGGAGTGGTGATGATGTCCTTGATGGTGCGGCTGGCAGCGACTTGCTGATCGGCGGTTCAGGGGATGACAGCCTGGATGGTGGGGCAGGTGTCGATGTCATCCGATGGGAAGCCGGTGATGAAGGTACAGTCGCTGACCCAGCAACGGATACCGTTCTGGATTTCAACAATGACAGTGAGGCCGATGCCACAGCTGGCGATACCCTTGATCTGACTGATCTGTTGGATGGTGCCTACTATGTGAGCAGCACCAGCAACAATCTGGCGAACTACGTCACCTTCGAATATGTCGCGGCGGGCGTTAATACTGCGGCCTACACCGCCATCTATATCAGTACTACGGGTGATCTCAATCTGGCTGCTGATGGATACAATGCCAATCAGATCATCAAGCTTGAAGGTGTGGACATCACATCCTCCGAAACATTGTCCGATAGTGACATCATTGATGCGCTGATCACTGATGATCAACTGCTGATTGGTACTGAGGTCAATGAAACGGATGTCAGCGTCACGGTCGTGGATGGTGATGGTGATACGGCAACTGGGGATATCACCTTCATTGGCGAGGAAAGCCTTGATAGCATCGAGAACACAGCGCCCGAAGTTACTGGCGACAGTACTAAGCTATTGGGCCTGGTTGGCCTGGATGCATTGGGAGTGATCGACTTCTCCGAAAACGAGGTATTCATCACTGATAATGAAAGTAATCTGACATCGGTCGTTGTTTCTGTAGCATCGTTGGTTGATATAAATCCTGCTGATATCCTGTTTGATAGCGCAGATATCTCTATCGATGAGGACTTGGCAACGGAACTTGGTCTGAGTGTCGTCACTAGCGGTGATGACTCTGGCCTCGAAAATGTACTGGTATCAGGTGCAACCCTGACCATCACTGCCAGTGATGATGGTGTCATGGACAACCTAGCGGTCAATGAACTTCTTTCTACGTTGACCTTGAATGATGGGGTTGTATTGAATGCAAGCTTGCTGAATGCAATCAGTGTCACGGCGACCGATATCTATGATGCCAGTACAACGTTGAGACTTGATTCGCTTGCTGATGTGAGTGTGCTTGATGGTAATGACTACCTGTTCTCCGGCGATGGCGATGACAATCTCATTGACGAAAGTGGACTGGATGTTGATGTACAACTCTATGGCTATGCAGGCGCAGATGCTCTCACCGGCGGAAGCGGCAATGATCTAATTCGTGGTGGTGATGGCATCGATGTCGTCAATGGAGGCGATGGCAATGACATCCTATTTGGTGGTAATGGAGATGACACACTAATCGGCGGAGCTGGCAGCAATATCTTCGATGGCGGTGATGGCGATGACACCCTCGTGACCTCCACCCTCACCTTTGAAGTCGATGGCGGCGTAGGCACCGATACACTGAGCTTCGACAATACTGGGGAAAGCATTGATCTTACGTCGCTGCTGGATGCGGATGCTTCCGTGAATACTGCCGTCAATATCGAGGTGTTGGATATCTCCGCCAGCAGCGATTCGGCCACCACGCTGACATTGGATGAAGATACGGTATTGAACCTCACGGATGACGATAACGAGCTGTATATCGATGGTGATGAGGGCGATAGCGTGGAAGCGGCTGGGGCAACATCTTCCGCGACAACGACCGACCTCAACGGCACCACCTATGATACTTATCAACTGGGTGACGCAACGCTCTATATCGACCAGGACGTTACCGTGAATACCAATAACGGCTAGTCCCGGGATGCGCCTCTCAGGAGGCGCCTTCCCGATGAACAAGTACACACTGAACACGAATAAATCGTCAGGATGACGCAACTTCAGGGATCACCCTGGGGCCAAGGAGTGACATGATGCCCACCCTATTTCGTTGTCCGTCCGCCATCGGACAGGCAACAACTCTGCGCATACGAATGAAGAGGCTTTCCATCGCCGTCTGTGTCGTCTCAGCCGGTCTGGCGAGTTCGCTACCGGCCAGTGCTCAGACGACACGTGATCTCGCCGAAGTTTTGAGCGATGTGCTCAGGCATGATCCTCGCATCGATGCCGCCCAGGCCAATGTCCGGGCCGCAGGGACAGATATCGAGATTGCCGAGGATGGCTACTGGCCACGTCTGGAAAGCAGCGTCGGCACCGAGGACAATTTCACGGAAGGCGGGTATCGCATCACGCTGAGCCAGATGCTCTATGACTGGGGTCAGGTGGAAGCCGAGGTCGAACAACGCAGGGCCGAGCGGGATGTCGAGCGTGACACCCTGGATCAGACCCGCATGGAAATCGCCCAGGAGGCGATCACCGCCTATATCGATCTCGGGGCCAACCGCGCCATGATGCGCCGCGTACGTGATTACATCGAGAAGCTCGAAAGCCTCGAGACGCTGGCCAATGATCGCACCTTCTCGGGCTATGGTGACCGGGTCGAGCTGGACCGAGCCGCCGTCGACCTTGCCAGTGCGCGTGAATGGCTGGCACGCCTTCAGGGCGATGCTGATACCGCCCGACAGGAACTCGAGATTCTCAGTGGACGCCCCTTCCAGGGCGTGACCTTGAGCGCCCCGAAGCCACTGCCGATCGTGGCGGACCTGGCCCGCGACCCTGCCACTACCGATGCCGCCATCACCAACGCGCCGGCCTATCGCAGTCATGTCAGCCAGCAGAATGCCGCGCGCCACGCCTTGAGCCTGAGCCAGGCCGAGCGCTGGCCGGAATTGCGACTGGAGGCGACAAGCTCACGTTATGAGTCGAACGACGACATGGTCAGCGACTCCAGTATCGGCCTGCGTATCGAGGCCCCGGTCTTCCAAGGCCTGACGCCGTTGCGCCAGCCTGAAGCGGACCGCGCACGCCTGACCGCCGCCCAGTTCGAGACCGCCTCCACGGCCCGTGAGCTGCGCCGCCAGATCCAGCGACTGTCTGCCAGTCAGCCAGCGGTCGAGGCACGCATCAAGGCGCTGGATCAGCAGGCACGCAGCGGGGAGCGCCTGCGCAGCAGCTATCGGGACCAGTTCATCACCGGCTCACGCAATATCGAGGATCTGCTGACCATCGAAAGCGAGATCTTCGCGGCGCGTCGTCAGATGATCGAGCTCAACACCCAGCTGCTCACCGATCAATATGACCTCGCGACCCAGCTGGGTGCCCTGCCGCTGGTCTCTTCGCCCTATCGGGCCGAAGCCGCTGTCACCCCGCCAGAGACGGCGCACATCTCGCTGCCCCACTCTCATCCCCATGCCAGCCAGGGAGTCAGCCCATGAGCGCCCCACAGACCACCGCCCCCTCGGCCACGGCGACATCGCAACCCGACCCTTTGCTGGAGAGCGTTCGACAGTTGCTGCGCCTGCAGGGCCACGGCATCGACCTCGAACGCCTGCGCCATGGCATGCCACTGACCAAGGGGCAGCTCGCGCCACAGGATCTGGAGCAGGCCCTGTCACGCCAGGGCATTGCCGCACGTCTGAGTCAGGCTCCCCTCGACGAGATTCCTGCCAGCCTGATGCCCTGCGTCGTGCTGCTGGAAGACGGCAGCAGCCGCGTCCTGCTGGCCCATGAGACGTCGCATCAGTGGCCTGAAACGTCGAGCATCGAATCGAGCGGCGAGTCGAGCACCAAGTCGAGTGCCGACACGAGCGACACCCCGGCAGACGGTGATACGGAAGCAGCCCCCAGCGGTCCCGCCTATCAGTTGCTCGACCCGCTGTCCGGGGGAGAGTACTGGCAGCCACAGGCCGAGCTGAACGCCGCATACGCCGGCATCGCGCTGTTCGCACATGGCGAGATCTCGCTGGATCGCGCAGAAGGTTACAGCCAGACCCGGCAGGGTCATTGGCTGACATCACGACTCAAGTCCCATTGGCGAGTCTTCGCCGAAGTCGCACTGTCCTCGTCGCTTGCTGCACTGCTGGCCGTGGCCACGGCCCTGTTCGCGATGCAGGTCTATGACCGAGTGGTGCCGACCGGTGCCGTCGATACGCTGTGGGCGCTGGGTATCGGCGTGATTCTCGCCATCGCGCTGGAAGCGCTGTTGCGCGCACTGCGGGCGCAATTGATCGAGAACTCAGGCAAGAAAATCGATCTCGAGCTCAACGATCACATCTTCCGCCACGCCGTGCAGATGCGCCTGGCCTCGAAGCCGCGCTCCACCGGCGCGATGACCAGCCAGATTCGAGACTTCGATGCCATCCGCGAATTCTTCACCGCCTCGACCCTCGGGGCCTGTGGTGATCTGCCCTTCGCCCTGCTGTTCCTGGGCCTGATCGCCCTGCTGGGCGGCCCGGTGGTCTGGGTACCGGTGGCCGCCATCGTGTTGATGCTGATTCCCGTGCTGCTGGCGCAACCCTGGCTGTCACGCCTGTCCCGTGAGGGCATGCGCGAATCCGCGGTCAAGAATGGCGTATTGCTCGAGACCCTCGACAACCTCGAGAACCTCAAGGCCTGTCGCGCCGAAGGCCATGCCAGTCGCCAATGGCAGCGCCTGACCTCCGAGCAGACCCACCGTGGCGTCACCTTCCGCCATGCCGTCGCCTGGCTGACCAGCTGGGGCACCGGCATGCAGCAGCTGGCCTACGTCGGCGTCATCATTGCCGGTGTCTATCTGATCATGGCCGGCGAGTTGAGCGTCGGCGCCCTGATCGCCTGCTCGATCCTGTCGTCGCGCGCCATCGGCCCGACCCTGCAGATCAGCGCGCTGCTGAGTCGCTGGCAGCACGTCAAGGTGGCCAAGGAAGGCATGGACGCGCTGATGGAGACCGATATCGAGCGACCCGGTGATCGCCGCTTCGCGCGACTCGCCCAGGCTCGCGGTCACTATCATGCCGAGAATCTGCATTGGCGCTATGACGAGGAAGCGCCGGAGGCTCTGGCACTGGATCGCCTGAGCATCGCGCCCGGTGAACACATCGCGCTGCTGGGGGGCAATGGCGCCGGCAAGAGCACCCTGCTGCGACTGCTGGCCGGCTATTTCACGCCTACCAGCGGTGAACTGACCCTCGATCACCTCGCCCTGAGTCAGATCGACCCTGCCGACCGCCAGCGCGCCATCGGCTACCTGCCACAGGACATCAGTCTGTTCAGCGGCACCCTGCGCGACAATCTGTGCATCGACGGACGGGATGTCAGCGACATGCGCCTGCTGGAGGTCCTCGAGATGACCGGTCTGGGCGACTTCGTGCGTCGTCATCCGCTGGGGCTGGACATGATGCTGCATGATCGCCACAGCCTGTCCGGCGGCCAACGTCAGAGCCTCGGTCTTGCCCGCCTGGTCCTGCAGGACCCGGTCGTGGTGCTGCTGGATGAACCCACGGCCTCGCTGGATCAGGCCACCGAGCAGCACGTCATCAAGACACTTGGCCCGTGGCTTGCCGGCCGCACCCTGGTACTCGCCACCCACCGCAAGTCGCTGCTCAGCTGGGTCGAGCGCGCGCTGGTACTGCGCCATGGCAAGCGCGTCATGGATGGCCCGCTGGATCAGATCATGGCCAGACAATCCGCCGGCAAGACACCGGCCACCTCCTCATCCCGCCAGCGCCAGGAGGCCTCATGAGCCAGCGTTTTGACCCCGAACTCATCAAACGTGAGCTGGGCGCCCCGGACCAGAGACTGGAAAGCCACTGGTCACGCCCGCTGCTGTGGGCCAGCCTGCTGGTGATAGCGCTCTTCGTGGCGTGGTCCAGCTGGGCCGAAGTCAATGAAGTGGCCCGCGGTGAAGCCAAGGTAGTCCCCTCCTCGCGCCAGCAGACCATCCAGAGCCTGGAGGGCGGCATTCTCGACGAGATCATGGTTCGGGAGGGGGAAATCGTCGAGGCCGGTCAGCTGCTGGCCGCCATCGATGAAACCCGCTTCCGCTCGGCCTACATGGAATCGCTGAGCCAGGCCCAGGCGCTGAGGGCGACCATCGGACGTCTGGAAGCCGAGGTACTGGACAAGGCCAGCATCGAGTTTCCGGAGGAGGTGCGTGACAACGAGGCGCTGACGGCCACCGAGCGTGAGCTGTTCACGGCGCGGCGCAAGAAGCGTGACAGCGCCTTGAATGCGGTCAGCAAGGAGATCACTGCGGCCCAGCGTCAGCTCGCGGTGATCCGCCCGCTGGTCAAGCGACGTGCCGTGGGCGAGATGGAGATGCTCAAGCTGGATCGCGAGATCGCCGAACTCAAGGGCCGTCAGGCCGAGATCCGCAATACCTATCTGCAGGATGCCTACGCCGAGCTTGCCGACAAGAAGTCCGAACTGGCGACACTGGAAGAGACTACCGTGCAGCGGCGTGATCAGCTGGATCGCACCCGGCTGCTCTCGCCGGTGCGTGGCGTGGTCAACAACATCGCCATCACCACGCGTGGCGGCGTCATCCCGCCCGGCGAGGAGATCATGCAGATCACCCCGCTGGAGGACACCCTGGTGTTCGAGACGCGCATCCGCCCGCAGGATGTCGCCTTCATCGCCCCGGGCATGCCGGCCACGATTCGCATCAGCGCCTACGACTATGCGGTCTACGGCACGCTGGAGGGCAAGGTGGAGCGCATCAGCTCTGACACCCTGGAAGAGGAAACGCCGCGGGGTGAGGAAAGCTACTATCGCGTGCTGGTCAGCAGCGAGACCGCGGCGCTTGAGCACAATGGCGAGACGCTGCCGATCAAGCCGGGCATGGTCGCCACGGTGGACATCGAGACCGGCGAGCGCAGCGTGCTCTCGTATCTCCTGAGGCCCTTCACGCGTCTGGAGCTGCGCTGAGCGCAAGCCTGATCATCAGATAACGGACGTCTGGCGCAATGCCAGCATGTCCGGCCACAACCGCGCGAAGCTGTCCTCAAGCATCGCGCGGTTATCCGCCAGCCACGGCGTCATGTCCGCCAGCGGATTGGCGCCTGCTTCCATATCCCCCACCTTGTGCCTACGCCTTCCGCTTCGCGTATCACTTTGCCTTCGTGAATCACTTTGCCTTCGTGAATCACTTTGCCTTCGTGAATCACTTTGCTGGCGAGGATCACTTGTCTGGCGTAACCGGCGTCTGGCCGTCATGCGCTCGCCGATGCTGGCAATGGTCGAGAGCGTGAACTCCAGCTCCTGATAGCGCCTGAGCGCATCGCGCACCTGAATCCACTCGATGAGGCTCGTCAGGCGTGACGGCACCTCCTCACGCGCCAACAGGCGATAGAGGCGCTCGATATCGTCATCGTGCATCTCACCAGCCAGCAGGTGATCCCACATCATGTCAAAGGCGATGCCGGCCACACGACGTGACGCGGGCGGTACCTGAGTCAACAGCCAGCGAGTTTCGGGATGGGCATCGATCACCGCATCACAGCGGCGATGGAAACGGATGCCGGCTTCTATCTCAGGCGACCAGCCACTCAGGTCACTGCCGCGCACGCCGTCGGCAATCAGGTTGCCAAACAGGAAGTTATCGCTGCCCGCCAGACTCAGGTGCGCATGACCAAGAAAGTTCAAGTTGCTAGACTCCTGATATCATTACCCATTATTCAATATCCCCGTCCTCTTCTGACTATCGAGACCTCTGATGCCATCTGCGTCCATGCCTGCCAAGGCGCCCATCGTGCGCGATATCGTCCTGATCGGCGGGGGACATAGCCATGTTGGCGTGTTGATGCGTTTCGCCATGCAGCCTGAGCCTGGCGTACGCCTCACCGTCATCTGTCGCGACACCGACACGCCCTACTCCGGCATGCTACCCGGTTACGTGGCGGGGCATTACACCTTTGATGATGTGCATATCGACCTGCGTCGGCTGTGTCAGTTCGCCGGCGCACGCTTCTATCGGGATCAGGTGATCGATATCGACCGCGGCCAGCGCCGCGTGATCTGCGCCGAGCGCCCGGCGGTGGACTATGACCTGCTGTCGATCAATATCGGCTCCACGCCTCGCCTGTCCCACATCGACGGTATCGGTGATCCCGAAGCGGCTGATGCCCCCGTGGTGGCGGTCAAACCGATCAGCACCTTCCAGCAACGCTGGCTGAGACTGCTTGAGCGCGCCAAAAGCGCCGAGCGGCCTCTCGACATCGTGCTGGTCGGCGGCGGTGCCGGCGGGGTCGAGCTGCTGCTGGCCATCCAGCAGCGCCTCGCCGCCGAGTTGCCCGCTGCGCTCGCGCCGAACCTGACGCTGATCACCCGCGGACAGCGCCTGTTGCCGACGCATTCTCCTGAGGTCAGCGCTGCACTCGCCACCACCTTGCATGAACGCGGTATCCAGGTGCATTTCGGTGAGGAGATCACCGCTGTTGAATCGTCCACGACGTCATCCCAGCGCCAGCTGATCAGTGCCAGCGGCAGTCGCCATCCGGCCGACGAGGCCATCTGGGTGACACGCGCCGGAGGGGCACGTTGGCTTGAGAAGACAGGACTGAGCCTGGATGAGGATGGCTTTCTCAAGGTGCGCGATACCCTGCAGACGCTCGAGGATGATGCCATCTTCGCCGCGGGCGATATCGCGCATCAGGTCAATCATCCGCGTGAAAAGGCCGGCGTCTTCGCCGTACGCCAGTCACGGCCGCTGGCTGACAACCTGCGACGCGCCGTGCGCGGAGAGTCACTACATCCCTATATTCCGCAGTCCCGCTGGCTGGCCCTGATCAGCACCGGGGATCGTGATGCCATTGCTTCACGCGGCAATCTGGGGCTGGTGTCGCCGTGGCTGCGTCCGTGGCTGTGGCGCTGGAAGGACCATATCGACCGCCAGTTCATGGCACGCTTCAATGAACTGCCCAGGATGCAGGACGTCGCGGATACCGGCGGCCTTGCCGGGTTGCAACAGCGCATCAGCGCTGCCTGGCAGGCGCTCAAGGGCGGCGATGGCAGGCTCCACCCGCGCCTGACCGCCGAGCTGGATGAGCAGGAAGCGCATCAGGCCCTGTCCGCGCTGGCGATGCGCTGCGGCGGCTGTGGCGCCAAGGTCGGTGCCAGCGTGCTGTCGCGAGCGTTGCAGAGCCTTGCCCCGCGCGAGAACGCGGACGTGCTGGTCGGGCTGCATGCCCCGGATGATGCCGCCATCGTGCGAGTGCCCGAGGGTCAGGCACTGGTACACAGCGTCGACTTCTTCCGCGCCTTCATCGATGACCCTTACCTGTTCGGGCGCATCGCTGCCAATCACGCCCTGGGGGATCTCTACGCCATGGGCGCTACGCCCCACACCGCCACCGCCGTCGCCACGGTGCCGCAGGGGATCGAGCGCAAGGTCGAACCGCTGGTGCGCGAGCTGATGCAAGGCGCCACCGAGGTGCTCAACGAGGCAGGCTGTACGCTGGTCGGCGGACATACCGGCGAGGGTCAGGAGCTGGCGCTGGGCTTCGCCCTCAATGGCCTGGTGGTGGAGAATCTGGCCGGCGTCACCTGCAAAGGCGGCATGCAGCCAGGCGAGGTACTGATCCTCACCAAGGCCATCGGCACCGGCACCCTGCTGGCAGCGCACGCACGCCTGGAAGCGCGAGGCCGCTGGATCGACGCCGCACTGGACAGCATGCAGCAATCCAGTCAGCAGGCGGCAAATATCCTGCGCGCCCATCAGGCGAGCGCCTCCACCGATGTCACCGGCTTCGGCCTGCTCGGCCATCTGGTGGAGATGACCCGCGCCAGCGGCGTGGATGCCGAACTCGAGATCGACGCCCTGCCGATACTGGACGGCGCCGAGGACTGCGTCGCCCGCGGGGTGGTCAGCTCACTGCAACCGGCCAACCTGCGTCTCAAGCGGGCCCTGAAGGATCAGGCCGGCGTCATTGATCACCCGCGCTATCCGCTGCTGTTCGATCCACAGACCGCCGGCGGCCTGCTGGCCAGTGTGCCTCTCGATCAGGCCGAGTCCTGTGCTGCCGCGCTCAAGGCCGCCGGCTATCACGCCAGCGCCGTCATCGGGCGCATCCTGCCACAGGGTGATGCGCTGGCGCCGATCAGCATCAAGCGCTGAACGCGGCGAGACAACTCACCGACGACGTCAGCCGCCCCCTTGCCGCCGGTCGTTTAACCCCACGACAAGACGCCCGCCAGATCTCTCTGGCGGGCGTCTTGATCTCTGCAGCACGCAAGTCCGAGGGCTAGCTCACTTCGGCCATCTCACCTTCGACTGGCTCAGTTTGGCCATCTCGGTTCGGCCGGCTCAGGCTTCGGCTTCGCGCTTGAGCGCCTCGAAGGACTCAACGAAGGCATCCATCGTCTCGGCACAGTAATCCCGCAGCCCGCTGACGACCAGCTTCTTGGAGCCACTGCCGATGCACTGCTCGCCATCATGGATGCCGAATTCGAGCAGGGTATCGCCACGCTTGCCGTTGACCTCAAGCGAGGAGCGCACGAAGTCGAGATGCAGATCGGCGATATCGAGCCGTTCGAAACAGAAGCCCATGCTGTCATAGATCACCAGCGGGCGTGCCGGATTGAACATCACCCCCTTCTCCAGCATCAGCGGCTGCAGGAAGTGCGGGAAGTTGCGCCCGGAGAAGGCGATATACTGGCGAGTGAAATTGGCGACCACTTCCTCGTCATGCGTGGTATCACCGCTGCGCTCGACCGTCAGATAGACCTTGCCGGCTTCATCGCGCACCAGCAGGGACATGCCATTCTCGTCGGGTTCTTCCAGCGCTTCGAAGATCAAGGGCACATCATTGCCGACCATGCCGCAGAAACGGATGGTCATGCACTGTGAAAGGCCGAATTTCGCCAGCAACAGGGAGAACAGCAGGTCGCCGGGCACACAGAAGCGTCGCGCATCCGGGTCATGAATGGGGTTGTAATCCCCCGCCATCTGCTTGGCGAAGCGACTGGCCTGCTCGGCGGTGATCCGCACGCGGCCATCTTCGACCCGGTGAAACTGATCAAGAAACATGGACTGCCTTCCTGCCCTGCTTGAATGATGATCGATGGCCCGTCCTGAACCATCGCGGAAATGCCTCCGAGGGGAGGAATCAAGGGTGACACGCTTTCACGCCTGTCCAGCAGACGTGCCATGAGGCTGCCATGACACGTAGATCACGGGATTTTACCACTTGCTGACAGGCAGATGGTGACTCGTGACAGGCTTTGCAAGAGTTTGCAGCCCGACAGATGGCCATATACTGTATATAACCCCATGCTTTCGGGCAAACCGCTGCACTGCCCGCCACTTCGACAGGTCGCCATGCAAGCCGCTCCCCTCGACAATCCGCGCTACTACCTGGCCAACTTCGATACCCTGCTCGATTGGGTCTGCCAGTGCCACGCCGATCTGCTGACAGAGACAGAGCGTGCCACGGTGGATGCCATCACGCGTCTGCCGGACGCCTCGCGGGCCCTGCTGGTCCGCCTGCTGATGCGCAAGGGCGATCATTTCGAGGTCACGCAGCTGCATTATGCCGAAATCGGTGACATCGAGGCCGCAAGCCAGCCTCTGATCACACCGATCGCCGACAGTGCCACGCCTGATGGGCTGTGCCGCCTGAACGCTGACCTGAGCCTGGAGGAAATGCTGTCACTTGTGACACTGCCGCGCTTGAAGGACGCCTTCCCCGAGCTGCCAAGAAGCACGCCCAAACGCCGGATGCCGGATGCCCTCAGCGAGCTGCTGGTAGATACCACGCCACGGTCACTGCCCGAGTGGCTGAATGACCCCACCGCCAACACGCTGAGTGTTGGGCTTGGTGAGCTGTCGCGACGCCTGAGCCTGATGTTCTTCGGCAACCTGCGCCAGACTCTGTCGGACTTCGTGCTCAGTGAACTGGGCCTGCTGCGCTGCGAGGCGGTCGCGCTTTCCCCAGACTCGCGCGCCTTCACCCAGCGCTGGGAGGTGGATCGTTATCTGGCCCTGGAGCAGCTGCGTGAGGACTGGCAGGCGGCCAGGGAGCGTCTGAATCGTGAGACGGCGCATGCTGAACTGGAGCCGCATTGGCAGCGCATCATCTCGGCCCTGGACGAGCCGACATCGTCAGAAGCCGACGCGACAGAGGCGAATCGCGCCAATGCCTGGCTGGCACAGCGACGTGACCGGCTGCGTTTCTCGCTGGCGCGCGATGCCGAGCGTCAGGGCTGGCATCACGCAGCCGCACTGCAGTACGCCTGCCTCGAGAACTCCGCCTACGCGCCGCGTGCCATGCCGCGCCGAGTGAGAGCGCTGGAGCTTTCCGGCGATATCAGCGCAGCCCACGCACTTGCCTGCGAGCGTCTGGCGCGTGCTGACATCACGCTGGACGAACAGCTGGCACTTGAGCGCGCCCTGCCTCGCCTGTGCCGTGGCCTTGGCTTGCCCGCGCCCAGACGCGCCAAGGCGCCGGCCACGCCGCAGATCACCCTTACGGTGCCGGACCTTGCCACCTCGGCCGCCGCCGGCATCCATGGGGTCGAGCGCGCGGCCGCCCATGCACTGGCCACGCCCGAGGCACCGGTCTTCTATGTCGAGAATGGTCTGCTCCCCGCGCTCTTCACCCTGTTGTGCTGGGACGTGCTGTTCGCGCCCCTGCCGGGAGCCTTCTTCCACGCCTTTCATACCGGTCCGGCGGACCTCTACCGCCCTGACTTCGTCAACCGTCGCCAGGCCGCTTTCGAGGACTGCTTCGCGCGCCTGTCCGATGGCCGCTACCGAGAGACGATTCGTGAGCGTCATCAGCAGAAACAGGGTATTCAAGCGCCCTTCGTGCATTGGCCGCTGTTGAGCGAGGAGCTGCTGTCCCACGCACTGGACTGCATCCCCCCGGCACATCTGGAGGCCTGCTTCCGACACCTGCTGGCCAATCCCCGCGAGCATCGCGCTGGCCTGCCGGACCTGATCCAGTTCTTCCCCGAGAACAGCCGCGAACGTTACCGGATGATCGAGGTCAAGGCACCCACCGACCGCCTGCAGGACAACCAGCGCCAGTGGCTGGCCCTGTTCGCCCGCCATGCGATTCCGGCGCTGGAGTGCCGTGTCGAATGGCAGACCGTAAACGCCTCTGATGCATCCTCCGAGGACGAGGCCACGGCACGCAAGGCACCGACTGCGCGATGATCACCGCCGACACCTCAAGCAACGCGCCCGAGCGTTACAGAATCGCGGTACGCGAGCTGTGCGCCTTCGCCGCACGCGAGGGCGATCTGGATCTGCGCTTCACGCCCTCGCCCACCGCTCAACAGGGCATTCGCGGCCATCAGCGCATCGTGCGTCGGCGCGGCAAGGACTACGAAAGCGAGATATCGCTCTCCGGCTGCATCGGCAATCTCGAGATTCGCGGCCGCGCCGATGGCTATGATCCCAGGCGCAACTGTCTCGAGGAGATCAAGACCCACCGTGGTGACCTGTCCCGTCAGCCCGCGAATCACCGCGCCCTGCACTGGGCCCAGGCGCGTGTCTACGGTGCCCTGATGTGCCGCAGTCGCGATCTCGAGGGCATCACGTTGGCGCTGGTGTATCTGGATATCGCCACGGACGCACCTGCCAGCGCTGCCAAGGATGAATCGGAATCCGGCGGCGCCTCCATCGGGGCTTCACAGGATGAACAACGCCTGGAAGCCTGGTGGAGCCGCGAGGCGCTGGAAGCGGAGCTTGCACGTCTGGCCGCACGCTTCAGCGAGTTCGCCGCCAATGAACTGGCGCATCGCCGCGCCCGTGACAGCGCCCTTGGCGCGCTTGCCTTCCCCTGGCCTGCCTGGCGCCCCGGTCAACGCCAGCTGGCCGAGCATGCCTACAAGGCGGTGATGACCGGACGCGAGCTGCTGGCCGAGGCGCCGACCGGCACCGGCAAGACGCTGGCGACGCTGTATCCTGCGCTGCGTGCAATGCCCAGAAACGGCACGGACAGACTCTTCTACCTCACCGCCCGTACCCCGGGCCGGGCCTTGGCGCTGGACGCGCTGACCACCCTGGTGCCAGAGGTGGTCGAGAACGCGGAATCACCGGACACGCCTGCCGCAGCGCTGCGCATTCTGGAACTCGGCGCGCGCAGCAAGACCTGTGAGCACCCGACCCTCGCCTGTCATGGTGAGTCCTGCCCGCTGGCGCGCGGCTTCCATGATCGCCTGCCTGCGGCACGCTCTGCCGCGCTTGCCGACCACCAGCCACTGACGCTGGCGACGACACGCCGACACGCCCTGGCCCATGAGATCTGCCCCTATTTCCTCGCCCAGGAGCTCTCGCGCTGGGCGGATGTGGTCATCGGGGATCACAACCACTACTTCGACAGTCATGCGCTGCTGTTCGCTCTGACCCAGGCCAATGACTGGCGCTCCGTGGTGCTCGTCGATGAAAGCCACAACCTCATCGAACGCGCCCGCGGCATGTACAGCACCGAACTCGATGCCCGACAGTTCCACTTCCTGCTCAAGCAGTTGAGTCGCACGGGCCATCCGGCCCCGCTGCGCTCGGCCTCCCGCGCGCTGGCCCGGCAGTGGCGAGCGCTGGAGCAGCTCGGGCCGGAAAACGGCAGCTCAGGGAATCCAAGCAGCGGGAACGGCAGCGCCGATGACGGTAGTCAACAGGCACGCCTTGCGCTGGAGACGTTGCCCGGCGACTTCCTCAAGGCGCTGACGCAATGGACGGGCGCGATGGGCGACTGGTTGGCGGAACCTGACAAGGCCGCAACCCCTCCTGCGGCCAGACAACAGGCAGCGCGAGCAACGGCCACACAAGCCCCCGAACAGCTGGGCCTGATCGCGAGCGATGCCGTTCCCCTGGCCTCAAGCACCACCCCATCAGACTCCAGTCCGAGATCCACCGCGGCCAGCCGTCGCGTGGAGCCTGACGGCGAGATGATGGAGGCCTATTTCGCGGCGCTGACGCTCACGCGACTCGCGGAAGGCTTTGGCGATCACTCGCTGTTCGAGGTCGAACTCGCCGCCATGAATCCGGCGCGTCAGGCAACGCTCACCAGCGATTCAAGCTCACGCTCCGGCGCAGCATCGGCTGCAGGAGCAGAAGCAGGAGCAGCAGCCCGGCCTCGCAAGCCCCGAGGGCGAAGCGTGCGCCAGATACAGCCGCGACTGCGCTGCGTCAGCCCGGCGCCGTGGCTGGCCCCCCGCCTGCGCGCCAGCCACGCCACCCTATTGTTCTCGGCCACGCTCAATCCACCGGCCTATCATCACCGCCTGCTGGGACTGGCGGACAATGCAGTCTGGTTGAGTGTCGAGTCGCCGTTCAGGGCGACGCAGGTGCAGGTCAGTCGCCATCGGCTCTCGACCCGCCTGCGGGATCGCGAGGCCTCCTGCCGGCCCATCGCCGAGCTGATGGCACGCCAATACCAACAGCGCCCGGGCAACTATCTGGCATTCTTCTCGAGCTTCGCCTATCTCGAACAGGTCGCCAGCACCCTGCAACAGCTGACGCCGGAGATTCCCCAATGGCGCCAGACCCGTGCCATGACGGAAGCGGAGCGCACCACCTTCATTCAGCGCTTCACCCCCGACGGCCAGGGCATCGGTTTCGCGGTGCTGGGCGGTGCCTTCGGCGAAGGGATCGATCTCCCGGGGTCGCGTCTGATCGGGGCCTTCATCGCCACCCTGGGGCTTGCCGGCTTCAGCCCGGAGAATGAAGCGCTCAAGCAACGTCTGGCGCTGTGGCTGGAAAGCGATGCAAGGCGGCGTGTCGAACGACATTCGACAGACGGCGAAAAGGAGGAGCGTGGCGATGAGGCAGGTCCGCTGCCCCCTGTCATCCAGCCCTTGAGGGCTGACGACTGCACCTATCTGTACCCCGGGCTCACCAGAGTGGTGCAAGCCGCAGGCCGCGTGATTCGCAGCGAGCAGGATCAGGGCGTGATCCACCTGATCGATGACCGCTTCCTGCGCCCGGAAGTCGCACGACTGCTGCCGCGCTGGTGGACGCCGACAGACTGACGCGAGCAGGATGACGCCAGGCGTGCCTTTGCCCCGAGATGGCACAAAGCCTGCACGTCAATGGGCAATAGAACAGTGCCTCATCCCCTTTTCGCTCCCCGGTCGCAAGGAAGCCGAACGATGCCAGACAACGACACCGCCCTGTGGGGCAACGACTATCCGCGTGATCTGATCGGTTATGGTGCCAATCCCCCCCATGCCAACTGGCCGGGTGGTGCCAGGATCGCGGTGCAGTTCGTGCTCAACTATGAGGAAGGCGGCGAGAACTGCCTGCTGCACGGTGACAGCGAGAGCGAGAAGTTTCTCTCCGAGATCATCGGTGCCGAGGCCTACCCCGCGCGGCACATGAGCATGGAGTCGATCTACGAATATGGCTCGCGCAGTGGCGTGTGGCGGATTCTTGATGAATTCAAGCGCCGGGAGTTGCCGCTGACGGTCTTCGGTGTCGGCATGGCGCTGGCGCGGCATCCGGACCTGGTCGCGCGTTTCCTGGAGGATGGCCACGAGATCGCCAGTCACGGCTGGCGCTGGATTCATTACCAGCACATGGATGAAGCCCATGAGCGCGCCCATCTGGAACGCGCGGTGGAAAGCTATCGCGAACTGGTCGGTCACGCACCACAGGGTTGGTACACCGGACGCGACAGCCCCAACACCCGCCGACTGGTGGTGGAGCACGGCGGCTTCACCTACGACAGCGATTACTACGGCGATGACCTGCCGCTATGGATGGAGGTGACCACCGCCAATGGCGAGCAGGTGCCGCATCTCGTCGTCCCCTACACCCTGGACACCAATGACATGCGCTTCGCCAGCGCCCAGGGCTTCAACAATGGCGAAGATTTCTTCCAGTACCTGCGTGACGCCTTCGACGTGCTCTACGCCGAGGGCGACACGGCACCCAAGATGCTCTCCATCGGGTTGCACTGTCGGATCGCCGGACGACCGGGACGCTTCGCGGCGCTGAAACGCTTCCTCGATTACGTCCAGTCCCACGACAGGGTATGGATCACCCGTCGCATCGATATCGCCGAGCACTGGCAGCGCGAGCATCCCTATACCCCCGCCAGCTGACATCGCAAAAAGAACGCCGCAGCCCTTTCGGGCTGCGGCGTTTGTGGTTGAATCCAGCGAAGGTCAGAGATCACACCTTCAAGGCTGCGGCAGTCAGTCTTCCAGCATGCTGGTCAGTTTTCCAACATGCAGGCCAATGCCAGCAGGCTCTCATCACGACCCGGCAGGCCCAGCAATGAGACGCCCCAGGGCGGTGGTGCAGCCTCCTCCGGCAGGCGCGCTGCGTCATCGGTCAGCCACGGCAGACTCAATTGCGGTGCGCCATTCAAGCCGGCCAGTGCGGTGAGTCCCATCAGCCGGTGACGATAGACCTCCATCTCCTCGAGGCTTGCGCCCAGCAGCGGTGAAGCGCCCGGCGTGGTGGGCAGCACGAACACCGCCTCGCTGGTGGCCTCGGCCTGGGCATGGGCAGCCGCACTGCCATCGTCGCAGGCACTCTCGCCGCCCTCATGACTGGCTGCCAGCTGCTGGCGGTACCAGCGGCGGACGGTGTCTGCCTTGGCTTCTGCTGCCTGCTCGTCGGCATCACTCAGGGTCATGCACCATTTGAGGCGCGCCGCGATATCCGGATTCAGCTGCGGCCAGCGAGAGTCGGGGCCCTGCTCCGGCGTACTCAACCATGCCTGGTGCGTACGACGAATCTCGCAGCCCTGCAGAATCCGAAAGGCCTCACTGGCCCTCGCCATGAAGGCCTGGCTCAACATTCGCCGCTCGCAGCGAAAACCGAGTGATTCAAGACGACGCGCCAGCGGCCCCAGCAGTCGCTGATAAGGCCCCGCCGCCAGCCCTTCCGGCACCAGCAGGATGAGTCTTGCCGGCAAACGAGTCGCTGTCGTTGGCGGCATCAACACCTCACTGACCTGCGTCAGCGTCGCGAGATCCTGCGTCATCCAGCCGATGGTATCGAAGCGCGGCGCCAGCGGCTTGAGGCCTGACATCTCAATGCGGCCATGGGTCGGCCGCAGCCCGAAGAGCCCACAGTAGCTGGACGGCACGCGGATGGAGCCACCGGTATCGGTTCCCAGCCCGATCTCCGCCTCACCGCGCGCCACCGCTACTGCAGAGCCTACGCTTGAGCCGCCCGGCAACCTCAGCGGCGCACGCGGGTTCTGCGGCGTGCCACAATGGGCATTGGTGCCATTGAGGCTGTAGGCCAGCTCATCGGTAGTGGTGCGCGCCCGATAATCGGCCCCCGCCTTCTGAAGCGCCAACACGCTGGGCGCCGTCCCCCGCTCGATGGGAGCGCTCGCCAGCAGGTCAGGATTGCCCTGTCCGGTGCGCTCGCCCTTGATCGCGAACAGATCCTTCACCACCAGTCGCTTACCCTCAAGAGACCCCTCTCCCTTCGGCCCGGAGAAACGCGCCGGGGCAACATAGATACGTTTGTCCATCGGGACCGACTCCTTTCGACTCATCAGGGGGTTCGCCCTCGCGGCGTGGCGCGGTGCGGTGTGATCACAGCACCGCGCCAAGAAACTGGCGCAGCTCTTCCGTGGCTGGATTGGCAAACAGCGTCGCGGGGTCGCCTGATTCATGCACACGCCCCTGGTGCATGAAGATCACGCGGTCACCCACATCGCGGGCGAAATTCATCTCGTGGGTCACCAGAATCAACGTCATGCCCTCACGCTTGAGCTGCTCCAACACCTTGAGCACATCGCCGACCAGCTCCGGGTCCAGCGCCGAGGTAATCTCGTCACACAGCAACACCTTGGGATGCATCGCCAGGGCGCGCGCGATCGCCACCCGCTGCTGCTGGCCACCGGAGAGCTGGCTCGGCCAGGCATCGAATTTCTCCCCCAGCCCGACCTTGGCCAGCATCTCGCGGGCCTCGCGCTCCGCGACATCCCGTGCAACGCCCTTGACCAGCATCGGCGCCAGCATCACGTTCTCGCCGACGCGCTTGTGGGGGAACAGATTGAAGCTCTGGAACACCATGCCGACATTCTGCGCCAGAGCGGCGGCGTCCATCTCGCTACCGTCCAGCAGATTGCCGGCGACGTGGATGCTACCGCCGTCATGTTGTTCCAGCTGGTTGATACAGCGCAGCAAGGTGCTCTTGCCGGAGCCGCTGCGACCGATGATCGAGACCACCTCGCCCGGGCGCACTTCAAGATCGATGCCCTTGAGCACCGTCAGATCGCCGAAGGACTTGGTGAGCGCCGACAGGCTGACCAGCGGCACCTTTGCCTTCTCGGAGACGGCAGCACTCTCGGTGACCGAGGAATCGGATGAGACGGTGTCCAGCGGGGAAACTTCAGCGAGCAGTGACATTGAGACGTGCCTCCAGGTGGCGAGCCAGCCGCGAGAGCGGATAGCACATGGCGAAATACAGCAACGCGACCAGCGCAAAGACGGTGAAGGGTTCCAGGGTGGCGTTGTTGAGCATGGTGCCGGCCTTGGTCAGTTCGACGAAGCCGATCACCGAGGCAAGCGCGGTGCCCTTGATGATCTGCACCGAGAAGCCGACGGTCGGTGCGATGGCCATGCGCAGCGCCTGCGGCAGGATGATGTGACGCATGGTCTTCAGATAACCGAGCCCCAGCACTCGCGCCCCTTCCCACTGCCCCTTGGGCACCGCCTCGACACAGCCACGCCAGATGTCGTGCAGGAAGGCACTGCTGAACAGCGTCAGCGCGACCGCCGCCGCCGTCCAGGCCGAGACATCCAGCCCGAAGACCGCCACGCCGAAGAAGGCCAGAAACAGCTGCATCAACAGCGGCGTGCCCTGAAACAGCTCCGTGTAGAGGCGACAGAAGAGCGCCGCCCCCGGCCAGCGGGTCAGGCGCAGAAAGGTCAGCGCCAGCCCCACCAGACTGCCGCCGATGAAGGCGATCAGAGACAGCGCCAGCGTCCAGCGCGCCGCCAGCAGCAGGTTGCGCAGGATGTCCCACAGCGTGAAGTCGATCATGAGTGGGCCTCTCTCAGCACATGGGAAGACAGACGGCGGCGCGGGGCTGGCGTCAGGTGGCGAAAGCCGAACAGACGACGCCCGATGCGGTTGAGCAAGGCGCGCATCGCGATGGCCAGCAGCAGGTACATGCCTGCCGTCACCACGTAGCTTTCAAAGCTCAGGAAGGTACGTGACTGGATGAAGTTGGCCGCGAAGGTCAGGTCCGCCACGCTGATCTGGGAGACCACGGCGGAGCCCAGCATCACGATCACGCACTGGCTGGTCAGCGCCGGATACATGCGTTCCAGCGCCGGCATCAGCACCACATGGCGATAGCGCTGCCAGGGCGTGAGACCCAGCGCACGCCCGGCCTCCCACTGGCCGCGACCGGTGGCATCGACACCGGCACGCAGAATCTCGCTGCTGTAGGCCGCCAGGTTGAGTGTCATCGCGATCACCGCGGCCATCTCGGCGCTGAGTGACAGCCCCAGCGCCGGCAGGCCGAAGAAGATGAAGAACAGCTGGACGATGAAGGGCGTGTTGCGCAGCAGCTCCACCAGCATGCCCAGCAGCCGGCTGAAGACGCTGCTCGGCGCACGATGGCGCTGCCAGACACACATCACCGCACCGAGTATCCCCAGCGTGGTGGTCAGAATGGTCAACCAGACCGTCGTCATCAGCCCGGCCAGCAGGTCGGGCAGATACGGCAGCAGGCGCGAGAAATCCGGGAGATAGTTCATCGATCAAGCCTCACGGGAAAAGGGAGTCAGGCGTGCGACAGCTCGATTCAGGCATCCAGTGACGGCAGCGGCGCCTTGAACCAGGTTTCGGAGAGCGCGTTGAGCGTGCCGTCCTCGATCCCCTGGGCGATCAGCTCGTTCACGCGCGCCTTGAGCGCCGGCGTGTCATGCCGCATGCCCACATAGCAGGGAGAGTTCTTGAGCGGCAGTACACTGACCGGCACGCGGGAGGGATTGCGTTCGGCGATGGCGGCGGTGACCAGGTTGCCGGTGGCGATCATCTCGACCTGCCCCGACAGGAAGGCTGACAAGGTCGTGTTGTTGTCTTCGAAGCGCTTCACGGTGGTCGATTCCGGCACCACCTTGCTGAGCTCCATGTCTTCCACCGAGCCACGTGTCACGCCGATGGTCTTCTCGCTCAGCCCCTGGGCGGAGTCCACCTCACTGCCCTTCTCACCGAACACGCCGAGGAAGAACGGTGCATAGGCATCGGAGAAATCGATCGCCTTCTCACGCTCCGGATTCTTGCCCAGACTCGAGATCACCAGATCGACCTTGCGGGTCTGCAGGTAAGGGATGCGATTGGCCGAAGTGACCGGCACCAGCTCCAGCTTCACGTTCATCTCATCCGCCAGATAACGCGCCATGTCGATATCGTAGCCGCGTGGTTCAAGGTCCGGCCCGACTGAGCCGAACGGCGGGAAATCCTGTGGTACGGCCACCTTCAGCACTCCGCTGTCGGTGATATCGCTCAGCGCATCCGCACGGGCCGTCAGGGCCGTGGCGGCCAGCGTGCCCCAGACGGCCAGCAGAATCCCCTTGCGCAACCAGTTGCCAAGACGTTGCGTGCTGCCTGTGCGTGATGCGTGCTTGAAGGCCTTGCTCTCGTGACGCTTGCTCATCGGTCGACTCCGGTGTCTGTCAATTCCGAGCGCTGAGGAGAACGACTCATCATGCGCTCGGCGCCCTGGGGCGTTTCATTGTTGTTGGTGGTTATCGCAGTGGTGGTTCGCGAGGGCTTGTCTAGCAAGCCCTCTTCAACAAGCCCTGTCTGGTGGGCCCTATCGGACGAGTCCTGTCCGCTGACTCCTCGTCGCATTGGTGGGCAACGTGAAACTCAAATCCTGACCAATGAAACAAGTGATTCCCTTATCCATCTTTGCAACGAGTGTGCCAACGCCACACCAGCAGGGCCCGAACGTGCACGAGGCGCTCGTCTGACAATGGTTCAGGTGATGAAGTGCAGGCGTGAAGACAGGCCAGATGACGGGTCTCAAGAGAGCCTGGGGCGGGCTAGAGGGCGGGCTAGAGGCCGGGCTGGAACACGAGCGGTAAGGCAGTACGAGGGAGAGAAGTTGCGCTGCACGCCCTCGATGACGCTTCTTGGAACGCACAGTGTCCGGGCGTCATCGACATGAAAAGGGACGCTGTTGGTGCAAACAGGCAGTCCGTGCGCCCTGCGGGTGCGCGCAACCCGCAGGGCGTGAAGCATCGTGATGGGATGGGCGGCAGCGCAGGCAACCGCAATGACACTGCTAGCCGTCTCCCAGCTCCTCGAGTGACTCGAAGGTGTCCGTCACCCGGCGAATCTGGCTGCGACCAGCGACGAGGTCGTCATGCAGCAGGCGTGTGGCCAGCAAGTTGATCTGGCTCATGGCGGCGGCATAGCTGTCGAAGGCGCTGACACTGTCCAGCGGGCAGCGCAGCACATGCTCGATACCGGCAGGGATCTCGCTCAGGCTGTCATCGCAAACCAGCAGTACCGTGCAGGGAGCCTGGCCCAGCCACCCCAGCAGGCGTGCCAGCCCCTGCGGGCGCCGGCGCATGGCGAATATCACCACGGCGTCATTGGCGCTCAGCCGCGCGACCTCCTCCCCGAGTGACTGGCCCGGCTGGGGCAGGACCGCCACCTGCCCTCTCAATTGCAGAAGTTGCTGGCGCAGATGCAGTGCCAGCGGATAGGCGTTGCGAAAGCCGATGATCTGCAAGCGTTCGGCATTGGCCAGGGTGCGGCCCAGCGCTTCCATGTCGAGCATGTCCAGCGCCGCCAGTGCCTGACGCAGGTTGCGACACTCCTGCTCATAGTGGCGCTGATGGTGGTCTGGCGTGGGCGTGCTCGAGACGACAGGCACGCCCGCATGACGCAGGCTGCGCGCCTGATCACGTGCCTCCCGGAAGTCCTGATAGCCGAGGCGGCGAAACAGGCGACTGACGGTAGCCTTGGAGACATGTGTCAGCCGTGAGAGCTCGGCGGCATTGTAGAGCGCCAGCTCATCCTGATGCGCGAGCAGAAAACGCGCGATACGCTGCTCGTTGGGGGTCAATCGCTCAAGGTGGTGAGTCAGGCGCTGATGCAGGCTCTGGCCTGCCAGCGACGCTGCCGCAGCGCGAGAAGGCATCTCGGAGTCAGTGGCTGAAGCACTGGAGTCATCACGCGTGGCTTGAGTCATGGCGAAGGGTCTCTCTGGTGTCATGGCACCCCGTGGGCCGCCACTCAGGGTCTGATATGGCAACGGGGGACTGGCGTCGCGCCCGGGGCTCAAGGATGCCCCAGACGTCATTGTGCCTCATCACAGTGCAAGCGTCGGGCCAGCGGCAAGGTGACAGTGCATCAATTGCCCTCTCGGGTGGCGGTTGACCCGGGAATTCGGCCCATCACATGAGCTGCAGGGAGGGCGATGACAGGCACGGCCTCAGCACGTGTTCACCAAGTGGTTGTTTTGGCGTAATTCTCCCTGGAGCGGCATGCAGATCGCTAAACATGAAGTGGGCACCCAGCGGGCACAGGCAATGCGCCACCCGACAGGACACCCACCGAACACCCGGATGGCAAATTTACCGATCAAGCGCTCGCGTGGCGCAAGGAGTTGTCTCATGGCCACCTCTACGATGACCACTCTGCTCGATACCTGTCGGGCCATGACTCACAAGCTTGCCGCACAGACCTTCACTCCTCTGACAGTGGGCGCAGAGAAAGCCGCTGACACCCCCGCTTGCGCCTCTCAACTGCTGAGCGTGATGGCAATGGGCTACGAAGCTCCGCCCCTGCTGATGTCCTCGCAGGTGAGCGACACCCGTGCGGTCGGTGATATCGACGCATCACGCGTCGCCCAGCAACAGGCCGTCTTTGACCCGAACATCAACCACAAGGTGCATGCGGATTGGGAAGCCGAGCATCGTCATCAGACCCTGTTGCGTCACAGCATGGTCCGTCGGGGCATGCTGGCATGAGTGTCTATACCATCGGCATGGAATGCGGCATGCACATCCCGCTGGAAAACTGCGCAGTGAACGCCGAACCCGTGATGCGCGTGACCTTCGACATCAACGCCGGACTACATGCCGGCGAGCGCCTGGCGCTCGAGCGGGGCGCCATCCAGTCACTGGCCGACAGTGACAACGCGCTGCTGGCAAGCCTGGAAACCCAGCTGCCACGTCGCAGCCTCCTGTGGACCTCACGCGGCATCCTGGAAGTCGGCCGTGGCTGGCGCTGGCAGACCTCCCCCGCCAGCCCCAAGGCGCCCTGGCTGGACGCCGTGCACCACAGCTGGCCAAGCCATGCGCCACGCTGGCTGCTCAAGGCGCCGGTGGTCATCGTGTGTGCGGATGCCCTGCCGATTGCCAACCGCACCCGACATCAACGTGATCTTGCCAGACTCTGGCTCACTGCCGATGCCGCACTGATCTATCTGGCGCAGGACGCCCGCGATGGCTGGCAGATGCATCAGCATTGTGAGCCGGAGCAACGCAACGGCGCCCACCTGACGAGCAAGGCCGCGAATGCACTTGAGCTGGCCAGCTGAGCCTCCTGTTCCGGCCCCCCATCCGACATCTCGACGACATTCCGATGACACGCACCAGCAGACACGACAACGCCCGCGCCGGGAACACCGGAGCGGGCGTTGTCGTGTCTGCCATGACCCATCTCGCCGAACCGATGGCTCAGCGCGGACAGAGACCATCACACAGCGTGCTGGCCACGAAGTCCGCCAGCTGTTCCCAGTCCTCATCCGTGCGCGGCGCACCGCCCAGCTGGTCGATCTGGGCGGCGAAGTCCGCGTAGTGCTGCGTGGTGGACCAGATCAGATAGATGACCCACATCGGCTCCGCCTCGCGCAGCTTGCCAGCTGCCATCCACGCCTTCATCACCTCGCAGCGCGCCTGGACCCACTGGCGCAACTCTCCACTGAGATAGTCACGCAGAAACGGCGCGCCGCTGATCACCTCCGCCGCGAACAGGCGCGATGCCTGTGGGGCCTGGCGTGCCAGCTTGAGCTTGACGCGCACCAGCGCCTCCAGCACCTCGCGCGGGTCATCATCGGCCGTGATGTCCTCAAGTGACGCATTCCAGCGCGTCAGCGTCTGCTCCAGCAGATGCACATAGAGCTTTTCCTTGGAACCGAAGTAATACAGCAGATTGGCCTTGGGCAACTCGGCCACGTCCGCGATCTGCTTGAGTGTGCTGCCACGATAGCCGTGACAGGCAAAGACACACTCGGCAGCTTCCATGATTCGACTTTCCGCCTGCTCACGGGGAGAGCTGGTCGGTGTCGGACTGAATTCCGCACTTCGGGAACGACGAACTTCGGCATACAGGGAAGAAGGAGAATCTGCAGGCATCAGCATCACTCATCAAATAGACGTTATCGTTCGAGCATCTTGACCACAGCACCGGAACATGACCTTGGATTTCGGCCTCACGTCACGATGCTGTGGTCAGAATGCTCACCCCGGGCAGGCGCGATACGCTCGATGCGTCGCTCTCCTGACGCGCACTTGCGCCACCCACGCAAAAATACCACACCATGGGCTGACCATTTGGTCAGATTCTTGCTGGAAATACAACATGAGCTGTTACATTGACACTCGAAGACGCCAATCGGGCCCGCAATGCCCAGATTCGGATGTGCCATACGCCTGAAGGCACCACAATGACAAGACGACCTGACGGGATGCCTGCATGATCGACTTCACCTTGAACGGACACGCGCATCAGCTGCCCGCGCCTGCACCGGGAACGACAACGCTTGAAGCCCTTCGCACCTCTCTGGGGCATACTGGCACCAAGGAAGGCTGCGCGTCCGGTGACTGCGGCGCCTGCACGATTGCCTTGCAGGTGCCGGGCCAGCCCATGACGACGGTCAATGCCTGCCTGATGCCCGCCCACCAGCTGCAGGATTGCGAGTTGATCACCATCGAGGGACTGGCGAACGAGACCGCCACCTCCTCGCTCTCCCCGGTGCAGCAAGCGCTGGTGACGACCCACGCCAGCCAATGTGGCTTCTGTACCCCGGGCATCGCCATGAGCCTGGCGGTGCTGCACGCCGATCATCAGCTGCGCACCGCAGAGGGCGAGAGTCTCGATGCCGCGCGGCGCGATCAGATGATCGACCATGCGCTGGGCGGCAATCTGTGCCGCTGCACAGGCTATCGACCGATACGCGAGGCTGCCCATCGCCTGCTGCAGGGAGAATTCGGGCCGGCCACCCTGCTGTCATCCGGCCAGGCAGCTTGTCAGCCCGCCACTGGCGAGGCGAATTCAGCGTCCCGTCGCGAGCGAGATAGCGAACTGAAAGGCTCAAGCACCTTCCATCGTCCCACCCGTCTCGAAGATCTGCTGGCGCTGCGCGCCGCACATCCCGAGGCGCCCTTGATCGCGGGGGGCACGGATCTGATGCTCGAATACACGCAACGCCTGCGTGACTTCCCGGCACTGATCGATACCACGTGTGTCGCGGCCCTTGGCACCATCGAGGAAGGGGAACACGCCGGCCAGGCAGGCTGGTGGATCGGCGCTGCGGTGACCTACCGCCAGCTGATGCCACTGCTGCGTGAACATTATCCCGAGGGCGCGGACCTGCTCACTCGCCTGGGCAGTGAACAGATCCGCAATCGTGGCACGCTGGGCGGCAACATCGGCAACGCCTCACCCATCGGGGACATGCCGCCGCTGTTGATCGCGCTGGAGGCCTATCTCCAGCTGATGAGTGTCGATGGGGAGCGCATCCTCAAGCTTGAGGACTTCTTCCTCGACTACAAGCGCACCCAATTGATGCCGGACGAGATCATCCATTCCCTCTTCCTGCCGCGGCCGGTGCACAATCAGCGGCTGGCGGTCCACAAGCTTTCCAAACGGCGAGATGATGACATCTCCACGCTGCTGGGGGTCTTCGCCTGGCGGCGCGATGCCAGTGGCCATGCTCAGCACTGGCGAGTCGCCTTCGGCGGCATGGCCGGCATTCCGGCACGTGCACCGCATCTCGAGGCACTCCTGAGCCGTGAAACGCTGGAATCGCTCACGCCCGCCCAGCTCGACACCCTCACTCGCCACAGGATCGAGCAGGCCATCCAGGCCGATTTCTCGCCTCTCTCGGACGTGCGTGGCTCCCGCGAGTATCGTCTGCTGGCCGCCAGCCATCTGGTCCCCCGAGTGGCGCAGCGAATCCACAATGAACGTCACGCGACTGCCCCCCTCATGCCACTGGAGAGCCTCGATGCGTACCTTGCACAGTCTTGAGTCCGACCCCAGTGCCACTCCGGCCACGAACGCTTCGCCGTCACATCAGCATGAGAGCGCCGAGCGTCACGTCAGTGGCACGGCACGCTACGTCGACGACCTGCCACTCCCCGCAGGCACGCTGCACCTGGCCATCGGCATGAGCGAGGTCGCGCATGCCACTCTGGATTCCCTGACACTCGAGGCGGTGCGGGCCGCCCCCGGCGTCGTCTGTGTGCTCAGCGCTTCAGACATCCCCGGCCACCGCGATGTCGGCCCGGTCTTCCCCGGCGACCCGCTGCTGGTCAGTGATCGCATCAGTCATCATGGTCAGGCGCTGTTCGTGGTTGCCGCCGAGAGCGAGCGGGCGGCGCGTCAGGCGGCGCGACTGGCCAAGGTGGCGGTGACCCCCTTGCCACTGACGCTTGATCCCTGCCAGGCCGCCAGTCGCGGTGATCTGGTGCGCCCGACCCATACCCAGGCACGTCTGGCCAACGGCCGGGCAGCGACACGCGAAAGCGTCAGCGAACGACTTGCCAGATCCGCCTGGCAATTGGACGGCGAGCTTGAGAGCGGTGGACAGGAACACTTCTATCTGGAGAGCCAGGCAGCGCTGGCCTTGCCGGGTGAAGACGACGAGATGCTGGTGCACAGCTCGTCCCAGCACCCCAGTGAAGTCCAGAAGCTGATCGCCGAGGTGCTGGGCGTGCCCTTCCATGCCATCACGGTGGAAACCCGTCGCATGGGAGGCGGCTTCGGCGGCAAGGAAACCCAGGCCGCGCCGGTGGCATGTCTGGCAGCCCTGGTGGCGCGTCGTACGGGGCGGGCCGCCAGACTGCGACTGCCCCGCAATGACGACATGCGCCTGACCGGCAAGCGCCATCCCTTCCATCACCGCTACCAGTTCGGTGTCGATGACAGCGGGCGCATCGACACCGCCATCATCGAGCTGACCGGCGACTGCGGCCACTCGCCGGATCTGTCGGATGCCATCGTCGATCGCGCCATGTTCCATGCCGACAACGCCTATTACCTCGGCAATGCCCATGTGCGCGGTATCCGTGCCCGCACCAACGTGGCGTCCAACACCGCCTTCCGCGGCTTTGGTGGTCCGCAGGGCATGCTCGCCATCGAGGCGGCCATGGAGGATATCGCAAGGCGTCTGGGGCGCGACCCGCTGGAGATCCGCAAGCGCAACCTCTACTGCGAAGGCCGTGAGACCACGCATTATGGCCAGCACGTCAATCAGTACCCACTGCTCACCACGCTGATCGACCAGCTCGAGGCGCAGGGCGACTACTGGGCGCGTCGTGCCGAGATTCGCGCCTTCAATGCCGCCAATCCGGTGGTGAAGAAGGGGCTGGCGCTGACGCCGGTGAAATTCGGCATCTCCTTTACCGCCAAGCACCTCAATCAGGCCGGCGCCCTGGTGCATGTCTATACCGATGGCAGCGTGCAGGTGAATCATGGCGGCACCGAGATGGGCCAGGGCCTGCACACCAAGATCACTCAGGTCGCGGCCCGTGAGCTGGGCCTGAGCGTGGACAGGGTGCGCATCACCGCCACGCGCACCGACAAGGTACCCAACACCTCACCGACCGCGGCAAGTTCGGGAGCGGACCTCAACGGCATGGCCACACGTGATGCCTGCCTGCGCCTCAAGGCGCGCCTGCTCGACTTCGCCGCCGAACATCTCGCCCAGCCACGCACCAGCCTGAGCCTCGACAATGGCGAACTGCATGGCCCGAGCGGCGTACTGATGACATGGGGGGAGCTGATCCAGGCGGCGTATCTGGAACGCATCTCGCTCTCCGAGAAGGGCTTCTATGCCACCCCGGACATCCACTACGACCGCGAAAGTGGCACCGGACACCCCTTCTACTACTACGCCTTCGGCGCGGCGCTGTGTGAAGTGGTCGTCGATACCTTGAGCGGCGAATACCGACTGGAAAGCGCCGAGATCCTGCACGATGTGGGAGATTCGCTCAATCCGGCCATCGACATCGGTCAGATAGAAGGCGGCTTCGTGCAGGGCATGGGCTGGCTGACGACGGAGGAACTCAAGTGGAACGAGGAGGGTCGCCTGCTGACCGATGGCCCGGCCACCTACAAGATACCCGCCATCAGCGACGTACCCGACGGCGCGATCACGGTACGCCTGCTGGAAGGACATCCCAACTCGGCCGCCAGCATCTATCGCTCCAAGGCGGTGGGTGAGCCCCCCTTCATGCTCGCCATCAGCGTGTGGGCGGCGCTGCGCGATGCGCTGGCCTCGTTGACCGACTACCGCCGCGCAGTGCGCCTGGATACCCCGGCCACGCCGGAACGCGTGATGCTGGCGGCGCGCGAACAGCGTGACTGGCAGGAGCAGCACGCCACTGCCGGCGCAGAGCCAACGCAGGTGCCGTCATGAGTGCAATCAAGAGGGCAATCAAGAGTGCCGCGACCAGCCGCTGGTATCAGGCGCTCGCCGAGGCACAGGCAGCGCTGACGGCCCATGCCCTGGCCACCGTGGTGACGGTGGCGGGCTCCGCCCCGCGAGGTGCCGGCAGCAAGATGCTGATCACCCCGGATACGCTGCACGACAGCCTCGGCGGCGGTCGGCTGGAGCAGCTGGTGGTAGAGCGCGCTCGAGCGATGCTGGCGCAGGGACAGTCGGGCTGTCATCTCGAGGAGATCGCGCTGGGCCAGCATGCTCAACAATGCTGTGGTGGCCACGTGCAGGTGTTGATCGAGCTGTACCCGGCGCTTGCGCCACGGCTGACCCTGTTCGGCGCCGGCCATGTCGGTCAGGCCATCGTCCACCTGCTGGCGCCGCTGGACTGGCAGATCGACTGGCGGGATTCACGCGCCGAGCAGCTCGAGTCCGCCACGATTCCTGCGGGCAGTGAGGGCCGTGTGCAGCGCCAGACATTCAATATCCTGACGGACCTGCCGCTCTCGAAAGCGGCGCCGGCCTCCGACTCGCTGCCAGTGAGGGCGGGCAGTCATGTGCTGGTATTGACCCATGATCATGTCGAGGACCAGGCGCTGGTGGCGGCTCTTGCACCGCGTGATGACCTGGCCTCGCTGGGGCTGATCGGCTCCAGCAGCAAGTGGGCGCGCTTTCGCCAGCGCCTGCGCGGCGATCTCGACGAGCACGAGGTCGCCCGCATTCGCTGCCCGATCGGTGTGCCGGGGATTCCGGGCAAACGCCCCGAGGAGATCGCGATCGCGGTGGTGGCCGAACTGCTTCAGTTGCAGGCCAGCCAAGCCGCCCAGCAGACCGACGACGCGAACTCCCCAACCTCGTCACACCCCCCATCATTGGACGGCAATGGCCTGACGCGCAAGGGTGCCCGCCAGCTGCGCGCCCGCCTTGCCCCTGACGCGATGCACCAGACAGAACCGACACGGAAGGCCGAATGATGACTGACCAAGACACCCCGCTATCTGTGGCCTGCCACCTGGATGACCGCCGACTGACGGCGGCGCTGCGCTCGGCCGCAAAGGCGCCAGAAAGCGTCAGCCTGTTGCGTGGCGCCCTGCTGCACTTCCTGGATGAGCCTCTGGACGACCCGCAAGGAACGCTTGCGTCAGGCGAGCGGGACCCCGCCATCGAGTACTACGCGGATGCCCTGCTGGTGATGCACGCCGGCCATGTGGTCGCCGTGGGGGATCACCACTCGCTTGCCCGGCATGATGCCGTGAGTGAACTGATGCGCCTGAGCCCGCCGCACAGCGTCACCGGTCTGATGATGCCAGGCTTCATCGATACCCACGTGCACTTCCCGCAGCTGGATATCATCGCAAGCTATGGTCACTGCCTGATCGACTGGCTGAATACCTACACCTTCCCCGCCGAGCAGCGCTTTGCCGACCCCGCGCACGCCGCCGAGGTCGCCGAGATCTTCCTTGATGAGCTGCTGCGTCATGGCTCCACCAGTGCCCAGGTGTTTGCCACCTCGCATGCCAGCAGTGCCGATGCCCTGTTCCGGGCCGCGCGGAGCCGCGACATGCGTGTGCATGCCGGTCGCGTGATGATGGATCGCAATGCGCCGCCGGCACTGCTCGATTCAGGCGTCACCGCGCTCAAGGACGATGAGCGGCTGATCGCGGACTGGCACGGGCGTGATCGCCTCGGCTATGTGCTGACCCCGCGCTTCGCCCCGACCTCGACGCCTGAGCAACTCAAGGCCGCCGGTCAACTGCTCAAGTGCCAGCCGGACCTGCACCTGCAGACCCATCTGGCCGAGAACCTCGATGAAGTGAAGTGGGTGGCGGAACTGTTCCCCGAGGCTCGGGATTATCTGGCGGTCTATGAGGATGTTGGCCTGAGTCACGAGCGCACCACCTTCGCCCACGGCATCCACCTGGACGATGGCATGCGCCAGCGCATCGCGGATCGTGGCGCCAGCATCGCCTTCTGTCCGACCTCCAACCTGTTCCTCGGCAGCGGGCTGTTCGATCGCGCCAGCGCCCGCCATCAGGGGATCAACATCAGCATCGCCACCGATGTCGGCGGTGGCTCCAGCCTGTGTCAGCTGGAGAGCCTCAAGGCTGCCTATCAGGTCGGTCAGTTGCACGGTGCGGTCGCCCATGATGTGGCGGGGCTTGCGTCACGTGCCAACCAGCCACTGACGCCCTGGCAGGGCTTCTATCAATTGACGCTGGGCAATGCGCGCGCCATGCGGCTGGAGGACAAGGTCGGCAACCTGCGTCCGGGGATGGAGGCGGACGTGATCGTGCTCGACCCCACGGCGACTCACTTGCTGGCGCGGCGTACCCGCTGGGGACAGCCACAGCAGGTACCGCTGGGGGAGGTGCTGTTCGCCCTGATGATGCTCGGGGATGACCGCGCGATTCGCGAGGTACATGTGGCGGGCCGCTGCCGCAAACGGCACGGCATGCTGCTGAGTGACCACACCGCTGCGAAGACACGCCCACAGGCGGAAGCATTAATGCCCTGAGGGCATCACAGGTGTGACAACATGCTGACAAATGGTGCCAATTTATAGAATTGGTGCCATTTTTTCATCATAAAGGTGCGTGAGACATGGATACTCAACGCTGAGTCCACTCGTTATGATGGCGCCATCTTCTTCCAACGTCCTGGGCACCCTCAGAGGTGTCGACGCATTACGAGGTCCGTCATCATGACTCCCACTGCCATCATGCAACGTCGTTATTCCACCAAGGCCTTCGATCCGGCGCGCAAGATCAGCGCCGCAGACTGGCAGGAACTGGAAAACGTGATGCGCCTGAGCGCTTCCAGCGTCAATTCCCAACCGTGGCACTTCCTGGTGCTGGAGTCTGACGATGCCAAGCAGCGCTTCGCACGCGCCGGTACAGATGACAAGTACGCCTTCAACTCGCCGAAGATCACCAATGCGTCTCACGTCGTGCTGTTCTGCACCCGCACTACCCTGGACGACAACTACCTGAAACATCTGCTGGATACCGAAGCCTCTGATGGTCGCTTCAAGAAGGATGACGAGTTCAGCGCCATGATGGACGGCGCGCGTCGTCTGTTCATCGACCTGCATCGTCATGATCTCAAGGACATGCAGCACTGGATGGACAAGCAGGTTTACCTCAATTACGGCAGCCTGCTGTATGCCGCCTCCAGCCTGAACATCGACACCGTGCCGCTGGAAGGCATCGACCCGGTGGCGCTGGACGCCGAATTCGGGCTGCGCGAGAAAGGCTTCAACGCCCTGGTCGCCGTGAGCCTTGGCTATCGCGCCGCTGACGACTTCAATGCGGAACTGCCCAAGTCCCGTCTGCCGGCAGACGAACTCTTCACTCGCCTGTAAGCGCAGGGGACATCGAGCGGCGGGCAGCGCATTCCCCCACGGGGCTCCGTGCCTGCCGCATTGCATCCGCCCATCGGACATGACACCGTTTCTGCTCATGTCCCATCGTCCGCCGGTCACGTGGGGCATCCGCTTCACGCGTCATCATTTTCGTTCACGAAAGGATTCATGCCATGTCTCTCAAGCTTATCGCGACTCTGACCTTCCCCGCCGACCAGCAGGAAAAGGCCCGTGACATTCTCGCCGACCTGGTCGAGAAGAGTCAGTCCGACAAGGGCTGTCTGCAATATGAACTCTTCGCGGTAGACAAGCAGGTCGAGGAAGGCGAGCCGGTACCGGAAGGCGACTTCGTGGTACTGGAGGAATGGTGGGATGAAGAAGCGCTGGAAGCCCACGTGGCATCCGAGCACTTCCAGGGCTTCCTGGGGGCCTTCGCGGAAGGCGAGATCGGCCTCAAGATCCAGCGTCTGCTGACAGTCTGACGCCAGCCGCTTGACCCTGCGCCCGCTTGCCCGGGCCACAGGGACGTCAATTCCAGGACCCCGCCGAGTCACGCTCGGCGGGGTCCTGCGTTATCCGGCCAGTCATCGAGTGCCTCGGCGACAAGACGTCGTGACAGCAAAAGACACCTGATATTGGTTCACTTCTTGCTTATAATTGCCCGCCCGCGAATCGCATGGCGTGATCACGCATCGTCATCCTCGATCATCAGCCCCATTCCTCCCGCATTTGCCGCGAGCCGACAAGGAGCGTCCCATGACCCAAGCTTCCTCCCAGCACAAGGGGATCGACGAGCCACTGCTCGGCCTCGAGAGCTGCCCCTCCGTTCCCATCTCGGCGCTCGCCGGGGCCCAGCATCTGCTGGCCAGTCTGGCGGGCATCATTGCACCGACATTGATCATCACCAGTGCGCTATCGCTCGGTGCCTATACCGCCAGTCTGCTGTCGATGGCGCTGGTGGTCTCCGGGATCGCCACCTGGATTCAATCCCAGCGCCTGGGGCCATTCGGCTCGGGGCTGTTGAGCATCCAGGGCACCAGCTTCAGCTTCGTATCAGCCTTGATCACCGCCGGCCTGATCGCGCGCAGCCAGAATGCCAGTGACGAACAGGTGCTGGCGGTACTGTTCGGCACCTGTCTGGCCGGCAGCCTGATCGAGATGGCATTGGGCACGGTGCTGCCATGGCTCAAGCGCGTCATCACACCGGTGGTGACGGGCGTAGTGGTGATGCTGATCGGGTTGAGTCTGATCGAGGTCGGCATGACGGATATCGGTGGCGGCTTCGGTGCCGCGGACTTCGGCGCCCCCGCCAATCTGGCGCTGGCCGGCTGCGTGCTGATCACGGTACTGGCCTGTCAGGTCTCGCGTCACCCGTGGCTGAGAATCGCCTCCATCTTCATCGGCATGGCCGTCGGCTGCATCATCGCGGCGCTGGGCGGCATGTACGATGCGCCACAACTGGCGGATGCCGCACTGATTGCTCTGCCGCACCCGGCGACGCTGAATACCGGCTTCGACTTCTCGCTGGCCGCCTTCCTGCCGGTGGCCTTCATCTTCATTATCACCGCCATCGAGACCGTCGGCGATCTCACCGGCAGCGCACGCGCCTCGGGGCTTGCCGTGGATGACGACACGCATCAGAAGCGTCTGCGCGGCGGTGTGCTCGGGGATGGCCTGAATTCCGCACTCGGTGCGCTGGCCGGCACCTTCCCCAACACCACCTTCAGTCAGAACACCGGCGTGATCCAGCTGACCGGTATCGCCAGCCGCCATGTGGGCCGCTACGTGGCGGGCTTCCTGCTGTTGCTGGGCCTGTCGCCCTTCATCGCCACCCTGCTCACGCAGATGCCGCGCCCGGTGCTCGGTGCCACCACCACGCTGATGTTCGCGCTGATCGCCGTCTCCGGCATCCGCATCCTGATGGCGCAGCCCATCGGGCGTCGCGAGATGATGATCATCGCGCTGGCCCTGGGGCTTGGTCTGGGCGTCGGCATGGTACCGGATGTGCTGAACGCGATTCCGGGGGCCTTCGCCGATGCCTTGCGCTCGCCGATCACCATGGGCGGCCTGACTGCCATCCTCGCCGAGTTGCTGCTGCCGAAGATGGAAGATGCCGAGGTGTTCAATCCCAAAGCGAGTGAGCGTGAGTCCACCGACAGCATCAGCGCGGAGCAGGAACACGCCTGAGCCGCAGGCGCCGCAATGAGACATGAAAGAACCGGCGCATCATTGGCCGGTTTTTTCATGTCGGTCGCCTCTTGAGGCCAGTCGCGCTTCTTCAGCTCAGGTGCACTTCTTCACGCCATTCGCTGACGCACGCAAACGGCGTACAGCTCGCACTTCCTGAGCAGGTCATCCAATCTCCACAATGGCAAGACAGACTCGTACAGCGGTGTGCCTTGCCATCGGTTACCCTTCACCCACTACACATAAGCGCTTTCTCATCAATAGTCTTGCAATCGCCACCCTGACAATCAGCACTTTGAGGCTGGAAGGCGCCATAGCGCCTCGGAGCCAGACACAAGGAACGTATCGCTCATGCTGAACACTCGACTCACCTCATCAAACGCGCCGGGCTTGCGCACATCCCCCCGCTCGCGCCTGGCGCTGAAGACCCTGCTGGGGGCTGCATTGCTGAGCACGCTCAGCGCCTGCGCCAGCCATCAGGACCATGAATGGCAGGCAGACACGTCCTATCACCTGACGGTGCTGCACACCAATGATCATCACGGTCGCTTCTGGCGCAGCAGCGATGGCGAATACGGCATGTCGGCGCGCAAGACGCTGGTCGACCGTATCCGCGCCGAAGTGGAATCCGAGGGTGGCAGCGTGCTGCTGCTGTCCGGCGGAGACATCAATACCGGCGTGCCGGAGTCCGATCTGCAGCAGGCCGAACCTGACTTCAAGGGCATGAACCGCATCGGCTATGACGCCATGGCGGTGGGCAATCATGAATTCGACAACCCGCTGGACGTGCTGCTCAAGCAGCGCGACTGGGCCGATTTCCCGATGCTGGCCGCCAACATCTACGACAAGGCCACCGGCGAGCGTCTGTTCGCGCCCTACAGGATCTTCGATGAAGACGGCGTCCATATCGCGGTGATCGGCCTGACCACCGAAGACACCGTGCGCATCGGCAATCCCGAGTACTTCAGCAATCTCGAGTTTCGCGATCCCAAGGAAGAGGCACGCAAGGTCATCGAGCAACTGAACGAGCATGAGCAGCCGGACCTGATCTTCGCCGTCACCCACATGGGGCATTATCAGAATGCCGAGCATGGCATCAACGCGCCGGGCGACGTCGCGCTTGCGCGCTACCTGCCCACCGGTGCGCTGGACATGATCGTCGGAGGGCACTCCCAGGAGCCGGTGTGCATGGAGGGCGTCAACCGGATGGCGGACTTTGCGCCCGGCGATGATTGCCAGCCGGACCGTCAGAACGGTACCTACATCGTGCAGGCACACGAGTGGGGCAAGTACGTGGGGCGTGCCGATTACGAGTTCCGCAATGGCGAGCTGACCATGCTCAACTATCAGTTGATCCCGGTGAACCTCAAGAAGACCGTCGAAGTGAACGGCGAGCGTCACAAGGTGCTGGTCAAGGAGGAAATCGCCGAGGACAGTGAGCTGCTCGAGTTCCTGCGCCCCTATCAGGAGAAGGGCCAGGCGCAGCTCAATGTCACCGTCGCGCAGAGCAACGGCAAGCTGGAGGGGGATCGCGACGTGGTGCGCTTTGCCCAGACCAATCTGGGCCGCCTGATCGCCACCGCCGCCATGCAGGCCGGCAAGGCAGACTTCGGCGTGATGAACTCAGGTGGCGTGCGCGCCTCATTGCCTGAAGGAGAGATCACCTACAAGGATGTGCTGACCGTACTGCCCTTCGGCAACACCGTGGGGGTCGTCAGCATGTCGGGCAGCGAGGTGCTCGACTACCTCAATGCCGTGGCGACCCAGCCGGTGGACTCCGGCGCCTATGCCCAGTTTGCCGGTATCAGCATGCAGGTCGACCGGGCCGAGGGCAGCGTCTCTGACGTGATGATCCAGGGCCAGCCACTGGACATGAGCGCGCAATATCGCTTCAGCGTTCCAAGCTTCAATGCCGCCGGCGGGGATGGCTATCCGAAGGTCACTGATCTGCCGGGCTACCTGGATACCGGCTTCGTCGATGCCGATGTGCTCAAGGCCTATCTGGCCCAGCAGAGCCCGATCGATGTCTCGGCGTACGCGCCCCAGGGCGAGATTGTCTATCAATAAATTACTTATAACAAGAAAATAAGCGGGGCTTAATATGCCCCGCTCAATATTCTAGCAACGCTATAAGGCTAATGACATCTAAAAAAAATAAAATTAATCAAAATCTCTGTCAGGAATCATAGAGACAAATCTTTCCAATCTTGTATAAATATGTGAAAAAGATTTCTGCGCAACACTAAGGAAGTTAATTTCCAAAGGGTCTTGGCTTCTATATCTTGCATCGCTAAAATAAACACCATTATTTATGCTCGTAAGCATCCTTGTAAAGGTGGTTATCAAGAAACTTTCTTTCTTAGTAGATTTTTGCGCTACATCATACATCCCAAACCTACTGATAAATGCATCTTCTACATCCGACTCATTCAACAACGACATATTGAAAAACTTGTCTATAGATTTAAATTTTACATTTGTGATTAATTCGTAATCTTCTTCCTCTGGGTTGAGTATGTTGGTGACCACGGACATTACAAATGCAAGACACTCAAACATTATAACTTCTTGGCCATTTTTTCTAACAAACCTTCTCTCGTTATTATTCACTATATCAAAAACTTCAAGTGCAATGAGAAAATAAAACCTTTCAGCTTCACTCTCTATTAAAGACTCTCTTATTTTCGCCAACCTAAACTTATCACTTGTATTGATAGACAAGCTAGACACTATACTTTCCCATGTAATATTTTTACCCACATATCTTCTAAAGTGAGATTTTCTCGAAACTTCAAATAAAGGCATGGCTCTACCCTCACTTCGAATAACATAGATATTTAAACCATCACCAGACGGCCTGACATAAAAATGCAGTTGATTTGATAGAATCTATGCACGAAAGCAGATAAAATCAATAAAAATATGTTCCGTGACAAAAAAACGTTACTTCATATTGGTAACGCTAAATAGCTGAGAATAAAAACATGAACCTCAACCGCACCGACAGCGAACTGCTCAACCTGTTGATCAAGGACGGTCGCATGTCCTACGCCGATATCGCCCGCAAGCTGGGCATCTCGCGTGCCCACGCCCGTACGCGAGTCCAGGCATTGGTCGAGAGCGGCGTGATCGAGCAGTTCACCGCCGTCATCAACCCGGACAAGCTCGGCAAGGGTATCTCCACCTTCGTGGACCTGACCGTCGCACCCAGCGCCATCGAGCGTATCGCCGAGGAGCTTTCCGCCTGTGTCGAGGTGGTCAGCCTCTACATCATGAGCGACCTGAAAAGCCTGCACATCCACACCCTCACTGACAGCTACGAAGCCTTCGACAGCTTCGTGCGCGAACATATCTTCAATCGTGACGAGATACTCTCCGTCGACTGCAAGTCGCTGATGACACGCGTGAAGCACCGTCGTGGTGGCGCACGGCTATAAGCACGCGCCGGGGTCGCGAATCAATGCATGCGACCCAACCCACGCAGCAAGCGCATGGTGACCCACAGAAAGCCCAGCGGGAACAGCACCGTCTGGGTGATGAACAGCATGGTGAGATCGATCACCTTGTCGGTCATGGCATCAAAGCCCTCGGTGACACTGGTGATCGGCCCGCCGACCCAGCCTTCCATGCTGCCCTTGAACTGCTGCCACCAGCTGCGCTCTTCGTGCTCGCCTCCCACCTGCTTGTCCGCCACTTCCGCCAGCTGCTGCTGCGTCACGCTCAGCTGCGCCATCTGCGCATCTCGGCTGTCATCGAGAAAGGCCTGGCCTGCCACACCACTGGCCAGCGCGACACTGAGCACGGCAAAGCGCAGCGCGATGCCCCATAGCGCCAGGCGCACGAGTGCCTGCTGCCACCAGGGAGGGACGCGCCCGGCTTCGCTGTCTGCCCGCCTGCCCTCGGCCAGCAGGCCGAACACCGCCAGCAGGCAGGCCACGGTGGTCATGCTCTTGATGATCACGGAACCGGAGATGCCCAGCAGCAATTTCTGCAGCGCCAATGAGCCGGTCGCCGCGAACATCACCCACGAGAAGCGCTCGATCATGTCATTGGCGGGGTCCAGCGCCTCCCCGGGCGAGACCTGAAATACCTGCAGGTCGATGGTCGAGGACTGCAGCACCGAGATGGTCGCGTTCAGGCCCTTGGCGATGGCGAAGGCACTGAAGGCCTGCCCCAGGGTGGCATCGATGACATCGCGTGCCCACTGCTGGGGCAGCTCCCACCAGGCAAGCACTGCCATTACCAGCAGGATGGCGATCAGGAAGGCGCGGGGTATTCGCGCGTCAGTGGGTGCGCCGGGGGCGGCAGGCAGGCGCACGCCAGCATGTCTCGCGAAAGGCGTGGAGGAGACGGCAGACGTGGCCGGCGTGGGAGAAGCGGAATCGTCAGAATCATGAGGTGACATGCAAGGCTCCAACAGGGCAAATCCGCATGATGCCACCGGGCTTGCTGACTGTCGTCATCGCCCGGCAATCACCGGCCCCATTCATGTCCCTGTCGCCTCGCTCCGCCCAGCTCTCTCTTCTCCCTGCCCCCCGTCCCTATCAGCGCCCGTCCCTATCAGCCCACGCACCGCTCAGCCCTCTCGTGCCAAGCCCTTTCCTGACAGCCTCGCTCAGAGGTAATGCACCGCGATGACTCAAGCGCACCGTAATGCGGCAAGCATGACAATTGGTCATCACCACCCCACATTCGCGAGCCAGATGTCACCTTCCGTGATGCTATCGATGAACAAATGCCGCGATTGGCGTGATCTTCTGACATTTGTCAGGCACTGAACTCCGCACATCAGCGGCTCCACGGTCTCACATGTGCAACTCCGGAGACGCATGCGCGCATTCTCAACGGAAAACAGCGCCCTAATCTTGCACGTAGTTCATTGAAATAATTGGGAAAATTTCTCATGCGGCGAAATGGCACACGGCTTGCAGAGTCATCCCCGTAGCGCGATGACAAATGACAGCCTCAAAACTGACAAATGAAAGACATCGCTACTCAAGAGCATGCAGAAACACCGACACAACAAGATCGCTGACCTCGATGTCAGCACGCCGTACAGGCTCCCCTTGCCGCATCCGCACATCCACCGCCGCAGGGGCACTACTGGTCATCCGTCCGCAGGAGAACCTCCCATGACATTCGATCGTCGCAAGTTCCTGGGTGCCGCTCTGGCAACCTCAACCGCTGGACTCGTGATGGGTGCGCCCGCCATCGTGCGCGCGGAATCCAGCAAGACCTATCAATGGAAGATGACCAATGCCTACGGCCCGGGATCGCCCTTCTATGTCGAGGGCCCCGGTAGCCCGACCGACTTCTGCCGCAAGGTGGAAGCCATGTCGGGCGGGCGCATGAAGATCCAGCACTTTGCGGCCGGTGAGCTGATTCCGGCACTGGAAGGCTTCAATGCCGTCGCCAGTGGCGTGGTGGAGATGAACGCCGGCAATGCCTATTTCTGGGCCGGCAAGATTCCCGCTGCCCAGTACTTCACTACCGTCCCCTTCGGCATGAATACCCAGGGCATGAATGCCTGGCTGTATCACGGTGGCGGCCTGGAGCTATGGCATGAGCTGTACGCCCCCAAGGGACTGATCGCCTTCCCGATGGGCAATACCGGCGTGCAGATGACCGGCTGGTTCCGCAAGCCGATCAACACGGTGGAGGACTTGAAAGGCCTGAAGATGCGTATCCCGGGGCTTGCCGGCAAGGTCTATGCCGAGCTGGGCGTCGCCGTGCGCCTGTTGCCGGGCGGCGAAATATTCCCGGCGCTGGAGCGCGGTGTCATCGATGCCGCCGAATTCGTCGGCCCCTATCAGGACCGCCGTCTGGGGCTTCAGAAGGCTGCCAAGTACTACTACACCACCGGCTGGCACGAGCCGACCAACGTGACCGAGCTGATGATCAACAAGGCCGCCTGGGAGAGTCTGCCGGAAGACCTGCAGGCCATCGTCAAGGCCGCCGCTCAGGCGTGCAATGTCGAGAGCCAGGCCTGGTGTGAGTCGGTGAACGCCGAAGCGCTCAATGATCTGGTGGAAAACGAGGGCGTCACCGCTCAGCCGTTGCCCGATTCCGTGGTGGCGCGCCTGAAGGAAGTCACCGAGAAGACGCTGACCGACATGGCGGCCGCCGATCCAGACACCGCACGTGTGCACGAGTCGTTCATGGCCTTCCGCGATCAACACAAGGAATGGGCCGCCGTCAGCGAGAAGACCTTCCTGGCACTCTGACGGCTGACATCGAACCTCCCCCGTCGCGGTACCTGCGGCTCACGTCCCCAGTGCCTGAACGGATCACCGCTGGTGTCATCCCTGCTCCCCCTGTCTACGCCACGGCCTGTCCCGTCGTGGCGTTCGTGAGGTCATGTCATGCTGCATGTCATCCACTGTCTCGAGGGCATCATCGAGCGGCTGGGCATCATTGCCCGTTACTCGCTGTTGGCACTCGTGGTGCTGGTCGCCAGTAACGTGCTGTTGCGTTACTTCTTCAGCATCAGTCCCGTGCCACTCCAGGAATTCGAGTGGCATCTGATTTCCCCCATCGCGCTGCTGGGCATTTCCTATGCCCTCAAGCATCGCGCCGACGTTCGCGTCGATGTCTTCTATGATCGATTTTCCCCCAAGGGGCGTGCGCTGGTGGATCTGCTCGGCGCCCTGATGACCATCGCCATCGGCACGGCCATTGCCTGGCTCGGCCTGAGCTATACCGAGCAGTCGTATCAGCTGATGGAAGGCTCACCCGACCCCGGCGGCCTGCCCTATCGCTACCTGCTCAAGGCCTTCATCCCCATCGGTTTCGCCGCGCTTGCCCTGCAGGGCGTGGCGGATTGCCTGCGCGCCTTGCTGACATTGACAAACCGCATGCCCGACGCCTCTTCCACCACGTCATCCAACACCAAGGTGCCTTCATGAGTCCGAATGAGTGGATTGCCCTCAGCATGATCGGCGGCTTCCTGATCCTGATGCTGATCGGGATTCCGGTCGCGATCTCATTGGCGGTGGCCGGTTTCGTGGCGGGTCTGGCGGGCTTCGGCCCGCTGCTGTTCAGCCTGATGCCGGCACGTCTCTATGGTGTGGTCACCAATTACACGTTGCTGGCGATACCGCTGTTCGTGTTCATGGGGGTCATGCTCGAGAAATCGCGGGTCGCCGAGGACATGCTCGAGACCATCGGGCGCGCCATGGGCGGCGTCAACGGCGGCATGGGCATCGCGATCATTCTGGTCGGCGTGCTGATGGGCGCCTCCACCGGGATCGTCGGTGCGACTGTGGTCACCGTCGGCATGCTGACATTGCCGACCCTGCTGCGCCGCGGCTATCACCCGGGCGTGGCCTCGGCCACCATCTGCGCCTCCGGCACCCTGGGGCAGATCATTCCGCCGAGCCTCGTGTTGATCCTGCTGTCGGAGATTCTCGGCGAATCCGTCGGTACCCTGTTCGCCGCGGCCTTCGTGCCGGGCCTGGCGATCGCGGTCATCTACATCGTCTACCTGCTGGTGCTGGGCTGGTGGAAGCCGGAACTCGTCCCGGCCATTCCAAAAGAGGAGCGCGCCGCCGCTGGCGGCATGAAGGAATTGCTGAGGGATCTGGCGCGCAGCGTGATTCCGCCGCTGATGCTGGTCTTCGCGGTACTGGGCTCAATTCTGGGTGGCGTGGCCGCCCCCACCGAGGCGGCCTCGATGGGCGCACTGGGCAGTCTCGTGATCGCACTGCTGGCGCGGCGCCTCGATTTCCCGATGCTCAAGGCTTGCCTGCACTCGACCCTGACCATCACCGCCATGGTCTATTTCATCCTGTTGTGCGCGCAGCCGTTCTCACTGGCCTTCCGCGGCCTTGGCGGCGAGAACATGGTGCATGACCTGTTCAATCTGCTGCCGGGGGGAGAACTGGGCGCTCTCATCTTCCTGATGGTGATACTGTTCGTGCTCGGCTTTTTCCTGGAGTGGATCGAGATCAGCTATATCGCACTGCCGATGTTCCTGCCGGTCTTCATCGGCTATGGCACCGACATGGTATGGCTGGGCGTACTGGTGGCGATGAATCTGCAGATGTCATTCCTGACGCCTCCCTTCGGCTGGGCATTGTTCTTCCTCAAGGGGGTCGCGCCACCGGAAGTCACGACACGCCACCTGTATCTCGGCGTACTCCCCTTCGTGGGACTGCAGGCCATGGCCGTCGTGCTGCTGTTCTGCTTCCCGGGTCTTGCCACCTGGCTGCCGGACGCCATCGGCTGGTAACCCGGTCACGATGGCCAGCCTGACAGGCGACTTGACGCCACCAACGGGGCCTGGCCATCACAAGGGCATTGAAAAGATAATTCAGCAACGCGTAATGTCTTGGCTCGCCAACCCGCTCGCACCCCCTCGGAGACAGCGCGAGAGAAAGCGCTCCAGGGAGATGCCTCGACTGCCGATGTCGTCTGTCGGCAACTTTCACCAGCAATGAATGACCCCGCGCCATACGGGTACTACAAGGAAACACCATGGAACTGTTCTCAGCCTATCCACTGCACTGGATTCTCGGTCTGATCGCCGCACTCATCGTCACCGGCATGATTGCCGGCGTGATGGCCGGCTTGCTGGGGGTCGGCGGCGGTATCGTCATCGTGCCCGTGCTCTTTCACCTCTTCAGCCTGCTGGGTGTCGATGAGGCGGTCCGCATGCACCAGGCGGTCGGCACCTCGCTTGCGACCATCATTCCCACCTCGATCATGTCGGCCAGGGCCCACTACGCCAAGGGCAATCTTGACCCGGCGATACTCAAGCGTCTGCTGCCGGGCGTGATCATCGGCGTCATCATCGGCGGCCTGCTGTCCAACCTGTTCAGCGGCGCGGTCCTGATGGGGCTGTTCGCCACCGTCGCCTTCCTCGTGGCGCTCAACATGTTCCGTCGTCAGTCCACAGTGCTGGGCACTGGCCTGCCGGGCCCGCTGGGCAGTGGTGCGCTGGGTACCTTCATCGGTGGCGTCTCGACCCTGATGGGCATCGGCGGCGGCACCCTGAGCGTGCCGACCCTCAGCACCCTCGGCACTCCGATGCACCTGGCCGTGGGCACGGGCGCAGCGCTCGGGCTGGTGATCAGCCTGCCGGGCACCGCCAGCTTCCTGCTCAATGGCATCGGGGAGCCGAACCTGCTGCCGGGCTCCATCGGCTACGTCAATCTGCTCGGTTTCGCCGCCATCGTGCCTGCGACCATGCTGTGTGCGCCGATCGGTGCCAAGCTGGCCCATGCGATGGATGCCGCCAAGCTCAAGAAGGTCTTCGCCATCTTCCTGATGTTCACGGCACTGCGCATGTTCTACGACCTGTTCACCGGCAGCTGATCTCCGCCCTCAGCGCAATGACAACGGCGCAATAGCAACGGCGCAATAACAACAACGACATTCACAGGAGCAAGACGCCATGATGCATACCCGACGAGGATTCGGCGGGGCCTGCGCTGCCCCCCATCATCTGGCAGCAGAGGCCGGCCGTGACATCCTGCGTGACGGCGGCAATGCCATCGAGGCGATGGTCGCGATGGCCGCGACCATCGCCGTGGTCTATCCGCACATGAATGGTATCGGCGGTGATGGCTTCTGGCTGATCAAGCGACCCGGTCTCGCCCCCATCGCGATCGATGCCTGTGGGCCGGCCGCGGCGCTGGCCAGCCGAGAGTTCTACGCCGCGCAAGGCTACGGTGTGGCCGATGACGAGACAGGCGCTCCCCTGGTGAATGGCGACAGCATCCCCACCCGTGGGCCGCTGTCCGCCTTGACGGTGGCCGGTACCATCGGCGGCTGGCAGGAGGCACTGGCCTTCTCGGCAGACACCTCCGACGCCGAGCGCGCGCCATTGCCCCTCGCGACGCTGTTGCGCCAGGCCATCCGCCATGCCAATGACGGGGTCGCGGTCAGCGCCAGCCAGCAAGCCTTGAGCGAGAAGCACCTGGCCGTGCTGTCACGGCAACCCGGGTTTGCGCAGCGCTATCTGGGTCAGAGCGAGTCAGGGGAGCCGATGGCGCTCGAGGAAGGCGCCCGCCTGCGTCAGCCGGCGCTTGCCATGACCCTCGCCCGCCTGGCGGATGCCGGGCTGGACGATTTCTACCGAGGCGAGCTGGCGGCGCACATGGCGCAGGAACTGCAGTCCGCCGGCAGTCCGCTGCGCCTGGAGGACCTCAACGGCTATCGCGCCCAACGCGTCACGCCGCTCAAGGTGCGTCTGCGCGACAGTGAGGTATACAACCTGCCCGCCCCGACCCAGGGTCTGGCGACATTGATGATTCTGGGGCTTTACGATGAATTGAGCGCCAGGCACGGCATCAGCGAAGCGGAGGGCAATACACCGCGTCACCTGCATGCGCTGATCGAGGCCACCAAACGCGCCTTCCTGGTGCGCGACAGCCTGATCACCTCTCCGGAATGCCTCGAGGGCGGGCTGGAAAGCGGCATCGCGACGCAACAGGTACATCTTTCACAGGATGCCCTGACTCAGCAGGCGGCAATGATCGACATGCAGGCCGCCTTGGAATGGCCCCACGAGCCCGCCGAGGGCGACACCATCTGGATGGGCGCCACAGACAGCGAGGGCACTACCGTCAGCTTCATCCAGAGCGTCTACTGGGAGTTCGGCAGTGGCATGGTACTGCCCAGCAGTGGCGTGATGTGGCAGAACCGCGGGCTGGCGTTCGATCTGGCGCCCGCCAGACTGCGCAGCCTGGCGCCGGGCCGCAAGCCCTTCCACACCCTCAATCCCTCACTGGCGTGTTTCGATGATGGCCGTGTGATGGCCTTCGGCACCATGGGCGGTGAAGGCCAGCCGCAGACTCAGGCCGCAGTCTTCACGCGCATCGCCCGCCACGGCATGTCATTGCAGGCCGCGATCAGTGCTCCACGCTGGCTGCTGGGCCGCACCTGGGGCGATGTCAGCACCAGCCTCAAGCTCGAATCGCGCCTTGAGGGTGACGTGGCGGAGGCACTCAGGGAGCTGGGGCATGAAGTAGAGGTGCTGGAAGACGCCTACAGCGATACGCTGGGTCACGCCGGCGCGGTGATGCGTCACCCGGATGGACAGGTCGAGGCCGCACATGACCCACGCAGCGATGGTGGCGCGGCGCTGACCTGAAGAAATCCGGCCAGCTCAGCGTCACAAGCTGGCCGAGATATTGCTGCTCAGATTGATGCTGGCAATAGTACGGTTCAACCCCCTCCCTCCCCCAGTCAGACCGGGGGGCAGGGATGAGACCTCGTCATGACATTAAACTTTCCTTATTCATGATTGAGGAAACCATGAGACAAACCGCCTGTCTCTGCACAGACGCATCGGATGTTCATTGGCCAGCACGGTATCGACAGGCCATTGGCATCGATAACTCCGACAACAACGACAAAGAGCGACTCACCACAATGACCACAGCTTCCTTCATGACTCCTCGCCGCCTTGTAGCTGCCATCTCGATCGCCGCCTGTTCACTGGCCTATGGCATTCAGGCCAATGCGGCGGATCACCCGGGCGTCAAGATCTACGCGACCGGCGGCACGATAGCGGGCAGTTCAGCCTCCTCCACGGACACCACCAACTACAAATCCGGCAGCATCGGCGTGCAGGCACTGCTGGATGCCGTACCGGAACTGGCAGACGTGGCAGAGGTGACGGGCGAGCAGATCGCCAATACCGGCAGCAGCAACATCGATCAGGAAATCCTGCTAAAGCTGTCGAAATCGATCAATGAGGCGCTGGCCACCGATGCCACACATGGCGTGGTGATAACGCATGGGACCGATACGCTGGAGGAGACCGGCTTCTTCCTGGATCTCACGGTCGAAAGCGACAAACCGGTGGTGATGGTGGGTGCCATGCGTCCGGCGACCGCCATCAGTGCCGATGGCCCCTTCAATCTGCTGGAGGCGGTCACGCTGGCCGCCGATGAAGGCGCGGAGGGTCGTGGGGCGATGATCGTGCTCAACGACCGCATCGGTTCGGCGTATTACACCACCAAGACCAATGCCATCATGATGGACACCTTCAAGGCGACCGAGCAGGGCTATCTGGGTGCCTTCATCAGCGGCAAGCCGCACTTCTACTACACACCGGCAACCCCGACCGACAAGCCACATTTTGACGTGACGTCCCTCGATGGCCTGCCCAAGGTCGATATCATCTACGCCCATCAGGACATGGACCCGGCGCTGTTCACCGCGGCACTCGACAATGGCGCCAAGGGTATCGTGATAGCCGGCAGCGGCAATGGCTCCATTCCGGACACTCTGAAGCCATTGGTGAAGCAGGCGATGGAAGATGGTCTGCCAGTCGTTCGCAGCACGCGTACCGGCAACGGCATCGTGACGGCCAAGGAAGAAGGTATCGGCAGCGGCGCACTCAACCCTCAGAAAGCGCGCATTCTGCTCTCGCTGGCGCTGACCGAAACCGATGACATGGACAAGGTACGTAGCTACTTCGAGTGAGCCGGCAGTCAGTGGCATGACGAGACGTGACTGACCCTTCATGCAAAAAGGGACTGCCCAGGCAGTCCCTTTTTGCTTTTCCACACTCAGTGATTCATTCAGGCGCGTTGCGCTGCGAGGGGCTGCGCGTGAAGGCGCCGGGGCGTTTTTCACCCTCTTCACTCTCGTGATAGCGCTTGGCCGCATTCGCCCACCAGGCAAGTTGTTCGAAGGCCCGCTCGAGATAGCCGCTCCATTTCTGGGCATCTTGAGTCTCGGTGTAGCTGCCGTCCTCATCGAGCACGTCCTGGGCCCGGGGCACGTGGATCATCGCCGAGACCGGCAGGCAGCCCAGCTCCGAGAGGAAGGTGCGCATGTTGACCGCCGCCCGCACGCCACCCCACTGTCCTGCGGAATAGGTCGCGATCACCGACGGCTTGTAGGAGTAGAGCGAGCTGCCGAAGTGATTCAGGAGATTGGCCAACGCCGGACTCATGGAATGGTTGTACTCGGGGCTGACCATCACATAGCCATCCGCCGACTCTATTTCCTGGGCGAGATTGAGCAAGTCCTGCGGGGCATTGCGTTGTGCATAGGAAAACAGCGGCTTGAAGGGGGCCGAGAGATCGTAATCCAGAGGGTCGATCAACACCGCTTCATGACCACTTTCCTCAAGCTTGGCCATGCAACATCTGGCGACCCGCTCTCCCAGACGTGCGGGGGATGGGGGGAACTTGTCCGAACCGACCCCAGAAAGACCAGAATCTTGAGCGCCATTGTCAACTCCTTCAAGTGTGTCATGTAAGGTGATTCTGGCAGCGCATCACCCCTGAATCACGCATTCCCACCATGCTCCATTGCCATCTCGGCCGATTGGCAGATTGACCACAACCCCCTTCGTGGCATCTCGTGATCGGAAGCGACACATCAGACTCGATGTCTTCGCCATTTTCGCCCGTCACCCAAGGCTAACCTCGCGAACTCGTGATCCCTCTCGACGAATTCCTCAATAAGAAACGATACGCCACATCACCGTTTCCTCAGCACATCTCCGCCAGCAATGAGCCTTGGGTAGCGTTATGGCATATTCGAGGTTGCGCCATTTCCTTGCTGACGAGGGACGACGATCCCCCCCGCCACTGGCAAGGCGGAAAGATGGCTCACGATGGATGACTGCGTCCGCCGAACCACCCAGAATCATGCCATCAACCCAATTTTCGCGACATTTTTGCCAATGATATCGCCAAATATCCGACCATGCCCTCTTCGCGCTTCAGTCCTGGCGTGATCCCGCAGGGCAAAGTCTCGCGCAGACCGACATCCGGCTTCCCCCATCATGAACCTGTCATGGCGACGCAACAAACATGCACTAAAACTAATAAAGTGCTAGCTTTACCATCCCACAAGCATGAGATATCTCATCCACCTCAGGAAACGAGGAGTCAGCAAGGGAATGAAAGACAGTCACGACGTCGCCGTCATCACGCAGTTCACCTCTTCTTTCACGCATCAGACCCATCGAGAGACGGTGTCATTCTTCGGTCGTCGCCATCCACTTTTCCAGCAGGTCCTCAAGCTGCGTGACCAACACCATGGTGTCGCCAAGGCATATCTCAAGAAGCACACGGACCACGATGACGTGATCGACAGCAACAGTCAGCATATCTGCCTGATGGACACACAGCACGATACCTTGCTGGGCAGCATTCGCATCACACCTGGCGGTCTCGAGTCGCGCACCCTCTTTGACGACAGTGATGTCGTTTCCATCCCAGAAGGTGCCATCTATGAATTCAGCCGTCTGGTAATGGCCCCGGAGGCCAAACGTTTCGCCCATGGCAATCTGTTGATGGCTGCAGCGGCACGCCATGTGAAATCCAGAAATGGTGATGGGATTCTGGCGTTGTGCAAGCGCGCCAACATGAAGATCTTCAAGCGCTTCGGTCTGTTGCCGCTTCACGATGCCACGCTAAGGACAGACAAGCATCTGGGAGAGCTCTACATGGTCTACGCCAGCATGGAGACCATCATGCACACGGCCAGACAGCGCTATGCCTCAGCCCCGACAGCGCCCCTGACACCTGAATGTCCGACACCCTCTGCCTCACCCGGGTCTGATGGCGGCAGCGACCGTCTTCCCCAATCGTCCCCGGCGAGTGCCAGTCGTCAATGAGCCCTCCCATTCAAGCTCGGTGCTGCGCTGACATCACCTGCCTGGCCCTGCCAGCCTGAGACGTATCACAGGACGTCCCTGACGGATTCTCCCTGAGCCCTTGCAGCAGTCGAGGTATTGCACCATCATTGAATGATAATGATTATCATAATCATGAAGATTGGCATGCTGACGACACCCGGTCACAGGAGGTCCTCATGGACCAATGGAAGCGTGAAACCCACTCAGGCAATGCGTTGTTCGAACAGGGCGACTACGTCATGGCAGAGCAGCACTATCTCAGTGCCTGCCACCTGGCAGACATCTTTCTGATGCCCGGTGCAGACCCGGAAGGCGGCGTCGCGGCGCTGGTGGTGAGCTATCAGAACCTGGCGGAGCTCTATCGCGCCCAAGGGCAGCACCCGCAGGCGATGAGCGCCCTGCAGGCTGCCCATGCCCGCCTCTCCCATGCGCTTTCCGCCCCGGGCCTGTGCCATGCCCACCAGCAAGCCTTGCTGCGCGGCAGTGGCCAGGTGCGAATGGACATCATGAATACCGTGCAATGGCTGGGCGTCTCTCGTCAGCGGACTTATCGGCCAACCCCCGCGCGTCATGCGGCGACGCGGGTCCATCACTGATCCTCACCCCCACAGGAGATATGGCATGAAGAAACCCCTCATCGCGAGTGGACTGCTGTTGTTGACCGCCGCCAATACGGCACTGGCCCACCCGGGACATGACCACAGTGACTGGAGCAGCCCCCTCGTTCACACCCTGTTCTATGGCGCCATCGCAGCCGTCATCGGAACCGCATTCTTTGTCATTCGTCAGTCGCGTCACAAACGTCACAACACTCAGCAAAAGGAGGATTGAACATGCTTCATGCCCTGCTCCGCACCGTTGACCGACTGGTCTCACTCCCTGCGGCCTCCGCGCACTGTGATATTCCCTGCAAGATCTATGACCCGTCCGCTGCGCAGATCGCCGCACTCAGCGTGATCCGCTTCATGGACCTGATCAATGAGCTGGGCCAGAAGGACAGCCTGACGCTGGCAGACCAGGCCTTGCTCGCCCGTCTGGTGGAGCAGAAGGAAAGCCACGTCGAGAAAGCCAAGCATGAGATCCGCATCATCTGGGGCGACTACATCAAGCAGCCGCAGCGTGACGCCTATCCGGACATCGATGCACTGGTCCACAGCATCATGCTGGCCGGCTCTGCCTGCAAACAGGGCATCGAGCGGGACAAGGGGGAAAAGCTGCTGACCCTCATCAATGAATTCGCCGCGGCGTTCTGGGATACCAAGGGACTCACCACCTTTACCGCCATCTGCCCGTATCCGCCGTCTGAAACTGTCGTCTATCCGAAGCTGGATTGAGGCAACGACATGACGCGCCAAAGAACTGATGAAGAGTGAATTGATCAAGCGTGAACGGATGCCCATCGGGCTCTATCGCATCAATGGACTCAGCATGTCTCCCGGCCTTGCGCCGGGAGATTATGTCGTCACGCTGAAACGCTGGAGATCGCGCTATCGCGTCGGGGATATCGTGGTGGCACAGCACCCCCACTTCGGCCGCATCATCAAGCGCATCCGTGAGATACAACCAGACGGCATGCTATGGCTGGAAGGTACCCATCCGGACAGTGCCTCGACTGAAAAGATGGGCTTGCTGTCTTGTCGGCGAGTCAAAGGGCGAGTGATCCACACCTTCTCTCAAGACAATACGTGAGCCTTTCTTTGTCCCTTGCCATGGCTCCCCTGTGATATCCCACCTCTCTGCTCACCCTCACACAACCTTCATCAGCCTCAGCGCGTCATAGATTGCTGCGTGGGTATTGCGGGTCGCGACGGCATCGCCGATGCGGTAGAGCTGGAACTTGCCGTCTGCTGAGCGCTCGGTGTGCTCTGGACTTGGGCCGTCTGCAGGCTGGGCGAGTCCTTCGATCAAGGCGTCATAGTCCACTGCCCCGCCATTGCGCGAGTGGGGTTTGAGTTCGAAGTAGAGATCTTCCATCGGGCGGGCGCCGTAGTTGACGACTACCTGATCGACGATTCGCTGATCCGCGTAGGCACCGGTGCCCTTGCCCTGTGCTACGGCGTCATCCAGATAATCACTGCCGATATGGGCGATCAACTGGCCCTCCTCACCGCGCGAGACACCGCCGAGGCGATAGGTCGGCGTGAAGGTGACGGCGAGACGTTGCAGACTGCGCATGTAAGGCACCAGGTTCATGGCCATGATTTCTGGCGCGAAGGTGCGATCTGGCGTCATCATCTCGAGCCTGGCTCCGGTGTTGGCGATCATCTCGGCGGCCTGGAGTGCGGCGTGGTCTCCCGCATCATCAAACAGCAGCACGTTGCGGCCAGGCGTGACATGGCCGGAGAGAATGTCCCAGCTGGAGACGACCAGCTCACTGCCGACCTGCGGCATGTCTTCCTCGGGGTAGCCGCCCGTGGCGACGATGACCACATCCGGCTGCTCCGCCAGCACGTCATCGGCCTCGGCGAAGACGTTGTAGCGAATCTCGACGCCCAGCGCCTCGCAGCGACTGATGCGCCAATCGATGATGCCGATCATCTCGCGACGCCGCTCGCTCTGCGCGGTCAGGCGAATCTGGCCACCGGGTTGATCCGCCGCTTCCAGCACCACCACCTGATGGCCGCGCTCACCGGCGACACGTGCCGCCTCAAGCCCTGCCGGTCCCGCCCCGATGATCACCACCTTCCTGGCGACCTCGGCCGGTGCGATGTCATGCGGCTGCTCCAGTTCACGCCCGGTGGCGGCGTTGTGGATGCAGTAGGCCGATCCGCCCTGATAGATGCGATCGAGACAATAGTTGGCCCCGACACAGGGGCGAATATCCTCTTCCTTGCCGGCCAACAGCTTGCGCACGATATGCGGGTCCGCCATGTGGGCACGCGTCATGCCGACCATGTCGACCTTGCCGGTGGCGATGGCATGGCGCGCGGTGGCGATGTCCTGAATCTTGGCACCATGGAAGGTCGGGAAATCCATCGCCTCACGAATCTGTCCCGCGAAGTCCAGATGCGGCGCACTGGCCATGCCCTGGATCGGGATGACATCGGTGAGCCCAGCATCAGTATCGATATGGCCACGTACCACATTGAGAAAATCGATCTGTCCGCTATCGCGCAGCAGACGCGAGACCGCAAGGCCATCACTGGCATCCAGACCGCCACTCAGGCATTCATCCCCGGTGTAGCGCACCCCGACGATGAACTCGTTGCCCACCCGGGCACGAATCGCGCTCAACACTTCCATGGTGAAGCGCAGTCGATTCTCGAGACTGCCGCCATAGGGCCCCTCCAGGGTGTTGGTCAGTGGTGACCAGAACTGATCCATCAGATGCCCGTAGGCCTGCAGCTCGATACCATCAAGACCCGCCGCTTTCATGCGTTCTGCGGCGTCCGCATAGTCCTGGATCAGGCGCCTGATGTCCCAGTCCTCGACCCGCTTGGGAAAGGCGCGATGAGCCGCCTCGCGACGATGCGACGCCGACACGGCAGGTAGCCAGTCGGCCTTGTCCCAACGCGTACGACGCCCCAGGTGGGTGAGCTGGATCATCACTGCGGTACCGTGCTCATGGCAGGCATCGGTCAGCTCGCTCAGCCAGGGCACCACCTCATCACGCCAGGCGAGAATATTGTTGAACACCGGCGGACTATCTCGGGCGACCGAGGCGGAGCCTGCTGTCATGGTCAAGGCGATACCGGCGCGCGCACGCTCCTCGTGATAGGCGCGATAACGTGCCTTGGGCATGCCATCTTCGGGATAGGCGGGCTCGTGGGAGGTCATCATCAAGCGATTCTTGAGGGTGAGGTGCTTGAGCGTGAACGGTGTGAGCAGCGGATCCTGAGCCATGCGGCCTCCTGAATGTCAGGTCATGAGACATCGTAAACAGAGATGCCTTGATCGTGTACACATGTGTACATGAGCTGACTATAGCCCTAGAATCCAGATCGTGCGTCGCTGGAAATGGCGTTCTTGTCCCGCTGGCGCAGACAGAATCATCGCTGTCGCAGACAGCATGCTCGAGCCACGCCACTCCCCCCCGTACGGGTGTCACGCTTGGACCTTCGAGACCCCGACGACAGCATCCCCCGCCTGTCAGCCCCTTCAGGAGCCCACCATGTCAGAGACCACCGCCACACGACCCGAGAGTGCGAGCGTCAGAACGGAAGGACGTGGCAAGGCCGAGGATTGGCTGGAGGCCGCCTATCAGCAGCTGTTGCTCGGTGGCGTGGACTCGGTACGCGTTCTGACGCTGGCCAAGACATTGGGGCTGTCTCGCACTAGCTTCTACTGGAGCTTCAAGGACCGCGATGCCCTGCTCGCCGCCTTGCTCGCCCGTTGGGATGCCCACAATACCGCCAGGCTGATCGGGCGCTGCGAGCAATACGCCGCCACGGTGGTGGAGGCCATGCTCAATGTCTTCGATTGCTGGCTGGATGAGTCGCTGTTCGACTCTCGCTTTGAGCTGGCGATCCGCAACTGGGGCTTGCAGAACGAGGACGTTGCCGCCGTCGTCGACCAGGCGGATCAGACACGCATTCAGGCACTGACCGCGATGCTGATGCGTCATGGCCAGTCCGAATCCCAGGCCGATGTCCGAGCGCGCACCATCTACCTGACCCAGATCGGCTACCTCTCGATGCGCACCCGGGAAAGCGTCGCGGAGCGCATCGGGCGCGTCGCTGACTATGTGGAAATCTTCGTGGGTGAACCCTGCCAGCCACATGAACTGGCGCGCTTCGCGGCGCGTCATCCAGGCTGAAGGCGTGTCCACCGCGCGCTTGATACGCAGCAGGCCCCCATCGACACATCGTCGATGGGGGCCTGCTAAACGTGCCATGGCGTCGCGGATTATCCCTCTCGCCCGAGGTGCGCCTATCCGGTTCTCGAGTCAGTCCTCGAGACAGTTCTCGAGTCAGTCCTCGAGTCAGTTCTCGAGTCAGGCGATGATGCCCAAGTCCGGTTCAGAAGGCCTCCCATTCCTCTTCCTCACGCAATCGCGAATCACGCGGCGACTGCGTTGCCCGATGAAACGCCGCACTCTCCTGTCGGGGAGAAGCGTTTGCATCAGACATGTGCGGGTTCGCCCCATCATGCCCGCCAGCCACCTTGAAGCCTGACATCAACGACTCCAGCGACTGTGCCTGAGCACTCATGCTGCGCGCCGCGCCACTGACCTGATTGACCAAGGTGGTGTTCTGCTGGGTCATCGCATCCAGCTCGCTGACCGCCGTATTCACCTGACCGACCCCGGCACTCTGCTCACGGGCACCGGCGCTGATCTCGGCGATCATGTCGTTGACACGCTCGACGCTCGACAGAATCTCGGCCATCGCATGACTGGCGTCCTTCACCTGTGCCACACCCTGCTGCGTGTGGGAGATGGACTCATCGATCAGACCGCGAATCTCACGAGAGGCATCGCTGGAGCGTGTCGCCAGCGTTCGCACTTCCTGGGCCACCACCGCAAAGCCACGCCCATGCTCGCCGGCCCGCGCAGCCTCCACCGACGCATTGAGCGCCAGGATATTGGTCTGGAAGGCGATGCCGTCGATCAGGCTGATGATCTCGTTGATGCGTTCGGCAGAGCGATTGATGTCTTCCATGCTCGCCTGCGCCCTGTTCATGTCCTCGTTGCCACGGCGCGCCTGTTCCGAGGTCGAGTTGACCAGCTGGCTGGCCTGCTGAGCGGAATCGGCACTGTGCTGCACGGTCGTGGTGATCTCCTCCATCGAGGCGGAGGTTTCCTGCAGACTCGACGCCGACTGCTCGGTGCGGGCCGACAGCTCCTCGTTGCCCTGGGCGATCTCCCCGGCGGCCTGATTGACGGCAACGGTGGTCGTCCGGACCTGACCGACCACGCGGCTCAGGTCCTCACCGATACTGTTCATGGCGTCCGTCAGCTTGCCGATCTCGTCCTGACGCTGGCTCGTGATGCGCTGGGAAAGATCCCCACGCGCCAGTGCCTGAGCCAGTTTGACCAGGGCATCGAGCGGGCGACTGATCAAGCGACGCTCAAGGAAATAGAGTATGGCGGCCACCGAGAGCGCCAGCAGCAACGCCAGGCCGAAGACCTGATTGCGAAGACGGGTGATGCCAGCGGTCACCTCGTCCTTGTCGATGGTGGTGGCCACGACCCAGTTCCATGCCGGGTAGTGCTGGAAGCGAGTGATGCGTGAGCTGTCCTCGCCTGCCAGGTGATATTCAAACTGGCCACTATCGGCGGCAAACAGCGGCGCCATGGCCGACCGGCCCGCCTCATCCTTGAAGTCCGTCAATGAACGGCCCTGCCACGGCCCCTCGGTCAATACCTGCCCACGTTGCTCAGCCGCCGTGCTGGCCACCAGACTGAAATCCTTGTCATGCAACTGGATGCTGGTGATGGTGGCGTAGAGCTCATCGATCTGCGCTCCGATATCCACTCCGATGAAGGAGGCTCCGATGACGTTGTCATTGAAGTCGGTGATCGGGCGATAGCGGGTCATGTAGTGATGGCCGGCGAGATAGAGCATGCCGGTATAGGGCTGGCCGGCATTCAGCGCTTCCTTGACCCCACCACTCAGCGTCAGCCCGAGCAGGCTCGAGCCATCCTCGGTCTTGAGCGTGGTGGCGATGCGCACGAAATCATCACCATCGCGCACGAAGAAACTGACCGGGGCTCCGGTGCGCTTGGCAAAATCGGCCAGATAGCCGGATTGATCATTGAGCATGAAACCGGCATTGAGCAGCGCCGGTGCATCTCGCTGACCGATCGGCAGGCGGCGAGTCTCTATCCGCGTGAAATTGTCCGGGATGGTGGCCAGGAAGGCATTGAGCATGCGCGTCACGCTGGCCTGCATGGTGGTATCGAACAGTTCGATGGTATTGGTGATCTGTTGCTGCTGCTGGGCAAGGGCACGCTCCGTGCCCTCTTCCACCTGATGCTTGCTGGCGGTGGAGAACACCAGTCCCAGCACGATGAAGGCCACCATCATCAACCCCAGCACCAGCAAGGCCAACTTGCTGCCGACGCTGGCGCGGGCCAGTCGCCTTCTTGTTGTCATCATTGCGCGCGATTCCGATCCGTGAGTGAAGTATCACGACTATCGGCCGAACGCCCCACAACTGTAGCGATGACATGCATGACTGACCCGGCACTCTCTCAGCGTGTCGCCTGCCACCAGTCGTCCAGCATCTGACGCTCGGCATCGGTCATCTGGGTCATGTTGGCCAGCGGCATGCTCTTGTCGACCACCGTGCGCTGGTGGATGCGCAGTGCCTGACGCTGGATGTCCTCCCAGCCATTGAAGGCGACCCCTGCCGCCGGCGCGGTAAGCCCGATCAGCGTCGGCGAATCACTGTGACAGCCGGCGCAGCGTTGCTCGACGATATGGTGGACCTTCTCGCGCAGAGCCTCATTCTCGCCCATCACCGCATTGTCAGCGGTGTTGCTGGCCGCCACGGACGGTGAAGACGCGGCGCTTTCGGCCGTTGCCGGAACGGGCTGAGCGCGTGGTGCACACAGCACGATCACGCCGATCAGCGCCGCTACGGCTCCCACCGGCACCCAACGTCGCTTGACACCCTTGTGGTGATCCACCGTGGCGATGCGAATCAGCCCCCCCGTCACCAGCAGCAGCAGGATGACGCCGAGACGATAGTCATTGGCGTACAGGAGCGGGTAATGGTTGCTGATCATCATCAGGACCGCCGGCAGCGTGATGAAGGTGTTGTGCACCGAGCGCTGCTTGGCGCGCTGACCGTGGATCGGGTCCGGGGTCTCGCCACGCTGCGCGGCGGCAAGCAGCGCCTTCTGACCCGGGATGATCACGTTGAAGACATTGCCCGCCATGATGCTGCCCATCAGCGCGCCCATCAGCAGGAAGGCAGCACGCCCGGAGAACAGCTCTGTCGCGAACCAGGCCGCCAGCGTCAGCCAGACACCGACCGCGACGAACAGCGCCGCAGCGCTGCGCTTGAGGGGGCTGCGACACAGCGCCTCGTAGCCCAGCCAGCCTGCGAGGAGCAGTCCCAGTGCGCTACCGACGGCCATGCTGCCGCTCATCTCGAACACGCGCGGATCAATCAGATAGGCCTGCGGCTGCAGCAGGTAGATCAGCGTGAACAGCCCCATCCCGGACAGCCAGGTGACGTAGGCCTCCCACTTGAACCAGTGGATCTCGCTGGGCAGCGTCTCACTGACGCCGTCATGGCGAAACAGATGGTAGAGGCCACCGCCGTGCACTGCCCAGAGCTCGCCCCCCGGACGACCATCGAGGGCATGACGGGCAGGCTGGCGGCGATTGTCGAACCAGATGAAGAAGAACGAGGCGCCAATCCAGGCGATACCCGCCATGACATGCAGCCAACGTGTCAGCAGCATTGCCCAATCGAGGAGATATGCGCTCATGCCGGCTCCTTAGCTGCCGCGGTAGACGCTGTAGGCCCACGGAGTGACCAGCAGCGGAATGTGATAGTGGCCGTTGGCCTCCAGCGTGAACTCGACCGGCACCCGCCCGAGCATGCCCTTGCCCACCGGACGCCCGGCAAAGTAGTCCCCTATCTGGAACGTCAGGCGGTAGACGCCGGAGTGATCGTCGTCACTCGATGGTGCGTTCTCCAGCAATGGCGCCTCGACACGGCCATCCTGATTGGTGATGCTTCGGGCAATCTGCTGGAAGTTGCCCTGCGCATCCTGGCGCTCCAGGAGAATGGTGACGCCACTGGCGGCGATGCCTTCAGCCTGGTTGAGCACATGCGTGGTAAGTCTGGGCACGGTCATTTCCTTGTGATGGGTAGCGTGTGACATTGACGCGTTGTCCGTGATGCAGCCGCTGATCCGATCAATGATGCATGGCGCTCGGCATGTCACGGCTCAGGGCTTTGGTGGCATTGCACCGCAGGAGTGCACTCGCCTAATCTGACCTGACGGTCAAGGTGCAGGGGACACGTCTCCCCGGCAGACGCACTGCCTCAAGGGCGAGTCCCGGCTTGTCTGGCGGCGGCATGTGCCTTGCAAGCAATGGATTCTTCACGTCTTTTTCTCTTTTCTTCTCTGGAGCAAGGCACATGCCAATCGAAACCCCGATGGAATATCTGGCAATGCTGGACACCCTCAACGCCCTGCCACCAGAAGCGCTTGCTCGTCGCTTGAGCGGCCTCTATGAGCACTCCGACTGGGTAGTGGAACGCGCCGCTGCAGAGCGCCCCTTTGCCAGTACCGAAGCCCTGCTGAGCGCCTGTGCCGAGGCGGTACGCCGAGCAAGCGAGACCGAGCGCCGCCAGTTGATCGACGCCCACCCGGAATTGGCGGCCGGCAAGCTTGAGAGTCTGACGCCCGCCTCTCAAGGCGAACAGCGTGGCGCGGGGCTGGACCAGCTCGATGACGCCACCCGCGAACGCTTCCTCAAGGCCAACGCCGACTATCAGGCCCGTCACGGAATCCCCTTCATCATCTGCGTGAAGGGCCATAGCGCCTCAAGCATCCTCGCCGAACTGGAACGACGTCTGCCGCAATCCACCGAGACGGAATTTCAGGAAGCCCTGAATCAGATCGATGCCATTGCCGCAGTGCGACTGCCGGGCCTGCTGGAAGCGAGCTAGGCAGCCGCCTTCTGGCCGCCGATGATCAACACGAATATCTGGCGGCCACTGCCTCGATGCTGGCAATCAAGGCCGCCAGTGCTCTGGCGACATCCGCCTCCGTCACCGCCTCCGCAGGGTGGTGACTGATCCCCCGCTCACAGCGCAGGAACAGCATGCCCACCGGGCACAGATGACTCACCGCCATGGCGTCATGGCCGGCACCGCTGGGCAGCCGGAAAGGCGCCTGTCCGGTGGCGGCGATACCGAGATCCACTGCCTGCATCAACCCTTCATCACAGGCGACGGCATTCGCGGCGTGGGTCTGCTCGCAACGGAAGGTGACGCCGCGACGCTCGGCGATCTGATGGGCCTGTTGCAGCAGCTCCTCCAGCGCCCGGTCACGTTGTGCATCGTCCAGGGCACGGATATCCAGACTCAACGCCGCGGCGCCGGGAATGACATTCACCGCACCGGGACGCAACTCGCAACAGCCCACGGTGGCCACCAGTGAGTGATCCGGCATGTCAGCGCGCTTGCCTGTCTGGACCTCACGCGCCAGGGTCTCGACGGCCAGAGTCCACTCTGCCGCGGCACACAGCGCATCCTGACGCAGTGCCATCGGTGTGGTGCCGGCATGGCCGGCCTGACCGGCGAAGTTGACGGCAAAACGACGCGCGCCAGCGATACCCGTCACGGTACCCAGTGCCAGATTCTCGGCTTCCAGCACCGGCCCCTGCTCGATGTGCACTTCCAGATAGCCCAGCGGCGGAGTCGCTTGCAGGCTGGCACTGGCCGCCGATTGCCCCGAGAGCCCGAAGGCGGTCAGCGCCTCCCCCAGGCTGATACCCTCCTCATCTTCCAGAAGCTCCCATCCCGGTTGCCAGCTGCCCGCGATGGCATGGCTGCCGAGCAGGGTCGCGCCGAAGCGCGTGCCTTCCTCATCGCCAAAGCCGACCACCTCGAGCGCAAACGGCAAGCCGGCACCCTCCCGTTCAGCACGCTGCTGGAAGTGGGTCAGCGCCGCGACGCCCAGAAGCACGCCCAGAATCCCGTCATAACGACCGGCGTCCGGTACGCTGTCCAGATGGGAGCCGATCACCAGCCGCGGCGCCTCGCTCTCGCTGGAGAGCGTTTTCGGGCACCATCGCCCCCACTGATTGCCCGCCCCGTCCTGCCAGCTGTGAAGTCCTGCCGCCTTGAGCCAGGCCGCCGTGGTGGCATTGGCCGCTGCATGCTCAGGCGTCAGATAACGGCGATCGATCCCGCTGTCACTGCGTGAAATCGCCGCCAGGGCATCGCAGGCTGCCAGCACGTCCGCCGCCGTTTCCAGCGGGGCGATGCCCGCTGTCGTGCGCGCTCGGGACACATCAATGGTCATGGCCGCTCTCCCGCCGGCTGGTCCTGATGCTCTTGGTAAAAGTCCAGCGCCGCGCCGACACCACCGCCGGCGACACACTGGACGCCACCGCGTCGCAGAGTCTGCTCCAGCGCCGCCAGCGTGGTGAGTACCGTATCGCGACGCGCGTTGTAGCCCATCACACCGAGGCGCCAGACCTTGCCGTGCAGCGGCCCGAAGCTGGTGCCTATCTCGATGCCGAAATCCTCCAGCATGCTGCGACGCAGCCCCTCGCCATCCAGGCCATCCGGAATCCTCACCGCGCTGACGTTGTTCATGCGATGCGCCTGGTCACCGAACAGCGCAAGCCCCAGCCCCTTGAGTCCCTCGACCATCGCCTGACCGTGCAACGCATGTCGCGCGATGGCGTTGTCCATGCCCTCGTTGACCAGCAGTCGCGCACACTCGCGCGCGCCATACAGCATGCTGGTGGCCTCCGTGTGGTGATTGAGGCGCAGCGCTCCCCAGTAATCGAGCACCATGGAAAGATCGAAATAGTTGGAGCGAATACGCGCGCCCGGCTCCGCCAGTCGATCGCCCCCACTGCTGATCCCGGCCTCGACGTGCCGACGTGCATGCACCACCTCCACCGCACGCGGCGACAGCGTCAGCGGCGAACTGCCAGACGGACCGGCGAGACATTTCTGCAGGCCAGCGGTGACGGCGTCCAGCCCCCACTCGTCCGTCTTGAGCGGATTGCCCGCCAGCGAGGCCGTGGCATCGCTGTAGAAGAGCACGCCTTCACGGCGACAGATGGCACCGATCTCCTCGAGCGGTTGGCACATGGTGGTCGAGGTATCGCCCTGTACCAGCGCGAGAAGCGTTGGCTGCACCTCGCGAATGGCGGCTTCGATCTGCTCGGGACGAAAGACCTCGCCCCACTCACATTCCAGCGTGTGCACCTGGGCACCGCAGCGCTCGGCAATCTCGCGCAGCAGATGACCGAAACGGCCGAAGATCGGCACCAGTACACGCTCCCCCGGCCGGATCAACGAGACCAGCACCGCCTCGATCCCGGCCCGTGATGTGCCATCGATCAACAGGGTCGCCGCGTTCCGGGTCTCGAAGACGCCGCGATAGAGCTGCATCGTCTCGTTCATGTAATGCGTCATCGCGGGGTCGTACTGGCCGATCAATGGCGCTGACAGCGCACGCAACACACGTGGGTCCGCGTTGATCGGGCCCGGGCCCATCAGGAGGCGCTGCGGGGGATGAATCTGGTCAGGGATCGGTGTCACGTTCGCTCCTTGTGCTTCAGGGCATTGAATGCGGGAAGGTTCGGCGGCTTGCCGAACGCCATGACCAGACTACTGCAACAAGTGCGCCAGAAATCAAAAAATGAAACGGATGTTGAATCCTCAGATCCCACCGGCCTGTCCTGACGAAGCCCCGGTCAGACACGTCATGCCGGCCAGGGGACAGGCTCTCCGCTACTGGCCGGGGCTGGCCGGGTCTTCGTCAGGGCCCCAAGCGGGTTGCTTCAGGAAGCGTGATGAGAAAACGCCCCCTCAAGATAACGGGATAATCGCTAAAGCGGTCCTCGCCACCTCCCGTTGGCAGTGCACGCCTTGCAGGGAAAGCACCATGAAGGGGCATGCAACGCCTGAATCGGATGCCTGAGCACACCCTTCGTGCGCCCGCTCCCTCCCTCGAGGCTGAACTCACCACATGAGTCTGTTATACAGGAGGTCACCGGAGGGATGAGCGTCAACTCATCTGACCTGATCATCGCTGCTGGAGAGCCACATGACGCTGGAACAACGCCTGGAACGTGCAACGCAATTGGCCAGAGACGCGGGAGAACGCATGGTGAAAGCGCGCGAGGAGCAAGGGTTCGCGCACCACTACAAGAAAGGCGATGAGCTGGTCACGGACATCGATGTGGCGATCGACACCTTCCTTGCCGAGGCGCTCGAGGCCGAATTCCCTGAAGATGCACGCCTGACCGAGGAGCTATCGCCCGAGCGCGACGTCATCGGCACCAAGGGAGGCCTGTGGGTGATCGACCCCATCGACGGCACCGTCAACTTTGCTCACGGGCTGCGCCATGTGGCCGTCTCCATCGCCTGGTGCGAGCGTGGCAAGATCCAGATGGGGGTGGTCCACGCGCCCTTCCTCGGCGAGACCTTCACCGCCATTCGCGGCAAGGGAGCCTGGATGAATGGCGAGAGCATCACGGTCAGCGAGACCGAAGACATGAGCCGCGCACTGGTCGCGACCGGCTTCCCCTATAACCGGGACAGCCGTCCTCCCCTGCTCAAACGTCTCTCCGCCATGTTGCTGGTGTGTCAGGATGTCCGACGCAACGGCAGTGCCGCGCTGGATCTTTGCGATGTCGCCTGCGGCCGCCTGGATGCCTACTATGAGAGCGTCTCTCCCTGGGACTTTGCGGCGGGCCTGCTGATTGCCCGCGAAGCCGGCGCACGTACCGGTCACCTCTATCGTTGCCCGGACGGCATCCCCGAGGAGCTGTATGGCGAGAATATCGTGGTAGCCTCACCGGCCCTGCATGCACCGCTCAAGCGCCTGCTGGAAGATGCCGATGCCAGTTCCGGCCTGCCCGGGCTTTGAGTCACCCTCCCCCACAATGCAAGAAGCCCCGCCAGTGCGGGGCTTCTTGCATTGTGGGCATCCCTCAGTGAGATGCTGGGCATCAATCGCCGAGGTTGCCGCCCTTCTTGCTGCGCCTGGCTCCCGCCTTCCCGGAGGACTTGCCGGAAGACTTGTCAGAGGGCTTGCCAGAGGGCTTGCCAGACGATTTCGCGGTGGACGACCTGGCTGCCCTGGCCTTGGAACCGATGCCGACATCCGGCTTGTCCGAGGGCTGAGCGGACTGATTGGCAGTGGACGTGCCAGCGGTCGTGCTCGTCTCAGGCATGCTCGCGTCTGCGTCTGCCTTCCCCTCACCAGCTGCCGGCTCCTTGAGCAGCCCGAGGCGCTGGCCGACTTCCTTCCACAACTCTCGGTAGCTTGCCGCCGGAGCACTGTTGCGCGAGAAGACCGGCACCGGCTTGCGCTCGATTCCCATGCGCTCGACGATGCTGGAGTAAGGAATATGCCCACTGAGCTGCAGCGGATGGTCCTGCTTGAGGGACTCCATCACATCCTTGTGCAAGGTCTTGCGACGATCGACCAGCGTGAAGAATGGCCAGACAGGCACATCGAGATCGATCTCGGCCAGATAGGCATTGAGCTGCTCCAGCGTGCGCAGTGACAACACCGTCGGAATCATCGGGACCAGCAACGTATCAGCGGCCGCGAAGACCTGCTCGGAGAGAGTCGAGATACTCGGGGGGCAATCCAGGATGACGAGGTCGTAATCGTCACGCACCGGCTTCAATACCTTGCGCAGGCGAGAGCGCTTCTCTTCCTCGAGAATGTGATCGAGATTGCGATAGGAGAACTCGGCCGGCAGGACATCCAGATTGCGATAGTCGGTCGCCCGGATCACGCGTGACAGGTCCTGCTTGCCGCTGATCAGCTTCTCGACGCCGCCCTTGAGCTTGGGCTTGGTCCGCACATAGAAAGTCGCTGCGGCTTGAGGGTCCAGATCCCACAACAGCACTCTGAGACCACTGTTGGCAGCGACATACGCGAGGTTGATGGCAGAAGCCGTCTTGCCGACACCGCCCTTGATGCTGTACACCGCCGCGATTTTCATTGCAGATCAACTCCCTGTTTTTCTCAAGGCTACCACATCGTGGCGGCAATTCGAGTACAGGGAGATGTCGGACTGATCAGGCGCCTTCACGCCCGGCGATGAAGCCTCTCGCCAGCAGTTGACGCGTCAACCAGCCAAGCAACAGACCGTACATCGGGAGGAAGAGCAGCAGCGAAATGATCAACTTGATGGCGTAGTCCACCCAGGCGATCTCGACCCAATGCGCCGCCATGAAGACGTCCGGGCCATTGCGAAATGCCACCGAAAAGAAGGCGAAGGTATCGGCGAGATTGCCGAAGAGCGTCGATGCCATGGGCGCGACCCACCAGTGAGCATTGCGACGCAGACGATCAAAGACCTGAATATCCAACAGCTGGCCGATCACATAGGCGATGAAGCTCGCCAGCGCAATGCGTGCCACGACCAGATTGAACTCGCCCAACGCCTCGATCCCGGCAAGGCTGCCGCCATGGAAGATCACCGAGATCATGTAGCTGACCAGCAATGCCGGCAGCATGACCAGCGCGATGATGCGGCGAGCATGTACCTTGCCGAACAGCCGGACGGTCAGGTCAGTGGCCAGGAAGATGAACGGGAAGCTGAAGGCACCCCAGGTGGTATGGAAGCCGAACAGTGTCATCGGCAACTGCACCAGGTAGTTGCTGGCCGTGATGATCAGGATATGAAACAGGGACAGTGCGACGAGCGCACGACGCGATTGACTCGCGGTGAGGAGGAGCATCTGAGGTCCTTTTTGGTTCCAGGCCAACAGCAGGGGTGAGGGAACCCTGACAGACGGCATAACAGCTGACGATTGACGGTATCTCGCGCGATATCTCGCCGTCGAGAACCAGAATGGCCGCGCATCGTATCACGATGCGCGGCCATTGGCATGTCAACTCACGGAGATTCTGACCGGGTGGTCAGGGAGAGGTGGACGCCTCATTCCGCACCGCGGGCTTTCATGGGTGACGCTCATTTCTTCCAGATGGCGGGGTCGACCTTGCCCTTGAGCTCCGGGAACTTCTCGGGGTCGAAGGTCGGCTCCTGACCGGCCTTGTGCTGACGGTCGTAGTCCTTGAAGATCCGGAAGGCCAGCGGCGACAGCAGCAGGATGGCGATCAGGTTGATCAGCGCCATCGCCCCCATCGACAGGTCAGCGAAGTTCCAGATGTTCTTGAGACTGGCGACTGCGCCCAGCATCACCATGCCCAGCACCGCAAAGCGATAGATCATGATGACCGGCTTGGCGTTCTTCTTGCCCGAGATGTACTCGATGTTGGACTCGCCATAGGAGTAGTTCGCCACCAGCGAGGTGAAGGCGAACAGCAGAATGGCGATCGCCACGAAGCCACCCCCCAGCTGCCGACCTGCGAGGTCAACGCCGCCTGGGTGATCTGGATACCATCATTGCCGCCATCGTTGCCCAGCGTGCCGCTCATGATGATGATGGCAGCGGTTGCGGTGCAGATGACCAGAGTATCGATGAAGACGCCCAGCATCTGGACGAAGCCCTGGGAGGCCGGGTGCCGGGTGGTCGCCATCGCCGCGGCATTCGGCGCAGAGCCCATGCCGGCTTCATTGGAGAACAGACCGCGCTTGATGCCGTTCATCATCGCCTGCGCGATGGTGTAGCCCAGTGCACCACCTGCTGCCTGCTCAAGACCGAAGGCGCTGCGGAAGATGGTGCCCAGTGCCGCCGGAAGCTCGGTGATGTTGATCGCCACGACGAAGATGGCCAGCAGCAGATAGAGCAGCGCCATGATCGGCACGATCAGCTCGGCGGTCCGCGTGATGCGCTTCATGCCACCGAAGATGATCGGCACCATCACCACGACCAGAATCACGCCCATGATCCACGGCGGCACGCTGAAGGCCTGCTCCATGGCCAGCGCGATGGAGTTGGACTGCACGGAGTTGAAGGCCAGACCGAAGGCGATGATCAGACACACGGAGAACAGGATCGCCATCCAGCGCTGCCCCAGGCCCTTCTCGATGTAGTAGGCCGGGCCACCACGGAAGGTATTGTCATCGTGTGACACCTTGTAGGCCTGGGCCAGGGTGGACTCGATGAAACTGGTGGACATGCCCACCAGTGCCGTCATCCACATCCAGAAGATGGCACCCGGGCCACCCAAGGAAATCGCCACGGCGACACCGGCCAGGTTACCGGTACCGACACGTGCCGCCAGGGAGGTGGCCAGCGCCTGGAAGGAGGAGATCCCGCCTTCGCTACCCTGACGTGAGGTGGCCAGCAGTTTCCACATGTGCCCGAAGTAGCGGAACTGGATGCCCTTGGTCATGACCGTGAAGAAAAGACCCGCTCCGATGAGCAGGTAGATCAATACGCTGCCCCACAGCAGGCCATTGCCTGCATCGATCAACGCCAGAATCGGCGCTGGAATGATGGACGTTGTTTCCGACATGTCGGTCTCGCTTTGGCGGGTTTTTGATCTTGTCGACGCTGCCAGGCGGCGTGAAAAGCCATGGCCTTCCTGCCGCTGGCAGCGAGCAACCACTACGAAAGGGTTGCTCGACATGCTTTGGTGAGCGCCATTCTTCATATCCGACACGGATTAGCAAGAAGAGCATACTGAACATTGGCGTTTCACAGCGGGATTCTAGTGGGGAACCGGCGAAATGTCGGTCTTTTTCACTGCATCCTAGACTTTAGATGCACAAGGCAATGTTTCGCTGTCTGGTCCTCTCGGGCATAATGCGCCCCCTTCCCACCTGCAGGCATCGGTCAGCCTGATGCTGCAGGACGTGTTCGGCGCATCAGCGACGCCCTCCCCCAGTTGCGACACCACGACTGCGGCCGGTCGGATGCGCCACATCAGGACGGTGCTCTTCCCTGACGCCCACGCACCCTAACAGCCATTACGGCACCCGGCAGCGCGCATTGTCCCGGCGCCTGCCTTTGAAAACAGGTGATACATGGAACTGACCAGCTACGCGGCGTCCCCGCTTTCGCTGCTCGCCCCGATCATAGCCATCGGTCTCGCAATACTGACACGTCGCGTCATGCTCTCCCTTGGGCTGGGTATTGTCTCTGGCGCTCTGCTGCTGAATGATTTCTCACCGCTCACCACGCTGGATTATCTCTGGCGCCAGCTGGTCGCGGTCTTCGTCGAGCTGCCGGACAGCGGTCAACTGGCCGATGTCACGCTCAACAGCTGGAATGTCTATATCCTGCTGTTTCTGCTCGCTCTCGGAGCGATGGTCGGTGTCATCACTCTGGCCGGCGGCACGCGCGCCTTCGGCAACTGGGCGCGTGAACGGGTCACTACCCGTCGCGGCTCGCAGCTGATGACCGTCCTGCTGGGAGTCTTCATCTTCATCGATGACTACTTCAACAGCCTGGCGGTCGGCAACATCTGCCGCCCCCTGACGGATCGCCAGGGCCTGTCGCGGGCTCGTCTGGCCTATCTGATCGACTCCACCGCCGCACCGGTATGCGTGCTGACCCCCATCTCCAGCTGGGGCGCCTACATCATCAGCTTGATCGCTGGAATCCTGGCCACGCACCACATCACCGATGTCAGCCCCTTCGGTGCCTTCCTGGAGCTTTCCGCGCTCAACTATTACGCGATTGCGGCGCTGGTGCTGGTGATCGCCTCGGCCTGGTTCGACATCAACTTCGGTGCCATGCGCCGACATGCCATCGCCGCGCGTGATGGCGAGCTGTTTGACGCCAGCCGTGGCAATCCTCCCGGCAACACCCATGTCGAAGAGTCGGAACGTGGCCGCCCCGTGGATCTGCTGATTCCGATCATCGTGCTGGTGATCGCCACCTTCTTCATGATCGTGCAGACCGGCGCCAGTGCGCTGGCCGCCAAGGGCGAGGCATTCGGCCTGGTGCGTGCCTTCGAGCTGACCGATGTCGCAGGATCGCTGATCATCGGCGGTGCCATCGGCCTGCTCGCCGCCGTGATGATGCTGCTGCGTCACCGCATGGGCACTGGCCGCAGCATCGGTGCCATCGTCCAGGGCGCGCGCTCGATGCTGCCGGCCGTCTATATCCTGGTGTTCGCCTGGATGCTGACCGGCATCATCGGCTCACTCGGCACGGGCGAATACCTGGCGACGCTGGTGGATGGCGTGGTCTCCCCCACCTGGCTTCCGATGTTGCTGTTCGTGCTGTCCGGTCTGATGGCCTTCGCCACCGGCACCAGCTGGGGCACCTTTGGCATCATGCTGCCGATCGCCGGAGACATGGCGGCAGCCACCGAGATCGCGATGATGCTGCCGATGATGGGTGCCGTACTGGCGGGCTCGGTCTTCGGTGACCACTGCTCACCGATTTCCGACACCACCATCCTGTCCTCGACGGGCGCGAGCTGCCATCACATCGATCACGTCATGACCCAGTTGCCCTACGCGCTGCTGGGCGCCTGCATCTCGTTGCTGGCGTACCTGGTGATGGGCCTGACCGACAGCACGCTGTTCGGCTGGCTGAGTCTGGCAGGGCTGCTGGTCGTCAGCATCGCCTGGCTTGCCCGTCGGGAACGCGCCAACCCCGTGGTCGCACGCACCTGATGGACTGATCGCTCCACGCAAGAACACAAGGCCCCCGTCATGGTTCATGACGGGGGCCTTGTGTTTGCGGCAGGCGCGATCTGCGCCCAAGCGTTCACTCACCGGCAATGCTCACGTCACTCAAGCACTGCGCGCCTGCCCGGCCAGACCGACGCCTGCATCGCTCAATGCCTCACGCACATCCTCCAGACTCGCCGGGTCATCGATGGTCGAGGGAATCTGGTACTGCTCTCCCGCAGCGATCTGACGGATCATCTTGCGCAGAATCTTGCCGGAGCGTGTCTTGGGCAGCCGCTCGACGATCAGTACGTCCTTGAGCGAGGCGATCGCCCCTATCTCATCGCGCACACGCTGCGCCAGCGCCTGACGAAGAGCAGATTCGTCACCGCGCCAGGCATCCTTGATGATCACCAGTCCCAGCGGCATCTCGCCCTTGAGCGAATCCTCGATGCCGATCACCGCACATTCCGCCACTGCCTCGTGTGAGCCGAGGACCTGTTCCATTTCCCCGGTGGACAGGCGATGCCCTGCCACATTGATGACGTCATCGATGCGCCCCATCACGAAGAGGTAGCCGTCCTCGTCAAGATAGCCGCCGTCTCCCGTCAGATAGTAGCCGGGGTACGCCGCCAGGTAGGCGGCGTGGAAACGCGCGGGATTGTGATAGAGCCCCGTGAGACACCCGGGCGGCAGCGGCTGCTGAATGACCACGTTGCCCTGCACTCCGGGTTCGACCTCGTCTCCCAGGCCATCGAGCACCTGCACATTGAAACCGGGCAACGGCCAGGTCGCACTGCCCGCGCGTGCCTCGACCGGCGCTCGGGGACCACTCCCCTGCCGAGTGATCATGTCGAGACCGAGCAGATTTCCCGCGACCGGCCAGCCGGTTTCCGTCTGCCACCAGTGATCCACGATCGGCACTGGCAGCAGGTCATTCAACCAATGATAGGTGGGAGGATCGAGTCGCTCCCCCGCCAGGAACAGGCTGCGCAGACTGGACAGGTCACGCCCGGCCATCAGGCTGGCGTCGGGGTCTTCCTTCTTGATGGCTCTGAAGGCGGTCGGTGCCGTGAAGAAGCAGTTGATCCGATACTCCTCGATCAAGCGCCAGAAGGCTCCGGCATCCGGCGTCCTGACCGGCTTGCCTTCATACATGACCGTCGAGGCTCCCACCAGCAACGGGCCATAGACGATATAGGAATGCCCCACGACCCAGCCGATATCGGAGGCTGCCATGAAGGTGTCCCCCGGGCGGGTCCCGTAGAGAATTTCCATGGAGTAATGCAGTGCCACGGCGTAGCCGGCGTGATCGCGCACCACACCCTTGGGCGTCCCGGTGGTGCCTGAGGTATAGAGGATATAGAGCGGCTCGCTTCCCAGCATGCTGACCGCTTCCGTGGCCTGGGCATGCGCCAGACATTCCTGCCAATCGTGGTCTCGCGGCCCCAGGGTGGCTAGTTGCTGCTCACGCTGCAGGATCAGGCAGGCCTCTGGCGTATGCGTCGCAAGTTCGATCGCCTCATCCAGCCACGGCTTGTAGGGAATGACACGGTCGACCTCGATGCCACAGGAGGCCGACAGGATGACCTTGGGCGTCGCATCATCGATCCGTACGGCCAGCTCCTTGGGGGAGAATCCTCCGAAGACCACGGAATGCACCGCCCCCAGGCGTGCGCAGGCCAGCATCGCCATCGCGGCCTCCGCCACCATCGGCATGTAGATGATCACGCGATCACCCTTCTCGACCCCCTTGTCACGCAGGGCACCCGCCAGCCTGGCCACTTCGTCGCGAAGCTCTCGATAGGTGTACTGGCACTTGCTGTCAGTGACGGGAGAGTCCCAGTAGAGCGCCACCTGATCCCCGCGGCCATTGGCCACGTGATGATCCAGCGCGGCATGACAGATATTCATCTCGCCATCAATGAACCAACGGGCGTGCTCCTGGGCATCCCAAGCCAGGATGGTCGCTGGATCACGGAACCAGACGATGCGCCTGGCCTGCTCAGCCCAGAAGTCCTCTGGCGCTTGATTGGCACGCGAGACAAGTGATTCGTAGTGCTCGCGTGCGGATCGCTTGGCGGTCTCAGGCATGGCTTACCTCGTTGACGATGCTGGCACGGGGTTCATGGCATGGCGTTGCCATCAGAAAGCAGTATCACGCCTTACGCGCCTTCGACTCGGGGACTGCGCCTGGAAGATGCCGGCAGCTGGCGACCCCAAGTGTCCCACCACGCTGATGGCAGGTGACGCGCATGCGCACTATCAGAACCTTAGGCCAAAACCCGACCGTGTGAATGTCAGATGAGGCATCCAACCCTGGTCAGTTCGTCGTATGACATCATCGACACGCAGTGAAACGAACGACCGTATGTCGACCAGCGTCAGGAAAAGGAAAAGTCCACCCCTGATCAGGCCACCCTCGATGATTTATCGTTTAATATTGCCTTGGACGTAGCACGCGGAGTTATTGATGATTCACTAAAACAAGGATACTTCATGCCTGACACCACAAGGACGGCCAATCTGATGATGGAATCCCCCAGACAGCACCGGAGCTCACCAATGAATGCCAAGGTCTCAACCGCGAGGAAACCCGCCATGCCTGCGCAAGATGATGTCATCACGTTACACCAGGCAGGTGATCGCGTGATCGAGGAAGCCACTGCCCTGTTGAAGGCGATGGGCAACGAAAATCGCTTGCGAATTCTCTGCCTGCTCAGTGAAAGCGAAATGTCGGTCAGTGAACTGAATTCACGTCTCGAACTTTCCCAGTCAGCCCTGTCGCAGCATCTGGCCATTCTGCGTCGCGAAGGCATGGTGCGGACTCGCCGGGCGTCACAGACCATCTACTACTCACTGCTGGGCCCCAACGCTGCAGGCGTGATCCGCACGCTTCAACAACTCTATCGCTGAAAAAGGGCGCCAGTCGAAGACTGACGCCCTTGAGGGAAGCCATCGGGTCATCCGGTCACGCCCTGTCGTGACGTGATGCCATGACCAGGCTGAGCCAGACCCGCAACATCACCGGGTCTCTCGCACCTTCCTCACTCCTCGATTGACGGATGGCCAGGGAATGGCCGCCATTGCCCGCAGACTTGCATTCGTGCAGGGCCTGGCGCTTGCAGATCACGATTCGCGAAGTTCTCAGTGCTGCTGCCAGCGTGACTCGACATTGCGCTCCAGCACGCGGTCAAGCACACGATCCAGACTCAGCGTCACCCCCTTCCCGAATCGATCCATCATGCGACGCGGCTTTTCGAGACTGACTTCGAATATCTTGAGATCCTGCTTGAGATAGCCGGCCAGCAGCGCCTGACTTGTGCCCACCTCATCGATCAGACCGATCGCGATCGCCTCGCTGCCATACCAGATGTCCCCTTGTGACACGGCTTCCACATCCAGTTGCGGACGACGGTTACCGACGTGCTGCTTGAACAGGTCATGGGTGCGGGCCAGGTCAGACAGGAACTTTTCACGCCCTTCTTCCGTATTCTCCCCCAGCATCGTCAGCGTTCGCTTGTAACGCCCAGCCGTCAGGATCTCCACATCGACATCGTGCTTCTTGAGAAGACGGTGCACATTGGGCACCTGTGCCACGACGCCGATGGACCCTATCACGGCAAACGGCGCCGCCACGACGTGATCAGCGGCACACGCCATCATGTACCCGCCACTCGCGGCCACCTTGTCGACGGTAATCGTCAGACGCGCGCCTGCCGCACGCAGACGATCCAGCTGTGCGGCGGCCAGACCGTAGGCGTGCACCAGGCCACCACCAGATTCCAGTCGCAGTACCACTTCATCCTTGTCGGTCAGCACGCCTTCCAGCGCGGTGACTTGCTCGGCGAGGCTTTCCACTCCCGTCGCCTTGATATCGCCGACGAAGTCGAGCACGAACACCCGACGCCCGGCAGTGGAGTCCTGTTCCTGAACATCATCGGAAGGCTTGCGCTTCGCCTTGGCCTTGAGCGCCTTCTTGAGAGACTTGGCCTCCTGCTTCTCCTTCTTGGCACGTGCCTTGGCATTGGCGGTGCGCTCGGCATCTTCCAACCCGGCCTGTCCCAATTCCCGCTGGAGGTGCTGCATGCGCTCATGCCAGGGGCGAATCTTGAGGCGAGCCTCGCGCTCACCACTGTCCCCGTGACGGGCACGCACGATCATGAGGATGATCGCCCCAATGGCCACCACCACCGTGACTGCCTCGGCGAGAAAGAGGCCATATTCCGATAACCATTGCATGCACTTGCTCCTGAACGACATGGGTGTCGTCGGACACCGCGACCTGCACGGATCTGTCTGACGGACAACGACTTTAGCGGCCACCAGGCCAGCTGTGAGATTCCTGCTACATGGGGGCAAACGACCCTCTCTGCAAGGCGAGCACGGCGCTGCGAGACAGGGTGGCACAACGCGGGTTGATCCGGTCAGCGCAAGGGCCGCTGCAACGGAGGAGATCATCTTCGGCGCTTGATTGGAACGATCGTTTGAAATAGTCTGATGCACAGCCTTGAAAGTGCTGAACCCCATATCCACTTTCCCAGCCTTCACCATTGAAAAGGAATATTGCCATGGCAGACGCCAACGCCGTCATCGAGATGCTGAAAAGTCGCTTCAACCCGGACGCCGCCAAGGGCATGAACGACGTCTTCCAGTTCAACATCACCGACAGTGATGACTACTACATGGTCGTCAAGGATGGCACCCTGGACGTGGGCGAAGGGGAGCACGACGATCCGTCCGTCACGCTGTCCACTGACAGCGATACCCTCAAGGGCGTGATGAAGGGCGAAGTCGACGGCATGCAGGCCTTCATGACGGGCCGCCTGAAAGCGACCGGCAACATCATGCTGGCCACCAAGCTGACCTCTCTCTTCCCGAACAAGTGACGGCAGAACAGCGGATGCGACCTCTGCTGATCGGTATCGCTCGATGAGCGATACCGTCAATGAAAACGCCCCTGCCATTGGCAGGGGCGTTTTCATTGACAGCCCGGAGTGCCAGGCGTCAGCGGCCGCTGGCCACCGAGCGCAGGAAGTTGTCGATCAAGGCATGCGAGATCGAGAACTTCGGCGGCAAGCCAGGCAAGGATTCAGGTGTGAACCACTGGGCATCCTCTATCTCATGGCCATCAATAGCGATCTCCCCGCCCGCATATTCGGCGTAGTATCCCAACATGAAGGAGTGGGGAAATGGCCAGGATTGGCTCTGGAAGTAACTCACGCGCCCGACCTCGACACCCACTTCTTCCAGGACCTCGCGCCTCACCGCTTCCTCGGCGCTTTCCCCGGCTTCGATGAAGCCGGCCAGGGTCGAGTACATGCCGGGCCCGAAACGCGGACTGCGTGCCAGCAGCAACTCACGCCCACGCGTGATCAGCGTGATGATGCAGGGCGAGATTCGCGGATAGCTGCGATGCTGGCAGCCGGTACAGTGCATCGCGAACTCATGTTCCAGACGTTTCATTCGCTTGCCACAACGTCCACAGAAACGATGGTCCCGCGCCCACTTGAGCACCTGCAGGGCACTTGAGAGCAGCGGGAACTGCTCTCTGGGCAGTGAATGCAACCATTGCCGAGCGCCTGGCCACTCGGAAGACCCATTCTCGCCAAGCACGGCGATCGGCGCCCCCTGCCACTCTCCCAGTGCAATCGCGCCGGATGGCCAGTCGCATGGCGGTTGAATGATGCCGCCATCGGGCGCCGGGGCGACCCCGTCGCGCCCGATGCGAATCAGGTACCCCTGACGCTGGTTCACTCGTGACAGATCACGTATCAGCATCAGACAGCGCCTCCCGGGTTGCCTCTGCCGTCAAGGCTGCCCAGCGCGTCGATCGCCACCTTGTCAAAGGCACATTCTGTCTTGGCACGAATTTCCTCGCACCAGGCAGCATGGCGCTCAAGCTCCAGCGCCGAGAGCCCGGGCGTGACCAGACGCGGGCGGTCCGCCCGAAGGCGACGCACCCCGACAATGCCGCCCTCTCCCTCATCACCATCGTCTATGTCGTCCAGCCCGAGCGCCGTCTGCCCGCCGGTCATCGCCAGATAGACGTCGCCGAGGATCTCCGCATCCAGCAAGGCACCGTGCAGCACGCGGTGCCCATTGTCGATATCGTAGCGCTTGCACAGCGCATCCAGGTTGTTGCGCTGACCGGGGTGCTTCTCACGGGCGAGCTTCAGGGTATCGAGGATCGCGCAGTGTTCCGCCACCGGCCCCAGCGGCTGGCTACGCCGTGGATTGATCAGGCCGAATTCATGATCAATGAAGCCGACGTCAAAGGGCGCGTTGTGAATGACGAGCTGGGCGCCCTTGATGAACTCCCAGAAGGCATCCGCCACGTCCGCGAAGACCGGCTCATTGGCGACCCGTTCATCGGTGATGCCGTGGACGCCGATCGCCTCTTCATCGATCAATCGCTCCGGATTGATGTACTGGTGATAAGTGCGCCCCGTCAAACGGCGATTGATCATCTCCACCGCACCGATCTCGATCAGACGGTGGCCTTCCTTCGGGTCGATACCGGTCGTTTCGGTATCGAGAATAATCTGACGCATCTCAGACCTCTTGGTGAACGGGACCTGGTGAACGGGTCCGGGTGAACTTGGCTCTGAAGACACTGGTCCTGATGTATCCGACGCTGGTGCTTCTGACGCTGAGGTTTGTGACTTAGTGGCGTCTGACTCAGTGACACCTGACTCTGAGCTGCCGGGCCAGTGGCCGCGTGCTCAACGGCGTGACTGCATCTCATCGATCGCTTCATTGGCAAGGCTATCGGCACGTTCATTGCCTTCGTCGCCACTGTGGCCCTTGACCCAGCGCCACTCGATATCATGACGCTGACTCTGTTCCAGCAACGCCTTCCACAGCGCCTCATTCTTGACCGGATGCTTGGCAGCCGTCTTCCAGCCGCGCTTGACCCAGCCATGGACCCACTTGGTGATGCCATTCTTGACGTATTCGGAGTCCGTCCACAGCACCACGTCACAGCGCCGGGTCAACGCCTTCAGGGCCTCGATGGCGGCCATCAGCTCCATGCGATTGTTGGTGGTGTCCTGTTCGCTGCCCTTGAGTTCCTTGCGATGCTTGCCACTGACGAGAATGGCTCCCCACCCTCCCGGGCCGGGATTTCCCCGGCAGGCACCATCGGTATGGATGACCACCCGAGGGCTGGGGGCGGCTGAGGAGGCATCATTGGCGAGATCGGACGAGGAGACACTGTGACTCACAGGGGAACACTCTTGGAGAAAGGACAGGACACAGGCAATGACACGACGCGACGTCACTTCGACGCGGGCTTGCTGCCAGGGCGACATTCTAACCGCTCATGCCGGATAGCGGCAAAGCGACCTGTGTGTCCTTACAGTCCATGTCAGCCCACCTGGCGACACGGACGGCGTGTCGGCATGCCCTGCACGGCTCACACCTTGCCCGAGTCATCCGACGAACGGGAGTCATGATTGTCGCGTGAATGCAGGCGGGTCACCTGCCCGATGGCGACACCGGGAATCGCCACGCGTGAGCGCTTGGCATTCAGAGGCTGCACGTACCCGACATTGCGACGGGCCCGTATCAGCATCAGGCTGCCCAGAGGCAGGTTGTAACGGCGTCCCATCCGTTCGAGCCAACCATGGCGCAGGCGCAAGCCAGGCAGATGAAATCCCGCGTAGTCGATACGCTCGATCTCGAAGTCCACGAAGGCCAACCAGTCCCTGAGCGCCGCCGGGGTGCGCCAGCTGCCTTCCCAGGGAGTGATGTGCCGCCGCCGGGGGTCGAGGCGCAGCAGACCCTCCCCGGACATCGGCTGCCAGGCGACGATGATCAGACAACCGCTGGAGCGCAGGACACGCGCCGCTTCGCGCAAGAGGCGATGGGGTTCCGGCGCGACCTCCAGCAGATGATGGATCATCACCATGTCCATGCTTTCATCTGGCAGGGCCAGCTGAGTGAGCGGGCAGATGAGGGTCGATGGCGACTGGGCCAGGGCGGGCTCCGGCGCCCAATGGATGGCATGCCGGATGGGAGACAAGGAGAGCAGGTCATTGTCTCCCGGCCCCAGACACAGACTGTGGAAGCCGAAGCAACGCTCGAACAGCGGCGTCAACATCTCGCGCTCGGCGATGAGAATGTCCTTGCCGTCCGCCCCTTCAAGAAAGGCGCGCATCGCTCGCACGTGGGCGCCCAGCAGCCGCGCGTGCTGTCGGCGACGCGCTTCCGGGGTGAGTTGCGCAGCGGAATCCGCCCCGCGTGAGCGACTTTTCCACATCCCTGCATCTCCCGTCTCTTTCATGGGGGAGCGCCCCACGCGCAAGCAAGATGTCACACACTTCTACATTCTCACACCACAAGAGGTTTGACACTTACCCGCTTGCTCGGCAGGCTTTACGCCTTTGCATGGCGATACGTCAGCCGCTTGCGCGCTGCCAACGCCAGACACCCCGGAAAAGAGCGGCGATGAACGCCCCGGGCTGTCCGATGAGAAATCGCATCGTCGATGCCACGCCAAAACCTCCGTGAGCAATGGCCTCGACATCACTTGAAGACATCGTATCCACCATATGCCTGGCGAAGGCTTGCGCCAATCGCCAGCGGGACGGAACTGCCAAGTTCTTTCATTCGGTCACGTCACCGGCAGCCTCCCCCGTCACGCAATGGGATACCGACACGACAAGAGTACCTGACCACCATGATGAGCGTTACGCCCATAGCGGCCTTTCAGGACAACTATATCTGGCTGATCCAGAGCGACGACAGCGACACGGTTGCCGTCGTCGATCCGGGTGATGCCACACCGGTGATCGAGGTTCTGGAAACCCGCGGCCTGACTCTGGACACGATTCTGATCACTCACCACCATCAGGATCACACCGGCGGCCTCCCCGAGCTGATCAAGCGCTACCGCCCTCGCGTGGTCGGCCCGCACAACCCGGCCATCGAGGGAATCGATGTGCGTGTCGCCGATGGTGACAGCGTGCGCGTGCAGGGACGCTTGTTCGATGTCCTGGAAGTGCCCGGCCACACACTGGACCACATCGCGTTCGTGAGTGCCGGCATGCCGGGGCTGCTGTTCTGCGGGGACACCCTCTTCAGTGCGGGCTGTGGCCGTCTGTTCGAAGGCACACCAGAGCAGATGCACCAGTCACTCACGCGCCTGACATCACTCCCTGAAGACACCCTCGTCTTCCCGGCTCACGAGTACACCCTGGCCAACCTGGCATTTTCCCGCGCGGCGGAGCCTGACAACACGCAACGCGATCAGGTGATCGCCGAGTGTGAGCGCGCCCGCGAGACCGGCCGCCCGACCCTCCCGAGTCGCATCGCGCGTGAAAGACAGATCAACCCCTTCCTGCGCAGTGATGACCCCACCTTGCAACAACGCTTGCTCCAGCAAGGACGCCTCACTGCCTCAGAGGGCCAGCCCCTCACGTCACTGGCAGCCTTCACGGCACTGCGCCAGTGGAAGGACAGCTTCTAGACCCGCTGACCGCGCGCCTGCCCACGACCTGAAGATGGGCAGGCGTCTCGCGTGACAGCGGGTCGGGTTCTCGTGATCCCGATCAGCCCCCGCAGTCACAGTTTGCGCCGGAATGTCCGGCATGCTGAGCCCGTGTCGTGCCCATCCGACGCAGGCTCGCCAAAGAGTACTCCGTCAATGCATCAGCAAGACCTCCGTACCGACGACACCTCTGTCATCAAGACATCTGCCGCCGACACGCCGGCCCGCCTGCCACTGACTGCTGAACGTCTGCGTTACCTGATTCGCCTCGCCTCCCTCGGAGCCGGCCTGTGCCTGCCGCTGATGGCGACCCCTGCCAACGCAAGCTCCCGGGCGCTCGACGACCTGACACCCACCAGCGTGCATCAGAGCGCTCCTCTGAATTTCATGCAAGCCATCGATGCGGTGCCCGCGCGCTACGATGATGTGTGGGAGCGCCTGCGTGCCGGCTATCAGCTGCAGCAGGACACCGGACGCCCTCGAGTACGCAAATGGATCGACTGGTATGAAGAGCACCCGGAGCACGTGGAGCGTATCGCCGAACAGGCTCGCCCCTGGCTGCGTTACGTGACGCGTCGCACCGAGGCGCGCGGCCTTCCAGCCGAACTTGCCCTGCTGCCTTTCATCGAGAGTGCCTATGATCCGGATGCCGCCCACCCCGGCGGCGCCACCGGCATGTGGCAGTTCATGCCCCAGACCGGCGATGCCATGGGCCTGACCCGCAACCGCTGGTACGACGGCCGCAAGGACGTCCTGATGGCCACCGATGCCGCATTGGATTATCTGCAGTCCCAGGGCGAACGCTGGTACGACGGAGACTGGGAGCTTGCGCTGGCCGCCTACAACGCCGGCGCCGGCACCGTGAACCGCGCGCGCCGACGTACCGGCTCAGGGGATGAGGATTACTGGAACATCAAGCTGCCCAGCGAGACCATGGAGTACGTGCCCAAGCTGCTGGCGCTGGCTGCGGTGATCCGTGAACCCGAAGAGTACGGCCTGAATCTGCCGGCGATTCCGGACACCCCGGAAATCGCCGCTGTCGATACCCGGGGCCAGCTTGACCTTTCCGTTGCCGCCAGACTGGCTGGCATCAGCGAAAGCGAGCTGCGCACCCTGAATCCCGCGTACAAGCGGTGGGCGACAAGCCCGGGAGACAGCTCGCTGGTGATTCCGGCCACGGCACGTGACACCTTCCTCAGCAAGCTTGAGACCCTGCCGCAAGAGACCCGCGAAAGCTGGGCGGAGTACCGTGTCCAGCGTGGCGACAGCCTGTCGGTCATCGCCCGGCGCAGTGGACTGACACTGGCGGAGCTCAAGCAGAAGAATCGCCTGAGCGGCAACACCATCCGGGTCGGTCAGCCTCTATTGGTGCCTGACGCCACTCGCGGCGTGGCAGCGGCGCAACTCGCAGAAGCCAACGGCCTCAAGAAGGTGCGCGTCAAGCGTGGCGATTCGCTGTCGGTGATTGCGGCGCGTCACAATGTCACCACCCGCCAGATCGCGCGTTGGAACAAGCTCTCTTCCGCCGATTATCTGCGTCCGGGCCAGATGCTGACGCTCTACAGCGCCAACTGAGCGCCATCGCCTGCGCAGCACCTACGCAGCACGTACGCAACATCAAGACGCCCCCGCCATGCTCCATGGCGGGGGCGTCTTGATATCAAGCACCTGTCAGCCTGGACTCCTCCAGCACTCGGAGACCGACACTCGGTGGCCGACACCGCGAGGCAACAACAGACACTGAAACGCCGGCACTGACACCAGTCAGTCGCCCTCGTCGTGGTCGAACAATGGTCGATAACGGGGAACTTCGATACTCTTGGCGAGGTCGATGCTTGCGGACCCCCTGGCAGTGAGTTGACTTGCCGGCCTTGTGTCCACCAGTGCCGCCCGACATTGTCACCTGGCCCTTCGCGCCATGATCCCCCATTCAAGGATGTCCTTTGATGCAGGCTGCTTCTCTTATCCCTCGGCATGCACGCCTACTTCGTGCACTGTGCCTCGGGGCTCTGATTCTCTCCGCCATTGCACCGGCGCATGCATCCTCATCGCGGACCACTGATCAGAAGACTCCCGTGGCCCCCCTGGACGTGCCGACCGTGCACGGACTGGCCATCTATGGCGAACCGGCACATCCGGCAGGCTTCACGCACTTCCCCTACGTGAATCCTGATGCCCCCATCGGCGGACGCATGACTCGCGCCGCCATCGGCAGCTTCGACTCCACCAACCCCTTCATCCTCAAGGGCAACTCGGTGGCAGGGCTCAATTATTTCGGCGGGTTGATCTATGACACCCTGCTCACCCAGTCTGCCGATGAACCCTTCACTGAATATGGCCTGCTGGCCAGCGGGATCCGACTGGCAGAAGACCGCAGTGCCATCGAGTTCGATATCGATCCCCGCGCACGCTTTCATGATGGGGAACCCGTCACCGCCGAGGATGTCGTCTTCACCTATCGTCTGCTGATGAAGGATGGCCTGCCCTTCTTCAAGAGCTACTACCACGATGTCACTCGCGTCAGCCTGATCGACACCGATACCGTTCGCTTTGACATGGCCCCCGACGCCGCCCGCGAGCTGCCCTTGATCATCGGTCAGCTGCCGGTACTGCCCGAGCATTACTGGAAGACACGTGATTTCACCCGCGCCACGCTGGAACTGCCGCTTGGCTCAGGGCCGTACCGCATGGCCTCGCTGGATGCCGGACGCCAGGTACGCTATGAGCGTGTCGCGGATTACTGGGGCAAGGACCTGCCCGTCAACAAGGGGCGCCATAACATCCAGACACTGGTCTATGACTATTACCGCGACCAGAGCGTGTCGCTGGAGGCCTTCAAGGCCGGCAGCATTGACCTGCATGTGGAGAGCAGCGCCAAGAACTGGGCGACGGCCTATGACACGCCTGCGCTCAGAGACGGGCGTCTGAAGAAGCTGGAGGTGCCGGACAGCAATCCTGCCGGCATGCAGGGCTTCGTGCTCAATGAACGCCGCGCGCGCTTCCAGGACCCGCGGGTACGCGAAGCCCTGGCACTGGTCTTCGATTTCGACTGGGTCAACCGCAATCTCTTCTACGGCGCCTACCAGCAGACCCACAGCTATTTCGAGAATTCGGACATGGCCGCGAATGGCCTGCCTGAAGGACGGGAACTGGCCCTGCTTGAGCCGTTCCAGGACCAGTTGCCCGCCGCCGTCTTCCGCGACCCGCTGCCCATCGATGAGCCCACGGAACTGCGCCCGCGGCTGCGCAAGGCACTCAACCTGCTTCGGGACGCTGGCTATCGCGTCGCGGATGGCCAGCTGGTCAATCATGAGACGGGCAAGCCGCTGACACTGGAAGTCCTCAACTACGACACCCAGTTCGAACGGGTCATCCAGCCGTGGATTCGCAATCTGGCACGCATCGGCATCCAGGCGCGTATCCGCACCGTCGACGTCAACCAGTACATCAATCGTCGGCGAAGCTTCGATTTCGATGTCGTGGTCGGCAGTTACCCCCAGTCCAACAGTCCCGGCAGCGAACAGCGCGAGTACTGGACGAGTGATTACGCCGATGTCGCCGGCTCGCGCAACCTGATCGGCCTGAAGAGTCCGGTCATCGATGCACTCACCGATGCCCTGATCCAGGCCCAGACCCGCGAAGACCTGCTGAGCGCCACACGAGCACTGGATCGCGTGCTGCGCTGGGGCTTCCATGTCGTGCCGCAGTGGCATCTCGCGGCGACTCGCATCGCGCT